>JBDWMF010000001.1:0-787009 GCA_039972775.1 Erythrobacter sp.
AGCGGCGACGACTGCCACCAACCAAGTGGCGCTTGGCGGCGCAGGTTCCTCTGTCCAAGTGGGCGATATTGACGCCTCTACCGATGCGCAGGTCGGTCCCGTAGATGTTGTCACCGTCGATGCAAACGGAACGCTGGGCCGCCAGCAGGCTGCGACCATGAGCTCCGTCCAAAACGTGCGGGTGGCCGTTGATCAAATTGCCGCAGTGTCCGACGCTCAGTTCGATGCTCTGTCCGCGCGCACCAGCACATTGGAAGGGCGGATCGACAATTTTGATTTCCGTCTCGATGATCTGGATGAAAGCACACGCGGCGGGATCGCAGCGGCGATGGCGCTGGGCGGGACCATGGTGGTGCCTGATAGCACTTTTTCCGTCAGCTTTAACGCTAGCACATATCGCGGCGAGCAAGGCTTTGCCGGATCTGTCACCGCGCGTGTAGGCGATAAAGTGTACATCAATGGTGGGGTGACCGGATCAACCGCCAAGAAATCCACCGGCGGGCGTGTGGGCGTTGCCTTCGGTTTTTAGGAGAGCATAGGGCTGGGCTGGTCTGGGCTGGGGGTTGATACCTCCGGCCCATACAAACTGGGTGCAAATGCGCGCGCGGGCAGGTTTGCGCTTGCCGCGCAATGGTGCTGCCGATAATCAGCGCTGCATGACAGACACTTTGCATCCCGTAATCTCCTCCACCGGGCTTTTTACGCCTGAAGACAGCATTTCTAACGAAGAGCTGGTCGCCAGCTTCAACGCCTATGTTGAGTTGTTTAATGCTGACAACGCCGATGCTATTGCGGCTGGCGATCTTGAGGCGCTTTCGCCCAGCTCGGTAGAATTCATCGAAAAAGCGAGCGGGATTAAAGCGCGTCATGTGATGGCAAAACAGCCAATCCTTGATCCAGAAGTCATGTCGCCGCGCTGGGATGAACGCAGTGATGAAGACCTTTCGATCATGGCAGAGATTGGCGTGAAAGCGTGCGAGCAAGCGCTTAAGCGGGCAGGGCGCGATGTCAGCGATGTGGACGCAGTATTGTGTGCGGCATCGAATATGCAGCGCGCATACCCCGCTATGGCGGTGGAAATTCAGCAGGCGCTGGGCATTGATGGGTTTGGTTTTGATATGAATGTCGCATGTTCATCAGCGACTTTCGGTATTCAAACTGCGGCCGATTATGTGCGGGCAGGCAATGCGCGCAGCGTTTTGGTCGTCAGCCCAGAAATCACCTCTGGCCACCTCAATTGGCGCGACCGCGATAGCCATTTCATCTTTGGCGATGTGGCAACGGCTGTGCTGGTCGAAGATCAAGCCATGGCTCCAGCTGCACATTGGGACATTCTAGGCACGAAACTGAAAACCGTGTTCTCCAACAATATCCGCAACAATTTCGGTTTCCTCAACCGCGCAACGCCCGAAACGGCGGATGAGGCGGATAAGCTTTTCGTTCAAGAAGGGCGCAAGGTTTTCAAAGAAGTCGTGCCCATGGTCGCGCAAATGATCGTGGATGAAGCGGACCGGCTTGGCGTTGATCCGGCAACCCTGCGCCGAATGTGGCTGCATCAGGCCAATGCAGGCATGAACAGGCTGATTGCTCAGCGGGTTCTTGGGCATGAAGCCAGTGCAGACGAAAGCCCCACCGTGCTCGATACATATGGAAATACATCAAGCGCTGGCTCGATTATCGCGTTTCACAAACATTCAGAAGATCTGGCGAGCGGCGATACCGGCCTGATTTGTAGCTTTGGTGCGGGCTATTCCGCCGGAACAGTGTTTGTCCGAAAAGCAGGCTGATTGCGGCGCGCGAGCAACGCATCCCATCCAGTAATAACCGCTCCTGACAACTTCCAAATGATCGCCACTGCGATGAGCGAAACCAGTCCATCCACGGCATAGTGGTAGGCCAGATGCACGCTTGATACCCATGTGATCGCGAAGAACGCTCCGAAGAATATGCCGGCAGGCTTCGAAACTTGCCGCATCGCCAACCAGAACAAGAATGCAATGGCGCAATGCATGCTCGGCATAGCAGTGATGCCGCTGCCTATTCCGTTGGCTTTTTCAAAGTGCCATTCCAGCAGCATTTCTTGGACGCTAATGGTCAAAACGGTGATTTGTTCGTTCGCTCCATTCAAATAGAGCATTTGATCATCAAACCGTCCATCACCCATGATCGGGCCAAGGAAAACCGGCCCAACGGATGATAGTGCAGTGGCCATCAATCCGCCAACCACGAACCAAGATAGCGCGTAGCTTAGGAAAAATTTCCGGCGCACGGTTTCATCAATATTGGCAAGCAAAAAGAACAGGCATCCGGGATAAAGCAGCAGCATCCAAAGGTGATACAGCACTGCCAGGAACGCTGTGATGATCGGGAAGCCCAGCAAAGGTTGCAACACTTCCCATGCATCATAGCCGAAGAAAATGGCCTGATCCCAAGCGATAAAGGTCTGATCCCAGCTGTATGGGTTAAACAGCGGAATGGCTGCTTTCATCTTGGAGAAAAACGGAATGATGGCAATCGACATGATGAACAGCGGGATTGCGCCAACCAAAGCCATAATAACTTCGGGCGAGGTGTAGCGGGTCCTTAAATAGGCGATTGGTGAAACAGGCCGGTCTTGGACAATTTTGACGGTCGCATCGATACAAAGCATGGCCACAACAGAAATGAAGAAGAGCCGGGCATTGACCCAAACCGGCATTGCTTCGGGATAGATCCCTTTTGTCGATAAAAGCGCTATGCAGAACGCAACCGGTACAAGGCTCGCGAAATAAATGGGTGCCTCTGCCGCCCATTTCCTCAGAATTTCTGTTCTATCCCACATGGCAGTGAGCTCTAGGTGTCAAACCTTAAAAATAACCTAATTTTAACCATAATTGCTGGTGGCGGATTGTAAGCACCGCTTGCCGCTGACCTTCGTAGTGCTTAGATGCAGTGCCATGTCAGGTGAAATTCTCGATAATCAGGGCAAGGGCGAAGTTAGCTGGAGCTTTCCTCCCATCCACCGTGAAGGGCTGAAATTTGGCGCCTTTGCTGTGGTTTTAAGCCTCATTCCGCTGTTTTTCGGTTGGACCTATTTGGGCCTTCCCATGCTGTTCCTATCAGCAGGCGTATTTGCATTCTTCCGCGATCCAGAACGCGTGGTTCCGCAGGATGAAAAAGCGATTGTAGCGCCCGCAGACGGGCTGGTTTCTTTGATAATGCAGTGCGAACCGCCAGAAGAGCTGCGGGTCAATGATGGTTCTGGCTATGACGGCCTGCCGAGCGGTCCTGTGACGCGCGTCTCGATCTTTATGAGCGTGTTTGATGTTCACATTAACCGCTCCCCCATCAGCGGCACGATTTCCCGCGTTGTCTACATTCCCGGCAAATTTATGAATGCCGATCTGGACAAAGCGAGCGAGGAAAACGAGCGTCAGCATTTTCTGGTTGAGCGTGCTGATGGTTTGCAAATCGGCTTTACGCAAATCGCAGGTCTGGTGGCGCGGCGTATCATTCCTTTCGCAAAGCCGGGCGATATGGTCGCAAGCGGGCAGCGCGTTGGGCTGATCCGTTTTGGTAGCCGAGTGGATGTATATTTGCCCGCAGGAACCGAGTCTAAAGTATTGTTAGGTCAACGAATTATTGCTGGCGAAACCGTGCTTGCAGAGGTCGGGGAAGCCAAATTTATCGAAGGCGTGGCACATTGATGATCGCGGCGATCCTTTGACTGAGCCTCAGGCAGAGCCGGGTGAACCGCTGGGCAAAGCGCGGCGCGGTCTGACTTTACGGGCGATGCTGCCCAATGCGGTGACTGTTGCGGCGCTGTGTGCTGGGCTAACCGGTATTCGCTTTGCCATGATGGAGAACTGGGCATTTGCTGTTGCCGCCATCGTGCTTGCAGGCGTTCTGGATGGAATAGATGGGCGGATCGCACGCCTTTTGAATGCGCAATCGCGTTTTGGGGCCGAGCTAGACAGTTTGGCAGATTCGTTATCGTTCGGCATGGCGCCGGCGCTGATCCTATACCTTTGGGCTTTGGATGATTTGCCGAGAGTAGGGTGGTTTGTCGCCCTTGCATTCGCGATTTGCTGCGCATTGCGGCTAGCGCGGTTTAATGCGCAGATTGATACGGATGAGCAGCCGCATAAGCTTGCAGGCTTTCTAACGGGGATTCCGGCGCCTGTAGCGGCAGGGCTCGCCTTTGCGCCGTTTTACGTATGGACGATCACCGATAATGAGGCGTTTCGCAATCCAGTGCTGGTCGCAGTCTGGATCGGGTCGATCGCGTTTCTGATGATTTCCAATGTCGCGACGCTCAGCTGGGGTTCGCTTCGTCCGCGCAGAGGTGTCAGGTTGGAGCTGATTGCACTGGCTGGATTGATGTTCACGGGGCTCTTGCTTGAACCCTGGTGGGTTTTGCTAGGGATTAGCGTGATTTATCTATCGCTAATGCCCGTCGGTATTTGGCGCTATGCCAAAGTTAAGCGGCAGCAGCGGTCGGAATAGCACCGGATTGATTAGCGGCTTGGGCAAAGAGCGGCTGAACACCGGCCCGCACTGGCTTGATATTGCGAAACGCCACCACATCCCCGGTAAATGTCACGCGCTCACCCGATTGTTCCGCCGCCATCTCGCGCTGGATAGAACGCCATGCATTGCATCCGCGCACTGCGCTATCAACAAGGCTGGCCGCCGCGATGATACTGGCAGCTAGAAAAAGCAGGGCAAGGGTAAAGGCGATCATGGCGGGTCCTTAAGTTTTATCACTCAAACGCGAATTCGTTTGAAACGGTGATTTGGTTACTGTTCACCGTGTGTTCCCTTAGCATTGTTCCTTATGTGTTCCAACGTGTCAACATAAATTTTCGCGTTTTGTTCCATTTTGGACCCTTCGGTCGGAAAAAGGGGGTGGATTTCCCTGCGCACTCCCGCTAGATGCGCCTCTCCCAAGGCAATGGAGCAGCATCCGCTGACCCAAACCCCTCAGGAAAATTCGCATGGAAACGCACACATACCGGTGCCGCGGCGATCAAAGGGTGCAAACCCTCGCCAAGGTTCTCTCGCGCTTCCAGAGGCATAACCGGAAAGGAATTATCTATGGCGGGACCTACCGTCACGATGCAGCAATTGATTGAGGCCGGCGCACACTTCGGCCACCAAACCCACCGTTGGAACCCGCGCATGAAGCCGTATATCTTCGGCGCACGCAACGGCGTTCACATCATTGATTTGTCGCAAACCGTGCCATTGTTCGCACGCGCTCTCGACTTTGTTCAGTCCACAGTCCGCTCAGGCGGTAAAGTTCTGTTCGTGGGCACAAAGCGTCAGGCGCAAGAGCCAATCGCGCAAACAGCGCAGGCTTGCGGCCAGCACTTCGTCAACCACCGTTGGCTCGGCGGGATGCTGACAAACTGGAAAACCATCAGCGGTTCGATCAAAGAAATGAAATCTTTGGAAGAAAAGCTTTCGGGCGACACTAGCGGCTTTACCAAGAAAGAAGTTCTGCAATTGACGCGTAAGCGCGACAAGCTGGAACTCTCGCTCGGCGGCATTCGCGATATGGGCGGCACGCCTGACGTGATGTTCGTGATCGATGCCAATAAAGAAGAGCTGGCGATTAAAGAAGCGGCTGTTCTGGGCATTCCAGTGATCGCCATTCTCGACAGCAATGTTGATCCATCCAATATCGCATTCCCGGTACCGGGCAATGACGATGCAAGCCGCGCCGTTCGCATGTACTGCGAAGCAATCGGTGCAGCGGCAATGGCTGGTAAGGGCGGCGCAGTGGCCGATTCTGGCGAAGATGTGGGCGCAATGGATGCCCCTCCTGCTGAAGCGGCAACTGCCTAACCCATTTGTTTGATGCGCCACCGGTGCATCGCAATCTCAATCTAGCGCGCTGGTTCACCCATTTAGGTGAGCTGGCGCTTGCTAGCTTAATTCAAAAAGGAAACACTCATGGCTGATTTTTCCGCCTCCGATGTGAAAATGCTGCGCGAGAAAACCGGCGCAGGTATGATGGATGCCAAGAAAGCTCTCGTAGAAGCGGGCGGCGATATTGAAGCGGCTGTTGACGCTCTGCGCGCCAAAGGCCTTGCGGCTGTTCAGAAGAAATCTTCGCGCACCGCTGCAGAAGGTCTTGTCGGCGTTGCTGTCGACGGCACCAAAGGCGTTGCGGTTGAAGTGAACTCTGAAACTGACTTCGTGGCTAAGAATGATCAATTCCAAGATTTTGTGACCAAAACCACTGGCGTCGCACTTGGCGTGGACGGTGATGATGTCGAAGCATTGAAAGCGGCTGACTATCCTGATGGCGGCAGCGTGACAGACAAGCTGACCAGCAATGTTGCGACCATTGGTGAGAACCAGCAGGTTCGCCGTATGAAAACCGTGGCTGTATCCAGCGGCGCGGTTGTTCCTTACGTGCACAATGCAGCGGCGACCAACCTCGGCAAGATTGGCGTTCTTGTAGCGCTGGAAAGCGACCTTGGCGCAGACGTGCTTGAGCCATTTGGCAAGCAGTTAGCGATGCACATTGCATCCATGTTCCCGCAAGCTTTGAATGCTGACGGGTTGGATTCAGCTGTTGTAGAACGCGAGCGCTCCATCGCTCAGGAAAAAGCAGCTGAAAGCGGCAAGCCTGAGCAAGTTCAGGAAAAAATGGTCGAAGGCGCAATTAAGAAGTTCGCGAAAGAAAACGCGCTGCTCAGCCAGATGTTCGTGATGGACAACAAAACTTCGGTTGAAGATACGGTTGCCAAATTCGGTAAGGATAATGGCGGAACCGTCACTCTGACCGATTACGTCCGTTTCCAACTGGGCGAGGGCATTGAGAAAAAAGAAGAAGACTTCGCCGCAGAAGTCGCCGCCGCCGTTAAGGGGTAGGTTCTTTCAAATGTTTTGCCCGTTTATGGGTTAAAGAAATTGGCCGCTGGACTTCGCAAGAGTTCGGCGGCCTTTTCTTTGCGGGGCTTGCCCTTTCCCTATGTTGCCACATCTAGCGTTTTGGGTCAGATAGCCGAGACTTGGTTACGCTCTACCGCCTTGATGAAACTGCAGCTGGGATCGCAGTCACTTTTGCGGTCTCCGCCGGTGAAGACCGTTGGCAAGGAGGGCACTTAGCCCCAGGCAAATTTGCTCCAGTCATCACAGGCGGCCGGGAATTTGTCACGGGTCCTAAGCGTGCGCCAACAAAGCCGCGTCTTGTCCCGCGTATTTGGGGTGTTCCGCCGCCGCCAAACGCTGATGATCCGGCCCGCGGCATTTACACTGTGCGCAACCCCGATAGCCCATTTTGGATCGGAAATTTGCGCAATCATGAGTTTCGCTGCTTGGTTCCGGCGACCGCATTTATGGAATGTGGCCAGAGCCGCACTCAAACCAGCCACAGCCCAACCGTACGCAAGCAACAGCAATGGTACAGCATCGCGGATCAAAAACTTTTTGCCTTTGCCGGAGTTTGGAAAGACAGCGAAGTGCCCAGCTTTGCCATACTTTCCTGCCCAGCGAATGCAGAGCTTAAAAGCATCGGTTGCGACAGAATGCCCGTAATTTTGCCTGCGCATGGCGGTGCATGGGAGACTTGGCTGTTTGCCGATTGGCGGCGTGCAGCATCGCTGCTCCAACCGTATTCATCATCTATGATGCAGGGGATTGAACCCAGCGGGAGCGATGGTTGAGACCGTTTTGGATTGAGATTCAATCCGCACAAATTGCCCGCTATTAGGTTTCACTCACCCCGCACTTCAATCAACCAAATTTCCGGCGCGGTGAACAGGCGCATCGGCAATAGGCTAGTGCCAATCCCTGCGCTGGTGACAAGCGTTTTGCCGTTTTGCTTCACTACGCCGCAGGCATATTTTGCGCCATAGTCTGACATTGTCGCGGGCGCGCCGCCCCAAGGATAGCCAATCTGTCCGCAATGGGTGTGGCCCGCTAGCACAAGATCAACATTGGTAGGAACATTGGGGAATATATCGGGGCTATGCGTCAGCATCACGCGCGCTCCGGTAAGCGGCTGCATTTGCGCTGTGGTTGCGCCCACATCCGCGCGGCCGGTAAAGTCATCATCCACGCCGCCAATCGCCAGTGGGCCGAATTGCGCGGCCTCATTCACCAGCATGGTGATTTGCGTATGCTTTGCTATCTCTTGAGAAAGCGCGTCCCAATCAAACCAATGGTCATGATTGCCGGGCACTATTGCCACGCCAAGTGGGGCGGATAGCGCGCCTAGCGGTTCCACGATTTCTTCGGGCGAATAAATATGGGTGGCGGTGCGCTTCTCACTCACCAAATCACCGGCAATGGCGATCAAATCCGGTTCCAGCGCATTCACTTGGTCGACGATCTCCGCAAGGCGGGATGGGGGCATATCCGGCCCCGCGACATGAATATCGGCGAGCAGCGCGATGGTTACCGGCGCTGATCCTACGGGGAACTGGCTGCTGGTGATCGTCAGCCGCTCCACCACCGGATCGCGCATGGTATCGTAATACGCTTTAGCGGCGAGGATGATGCCGCAAAAGAGCGCGATAAGGACGAGGCGGCGGATGTAAACGCTACTGGATCGCTTCACTGTTCCTGTCTCTCTCATCTAGCCTCAAAATATCCGCCAGTTTCATGTCGCCCGCTCCAATTTTTGCCCGATTTTCCTACTTTTCCAAACCACGTTACCTTCGCATCGGTTCTTTGAAAATCAAATCCTAATGCCCACCGGTCTGCTTCCTATGGAATTGACCTGCCCCGTATGAGTTTCGATAACAAGCTCACCCAAAATAGCAGCGTGACGCTGCGAATCGGAGAAAACGCGCCTTTCCCTTTGCTTGAAAACAATGCCGCGCTAAGGCACCCCGAAACCAACCCATCGCTCACAGTTTCGGAAACTCGACCCAATGACCCAAGTTTCATCAATGCCTAAGATAAAGCGCGTCCTCCTCAAACTCTCCGGCGAAGTGCTGATGGGCAATCAGGAATACGGTATTGATCCTGAATATGTGGCGCGGCTGGCTGAGGAAGTGAAAGTCGCCAAAGATAGCGGCTTGGAAGTGTGCCTAGTGATCGGCGGCGGCAATATCTTCCGCGGGGTAGCGGGCGCGGCGCGCGGCCTCGACCGAACGACCGGCGATTACATGGGCATGCTGGCGACGATCATGAACGCTCTCGCCATGCAGAACGCTTTGGAGCAGGCGGGCGTGCCAACCCGCGTGCAATCCGCGATTCCGATGAGCACGGTTTGCGAACCCTATATCCGCCGCCGCGCAGAACGGCACTTGGAAAAAGGGCGCATCGTTATCTTCGCCGCAGGCACGGGCAATCCGTTCTTCACGACAGACACAGGCGCAGCTTTGCGCGCAGCAGAGATGAACTGCGATGCTTTGCTGAAAGGGACCAGCGTTGACGGCGTGTATGATGCCGACCCCAAAACCAATCCCGATGCTACCCGTTTTGACACGATCAGCTATGACCGCGTGCTGTCCGATAATCTGAAAGTTATGGACGCATCAGCCGTTGCCCTTTGCCGGGAGAACGACATTCCGATAGTGGTCTTTTCCATTCGCGAAAAAGGGAATGTTGCCAAAGTGCTAGAAGGCAATGGCGTGCAGACAATCGTACAAGAGGAAGCGTAAATAATGGCCGATTACGACAAGTCAGATATCGAACGCCGGATGAGCGGCGCTGTGGAATCGCTGAAAGGCGACCTCGGCGGGCTTCGAACAGGCCGCGCGAACACAGCTTTGCTCGATCCCGTTGTGTGCGAGGTTTACGGCGCAATGATGCCTTTGAGCCAAGTCGCGACGGTCTCTGCGCCAGAGCCTCGCATGCTCAGCGTGCAGGTTTGGGATAAGTCCAATATCAGCGCAGTTGAAAAGGGTATTACCAAAGCGAACCTTGGCCTTAACCCGATGACCGATGGCCAGACCGTGCGACTGCCCATGCCTGATCTGACAGAAGAGCGGCGTAAGGAGCTGGCTAAGCTTGCCGGTTCCTATGCTGAGAATGCGAAAATCGCGATCCGCAATGTTCGCCGTGATGCGATGGAAACGCTGAAAGCGGATGAAAAGGCAAAGTCTATCTCAGAAGATGAGCGCAAGAAGCTTGAAGACGAAGTTCAAAAGCTGACAGACAGCCATGTTGCTGAAACGGATGAAGCTGCAGCGAAGAAAGAGCAGGAGATCCTGACCCAATAGGGGCAGGCACTGCTTACCAATGGGATCAGAGGCAAATCGCGCGCGCCATGTCGCCATCATTATGGACGGCAATGGGCGCTGGGCTAAGGCCAAGCATTTGCCGCGCGTTATGGGTCACCGCAAAGGTGTGGAGGCTGTGCGCGAGCTGATCCGCAATGTTGAACCGATGGGGCTGGATTGCCTGACGCTTTACGCTTTCTCGTCCGAGAACTGGTCGCGGCCAGAGGATGAAGTCGATGATCTGATGAACCTTATGCGCAAGTTCATAAAATCGGATCTGCCTGAATTTATCGCCAACGATGTGCGGCTAAAAATCATTGGTGACTGGCAGGGGCTCGCTCCTGATATTGTCGAAATGCTCAACGATGCTTTGGAGCAGACGAGCAAAGGATCGCGCACTTTGGCGGTAGCGCTCAACTATGGCTCGCAGCAAGAGATTGCGCGGGCGGCCGCGAAAGCGGCAGCGATTGGCGAAGTGACGGAAAAGAGCATTGCAGCGCATCTCGACACGAATGATCTGCCGCCGCTCGATCTGCTGATCCGTACTAGCGGCGAAGTGCGGCTTTCAAACTTTTTGTTATGGCAATCCGCCTATGCCGAAATGCTGTTCGTCGACACGCTTTGGCCAGATTTTACGCCGGAGATGTTGCAAGCAGCCTTGGATGATTTTGCGAATAGGGAGCGGCGCTTTGGCGGACGTTAACAAGCCTTCTACGGAACTACCTTCTAAACATTCCGACTTGCTGCTGCGCTTGATCAGTGCGGTTGTGATGGTGATCATTGCTGGCGCGGCGTTGTGGCTGGGCGGCTGGTTCTGGATCGGTCTGGTGGCTTTGCTCGCCATAGGTGTTTTGTGGGAATGGAACAGGCTGACCAGTTCGATGGGGCTGACCATCCTTGGCGAGGCTTTGTGGATGTTCATTGGCGTGGTTTACGTCGGCGTAGCAGCATTAGGCATGGCACAAATTGGTGAGACGTATGCAGCTTGGTTTGTAGCGATAGGTTTCATTGCGCCGATAGTTGCGGTTGATGTGGGAGCGTATTTTGCTGGGCGCGCGATTGGCGGGCCAAAGATTGCACCGAGTATCTCTCCGTCTAAGACTTGGGCGGGGCTGGCAGGCGGAGCACTGGCGGCAACGATAGTGGCGTTGGCCGTGCAGTATTTCTATCCAGAGGGGGAATTGTTTGGCCCGCCGTCACCCGATGGACTTGGTGCGATGGGCGTTTTGGCGATCGTGGTTGCGGGGATAGTGATCGCGGTTCTAGCGCAGGCCGGCGATTTCTTTGAAAGCTGGATGAAGCGCAAGGCAGGGGTCAAAGATAGCTCAAACCTTATTCCGGGGCATGGCGGCTTGTTTGACCGTCTCGACGGTTTTCTAGCAGTTTTCTTCGTGATTTCTTTGACGCGAAACCTGCTTTGAGAATGCATCGGTGACCCGCTCAATCTCTATCTTAGGCGCGACGGGTTCGGTAGGCGCATCGACGCTCGATCTGATCCGGCGCAATGCTGCGGATTGGAATGTGGTTGCACTCACCGCCAATTCTTCGGCTGAGGAACTGGCCAAACTCGCCCGCGAATTTGATGCCGATGTAGCGGTAGTTGCCGATGAGGCGCAAATGCCCAATTTGAAAGAGGCGCTATCAGGCACCACAATCGAGGCAACAGGCGGCGCGAGCGCTCTCAACGAAGCGGCGGCGCGCAAAGTCGATCTGACCGTGGCGGCAATCGTCGGATGTGCAGGCCTTGCGCCGACTATGGCAGCGATTGAGCAGGGCGGGGCCATTGCGCTTGCCAATAAAGAAGCACTGGTTTCCGCTGGCGATGTCATGACAGCAGCAGTCGCCAAACACGGTGCGACGCTGCTGCCGGTGGACTCCGAGCATAACGCCATTTTTCAATGTCTCGCCGGTAATGCCATATCGGATGTAAAGCGCATTACGCTAACCGCATCAGGTGGCCCTTTCCGCGAATGGTCGCAGGACCAGCTAGAAACCGCAACGCCCAAACAAGCGGTCGCGCACCCCAATTGGGATATGGGCGCGAAAATCAGCGTCGATAGCGCGACGATGATGAATAAGGGGCTGGAGTATATCGAAGCCCATCACCTTTTCCCCGTTGGTCTCGATCGGCTAAAGATTGTGGTGCATCCTCAAAGCGTGATCCATTCCATGGTTGAATACCGCGATGGATCAACGCTGGCGCAGCTTGGTCCGTCCGATATGCGTGTGCCAATTGCGAGCTGCCTTGCGCATCCAACGCGTATGGACACTCCGATGGAAGCGCTTGATTTGCCGAGCATTGGTGAGCTGAGCTTCTTTGCGCCCGATGAAGTGCGGTTTCCTGCAACGCGTCTAGCGCGTGAAGCGATTGAGGCAGGCGGCGGCGCTCCCGCAATTCTCAATGCCGCGAACGAAGTCGCAGTAGCTGCTTTTCTAGCCGGTCAGATCGCGTTCACGCAGATCGCGATAGTGGTGGAAACCGTGTTAAGCCGCTACGACGCCCCCAAACCTTTCACGTTGGACGATGTGCTGAGCGTCGATAGCGAAGCCCGCGCAGCCGCCCAATCCGTTTTGGAGACACTCTGACCGTGTTCGATTCACCGCCTTTCTGGATGTATATCATTGGCTTTTTGTTGGTGCTTGGCCCGCTAATCACGGTTCATGAACTTGGCCATTATCTGGTCGGTCGCTGGTTGGGCGTAGGCGCGGATATTTTCTCTGTCGGCATGGGCAAGGAGATTGTCGGGCGCACAGACAGGCGCGGCACACGCTGGCGGTTCTCTGCGATCCCATTGGGCGGTTATGTCCAATTTAAAGGGGATATGAACCCTGCGAGCATTCCTGATCCCGACGCGCCAGCTGATACGCCCCAAGATGCGGGCAATGGCAGTTTCCAGCATGCGGCACTGTGGAAACGCGCGCTGATTGTGCTGGCAGGTCCGATGACGAATTTGATCGTAGCAATCGGTATTTTCGCCGCCTTTTTTGCGATATTCGGCAATCCTGTAATCGATGGTGATCAAGATGACCGGATGATCGGTCAGTTTACCGAATCTTCTGTTGCGCGAGATGCGGGATTGGAAGTTGGTGATGTTATCACTGCGATTGATGGCGAAGAGCTTCCCAATTTTGAAGCGCTAAAAGATCAGATTGCACCATACCCCGGCAAAGATATTACTGTCACGGCGATCCGCGATGGCAAGGCGATACAATTTCCGCTGACCGTCGCAACCTCTCTTGAAACCGACAAATTCGGCAACAGCGCTAAGATGGGCCGGATCGGCGTCGGGCCAGGTCAGTCCTATGTCTTCGAAGATGTTGGCATTGGTACATCCGTCGCGCTTGGCGCAGAACAATGCTGGCGGATCGTTAAAATGATGGCGACCGGCATTAAGCAGATCGTTACGGGAGAGCGTTCGATCAAAGAATTGGGCGGTCCGATAAAGATCGCAAAATATTCTGGAGAGCAGCTTAGCCTAGGGCTGATAGCGTTTGTTAACTTCGCTGCGCTGATATCGCTTAATTTGGCATTCATTAACTTGCTGCCAATCCCTGCGCTCGATGGCGGGCACTTGGCATTCTACGCAGCAGAAGCTGTTCGCCGAAAGCCAGTAGGTCCGCGCACAATGGAATATGCGTATATGGGCGGAATGGCCTTTGTGCTCATGTTCATGGTGGTGGTCACGTTCAATGATCTCGTCTCGCTGCCGATCTTTGGCAGCTAAGAGCGAGAGTTAGCGGGGGACAGGACGCGGGCTAAGCGCGGTTTGGCGGGTCACACCGCTTGATTGCGCGCAATCCATCGGGCAATGGCGTAAGCCAGCGGCGCGGGTAGCGCTGTAGCCTAGAATATCAGGACTGCACGAGGGGCGCGTGCGAACACGAATGACTAAGTTTGGACGGGAACGATTTGTCGATGAATGATCACAAACAGATGGGTGCACGCTCAGCCAGTAAAGCTGCGTCCAATTGTGCTGCTAAAAGCATGGCGCGTTTCGCTGCCGTGCTGCTCTCCTCGAGCATTTTGGCCGGACTGCCTGCCGCAGCCATGGCGCAAGAAGCCCCTGCAGCGCCTGCTCCTGTCGCTGCACCTGCGCCTCAACCCGCGCCTGCGCCGGTATCCAACACTATCAGCACGATCAGTATCGTTGGTGCGCAGCGTTTGGAGCCGCAAACCATCCTTAGCTATATCCGCCTGCGGGTTGGTCAGACTTACACGTCCGCCGCCGCTGATGGCGCGCTGAAAGATTTGGGCGCGACAGAGCTGTTTTCAAACTTCTCGATCCGCAATGATGCTGGCAATGTCGTCATCTCTGTCACGGAAAACCCGGTCATCAACCGGATCGTGCTTGAAGGTAATAAGCGGATTAAGAACGATAAGATTGTTCCGGAAATCAAGCTTTCCGCGCGCCAAATCTTCACTCGCTCTAAAGTGCGCGCCGATGTTGCGCGGATTATCGAACTTTATAAGCGGCAAGGGCGTTTTGCCGCCACGGTCGAACCGAAAATGGTTCAACTTCCGCAAAACCGCGTTGATATCGTTTTTGAAATCAATGAAGGGCCAAAATCCAAAGTTCGCCAGATCAATATTCTGGGCAATGAAGAATTTTCAGATAGCGAAATTCGCGGCGAAATGGTCACAAAGGAATCGCGGATCACGCGCTTCTTTAGCTCAAACACCAGCTATGACCCTGACCGGCTGGCGTTCGACCAACAGAAACTTCGCCAGTTTTATCTGACGGAAGGTTACGCCGATTTCCGCGTGGTTTCAGCCGTTGCTGAGCTTACGCCGGATAAAAAAGACTTCATCATCACTTATGTTGTGGAGGAAGGGGAGCGCTACAAATTCGGCGATGTCTCTGTCGACAGCCAATTGCGTGATTTTGACAGCGACCGGATGACCGGCAATCTGCCGATGAAAACCGGCGATTGGTACAATGCCAAGTCGGTCGAGGATACGGTTGAACAATTGTCTGAACTGGCCGGAACATTCGGCTATGCCTTTGCCGACGTAAATCCGCAGTTTAAGCGTCAAAAAGAAACGCTGACAATGAATGTTGAGTTCGTCATTCGTCAGGCGCCGCGCGTTTATGTTGAGCGGGTCGATGTGAACGGCAATACTTTGACGCAGGATAAGGTGGTTCGCCGCGAGTTCCGTATCAGCGAAGGCGATGCGTTTAATTCTCTGCAAGTCCAGCGTACGACCGCGCGGATCAACTCACTTGGCTATTTCCAAGAGAATTTCGAAGTCAATCAGGTTGAAGGCAGCGCGCCTGACCGGATCGTGCTTGAAGCGAACGTCGAAGAACAACCCACTGGCGAATTGCAATTGTCAGCTGGTTTCTCCTCGTTGGAGAGCTTCATTCTATCGGCCTCTATCCGTCAGCGTAACTTCCGCGGGCGCGGTCAAACCGTTGGCGCCAGCGTGAACTATTCGCGTTTCTCGCAAAGTGCACAGTTAAGCTTCTCCGACCCTTACGTTTTTGACCGGAACATTTCGGCAGGAATCGATATTTTCCGCCGCGATTTTGACAATGATTTCTTCAACCGCGGCACAGGTACGTACAAGCAATCAACGACTGGCCTGTCTGTGCGCGCTGGCGTTCCGCTGAGCGAATATATGTCGCTAGTTGCTAGTTACACTTTGAACATTGACGATGTTAGCGTTGATGAGAACGCGTTCTTCCGTGATTTTGATGGCGATGGTGTGGCTACCTGTGAGCCTGCGGTTGCAGGACGTTTCCTTTGTGAAGCGCTTGGTAAGCGGACCAGTTCAATCCTTGGCCTTAGCCTCAGTTACAACACTCTCAATAACCGTGTGCGTCCGACGCGCGGCACATCAATTTCGGTCACTGGCGAGGTTGCCGGCCTAGGCGGATCTGTCAAATATGGCCGGATGCGTGGCAAGGCTGCGACATATTTCAATGTTGGATCAGGCTTTGTCTTCTCGCTAACCGCAGAAGGCGGTTGGATCGCGCCCTATGGCGACAGTGATACGGCGTTTGGCGGCGATGACGTGCTGCTAACCGACCGCTTCTTCTTAGGTGAGGGTCAGATTCGCGGCTTTGATATTCGCGGCATTGGTCCGCGTATTATCCGCCTGGAGCAAGGCCAGACATTGGATGACGTATTGGCGGGTGACCGGAATACGGGCCGTGATGATGCGTTGGGCGGTAGAGCATTTTATCTTGGCCGGGCGGAGCTTGAAATTCCATTGGGATCAGGCGCTCGGGAACTCGGCCTTCGTCCGTCGGTATTCCTCGATGTTGGTGCGTTGTTCGGTTTGGATACGCCCGCGATTCAGAGTTTCCCTAATGGTGTTGCCAATCGCGACTCGGATGGGAATGCTTTGTTTACAGAGCAGGTTGCTGGCGTTGACGCTGATGGAAACCCAACCACAACTGCCGTTACAACGGTAAATCCAATCGCAGCTGATGGCGTAACCGCCAACGCAGCTCAATTGCTACTGCCGGCATTCCGGGAAGTCTTCCTTGGAAATACGCCAACGCCGCGTATCGCGGTTGGTGTCGGCGTTAATTGGAACTCACCCTTCGGTCCTTTCCGGATCGACTTCGCGCACATCCTGAAATCGGTTCGGGGCGACGAAGAGAAACGCTTCTCCTTTAACGTAGGAACACAATTCTAATGAAACTACTCACCAAAACTCTCGCTGCGGTTAGCATTGCAAGTGCCGCAATTATGGCTGTCCCTGCTACCGCGCAGGTCGAAGGCAAAATCGCGACGGTGAATGCGCCGCTGGCGATCATCAACACCAATGCGTTTAAAACCGCCTATCAGCAAATCGGCACAACGTATAAGCCGCAGATCGACACTATTCAGGCGCGTAGCACCGAACGCCAAGCGCTTCTCCAGCAGCTTGATACCAATGGCGACAAGCAATTGGATGAAGCTGAACAGCAGGCCGCGCAAGGCACGCAGCAAGCGACACGGCTTGCCGCGATTGAACAAGAAGTTGGCCAATTGAGCGGACAGGTTGATTTGGCCCGCGTCTATGCGATTGAGCAAATCCTTGCGCAATATGGTCCATCGCTTCAGCAAGTCGCGCAGCAATTGCAGGTGCAAATGGTGGTAACGCCGGATGCGATCCTTTACGCGCCGCCAGCGGCAAGCATCACTCAGCAAGTGTCTGCTGCGCTTAATACTAAAGTTCCAGCGGTTCAGATTGTTCCCCCGCAAGGGTTCAACCCCCGCCGCGATTCAGTGGCGACTTATCAGCAAATCCAGCAGGCTTTGCTAACTGCGCAGGCAATTCAGCGTCAGCAAGCAGCGCAGCAAGCTGCCACGCCAGCACCGGCCGGCCGTTAAGATAAGCATTGGGGCAGGGCAATGAGTGACGATAAGGCCGCTGGTAGCAGCGCAATTGACTATGATATTGCGAAAATTCTTAAAGCTCTGCCGCACCGCTATCCCTTGCTGCTGGTTGACCGCGTAAAAGCGATTGATCTGGGTGAAAGCATCCATGCGGTAAAAGCGGTCTCCTTTAACGAAGAGTTTTTCCAAGGGCACTTCCCAGGTGCGCCGATCATGCCGGGGGTCTTGCAGATTGAGGCGATGGCACAGGCTGCTGCGATCCTTGGGATTGAAACGCTTGAACTGGCAGGCACGGGCAAGCTTGTGCTGTTTATGGGAATTGAGAATGCAAAGTTCCGCGCGCCCGTAACGCCTGGTTGCTTGCTCGATATGCATGTCGAATTCATCCAGAAACGCAGCCGCGTCTATAAATTTAAAGGCGTTGCGAGTGTCGAGGGTAAAACGACCTGTCAGGCTGAATTTACTGCGATGATCGCAGACGCGCCGGAATAAAGAATTCTTGCAATTTGGGGGGAGGGCGTTAGACGCGCCTCTTCCCATTTCAAACAGCTCCTCCGGTCGGAACCGGTCGAACGCTACGAAGGACACGATTATGAAAGCCGAAGGGCACCCAGAGTATCACACCATCAACGTCAAAATGACGGATGGTACTGAATTTCAAACCCGCTCAACTTGGGGCAAAGAAGGCGATACAATGTCGCTTGATATTGACCCAACTAGCCACCCAGCATGGACTGGCGGCAAGCAGCAGCTTCAAGAAGGCGGCCGTGTGGCAGCGTTCAACAAGCGTTTTGGCGGTTTGTCTTTGAAGAAGTAATTTCTTCGGCCAACACTGAATTTGAAAAGGGCGGTCCGGCAGCGGGCCGCCTTTTTCGTTTATCCCCACGGTCTTTCACGGTACCATTTGGTGATTACATACTTAAGTCCTTTGCGGACTTTCATGGCGTGGTGGAGCGTGTTCACATTGCCGCTGTGATCGGGATTCAGATTGTTCCACCCGATAATCCGTCCTTGAACTGGCTTAAACTTCTTATCCAATGCTTTGAACCGCGTCGCCCCGCCAGCTTCAACGGTGTTCAGGTAGACCATAAAGGTCCAAGTCCGCTGGCCAGACACACTGCAAAACTTTTCCCAATCTTCGCCGCCCGGTGTGAACCAATCTGTGTGCTGTTTAAACTCTTGGCCAACTTCATAACGCTGCCCCTGCAATGGCTCGCCATGCGCAGGATCGATACCGGTCCAATCAAGCAGCCGTGCCTCAACATCTTTCACAGCCGCATCCTCGGCACGCAGATCGCAGGTTTCGCTTGTGCGGAACAAATCATCGCCATTGTAATCGGCCAAAGTGGAGGGGCGCCGGTCTAGGTCGATCAGGCGGATCAATTCTTCGCACAGCATGCTGGGCAGAAACGCATCCTTCACAAACACTTCTGCTTTGGAAGAGGGCACACGTTTTACGCCGCTTAATTGGCGCAATTTTTCACCTGAAGATTCGCCCGGGGCCAGCATGATTGCAAAGATATCAATCGACGCGGCTCAGGCAAGCTTGAAATAATCTTGCGCATCCACGCGTGCGGCGCAGTTTTCGCTTCCCATCCTGCGCGCATTATGCAACAGGCTCGCCCCGCTGGACGCATGGCTTGACGCCGCGCAAAAGGCGCTTATCACGCCCGCGGCAAGCGCGGTGCGCTTTGAAATAGAGCTGCTACCCAGCAGCGACGGATATGGCGATCGTAGCTCAGTTGGTTAGAGCGCCGGTTTGTGGTACCGGAGGTCGGGGGTTCGAGACCCCTCGGTCGCCCCATTTCCTCCTGTTTCAAAGTGTATTCCGCGCCTCATGTGAAAGCAGGGCTGATGACGGCATTTTGGACAGAACCCGATTACGATGATCACGAGCTGGTGCAGCTTGTGCGCGATGAAAAGCGCGGGTTGACAGCGATCATTGCCGTTCATTCTACCCATCTTGGTCAAGGAGCGGGCGGCACCCGCGTGTGGCACTACGCCAACCCCAAGGATGCAATGCGCGATGCTTTGCGTCTGTCACGCGGGATGAGCTATAAAAATGCGCTTGCTGGCCTGCCGATGGGCGGGGGCAAAGCAGTAATCCTCGCTGACCAGGACGGCACAAAAACTAGTCAAATGCTCCACGCTTTTGCTGAGAATGTTGAGGCGCTGGGCGGCAAATATGTGACGGCAGCTGATGTTGGCATATCTGAAGCTGATATCGTTACGATGTCTGAGAAGACGAGCTACGTCTCCGGCCTGCCGGTGGCAGATGGTGCATCGGGCGGCGGCGATCCCGGTCCGCATACGGCGCTGGGTATTTATCAGGGGATCAAGGCGGCTGTCCGTCAAGAGCTAGGCGCAGACAGCCTTTCTGGCGTGCATATCGCAATTCAGGGCACTGGGAGTGTGGGCGGGGGCGTTGCGCGCCTTGCCGCAGCTGATGGTGCGAAGCTGACGCTGGCTGATATCAATCAAGCAGGCGCAAAAGCGCTAGCGGATGAGCTGGGCGGTGAAGTGTCCGATCCGGACACGATCCTTTCGACAATATGCGATGTGCTCAGCCCCAATGCTTTGGGCGCAATTCTGAATGAAAAAAGCATCCCGCAGCTCAACACACAGATTGTTGCGGGCGGCGCAAACAACCAGCTTGCGCGGCCTGAGCATGGCGAGCTGCTTGCGGAGCGCGACATTCTTTATGCACCCGACTACGTCATCAATGCAGGCGGGATCATTAGTGTCGCGACAGAGTACTTGTGCAGACGCGACAATATTCCTTGCAAGATTGAAGACGTTCACGCGCATATCGCGCAAATCCCTGCGCGTTTGGAAGAAATTTGGGGCGAAGCTGCTGCATCTGGGCTTCCGTCTGACGTCATTGCTGATAGAATGGCGCAAAAGCTAATCGGTCGCTAATCGAACCAGAGGTCAATGAGCCTCTACAATTGCCTTTTTTGCAGTCTTGCAGGGGAAGCTCGGGCCTGTAAAAGCCCTGATTAGGACGTTTACCGATCAATGCATGGTTTTGCCAATCCCACGCGCTTTTTGAGCCTAGCAAGCTGGCTCACGCCGCTATTGCTTGTGGGCGGTCTGGTGCTGGTCGCGGTCTCACTAGTTTGGGGACTGTTTTACGTACCGCCTGACCGATTGATGGGCGAGACTGTGCGCATCCTTTTCATCCACGTGCCTGCTGCATGGCTGGGCATGGGCGGGTGGAGCGCGATTGCGATTTCAAGCCTTGTGTTCCTCGTCTGGAAGCATCCTTTGGCGGCATTGGCTGCTCGGGCAAGTGCTGTGCCGGGAATGGTCTTTACTGCAATATGTCTCGCCACCGGATCAATCTGGGGTCGCCCAACATGGGGGTCGTGGTGGGTATGGGACGGAAGGCTAACCAGCATGCTTGTGCTGCTTTTCCTCTATGCAGGATATCTCGCCTTGGCAGAAGCAAGTGCGCGTGATGGCGGATCATCCAAGATACCGGCGATTTTCGGCCTTGTGGGGGCGATCAATATTCCGATCATCAATCGCAGCGTGGTGTGGTGGAATTCGCTCCATCAACCGCCAAGCCTGACCGTGGGGAAAAGTGCCATCGATGCTGCGTTCCTTGTCCCGCTGCTGATCGCAGTGCTGGGCTTTTCGCTATTGTTTGGCGGAGTGGTGCTGGCCCGAATGCGCGCGTTGCTCGCAGACTTTCAGGCCGAGGCGCGCCTTCGCCGCAAAGCGTTGGAGGCGGTATAATGCGTGAAAACTTGGACCAATGGGACTTTGTTATCGCTGCCTATGCCGTGGGCGTGATTGGCACGCTAATTATGGCAGCATGGTCATGGCATACTATGCGCAAGGCTGAAAAGCGCCGCAAAGAGGTAAAGCGTAAATGAGTGAAGTGGGTGGAACTTCTGGACTGAAAGCCAAGCATCAGCGTTTAGTGCTGGTAACGCTTGCTCTGGTGGCGCTTATCGGCGCTGGATTGCTCGCGGCATGGGGCCTGCGCAATCAAGTCGATTACTTCTATTTGCCCGATGAATTTGTCGCTGCGCCGCCGCCTGTGGGCCAAGCGATAAGGCTGGGCGGAATGGTAGCAGAAGGTTCAATCGAAACATTGGGCGACGGCATTACGGTCGCTTTTGTTGTTACCGATCAGAAAGAGGCGCGGGTACCGGTTATGTATACTGGTATATTGCCAGACCTCTTTGTCGAGAATTCTGGCGTGGTGGCAGAGGGGGCAGTGGATGCCAAAGGTGTTTTTATCGCTGAAAACCTTCTCGCAAAGCATGATGAGAATTACGTGCCGAAAGAGTTGGAAGAAATGAGCCAGCATCAGGCGGCTAAAGCGGCACAAGAAACCACAATAGGTCTGGAATAGAGCGCGATGCTAGCAGAACTCGGTCTTGCAGCCCTGTGGCTGGCAGCGGCGCTCGCTGCGTTGCAATTGGTGGGCGGAGCGTTGGCGCAGCGTGAAGGTAGCGGCGAGCTTGCTGCATTGGTTCGCCCCGCTGCGATCATCCAAGGGGTGCTGGCGGGATTTGCATTTTTGATGCTGCTCTGGGTGTTTGCGGTCACCGATTTGTCGGTAAAGTTGGTCGCCACCAATTCGCACTCGATGAAACCGCTGATTTTCAAGCTTTCAGGCGCTTGGGGCAATCATGAAGGCTCGATGCTGCTGTGGGTTACAGTTATGGCGATGGCAGGCGGCCTGATCGCTTTGATTGAGAAGCGCCTTCCCGAAAAGACAATGCAAGCAACATTGGCGTCACAAGGCTTTGTTGCTCTCGGGTTTTATGCGTTTCTATTGCTGAGCTCTAACCCATTTGAACGCCTGCCGATGCCAGCGATTGAGGGGCAGGGGCTGAATCCTTTATTGCAAGATATCGGTCTCGCCTTCCACCCGCCCACGCTTTATTTCGGCTATGTTGGCCTGTCGGTGGCGTTTAGCTTTGCCGTGGGAGCTTTGCTCACCCGCCAAGTGACACCAGAATTTGCGCGCGTGATGCGGCCATGGGTGCTGGGCGCTTGGGTGTTCCTAACATTGGGTATTACCGCTGGCAGCTATTGGGCGTATTATGAGCTGGGCTGGGGCGGTTGGTGGTTCTGGGATCCGGTTGAAAACGCCTCCCTGATGCCGTGGCTGGCGGCAACCGCTTTGCTGCATTCGGCCAGCGTTTTGGCCGCGAGAGACGCTCTACGCACTTGGACGATTATGCTGGGCGTGGTTGCCTTTTCCATGAGCATGCTGGGCACGTTCCTCGTCCGCTCTGGCATCCTTACCAGTGTCCACGCATTCGCGGTTGATCCAGAGCGCGGCACATTCATTCTAATCCTGCTCGCCCTTTATGTTGGCGGAGCGTTGGCAGTGTTCGCTTTGCGCGCAGGCCATATTACTGAGGGCACGCGGTTCAAAGCATGGAGCCGAGAAGGCGCGCTGGTCTTCAACAATGTGATGTTATCGGCAATCCTTGGGATTGTGTTGCTGGGCACGCTGTACCCGTTGCTGACAGAAGCATTCGATGTGCGCGTGTCAGTCGGCCCGCCATACTTCAATCCGGTTGGTGCGATCTTTACGATCCCAATGCTGCTGGTCATGGGCGTCGGCCCGCTGCTGCGTTGGCGCGGTGATACGTGGGAGCGGCTGAAAACGCCGGTGCTGGCTATCGGCGCATTGATTGTAGCTGTAGGCGCATTGGTGTTGATCTTTGGCGACGTAACGGTTCTGCCGCTGCTCGGACTCGCTGTTGCAGCGGGACTGGCGATTGCAGCGTTCTTGCCGCTGAGAGGGCGCAATTTGCGCCGCGTGCCTATCGCGACATGGGGCATGGTGGTTGCGCATTTCGGAATAGCGGTATCGCTGTTCGGTATGGCGAGCGAAACTGCGTTTAACGTTGAAAAGCTTGCCGCAGTGGCTCCGGGCGGGACCGAACAAGTAAGCGATTGGACGGTAACGCTAGAAAGTGTTGATCCGATCGCTGGGCCTAATTGGACAGCGCTTGAGGCAAAATTGCTGATTAGTCGCGGGAGCGGCGAGCCTGAACTTGTTACCCCGCAAAACCGCAATTTCTGGGCTCCGCCGCAGCAAACCACCGAAAGCGCTTTGCTGACCCGCTGGGACGGGCAATTGTACGCTGTTGTCGGCGATCAAGCAGAGGACGGCCGCTGGCAGATACGCCTGTGGTGGAAGCCGTTTGTGACCTTTATCTGGTATGGCGGCATTCTAATTGCTCTTGGCGGCGTGCTAGCCATTATTGGCCGCGTGAGAAGTGATTTGCGGCGGCGTAAAGGCGAAGAAGCTGAGATCGATGAACCCGAATGGGAGCAAGCGTAATGCGCTGGAAGCTTTGGGTGCCATTGATGCTGTTCGCGGGTTTTGTCGGCCTTGCAGGATATCAGCTAACCCAGCCCAAGGATGAATTTGTAGAAAGCCAGATGGTTGGCAAACCCTTGCCCAATTTTGATTTGCGGGCAGCTGCGCTAGACCGGCCCGCCGTTTCCACCGCTGATTTTAAAGATGGAACGCCAAAGCTGCTCAACATCTGGGCCAGCTGGTGTGTCCCCTGCATTGCAGAAGCTCCGCATTTGGAGGCGCTGAAAGCATCGGGTGCGCAAATCATCGGCATAGCCATCCGCGATCGGCCTGCCGATGTGGCGCGTTTCCTGCAGCAGTATGGCAATCCTTACACGCGGATAGGAGCGGATGATATGTCTGCCATCCAGTTGGAGATTGGCTCATCCGGTGTGCCTGAAACCTTTGTGATCGATGGACAAGGTATAATTCGGCACCAGCATATTGGCGATGTGCGCGAAGGTGATGTGGCGATGCTATTGGAAAAATTGGAGGAGGCGAAATGACGCGTTTGATTGTTCTTCTCGCCGCGTTTGTTTCAATACCTGCATTGGCGCAGCAGTCGCTTCCGCCTGCGCCGCTCGCCTATCAACAGCTGGAGGATCCCGCGAAAGAGGCGGCTGCCGTTGAATTGATGCACACATTGCGCTGCCTAAAATGCCAATCACAGAGCATTGCGGATAGCGATGCGCCGATGGCAGGCGATATGCGCCATCAGGTGCGCAGCCGCATTCTTGCTGGCGAAGAACCAGAGGCGATCCGCGCTTGGCTGGTCCAGCGCTATGGCGATTATGTCAGCTATGCGCCGACGGTGAGCGAGACAACATGGCCGCTTTTCGCCATCCCGCTGGTTTTGATCCTGATTGCGGGCGCGATCCTATGGAGCAGGGTTGGGCGCGCGAAAAAGGCTAAAGAGGCAGGCTCATGAGCTATTTTCCGATTATTGTCCTCGCTGTGGTTGCTTTTCTTATCGCGGCCTTTGTTTTGAAGTTAGAAAAGCGCGGCTGGACTCTTTTTGCCGCTGTCCTCGTCTTTGGTCTTGCTGGATATGCAACCCAGGGCGCTCCTGAAATGGCGGGCGCTCCCAAAGAAGCGGCAGAAACCAATGCGCGCGAATCGGGTGAAGCTATGGTTGCGGCGCGCCGCGGCCTTTTCGATTCTAATGCGACACTCACACCCTACCTCACCATGTCAGACGGCCAAGCGCGGGCAGGTCAATTTGCTGATGCAGCGGGTATGCTGCGCAAAGGCTTGGCGGATAATCCTGGTCATGCAGAGGCTTGGTTGGCGCTGGGCAATGCTTTGGTTGAGCATGCAGAGGGGCAGCTGACGCCCGCTGCGCTTTATGCTTACGGGAAAGCCGATGCTGCGGCTCCGGGCCATCCGGGCACATCCTATTTCCTAGGCGTCGCATTGCTAAGATCAGGCCGCCCGGGTGAGGCGCGCGGAGTGTGGGCCGATATGCTCGCCAAATCACCAGAAGATGCGCCGTGGCGCGAGGATTTGCAGATCCGTATAGAGCGGCTTGATGCGATGCTTGCGCAGTCTGGCATTCAAGCTCCGCCAACTCAAACAGAAGCGTCACAAGCCACCGAGTAAACCCATTGTTGCAGGCGCGCTGACACGGTGCTAGTGGCCGCGCCTTCGCGAGACTGATCGGCTCATTCGGAGCTTTCGGCCATTCGCATATCGCCTCCAACGGGCAGTACCGGGCACCATTCGGGAAATCCTTCGCTTATGAGCGATACGACAGCGCCTAAAACTCAAGGTTCCGGCCAGAGCCCCGCTCATGGTCAGACGCATGCAAAGTCGGGTAAAACCGCGCTTGCTGTGGGCGCCATTGGTATTGTTTTTGGCGATATTGGCACCAGCCCGCTTTATGCTTTCCGCGAGACTTTCGTCGGACGTTCCAACGTTCAGCTGGACGATGCGCATGTGCTGGGCGTTGTCAGCCTGATTTTCTGGTCGATGGTGCTGGTGGTGGCGATCCAATATGTCACCATTTTGATGCGCGCGGACAATAAGGGGCAGGGCGGTAGCCTGGCTTTGGTTGCGCTTATTTCTGGCCAGTTGAGCAAAAGCAAATATGGCTGGGTTGCGCTGCTACTTGGCGTGTTTGCGACCTCGCTATTCTATGGCGATAGCATGATTACGCCTGCGATCTCTGTTCTTTCCGCGGTTGAGGGGCTGACAGTGGTGGATGCTGGATTGCAGCGGTACGTCATACCTATCGCGCTGGGCCTGCTGGTGTTCCTATTCATGCTGCAAAAACGCGGCACGGCGAAGGTTGGGGCGCTGTTTGCCCCCGTTATGATCGTCTATTTCACCGTGATCGCAGGGCTGGGCGCTTGGCAGATTTTCCAAACGCCTGAGATACTCTGGGCATTAAGCCCCTATCACGCGGTCAATTTCTTCATTCTAGACGGTACAATGGCGTTTCTGGCGCTCGGGTCGGTTGTGCTGGCGGTAACGGGCTCAGAGGCGCTCTATAGCGATATGGGGCACTTTGGACGCGGTCCGATGCGGCTATCATGGTTTGGCTTTGTTATGCCGTGCTTGCTTCTCAACTATTTCGGCCAAGGGGCGATGGTGATTGGATTGCCGCCGGAACAGGCTGCGCAGGCGATCCAGAACCCGTTCTTCTTCCTTGCATCCGAGGAATGGCGGCTGCCGCTGGTATTCCTAGCCACAGTCGCGACATTCATCGCCAGCCAAGCGGTGATCTCCGGCGCGTTCTCTATCACGCACCAAGCGATCCAAATGGGCTATATTCCCCGCCTATCGATCCGCCACACGAGCGAGACTGAGGGCGGTCAGATATACATCCCGTTTATCAATTGGGCGCTGATGGTGGCTGTTATCATCCTAGTGCTGACGTTCCAGACTTCATCCAATCTCGCCAACGCTTACGGTATCGCAGTTACTGGCGCCGTCACCATTGATACGCTGCTGATGGCCGTATTGCTGATCGGCGTGTGGAAATGGAAGTGGTGGTACGCTGCGCCAGTGGTCGCTGTGTTCCTGATCGTGGATGGAGCCTATTTCGCAGCGAACCTAACCAAGGTGCCAGAGGGCGGCTGGTTCCCGCTAATGATCGGCTTTATCGCATTCTTGCTGCTGACCACATGGGCGCGCGGGCGCAAATTGATGCGTGAACGGATGAGCGAAGTTGCGCTGCCCATGGAAATCTTCGCCAAATCGGCCAAGAATTCCGCCACCCGTGTGCCCGGGACAGCGATTTTTATGGCCTCCACTACGGCAGGCGTTCCCTCCGCACTGCTCCACAATATCAAGCACAATAAGGTGCTGCACGAACGCGTCGTGATCTTAACCGTCGATATTGCCGATGAACCTTACGTCGATCCCGAAAAACGCTGCGAATATAAGGATATGGGTGACGGTTTCTTCCGCGCGATCCTTCATTACGGATTTATGGAAGAAACCAACGTCCCCGAAGGCTTGAAGCAGATGAAGCAGTGCGGCGGCGAATTTGATATGATGCAGACCAGCTTCTTCCTCAGCCGGCAAACGCTGCTGCCAAGTGAAAATCCCGGCATGCCCATCTGGCGAGAGAAGATTTTTGCGTGGATGCTTAGGAATGCGGCGACCGCGATGGAGTTTTTCCGCCTGCCGACCAACCGCGTGGTGGAATTGGGCAGTCAGGTCGAGATTTAGGGCAGGCTGCGCCCTGCGCGCTCACAACACCCTCGCTATTGTTGTAAACTGCTGTTAGGGCAGGATTGCTGACGTCGCATACCGACGGACTTCGACTTTTGAACTATCGCTTGGCGAGGCTGGAAATCCGGCTAGACCCCAGCGCAAAGCAGACGACGACTTCCTTTCAAAGTACGATTTGACGCAAATCCGCCTCGCAATCTCGCAGGGCGGAAATACCAATGTTCTTCGAAAGGAACATATTATGTCTAAGACAGGCACCGTAAAGTTTTTCAACACCGACAAAGGCTATGGTTTCATCCAGCCTGAAGACGGTTCTTCAGACAGCTTCGTACACATCAGCGCTGTTCAAGCTGCTGGCATGCAAACGCTCGACAAAGATCAGCGTGTGAACTACGAAATTGAAACCGGTCAAAACGGTAAAGAGAGCGCAGTAAACCTCTCTGCTGCAGACTAATCATCTGACATTCGAATTGGGGCGCGGCGCTATGATGGTGCGGCGCCCTTTTTCATGCGCGTTTTAGGAAGCGGATGCGTCCTCTTCCTCTTCCCCGCCAACATCCAAACCGTGCTTCAACAGCATGGGGATCTGGGAGAAGGTAAAGAGGAAGCTTAGCGGCATAAACACCCACAATTTCGCCCACAGCCAGCCTTCGAAATCCATGTAGTAACGCAAAGCTTCGTTCAATCCGGCGAGTGCGATGAAGAACACGCCCCAATTGCGCGATAGTGTCAGCCAGCCTTCTTCGGTGAGCCCTTCGAAAGCAGCCTCAAGCAGGATTTTGAGCAAGGCTTTGCCCATCTTCCACCCGACCAGCAGAGCAAGCCCCATGCTAGCGTAGATGATGGTGGGTTTGAGTTGGACGAAAACCGGATCACCAAATGCAATAGTCAGTGCGCCAAAGCCCACGATCAGCGCGGTTGAAAACCACAACATGGGCGAAACTTTGCCAAGCCGCCATTTCGACACGATCAGCGCGATCACCGCGGCGATCATAAAGGCGACAGTGCCTTTAATAATAGCGGCCAGTTCTGCAACCGCTTCGGGTTCTTCAGGAGCGAAATAGCGATAGCTGCCGAGAAATACGAGCAATGGACCGTAATCGGTAAGCACGCTGATCCAGCCAGAACCGGCTTTCTTGGTTTCGCTTGGGCTTTCGTTTTCGGTCACTTAAGAAACTCCGGCGATGACATTGGCGACCAGATCGGGGTCAAATGGGCGCAAATCATCCATTTTTTCTCCTACACCAATCGCATGGATAGGCAGGCCATATTGCTCGGCTGCGGCTACTAGAACGCCGCCGCGTGCAGTGCCGTCGAGTTTGGTCATGATCAGGCCGGTGACGCCTGCAACCTCTTTGAAAACGTCAATTTGGGAAAGCGCATTTTGACCGTTTGTTGCATCCAGAACCAATACAACATCATGCGGAGCTTCGGGGTTTAACCGCCCAAGAACCTTACGGATTTTCGCCAGTTCATCCATCAACTCGGTCTTGTTTTGAAGCCGTCCTGCCGTGTCGACGATTAGCGCATCGATACCCTGATCAGTTGCCGCTTTTACCGCGTCAAACACGATTGAGGCGGGATCGCCGCCCTCTGGACCGGTTATGATTGGTACGCCGACCCGCTCTGCCCAAGTTCTCAATTGTCCGATCGCAGCTGCGCGGAAAGTATCACCGGCAGCCAGCATCACGCCGTAATCATCCTCTTGGAACAAATGCGCGAGTTTTGCGATGGTGGTTGTCTTGCCGCTGCCGTTTACGCCGATGGTGAGGATGACCTGCGGGCGCGGGAAAGCAACAATGTCGAGCGGTTTTGCAACGGGCCGCAATATCTCTGCGATTTCGTCGGCAACCGCTTGTTTTAATTCAGCTTCTGAAAGCTCTAGCCCAAAACGCTTTTCCCGCAATTTTGCAGTAATGCGCGCTGCCGCTGCAGGGCCGAGGTCCGACATGATGAGTGCATCTTCAACATCATCCAGTGTAGCATCATCCAACTTGGCTTTGGTGACTGCTTGCGCGATATTCTCCGCAAGTCGTTCAGAAGTCTTGCTAAATCCGCCAAAAAGCCGCTCGGCCCAGCTCTTTTTCTCGCTCATTGCAGCATTCCTTCTGCGACTGCTGTGGGCGTGACGGTCACGATTGTTCCAGCGCTCGTTCCGGCGGGCAACCTCACCCGCGCGAAGTTTTCCGCATAGCCGCTGCTGTCTTTCTCCGCGAGGACTTGAAGCGGAGTTCCCACAAGCGATTGCAGCCATTTGGCGCGCACTTCCGCCACGGCGGCGCGCAATTCTGCGGCGCGGGTTTTGATGATGCTGCGATCTAATTGCGGCATGCGCGCAGCGGGCGTTCCAGGGCGAGGCGAGTATGGAAAGATATGACCGTGAACGATATTTAACTCACGGATAATGCTGAGGTTTTCCTGATGATGCGCGTCCGTCTCTGTCGGGAAGCCAGCAATTAAGTCAGCGCCAATTGCAATCTCAGGCCGGCGCGCCTTTAACCGCGAGACCAAATCCACCGCGTCGCTACGCAAATGGCGGCGCTTCATCCGCTTCAAAATCAAATCCGCACCATGTTGCAGAGAAAGGTGCAAATGCGGCATCATTCGTGCATCTGAGGCAAATATTTCGAACAATTCTTCATCAATTTCAATGCCATCCACCGAGGACATGCGAAGGCGTGGCAATGTACCGAAATGTTGAAGAATGTTGACAATAAGTGTGCCAATTGACGTTTTTGTCGCAAAATCATCGCCCCAACTGGTCACATCGACACCGGTAAGCACAATTTCTTTTGCACCCATTTCTAAATGCAGTTTTGCTTCACGCGAAACGTCTTCAATCGACAGCGAACGGCTTTTTCCGCGTCCTTGCGGGATTACGCAAAAGGTGCAGGCATGGTCGCAGCCATTTTGAACAGCAATGAAAGCCCGCGTGCGTGTTGGAACGATGGGCGGCGGCTCTTGCGGAGCATTCCAGGCGCGCGTATCAAGCTTGCTTTCATTAGCGATCAAACCGTCAACTTCGGGCATGGCGGCGATTTGGTCGCGCTCAATATCGGCAGCGCAGCCGGTTACCAGCAAGCGGGCGTCTGGATTGGCGCGGCGCGCTTTGCGGATAGCTTGGCGGGTTTGGCGCACAGCCTCAGACGTAACGGCGCAGGAATTGACGACCACGAGACTTTCATCGCTCCCTTCCGTCTGGGCTAGCATCGCCTTCATCCGCTCGCTTTCGGAAATATTGAGCCGGCAGCCTAATGAGATGACCTCTGGCACTTTGACGGGCGTTTTGACCGGAGCGTTCACGTGTAATCGTCCCAGTCAAATGATCCGGTAAAGCTGGTGGTCGCTGGGCCGCTCATCTGAATGTGATCGCCTGCATCCCACTCAATTTGCAAAGTCCCACCGGGTAGAGTGACCGCAACATCACGTTCCACCAATCCGCGCTGCATGGCTGCGATTGCCGTTGCACAGGCCCCTGTACCGCAAGCCCGCGTTTCGCCCACACCGCGTTCCCATACGCGCAAACCTATCGCGCCGCGCGATTTCACGCTGGCGACATTCACATTGATGCGTTCGGGAAAGAGCGGGTCATTTTCAATCTCGGGGCCGAGCGCTTCTAGATCAATCGCATCAACATCTTCGACGAAGAAAACCACATGCGGATTTCCGACATTCACTGAGATTGGGTTTTCCAGAGCGCTTGTTCCTTGGCCCCAGCTAACCGGCATGGCCGCGGTGTCCATCGCGTAGTCGAGCGGAATATCTTCCCAGCCAAAACGCGGCACGCCCATATCGACCGTGGCGCCCGCACCATCATCGGAAGGCGACAAAGCAATCACTCCGCCTGCGGTCTCAACCTCAGCAGCCTCTCCATGAAGCAATGCCACAGCGCGGGCAGCATTGCCGCATGCCTCAACTTCGCCGCCGTCAGCATTGAAGATACGCATTCGGAAATCGGCTGTGTCGCTTGCCTCAAGCACGATAAGCTGGTCGCAGCCAATCCCGCGTTTTCGGTCTGCCAAAGCAGCCGCCACAGCAGGGCTAATCGCTGGCAAGCTGGCATCGCGCCCGTCAAGCACCACGAAGTCATTGCCTAACCCATGCATTTTGGTGAAGTTTTGCTGCATTGTGCCTGCGCATTTATGCTCGGCAGAAGGCAACGTCCAGTCTTGTGATTAAAAGCAGTCTGTAAGCAGGAGATTTAGCCGCCTGCGCGCTTTGCATCTTGAGTGAAATCTTCGACTGTGATTTCTTCATCCACGTCAGGAGAATTGGGGCTTTGCATGCCAGGCAGCTTACCCAAACCGGATAGCCGCTTGCGGACTTGTTCCGCGGTTTCAGGCCGTCCGTAATGGAAACCTTGCCCTTTGAAATTGCCAAGCCCTTTCAATGTATCAAGCACTTTTTCGTCCTCGATACCCTCGGCTGTAATTGTCATATCCAGCCCAGTGCCAAGTGAAACAATCGCATCAACAATTTTAGAGCAGGCTTCTTCCTCGCTCAACTCTGCAACGAAGCTGCGATCAATTTTCAACCGGTCAAATTCGAGAGAGCGCAATTGTGAAAGGCTGGAATAGCCAGTGCCAAAATCATCGAGGCTGACCATAACACCTTGATTGCGCAGGCTAGCAATTGTTGATCGCACCATGCTGACATTATCATGAAGGCAGCTTTCCGTGACTTCTATTTCCAATCGGTGCGGCGGGAATTGCTGTTCAACCATGAGCTTGACCAGCTTTTGCGCAAACCATGGGTCGCGCATTTGGACCGGCGAAATATTCACCGAAAGCGTGATTGATGGATCCCATTCGCGCGCATCGGCAAAGGCTTGAGCGATCAATTGTTCGGATAATTTGCCAATGACACCGATTTCTTCGGCGACTGCGATAAATATCTCAGGACTAATGATGCCCAATTCGGGCGATTGCCAGCGGGCCAGCATTTCAAATCCGACCAGCTCATCGCTTTCAATATCGACCTGCTGTTCGTAATAGGGAACAAATTCGCCGCGTTCGATGCCGCGCCGAACGCCAACTTCTAACTCATTGCGAAAACGCAATTCATCTTCCATCGTCAATTCGAAGAATGAGAAGCGGTTCTTACCCTGCTTTTTCGCGTGATACATTGCAATATCAGCGCGGTGATTGAGTGTTTCTGGATCAATGCTTTCGCCGCCTTCGCCAAGTTTGCCTTGGGGGTCATGCGTGGTTGCGACACCGGCGGACACGGTCATGTCGACCGTAATGCCGTCCAAATCCATCGTTTTGGCTGTGACTTGGCAAATGCGGTGGCAAAGCTCTTCGATCCCGCGATCATCATTACGAATGAAGGGTACGATGATGGCAAATTCATCTCCGCCGGTCCGTGCCAATTCGCTGGCTGGCGGAAGCAGCGTGCGGATTTTGGATGAAACTTCGATCAATGCTGCATCACCCGCTGCGTGTCCGTGCATGTCGTTGATTTGCTTAAAATTGTCGACATCGACGACAATCATCGCCACGCCAGTGCTGGTTTTGCGGCTTTTTGCGATCAGTGCTTGGGTGGCTTGGGCCATGCTGCGGCGGTTAAGGCAGTCGGTCAGCGGATCGGTTTCCGCCAATTTTTGTGCAACTTTTTCGGCTTTGCGGCGATCGGCAACTTCGGTGGTCAACTCGCGGTAGCGGCGCCAACCGAATATGATCAGCGCGATATTGAGAAGAAGAGCGTTGACGAGGACGAAGTCAGGCCTGCCGCCATCCCCCAAAATCGAACGCATCACATCGGGCAATACGCGCCCGCCCGTGCCAACAAATAGAATAATTGCAGCCACCGCAATGCCAAGCGTGATGATATCGCGCCCCGCCTTGCTCAGGCGTTTCTTTTCAGCTGTATTCGTCACCTTCGCAAAGTCCCCGGTTGCCGCTTTTGGAGTGAATGGAATTGGTCAAAAGCGGCCAATCCAAAGTTCTCCAAAATATTCCTGTAGGGCCATAGTAAAATCGCCCTAAAATGCGGTTAATTGGCGTGTTTTCGGTATTTGAGCGGATGTCGGGGTAGAGCCGCCGGTGAAGCTCGGCTAAGGTTCAGATGATTTGAAGAACGCTCGGAAGGATGCAGCGATGCGGCGCTATTGGCTCGTGAAATCAGAACCGTTCAAATATGGCTGGGACGACCTTATTCGCGATAAGGAAGAGGTTTGGGACGGGGTGCGCAATCACCGTGCGAAGAACAATCTTAAGGCGATGAAGGTCGGAGATGATGCGTTTTTCTACCACTCGCGCGAAGGGTTAGAGATAGTCGGTATTTGCACAGTAAGCGTGGCGGATATTCTCGACCCAACCGATCCGACGGGCAAATGGGCGGCGGTGAAATTCAAACCTAAGACAAAGTTTGATAATCCCGTTTCGCTTAAGCAGATTAAAGCTGAGCCGCGTCTGGCAGATTGCGAGCTTGTGAAACTTGGGCGGCTATCTGTGGCGGAGATTACGCCAGAGGAATGGGGCGTGATTTGCGAAATGGCCGGCGCGGGTGGTTAGCGATTACGCAAACCGCTGATGGTGGCCCCGCTGGCTGCGAGTTGCTCCACATCGATCACGCAATGGATTAGCCGTACGCCTTTGCGCGCCTTTGCCTCAGACAGAGCGGTTTTAAACGCTTCAGTGGTTTCTGCGCGCGCGCTCCATGCGCCATAACTTGCCCCCACAGCCGCAAAGTCTGGGTTTTTCAGATCAGTAGCCGATATTCTTGAAGGGAATTCGCGTTCTTGATGCATGCGGATCGTGCCATAAGCGGAATTGTCGACCACGATAACGATAATATCGCAATCATGCTGCACAGCGGTGGCAAGCTCTTGCCCGTTCATCAGAAAATCGCCGTCTCCGGCAAGAGCGACCACGGTTTTGTCAGGGTATCGGCGCGCTGCGGCCACAGCGGCAGGCACTCCGTAACCCATAGCGCCAGCTGTGGGGGCGAGCTGCGCGGGAAAACCATCATACCGCCAATATCGGTGCCACCATCCGGCAAAATTGCCTGCGCCATTGCAAAGGATGCTATTGGTTGGGAGTTCTTCGCGCATGAAAGCAACGCATGCCGCCATATCGAGCGGATAGGTTGAGCCGCCGGGTGAGGGTGTGGCCCATTCCTCCCATTCGGCATGAGCAGCTGCGCCGGCGTCAAAGTGGATGATTGCGTTTTCTTCCCAAAGGTCGGCGCTTTCCGCAAATTCGCCCATATCGCAGCACAGCGCCAGATTAGCGGTGTAAACGCGGCCAAGTTCATTCGGGTCTGGATGAATGTGGATCAGCGTTTGATCAGTATGATCGGGCGTAGGGACGGTATAGCCATCGGTGGTCGCTTCCCCCAAACGCGCGCCTACGGTTAGGATCAAATCAGCAGCGCGCACCCGGTCAAGCAGCTTAGGATTGGGGCCGTAACCCATATTTCCTGCATAGACTTTTGAGGAGGGCGATATTGCGTCCTGCCGCCGGAACGCGGTGGCTACGGGTAATCCGATCCGTTCCGCAAAACTTTGGAAATGATCCCGCGCTTTTGCATTCCATCCAGCACCGCCAATAATCGCAATGGGGCTGGCTGCATCGCCGATCATAGCCATCATGGTTTGCATCGCATCAGGGCAGGGCGCCTGTGCGGGCCGAGTGACAAAGCTGCGCGGATTTAGGCCGGTTGGCACCAGCTCGCTCAGCATATCTTCGGGCAAAGCGAGCACAACGGGGCCGGGCCGTCCCGAAATCGCCACGGAATACGCGCGTGCAATGTATTCAGGGATGCGCTTTGCATCATCGATGCGGGCAGCCCATTTGGAGATGGGACCAAAGAATGCGGGGAAGTCCACTTCCTGAAACCCTTCGCGGTCACGCATATCGCTTGCCACATCACCCACGAACAGGATCATTGGCTGCGAATCCTGATGCGCCACATGCACGCCTATACTGGCATTGGTTGCACCCGGACCGCGGGTGACAAAGCAGATACCAGGGCGGCCGGAACCAGCGTCTCCCCCAGCGGCGCTCATGGCCCCATCAGCGCAAGCCATAAAAGCAGCGCCGCCTTCTTGCCGGCAGGTCACCAGATCAATGGCGGGCCGGTCATGCAGAGCATCGAGGACAGGCAGAAAACTCTCACCCGGAACGGTGAAGATCCGGTCACACCCCTGCTCAATCAAACAGTCGGTTAAAAGCTGGGCGGCAGTTTGTTGAAGATGCGTGACCATAGTTGCAATTGTTACTAGCCTCGCAAGCAGTGTGCAATCCGCCGATCATTCTCCCATCAGCGTAATGAACAGTCATCCTTAATGTCCCGCCTTGCGACACCGCTTTTCCGGCCCGCGCACAATGGTTACGAAACCGTTAATGGCTGGATGCATGAGAAGAGCACTTGTCCTTACCACCGAATCTGCAGGCCATTCGTTTCGGGCTAGCCTGCCGAGCCACGTGTTTGAACCGATCGCGGAAGAGCCGGAATGTGACCCCACATTCGAGCCTGAGGTAATTGCGGCGCGCGAAGCGGCTGGTGAAGCGGTAACGGCTGAAAACTGGTGGCGACTTACCCGTACCGATGTGCGCGGATTTGCAAGCGTCTATCTCGCCACATTTATGGCGGTGCTCGTATTTATTCTCTAATCAGTGGCTCAGGCGGCTTCTAACGCATCCAGCTCCGCCCGGTGAAGGCGTTTGGCCAGGAATGCGGAAATGACGCACATACCTGCGCTCAGCAGCAATTGCTCTGCCACAGGTATTCCAATGATGCTTAGGCTCATGGCGACCAATGCGCCTGCAACCATCGCGCCGGAATTGATGATATTGTTGGCAGCGATTGTGCGTGCAGCCTGATCCGGGGCCACACGGGTTGTTAGAAAGGCGTAAAGCGGCACAACAAACATGCCGCCCGCTATCGCAATGCCCAGCAAACATGCCAATAATGCTGTGGCCATTGGCCATGCTACAAACTCTCTAAGACCCATCAACTCGGTCGGTGCATTCAACGACCAGACCCGGCATACCAGATAGAATATCACCACAAACATCCCCATGCAGATCACAGAGATGGGGGCGTATCGTGCCGAAACCTTGCCTTTTAACAGCGCATTGATCCCCAATGATCCAATCGCAATCCCAATGGAGAATATCGCGAGAAACAGGCTGGCAACAGCCGGGCTTGCCATCAGGGTGTTCTTGGCAAGCGGCGGGAATTGAATCGTAAGCACAGCGCCAATGGTCCAGAAAAAGCTGATTGCGATAATCGAATAATAAATTTGCTTATCATGCATCGTCGATTTGATTAGGTTTTTAGAGGCGCGCCAGACGTTCCAATCCAGTTTTTCAATTTTTCCCAGTGGCGGTGCAGCTGGGATCTGCCGACTGGAGATATATCCAATAACCGATGTCAGGATTATGCCTGCTGCCGCCCATTCAACCGGTATCCAGCCAGCCAAAATCGTGCCGAACAAAATCGCAATATATGTGCCGGCCTCCACCAAACCTGTGCCTGATAACACTTCATCTTTTTGCAAATGCTGCGGCAGGATCGCATATTTGATCGGGCCAAGGAATGTCGATTGAACGCCGGTTAAAAACAATGCGAACAGCAATATGGGTATCGCCAGCCTATCAACGGAAATGCCGCTCCACGCCAAATAGAGCCCCAATGCACCGATAAGCATCAGGCCGATCTCGCACATTTTCACAATGCGTATGATCGCCGCCTTGTCGCGCATATCGGCCAATTGACCGGCCAATGCTGACAAGAGGAAATATGGGATCATGAACAAGCCGGTTGCAACCGCGCTGAATACCACTTCTGCTTTGGGGTCATTATAAACGACATAGACCACAAACAGCACCATGGCGGTTTTGTAGAAATTGTCGTTAAACGCATTCAGCAGTTGCGTGCAGAACAGCGGTAAAAAGCGCCGACGGCGCAATAGATGCGTCGATGTTGTCATAATCGCGTTTCCGCAGCCGGCCCCCTGTATCCGCCCGCCATATAGCAAGCGTGCCAGTGAACAAGCCCTGCTAATGGGCTTTTGCGATATGGATTGTGCCGCTAGGGATGAGGCAACATGCTGACGCTGCCCAATATATTGACCCTTTCGCGGATTTTCGCGGTGCCGTTTCTGGCCTTCCTATTGTGGTGGCCGGAATGGCAGCTGGGCTATTTGATGGCTTGGGCGCTCTATGCGTTGATGGGCATTACCGACTATTTCGATGGATATTTGGCTCGGAGCACCGGCGCAGTTTCCAAACTTGGGCAATTCCTCGATCCGATAGCGGATAAGATTATGGTCGCAGCGGTGATCCTTGTGCTCACTGCGCAAGGCGGAATGCGCGGGCCCATCTTGGGTGACTTTCATGTGATTGCGGGGCTGATTATTCTGCTGCGAGAGATTACCGTGTCGGGCCTGCGCGAATTTCTGGGCGGGCTACAAATCTCTGTTCCGGTGACGAAGCTGGCCAAGTGGAAAACGACATTTCAGATGTTCTCTCTTGCCGCGCTGATATTCGCAGGAGCGTTTCCGCAATGGTCCTATATTGTATCGGGCATTGAGTTTAACTTTCCGCAAGCTGTGGGGCTAGTGTCGCTGTGGATCGCAGCGATCCTAACCTGCATTACCGGCTGGGATTATCTGCGCGTTGGCCTGAAACATATGGATTGAGCGAGAAAGCATCATGGATCTTGGACTGACGGGCAAAAGAGCAATTGTTATCGGCGCTAGCAAAGGGCTAGGCGCGGCAATAGCGCAGGAATTGGTTGATGAAGGCGCCCATGTTTTAGGCGTCTCGCGCAGTCCCCAAGACGCAGAATGGGCCAGCTTTGCCGCCGATCTTTCAGCGCCCGGCGCGGCGCAGGCCATTGCAAACCACGCCAAAAGCGAATTGGGCGGGGTCGATATTTTGGTCAATAATTGCGGCGGGCCGCCGCCTTCTGCCGCCCGTGATACAGATGCCGCGCAGATTAGCGCGATGATCCAGCCGATGTTGCTGACCATTACAGAGCTGACGCGCCTTGTTCTGCCAGAAATGCAGGCCGCGAAATTTGGCCGTATTGTGACAGTTTCTTCTGCTGGAGTGCGCGAACCGATACCGGGCTTGGCTCTTTCCAATACTTTGCGCGCGGCAGTGCATGGCTGGATGAAAACCTTGGCAAGAGAAGTCGCGGCGGACGGCGTCACCGTGAACATGATTATGCCGGGGCAAATCGACACCGATAGGCTGCGCTCGCTGCATGGAGCGACGGCAGAGCGAATGGGAATTGATCCAGCGGCTATGACGGCGATGGCGACGGAAAGCATTCCCACGGGGCGAATTGGTGAACCGCGCGAGTTTGGTGCCGTTGCAGCGTTTTTGGCCAGCGAAAGAGCGTCTTATCTAACCGGATTGGAACTGCCGGTTGATGGCGGAATGCTGCGGTCTTAGCTTGTGCAACCGGATGGGATTATCTGCGTGTTGGCCTGAAACATATGGATTGAGCGGGCGTGGCAGCTTTTGTGGGTCGGATCGGACCAAAGAAACCAAGTCGAAGGCTCATTCCAAGCATTTGGATAGCTCTACTTCTGTAAGCCGATTGCCTCTTTGCAGTCTGATTTGGCCCGGTCTCCGGGGCTTACTTTCAAGCCAGCAGAATTGAATACATAGCCGTTGTGACAGAATAGGCTTCCGTTAAATGCTTGCTTGCAATCCGATTTTGCTCTGTCGCCTGGGCTTACCTTCACTCCTGCAGAGTTGTAGATATAGCCATTGTGGCAAAACAGCTGCTTGTCTGACACTATAGACGCGACACTGGCGTTTGCGGGTCGAACAATCTGGCCAATGAAGAGGGTCGACCCAGCTCCGAGCAACGCTGCTACCACTAATCCAAATTGACGCATCCTAATTCTCCTCAGTTCCCGTGTTTGGGTCGTTTCAACGTAACGACTACACTACTCACTGCAGCCACAGCTATTGGGTCGTTGGCGGACATACCCTTCAACCCGCCCGCAATTCCTCAGCCAGCAGTTCAAATTCCTCAGCGCGCGGAGAGTTCTTCCGCCAGATAAGCACAATTTCGCGGCTGGCCTCTTTCGACTTAAGCGGGCGCGCGACAACATTTGTGCCTTCCAATACACCTGCATCCAACGCCATTTGCGGCAACATGGTAAGCCCCAAATCATTGTCCACCATTTGAACGAGCGTGTGCAGGCTGGTCGCAATCATGGATGATGAGCTACGCAATTCTGGCCGATTGCACGCCGCCAGCGCGTGATCTTTCAGGCAGTGACCATCTTCGAGCAGCAACAATCGCCCTTCGTCTATCATTGACGGTGGGATGCTATCAGGCGGATCGCGCGGATCATCCTTGGGAAAGGCGACAAGCAGCCGGTCATCCGCAATATGCGCTTGTTCCACCTCGCCCGTTTCAAAGGGCAGGGCGAGCAATACGCAGTCCACACGCCCATGTTGCAGGCTTTCCACCGCATCATGACTGGTTTCCTCACGCAGCAGCAATTCAAGCTCTGGGCGCTCTTTGCGCAGGCGCGGCAGAATGCGGGGAAGCATAAATGGCGCAATGGTGGGGATCACGCTCATGCGAAGCGTGCCCGATAGCGGTTTTCCGGCGGCTTGAACGAGTTCGGAGAGTTCCTCGCCTTCACGCAGTAGCCGGTGCGCCTTGGCCACCACAGCTTCGCCCAAGGATGTAAAGCGCACAACGCGGCGGCTACGCTCGACCAAGGTCACATCGAGCAATGTTTCTAGCTCGCGGATACCGGCGGACAATGTGGATTGGGAGACAAAGCTCGCCTCTGCCGCGCGGCCAAAATGGCCATGTTCATGCAGAGCAACCAGATATTGCAGCTGCTTGATCGTGGGGAGGTATGTGCTCACGTAGCGCCCTTATTCCGTTGCTTCTTCAGGCGTTGGAGCATCTTCAGCCTCAGCCTCTTCGACCACTTCCAAAGCCTCTTCCATACTGGCTTGCATATCGTCGATATGCGTCATCTTAAGCTTGCCCTTTTCAACCGCAAAGGCGAGCTTTCCCTCGACCAGTTCCAGCGCATCCTTGCCAAACACATCATAACGCCAGCCCTGCAAGATCGGCAGGTCGCGTATGCCAGCGGCAAGCGCTTCCATCTCATCAGATTTGGTGAGCAGGCGCGATGCAATATCAATTTCGCGCGAACGGATTTTCAGCAGCAGTTTGAGCAGATCGGCGACCAATGCGCCTTCTTTACCCAATGGCGCGCCGCGTTTCATTTTCTGCGGCATTTCTGATTTGTCGAGCGGCTCTGCCTCTTCCAGAACTTTCATCAGCCGTTTGCCAATATCATTATCGCGCCATGCGCCCGAAAGCCCGCGAACTTTTGCCAGATCAGCCTGCTTTTTCGGCGGGTTCGCGGCAACATCAGCCAAAGTTTCGTCGCGCATGATCCGGCCGCGCGGAATATCCTTGTGTCGAGCCTCACCTTCACGCCATGCGGCAAGCCCTTTCAACCGGCCAAGCACTTGCGGATTGCGGCCAGAGGAGCGGATGCGCTTCCATGCTTTTTGCGGGTCGGTGATGTAGTTGGATGGATCGGCTAGCTTCTCCATCTCAGCATTCAACCAAGCGCCGCGTCCAGTTTTCACCAATTTGTTGAGCATTTTGGGAAAGATTGTGGCCAAATGCGTCACATCGCCAATCGCATATTCAATCTGGCGTTCTGTCAGCGGGCGTCGGCTCCAGTCCGTAAAGCGCGCGCCCTTATCCACGGTGATGCCCAGCCAATGATCGACCAAATTTGCGTAGCCGATTTGTTCGGACTGGCTGATCGCCATCATCGCGATTTGCGTATCGAACACCGGGTGCGGCGTTTTACCGGTAAGATTGACGATAATCTCTAAGTCTTGTCCGCCCGCGTGGAAGATTTTGAGCACATCTTCATTCTCGCACATCAGATCGAGCAGCGGTTTCAGGTCGATACCCTCTGCCAGCGGATCGACAGCGGCGGCCTCTTCCTCATTGCCGATCTGCACTAGGCAAAGTTCTGGCCAATAGGTGTTTTCCCGCATGAATTCGGTGTCGATGGCAACAAATTCGCCTTGCGCCAAACGCTCGCAAATATCTGCCAAAGCGTCCGTAGTCGTAATCAGATCATGTATTTTCATGCGTTTCTTTTCTTTGCGTGGAGCGGGATGCCGCCCTCGGGCTTTCAAAATGCCCAAATTACCGTGTCGGAGCGCATTTTGCTCCGGATGAAAACGGATAGCCCGATGCCTTTACTTGACAAAGCGGCGGGCTTGCCGTGTTAGCGCGCGCTATAGATAGATAATGCGTTGCTGCGCGCGCCTAGCGCTATAGCTGCGAAAAGGACAGAGTTTTAGATGCACACTTATCGTACCCACAGTTGCGCGCAATTGACCGCTGAAAATGTTGGTGAGACCGTCCGTCTTTCGGGCTGGATGCACCGCAAACGCGACCATGGCGGCGTTTTGTTCGTCGATTTGCGCGATCATCACGGGATCACTCAGATTGTGGCGGATGAAGATTCGCCTGCTTTGCCGATACTTGATGGTCTTCGCGCAGAAAGCGTTGTGACGATTGATGGCGAAGTGAAAGCGCGCTCTGCTGAAACGACAAACGATGGCCTGCCAACTGGCGCGATTGAAGTCTTTGCCCGCGCAGTCACAGTGCAATCTGCTGCTGAAGAATTGCCGATGCCGGTTGCAGGTGAGCAGGATTATCCAGAAGATATCCGCCTGAAATACCGTTTCCTCGACCTGCGGCGCGAAACCATGCACCGCAACATTGTTCTGCGTAGCAATGTGATCACCTCGCTTCGCAAACGCATGATTGATCAGGACTTTACCGAGTTTCAAACCCCAATCCTGACGGCTTCTTCGCCAGAGGGTGCACGCGATTTTCTGGTGCCTAGCCGCATGCATCCCGGCAATTTCTACGCGCTGCCCCAAGCTCCACAAATGTTCAAACAAATGCTGATGGTGTCGGGCTTTGATCGCTATTTCCAAATCGCGCCATGTTTCCGTGATGAGGATTTGCGCGCTGATCGCAGTCTAGAGTTCTACCAGCTCGACTTTGAAATGAGCTTCGTAACGCAAGAAGACGTGTTTCAAACGCTGGAGCCTGTGCTTGCCGGTGTGTTTGAAGAGTTCGCCGATGGTAAGGCTGTTACGAAATCCGGTGATTTCCCGCGTATTCCCTATGCAGAGGCGATGCTAAAATATGGCAGCGATAAGCCGGATCTGCGCAACCCGTTGATTATCTCAGACGTGACCAGCCATTTCGAAAAATCGGGCTTTGGCCTGTTTGAAAAGATCGTGGGCGGCGGCGGCGTTGTTCGCGTGGTGCCAGCACCCAAAACCAATGAGAAGAGCCGCAAGTTCTTTGACGATATGAACAATTGGGCGCGCGGGGAAGGCTTTGCTGGCCTCGGCTATGTCACTCGTAAAGGTGGCGAGTTTGGCGGACCGATTGCGAAAAACCACGGTGCTGATCTGATGGCGAAGCTTTATGATGAGCTTGGCCTTGGCGATGATGATGGATTGTTCTTCGCTGCTGGTAAAGAAAGCGATGCCGCGAAATTGGCGGGCGCGGCGCGCACTCAAGTGGGTGAACAGCTTGGTTTGATCGAGGAGGGTTGCTTCAAATTCTGTTGGATCGTCGATTTCCCAATGTTCGAATATGATGAGGAAGCGAAAAAAATCGATTTCTCTCACAACCCATTTTCAATGCCGCAGGGCGAGATGGAAGCGCTGGAGAACGAAGACCCGCTCACCATCAAGGCATGGCAATATGACATTGTCTGCAATGGTTATGAGCTATCCTCTGGCGCCATTCGAAACCACCGCCCCGATATCATGTATAAAGCGTTTGAACTGGCGGGTTACTCCAAAGAAGACGTTGACCGCGAATTTGGTGGAATGATCGAAGCGTTTAAACTTGGCGCGCCCCCACACGGCGGATCAGCGCCGGGGATCGACCGGATCGTGATGCTGCTGGCCGGTGAAGAAGCCATTCGCGAAGTCATCGCTTTCCCAATGAACCAAAAAGGCGAAGATCTGATGATGAGTGCGCCGTCTAAGGCGGAACTTGCGCAGTTGCGTGAGCTTCATCTGCGTGTGGTAGAACCCCCTCAGAAAGAAACGAAACCGGCGGAGGGCTAGTTTTCTGCGCGGACAACAGGGGTAGGGATATGCGCAATGTTTTGAAGGCGATGATCGCAAGCGGGCTGTGCCTTGCCGCGCTGCCTCTAAAAGCTGAAACATTGAACGTCAGCGGTATTTATCCTGCTGGCAATGATGCGGCAGCTGAACTCAACACAATCGCGGTTGAGCCGTTTGGCGGGGTAGATGGCCCGACTTTATCGTTGGCGCTCGAAGACCGGCTGCGCAATGTTTCGATAGAGGGTGAGCCATACTTCCAAGTTTTGCCGTCTAGCTTTGCATCTGGCGCGGAGGGAGATGTCGATGCGGTTCTGCGCGGAACAGTGACTACGCGAACCTCAACAGAGCGCTCTTACCCCAAGAAGGATAAAAAATGCGTCGCCCGCAATGATAAGGGCAAGTGTACCGAAAAGGTCGAGATCGAAATCCCTTGCCGCACTTTGAATGTTTATATTCAGCCGCGTCTGCGTCTGGTTGGTCGCAGAGGAGAGCTAATCCATTCGGAAAACCCCTCGATCGAGCAAGAGCAGCGCTATTGCAGGGATGAAGAGAAGCCCTTTGCTGATCCGATGATCGAAGAGGCGCTTTCGGATTTCGTGCGCTCTATTCGTTACGAATTTGCGCCTGTGCAACGCACTGAAGGCATCCGTTTGCTAGAAGCACGCAAGGGTATGAAGGGCGAGCCGCGCAAGGCTTTCCGTAATGCGATCAAGCTGACCAAATCCGATCCGCTGCAAGCTTGCCTGAATTTCGAAGCATTGCAGGAAAGCTTGGGTGAGCATGTGTCGCTGCTCTACAATCTTGGGCTGTGTGCTGAATCTGATGGTGATTTTGAGGCTGCCACACTTTTTTATGACCGTGCTTTGTTGGCTGACCCCAAGAAATCGCTCTCTCAACAAGGGCTAAACCGGATTGCTGCACGCGCTAGAGCGGACATACAACTGGCTGCGCATTATGGGCCGGTCGAGGCATTGGAGCCAGAGGCTGAAACCGATGCCAATAGCGGTGCCGAAGCGGATAGCGATGCTGCACCGGCACCTGCGAGCTGATGAAGCTTTCCCGCCGAACTGTTCTATCGGGCGGGGCTTTGGGATTAGCTGGAGCCAGCCTGACTTTGGCGGGATGCGGCGGGCGCACAGCTAAGTCGGGCACTACAAAGGTCACGGTTTTAGGCACAAGCCACTCAAAACATCGCACAAGTACGCGCTATTCGCTGGATATCTTGCGCGAAGCGGTGCGCCGGGCCGAGCCAGATATAATCTTAACCGAAATCCCGCCAGACCGGATCGCAGAGGCGAAACGCGGCTTTGCTGAAACAGGCGAGGTGACAGAGCCGCGGACCAGAGTTTTCCCAGAATATACCGATGTGATCTTCCCGCTGAGTAAAGAAATGCCGTTTGAGTTTGTCGGCACGGCCGGCTGGACGCAGGAAATTGCCGATAATCGCCAAGCTGCGCTCAAGAAAATTAATGAAGACCCCGCTCGCGCTGATCAATGGGCCGAGCATTTGGCCGCGCGGCGGACTTATTCGCGCGAGATTGCCGGGCGGGGGGATGACCCGCTTTTCATGCACACAGATGCGTTCGATAAACTGGTTGAGCGCGCTCAAGCACCTTATCAGCGGTATTTTGATGCAGATTTAGGTACTGGCGGTTGGACCCAAATTAATGAGGCACACACAGGCTTGATAGGCGCTGCCCTCGATACAATTAGCGGGCAAGGTCTGAACGTACTCATCACTTTCGGAAGCTGGCATAAATATATGATAAAACGTGCCTTATTGCAGCGCGATGATGTAGAGTTGATCGATCCAAAACGGCTCTTTGTCTAAACCATCTCCGCGGCAAACGCGGGCGCGTATCCAGAAAACTGGGGGCAGGAATATCCAACCCCTCTTGCGCATACCCCTTGCGTTCATTAGTGCGATACCCAAATACATATCTCGATAAAACAGAGGGAAGAATATGAGCGATTCCGCTGACCGCGTACAAAAGATTGTTGTTGAACATTTGGGTGTTGAGGCTGACAAAGTCACTCAAGAAGCCAGCTTCATTGATGATCTGGGTGCTGACAGTCTCGACATTGTTGAGCTGGTCATGGCGTTTGAAGAAGAATTTGGTGTGGAAATTCCTGATGATGCGGCGGAAAAAATCGCCACTGTCGGCGATGCCACAAAATACATCGAAGAGAATAAGGGCTAATCAGCTCTGAACACTCATGGTCGAAGCAGTGATGCGGCGACCGCGGGACAGGCCCGAGCCCTTAGCTGGGCCGGGCCTGCGCTGTTTCTAGACCGGATTTTGCGCTAAGCATGACCGGAATTGCTACGGAGAGAAGAATGCGCCGTGTCGTTGTAACTGGCCTTGGACTTGTCACGCCATTGGGCGGAGATGTGGAAACCAGCTGGAGCAATCTTATCGCAGGGAAAAGCGGAGCGGGACCGATTACTCGCTTTGATACAGAAGGGCAGAAATGCACCATCGCTTGCGAAGTAAAGCCTGCTGACCACGAATATGGCTTTGATCCGGATAAGCGCGTGGATGGCAAGGTTCAGCGGCAAGTCGATCCTTTCATCATTTACGGGATTGATGCGGCGGGTCAGGCGCTTGAGCACGCTGGCCTCACCGAAATGGATCAAGCGACGAAAGAACGCACCGGCTGCTCCATCGGGTCAGGCATTGGCGGATTGCCGGGGATCGAAGAAGAATCGATCAAATTGAAAGAACGCGGACCGGGACGGGTTAGTCCGCATTTTGTCCATGGACGTCTGATCAACCTGATTTCTGGTCAGGTCTCGATCAAATATGGCCTGATGGGACCCAATCACGCGGTCGTAACGGCTTGCTCAACTGGCGCACACTCCATTGGCGATGCGGCGCGCATGATCCGTGATGATGATGCAGACATTATGCTGGCAGGCGGCGCAGAAGGCACTGTGAACCCGCTGGGCGTTGCTGGCTTTGCTCAGGCGCGGGCGCTCAATATGAGCATGAATGATCGCCCGACAGAAGCAAGCCGCCCCTATGACAAAAACCGCGATGGTTTTGTAATGGGCGAAGGCGCTGGTGTGGTCGTGCTGGAAGAATATGAGCACGCCAAAGCCCGCGGTGCGACAATCTATGCCGAAGTGACCGGTTACGGCCTTTCCGGTGATGCCTATCACGTGACCGCGCCCCATCCAGAGGGCAAAGGTGCAGAATTGGCCATGCGCATGGCTTTGAAGAAAGCTGGATTAAATGCTGGCGATATCGACTATGTGAACGCACATGGCACATCGACTATGGCTGATACGATTGAGCTGGGCGCGGTTAAGCGCGTGCTGGGCGATGATCTAGCGGGAGCATCGATGAGCTCAACCAAATCAGCCATCGGGCATTTGCTGGGCGGGGCGGGCGCGGTTGAAGCGATTTTCTGCATCCTTGCGATGCGTGACCAAATCGTGCCGCCAACGCTGAATCTGACTGATCCTGATGAGGGGACGCAGGGCGTTGATCTGGTGCCGCTAACGGCGAAAAAACGCGAAGTTCGGGCCGTCCTGAACAATAGTTTTGGCTTTGGCGGAACCAACGCTTCGCTCGTAATGACGAAGCCTGAATAAATGGCCCGGATCGCCATTTTGGGCGCTGTCGGCTTAGCCGCGCTAATCGCTTTGGTGCTGCTGGTGGCAGTGTTCTTTATGGGCTCTGCCACGGTAGAGAAAGAGACGCCTTTTACGATTGCGCCGGGCTCTTCGCTGGGCGCAGTTGCGAACAAATTGGAAAAGAACGCGCTGATCAGCTCGGCAACAGGCTTTACGCTTCGTGCCAAATTGATCGGCGGAAGCCAGCCCATTCAGGCGGGCGAGTTTCTGCTCAAGCCGGATATGGATCAGGGCGACATTTTGGATGCGTTTCAATCTGGCGATGTGATCCGGCGCTTCGTGACGATACCAGAGGGAATGCCGTCCATCCTCGTCCACGAACGGCTGATGGCAGAGGAATTGCTAACCGGCGAAATTGATGTTCCTGTAGAGGGATCGATCCTCCCCGACACATATGATTTTGAACGCGGTCAGTCACGCAAAGAACTTGTCGAGCGCATGCAAGCGGCGATGGACATTTACCTCGCCAAAGCATGGGCAGAACGCAAAGATGATATTGCCGTCACCACCATCCGCGAAACTTTGACCTTGGCTTCTATTGTTGAGAAAGAAACGGGGGTTCCCGAAGAACGCCGTATGGTCGCTGGGCTTTATTCCAACCGCGTGAAGACCGGCATGATGCTGCAAGCGGACCCGACCATCATCTATCCCATGACTAAGGGTAAACCGCTGGGCCGCCGTATCCGCCAGTCTGAAATTGCTGCACTGAATGACTACAACACTTACACGATGGCTGGCCTGCCAAAGGGGCCGATCACCAATCCCGGACGCGAGAGTATCGCTGCGGTCCTCAATCCGGCCAAGACCAAAGCGCTGTTTATGGTCGCAGATGGCAGCGGCGGGCATGCCTTTGCCGAAACCAATGCGCAGCATAATGCCAATGTCGAAAAATGGTATGCGCTGCGCCGGTCCAAAGGTGAAATGTAGCGTTCTATGTCGAGCGATCTAGCTCCGCTCATCCTGACCGCGCTTTTGCCCAAGGATTTGCATAGCTGGGCCACGAATTTGCGCGATTGTCACTTTCCGCCCGAGCGCAATTTTCTAGAAGCGCATGTGACCCTGTTCTATGCTTTGCCGCCCCATTATGCAGGGGAAATTGCTGACCTCTGTAAGCAAATGGCGCGCGACCTTGCCCCAATTGACGCTGATATGCTTGGTCTGATGCCTTTGGGGAAGGGGACTGCGATAAAGCTGGAGAGCGAAGAGCTGCTGGCTTTGCGCGATCAATTTGCCGAGCATTTTCACGGGCTTCTCACCGGACAAGATCAGCACCGGCCCCGCCTGCATATCACTATCCAGAACAAGGTCACGATTGAGGAGGCAAAGGCGCTGCAATCAGAGCTCGCGGGCCATGTTGAACCGTGCCGTTTCGCATTCAGAGGGCTTGGCCTTTACCGATATCGCGGCGGTCCTTGGGAAGAGGTTGGGGCATATGTATTTAGAGGCAAGAACCGCGCTATTTAGAGTTCGCTAGCCGCTTGATCGTTGCAGGGTGTTGACCGCTGCGCATCTGCGCCCTAATGCGCCGCCTTGCCCATGCGAATTCGGTGCGTAGTCTGCTATCGGTTCTGGCTAATGTGGCGGAGTAGCTCAGCTGGTTAGAGCAGCGGAATCATAATCCGCGTGTCGGGGGTTCAAGTCCCTCCTCCGCTACCAAATTTCCTACTTTTTAGAAACGCACGCCAAGCTGCATATTCACCTTGGGTGATTTGTCTGCGCTTTCGATTCGATCATCAGTGACGGGCGCTGCGGCCTCTACCCCCAAGTCGATCTTACCGATCTGCGCGCGCATGCCGCCGCCCGCTGATGCGAGGGCGCCATCGCCAAACCCAGTGCCGATATTGGTGACATAGCCGCCATCGACAAATCCATAGAGCTGGAACCAATCAAGCCAGTCGGTCACATTGTTAAACTCTTTGCGGACCTCCGCCAGGCCCATCACACCTTCGTCGCCAAAGCGCTCGCCAAAGTCATAGCCTTTACCAAAGTACGGCCCTCCAATCGCTATTTCATTGGATGCCAAAAGGGGGCGCGATGCGATCTGACCATTAGCCGCTAGCCTAACGCCGTAACCGCTACCCATGTTGAGGATCGAATTGACCCAGATGTTGGCCTTGGTGAAGCTGCCGCTGCCATTGTCGCGCGAATTCAGCAGGTCGCCGGTTCGGCTCGATCCCAAAATTCCAAGCCCGCGCGTAACGCCGATACCGCCGTAAATGCGGCCAAAGCCGATATCATAATTGCCTGCGAAATTGAGCGAGGCGGTGACAATATCATCGTCTTGGAAACGCACCCCATCCTGCGATTGTACAGTGCGTTGATAGCCAAGTTCCGTATTAAGCCATAGGTTGAATTCTGGACTGCGTTTCAATGCGTGGCTGGCAAACAATGATGCGTATTGATTGCGGCCTCTGAAATTGAAATCCCTTAAACTGCCGCCCGTATATGTGCGGCCGACCGCCCCAGTGAATCCGACCAATGTGCTGCCATCGCCAAGCGTCGCTGCGTAACGAATGTTGAGATAGGCAAGCTCATCGGGTTGGACGATGGAAGTGACTGCATTGACTGAGAGGCTATCATCATCCGACAGCAGTTCTGAAACCGTGTAATTGATGCGGGCGCGAACGGGGCCAAGGGTATTTGAACCATAATTGTCGAGCGCCGCATAACCGCGCACTCGGTCCTCTTTTACAGTGACTACCAAAACCCCGCGGCCATTTTCTCTTAGATAGCTGGTGTTTTGGACGATTATCCCGGGCAAGTCTCCCGCGAGCAGCAATTGCCTCTTCACTTCATCTGACGTTGCGGCATCGCTTTGCAGCAGGTTCAGAATCTTGCGAAGGCGGCGGTTCTGCGATCCCAAAATGCGCACTTCATCAATTGGCCCAGGGTCCAATAGAACCGAGACGACGCCAATTTTAACTGCTTGAGGCGGAATTTGAGCGCTGGCGAAAATGAAACCTTGGTCGCGGGCCGCTTCTGAAACTGCGCTGGCTAGAGCGCGCAAATTTTCCTCGTTGGCCTCCATCCCAATGAATTTCTCGTAACTGCTTGCTAAACTACCGGAAGGCAGTTTGGAGACTGGAGTTACATTGATGGCCCCGATGGTAACAGACGACGCGTTGGACTGAGCGGCGACAGCATCATTTTGCGGCCATTGTGCTTCAATAGTCGGTGCAGGCAGATCGGCGTTACTGCCGGTATTCTGGTTTGGCTGGTTTTGCGTGCCGACACTTTCAAACGGATTGGCAATCGGATTCGCATTTGGAATCGTTTGTTGCTGCGCGGCCAGTGGGGCCGAACATACAGTTATTCCAGCTAAAAACGACAATGTGGCAAAGTAGCCCACGAAATACTCCGGTAATGATGACCGGACCTATATTCGGCAATTCTTAGAGAAGTCTTAGCCGTACTATTCTGCGCCTATTACCTACTCGTGCGTTAACTCCGCCTTAGCCTTGAAAACGCACAAAATCGATATGTCGCATTGCTATCTGAGACCAAGTGAAAATTTGCCGTAAGGCTTCAGGACAATAGTTTAATCATGCAAAAGATAACTCAAGCGATTGCAATAACAGCACTTTTCATGGGGGGCGTAGTTCATGCTGCTCCTCCGCAATGGACTCTGTCGGAGAAGAGCGGCTCTGTTAATGTTTTAAGAGCTGGCGTTTCTAAAGTTGCCATAAGCGGCGGTCAATTGCGGGCCGGTGATGTTATTGCCACAGGCAAAAAGAGCCGCGCGGTTCTGGTTCGCGGCGGCGAATATGTCGTTGTTTCTCCAAATAGCCGGCTAAGGATCAGCATGCCCGCCAAAGATGGCGGAGTGGTGCAGTTCTTTAAGGAAATGGGCAGCGCTCTTTTCCGGATCGATAAGAAGGCGACCCCGCATTTCGGCGTGAAAACACCGTATATGGCCGCTGTAGTCAAAGGCACCACTTTCAGTGTGACAGTCACCGATAGCGGCGCTGCGGTTCAAGTCACAGAAGGAGCAGTGCAAGTTGCAACGCTGGATGGCGGTGCAACGCAATTGCTTTCGCCCGGTATGATCGGGATTGTGGAGGACGGACAGCGTTTCCGCCTCTCTATCCAAGGCGCGCAGAGCCGCGTGATTGATTCCCCCAATGCACCTGCGGGAAGCACAGAGGTCCCTGAACCGATTGCCGAAGAAGGCTTGGTCGAAATCGCCAATAGCAGTTTTGAAGGCGCGATTACTGCGCCGATTTTGGAAAGTGGCGTTTCATTGAGTGATATCACTGGAGGCCTTGTAAAAGGGAATAATGGAGAGCGGGCAGTGACCAGACTGGCCGCCAATACCAATGGTAACGGCAATTCAGTTGGCGCGCCGAATGCAAATGGGATTGATCAAGCAGAAACAAACTCGCTGCGGCGCGGCGGCAATAATGGTGCCGGTAACGCAAACGGCGCAGGAAACGGAAACTCCGAAGACTCCAATAATGGTGGGAACGGAAACGGTTCCAACGGCGGCGGTGACAACGGCAACGGCAACGGCAACGGTAACGGTAACGGTAACGGCTCCAACGAAAACGGTAACGGCGATAGCAATGGAGGCGGTAACGGAAACGGCTCCAACGGTGGCGGCGAAAATGGCAATGGTTCCAATGGGAATGGAAACGATGGCGGCGGTTCCAACGGCAATGGCAACGGTAACGATTCCAATGACGGCGGTTCTAACGGTAACGGCGACAGCAACGGGGGCGGAAACGGCAACGGCTCCAATGACGGCGGTTCAAATGGAAATGGCGACAGCAATGGAAACGGTGGGAACAACGGCCCGAACTATGGAGGCGACCAGCCAAATGGAAGCTGCGCTGGTGTTCCAAATTGTCGAAGTGGCCCCAATCCAAATGGTAGTGGTGGCTCCAATGGCGCTGGGAACGGAAACAGTGACGGCGCGAACGGTAACGGCTCCAACGGCGGCGGTTCCAATGGCAACGGTGGCTCAAATGGCGCTGGGAACGGAAACGGTGACGGCTCTAACGATGGTTCCAACGGTAACGGCGGCGACAATGGTCGAGGAGGCCGCGACACACGATAACTCATACGGGTTGAAGGCTGACCGTGCACTTTAGTTAACCAGATATTGAGTTCATCGAGCTAATCGATTCTTTCGGCAATGCGGTGAGCACCATTGGAACTGAATGCTTCAAAAACTGATACGCGAATAGCTCGGCGCCAAATGTTGGCGTGGGTGATCGCCGCCTTAAGTGCGTTTGCACTGGCTTGGTCAGGATTTGGCAGTCAAATTGAACAGCAGCTGCAGAACGGCCGCGAGATTTTGCTGCAAAAACCAGCTTCCGGCGAGCTGGTCCTTCTTGAAATTGATGCAAAGTCTCTACGGGAGCAGAACAAATGGCCTTGGCCGCGCAGTCTTTATGCTGAAGCTGTAGATCGGCTGGATGCCGAAGGCGCTGCGCAAATCGCCTTTGATATTGATTTTTCATCGCAGTCATCTGCGGCGCAAGACGCGGCATTTGCAGAAGCCTTAAGCCGCGCAAACGCCACTGTGATTTTACCAACATTTCTTCAGGATGCATCTTTGGGCAGCGCTGCTCAAACCGAAAGCCTGCCGATACCAGAGCTTCGCAAGAATGCTCTGATTGCTTCTGTAAATGTGCATCCTGATGGTGATGGTCAGGTCAACAATTACAGTTTTGGGACCAAAACGGCGGGTATGCCGCGACCTTCACTGCCGAGCATGCTTGCGGAAAGTTCGGGGCATATTGAGCATAGTTTTTTGATCGATCAGTCAATTGATCAATCCACCATTCCGCGCATCAGCTTTGGCGATCTCTTGGCCAATCGTCCGTTGCCCATAGATCTAAGCGGAAAGCGGGTGTTGATCGGGGCGACTGCTATTGAACTTGGTGATCGCTATCCTGTCCGCAGATATGGTGTAATCCCAGGCGTGGTGATTCAAGCGCTTGCTGCTGAAACGCTTATCCAAAACACAGCTGTCATCAATTTGGGGAGCATTCCCGCTGTTCTGTTAGCGGGACTGATATTGCTTGCGCTTATGCGTACATTCAAAGCCAAAAAGTTGACAGGCGCTGTGATAGTAGCTGGGGCTGGGCTTTTCATTCTTCTTTTGGCGTTAGAAGCATTGCATTTGGCGACATTCTCAATTGTTCCAGCGTTGTTTTTGCTTGGCCTGTTTCTGACCCTGCGTAAGTTCTTCCATACATCGATGGATCTAAAAACAAGCCGGTATTTCAATGCGGTAAGCGGCTTGCCCAATGAGGCTTCGTTAAAAGAGTTTGTGGCCGACGCCGAAGACAATCCGATCGTTGTTTTGCGAATTATGAATTTTGGCGATGCTCTGGCCATGTCTGATACGCAATCAAGGTCGCAGCTGTATCAAAACCTTTCCCTAAGGCTGAACTTCCTAGCAGCAGGGGGCAAGGTCTTTCATATGCAGGCCGATACATTCGCCTGGGTGGTGAAGGATGATTACATGTATGACGTAGAGGGGCACTGCCAAACGGCAGCGGCTCTCTTTCAAGCCCCGTTCCTGTCAGGTGCAAAGAACGTAAAGCTCAATGCCGTCTTCGGTATTAGCGGTTCGTCTATCGATACGGCTAAGGTAGCCGCCGATCACGCCGCTGCTAAAGGGCTTAAATGGTCGTGGCACAATGAAGAAACCGACCAAGCTATTGGATTGCGGCAAAGCCTGCTGGTCGATTTGGATGCAGCGCTGCAAAATGGCGACATTAGCTTGGTCCATCAGCCGAAATGGGACTTACAAAAGGATCGCTTGGCCGGTTCAGAAGCTCTGGTTCGCTGGGAGCATAAAGAGCATGGCCGCGTTAGTCCGGAGCTCTTTATTCCCTTGCTCGAGGGAGCGGGTAAGATCGACGATATTACAAAATTCGTTCTTCAGCATACTTTGGATGATCTTGCCGGCTGGGATAGGGTTAAACCTGGCTTGAATTGCTCGATCAATATTTCTGCTCAACTGCTAAACGACAGCAAATTTGTGCAAGCAGCCATCGCAATGGTCGAAGCATCAGAATTGCCGAATACGCAGATCACATTTGAAGTTACAGAAACCGCCACGCTCGCCGATCCAGATACTGCCGTCCTTGCGCTGGAGCGGATCCGTGAGACAGGCATCAAAATATCGATCGATGATTACGGCACAGGTCAATCCACGCTGAGCTACCTTCAAAGACTGCCTGCCGATGAGATTAAGATTGATCAGAGCTTCATTCGGACAATGGCGGATGACAATGCGAACCGCATTCTTGTGCAATCAACCATCCAAATGGCGCATGCGTTGGGCCTGAAAGTTGTTGCCGAGGGTATCGAAGATCAACCGACGATGGCTCTTTTGAAAGAACTACAATGCGACATCGGCCAAGGTTGGCATATTGCGAAGCCTGCCACCTCAGCTGACTTTTACGCAGCTTGGGTAGTGCAAGGCCAAGCCTCTGGCGCTTCATCCGCCCAGTAATACAATCAGTGCAGCGGGTGCTGAGATCATGCAGTCAAAATCGCCACATTCAATCAGGCCAATGCTGATCGTGAAAGGCAAAGAGGCCGAGAAGATTTTTCGCGTTTGAAGGATTGTTTGACAGGCGCGTCACTTCTACCGTTTGATGCAGCAACCTATCGCAACAGCCAAAGGCGCAGCATGAACCTCGATCAGTCCCCCGAATTGCAGGAATTTCGGATTCGCATCCGCAGCTTTTTTCAAAGCGACTATCCCAAAGATATTCTTGCGAAGGTGGCTGCAGGGGCCAGCCTTACCACACCGGAAGTTCGCCGCGCAGAAATGGCATTAGGCGAAAAGGGCTGGCTTGCCAGCGCATGGCCAAAGGAACATGGCGGGCCAGGTTGGAGCATTGAAGAGCAATATATCTTTGATGAGGAATTAGAGCGTGCTGGTGTGCCAACAGTCACTCCGATGGGTGTCGTTTATGTTGGACCGGTAGTTTATACTTTTGGGAGTGATGAACAAAAGGCGCAATGGCTGCCCGGAATTGCCGATGGTTCGGTTGGTTGGGCGCAGGGGTATAGTGAACCGAATTCAGGTTCTGATCTGGCATCGTTACAGTTCTCCGCTGTTCAGGACGGCGATGAATATATCCTCAATGGAACCAAGATCTGGACGTCAGCGGCGCAGCATGCGGATTGGATATTCTTGCTCGCACGAACATCGAAAGAAGCGAAAAAGCAGATGGGCATTTCCTTCATCTGCTGCAAATTGGATCAGCCCGGCGTGACGGTCAAACCGATCATCACGATCGACGGCAAATATCACCTTAGCCAATGTGAGTTTGAAAATGTCCGCGTGCCGGTCGCTAACCGTATCGGAGAAGAAGGGAAGGGCTGGACCTATTCGCAATATCTGCTCGGCAATGAACGCACATCTTATGCGCGTATCGGTGGTAAGCGCACGCAGCTTGCATCAGTGCGCACCATCGCCTCAAGCATACCCACAGGCAGCAATCGGCGTCTTATCGATGATGATGCCTTTGCAGCGCGGTTGAGCGGAGCAGAGATTAAAGTCGATGCTCTAGAAATCACCACTCTGCGTGTATTGGCGGCGGTGAAAGATGGCGGTTCACCGGGGAAAGAGGCGTCGATTTTGAAGATTATGGCGACCGAAATTGCGCAAGAGATCACCTCGCTGTTTCGTGAGGCCGCAGCAGAGCACGGCATGCGCAAATTTGCCGATAGCGTTAGCCCTGAATGGACGGAGGACAATGCCTTTGCAGCGCCGGGCCTTGCTTCATATTTCGGAGCACGCGCGCAGAGCATCTACGGCGGCACTAATGAAATTCAGCGCAATATCATCGCCAAGCATGTGCTGGAATTATAGCAGGGGCGTTACAAATATCGCACCGATGATGGCTCCGCTCGATCGGCCCATCCAGAGCTTTCCTCCAAAACGGTTTGCAATTGCTTATGCTTGGGTCGCGAGCCGAGAGAATTGAGAATATCCTCGATACGCCACGCCAGCTCATTGGGTTTAAAGGGTTTGCGAATATAGTCATTTGCACCGGCAAACATCGCTAATTCCTCGTCTCGTTTGCCAGCAATGGCGCTGAACATAATGACTGGCAAATCATAAAATTCAGGTGAATTGCGCAGTTGGCGTAGGACCTGACTGCCGGTCATGCCGGGCATATCTTGATCGAGCAGCATGATATCAGGCCGCCTATGTTCAAGCACTTTCAGCGCTTGTTCGCCGCTTGTCACCCAGCCGCAGGCATGGCCTGAATTTATAAGCGCCTCTGAGGCAACCTCAGCGATAATCACGTCATCATCGACAATTAAAATATGCGCCATGTTATCTGGTCCTTTCGAATAGGCTCTCCCGTTGGACTTAGGTGTAATGGCGCTTGGTCAATCCGCGATTGCCCCGGCACTAAGTATAGCTGCTTGGTGGTGCGCAGCGGCTAAACACTTGCTGCCAACCCCCTTGAAGCTAACCACGCGCGCTGCCACGGTCATGCGCATGATTCGAAACCCATTTGTGCCCACTGACGGCATTCACAATTTGCGCGATTTTGGCGGCTATTCTGTTAGCGGCGGAGGCACAGTAAAAACTGGATTGTTATTCCGCTCCGGCCAGCATGTCGGCGCAAGCGATACCGATTTGAATGCTCTTGACGGTCTGGATCTAGGTACCGTGATTGATCTTCGCGGGAATGGAGAGCGTGCGCAGCATCCGTGCCGGCGCAGTGATACTTTCAACGCAGAGGTCATCTTTTACGACGGGGAAACCAGCAATATGCCCCCGCATATGCCGGGCGATATGGATTTAGAGGCCGGCACTCCGATTGCTCAGATTGCATATGACCGGATGATCGCGACATACACGCGGATGGTCCACAACCCAGCGATGATCGAGCTTTTCCAGCGCTATTTGCACAGTCTGGTGCAGCGGGATGGCGGCAGTCTAGTCCATTGTTTCGCGGGCAAGGACCGCACTGGCGTTGCCGTAATGTTGGTGCAGCATATTCTTGGTGTTAGCCGCGAAGATCAGATGCAGGAGTTTCTGCTAACCAATGAAGCGCCAACGCTGCATATCCTGCGCAATCAGGCGGTGCCGGGACTTGAGGCACGCTATGACCGCCAGCTTGATGAAGGGGCCGTTCGCGCTTTGTTAGAAGTTCACGGTGACTATCTCGATACATATCGTGCAGAGGTCGATAGGACCGCTGGATCGCTCGACGCCTATATAACGGGCATATTAGGTGTGGATGAGGCTGTGCAAGACACGCTTCGGGCCAAGCTCATCGGGTGACAAAGCGCGCATCGCTTCCCATATGGGGTAAGTAATCGAATTGCCTCATATGAAAGACCACGAATATGGCTACTCATCGCACCAAAATGCTCATCATTGGCTCCGGACCCGCTGGTTATAGCGCTGCGATTTACGGCGCGCGCGCCATGCTTGAGCCGATCGTGGTGCAGGGCATTCAGCCAGGCGGACAGCTAACCATTACGACAGAAGTTGAGAATTATCCCGGTTTTCGTGACGTGGTCCAAGGGCCGTGGTTGATGGAAGAGATGAAAGCGCAGGCAGAGCATGTCGGCACGCGCATGATGTGGGACACAATCGTTGACGTTGATTTGGAGAACGGTTCTCCATTCCGTGCAGTTGGCGATGGCGGCGATGAATATATTGCCGATAGCGTAGTGATTGCAACGGGCGCTCAGGCGAAATGGCTTGGCGTGCCGGGTGAGCAGGAATTGGGCGGAAAGGGCGTGTCGGCATGCGCCACTTGCGATGGTTTCTTCTTCCGCGGCAAGAAAGTGGCTGTGATCGGCGGCGGGAATACTGCTGTTGAAGAAGCATTGTATCTTACCAACCATTCTGACGATGTAACATTGATCCACCGCCGTGATGAGCTGCGCAGCGAGAAAATCTTAGAAACCCGGCTGATGGCCTCTGATAAAATCACGCCAATGTGGAACAAGACTGTGACCAGTTTCGTGGCTGGCGAAGATGGCACATTGGGTCATCTGGAATTGAAAGATACGCAAACCGGAGAAACCTCTACTTTAGAAGTTGATGGTGCATTCGTGGCGATCGGTCATGCGCCCGCAACAGAGCTGTTCAAAGGCAAATTGCCGATGGATGGCGGCGGTTATCTGGAAACAGAACCGGGCACTCCCAAAACCGTGATCCCCGGCGTTTTTGCTGCTGGCGATGTGATGGACCATGTGTACCGCCAAGCGGTCACTGCCGCTGGTATTGGCTGTATGGCAGCATTGGATGCGGAGAAATATCTCGCCGCTATGGAGTTTGATGCAGCAGAAGGCGCGGCGGCTCCCGCAACAGAAGCCGCCGAGTAATACATATGGGCCTTAGTGGAACACCGCCATACTTGCGTGAAAGATCAGCGCGATCAGAACCAGGCTAGACAGAGCGAAAAGCACGAAACGCACCATCACTTTGTTCGCTGTGGCTTGAACCAGACTGTGGGCTACGCGCAGGCCAACATAGATCCACGCCAATAAGGCGTTCAGTCCGTCGCCTTGTCCAACCAGGGCAAGCACCAATGCGACTGCGTAAAATACAGTCGGTTGTTCATGCAGATGGTTGTAATTATGCGCTTTTGATTGGACGTTAGCGGGAAGGATTTGATCCAGAGCGCCGGTCTTTGCCGCATCATCCGGGGTCATTTCAGCCTTATTCATCGCTGGAATACGGGTGGCATACATCCATGCCCACATGATCATGGTCCAAATTGCCAGAGCGACGATGGGTTGGAGAATTTGAGAATCGATCATGATGGTGCAACTCCTGGGTCGGCAAGTAATGTCAGCGCAATTGCGCGATAGGTGAGATAGATCAGCGCAAATGTGCTCGCAAGGAACAGGACAAAGCGCACCGAAACCTTATTTACAATCGACTGCCAAAGCGAATGCACAATCCGCAGACCGACATAAATCCATGCTGCTAAAGTGTCTCCGGCGCTGGCCCCCATCATCGCGATAATTACGACCACGGCGTAAAACAGCGTTGGTTGTTCGTGCAAATGGGTAAGGTTGTGCGCTTTCCAATTGATTTTATCGGCTATTTTGCCTTCTAAATCTTGGCCCCGTCCCCCGACGCTTGCGCCGATATCAGTGCCGGCTTTGGCTGCTGCTGGCAGGCGTGTTCCCGCCATCCAAAACAGCATAATTATTGTCCACGCGACTAAAACCGCTGCGGGCGCGAGCATTTGAGCTTGCATATGGTCCTCCCCAAAATTGCGCAAAGCCTGCGCTGCGCCGTGCGCATTGTCAATTGCAACCTATTGCGCGGCAGAGATAGTTTCAGCGAATTGGGCAGGGTCAACATTGCCGCCGGTCAGCATAATGACCGTGCTTTCGTCGAGTTCTACTTTACCGGCGAGTGCTGCCGCTAATGCCGCTGCGCCGCCCGGTTCCAGAACTAGGCGTAAGTTTGCAAAGGCAAAGCGCTGCGCATTGCGCACTTCTTCGTCGGTCACAGCAATGCCAGCATCGCTGCGTCCGCTCAGTAAGTTGAGATTGAGCTGTTTGGTCGCATTGGGCTGGAGCGCGTCGCAAATAGTCTTTGGCGCGTCCTCAGCTGCATAAACGACCTCTCCCGCTGCCAAGGACCGTCCCACCATGTCCCATCCCACCGGCTCCACCGGATCAATTGCTGCTTTGGGGCAGGCGAGGCTTAGTCCGGCTGCCAATCCGCCACCGCCGCAGCAAGCGATAATGCGGGATGGTTCCCGGCCAAGCTGCGTGGTAATTTCCACGCCAGCGCTGCCTTGCCCTTCGATAACCCACGGGTCGCCAAATGCATGAACCAGCGTGCCGCCGCGTTCCTCAATCAGCCGAGCAGCAACATCATCGCGGTCTTCGCCTGGCCGTGTGTAAAGCACCACTTCTGCACCAAGTTCCCGCGTCGCGTCCAACTTAACCTGCGGCGCGTCATGCGGCATAACGATGGTCGCTTTGATCCCCAATCGCAGCGCTGACCAAGCAACCCCTTGCGCATGGTTGCCGCTGGATACGGCCACGACTCCACCCGCGCGCTCCGCCTCTAATAGATTGGAAAGTCGCCACCATGCGCCGCGAATTTTGAATGCGCCAATGGGCTGCAAATTTTCCGCTTTCACCCAGCATTGCACATCGCCAATCGTAACTGGCAAAAGCGGGGTAGGGGGCAGTATTGCAGCGACTTGTTCCGCCGCTTGGAGGACGCCTGTATGGCTGGGTTCTTTCAGTGCTTGCTGTGTCATTACGCTTCTTTATATGGCGGACAAGGCGCTTGGCCATAGGAGGAATAAAGTGAGCACAGTTTTGGTAATCGGTGCGGGTGGTGTCAGCTCGGTCTGCGTCCACAAAATGGCCCAAAACAGCGCGATTTTTGGCGCTATCCACCTTGCCAGTCGTACCAAATCCAAATGCGATGCGATCGCAGCCAGCGTTAATAAGCGCGAAGGCGTAGATGTTGCGACCTATGAGATTGATGCAGAAGAAGTGCCTGCGCTCGTCCGCCTGATCCGCGAGATAAAGCCCGCTCTCGTCGTGAACCTTGCACTACCATATCAAGATTTGCCGATAATGGACGCGTGCTTAGAGGCGGGTGTGCATTACCTCGATACGGCCAATTACGAACCAAAGGACGAGGCAAAGTTCGAATACAAATGGCAGTGGGATTATCACGACCGTTTTAAAGAAGCAGGGCTCATGGCATTGCTAGGCAGCGGCTTCGATCCCGGCGTGACCAGCGTGTTCACCATGTGGCTGCGCAAGCATAAGTTAAAGACAATCCGCTGTCTCGATATTCTCGACTGCAATGGCGGCGATCACGGGCAGGCTTTTGCGACCAATTTCAATCCAGAGATCAATATTCGCGAGGTTACCGCACCTGCGCGCTATTGGGAAAACGGTAACTGGGTAGAGACACCGGCTCTTTCCACGCATCACTCATTTGATTTTGAGGCTGTCGGTCCGCGCAACGCTTATCTGATGTATCATGAGGAGCTAGAGAGCTTGTCAAAATTCATCCCCGAGCTGGAGCGTGCGCGGTTTTGGATGACCTTTGGCGATGAGTATATCAAGCACCTCACCGTCCTTCAAAACGTTGGGATGACGGGGATTGAGCCTGTCCAATATCAGGGCCAAGAGATCATCCCGCTGCAATTCCTTGCCAGCGTGCTACCAAAGCCTGAAACATTGGGCGAAATCACAACGGGCAATACGAACATTGGCTGCATCGCCACAGGCGATGCGCTGGATGGCTCAGGCGAGGCAACGTTCTACATCAACAATGTCTGCAGTCATGAAGCCGCTTTTGAAGAGACCGGAAATCAAGGCGTAAGCTACACCACGGGTGTTCCGGCCATGATCGGCGCGGCTTTGATGCTGAACGGGACTTGGGCCGCTGATGGCGTCGTCAATATGGAAGAAATGGATCCCGATCCGTTTATGGACATGCTGAACGCTCACGGCCTTCCGTGGAATGTAAAAGAGCTTGAAGCACCCGTTACTTTCTGAACATGATGCCTTAAGCGCCTAGCGGGGGGATACGCAGGCAATGTCAGTTACGTGGAAAGATCTCGCTTTTGAGCCAGGGGTCACCTTTGCTCAAGGTGTCGCGGAAAATTGGGAATGGATGACGGACCGAAAGGATCTGACGCCGTTCTTATGCTCCAAATTGGGCGATGCGTTTTGCACCGATGTTATGGGTCAAGTGCACTGGCTCGATTGTTCAGGCGGGATGGTTCAGTGGATCACGCCTAGCCGCGCTACTTTTGATGCGGAATGCGAGAAAAATGGCGCCAAGGTTGATCTTTGGTTTGGGCCAAAACTGATCGAAAAACTTCACAATGCAGGTCAAGTCGCTGGGCCGGGCGAGGCGTATATGTTCCTGACCCTGCCGATATTTGAGGAATGCGAGTTCGAACCGCATAATTTCAAAATTCTGCCCGCGAATGAGGTCTTCATTGGCCTATCTGACATGCACAAGCTCTATACCGACATCCCCGATGGCGGGCGTACGCGGCACAAAATTGTCGACTAGCTGCTGTCGCTCGCTCTAAGGGGGCGGCATGGAAACAAAAGCTGGTGATCCGGGCGCTTTCGCCGATTTTGATTTGGGCCGAGTAGATAGCCCGGCATTCGTCATTGATGCAGCGAAATTGCGCGCCAATTGTCAGATGCTTGCCGAAATCCGTGATGAGGCTGAGATTAAGGTGCTGGGCGCGCTCAAAGCGTTCTCACTGCCGGCCACTGCGCATATTCTGGGCGATTATCTCGATGGGGTGTGTGCCTCTGGCCTGTGGGAAGCGCAGTTGGCTTCGGAATATTATGACGGTGAAATTGCGACCTATTCCGCCGCCTATAAACCCGATGAGCTAGAAGAGATTTGCCGGCTTTCCGATCAGGTCATTTTCAATTCTCCAGAAGCGATCGCGCGCGCTGCCCTAATCCTTGAAAACGCGCAGATCACCAGCGGTGATGTGGATATTGGCCTGCGCCTTAACCCCATGCTGCCATTGGGTGAGGTGGAGAAATATGACCCAGCTGCGCCGCATTCCCGCCTAGGCTTTCCTGTCGATCAGCTGGATGAAAACAGTCTGGACGGGGTCGACGGTATCCACTTTCATACACTGTGCGAGCAGGGGCTTGGGCCATTGAAGCAGGTGTGGGAGCATTTGTTCGACTTTATTGAGCCGTGGTTCGGACAGCTGAAATGGATCAATATGGGCGGCGGGCATCATATCACGCGCGCCGATTATGAACGTACGGAACTGATCGACTTTCTGGCAGAGGTGAAAGAGGACACTGGCGCTGAAATCATCCTAGAACCGGGAGAAGCGGTCGCGCTGGATGCGGGCATATTGGTCGGCACGCTGCTCGACACAGGCTTTAACGGCATGCCCATTGGCATCACCGATGTTTCCGCAACCTGTCATATGCCTGATGTTTTGGAGGCCCCGTACCGGCCTGCAATGCTGCATGAGCTCGAGGGCGAGGATGAAGTTCCCATCCGCTTGGGCGGGCCATCTTGTCTAGCAGGTGATGTGATCGGCGATTACCGCCTGCCGGTTGAAGCAAAGCCGGGCGCACGCTTCGCATTTCTGGATCAAGCGCATTATTCAATGGTGAAAACCAGCACGTTTAACGGCGTGCAATTGCCCAGCATTTACGTTTGGGATTCAGAAACAGATCAGCTCGAATGCGTGAAACGCTTTTCTTACGAGGATTTCCGCGAAAGGCTGGGGTAAGGCACAGTGCCTCTACGGGCCGCGCTCGGTCTGGTTGATCGCCAAAGCTAGCTGCGCAAGCGAACCAAATTGCTGCGCGCATTCTGCAACGCGGGCCTCGTCTCCGTCAGCATCAATATGGCCGCTTTCAAACAGGTTTCCGCTTTCCACCGCGATCACGACTTTACCGCGAGAGAAAAGGGCGCGCACTGCATCGCCATCAAAGGCGCGCTCAATCCCGATCAAATGCTCAATATAGGAAGGGTGGACGAGCACGCGCGACTCAACGGCATCATCGCTATACACTTCAAACACGTCTTCAAAGTCTGGGTGAACGTGATCAACATAGGCGAGCTCATGCCCATCGAATGACGCGACTTCTTTGCGCCCACCAAGCCCGAACCACTTTTTGTTCTTGCCCGCGCGCTGGAGCAATGTGGTCGAGTGAAATTCGCGGCCAAACTCTAACTGGATGATCGCGCCGCGAAACACCGTAACCCAGCGGCGGTTTTTGCCTGACCCTTTGCGGACTTCTAAATGGGCTTCATACAATGCGAAGCCATGCCCCTCTAAATCGCCGAACCAATGATCTTCAAAATTGGAACGGGAGTAATGAGGCAGTAGATTGTAAGTCTTAGCCAACTCGAATTCCGCGCCCGGTTCCACATCATGCGCGTAAGATATGCCCATTTCCCGGGCAATTGCTTCGTTGATACCGACTTTAATCGCGCGTTTTGCTTCGGCGATTGGCATATAGCCCCAGCCCCAGGCTCCGAAAATCGCAAACCCGCTGATGAAGAGCTTGAGCATTCCGCCCCATGATGGTCCGAACCACAGGAATGCGAGAACTGGCAGCACTACAAAGGCTGCCTGCGTCCAGCGACTAGATGCTTTTGCCTTGGCCTCTTCGCGCATGGATGATTGATCGGAAAGCCATGTTCCCAGCTCTCCGCTCATCAATCGGTTCACATCGGCATTTAGTGCCACCACACCCTCCTTAGCGGTGCAAACGAGCCGTAAGTTTGCCCGTCAACTAATTACCTGTAAACTAGCAGGCATTGGTTAAGAACAGGGGCCTTTTAAGATGTTTTTCATGACGATTGTGATTTTGGGAATATTGGCCGTCTTGGCTATGGTCGTGATTGGCATTTACAATCGGCTTGTGGCTCAGCGACAGAATGTGAACCAAGGCGTGGCAGATATCGATGCGCAATTGCGCCAGCGCCATGATTTGATCCCTAATCTTGTCAGCACGGTAAAGGGGTACGCTGCGCATGAGCAGGAAACGCTGGAGCAGGTTATCACTGCCCGCAACACTGCGGCTAATGGTTCGTTGAAATCTGGTGATGAAGCGGGGCTGCGCGTAGCTTTGGACAAAATGCTGGCACTGGGAGAGGCATATCCCGATTTGAAAGCCAATGTGAACTTTCAGGAATTGCAGCGAGAGCTGGCGGAGGTTGAGGATAAGCTTGCCGCTGCTCGCCGCGCGCTCAACGCTGCAGTGTCGCGCTATAACACTGCGCGTGAGAGTTTCCCTGCTGTATTATTCGCTGCGCCAATGGGCTTTGCGGCGGCTGATTTCAATCAGTTGGATGACAGCGAAAAGGGCGTGGTGGATCAGGTTCCGAAAATCGAAATCTAAGCAGGCAAATTCGCACAATTTGCTTGCGCGCTGTGACTTTCCAATTATATCGCGTCCCTCGCTGCCGTGATGTGTTCAAATCCGTGAAACATCACTGCAAGGCAGCCCTTAAAACGCAACCTTCTGGGGGTCCCTTGCATTGCACATCTATCCTGACGCACAGGCCGTCATTCGGGATTTAGAACCCGAAGAGCCACTGATCCTTAACCGTCCGCATGCAGCATCGCGTGCTGCGCGTTTCTTTACCCAGAACTTTCCGGGCACCACGCTTTATGCGGTGAAAGCGAATCCTTCGCCTGCGTTGTTGAAAGTGCTTTGGGATGCGGGCGTGAAGGATTACGACGTGGCCTCCATCACAGAGGTGCGTTTGGTTCGCGAGGTTCTGCCCAAAGCGAACCTGTGCTTCATGCATCCGATTAAGACGCGCAAAGCGATTGCAGAGGCGTATCACCAGCACGGTGTGAAAACATTTGTGCTCGATACGCAGGATGAGCTGGAAAAGATCGTTGCGGCTTGCTCTGCGGAAGATGGCACACCAGCAGCCGATCTGCGCCTGCTTGTGCGTATGCGGGTGACAAGCGAATATGCGGAACTGTCGCTTGCCAGCAAATTTGGCTGCGAACAGGCCGATGCGCCTGCATTGCTTCAGGCTGCGCGCCAACATGGCGATTGGCTGGGCATTGCATTCCACGTCGGCAGTCAAGCGATGAGCCCCTTTGCCTTTGTTCAAGGGTTCGACCGCGCGCGCGCCGCCATTGCAGAAGCGCAAGTGGTGATCGATATGGTGGACATTGGCGGCGGTTTTCCCAGCGTCTATCCGGGCATGGAGCCTCCTCCGTTAGAAGATTACTTCCGCATCATTCATAAGCATTTTGAAGCGTTACCGATTGCTTACAATGCAGAGCTATGGTGCGAGCCGGGTAGGGCGCTTGCCGCGGAATATTCATCACTGCTGGTGCAAGTGGAAAAACGCCGCGGCGAGGAACTCTTCATCAATGATGGCGCCTATGGCGCGCTGTATGATGCGGCGCATGTCGATTGGCGCTATCCGGTTGTAGCGACGGCTCAGAATTTAGACGATGGTTTCCGCGAAGAGGCGCGCGATTTCGCTTTCTTCGGGCCCACATGTGACGATGCCGACTATATGGCCGGTCCCTTTGCTCTGCCGGGCGATATTCGCGCTGGCGACTATATTGAGATTGGCATGCTGGGCGCATATGGCGCGGCGATGACCACAGGCTTTAACGGCTTCGGTAAAGCTGCGCAGATCAATGTCGCTGATGAGCCGATGGACAGCCTGTTTCGCGGTGACCGGACGCGGCCTGAAACCGATAATGTGGTGAATTTGCGGTGATCTTTTGAACGACTGCTTGAAGCCAAAGACAACTCAGGAGCTTATGGCTGCAATTGCGGGTGGAAGCGGATACTAGCTCAAACCCATCATCCACTAATCGTGCGTGCGAGCTGCAGTTCCAAACGCTTTACCTCTCGAATAACGCGGTTCGCTTGCAAACTCGGCCAAAGGGTTAGTTTGATAAGCAAAGCTTGGATCAGCAATACGGCAGAGGGCAGTCCCCATTTTAATGCTTCTAGCGTGTCTTGAGCATTAAAGAAGCGTACTGCTAAGTATACTGCAGTAGCAAACATCAGGATTTGAGCGGTCATCATAAGCCAAGTGACCCAGCCAAGCTTTCCGCCAAACAGCCCAAAGGCTTGCGAAAAATAACCGGGCTCATCTCCAAGTTGGTGTAACAGTTCACGCTCTTCTGCGTCGAGCGCTGCATCTATCATCTCATCCAATTTGTCTGTCATGGTTCTTCTCCTTCTAATATCGCGCGCAATTTGCGCCGGGCATTCATCAATCTGGTTTTTACTGTGCCAGCGGGTACATCGAGCGCCACGGCGACCTCGGCGACGCGCATCTCTTCAAAATGGTAGAGCGCGATGGCGGCGCGTTCGCCTACAGGCAATTGGCGAATGGCCTCTTGTAGTCGGCCACGTTGTGACGGCGGTTCTGGTTCGCTTGCGATATCTCTTGGCTCAGCCGCGAACTCAATCGTAAGAGCGCGTTCCTTGATAGCGCGATCAATTTGTTTAGCGCAGCACCGCGATGTGATTCGGTAAGCCCAAGCTGGAAACACTTTCGCGTCTTGCAAACTTTTTAGGCTCCTAAATATCTCAACCCAAGCAGATTGTGCGGCATCCCTCGCCGCCTCCCTATCGCCAAGCAATCGGTATGCATGGGAGATCAACTTGGCTTCCCATCTTTTGGCGAGTTTGGTCCATGCGTTTGAATCTCCACTTTGGGCAGAGATTACGAGATACTCATCGATGAGGTATGAGGCGGGTTGCCGCTTTGTCATTGGACGCCTCCTTCGCCTTGTTTCTCATAGGGTAAGTGCGTCTGTCGTCCCAATCGGTTCATTGTCGCTGAAATTAAATCTTCATCCTGCTTGCACTCTCCGTGACGCAAGGCAGCAGCTGAATGTCCTCAGCTTCGTAGCTTAGGATCGAGATACGAATGGGTGACGGGCAATATGTCCGCAATTGGGTCGGTAACGGAATGTCAGTTATCAGAGCGCGGTGATAGGGCCTCAACCCCTCAACAGGCAGCTAAAACCCAACAAAATTCGCAGCTTCACCCACTTCGCGGCGGGTGATTTTTACCGGATTGGCGGGGAAGTCTGGATCGGGATAGCCCAGCGCAACCGCTTTCATGATCACTTGATCTTCTGGAATGCCTGCGTGTTCGCGCACTACGGGGCTTTGCATGATGCCTTGTGAGTTGATCACACAGCCAAGCCCGCGCGACCATGCCGCATTGACCAAGGCTGTGGTCACAGCGCCGCAATCAAACGCTGTATCATCGCTGCCCGATAGTTCTTTGTCATAGGTTATGATGACGCAGACTGGTGCATCAAACTGGCGAAATCCGCGCAAGACCCAATCTTGGCGTTTTTCTTTATCGTCGCGCTCAATTCCCATCGCTTCGAAAAGCTGGATTGCGCATCCAACCTGCCGGTCGCGGTGGACACCGGCAAAGGCTTCGCCCATACGAAATTCGCGGCTGTCGGGAACTCCGGCAAGGATGTTTTCCGTATTGCCCTTGCGAATACGGTCCAGTGGCTCGCCTGATATCACGTGGAAATGATAGGGCTGCGTATTCATCGATGACGGGGAGCGCATGGCGAGGCCAAGCACTTCTTCGATCAATTCCTGCGGCACAGGCTTATCTAGGTAGCCGCGGATAGATCGGCGACCCAGCACAACGTCATCATAGTTCATATTAGGAGTGTATCCTTAAGCTTCGAAATAGGGGGCATCACCTGCCACGGTTACGCGTTCCATCACGCGGCGGGCAGGGAAGTAATCAGAAACGGCGAGATGCTGGCACACCCGGTTATCCCAAAATGCGATGGAGCCAGCCTGCCAGCGGAACCTGCATTGCACCTCTGTATCCCATGCAGTTTTGTATAGATGGTCAAGTAGCCAGCGGCTTTCTTCCTTGCTCATCCCTTCGATATGGCTGGTGAAGGCGGTGTTGACGTAGACCGCGCGCTCGCCCGTTTCGGGGTGGGTGCGAATAACCGGATGGCGCGAAGGCGGAAATTGTTCGAGCAATTCCTCGCGAGATTTGTTCAGCCGCTTGGCAAAGACGCGCGAAATATCATGGACAGCGGTTAGCTGTTCGCATTGGCGCTTCATTGCCTCGGACAATCGCTCATACGCCAGATGCATATTGGCAAAGCATGTGTCGCCGCCAACTTCTGGAACTTCGCGCGCAAGCAGAATGGAGCCGAGCGAAGGTTTTGGCCGCCATGTTACATCTGAATGCCAATTGTTCTCTTGGCCGCGGCTTTTGGGGCCGTGGGCGATGCGCAAAACCTCTGGGTTCTCTTGATCTTTCGGCGTGGCGGGATGGATTTCTAAATCGCCAAAATGCTTAGCGAAGGAGATGTGCTGGTCCTGCGTTAGATCCTGATCGCGGAAGAAAATCACGCCGTGCTTAAGCAGCGCCGCGCGGATTTCTGGAATCCGTTCTGCCGTATCAGGCGCGGACAAGTCTATGCCAAGAATTTCAGCACCAACTGCGGGCGTCATCGGGCGGATATCCAAAGTGCCCGTGTTCAGTTTTGTGCGGTCGAATGTGGTTGCCATTTCGTGCCTCTCCCAAAGCGTTTGCGAGAGTGTGGCAGATTATGCCGCCTTGGCAAGTTCCAGATCAAGCCGGTCCCAGATCTCTACCAATGCTTGTGTCAGCTCATCCATCATCGGCTCTGTATGCGCAGGGCCAGGGGTGAAGCGAAGGCGCTCTGTTCCGCGCGGCACGGTCGGGAAATTGATCGGCTGCACATAAACGCCATATTCCGCGAGAAGAATATCGGAGATTTTCTTTGCCCGCACCGGATCGCCGACCATTAGCGGCACGATATGGGTCACTGTGTCCATCACTGGAAGGCCAGCGTCGGACAGCTTGGTTTTCAGCATGGCGGCGGCGGCTTGCTGAGCGTCGCGCTCGGTAGAGGAATTTTTCAAATGCTTCACCGATGCCAGCACGCCTGCGACCAATACGGGCGATAGCGAGGTGGTGAAGATGAAGCCGGGCGCATAGGAACGGATGCAATCAACCACTTTCTGATCGGCTGCGATATAGCCGCCCATTACGCCAAATGCTTTGCCCAAAGTTCCTTCGATAATGTCGATCCGGTCTGCCGCCTCATCGCGTTCAGAAATGCCGCCGCCGTGGTCACCATACATGCCAACGGCATGGACTTCATCGATGTAGGTGAGCGCGTTGTATTTCTCTGCCAGATCACAAATCGCATGGATTGGCGCAACATCACCATCCATGGAATAGACGCTTTCAAAGGCGATGAGCTTGGGCGTGTCAGCATCTTCTGCGCTGAGCAATTCTTCCAAATGTGCCATGTCATTGTGGCGGAACACACGCTTTTCGCAGCCGGAGTTACGAATGCCTGCGATCATGCTGGCGTGGTTGAGCTCATCGGAGAATATTACGCAGCCGGGCAGCAGCTTTGCCAAAGTGGACAGTGTCGCATCATTGGAAACATAGCCACTGGTGAAGAGAAGGGCGGTTTCTTTACCGTGCAATTCTGCAAGTTCCTGCTCAAGCTCAACGTGGAAATGCGTGTTGCCGCCAATATTGCGCGTGCCGCCAGAGCCTGCGCCAACATCATGCAAAGCGTCTTCCATAGCGGTGATAACCTTGGGGTGCTGTCCCATGGCAAGGTAGTCGTTTGAGCACCAGACGGTGATTGGTTTCGGGCCATTATGCCCGTGGAAACAGCGCGCATTGGGATAGGCGCCTTTGTTCCGCATAATGTCGATGAAGACGCGGTAGCGCCCTTCTTCATGCAGGCGGTCAATCGCCTTGTCGAAGATTGAGTTGTAATTCACCGCTACCATCCGCCTTAGCTGCCCCGGCGTGTTGTTACCGGTCGGTTTCAAAAGCGTATGTAATCGTAGCCGCGCAGCTTTTCTAGCGCGATCTTTGCGAACGACTCGCAGGAATGCGTGTTAAAATCGATCAATCTGATCGATACCGTACGCCGCCAGAACGGGGGCAAGGCTTTGGAAGCTTTCAAGATTGCCTGTGGTGACGGCTAAGCTCTTGTCAGCGTGAGCAAATTCTTGACTTTCGGTCAGGTGCGCGATGCGGCGCGCAATGCCAGCTGCCCCGTCTATGAAGTGTACGTCTGCATGCCCCGCGCGCGCAAAACTATCGGCGAGTTCTTCTTTCAAGAGGGGGAAATGGGTGCAAGCTAGGACGACTGTATCGATTTCGCTGCCGCCATTGCCGGCCAGCAATCCAGAAACGGCTTGATCGATGATATATTGATCGATTGTGTAGCCGCGCAGTTTCGCCTCTGCCACATCAACTAAGCCCGGTGCGGCAACGCGGATCAAGCGCTTTCCGCCCGCAAATTTTGCCTCAAGATTATCGACATAGGCCTGCCGGATTGTGGCCGCCGTGCCGAGCAAGCCGATAGTTCCGGTTTTGGTAAGTGCTGCGGCGGGTTTGATCGCAGGCACCGTGCCAACGATAGGTATTTCTAGCACTTCGCGCACCATGCCAAGCGCAATGGTACTGGCCGTGTTGCAAGCGATGCAGGCGAGGCGCGGAGCATAGCGTTCCGCCATCCGCCCAAGCAGGCTGGTGACGCGGGCGGAGACTTCTTCTTCGCTCTTCGTACCGTATGGGATGCCCGCCATATCCGCTGCATAGATTAGTCGTGCATCGGGCAGCGCTTTGCGAACTTCAGCCAGAACCGTTAGCCCGCCAACGCCGGTGTCGAGCAGTAATATGGGGGCAGAAGGATCGGTAATGGAGGTTTCTCTTCGCTGTTTTCAGGCAAGTTTGCTTGTGGAACCTGCGGCTATTACTTAGTCATGCAGAAATTGAAAGGTGGGGCAGTTCAAACTCATGGATCTGATTACAATCGAGACACTTTGGGCTGCGCTCTTGGGTTTTGCACTCGGCTCAGTGCCATTTGGACTGCTACTGACTAAGGCTGCTGGGCTGGGCGATGTGCGCGATATTGGTTCGGGCAGTATCGGCGCGACCAATGTTTTGCGCACTGGAAACAAAGGGTTGGCGGCCGCAACAGTGCTGCTCGATGCAGCGAAAGGCGTAGTGCCTGTTCTGATCGCGGCACATTTCTGGGAAGGTTCTGAAGGGGCTGCTGCTGTTGCAGCGGTTGCGGGCCATTGTTTTACACCATGGCTAAAGTTTAGGGGCGGTAAAGGATTTGCAACCGCCGCTGGCGTGCTGCTGGCGCTCGCTTGGCCATTGATGCTGATCTGCGCAGGGATATGGGCGCTTGTGCTGCTTATCAGCCGAATTTCGTCGGTATCCTCCATGTTGACGGTTATTGCTGCTCCTGCGGTCGCATGGGCGCTGGGAGGGGCTGAATTGATTTGGCCACTGGTCGCTATTGCAGCAATCGTTTTGATCCAGCACCGCGCCAACATCGGGCGGTTGATGCGCGGTGAGGAGCCTAAAATCGGCTCTGGCAAGTGAGCCTAACGCCGCAGCTAACGCAAGCAGAGGCTTTTGCCCGCATCCAGCTTTTGCGAAGCCCGAATATTGGCCCTGTCAGCTACCGTCAATTGCTAGCACGCTGCGGCCTTGGACGCTTTGCCAGAACTGGGGTCGCGAGGTAAACGCAGCTATCGCGCTGCGCCAAAGGGGCGGATTGAGGATGAGATTGGGGCGGTTAAGCGCGCCGGTGCTCGGTATCTTTTCCACGATCAGCCAGATTATCCCTCGCTGCTAGCAGCCCTCGACAGCGCTCCGCCAATTATAACCATGCGAGGCAATCTCGCGCTCGCAAGCAAGCCATGCGTTGCGATGGTCGGCGCGCGCAATGCCTCAGCCGCTGCGGTAAAAATTGCACGGGAGTTCGCAGCTGAATTATCGGCAAAAGGGTTCACTGTGGTTTCTGGTCTGGCGCGGGGAACTGATGGCGCAGCTCATGAAGGATCGCTGCCAGCAACCATCGGTGTGATCGCGAGCGGCATCGAAATTGCTTACCCGCCTCAGCATGAAGAATTGCAGGAACGCATCGCGTCTGAAGGCTTGCTCATCGCGGAACAGCCACCCGGCACCCAGCCGCTCGCCCGCCATTTTCCCAGCCGCAACCGGATTATAGCTGGATTGGCAGCTGGAACTCTGGTGGTTGAGGCCGCTCCCAAGTCAGGCTCGCTTATCACTGCACGCCTTGCAGGCGAAGCGGGCCGCGAAGTCATGGCCATTCCAGGCTCCCCGCTAGAGGCGCGCTCGCTTGGCTGCAACAATCTGATCCGCGAAGGGGCGGTGCTGGTCCAATCACCGGATGATGTGATCGAGCTTCTCAGCGGATTTGATGGCGTGCCCATGTCTAGCGTTCGCGAAGATACGCCGGCACAAGATTACGCTTTTGAAGAGTTACCTCAGGCTCAGCCCGCCAACATCGCCGCGCTGCTATCAAATGCTCCTGTCGCAGTGGACGAGCTGATCCGGCAATCGGGGAAGGGCGCAGCAGCCGTTCAGCTCGCTTTGCTAGAACTAGAACTGTCTGGCGAATTGGATCGCCACGCCGGTGGCCGTGTCTCTCGGATCGTTCCATAAGACCCCTTCATCCACCCAATTTTACACCTTCTGCAAAAAACCCTCTTGACGTGACCGCCCCAATCCTCGCTACCCTCGCGTACACGTGTACACGTAGGGATTGAGCTTAAATCACATGCAATTAGTTATCGTTGAATCGCCAGCAAAGGCGAAGACCATCGAAAAATACCTCGGCAAAGACTTCAAAGTTTTGGCGAGCTACGGCCATGTCCGCGACCTGCCGCCCAAAGATGGCAGCGTGCGACCGGACGAAGATTTTGCGATGGATTGGGAGCTTTACCGCGATAAACAATCCCGCTTCAAAGAAATCGCTGATGCGGCGAAGGGCGCAGACCGTCTCGTACTCGCGACCGACCCTGACCGCGAAGGCGAAGCGATTAGCTGGCATGTGCAAGAACTGCTGAAAAAGCGCAAAGCTCTGCCAACCAAAGTCGACCGCGTGACGTTTAACGCGATCACGAAAAAGGCTGTGACAGAGGCGATGGGATCGCCGCGCGAGCTCGATCAGCCTTTGATCGATGCCTATCTGGCGCGCCGTGCACTCGATTACCTATTTGGATTTACGCTTAGCCCGGTTCTATGGCGCAAGCTGCCCGGAGCAAAGTCGGCTGGGCGCGTCCAGTCGGTTGCCCTGCGCCTGATCGTTGACCGTGAGCGCGAGATTGAGGCGTTTAATCCAGTTGAGTATTGGTCAGTCCTTGCGAAACTGGAGCATGATGGCACCGCGTTTGATGCGCGGCTGGTCGCTTTTGATGGCAAAAAACTTGGCAAGCATGATTTGGGCGATGAGAAAACCGCTATGGCAGCAAAAGCGGCTGTCGATGGCGGGCGTTTCACTATCGAGGGAATTGAAACCAAGCCTTTGAAGCGCAATCCAGCGCCTCCATTCACCACATCCACTTTGCAGCAAGAAGCTGCGCGCAAGCTGGGCTTTAACGCCAGCCACACAATGCGGTGCGCGCAAAAGCTCTATGAAGCGGGCGCGATCACTTACATGCGGACCGATGGCGTGCAGATGGATATGAGCGCAATTATGGCTGCGCGCGATGCGATTGATGCCAAGTTCGATACATCGTATAAGCCTGAAAAACCAAGGTTTTACAGCACAAAAGCCAAAAACGCTCAGGAAGCGCACGAGGCAATTCGTCCTACTAGCTTTGCCAAGGAAGTGGCCGGATCAGGCGATGATGCCAAGCTGTATTCGCTAATCTTCAAGCGTGCCATGGCCAGCCAAATGTCCGCTGCGCAATTGGAGCGCACGACTGTTGCTTTGCGCGATGCCACTGGCCAGCACGAGCTACGGGCAACCGGCCAAGTCGTAAAATTCCCGGGTTTCCTCGCCGTCTATCAAGAAGGGTTTGATGATAAGGATGATGATGAAGAAGGCTTGCTGCCAAGCATGCGTGACGGTGATGCCCCTGCGAAAAAAGCGGTAGAGGCAAACCAACACTTTACCCAGCCGCCGCCGCGCTTTTCCGAAGCCAGCCTTGTGAAACGCCTAGAAGAATTGGGTATTGGCCGCCCGTCCACCTATGCTTCCACCATTCAAACGGTGCGCGACCGCGATTATGTTCGGATGGAGAAAAACCGTTTCTTCGCAGAGGAAAGTGGCCGGCTCCTTACAGCATTTCTAGAACGCTTTTTTCCCAATTATGTCGCTTATGAATTCACCGCCGGCATGGAAGACGAGCTTGATGTCGTCTCTGATGGCAAAGAAGAATACAAGACACTGCTCGCCAAGTTTTGGAAAGATTTCAAACCCAAAGCTGACGAGGTGATGGAGAAACTTCCATCTGAAGTCACAGAAGTTTTGGACGGATATCTTTCCGACTATCTCTTTCCAGCGACAGAAGATGGCACCGACCCGCGCAAATGCCCACTATGCGAGACAGAAGGGCGCAAGGATGGCAAATTGGCGCTGCGTGGCGGGCGTTTTGGTGCCTTTGTTGCTTGCGCCAACTATCCTGAATGCAAATTTACCCGCCGTTTCGCTCAACCGGGCGGTGACGGCGATGATGGCAGCGCCGATGGCTTGATGGGCAAACACCCTGAAACCGGTGAGGAAATCCACCGGAAATCGGGCCGTTTTGGCCCTTATGTCGAAATGGCGGATGGCGATGCGAAAAAGCGCGCCTCAATCCCCAAAGACCTCGACGATTTCGATCTGGATTGGGCGGTGAAGCTGCTCAGCTTGCCGCGTATTATCGGCGAACATCCTGAAAACGGCAAAGAAATCGAGGCAGGCTTGTGGCGTTATGGCCCTGCTGTCCGCAATGAAGGCGTTTACGGTAAGCTGCAATCGACCACCGAAATTTTTGACATTGGCATGAACCGCGCGGTTGATCTGCTTGCGGAAAGTAAAAATCGCAAGGGCGGAGCGCGCGGCAAGGCTGAGCCGATCAAGACGCTTGGCGAACATCCCACCTCTGGCGGCGAGATTAAGGTCATGCCGGGCCGCTATGGCCCTTATGTGACCGATGGCAGCACCAATGCGACCATTCCGAAAGATATCAAGCCTGAAGATATTGAGGCGGCGGCGGCGATTGAACTAATCGATGCACGCGCGGCGAAAGGCCCGACCAAGAAAAAGCGCAAGAAAGCAGCGCCTAAAAAGAAGGCTGCGGCCAAAAAGCCAGCCGCTAAAAAGAAAGCGCCTGCGAAAAAGAAAGCTGCGGCAAAGAAGGCTTAGTCGTGAGCAAAGAGCACTTCACCCGCCACAAACAGCCGTGGAATGCAGAAGAGGCCGGGCGGCTAAAACTGCTCGCGTCAAAAGGGCAGGGGCTGAAACAAATCGCTAAAGCGCTGAACCGTAGCGAGGAAAGCACCAAGTCTTTCGCTAAGCAGAGTAAGATCAAGGTGGCTAAGAAGCGGTGAGGGGATGGATTCAAACCAACAGCAAATATCAGATATAGCGCAATCCTATTTCGATGGCGTGCATGCTGATCTGCTCGAATTTGGCGGTACATTGACTACGCGGCTCAGCACTCTGCATGCATGCAACCATGATTCCATTACAGCTATTTTTGATACACTTGCGGTGCTCTTGGCTAGCAAATATCACCAAGGTGAATTGGATTATGAAATTGCTGATTGGTTGGCGAATGAGTTTGAAAGCGATTTGGCTAACCTAATATTGGATGTTTGACCAAAACAGGATTCGGACACTTACCCTTCGAATTGGTCGACGGTTTATCAAGCGTTTGATGCCGGCGAGCACAGTCATTTTGGTCGCTCTAAAGACCCTGTGGCTGAATTTACTGATCCAGAAATTACGGCATTTCTTGAAGGCTTAGCTAAGTAATTTCTTTGATCCTCACCCCCATTCAAGGCCGATTTCTTCGAAGACTTCCTTGTCTTCGTCCCAGCGTTCATCGACCTTCACATGCAGAAACAGATGCACTTTCACGCCCAGAATTGCTGACAGTTCCTCCCGAGCCGCTTCTCCAATCGCTTTGATCTTGCTGCCGCCTTTGCCAAGCACAATCGGTTTCTGGCTATCGCGGGCGATCACAATTTGTTGGCGCACCTCTACGCTGCCATCCGGCTTAACTGTATAGCTTTCAGGCCGAACCGCGCTGGCATAGGGCAGCTCTTCATGAAGCTGCGCGTAAAGCTGTTCGCGGGTGATCTCCATCGCCAAAAGCCGTTCAGAAGCATCGGAAACCTGATCTTCTGGATAGTGCCACGGCCCGGATGGCATCAGCGCGGCAAGCGCATCTTTCAATTCCGGCACGCCGTCTCCGGTTAGCGCAGAGATGAAATATATCTCGTCAAATTCGCCTTTTTCACCAAGCTCCTGAGCCAAAGCGAGCAGCGGCTCCTTTTTAGCCTTATCAACCTTATTCAGCACCAGAATTTTGCGTTCAGGCCGCTTTTCCAATGCCTCCAAAAGAGGCAGCAATTCATGTCTGCGCTGTTTGATCGGATCGACGATAAGCAGCACCGCGTCCGCCTCAGTCGTGGAATCCCAAGCGGCTGAAACCATCGCGCGATCCAGCTTACGCCGAGGGCTAAAAATGCCCGGCGTATCGACCAAAATCATCTGCGTTTTGGCATCATCTTTCTCGTCCAAAGCAATGCCCAGCATTTTGGCGCGGGTCGTCTGCGCTTTTGAGCTTGTTATTGCGACCTTTTGGCCGACCAGCTGGTTCACGAGAGTCGATTTACCGGCATTGGGAGCGCCGATAACTGCGACCACTCCGCATTTATGTGTGCTCATCCGTATTGCTCCATGAAGGCCGCGGCAGCGCGCCGTTCAGCCTCTTGTTTGTTTGATGCGGTGGCCTGTGCCTCGCCAACCTTATTTACTGACACACGCACGGTAAATTGCGCGGCATGGTCAGGTCCAGAGCGGTCCACGAGTTCATATTCAGGCGGTTTGCGGCGATTGCCCGCGGCCCATTCTTGTAAAGCGGATTTGGGATGTTTGGCGCGGCCTAGATCGCCGGAAAATTCTGCTTCCCACAACGTGCGGATAAGCGTTCTCGCGGCGCCAAAACCATCTTGCGTAAAGGCAGCGCCGATCAGAGACTCCATAACATCGCCGAGGATATTGGTGGATTCCTTGCCGCCATCATCGCGCGCTTGTTTGCCGAGACGTATGTGGTCGGAAAGGCCAATTTCAGCCGCAATCTTGGCGCAGGTGACACGGCTAACCAAAGCATTGAGGCGGAGCGATAATTTGCCCTCTGGCCCGTCGTGCGCCTCGTACAGCCATTCCGCGATCACTAAGCCGAGCACGCGGTCACCAAGAAATTCTAGCCGCTCATAATCCTTATCCGCACCCGTGCTGCCATGGGTTAAAGCCTCTACCCACAATGCGTCGTCCGAAGGAGCAAAGCCTTGTGTTTTGAGCCAGTCCTTCGCCTTAGGATCAAGCGAGATCATATACCGTCTGCCTTACGGTCCCAGCGTGCTGCGCTAAACCATGTCCACGGCATTGCCCATTCTGCGCTGCCATCGGTCGACCACATTACGACTTGCGCTTTAGCAAAGAGCAAGTCTTGAGGGACAAAGCCAATGCCGCCGCCGGCGACAGCAGGAAAACGGCTATCTTGCGAATTATCGCGATTGTCACCCATCATGAAAACGCGGCCTTGCGGAACAATGCGCGGACCGAAATTATCCGCTTCGAACTGATTGCCGAAGTCGAGTACGTTGTAGCTAACGCCCGATGGCAAGGTTTCGCGGAATTGGGCGTAGCGGCAAGTGATGTCGCCGCTTTCGTTTTCTTCACGGATGGAGCCGCGAGAACAAACGGTATTGGGCGACACTGGTATCACAAAATCCGCGATCCGTTCTTTTGGGACCAAGACGCCGTTTAGCACCAATTGCCCGCTGCGCAATTCTACGCTGTCGCCGGGTAGGGCGATCACCCGCTTGATATAATCGCTTCCGTCGATGGGATGTTTGAAAATGGCAACATCGCCGCGATCTGGCTCGCTGGCAAAGATCCGGCCAGGAATTAGCGGAACTGATCCGGGAAGCGAATGTTTGGAAAGCCCGTAAGACCATTTCGACGCTATCAGATAGTCACCATTCCAAAGGCGCGGCAGCATGCTTTCAGACGGAATTGAGAAGGGGGAGAATATGAAGCTACGAAATATGAGTACAGCCAGCGCCAGTTTTAGGAGGAACCAGAGGAAGCTGAGCCAGCTTTCGCCTTCCTCCTCTTCAACCGCTGCACTAGCCTTGGGTGTGATCTTTGGCGGATTCTCGCCCAAATCGACCTCAGTTGGCGGCGCATTCGTATCTTCGATCTTTTCATTCATCGCCGCTGTCCCTAGGCGCGTGAGAGCAAGCAAGAAAGAGGTTTTCGTCTATGTCCGATACTGTTGCTGAAAAATGGGATGCATTGGCAACTCTGCCGCAAAGCTCTTTGGAAGTTTTGTTTGATGATGACCCATCCCGCGTCGCGTCGATGTCCGGCCGGATTGAATGGCAGTCGGAAGAGGGATCAACGGGAATCTTGTTTGATTGGTCGAAAACCCATTTGGATCATGCTTTGCTGACCGAGTTTGAAGCTTTGGCTGAGCTTGCGGATTTTTCCGGTAACCGCACTGCTTTGCTGTCAGGGGCGGCGATCAATGTGACAGAGGGTCGCGCAGCAGAGCACACCGCCCAGCGCGGTATTGGCGCTGAGCCGGCTGTAGAGGAAGCTGGCGCTCTGCATGCCCGCATGCAAATGCTGGTTGAGGCTATCCACGAGGGCGCTTTGGGAGAAGTAAAGCACTGCATTCATATTGGTATTGGCGGATCGGCGCTTGGCCCTGATTTGGCAGTGGATGCTTTGACGCGTGATTTGAAATTGGTCGATGTGCATGTTGTCTCCAACATTGATGGCGTCGCATTGGAAGCAGCATTTGATGCTTGCGATCCTGCCACAACGATTATCGCAGTGGCATCTAAGACCTTCACCACGATTGAGACGATGACCAATGCTGCCAGCGCGCTCAAATGGCTCGGCGATAGCGGCGTGGAGGATCCATCGGGCCGCGTGATTGCGCTTACTGCCAGCCCAGACAAGGCTGTGGAATGGGGCGTTGATGAAACGCGCATTCTTCCTTTCAGCGAGAGCGTTGGCGGGCGCTATTCGATCTGGTCCTCTATCGGCTTTCCCATCGCCATTGCGGCCGGCTGGGATGAATTCGCCGCCATGCTAGCGGGCGCGCGCGCAATGGACGAACATTTTCGCGATACTGATGGCCGCGCCAATCTGTGCTTGCGGGCAGCCTTTGCTGACCAGTTTTATTCGCGCCTGCGGGGCTGCCAAACCCGCGCTGTGTTTGCCTATGACGAGCGGCTTTCGCTGTTTCCTGATTATCTTCAGCAGTTAGAGATGGAAAGCAATGGCAAGCGCGTCTCCTCGTCGGGTGAGGAATTTGACGGGCCAAGCGCCGCGATCACTTGGGGCGGGGTAGGCACTGATGCTCAGCATGCGGTTTTCCAATTGTTGCATCAGGGCACGCATGAGGTTCCAGTGAATTTCATCGCGAGCATCGCGCCGGGTGACGCTCTGAACCCAGCCCACCACAATATTCTTCTGACCAATTGTTTTGCCCAAGGCGCCGCATTGATGGCGGGCGGCAATATGAGCGCGGACGGCGATGATGCGGCGCGTGAATTTCCCGGTGACCGGCCTAGCGCGACAATTCTGTGCGATGATCTGGATGCTGCGACATTGGGTGCATTGATCGCTTTTCATGAGCACCGCACGTTTGCCAATGCGGTCCTGCTTGGCATCAATCCTTTCGATCAGTTCGGCGTGGAGCTTGGCAAGAAAATGGCGAAGGATATTGAGGCGGGCGAAGTGACCTTCGATGCAAGTACTGCTGCCCTGCTTGAAAAGGCTGGTTTGGGGTAGGCTTCGTCAATAACACTCAGCTTTTTTGCAACAAAAGCGAAACAAATTGACTTTTATGCTGCGACGCACCATATCGGCGGTCAACAAAGCGCGCGTATCAGCGTGAAGCGGCAAATTGCGGTCTAAGACAGGCCCATTCGCCCCCGGTCACGCGCTTCATTTGAAACCCCCTTACAGCTTCCCTTTTCACGCGGGCGGTTCTTAACCACCGCGAGCAGACCGCCGGACTCTAACCAGTTTCCGCGAGCTGACTGCGCATCTTTATGAGTAATTATGACAAAAGCATTTGACCAATTGGGGCTATCACAGCCCGTTCTTCAAGCTTTGGATATGAAGGGGTATTCGACCCCGACACCGATCCAAGAACAATCCATTCCAGCTGTTTTGGAAGGCCGCGACCTGCTTGGCATCGCCCAAACAGGCACGGGCAAAACCGCCGCCTTTATGCTGCCTAGCATCGACAATCTGCGCAAAGCCGACAATCAAATCCCGTTCAAATCCTGCCGCATGCTGGTGCTTGCGCCAACGCGCGAACTTGCCGGACAAATCGCTGAAAATGCGAAAGAATATGGCGCGCTTGCTGGCCTAAAAGTGCAAAGCATCGTTGGCGGAACTTCGGTGAATAAAGACCGTAACAAACTGCACCGCGGCACTGATATTCTGGTCGCGACACCGGGACGTTTGCTTGATTTGATTGATCAGAAAGCGTTCAACCTTTCAGGCGTTGAAATCCTCGTTTTGGACGAGGCGGATCAGATGCTCGACCTTGGCTTTATCCACGCCTTGCGCCGGATCAATGATCTGGTGCCGGACGACCGGCAAACGCTGTTTTTCAGCGCGACGATGCCGAAGCAGATCAAGGAATTGGTGCGCGGCTATTGCCACAATCCAGTCCATGTTTCGGTTACGCCGGAAAGCACCACTGCTGAACGCGTGGATCAATATCTCTTCATGGTCCAGCAGAATGAAAAGCAATCGCTGATCGAGCTGATCCTAACTGGCAAACATGCTGTGCCGGGCAAGTTAGAGCGCGTCTTAATGTTCACTCGCACCAAGCATGGGGCCGACCGCGTTGTGAAGAAATTGGCTCAAGTTGGCGTGCGCGCCAATGCCATTCACGGCAACAAATCACAGCCACAACGCCAGCGTGCTCTTGATGAGTTCCGCAAGGGTAAAACCATGGTTTTGGTGGCAACCGATGTGGCTGCGCGCGGGATCGACATTCCCGGCGTTTCGCATGTTATCAATTACGAACTACCCAATGTGCCAGAACAATATGTTCACCGCATCGGGCGCACTGCGCGTGCGGGCAAAGACGGTATCGCGATCGCCTTTTGTGCCGAGGATGAACGCAGCTATCTCAAAGACATCAACAAAGTCACGGACGCTGAGTTTGAACGGCTTGATCTGCCAGAAAACTTCCGCGCTGTGGTCGAGGGGGTTGGACCGACCAAACCGCCACCAAAGAAGCAGCAGCAACGAGTAAAACCAAAACGCCACGGCGGACGTGATGGCAACCGTCCTAAGGGCGCTGGCCGGCCTCAAGCTGGAGGAAAAGGCCGCGGGCAAGGCGAAGGCGGCGGTGACGGTGAAAATCGCTCAGGCGGCCGTCCAAACAACAAACATTCCTCACGAAGGGGCCGTCCAGGCGGTGGCCGTCCTGGAGGTCGTCCGGGCGGAAATCGAGGCGGAGGCGGCGGAGGTCGTTCCGGCGGGAACCGCGGCGGTGGCGGTGGAAACCGATCTGCCCAAGGGTAACTATAAGCGGTTTTCCTTCGAATAGGTAAGCTATATTGATGAGCGCGTCCAAAAATCAGGCTGGGCTTTTTGGCCGGGCGCGCTCATATCATTTGCAAAGCTATTGGAATTGATGATGCCAGATACCTACGATTACGACCTCTTCACTATTGGAGCCGGTTCGGGCGGCGTGCGCGCCAGCCGGATCGCGGGCGGACATGGCGCAAAAGTCGCCATTGCCGAAGAGCACCGGTATGGCGGTACCTGCGTCATTCGCGGCTGTGTGCCCAAGAAAATGCTCGTCTATGCCAGCATGTTCGCAGACGAACTGCATCACGCGAAAAATAAGGGCTTCACGCTGGGCGAACCAAGCTTTGACTGGGGCACCTTGCGCGATTTCGTCAATGGCGATGTTGACCGGCTAGAGGGGCTCTATGGCAACACTCTTGGCGGGGCGGGCGTTGAAAGTTTCTCAGAACGCGCAACCATTACCGGACCAAACTCAGTAAAGTTAGCGTCGGGCAAGGAAGTCACCGCGAAATATATCCTTGTCGCGACCGGCGGCACGCCAGTTATCCCTCCATTTGAGGGCAGTGAGCATGCCATCACGTCTAATGAGATTTTCTACCTTGATGAATTTCCAAAACGCCTGATGGTGATGGGCGGCGGCTATATCGCTGTAGAGTTCGCCGGTATCTTCAACGCGCTGGGCAGCGATGTAACGCTCGTGAACCGCAGCGAAACCATCCTGCGCACATATGAGCAAGACATTGTCGATCGCTTGCCGCCGATCATGGAGAGGCGCGGCATGGATTTGCAATTCGGTGCTCAGATCGAAAGTGTGACGAAAAATACTGATGGTTCGCTCAAAGTCACCTTGACTAATGGCGTCGCCAAGGAAGTCGATCAGATATTGGTCGCCACGGGACGGAAACCTGCTGTTGATGGACTGGGCCTGGAAAATGCTGGGATTGAGCTTGGACCGAAAGGCGAAATCCCTGTTGATGCAGCCTCAAAAACGTCGTGTGCCAGCATCTATGCCGTGGGCGATGTGACAGATCGCGTGCAGCTAACGCCGGTTGCCATTCGTGAAGGCCATGCCTTTGCCGACAGTATCTTTGGCGATAATCCGCGCACCGTCGACCACAGCCAAATCCCAACGGCTGTATTCTCGCAGCCTTCCATTGCCTCTGCTGGGATGACCGAGGCAGAGGCGCGCGAGGCGCATCCGGAAGTGGCCATCTACACTTCTGACTTCCGCCCGATGAAGAACATCTTTTCGGACCGGATGGAGCGCGGTCTTTATAAGATGATCTGCGAGGCGAAATCAGGCCAAGTCCTCGGCCTGCATATGATCGGTCCAGAAAGTGCGGAAATCATCCAAGCGGCTGCCGTGGCGATTAAAGCTGGTCTGACCAAAGCTGATTTCGACGCAACTACGGCAATCCATCCAAGCATGGCAGAGGAACTGGTGCTGCTGAAATAGGCGCACTTGCGCGCTTATTTGCTAGGCGAAAATGATCCATTGAAGCGATATTGACTGCAAATCTTGACGCTGCGGTGAGTGCATGGTTAGGCAACCTGTCTAACTATGTGCAGCCCAGCTGCTTTATGAGGGAATTTGCATGTCCGCCAATATCGCCGAAATGGAACGCCGCCGCGAAGCTGCGAAAATGGGCGGAGGCGAAAAGCGTATCGCCAGCCAGCATGCAAAGGGCAAGCTAACTGCGCGCGAACGTTTGGATGTGCTGCTTGACGAAGGGTCGTTCGAAGAACTCGACACTTATGTAGAGCATGACTGCGTTGATTTCGGCATGGACGAACAGAAAATTCCAGGTGACGGCGTGGTTACTGGCAGCGGCACGATCAATGGCCGGCTGGCTTACGTTTACAGCCAAGATTTCACCGTTTTCGGCGGCTCTCTTTCCAAACGCCATGCAGAGAAAATCTGCAAAGTTCTAGAAACCGCGATGAAGGTCGGCGCGCCGGTTATCGGCCTGAACGATAGCGGCGGCGCGCGCATTCAAGAGGGCGTGGCATCGCTTGGCGGCTATGCCGATGTGTTCCAGCGCAATGTGCTGGCAAGCGGCGTTGTCCCGCAAATCTCGCTCATCATGGGGCCATGCGCGGGCGGGGCGGTCTATTCGCCTGCCATGACAGACTTCATCTTTATGGTGAAAGACAGCTCTTACATGTTCGTGACCGGCCCCGATGTGGTCAAAACGGTGACCAATGAAGAGGTTACGCAGGAAGAGCTTGGCGGCGCGGTTACTCATACGACCAAGACCAGCGTCGCGGATAATGCGTTTGAAGACGATATGGAGGCACTGCTCGCGACCCGCGAATTCTTCAACTACCTGCCGCTGTCCAACCGCGAAGATGTGCCAGAGCTGCCGACAAGCGATCCGTTTGACCGCGCAGAAATGAGCCTCGACACGCTGATCCCGGACAATGCCAATCAGCCTTATGATATGCATGAGGTTATTGCGAAGGTTTTGGATGAGGGTGAATTTTTCGAAGTTCAGCCCGCCCATGCTGGTAATATCCTTTGCGGATTTGGCCGGATCGAAGGGCGCACAGTCGGCGTTGTCGCGAACCAGCCCATGGTTCTTGCAGGCGTGCTCGATATCAATTCCTCCAAAAAGGCAGCGCGTTTCGTGCGGTTCTGCGATGCGTTTGAAATTCCGATCATCACTTTGGTCGATGTTCCCGGCTTCCTGCCCGGTACAGATCAAGAGCATAATGGTATCATCAAACACGGCGCGAAATTGCTGTTCGCCTATGCCGAGGCGACCGTGCCCAAAATCACCATCATCACTCGCAAAGCCTATGGCGGGGCGTATGACGTCATGGCGTCAAAGCACTTGCGCGGTGACTTGAACTACGCATGGCCAACAGCGGAAATCGCTGTGATGGGCGCAAAAGGCGCGGTGGAAATTATCTTCCGCAAGGATGCAGGGGACCCTGATAAGATTGCGGAGAAGACGAAAGAATATGAAGACCGCTTCGCCAATCCATTTGTGGCGGCACAGCGCGGCTATATTGATGATGTGATCTATCCGCATAATACGCGCAAACGGATTGCTCTGGGCCTGCGGAAATTGCGAGGTAAGCAGCTAGAGAACCCGTGGAAGAAACATGACAATATTCCGCTGTGACCAGCATGCTTGATGAAAGCGCCCTAGTTTGGTGGTTAACGGTAGCTATTTTTGGCTTTTTGAGCGCTCATGTTTACATGCTTGGACCGCTGAGATGGAGCTGGAAAGAGGGTGCTTTTGTGACTGGTGACGAGGAGGACTGGCCACTCTTCACTCTAGCTCAGAAAACCATTTATCCAGCTGTCTCGCTTTTTGCACTCGGAACCCTGATTTATCGAGGACTGAACTAGAATGAAACTCGGAAGACTTAATCACATCGGCGTTGTTGTGCCCGATATGGACGCAGCGCTTGCCCACTGGCGCGATGTTATGGGAGCGACCAGCTTTGAAGAGGCGCATGTCCCTCAAGACGGCCTCAAAATCATGTTTGTGAACACGCCCACGCACAGCGGACCAAACTCTGAACAACTGGGCACGCAAATGGAATTGATCCAGCCCCTGAACGACGAAACGGCTGTGAGCGGCTTCCTCGCTAAGAATGCAGCAGGCGGGCAGCATCATGTCTGTTTCGAAGTGCCTGATATTGACGCGGCACGTGCGGAATTTGAAGCCATGGGCAAACGTGTCCTTGGACCCACGCGCATCGGCGCGCACGGTACGCCTATCTTTTTCGTCCATCCCAAAGACATGCAGGGCATGCTTACCGAGATCATGGAAACACCTAAGGGGGAACATTAATGTCCTACGAAACAATTCGCGTCGAAAATGACGGCCCGCTAACCACCATCACGCTGAACCGGCCTGACCGGCTGAACGCTATGCCGCCGCAAATGGCAGACGAAATTGGTGAAGCGTTTTATGATCTCGGTGATGCGCGTGCTGTGCTGATCACGGGTGAAGGTAAGGGGTTTTGTTCCGGTGCTGACTTGGCCGCGCGCGGAGAGGCTTCTGCGCTCACATCCAAGGGCGGATCGCATAAAGCACTGCAAAACCACTATAATCCCATGATCAACCAAGTCATGCGCGCGAATGTGCCCGTGATCGCAGCGGTCAATGGACCAGCGGCGGGCGTTGGCTGTTCGCTCGCGCTTGCAGCGGATTTCACCATTGCATCTGACAAAGCCTATTTCCTGCAAGCTTTCGTCAATATCGGCCTTGTGCCTGATGGCGGCTCAACATGGTTGCTGGCCCGCGCAATTGGCCGAGCCCGCGCCACCCGCATGATGATGTTGGGCGAGAAAATTGGTGCGGCTCAGGCAGAGGATTGGGGCTTGATCTACAAGGCTGTCGCGGCAGACGCATTGCTGGATGAAGCGCGCGGTCTGGCGGAAAAGTTGGCCAATGGACCGACACAAGCGATCAAGATGATGAAGGAAAACCTCAACCTCGCTTTGGATGGCACAATCCAGCAAGTCGTCGTGCGCGAGGCGGAAACGCAGCGTATTGCCGGTGCGAGCAAAGACGCTGTGGAGGGCGGCATGGCCTTCCTGCAAAAGCGTAAAGCGGAATTTAAGGGCGAATAATGGCGAATATCGAAGATTGGAAAGCACTGGCGGACAAAGAGTCCAAAGGGCGCGATTTGTCGCGCACAATGCCCGAAGGCTTTGATATTAAGCCGCTTTATACAGCGGAAGATGCTGGCGATCCCGGACTTCCCGGATTTGCGCCATTCACGCGCGGGGTGAAGGCCAGCATGTATGCAGGGCGTCCGTGGACGATCCGGCAATATGCGGGTTTCTCCACCGCTGAGGAGAGCAACGCTTTCTACCGCCGCAATCTGGCAGCTGGGCAAAAGGGTCTGTCGGTTGCCTTCGATCTGGCCACCCACCGCGGCTATGACAGCGATCATCCGCGCGTTGTCGGCGATGTGGGCAAGGCGGGCGTGGCGATCGATACAGTCGCCGATATGGAAGTGCTGTTCGATCAAATCCCGCTCGATACAATGTCCGTTTCCATGACGATGAACGGCGCGGTGATCCCGATTTTGGCGTTCTACATCGTCGCTGGTGAACGTCAGGGTGTGCCGGCGGAAAAGCTATCGGGCACGATCCAGAACGACATCTTGAAAGAGTTCATGGTCCGCAACACTTATATTTATCCGCCCGAGCCGAGCATGCGGATTGTGTCGGATATCATCGGCTACACCTCTGCCAATATGCCGAAGTTTAACAGCATTTCGATTTCGGGCTATCACATGCACGAAGCGGGCGCGACAGCGGTGCAAGAACTCGCATTTACGATTGCTGATGGTAAGGAATACGCCAAGCGCGCCATGGCAACGGGGCTGGATATTGATGCCTTTGCAGGGAGGCTGTCGTTCTTTTTCGGCATTGGCATGAACTTCTTCATGGAAATCGCCAAATTGCGCGCGGCCCGCACGCTTTGGTATAATGTAATGGATGATTTGGGAGCTCAGTCTGAACGCTCTAAAATGCTGCGCACACACTGCCAAACATCGGGCGTGAGCTTGCAAGAACAAGACCCCTACAACAATGTAATCCGCACCACGGTTGAGGCGATGGCTGCGACATTGGGCGGCACGCAAAGCCTCCACACCAATGCCTTGGACGAAGCGATCGCGCTGCCCACCGATTTCTCTGCACGCATTGCCCGCAATACGCAATTGGTTCTGCAAGAGGAAAGCGGCATCACCGATGTCGTCGACCCCCTCGGCGGCAGCTATTATATCGAGGCCCTCACCGCGAAATTGGTGGAGGAAGCGGAAGGCTTGATGGCCGATGTTGATGCCGCGGGCGGGATGACCGCTTATGTCGCAACCGGCAAGCCAAAGGCCGCGATTGAGACGGCGGCTGCACAAAAGCAGACCAGCGTTGATAAAGGCGAGACTGTCATTGTTGGCGTCAACAAATATCAACTTGCCGAAGAGCAGCAGATTGAAACGCTCGACATTGACAATCACGCGGTGCGCACTGGCCAAATTGCGCGGCTGAAAGAAGTGCGCGCTGGCCGTGATGAGGGCGCGTGTCAGGCGGCCTTGCAAGCTTTGACCGAGGGTTCAAACGGCGGCGGCAATGTGCTGGAATTGGCCGTGGCTGCGGCGCGCCACGATGCGACCTTGGGCGAGATTTCTAGCGCGATGGAACAGGTTTTTGGCCGCCATGATGCAACGCCAAAACCGGTATCCGGCGTCTATGCCAGCGCCTATGAATTCGACAAGCGATGGGCGCAAGTGACCGATGGAGTGCAAGCAGTGGCACGGCGGCTTGGCCGAACGCCTCGCATCATGGTCGCGAAAATGGGCCAAGACGGACATGATCGCGGCGCCAATGTGATCGCGAGCGCCTTTTCCGACATGGGCTTTGAAGTGATCAGTGGGCCGCTGTTCCAAACGCCTGACGAAACACTGAAAATGGCGCTGGAAGCGGATGTTGATCTGATCGGCGCGTCTAGCCTTGCTGCAGGACACAAAACACTGATCCCTGAACTTATCAGCCTGCTGAAAGAGGCGGGGCGTCCTGACATTAAAGTGACCGCTGGCGGCGTAATCCCGCCGCAGGATTACGACTTTCTGCGCGATGCGGGCGTTGCAGGTATCTATGGCCCAGGTTCCAATGTGGTCGAATGCGCCGCCGATATACTCACCCTGCTGGGGCATAATATGCCGCCTTTAGGTGAAGGATTGGATGAAGCTGCGGAGTGAGGACTCTACTCCAAATTCTATTTGCATGCGCTTTGGCTTTGTCCGGCGCTGCTGCCAATGCGTGCACTATGTCGTCGAGCCCTCTTGAGGTGCGGCAAAATATCCTAGAAAACGAGAGGTTGATCCGCGTCAAAGGCGAATTTCACCCAGATGGTGAAGTGGCTCCGGCAGAATATGGCAAGCCATTTCTGATCAAAGGCACTATTCAAACCGAGAGAGGTAAACTTCACAAGGTTTGGCTGCACTATATGGAGGCGTGGGTGAATTGCGGTGTGCAATTCACTCCGCCTGTTGCTGCTGAAGGCACCTTTTGGATCTCGCGCCGCAAAACGGATGGTTATCGCGAGATGCGCCTATGGGAGGGTGAGTATTTGCCTTCGCAGCAAAAGCCGGTCTCGCTTCCAAAACCCATAATCCCGAAAGAAGTTTGTACTGAGCCAAAATCTAAGGAAGATGCTGACGCGTGCACTTTCCTTCAGATGTTGGGTGTCGAGGAATTGCGAACCGCCGAAAGTGTTGCTGTTGGGACTGGGGAGCAAATGAAGCTGGTTAGAACTCAAGCGCGCAAGTGTGGGTTGGCCAACCGGATTGACTACGTTGGAACGGTAATTGCCACTTTCGATGTCTTCAATGCTGATATCACAGGTAAAAACTGTCTAATGTCATGGGTATGGGCGACCGGTCACGGACATGAGTATTCGGATGAAAAGCTCGATGAATTGCTCCGAACTAGGCACAAATCGAAAGCGGATTGACCCTCGGCTTTTCCGTCAACGATCTGCTGCCAAAGGCACGCGGCGGAGGGCAGCTCAAAATGGGGTTGATCAAGCTCTCCGAGGATGAATGGCTCGACCTCAAACCTGATTTAGCCGCGCGCAAAGCCGGTTTTGCAGCATTCCCGCAAGGCATCCAACAAACCGCAGAATCTGCGCCTCCCATCCAAGAACTTGGCGCAATGCTGGGCACTGTCGGTGATCTGCAAGCGATAGCGCAGACAACTCACGAAGACCTCTGCCTGCTCACCCGCGCAGCTGATGACGATCAATATCGCCTAATCGCCACCGCTGTCGCTTGGCCAACAGATTGGCATCCGGCGGATAAGATCGGCAAGCCTTTGCGCGCGCTTCATGCGCCGATAGCGGGGTATGAAGAGCAGCTGGCTACATCCGTTGATGCGTTCATGGACAAGCTAAAGCCCGGCGCGATTTATGGCCGCGCCAATTGGTTTATTGCGCCTACACCGGACAAGCGCTGGATCGCCGATGCGCCCGCAGAACAAGCCTTTGCGCATGTAACGCCTGAAAATGCCGGTGAAACGCTGTTTGTCCGTTCTGAACGCCAAACTTTGTGCCCCCTGCCTGAAACCGGCGCAATCCTGTTTGCAATCGGTATTTACGTGGAGCCATTGGGAGCGCTCAGCTGCGCCAATCAAGCTATGCTTGTCGCAGCAATGGAAACTCTGCTCAATGGAGAGGGTGACCGGCGCGGTGCGCCCCATTATGCTGCACAGTTAAAGACATATGTGATGAGGAATTTGCCATGACCGACGCCCCTGAAAACTACCGTCCAGAAACGCAAAGCGTGCATGCGGGCTGCGAACCTGATCCTACCACCAATGCACGTATCACGCCGATTTATCAGACGGCATCCTACGTTTTTGACGATGCGCAGCACGCCGCCAATTTGTTCTCGCTCGCTGAGTTTGGGAACATCTACACCCGCATCATGAACCCCACCAATGATGCCTTGGAGAAGAAAGTGGCCGCATTGGAGGGCGGCGTGGGCGCCTTGGGCGTGGCATCGGGTCATGCGGCGCAATTGATTGCATTCCACACTTTGATGGACACAGGCTGCAATATCGTTGCCGCGAAGAAACTCTATGGCGGGTCGCTCAACCAATTGGGTGAAGCGTTTAAGAAGTTTGGCTGGGAAACGCGCTTTGTTGATGCCGATGATCCGGCCAATGTTGCAGCGGCGATTGATGATAAGACGCGCGTTGTGTTCATCGAAAGCCTCGCCAACCCCGGCGGCGTTGTGCAAGACATTCAGGCTATTGCCGACATCGCACATGCAGGCGGTGTGCCGCTGATGGTGGATAACACAATGGCCAGCCCAGCGCTGTGCCGTCCGTTTGAACATGGCGCGGATATTGTGGTGCATTCGACCACAAAATTCCTCAACGGTCACGGCAATGCGGTTGGCGGTGTGATCGTCGATAGCGGCAAGTTTGATTGGAAAGCGCATGGCGAAAAATTCGCGTCACTAACACAGCCAAGCGGGTCGTATCACGGCGCGGTTTTGGTCGATGCGTTAGAGCCGATTGGCCCGATTGCATTCATCATTGCCTGCCGCGTGCTTGGCTTACGCGACCTTGGCCCAGCCATGGCGCCAATGAATGCGTTTTTGGCTCTGACGGGGATGGAGACGCTGCATCTGCGGATGGACAAGCATTGCGACAATGCGCTGGCACTTGCCGGTTGGTTGGAGCAGCAGCCGCAAGTCGATTGGGTGTCGTATGCAGGGCTGCCTGACAATCAGTATAACGCTCTCGCGCAGAAATATCTTGGCGGGCGCGGCGGGGCTGTGTTCACCTTTGGCCTCAAAGGCGGATATGACGCGGGCGTGAAGCTGGTTTCCGAAGTGAAACTGTTCAGCCATTTGGCCAATATTGGCGACACGCGCTCTTTGATTATCCACCCGGCCTCGACCACCCACAGCCAATTGTCAGCAGAGGAATTGATCTCTGCAGGCGCTGGCCCCGATGTTGTCCGTGTTTCTGTGGGTATTGAGCATATTGAAGACATTAAGGCTGATCTCGCGCAAGGGCTTGCCGCGCTCTGATGTTGGTGGGTTTTTGATAGCTTGCAGGCGGCACGTCTAGGCGGCATAGACCTGTCTAACTAAGTCACCACACTGACCGGAGTGCCTCGCTTGTTTTCTAAGATTTTGATTGCCAATCGCGGCGAAATTGCTTGCCGAGTTATCAAAACCGCGCGGCGCATGGGTATCGCAACCGTCGCGGTCTATTCCGATGCAGATGCGCGTGCACCATTTGTGCGGATGGCGGATGAGGCTGTGCATATTGGCCCTGCGCCTGCTGCGGAAAGCTATTTGATCCCTGAAAAAATTATTGCTGCGTGCAAGGAAACGGGCGCTGAGGCGGTGCATCCCGGATATGGCTTTCTGTCTGAACGCGCGAGCTTTGTTGAAGCTTTGGACAAGGAAAATATCGCATTTATCGGCCCGCCAGCAGGTGCAATTGCGGCGATGGGTGACAAGATTGAATCGAAAAAGCTGGCCAAAAAAGCAGGCGTCAACGTCGTCCCCGGCTTTGTTGGAGAGATTAAGGACACTGATCACGCGGTCGAGATATCGGATGATATCGGCTATCCAGTAATGATGAAGGCTTCCGCTGGCGGCGGGGGCAAGGGCATGCGGCTTGCGTATTCTGAAAAAGACGTGCGCGAAGGGTTTGAGGCAACCAAGCGCGAAGGGTTAAATAGCTTTGGCGATGACCGTGTCTTTATCGAGAAATTCATCGAAGACCCGCGCCATATCGAAATTCAGATCCTCGGCGATAAGCATGGCAATATCCTCTATCTGAACGAGCGGGAATGTTCAATCCAGCGCCGCCATCAAAAAGTGGTTGAGGAGGCACCTTCGCCTTTCGTCACGCCCAAAATGCGCAAAGCGATGGGTGAGCAATCGGTCGCTCTGTCTGCCGCGGTGGATTACCATTCCGCTGGCACGGTTGAGTTGATTGTTTCCGGTGCTGATCCAACGGGTGAGAGTTTCTACTTCCTTGAAATGAACACGCGCCTTCAGGTTGAACATCCTGTGACAGAAGCGATCACTGGGGTTGATCTGGTTGAGCAAATGATACGCGTGGCTGCTGGCGAAAAGCTGGAAATGACACAGGGCGATGTGGGCATTGATGGATGGGCGATTGAAAACCGCGTCTATGCCGAAGACCCCTATCGCGGGTTCTTGCCCAGCACTGGGCGCTTGGTTGAATATCAGCCAACATTAGAAGGCTGGACTGATGATGGCGCGGCAAACGGACGGCGCGGCGTCGACGGTGTGCGGGTCGATGATGGCGTTTACGAGGGCGGCGAAGTGTCGATGTTCTATGATCCGATGATCGCCAAATTGGTGACATGGGGCGAAACGCGCGATGAGGCGGCGGACAAACAAATCACTGCGCTTGATAATTTCCGCATCAAGGGGCTGGGGCATAATGTCGATTTCCTCAGCGCGATTATGCAGCACGAACGCTTTCGTTCAGGCGAGCTAACCACTGGTTTCATCGCCGAGGAATATCCCGATGGGTTTACTGGCGCTGCGACTACAGAAGTGTTTCGCCGCCAGCTTGCGGCTCTGTTTGCAGGCGCTGAATTTTCGACCAAAGTGCGTGCACAGGAAATTTCCGGTCAGCTTGCGCACCTACCCAATCCTCCGTCCGATTGGACAGTGAAGTTGGGTGAAGAGAGCTTTGACGTAACGCTGGAAGAGGGCGGCGCGACCGTGAACGGCGAACGCATTAATGGCACTTGGGATTGGCAGCCGGGCATGGTTTCGGCGCAGGTTACCGGCGACAATGCCATGGGCATTCAGGTTGCGCGCAAGGGCGTTCGCTGGGTCATCACGACGCGCGGTGCCAGCCATGAAGCCTTAGTGCTTCCGGCAAAAGTAGCGCCACTCGCCGATCATATGATCGAGAAGATACCGCCGGACTTGTCAAAAATGCTGATCTGTCCGATGCCGGGGCTGTTGGTAAAATTGCATGTCGAGGCGGGTGAGGAAGTCCAGCCCGGACAGCCGCTTGCCACGGTTGAAGCGATGAAGATGGAGAACATTCTTCGCGCTGAAAAAGAAGGCGTAATCTCCACCATCAACGCCGCAGAAGGTGAAAGCCTAGCGGTGGATGCAGTGATTTTGGAACTGGAATAGCGCGGGCTAATCCACGATTGCGACGGCTCTAATCCAGCCCGCGCTGGCGCGTTCAATCTTTACCGGAAAGCAGCTTAACGTGAAGCCATGGCTGGGTAGAGCGGCCAAATTGGTCAGTTTCTCAATCTGGTAATAGGGCCGAATGCGTCCAGCCTTATGCCCTTCCCAAATGATTGAAGGATCGCGGGTCTCGGCCCATTTCTTAGCTGTATGGCTAAATGGCGCATCCCAGCTCCATGCGTCGGTTCCAACGACTTCTACGCCGTTCTCGGTCAGCCACAGTGTTGCTTCAGCGCCCAAACCAACTCCTTGATCGGTGAAGTTGTCAGTGCCGTAAATCGCGCCTGACTGGATGAGCACAATATCGAGGGGCTGCAGCGTATAATCGATAGCTGCGAGCGCTTCTTTCACTTGCGCTGCACTCACAACGGTTCCGTGCGGCAAATGTGAAAAGTCGAGCTTTACACCAGGGCGCATGAACCGGTCGAGCGGTGCCTCATCAATGCTGGGCGCAGGGTTTGCACCGCTATCTGTAGTCGAATGAAAGTGCCACGGCGCATCCATGTGCGTCCCATTATGCGTGGACAATTCGAGCATTTCGACCGCCCAACCTTCGCCATCGGGCAGGTCATCTTTCTTCAGGCCGGGGAAGAACATGGCGATTTGCTCCCACGTATCCTCATGCGTCATATAAGTGACTTTGGGCCGCATCACATCGGGGTCAGAAATCACATCATTGGTGATTGGGATGGACAGATCGATGAACTGGGTCATGCAGTGAGCTGCTCGTCTAAGAACGCGGCGACATCGACAAGGTCAACATCTTTGGCCAGATAGGCTTCGCCAATCCCTTTGAGCAGGATGAAGGGCAATGTGCCTGCATCCATTTTCTTATCGTGAGCCATGTGATTGGTGAGGGCGCTTCCGTCACAATTTAGGCCTAGTTCGGGCAATTCTGCGGGCAAACCGGAGCTGGCAATAGCCTTTGCGATGCGCGTTGCAGCATCTTGTTCCAATTCGCCCCGCCTTGCTGAATAGCGCGCGGCTAACACCATGCCGAGTGCGACTGCCTCTCCGTGAAGGAGCTTGCCAGAAAAGCCGGTTTCCGCTTCCAATGCGTGTCCAAAAGTGTGACCCAGATTGAGCAGCGCGCGTGTGCCGGATAATTCACGCTCATCTTCTGCCACGATACGCGCTTTTGCCGCTACACTGTTGGCCACTGCCAATTCCAACGGTTCTGCATCTCGCGCAATTACGCGCGGCCCCATAGCCTCGAGCCAGCCAAAGAACTCTGCATCGCCAAGGATGCCGTATTTGATGACCTCGGCATAGCCGGCGCGCATTTCACGCGGAGGCAAAGTTTCTAAACAATCTAAGTCAGCCAGCACCAAAGATGGTTGATGGAATGCTCCGATCAAATTCTTTCCAGCGCCGGTATTAATCGCGGTTTTGCCGCCGACAGAACTGTCTACTTGCGCGAGCAGGGTGGTTGGAATTTGAACAAAGCCGCAGCCGCGCTTTAATATTGAACAGGCAAATCCGGTTAGATCACCAACAACGCCGCCGCCAAGCGCCAGCACATGATCGCCGCGCTCAACGCCCTGCTCCAGCAGCCAATCGGTAAGCGCTTGTAATCCGGTCCAGCTTTTTGCGCCTTCACCGGGATTTACAACATGCCAGACGGCGGTTTTGCCCGCAGCTTTTAGCGAAGCCTCAACCGCGCCGCGCCAATGGCCAGCGACATTCGTGTCGGTGACCACAGGAACCACATCTTTGCGCAGAAAATCTGCAGCTTCGGCGGCGCAATTGGCGAGCAATCCGCTGGCGATACGCACTTCATATTCGCGTCCAGCCAGGGCGACGGGGATCACAGCCATGATTTCAGCCCCTTCAAAATCTGCATGACAGTCTCCTCATGCGGTCCTTCCATGCTTTCCACCCTAATTTGCGCCTGAGCATATAGCGGTCCGCGTTCTTCGGCCAAACGGGTTAGAATTTCGCGCGGATCACCTGTTTTGAGCAGTGGCCTTGTATCGCGCCTGCTTGTTCGTTCAACCAAAGTATCAATGTCGCAGTCTATCCATACGGCGACTGCTTTTTCCAATATCAATGCGCGGGTTTCCGCATCCAAGAATGCGCCGCCGCCTGTGGCGATTACGCCGCGTTGTTCTTCGATCAAGCGAGCGATTACCCGCCTTTCGCCAGCGCGGAAGTAATCTTCGCCAAATTCTTCAAAAATTTCGGAAATGCTGCGCTGGGCGGCCAGCTCAATTTCGCTATCCGCATCGGCAAAGTCGCGGTCAATCGCATGTGCGAGCCGCTTGCCAACCGATGATTTGCCAACCCCCATGAGACCAATAAGGACAATTGGGCGGCTCACCTTTGCACGAATTTGCGCTATTTCCGTGGAACTTAGGGATGGATCGGTTTGTGTCATTGCTGCCAAGGCTATAGATGGGGTAGAGCGCCATGCAATATGGTTGTGACAGTGAGTTGGGGGCAAACTCCACGAGATATCGGGCTGCAAATGAGTGAAAAGGGACGGATTTTGACACTTTTGGTGCTGCTTTTGGTGAGCATTGTGTTCCTTGCGTGGTTTGATGGCGGCGAAGAAGGGTTGCATCCGATCGCTCAGCCGGTTGCCTTGTCCGCAGTGGCCCCTAAAGGATTTCAGGCATGAAGCGTTTTGTCATTCTTAGCGGAGTTGCTGCAATTGCGTTGGGCGCAGGGATTGCGACAGCGCAGGAATCGCTACTGCCCCCGGGCTTTGACGAGCCAGCACCCGCACCGGCACCAGCTCCGGCACCTGCACCAGCACCGGGCCCATCCATTTCGACACAGCCTGCCGCTCCGCCGGCATCTGGAAGCAGTTCTACCGGTTCTGTTTCGCGGCCCGTTGTTCAATCCGTGCCTTCATCCGGCAGATCATCTGCTCCGCGCTCAAGCCGTTCGAGCCGATCGAGCAGCTCTGGCAATTCATCGCGAACGGTGGATTTCAGCCGGTTACCTTCGCTAAAAGAGCTGGAAAACCTCTCCACGGATGATTTGGACGAGCTTCTGGGCCTCAGGCCGCGATACGACATGCCGCCTGCTGCGAGGCGTTCGTTGGCAGAGGTCGGCGTGCTTACAGTTGAAGAAGGCGGCGTTCCAGCCGGTTCCCTTGCCAATCAACCTGCAGGCCTTGTCAAAGCCGCTCTTGAGGGGACGAAGGGGCGTTTCGTTTCGCGCTGGGGGCACATCATGCTTCGCAAGGCCTTGGTCAGCCGGATGGCTTCACCCGATGGCATGAACCAGATCGAATTTACGGCAATGCGTGCGGCCCTTCTTAACCGCATGGGCGAGCATCAAGCTGCCCGCGCATTGGTTCAAGAGATTGATACGCGCAATTGGAATGATGAACTTTCTGCAGCTGGTGTCGATGCCTACATCGGTACTGCGGATATTGTTGGTGCATGTCCGGTAGTTCGGCTTGCCAAATCCGAACGCGAAGACGCGACTTGGAAAATGCTCAAAGCCATTTGCCGCGCCTATATGGGCGAGGTTAGCGGCGCCAATCGCGAGCTGAATAGGGCGATTGAAAAAGACGAAGCGCCTGAGATTGATCTCTATCTTGCTCAACGGTTTTCGGGAGCTGCGGGGCAGGGCCGGCAAGCTGTGACCGTAGAGTGGGAGGGTGTTGAGAAGCTGAACCCATGGCGGTTTGCGCTCGCCAATGCAGTTGGTCAGGAGATTCCAGACGGCCTAAGCGCCGATGCGGGGCCATATTACCAGCGTATATGGGCCACGGCGCCGATGGTATCGCTAAGCGACCGCGCCCGCGGTGCGACGCTGGCTGCTCGCGAAGGTATTTTGTCAAGTGAGGCGATGGTTGATCTGTTCAGTCAAATCTATGCCAATAGCGAAGTTGGCGGCCCGGCAAAGGCATTGGCTGGACAGTTGCGCGAATCCTATGTTGCAACCGATCCGGCGCAGCGGATTGCGGCCATGCGCGGTTTATGGGGCGGCGATAGTGATGATGCTTCTGAGGAAGAGGCTAAAGGTGCAGGCGACTATGGCCGCTATGTTTTGACAGCCTACGCTGCTGCGCGTCTGCCGGCGGATGAAACCTACGCAGATGATGCCGCGCCGCTGATTGCTTCGATGCTAACTGCTGGTCTAGACCGCGATGCCGCAGCATGGAGCGATGTTGTCGATGAAGGCAGCGAAGCGTGGGCTATGATCGCATTGTCTTCTGCCAATCCGCAATTGCCGATACCTTCTGGCGATATCGAAAGCTATTTCGGCAATGATGACAGCGCTGGCGCGCTTAAATCTAAGTTTTTGCTGGCTGGGCTGGCCGGACTTGGCCGTGTTGCTCAAGCCGACCTTGCGCCTCTGTCTGAGGATTTGGAACTAAACCTTGGCGCGCAAACCAAATGGAGCCGCAATATTTCGGCTGCTGCTGGTTACCGTAATGCGGGGTTAGTGGCTCTGCTCGCGGGGCTGGGCATGCAAGGCAGCAATTGGGATCAGATGACACCGCTGCACCTATACCACATCGTCTCTGCCCTAAATCAGGTCGGTATGTCGGGCGAGGCGCGAATGATCGCTGCGGAGGCGATTGCGCGCAGCTAATGGCGGCCGCATTAGAGGCTTTTCTCGATTATCTGGCCGCACAGCGCGGTGCAGCAGTAAATACTCTGGCTGCCTATCGCCGTGATTTAGAAGGGGCGCAGGAAGTGCTTGGCGATCTGGAAAAGGTCACGCGCGATGATGTGACACGCCTTTCTTCCATTTGGTCCGATCTCGCGCCCAGCAGCGTGGCACGCAAATCCTCTGCATTGCGGCAGTTTTTTGGCTTTGCCGTTGATGAAGGATGGCGCGGCGATGATCCATCATCGGCATTACCGAAACCGGCAACACGGCGGCCGCTTCCCAAAATCCTGAGCCATGATGATATTGAGAAATTGTTCGCGCAGGCCGAGTTAGAGGCAAGCAGCGGTAAGCCCGCCGCCATGCGTCAATTGGCTCTGCTAGAGATGCTGTATGGTTCTGGCCTGCGTGCAACTGAATTGGTATCGCTGCCAATCAGTGCTGTGCCGCGCGATGCGCCATTTCTTACCGTTACGGGGAAGGGCGGGGTAGCCCGCATGGTTCCAGTTAGCGACCGTGCTAGCGAAGCTCTGGCTGCATGGTTGGAAGTACGCGAACATGGCTCCAAATTCCTCTTCCCATCGCGAACAGGTCATATCACTCGTATTCGCCTCTTTCAGCTGGTGAAGGAGCTGGCTGTACGCGCCGATCTTGATCCCAAACGCATTAGCCCGCATGTTTTGCGCCATGCCTTTGCCACTCATTTGCTAGAAGGCGGAGCGGACCTTCGCGTGCTGCAAACTTTGCTTGGTCATGCTGATATTGCGACCACACAAATCTACACACATGTGGATGCAGCGCGCCTTGTCGAGCTGGTGAACCTGCGGCACCCTCTTGCCCAAAGCGCAACATCGGACTAGCGCACTGCCCATGACTGCTTACCTCGAGTTTGAAAAACCCATCGCCCAGCTAGAAGAGCGGATCGCCCAATTGCGCACCGCAGATGAAGGCGATGATGTTGATATCAGCCCTGAGCTGGCCCGATTAGAAGCAAAGAGTGCAGCGCTGCTGAAAAGCACCTATGGCTCGCTTACACCGTGGCAGAAAACACAGGTTGCCCGCCATCCGGACCGGCCACATTTTCATGATTACGTTAATCACGCATTTGAAGAATTCGTTCCCCTAGGCGGCGACCGTTATTACGGCGATGATATGGCGATAATGGGCGGTTTTGCGCGGCTGAATGGGCGCAAAATCATGCTGATTGGTCATGAAAAGGGCAATGATACGGAAAGCCGGATTAAACACAATTTCGGCATGGGTAAGCCAGAGGGGTATCGCAAAGCGATCCGATTGATGGAGCTAGCGGGCCGGTTTGGCCTTCCAGTGGTAACTTTGGTCGATACATCCGGCGCATTTCCAGGGGTCGAGGCGGAGGAGCGCGGCCAAGCAGAGGCGATCGCTCGCTCAACTGAAGCCTGTTTAGCGCTGCCGGTTCCAATGGTTTCTGTGATCGTGGGCGAGGGCGGTTCTGGCGGAGCGGTTGCCTTGGCCAGTGCAGAGCGCGTCCTTATGCTGGAACATGCCGTTTATTCGGTGATTTCTCCTGAAGGTTGTGCATCTATTCTGTGGCGCACGGCTGAAAAAGCACCCGATGCCGCCCAAGCGATGAAAGTCACAGCGCAGCATTTGAAACGGCTTGGGGTGATTGATAAAATCATCAGCGAACCTGCTGGCGGGGCGCACCGTAATCCAGAAGATGCAGCTAAACAGCTTGGCAAGACTTTGGTGCAAGAGCTTGATTCCTTGTGTGAATTACCATCAGATACTGTTCGCCGAATGCGCGAAGAGCGCTTCCTCGCTATTGGTGCAGACTAACCCAAACCTTTTGAATTCTGTGGCCAATCGACTCAGAATTGAGGCCAGCACCATTCACAATCTAGCAAAATGCGTTAGGTTACGGTTTGGAAGAGAGACGGGTTGGTGGACCCATGAAAAAATATGGGACCATCATGGCTGGAGGGTCAAAATATGAAAGTATCGCACAAATTTATCGCTAAGCTCAGCGTTGCACCGTTGGCGCTGGCACTGTCAGGTTGCATTGGTGGATCAATCCCCAGCGCCTCGACCCCGATCACTCAGTCAGAAGCGCAAGTTGGCGCAGAGAACCATCCGAAACTGCTCGCTGAATTCGGAGGAGCCATGACTGGCTCTCAGGCGCAATATGTTGAGCAAGTGGGCAAAAACATCGCGTTCCAATCAGGATTGGGCAATGCGCGCGACAGTTTCACCGTTTCGCTGGTAAATTCGTCTGTAAACAATGCATTCGCGATCCCCGGGGGCTATATCTACTCCACGCGTCAGCTCGTTAGCCTAATGAACAACGAGGCAGAGCTTGCCGGCGTTTTGGGCCATGAAGTTGCTCACGTAGCAGCGCGCCATTCGCAGCGCCGTCAACAAGCAGCGCAGCGCAACCAGATCGGCGGCGTTTTGGGCGCGGTCCTTTCCGGAGTTTTGCTTGGCGATACGGGATTGGGCCAGCAAGTGGGCCAAACCTTGCTTCAAGGCTCGCAAATGCTCACGCTGAAATTCTCGCGTAATCAAGAACTTGAGGCGGATGATCTGGGTATTCAATACCTTCAAAAAGCTGGTTATGATCCAAAAGCAATGGGCACCGTTCTCGCCAGCCTCGCTGCGCAAAACTCATTAGACGCGCAATTGCAAGGGCGCGGAGACGCTACGATCCCGCAATGGGCATCGACTCATCCTGATCCTGCCAGCAGAGTCCGAACTGCTTTAGAAAAAGCGCAGCCATTGGGCAGCGGTGTGACAAATCGCGACACTTTCCTTAGCCGGATTGATGGGCTGATTTACGGAGATGACCCGAAACAGGGTGTGATTGAGGGAAGCCAGTTTATCCATCCAGAACTGCGCCTCGCATTTACGGCGCCATCAGGCTTTTACATGGTCAATGGCAGCCGCGCGGTCAGCGTAAATGGGCAATCGGGCAAGGCGCAACTGACGCTTGCCGCCTATAATGGCAATTTAGAGAATTATGTTCGCGAACAATTTAGCTCGATGAGCAGCGAGCAGCAGACGTTAACCCCGCAATCTGTCCGCCGAACGACGATTAACGGAATTCCGGCTGCGCTGGGTACGGTTCGGGTCAATAATGGTCAAAGTCAGGTCGATCTGGTTATTTTTGCATATGAGTTTGCGAAAGATCGCGCTTACCACTTTGCGGCGATCACGCCTGCGGGTAGCTCATCAACGTTCACGCCGATGTTTAATTCGATGCGCCGAGTAAGTTCATCGGAGGCATCGGGAGTAGTCGCCCGGCGCGTTGATATTGTGACGGTTCGTAGCGGCGATACGATCCAATCGCTTGCAAACCGAATGGCTTATGATCGCGGTAAAGTTGAACGCTTCCGTGTTTTGAACGCGCTTGGTTCAAACAGCACTTTGCGGGCAGGCCAAAAGGTAAAGATCGTCGTGAAGTCGCGCTAACCCGATCGCTATTACGCTTTTGAGCAAATATCATTTACGCAAAGAAAAACGGCGGGGAAATCAATCCCCGCCGTTCTCTTTTTGAAGCTAAGCTGAGCTTATACGCCTTGAGCGTTGCCTTCAGCCATTTTGCCTTCAACTGTTGAGAAAGTAGTCTCAAGCTCGTTACCAAGGCTTTGCATTGCAGTGATAGCTGCAACAGCGATCAGAGCAGCGATAAGGCCATACTCAATTGCAGTTGCGCCTTCTTCGTTCTTAGCGATTTTGTTAAAGAATTTCATTTTCAGTCTCCTAGTTCAGTCTTAAGTACCCTTGTCTTCACCCGGTCTTGGGATCAGACATGTGCATGAATAATGTGTACCCTTTGAAAAATTCCTAATTCGGAACGTTAATTTGAGGTTACTATCCACCCATTGCGTTGGTCACACTGCCCGTAACGCGTCCCCACAAGCCGGTATTCTCGTTGGCAACGCCTTCGAGAGCGACAAGTGAAGCGATCACAATCAGTGCTGCGATCAAGCCGTATTCGATCGCAGTGGCACCCGAATCATCACGTCCGATCTGTTCAAGAAAGTTGGTCAAATTCATGGAAACACCTAACGAATACACTCCTGATGGGATTGCTTCTGGCCTCAGGGTCTTAAGATTTAGTTGAGAAGACGTTTCAAGTTGCAAAATATTCCGACATGGCAACCTGTTGTTGCGGCGGCTTTACGCCGTGCAGACGGCCTTTGGCTGATGCACAAGAGGCCTCAGAATAAACATCACGGAGGTCTTTGGGAATTCCCGGGCGGGAAGGTTGAAACAGGCGAAGTGCCTGTAATCGCATTGATTCGCGAACTATCAGAGGAGCTCGGTATTCGGGTTAAAGCGCAGGACTGTATTCCTGCGTGCTTTGCAGAGGAGAGCAAGCATGCTGGCGGCAAACCCATTGTCATCCTGCTTTACACATTGCTGGATTGGGAAGGGGAGCCCGAAGCGTTAGAAGGCGGCGAAATCGGTTGGTTTTCTTCTTCGGAGGCCTTTTTGCTTGAAAAACCGCCTCTCGATGTCGAACTGGCAGCGCTGCTGTTTAAGCAATACAATTCCTAAAAGAGCGACATAGGGGATTGCCATGCAGCGCGAGCGCCCCTAGAGCCTCGCTTCCACGCGCACCCGTAGCTCAGCTGGATAGAGTACCTGACTACGAATCAGGGGGCCGGAGGTTCGAATCCTTCCGGGTGCGCCACAAAAGCCCATCTCTAACGAGGTGGGCTTTTTTGTTTCGGGCCTAGTGAATATTGCTTAGAACGATACTCAGTGGAAAATCATCAAGAAGGCGGCCCATTCGAGGCATCGGTTGAGCCGGGCGTTTGGCGTTATGCCAAGGCAAGTAGAGTTGCTGTACTTGTCGATGCTGAGGAATATTTCCGTCAAATCCAGCTGGCCATGCTCAAAACAGAAGAGGAAGTTCTTTTGTTAGGGTGGGATTTCGACACGCGTATTCATTTGGCGCGTGGCCGGCGCTGGTATCACCGGCCTTTTAAAGCGGAATATCCAGCCCGCCTTGGCAGTTTCCTTCTCTGGCTCATCCGAAAACGTAAAAACCTTGATATCAAAATGCTGGTGTGGGGATTTTCATTTCTCCAATTTTTTACTCGCGGCTCAATGGCATTCGATCTGATGCGCATGGCGCCTAAGCGGCAAATTCAATTTAAGCAGGATACCATGCTGCCCTTTGGTTGCTCGCATCATCAGAAGATTGCGGTTCTTGATCGAAGCCTTGCCGTGTGCGGGGGAATAGACCTTACCCGTGAACGTTGGGATTCGCGCGCGCACCACAGAACTGATCCGCGCCGGCGCAACCCGTGGGGACGGCCATATAAGCCTTGGCATGACATAACGCTGATGATGGAAGGTGATGTGGCGCGCTCTCTGTTTGATCTGGTTAAAGATCGCTGGGAACGGGCAGGGGGAGCGCCCCTTGAAACAATAGCGAGCGATTTTGGCGATTGCTGGCCTGATGCGTTGGAAGCTGAGTTTTCCGATGTGGAAATCGGCATTTCCCGTTCGCGTGCTGCCTATAATGATGCCGGAACCATCAATGAGGTGGAGGATTTGTTTCTGCTCCACATCGCGAATGCCAAACACTTTCTATATATAGAGAACCAATATCTCACATCGCGCTCTATAGTAGAGGCCTTGGCCGAGCGGCTGAAAGAGGATGATCCGCCAGAGATCGTAATAGTCCATCCTATAGCTGCCGATGGTTGGATTGAGCAGCAAGCAATGGATGACACACGTTCTTGGCTGGCAGCGACTTTGCGTGAAGTGGATCACGCGAACCGCTTTCATCTTTTCGTCGCTTATGCAGAAGATGTGCCGATCTACATCCATTCTAAGCTGATGATCGTAGATGATGAGATTTTGCGGATCGGCTCTGCCAATCTCAACAATCGTTCGATGGGCCTCGATACTGAATGCGATGTGTTTATCGATGCCCAAAGGCCCGCCAACAAGGGCAGCGAGGAAACGATCAAACGGCTGCGCTATGCCTTGCTGGCGGAGCATTGCGGAATAGATGAAGCGGATGCGGCAACGGCTTTTAATGCGGCACAGAGCATGGCTGCAGTGATTGCAGAATTCGGCCCCAAAGGCTCGCGGCAATTGCTTCCTTTTGAAATCCCCGAACTCAGCGAATTTAGCGACTTTATCGCTGGCTCGCAGATTTTTGATCCCGAAATCCCCGAAGATATGTTCGCCGCCTATCCTAAAGGTGGCTTGTATCGCCCGGGCAGCATACTTTACCGAATGCGTGAACGATTAAGAAGAGGAAAGCCTGAATGAGTAGATTTGCCGGTGCCGACGATGAAGAAACACAAAGCGGCAAAATCGCGGTTCCTCAAGAAGTACAAGACGCGATCCGTACATTGATTGAATGGTCGGGTGATGATCCAGAACGCGAAGGACTGCTTGATACCCCGAAACGTGTTGGGCGCGCTTGGAAAGAATATTGCCAAGGCTATTTGGAAGATCCTGCTGTTCATATGAGCCGCGTGTTCGAAGAGGTGGGCGGCTATGACGAGGTTGTGCTGCTCAAAGACATTCCATTCCAGAGCCATTGCGAACATCATATGGCACCGATCACAGGCAAAGCGGCCATAGCCTATATGCCAAAGAAGAAGGTCGTGGGAATTTCCAAACTTGCGCGGGTTCTGCACGGGTATGCGCGGCGCCTGCAAATTCAGGAGCGGCTGACCTCTGAAGTGGCCAAGTGCATTTGGGATCATCTGGAGCCTCACGGCGTTGCTGTTGTGATTGAAGCTCAGCATGGCTGCATGACAGGGCGCGGTGTGCGCACGCCGGGTGTAGGCATGGTAACATCGCGTCTGCATGGCTGCTTTTTAGAAGATCACCGTAGCCGCAAAGAAGTGATGAGCCTGATGGGTTACGGCTAAGGCCGCCCATCCGCCGAAAAGCAAAAGGGGCGCCTCACCCGAACGGTGGACGCCCCTTTGTGTTGCGATGGGTCAATTACGTTTAAAGTTGGCCGAGCATATGTTCTGCGCTGGAAACTGAGAAGTCGCCCGGTGCTTCTACATTTAGCTCAGATACCACACCGTCATCGATGACCATGGAATAACGCTGCGCCCGTTTGCCCATGCCGAAACCAGCAAAATCTGCAGCAAGGCCGGTGGCTTCGGCAAATTCGCCATTGCCATCAGCCAGCATGGTGATGTCCGATGAACCGGATGCGTCATTCCAAGCGCCCAGTACGAATGCATCATTGACGGCGGTGGCTACGATCTCGTCCACGCCTTTGGCTTTAAGCTCAGCGGCTTTTTCCACGTAGCCGGGAAGGTGTTTGGCTGAGCAAGTCGGTGTGAATGCACCCGGTACGCAGAACAGAGCAACTTTCTTGCCCGCGAAGTATTCAGCGGCTTGCACTTGCTCTGGACCTTCAGCGGTCGCTTTTACCAAAGCTACGTCTGGCAATTTGTCTCCAACCGATATTGTCATAGGAAATCCTTTCGTCAAAATGTTGACGTTTGGCTTAGCGCAGCGGGCAATTCTCGCAAGTGATCATTTGATTGAGAAACGCGTCCCTTACGATACGAGATAGAAAATTGCTTGCAGAAGGCTTGGCGTAAACATTCAAAGCAATATGGGTTTCTCGTGCGCAATTTGAGATATAAAGATAAGTTTATATTTGCCTCTTGTGAAGCGCACGGCTAGGGCGCGATCAATCATTCTACGGAGACAAGAAATGGCAACTGCCGCTGCTACCCAAGACTACATTATTAAAGACATCGCTTTGGCACAATTTGGCCGCGATGAAATCGCTATCGCCGAAACTGAGATGCCGGGCCTGATGGCTCTGCGCGATGAATATGGTGCATCGCAGCCGCTTAAAGGCGCGCGCATCACTGGATCGCTTCACATGACGATCCAAACAGCTGTGCTGATTGAAACTTTGGTGGCGCTGGGCGCAGATGTTCGCTGGGCGACTTGCAACATCTTCTCAACCCAAGATCACGCTGCCGCAGCGATTGCCGATCAAGGCATTCCGGTATTCGCTATCAAAGGCGAAACTTTGGCGGAATATTGGGACTATGTTGGCAATATCTTTGATTGGTCAACAGAAGCTGATGCGGATCAAACGGCCAATATCATCCTCGATGATGGCGGCGATGCGACTATGTTTGCGCTTTGGGGCGCACGGATTGAAGCTGGCGAAGAAATGCCTGAGCCTGCCAATGCCGAAGAAATTGAATTCCAGCGCGCTTTGAAAGCGTACGTGAAAGCCAAGCCTGGCTATCTCACCAAGTCGGTTGAGAACATCAAAGGCGTTTCAGAAGAAACGACCACTGGCGTTATGCGTCTTTACCAGATCGCTAAGGCGGGCAAGCTGCCTTTCCCAGCGATCAACGTAAACGACAGTGTGACCAAATCGAAGTTCGACAACCTTTATGGCTGTAAAGAATCGCTGGTCGATGCGATCCGCCGCGCAACCGACGTAATGCTGGCTGGTAAAGTCGCTTGTGTCGCTGGATACGGCGATGTGGGTAAAGGCTCTGCGGCGTCCCTTCGTGATGGCGGCGCGCGCGTAATGGTCACAGAAGTCGACCCGATTTGCGCGCTTCAGGCGGCGATGGACGGTTTTGAAGTTGTATCCATGGATGATGCGGTGAAACGCGCAGACATCTTTGTAACGGCAACGGGTAACGAAGATGTGATTACCGGCGCTCAGATGGAATCGATGAAGAACATGGCGATTGTCTGTAACATCGGCCACTTTGACAGCGAGATCCAAATCAGCGCGCTCGACAATTATGATTGGAAAGAAATCAAAGAAGGCACTGATCAAGTGACTTTCCCCGATGGAAGCTCAATCCTGATCCTTGCCAAAGGCCGCCTCGTAAACCTTGGCTGTGCAACCGGTCACCCAAGCTTCGTGATGAGCGCTAGCTTTACCAACCAAGTGCTCGCTCAGATCGAACTTTATACCAAGTCTGATGAGTATAAGAACGACGTATACGTTCTGCCTAAGCATCTGGATGAGAAAGTGGCGGCGCTGCACCTTGAAAAACTTGGCGTGCAATTGACGCAAATGAGCCAAAAGCAAGCGGATTACATCGGTGTTCCGCAGGCTGGCCCGTTCAAGCCGGACCATTACCGCTACTAATACTGCGTGATCGAATGATTGGGCGTCCATGGGAAACTTCATGTTTTCTGCGGGCGCCCTTTTCATATCTGGCGCAAATCCTGTTTCCGGCATTGCATCGCGCGGCGATGACGCATAGCTGAAAGCTATGGAAATTTCCTCCACCGCTTTGGCCATTTTGGGGCTACTATTGGCTGCTTGGACCATTGGTGCTGCGCTGATGATGGTGCGTGCGTCTGGGCGCGTGCGGCGGTTTGAGGCGACCAAGACCAGCCTGCTGCGGATGAACCGGCTTTTGGATGAGGCACCCGCGATCCCATTGCTGGTTCGCGCCGATGGCCGGATAGAGGCTCCTGAAAGGCTAAGCGGCTGGTTAGGGCTGAGCAATGTTCCCAATTTCTTAAGCGAATTGGATGGCGGCGGTGAAAGCGGAAAAGGTCTTTCCAAAAGCCAGCTCAAGGCGCTTTCAGATGCAATTCGAAACACACAAAAGACTGCCAAACCTTTCCGGCTGGCAATCACACCAGAAGGATCGACGCGGAGCCTCGCCCTGCGTGGTTCGCTAGCTGATCCGCAAGTGTCGCCCGGCGGCGCGGCGCTGGTCTGGATTTTCGACTTTAGCGAAAGCGAAAGCGAGCTGTCGCAATTGCGCGATGCGGCTGACCGGGCCCAAGGGGACTTTACCGCGCTTGTCGGCCTGATCGAAGCGGCTCCCATGCCGATGTGGTTCCGCGGGACGGGTGCCAAATTGCGGCTCGTAAACAGCGCCTATGTTGCCGCTGTTGGTGCAGATAATGCGGATCAGGTGATCCAAGAACAGATCGAGCTGCTCGAAGATACAGACGGCACCAGCCCTGCTGAACTGGCGGAACAGACCGCTGCCGGCGGCGAGGCAAGCGAACGGATCGTCACCGCTACCATCCTTGGCGAAAGGCGGTCTTTGCGGGTGAGCGATCTACCGCTGAATGGCGAAGGCATTGCCGGATACGCTTTCGATATTGAAGATATGGAGCACCTTGCGCGCCAATTCCGCGCGTTCCGCGATGCGCAGCGCGCTATGCTCGATCAGCTCTCCATCGGCGTTGCGCAATTCGATTCGCAGTCGCGGCTAGTCTTTGCCAATCAGCCATTTCACCGCCTGTTCGAACTGTCTCCCGCTGCGGTTAGTGAAGGGCTGCCGTTTGACCGCTTTCTAGCAGATTCGCGGGAAAAAGGCCGGACGCCTGAGGTTCGTGATTTCCCTGCGTGGCGCAAAGAACATCTGGCCTGGTTCACTTCGGACGAATCGATTGAAGAGGCTTGGCCGCTGTCTGGCGGCGTGCATTTGCGCATGGTTGCGCAGCCTATGCCCGATGGCGGCTTGGTGCTGATCGCGGAGGATCAGACCGAGCAGCTGGCTTTGTCTGCCACTCGCGACACATTGCTGCGCACGCGCACCGCAACGCTCGATAGCCTGTTTGAGGCGATCGCTGTCTTTGCCCCTGATGGTTCGCTGCAATTGTGGAACCGCAGCTTTGCGGGAACTTGGGGGCTGGAGCCTGATCTGCTTGATGCGCATCCAGCAGCGGATGATTTGCTCGCGGCAATCCGTCCCAACCTTGCCAAACCTGCTAAAGCCAAAGTCATCGGCGAGATTATCCGCGCTGCGACGCTCGACCGTAAGGAGAAAGGTGGGCGGATCCAGCTTGCCAATGGCCGCGTGATCGAATTTGCTGGTGTGCCTCTGCCCGACGGCAACGGCTTGCTGACCGTTTTGGATGTTACCGATTCTCAAAAGGCAGAGCGCGCGCTGCGCGAACGCAATCAGGCTTTGGAAGAAGCAGACGCGGTGAAAGCCAGCTTCCTTGCCAATATGTCTTACGAATTGCGCACACCGCTAACATCGATTGGCGGTTTTGCTGAGCTTATCCAAAGCGGGGCGGCGGGGCCAGTGTCCGATCAAATGGGTGAGTATGTCGCCGCTATTTTGGATTCGGTTGCGCGGCTGACAGATCAGGTCGAAAATGTACTCGACCTTTCGCAGAGCGAGGCGGGCCTGTTGCCGCTAAACTTAAAGCGGACCGAATTGCTGCCATTTGTGTCAGAAGTCGTGCGCGAACGTGAAGGCGCGATTGATGCAGCCGAATTGACGCTGGACCTTCGCGGCAATGCTGGCGGCAAAATCGAAGCGGATGAAAAGCAGCTTGGCCGCGCAATTGGCAATCTGCTTGATAACGCCATTGCTGGCACTCAAAAAGGCGGCAAGATCCTCGTCGATGTAGCGCGCACGCGTGATGAAGCGCGCATTGTGATATCCGACAATGGCCGCGGTATGAGCGATGAAGACTTGGCCCGTGCATTGGACGGTCTGCGCACGAAAGAAGACGGCTCGCTTGTTCAACGCAAAGGCTTGGGCATTCCGCTCACTCGCCAGTTGGTAGAAGCGCATGGCGGAACTTTAGAGATTATGAGCGAGCTTGGCGCAGGGACCAGTGCGATCATTCATCTGCCGTGATTATTGAATGCCCTGACCTGGCTGCGATGGATGCTTTGGGCGCGCGTATTGCTGAGCGTGTAAAGCCTGGCGATGTGGTTGCGCTAAGTGGCGGGCTGGGTGCTGGCAAAACCACCCTTGCTCGCGCGATATTAAGAGAGCTTGGCCATGAGGGCGAAGTTCCATCGCCCACATTTACGATCATAGAGCTGTATGAAGGCGAAGCGATGAGCGTGCCCGCCGCACATGCCGATTTTTACCGACTTGATGATCCATCAGAAGTGCGCGAGCTGGGACTGGATGATTACAGACAGGGAGCCGTTCTTATCGCTGAATGGCCCGATCATGCTGGCGGATTTGCCCATTTGCCCGAATGTTTGTCGATTACCCTCGAAATTGTGGGAGAGGGCCGCCAAGCAATTGTCGAATCTGGCGCAGCTTGGCAAAGACGTTTGCTATGAGTGATCTTCCCAAAGGTATGAGCGATTTTCTGGCGGCAAGCGGGTGGGGTGATGCCGCGATTGAGGTAATCCCCGGCGATGCATCGAACCGGCGTTACTTTCGCCTGAAGAAGGATGATGGAGCCTCTGACGGCAAAGCGATGCTAATGTATGCGCCGCCGCCGGAGGAAGACCCGGAACCGTTCCTGAAAGTCGCAAGCTATCTTACCGATCAGTCAATGCGTGCACCGGCCATTTTTGCCAGCGAAGCAGCGCAGGGCTGGGTGCTTTTAGAAGATTTCGGCAATGACCGGATGCGCGACTGGCTGGATGATAATCCCGATGGCGAAATGGCAGCGTATTCGGGCGCGATTGATGCATTGGTGGAGCTGCATAAATGCGACGCGGGGCCATTCTCGCCCTATGACATGCAGGTTTATAAGCGTGAAGCTGATCTGCTGACCGAATGGTATTGCCCAGCGATGAAGCTGGATGTGGATGCCGCAGGTTACGCTTCTGCTTGGGAAGAAGCGCTTGCTCCCATGTTGGCGCGTCAAAAGACTGGCGTGACTGTGCTGCGCGACTATCACGCGGAAAACATCATGCTGCTCGGCGATCCGCGAGGTGGCGCCGAGCAAGGCCTGATCGATTTTCAAGACGCGCTTGTCGGGCATCCCGCCTATGATCTGGTATCACTGTTGCAGGATGCGCGCCGCGAAGTTTCGCCAGAGTTAGAAGCGGCAATGATGGAACGTTATTGCCAGCAGGCGAATACGGACGATGATTTCGTCGCTGATTACGCTCTGCTCGGTGCGCAGCGCAATGCCAAGATTGTGGGCATTTTTACACGGCTTTGCCAGCGCGACGGGAAACCCCATTACTTCGATTATATTCCGCGTGTTTGGGAAGCGATGGAACGCGATCTTGCTCATCCCGCGCTTGCGCCTGTGGCTGCGTGGTTTGATGCGAATATTCCAACAGAACTGCGCGATGCCAATGGGGGCACAATCGCGTGAGCGTGCTGAAAGACGGACTCGTTAGCGACACGGCGATGGTCATGGCGGCAGGCATGGGAAAGCGGATGCGCCCGCTTACCGCTAGCCAGCCTAAGCCTTTGGTGCGGGTCGCGGGTAAGCCATTGATTGACCATGCGCTTGACCGGTTGGACGAAGCTGGCGTGGCAAAAGCTGTCGTCAACGTGCATTACCTTGCGGACGCTTTAGAGGCACATTTGTCCGAGCGAAGCGCCCCTGCAATCACGATTTCAGACGAGCGTGAAATGCTGCTGGAAACTGGTGGCGGCATGATCAAGGCGCAGGACCATCTGCCCGATCCGTTTTTCTGCCTCAATGCCGATAATATCTGGCTCGACGGTCCAGCAAGCGCTTTTCACGACCTGTCCAAAGCGTGGGATCCCGATAGAATGGATGCTCTGTTGCTAATGGTGCCGCATGCGCGTGCTGCCAATTTTAGGGGGCAAGGCGACTTTCATATGGACTCAAAAGGTTTGCTCAAGCGGCGCTTACCGGGCCGGATTGCACCGTTTATTTATACCGGTATCCAGCTTGTCTCGCACCGGCTGATGCGCGAAGCGCCAGAGGGCAAATTCTCGACCAATATTTTCTGGACGCGTGCCATTGAGGAAGAGCGGCTTTACGGCACATCCTTCACCGGCATGTGGTTCGAAGTGGGGACACCGCAAGCCATCGCCCCAACCGAGGATGCGCTAAAGCGTGGGTGAACGCGAAGGTCCCAAGATATTCTCTATCGCTGCGCACCGCGGTTTTGCTGATGCGCTTGTGGCGGGTCTGGTCCCGCGATATTCTGATCCTGATTTCGGCCTAGCACGGCTTACCCTCCTGCTCCCAAGCAGCCGTGCCGCGCGCACCGTGACAGAGGCGTTCGTGCGCTATTCTGGCGAAAATGGCATAGCTGGCATGTTGATGCCGCGCATGGTGATGGTGGGCGACTTGGACCTAACCGAAGCGCTTGGGCCGATGCTCGATCCGCTTGGTGGTGCTGACATTCCGCCTGCCACTGATCCAACGCGGCGGTGGCTGGAGTTAGCGGGCCATATTGCTGCCGCCTATCAGTCAGAGCGGCGCGATGTCCCGGGTACAGCTGCTTTGTTGCGCTTATCGAGGGAAATGGCGGCAACCCTAGACCGATTGATTGCCGAGGAAGTGGCTCCTGCGGATTTGCTGTCGGATGCGGTAAAAGATCGCTTTCCCGATGTAGCAGAGCATTGGCAAAACAATTTGTGGCTGTTTGCAAAAGTGCAGGCGCTTTGGAACGCATCGTTGGATGATCGCAGCGAGATTGATGCAGCAGAACGCCGGAACCGTTTGTTTGACCGCACGGCGCAAAACTGGCGCGATACTCCGCCAAAGTCTCCTATAGTTGCGGCAGGTGTGACAAGTGCTGCACCAGCGCTTGCCCGCTTGCTTAGATGCGTGGCTGATCTGCCGGATGGCGCAGTCATCTTGCCTGACTTAGACTTATCCATGGATGATGCCGCTTGGGATGAAGTGGGCCGTGCGGGCGAGGCTGATGAGGGCGGGGACATAGGGTTCGGCGCCCACGAAACACCGACCCATCCGCAATATCACCTCAAATTGCTGCTCAACAGAATGGGGATCAATCGGGCTGAGGTTCAGCCATGGCATCGCAGCGGAATGGGCGCTGCTTCGCCGACGAGAAGCCGCGCGATTTCATCTGTTTTTCTGCCACCAGAAGCAAGCAAAGCTTGGGTCGATCTAGCACCAGAGCAGCGCCGCTTGTCCGGTGTTAAGCTGATGGAATTGCCTACCTTGGAAGAAGAGGCGCAGGCGATTACCTTGCTGGTGCGCGAAGCATTGGAGGTGCCCGAAAAGCGGGTTTCGGTTATCACGCCTGACCGCGGATTGGCGCGCCGGGTTTCCGCGCAATTGCAGCGATGGGATATCGCGGCTGATAACACTGCTGGCCGCGCGCTCAACCTTACCGCTGCGGGGCGGTTCTTACTGCAATTGGCCGAACTGGTCAGTGAAGATGCTGCGCCTGTACCATTGATCGCGGCTCTTTCGCATCCGCTGGTGAAACGCGATGATGAACGCGGGATATGGCTTAAAGCGCTGCGTAAATTTGAACGGGAATTGCGCGGCCCGCGTCCAGCACCCGGATTGTCGGCATTCCGCTCCGTTGCAGCAGAAGCTGGCGTGCAAGAATGGTGGAGTGAACAAGAGCCAATTCTAAGTCAGCTCTTGGTTTTGAGTGAAACAGGCACGATCACTCTGGCCGATGCTTTGGATGCGTTGATTGATGCTGCGGAAGCGCTTGCTGGCGAGGGGCTGTGGGGCAATGAGGATGGGCGTGCACTATCCCGCTTTGTCGAAGATTTGCGGCTGCATTCGCGCGGCAGCGATACGCCTATAGAGCGTGCAGAACTTCACGTAATACTGCGCGATGCAATGGCGGATATAGCCGTGCGGCCACCCTATGGTGGGCATCCGCGAGTGGCGATTTACGGCCTTTTGGAATCGCGCATGACCCGCGCGGATTTGGTGATTTGCGGCGGTTTGAACGAAGGCACTTGGCCGCGTATTCCATCGCCAGATCCATTGCTTGCTCCGCCGATATTGCGCGCATTGGGCGTGCCGGGTGCAGATTTCCGGATTGGGCTTGCTGCGCATGATTTGGCAGGAGCAATGGGCGCGCCAGAAGTGATATTATCGCGCTCTGCCCGCGATGCAGATGGTCCCGCGATCCCATCACGCTTTCTGCTTCGGTTTGAGGCTTTGCTTGGTGAATTGCGTAGCAAACATCAGCATACGGACGCTGGGCAATGGGCCAAGGGATTGGACCGGCAAGCGGAACCAGCGGGCGCATATCAAAAGCCGCAGCCTGATCCTTCACCCAAACTGCGCAATGTGCCGATTAAGGTGACAGGGCTTGATCGGCTATTGGGTGATCCGTTTGAATTTTATGCCAGCGAAATTCTGCAATTGGGTGAGCTTAATGCGCTTGATGCAGAGGTTGGTCCCGCTTGGCAGGGCACGATGGCGCATGCAATTTTGGACCGCTGGCACAAGGCCCGCAAAACCGATCCTGCTGCCTCAATCACTGCGATTGCTGAAGAGGAATTGCGGGACAACAATGTCCATCCTCTACTGTGGGGATTGTGGCGTCCCCGCCTGCTCGATGCGCTGGAATGGATTGCTGATGAGGTCCAAGCCGCAGCGCCCGAACGCCAAGTGATCGCGGCGGAACTTGATGGCAATATGACGGTGGACGGAGTGCGCATCTATGGCCGCGCTGACCGCATTGATCGCTTGGCCGATGGCAGCCTTGTTATTGTGGATTATAAGACGGGCAAACCGCCCAGCGCTGCGGAGGCGGAAGCAGGTTTTGCATTGCAGCTTGGCTTGTTGGGAATGATTGCCGAGGCCGGCGGCTTTGGCGATGCATCCGGCACCATGTCCACAGGCGACAATGCGTTTGAATATGTCTCGCTTGGCCGCAGCAAAACCGGCTTTGGCTATGTTGATGTTCCAATGAAGATTGGGCGCAAGACAAAAGGATTATTGCCCGAAGAATTCTTACCCAAACATGCGCAATTCCTGAAAGATGCGATTACGGACTATATCAAGGGAACCAAGCCCTTCACCGCGCGGCTCAATCCCGATTATCAAAGCTATAACACCTATGATCAGCTGATGCGGCTTGATGAATGGGAACGCAATCTGGGTGATGATGATGGGGGCGAGGCGGCATGAGCGGCGCAGTATTCCCCCTACAAGACAATCAAGCCAAAGCGGTCAATCCGCAGGAATCGGTTTGGCTTTCCGCCTCTGCTGGCACAGGCAAAACGCAGGTTCTTTCTGCGCGCGTATTGCGCCTATTGCTTGAGCCGCGGGTCAAACCCGCTGACATTTTGTGCCTGACTTTCACGAAAGCTGGCGCGGCGGAAATGGCGGTGCGCATTAACGCAGTTCTTGCACGTTGGGTGCGTTTGGAACCTGCTAAACTGGCGACTGAGCTTGCCGCGATTGGTGCGGATATCGGTCCGGAAACACAGGCGAGGGCGCGGACATTGTTTGCCAGCGTATTGGACTGCCCCGGTGGCGGATTGCGGATTGATACGATCCACGCCTTTGCTCAGTGGCTGCTCGCCAACTTCCCCAGTGAAGCGGAGATTATCCCCGGCGCGCGGCCAATGGAGGACCGCGAGCGCGAGCTATTGTCGCGCGATGTTTTGTCCGAAATGTTGGTGGATGCAGAGCGCAATCACAACACGGCTTTGCTGGATGCTATTGGCGATTTCACCCGCCGCAAAGACCCCGATACCCTGCGCAAATGGGTGATGCGCTGCGCGAATATGCAGGAGCTTTGGACCGCACCAGCAGGCTTTAAACCGCCAATGCGTCCGCGCGTCTTGCAGCTTTTGGGTGTGCCGAGTGACGCCGATGAAAGCTGGGTAGCAGAGGCGCTGGGGCCGGATGTATTTCCCGATGAAGTGCTCCATGCGATGCGGCCCACTTTGCTCGATTGGAAGGCGAAGGGGGCGACCACAGCGCTCGATGCCATGGGGACATGGCTCCCTCTGAACGCTGCTGAACGACTTGCGCAATTGGATGTGCTGGATACGGCGTTTCATACCAAGGCTGGCACGCCGCGCGCTTGGAAAAAACCAGCAGAGGCGGACCCTGAATTTGCCGGCTATCAGGAGAAACTTGCCGAAGCTGTGGCTTTCGCAAAGACCCGTGCGGCGCTTCTGAAAATTGCTGATATTCTCACGCCTGCGCTAGAAATGGGCCGTGAGTTTGCTCTGCGTTGGGATGACGCCAAGACGCGCGAAGGTTTGCTTGATTTTGACGATTTGATCCGGCGCGCTGCTCAGCTTCTCGCCACAAAGGAAGCAAGCGATTGGATCCGGTTTAAGCTCGACCGGCAGTTCAACCATATGCTCGTCGATGAAGCGCAGGATACAAATGAAGCGCAGTGGAAGATTTTTGACGCTTTGCGTGATGATTTCTTCTCTGGCGAAGGCGCGGCGGGTGATGCGATCCGAACGGTCTTTGCAGTGGGTGATTACAAGCAAGCGATCTTCGGTTTTCAGGGAACCAGTCCAGAAAATTTCGAAAAGGCCAAATTGCGTGTTGCCGGTGCGATTAAAGGCGCGGCGCAGAATGCTCCAAGCGCGCGCCGTGGGACCATCCAAGAGGAATTGCTCGACCTTGATTTGGGGCGTTCATTCCGCACAGCCAATGTCGTTTTGCAGTTTGTTGACCGGATGATCGCGGCGATTGGCCCGACTGCATTTGGTTTGAAAGAAAAGCCTAGCCAGCACACGGGTGAAGAACGCCCCGGTCTTGTGACTTTGTGGGAGCCTGTGCGCGATCAGCGCAGTGATGGTGAAAGCGCGGCATCTGGCGAGGGTGAAGGGCAAGAGGGCTGGTTGGCGCGCCATGACCGATTGCTGGCTGAAAAGATCGCGCAACAAGTGGAGCAATGGACGAGCGGCAAAGAACCCTTTGTCTTGGCGAAGGATGAAAAACCGCGCCACGCCAAACCCGGCGACATCATGGTGCTTGTGCGCAGCCGCAAAGAACTCGCCGCGCTAATCGTTGCTAGGCTGCATTCCAAAGGCGTGCCGGTTGCCGGTATTGATCGGTTGCGATTGGGCGCGCCATTGGCTGTGAAGGATTTGATGGCGGCATTGCGGTTTGCTGCGCAGCCACTCGATGATCTCAATCTTGCCAACCTTCTCTCCAGCCCGTTGATCGGTTGGAGCCAAGATGATCTGCTCGACTATGTGCCGCGCGAAAAGAAAAAGCGCCTTTGGAAACATTTGGGCGAAAGCGCTGAGCCTTTCGTAAAAGACACCCGCAAGAAATTGCTCGCATTGCTGGCGCTAGCTGATTTCGAAACGCCAGAGGCGATGCTGAATTGGATTTTGGTCGGCCCGTTGCAAGGGCGGCGGAAACTCGTTGCGCGTTTGGGGCGCGAGGCGAATGATCCGATTGATGAGCTGATCAATGCAGCCTTCGCCTATGAGCAGGTCCAAACGCCAAGCCTTGCCGGTTTCATCCAGTGGTTTGATGCGGGCGAGGGCGAGCTAAAGCGCGATCCGGGTGAAACGCCTGATCTGGTGCGTGTCATGACGGTGCACGGGTCGAAGGGCTTGCAAGCCCCCATCGTGATCCTTGCCGATGCGACCAATGAACCGGGTAGGGCGGGTGAATTGTCGTTGGAAGAAGCTCTGCCCGGAACTGAAACGGCGAAATCCGTGCCGCTCCCCGGAATGCGCAGTGAAGAACGCGCCGGCCCGATAGAAGCCGCGCATGAGGCCGCTACGATTGCGGGAATGCAGGAGCATTGGCGTTTGCTTTATGTCGCTATGACACGCGCAGAAGAAGCGCTGTTTATCGGCGGATCACTTAGCCCGAGGATGCGCGACAAGCCTCCACCAGAAGATAGCTGGTATGCGCGGATTGCTGCTCAGATGGGCGAAGACACACTTGCCGATGATATTTGGGGCGGCAGGCGTGAATGGGGCTACCGCGCCCAGCAATCCTCTGATGCGTTAGCTGTGCCCAGCGAAACTGCCGCAAAACTTCCCGATTGGGCGCATGCACCTGCTCCGCCAGAAGCGCGGCCGCCTAAACCTCTTGCTCCTTCGGCCACGGCTGAACCTGCGGATATTGAGGCACCGATGCCCAGCGGATATTCCGAAGGTGCGGCAAGGCGCGGCGTGCTGATCCATGCGCTGCTTGAACGATTGCCCCATGTTTCTTCGGAAGAGAGAAGGGGCGCTGCGGTAGCGTGGCTGACCAATCAAGCACCCGATTTGCCGGAAAGTGACCGCGAAGAGATGGTCACGCGCGCCTGCGATGTGCTGGATGATCCGCAATTCGCCTATGTGTTTACCGAGGATGCTTTGGCGGAAGTGCCATTGTCAGCAGTGGTCGGAGGGGATGTGATCGCAGGGACAGCTGACCGTTTGTTGGTTACGCCGGAGGAAGTCGTTGTGATTGATTTCAAAACCGCTCGCCGTCCGCCGCAAACCGCCGATGCGATACCGAAATCGACGCTGAAACAAATGGCCGCCTATGTTGCAGCGCTTAAGGTGATCTATCCCGCCAGATCGGTGCGTGCGGCTGTGCTTTATACTCAGACGCCGCAGCTTTTCGCCTTGTCCGACGCGCAGATCGCGCCGCATAAGCCCAGCTAACAGGCATCACAGCAAAGCTTGTGCGCGCAAATCATTGCACAGCGGCTCTTAAGCCCTAAATTGGATGCAACATAAGACACTAAGGAGTTCCCCTAATGGCAACAGTCAACGTAACCGATAGCAGCTGGCAAGATGATGTGCTGGCCTCTGAAAAACCCGTTTTGGTCGATTTTTGGGCTGATTGGTGCGGCCCGTGCAAGATGATTGCACCGGCGCTGGAAGAGCTTAGCGAAGAGCTGGCCGATAGCGTCACCATTGCGAAAATGGATATTATGGAGAACCCAGATACGCCGGGTTCTTTGGGTGTTCAGGGCATCCCATATCTCGCGCTGTATAAAGGCGGAGAGAAAATTGCAGAAATGACCGGCGCGCGCCCTAAAAGCCAATTGAAAGAATGGCTTGAAGGCGAATTGTAAGGGCTTGAGTTAGGCGGGGTACGCAGTTTTATCCCGCCAGCCTCTCCATAAATGCGTCCCAAATTGCAGGCGATGATGCGCCCAGCAATCCGCCGCGATCCTGCTTATCATGTTCATCCACACGGTAAGCGCTGCCATCCAATCGGCATGCCTTTCCGCCAGCTTCATTGAGCCATAACACGCCTGCGGCATGATCCCATGGCAATGTGCGCTTGAAGCTGGAGACATCATTCTCACCCAGCGCTAGGCGCGGATATTGTTCAGCGGCGCAGCGCGGAATATCCACCAAAGTGTAATGCGGGGCGAGTTTTGCATCCACCATTGCGGCCTGTTCCTCGGTAAGAAACATACGGCTGACGGCGGTGACAGGTGGTTCCTGCCCAGTGGTGCGCGCGGTAATCCGCTCTCCATTTACAAACGCCCCTTCGCCGCGTCTCGTATGGCAAAAGCGCTGTTTGATCGGATCATAAATCCAGCCTGCAATAGCTTCGCCTGCGTCGGCCAATGCGATGATGATGCCGAAAGGGTCTTTTCCTTCTGCATAATTGGCGGTGCCATCGATTGGGTCGATAATCCAACAAGCGCCCGATAGCCGTTCCAACACTGACTTATCGGCATGAACCGCCTCTTCGCCAACAACGGGCACATCGCCTGCAAGGGTGGACAGCGCCTCTGTCAGAAACTCCTCCACCTCTTTATCGGCCACCGTGACGGGGTCATCCACGCCTTTCATATCGACATCACTGTCGGACAAGTTTTTCCAGCGCGGCAGGATTGAGCGCTCAGACGCGAATTTCATCAGATCGAGGATTTCGCTGTCCAGCGCGCTCATATTTTCAGATGGTGTGCCGCTCATGATCGGTAATCCGCATTGATGGCGATATAGCCATGGGTGAGATCGCAAGTCCAAACTGTGGCGCGCCCGCTGCCGATACCCAGATCGACTTGAACAGTGATTGCATCACCTTTGAGATGCTCGGCTAATGGAGCCTCGTCATAGTCATCCACCGGCAAACCATCGCGTGCCGCCCATATTCCGCCGAAACCGATAGAGAGTGTGTCGCGGTCCGCTGGTTCGCCCGCTTTGCCCACAGCCATTACAACGCGGCCCCAATTTGCATCTTCCCCTGCAATCGCTGTTTTGACGAGGGGGGAATTGGCAACGCATAGTCCGATCTTTCGAGCGCTCTCATCATTGGCCGCGCCGGTCACATCAATTGCGATGAACTTCGATGCGCCTTCGCCATCGCGCACCACAAGATGCGCAAGCTGCTGGCACATATCCGACAGTGCAGCTGCAAAGGCATCCGCGCCTGCATCATTGAAAGAGGTGAGGGGGGCGTTACCCGCTTTGCCTGTTGCGAAGGTCAATACTGTATCGCTGGTCGATGTATCTCCATCCACCGTGATACAGCTGAAACTGCGAGCGTTGGCTGCGCTAAGCAGTTCTTGCAGAAATGCTGGATCAACGGCGGCGTCGGTAAAGATATAGCCCAGCATCGTCGCCATATCGGGCGCGATCATGCCGGAGCCTTTGATGATGCCGACAAGCTCAACCTTAGTCCCGCCGATCATTGCAGAAGTGCGCGCAGCTTTTGGGAAAGTGTCGGTTGTGCCAATCGCGCGGGCTGCCTCTTCCCATCCGCATGGTTTGGCGGTGAGGGCGGCAGCGACCCCTTCGCGGGCCTTATCCTTGGGCAAGGGAACGCCGATTACTCCGGTGGAGGATACGAACACTTCGCTAGTTTCGCAGCCCATCCCGCCAGCGACTTGCTCCATGATTTGCTCGACCGCCTCGCGCCCGCGATATCCGGTAAAGGCATTAGAGTTGCCGGAGTTGACGATCAGCGCCCGCGCTTTGCCTGCTTTCACTTGTTCGCGGCCCAGCTCAACTTCGGATGATGCGCAGGCGCTCTGTGTGAAGACACCAGCGGCAGCGGTTCCTTCTGCCAGTTCTGCAAAGGTCAGATCAGCGCGTTCTTTTCCATGCGGTGCATCTTTATAGCCTGCACGGGCCACACGCAGAGTAACGCCTGCGACCTCCGGCAGTTCAGGAAAGGGCAAGGCAAGCGGAGATATTTCGAGTTCCATAATGCCAGCTTTAGGTCGCATTGGGGCGCGGGGCAATTGGCAGTAAGGGACAAAATATGAGCACTCAAAACATCACTTCGGTATTTGCGATTTGCGCTTTCATTGGCGCGGCACCTGCTTTCGCGCAGTCAGAGGGAGCCGCCGAAGCCGCCGCAGAAGCAGTTGCCGAAGCAGTTGCCCAAGCTGCTGAAGACGCGGTTGAGACGGTGGAGATAGAGGCCGTTGAAGATGGAACAGTCCATCTGCCGAGCGCGCGTATCGCTAGCCCGTCCGTCGCTCAAAGGCCAAGAAATCCGCGCAATCCGCGACCCAAAAACTACCAGTTTATCAGACCGGCCGATTACCCAATTGCCGCTTGGCAAGAGGATGAAACAGGCATAATTCACTATTCTGTTGAAGTGTCAGCTGAAGGCAAACCGAAGAGCTGCAAAATTGTCAAAGGCGCTGAGCTTGCTCGATTGGCTGCTGCAACGTGTCCGCTGGTTATGGAGCGCGCGGAGTATCGTCCAGCCCGAAATAAAGAAGGCGCGGATATCGCTGGCACATATGAAGGTCGGTACAACTGGCGCAAACGCGAACCAGAAATGCCGCAAATGACTTTAGTATTTCAGTATCTCCATGATGAGAAAGGCAATTCTAGTGATTGCAAATTCCTCAAAATGGAAAATCTTCCTGAAAAGATGCGCATGGATATTGAGCGTGATAAAGAACGCGGCAGATCGTGTTCCGGTGGTCCCGCCGCCGGGCAAAAAGGTACGCCGTATCGCGATGAAAATGGTGTGCCGATTGCCAAACGCGTAACAGTCACTTTTGATGTGGTTTTGGAAGAAGCTCCAGTCAGCCCTGCGGAGTAGTTAACCATCGCGCTGGACGCCGCGTATAACGCTCCCTATATGCACCATTGAAATGACACGCCAATGGCTCGCCCTGATTGCTTTGCTCACCGGCCTCGCTGCCGTGGGCGCACCTGTGAATGCACAGGCAGCGCAGGCTTTGTCTTGCGAGATAGGTGCTTCGGCTACGGTTTCTTCGGATGCAGCGGCGGGCAATTCATCTGCGCATCGGCCAAAGTTCAGCTCAGCCAAATTTGCCGCAGCCCTGCCGCAATTTGAGCTGCTGCATGTGCAGCGATTTGCTCCAAAAACGGTCCTGATTGAGGTTGATCGCGCCCACAAATAGGGCGGTGAAATCAACAAATCTCAACAAAAGTCAGCAAAAACCTGCTTTTTGTGCCGAATTTCTTCTCAGAAGGCTCAATTCGTCAGGTATTTCCAATATCTAAGCCCATGATAGGGACCGCAAATGTTTCAGAAAATCGCCAAAACCGTTTTTGGCTCATCCAATGATCGCTACGTCAAAACCATCGGCAAAACGGTCAATCAAATCAATGCTCTAGAAGAGCAAGTCAAAGCTCTCAGCGATGCAGAATTGCAGGCGCAAACGGATAAATTCCGCGCGCTTCTTGATGATGGTCAAACCTTAGACGACATTCTGCCAGAAGCGTTTGCAACCGTTCGTGAAGCATCCATGCGCGTGCTCGGCATGCGGCATTTCGATGTGCAGATGATTGGCGGCGTTGTGCTTCACCGCGGCGAAATCTCTGAAATGCGCACCGGTGAAGGTAAGACGCTGGTGGCGACGCTGGCGACGTACCTCAATGCGATTGAGGGCAAGGGCGTTCACGTTGTGACGGTCAATGATTACCTCGCCAGCCGCGATGCGGAATGGATGGGGCAGCTCTATACTTGGCTCGGACTAACCGTCGGCGTGATTGTGCCGAACCTTGATGAATTTGCTCGCCGCGATGCCTATAATTCTGACATCACTTACGGCACGAATAATGAGTTCGGCTTTGATTATCTTCGCGATAACATGAAGCAGGAACGCGGACAATTGGTCCAGCGCCCGTTTAACTATGCAATCGTTGATGAGGTGGATTCGATCCTAATCGATGAAGCACGGACGCCGCTGATTATCTCTGGCCCAACCGAAGATAAGTCCGAACTGTACGTCTCCGTCGATCTGGTCGTGAAGGAAATTCCGGAAGATTGGTATGAGAAGGATGAGAAGACTAAGAACATCCAGCTGACCGAAGACGGCACGGAATCGGTTGAAAAGCTTCTGATCGAACGCGGCCTTCTGGAAACAGAAAACCTCTACGATGTTGAGAACACGCAGGTCGTCCATCACCTCGATCAAGCTCTTAAAGCGGTCCACATGTTTAAGCGTGACACTGACTATATCGTGAAAGACGATAAGGTCGTGATCATCGATGAATTTACCGGCCGGATGATGGACGGTCGGCGCTGGTCCAATGGCCTGCACCAAGCGGTTGAGGCGAAGGAGGGTGTGCAGATCGAGCCTGAGAACCAAACTATGGCCTCGATCACATTCCAGAACTATTTCCGCATGTATCCAAAACTCTCTGGCATGACCGGTACTGCGGCCACAGAAGCGGCTGAGTTCTGGGACATTTACAAAATGAACACGGTCGAAATTCCGACCAATGTTCCTGTCCAGCGGATCGATGAAGAAGACGAATTCTACAAAAACACGATGGACAAATTTGCGGCCATCGCAAAAGCCATCGCTGAAAAATCAGAAATCGGTCAGCCGGTTTTGGTCGGTACGGTTTCTATCGAAAAGTCGGAACTGCTTTCCAAATTCCTTGATGATGAGGGCGTAAAGCACGAGGTTCTCAACGCGCGTCAGCACGAACGTGAAGCGCATATTGTTGCGCAAGCGGGCCGCCTTGGCGCGGTAACGATCGCCACAAACATGGCGGGCCGCGGCACCGACATTCAGCTCGGCGGAAATTTGGAATTCCGCACCGAAGATGAGCTGGGCGAAATGGAAGAGGGCGCAAAGAAGGATGCTGCTCTCGCTGAACTCAAAGCAGATATCGAAGCGGAAAAGACCAAAGTTCTAGAGGCGGGCGGTCTGTTCGTGCTTGGTACAGAACGCCATGAAAGCCGCCGGATCGACAACCAATTGCGCGGCCGCTCTGGCCGTCAAGGTGACCCGGGCCTTTCGCGCTTTTATCTCTGCCTAGAAGATGATCTGCTGCGCATCTTTGGCCCCGACACTCTCTTTTCCAAAATGATGAATTCCAATTTGGAAGATGGTGAGGCAATCGGTTCCAAATGGCTTTCTAAAGCGATCGAAACGGCCCAGAAAAAGGTTGAGGCCCGCAATTACGACACGCGTAAGCAAGTCGTACAATATGATGATGTAATGAATGACCAGCGTAAGGTTATTTATGAGCAGCGCTCTGAAATCATGGATTCCGAAACAGTCGATGATGTGGTCGTCGATATGCGCCACGACACGATCAATGCGCTGGTCGGCGATGCGTGCCCTCCTGGGTCTTATCCAGAGCAATGGGATATTGCTGGGTTGAAAGAGCGGGTCGAGGACGTACTTGGTCTTGCACCGCCTCTTGATGAGTGGATGGAGGAAGACCAACTCGAGCCCGAAATCATCGAACAGCGCCTGTCGGCTGCTGCTGACGGCGTAATGGATACAAAACTCGCGAATGCCGATACCGGCGTATGGCGTCAGATTGAAAAATCGATCCTGCTAAAACGTCTCGACTTCCATTGGAAAGAACACCTCGCAACATTGGATGCTTTGCGCCAAGTTGTGTTCCTGCGCGCCTATGCACAAAAACAGCCAATCAATGAGTATAAGCAAGAGGCATTTGGGCTTTTTGAAAAGATGCTCGACACTCTGCGCGAGGATGTGACGAAGATTTTGGTCAAGGCTGAGCTTCAGATGCAGCCGCCGCAAGCCGCTGATCTGCCGGATCTGCCGGACTTCCTAACCGGACATATTGATCCGCTGACAGGTCTTGATAATTCCGGCGACGGGGATGGTTCAGCAGACAATCCTGCGCTGTTCGGTTCGCTGGCTGGCAGCCCGCGTGCCGCTGCAAGTCCGGGCGGTGCGCAGGGCGAGGATCCCTATGCCGAACAAGGCGTCAGCCGCAATTCCCCATGCCCATGCGGGTCCGGTAATAAATATAAACATTGCCACGGTTCTGCGGGCGGGCGCGTATCCTCCGGCGCTTAAGCCGTGAACGCTTTCCGTTTAGGAGCGCTGGATGAGCGCAGCAGTGCCCATCGGCCTGATCGCAGCGTTCTTTGTAACGGCGCTGCTCTATGCCTCTGCCGGATTTGGGGGCGGATCGACCTATGCTGCTTTGCTCGCGCTGTCCGGCCTCGATTACCGTCTGCTGCCGGTGCTGGCGCTTGCATGCAATATCGTGGTGGTGGCGGGCGGAAGTATCCGCTTTGCGAAGGCTAGGATCACGCCGTGGCGCGGGGCATTTTTGCTGACCGCTATTGCTGCGCCTGCGGCATTCCTCGGCGGGCTTACCTCGATTGGCCAAGACGCTTTCATGTGGCTGCTGGGGGCGAGCCTTTTGCTGACGGGCGCAACAATGTTGCTGCCAACGGGTAAGCGCGGCGTGGACGCTGAGCCAACCAAGTTTGCGCGCTTTATGCCGTTCATTGCAGCCCCGCTCGGCTATCTTGCCGGACTGGTGGGCATTGGCGGCGGCATATTCCTTGCGCCGCTGCTGCATCTGGTCCGGTGGAGAGAACCGCGCGCAATTGCAGCGACGGCTAGTCTTTTCATTCTGATCAATTCGCTGTTCGGACTTGCTGGGCAATTGTTGAAAAGCGGCTCGGAAGTTCTGAGTGGCAGCCTATACAGCGCGCTTGGCTTGCTAATTGCCGTGGCTTTCGGCGGACAGATCGGCAGCCTAATGGCGGTCAAATTTTTGCCGCAACGCTATATTCGCTGGCTAACCGCGGCTCTTGTGATTTGGGTGGGGGCACGGCTGCTTTTCGGTCTGTGACCGTATGCGATTTGAAGCCATGTGAAAAATGGCTCCCCGAGTTGGATAAAATTGCAGTTTAATGCAGTCCAATGCAATCTAAAATTACTATTAAATATCAGAGATATGTGGAGAAGTTGTCCAAGGTAGTCTATTGCAATATAGTGCAATCGACGTCACAGTGGTGGAATTAATGGGGTAACAGAATCCACGGGGAATCGAACTTTGAAACTGACCGCTGTGAAATGTCGAAAGGCTACAAAAGGCCGCCACCATGATGGGCAGGGCCTATATCTATTGGTAAAGGAAAGCGGTGCGCGTTCTTGGGTTTTGCGTGTTCAGCAAGATGGCAAGCGGCATGAAATTGGCCTGGGCGGCTTTGCCCAGGACAACCCAATAGCCGAAATTCCAATCCTTCGGCGGCGGCTCCTGTCACTGGGCGAGGCGCGCGAGAAGGCCGGTATATTGCGCCGCTATGCCAAAGCAGGCGGCAACCCGATTGCTGAGCGTGATAAGGACCGCATTGAGCACCGGACGTTCGCAATGGTTGCCAAAGCCTGCCATGCAGAAAAAGGCGAGGGATGGGCTCCAAAGACATCTAAAGCGTTTCTCGCCACGCTGGAACGTCATGCTTTTCCGGCCATTGAAACCGCATATATCGAGCATGTCGAAGCAACTGACTTCCAGCGAGTGCTCAAGCCTATCTGGCGTGATCGCCCATCAGTTGCCGACAAGGTAGCGAAGCATATAAAAACGACCCTCCGTTTTGCTAGAGCGAAGGGGTGGCGCAAGGCCGAGCTTCCCGATTGGCAATTGGTCGTTGATGGCCTGCCTAATCGCGACACCACAGAGCGCCATTATGCATCTGTGCCGTGGAAGGAGATGCCTGCCTTAGTGGGAGGTTTCGAGCCTGATACTACGGGGAAAGCGGCCCTTTTATTCACTATCCTGACAGCGGCGAGATCCGGCGAGGTGCGAAGCGCAAATTGGTCGCATATCGACCTGGCTGAGGGGCTGTGGAATCGGCCTCCTGATGTGATGAAGAACGGACGGGCGCATACTGTCACTCTTAGCGCTCAGGCCGTGGCACTACTCGAAGCGCTGCCGAAAGGTGGCGATTTCGTTTTCACAGCGCCACGGGGCGGCAAGGTTTCAGATATGACAATTTCAAAAGCCCTCAAGGGTCTGGGCAGAGCCGAGACAGTCCACGGGCTCCGATCATCCTTTAGAGAATGGGCTGCGGTGAAGTTTCCTGACCAGCGGGATGCTGCTGAGATGGCGCTAGCCCATATCGTGGGCAGCAAGGTTGAGCGGGCGTATCAGCGGAACGATTTACAAGATCTGCGCGGTCCGCTTTTGCAAGCATGGGGCGATTATTGCTTTAGCGTTGCGGCGGATAATGCCGTGCAGACTGGCGGTGCGGCGTGAGTGATAATGATGAGGAATGGTCAGTCGAAATCCACAGAGGAAGAGCGCAAGGCTCTCTTTACGGGCTCAGTACTCTCACAAAGGATGAAACGGCGAAATCACTAATTATCGCATTGCGTTCTGGTGAACCGCTTGGAGAGCATCTTTCAGAGGCGATTGCCGGTGCTCTAGAAAGAGGGTTGAGCGGTGAAGCTGAAGGCTCCAGATTGGTGGTTCAAGGCAGCTTTGGTTATAACGATGCAATCAATCGCTACCGGACCCGCAGGAATTGGTTGGATGCTCTACGCGCTTATAAGATTCATCGAGACAGGGGCCTTCAAAAGCGAGACGCCGAGGCGGAAATTCGTACGAAATTTGGTATTACTGGATCGGTTGAGGAATATCTTCGAACCTGCCGGAAATTCCGTAAGCGGTTTGAAAATTGGATGTTGACCAATGACCAGCGGCTTAGGAAAGAATTGTCCTTGGGGCCTAATCAATGCGTCAACTTCCATGAGTGCATGCGGACTCATGATTGCATTCGCTACTGCGACCATAGGGCAATGGCTGAATCAACCTTCTGCGAAGAAGAATCCCAATTGAACTAGTGAGTAATCAAGTGGGGGTTTCGTGTTCAACATTCCCCCATGGCAGGCAATGAATTGTTCCTACAAATGGAGCGCTCCAAATCAAGACAGGAGCGTATAATGCCATCTCAAAATCTATCATTCGGCGTCAAAGATGCCGCCAGAGCCGTCGGAGTAAGTCCGGCCACAATGTGGAACCTGATCAGGGCAGGTGAGGTCAAACCAACCCGCATCGGTGGGCGCACTTTGGTGCAGCGCGGCGAGCTTGAGAGTCTGCTTAACCGAAGCACTGCGGCCTAAGCTCGCATCTTTCCCACAAAATGAAAAAGGCCCCCCGCCAGGAAGCCTCTTTCGTATCTTCAAATCTATGTAATGGGTTCATAAAGATGAAATCCAAAAATGTCAAGTATGGCGTGATCCCAACGCCAACATCTTTTTTTCCGTTCCTCGCTTATGTAATGGAACTAAAAATCCCAGTGCGCATTGTCACCTTTCCGATGAACAAACCTGATCTTGCTCTCGAAATGGCGCGAATGACGGCGGAAGGGATGAAGCGATGAAGCGATGAGCAGAGGCATTTGTGTCGACCAATTGATGACGGGTTGGTGCCATTCGCAGGGCGATACTCCAGTCGCATATGTGATGTATGAGGACCAACCGAAAACAGCCACGTTTACAGCGTATCCAAATTGGTGGAGCGCCATGAACCACGCCATTCAATATGCGCACCGAGACCCTTGGTGCCAGTATATTGGGGGGCCTTCAGCATGATAGAAACTCTGAATCGCAAAAGCATCGATTTTGGCGCTATCCGCTGCGACAATCCATTGCCCGATATGGCGGCGGCATTCGTTCCAGGCCTGAAGCGCAAAGGCTCAGAATGGAGCGGATGCTGCCCCTTCCACGATGAAAAAACAGCGAGCTTTACGATTTATTCAGGTGCTGAACGCTTTCAATGTTTCGGCTGCGGTGCGCAAGGCGATGTTATCGATTTTGTCGCGGCAATTGATGGGTGCAGCGTCACAGATGCCGCGCGAAAGCTCGCTGGCCAAGAATTGCGCACGCTATCAGCAGCGGATCGCGCCGCCAATGAAGCTATGCGAGCCGAACGGGAAGCCGAAAGCGCGGCGGCACATAAGGCGGGCACGGCGAAAGCGCTGGCGAGGTGGGAAGCGGCAACGCCTGCGAATGACAGCAACGCTTATCTAGAGCGAAAGAAGGTCAAACCCCATTGCGCGCGCATTGAAGGCGGAAGCCTATTGCTGGAAATAAACGACAGCAACGGCGAATTGCAATCAGTCCAAACAATCACGCCCGATGGCGCAAAACGTTTTGCCAAGGGCGCACCGACAAGAGGCGGGCGCTTGCTATTAGGTAGCGGCAATGCGGGACTGATTTTGTGCGAAGGTTTCGCAACCGGCGCTAGTATTCACGAAGCGACAGACAGACCTGTTTGCATCGGCTTCTCAAGCGCCGGCGTCAAAGCGCTTGCGCGAGAATTCTCTGCTGAGGGCCTGGAATTTGTGATCGCAGCGGATCGCACCGGCCTTGATGGCATAGAGAAGCTTAGCAATGAAATTGGCGTGTCAGTATTCTTGCCGGCTGAACCTCACGACGACTTCAACGACTTAGCTGTTGCCAATGGAGCCAATGCGGTGCGTTCAATTCTTGATGGTGAGCCAAAAAGCCAGAGCAATTTTGGCGTAGAGAATGATGACGGCGTAAATCTGAATGATTTTCAAGCCTATATGCCTGCGCATAGCTACATCTTCGCCCCCACCGGCGAACACTGGCCAGCATCCAGCGTCAATGCGAGGATCAAGCCGATACCGCTGACAAATACGGCTGGCCTGCCAATGCTGGACAAGAAGGGCGAGCGGGTCGAACAGAAACCGAATGCGTGGTTGGATGAGAACCGAGCGGTCGAGCAGGTCACATGGATCCCAGGCAAACCGCAAGTCATTGCCGACAAGATTGTGTCGGACGGCGGTTGGATAGATCGCCTTGGATGCAATGTGTTCAACCTTTATCGCCCACCTCAAGAGCTAAATGGCGACGCTTCATTGGCCTCGCCTTGGATCGATCATGTGCGCAAGGTCTATCCTGATGATGCCGACCATTTGATATGCTGGTTCGCCCATCGTGTTCAGCGACCGGATGAGAAGATAAATCACGCTATCGTGCTGGGTGGCTCACAAGGCGTCGGAAAAGATACGATGATCGAGCCAGTTAAGGCAGCCGTCGGGCCATGGAATGTCGCGGAAGTTTCACCGCAGCATTTGCTTGGCCGTTTCAATGGCTTCGTGAAATCGGTAATCATGAGGGTCAGCGAAGCCCGTGACCTTGGAGACGTGGACCGCTTCGCATTCTACGATCACATGAAAACCTACACGGCTGCACCGCCAGATGTTCTGCGTGTCGACGAAAAGCACCTCCGCGAATATTCCGTCTTCAATGTAACCGGCACGATAATCACCTCAAATCACAAGACTGATGGCATTTATCTGCCATCAGATGACCGTCGTCACTATGTCGCCTGGTCAAATTGCTGCCGTGAAGACTTCCAGGACGATTATTGGCGTGAGCTTTACGGTTGGTACGAGAACGGCGGCATTGGCCATGTAGCCACATATCTTCGCGAATTAGATTTGAGTGACTTCGATCCAAAGGCGCCGCCACCGAAAACGTCAGCCTTTTGGGAGATCGTTTCCTCAAATCAGGCCCCCGAAGATGCCGAGCTAGCAGATGCGCTCGACTCCTTATGCTGGCCCGATGCGCTGACGATTGCTTCCATCTCAGCCGCTGCATCGCAAGAGTTTTCCGAATGGTTGGGGGATCGCAGGAATTCACGGCGCACGCCGCACCGCTTGGAGCAGTGCGGATATGTTCCGGTTCGGAATGACAGCGCGAAGGATGGCCACTTCAAGGTCAACGGAAAGCGTTGCAGAATTTATGCGCGTAATAATCTTTCGGTCAGGGATCAATCTATTGCCGCTAAGAGAGTTTGCCGTCGTTGAAGTCGGTGAAGTCGGTGATCGGCCATTGCTCTCTTTTTACCCTATCCAACAAAAACAATGACTTAAAAATGGGAACGTGTATCGCTGGAATTTGGGTTTAGGGACAATGCAGGATCACCGACTTCACCGACCTCACCTACCAGGCATCGACTGATTGAGGGCATCATCGAGTTAGCTTCGCTTCAAGCGAACTTGTTCTTTGATTGTATGACCAAGCCTAAGAAGAACACAGTCATCAGTATAAGCCACCAGGGAAAGTCAGCGTTAGCAAAAGCCCACCTATAGATTGAGACCAGTATAAGGATAATACTGGACGCGCAGTAGAGCCATGCCCCCCACTTCTTGAAAAAGACTGTAGCTATGGCTCCGACCGAGCTAGCAAGCGCAACGCACAACGCAAAAATTGCGCCGGGTTCCCCAAGCAAGACTGGCTCTTTGATGAATACGATCACCAAAGGCATTAAAACCACTACCCAAGCGGTCGCAATTATAACCAAGGGAAGCCGAGACTCGCTAGTTTGCGTAGCCATGGTGATGTCTCCAAGATCTAGAAAAAGGTCGAGCTCAATTAGTTAGTTGTGATCAATTTCAATATGACCACATAAATTGCCGTTCCATAACTTGGTTTCGCATCTGCCTAGATAGCCTGGATCAAATCCGTCACAACTGCAGCGATTACATCCACTAGAAAGTGTGCCGGCCTTTTTCTTGTCAGAGTCAGCCATGTTGATTGGCACGGTGACCGCAAGTCTCGCCGTTGCTTCGTTTGTTAGTGCATGAACCCCCAGTACGGTCAAACTGGTGCTCCGGGCAATCACAGACATTGCAGCTACCATATTGAGGCTTGTTTGTATCAGCTTGAGGTTCGGTCATTTGTTGTCTCCTTAACCCACCACGGGAAGTAACAGCATATTCCTACGCCAAAATTTGTCAAATTCCGTGCTTTTTTGCTCCAGAACTCAAAGATGAGCGTAGCGGTTTAAAAGACGATTATTATCCGCTTTCCCAACGGTACGTCGGTAGCGATGTGAAACACTATGTCACACAACAGGGGCATGAACGACTTACATGGTCCAATCAGCTCTGCGCTCCGCCTCGGCATTAGTCGCGCCACTTTCCATCGCTGGCGAGCTGCTGGGCGTGTGCCTGAGCCGCGACTTATCGACTCTCGACCTTTTTGGACAGCGACCCAATTGGACGCCCTCTCCAACGAAGAACCAAATTCACCCCCCTACAAAACTTAAGGAATTACCCGATGACAAATGCCTATTACGCCTATGATCGCAAAAACCTGCTGGCTGAAGATGCCAAGAAAATTGCCGAAGAAGCGGACAAACAAGCCCGCTCTAAAGCCAAGGCCCTGAAGGCCGAGAACGACCGCCGCCTCCGAGCTGGCCTTCCACTCGTGAAGTTCGCCAAGGCGCTCACGGACCGAAAGATGGTGTTGGCAGCAACAGCCCGCCCTGATGATTTTCGCCGTGGGCCAGCCTTCGATGCTGATGTGAAAGCGGGCAAGATCTTCTCAGCCAAGATCGACGGCAAACTCCATATTGATGCCGAAGAAGCCGCTCTGGCCGCTCTATCTGGCAAAGCTAATGTCTTTTAATGATCGACCGTTTCAAGATGGCGATGGGCGTCCTGTTGCTGCGCTGGGGCGAGGCTTTGAGCGGCGATCAGGTCTCGATTGCAGGGCAGGGTGCCGGTCTGGTTGAAGAGTCCCCGCAATCAGTCACTTTGGCGAGAGCCGCTGCCACCACTATCGCCTCGGCTGCTTTGAGCGACGAAGAGCGCATCGAGCGTGAACAGGCACAAAAGGCAGCGGCGTTCGAAAATTATTATGGCTGGAAGTAAGAAACAATGAACGAGTAGGCTTGTAAGATATTGAAAAGTAATGGGTCCTCTTTCCAAGTTTTTGATCTCAAAGCGGTAACTCGGGATCATTTAATACGCCTCGCTATCGAAATTTTTCTAAATAACCTTTTGCTTCGGCACCCAATTTCGGGACGCTGCCTAGGAAGTGAATGCGCTTCACTTTGAGTTAGCGCCCGAAATATACCGCTCGATAAGAAAGCACCCGCTGCCATGAAAACGCCCCTTCCAAAAAATAGCCTAACAGACCCATGGGTGACTGCGGCTTGGACGAAGCGTGAGTGGGAAATTCAAAAGAACACTCTCGATGGGCGCAACGTGACCAAGCGCAAAGGCAGCGCTGGGCATGACGAATACCGCCTCTCCGATGTTGTGGCCAAGTGCGCTGAGCTAATCTCGAAGCGACTAAATCAGGACGTAGATCAAGCGGCAGCCTTGCACGAAGCAAAGCAAGCGAAGGCATTTGAGGAGCTGCGCAAATTGCGGCTTTCCAACGCCATTAAGGCTGGGGAGGTTGTTTCCGTACCAGATGTCCAAGCCAATACCGCGACGGCATTGCGAGCATTGACTGATAAACTGGAAGCGATCCCAACCAAAGTGCGCATGGGCGTTGCCGATGTTGCACCGAACGACCTGGCAGCCATTAGTCAGTCCATAGTGCAGAAGCGAAACGAAGCTGCCCAACATTCAAGAAGCGGGTCTGATGGCTAGGCCCAAAAACCCCAGCCAAATGGTGACAGTACCGTTCCTGACAGAAACGTTCGGAATAAAGCGCAGTCATCTCACAGACCTAGGCCTCAAGCCTGTCACCATCGATGGCGAGCAGCTTTATCCACTCGATGACGCTATGACCCGCTGCAAGCAAATGGTGGCAAAAACCGCCGCTGCGTTCTGTGATTACGGGTCCATTATGGATGCCGATGAAATCAAGACTGCCAAGGCGATAGAGGCGGCTAGGAAGCTCAAGCTCGAAAATGATGCGCTTGAGCAGGGCCTGATCGACGCCGAGACTTACGCAGCCGATTACGCTGAGAAAGTGGCGGCGGTGCGGGCAATCATAGCCGAGATATCTGATATGTTGGGCGATATAGATCCAGCAGCTTTGGCTATAGTGAGGGATGCTGTTGCGGATGCGGTTGCCGGTTGATTGTCTCCATCAAAACACGAAAAGGGCGGCGAGAAAATATCCACACCGCCCAATTCCAACTTTAACCAAAGGTTTGAGATTCCCTTCAAACTCAATTTTTTGCGAGTACGAAACCTAAAGTCTTTTTAGGCGTTTGCATTGCAGCGTTTAGGCCATACTCAATTGCAGTTGTGCCTTCTTCGTTCTTAGCGATTTTGTTAAAGAATTTCATTTGTAGTCCCCTAGTTCAGTCTTCATTACCCTAAGACGCTGGGGTATTAGCGTCATGCAAATACGATAACAGAAGCTCTTTTTTATTCAATGCTTTTGTTTTCGCCAGAAAATTTGAAGAAAATATCCGGCAGGTTGCTTTCAAATTAGCAGACTTCAATACCAATTCAGCATTGCTGGTGTGAGCGCGAAGAGGTTACTCTACTTCCCTGCGTGAGCCGCTCGTGGTCCAAAAAACTAGCAGGCCCATCAAGACAAGCCCAAAAATGCTCTGAAAGGCGACGACCAATCTAGATTTTTTCGATATTGGAACAATGTCACCGTAACCTAATGTAGTTGCCGTTACTGCGCTGAAATAGAGCATCCGTGAGAATAAGCCTTCGATTAAACGTGTTTCAGCATGGATGTACCTAGCGATTGTCTCGCCATCTTCACCTTGTAACTCAGCCTCAATGTCGAAGACAAAGCCCTCGAGCCGCTTCCGGCATTGTAATCGGACATGGTTGCTTCCCTCTCCACCTTGGATGGTTGCGGCACAATCTTCGAAGTAACCCGGTCCAACGTTCTGGCTCTTGCGATGAGTGAACTGTGATTCTTCTGGTAACTCTAGCAGCCTTGCCGCAACAATTGTGTCTGCTTCAAAAGTAAGGCGATCCCCTGACCGGTCCTTAATGGCCTGAACGGTTAAGCTACTGTCCCTAACCTCATACTCAGCGAAATCTTTCTGAAGCCTCTCGTAGCCGTATGATTTTGGTATGGCCTCCTCAAGATGCTTCTCGAGTAGCGCCGAAATTTCCGCCTTCTTTGCTTGAAACTCTGAAGACTTGTCTATGTCTGCATAACGGAAATCGTCAGGTAGTTCGTGCGTGTACAAGAAGGCGAAGGCACACACAAAAAATGCGAAAAACACGGTGCTCAAGAGCGCTCGAAAGAGCATGGTCAGTTATCTCACTTCCATTTGTAATTTCAGTCAGGGCGCCGGAGGTAATGAACTTATATCTGGTTTTTTGGCGTCTTCAAATACGTCCTGGAAATCGATGTACCCATCTGTTTTATGATATTCTTCGAAGAAACCATTTCTTGGATGAACTTGATGATTCCAGATGTCGGCTAGTGCCTTCACTTTTCGAAAATTCTTGGGTGATCGACAATCGATTTTAGATTGTGATTGAGATAAGCGGCAATGGTCGAAGCCAAGGACAAGATTCCGTAGGGGTCGCTGTCTAGATTAACCGTCGCGTGCTTAATTGGTTCTAGTGAATAGACCCCATCCTCGTCATTGCGTTCTACCAGAGCGCTATCGAGTATATTGGGAGCTGATAGTCTGCAATAATCCACCACACTTTTTCCTAAGACAATTCTTGGAAAATCTGCGATCTCAGATTCTAGTTGATATGATTTGTTGACCCCTGGTCCACACGGTGAGTCCTCATTTGCGAAGATTTGATCGAACGCGATCCCGCCACGGATATAGACTCCCTGCGCCATCAAATTGATGAACAACTTCGACAACATTTCAAAGAGACCTTCCACGGACTCGCTGTCTGGTAGGATAGATAAAATCACGGAGTCAGAGAATATCTGAATATTCAACTTGGGTTGATGATTATTGCTGAGCTTCGTTCCTGGTGCAACTGCATCGTCTAGATGCAACTTCAGGTTTTGGATGGTTGTCAGGGCTGCGTTTAAACGGCCTGCCGTATCGCCCTCTGGCTCTCTAGCGGCAGATTCTACCAAAGCTGCAAACCCAAGAATGTCGAGAAATACGACAATGCGTTTTTCGAATTTCATCTCAGTTTTTCCATATCAATGACATTGTCGTTCGTATTCTTATTGGTCCTGAAGTCCCACCCTGATGCCAATTAAGAAGGGTGGCGACCTCTTGCCTCAGAGTATTGGAAGATAGAGAAAAAGACTAAACCGCAAGCGATAGTTAGGAATAAGCCGCCAGCAAGGTATTCTGTCCACTTTCCGCCTGACTTAGCCACAAACCGCTCCCGTTATTCATGCGATCAAGCTTCTCTGTGAATTCTCTCGCAGAGTCCAGAAGGCGAGCTATCCGCCTGTAGAGCGCGCGCCCACTTCATCCCAAAACATCATTGCTTCATCGGCAAACCCTGCGGCGGCGGTTCGTTTGAGAATTGCGAACCGTCGCTGCCTTTGTCCGATGAGCAAGGGGATGAACAAGATGAAGCATAACGCCCAAAACTCGATACGCACTTTGTTCGCCAATTGTGCGTCGGTTTCAGCGCTTGCCTGATGACCGAGCGCGCGATTAAGATATCGGGATTGTTTGAGCTAGAGATTACGCTGCCCGATGGCTTGATTATTCCCTTTGCTGCCAACCTTGGCCATGCGCCTACGCATGAGCCCGTGCAAGAGCCTGAGCCTGATACCGTGGCCGCATTCCCCGACACGCGTAACGGTTACCTTGCGCAGCGCGTCGCTGAATTCATCAAAGCCGCTGGGCCTGAAGGCAGAAGCCGCACAGACATTTCTCGCCAATTCGCCAGCACCATTAGAAACACTGCCCAGCGCGATGCCGTATTAGCGATGTTGCCGGAGCTGCTTTACCGAAAATCCAATGATAAGCACCCTAGCACTGGCAAGCTTACCGGCGCTGAGCGATGGACTTACTTCTATTCAAATGAGGCCGAGCAATGAACCGCGACCAAATCATCAAAAGCATTCTCGCAGAGCGCCGTAGCGAGGAGATTGAGGCCGAACGGTTCTTCGCAGAGCTAGCTGAACCGTGCTTAGACAAGAACGGCAAACAAGCCGATGTGCTCGTGATCGATACCGATCCTGCGGGCATGATTGGCGAATATCTGAAGCGTGGAAACCCTTTCACAATCGCTAAAAATGGCGAAATTCAAGAGGATGCAGCGGCGCTTGGTGGTTGGCTGGGCGTGATGTCCAACATTGACCTTACCGATGATGTAACCCGCCATGCCGTTGGATTCACAGCGCTCCAAAAGGCCCGCGATATTGTGAGGGCGTATTTCTGGGCCACCGCTGGCATCGATGAGCGTGAGAACCCGCGCACCGGCAAGATTGACACCTATATCGACGAAGGCGCAGGCGAGCGGCTTCAAGGCTTCATTGGGCATCTCATCAATTCGGAGGTGGCTGGGCAGCCGTTTTCCGAGGTCAAAAAGATGAGCCTTTCTGAGGCTCAGCAGGTGATCGAAATGGTCGGGCTTTCTAACCGCGAGATTCACAAATCGCAGGGTGAAGGCGGTTAACACTTGCAGGGTCTTGTAAGATACTTCTCTCATTGGGCCGGAACGCAGGGCGAACCGCGATAGTTGAACAAACGGGTCGGCTTGGGTCGGGTTTTGGGGGCATGTCTCGACCCGGCTTCTCACCTTGCATAGATTTAGGTCTGGTATTCATCTCGCTTGGTTAGGTCAAAACTGGGTTGAATTATGCAGGCGGTTGGAGAGCCCATCTCAACCGTCCTATCAATTTTGTGAGCTGGCTTCGGAAAATTCGAATATCTCGAATGCGATGTTGTGCCAGTCTTCTGATCTGATCGCTAGCAGCCCAATCCTTTGGTCAATGTCTTCTCGCTTCACAACGGTTTTTAGCTGCTTCAATCTAAAGACCGTTACATCCTTAAGGACCAGCATTGTTGGACATTTATTCTTGTCGCTAGTTACCTGGTCCAAAATGCCTTCATATCCTATTTGGCCAAATTCATTTCCAACTTTCGACAACACATGTGCGATAATGAACTTATTATCACCTTTCGCCTTCTCAAAAGTTGCCGACAGCGGCCCATAAAACAGCTTGTTTTTCTCAAATCTGATGAAGCCCTTGCCAGTCCAATGACCCACCACCACCGACAATATGCATAAGAATATCAAGCCCGAACCAAAGGAAAGCATGACATGTAAACCGCCCATAGTGTTCGGAATGTCGAATAGTAGAATATAGGGATTGCTCTCGTGCATCGGCACAACGTCTGGGAGCTTCCTTTGTAGAATCAAACAAACGATAAATGTAACGTTGACTATCAACGTGAAGAACCCTGCCACGGCAATGCCCATCGGGGTTCCGAGGGACGGCATTGTTGATGCTACGTCCTGGTCAGCAGTCGTCGAAATTCTGAAGAATGTTAGAGCGGCGATAATACCAGGTAGCAACAATGCCCCCGACAGAATTGCTAGAAGAGTAATTCCCACTGGAGATTAAGCTTTTGGCTCTGATGCATTCCTAGATTTTACCACGTACACACCGTTTGATGCTCTTGTCGCAGCCTCACGAACCTGTGTCCAGGATCCCCCGTGCGACCGCAAGACTTTTGAAGCAGTCTTCATAGAGGTTTTCGAATTTGGTCTTTGCGTCGTCATATCTCAACTATAGCTCTTTCAGGCTGGTTTGTGAACCTCATACCAAACTCCACCATTTTTGACTGACATGATACAAGCGCTGGAGATGCAGGCACTGCCACCCCGCCTGTAGAGAGCTAACAAAGAACCTAGCATTCTCTCTGAATGCTAGCAGTCAGCACAGACCCAAAACCCATCAATGACGCCGCCTTTGCAGCGGTTCTTGCCGTCCCGCCTGATCTATCGTGCGCAGATTGGAGTGACCGCCACTTTGTTTTGAGTGCTGAGAGCTCCAACAGCTCAGGTGCATGGGCCACAACGCCAGTTCAACGAGCCATTCTCAATGCGATGGGCAGCGATGCTATTGAGCGGGTGAATTTGTTCAAACCAGCACGCATGGGCGGGACGAAAATGCTCGTGGCTGCCAATGCCTATATGACAGCCCATAAACGCCGCAATGTTGGTTTCTATCAGCCGACACAGACCGATAGCGAGAGCTTCGTCAAAACTGAGATTGAGCCATCAATTAGAGACTGCGAACCGTGGAGCAAATTGCTGCTGGATAGCCGCGAGGGCTCCAAATCCAACACACAATCGATCAAGAAATTCCTTGGCTCGACAAGCCACTATAAGGGCGGGCATTCTGCTAATAATTTCAGACGCCTAACACTTGATGTTGTGCTTTTGGATGAACTGGATGGCTTCATCATTACCGCAGAGGGCGACCCTACGTCCCTAAGTTGGGGCCGCGTCAAAAACGCTGTCTTTAAAAAGCAAATCCAAATCAGCACGCCCACCATTCACGGCTCCAGCTTGATCGATAAGGCTGCGCTGGCGAGTGATGATATCCTGCATTACCAAGTCGAATGCCCAAATTGCGGCGAGCATGGGCCTATCGAGTGGGGCGGCAAAGATAAGGATTACGGTTTCAAGTGGGAAGGGCGCGATGCCTCCACTGTGCAGCACTTTGGGCGGTGTTGCGGCACGGGATGGGGCAATGAACACCTAAACACTGCAATTGAGGCTGGGCATTGGCTAGGCGAAAAGGGCTTCAGCACGAGCGACGGTCTAACATGGGAGCGCCATGGCAAGCCATGCAAACCGCCTCGCTCAATCGCCTTCAGAACGTGGCAGGCTTATTCCCCATTCACGAGCTGGACGCAGATTGTAGAGGAGTTTCACGATGCGCTGGCCGATTCCAAAAAAATGCAGGCCTTCGTCAATACCACCTTGGCGGAAACATGGAGCGCCGATGGCGAGCTGAGCGTGACGCCTGATCTTGTCTCGGCAATTATTCCCGAAACCGATCCCGAACGCCTTGCCCAAATTAAGGCTGTGACCGCTGGCGTGGATACCCAGGGCGACCGGCTTGAGGTGACCTATATGGGCCACGGCGCTGACAAATCGATTTATATCCTTGGGCATCATATCCACCGGGGCAATACCGATGAAAGGGATGTCTATAATGCGCTCTCAAAAGAGGTGCGAGAGTTCCGCTTCAGGCATGGCGACCGAGAGGTTCCTGTTACCATTGCGTGCATGGATACGCAGGGCAATTCCACCGATATGGTTCACGAGTTCCTTGCCCATATGCGAGGACAGCAGGGCGCTGTTTGGGTTGGCATCAATGGCGTGGGCAAAATGTGGTCGCGGATCTCTGATAAGCCGGGCAAATCAACCACAAAGGCCGCTGGCAAGAAGGAATTTTTCTCCATTGGCGTGAATACGCTGAAGGCCGACATTTACGATCTAATCCAGCGCTGCGATCAACCTGAACGCGCCTTTCGCATGATCGCGGACGCCGACTTGCCGCCCACCTATGCCGAGCAATTAACGGCTGAGCGCATGGTCGCACAAACTCAAGATGGCAAAGTGCGCATGGTGTTTAGAAACCCTCAGCAGCAGCGAAATGAGGCGCTTGATTGCGCGGCATATGCGTTGGCTGCGAAGCATTGGGCAAAGAAGCATGGTTCCAACGCTGCCAAAAACTATTTCGCAAAACTGTAAGGAATGCATATGCCCCAGATAACACTAATCTCTAACGGCAGAACGTGGACCGGCTTTCAAACGGTATCGATCCTCAAATCAATGGACGATGTGGTTCATGCATTGACGCTGCAAACAACGGACCGCGCGAATGAAGGAATTGAACGCTGGAACGTGCAGGGCGGATCCGCAATTCAGGTTGAGATCGACGGCGTGCTGTCGTTTGACGGTTACGTTACCCGCTATTCTCCAAACATCGGCGCGGAATCGCACAGCATATCGATTGATGCATCGAGCCGCGCGATTGATATCGTGGAATGCAGCCATGATGGGCGGGTGTTTTGGAAAAATGTAAGCGCGGAATCGATCATCCGAGAGGTGATTGCGCCGTTTGGTTTGGCGCTGGATATTCAGTCACCAATGAAGGCAATAGGGAAAACCGGCTTTCGTGTTGGCGTTGATGAGAGCCCGTTTTCGATCATCCGAACCTTGGCTGAGAAGAATGGTCTCAGCGTATATTCTCTGGTGGATGGCACGATTGTTCTATCGCGCACGCCGAGTGAGGAAATTGTCAGCACGATTGGGCGGGGACAATATGTCAGCATGTCCACCAACCACGATCTAAGCCAATCGTTTAGCGAAGTGATTGTTAAGTCGCAGCAAAACACCACAGAAAAGGACTTTGCGGGACAACAGCGGGTTGAGCGTCGGTTTGATAACACCGCCCAAACTCGGCACCGCCCCCTTGTGGTTATCAAAAACGGCACAGATGAGGAGCAGCGAGACTTCGCACAAATGGCGCAACGCCGCTTTTCCGGTAACGTGCTTGGCGCTACTGTCACAGTGAAATCAGCGTTTCGAAACCCCACAAATGGTCCGCGCATGATGTGGGATATCAACGCGATTGTCTTTGTTGATGAACCGGCGGCGGACGTATCGCAGAACCTATTGATTAAAGAGGTCGAGTTCTCGGTATCTGAAGGGCAAGGTTTTCAAACCAATCTGATATTGGGCTTGGCTGAATCCTATGATTATTTAACTCCAGACCGTCCTCAAACCATAACTCCTGCAATCATTGGGCAGGGCATGGAGCAGCGGCGAGCTATCGGCCCCTTTGCTGATTTGATGGGCAGCCTAAGGCAGGCGTTCGGGTGAGCCCAGTGATCAAAAGAACATCAGAACTCACATCCTTCATCAGACTAGGAAATCCCACATGAACACTGTCACCTCCGCCTCCGATTGGAATATCTGGACCGCTCAGGGCGAGGCTCTAGCGCATACGCACAGAAACTTGCTTTGGGACATCGCAGATTGGCTGGAAAGAGGTGTCATAGAGTTTGGGGACGCCGCGCAAGAGATCGCCCTTGTGCAGTTTGGTCGCTCAAAAGGCGAGCTTGCCGAAGCGATGGACCTAGCGAAACGCTTTCCCGCTGATAGCCGCCATGCAGGCCTTAGCTACACTCACTACAAACTTGCTGCGAAACTACCTGATAGCGAGGCGACCGCCATTCTTGATGATGCGGCGAAAACAGGCGCTGCTGTGGCGGTGGTTCGCAAGCAAGTTGCCAAAATCCGCGAGACGGAGGGCGGGGACATCCATCGCCAGATGGCGAGCATTCCTCAAGAGCAGCTTGTCGATGAGTGGTACGACGCCGCTGTAAAATTGCTCAACCGCGCTCCCAATGGAGCAGAGGGACGGCGTGATGTCTGCGAAAGCTTTAGCGAGGTAGACTTTCGGATGGTTTATTGATCTGTCTTTTCCATGCCCAAATAGGTAACGCCGTATCGCCCACGGCCTTTGCCAGTGAATTCGATACCCTTTGCGGCAAACTGTGCCTTCATGGCGTCAACTTTGGATTTCTCGACATTCTCGCCCAGTTCAAAGCGCGCCACTGTAGCGCGGCCAATGGCGGCACGTTCGGCCAAATCGTCGATGGACCATTTGAGGGCAGCGCGTGCCATACGAGACTGAATCGGTGTCATGGTGATAACATTAGTATCACAAATCGCTTGACGCAAGGCAATCCTTGCTGATAACAATCATATCACCACTTCAAGAGGGAGTGCGGGCCGGACTTTGGGTGCAACCTCGTTCCGGCCCTGATCGCAACGCCTAGATAGAAGGCCAAACGACTATGGAAACGATTACTGAAACACGTCCGCAAAGCCAACCAACGAAAACAGCGTTCCAGGTAGCGCTCGATACATGGATTGCGCGCCGCGATGCGCTGAACCTGTGCAATGATGATGCAAGGTCGGATGAGCTGGGCGACCTGCTATTCGCTGCTGAACGCGCTTTGCTTAAACAGCCGGTCAATAATATTTCAGACTTGCGCAGCCTTAGCGAAGTTATCTGGCAAGATCCTCACTCCTACCCCTCTGATGCGCTTATCGCTGTGTTTTTCAAGGCTCTGCGCGGGCTGGACAATAATGCCGAGAGCGCGACCTTTAATGCAGCCAATTGGCTGTCTCACTTCGAGCGCTTTGGCGGCGGATGGGTTGAAACGGACGGGGCAGTGAAACTTGTCCATCCAGTTGAGCAATCAGACGCTATGGATGATTTGATTTGGGAGCTGGAAACGCGCGATGGGCTCAAGGCTGTCAAAGCGGCAATTCTGGCCAAGGCCAAGCAGCTAGAAGAACCTGTTTGCGATTGGGCCAAGCTCTTGTCTGCATTTCAAACAGCCGACCTAGCATTGGCAGCGCATGGCGATGAAACACCGCATCCAGCAGGATCGCCGGAGAATGAGGCACGAGAGGCCAAAACCGATGCTTTGGTTGATGCATCCACCGATGCGCTTGTCACCCTGATGCGTTTTCCATCGCCTGATGGCACGGCATATCGGACGAAAGCCAAGCTCTATGCCGATCATCATTGCCATGATTGGAATGAGGCGCACGAATTTGCCCAAATTCTGGCCAGTGAGGCTGAGAGGTTGGCTGCCTAAGCTTCCAGCCATCAAGCATTTGAAGGCCCCGCTGGCGTTGCTGGCGGGGTTTTTTGTTTGGCTAGACGTCCGCTATTGGTGCAATTCTGGATAGGCCTCAGTGGCCACAAATGGGGTGGGAAGCGGACGCTCATATAGAGCTGACATCCAATTTAAGTTCAGCAATCCGCGCCGCCCAAAGCCCCAAACCGCCTAGTGTGAGTTCGATAGCGGCCTCGCGGAGCGGTTGCATGGTCAAGGCGTCTGTGCCTTCAATGGTGACAGCAAAAAGCCTACTTAGCCCTACGCATACAAAAAACATCGCTGCGATCTGACACCGTTGGCTGAAAGACAGTTTGATGTAGCCTCCGAACAGAAGCAGAATAGCTATCCCAACTTCACCGCCGCCGACCATTGCGCGCATCGCAGTGCGTGCGGAGGGTTCGTCTAAACCTATCGAGTAGTAGGACAGAACTTCTGGGCAAATAAGAGTGGCGATGCCCAGCGCTAGGAAAATGCATCCCGCACAAAGTGGATACCAACTACCGATGCCACTACGAAATTGTTTTATCACAGGAACCGCCGTGTCTGGTGTTTGTAGTCCAAATATTCTTGGCCATACTGCTGCTCAAGCCATGGCTCCTCGAAGATAGGAGCGAGCAGATACATAATCGCCCAAAGCGCCAATAGCGCCCAGACCAAAGCGTTGTTTGCAAGCAGGCCCCAACCGATCATGCCGAACCATGTCGCAACATAGACGGGGTTCCGGCTTATCCTGAACCAGCCTTGGGTTTTAAGACCGTGCTTCTCACCAAATGCGTTGCGCCAGCCCATCTGCAATGTAATCCAGAACGCGAGTGAAAATCCAATCATGAGCAGCAGGATGCCGCCGCCATATTGCAGAAGGGCATGATCAGCGGGAACGATCTCGTAAAACAGAAGCGAAAGCGCCACCAATGGATAAAGAAACAACCGAAACAGCGCCATAAATGTGCGGTGCTGCCACCCCGCCTTTGACGGTGGCGGGAAGAACTTAAACTTGCTGGTTAGGGCCGCGATTATGGAAAGTATCATAATCACGCAAATCGAGCTGGCTGATATGCTGAACAATATGAACGAGGTAGCAGGAGGAAGGTCAATCATGGTCAGCACTCCTAAAGCCAACGCCGTGTCTGCTGGCGATATGCCGCAAATGCATCTCCAAAGGTTCGCTCAAGAACACGTTCCTCTGGTATGATCTGCAAGTGGGTGATCGAAACCATAAAAAACAGCGGGCCGCCCAGCGCAGCGATGTTCTGAACGGCTAAAGCTGCCGCAAGCAGGACCAGCAACATGCCAAGATACATTGGGTTGCGGGTGCAGCGGTATAGCCCCGATGTCACCAATTGTTCGGCCTTCTCAGGCTCAATCGGATTTACCGTGGTGCCAGCCTTTGCAAATGATCGCACAGAGATCAGCAGAATAACTATGCCGACCAAACCCAAAGGAAGCGACGCCCAAAACAAAGATGTCGATTGATACGCCAATGCAGGGAAACTTGCTGCCGCGATATAGCCACCAATGCCATAGACCATGAATTGCAATAGGGGCGGAAAGTATAGCTTTTTTATTGGCTTAGCTACTTTGGGTTGGGAAAATTTCGTCATCGGATCACTCGCTTGATTATGATTCGATGTAAGTGATACAGTCTACAGCGACTGTAGAGGCAAGCAGAAAAGCAGAATTTATGAAACCGATCACAATTGGCCGCCTTTCAAACGCGGCAAAGGTCAAAGTGACCACAATACGCTATTACGAAAGCATTGGTCTGATGGGCACTCCCGACCGCAGTGCTAGCGGGCAAAGGCTCTATGGAACCATTGATGTCGAGCGCTTGTCATTTATACGCCATGCCCGCGATCTAGGTTTTGCAATGGATGCGATTAAGGATTTGATCGGGTTGCAAACCGAACCCGACCAAGATTGCTCAGAGGTAGACTCAATTGCACAGAGGCAACTTACCGAAGTGCAAAAGAGGATATCTCAACTCAAAGCGTTAGAGCGTGAGTTGAACCGCATGATCAAGAATTGCCAAGGCGGGAAAGTGGATGGTTGCCAAGTCATGGCTGCAATCAATGATCATTCCGAGTGCGCGACAGAGACGCATGAGCGCGTGAAACTATTCTGAAACTTTGGAGTTCTTACGACTGAAACTGGGTCGCTTGCAGACCAGCCGCTTTTGTCTGAAATACTTGGATAGCCGCCGGTCCGGTTTCAGCGAATGACTTATGGTCGCTTTGTGTCTGCTATTGGGGTGGAGAGCGGACACTACTCAGCGCTCATCTGCGGCAGATCAAATAGTTTCTTTGATGCTTCCTCACGTGACGTCACGGTGAAACTCCGCAGGTTTTCATTCACCGTCAGATATGGACGACCATTTGGGTCGTAAGACCGCTCATGGTATCGCCCTTCTGCAATTGGCTCATAGACTGAACAGTAAACGCGATTATCATCTCGTGAAGCGCGAAAGCCTACAAAAGCAATCAGCATCGTATCGTCAGACCATTCCTCCCAGGGTGTAGATGCGATTATCTCCATTCCACCCTGATCATGGCATCTTGCATCGGCGTTTGGCTGCTTCGAGCCGAAGAAATGAATGATGATCCCTTCAGGTACATTGGGCATCCGATAATAGGAATGATAGTTAACCGGGCCGTGGTGAGCGCGAACTGAATAGCGAACAAACCCCTTGGGACTGTCAAATGGCATGTCGCCGCTAACATTTGCGCTGTGACCTCCCACCTCCCATTCCCCAAGGACATGGGTCGAAGCTTTGCCTCCCCCGTGAATGATACTTTCGGCTACGGTCAGGCCATTCTCAGTCCAGTCGAGGGCGGGCGGCCCGAGCCTAGACAGCTCATTTTCCGCTTCTTCCTGATATTGCCCAATCTCGGGAAATAGTTCCTCGTACATGTTCGCCATATCGTCGATCGGAAGAGTTGAGGTGTAAATACTTCCGAAGAGCAGTGCGAGGAATGAGTATGTCTTCATACCTGAGTGAATAACCTTTTTCACAGCGTCCGCAATTGGGTCGTTAGCGGAAAGGCGGCTTTTGGGCTTGTGGCAGTCCATAGCAGGCATCCTGACCATCATTTCCGTGGGAGCGATCCTGCGGGGCTCTTCCTTGGGGAGGATGGTGATTTAATCCCCTAGCCAATGGGCCGCTGACAATTAATTTAGGGGCTGGGCAGCCTGAATATGATGCGAAACCAAGCGCCAATCCAAAAGGGGTGCGAAAGGGGTAACGCAATTGCAGATTTGCTGCAAAAGCGTTGTTTTCCAGTGCTTTAAATGAAGAAAATGGCTCCCCGAGTTGGATTCGAACCAACGACCAAGTGATTAACAGTCACCTACTCTACCGCTGAGCTATCGGGGAGCAGCTTTGAGTTTTTCTGCTCAAAGCGAAGTGCGCCTATATGTGCGCGCCTTATGGAATGCAAGCCACTTCAATAGAGTTAAACCGCAAATTGTTCTGCCGCGATGCGTTCATCCAGCGAATGGCCCGGATCAAACAGCAATGTCAGCGATGATTTGCGCGCGATAGAGATCGAAACCTCAGCAATATCACGCAGTTCTTTCATATCTGCGACTGCCAGCACAGGCCGTTTGCGGGCTTCATTGATTTTGAAACGAATTTTGCTGCGATCCGGCAGAATGGCGCCGCGCCAATTCCTTGGTCGGAACGCAGAGATTGGGGTGAGGGCAAGCAATTTCGATTCGAGCGGCAGGATCGGGCCGTTTGCTGAAAGATTATATGCTGTGGAGCCCGCCGGCGTAGACAGCAGCACGCCGTCACAGACCAATTCTTCCATCCGAACGCGTCCATCCACAGAAACTTCGATTTTTGCGGTTTGGCGAGTCTCGCGCAGCAGAGACACCTCGTTGATCGCAAACCAATCGCAACTAGCGCCGCCTTGGGTGGTGGCCTCCATCCGCAACGGCGCGATACCAAACCCGCGCGCCGCATTCACAATTTCAAGAAAATCGACATTGTCCTGCCGGCTATTCATCAAAAAGCCGACTGTGCCCAAATTCATACCGTATGCTGGCAAAATGCGCCCTTCATCGAGCATGGAATGCAGCACGGCGAGCATATAACCATCGCCGCCTAGCACAACGACAGCATCGGCTTCTTCGCGCGGAACCCAATCAAACTGTGATAACAGTTCGCGGTAAGCCACCTGCGCACGTTCCGAATCCGATGCGAGCAGAGCTATCTTTTTGTATTTTTGAGAATCGGCCACTTGGCTCCCCTAAATCTGATGCTAGCGACCTTTGTTTTGGCTCTTCTATGGGGAGCTGTGCCATTTTTCAACGCATTGGATTTGGTGGCTGCTTATGAAATTCGCTAGGGGTAGGGGCACGCTATGGTCAAAACGCCGTCATATCGCCCAACTATGCGCAGCAATGCTCTGCCGCCAGCGCTGGAAACAGCGTTGCAAACAGACTTGCTTGCCGCCCTGGGCCGCAATGAAATTGAAGTTCTGTTTCAGCCGCAATTCGCTTGCGCGGATGGCCGGATGGTCGGAGCAGAAGCGCTGAGCCGGTGGCAACATCCAACATTGGGCGAGATCGGCGCGCGCGATCTGTTCTCTATTGCGGAAAAAGCCGGTCTGGTTGCGCCCGTTTCACGGCATGTTGTGGCGCAGGCTTTGAATATGGCGCGGGGCTGGCCTGCTGATCTGACATTGTCACTGAACATTACACCTGAAGAAATTGCCGAACCGAGCTTTGCCCGCGATTTTGCGTCTTTGGTTGGCCAATCTGGCATTGCACCATCGCGGTTGACGCTTGAGATTACCGAGGATGTGCTGCTCAACGATCTTGATATGGCAGCAGAAGCTTTGACCGCGCTCAACGGAGCAGGGCTTAAGATCGCGCTCGATGATTTTGGCGCAGGCTATTGCAATTTCAGCTATTTAAAGAGCTTGCCGCTGGATATTCTCAAGCTTGACCGCGCCATGATCGAAGGCGTTACCAGCGACAAACGCGATCTGGCTGTGCTGCGCGCGATTGTAACACTCGCTCATGCGTTGGAGCTTGTTGTGGTGGCAGAAGGCATCGAAACAGAGGGGCAGCGCCGCGTCATCGTCGATGAAGGCTGCACATATTGGCAGGGCTTCTTAAAAGCGGAACCGATGCGCAATGATGAAATGCTGCGGTTCGCGCAAAGCTGAAGCGTTTAGGCGGTCTGTTTGGCCACTTTCTTCACAACTCCGCTCAATCCCTTAGTCAGCTGGAACAGGCCGTTGAGGCGGCTTTTCGGATCGCTCCATGCACGGTTGATAACCAGCTTCATATCGGGGCGCAATTTCGCTGTTCCTTGCAAACGGTCGACATAGGCGAGCAGCCCAGCGGGATCTGGGAAATTATCCTTGTGGAAGCTGACAAGCGTTCCGCGCGCGCCCACATCTATTTTGGCGATATTGGCGGCGATTGCCTGATGCTTAATCTCGATAAGTCGCACCAGATTGGCTGTCGCGTCCGGTAGCGGACCGAAACGGTCGATCATTTCAGCGGCCATTGCTTCAATCTCACCCTTATCCGCTGCGTCATTTAGGCGGCGATAAAGCGCCATGCGCACGGCGAGGTCAGGTACATAATCCACTGGGATCATGATCGGTGCATCAACGGTGATTTGCGGGCTTATCGTATCACGTTCTGCTGAAAGCCCAGCTGCGCCTGCTTTCGCTGCAAGGATCGCATCCTCCAACATGCTCTGGTAAAGCTCAAACCCAACCTCACGGATATGGCCCGATTGTTCATCGCCCAGCAGATTGCCTGCGCCGCGAATGTCGAGATCGTGGCTAGCAAGCTGGAAACCAGCGCCCAATGTGTCGAGATCGCCGAGAACCTTCAGACGTTTCTCAGCCACCTCTGACAAAACAACATTTTTGGCATGGGTGAGATAGGCATAGGCGCGCAATTTTGACCGGCCCACACGCCCGCGTAGCTGATACAATTGCGCTAGGCCGAAAATGTCTGCGCGGTGGATGATGATGGTGTTGGCGCTCGGCAGATCGAGGCCGGATTCTACGATGGTGGTGGAGAGCAGGACTTCATATTTGCCTTCGTAAAAGGCGCTCATCCGTTCTTCGATTTCGCCAGCGCCCATCTGTCCGTGGGCTGCGATGGCTTTGACCTCTGGCACGTTGTCTTTCAGCCATTCCTCAACATCGGCCATATCGGAAATACGCGGCACAACGATAAAGCTTTGGCCGCCGCGATGATGTTCGCGCAGCAAAGCCTCGCGCATGACCATATCGTCCCACTCCATCACATATGTCCGCACGGCTAGCCGGTCGACTGGAGGTGTTTGGATGGTGGAGAGTTCGCGCAGGCCCGTCATCGCCATTTGCAAAGTGCGCGGAATGGGCGTGGCCGTCAGCGTCAGCATATGCACGTCCGCGCGCAGAGCTTTTAGCTTTTCCTTGTGGGTCACGCCAAAGCGCTGTTCTTCATCCACCACAACCAGTCCCAAGTTTTTGAACTCGGTTGTTTTGGCAAGGATCGCGTGCGTGCCGATCACAATATCTATGTCGCCGGAAGCCAAACCTTCGCGGGTTTCGGTCATTTCCTTGTTCGGCACTAGGCGAGAGAGCCGTCCGATTTTCAGCGGGAAGCCTGCAAACCGTTCAGAGAAATTGGTGAAGTGCTGGCGAGCGAGCAGTGTTGTCGGTGCAACGATAGCCACTTGCTGGCCGTTCATTGCCGCCACGAAAGCCGCACGCAAAGCAACCTCTGTTTTGCCAAAACCTACATCGCCGCACACCAGCCGGTCCATTGGACGCCCGCTTTCCAAATCGCGCAAAACATCGCCAATAGCGCGGTCCTGATCCTCTGTTTCCTCCCATGGGAACCGGTCGAGGAACTGGTTGAAACTTGCTGGATCAGTGGCCAGGACTGGCGCCTTTTTCAGTGCGCGCTGGGCCGCTACCGCCATCAATTCACCGGCGATGGCGCGGATGCGTTCTTTCAGCTGGGAACGGCGTTTCTGCCATGCTTCACCGCCCAGTTTGTCGAGCATAACCGCTTCTTCTGATGAGCCATAGCGCGACAATACGTCGATGTTTTCAACCGGGATAAACAGCTTGTCACCGCCGCGATATTCCAGCTGAACACAGTCATGCTGGCTCTTGCCAACAGAGACAGGTTCAAGACCCAAATATTTGCCGATCCCATGCTCGACATGGACAACCAGATCGCCGCGGTTGAGCGATTGTAACTCGGCCATGAATGCATCGGCATCTCGGCGCTTTTTCTTACGCCGAACCAGCCTGTCGCCCAGCACATCTTGCTCTGTCAGCAGCTCTATGTCGTCATTGGCAAAGCCTGTTTCCAGCGGCAGAACCATCGCCACCGGATCGCCTTTTGCCGACAATCCGAGCGCTTCTTGCCAGCTGTCTGCAAGTTTCGTCTCTAGGCCTGCTTCTGAAAGTATCGAAGCTATGCGCGAGCGGCTGCCTTCGGAATAGGCGGCAAAGAGTGGCCGCTTGCCGCGCGTTTTGATCGCGATGAGATGCTTGACCGCTGTCTCATACACATTGTCGCCCCCACTTCCAGATGAGCGCGCCCTTTCGGGCGAGAAATCGCGGGCTGAGGTGAAGCCGAAATCTAACACCGTATCGGATGCAGGCTCTGCAAAAATACCGGCCTTATGGATCGGCTGTGCAGCGGTTTGGGTCTCGTAATCCCCTTTCGCCAAATACAGCGCATCGCTTGCGAGTGGGCGGAAACTGCCAGCAGCTTGGCCAGCGGCGGCAGAGCGGGATTGTTGATAGTCGGCGATGTCGGAAATGCGTTCTTCGCTTGCGGCAGCGCAGCCTGCATCCATCACTACTAGATCATCGGCGCTGAGATAATCGAAGAAAGAGCTGAGCTCTTCCTCAAACAGTGGAAGCCAATGCTCCATTCCGGCAAGGCGGCGCCCGTCTGATACGGCCTCGTAAAGCGGGTCTTGTGTAGCAGTCGCGCCAAATTGTTCACGGTAGCGCCCACGAAAGCGTTTGATCGATGCCTCGTCCAGCAGTGCCTCAGACGCAGGCAGCAGCAAATGCTCTTTCAGCCTGCCTGTGCTCATCTGGGTGGAGGTGTCGAACAGGCGCAGGCTTTCCAGCTCATCGCCAAAGAAATCGAGCCGCAAGCCTTCATCCAAACTCGACGGGAAAATATCGACGATTGAGCCGCGCAAGGCAAATTCACCGTGGTCCACAACCGTATCCACGCGGCTGTACCCTTGGCGTTGGAGCAAGGCGGCTAGGCTTTCGTGCCCGATCATCGTGCCTACTTTAAATTCGCGCACGCTTTCACGAATGCGGAACGGCGTAAGCACACGTTGCAGCACCGCATTGACGGTAGTGACGATCAATTGCGATCCAGAGAGCGGTGCTTGTAATTTGAACAGCGCCGAGAGCCGTTTTGCACTTATGGAGAGAGCGGGACTGGCGCGGTCATAAGGCAGGCAATCCCATGCCGGAAACTCCACCACATCCACTTCTGGTGCGAAATAGCGTGCGGCCTCTGATACGCTCCGCATGGTTGCATCATCAGAGGCGATAAATATTGCGCGGCACTTTGCCGCGCGCGCTAAATCGGCGAGCACCAATGGCTGCGCTCCGCGGACAAGCGAGGCAAGGGTAAGCGGCTGAGAGGCTGCTAAAAGGCGGTCAATATTGCTCATGCGAATAAAGGTGCGTTAGCGCGGGATATCGACAAAATCGAGCCGCTGCATAGCCTCCATCATAGCGCCTTGAAATTTGGGTGGAACTTCGCCCGTTCCAAATGCCCAAGCGAGCACATCTACATCATCTTCGTCCAGCAAAGCTTCAAACCAAGCTAGGCCCGCTTCATCCCATTCGCCCGAATAGCGATCAAAATAGCCGCCGAAAGTGTAATCCGCCTCGCGCGTGCCGCGGTGCCAGCTGCGGAATTTAGCTCGCGCGAAACGGGCGGTAAGATCGGGATTGGGGGAGGTCATAAAGGCGCGGATAATCCACTCACCCACAGGGCGCAAGCACTGATGGCTTCACCCGCGCGAATGAAGGGCTATAGATAGAATTATGCGGCCTGAAATTCTCAATCCCTTATTTGCTGGAACCGATAGTCTGGATGGTGTCGGGCCAAAGCTGATGAAGCCGCTGGAAAAGCTTGGCCTAACGCGGCTGCGCGATGTCGCCTATCATCTACCCGAACGGTTCGTGACGCGGCGTGCGATTGAGACGCTTGATGATGCGGGCGAAGGCGAGCAAGTAGTCATCGCTCTGACGCCGACCGAGCATAAAGCGCCTTATAACCCTGGGCGCGGACCATACCGTGTGCTTGCGCAGGATAGAATTGGCAATATTTGCGCGATCACATTCTTTGGCCGCGCGTCATACACTGCGAAGAAGCAGCTACCCGTGGGAGAGAAACGCTGGGTTGCGGGGCGGTTAGATCGATACGGCGATATGCTGCAAATCGTCCATCCTGATCATGTTGAGAAGGATGGCGATGCCAATCTTGGGCGGCTTTGCGAGCCGGTTTATAGCCTTGCCAGCGGGCTCACCCAGCCGCGCGTCACTGGCTTGGTAGAGCAGGCTTTAAAAGCTGCGCCGCAGCTGCCTGAATGGATTGAACCAACACAATTTGAGCAGGAAGGCTGGCCGGATTGGTGCGATGCGATGCACCTTGCGCATAAGGATGAAAATGATGCTGCGCGCGACCGGCTTGCCTATGATGAATTGCTAGCCAATGCGCTGGCGCTGAAACTAGTGCGGGCGGATAATCGGCGGCGCAAAGGGGCGAGTTTACAGGGTGACGGGAGCCTTCGCGGGAAGCTTGAATTACCGTTTCCGCTAACCGGCGCACAAACGCGGTCCGTGGCTGAGATTGAAGGGGACTTGGCGCAAGAATCGCCCATGCTTCGCCTTCTTCAGGGCGACGTTGGTGCGGGTAAAACGGTTGTGGCATTGAAAGCGATGTTGATCGCGAATGAAGCGGGCAAGCAGGCCGCTTTGCTGGCTCCGACAGAAATTCTCGCTCGGCAACATTATGCGACTTTGCGTGAAATGGCCGCGCCAACCGGCGTGGAGGTTGCGATCTTAACCGGACGTGACAAGGGCAAGGCTCGTGAGAGTATCCTAATGGGCCTGCTTGATGGCTCTATCGACATTGTCGTGGGCACTCATGCAATTTTTCAAGACACGGTTTCTTACAAGGATTTGGGCCTTGTCGTGATTGATGAGCAGCACCGGTTTGGCGTGGCGCAGCGATTGCAACTGGCCAGCAAAGGCAAACGCAGTCCGCATACTCTGGCGATGACAGCAACACCGATCCCGCGCTCGCTAACTCTGGCGCAATATGGTGAAATGGATGTCTCGCGCCTCGATGAACTTCCACAGGGCCGCCAAGCGATTGATACGCGCGTTGTCGCGCAAGACCGGATGGATGATGTGGTGGCAGGAGTTGCTCGCCATATCGAAGCTGGCCAACAAGCCTATTGGGTTTGCCCAATGGTGCGCGAAATGGATGGCGCGTGGCAAACGCATGATATCGCAGCGGCAGAGGCGCGTTATGCTGCGCTCAAAGAGCGGTTTGGTGATGATGTCACCATGGTCCACGGACAGTTGGAACCGCAAGTGAAGGATGCCAATATGCAAGCCTTCGCCAGCGGTAAAGTGAAGCTGTTGGTGGCCACAACCGTGATCGAAGTTGGCGTTGATGTGCCTGCGTCAACGCTAATGGTGATCGAACAAGCGGAACGATTTGGCCTTGCTCAGCTTCACCAGTTGAGGGGCCGTGTGGGGCGAGGAAGCGAGAAGTCGGTTTGTCTACTTTTGCGCGGCGGCGAACTTTCCGAAACGGGCCGTAAACGGCTTGCTTTGATGCGCGAGACGCAGGACGGTTTTCGCATAGCAGAAGAAGACCTCGCTTTGCGCGGCGGCGGAGAACTACTCGGCACGCGGCAATCGGGTGATGCAGCATTCAGAATTGCTGACATTGATCAGATCACGCGGTTATTGCCGGTAGCAGACGCCGATGCACGGCTATTGATGGAGCGCGACGGTGGGCTCACAAGTGAGCGCGGAGAGGCGGCGCGAATGCTGCTTTATCTGTTTGAGCGTGATTGGGGCGTGCAATTGCTACGAGGCGGATAAGCTTAAGCGGACTTGAGGTTTGCGAAGAACGCTTCTGCCGCTGCTGTTACATCTTCCCAAGTGTCCGCAAACCCATCATCACCGCCGTAATATGGGTCCGCAATGGCTTCACCTTCGCGGTCAGATACATTGTCCATCAGCAGTGCTATTTCAGCGGTTGAACCTGCGGGCCTCACAGCCTTAATATTGGCCAAGTTCTCATGATCCATCGCAAAGATATGCGTGAATTCGGTGAAGTCAGCTTCGCATAACTGGCGGGCTTGTAACGCCGAAATATCGACACCGTTTTGCGAAGCAACGGCAATGCTGCGTGGGTCTGGAGCATTGCCAATGTGAAAAGCTGCGGTTCCGCAACTATCGACGGTTAAGTCCAAGCCATGTGCATTGGCCGCCGCCCGAAATGCACCCTCAGCCAAAGGAGAGCGGCAAATATTGCCAAGGCACACCATCAGGATCGAAGCACGTATCATTTCAGCTTTCCAGCCAATGCACTTTCAACAATTGCGCGCACATTGAGCACTGCCTCTAACCGTGCACCAAGCATTGCTGTGCCAGAAACTTTACGCTGGACAAATAATGTATCTGGCGGGGGCAGATGCCAGCTTTGCTTGTCTTCCGCGATGGCCATGCCTTCATCACGCAAAAGCGGCACGAAACTACGATCGCCAAAGTCGAAATCGCCATCAACATTCATTTTCCCGACAATGATTTCGATCATCGCATCAACCCGTTCAGGATGACGTTCCAGCGCCTTGGGATTCATAAAGTCGGCGGCAATGGCCTCTTTGACGAGTTGATCCTTGTCGCCCGCCAGTCCAGCGCCGAGTAATTTGCGATAGCCGTTTTGAATGTCGTCAGAAACGGCGCGCGTTGCGCCAAAGTCTAGCAGCACAATCTCACCCGTTTCAGGCCGGTATTGGAAGTTGGCAAAGTTCGGGTCGGTTTGCATCACGCCAAATTCAAACAATTCGCGCAGCACCAATTTCATAAAGCGCTCAAACACCGAATTGCGCAATTCCTGAGGTTCTTCGGTCAGGCTTTCAATCGGAACGCCGCTTTCAAAACTCATTGCAAGGATATGCTTACGCGTTAATTCTGGGTGGAGGGTAGGGACGACAAAGCCTTTCTCGCCCGAAAGCCGCTCAGCATAAAGCTGCATTTGCTCGCCTTCGCGGACGTAATCGGCTTCTTCTTTGAGCTGTTCTTTTGCCGCAGCAAGAAGTCCAGAAATGTCCAATTCTTCTGGTAGCAAGCCCGAAACACGCAGCAGAGTGGCGACATTATCAACATCGCTATCAATGCTGTCTGCAACGCCGGGATATTGGACCTTAATCGCCAGTTCTTGCCCGTCGCGGGTCATTGCCTTGTGCACTTGCCCGATGGATGCAGCGGCGATGGGGCGAGGGTTGAACCACTTAAACTGCTTGCGCCATTCGGGACCCCATTGCTCTTTCAGCACGCCGTCCAATTGCCGCGCTGGCATGAAGTTCGCGCGGTCGCGCAAGCTCGCCAGAATATCGGTAAGCTCAGCGGGAAGCATATCGCCTGCATCCATGCTGATCATCTGACCCAGTTTCATCGCTGCTCCGCGAAGGTGGGCAAGCCTGTCCGCCAGCCGCATCGCATTACCGGGGGTAAGGAGCATATCCTCAACCTTTGGGATTTCACCGCGGGCCAGTCGCCGTGCGCCTTCGGCCAACATGCCGCCAGCGACCCCGCCAGCTAAGCGGCCAAATCCTGAAAGTCGCGATAAACGCCCGCTCGGAACCGCGCGTTGGCGGGATTTAGAAAGCCTGTCGTTTGGGTCTTTGTCGCTCATGCCAGCGTCACTGCGCCTGCTGCTTAGGCTTTGCAATACTCAGCACTTGCAAAGCGTGCATCAGCTAATGAGCTTAACCAATGTCCTAGCTGATACACAGGCCGCCATCCACCGGCAGCGATTGGCCGGTGATGTAGTCGGAATGTGGGGAGGCCCAAAACACCGCGAGGCCTTCCAGCCCCTCCAGATCACCCGAACGGCGCAGCGGGATGCGTTTTTCCATCCATTGCGCAAATTTGGGATCGGCTTTGGCGGTAATGTCCGTTTCATAAAAGCCAAACAGCAAGGCATTGGCGGTAATTTTGTAACGCGCCAGTTCAAATGCGGCCGCGCGGGTTAGGCCGTTCACCGCGGCCTTCGATGCTGCATAGTCACTGCTGCGGTTAACGCCCATGATCGACTGGCCAGAGGATGTGACGATGAGTTTTCCTCCGAGTCCGTCAATAGGGCCGCGCTCGATCATATGACGGGTCACATGTTTATAGACGAGTGCAGGGCCGCGCGTGTTCACTTGCAATGTGGCATCCCAGCCATCGGCGGTAATATCAGGGATCGCCGTGCCTGCACCAGAGATACCGGCATTGGCAAAGCATGTGTCGACTGCGCCAAAATCATTGAGCGCCGCACCCATCGCATCTTCGATTTGATGTTCGTCCGCAACGTCGCAAACATAGCTTCGCGCTGTACCGCCGCTCAGCGCGTTAAGTTCAGCGACGGCGTCTGCATTCTTATCCGCATTGCGCGCCCAGATGGCGACACTCGCGCCTGCTTTAACAAGGCCGCGTGCCATAGCTAGGCCTAGCCCGCCATTACCGCCTGTGACGATTGCTGTATGGCCCGATAGATCGAAAAGTTGTGTCATGACGATCATTCTGCCGTGTTTGCTTCATCAAGCCAAGGCAGAACATGTGGATAGGGCGATGCACGGCGAGGCAAAGGCGGTTATATAGGCAATTATGAGCTTTACTGCGATTCCTTCTGATATGCCCAATGATCTGCATCCAGAGCAGCAATATCTCGATTTGGTGCGTCAAATTTGGGAAGAAGGTTCTGAGCGTAGTGATCGCACCGGCATTGGCACGCGATCCATCTGCGGGGCGCAATTGCGCTATGATCTGTCGGGCGGACAAATGCCGCTGCTGACGACTAAGCGCGTCTATTGGAAAACCGCGACCCGTGAAATGCTGTGGTTTCTGACCGGTGAGACCAACATCCGCCCGCTTGTTCTCCAAGGCGTAAAGATTTGGAATGAATGGCCGCACGCAAACTATGTGAAGGAAACGGGCGAGGATATTGCACTTGATGACTTTGTGCAGCGGATTGCGGACGACGAAGAGTTTGCAATACGCTGGGGTGATCTTGGCCCAGTTTACGGCAAGCAATGGGTGGATTGGCCTACATATCGCTACCGCAAGGACGGCTTGTTTGAGCGCGGCGAGGGGATCAATCAGGTTGCTGAGGTGGTTGAGAGTATCAAAACCAACCCGGGAAGCCGGAGGCATATTATTGAGGGGTGGAATGTTGCCCAGCTCGATCAAATGGCGCTTCCGCCGTGCCATAAGACCTATCAGTTCCACGTTGCCGGAAACCGGCTCAATTGCGTGCTCTATCAGCGCAGCTGCGACGTTGCGCTTGGCCTGCCGTTTAACCTGTGGTCGGCGGCGCTTTTGCAATGCATGATCGCGCAGCAAACAGAGCTTGAACCGGGTGAGCTGGTATGGATGGGCGGCGACGTGCATCTCTACCTTAATCACGAGCATTTGATCACTGAGCAGCTAACGCGTGAGCCCCAAGGCACGCCAAGATTCGAAATCACGCGCAAGCCGGAAACAATATTCGACTACACTATCGATGATTTTGTGGTGCATGATTACGCGCCGCTGCCTCCGATTAAGGCTCCTGTTGCGGTCTAGGTAAACGCGCTTGACCAGTCCCAGTGCTTGAAATAAAAATACAAGCACGCGCAATGATAATAGTATCTGCGTTTTGGGAGAACCGGTGAGTGGCTGACAAGCATCAAAAGTCTGGCGCCAATCTTGCGCCGCTTTCGCTCCATGTGCCCGAGCCAAAATCGCGTCCGGGAGAAGCTGTCGACTTCGCCGATTTTCCAATAAGTGTGGCAGGGGAACAGGCTCGTCCTGATGAGGCTTGCGAGGCCAAAGACACAAGCGAACTGTGTTATGATTTGGTGCGTGTTTTGGGTGAGGATGATCAGGCGCACGGAGCTTGGAATCCAAAGCTTTCGCCTGACAAATTGCGCGAAATGTTGGGCCATATGGCAATGGTGCGCGCGTTTGATGAGCGTATGTTTCGCGGGCAACGTCAGGGTAAGACCAGCTTTTACATGAAATGCACGGGCGAAGAGGCGACCAGCGTTGCCGCTTCTATGGCGCTAGCATCGGATGACATGGTTTTCCCAAGTTACCGCCAGCAGGGCATTTTGATCGCGCGCGGATATCCGATCGTCGATATGATCAATCAGATTTATTCGAACAAGGCTGACAAACTCAAAGGTCGTCAGTTGCCGATAATGTATTCTAGCCGCGAGCATTCATTCTTTAGCATCTCCGGCAATCTCGCGACTCAAACACCGCAGGCTGTTGGCTGGGCAATGGCCAGCGCGATAAAAGGCGACAGCCGGATTGCCGCGACTTGGGTGGGTGAGGGCTCCACGGCAGAAGGCGACTTCCACTCCGCATGCACATTTGCCGCCGTATATAATGCTCCAGTGATCCTGAATGTGATCAACAATCAATGGGCAATCAGCAGCTTTTCCGGCTTTGCGGGAGCAGAGCGCACTACCTTCGCTGCGCGCGCTTTGGGTTACGGCATTGCTGGCCTGCGGGTGGACGGGAACGATGCGCTGGCTTGTTATGCTGCGCAAGAATGGGCGGCGAACCGTGCCCGCGCCAATGCTGGCCCGACGCTGATCGAATACTTCACCTACCGGGCTGAGGGGCATTCCACCTCTGATGATCCAACTGGCTATCGCAGCGCGCAAGAGCGCGAGGAATGGCCGCTGGGTGATCCTGTTATGCGGCTGAAAAAGCACCTGATCGCTATCGGCGAATGGGATGAGGCCCGCCAGGAAGAGATGGACAAACGCTGCGCTGATGAAGTGAAAGCAGCCACCAAAGAGGCAGAGAAAAACGGTATTCTCGGCCACGGTCTGCATCATCCATTCCGCACAATGTTCGAAGATGTGTTCGAAGAACTTCCTTGGCATTTGAAAGAACAGGCGGATCAGGCACGGCGCGAGCGCGAGATCAAATGGCCCGACAGCAACCCTTGGGAGGAGCACAGCTGATGGCTACTCAAACCAAATCCAATGCTGCCGCTGATATCGAACGCCGCCTTAATATGATTGAGGCTATCAACGATGCGCTTAGCGTGAAGTTGGAACAAGACCCCGATGTTATCATCATGGGTGAAGATGTCGGCTATTTTGGCGGAGTATTCCGCGCGACTGCTGGCTTGCAGGAAAAATTCGGTAAGACACGCGTTTTCGATACGCCGATCTCCGAATGCGGTATCATTGGCGCAGCAGTGGGAATGGGCGCATATGGCCTGCGCCCTGTACCGGAAATTCAATTTGCCGATTATATTTACCCCGGCCTTGACCAGTTGATCAGTGAAGCCGCGCGCATGCGATACCGTTCCGCGACCGATTACATTGCGCCGTTGACTGTCCGCTCCCCCTTTGGCGGCGGTATTTTTGGGGGGCAAACGCATAGCCAAAGCCCAGAGGCTCTGTTTACGCATGTTGCCGGTTTGAAGACGGTAATCCCGTCCACCCCGCATGATGCGAAGGGGCTTCTGATTGCCGCGATTGAAGACAATGATCCGGTTATCTTTTTCGAGCCGAAACGGATATATAACGCTCCTTTCACGGGCTATTACGACAAACCCGTTGAGCCCTGGAAGAAGCACAAGGATAGCGTGGTACCAGAAGGGCATTACCGCATCGAGCTGGGTAAGGCGCGCAGAGTGTGCAGCGGCGAAGCACTTACCGTGCTGGCCTATGGCACAATGGTTCATGTGGCAGAGGCGGTTTGCGAAGCGAAGGGCGTGGATGCCGATATCCTCGACCTGCGTACGCTGGTGCCGCTGGACATTGAAGCGATCGAAGCCTCGGTTGAAAAAACGGGCCGCTGCTTGATTGTGCACGAAGCAACCCGCACATCCGGCTTTGGCGCAGAACTATCAACGCTGGTCACAGAACGCTGCTTTTATCATTTGGAAGCGCCAGTCGAACGCGTCACCGGATTTGACACACCCTATCCCCACAGCCTTGAATGGGCGTATTTCCCGGGACCCGTCCGCATTGGCGAGGCGATTGACAAGATTTTGAGCGAGTAGCGCAGATGGCAACTTTTACATTCAACATGCCCGATGTGGGCGAAGGCGTGGCAGAGGCGGAAGTCGTCGAGTGGCACGTGAAGGTTGGCGATACAGTCAGCGAAGACCAGCATTTGGTTGACGTCATGACGGACAAAGCCACGATTGATATTGAAAGTCCTAAAGATGGTGTTGTTACTGCGCTGGCTGGTGAAGTGGGCGATGTAGTGGCCGTGGGCGCGATGCTGCTTGAGATTGAAATTGAGGGCGAGGATGCGCCCGCTACTCCGGCTCCGAAACCAGCGAAAGTCGAGACTGCACCAAAAGCGGAACCAGAACCAGACACCGTGCCTGAACCTGAAACTCAGAACGCCTCAACACCAACGGCCAAAGTCCTCGCCACCCCAGCGGTGCGCAAACGCGCGAAAGAGCTTGGCATTGATCTAGCCGATCTGAACCCTGCCGCAGACGGCCGCATTCGCCATGCTGATTTGGATGCGTTCCTATCTTACAACGCAGGCGGAGGCTTTGCTCCTGCTGGCGCGACACGCAGTGACGAACCGATTAAAGTTATCGGCCTGCGTAAGCGGATTGCGGCCAATATGGCGGCATCCAAGCGCAATATTCCGCATTTTTCCTATGTTGAGGAAGTGGACGTTACCGAGATGGAGCGGATGCGCGGCGATTTGAACAGCGCACGCGGCTCGAAACCCAAGCTCACCATGATGCCATTGCTTATCACGGCGATTGCTAAGCTGATTCCCCAATATCCGATGATCAATGCACGCTTTGATGATGAAGCTGGCATTGTGACCCGCCATGGCGCTGTGCATTTGGGCATGGCGACACAGACGGACAATGGCCTGATGGTGCCGGTTATCAAGGATGCTCAGGCAAAGAATTTGTGGCAGCTCGCGAATGAGATTGGTCGCTTGGCCAATGCAGCGCGCGATGGTTCTGCAAAGTCTGATGAGCTTTCCGGTTCAACTTTGACGCTCACTTCGCTTGGCCCGTTGGGCGGCGTAGCGACCACGCCTGTCATCAACCGCCCCGAAGTTGCCATTATCGGCCCCAATCGGATTATTGAGCGGCCAATGTTTGTTTCCGATGGAAATGGCGGAGAGCGAATCGAAAAGCGCAAGCTGATGAATATCTCAATTTCCTGCGATCACCGCGTGGTTGATGGTTATGATGCGGCCAGCTTTGTGCAAGAGCTTAAGAAGCTAATTGAGACGCCAGTTTTGCTGCTGACGCAGTAAAATTGCACAAATGCTAATCAATGGTGTGAAGGGCCGTTGACAGCCAATCTTACCCGGCCTAATGGCTCGCTTCCCAAGCGGTGCAACGCGCAGTTTGAACGTTCAAGTTTAAGCGGGTGTAGCTCAGTTGGTTAGAGCGCCGGCCTGTCACGCCGGAGGTCGCGAGTTCAAGTCTCGTCACTCGCGCCACTTGGGATTTCTTTTGCAAAATTGGCCGGCAGAAGCCGAAAGAACCGTCTAATCGCGGCAAGATAGGCATATTGCTTTGCTTTGGTGACTGTGAGCAGCTGTGGTGCATCATCGGCTAACATAAAGCCCATGGCAGGCTCCTCGTTTCGCTGCGTGAGAAGATCGGACATTTCACTCACATCAGCTTTCGTGGCACGCGCCAAAGCATTCCCCAGCAGCCTATTGCCGCGCTCAGTCCCTATATCTTCAGGTGCAAGCAAGAACAGCGTCTTGCAGACATATTTGCGCGCCGCGATATGGCCGATTTCCCATTCAACGCCCTCTGTCTGATCAAGGACGAGGATAATCGCAGCTGACCGTTCACACAGGCCCATTACTGCTTCTTTCCAGTCGCTATGATCGAAATATCCGCGAGCCACTCCATAAGGTGGGGCAGGGTCATCGGGATTACCCAAAGCAACCGTTGGGCCCAGCCGCGTACCCTCTGCCAAAATCATCATATCAAGCGTGTCTTGCGCGCCTGCTCCATCAAGCAGCCAGTGTTTCAGCGATTGGGTTTTGCCAGCGATTGGAACCGCATCGTTTAGGAATGATCGCAGGAATAGGATAGGCGCGCGGTCATCCTTGTGCTGAATACCCTCTAATGAGTTGCGCATCCGGTTTTCTGCGCGGCGCACGCTCAGCCGGGCAAGTTTGCCGATTGCCCAGGGGATGAGCATGACTATGCCCAAATAGAACGCTAGAATAATGGCGACGACGACCAAATCGCTGATAACGCGCCCTAAGCTGCGCCCTTCTGCCAGCGCTGTGAAAGCTTGGCCGATATTGGGAAAGAGCATTAGGGCGATGATCGGCAGCAGGCAGATAAAGATGAATACTATGGCGACCCGCCAGAAATTCATGAAGTTGGCGACACCGGCAAACACCATCAGCGCGCCAGACCAAATGCGCCCTTTTGCATAGCGGATGGCCTCAGGTACGTTGGCGAGGCTTTTCGCGGCATCCAAAAATGGCCGCGGCGTATCGTGATATTCGGACAGCAAAGCGCGTTCGTCTTCCGTCAAACCGTGGATCGCCATCTGCCCCTTAACCGCTATGCCAAAGAAATAAATGTGCAGCGGGATCAGCCCTGCCATGTAGAGGTAAGGGACTAGCTGCTGTGCCCATGTAAGATCGGCTTCAGCCTCTTGCGCCCATTCCATTTCGTAAGTGCCAGCATTGATGAAGCCGACATAGACATTCACCAACAAGGCGGCAAAGCACAATGCGAGCGCCCACCACGCGGGCCTAAAGCTGGAATAGATGTAGTAAAGCAGCCATGCGATGCCGAGGATGGCTAAGGCAAGCGCCACTATGCCGGGTTCGAATTGTGAAAATTCGATCAACTGTGATGCTTGGTCTTGCGAGAACCCGCTCAACATCCAGTTCAGCAAATCCATGCCGAAATTATAAACGTTCAGTAGCATTTCAAACACCAGCATAAAGAAATAGAGCTGGCAGATGCGCCGCGCGAACAGCACATCGGAATATGCGGTTTCCAACCGGCTAATATCTAAGTTTTGAACTTTGCTGGCCAATGCGCTTTTCCCACCTTCCGCCTAGACCGATGAGCGCAATCATAGGTGAAGCGCTGATGGGATCAAGTTTCGGTGGTTGCAGAGGCTATTCGGCGGGAGGGCTCCAACTGCCGGTTTCCATCCAGATCAGGAACCGCTTGAGAGGCAGCAGCCAGACTACGCCCAAAGTCAGATAGATGATCGTCTGCGCCCAAGTGGGCCAATCACCGATGATGCCGGGGGCATAACGGGCTATCACCACAGCATAGACAATCAGCGCAGCAAACAGCACCAATATGCCAAGGGGTATGCGGTATGTCGGGGTCTCACGCATCAAAAGGGTCCGTACATTCTTGTGGGGGTAATGATCGCATCCAATGTGATGTCGTGCGGCTCAATCGGCAAGTCTTCGCAAAGCTGAACATCCCAAGCAAGCCCGATTGCCAGCGTGTTTGGATTATCCGCCAGATAGCGGTCATAATGTCCGCCACCTTGGCCAAGGCGCTGACCCTTGTCGGTGAAACCCAGCAGTGGAACGAACAGCAAATCGGGTTTGAGCGCAGGTGCATCGGACTGCGGCTGCATCATGCCGAACGCTCCCTTTTCCAGATCGCTTTCAGCAATTGGATCGCTGTGTTCGCGAAATTCCATCGCGGCGCGATCATCAGCGAAAAAGGGTAGGGCGACCCGGTGACCGGCCTCGTGAAAAAAGCGCGCGTAGCCGCTGGCTGGCGCTTCTGATTGGTTGGCATGATAAAGGCCTATAACTTGGCTTTCACCAATTTTTTCAAGCAGGCCGCGCGGCGGATGATTGAATAGCAGGGCGCGGATCGCGTCAGCTTGCTGCGCCACATGGTCCTTGCGCGCTTTGCGCAGGGCAGTTCGGAGCTTCTCTTTCTCGCTATTCAAAGTATAAATCTTCCAAAGCCCATCGAGGTATTTTCCTCGCGCTCAAGTAGCGAAGCGGTAGCGCGTAATTAAAGTGACGGAACCACTATGGGTCGTTGCTCGAGAAATCCTCTGACGCCTAAGTGTCAGGTGGGCGCCGTATATCCAAGCCCCCAGGACGAACCCGTTAACAAGGACAGGGACAGCTCCCTAGGATTGCTTATAGCCTCGGGGATATTCAACAGCTCGTGCCGAGCAGTCCCGCCGCCTTCTATCTAGGCGTCCGAGAGGCGCTGCTCAAGCTTAGTCGCACATTTTTCAAGAGCGCCTGCAAGATCAGCCAATTGAGGGGACAGATCAGGAGCGGCCGTTGCATCCGATTGCGCCGCGCTCAATTGCTCAATCTGCATCGTCAATTCAGACGTTTTGGCGCTGGCTGCTTCGCGTTCCGCCTGCGCAGTCGCCAAATCAGCTTTGAGCGTTTCGTGATCTGCGCGCATCGTGTCGCGTTCACTCAACAAAGCGTCACGTTCAAGCTGCAATTCTTGAACCGCGCCATCCGCTTTGGCTTGCCCGCTGCGCAATTCGACCAATTCTGCGGCCAAAGCATCGCCCGGACCGCCATTTGACCTCTTCGCTTCGTGCAAATCATCTGCGAGGAATAACCCTGCAAACAGCAGGTTTTGCGATCGGGATGGGGCGAGCTGACCCATGCTTGCAAGCTTATCCTCTATCATGCTGCCGAGCATTTCGATGTGGCTCTCCTGCCCTTCTTCGCAGGCTACAGTGTAGGGGCGGCCGCCAATTTCCAGAGTGACTTCGCTCATTTGCTCAAATCTCTAGCTTGCTGATTATGGAGTCCAATTCGCGCATGGTTACCGCAACTTCCTCGCGCATCGCCTCGTGCTTGTTCACCAAGGCAGTGACTTTCGCAGAGGAGGCGCCTTCTGTAGCGGACGGGCTTGGCAACGGCGTGTCGGCAATTTTTGTTGCGGCAGCTTCTATGCGGCCAATTGCGGCTTTGGCCCGGGCCAAAGCGTCCTGCGCTTCATTCGGCTGTGGTGCGTGTTCCATGTATCCAAAATACCAAGTTTATGCAGCCAGTGCAAAAGTTTGAGCGGTCCTGTTGATAAGTGGTGGCGAGAATTGGCGCTGCCCAAAGAAATCGGGCCAATTCGGGGCAAAATGGGGATGTGGTCCGCCATTGGGTTGACCTGCTATCGTGCCTCGGCAAAGGCTTCTTGCACGCCGAATCGAGGCGTAAAACGGTTACAGCCCTCCGCCTGTTTGCGAGGGGGGCAACCAATGCAGCAGGAGCATCGCCAAAGTGAGCCTCAATCCCGACCGGATGCAATCGATGGCCAATGCCATTCGCGCCCTTTCGATGGACGCCGTTCAGGCCGCTAATTCCGGGCACCCAGGAATGCCGATGGGGATGGCTGATGTGGCGACTGTGCTGTGGTCACAGTTTTTGAAATATGATGCGGCGGCCCCTGACTGGGCGGACCGTGACCGGTTTGTTTTGAGCGCTGGGCATGGCTCAATGTTGATCTATTCGCTGCTGCATTTGAGCGGGTATGATGCCCCGTCGATGGAAGATATTCGTAACTTCCGCAAGCTGGGCAGCCCGTGCGCTGGCCACCCTGAAAACTTCCTACTGGAAGGCGTTGAAAGCACCACTGGGCCGCTTGGCCAAGGTCTCGCCATGGCGGTTGGAATGGCCATGGCAGAGCGGCATTTGAACGCTGTGTTTGGCGATGATCTGGTCAATCACAACACTTGGGTGATCGCAGGCGATGGCTGCTTGATGGAAGGGATCAACCACGAAGCAATCGGTCTTGCCGGGCATCATAAGCTGGGCCGGATGAATGTGCTGTGGGATGATAATGACATCACTATTGATGGCGGAACTGACCTTTCCACCAGCGAAGACATTATGGCGCGCTATGCCGCAACGGGCTGGCACGTCACATCGTGCGACGGGCATGACTTTGCAGATATTCAGCGCGCACTGAGCGAAGCGGCTGCATCAGACCTGCCTTCGCTTGTTGCGTGTAAGACAGTGATTGGCAAAGGTTCGCCCAATAAACAGGGCACTAGCGGCGTTCACGGCGCGGCTCTTGGCGATGATGAAGTGGCGTTGGCCCGCAAGGAATTGGGCTGGGAGCATGCTCCTTTCGAAATTCCAGAAGACGTGCGCAATGATTGGCTGGATGCGGGCGCTGGCGGGCATCAGGCGCGGGCAGCATGGGAAGAGCGGCTAAACGCGTCTGCTCATAAGGCTGAATTTACACGCCGTATGGCTGGCGATCTGCCAGAAAGCGATCCGTTGGGTGATCACATCGCTGCTCTTATCGCTGAGCCGCAAAAGGTTGCGACGCGCAAGGCGAGCGAAATGGCGTTGGGCGCGATTAACCCCGCGATCCCAGAAACGATTGGCGGCAGTGCGGATCTGACCGGATCAAATAACACTAAAGCTGGCGGGATCGAGGCGTTCACCGCAGACAATTACGCAGGGCGTTACCTTTACTGGGGCATCCGCGAATTTGGCATGTCGGCGGCCATGAACGGTATGGCGCTCCATGGCGGGATGATACCCTATGGCGGCACATTCCTCGTCTTCACCGACTATGCACGCGGTGCGATCCGCCTGTCTGCGCTTCAGCAGCAGCGCGTTGTTTACGTAATGACGCATGATAGCATCGGTCTAGGCGAAGATGGCCCGACCCACCAGCCGATTGAGCATGTTGCCAGCCTTCGCGCGATGCCAAACCTTTTGGTGATGCGCCCTGCGGATACGGTTGAAACGGCGGAATGCTGGAAAATCGCGCTTGAACAGAAAGATCGTCCAACGGTTCTTGCGCTCACACGCCAAGGTTTGCCGCAAATGCGGTTGGACGCTGCGAATGAGAATATGAGCGGGCGGGGCGGTTACCGGCTCAAATCCGCTGAAGCTGATCGCAAAGTCGTGCTGATCGCAACGGGTAGCGAAGTGCATATCGCCGCTGAATGCGCTGCGGAGTTGGAAAAGCAAGGCATTGGCGCTGATGTAGTCTCAATGGTCTGCACCGAACTGTTTGACGAGCAGTCAGACGATTACAAAGATGATGTCATTCCCGGCGGCGCGCTGAAAGTCTCAATCGAGACGGGCACGACCTTTGGCTGGGAACGCTATACCGGCCTAAAAGGTCTCAATATCGGCATAGATCGTTTCGGGGCCTCTGCTCCAGCAGGCGATCTTTTCGCAAAATTCGGTTTCACTGCGGAGGCAATTGTCCCGCAAATCTTAAACAAATTGAACGGTTAAACAGGAGCTTTCCCTCATGGCTACTAAGGTTGCAATCAACGGTTTCGGACGCATCGGGCGGCTTGTCGCACGCGCAATTCTAGAACGCAGCGATCATGATCTTGATCTGGTTGCGATCAATGATTTGGCGGATGCGAAAGCAAACGCGCTTCTGTTCAAATATGATTCCACCCACGGCCGCTTCCCCGCAGAGGTTGAAGCGAGTGAGAACACTATCACTGTGGGCGGCAAGACTATCGCAGTTACATCCGAGCGCGATCCCGCCAATTTGCCGCATGGTGAAATGGGCGTTGACATTGTGCTGGAGTGCACCGGCTTTTTCCAAAGCCACGAGGCGTGCGAGCCGCATTTGGCAGCGGGCGCAAAGCGCGTTCTTATCTCTGCGCCGGCGAAAAACGTCTCGGCAACTATCGTTTACGGCGTGAACCACGATAAGCTGACATCGTCCGATGTGATCGTATCCAACGCCAGTTGCACCACCAATTGCCTATCGCCAGTCGCAAAAGTGCTGAACGATTTGGTCGGTATTGAGCGCGGTTTCATGACCACGATCCATTCTTACACCAATGATCAGCGGATGCTCGATCAGATGCACAGCGATATGCGCCGTGCACGCGGCGGTGCGCAGAATATGATCCCGACCACAACCGGTGCAGCGCGCGCGGTTGGTCTGGTTTTGCCTGAGCTTGATGGCAAATTGGACGGTTCATCTGTTCGCGTGCCAACACCGAATGTAAGTCTTGTCGATCTGGTTTTTACACCGGGCCGCGACACGTCAGCCGAAGAACTCAACGCTGCGCTGAAAGCGGCAGCAGATGGCCCAATGAAAGGCGTGCTTGATTTCACAGCTGATCCGCTGGTGAGCAGCGATTTCAACCATCACCCAGCAAGCTCCACCATCGATAGCCTTGAAACATCGGTCATGGATGGCAAGCTGGCCCGCGTAGTCAGCTGGTATGACAATGAATGGGGCTTCTCAAACCGCATGATCGACACTGCTGGTGTGATGGCAGGCCACCTTTAAGGGAGAGCCGCAATGGCTGCGTTCCAAACCCTCGATGACCTTGGCGATATAAAAGGCAAAGTCGCGCTTGTCCGTGTTGACCTCAACTTGCCGATGGATGGCGGTTCAGCCAGCGATGTGACGCGGGTTGAAGCGGTAAAGCCAACGATCCTTGAACTCGCTGAAAAGGGCGCAAAAGTGCTGCTTTTGGCGCATTTCGGACGTCCGGGCGGCGCGCGCAGCTCAGTCCTATCGACCAGCATGGTGCAGGGCGATGTTGAAGAAGTTTTCGGCAAAGAGGTTATGTTCATCCCAGAGGTTTCCGGCCCTGTGGTGGAACAAAGCATCGGCATATTAAGCGATGGTGATATCGGCCTGCTCGACAATGTGCGGTTTTGGCCGGGTGAAGAAGCAAATGATGACGCGTTTGCCAAAGCCATTGCGGCGCATGGTGATTTCTTCGTCAATGATGCGTTTTCGGCGGCCCACCGCGCCCATGCTTCGACGCACGGCCTGACCAAGCATTTGCCTGCTTTTGCGGGCCGCGCGATGGAGCGTGAATTGACCGCTTTGGAAAGCGCATTGGGTACGCCCGAAACGCCAGTGGCCGCGGTTGTTGGCGGGGCGAAAGTATCGACCAAGCTCGACGTGCTCAAAAACCTAGTCGGCAAGGTACAGCATCTGATCATCGGCGGCGGGATGGCCAACACTTTCCTTGCTGCGCGCGGCGTGGATGTTGGTAAAAGTCTTTGCGAACATGATCTTACCACTACTGCTGAGGAAATTATGGAGGCAGCGGACGCATCGGGGTGCACCGTGCATCTTCCCTACGATGTGGTGGTGGCGACAGAGTTCGCGGCCAATCCTGGCAGTCTTCGCACATGCAACGTCCATGAAGTCGCATCGGATGAAATGATCCTCGATGTTGGACCGCAAGCGACAGAGGCGCTTGCCGATGTGCTCAAAACTTGCCGCACGCTTGTGTGGAATGGTCCATTGGGCGCATTTGAGACGGAGCCTTTTGATACAGCGACAGTATCGCTGGCGAAGACCGCAGCCGCGCTAACGCAGGAAGGTTCGCTGATTAGCGTAGCTGGCGGCGGGGACACTGTTGCAGCCCTCGCACAGGCCGGCGTGACGCAGGATGTGACATATATTTCAACTGCGGGCGGCGCTTTCCTAGAATGGATGGAAGGTAAGGAGCTGCCCGGTGTAGCCGCGCTGAACCGCTAATATGGCTGAAAACCACCAGCTTTTTGCAACGCCTTTTGTCGTTGATAGCTTGCAAAGCAAAGAGGGCATGATTGCCCTTCGCGAAGTAATTGAGGCTGAGCAGGCCCGTGACACGTCCGGCGTCAACATTTCCAACATTGGCGGGTGGCATTCCAACACAAAAATGGCGGAATGGGGCGGAGAAGTGGCCCGCGCGCTTGCGTTCAAAGCCATGACTATGGCTGATGAACTGACCGTCGATACGCTTTCCACCAAAAAGAGCCGCTACAGCTGGATCCCAGAAATGTGGGCCAATGTCAGCGGCAAAGGGGATGCCAACCAATATCACACGCATCCGGGCAGTTATTGGTCGGCGGTCGCCTATCTTGATGACGGCTATAACGGCAGCAAGGATGCAAAGCTTGGCGGGGAATTGCAATTGCAAGACCCGCGCATGCCAATGATCCGCATGACTGCGCCCGACCTTCGTCTGAAAGATCCATCGGGCAATGCACAACAAAATGAGATTATGATCCGCCCGCGCACCGGTATGATCGTGATGTTCCCAAGCTGGCTTCAGCATGCTGTGCGTGCATTTCATGGAGACGGCACGCGTATTTCTATCGCGATAAATTTAATACCTGCGCTCGAAGGGTCCGAAACCGAGACACGGCATTAGGCCAGCGGTTGCGCGTTTTCGGCGTGCTGGCTAAAGGCGCAAGCAACAAACATGCATAGCTATGCGCAGGCAATTTAAGGAAGACCCGATGAAAACCGCAGACATGACCGCCCAGATCGAAAAGGGTGATGGATTTATAGCCGCGCTTGACCAATCGGGCGGCTCCACACCCAAGGCTCTGCTCGGTTACGGTGTCGAAGATAATGAATGGTCCGGTGATGAAGAAATGTTCGCTGCGATCCACGCAATGCGCAGCCGCGTGATCACTGCGCCTAGCTTTGGTAGCGGCAAAGTTATCGGTGCTATTCTGTTCGAACGCACAATGGATGGCGAAGTCGACGGCATGCCTACTCCGGATGCTCTGAAAGCGCGCGGCGTGGTCCCCTTTATCAAAGTCGATCAGGGATTGGCGGATGAAGAAAACGGCGCGCAAATGATGAAGCCGCTCGATAAATTGCCTGCTCTGCTTGAAAAGTCGGTGGGTAAGGGCATGTTCGGCACCAAAATGCGTTCTGTCATCAAATCCGCAAACCCTGCTGGGATCGCAGCAGTGGTTGAACAGCAGTTTGCAGTTGGCAATCAGATTGCCGACGCAGGCCTGATGCCTATGCTTGAGCCGGAATATGATATCACCGCCAGCGACCGTGCTGAGGGTGAACAAATCCTTCGCGATGAAATTATGAAGGGGCTGAATGCACTGCCTGATGGCCGCAAAATTATGCTGAAGCTATCTATCCCTGTCGAAGCGGGGCTTTATAGCGATGTGATTGCGCATCCCAATGTGCTGAAAGTCGTTGCTTTGTCCGGCGGGTTCTCAACCGATGATGCCTGCGCGCATCTTGGCAAAAACGCTGGAATGATCGCCAGCTTTAGCCGAGGATTGCTGCAAGACCTTCGCAAGACACAAGATGACGCTGAATTTGACGGCGTGCTCGGCAAAGCGATCGATCAAATCCACGCGGCTTCTGTCGCTGGATAATTATGGCTGACACGCAGCTTTACTTGATCTCTCCGTTAGACGTTGGCGGCGACTTTCCTGCGCGGCTTGAGCGCGCTTTGGATGCAGGCAAAGGCGTTGTGACCGCATTCCAATTTCGGGTGAAGGGATTGGAAAGTCACGATGCAGCCGAACTTGCAGCGCCTCTGCAAGAGATATGTGCCGCGCGCGATGTCGCCTTCATCGTCAATGATAGCGTCTCGCTCGCTAAACGGTTGAACGCAGACGGCGTGCATTTGGGGCAGAGCGATGGCGATCCCAAAGAAGCACGCGAAGAACTGGGCCAAGATGCTCAGATCGGTGTGACCTGCCATGCGTCAAAACATCTGGCGATGGAAGCAGGCGAGGCGGGCGCAGATTATGTCGCTTTCGGCGCATTCTTCCCCAGCACTACCAAAGAGGCAGCGCACACAGCCGACATTAAATTGGCGGAATGGTGGAGCAAACTGTTCGAAATACCCAGCGTTGCAATCGGCGGTATAACGCCGGAAAATTGCGGACCATTGGTGGAAGCTGGTGCAGATTTCATCGCCGTTTCAGGGGCTGTTTGGAACGGTGATGAAGTAAATGCCGTTCAATCCTTCGCAAAAATGTTGAGCGCAGATTGATCCGAAGGGGCCAAAGATATGAAATTCATCGACCGCCTACTCACCATCATCATTACAGCGACATTGACGTCTGCGATTTGGATTATTGCTGGCGGCAGCATCTTAGAAATGATGGACGATGAACCCGCCGCAGATGCACCTATGCCGGTAGAGCCGGCCCTAGACTAGCGTTCTAGCTTGGCACCGACGCGGCTACATAGAAGCCGGCTTAGTTTGCCATCTGCATCCAGTTTCTGCAGCGCACTATCGCCGACACGTTTGTAGCGTTCGCCATTTTTGGGACCACGCGTGAAGGTCAGAACTTTACCCTTCATAATATAGGTCCCGCGCCCTTTATCACTGCGATAGCTAGAAGCGCTGGCGATCCGAAAATGCGCTGGTTCCAACAAAATACGCGGTGTGCTTGCTGCGTCACCGGGCAGTGAGCAGTGATAGCGGCCATGCGGCATGGTTTTCAGCATGCCATCGGCATGGGCAGGGGCCGTTAATGCGGCTCCTAACAGGACAGGGACAGCCAGCAAAGCGGCGCGTTTCAGACGGGTTTGGATAATCATTGGAATGTCCCTTAGCACCGCTTAGCTTGCTCCGGAATGAAGCGTGGGCTAGAGGCGCGCAAGTATTGCAGGCATCGCAGCCTAGCTCACTCATAAAAACAAGGTTTCGCCCCATGAAAATCAGCGGTGTAGATATTCGCCCCGGCAATATCCTCGAATATGAAAATGGCATCTGGAAAGTTGCCAAGATCCAGCACACCCAGCCGGGCAAGGGCGGGGCGTATATGCAGGTTGAGATGAAGAACCTGCAGGATGGCCGCAAAACCAATGTGCGTTTCCGCAGCGCCGATAGTGTTGAGCGCGTTCGGCTTGATACGAAGGAATTTCAGTTCCTTTATGAAGATGGCGACATGCTGGTTTTCATGGATCAGGAAAATTACGAGCAGATCATGCTTCCTGCTGACTTGTTGGGCGACGCGCGCCCATTTCTGCAAGATGGCATGCAAGTGCAGCTTGAACTGTGGGAAGAAAAGCCAATCTCGGTCCAGCTTCCGTCTCAAATCGAAGCTGAGATTACTGAGGCTGACGCCGTGGTGAAGGGGCAGACTGCCTCATCCAGCTACAAACCTGCCGTGCTCGACAATGGCGTGCGCATCATGGTTCCGCCGCACATCAGCAGCGGCACACGCATTATCGTTGATGTGTATGAGCAAACCTACGTCGGGAAAGCCAGCTAACCGCCATGAGCATGTTTTCAGGATTGGTGCGCGTTATGGAACGCGCCGCACGTAAAGCTGGCAATAGGCTGCGCCGTGACTTTGGCGAAGTGGAGCATTTGCAGGTTTCTCGCAAAGGACCGGCGGATTTCGTTTCCAAAGCTGATCAAGTATCAGAGCGCACTCTTTATGATGAGTTGCTGCATGCGCGCCCCGATTGGGGATTTGTGCTGGAAGAAGGCGGTATCATCGAAGGTGATCCGACCAAACCGCGCTGGGTGATTGACCCATTGGATGGCACCAGCAATTTCCTCCACGGAATCCCGCATTTCGCGATTTCTATCGCTGCGCAAGAACCCAAGCTGGACGGCAGCGGTTGGGGCGAGGTGACCGCAGCTGTGGTTTACGAACCAATCCAAGACCAAACGTTTTGGGCAGAGAAAACACGCGGAGCGTGGCTTCAAGATGCCCGCCTGCGCGTATCATCGCGTAGCAACATGTCAGATGCGCTGATTGCGACCGGTATCCCTTTCCAAGGGCATGGCGATTTCGACGAATGGAGCAAGATTTTCGCTGCAATGGGCCCGCAAGTTGCTGGGATCCGCCGTTTCGGCACCGCTTCGCTTGATTTGGCATGGCTTGCAGCTGGCCGGTTTGATGGCTTTTGGGAAAGCGGCCTGAATGATTGGGACACGGCAGCTGGCTGTTTGCTTGTGCGCGAAGCAGGCGGTTTCGTAACCGATTTCCGTGGGCGTTCGGTTGATATTGCTTCTGCTCAAGTGCTGGCAGCGAACAACAGTCTGCACTCTAAAATGCACAAAACTCTGGTTGGCGCGCTGAAATAGGCCAATCGCGGCTTGATGGATGGGAGCAGGGGCGCTATCGGGCGCTTGTTACCGCATCAAGGTTAGCCCCTGTGGTGGAATTGGTAGACGCGCTCGACTCAAAATCGAGTTCCTAACGGAGTGCCCGTTCGAGTCGGGCCAGGGGCACCATTTTTATATACGGTATCGCAGCGCTACTTGAGCGCGAAACCTCAAATTTGCTTGTAATTCTCCGCTGCTTAGGGAAGGCATAGCGTTGCCGATGTTTGAGCTTCCATCCTTCCATGCAATGGCCGCTATGGCCGTAACGCTGATGATGTTCATCGCTTTTGCGCGCGGACGGCTTTCGGTTGAAATCATCTCATTGCTAACAATCGCTGTGATTGCGGTTGGGCTGTATTTTTTCCCACTCGCCGGCGCAAAGCCCACAGACGGTCTTGCGCTCGCATTCGGCGGATTCGGCCATTACGCGCTGATTACCATTTGTGCGCTGATGATCATGGGTCGGGGGCTGGTTGTTACCGGCGCGCTTGATCCAGCTGCACGCCTGCTTGAAAAAGTGTTTAAGTTCAATCTGCAACTGGGCCTGCTGGTATCTTTGGTCGCAGCATTGTTCCTGAGCATGGCGGTGAATGATACGCCGGTGTTAGTCCTGCTATTGCCGATATTCGTGGCTCTGGCGGCTAAGGGAGCGATGCCAGCATCCAAGACGCTGATCCCGCTGAACGCTGCGGTTCTGATTGGCGGTATGGCAACCACCATCGGCACATCGACCAATATCCTCGTAACATCCATAGCGGTTGATCTGGGTATGCAGCCGATCAGCGTGTTTCACTTTACCCCGATTGTTTTGATAGCCGCTTTGGTTGCGTTGCCATATCTCTGGCTAGTTATGCCGCGATTGCTCCGCGATAATACGACGGAAGAAGACGCCAGCCAGCGCCAGTTTCATACCCGCATCAGGATCGGGACCCAAAGCAGTCTGATCGGTGAAGAGCTTTCCAGCCTTATCCCCAAACTGCCCAAGGATATCACTTTTCACGATACGCCCACCGGACCGCTAACGCCGCAGCACCGCCTGCATATTTCAGGTACGCATGAAGCGTTAGAAGAAGCGACTCGCGTGCTTCAGGGCGAGCTTGCACCGGGCTGGGTGATTGACCGCATCCGCCGCGAATCCAATGCCAGCCGCAAAGATATGACCGTTGTTGAAATGACGGTGACAGCGGACTCGCGCCTTCTTACCCGTACATTGCCAACATCGGGAATTGCGGACCTTTACGGCGTAGCGGTGCTCGGTATTCACCGCCCTGATCGCGTGCTTGGTCAGAAAGATCAATATAGCGAAGGCGGCGATCTGCGCATTGCAGAAGGCGATGTGTTGCTTGTGATGGGTCTTTCCGAAGGACTCTCGGAATTTGCGCGCAGTGACAGTTTGCTAATGCTGGAAGGGGCGCAAGAATTGCCGCGCCGTTCAAAGGCATTGCTGGCCGCTGCAATCATGTTTGGTTCGGTCTTCACCGCTTCCATTGGCCTTTTCCCCATTGCGATTTCTGCATTGGCGGGCGCAATCCTGATGTTTGTCACTGGCTGCGTAAAGTTTGACCGCGTTGGCCGTGCGCTTTCTGCTAAAGTCATTGTGCTGGTTGCGGCCAGTATCGCGATTGGCCGGATCATTGATGAAAGCGGCGCTGCGGAATGGCTTGGCAATATGATGTCCAGCGGCCTGCAATTCTTGCCCCCGGCATTGGTGCTGGCCGCGATTATGCTGTTTGTGACCTTGCTCACAAACTTTGCTTCTAACGCGACCGCTGCAACCGTGGGCACACCGATTGCGTTTAACATTGCTAACCAGCTTGGCCTGCCTGCAGAGCCGCTGATCCTCGCCGTGCTGTTCGGCTGTAACCTGTGTTACGCCACGCCGATCGCCTATCAGACCAACATGCTGATCATGGCAGAGGGCAATTACGAATTTAAAGATTACATCCGAACCGGTGTGCCTTTAGTGGCGCTAATGGTCACCACTCTGTCGATATTGCTGGTGCTTTGGTACGGGATGTAAAACTTCTTGGGAGAGAGACGATGAAATTGTTCCGCCGCGCCATTTTGGCATCCACTGCTGGCTTGATTTTGGCGGCTGCTCCCGCATCGGCAGATGATCTACGCGATGATCTAAGGGCGGATATGCCGGAATTGATGGAGCTTTATAAAGACCTCCACGCCAATCCAGAGCTGTCTTTCCAAGAATTTGAAACCGCGGCCAAACTCGCCAAACGGATGCGCACCCTCGGCTTTGATGTGACAGAGAAAGTCGGCAGAACCGGCGTTGTCGCTGTGCTGAAAAATGGCGATGGGCCAACGGTCATGCTGCGCGCTGATATGGATGGCCTGCCGGTGGTTGAGCAGACGGGGCTGCCTTATGCTTCCAAGCGCATCGCAACTCCTGCATCGGGCGTTGAAACCGGCGTTATGCATGCCTGCGGCCACGATACGCATATGGCTGGCTGGATTGGTGCAGCGCAATTGCTGGCTGAACGCAAAGATCAATGGTCAGGCACGCTTGTGATGATCCTACAACCCGCTGAAGAGCTGGGCGAGGGCGCACTCGCAATGCTCGAAGACGGCCTCTACACGCGCTTCCCCAAACCAGATTACGTGCTGGGTTTCCATGATGCGGCGCAAATGCCGGCAGGAATGATCGGCTATTCCAAAGGGTATGCGCTGGCCAACGTTGATAGCGTTGATATCAGCGTTCCCGGCATTGGCGGTCATGGTGCCTATCCGCACACCACCAAAGATCCGATTGTGATCGCCAGCTCAATCGTGATGCGCGTGCAAACCTTGGTCAGCCGTGAAAGCAATCCGCTTGACCCAGCTGTGATTACCGTGGGCAGTTTCCATGCTGGCGCAAAGCACAATATTATCTCTGACGAGGCGAAATTGCAGCTTACCGTACGGTCTTACAGCGACGAATCGCGCAAGCTGCTTCTCGACGGGATTGCGCGTATTGCTAAGGGCGAAGCGATCACAGCAGGCATGCCTGATGACAAGATGCCGACTGTCAAAGTGGCGGACCCCTACACCCCATCCACTTACAATACGCCGGAGTTTACCCAGCGCGTCGTTGATGGGTTCAGCAAGCGCTTCTCGGGCCGAGTGTTTGAAACCCCGTCTGTCATGGGCGGTGAGGATTTTGGGCAGTTTTACCGCGCTGATCGCGACAATGTGGAGTCGCTGATTTTCTGGATAGGCGGCGTTCCAAAAGATCAGTTCGAAGCATCGCAAAAAGGCGAGCTTACTCTGCCGTCATTGCATTCGCCATTCTGGGCGCCTGATGCAGAGGCCGTGATCGCGACAGGCGCGGAAAGTCTTGCCAGCGCGACATTGGAATTGCTGCCGAAAAAGGGCGGCTGAGACTACTCTAAAACTCACTAAATAACGGCCGCCGAAAGCTGTGGGGTAGCTTCCGACGGCCGCATTCTCCTCCCCAGGAGATCGTCAAAGGGGTTTAGTTGTAAGTGCCCAAGCGGTGGTGCAGCGCGTTGACTTTGGCGAGTTCTTCGCGATCTTCGGTTGCTTTGGCGTGGCTTTCCAGAGCGCGGCGCAAGAGCTTCATATCAGCGGTTGACAGAAGTGCTCTCGCGCGGCCCGGTTCCTTGGTTTCGGTAGTCATAATCTTGCTCCTTTCGTTTATGCAGCGGCAAATTGGTTCATCGTGTTGTCTTTGCCGCCCGCTTTCAGGGCTGCTTCACCAGCGAAATATTCCTTGTGATCATCGCCAATGTCGCTGCCAGCCATATTCTGGTGCTTCACGCATGCGATGCCTTGACGGATCTCTTCACGTTGAACGTTTTTGACGTAGCCAAGCATGGCTTGATCGCCGAAGTATTCTTTCGCCAGATTGTCCGTGCTCAGCGCTGCCGTGTGATATGTTGGCAGAGTGATCAGATGGTGGAAGATGCCAGCACGTTTCGCCGCGTCTGCTTGGAATGTGCGGATTTTTTCGTCGGCTTCCTGAGCAAGTTCAGTCGTATCGTAATCAGCGCTCATCAAACGGTCGCGATCAAATGCTGATACGTCTTTGCCGGCTTCTGACCAAGCATCGAACACTTGCTGACGGAAGTTCAGCGTCCAGTTGAATGAAGGCGAGTTGTTGTACACCAGCTTTGCATTTGGAACGACTTCGCGGATCCGGTCGACCATGCCAGCGATCTGCTCAACATGCGGTTTTTCCGTTTCAATCCAAAGCAAGTCTGCACCTGCTTGAAGCGATGTGATCCCATCAAGGACACAGCGATCTTCGCCAGTGCCAGGGCGGAACTGGAACAGGTTGGATGGCAGACGTTTCGGGCGCAGCAATTTACCGCCACGGCTAAGGAAAACGTCGCCGTTCTGAATGTTCGCCGGATCAACCTCTTCGCAATCAAGGAAGCTGTTATATTGGTCGCCCAAATCGCCTTCTTCTTTGGTGTAAGCGATCTGTTTGGTTAGGCCAGCGCCAAGGCTGTCTGTGCGCGCAACAATGATGCCATCTTCAACACCCATTTCTAGGAATGCGTGGCGGCATGCACGGATTTTCTGCGCGAAATCTTCATGCGGAACGGTGACTTTACCGTCTTGGTGGCCGCATTGCTTCTCGTCAGACACTTGGTTTTCGATCTGAAGAGCGCACGCACCCGCTTCGATCATTTTCTTTGCCAGCAGATATGTCGCTTCTGCATTGCCGAAGCCTGCGTCGATGTCTGCGATGATCGGAACAACATGCGTTTCGTAATTGTCGATGGCATGCTCAAGGCGTTTTGCCTCTACTTCATCACCCGCTTCACGGGCTGCGTCCAACTCGCGGAACATTCCGCCAAGCTCGCGGCTGTCCGCTTGCTTAAGGAAGGTGTAGAGTTCTTCAATCAGCGCAGGAACGCTGGTTTTCTCATGCATGCTCTGATCAGGCAGCGGGCCAAATTCACTGCGCAGCGCAGCAACCATCCAACCGGATAAGTAGAGGTAGCGCTGTTTGGTCGTGCCGAAATGCTTCTTGATCGAAATCATTTTTTGCTGCGCGATAAACCCGTGCCAGCAACCCAATGACTGGGTGTAGTCAGCCGGGTTCGCATCATAGGCTTCCATATCGGCGCGCATGATTTTCGCAGTGTGTTTCGCAATGTCGAGGCCGGTGGGGAAACGGTTTTGGATTTGCATCCGCGCTGCGCTTTCCGCATCGATCGCGTTCCAGGCTGGGCCGCGGCTTTCGATGGTATCGCGGAAGTTTCCGACAGTGGTTTGATAAGTCATATGTGATCTCCGTAGTTGGGGTGGGGAGGTTCCCCTTGAGAATCACAATGACTGTTCACCGGCGGAATTTACAGGAAAACTTACAAACAAACTTGTCTCATTGAGCCATTATCGGCTAATCATGTTGTAATGTTGTAAATATATTTACACTAGAGCAAGGCTTCTTATGTCCGATTCATCACTCTTAGCCGGTCCAGCGCTTCGACGCTTGCGCAAGCGCGAAGGCAAAACGCAGGCCGCAATGGCTGCCAGTCTCGGCATCTCTGCCAGCTACCTTAATCTGATCGAACGCAATCAGCGCCCTTTGTCTGCTCGGGTCCTCGTTCAAGTGATCGAGCAATATGATTTCGACCCGCGCGCATTGCGCGAAGATGAAAGCATTGGCGGCGTCGACGGATTGGCGCGAAGACTATCTGATGAACGCTTTGCCGATCTTGGAATTGATCGCGATGAAGTCAGCGAATTTCTCGCCTCCGCCCCGCAAGCGGCCGCTGCGTTTGCCCGTCTTTTCGACAACACTGGTCCCGACACGGCAGGCGGCGTGAATGATGCGTTGCTGGCATCGCGTTTAGAGATTGAGCGTTGGCGCAATCACTTTGCCGATCTGGATCATGCAGCGGAGGAATTGGCAGACGAATTGCGGCTGTCACGCGGAGATATGGCCGCGGCTTTAACGGAGCGTCTGCGCGAAAAGCACCAGCTTTCCGTGCGTATCCTTCCATTGGAAGTCATGCCAGAGGCGTTGCGGCGGCTCGATCTGCACGCACGGCAATTGCAACTCTCTGAAATGCTCTCGCAATCTTCGCGCAATTTTCAGGTCGCGTTGCAAATTGCCCAGCTAGAACAATCAGAGTCGATCACGCAATTGGTCGCGGGATCGCAGCTTACAGATAGCGGCGCGCGGCAATTGTTTGAACGGCATTTGATCGCATATTTCGCTGCCGCACTCATCATGCCCTATGGGCGTTTCTTAAGGGCGTGCGAGCAAACGGGCTATGACATTCGCGTTTTGCAGCGCCGTTTTGGTACCAGTTTTGAACAGGTCGCGCACCGGCTTACGACATTGCAGCGCGTTGGTCAGCGCGGACTGCCATTCTTTATGGCGCGCGTTGATCGGGCAGGGCAGTTTTCAAAACGCTTCTCCGGCGCATCTGGAGCGACTTTGCTGGAAAGCGAAGCAAGCTGTCCGTTATGGGCTGTGCACGAGGCTTTCGATAGGCGCGGCGAATTATGCGTTCAGGCGATACAGGTAGAGGGCGCAGATTCGGGCCCATCCCATTGGTTGACCATGGCACAAACTGTTGATGGCACTGGCGGTGTGGGCGAGGCCAGCTTTGTTATCACTCTTGGGCTTGAGGCGAAGCTGGCGACCGATCTTGCTGCCGCTCGGGGTGTCGATCTTGGTCCCGATCAGGCCCAAGCCATCGGTCTTGGCTGCGCGCGTTGCCACCGTGCCGGATGCCGCCAGCGCTCGCTTCCGCCAAAAGGCGCACCCCTTCACATTGATCGGATTATCCGCGGCGTGACCCCGTTTGATTTCCGCACATCTGCTGAACGCGAGCGGTAGAACCAGCCGAAATCGCTATCTTAAGCAGTCATTAGCGAAGAAAAGGGCATAATTTCATATAATTACGGCGCATCACATTCTTTGGTGTAAAGTTTACCGACAATTTATCTCTGCGCGTTAAACCCGCCCTTCAAATGAAGAGGCCCGGCAAAGCGCAAAGATTATGATCCGACTGTTTAAACATTATATCCCGCATGCGGTCATGCTATTGGCGCTGCTTGATTTTGCATTGCTGGTGCTCGCCGGAGAGCTGGCTTGGCAATTGCGCGCCCATCAAATCGGCAGCACGCCTGGACCATTTGGTGACCGTGCATTGGTCCTTTCTGGATCAGCAGGCGTTGTATGGCTCGCAATGGTCGCCGTGGGTGTTTACGGCCCCTATGCATTGCGGAGCCTGCGTTTTGCCTCCGCCCGTCTTCTGGTGTCGATTAGCCTAGGCATACTCGCATTGGTAGCGATTGATTTTGTCGTCCAAACAGAGGCGTTTTGGCGCTCAACCCTGTTCTACGGCATGTTTTTCGCAATCGGGATGATGGTTGTTGACCGCTTGCTGCTGAACAGTTTCCTCGGCTCCTCCGCATTTCGCCGCCGCGTGATGGTTCTGGGTTCGGGTGATCGTGCACAGCGCCTGCGCGAGCTTGGTGACTTACCGGAAAGCGGCTTTGTCTGCGTATCCTACATCGCCATGAATGATGGTGAACGCGTGGTCGAAGAAGCGATTAGCCGTGATGCGATCCATGATTTAGGCCGGTTTGTCGAAAATCTTGGCGTCAGCGAAGTGGTGCTAGCGCTACAAGAACGCCGCAACGCTTTGCCGCTGAAAGATTTGCTGCGGATTAAGACAAAGGGCGTGCACGTCAATGATTTCTCTAGCTTTTTGGAGCGCGAAACGGGCCGCGTTGATCTGGACACGGTCAACCCTAGCTGGCTGATTTTCTCCGATGGCTTTTCATCTGGCCGAATGTTGTCGAGCGCGGCCAAGCGCGTGTTCGATATTGTTGCGAGTTCGCTGCTTTTGCTGGTGACATGTCCGATCATCGTTCTGTTCGCATTATTGGTGAAAATGGACAGCAAAGGCCCGGCGTTCTTTCGTCAGAAACGGGTCGGCCTGTTTGGTGAAAGCTTTGACGTAATCAAGCTTCGTTCGATGAGCACTGATGCTGAAAAAGACGGTGCGAAATGGGCGGAGGAAAACGATCCGCGGGTTACCCGTATCGGGCGCTTGATCCGTAAAGTACGGATTGATGAACTGCCCCAAACCTGGAGCGTACTTAAAGGTCAAATGAGCTTTGTTGGGCCGCGTCCAGAGGTGCCAACCTTTGTCGATGATCTTGAACAGCAACTGCCATTCTATGCCGAACGCCATATGGTGAAGCCGGGCATTACGGGCTGGGCGCAGATCAATTATCCATACGGTGCCTCAATCGAAGATAGCCGTAAGAAGCTGGAATATGACCTCTACTACGCAAAGAATTATACGCCATTTCTGGATCTGGTGATCTTGCTTCAAACGGTGCGCGTAGTGCTTTGGCCTGAGGGCGCCCGATGAATGAAATCCTTCATCAGCTGACCCCCAATATCGCCTATATTGGGCATTTTAGCGCAGCGGTGATTTGCGCGGTGGCAGCGCTTTGGATGGCTAAGAATGGCGATCCAACTCGCAAGGACCGGAATGCCGGTATCCTTGCGGCCGCCGCTACTTGTCTTTGGTGCGCGTTATCAGCGGCATTAGAACCGCTCGCTCCGCAAGCGCAATTGGCTGAAGTTGTACGCAATCTAGCGTGGATATATCTCTTGTTCCGATTGTTCGCCAATGATGGCCGGGATGAAACGATGCGGCCTGTGCGCCCAGTTATTCTGGTGCTTGCCGGCGTTGAGATGATGCAGTTCCTGCTCGTGAGCTTTTCTGTTCGCTTCGCAGAGTTTTTGCCAATTGCCGAGCTAACCTTCCAAATCGGCGCAATTCTGCGAGTGCTAGTCGCAATCGGTGCAATGGTGCTGCTCCACAATCTTTACGCAGGTGCGGCCAGCAGTGCGCGGCAATTGCTACGGTGGAGCACAATTGCGTGTGCGGGCATTTGGATTTTCGACCTCAACCTCTACACCGTCACCTATCTTAGCAATGATGTGCCCGCGCTGCTTTATGCGATACGCGGAGCAGCTTCGGCGCTATTTGTGCTGGCATTGGCGATTGGCGCAAATGCAGCGACGTTGGGCTATCAATTGCGCCCATCGCGCGCAGTTACTTTCCAATCGCTTTCGCTGCTTATCATCGGTGCATATTTGCTGATCATGTCCTTGCTGAGCGAGGCGTTAGTATCGTTCGGCGGAGAGTTTGCGCGTCTTGTGCAAACGGGTTTCCTTGCGCTTGCCATTTTTGCCGCGATCATCTGGCTTCCCTCGCAAAAAGCCCGCAGCTGGGTCCGTGTTACAGCGATCAAGCATCTGTTCCAGCACCGTTATGATTACCGCGCAGAATGGTTGCGCTTTACCCAAACAATTGGGCGTGCTGCATCGGAACAAGAAAATGATGCGGCCAGTTTCGAAGAACGCGCCATTAAGGTGCTGGGCGACATCACTGAAAGCCCCGCAGGCATATTGCTCGCCCCGAATGAGGAAGCTGAGCTTGAACTGGTCGCGCGTTGGAAATGGCCGACGCTGGAAGTGCCTGCGCAAGCAGCCGATTATCAGCTTACCGGATTGCTAGAAGAACGCGGCTTTATCGTTGATCTTGATGAAGTGCGTAGCGGCACCGACCACCATGGCGAAGCGCAAATGGTTCCGCAATGGATGGTGGATGCGCATGACGCATGGGCGCTCGTCCCGCTCCAACATTTCGATCGTTTGGTCGGCGTAGTCATGCTCGCAAGGCCGCGCGATAGCCGTCAATTGGATTGGGAAGATTTCGACCTTTTGCGCGTCGTGGGAAAGCAGCTTGCCAGCTATTTAGCAGAGCGGTCCGGTCAGCAAGCGCTGATGGAAGCCAGCCGGTTTGACGAATTTAATCGCCGCATTGCTTTTGTGATGCATGATGTGAAGAACCTTGCCAGCCAAATGCAATTGCTGGCGCGCAATGCAGAAAAGCACGCGGATAAACCGGACTTTCGTGCCGACATGCTGGTCACTTTGCGCAATTCTTCGGACAAGTTGAACGCATTGCTCGACCGTCTTGGGCGTTATGGAACAGGTCAATCGCTTGATTTGGCGCAAGTGGATTTGGCGCAATTGGCGGAGCGACTAAAGGCGCGGTTCAAAGACGTGCATGATGTGCGGATTGCGCATCAAGAAAAATGCACGATTCTGGCTGATGCAGAAGCTTTAGAACAAGCGCTGGTGCATTTGATCCAAAACGCTGTTGATGCCAGCGAGCCTGACGAAACCGTGTTTATTGATGTATCCAGCGACGGGCTGCGCGGCGAAATTCAGATCGTGGACGCTGGGCGCGGAATGTCTCCCGGCTTTGTGAGCAATGGTCTGTTTAAGCCCTTTGTATCGTCCAAATCCGGTGGGTTCGGGATCGGCGCATTTGAAGCGCGCGAATTGATTAGCGGCATGGGCGGCCGGCTGAACGTCGAATCGCGTGAAGGGATTGGCACGCGCTTTAGCGCAACCTTGCCGCTGGCAGAGGCGGCGGAACTTTTAAAACGACAAAATGAAGCGGCACAGCAGCCTGCTTTGGTGAAGGATACATAATGGCTGATAAGAAACCTGCATTGCTGGTGGTCGAGGATGACGAGGGTCTGCAAGCGCAATTGAAATGGGCTTATGACGATTTCGAAGTCGTGATTGCGGGCGACCGAGAAAGCGCAATTGCGGCCTTGCGTTCGTATGAGCCTGCGGTGGTTACGCTGGATTTGGGCCTGCCACCTGATCCCGATGGCACAACCGAAGGCATGGCGGTGCTCGATGCGATTATGGCGATTAAGCCGGACACGAAAGTTGTCGTTGCATCCGGTCACGGCGCGCGGGAAAGTGCGCTATCCGCGATTGAGAAGGGGGCGTATGACTTCTATCAAAAGCCGGTTGATATTGATGCGCTTGGCCTGATTGTTCGCCGCGCGTTTAACTTGCACCAGATTGAGCAAGAGAACCGCCGTCTTGTTAGCCGCGCGGGCGAGGATAAAAAGGTTCTAGGCCGCCTCATCACTGGCGCGCCTGAAATGGTGAAAGTCGCGCGCACTATTGAACGTGTCGCGACGACCAATGTCTCAGTCATGCTGCTTGGCGCGAGCGGCACGGGTAAGGAATTGCTCGCGCAAGGCCTGCACGATGCAAGCGACCGCAAAGATGGTCCATTTGTGGCGATTAACTGCGCCGCGATCCCTGAAAATCTGCTGGAAAGCGAGCTTTTCGGGCATGAAAAGGGCGCATTTACCGGCGCTGTTAAAACCACAGAGGGTAAGATTGAAAGCGCGCATGGCGGCACGCTTTTCCTTGATGAAGTTGGCGATATTCCGCTGCCATTGCAGGTAAAATTGCTGCGTTTCCTTCAAGAACGCACGATTGAACGGATCGGCGGGCGCAAGGAAATTGCAGTGGATACGCGCATCGTATGCGCCACTCACCAAGATTTGGAAGCGATGATTGGCGAGCAGGCGTTCCGCGAAGACTTGTTCTACAGGCTGGCAGAAATTGTGATCAAAATACCGGCATTGGCAGAGCGGGCAGGGGATGCGACCTTGCTCGCCAAGGCTTTCCTCAAACGCTTTTCTGAAGAGATGAACCCGGCGGTAAAAGGCTTTGCGCCTGATGCGCTTGCGGTGATCGATGCGTGGGGCTGGCCGGGCAATGTTCGCGAGCTGGAAAACCGCGTCAAACGCGCGGTGATTATGGCGGATGGCAAGCTGGTCGGCGCGGATGATCTTGATCTGGACAATGATGGCGAAGAAGAGCCCTGCGCGCTCAACCTAAAAAGCGCGCGCGAACAATCGGACCGCAAAGTTATCCGGCATGCACTGGCCCGCAGCGAAGGGAATATTTCCAGCACAGCAAAATTGCTCGGTATCAGCCGCCCCACGCTTTACGATTTGCTCAAGCAATATGACCTTTCGGCCTAAGTTTCTTGCCCTAACATTTTGCAGCGCTGCGGCGCTATCACTGGCCGCGTGTAGCGAGCCGGAACAAGAACTGACGCCATTTGAAACGGGCCTTGCTCGGCTAGAGGCTGGCGATGGGATCGGGGCAGAAAAAGCGTTTCAAGAAGCGATGGATGCGGGCGTTTCACGCAATGAAATCGCTGCCTTTATGGGTGAAGCGGAATTGCTTCAGGGACAGTTGGCAGAGGCACGCGAGTGGCTTGCCAAGGGTGAATTTACCGATGAACACCGCTCGCGCGGCTATCACATGCTTGCCCGATTAGAGATGCGGATGGGCAATTTGCCTGCCGCGGGTCAAGCTTTTGACCAAGCGCTCAAAACCAACATGGATGACCCAGAATTGTGGGTTGATATTGGCCGGTTGCGCTATGTTGGCGGCGAACAAGTGCAAGCCATTGATGCAGCACAGCGCGCTGTAGAGCTGGGTCCGCAAAACGCAGCAGCCCTACATTTTCGCGGACAATTGGTGCGCGATGCACACGGAATGGCGGCAGCGATCCCGTGGCTAGAGGCTGCGCTAAAGTTAGAGCCTGACAACCCGCGTATGCTGACCGATTTGGCCGCAACACAGGGCGAACTTGGTCAGGCAAAAGCTATGCTCGTCACTTTGCGCAAACTCGCGAAAGTTGACCCCGGCAACCGGCAAACGATCTTCATGCAGGCGGTACTTGCCGCGCGTGCGGGTAAGACTGCCTTGGCGCGTTCACTGCTGCAACGCAGCGGTAACATCGACCGCGAAGTGCCCGCAGCCATGCTGCTATCGGGCGCGATTGATTTGCAGAATGGCAATTATGCAAGCGCTGCTCAAACCTTCGACAAATTGGCGAAAAAGCAACCTGAGAACAAACGCCTGCAAGTGCTGCTGGCTCGCGCGCTATCCCTCGGCGGAAATGATCGCGAACTGGTTCACCGTTATGGCGATATAGCTTTGCGGCCCAGCGCATCCCCATATCTGATGGCTGTGGTTGGCCGGTCATATGAGCAATTAGGCGACCGCAAGGCCGCCGCCTTTTTCCTCGATCGTGCAGCGCAGCCGCGCCGCAGCAATTTGATCGCGATGCAGGGGTCAGAGGCCCGCGCATTGGCGGCAAGACGCGCTGGTGCGTCAGGGGATGACACTTTGTCGCTTGTCCGCGAATTGATCGTCAATGGGCAAACAGGTCAAGCGCTTGAACGCTCGGAACAATTTTGGAACCGGTTTGCGGGATCTGCTGATGCGTCCAGCCTAGCGGGCGACGCGCAATTGGTGCGCCGCAATGCTCAAGCAGCGCTGCAGCGTTATGAAACCTCTGCCAAAGTGCGTCGTCCTTGGCATCTCGCCCGCCGAATGATCATGACGTATCGCGCCATTGGGCAGGGTGCAAAGGCAGAAGCTTTGGTGGCAGACTACCTCCGCGGTGATCCCGGTAATGTTGAAGCAACCAGCCTGATGGCAACAGCGCTCGCGGATGCGCAGAAATGGCAAGCGGCGGCCAAACTGCTCGACCATGCCATTGCCCAAGGCGGGTCGCGGGATCCAGGGCTAATTGCGCTTCGTGCGCGGGTTGCGATTGCGCTGGGCGATAAAGACGGCGGACTGATGTATGCAGAGCAAGCCTATGCGATGCAGCCTGCCAATCCGATGACGGCAAACATGCTTGTTCTGGCGCGCAACACTGCTGGGCAACCGGCGGGACCGACCAATTATCTGGCGGCAAAGGCGCGGGTGCTACCAGCGCGCTAGGCTTGCTGGGTAGGGGCGGGACCTCTCGACAAATTGCAATGCGGCGGGCAGGGCAGCTTTTCCATGCGCAGCTTCCTTTCCAAATTTTCTGATCCGATGATTATGCTGCTGCTTGCTGCGACAGTGCTTGCCAATATTTGGCCGGTCATGGGCGAAGCGCGTGAAATGGCGCAAAGCATAGCCAACTTCGGTGTTTTTGTGCTGTTTTTGGTCAACGGAATGCGGATTAAGCGGTCGGAAATCCTTGCCGGTTTTGCCAACTGGCGGTTCTTTGCGCCGCTTGGCCTGTGGGTGTTTGGCGCGATGGCACTGGCGGGTCTCGGCATTTCAAAGCTCGCGGGGCTTTATCTCGATCCTAAGATTGCGCTCGGGTTTCTATTCCTTGGATGCCTGCCGTCGACGATCCAATCCGCGACAAGTTACACCACTTTGGCAGGCGGCAATATCGCTCTGTCAGTGGTGGGGGCGGCGCTCATCAATATTGCGGGCGTGTTTGTAACGGCGCCTTTGTTCGCATTGCTGGGCGGAGGTGCAGCGGGAGAACTGGGCAGCGAGGTGATCGAAAAAATCGGCCTGATCCTGCTCCTTCCTTTTATCATCGGACAAGCGGTGCAGGGCTGGACGTACGAATGGGTTAGCGAGCGCAAGGCAAAGATCGTATGGCTCGACCGGATAGTAATCGCGATCCTCGTCTATGTTGCCTTTTCTGGCGCGATTGAGGGCGGGTTAGCAACGATGTTCACTGCCAGCACGGCTGCGATACTCTTTGCCATTACAGGCGGCTTTATGCTCGCAGCGAATGCCGCGGCTTGGCAGGTAAGCGGATTGCTTGGCTATAAACGCGGCGACCGTATCGCATTCCTATTTGCAGGCGCGCAGAAAAGCGTTGCCATTGGCGCTCCGCTGGCCGCGATAATGTTCGCGCCCGAAGTCGCCGGTTTCGTGATCGCGCCGCTACTGCTTTATCATTTGCTGCAATTGATATTGGCCGCGCCACTCGCTTCACATTTTAAACAGAGCGAAGTCTAAGCTTCCGTTTGGGCATCTTCTGGATGGCGTTTGTTGTGACGCAGCGACCACCAGAACGACAGACCAATCAGCACCGCACCGATAAGGCCAGTGATAGTCTCAGGCACGTGGAACCGCGCGGAAACCAGCATGATAATGCCCAGCGCAATGATCGCCCAAAATGCGCCGTGTTCTAAATAGCGATATTGGTTGAGAGTGCCTGCGCGGACCAAATGAATGGTCATGCTGCGCACAAACATAGCACCCACGGAAAGGCCCAATGCGATGATGATCATATTGTTGGACAGGGCAAATGCGCCGATCACACCGTCAAAACTAAAACTTGCATCGAGCACTTCGAGGTACAGGAAGCCGCCAAGCCCGCTGCGCACGATCTCTCCCGCCGCCTTCTTGCGCGTCTCGCGCTGTTCGATAATCTCGCCCAATGCGTTCACCCCGATAAAGGTAATGAGGCCAAGGATTGCGGCGGTTAGAAATGTCGTTTGATCCGCGTCTGAAAGCATGGTCGAAATGCCGTAAACCAGTGCCAATACAAATCCGATTTCCATCGCAGGGATACTAGAGAATTTGTTCAAAATGCGCTCTATTGCACTGATCCAATGCACATCTTTCTCCTCATCAAAGAAGAATGTCAGGCCGACCATAGCCAGAAACGCACCGCCAAAACCGGCGATGCCAATATGCGCGCCCGATACGATTTCTTCGTAACGCACGGGATCATTGAGAGAGAGGTTGATTGCCTCTAGCGGCCCAAGTCCCGCTGCAATGGCGACAATGGCGATGGGAAAGACAATCCGCATGCCGAACACGGCGATAAGAATACCGATGGTGAGGAAACGTTGCTGCCAAACCGGGTCCATCTCTCGAAGAACAGTTGCATTCACCACCGCATTGTCAAAGCTCAAGGAGACTTCAAGTATAGAAAGGACCACGACGATCCAAAGGATGCTCAGCGTGGCCGTAACCGAGCCAGTGCTTGCCCAGCCATACCATCCGGCCAGCACAAAACACAAAGCGGTAAAGCCGAGCGAAAAGCCGTAATAACGCTTCAAAGTTTCCATGTTTTTGGGCGCTACTTCTTGGGCTGGTATGTTTGATCGGCGGTGGGGAAGGTTCGTGTGCGCACTTCTTCGGCATATTGCGCCACCGTTTTGTCGATCACTTCGGCGATATTCTCATACCGCTTCACGAAGCGAGGAACGCGCTCAAACATGCCCAGCATATCTTCGGTGACCAATACTTGCCCATCGCACTGCGCCGAGGCGCCGATGCCGATCACGGGAATTTCAAGGCTTTGGGTGAGAGCAATTGCGATGGGTTCGATCACGCCCTCTGCCACTACTGCAAAGGCTCCGGCATCCTGCACCGCTTTACCGTCGCGCATAATTTTCTCATGCTCTTCCTGACTGCGGCCGCGCGCGGCATAGCCGCCAAGCACGTTCACAGCCTGCGGGGTTAGGCCAACATGGGCCATCACAGGTATTCCGCGATTGGTAAGGAAGCTGATGGTTTCCGCCATCGCCTCTCCGCCTTCTAACTTCACCGCAGCGCAGCCTGTATCGGCCATGATGCGGGCGGCGACTTCAAACGCTTGCTCGGGCGAGGCTTCGTAAGCGCCAAAGGGCATATCGACCACGACCAAGCTGTGATAGCTGCCGCGCACCACTGCAGCGCCGTGATTGACCATCATATCGACGGTGACGGGCAGGGTTGAATCGAGGCCGTAAATCACTTGGCCCAGCGAATCTCCAACAAGCAGAATATCGCAATGCGCATCCAGCAATTGAGCCTGACGCGCGGTGTATGCGGTCAGCATCACCAGCGGCTCTTTGGTTTTACCATCTTTCTTATATCCGCGAATGCGCGGCACGGTCAGGCGCTTGCGCGGCTTAGGCGTAGGAGTGGCGCGGCTAGTCGATGTATCGAGCTGGAAGGTTGTAGACATGAGGCACGCTTTAAGCGGCGATCGGGTGAAAGGCAAAGCTTTGGCGTTTACGCGAGGCTAATTTCATTGCATGAATGCGCAATATGACTGCGCTGAGGGAAGCGCGCGAGAGGGATATTTGGGTTATGGCGGGTGCAGCAGGCAATTCGGGTCGTGAAGGTTGGTCTTCGCGCACGGCATTTATTTTGGCTGCGGTGGGCGCAGCGGTTGGTTTGGGGAACGTATGGCGTTTTCCCACATTGGCGGGCGAGAATGGCGGCGGCGCGTTCGTGCTGTTCTACATCGGCTGTGTGTTTCTGCTCGGCCTACCACTGGTGATTTCTGAAATTTTTGTCGGCAAAGTCGGACAAGATGGCGCGGTTGGTTCGATCCGCAAAGTCGCTCAGAAATCTGGTGTTTCAACTGCTTGGTCCGGCTTTGGTGCAATTGGTGTGCTGGCCTCCTTTCTCATCCTTTCATTCTATTCGGTCGTCGCGGGCTGGGTGCTGTATTATGTCGGCGTGATGGGCGCTGATTTTGGCAGTGCTGTTATGTCGGGTGATCCTTTCCGAGGAGCATTGGTGGGTCAAAGCCAAGAGGCGATCCAAGGGCGCATGGGTGACTTGTTTGCCAGTCCCATTCTGTTGTTGACGATGCATTTGATCTTTATGGCGGTCACTTTCCTGATCGTCGTTCGGGGCATTGGCGCCGGAATTGAGAAAGCAGCGACAATCCTAATGCCAATGTTTTTCGCACTGCTAATCGGCATTACGATTTACGGCGCGTTTGCGGGCAATATGGGTGATGCGGTCGCATTCCTGTTCACTCCCGATTGGTCTAAACTAACTCCCGAAGTAATGAACACTGCGCTGGGTCAGGCGCTGTTTTCGCTTTCCTTGGGCGTCGCGGCGTTGATCACTTATGGTTCCTATATCAAGGGTGATGCCGGCCTTGGTCCGACATCGGTTACGATTGCTTTTGCTGATACAGGCGTTGCTTTGATTGCAGGCTTAATGATCTTCCCGATTGTTTTTGCAGTAGGCTTGGATCCAGCTGCTGGGCCGACTTTGGTATTCCAAACTTTGCCATTCGCATTTCAGACAATGCCAGCTGGGTCGCTGATCGGCTTTCTATTTTTCCTCCTTATTTTGGTGGCGGCAGTGACCAGTTCCATTTCTTTACTCGAAGGCCCGGTTGCTTGGGGTATTGGTGAGCTTGGTTGGAGCCGCGGCAAATCCACAGCGATTTTCGGTGTTTCGGCATTCTTGATCGGTATTGCTTGTTTGCTTGGTTACAATGTGTGGGCGGAAGTGCGGCCGCTTGGTTTCTGGTCTATTTTTGCTGAGACTGATATTCTCGATACGGTGGATGGGTTCACTGGAAAAGTGATGCTGCCGATTGGCGCTTTGCTGACCGCTGTTTTTGTTGGGTGGCGGGCGGATCGAAAGCTGGTGGATGAAGTGACCAAATTGAACAGTTTCTGGCTGGTACTGTGGCGTTTCCTTATTGCTTGGGTGTGCCCGATTGCGGTTGCGATTATTTTGGTAACTGGACTGTTTCCCAGTATTTTGGGCGACTGATTAAACTTCTCGACATGGATTTTAGGTTTTACTGGGAGCATCAGGCAATCCGGTAAAACCCCTATTGCGTGCTGCGCTTAAGTAGAACATATATGGAACAAATGAATCGTTCCGTTTCCTCTACTACCGCATCAATCGCGGCCCAATTGCGTCCCTCTGCAGGCGTAAATTCTGGCGGCATGACGTCAGCTTTTGCCTCTAAAGCGTATCAGTCCAGCAGATGGCGACCGGGCCTCTCGCAAGCTGATCAGCACCCCTGTCATAATGAGGTTTTTGCAAACAGTGAAGAAGGCGCGGGCGCAGCATTGGCGTTGGCTTTGGCGCGCGATGCGGTGAAAGTGGACAGTAAAGGCGCGCTCGCTGATGCGGATGATCAGCGCTGCATCCTATGGGTGCAAACGGCAGATGCGATTAAGCGGGGCGGGCGGCCCTATATTCACGGACTTCCCCCTGAACTCAGCCGCCGTTTGATCCATGTTGCAGCGGAAAATGCGCAGGATGCCCTTTTTGCATTGGAAGAAGGTGTGCGGTGCCGCGATTTTGCTTTCGTGATTGGCGAAGTGCGAGGCAATCCGCGCGCGCTGGATTTCACCGCTTCGCGCAGGCTTACTCTTACCGCGCAAAGTCATGGCAGCAGGCTCTATCTCATACGGCTTGATGCAAGGCCGGATCTATCCTCTGCTCGAATGCGCTGGAATGCGGCGAGCGCCCCGTCACAGCGCTCACGTTGGAATGCAGATGCGCCGGGTGTTCCATCATGGAAAGCGGAATTGTTCCGCGCACGCTCCCACCCTCCGGGGAATTGGATTTTGCACGATCATAAGGGAAATATCTCTATTAGCCGCCCGAAAATCCCAATTCCAGAAGCCGCCAATGCCCCAGATATCTCCTCAATCATCCTCTCAACAGGCCCCTACCAAAACACAGCGGCGCATTATGGCGATATGGGCCGCGCAACTGTCGGTCGATCGCTGGCGGCTCTCTAAGGGGCTAAAGCGGGGTGAGGGCGTGGATGCAGCGCCGCTCGCACTGATTAGCGAAACGGCCCATGGCCCCCGGCTAGAAGCGGTGAATGATGCTGGGCGGCAGGCTGGGCTTCACAGCGCCATGATGCTGGCGGATGCGCGCACGCTCTGCCCTGATCTCAATGTCGAACCCGCCGATCCCGCAGGTGATTTGGAGGCATTGGAAAAGCTCACCCTATGGGCGCAGCGTTGGGGGCCGTGGAGCGCGCTGGATCCATCCGACGGTGTGATCGTGGATGTAACAGGAACGGCACATTTGTTCGGCGGAGAAGACCGGCTGCTTAATGATGTTGAGCAGCGTTTTTCCGCACGCGATATCGCCGTGCGCACCGCGATTGCGCCAACAGCGGGCGCGGCATGGGCGCTCGCTCATTATGGAGCAAATGCCGCTATCCTTTCACCGGCGCACGATATGGCTGCGCAGATGGCCTCTTTGCCGGTCGCTGCGCTTCGCCTTGATGCGGATGTGCTTACCGTATTGCGGCGGCTCGGGTTGAAACGATTGGGCGATCTTACCGCTGTTGAGCAGGGGCGCACGCGGGACCGCGCCAATATTGCCCCCAATGGCCGCGATGCGCTGCAGCGCCGTTTCCGCCGCAAGTTCACGAACGGGATGAAGGGGCGCAAATCGCCTGCCTTCAACCCTCTTGTACGCATGGATCAGCTGCTGGGCCGCGTGCCTGAACCCCTGCTGCCTATTGTTCCGCACCATATGCCGCTGGTGCAGCGCCGTTTGGCAGAGCCGCTCCGCCACCGCGATCTGCTTGACCAAGTGCTGCATGATTTAACCCATGATATGGTGCGCATGCTTGAAGGGCGGGGCGAGGGCGCGCGCAGGCTCGATCTTGGCCTATGGCGGGTGGATGGAGAGGTGATTATCCGCAGTCTTGAAATGGCGGAAGCGAATCGCGATCCGGCGCATATCATCCGGCTGTTTACGGGTAAGTTGGAGGATATTGACGCAGGTTTCGGGATTGAAAGCGTTCGTCTGCGCGCCAGCTGGTCAGAGCCGCTTATTTTGGAACAGAATGATATTGAGACGGCTAGCAGTAAGGAAAGTGAGGCTCTGGGCACTTCGCTTGCTGCCTGCATCGACCGGATTTCTGTAAAGCTTGGTCAAGGATCCGTGACTCAGCCTGTGCCGCAGGCAAGCCATTTGCCGGAACGCGCGCATCGCTGGGAACCGTATGGCGTTCAATCAATGGTGACGCAGACCACCTATCAAGAGGTTCTAAAACCTTACAAAAGACCGCTAAAAATACTTGATTATCAAGAGAAAATACACTCGCTTGATGAAAGTGACGGGCTACTCAAACGGTTCCAATGGCGCGGCAGAGTTCATGATGTGATGCGGGCAGAGGGACCTGAACGAATCGCGCCCGAATGGTGGCGGATGCGCTCCACAGCGCGTTTGCGCGATTACTACCGGATCGAAGATGCTGAGGGGCGCAGATATTGGATTTACCGCGAAGGTGAGCTGGGCGACGGACGCGGCGGCAGCCCCGATTGGTTCATTCACGGAGTTTTCGGTTAACGCATAAGTAAGAACTTGGCGATAATCAGGATCACACGAACCCTATCAACACTTGCGGAAATGGTGATTATGCAAGAATCTGAAGTACCACGTTCCTCCAATCGGCGAGAACTCAACATCCTAGTTGAGGGGCGCCTGCGCTCGCGTGGTATCTGCGTTGAGCTGCTGGATGTTTCCGAAGGCGGCTGCAAAGTGCGCGGACGGATGGGTTTTGCGCAAGAAGGCGAAACGGTTACGTTGAAGATCAACGGTATCCGCGCGCCTTTGGGCACTGTTGTATGGGTTGACGGCAAATATGCTGGTCTCGCTTTCGAAGGGCAATTGCACCCATCGATCATCGATCATTTGTGCGATGATCATGATGTTGACCGGGCTGCTTTCGCTTAAGCGATAGATTTTCCAACAATGTGATGACTTGCATGCCGCTTGCCCTTGGGCGTGCTGGTATGGTTGAGCATTGACCAGAACATAAATAGAACATATTCTGGTGCGTCCTATGCCCGACGCACCGCTTACCCCCGATAAACGCACGATTGATATCGATCCTGATGTGGTCGAGGTGCCGACGCGCGCAAATTTTGTTGAGTTGGGGTTGATCAGTTGCTTCAGCTTCTTGCGCGGGGCATCTGATGCAGTGGATTTGGTCAGTCAGGCGCATGCGCTTGGCTATGATGCGCTAGGCATTGCCGATGCCAACAGCATGGCCGGCGTGGTGCGCATTCATACAGAGGCGAACACGCTGAAATTGCGGCCCGTGATTGGAACGCGGATTGAGGTGGCAGAAGGTCTCGCTTTCCTTGCTTATCCCAAAACCCGCGATGCTTATGGCCAATTGTGCCAGCTCATTTCTGCTGGCCGGATGCAAACATTGGATGGCGAATGGCAGGATAAGGGTGCGTGCCATATCTCGCTCAATATGCTGGCTGAGTTTTGCTCCGATGACAGCACGCAATTGATCTTAATCCCGCCAGAAAATCTGGCGCAAACAGTCAGCATTCCAGCGTGGGCGAGCAATGTTGTCTCTCTTGATAGAGCGGATCGTTTGGATGAGGCATCAGGCAGTTTTGAAGCTATCTTACCGCATCTTAAAGCAGGCTTGCCGGGGCTGAAATATATCGCTGCGAGCTTTCTTTATCGCGCAGGGGATGCAGCGCGGATTGCGCAATTGGACGATTTGGCGCGCAGCAATGGGTTGGAGCTGCTGGCGACCAATAATGTGCTTTATCACGCGCCCGAACGCCGCCCTTTGCATGATGTGATGACGGCCATTCGGCATAAGGTGACGGTGGCAAATGCAGGTCATTTGCTAGAGGCGAATGCGGAACGGCATCTCAAAAGCCCAGAGGAAATGGAGCGCCTGTTTGCCCGCTGGCCCCATGCGATTGCCGCCGCGCGCCATGTGGCGGATCAATGCGATTTTTCTTTGGAGGAGCTAAAATACGAATATCCGGATGAAATTTATCCCGATGAGATGACTCCGCAGGAATTTTTGGAAAGCGAGACTTGGGCGGGGGCAGAGCGGCGTTACCCCAATGGAACGCCTGATGTGGTTGAGGTCACGATCAAACGCGAGCTGGCGCTGATCGCAAAGCTCGACCTCGCTCGATATTTCCTCACCATCAAAGATATCGTCGATTTCGCGCGTAGTGTTGACCCGCCAATCCTTTGCCAAGGGCGGGGCAGCGCAGCCAATTCAGCCGTGTGTTATTGCCTTGAGATTACCAGCGTTGATCCCGCAAAACATCAACTTCTGTTCGACAGGTTTATCTCAGAGGAGCGCAAAGAGCCGCCCGATATTGATGTGGATTTTGAGCATGAGCGGCGCGAAGAGGTCATCCAATATATCTACGCCAAATATGGCCGCCACCGTGCCGGCCTAACCGCCACCGTCATTCATTATCGCCCGCGCATGGCGATCCGCGAGGTTGGCAAGGTGATGGGGCTGTCAGAGGATGTCACATCCGCGCTGGCCCGCACAGTGTGGGGCGGTCATGGCCGCGAAATTGGCGAGGCGCATGTCGAGGAAATCGGCATGACTTTGGATGATCCGCATCTTCGCCGCGTGCTGAAACTGACCGAGCAAATGATCGGAATGCCGCGCCATTTATCGCAGCATGTTGGCGGTTTTATCCTAACACAAGGCGCGCTTTCCGCCACCGTTCCCATTGGCAATGGGGCCATGCCTGATCGCAGCTTTATCGAATGGGATAAGGACGATATTGAGGCGCTGGGTATTCTAAAAGTCGATGTGCTGGCGCTTGGCATGCTGACCTGCATCAAGAAATGTCTTGATCTGCTGGAGGGGCATCATGACCGAAAGCTAACGCTCGCCACTGTCCCGCGCGAAGATCCGGAAACTTATGCGATGCTGCGCAAGGGCGATTCGCTCGGTGTGTTTCAAGTCGAAAGCCGGGCGCAAATGAACATGTTGCCGCGCCTGAAACCGCGCGAATTTTACGATCTGGTGATCCAAGTTGCGATCGTGCGCCCTGGTCCGATCCAAGGTGATATGGTGCATCCCTATCTTAAACGTAGGCGCGGGGCGGAAGCTGTGGAAATTCCAGCACCTTCGCCAAAGCATGGCCCGCCAGATGAGCTTTCCTCAATCCTTGAGCGCACATTGGGCGTGCCGATTTTTCAAGAACAAGCGATGAAAATCGCGTTGGACGCGGCCAAATTCTCATCTTTAGAAGCGAACCGATTGCGCAAGGCGATGGCCACATTCCGGTCGCGCGGCATGGTCGATGCGCTGCAAGATATGATGGTCGGACGGATGATTGAGCGCGGCTATGATCCCGAATTTGCAGAACGCTGCTTCAATCAGATTAAGGGGTTTGGCGAATATGGTTTCCCCGAAAGCCACGCGGCCAGCTTCGCGCATCTGGTCTATGTTTCCAGTTGGCTGAAATGCCATTTCCCCGCTGCCTTTGCCGCAGCGCTCCTCAATTCGCAGCCCATGGGGTTTTACGCGCCGGCACAGATTATCCGCGATGCGCGTGAGCATGGGGTGCGCGTGCTGCCCGTCGATGTGAATGAAAGTGAATGGGATAATAGGTTGGAGGAGGAAGGCGGTGAGATAACCCTGCGTCTCGGCCTGCGTCAGATTGATGGCTTGCCCGAACACATCGCCGCACGGATGATCGCGGCGCGCGCGGAAGGCGGCGCGTTTAAAGACGTGCGCGAATTGCAGGAGCGGGGCGGGGTGCCGCCTGCGCATATCGAACGGCTCGCCAGTGCGGATTGCTTTACCTCGCTTCGCCTTTCACGCCGTGAGGCATTGTGGGATGCGCGCAGTCTGATTGCTGTACCGGACTTGCCTTTATTCAAAGCCGCCGCGCAGCGTGATGAAGGTGCAGAGGCAGCACGCACGCAGCTGCCGCAAATGCCTTTGTCTGAGGAAGTGGTGAATGATTATCAGACCACGCGGCTTTCGTTAAAAGCGCATCCCATGGCGTTCCTGCGCGCGGATTTGGGCGAGCGCGGATTTATCAAAGCGTGTGACCTGCGGGAGCGTAAATTTCGCTCCATGGTGAAGGTCGCAGGCGTAGTGCTGATCCGCCAGCGTCCCGGTAGCGCTAAGGGCGTGTGCTTCATCACGCTGGAAGATGAAACGGGCGTGGTGAACTTAGTGGTGTGGCCCGATTTGATGGAGAAGCAGCGCCGCGTGATTATGGGCGCTCGGCTGATGGAAGTGCGCGGCCGCGTGGAATATGATGATGAGGTCATTCACGTGATCGCGCATCATTTAACCGATGCGACAGACCGGCTGCATTCGCTTTCCGATGACATGCTGAATGCGCCGCTCGCCCGCGCTGATCATGTGCGGCACCCTCTACCCAGTGGCCGGACTATGTCGACAATGACGAGTGCAGATCGCCGCGCGAAAAAGGGCATTATCGATGATGAGCCCGCCGTTCGCGGCCATCCGCGCAACCATAGGATTATTCCCAAGTCGCGCGATTTCCATTAGCCCCACCTAAGCTGCCGCTCACACCGCTTCAAAGGAATATCCAGCAGAGCGCACCGTACGAATGGGATCAGCCGCGCCGTCCAACTTAATCGCTTTGCGAAGGCGGCGGATATGCACATCCACCGTGCGCAGTTCGATGTCGCTGCCCGTACCCCAAACGCTATCGAGCAATTGCCCGCGGCTAAACACGCGGCCCGGGCTTTCCATAAAGAATTGCAGCAGGCGGTATTCGGTTGGACCAAGCTGCAATTCACTGCCGCGCCGAACAACCTTATGCGCCACCGGATCAAGCGTGATGTCACCCACTTCAATACTCTCACCCGCAAGCGCCGGGCGAATGCGGCGCATCACGGCGGCAACCCGGGCGAGCAATTCGCGCGGTGAAAACGGCTTTGTCAGATAATCATCCGCGCCCGTTTCCAATCCGCGTATCCGGTCATCCTCCGCCTCGCGCGCGGTCAGCATAATGATCGGCACATGGGCGGTGGATTTATCACGGCGAAGGCGGCGGCACACTTCGATCCCGCTGGTCCCTTCGATCATCCAATCAAGGATGATAAGGTCCGGCATGTCTTCGGCAGCAAGGATTAGTGCTTCATCACCATCAGGGGTGACGCGCACATCATAGCCTTCATTCTTAAAACGATATTCCAGCAGTTCCGACAGTGCCGGATCATCTTCAACGAGCAGCAATTTGGCAGAGGAGGTGTTAGAGGCGGACATGCAGAGAACCCTTCGCGGATCTTATGAAGCGCCAACGCTACTGTTTGAAGTCAGCAATCATCTCAGCGATCATCATCCGGCGGGTAAACACCGGTTGCGGCATAATGGACCATTTCAGCTACATTGGTTGCATGATCGCCAATCCGTTCCAAATTGCGCGCAACGAACAGCAATTGTGCCGCGCTGGAAATGGTGGCCGGATTTTCAACCATATAGGTCACAAGATTGCGGAAAATGCTGTCGTAAAACGCATCAACCTTATCATCAGCGGCGATCACTTCACGCGCCAATCCAGGGTCGCGTGCGGCATAGGCGGTCAGCACATCATGCACCATTTCGCCCGCTAGTTCGCCCATGGCGGGCAGCAGAGTGAGTGGTTCAAACTGATCGCGCCCTTGGATCGAGCCAACGCGCCGCGCAATGTTCTTCGAATAATCGCCGATGCGTTCCACCACGCCAGCGATTTTCAGCGCTGCGATCACTTCACGCAAATCATCAGCCATTGGCGCGCGCAATGCGATCACGCGCACGGCAAGTTTATCGACTTGGCTTTCCAGCGCATCGAGTTTTTTGTCCCGGGCAACCACTTTTTCAGCGAGCTCTACGTCGCCGCGCACCAGCGCATCCAGCGCTTCTTCAATGGCGATCTCGGCCAGCCCGCCCATTTCGCCGATCAGCCCGCGCAGCCGCGTAATGTCTTCGTCGAAAGCCTTTACTGTATGGTCGCTCATCAGCCGTACCTCCCGGTGATATAATCCTTGGTCCGCTGTTCGATTGGATTGGTGAAGATGTCGGATGTCTTACCATACTCGACAATCTTGCCGAGGTGGAAGAATGCCGTGCGCTGCGAAACGCGCGCTGCCTGCTGCATCGAATGGGTCACAATAACGATGGCATAGCTGCCGGAAAGCTCCGCGATCAATTCTTCGATCTTCGCCGTCGCAATCGGGTCAAGCGCTGAGCAGGGTTCGTCCATCAAGATAACTTCTGGATCGACAGCGATGGCGCGGGCGATACAAAGCCGCTGTTGCTGTCCGCCCGACAATGCTGTGCCGCTATCGGTAAGGCGGTCTTTCACCTCTTCCCAAAGGCCAGCACGGGTCAGCGATGTTTGAACGATTTCGTCCAGATCATCTTTCTTTTCCGCAATGCCGTGGATTTTGGGACCATAAGCGATGTTGTCATAGATCGATTTGGGGAAGGGGTTGGGTTTCTGGAACACCATGCCCACCCGTGCGCGCAAATGCACAACGTCCATTGCATCGGAATAAATATCTTCGGAATCGAGCTCAACCGTGCCCTCGACGCGGGCTGATGGGATAGTGTCATTCATCCGGTTGAGCGCGCGCAGAAACGTTGATTTGCCGCAGCCAGACGGACCAATAAATGCGGTCACATATTTTGAAGGCACCTCGATTGATACGTCATCAATCGCTTTCTTATCGCCATAATAAACCGACACATTGCTGGCGCGCATTTTGGCGTCGGTCGCCTCTAGATTGGGATGTATTACAGTCACCATTTTCTCTCGAATCGGTTGCGCAGGTAAATTGCAAGGCCATTCATCAATAGCAGAAACAGCAGCAGGATGATGATCGCGGCGCTGGTGCGTTCGACAAAGCCGCGGTCAATCTCGTCCGACCATAGGAAGATTTGCACAGGCAGAACGGTCGCGGGCGATGTGAAGCCATCGGGCGGGGTCGCGACAAATGCGCGCATGCCGATCATCAGCAGCGGAGCGGTTTCGCCAAGCGCGCGCGCCATGCCGATGATGGTGCCGGTTAAGATGCCGGGCAGGGCAAGCGGCAATACGTGATGGAATACGACTTGCACCGGCGATGCGCCGATTGCCAAGGCTCCATCGCGGATAGATGGCGGCACGGCTTTGATCGCGTTTCGGCCAGAGATCACGATCACGGGCATTGTCATCAATGCCAATGTCATACCGCCGATCAGCGGTGCTGACCGATAACTGGGAAATACGGACAGGAATACGGCGAGGCCCAGCAGACCGAAGATGATTGACGGCACAGCGGCCAGATTGTTGATCGAAACTTCGATAACATCAGTCCAGCGGTTTTTGGGCGCATATTCTTCCAGATACAGCGCGGCGAGTACGCCGATTGGAAATGCCAGAGCAAGTGTTACCAGCATGGTCAGCATGGAGCCTTTTAACGCGCCCCAAATGCCAACTTCTTGTGGGTTGGTGGCGTCTGATCTGGTCAGGAAACCCCAATCCCAATTGCGCGACAATTGCCCCTTTTCCACCATATCAGCGGCCATTGCTTGCATCGCAGGGTCGCCTTCGCCGGCATAGGCAGATGCGAGATCGGGACTAGCGGGAAGGTGGTACGTATAGTTTTGCTGCAAAATTTCCGGATCAGCGATTACTTGCGCAGCCACTTCGCGCCATGCCTGTTCGCTGACGCCAGCTGCGGCATCTGCGCCCAATTGCTGCTCGGTGTAGAACTGCGTGATGTCTTTCAGCCCTTGAATCTCAAGAGCTTGTAATGCGCCCGGTTCAGAAAGGGTTAAGGCATTGGCGGCAATACCGAGTTCTGAAAGGTTCAGCTCAACCGCGACCTCTGCCCGCTGAAAACCAGCCAGCCCATTAATCGTCATATTGCCGAGCAGCACCAGCAGTACAGCGACCGAAAACAGGATCGCGGCAAGGCCGGTGTATTTGAACCGGCGTTCTTGCGCATAGCGCTTTTTCAAGCGCGCTGTGAATGCGGCATCGCGGGCGGCGTTGCGCGTTGGGATGGGTGTATCACTCATAGGCTTCGCGGAACCGTTTAACGACGCGCAGAGCCATGAAATTCAGGCCCAACGTGACGAGGAATAGGACAAAGCCAAGCGCAAATGCGCTCAAAGTGGCGGGGTGATCGAAACTGCCTTCGCCGGTGAGCATGGCGACAATCTGGAATGTGACGGTTGTCATGGCTTCAAACGGATTGGCGGTAAGGTTAGCAGCGGCACCGGCGGCCATCACCACAATCATCGTTTCGCCAATCGCGCGGCTCACGGCGAGCATTACGCCTGCAACAATGCCGGGTAGGGCCGCGGGGACGAGCACTTTCTTGATCGTTTCAGAAGTCGTCGCGCCCATCGCTAGGCTACCATCGCGCATCGCGCTGGGGACAGCTGCAATTGAATCGTCCGCCATGGATGAAACAAACGGGATAATCATCACGCCCATGACTAGACCGGCTGCAAGTGCGCTTTCGCTGGACGCATTGCTAATCCCCACAGCCATGGCTGCATCGCGGATCGCAGGAGCGACCGTTAATGCGGCGAAATAGCCGTAAACAACCGTTGGAACACCAGCGAGAATTTCCAGTGCTGGTTTCAGCCAAGCGCGTAATTTTGGATTGGCATATTGGGTGAGGTAAATTGCACTCATCAATCCCAGCGGGATCGCAACGATCATGGCGATAATCGCGCCGATAAAGATTGTGCCCCAGAACAATGGAATTGCGCCGTAACGCGAACCATCGGGATTGTCCGGGTTGCTCATCGGGTCCGGCCCCCAGAATGTGCCGAATAGGAAATCTATCGGGGAGACCATTCCAAAGAACCGCACAGTCTCAAACACGAGGCTGGCAAAGATACCGAATGTCGTCAGGATTGCGACGAGTGATGCCAGCAGCAAAATGCCCATCACCGCGCGTTCAACCCGCGTGCGCGCTCTAAAATCAGGTTTTACCCGCAGGAAAGCCCATGCGCCGCCAACAAAGGCGATCATTACCGCCACGGCCAATCCGATCAGATTGTAGCGGTCTAGCGCAGCTTTAAACGGTTCGATCAGCGTCTTGGCTTCTTGGTTGAAGACTGCGTTTGTCTGTCCGCTGGCAACGGCGCGCGCTTCGCCAAGGATTGCCTCACGCTGAAAGCCGCCTTCTGGCAATTGCTGGGCGGCAGGCGAGGCGAGCACGCTTTGTTCGATTAGATAGGGCGCGATCATTGACCACAATAAGGCAAAGGCAACTACCGGCAGGATGATCCAAATCGCGACATACCAGCCATGATAATTCGGGCGCGCTGCCAGCCGCACGACCGCGCCATCAGGAGCAGCAGCATCAGCTTGGAAACTCCACGCTTTTGCGCGGCCAGCCAGCCAACCAGCAAGCCCCAAACCAAGGGCAATCAAGATGAGAGTGACGGCCGTCATTACCTGCGCTGAAAGATCCCGTTGTTTTGCCCAATTGCGAATCGCACAAGCGTCCGCCGTCTGCTGCGTTGTTGGAGTTTTGCGACACTATCGTGACGCTTGGCATATTGAATCAAGCTTTGACGGCTTTTTCGGGCACTTTGTCCCCAATCGCTCCGCCTTTTGTCGTCTCTTCCCCTGCATGTTCAGCATCCGCCGTCGGGATGCGTACAATTACAGTGGTCCCTTTGCCGAGTTCACTCTCAATGTCGAGACGCCCGCGGTGGCGTTCCACAATGTGCTTCACAATCGCTAGGCCAAGGCCGGTTCCGCCAGAGGCACGGCTGCGTCCGGGATCAGTGCGGTAAAATCTGCGGGTGAGGTGGGGCAGGTGTTCGGGGGCGATCCCTTCGCCCTGATCAATCACGCTCAGGCGTGCATTGTCTTCGCGGCCCTGATCAAGCTCAACCAGCACGGGTTTACCCTCTGCGCCATATTTAAACGCATTTTCGACTAGGTTGCGGACCAATTGCTCAATCTGCTGAATATCACCTTTGATCGACAGCTTCTTCGCCATCACCAGAATAAGCCGGTCCTGCCGTTCTGGTCCCGCAGCATCGCAGGCCGCGCGCTCTGTCACCGCGCTAAGGTCGATGGGATCGCTAGGCTGGTCGTGCTTTTCCGCCTCGACCCGTGAAAGTGACATCAAATCGCTGACCAATGCTTGCATGCGGGCAGCTTCGCGCTGGATCGTGCCGAGGAATTTCTGCGCCATCGGCGTGTCTAGATTATCATCGCCTTCGCTCAGCGTTTCGGCATAGCCGATGATGGATGCGAGCGGCGTGCGCAATTCATGGCTAGCGTTCGCAACAAAATCGGTATGTGCGCGGCTGATATCTGCCTCACCCGTTTTGTTGATAAGTTCAATAACGACCAAGCCTTCATCAATCGATTGCAGATTGATTTGCCAAATATCCCGCCTGCGCACGAGACCATGGGCAATTGCAGAGCCATTGCGGCGCTTATTGATAAGGGCGATGGCTTGTGGTTGGCGGAACACAACGCGCGCATCTTGACCGACGATATGCTTACCGAGAATTTTGCGCGCGGTGCGATTGGCCTGCGCGATTTTATTGCTTTCCATCACCAATAAAGGTGTCGATGCACGCTCGATCAACCCTTTCATATTGGAGCTGGTAAAGGGGCGCTGCGTTTTACGCGTTGGCATTTCGGGCGGTCTGCTTGCAGCCAGCACCAGCGATCCGACCCATAGGATCAATACGCCAATCGCAATGGCAAGAGGCGTGCCAGCGACCAGCAAAATGACAAATGTCACAATCGCCAGAAACACTCCGACAAGGGAAAGCTGATTGCCGTTTTGCATCGCTTTTGCCCCATATCAGATGCGCAGCGGTAAGAAAGTGCAAAAGCTGCTCGGTTGGCAAAGCGGCTTTGACCCCCTAGGGCACTGATCAAAGAAAGCAGGGCGTTAATGAGCGACAGTGAATCGGGGCAGTCAATATCCGCCTCACCATCAAGTACAATCGACCCGCCAATGGTCGATTTGCCGATCAAAACCGCCACTTCTGGTTTTTATCATGGGTTTAGCAAGGTCGTATCGCTTACATCGAAAGTGATCGTCAGCTTGCTGATCCTTTGGGCGATTGTGTTTCCAGATCATGCTGAGAGCACTCTGAACTTTGCCAAAGACAATATCATTCGCGATTTTGCCGCTTGGTATATTTATTTGGTCGCTTTTATCGGAGTGGTTGTTTTTGCGCTCGCGATAATTCCCAAAACAGGGACTTTGCGATTGGGATATGCTGGCGAAAAGCCAGAATTTTCGCGCTTTTCATGGTTCGCGATGATGTTTGGGGCAGGGATCGGCGTTGGCATGCTGACTTATTCGGTCGGAGAACCGATGTCGCATTTCGCCGCCAATCCTGACACTATTCGCGGGATGATCGATCCGGCTTCTGCCGAAGCTGTGCGACCTGCCTATATATACACATTCCTGCATTGGGGCATTGGCGCATGGGCAACTTATGCGCTTGTGGGCCTGGCCGTTGGCTATGTCGCTTACCGGCGCAACCTGCCACTCACCATTCGCTCTGCATTGGTGCCTTTGTTCGGCAAAGCGATGTCGGGTGTGGGCGGTCATATCGTGGATATTGTCGCCGTTGTGGCGACCATTTTGGGCGTCGCGGTTACGATGAGCCTTGGTGTGGAGCAGTTTGTTGCCGGGCTAAGCAGGCTTGGATTTGGCGACTGGTTGATGACCACGCCTGACCTCGTCGCAAATCCAGATGCTGTGCCGAGCGCATCGGCTTTGGCGATCATCGTCGCGCTAGTGCTATTGGTGGGCGCATCGACTTTGTCCGCATTGTCGGGAGTAGGGCGCGGGATTAAATGGCTTTCCAACCTCAACATGGGGCTGTCGTTCTTGCTTCTCGCCGTGTTCATCGTGGCAGGTTCTGGCCTGCTTGGATTTAAGCTGCTGGCGACCGGCATCTATGATTACATCGTCAATCTGCCTTCGCTTTCGCTTACCTATTTTAGAGCCGATGGTAGCGAAATTGGTGACGCTTTGGCGCAGTGGCAATTGGATTGGTCCGTGTTTTACTGGGCGTGGTGGATCGCCTTTGCCCCGTTTGTGGGCATGTTTATCGCGCGTGTTTCGCGCGGGCGGACATTGCGTGAATATGTGCTGGGCGTTGTGCTTGTGCCGTCACTCATGTGCTTTGTCTGGATGGCGATTGTTGGCGGCACGGCGATTGATCTGGAGCTGAGCGGCGCGGCAGAGGGAACTATCCTTGCGGCCGGAATATCTGACCAACTTTACGCCACGCTTGCTGTATTGTTCGATCCGGCGATTGCATTTGCTTTGTCTGGCCTCGTCGTGATCTTGCTGATGACATATCTTATCACCTCTGCCGATAGTGCGATCCTGATCGTCAATACGATCAATGGCGCTGGAGAGGAAGAAGACGATATTGACCGCCGTCACCACATTCTGTTCTGGGGCGCGGCCTTAGCCTTAGTGGTAGGTAGCATGCTGATCCTAGGCGGGACAGATGCGATTTTCGTGACGATGATTATTGGCGCTTTGCCGTTCTCATTCGTGGTTGCGGTCATGGCCATTTCGATAGTGAAGGCGATCATTTTCGATCTTATCCGCACAAAACAGGACGTTCCGTGCACTTCTAAAGGTATGGAAGAGGCCGCACTGGCCGAGGCAAACTAACGCTTTACGGACTAAATTCGTGTCAGATGCAGCTATATGTTGCATTTATGATACGGTTTTTTCTGCATTCCGGCACATTGGGGGTGCTCCGGTGGCCGGTGCCTCCAGCGCTTGTTAAGCCAATTGGACAAGCGCGGGGGCTTCGGACTTTTTCGCGCAGTTTCATTGATCAAACCCGGTTTCCTGCGCTCTCAACTGCGCCACGGGTAGGTCTGACCCAATTTTCTTGGGTACCTATATAATAGGCAAGGATACACATGACTAAGCTCACAGGCGGCGCATCAATTTTGGTGATCGCTGCTCTCACTTCGACTCCTGCATTTGCGCAGGATGCTGACACTTCTGCTCAAGATGCCCGCGAAGGCGGCGTTGGCGAAATTATCGTTACCGCGCAAAAGCGTAGCGAAAATCTGCAAGACGTTCCGATCTCAGTATCGGCTATTGGCGAGGAAGCTCTGGATGAGCTGAACATCGACACGTTTGAAGATTACCTCGACCAGCTGCCAACGGTAACCGCTGGCGGCAGCGGCCCTGGTCAAAGCACCATTTACATTCGCGGTCTTGCATCGACCACGCCAAACCTTTCGGTTGCTGGTGTTGCCGGTCTTGCACCGAACGTTGCACTGTATCTGAATGATCAGCCGCTCGCACAGCCGGGCCGTAACCTAGACGTTTACGCAGCTGACCTTGAACGGATCGAAGTTCTTTCCGGTCCGCAGGGCACATTGTTTGGCGCCAGTTCGCAAGCGGGCGTTGTGCGCCTGATCACGAATAAGCCAAGCTTGTCGGGCTTCGATGCCAGTTTCTCTGCCGGCGTATCTTTCACCAAAGGCGGCGAAACCAGCTATAAAGGCGAAGCAATGCTGAACGTCCCAGTGACGGATAACATTGCATTGCGCGGTGTTGTCTATCTGGACGATCAAGGCGGCTACATCGACAATGTTCGCGGCACGCGCAGCGTTGCGCAAAGCGGCCGTTTCCGTCCATCGGGAACAGTCCGCAGCAACGGCGTTCCGGTGAACGCCAATCGCGGCGGTTTCCAAGCGGGCGCTGATTTGAGTGCGGTCACATTTAACCGCGCAGACAATGCCAGCATCGTCGAAGAAGACTTTAACGACACGCAATATTCTGGTTTCCGCATCAGCGGTCTATGGGAAGTATCGCCCGATTGGACAGTCACTGTCTCTCACCAAAGCCAAAGCCTTGAAAGCGACGGCGTGTTCTTCGCTGATCCAGAATTGGGCGGCCTTGACGGTTTGAATGTTCAGCGTTTCGAAGATGACCGTTTGGAAGATGACTTCTCCAACACCAGTTGGACAGTCGAAGGCCGCATCGCCATGCTCGATGTGGTGTACACTGGCGCTTATACGGAACGTACAGCAGAGCAGCGTTCTGACTACACAGACTATCTGTTTGTTGGTCAGTATCTACCCTATTACATCTGTGATGGTTCGGTAACGTACCCCGGTGCAGCTGCGCCAAGCGGCACGTGTCAGGCACCAAACCTGTACACTACCACAGATAGCCAAACAGAAGTCTTCACCCAAGAATTGCGTTTCAGCACACCGTCTGATTGGCGCGTGCGTGCGCAAGTCGGCGGTTTCTATTCTGACCTAGAATTGAAAGAGCGCGTGGACTTTGCCTATCCAGGCAATGTGATTGCGCAGCCATTTGGCGCGTTTAAGCCTAACTTCCCGCAGGTTGGTTTCATCACCGATCCCGGCCCATTCCCGGCTGAGACAATCTTCCGCAATGACATTCGCCGTACCGACGAACAGTTCGGTATCTTTGGTGAAGCAGCGTTTGATATCATTCCAGACTTGCTGACCGTTACAGCGGGCGCACGGTATTATGATATCAAGGTCGATCTAGAAGGCAGCGCAAACGGTTCATTCTGTAACTCGTTCAGCGCAGAAGATCAGAACGCTTTTGGTACAGATATCAATGATTTGTATGATGGGGACGGCCAGTTCACTTTCATCGGATCTTGTAGCCCGGCGCTTCGTCAAACATTCACAGCCGGTCAGTCAATCGCTGATATTCAGGCAGCGGGCCTCAGCCTTGGTCAAGCAACGCAAGTGTTCAACGCTCTTGCTGCACCTGACAAAGCAGAGACAAGCGGTGTGATCTATAAAGGCACCGTGACACTGACTCCGAATGAAGATTTGCTGTTCTACGCGACTTATTCTGAAGGTTTCCGTCCCGGCCTGCTTAACCGTCCCGGCGGCGCGCAGGGTGCAAACGGCTTTGTTGTACCGTTTGAACTCGAAACCGATGAAGTGAAGAACTACGAATTTGGTTGGAAAATGGACCTTATTGACGGTCAATTGCGCCTCAACGGTAGTGCATTCTACGTTGATATTTCCAACCTTCAGACTACGATTTTTGATCCTTCGATCACCAATCTGTTCTTCTCCGATAATGCAGCCAATGCAGAGATTAAGGGTGTGGAAGCTGATTTCACGATCGCGCCATATTCTCTGCCGGGTCTGACTGTGGCGGGTGCGGTTTCGTTCCTCGACACAGAAATTACCGAGGTTCTCACCCCAACCAATGACGTGGTTCAAGGGGAGCCATTGGCATTCGCTCCTGAGTTCCAAGGCAACTTGCGCGTTCGTTACGAGTGGGATGTGAATGACAATCTTGAAGCGTATTTGCAGCCGCAAGTGTCGCATTCTGGTTCGAAATTCACTGACATCATCGAGATCAATAAGATCAAACTTGATAGCTACACCACTTTCGATCTGGCGTATGGTATTAAGGCTGAGAATTGGAGCGCAGAAATCTTTGGTGAAAACCTCACCGATGAGCGTGCGCAAATCTCTGGCAATTTCGGCAATGATGTTGCGCGGATTGTCACCAACCGTCCGACCACAATCGGTCTGCGGGTGAAGTTCGACTACTAAGCCGAACACAAAGCAATCAATGGCGGCGGGTAAGGGAGACCTTGCTCGCCGCTTTTGTTTTGGGCACTGATACAGGCGATGGCTGACAAAAGCGACACAGAAACCCGCGCGGCACAATTGCAGCATGCGCAAAAATTGCTGCAATCAGGTGATTTTGCCGCCGGTCTTGCCGCGGCAGAAGCTATGCTCAGCATTGATGCAGCTGATACAGAGGCGCTGTATGTGGCTGGTGTCGCCGCGCGCTATTTGAAAGATTACCCATCGGCGGGCGAATACCTTGACCGTTTGCATGCAGCATCGCCTGAATTTGGGCGTGCGTGGCAGGAAGCAGGCCATCTGGAACGGGCGCGGGGCAATGCCGATAAAGCTCTTAGCGCCTTTGCTCAGGCCACACGGTTTAATCCTGCTCTAGAGGCGAGCTGGCGCATGCAGGCTGACTTGCTCGGCGCTGCTGGGCGAGGACAAGAGGCCAGCGCCGCAACGGCTCAAGCAGACCGTTTAAAAGCGATGCCGCGCGAGTTATTGGCCGCGAGCAACCATCTGCACGAAGGGCGCCTGATTAAGGCTGAGGAGTTCGCCCGCCATTTCCTGCTCCAGAACCCCAAACATTCAGAAGGGATGCGGCTGCTCGCCCAGATCGGCGTAAAACTTGGCATTCTGGATGATGCAGAGTTTCTGCTGGAAAGCGCACGGGTCTTTGATCCTGACAATGTGCAAATCCGGCTTGATTATATTGATGCTTTGCGCCGCCGCCAGAAATTCGCAGCGGCTAAGGAAGAGGCTGAGGCGCTGTATTCCATGGATCCAGCCAATCCCCTGTTCCAGTCGCATCTCGCGATTGAGAGCATGCAGACGGGTGAATATGCGCGCGCATTTGAATTGTTCGATGCTGTGCTAAAAACGGTGCCCAATGATCCCGCCACGCTGACATCACGCGGCCATGCGCTGAAGACTGTCGGCAAGCAGGATGAAGCGATTGCGTGTTATCAAGGGGCGTTCGCGGTTAAACCCGATCACGGCGATGCCTATTATGCGCTGGCGAACCTGAAAACCTACAAGTTTTCGGATGATGAAATCGCCGCCATGCGCACGCAAACGGACCGCAGCGATCTGGGTTTTATGGACCGTGTGCATCTGTGTTTTGCATTGGGCAAAGCGTATGAGGATAGGCAGGATTACGAGAAGTCTTTTGAATTTTATGCCCGCGGCAATGATCTAAAGCGCCGCCAAACGCGCTATGATGCAGATGATATGCAAACAGAATTGCGCAAGCAGGCGGAATTTTGCACCGCTGATCTGTTTGAGAAGTATAGGGGCGCTGGGCATGATGCGCCCGATCCGATCTTCATCCTTGGCCTGCCGCGTGCGGGTTCGACACTGCTTGAGCAAATCTTAGCCTCTCACAGCCAAGTTGATGGCACGCTGGAACTTCCCAATATTTTGGCGCTGGCTCACCGGCTGCGCGGGCGCAATGCTGGCGCATCGCAATATCCAAAGGTTCTGCATGATCTGGATGCTGATCAGCTGGCAAAGATGGGCAGCGACTTTATCGAAAACACCCGCATTCATCGCGCAGGTGCGCCGTTCTTTATCGACAAAATGCCCAATAATTTCCGGCACATTGGTCTGATCAAGCTGATCCTGCCAAATGCGAAGATTATTGATGCCCGCCGCGATCCGATGGATTGCTGTTTCTCCGGCTTTAAGCAGCTCTTCGCAGAGGGTCAGGAGTTCACATACGGTTTGAGCGAGGTTGGTCGCTATTATGCCGATTATGTCGAGCTGATGGCGCATTGGGATGCTGTATTGCCCGGAGCAGTCCTGCGCGTAAGCCATGAGGATGTGTTGGATGATTTAGAGGGGCAAACGCGCCGCATGCTTGAATATCTTGAGCTGCCATTTGAACAAGCATGCCTCGACTTTCACAAAAGTAAGCGCGCCGTGCGCACCGCCAGCAGCGAACAGGTTCGCCAGCCGATCAACCGGTCAGGGCAGGGCGCATGGCAGCCGTATGAGCCATGGCTGGGCGATTTGCGCGATGCGCTCGCTTCCGGCATTTAATCCTAACAATGTGAGTGATGTCGCCATTCTTTGCCAATAGGTTGGCGAAGAAGTGGTGACCCCTACGGGAATCGAACCCGTGTTTCAGCCGTGAAAGGGCCGCGTCCTAACCGCTAGACGAAGGGGCCACTCGCTAGAGCGAGAGCGCCCTCTAAGCAGGCAGGCCGGACCGGTCAACCCCTTGCTTTAATCAATCGGCAAATGCGGCGTCTTCTAAATGCAATTCTGCGGCCTCGCGCGGGCCCCAATCATCAATTTTGGCGCGGCCAGCAAGGTGGAAACGCTTGCCATGGGAACGGTGCATCAATGTTTGCGCCATCTCGGTTTCAGCGGCGCGGAATGCGATGGCTTTTAATGATCGCCCGTCTTCGCCCGCTGCGATAACCCGCAGATGATCTTTACCGACAATGTCCGCCTTTACGATGCGAACTGGGCCAACCGCCACGCGCGGGCCGGGCCAGCCAATGCCATAAGGTCCAGCCTTATCCAAAGTGCGCACCAGATCGGGTGTCAATCCGCCGGGCGCGACGGCTATATCAAGCTGCATCCGCTGGCTTTCGCGCGCTTTATCCACATCGCGGGATAGTCGCTCGTCCAAAAACTGCGTGAAGGCGGCGATTTTATCCTCTGCAATGGTCAGGCCTGCCGCCATGGCGTGCCCGCCGCCAGCGACCAGCAAATCAGCCTCACGCGCGGCGATAATCGCTGCGCCAAGATCAACGCCGGAAATGGATCGGCCGGACCCTTTTCCAGTTCCGTCTGCCGGATCAAGCGCGATGATGATCGAAGGCTTCCCAGTTTTCTCTTTGATACGCCCAGCGACAATGCCGATCACGCCGGGATGCCAGCCTTTGCCTGCGATCACCTGGATAGACTGGTTATGTTGAGCGGGTAATTGTGCCTCCGCAGCCTCTTGAACCTCTGCCTCAATCGCACGGCGATCTTCATTGAGAGAGGAGAGCTGTTCTGCAATGTCGCGCGCTTCATCAGGGTCAGTTGTGGTGAGCAGGCGCACTCCCAAAGTAGACTCGCCAACACGCCCGCCTGCATTGATCCGCGGACCGAGTGCAAAGCCCAAATCGCTGCATTGCGGCGCGCGTTTTAGCTTGCTGGCATTGATTAGCGCTGACATTCCGATACGTTGCCGCCGCGACATAATCTTCAGCCCTTGCGAAACGAATGCACGGTTCAGCCCGTGGAGCGCCGCCACATCGGCCACTGTGCCCAATGCCACCAAATCCAACAAAGCCATCAAATCGGGTTCTTTGCGGCTTTCAAAATAATCCTGACCGCGCAGTACCCGTACCAAGGCAATCGCGAGCAGAAATGCGACGCCCACCGCTGCCAAATGGCCATGGGCCGCTGCAATGTCATTCTCATCCAAACGGTTCGGGTTAACCAGAGCCGCCGCTTTGGGAAGTTCTGGTGCGCATTTGTGATGGTCGACCACAATCACATCCACACCGGCTTTGTGCGCTTCATCCAAGGCTTCATACGCCATTGCGCCGCAATCCACAGTCACGATCAGGCTGGAGCCTGCTTTGCCGATTTTGACAAGAGCTTCGCCCGATGGGCCGTAACCTTCTAACAGGCGGTCAGGGATGTAATATTCTGCTTCATTGCCCAAAGCGCGCAATAGCTCGACCATCAGTGCCGCACTGGTTGCCCCGTCCACATCATAATCGCCGTAAACGGTAATCTTCTCTCCGCTGAGTACCGCTTGCGAAATACGGATCGCAGCGTTTTCCATATCCTGAAATTGCGCAGGGTCGGGCAGAAATTCCCGCATCGTTGGATTGGCGTGCCGCTCAATATCATCGCTCGCCACGCCGCGTGTCATAAGGAGCTGCGCAAGGATATCATTTTCAAGCGATGCAGCATCAGCTCCCAGCGCCATATTGCCGCCGCGCCATTGCCATGCTTGGCCCGATAGCGAAGAGGATATACCAAGGACGTGAGTAGAATTTGGAGCAGAATTTGAAATGGCCATTGGTTTGACTAACTGATGGGCAGGCCATTTAACAGCGCCCCGCCAAACCAATCGACAATTATGCTATGATGCCAATGGGAGTATACCGTGCAAAACAAGCTTCTCATCATTTGGCATTCGCGCACCGGCGCAAGCGAGGCTTTGGCCCGCGCTGTTTTTGATGGAGCTGTCGCAGCCTTTAGCGATGATGATCCCGAGGTTGCGAAAGCGATCTTGAAACGCGCAGATGAAACCGAGCCTGCCGATATTCTCAGCGCGTCAGCCTATGTCTTTGTCTGCCCAGAAAACCTCGCTGCGATTAGCGGTTTGATGAAGGATATGTTCGACCGCTGCTATTATCCGGTGTTAGGCCAGATTGAAGGGCGCAGTTACGCCACCATAATCGCCGCAGGATCGGACGGTCAAAACGCGCAAGCGCAAATAGACCGGATTGCCACGGGTTGGCGGCTTAAACGAATAGCTGATCCCATGATTGTGAATTGCCATGCGCAAACGCCAGAAGAAATATTGACACCCAAAAAGATTGAAGCTGGCGACCTAAATATGTGCAGAGAAATAGGCGCCGCTATTTCGCATGGGTTAGAAATCGGTGTGTACTAATTTGTGTCGATAACAATATGGTTAGGGGGACTCGACGCACGCTTTAAATGTTGTCAGGACAACTTTGAAATCTAGTATAACTACTGAGAGCGGCCCAATCGAACCATCGACCGAAACGGAAGCCGTGTGGCGATCAAGTGATCACGGTATCTATTTGCTGTTTACCGAGGGTAAGCGGCCGGATCGCCGAGCAATTCTCGATTTCATCGAAGATTTGCCATCGTCCAGTTTAACATATGATCCAGTTGCTGGATCGCCCCTCAGCATTGTCAAAGATAGCGGCAATGGAGCCGCTTTAACGCGTAGCCGTTCGACTGAAGGCGTTTGGATAGAGCTGCTGCGGGATGGGCTTACATTCGATCTTGAAGGGTTTGCCCCCGCATCCGCGCTGGATTTGCCGCGAATTGAGCACCGGTTTGATTTTGATGTTGCGCGCGCTTTGGGGGCGTATGAGTCCTTGCGCTTGATACCCGGCGAACATTTGAGCGGCGGTGAAGGCACTATGCCAGTGGTTCGTTGCCTAGTGTCTCTCGCGCGCGATCTGGCCATTGCTTTCCCTGAATTGGTCGCAGTTGTCTGGCCGCCGGCAAAGAGCATTATCGGTAGCCAGTTTTTCGAATCCACAGCGACAGCATGGCTTGATGGCGGCGCCTTTCCAGCGCTTGGGCTGACATCCTTTGTTGAGCTGGTCGAGGGCGGCGTGCAAACTTTGGGCCTAAGCTATTTCATTGGGCAAGAGCTTAGAATTCCTCCGCCGATCGGTAATCAAAAAACCGAAGCCACTCGGTTGGGCATTCGATTGGTCAATCAGCTGGTCCTTGTTGGCGGGATAGGGACCAGTGAACGGCTCACCGCGCCTGATGGGTCACGATTGGTCTTAAGCCCTACGCGGGGCGGTAAATTGATCGATGTGACGAGTGAATAATTGGGCATGATCAAACGGAGTGCGCATTCAATACTAAGGGTTCGCGCTGCGAAGCCTGCGCTTTCTTTTCGTGCGGTCAATCGCCGCGGCACTCGCGGGTTTCAAGCTGGTTTGCAGCGACATCATCTGCTTCCAAGGCAGCTGCTTAAACAAAACTGTTTTGGAAGAATGTTTGATAATATTGGTAGGCAAGCCATTGGATTTGAAGACTTTAGGGTCAATGGCCTGTTGCTGCCATCCCGCGAATCCACTTCTATCCGTACAGGGCTTCCGCTGCATCGGGGGCCGCACCGATTCTATAATGAAATGGTCATTGCCCGTGTGGGGCGGATCGAAAGCGCGTGGTCCCGGACACGCCATTTGCACCCTGAAGAAGCGGATGAAACTGCGCTGTTCCGCCTAGCGCTGGTGCAGAAATCCTTGCGCAAAACATTGCTTAATCAGCCTCGCAGAGTGCTTCTTAACCGCAAGGATCCGGTTGGCACTGGTTTTGACTTTACTGATCTGGATGCGATGGCCGATACACTATGGAATGCAGTCTGATCGCGGTTTAGTCGCGCCAGGTAGTGTATTTGGTTTTAGCTTCCAAGGCAGCCTTGGCCGCGTGATATTCGCTTTCAAAGCGCGCAACCATATCTTCAACCGTGCCGACAGATTTCACCGCGCCAACGCCTTGGCCCGATCCCCAAATGTCTTTCCATGCTTTGGCTTTGGTGTTGCCTCCGCTGCCAAAGTTCATCTTGGACGGATCGCTGGTTGGCAGATCATCGGGATCAAGACCGGCATTTTCAATTGAGCTGCGCAGATAATTGCCATGCACGCCGGTAAACAGGTTGGAATAGACGATCCCGTCCGCGCTGCCATCGACGATGCCGTCCTTATACGCTTGATCAGCATTCGCTTCTTCGGTGGCGATAAATGCGCTGCCTGCATAGCCGAAATCTGCGCCCATAGCTTGGGCTGCAAGGATGGAGGAACCATGCGCAATTGAGCCAGAAAGCGCGACCAGACCGTCGAACCATTCGCGGATCTCATTCATCAGAGCAAATGGCGACAATGTGCCTGCGTGGCCGCCAGCACCGGCGGCGACGGGGATCAATCCATCTGCGCCTTTCTCAATCGCTTTATGGGCAAAGCGGTTGTTGATGACATCATGCATGGTGATGCCGCCCCAATTGGTGACCGCATCGAAAATCTCTGTGCGTGCACCAAGCGATGTAATGACCATTGGAACCTGCCATTTCTCACACGTCGCCATATCCGCCATCACGCGGTCGTTCGATTTGTGGACGATCTGGTTCACGGCATAGGGCGCCGCAGGGTTATCGGGGTTTTCGCGATTGTGCTTGGCGAGTTCTTCAGTGATTTGATGGAGCCATTCATCCAGCAGAGTTTGCGGGCGGGCATTTAGCGCGGGAAAGCTGCCGATAACGCCAGCCTTACATTGCGCGATAACCAGCTCTGGCCCTGATACGATGAACAAAGGCGAGCCGATCAGCGGCAGGCGAAGGCGGTCAAATGGGGCTGGCAAACTCATGGAAACTCTCCGTCAAACACGTGTATTTACAGGTGCGCTTATGCATATGCGCGCCGCCTGTCGAGGCTACATTTTATGCAACTGTAGGCTTGGTATCGCTTGCCGTAGCGTCAGCGGCGTTAAAGCAAATGCTCAACATCGTAAAAGCGCGCTGCATTGCCTGCATAAAGCGCCGCCTTTTCATCGGCGCTTGCACCGCTGGTGATGCGCTTAAACGCGTTCCACAATACGGGGTAAGTCGCGCCCCAGCGGTCAACCGGATAATTGCTTTCAAACATGCCGCGTTTCGGGCCAAAGGCTTCGATGCATGTGTCTATGTAGGGCTTCCATAGCGCAGCGAGTTCTTCTGAACCGACGCCTGCTGCCGGACCTTTTTCGGGAAGGGCGCAATTGTGCATCGCTAGCCCGCCGAGTTTGACGGACACATTTTCGCATTTTGCCAGCTCGCGAATATTGTCTGACCATATGCCAAAGCGTTCTTCTAATTTGCCAGTATAGCTCGCCATGCCTAGCGGGGTTCCGCAATGATCAAGGCAGATCGGTGTATTGGGAAATGCGCGCGCTAGGTCGATCACATCGGGGATTTGCGGCTCCAATATCCACGCGTCAAACGTCAACCCCATCTGGCCCAGATGCGCGAAACCTTCACGGAATTTTGCATCGCGGTAAAGTTCTGGCGGAGCATGGAATGGAGGGCCAAGAACCTCTGGATCAGCATCCCAAGCGCCTTGATGGCGGATACCTTTAAACCGGCCATTTCCTGCTGCCACCAATGCTTCGAGCACGGGCGCTACGCCGTCTCCCAAAAGCAGGTTTGCGTGCCCGATAATGCCCGCACAGGCTTTTAGATTGCCATAAAGCCCGCTGGCGGATTGCGCGGCGACGCCGTTTACATATTCCACTTCGCCAACAGGTTTCATCTCTTCGCTGCGGGCGGCATCATAAAACGCGCCGCATTCCATAAAGACGGTGCCGATAATGTTATGGCCGGTTTGCACATCATCCAGCAATTGATCGAATGTGTAATGCGCAGCTGGCACAAGTGTTTCTAAGAAACGGTGACGCGGTTCGGGGAACATCGGCAGCAACGGGCGCAAATCCCACAAGTGATGATGCGGATCGATGATCGGCAATTCAGCTTCTATGATTGCTTCGGTCATGGTCTTTGCCCCTTTTCTCTCTTGTAGGGCAGCCTAGCGCGAAGGATGCAGCAGCGAAATAGCCGAGGTGAAAAAGGGCAGGGGTGAGGGCTTTACGCCTGTGTCATTCCCTTAACGTAAACGTTGGATTCCGTAGCGTAAATTTGCATTCTGGATTTCTCTATGTATGCTGATCACATAACAAAACATAAGGGGAGCCACGCAATGCGTCAGTCAATTCACCGTTCAATTCTTTTGAGCTCGGGGGCTGTGATTGCGGCCATTCTTGCAGCCACTCCTGCCGCAGCGCAAGACGCTGGCGGAGCGCAAGCGGATGAAGAAGACGTAATTATCGCTACTGGTGTGCGGATTCGCCAAGGCGGCGCGCAAGACGTCAAACATTTCCGCTCCATATCGCTCGATAGCGATGCGGATGATTTGCCGCGTGCCAGCAGTTTCACTTTAGAAGGGTTGATGGGCGAGCATGATCTGTTGCTGCCTGCCAATGCCGCTTGCGAGCAGCTATTCTGCATCAATGCGCAGAGCATGGCCGCGAACTTGCCAGCGGAGCCGGATAGCACGGTGTTCGTCGGGCTTGGCTTTGAAAGCGGCGTTGACGCGGAAACGTATCGCGCTGGTCCGGTAAGCATCATCGCCACCGTCGACCGGTCAGGTTCGATGACTGGTGAGCCGCTGATGCGCGTAAAAGAAAGCCTGCGCGCTGTGCTTGGCCAAATGCGCGAAGGCGACCGCATCGGCATCGTTGTTTACGGCAGCAAAACCAATGTCCACATGCCGGTGATGGATGTGGAGGGCAATCGGGACACAATCCTTGCCGCTATCGATTCCATTGCAATCAATGGCTCGACTTACATGGAAGCCGGAATGAAGCTTGGCTACAAAACCGCAATGGCAGAACGGGAGCGCAGCAATGGGCAAACCCGCATGATGCTGTTCAGCGATGAAAACGCCAATGTCGGTGATACATCTGCGAATGGGTTCATGGCGCAAGCATCGCGCGGCGCAATGAACGGCGTTGGCCTTACCTCCATTGGTGTAGGGCGCATTTTCGACGGGCGATTGGCCAGCAAAATCTCTGCCGTGCAGGGCGGCAATCTGTTCTTTGTCGGCTCTGATGGTGACGCAGATGCTCTGTTTGAAAAAGAGTTCTTCAACATGGTCAGCGAAGTCGCTCGCGATATCAAAATCACGATTGACCCAGCAGACGGTTACCGTGTGGCGGATGTTTACGGCGTGCCTGACAACATCTTAGAGCGTTCACGCGATGGATCGGTAACGGCCACGATTGGCAGCGCGTTTCTTTCCAGCAATGGCGGCGGAATTTTCGCCAGCCTAGCCGGAGCAGGCTCCGCCATCTCTCCGGCAAACATATCCATCAGTTATGTCGATGCGCGCGATGGCAAACGATTTGAGGATGTGGCGCAGGTTGCCTCTGTTGATGCCAGCCCGCCAGCAAACCTTCGCAAAGCACAAATGCTGGTCGATCAATACAGCACCATAACCAGCGCTCTCGATGCGTTCCACAACAAAGGGGATGCTTTGGCAGCGCAGGCCAGCCTTGCCGATTTAAACGAGCGAATGGCTGCATCTGGTCTTGAAGGGATGGGCGAGGAACTGAAATTGGTCAGCGGTTTGAGCGAAAATGCAGGCAAATTGGCGACTGTCTATCGCGATCCTGCGCAGGCTAAATTGCGTCAGGTTTTGGGCGAATGGAAAGTTCTATCCCACCGCGGTCTAGACGATATTTCGCGCGGGGATTTCGTTCGCATTACTAAGTATGGAGAGTTCATTACAGAACGCGGCGGCAATGGCCCAAACTCTGGCGATGAATTCGAGCAAGAGTATGAAATCAACAAGCGCCAGATCCTGATCAAGGATTATGATGCGAGAGACTTTGCGATGGATTACACGGTGAATGGCAACCGTATGCGCCTGCGCAATCCGATCGAAGGCACGATGATCCTGCTCGAACGTGACGATAGCTGATTTAAAGCGCCGCTGCCGTGTTTGCCGCACTTAACACTGCGCGAACGCTGGCGGTGGCGACATCTTCATCAATGCCGCAAGCCCAGACTGCTTTGCCGCCGCTTTCGCATTGTAGGAAAGCTGCCGCACGCGCGTCGCGCCCTTCGCCAAGAGCGTGCTGCGTGTAATCGAGGATTTTCAGATCGAGATCGAAGCTTTCCTCTAGTGTGGTCACCACGCTAGAGATCAGACCATTGCCGCGTCCGCTAACCGATTGCTCTTTTCCGGCCACTGCAATGGTGCCTGCAAAGATGCGCGTGCCATCAGAGGCGCGGCTTTCTTCATAACTCACCAGCTGAAACTGTTTGTCGGGTGTTTGCACATGATAAGCGCGCTTGAACGCTTCCCAAATGTCGGCAGCGTTTAATTCGCGGCCAAGCTCATCCGCCATATTCTGCACATGCGGGCTGAAATCGGCCTGCATTTTCTTCGGTAGCTTTAAGCCCTGATCCTGTTCAAGGACCCATGCAAAGCCGCCTTTGCCAGATTGCGAATTAACGCGGATAACCGCTTCATAATCGCGGCCAAGGTCAGCAGGATCAATCGGCAAGTAAGGCACGCGCCATGCTTCATCATTCTGCGCGTCTTTCGCAGCGAAGCCTTTTTTAATCGCGTCCTGATGCGAGCCTGAGAACGCTGTAAAGACCAATTCCCCGCCATAGGGGTGGCGCTGATGCACGGGCAGTTCATTGCAATATTCCACTGTCTCGATAACTTTATCGATGTCAGAGAAATCAAGGCCCGGCGCGACTCCTTGCGTGTACATATTCAGCGCCATGGTCACGAGGCAGCAATTGCCGGTGCGCTCACCATTGCCAAACAGACAGCCTTCTACACGGTCAGCGCCCGCCATCAGACCAAGCTCAGCCGCCGCAACGCCTGTGCCGCGATCATTATGCGTGTGAAGCGATATAACTGCGCTTTCCCGATTGGGCAGGTTGTTGCAGAAGTATTCGATTTGATCGGCGTAGATGTTGGGCGTTGCCGCCTCTACCGTTGCTGGCAGGTTGAGGATAATGGGATGTTCCGGCGTTGGCGCGAGCACTTCCATCACTGCTTCGCATACCTCAATACTGAAATCGATCTCAGCGGTTGAGAATGTCTCTGGTGAATATTGGAAATGCCAATCAGTATCAGGGCGCGCACCGGCACAGTCGCGCATGATCTTTGCGCCTTGGCTGGCAATTTCGCGCACTTCATCCTTACTCATGCGGAACACAATGTCGCGCCATGCAGGCGATACTGCATTGTAAAGGTGGACGATGGCCGAATGCGCGCCTTCTAAACTGTCAAAGCTGGTGCGGATTAAATCTTCGCGGCTTTGGGTGAGCACTTGGACCATCACATCATCAGGCACTCTGCCGGACCGGACCAGTTCATTGATAAAGTCAAATTCCGTTGCGCCAGCGCTGGGAAAGCCAACCTCAATTTCTTTGATCCCAACCTCTAACAATTGATCGAAGAAACGGTTTTTCTTCACCGCATCCATCGGGTCAATGATCGACTGATTGCCATCGCGCAAATCGGTGCTCAGCCAGCGGGGCGGCGCGGTGATTGTGCGGCTTGGCCATTGGCGGTTTGGCAGGTCAATCTGCGGAAACGGCGTGTATTTGCGCGAAGGGTCGCGCAGCATATTCGATTGGGAGGGTGTTGGCTTAGTCATGATGAAAGGCTCAAACTTGCAATAAGGTGCTAGGGTGCTTCGGCGAATTTCCCTTGAGCGTCCGCGCACGCCCATGGCACACGCTAGATCACGCTCAAGGGCGCGTAAGTCGTAGCAGTTTGAGAATTTGCTTCGTCATATTCACGACTTTGACAAACTATTTTCAGATTGCAAGCAGACCGCGTGTAATTTTTTTGGCAATCCTTGCGAACAACCATTTGAACACAGCACAGGAGTTTGAAATGAAGAACATTTTGGTAGCAGGAATTTTTGGTCTTTCACTGGCCGCATGTACACCCGCTTCAGATGGGGCAGCAGAAGCACCAGCAGAAGACATCACTGCAGAAGCAGCGGTTACCGCCAATGTAATCGCTGATCTGGGCGGTGAACCTTCCGGTCCAATATACACTGAAAACAAAGACGATGTGATTGCCGTATCTGGTTACGACACGGTCAGCTATTTCATCGGCGATGGTGTTCAGGTGCTTGGCTCAGCTGAGTTCACCGTGAAATATCAAGGTTATGAATATCACTTCGCCAATGCGGAAAACGCAGCGACCTTCATCGAAGATCCAGCTCAATATGTTCCGCAATATGGCGGCTATTGCGCATGGGCGCTAGGCGCGAACGACGCGCTGGCACCGGGCAATGCGGAAGTTTACGAGATTGTCGACGGCAAGCTTTATCTGAACTTTAGCGAAGACGTGAAAGTGAACTGGGTCAAAGATATCCCGGGCTTTATCGAAAAAGCTGATGCGAATTATCCGACCCACACACCGGATGAACATTACAAAGGCTGATCAGCACTTTGTAATTTGGACGGGGCCGGTTTGCTTAATCGCGGGCCGGCTCTTTTCGTTTGGCGTTTCTGGTTTAGCTGTGTTGGTAATCGGCAGCTTAGCCGCAGCGGGCCTCGCGAATAATACCATTTACGTCGATCATCACGTTAAGCCGCTGCGATCCAGTATCCTCAGGCATGGCCGTACCCGCTTCGATAAAGCGCACATTGGTTTGCGGAGCGACGGCTGCCATCACTGCTGCTTGCGTGTTTTCATCGGACTTGCGGCCATAAAATGGTGCAACTTTGGGCGCGCTGCACTGCGATGGAGCTGGCGGGGTATTGTCTTCAGTGGCAGGCTTGGTGGTAGGATCGGTCGCCGGATCCGCTGGCTGAGTTGCCGGTTTTGCAGCTGTAGGCGTCGCTTTGGCTTGTTTCGGCGTGCCGATACGCGCGGCAAAGTCATCCACTTCCTGCGCATTGGGGTCCGGCTCATTGCCGCACGCTGCAAGCGCAGCGGCCAAAGCTAGGATCAAGGCAAGTTTACAGGTCGGCATAGCGTTGAGCATAATCGGTAATTTGCCGCTTGGGTAGGGGCCAGAATATGCAGCGTCTAACGCCAGCGGAGCCGGTCTGGCGTAAGTTGGTCCACGCTGTTCACGCCCATTAGCTGCATTCCGCGGGTAATTTCATCTTTCAAGATCATGAGCGCGCGCTCTACCCCGTCTTCGCCCGCTGCAGCCAATGCGTATAGATACAGCCGCCCGCCTGATGCCGCGGTTGCGCCTGCCGATACGGCTTTTAACGCATGGGTTCCGCGCCGCACGCCGCCATCGCAGATAATCTCAATCTCTCCGCCGACAGCATCGACAATCTCTTGCAGTTGATCAAACGGCGCGCGGGAACCGTCTAACTGCCTGCCGCCATGATTTGAAATCATAATCCCGTCTGCGCCGATTTCGACTGCGCGGCGCGCATCACCGGCACTCATCACGCCTTTCAGCACAAATTTGCCGCCCCAGTCTTGGCGGATTTTGGCCGCAGTGTCCCAATCCATTGATGTGTCGAGCATGGTGTTGAAATATTCCGCGATGCTAACCGCTTTTCCGCTGCCTTCATCCACATGGCTATCCAGATTGGGCAGGCGGAACTTCTCGCGCAGCAGATAGTCCAGCGTCCAGCGCGGCCGCGTCGCATAGCTGAACACAGCAGAAGGCGTGAAGCGGGGCGGGGTAGTGAAGCCGGAGCGCAGGCAGCGTTCGCGCTTACCCGATACGATTGTATCAACCGTCAATGCCAGCGCATCAAAGCCTGATGCCTGACAGCGCTCGATCATATTGGCGTTCAGCCCTTTGTCCTTATGAACATAAAGCTGGAACATCTTGGGCCCGCTGGTCAGAGCGGCGATTTCTTCGATTGAGCGGGTGGCAAGGCTGGAGATACCGAACCAAAGGCCGTGCTTCTCAGCCGCCTTAGCGACAGCAGTTTCGCCGTGGTGATGAAAGGCGCGCTGAACGGCGGTGGGCGATAGCATCAGGGGCAGGGCGGAATTGCGGCCAAGGATGGTGCAGCTGGTGTCGATATCAGACACGCCCGCCAGCACGTCCGGCACGAGATCGCATGTATCGTAAGCGCTGGTGTTGCGCGCTTTGGTCAGTTCATCATCTGCCGCACCATCAATGTAATCGAACACGGGCCAAGGCAGGCGTTTTTGCGCGAGCCGGCGGAAATCATCGATATTGTGGCAATCGCCCAGTTTCATGATTGCGCCTTCATAAACATTCCCCGCCATCGCCGTTTGCACGTGCTTTTAGCTCGTCCCAATTATACTTTTCGACCGGTTGGAACGAATAGCAAGGCTTATACGCCGGGTCTTGCGCAATGCAGTTCAGACCGCAGAGCTGGACCGCAAGCTCATCTTGCCAATCAATATGCCACACGCGCCCGCCCGGTGTGGCGATAAAGCCGTCAATCCGGTCAGAGATATCGGTGTTCATATCAATCAGCGACGGTGCCTCTCCATCATAATCATCGTTGAAACTGCCATGCGTGTGGAAAGTGGCGGCGGCATGCTGTCCAAATGGGACAGCCCAAGAAAATGAGCATTCGCTATCGCTGCCTTCTGAAATGTCAGACGTGCTCAGCACACCGTCATCATCTTCAAATATCAGCCCGCAATATTCGCGGTTTTTCGCAAAGCTCTTGGCCTGCAAACCATCGAGCGTTTTCTTCGCATAATCCGCCAGTTCGCGGTCGGAGACAACCAACTCGCGCGGGGGCGTAATCTTAAACGTCGAGCTTAAGAATATTGCGACCCAAGCGATCCCGCATAGGGCAAAGATCAGGGTGCTATTCGAAGGTCTCTTCATCGTGACCGCCGCCTAGCACCCCTTAATCCAGAAGCCTAGTTTTTCGCTTTATCGACCAGCTTGTTCGCGCTGATCCATGGCATCATCGCCCGCAACTGTGCGCCTGTTTCCTCAATCGGATGGCGTTCAGCAGCTTTGCGTGATGCTTTGAGTTCTGGTTGACCCGCGCGGTTATCAAGCACGAAGTCTTTCACAAAGCGGCCTGATTGGATGTCTTCCAATACGCGCTTCATTTCAGCCTTGGTTTCATCAGTGATGATGCGCGGGCCGGTTTTGATATCGCCATATTCCGCCGTGTTGGAGATGGAATAGCGCATGTTGGCAATGCCGCCTTCGTAAAGCAGATCGACGATCAATTTGGTTTCGTGGAGGCATTCGAAATAAGCCATTTCAGGGGCATAGCCAGCCTCTGTGAGCGTCTCAAAACCCGCTTGGATCAAATGAGTGATGCCGCCGCAAAGCACAGCCTGCTCGCCAAACAGATCGGTTTCGCATTCCTCGCGGAAGTTGGTTTCGATGATGCCGCTGCGTCCGCCGCCAACAGCGCTGGCATAGGAAAGCGCAAGAGCTTTTGCATGACCGTTTCCGGCGCTGCTTTCGCATTCCTGATCGACTGCAACGAGGCATGGCACGCCGCCGCCGCGTTGATATTCACTGCGCACAGTATGGCCCGGTCCCTTTGGCGCGATCATGATCACATCAATGTCGCTAGGGGCTTCGATCAGGCCAAAGTGAATGTTGAGACCGTGTGCAAACGCCAATGCGCTGCCCGGTTTCATTTTGCCCGCAATATCATCGGCCCAAATCGCCGCCTGATGTTCGTCGGGGGCAAGGATCATGACCAGATCGGCCCATTCAGCGGCCTCAGAATTGGAGAGAACTTTAAAGCCAGCCTCTTCGGCCTTCTTACGCGTCGCAGAACCTTCGCGCAGGGCAATCGCCACTTCGCCAACGCCGCTATCGCGCAGGTTTTGCGCGTGCGCATGGCCTTGCGAACCATAGCCAACAACTGCGACTTTTTTGGATTTGATCAGGTCAAGATCGCAATCTGCGTCGTAAAATACTTTCATTTTTCCGGTAATCCTTTTCGAGAAACTTTATGAGTGGCGGTTCAAATTTCGCCTTAAATCGCCTGAGCGCCGCGCAACATGCCAACAATGCCCGAACGGCCAACTTCAACCAGGCCAAGTCCGCGCATCAAAGCGATAAAACTGTCAATTTTTTCAGGTGAGCCGGTTAGCTCAAACACGAAGCTTTCCGTAGTTGTATCGACCACGCTGGCGCGGAACACATCGGCGATCCGCAATGCCTCAACCCGCGCTTCGCCAGTACCATCCACTTTGATTAGCGCCAGCTCGCGCTCAACATGCGGGCCAGCTGTGGTCAGATCAGTTACCTTATGCACCGGTACAAGCCGCTCAAGCTGCGCCTCTATCTGGTCGATCACGGCGGGCGGACCGCCAGTGACAATCGTAATCCGGCTGATCGCATGATCATCGGAAATATCGGCCACGGTTAGACTGTCGATGTTATAGCCGCGCGCGGTAAAAAGCCCGGTGATCTTGGCCAGAATGCCCGGCTCATTGTCAACCGTAACGGTAAGAACATGACGTTCTGATTGGGAAGCTTCAATTTTCATATCTAAACAAGCGCCTTCGCTTCATCATCCATCGTGCCTGCGTGATCATCACCATAGAGCAGCATTTCCGTATGTGCAGCCCCCGATGGGATCATAGGCAGGCAATTGGCGTCCTTTGCGACTTGGCAATCCACGATCACGGGTCCGTCTGCATCCATCATCGCTTGAATGCCAGCGTCCAATTCGCTTTCATCCTTGATGCGAATACCGGTCCAGCCATATGCCTTTGCCAGTTCCACAAAATCGGGCAGGCTGTCACTGTATGAGTTGGAATAGCGGCTTTCATAAGTGAGCTCCTGCCACTGGCGGACCATGCCCATATATTCATTGTTTAGGATGAAGATTTTTACCGGCAGGCGGTATTGGCTGGCCGTGCCGAGTTCCTGAATATTCATCTGGATCGATGCTTCGCCAGCAATGTCGATCACCAAGTCATCGGGATTGCCCAATTGCGCACCGATTGCAGCAGGTAGGCCGTAACCCATCGTGCCAAGGCCGCCCGATGTCAGCCATTTGTTCGGTCCAAAGAATGGGAAATATTGTGCCGCCCACATTTGGTGCTGGCCGACTTCTGTGGTGATAATCGGGTCGCTATCCTTGGTCAGAGCAAACAGTCGCTCAACCGCTTTTTGCGGCATGATGGCTTTGGTATCTTTCGCTGATTTTTCAGGATAGGCCAGGCATTCGCGCGCGCGCCAACCAGCAATGCGGGCTTTCCATTCGCTAAGGTCAGCTGGCTTTCTTGTATCCCAAACCGCGATCATCTGTTCCAGCACGGCGGCGCAATCGCCAAGGATGCCGAGATCAACGGGCACGTTTTTGTTGATAGAGCCGCGATCAATATCAATGTGGATTTTTGTAGAGTCGGGAGAGAATGCGTCGAGCCGTCCGGTCACGCGGTCGTCAAAACGCGCGCCGATGCAGACCATCAAATCGCATTTGTTCATGGCCAGATTGGCTTCATATGTGCCGTGCATCCCCAGCATGCCCAGCCAATCGGGATGGTCCGCAGGAAACGCGCCAAGTCCCATCAGGGTCGATGTTGTGGGTGCGCCGGTCAACTCCTGCAATTGGCGCAAAAGCTCGGTCGCTTTGGGGCCGGAATTGATGATCCCGCCGCCGGTGTAGAAAATCGGGCTTGTCGCCTTTTCCAGCATATCAACCGCATCGATGATTTGTTCAATCGGGGCGGTTGTTGGCGGGTTATAGCGTGAAGATGCCGGTGTGCGCTCGTCCGCTGGTGTGTTGCTAACCGCGATCTGCACATCTTTTGGAATGTCGACCAGCACAGGGCCGGGGCGGCCCGTCGTGGCGATGCGAAACGCTTCTTTTAAAGTGGCTTCTAACTCAGACGGCTCTTTGACAAGATAATTGTGTTTTGTGCAGTGGCGGGTGATACCAATGGTGTCCGCTTCTTGAAAAGCATCCGTGCCGATCAATGCTGTGGGCACTTGGCCGGTGATGACCACCATGGGGATCGAATCCATGAAAGCATCCGCAATGCCGGTGACAGCATTGGTTGCGCCAGGGCCAGATGTGACAAGCACAACGCCGGGTTTGCCCGTGGCGCGCGCGTACCCTTCAGCCGCGTGAGCAGCTCCAGCCTCTGCGCGGACAAGAATGTGGCGGATGGCTTCATTGTCGAACAATTCGTCGTAAATGGGCAGGACAGCGCCGCCGGGATAGCCGAATACGAACTCCACGCCTTCTTCGATCAGGCTGTCGACCAGAATTTTCGCGCCGCTACGCTGCTGTGACACGTGACATTTCCTTCCGCTTGCGCCCTTTGGGTAAGGGGGGTTGGGCGCGCACGTTTGATAACAATAAAAGCGGCCCCGCGCATGGGATTTATCTCCGCATGATTTGGGGCCGATGTGATGCGCGCTATGAGTTCATATATATTATGTCAAGCGTTAATGTTGTAATAATAATACGAACAAGGCGTCAATATCGTAACTTTGCGATTCAAGGCGAGACCATTCTTCCGGCGTTTGATTGCGGAACCATGTGTATTGCCTTTTGGCGTAATTGCGAGTTGCTTGCGCGCCTGCTGCGATCAACTCGTCGCGGGTTATTTCTTGGCGTTGGTAAGCGGTGATCTCTGGCACCCCAATAGCGCGCATCACGGGCAGACCGGGATCAAGATTGCGGGCGTTTAGGGCGGCGACTTCTTCCAGCGCGCCTTCATCCAGCATTTGGGCAAAGCGGCGGTCGCATCTTTCATAAAGCCATGTCCGCTCCGGCAGCATGATGAGCGGGTGCAGGGTGATGCGGTCTGCGATGCCGCCTTCCTTATGTTTTTGCCATTCCGACAGGGTTTTACCGGTAGAGCGCACGACTTCTAAAGCGCGGGCAATGCGCTGGCTATCGGCTGCGTTTAACTGGGCGGCGCGTTCGGGGTCTTTGTCTTGCAATGCGGCATAGGCATTGGAGGTTTCTAATGCGCGAATTTCGTTACGAATATCATCTTTAATCAATGGTATAGGGGCAATACCTTCGAGCAATATTTGCAAATACATGCCAGTCCCACCGACCAGTATGGGCACTGCTCCCCTAGTATGTGTTTCACCAATCAACTCCTTGGCTTTCTCCGCCCAATCCGCCGCTGAACACGCCAAGCTCCCGTCCCATTTACCAAACAGCCGGTGTTCCACGCCGCGCATCTCTTCATCGCTTGGCCTTGCGGAAAGAACACTCAAATCGGAATAAACCTGCGCGCTATCGGCATTGATTATAACCGCCTGCTTGCCGCGCTTTTCCAGAGCTAATGCCAGTTCCACCGCAAGGCCGCTCTTGCCGCTAGCGGTCGGCCCTGCGATGAGCGTCACGTGTGGTTTTCCAATTGGAGTTGTATTCGTGCTCATCGCTCGTTTGATAGCAGACAGATCCGATCTGCTCACCCGTATTGAAGGGCTTAAGCACACTTTGGATGCAGAAGGCTTGCCGGTCACAGTGTCCGCATCGGAAATTGACGGCGCAGTTTTGCTCGAAGTTCAAACGATGGGCGGCAGTGCACGAGTGTTATCAGAAGCGCTTGATGCAGTCTTTCCCGATGCGGATAGGCTGGTTGTATCGGGCGAGGAAATCACCACACCCAAGCTCTTTGTGTCTGACATGGACTCCACTATGATCGAGCAGGAATGCATCGACGAGCTGGCCGACTTTGCCGGGCTAAAAGACCGCGTCGCCGATATTACAGAGCGCGCGATGCAGGGGGAGCTCGACTTTGCAGAGGCATTGCATGAGCGGGTCAGATTGCTTGGCGGGCTGATCGAAGGAGCGATTACTACCTGCTTGACCGAGCGTATTACCGCCATGCCTGGGGCTCGGACGCTTGTGCAAACTTTGCGAGCAAAGGGTTGCCGAACGGTCCTCGTCACAGGTGGGTTTCATCATTTCGCGGACGCTGTCGCCGAGCAATTGGGTTTTGAACGCGTGGTGGGTAACCGATTGGAGGTAGCAAGTGGTAAGCTGACCGGGAGATTAGTAGGCGTGATCACCGATAGCAGTGTAAAACGCATTGTGTTGGAGGAAGAGCAGGGCGCTTTGCCTGCTGGATCAACATCGCTTGCCACGGGCGACGGCGCGAATGATATTCCAATGCTAAAGGCGGCGGATTACGGTTTTGCTTATCACGCCAAGCCGAAAGCGCGTGCAGCGGCCAATGGACGTGTGGACAAAGGTGACCTTACCCAGGTTCTTCATTTGCTTGGTATTCCACAAAACGACTGGATTTTGGACTAGCTCCGCCTCTTCGTCCGACCCTTAAACCAAGCGGTGAAGCGGATCGCTGCTGCTATTGCCGCGATCAAAATACCAATAATTCCGGTTATGAGGGTTTCTGACTCGCTCAGCCGCCCTGCATAAGTGAAGATAAAAATGAACCACAAATAATGGATGCCGAACGTATGCAGCCGCTTCCACCATTTGCCCATCGCTGTCATCGCTCTCACATTCGAAGTGAAGGCCATCGCATACATTGCGACGTAGGCACCGCCACCGAAGATAATCGCGACCATTTCCCAAGGCCCGCCGGATAATTCAATGGCCATGTAAAGCGCAATAAGATGCACACTATGGCTCATCGCAAACCCAAGCCCAATCCATTTGCGCTTTGCTAGAATTGCCTTGGTCAGTGCATTGCCCATCAATTGATGGAGCGGGCGAGCTATGTAAGCCAGGATAAGAAGCGGAAAGCCAACTCTGGCGGTGTACCGCGCGGCTAACTGCCATGCATATGCAACATCATTGGAAGCGGTTAAGCCAGTAACCAATGCGCTTAATCCCAGCGCCAATCCTGCCCACATCGGCCATGATGCGGTTAGTTCTGTATCAACCCTGCTCCAAAATGAACGCATCGCTAAAGCCAGCTCGCGATCTGGCTCATCGGCTTTTTCTTAACCGCATGAGCAGGAACGGTCGCAACATTACTCGGCTTGCCCACAACTACAATCATCAGTGGTTTTTCATGCTCGGGACGCTCGCAAATCTCGCGCAGAAATCCCATGGGAGAAGGGGTGTGGGTGAGGGTGGAACAACCCGCTTCATGTAAAGTCGCGATCAGCATTCCGCATGCGATCCCCACACTTTCGTTCACGTAATAATTCTGCGTTTTGCCATCTTCTTCGATCCCGCCTTTGCGCTGGGCAAAAACTGCAATCAGGTATGGTGCAGTTTCAAGGAAGGGCTTGTTTGCATCCGTGCCCAGATCGCTTAGAGCATTAAGCCAAGCATCGGATGCTTTGGCTTTGTCACCGTCTTCGCCGTAAAAGCGGCGCTCTTCTTCTTCAGCTGCAATACGAAGCGCACGTTTTTTTTCGGGCGAAGAGATAACCGCAAAATGCCAAGGCTGATGGTTGGCTCCATTTGGGGCGCTGCCGCCAGCCTCAATCGCCGCTTCGATCACTTCGCGCGGGATGGGCGCATCAGAGAAATATCGGCAACTTCTGCGCTGAACGAGCCGGTCTCGTGCTTTGGTGGCTCGTTCAATGCGGGCTTCATCGGATATGTCCGGCATGGAGTATGGTATTTGGTCGTGATCCTTCATGGCGTGCCTTATCTCTCTTACCGCGGAAAAAGGGAAGGGAACATTACTTACATAAATGTAAGTTGCAATTTGTGAACCTATTTGGCATAAGATGCTCACGACTCGCAAATCAAAGGATATTTAAGTGGCTGTGATTGATCTCCCCCTAGTCCATCCAACCCGCGAATTGAGCGGCTTTCAACCGTTCAAAGCCTTGCATCATTTCCGCAAGCTGATCGCTGATAAGGAAGATACCAAGCAGGTGTTTTTCATTATTGATGCGCTTAAGGGTAAGAAAAGCCAACGTCAGGCAGAAGAATGGCTGGCTGGCGATACGGCCCATGGGTTTATGCAGCGCGAGGACAAAATCGGTCTTGCTGATATGCTTGATGATCACGCGCGCTGGGCCGATTGCGGCCCAAACACTGTTGCCCAGCATTACATCCGTTTTATGAAGCGTGAAGGGCTAACGGCCAATGGCTTGGTTGAGGAAAATTACGCTTGGAAATCGCGGGAAGAACGTCCTGAAGATCAGGTGGAATGGTATATCAACCGGCTTCGCGATACGCATGATTTGTTCCATGTTCTCACGACATATGGCCGCGATGCTTTGGGCGAGGCGGCCTTACTCGGCTTTTCATACGAGCAGAACCATAATCTTGGCGTGAAATTTATTTCTTACGCAGCGACGCGGCAGATCAAGAAAGTAACCGGCACATCCGCACCGCTTTACGCTGTGGTCCGTGAAGGGCGCGAATTGGGTAAGGCTGCGCACAAGCTGGCGCATATGGATGTTGAGGCTGTGATGCGCTCAGATATCGAAGATGTTCGTAAGGAATTGAACATTGGCGTACCGGTGCTTTACCGGAAATGCCTTGCGCAATTGGACGCAGAAGGTTGGGCGGAAGAAAATCTGGGACTGGACAACGTCCAAGCGGCCTGAGGTTAGCGCTCGGCCTTCGGGATCACAAATTTCATTGCTGACCAAATATCGTCCAAGTCGATTGTTTTGGTGTTGAGATAACCGGCAGCCACACCGATGCTCTGAACGGTGTTCTGGTCGAGGTTGGATGCGGATTTCCAGCTCACCCAAATTTGACCATCTTTCGCAAGCGAGCTTCGCAAGGCGCTAAGTTTGTCGGTCAGGTCGGCCTCTTCTGTTACAAACAAGTGAACTGCGTCCAATCCCCCCAGCCGCACTTCGGATGGGCCAGCAACAAAGCGCAATTCATAAGCATATTCGTCAATCTCGTCGATGATATGCTCTGGCATTCCGTCAAACCAGCACACCTGCCCGTCGCGCAGGTTTAGCTTGATCGCGAGTGGCTTATCGGGATTGTGTTCAGTCATGCGCGCATCATAGGAGCATCATGCGGCAGTCGCCATAGTCGACGATCAAATGCCAGAATGCTCCGATTGCGAAGGCGCGGATATACCAACGCGGAATCAGTAGCATCAGAGCGTAGACAGCCGCCGCTTCCCAACCGTGGAGAAAGTGAAAGCCTACACTGCACCGGTTTGGATCGAACATGGGTGTTGCAAGCAGATGATCGAGATCGATGAGGTTTGCGCTTGCGATTACGAAACCAGCGACTTTCCAACGTGCTTGCCATAAGATGGCTGCGATCAGAAATGGCGCAATCCAATGCCCGCCGTAATGGATGATGGGTTGGAGGGTTTCCACCGTTTGCCCTGACTAGGCCTCCATCCAATCCTTGAAGAATCTCTGGTGCGCGGCGTGGAGGTCTGCGAGGGGGATGTTCGCGCCATCTACCGCAATGTTATCGCCGCCGACTGTGCCCAAAACAGTCGCAAACAATTCTGCCTCATTCGCCAAAGCGATGACGTCCGGATTAGAGGTGGAAACCAAAATCCGGCCCTGATCTTCGCCGAAACAGGCTGCAATTTTATCCGCTGCATCAGGCAGATCGAGCTTTGCTCCCAACCCGCCGCGCATCGCCATTTCTGAAACAGCTACTAATGCGCCGCCATCGGAGACATCATGGGCTGCGCTAATGCGGCCATCGGCTATCAATTTGCAGACAAGCTGGCCCAAACGTTTCTCAACCGCCAGATCGACAGGCGGAGGCGGGCCAGCCTCTTCGCCGCGAATTTCACGCATCCATAGCGATTGACCAAGGTGTCCCGGCGCATAGCCGATCATGATGATCTGCTCCCCCTCATTTTTAAAGCCCATTGTCATCATCTTGGAATAATCGTCGATAATGCCGACCCCGCCGATAGCTGGGGTGGGAAGGATCGCGCTGCCGCCGCCGGTTGCTTTGCTCTCATTGTAAAGGCTGACGTTCCCAGAAACGATTGGGAAGTCGAGTGCACGGCAAGCATCGCCCATGCCTTCCAGCGCGTGGACAAATTGGCTCATAATTTCGGGGCGCTGCGGGTTTGCAAAGTTCAGGCAATTGGTCACGGCCAGTGGCCGAGCGCCGACCGCGCATAGGTTGCGGTACGCCTCGGCAATCGCTTGTTTGCCGCCTTCATATGGGTCTGCATAGACATAGCGCGGCGTGCAATCTGTGGTAATCGCCAGCGCTTTTTTCGTGCCATGTACGCGCACTACGCCAGCGTCACCGCCTGTTTGCAGCGTGTCGCCCATCACTTGGCTGTCATATTGCTCGGATATCCAACGTTTTGAGGCAAGCGCGGGACTTGCCATCAGCTTAAGCAAATCCGCGCCAATATCGGTGCTTTCCGGCACATCTTCCAGCGGTTTAACCTTAGCCCAAGCCTTGTATTCTTCTTTGGGCAAATACGGCCGCTCATATTCCGGAGCATCCGCCGCTAATGGGCCAAGCGGAATGTCGCACACGACCTCGCCGCCCCATTCAAGCACCATATGTCCGCCATCGGATTCCACATCTGTCACTTCGCCAATGACGGCAAAGTCCAATTCCCACTTTTCGAAAATTTCAGCCGCCATCGCTTCTTTGCCGGGTTTCAGCACCATCAGCATCCGCTCTTGGCTCTCAGACAGCATCATTTCATACGGCGTCATGCCCTCTTCGCGGCAGGGCACCATATCCATGTTGAGGCGGATGCCTGCTTTGCCATTGGTCGCCATTTCCACGCTGGAAGAAGTAAGGCCCGCTGCGCCCATATCTTGGATTGCAACGATGGCATCTGTCGCCATCAGTTCAAGACATGCCTCGATCAGCAGCTTTTCGGTAAAGGGGTCGCCAACCTGCACTGTTGGCCGTTTCGCTTCGGTATCTTCGCCAAAATCTGCGCTGGCCATGGTTGCGCCGTGAATACCGTCGCGCCCGGTTTTGGAGCCGACATAGACAATCGGATTGCCGATGCCTGTGGCTGCGGAATAGAAAATCTTATCCTGATCCGCGACGCCCACAGTCATGGCGTTCACCAAGATATTGCCATCGTAGGCAGGGTGAAAGTTTGTCTCGCCAGCGACAGTCGGCACGCCCACGCAATTGCCGTATCCGCCAATCCCAGCGACCACGCCTTTGACCAAATGCTGCATCTTAGGGTGCTCTGGGCGGCCAAAGCGCAAAGCATTGGCATTCGCCACAGGCCGCGCGCCCATGGTGAACACATCACGCAAAATGCCGCCAACACCGGTTGCTGCACCTTGATAGGGTTCAATATAGGACGGGTGGTTGTGGCTCTCCATCTTGAAGATGCAGGCCTGATTGTCCCCGATATCAATGACGCCCGCATTCTCGCCTGGGCCGCAAATCACCCAAGGCGCTTCTGTCGGTAGTTTCTTCAGGTGGAAGCGCGATGATTTATAGCTGCAATGCTCCGACCACATGACCGAGAATATGCCGAGCTCAACCATATTGGGCTCGCGGCCCAAGCTTTTCAGAACTTGATCGTACTCCTCATTTGAGAAGCCATGCTGTTCGACAATTTCGGGTGTGATCTGAGGTGCGTTTTGAGACATGTTCGCAGCCATAACGAGGGCGGCTTTGCCTCGCTAGCCCTAGGCGCGCTTATGCAGGCGGTTTTGCCCAACCCACCACGCCAAACCGGTCAAAACTCCAAATGCGAAGAATGAAGTGAGCGGAACCATGACTGACATTTCGGTTGGAGGAGGGCCAAACCAATTGATTGCTTGGAAGGCAACCATCACACCGATCAGGACCAACGGAGGTCCAACGGGCCCCTTTGTCGCGCGGAAATACCAGTAAAATGCAAGCAAAGTGACACCTAGCTCAAGCGGGATGGCGATCAGCGGATAATTCCAAAGCGCAAATCCAATCTTATCTGTCCCGCCAGCCAAAGTTAGGTCTGGGACATGGACCAGCAAATCGAGCAGCCAATGGCTCAGCACGACCATGCCGGCTAAAACCCCTGCGACGACTTTGCGAGACAATCCCCAGATAAGCATGCCGAACAGCATGGCGAACACAATTGTTCCCAGTAGGCTGTGCGTATAGGGCATGTAAAACAGGTCGAATGGTACCATTACGCTGGCATGCGGATCGATGCGCATTTGCTCGACCCCAACCAGCGTAAAGGCAAAAAATGCCCAATCCACCAATTGCGCAGCGATAAACAGGACGGCAAGTTTTGGAGCGCGCACGTTGCAGGCCGCTGCTGCAAATGCCGGGGCGAAATGTCCAATAAACATAGAGGTGAAAACCTTTGTTTTGTGTGCCCCTGTCATGCGCAGGCTTGACCGACCGCGGTCGCGGGGTCAATGCTAATGATGATTTAAGCCGAAAGGGTAAGGCAATTTCTGAAACCGAAAATAGCGGCGCGGACTTGAATTTTGAACAAGCGCTCAGCGCGTTGGAGGAAATCGTCCAGCGTTTGGAAAGCGGTGATGTGCCGCTCGACCAGTCGATTGCTCTTTATGAAAAGGGTGAGGCTCTGCGTAAACAATGCCAATCGCGGCTTGATGCAGCGCAGCAGCGGATCGAGCAGATTGTCGCCGATAAAGATGGCAAAGCATCCAGCAGCCAGCCATTTGATGCAGGTCAATAAGGCGGATGTCACAGGGCGCTGATATTTCAATTCTACATGACGGGCTTGAGCGTGTTCAGCGCGAGATTGATTCTGTCTTTGATGCGTTCCTGCCCGTTCCCGAAGATACGCGCGCGCGGCTGATAGAGGCCATGCGATACACAGCCATCGGTGGCGGCAAACGAGTGCGGCCATTGCTGCTTGTGGCGACTGCGGAATTGTTCGGCGTCAACCGCGCATCTGCATTGCGTGCGGCCTGCGCAGTTGAAGCTATCCACGTGTATTCGCTGATCCACGATGATCTGCCTTGCATGGATGATGATGATCTGCGCCACGGCAAACCAACACTTCATAAGAAATTCGACGAGGCAACCGCTGTGCTTGCCGGTGATTCACTGCATGCGCTCGCTTTTGAGATTCTGTCTGATACCGCGACTAGCACAGATCCTTTTACCCGAGCAGAGCTGATTGCAACGCTGGCGACTGCATCCGGCATGAACGGTATGGCAGGCGGTCAGATGATGGATATGGAAGCGGACAATGCCGACTATGATCTGCATTCGATAACGCGCCTTCAGCAGCTAAAAACGGGCGCATTGCTAGCAGCCTCTGTTGAAATGGGCGCGGTACTGGGCAAGGTTGCTCCAGAGGCGAGGGCGCACCTGCGGGCGTACAGCCGCGATATTGGGCTTGCATTTCAGATTGCCGATGATCTGCTCGATGTATCGGGCGATGAGGCGAAGGCTGGCAAGGCGCTGCGCAAGGATGAAGAGCAGGGCAAGCAGACCTTTGTAACTCTGATGGGCGCAGAAAAAGCACGCGAACAGGCAGAAGCCTTAGCCAATCAAGCGGTTTCTCATTTGGCGAGCCACGGCGAAGAGGCTGATCTGCTGCGTTCATTGGCGCGGTTTATTGTGGAAAGAGATAGATAATGAGCGAGCGTATCGGGATTTACCCCGGAACATTTGACCCCATCACTTTGGGTCATGCAGATATCATTCGGCGCGGGTCAAAGCTGGTGGATAAGCTCATCATTGGTGTCACCACCAACCCGTCGAAAAATCCGATGTTCTCAACCGAGGAACGATTTGCGATGGTTGAGCGTGAGGTAAAAACGCTGGGTCTCGACAACGTAGAAGTGGCGGGTTTCAATGCCTTATTGGTCAAGTTTGCGCGAAAACAAGGCGCAAACGTGCTGATCCGAGGGCTTCGTGCTGTGGCTGATTTTGAATACGAATATCAAATGGCGGGCATGAATCAGCAATTGGATGATGAAATTGAGACGGTTTTTCTGATGGCCGATGTTTCGCTTCAACCCATTGCCTCGAAATTGGTTAAAGAGATCGCTCTATTTGGCGGAGATATCACGCCATTTGTTAGTGCAGAGGTGCGCGACGATGTCGCTGACCGTGTGAAAGAAAAAGGGCTGCTAGGGGATTACTGACCCCATATGATCGTGCGTAGTCGTGCTTCATTCATTGAAGTGTCAGAACAGCACCGCTAGATCGCCCCTAAATGTTGAACTTTGTTGAAGGTATCCATGTTTAAACCCCTTTTTGCTGCCCTTTCTCCCCTTTTGTTGCTTGCAAACCCCCAAGCTGCTTTTGCTCAGGAAGAAGCTCCAGCTGCTCCTGCAAAGCCGCGCGTGTTTTCCCCGGTTAGCTTTGACCAAACAAAGGATCGCGAAGATATTTGGCTTCTCGACCTTTCCAATGGGGAACGTGTGGCGATCCGCCTGATGCCTACTTGGGCTCCTGCGCATGTCGCACGGATTAAACAGCTGACAGGCCAAGGTTTCTACAATGGTGTAATATTCCACCGCGTTATTGACGGATTTATGGCCCAAACGGGTGATCCAACCGGTACCGGGCAGGGCGGCTCAGCGATGCCTGATCTAACCGAAGAGTTTAATCCAATGCCGCATGTGCGCGGCACAGTTTCTATGGCTCGTGCAACTGATGAAAACAGCGCGAACAGCCAGTTTTTCATCGTATTCTACCCGCGTTTCTCGCTGGATAAGCGGTATACCAATTTTGGCCGGGTAATTTCCAATATGCCAGCGGTTGATACGATCACTCGGGGTGAACCGCCTGCGAACCCAACCCGTATTTTGCAGGCATCACTCGCTTCGGAGAATAAGCCGAAACCTGCGCCTGTTGCGGCACCTGTGATTCAGAGCGAGGTTACTCTGGACGATCTTAGTGCGCCCATAGCGCAATAGCGCTTCCCAAGACGCAGCCACCTGCCTAATGGCACCGGCATGCGTGTTGACCTGTTTGATTTTGAGCTTCCCCAAGAGCGCATAGCTTTGCGTCCGGCGCGTCCACGTGATGCGGCAAAGATGCTCTATGCGCCACGTGAAGGCGAAATGCGCGATCATACAGTACGCGATCTGCCGAGGCTTTTGCGGAAAGGCGACGTGCTGGTGTTCAACGATACTCGCGTTATTCCCGCTCAATTGGAAGGGCGGCGCGCGGGCGGTGAAGCCAAGATCGGCGCGACCCTGCACAAACGGATTGATCTACGCCGCTGGCAGGCGTTTATCCGTAATGGAAAACGCCTTAAACTTGGGGATACAATCCTCTTTGGCGGCAATGTTGAAGCCTCGGCAGAAGCGCGCCATGATGATGGCAGTTTTACGCTTTTGTTCCTTGGTGATGAACCGGTCGAAGTCTTGCTGGAACGGGCAGGGCGGATGCCTTTACCTCCATATATAGCAAGCAAGCGTGGTACCGATGAGCAGGACCGCAAAGACTATCAAACGATGTTCGCAAAAGAAGACGGAGCCGTTGCGGCGCCCACGGCTGCTTTGCATTTCACCCCTGACTTGCTCGATGCATTGGATCAAGATGGCATCAAACGAGAAACGCTAACTTTGCACGTTGGCGCGGGTACATTCCTGCCGGTCAAGGCTGATGATACCGAAGACCACCAGATGCATGCTGAATGGGGTCAGATTGAACCAGATATGGCAGCACGGCTCAATGCAGCGCGAGCGGAGGGCGGCCGGATTATTGCGGTCGGCACCACCGTTCTACGCCTGCTTGAAAGCGCTGCGAATGAAGAAGGTATAATCGAAGCATTCTCAGGCGATACCAGCATCTTCATCACGCCGGGCTATAGCTTCAGAGCGATTGATGGGTTGATAACCAATTTTCACCTGCCCAAATCCACGCTTTTCATGCTGGTAAGCGCTCTGATGGGATTAGACCGTATGCAGGAAGTATATGCTCATGCCATCGCGAATGAATACCGGTTCTATTCCTATGGTGACTCTTCTCTATTGCTGCCTTAGGTCAGTTTCATGAGCGAACCCATCTTAGAAATCAGTGGTCTGACAAAGGTCTATTCTGGCGGGCTGAAGGCGCTTGATGACGTTAATCTATCGATCCGCAAGGGTGAGATTTTCGCGCTACTTGGCCCCAATGGTGCCGGTAAAACAACGCTAATCGGTGCAATCTGCGGACTGGTTCGGCCAAGCGGGGGCACGATGCACGCATTTGGTCATGATCTGGCTCGTAACTGGCGCAAAGCGCGGGCGCGTATTGGTCTGGTGCCGCAAGAGCTTGCGACGGATATGTTTGAACCGGTTATCAATTCGGTCGCTTATTCCCGCGGATTGTTCGGCCTTGCCCCCGATCCGGCGAAGATCGAAAATATTCTGCGCTCTCTCAGTCTGTGGGAGAAACGCCATGACAAAATCATGATGCTATCAGGCGGGATGAAGCGGCGGGTATTGATTGCAAAGGCTCTTGCGCATGAACCCGATCTGCTTTTCCTCGATGAACCAACCGCCGGCGTTGACGTTGAATTGCGCAAAGATATGTGGCGGCTCATCGGAGAAATGCGCGAGCGCGGTACAACCATAATTCTCACGACCCATTATATCGAAGAAGCCGAGGAAATGGCCGATCGCGTCGGCGTAATCCGCAAGGGAGAAATCCTGATGGTGGATGACAAAGACGCTCTTATGGCGCGGCTTGGTCGCACTGAGGCACTGATCACTTTGGCGCAGCCTTTGGCGGAGATCCCGGAATCTCTCGCGCGATTCAATGCTGAGCTGCAAGATAACGGCACAGTGCTTTGCTACAGAGGCGGGAACGGTTCGGGCGGCACCGCAGAAGTCGCCGCTCTAACTAAAGCGCTGACTAAGGCTGACGTGGATTACATCGGCATTGATGTGCATGAAAGCAGCCTAGAAGACATTTTCGTCCAACTGGTTGGCGAGGCGGCGGCATGAATTGGCGTTCCACATGGGCAATTTATAAGCGCGAATTGTGGAGGTTCCTTCGCACAGCGTTCCAATCCGTGCTTGCTCCAGTTCTAACCACATCGCTTTATTTCATCGTTTTCGGTGCGGCGATTGGATCGCGCATGCCCGACCTTGGCGGAGTGGATTACGCTGCCTTCATCATTCCCGGATTGCTGATGCTTACATTGCTCGGCGAGACAACCAGCAATTCCAGTTTCGGCATATATATGCCGCGCTTTACTGGCGCCATTTATGAGCTGCTATCTGCGCCCATTGGCGTGGCTGAGACATTGGTGGGTTTTGTGGGGGCTGCGGCAACAAAGAGCCTGATCCTTGCTGCGATTATCATGGTTACGGCAAGCCTGTTCGTCGATTATTCCATCGCGCATCCTTTTCTAGCGGTAGGTTTTATCATTTTGGTCGCTGCTAGTTTCAGCTTGTTCGGATTTATCCTCGGTGTGTGGGCAGATGGTTTTGACAAATTGGGCATTGTTCCATTGTTGTTTCTAACCCCGCTCACATTCCTTGGAGGGACGTTTTACTCGATTGATATGCTGCCGGAGCCGTGGAGCACTATCGCGCTTGCCAATCCGATTGTTTATTTGGTCAGCGGATTGCGGTGGACTTTCTACGGCACCTCTGATGTCAGTATCTGGGTATCATTTGGTATCACATTGGCTTTTCTTGCGGTGTGTACGGCGATTATCGCACTGATATTCAAAACCGGTTGGCGGCTGAGAGAATAGAGCGATGAGCGAGCGTTTTAACTTTAGAATTTCGGCAACAGATGGCCGCGCGCGAACGGGCGCGATCCAAATGCAGCGCGGTGAAATCCGCACTCCCGCCTTTATGCCGGTTGGCACTGCTGCAACGGTCAAAGCGATAAAGCCTGAGGCCGTGCGCGCAACCGGCGCGGACATCATCCTTGGCAATACCTATCATCTGATGCTGCGCCCCGGTGCTGAACGTGTGGCGAAGCTGGGCGGACTGCATGGGTTTATGAATTGGGATCGGCCCATTCTGACTGATAGTGGCGGCTATCAGGTTATGAGCCTTTCCGACCTTCGCAAGCTTACCGAGGAAGGCGTTGAGTTTCGCAGCCATATTGATGGTTCCAAACATATGCTGACGCCCGAACGTTCTATGGAGATACAGCGGTTGCTGGGTTCTGACATAGTAATGGCGTTTGACGAATGCCCGCGCGCCGATCAGCCGCGCGATGAAATCGCCGCTTCGATGGAGTTGTCCATGCGCTGGGCAAAGCGCAGCCGCGATGGTTTCGATAGCGGAGGCGAACATGCCGCACGCTCTGCTTTGTTTGGTATCCAGCAAGGCGCTTTGGATGAAGAATTACGGAAACGCTCGGCCGATGCACTGATCGACATTGGCTTTGATGGCTATGCGGTTGGCGGGCTTGCTGTTGGCGAAGGGCAGGAAGCAATGTTTGCGACACTCGACTTTGCGCCAGAACAATTACCGCTAGACAAGCCGCGCTATTTGATGGGCGTTGGCAAGCCAGATGATCTGGTCGGCGCTGTAGAGCGCGGTATTGATATGTTTGATTGCGTGCTGCCGACGCGTTCAGGCCGGAATGGTCAGGCGTTTACTTGGACCGGCCCGATGAACCTGCGCAATGCTCGCTTTGCAGAAGACATGGGCCCGCTGGATGAACGTTGCGAATGCGCCACCTGTGGCTCTTATTCCCGCGCCTATCTCCACCATTTGCAGAAGTCTGGAGAGATCCTTGGCGCGATGCTGGTGACAGAGCATAATCTTAGCTTTTATCAGGCCTTGATGCAGGGGATGCGCGATGCCATTGCTGGCGGCAAATTTTCTCAATTTGCGACCGATTTTCGTGGAAGCTACTTGCGCAAAGAATAGAGATTTGCGAACCTCTTCAAGTCTTTGAAGTAAAAGGGATCTCAAAATCATGCGCTGCTTAGTCTTGTTTCTTTCCACAATGGCAACAGGGGCATTTTTAGCAAATTCTAGCAGTGCTTCATCCGAAGACCTTGCCGAAACAGCAACGCGTTTCGGAGCGTTGCAATCGGTGACAGACATCTCGCTTTCACCGTCAGGAACGAAGATTGTCTATGTGACGCCGGGCAAAAAATCCGAGGAGAGCATCTTTGTTGTCGATCTCGGCACCGACAATCCTCCAAAGCAAATTGTGTCTTTCAACCAGCCAAATGCGCGCCTGGCCGGCTGCAATTGGGCAAACGAAAACCGCATTGTTTGCAATGTTTTTAGTTTTCAAAAACAAGGTGACGTGATCCTGGGCGCAACGCGCTACGTCGGTATTGATCCAAGCAAAGGCAAGGCCCGAAACATTACACCGGAAGGCCGGTTTGGATATTCCTTCACTGGCCAATATGGAGGCAGCATCATCGCGCTTGATGTACCCGGCAAAGACAATCGCGTTCTCATGACCCGGCGTTATTACAAAGGTAAAAGCAACAACACTCGTATCTTTAGTTCTAAAGAAGGTTTGGGCGTTGATCTTGTAGATGTGGACAGCGGCAAGAGCACAAATACCATCAACCCCAATCGTAATGCGGTCAATTACCTTGCTGATGAAAGGGGCGATGTTCGGATTATGGCGACTAGCGACACGGCCAATAGCCGCTTCGCTCAAAATGAGGTCCGCTATTTCTATCGCAAAAAAGAGAGCAAGGATTGGGAGCCGTTGAACCGGCTCGACACAAGCGGCGACCTGTCTCAAGGTTTCATTCCCGTGGCGGTCGATACCGCTCTTGATGTTGTATATGGGTTTGAACGCAAGGATGGATTTCAAGCTCTCTTCACTGTGAAACTTGATGGTTCGGAAACCAAAAAACTGGTTTTGAAGCGTGATGATGTCGATGTGAATCGTCTTGTTCGCATTGGGCGTCAGCGCCGAGTTATTGGGGTTAGCTATGCAACTGAGGCCCGCATTGTCGAATACTTCGATCAGGAACTTGAAAAACTTGCTTCAGGCCTGAACAAAGCGCTTCCTGGAAAGCCGCTGATCTCCATCCTTGACGCAAGTGAGGATGAAAGCAAAATTCTCCTCGCGGCTTCAAGTGATACAGATCCCGGCATTATCTACCTATATCACAAAGGAACACGCCGGCTCGAAGAATTGCTGCCAGTGCGTAATGAGCTGTTTGGCCGTGAAATGGCGAATATGAAGTCGGTGACCTATCCCGCTAAAGATGGCACACAAATCCCGGGATTTTTGACTTTGCCGTTGGATAGCGATGGCAAAAACCTGCCCGCAATCGTGCTGCCACATGGCGGGCCGGGATCACGCGATGAGTGGGGCTTTGACTGGCTACCTCAATTTCTTGCAGCACGCGGATATGCCGTTTTGCAACCAAATTTCCGTGGCTCATCAGGTTATGGACAGGATTGGTATGGCCGCAATGGATTCAAATCTTGGAAAACTGCGGTTGGTGATGTGAACGATGCGGGGCGTTGGTTGGTGAGCCAAGGTATCGCTGATCAGAAGCGTTTGGGCATTTTGGGTTGGTCATATGGCGGGTATGCTGCGCTGCAGTCGCAGGCGCTCGACCCTGAGCTGTTTAAGGCGGTGGTCGCAATCGCCCCTGTGACGGATCTTGGTCTGCTCAAAGAAGAAAGCCGCCAATTCACGAATTTTGCAAACGTTCGCCGTTTTGTCGGCACTGGAGATCACATAGAAAACGGGTCGCCAGCGCGGCATGCATCCAAGTTCCGATCACCTGTGCTCTTAGTGCATGGCACAATGGATATGAACACAGGTGTTGGGCAATCCAGAATCATGAAATCACGCCTCGAGAGCGCTGATAAGCAAGTTGAATATTTGGAGTTTGACGGGCTCGATCATTCGCTTCAGCATTCTCAAGCAAGAGCTATCATGCTTCGCCGGGTTGGATTGTTTTTCGATCAGAATTTGGATCAAAAATGAGTTGAAGTTTTCCCTCTCGACAAAGCAATAGGGAAAGGCTTAGGGCGCTGGTGCTATGACCAAGAAAACAATTGCACCGGTGGATTGCATCTCGATGCTGGACGTTCGCGCGGGCGTGGATGCAACTGATCGTGAATTGGTTGCTTTGTTAGAGCGCCGGTTTGGTTACATGCGCGCGGCAGCCCGAATAAAACCTTCGCGCGATGTTGTCCGTGATGAGGGCAGAAAAGCTGCAGTGATCGCCGCGGCAAAAGAGGATGCTGAGTCCCGCGAGCTACCCGGTGATGTGATCGCTGACATTTGGGAGCGATTGGTTGAGGGCTCCATCGCATATGAATTTGATGAATGGGACCGCACGCGCAGCTAAGTCTGTTTGGGGTTCAGAAACTGCTTAAGCCGTAATTGCTTTTTCTCTGGCGCGGCCTGTTTAACCGACTTTGCCATGTTCTGAACTTTAGCAGTCCATTTGGCGGCATGCTTTTCAGCACCGCCAAACTTCACTTGACCAAGCGGCAATGATCGCACGGGTTTGAAACCCGAGAAGCCAAGGATTTGGCGCTCCCACCGTTTAATTATCGCATTGCCATGGCCGAGCCGGTGGAAGAATGGCGGCGTATCCATCGTAATGATCACATCCGCTGATCGCCCCACCATGTGTTTGTCCCACCACGTGTCGTCATCGTGGTAGTTGAAGGTGAAGCCGGGCAAGAACATCCGGTCGAGCAACCCCTTTAGTTCAGCGGGTTCCGCTCCCCACCACATTGGGAAGGCAAAGGTGACATGATCGCATTTATCCAGCGCTTCGGCAATGCGGTGGATGTCGGGTTCCCACTCAATGCGCTTGGCATACCCATGCTTTAAGTTGAGATCATATTCGCAATCACGCAATGCGATCCGTGTGACTTTGCATTCAGGGGGAAGGGCAGTCTCATATAGATCGAGCAAATGAGTGACATAGCGCTCTGAATCGGGATGACCGTCGATTAGCAGTATGTTCATTGTCCGAAGCCCCTATTTCAATAAGAAAATAGGTATCGCATTTGCAACCTAATTAAAAGCGCAAATGGCACAGCAACAAAAAGGGCGGCCCCGTTAAGAGCCGCCCTCCATGAATTTCATTGTCTACGCTTGATTTAGCGTGAGTAGAACTCGACCACGAGGTTTGGTTCCATCGTTACCGGATACGGTACTTCATCAAGCTTAGGTACGCGGGTGAAGGTCACTTTATCAGTTCCATCGGTTGCGACATAATCTGGAATCTCGCGCTCTGGCAGGCTTTGCGCTTCGATAACAAGCGCCATTTCCTTGGCTTTCGCGCCAAGGCTGATTTCTTCGCCAACATTGATCCGGCGCGAAGCGATGTTGCACTTTACACCGTCAACATAGATGTGGCCGTGGCTTACGATTTGACGCGCTGCGAAGATCGTCGGCGCGAACTTTGCGCGGTAAACAATCATATCGAGACGGCGTTCGAGCAGACCGATGAGGTTCTGACCAGTATCGCCTTTGATCCGTGTCGCATCTTTGTAAGTGCTGCGGAACTGCTTCTCGGTTACGTCACCGTAATAGCCTTTAAGCTTTTGCTTGGCGCGCAGTTGAAGACCAAAATCGCTGACCTTACTCTTACGCCGTTGACCATGTTGGCCGGGTCCATAAGAGCGCTTATTTACGGGAGAATTTGGACGACCCCAGATGTTTTCACCCATCCGGCGATCAAGTTTATGCTTGGAAGCTTTCCGCTTCGACATATGTCATTCCTTCAATTTTGCAGAGCCACCTTTTTGATGGCCGTTTAACCCGGCATCGCACCGCTGAAACATTAGATTTCAACGCGGCCACCGCTTCACCGGGGTGCGGGGCCAATTGCGAAGGGCGCCGATTAGCAGTTTGCGCGGTTCCGTCAAGCGAAAGCGCGCAGTTGTTTGAGTTTATCTAACCGCCCCGATTGAACTTTCGCCATTCGACCGAAGTCATGCAGACTTTCGTCTTACGGCGGCTGCTGGCATCCGCGCGGATACGCCGGCAAATGCGCTTTTCCTCTTTCACCTCAGGAGCCGCTACTTCTGGAGCAGCTTGTGCTGTTTTTTCTGCCGGTATTTCAGCAGGTTTTACCATCTCAGTTTTGGGTTCTGCCTCTGCGGTAACTTGAGTCGTTGGCGTGGCAGGTGAATCGACCTTGTGAGCCAAGGCAGGGGTCAAGACGAGGGCAGCAAACGGAGCGGCAGCCAAAATAATAGGGCGCATGTCGGGTTACTTTCTAACAAGAGGGGGTAATCAAGATGGGGTTACATGAAAGTTTTGTATAACGCGGCGTAAGCGCGATCAAGAGCGATTATCTCTCGCGAATGACGATAGCACCCCGCGCAATGTCTGTACCTCAAGCGTATTCCACGCGGGTTTGGTCAAGATGGTTCGCAGCGCCTTCTTGGTTGCCTCAGCACGTGATGCCGGGAGGAAATAGCCTTTCGGCTCCAGTACTTCTTCAAAATGATCAAGCAGACCGTCCAGTTCACCTTGCGGGGCGGGTGGCAGTTCAGGATCTTGTTCAGTCGGTTGGATGTCGTCGCAGCCTTTTGACCATTCATAAGCGCACAGGATCACGGCTTGAGCTAGATTGAGCGAACCAAACTCGGGATTGATCGGCACGGTCAGGATCGTGCGGGCAAGTGTAACGTCTTCCACCGCCAGACCAGATGCTTCTCGCCCGAAAAGAATCGCGCTGCGGCCGGTTTCTGCGTGAATTGCAGTCGAAGCCTGAACCGGGGTCATGACAGGCTTGCTTACGCCACGCTTGCGCACCGTTGTGGCATAAACATGCGCGCAATCCGCAACCGCTTCTTCAGTGGTATCAAATACCTTCGCGTTGTTCAGAACCACATCTGCGCCAGCAGCAGACGGGCCAGCGCTGGGGTTGGGCCAGCCATCACGTGGATCGACAATACGCATTTCCGTGAGACCAAAGTTCAGCATGGCACGCGCGGCCTTACCAATGTTTTCGCCCAATTGCGGGCGGACCAGCACAATTACAGGCTGATAGTCGGGCGCTGTATCACTCACCCTTTTTCACCGCTTCTTGAACGGTGCTAGCAAACTCTTCGAAATCGCGCGCTTCGCTAAAATCGCGATAGACGGATGCAAAGCGAATATAGGCCACCGTGTCCAATTGCTTCAGCCCGTCCATTACCATTTCGCCAAGGCGTGCCGATGGTAGTTCGTTTTCGCCAGCAGTTTCGACCTGCCGCTGGATGCCAGAGACAAGCTGGTCAATCTGTTCCTGGCGAATACCTCGTTTCCGGCAAGCTAGGCTGACTGATTTTTCAAGTTTACCACGATCAAAGGCTTCGCGGCGCGGTTCCGATGATCCATCGAGGCCTGATTTGACGATAGTAATTTCGCGCAATTGCACGCGCTCAAACGTCGTAAAGCGCGCACCGCATGATCCGCATTGGCGCCGCCGTCTGATCGAAGTGTTATCCTCGGTCGGCCGGCTGTCTTTTACCTGCGTGTCTTCATGGGCGCAAAAGGGGCAGCGCATCTGTTCCGCTTAGCCTTGCGGGTAAACGGGGAATGCGGCGCACAGTTCTGAAACGCGGCTGCGCACGCTTTCCTCAACTTGAGCGTCACCTTCAGGACCGTTTTTAGCCAGACCATCAAGAACCTCTGCGATCAAAGCGCCGACCTTGCGGAATTCGGCAGGGCCAAAGCCGCGCGTTGTGCCTGCTGGTGTGCCGAGACGAATGCCGCTGGTTACGAATGGTGAGCGTGTGTCGAACGGGATGCCGTTTTTGTTGCAAGTAAGGAATGCGCGATCGAGGCCTTTCTCAGCCGCCTTGCCCGTCACGTCCTTTGCAGTGAGATCAACTAGCATGGAGTGATTGTCTGTGCCGCCTGATACGATCCGCAGACCGTTTTCTTCCAGAGAAGCAGCGAGCGCGCGCGCATTCTCAACCACTGCATGGGCATAGGATTTGAACTCTGGCCGCAAAGCCTCGCGGAAAGCCACGGCCTTGGCCGCGACTACATGCATTAGCGGACCGCCTTGCAGACCGGGGAAAACTGCCATGTTCAATGGCTTGGTAAGCTCTTCATCATTCCACAAGATGATACCGGAGCGCGGGCCGCGGAGCGATTTATGCGTAGTGCTGGTAACAATATCACAATGCGGGAAGGGTGAAGGGTGCGCACCGCCTGCAACCAAACCGGAAATGTGGCTCATATCGCAGAGGAGATAGGCGCCCACTTCATCAGCGATTTTGCGGAATGCAGCGAAGTCCCAAGTCCGCGAATAGGCTGTGCCGCCGCAAATAATCAGCTTTGGCTTATGCTCGCGGGCGGTGGCTGCAACAGCATCCATATCGATCAGCTCGTCACCCTCGGTCACGCCGTAGCTGACAGGGTTGAACCATTTGCCGCTCATATTCACCGGTGAACCATGGGTAAGGTGGCCGCCCGAGTTCAGGTCGAGGCCCATGAATGTGTCGCCCGGCTGCAAAAGAGCAAGGAACACAGCTTGGTTCATCTGGCTACCAGAATTGGGCTGGACATTAGCAAAATCACACCCGAACAATTCCTTAGCGCGGTCTATTGCTAGCGTTTCGACCACATCAGCATAATCGCAACCGCCGTAATAGCGTTTGCCCGGATAGCCTTCTGCATATTTGTTCGTGAATACGCTGCCGGTTGCCTCAAGCACTGCTTTTGATGCGATGTTTTCAGAAGCGATCAGTTCGATCTTATCCTGTTGGCGCGACAATTCGCTACCAATGGCTGCCGCAATTTCAGGATCAGCAGTTGTGAGGTCATCGCCCCAGAAACGGGCCATGATATCTGTTGTGTCTTCGGGGCGTGTGCTCATGGGGAGATACTCGGTTTTAGGATTTAAACTTCGGGTGCGGCAAGTTTGCTGACGCGGCGTTGGTGGCGACCAGCAAGATCGCCCGCATCTGCAAATTCGGTGCTAAGGAATGCTGTAACGCATGCTTTCGCCATATCCAAGCCGGTCAGGCGTGCACCTATTGCAATGGCGTTTGCGTCGTTGTGTTCACGCGCCAAAGCGGCGGATAGAGGCTCAGACACCAGAGCGCAGCGCACTTTTGGATTGCGGTTGACCGATATGGAGATGCCGATCCCGCTGCCGCAGAGAGCTATGCCTCTCTCTGCCGTTCCATCGGCGACGACAGAGGCGAGTTTATATCCGTAATCAGGGTAATCGACGCTTTCCCCGTCTGCTGGGCCGAGGTCAGCGACTTCATGCCCTTCCTCGATGAGCCAAGTGCAAAGAGCGGTTTTCAGATCGGTTGCGGCGTGGTCTGATGCGAGTGCGATTTTCATATTAGCCGCATAGAGAAAAGGCCCGCTGATTGCCAGCGAGCCTCTTCAAGAAATCACCATGAAAATCTGGGCATCTACTGATCCAAGAAGCTCCGCATTTTGCGTGAACGGCTTGGGTGCTTCAGTTTCCGCAGAGCTTTCGCTTCGATCTGACGGATACGTTCGCGCGTCACGCTGAACTGCTGACCGACTTCTTCCAAAGTGTGGTCCGTGTTCATACCGATACCAAAACGCATCCGTAGCACGCGTTCTTCACGCGGGGTGAGGGAGGCCAATACGCGGGTAACCGTTTCCTTCAGGTTCGCTTGGATCGCGGCATCGACGGGGATGATCGCGTTCTTATCCTCGATAAAGTCACCAAGATGCGAATCTTCCTCGTCACCAATCGGTGTTTCAAGGCTGATCGGTTCCTTGGCGATTTTCATCACCTTGCGAACTTTCTCCAATGGCATGGACAGCCGCGCAGCCATTTCCTCAGGAGTAGGCTCGCGGCCTTCTTCGTGCAGGAATTGACGTGATGTTCGCACCAGCTTGTTGATCGTCTCGATCATATGGACCGGAATACGAATTGTGCGGGCCTGATCGGCAATTGAGCGGGTAATCGCCTGCCTGATCCACCAAGTCGCATAGGTGGAGAATTTGTAACCGCGGCGATATTCAAATTTATCAACCGCCTTCATCAGGCCGATGTTCCCTTCCTGGATAAGATCGAGGAATTGTAGTCCGCGATTGGTGTATTTCTTCGCGATAGAAATCACGAGGCGAAGGTTGGCTTCCACCATTTCCTTCTTCGCGATGCGTGCCTCTCGCTCACCTTTTTGCACCATATTCACGATGCGGCGGAATTCGGGCAAGCTCATGCCAGTGGCGGCAGCAATATCAGCAATTTCAGTGCGGATACGGTCAACGGCGTCGGCTTCATTAGTGAAGAACGCGCCCCATTTCTTGTCCTTCTTAGACTTTTCGATCAGCCAGCTATCATCCAATTCATTGCCGACATAGGCCTGCAAGAAATCGATGCGTTTCACCTTGTGACGCTCAGCCAAGCGCAGCATTTGGCCGCCAAGAGCCGTCAAACGGCGGTTGAACGCATAAAGATTGTCGACCAGAAATTCGATCTTAGTCGCGTGGAATTGCATGCTTTCCACCTCAGCGGTCAGTTCCTCGCCAAGCTTTTCGTATTTGTTCTCTTTGGCTTTTGGCAAAGCATCGCCGCGCGCCATTACTTCCACGCGCTCAATCTGCAACTTCTCAAACTTTTTGAAAAGCGAAGTGATCCGACCGAAACGCTCGATCGCGTCGGGTTTAAGCGCCGCCTCCATCTGGGCGAGCGACATGGTGTTGTCTTCTTCTTCCTCTTCCTCGCGTTTGGAGGAACCTTCCTCGCCCTCTTCGCCTTCTTCACCCTCTTCCTGATGATCTTCTACTTCATCATCATCGCGGATAGTTGGGCCGGCGGTCTCTTCTGAAATCTCGCCATCATCTTCCTCGTTTTCCTCCTCCATTTTATCGGCAGGAGGTTCTTTGGAAAGCATGGCATCTAGGTCGAGGATTTCGCGCAGTTGCATCTCTTCTGCATTGAGCGCTTCAGACCATTGGATGATTGCATGGAAAGTGATCGGGCTTTGGCAAAGGCCAATGATCATAGTGTCGCGGCCAGCTTCGATCCGCTTGGCAATCGCAATTTCACCTTCGCGGCTGAGCAGTTCAACAGCGCCCATTTCGCGCAGATACATACGCACAGGATCATCGGTGCGTTCGCCCGTGCCGGTTTTCTTTGCAGGTGTAGCGGCCTTCTTTGCGTCTTTCTTATCGCCATCAGCGACCGACATTTCTTCGACTTCGGCCTGCTGTTCAGCCTCCGCTTCTGCTTCCTCGTCATTCTCAACGATTTGGACGCCCATTTCGGAAAGAGCGGTTTGAATGTCTTCGATCTGATCTGAACCCATATCGCCAGGCAGGGCGGTGTTCAGCTCGTCATAAGTGACATAGCCTTTTTTCTTTGCCTTAGTAATCAGCTTTTTGATCGATGCCTCATTGAGGTCGATCAGAGGAGCATCATCTTTGTCGCCAGTTTTTGCGGTAGAAGCCATAAGGTTCAGTTCAATCCATTTTCCAACTCGCTGGCCGGATCATTGTCCGATAGCGATTTATCATCAGTAGCAAGCGGGCTAGTAGAAGCTTTGCGCCGGCCAAACTCTTTTAAACGTTGATCCAATTTCGCTAACTGTTCGCGTAGTCTGGTCTGTTCAGCAAACGCCCCTTCCGGGTCTGCATCAAACCGTGCCCCCGCTGCGTCAAGCGCAGCACGAAGCGCTGGCTTTTCAACCAGCAACGCAACAGCTTCAGCCAATTCCTCGCGCGCAGCTACCGGGTCGGTGCCCTCTCTGAGGAAGGCGTAGCGGTTTAAATCCGGTGGGGCAGGTAGGCCTCGAATGTCTGATATGGCGTCTTTTCCCTGCGAATCAAGCGTTTCTGCATATTCGAACAGAGTTTCCACCATTTCGGTTGCATTCGGGTCATATTGAGAAAGCTTGCCGAGCGCTTCGGTGTGCGTCGAAATCTCGCTTGGATGGTGGACTAGACCGGCCATAACAGCCTGCGTCAATCCATCGCGAGCGCCGCCAGAAATCGCACGTTTTAGACGGGCTGCTGTATCTCCGGTTAGGCGGGTTGGGGCAGAGCGTTGCCACGGGGCTTTTCCGCCTTTGAAATTCGAATTATGGCCTCTCGGCTGAAACTCGCGCTTCGGGAAAGCAAAACCTGAAAAGCGCTCTAGCAATTCGCGGCGATAGAGCGCGCGAATGTCTTGATCTTCAATCTGATCACAATGGGCGATTAGCCGGGCTTTCAATCCTGCTTTGTCTTCGGGTGTGTTGAGCGGCTGTGCTTCGCGTTCAAAATCCCAAATCGTGTCGAGCAAGCTCGATGGCTGATTGAGTACGCGCTCCATCGCGCCCGCACCTTGCTGGATAATCAGATCATCAGGATCAAGCCCTGTGGGCAGGCGCACTATCGACAAAGAACGGGCAGGGCGCAGCATGGGCAGGGCGCGTCCAATCGCCCGCATTGCCGCTTTATGCCCGGCATTATCCCCATCAAAACAGAGCACGGGGACCTCTACCATGCGCCACAGCATTTCCAGCTGCGTTTCGGTCAGCGCTGTTCCTAGCGGCGCAACACTATCGGTAATGCCCGCATTGGCCAGAGCGATTACATCCATATACCCTTCGACCACGACAACGCGGCCTGATTGACGCGATGCAGGAGCGGCGCGGTGAAGGTTGTAAAGCGTACGCCCCTTGTCAAACAGCGGGGTGTCAGGCGAGTTGAGATATTTCGCGACACCATCGCGCTTTTCCAAAATACGTCCGCCAAACGCGATCACACGGCCTCGTGCGTCCTGAATAGGCAGCATCAGCCGGTCGCGGAACCGGTCATAGGGTGCTTTATCATCAACTTGAATATGCAAGCCGCCTTCGACCAGCATAGCCGGATCGAAATCACCCAATGCGCCTTTCAAAGCCGTCTTGCTATCGGGTGCAAAGCCGAAACCAAACTCGCGGCAAACCTCACGGCTAAAACCGCGGGCTTTGAGATACTCCAGCGCTTTCGCGCCATTGGATGTGCGCAAATTGTCAAAAAACCAGCCTTGTGCTGCCTCCATGACGTCAACCAAACCGGCCCGCTTTTCCGCCTTTTTGGCAGCAATGGGATCGGGTGCAGGCACTTCCATTCCAGCACCGGCGGCAAGTTCTTTCACCGCATCCATAAAGCCAAGCCCGCGCTGATCGGTCATCCAGCGGATCACATCGCCGTGGGCTCCGCAGCCAAAGCAGTGGTAAAACCCCTTTTGATCATTGACCGTAAAGCTGGGCGATTTCTCATTATGAAACGGGCAGCAGGCTTTCCATTCACGTCCAGCCTTTTGCAGCTTGGTCGTGCGCATGATGACAGTCGACAGGGTCACGCGCGCGCGCAATTCGTCCAGCCATTGCGGGGTAAGTGCCATATTGCCTGTTACCTCCTTATGCGCGCTCCTGCCAAACGACGCAAAGCTGCATCCACAGGCTTGTCACCGTATTTCGGGCGAGGGTGCTTAAGAAAGTGCCTCTTTCACCAGTCTGCTGGCGAGGCCCATGTCCAACTCAGCGCCAAACTTGCCTTTCAGCTGGCCCATAATCTTGCCCATGTCTTTGACTGTCTCGGCGCCGGTTGCAGCTTTCGCTTCAGCAATCGCAGCTTTCGTCGCCGCCTCATCCATCATTTGCGGCAGAAACTCTTCGATAATCGCCAGCTCTGCGCGTTCAACATCGGCCAATTCCTTGCGCCCGCCATCATCATACATTGTGATTGATTCGCGGCGCTGCTTTGCCATTTTCATAAGAACCTGAGTGACCAGCTCATCATCCTCGACCTCTTTCGAAGACGTGCGCAGCTCAATATCCTTATCCTTCACCTTAGCCGCGATTTGGCGCAGGGTCGCCGTGCGCTCTTTCTCTTTCGCTTTCATGGCGGTGATGGTGGCGGCTTTAATGTCGTCGCGGATCATGGTGTGATGTCTTTCCTGTGGAACAAATACGTATGCGGGCGCTTTAGCCCAAATTACCGTGCTGAGATAGGTTGACGAAACACATACGCAACCTTAGCCCCCACCTCTTAGCGACATCGATAGAAATCCTGAGCAAACGGAGCGCCCAAATGGCCGACACCGCATCACCCCTTGCGCAACCTTCTGGCGCGACGGGAGTCGTTGTTTTGGCCGATGGCACCGTCATTTGGGGCAGGGGATTTGGCTATACAGGCGAAGCTGTTGGAGAGGTGTGCTTCAACACCTCCATCACCGGCTATCAAGAAGTGATGACCGACCCCAGCTACGCCGCGCAAATCGTCACCTTTACATTCCCCCATATTGGCAATGTCGGCGCGAATGATGAAGACAAAGAAAGCGTGGTTGAGGCAGCGGTTGGCTGCATCACCCGCGAAGATGTGACCGCGCCCAGCAATTTCCGCAGCGCAGGGCACTTTGCGGAATGGATGGCGAGCAACAAAAAAATTGGTCTAGCGGGCGTTGATACCCGCGCATTGACCCGCCGCATCCGCAAATCGGGTGCGCCCAATGCTGTGATCGCGCATTCGCCGGAGGGCAAGTTTGACATTGCCGCTTTGCAAGCCCGCGCAGCTGAATGGGCGGGGCTTGAGGGAATGGACCTCGCAAAGCGTGTTTCGCGGGATGCGACACAGAATTGGGAAGGCGGCGCATGGTCGCTTGAAAAAGGATATGGCCGCGCGAATAAAAACGCCAAGCCGCATGTCGTCGCGCTGGATTTCGGGGCGAAAGACAATATCTTCCGCAATCTGGTTCGTGCAGGTGCCCGCGTCACCGTGCTGCCCGCCAATACGGCTTTGGATGCGATTATGGAGCATAAGCCTGATGGCGTGTTCCTTTCCAATGGTCCCGGCGATCCGGCGGCAACGGGCGAATATTCTGTTCCGGTGATTAAAGCTTTGCTGGATGCCGACATGCCGCTTTTCGGAATATGCTTGGGGCATCAAATGCTGGCTCTGGCAGCGGGCGCAAAGACTGTGAAAATGCATCAAGGGCACAGAGGCGCAAATCACCCAGTTCAGCGGGTTGGCGGCGATTGGGGCGAGACTGAGGCTCTGGTTGAGATCACGAGCATGAACCACGGTTTTGCGGTGGATGGTGACAGCCTGCCAGCGGATGTGATTGAAACGCACAAAAGCCTGTTTGACGGTTCCAATTGCGGCATCGCGATTAAGGGTAAGAATGCGTTCGGCGTGCAATATCACCCAGAGGCTTCGCCCGGCCCGATGGACAGTTTCTACCTCTTTGAGAAATTCGTCGGGGGTTTGGGGTGAGTGGGAGTGGCACTTCGAGCTCAAATAGGTTTGACTTTTTGAAGGCATTCCTGAGTTATTCAGCGGCGTTTTCAATACTAGCGACTTTAGCATCAGTAGCAGCGAACCATCTCTTGTTTCGCAACTGGGGGCTAAGTTTTGCGTCTATTGCTAGTTCAGAGGATGTCTTTTTAGGTGGGGTGAATGTAGTAACCCGACTGCTCGAAAATTACTATTTTTCGGCTCTCGTTGGAATTGCACTAGGGATTTTTGTGCCGGTTGAGAAAGTTGTAAAATTTTTAGACGGGCGGAGCCCATCGCTTTTAATCTTCATTCCCATCGTCTTATTAATGCCGGCCACTTGGGGGAATGAGATAAATTCGACCCAATTGTTTTGGGTTGCATTTTACGACTTTATTCTGCCCATTTTGGCCTTTTTTTTCTTAGCACTTGCTTTTCGCATCGAACGAACGTCGTTTGGTTATTCGGCGCTCGCTATCATGTTTACTTTGATGGTTGTAAGCATTCTTAAGTTGTCCCTTTTGGGTTCGGCAAATCTAATGGCGGTTGTGACAAGTGAAAATTGCGGTGGGCCAGAGAAGCAGGTGGAATGGGTGGTTTGGTTGGGTTCAGAAACAACTGTAACAACCTGTTCGAATCCACCTTTTACAAAAAGCCATGTATTTTTGATCAAACCGCGCGAAGGTAAAGCCTTTTTAGCTCGGCCAAATTCTTCGAAAGTAGCAAGTCCGAAAACTCTAAAGAGGCGAGAAAATGCCCAAAAGAACTGACATTTCCTCCATCCTCGTCATTGGCGCTGGTCCGATCATCATCGGGCAGGCGTGCGAATTTGACTATTCCGGCACGCAGGCGATCAAGGCTTTGAAGGAGGAGGGCTACCGCGTCATCCTCGTCAACTCCAATCCCGCCACGATCATGACCGATCCCGAATTTGCCGATGCCACCTATATCGAGCCGATTACACCAGAGATCGTCGCCAAAATCATCGCCAAGGAAAAGCCCGATGCAGTTCTACCCACAATGGGCGGGCAGACGGCGCTAAACTGCGCGTTATCGCTCGAAAAAATGGGCGTACTCAAAGAACACGGCGTCCAGATGATTGGCGCAGATGCAGAGGCGATTGATAAAGCGGAAGATCGCCAGAAATTCCGCGATGCGATGGACAAAATCGGCCTTGAAAGCGCGCGTAGCGGCGTGGCGCATACAGTCGAACAGGCGCGCGAGATTTTGGAGCGCACTGGTCTGCCCAGCATTATCCGCCCCAGCTTCACCCTAGGCGGGACGGGCGGCGGCATCGCTTACAATAAGGCTGAATTTGACAAAATCGTGCGCGACGGTCTCGACGCATCGCCCACCACAGAGGTTCTGATCGAGGAATCGCTGCTAGGTTGGAAAGAGTTTGAGATGGAGGTGGTGCGCGACAAAAACGACAATTGCATCATCATTTGCTCGATCGAAAATGTCGATCCGATGGGCGTGCATACGGGCGACAGCATCACGGTTGCTCCGGCGTTGACGCTGACCGATAAAGAATATCAGATCATGCGGAACGCTTCGCTCGCGGTCCTGCGCGAAATTGGCGTGGAAACCGGCGGGTCGAACGTGCAATTCGCTGTGAACCCCGCCGATGGCCGATTGATCGTGATTGAAATGAACCCGCGCGTGTCGCGTTCCTCCGCACTAGCCTCCAAAGCAACCGGTTTCCCCATCGCGCGCGTCGCTGCGAAACTGGCGGTTGGCTACACTCTGGATGAGATCACGAATGAGATCACCGGGGCGACACCTGCCAGCTTTGAACCGACGATTGATTATGTCGTCACCAAAATCCCGCGCTTTGCTTTTGAAAAGTTCAAAGGCACCAATAACAACCTCGCAACGGCTATGAAGTCTGTCGGCGAAGTCATGGCAATTGGGCGCAATTTCCAAGAGTCGATGCAGAAGGCTCTGCGCGGCCTAGAAACAGAACTCGACGGGTTCAACCGCTTCACAGAATTGGAAGGCGCGGCAAAAGACGTGCTGACTGCCTCTTTGTCGCAACGCACGCCTGACCGGCTATTGAAAGTGGCTCAAGCATTCCGTGAAGGGATGAGCGCCGCTGAAATCAACACGATCACCGGCTATGACATGTGGTTCCTCGCGCAGATCGAGGATATTATCGCTGCCGAGGCGCAAATTCGCGAAAACGGCTTGCCGCAAGATGCCGCTGGCCTGCGTGCGCTGAAATCAATGGGCTTTTCCGACAAACGCCTTGCCACTCTCGCTGTGCGTTCAGTTGGCGTAGCGGGCGGAATGGGCGAAACGCAGGCGCGGCGCAGCGGGCTGCTGCACGATGCGTTGCAAGCCATGGCTGGCGCGACCAGCGAGGATGAAGTGCGCGAGCTTCGCCAGAAATTGGGCGTGAACCCAGTGTTTAAACGCATTGATAGCTGCGCCGCTGAGTTTGAGGCGATTACGCCCTACATGTACTCAACCTATGAAGCGCCGACATTTGGCGAGCCAGAGTGCGAGGCGGAACCTTCTGATCGCAAAAAAGTCGTAATCCTCGGCGGCGGTCCGAACCGGATCGGGCAGGGGATCGAGTTTGACTATTGCTGTGTCCATGCGTGCTTTGCTCTCGCAGAGCAGGGCTTTGAAACGATCATGGTCAATTGCAATCCAGAGACGGTTTCAACCGATTATGACACGTCTGACAGGCTGTATTTTGAACCGCTGACCGCAGAAGATGTGCTTGAGATTTTGAAGCTTGAACAATCGACCGGCGAGCTTGCCGGTGTAATCGTCCAATATGGCGGGCAGACGCCGCTGAAATTGGCGCAAGCGATTGAAGATGCAGGTATTCCCATCCTAGGCACATCGCCCGATGCGATTGATTTGGCGGAAGACCGTGAACGGTTCGCGCAATTGGTCAACAAACTCGGTCTCGAACAGCCGGAAAACGGCATTGCTTATAGCCGTGATGAGGCGGCCGCTGTGGCGTCTCGCATCGGATACCCAGTGCTTCTGCGCCCATCATACGTCCTTGGCGGGCGCGCGATGGAAATTGTCGATAGCGAAGCTCAGCTCGATGATTACATCAAAACAGCAGTGAATGTGTCGGGTGAAAGCCCCGTTCTGGTCGACCGCTATTTGCGTGATGCGACCGAATGCGATGTGGATGCACTCTGCGATGGTGAAGAGGTGCGGATTGCTGGCGTAATGCAGCATATTGAAGAGGCTGGTGTGCATTCCGGCGATAGCGCTTGCACCATCCCGCCTTATTCCTTGCCGCCGCATATCGTTGAAGAAATGGAGCGTCAGGCAGAAGCGCTCGCAATGGCTCTCGGCGTGCGGGGTCTGATGAATGTGCAATTCGCGGTGAAGGGTGAGGAAATATACCTGATCGAGGTGAACCCGCGCGCCAGCCGCACGGTGCCTTTCGTCGCGAAAGCTATCGGACAGCAAGTCGCAAAAATCGCCGCGCGCGTAATGGCGGGCGAGAAACTCAGCACGTTCGAACCGTTCAAACGCGATTTGCCTTATATGGCGGTGAAAGAGGCCGTGTTCCCGTTTAATCGCTTCCCTGGCGCCGATCCCGTCTTAACACCGGAAATGAAGTCCACCGGCGAAGTAATGGGGATTGATAAGAATTTTGAGGCAGCATTCCTGAAATCACAGTTGGGCGCAGGCACTGTTTTGCCGGAAAGCGGAACATTGTTTGTCTCGCTGAAAGGCGGAGATAAGTCGATCATCGTGCCAGCGGTCAAAACTCTGCTTGAGCAAGGTTTCAAAGTGATCGCCACCGATGGCACCCAGCGGTATTTGTCTGAGCAAGGCTTGGCCGTTGAGCGCGTGAACAAGGTGGCCGAGGGGCAGCCGCATATCGTCGATAAGATCATCGATGGCGATGTTGATCTGATCTTTAACACGACCGAAGGCTGGCAGAGCATGATGGACAGCAAATCTATCCGCGCATCCGCTTTGGAAGAGAAGGTGCCGTATTACACAACGGCCACCGCATCGCTGGCTGCTGCAGCCTCAATCAAGGCAGTAAAACTTAGCGAGCTTGAAGTCTGCTCACTCCAAGACTATTATAGCTAAGAAAGAACAGCACTTCTCCCACACATTTTGTCGGAATTTTGCCGCCTTAGATGCCGCGGCCACCGCCGAAATGACTATTTTGACCGCGGGTGAGGGCACAAAGAGAAGAACGGATGGCTACGATGGAAAAAGTTCCGATGCTTGCAGAAGGCTATGAGACGCTTTTGGCGGATCTTAAAGCCTTGCGCGCGGAACGTCCGCTGATTGTTGACGCAATCGAAGAGGCGCGGGCGCATGGTGATTTGTCGGAAAATGCCGAATATCACGCTGCAAAGGAACGCCAAGGTCAGGTGGAAGCGCAAATCTCTGACTTAGAAGGCAAAGTCGGCCGGGCGCAGATCATCGACCCCACCACTTTGTCGGGCGACCGCATTGTGTTTGGCGCGACCGTTACCTTGCTCGATGATGATGACAAGCCAATCAAATATCAAATTGTCGGTGAAACAGAGGCGGATGCAACAAAGGGGCGCATTTCATACAGCTCACCTCTAGCCCGCGCGCTGATCGGCAAGAACAAGGGCGACGAGATTGAAGTCACTGTTCCGTCGGGCGATAAATTCTACCTCGTTGAAGGTATCGAATTTATCTAAGCTGCTTTTCCATCGCGTAATTGTGAATGGAAACCCCTCCGATTTCAAAATCTCTACGGTTTTGAACTGCGTAACCCGCCCGCTCAAACGCCGGACGCGCCAGTTCGCTTGCCTCGGTATATAGCCGGATAAGCTCCATAGCGTGCGCTGCTTCCTCGGCCTCTTTAAGCAGGCGATCTGCCAATCCTTTGCGGGAATGAGCGGGGTCGCAATAGAGCATATCGAGGTGCCCATCCGGCTCTAACAGTGCATAGGCAATCGGATTATCGCCCGCATCTACCGCTACACAAATACGCGACCCCCTGCCTGCTCGCCCTATAAAACGCTCTGGGCCGGGATGGCGCGCCGCCCATGCCGTGACTTGCTCAGGTGAATAGCCATGCGCACCAATACTCTCAATCGCAGCGACAGTTAGCCGCGCGAGTGCAGGCGCGTCGCTCTCACGGAATAGGCGCAATGAGTAAGTGATTGAAGGCTGCTAAGCGTCTGGGTCGAGCAGCTTGTGAAGATGCACGATCACATATTTCATTTCTGCATCATCGACCGTGCGCTGCGCATTACCGCGCCAAGCGTCTTCTGCTGTGTCAAAATCGCTATAAACGCCTGCGACGTGAAGGCTTTCAGGGTCTTGAAATTCGTAGGAGCGCGGGTCTTTCACCTTGCCGCCCATCACGAGGTAGAGTTCTTGCTTGGCTTCTTGTTCGGACATGGATTGCGCTTTCTAATCTAGAGATTGATTGCAGCGTCCTTAGTCCAACTGGCTGCAGGCGCAAAGCCTAGGCAACATCCTTATCCAGCGCCTGCGTTTCTTGAGTGCGCGATTTGTCGATCATCTTTAGACCGTACCCAATCGCGGCATCGATAAGCATTGTTGCGATGATATTGGGTTTTTTGGCCGGCTTCTTGGCCGCAGTCACAGCGGCTTTTTTGCCGCGTGATCCGATTAAGAGCCCCACAGCGACTGCACCGCCAACCACTGCGATGGGGTATTTTTTTACAAAGTCGAGTGCGGCGTTTTCGCTTGAACTGTCAGAACTATCTGCTGCGCCGGTGATGGGCTGCAAGTCTGTGCTTGGCTCAGGCGGAACGTAATCGGCAAGGCGGTGCCTGCTCGCATCAATTTTATCACGAAGCATGAGGCGCTTTTCTTCAAGCGTCATTGGGTTCCTCCTCTTCCGCCGTGGTGTTTTCCGAAGGTGCCGTCAGTTCATCTATCAATGCCATCAACGGTTCACGCACCGCCCACAATATCGCTGCGCTGGCTGCCGCACCGACAATCGCCGCGATCTTACCCTTATTATCACTCGCAGTCTCGGCCGCATTCTTGCGCAATGCCTGCGCTCTGTCTGCTGCGGGCGTTACGGTTCGCCCGCGTAAAGCATCGGGCGATGCCAGAGTTTTTACATGTGCGACATCAAGGTCGATAACTTCGCGCGCAGCATCGCGGATCGCTTTGTCTTCGCGCAATTGATCTTTGATGCTGGTCATGGTTTTTTCTTCGCGAAGGCTTCGCTCACCTGTTTGACTTTCGACCGGATGATGAGGCCAAAGATAATTGTAGCGAGCAACAAAACGCCAACCACAATGCCCATAGCGGCCCATCCGCCAAACATGGGGGCCAGCGCGATGACCGATCCGACAACTAACGCGATCAGCATCAGATGCACAAAGCCAAGTGCAAGCACGCCTAGAATCAGAACAGACTTTCCGCGGTCAGCAGCAAAGGAAAGCCGCGTTTTCTGGAACGCTAGCTCTGCCTCGGCATAAGTCTTGCCGTCCTCAACCAGAGCGGCAAGCTCTTCCTTAATCGGGGTCACAGGCGCGTCTGACTCACCGGCACCACTGTGTGTGCCGCTAACTGGATCAAAACCAGCATCAGAGCCATCAGCTGCCATTTCTGAGCGCCCTTTGTTTGGGGTTATTTGCGGCTGAACAAGCGGGCGAGCACAAAGCCTGCAACCGCTGCGACACCAATCGCAACGCCGGGGCTTTTGCGGACCATTTCGCGTGCATCTTCGCCGATTTCATCAACGCTTTTTGCGTCCAATTTGGCGGAGGCTTCTTGCAAAGAACGTGAGGCACTGCGGGCATAATCGCCATATTGCTCACCAAAACGTTCATCTAATGCGCCGGCTGTATCGGCTACAACCGTGCCGAGGGATGCCATAGCATCGCTGGCTTTCGCTTTGCCTTCTACGGCCAATTCGCCAGCGCGCTCTTTTGCTTCACCGCCATATTTCTTGGCATCATCCATCAATTCAGCACCTTTGCCGTCTTTGAATGCGGCCGCGTTTGCTTTCGCGTCATCCAAAGCGCTGTTAAAACGGCCCTTTGCATCGCTTGCGGTTGCTGCTGCGGCTTTGGTAGCCTTTTTGGCTGGGGTAGCTTTTTTAGTGGCTGTTTTCTTTGTGGCTGCGGCCATGATGTCTGCTCCTATAAATTTCACACTTGGCGCTGAAAAACCGCGTAAGGCATACGAATACTCGGCCTATCCAAGCATTGATGCAGCAACGCGGCTTGCGCCATCACTATTGGGCGCATATGCCGCGCCCGAACCTTCAAAACGTCTCCTACATATATGGGAGGTGTCTTAGCATATTACAACACCCATTTGATGGAGCACATCATGACTGCAATTATTGACCTGCATGGCCGCGAAATTTTGGACAGCCGCGGCAATCCCACTGTTGAGGTTGATGTGCTGCTGGATGATGGCAGCTTTGGTCGTGCGGCAGTCCCTTCTGGTGCTTCTACCGGCGCTTATGAAGCGGTTGAGCTGCGCGATGGCGATAAAGACCGTTACAAAGGTAAAGGCGTGCTGAAAGCCGTTGACGCGGTCAACAATGAAATTGCTGACATGGTGCTGGGTCTGGATGCAGAGGATCAACGCGATATTGATCTGGCGATGATCGATCTGGACGGCACGCCGAACAAAGCGCGTCTGGGCGCAAATTCGATCCTTGGCGTAAGTTTGGCGGTTTCGAAAGCTGCTGCGAATGCGCGCGGCCTGCCGCTTTATTCATACCTTGGCGGAGTGTCTGCGCATGTGCTGCCAGTGCCCATGATGAACATCATCAATGGCGGCGAACATGCTGACAACCCGATCGATATCCAAGAATTTATGGTGATGCCGGTCGGTGCAGACAGCTTAGCCGAAGCTGTGCGTTGGGGTTCTGAGATATTCCACACGTTGAAAAAAGGTCTGGCGGATAAAGGCCTTGCCACTTCTGTCGGAGATGAAGGCGGATTTGCGCCAGATATTGCTAGCACGCGCGCGGCGTTGGATTTCATCATGGCGTCGGTTGAGCAGGCTGGCTTTGCTCCTGGCAAAGATGTGGTTCTTGCGCTCGATTGTGCTGCGACTGAGTATTACAAAGACGGCAAGTATGAAATTTCCGGCGAGAAATTGTCACTAAATGGCGAAGAAATGGCCGATTATCTCGCCAAATTATGCGGCGATTACCCCATTCGTTCGATCGAAGACGGCATGGATGAAGATGATTTTGATGGCTGGGCTGCACTAACGGCTAAAATTGGCGACACAGTGCAATTGGTCGGCGATGATTTGTTCGTTACCAATCCAGAGCGGCTTTCCATGGGCATTGAAAAAGGTCTGGCAAATTCGCTTTTGGTCAAAGTCAATCAGATCGGGACGCTGACCGAAACTCTTGCCGCCGTCGATATGGCGCACCGCGCGAAATATACCTCAGTGATGAGCCACCGTTCGGGCGAGACAGAGGATGCGACAATTGCCGATCTGGCAGTCGCGACCAATTGCGGACAAATTAAAACGGGTTCGCTCGCGCGTTCAGACCGCTTGGCAAAATACAACCAGCTTATCCGGATTGAGGAAGAGCTGGGCGCAAGCGCAACTTACGCAGGGCAGGGCTGCTTCGGCCTGTAAAGTTCCAGCTAGTGAGAGATTGCCGCAATATCGCGGCGAATTTGCGTGATCGCGGCGTCAACATGCGCTGCGGCAAGATGCGCGCCGATCTGATCGAGTTCAGCCAATTGCCCCTCTAACACCCGCAGAACAAGTGTGTAATCAACGGTGCTTTGCGCCTCTGATACAGTCATAATGTGCAGCCTTTCGTCATCGCCTTCATTAGAACGGCCCGTGCCATCCTAACTTAAGCAAGGGGTGGAAACCTGCGGGATTGGCCCTATGCTGATCCATGAGAGGGAGCGACGCATTGGGGCAATTTCCAACCCATCCAGCAGCAGTGGATGCCGCGTTTTTAAGCAAAGTGCTTGGCGCGGGTGTTGCTAGAGTTCAGCATCAAGGTATCGGCAACGGACTTGTCGGGGACTCGGCGCGGTTTGATATCACTTACGCTGCTGGATCATCTGGCCCTGCATCCATTGCAGGCAAATTCCCTGCTGCCGATGAAACCAGCGCCGGCACCGCTAAAGCCCTGAGGCTCTATGAAAAAGAGGTGGGTTTTTACCGTGATATCGCGCCGCATGTAGCGATCCGCACGCCGAAGGTTTACTTCGCTGAACATGATCCGGCGTCGGGTGACTTTTTGCTTTTGATGGAGGATTGCGGTCCGGCAGAGCAGGGCGACCAACTGGCGGGCTGCACATACGAACAGGCGCTTACCTGCATGCGCGAACTCGCTGCATTGCACGGACCAAGCTACGGCAAAGCTGCACTCACTGATCTGCCGATCCTTGTGACAAGCGATGAAGTGCGTGCTTTCACTTCAACCGGCTATGTCGGTGCATGCGCTGCCTTTGCGGCGAAATATGCTGGCGAAATGACCGATGCAGACTTGGCTATTGTGGCCGCGACAGGAGAAAAAAGCGCGGCCTTGTGGCAGCGCGAGCCGGATCAGATCCAATCAATTGTGCACGGCGATTTCCGCCTGGATAATATGCTGTTTGCAATATGCGGCGGAGCAGAACCCATGGTGACGCTCGACTGGCAAACGGTCGTTGCTGGCAATCCGCTTACTGATCTGGGGTACTTCATGGGCGCTGGCATTGGTGAGGAACTTCGCCGCAAGCACAGCGATGATCTTATTGCAGCCTATGCCGAGGCCTTAAAGCGTCATGGCGGGCCCAATCTAACCGATATCGAAACATCAGATGGATATGCCCACGGCGCATTGCACGGGGTAACTACGGCGGTATTCTCTGCTGCTTTTGTCGAGGATAACCCGCGCGCCAAAGCAATCTTTCAGTCCATGGCGCAGGGGGCTTGCAGCCTCGTCCGCGAATTGGACGCATTACGGATATTGGAGACTTAAACGATGGTGCTCACCGCAGGCGATGAATTTCCGATCCACCAAACACCCGAACCGGTCGCCTATGCTGGTACGGATCGAAATTTCTACGACCGCTATTTCTTCAATGGTTATGCGCCAGACGGATCGGGGTTTTTCGCCGTAGCATTTGGAGTGTACCCGCAATTGGATGTGGCCGATGCCCATGTCAGCTTTATCCGCGATGGAAAACAATATTCGCTGCATGCTTCATGCGAACTTGGCATGGAACGCATGGCGATGAAGGTCGGTCCGATTGCAATCGAAATTTTGGAACCTTTGAACAGATTAAAAGTCACGATTGATGAAACAGATGGTATCGCAGGCGAGCTGATCTTCACCGCGCGCTCAGCTCCTCTGGAGGAACCGCGTTTCATGCACCGTATCGGTCCGCGCGCCTTTATGGATTACACACGGATGACGCAAAACGGGCATTACACTGGCTGGCTTTCGCTGGATGGTGATCGCCGCGATCTTGCCGCTGGCACAGCTGGAACGCGTGACCGGAGTTGGGGCATTCGGCCTGTTGGAGCCAAGGATCCGCAAGTGATACCAGGCGCGCCTGCGCCCAGCTTTTTCTGGCAATGGACGCCAATCAATTTGAATAATGGCTCGCTATTCTTTCACATCAATGCCGACACCAGCGGCAATGCATGGAACACGCGCGCGGCATGGGCGGCAGATGGGGCAGGGCAGGCTGACATTACTCACGGTCGCGGGCTTCTTGCCGCTGGATGTGAGGCTGGAACACGCTGGCCCGATGGCGGCACCAGCACCATTGCTTTGGAATTGGATCAAGGCCCGCAGACAATTACGCTTAAACCACTGGCCCGCTTTCAGATGAAGGGGCTGGGCTACACCCATCCGGTTTGGAACCACGGGCTGCATCACGGCACGCTAAAAGTGGAACGCGAAGAGTTTGATCTGGATACGCTTGATCCGCTTTCGCCAGACAATTTGCATGTGCAAGTTCTCTGCAAAGCGACGGCTTTGTCTGACGATGGCGCGACCGAAGGGATGGGCGTGTTCGAACAGCTGGTAATCGGGCCATATGCTCCGATGGGGCTTAGCGAACTTCTGGATGGCGCGAAGTAGGCCTAGCCTCAGCTAAATTTACCCTGCAATTCATACAGCGCCAGCGCCGCCTTGGCCGCTTCGCCACCCTTATCCTTCTGAGCAGGATCAGCGCGGACGAGGGCTTGCTCGTCATTCTCAACCGTCAAAATGCCATTGCCGATTGCGATACCGTCCATCGTCAGTGCCATGATCGCTCGCGCGCTTTCCCCTGCGACGATTTCGAAGTGATAAGTTTCGCCGCGGATAACCACGCCGATAGCAACAAAGCCCTCATAGCCGCCGCCTTCTAAGGCGAGAGCAATCGCGCAGGGAATTTCGAGCGCGCCAGGAACGGTTAGCACTTCAGCCTCGTGCCCAGCAGCTTCAATCGCGGCCTTTGCCCCAGCAATCAGCATGTCGTTCAATTCGCCGTAAAAGCGGGCTTCAACTATCAGAAAACGCGCCATAATCTTACTCCGGAATGGGGTGGTGGCCAACAATGTTCAGGCCGTAACCTTCGATAGCGACCACATTTGGCTGTGAATTGGAAAGAAGGATCATGTCGTGAATGCCCAAATCGGCAAGGATTTGGCTACCAATACCGACATTGCGGACCTCATCCTCTTGAGAATAGCCTTTGCCAGAGGCGGGGCGGCCAGTGATAATCACGATCACGCCTGATCCATGCTCACCCACGGCATCCATGGCGCGCTGCAACGTGCGTTTGCGCGGGCCGGGTTGACCCAGAATATCGTCAAAGACAGAGATTGGATGCACGCGCGCAAGCGTTGGCTCGCCCGGCGTCACCTTACCCTTTTGCAGCACATATTGCTCGCTGCCATCGACCGTATTGCGGTATGTTAGCACCTTCCACGCGCCGCCATAGTCACTATCGAGCGAGCGCTCTTCGACCAAATTCACAAGATGATCATTGCGCATACGGTATTCGATCAAATCGCGGATCGTACCGATTTTAAGATTATGCTTGCGGGCAAAGATAATGAGGTCATCGAAGCGTGCCATCGTGCCATCTTCATTCATGATCTCGCAGATCACGCCCGATGGATTGAGACCGGCAAGGCGCGAAATATCCACGGCAGCTTCAGTATGACCAGCGCGCACTAGAACTCCGCCATCGCGAGCGGTGAGGGGGAACACATGACCAGGTGTTACGATATCATCGGGGCCCTTTGTTGCATCAATCGCGACAGAGATTGTGCGCGCACGGTCCGCTGCAGAAATGCCGGTTGTGACACCTTCTTTCGCCTCGATTGAGGTAGTGAAAGCGGTTTGCATGCTTTCCTGATTGTTGCGACTCATCGGCTCAAGACCAAGCGTCTCGACCCGCTCCCTATCCAGTGTAAGGCAGATTAATCCGCGTCCATGCGTTGCCATGAAATTGACAGCGTCAGGCGTAGCCATTTGCGCAGGAATAATCAGATCGCCTTCATTTTCGCGATCTTCATCATCGACAAGAATATACATGCGGCCATTGCGCGCTTCGTTGATGATTTCCTCTATCCCGACGAGGGCCGGGGCAGATTCGTCGTTGGAGAGGATAAAGTTCTCAAGTTTGCTAAGTGTCTCTGCCGTCGGATTCCAGCCAGCCTCTCCGCAATCGCGCAAAGTGTTGGCATGAAGCCCCGCTGCTCGGGCAAGACCGCTTCGGGTCATAGCGCCAGAATTGACGAGATTGTTCGCTTGATCGATGATTGATGTGTTCATTCGCTTTGATTATCACATTTCAATGTGATTGCAAGCTATCGTTATTAACAGGCTGGTGTGAAAGAGCCTGCTTAAGCAATCTTACCAGCCCGCTGTGCGCGCCTGTGGGTTCTCCCGCGTCCAGCGATTGATCATCATCAAAACGCCGATGCAGATCATCACCGTCATCATGCTCGAACCACCATGGCTCATCCACGGAAGAGGGATGCCGACCACGGGAGCTAGCCCCATGACCATCATCAAATTCACTGCGACATAGAAGAAAATAACCGACGTCATGCCCATGCCCGCCAACTGTCCAAAGCGGTCTTTGGATTTGCGCGCGACACGAATGCCCCAGCTTAAAATCATTCCGAAGGCAACCAGCACAAAGATCCCGCCGATCAAACCCCATTCTTCTGCCATGGTTGAAAAGACAAAATCGGTGTGGGGTTCCGGCAAATAATCAAGGTGGCTTTGCGATCCCTCGTTAAAACCCTTGCCGCTAAAACCGCCTGAACCGATGGCGATTTTCGATTGGGTGATATGATAGCCTGATCCCAAAGGATCACTTTCTGGATCAAGGAAAGTCGTGACCCGGCGCTGCTGATAATCTTGAAGCGCAAAAAAATAGGCAAGCGGGATCGCTGCTGCTGCTGCGCCGCCAGCCATAACGAACCAGCGCATCGGAAGCCCAGCGAGCAGCATCACAACAGCGCCGCCAAATCCAATCGCCAACGCTGTTCCCAAATCGGGCTGCATCAGGACAAGCGCCATGGGTAGGCCGATTAACACCCCTGCTGGGACAATCGCACGCCATGTCGGGATCATTCCAGCGGGCAAAGTTTCATAAAAGCGTGCTAGCGCTAGGACGATGACGGGCTTCATCAGCTCAGATGGTTGGAGACGCATAAAGCCAAGCTCTAGCCAGCGCTGACTACCGCCGCCCAATGTTCCGATGATCTCCACCGCAACTAGCAAAAGCAGCACCCCAATATAGGCTGGATAGATCATAGTGATGACAAAGGGGCGGGGCAGGCTCGCGATGATTGATGCCATCACCAAAAACACGCCAAAGCGGATCAGATGGGATGATGCGAATGGCGTCATCGACCCGCCTGCTGCTGAATAAAGGACAGCAGCACCGAACAGCACTAGCAGGAATAGCGGCACCAGCATTTGCCATGGTTGGCGCGCGATGGGCGCAGGAATTATGCCGCTCATCGCCGCGTACCTTGCGTGCCCTGCGTTTGCCGGGCGCCATCGATAACTTGCTGTTCTGGATTGGGCCGCGCTGCTCCCGTTGCCGCCGGATTGACACGCGGGGTAACCGCGGTCTCCGCGATCTCTTCTGATTGCTGTGCTGCCAGACGCGCCTCTGCATCAACGCGGGCAAAAATATCGTCGGCACCCTTGGGTTGAGGTTTGATTGTTTCGCCCGCTGCCTCGGCATAGGCGGCATATTTGCGCTCTAACCGCTGCTGCGCGGTTCCGCCCCATCCGCGTTCAAGGGAGCGCAAACGAGCGAGCCCTTTTTGCGGATTGAAAAGGAACGTCATTACATCGCGCGCAATTGGGTAAGCGGAGCCCGAACCGCCCCCATGCTCAATCACAACAGCGCCTGCGTATTTGGGTTTATCAAACGGCGCAAAGAAAGTGAAAAGACCGTGATCGCGGTATTTCCAGGGGCCAGACCGGCCATCCGATTTGGAAAGGCTAACAACCTGCGCAGTGCCGGTTTTACCTGCCATCCTTACACCGGGAATAGGCAGACGAGCGCGGTTCGCTGTGCCCCTTCCGCTGACTACATCGCGCATCGCTTCACGAACATAGGTCACATGTTCTTCGGGAAAGCCAAGCGGCTTAAACTTTGGTGTCTCGCCGCTCATGGTTAGCTGCGGCATGACTTGCTTGCCAGTCGCTAGCCGTGCCGCGCTGATCGCCAATTGAAGCGGATTGGCAAGCATATAGCCCTGACCAATTGTCGCGTTCACAGTGTCAGCATTGTACCACGGGCGCCCGTATTTCTTCTCTTTCCATTTGGGATCAGGAACAGTGCCGTAAAACTGGCTGACCACCGGCAATTCAAAAGTTTGACCAAGCCCGCATTCGCGGTTCATCTCAGCGATGGGGTCCATCCCAACACGCTGCGCCAAATGGTAGAAATAGACATCGCAACTTTGCGCGATGCCTCTGGCCATGTTGACATTGCCGTGACCGCGCCTGTTCCAGCAGCGAAAGACCCGGTCGCCAACTCGCAAGCCCCCGCCGCAGAAGACAGTTTCATCGGGATCGATCCCTTCGCGGAGGAATGACATGGAAACCATGGGTTTGACGGTGGAGGCAGGCGGGTAAAGCCCTTTAAGAACCTTATTGCGCAGCGGCACCCGCTGGTCTTCCCCAAGCATGGCGTATTCCAAGCTGCCGATACCGTCAGAAAAGCTGTTGGGATCAAAGCTGGGCATGCTGGCCATGCAAAGCACTTCGCCGGTTTCGCAATCCATGATTACGACCGAACCAGATTCCAGACCAATCCGCCGCGCGGCAAAATCTTGTAGTGGCCCGTCAATTGTCAGCTTAACCGCTTGACCGGGGATGTCGTTGCGAGTGTCCAAATCGCGCAAAATGCGGCCCGATGCGGCAACCTCTACCCGCCGCGCGCCCGCCGTTCCGCGCAATTCCTGCTCGAATTGTTTCTCAAGCCCGTCTTTCCCGATCTTAAAACCGGGAGTGAGAAGCAACGGATTGCGGTCTTCGTCGTAATCCTCTGCAGTGGCCGGTCCGACATAACCAATCAAATGGCCGACAGTTGCGCCCGTGGGGTAAAACCGCGAGAAACCTCGTTGAGGCAACACGCCTTGCATATCGGGAAGGCGCACAGAAAGCGCCGCAAACTGATCGTAGTTCAGCCCGCTTGCCACTTCGATTGGCTGGAACCCGCGCGCTTCTGACACCTTAGTCTTAATGTCTGCAATTCGGTCAGCTTCGAGCCCCAATAGCTCGCCCAATTGCGCTACGGTTGCATCGGGATCAGTGAGGCGTTCAGGGATTACATCGACGCGGAAATCCGCTTTGTTTGAAGCAAGCGGCGCGCCATTCCTATCAAGCAGCCACCCTCTTCGCGGGGCAATCAGCGTGAGATTTACGCGGTTGCTTTCGCTCTCTGTCTGGTACTTTTCATTCTCGGCAATCGCGAGATAGCCAAGCCGCCCGGCCAGCAGCAGACCTATACCGCCTTGAACGGAGCCGATGAAAAAGCTGCGCCGATTGAATTCGTTCTTGAGAGTATTGGCGCTAACGATCACGCGCTTTTTGCGCCAAAACACTAGGAAATGACCTTGAAACGCTTGAGCCTGAGTTTGTCGAGACTGGCAACCATGCGGGCGATAATGGGATATAGAAGCACAGACAGCAAGAGCTGCGGTAGATTGGCGAACAATTGGTGGATGTTTGGTAAGACCCCGGACACTAACATTGCAGCCGTTATATAGACCACGATACCTATCGTTGCGGTGAACCAATCCTGCCAAAAACCGCGCCATGGAAAGCGCGCTTCAAGAATTTCGATCGTGATAAGCGTGACCGACCAAAGCAGGATTGCGCTGCCAAATGGCTGTCCGCTGAAAAGATCATCGAACATTCCAAGCGGAAAACCGATCCACATTGGCAAAAGGCCGGGCCGCATGATCCGCCACGTCAGGAGGAAGATGAAACCCATGGGCGGCAGAAAAGGCATGACACTGGAAAAGGCTAGGCTAGGCAGCAGCGATCCCAGAAGGATTGAAGCATAGGGTATGGTGTAAGCCAAAACGCCCGAACGCTCGCGCATGCTGGTGCGCGAATAACTATCGGAACGAAGGCGATCTCTGCTGGGTGTGCGGCTGCGGGAGCGTGCCATTAATTCGCACCGGCTTCTGCACTAGTTCCAGCTTGCGGGATGGGCGTGGGACCAGTTCGGGGCGCTGCATCTGGCGTAGGCTGTGCTGCCGGTGCTGGGGGAGCGGCGACAGGCGGTGCTTCGGTAGCCTCGCCAAACGCTTCCTCATCAGGAGTTTCTGCCGCAACTACGACTTCGGGCACCCAAATCTGACCGACGGATACATAATCTGCACTGGCGGGATCAGCCACAAGCCGTGCGAGCGCCCCTTCATCGGTAATCTCGCTCACAATGCCAACGGCGACGCCCGGACGGTAATATCCGCCCGTTCCGCTGGTTACGAACATATCACCAACTTCGAGCGGGTTTAAGCCAAGGTTGAGGAGGCGGATATTGAGTAGACCATCCCCGCGCCCTTGGGCGAGGGCGACGACATCATCCTTTGCGCGGCGCACTGGCAGAATGCTTTGGCTATCGGTGAGAAGAAGTACGCGAGAGGTAGATCGACCGGTCTCTAAAATGCGCCCAACCACGCCGCGCGAACTGCGCACTGGCATTCCGGTTAGCACACCGTCTTTGCTGCCCGCCCCGATGTAAGCATAACGCCGAGCGCTGGTTGAACTTGAGCCGACTAGGCGCGCCGTTGTAACCGGTGCCTCATCTGTTTCGCGCAATTCCAGCAATGCCCGAAGCCGCGCATTTTCCAGATTGAGAGCTTCACTTTCAGCGAGCCTGATCTCAGTCAGCTCGAGCTTTTCTTTAAGCCGTGCGTTTTGACTGCCAGCGCGCAAATACCCTTCGACAGATTCGATGAAGCCTTGGCCTTCTGTCCGGGCAACAGCGGTTGAGGTGCCAGCAGGTTCGGTAACATCGCTAGCAACGCCGCGCAGTCCGCTTGCCCATTGGGGCTGCCAAATTGATACTCCCAGTAAGGCAAGGCCGATCAGCGCGCCAAAAATGGCTGCGAGATACCCTGTAAACAGGGAGAACTGCGCTCGGCGTGAATGTCCGGAGCGCCGGGATGATGACGACGCCATGCCCCCAATCTCCTTCCAAAAGCCGCGCTAGGCAGTCATCAAGACGCCGCGATAAATGGGATCTTCCATGGCCCGGCCCGTGCCGAGCGCTACACAAGAAAGCGGATCTTCCGCGATGCTTACCGGCAGGCCAGTTTCCTCACGAAGATGCTCGTCCAAGCCGCTGATAAGCGCTCCGCCACCGGTTAAAACAATGCCTTGATCGACAATATCGGCAGCCAGTTCAGGCGCGGTGTTCTCCAGCGCAATACGAACGCCTTCGACGATAGCGCCGATGGGTTCAGCAAGCGCTTCTGCAATGTGGCCTTGGTTGATAGTGATCTCTTTCGGAACGCCATTGACCAAATCGCGCCCTTTGATGGTCAGCGTTTCGCCAATGCCATCTTCTGGCGGGATAGCGATGCCGTAATCCTTCTTAATCCGTTCCGCCGTCCCGTCGCCGATCAGCAAATTGTGATGGCGGCGCACATAAGAAACGATGGCTTCGTCCATTTTATCGCCGCCAGTCCGAACAGATGTAGTGTAGGCAAGACCGCGCAGCGATAGCACCGCGACTTCTGTCGTACCGCCGCCAATATCGACAACCATAGAGCCAACCGGTTCGGTTACGGGCATATCTGCACCAATAGCCGCGGCCATTGGTTCAAGGATGAGAAACACTTCAGAAGCGCCAGCATTGGATGCCGCATCACGGATCGCGCGCTTTTCAACCGATGTCGCGCCAGATGGAACGCAGATCACAATCTCTGGATATTGGAACGTAGTCCGGCGGCCCAACACTTTGCGGATGAAGTGTTTGATCATCTGCTCAGCAATGTCGATGTCCGCAATCACACCGTCACGCAGAGGACGGATTGCCTCAATGCTGTCCGGCGTTTTACCCATCATCATCTTCGCATCATCGCCAACAGCCTTGGGCCGACGCACACCATTGATAGTTTCCATGGCGACAACAGACGGTTCGTTCAAAACGATCCCCTGATCTTGTACGTAAACCAGCGTATTTGCGGTCCCGAGGTCGATTGCCATGTTTTTGGGGCCGAAGTTGAAGAGTTTGGTGAAAAAGCTCATTTTTCTTGGGTATTTCCGTCGATTTATGGGCCGCGCAGGCCACGCTAAAGTGCGCGTTTTGCAACCGTAAGATGAGTAACTGCAGTTCCTCTAGCGAAAAGCGGATCAAAAGGCCAAAATAATTGTCTAAATCAGCTGCAATTTTCCACTGCCGGTCTCGAATATGTGGCAGATCGGCGCTACTCTGCCGAAATGCCAGAAATTCGCCGCCTTCCTGAAACACTTGTTAACCGCATTGCGGCCGGTGAAGTTGTCGAAAGACCGGCTGCTGCGCTGAAAGAACTCGTTGAAAACGCAATTGATGCCGGTTCTTCGCGAATCGATGTGAAACTGGTCGAAGGCGGGCTGGGCGGCATCGAGGTGAGCGACAATGGCTGCGGCATGGATGCCGACCAAATGGCGCTCGCATTAGAGCGCCATGCAACGTCAAAATTACCCGATGAAGCAATTGAAATGGTCGCGACTTTAGGCTTTCGCGGCGAAGCGCTTCCATCCATCGCCAGCGTGTCCAAATTCACGGTTGAAAGCCGCATCGCTGGTGCTGACGAAGGTTGGCGGCGCGTTGTCGATCAAGGTGAGGAAATTGCCTCTGGTCCTGCTGCTATCCCGCCCGGGACGCGGGTTAGAGTTGAGAACCTGTTTGGAAAAGTTCCGGCGCGGCGCAAATTCCTTCGCACACCGCGCAGCGAATATGGTGCCTGCTTAGATGTGGTTCGGCGCCTTGCCATGGCGCGGCCTGACATTGCTTTTACACTAACCCACGGCGAGCGACGTTCTTTAGCGGTGCAAGGTGATGAGGCTTTGGCTGACCGCGTTGCTGGCATTATTTCGCGCGAGCTAAAGGGCAATAGTGTTGCGATTGATTTTGAGCGTGAGGGAGAAAACGGACCCATCCGGCTCACGGGCATCGCAGGACTACCAACATACAATCGCGGCGTGGCCGATCACCAATATCTTTTCGTCAATGGCCGTCCGGTTAAAGACCGCTTGCTAATCGGCGCGGTTCGCGGAGCCTATTCAGATATGCTCGCCCGCGACCGGCATGCGGTACTGGCGCTGTTTCTTGATATTCCGCCAGAGGATGTGGATGTGAACGTCCATCCGGCCAAGACAGAGGTTCGATTCCGCGATGCCCGCGGCGTGCGCGGCTTTATCGTTTCAGGGTTGCGGCAGGCTTTGGCAACGGGGGACCAGCGGTCAGCTCAAGGTCCAGATCGCGGCGCAATGGACCGCTGGCAAAAGGGTGGAGGTTTCGCGCTCAATCATCCTGCCTCAAGTAGCGAAGCGGTAGGCGAACAAACACGCTCCATATTTGAAGGGCGCGATTGGAGTGCCCAGTCGCGGTCCAGTGTTAGCGAAGCAAGAACGACCTTTCGCGGATATGAGGAAAGCGAGCTAGCAGCTCCATATGGGCGCGCGGTTGATCCCTCTGAAGACGCTGGCGAGGAGCAGCCTTCGCAATACCCAATGGGTGTAGCGCGCGGGCAAGTGGCGAACACCTATATTGTGGCAGAGGCGGCAGATGGCCTCGTGCTGGTCGATCAACACGCCGCGCATGAACGGCTTGTTTTGGAAAGGCTTAAGGCGGCTGGCACAGGAGATGCTGTTGCGCGCAGCCAAGCAATGCTCGTTCCCGATGTTGTGGAATTGGATGAGGCAGATTGTGACCGGTTGGAAGATGCCGCGAAAGGTTTCGCAACCCTTGGCCTTACCGTAGAACGCTTTGGTCCAGCCGCTATGATTGTGCGCGCAATGCCGCATGCTTTGTCAAAAGCGAACCCTCAGAAACTCTTACAGGATTTGGCGGATGACATCGCCAAACATGGCCCGACAGATGATGGCGGCGCGCTGCTTTTAACCGAACGTTTGGAGTTGGTGCTGGCGACAATGGCTTGCCACGGGTCAGTGCGGGCAGGGCGGACGTTAAACGTGGCTGAGATGAATGCTCTGCTCAGGGAAATGGAGGCGACACCGCGTTCCGGCCAATGCAATCACGGTCGCCCGACTTGGGTAAAACTCAGCATGGATGATGTAGAGAAACTGTTCGGGCGGCATTGAGCGCCGCTACTTCTCAACCGGAACATCCACATCGCGGACCTCAATCAAGCCAACGCTCTCCATAATGAGCACGCATTCGTCGTTCTGGTTGAAAGCCTTCACCTCGCCGTCCAACAACCCCATTTCGGGCCGCGATTTGCTCCGCCGTTTGGATTTGGTCACCGCTTCGCAGCGCAGAATATCACCGGGAAAGACGGGCATTGGCCAGAGCAGTTTGTCAACGCCGGGAGAACCGAGTCCCGCCTGCCTTATGGCTTTGAAATTGTCGACCATCATTCGCATCACCATAGATGCAGTGTGCCAACCGCTAGCCGATAGCTTGCCGAAGTGTGTGTCCGCCGCGGCGGCATCGTCCAAATGGAATGGTTGCGGGTCGTATTTGCTCGCAAATTCCATCACTTCTTCGCGGGTCACTTCATAGCGGCCATAGGCGTTTACCTTGCCGACTTCGACGTCCTCAAAATAGAAGCGCCCGTCAGTTTTGGCATCCGTACCCATGTCAAATCAGACGTTGAATTTGAACAGCATGATATCCCCATCCTGCACGTCGTAATCTTTGCCCTCTTGGCGCATTTTGCCCGCTTCTTTCGCGCCCGCTTCTCCATTGAGTTCGATGTAATCATCATAAGCAATGGTTTCTGCGCGAATGAAACCTTTTTCAAAATCAGTATGAATTTCGCCAGCAGCTTGCGGGGCTTTGGCGCCCGATGGAAATGTCCATGCGCGCGACTCTTTCGGACCTGCGGTGAAGAATGTTTGGAGGCCCAACAGTGTGTATCCAGCGCGGATTACGCGGGCGAGGCCGCTTTCCTCTAATCCCAATTCTGCAAGATATTCCGCGCGATCTTCTTCCGGCATTTCAACCAATTCAGACTCGATCGCGGCTGAGACGACTACTGCTTGAGCGCCCTCTGCTTCTGCCTTGGCGAAGACAGCAGCGGACAGATCATTGCCGCTGGATGCTTCACTTTCGGCAACATTGCAGACGTATAAAACTGGCTTGGCCGTGAGTAGCTGAGCCTGATCGAAAAGCCGCTGTTCTTCATCATCCTTTGGCTCGCAAAGGCGGGCTGGCTTGCCATCTTTCAACAGGTCGAGAGCTTGTCCCAAAACGCTGACGAGCGCTTTTGCCTCTTTGTCACCGCTGGTTGCGCGGCGCCCAGCGTTTTCAACCCGCTTTTCCAAGCTTTCAAGGTCGGACAGCATCAATTCGGTTTCGACAACCTCGGCATCAGCAATCGGATCAACTTTATTGGCGACGTGCTGGATATCATCGTCTTCGAAACAGCGCAGGACGTGCACAATCGCATCAACTTCGCGGATATTGCCAAGGAACTGATTGCCCAATCCTTCGCCTTGGCTCGCGCCTTTTACTAGGCCCGCAATATCGAGGAAGGCGAGCTGCGTGGGAATGACCTTTGCACTCTCAGCAATCGCTGCGATTTTGTCCAAACGCGCATCAGGCACAGATACGCGCCCTTCGTTTGGTTCAATCGTGCAAAACGGATAGTTCGCGGCCTGCGCAGCCTGCGTTTCGGTTAGAGCATTGAAAAGAGTGGACTTGCCGACATTGGGCAGGCCCACGATCCCGCATTGGAAACCCATGAGTTTTCTTTCTTAAGCGCGTATAAGTTTGCTACTTCGCTGCGCCTTAAAGGGCGAGAGAATAAAACACTAGTGCGCTGATGTTGCCTAACCGACGTTGTGAACGTCCTTTATCCATGGACCAAACGGTGAATTGCCTAGCCATCCGACTTGAACTTTCGCAGTCAGCTCATTGATTGCAACTTGCGGTTTGCCGCCCGGATGCACTGGCACGCGCAAGGGCCGTGTTCCCGCCGGTGTTGTGATGATTTTTAGGAACGCGCGCGGCACATCCATTGGATCTGTTTTTCCGCCGCCGGTGCGCTTGCCAAGCCGCTCGACAAGAGCAGGATAGCCGGCAGTGTGCTTTTCCTCAGCGCGCTCGAGCAGTTTGAGGCTGTTTGTATTGGCATTGGACCAAATCATCGTCGGGTAACCGCCGGGTTCCACAATGGTCACTTCGACACCGTGCGGGGCGAGTTCATAAGCGAGCCCTTCACTTAATGCCTCAAGCGCAAATTTGCTGGGTGAGTATTGGCCATAGCTTGGCGCGATTACGCGGCCCAATTGTGAAGAGACATTGATGATTAAGCCGGACTTTGCGGCGCGCATAGCGGGAAGGGCGGCTCTTATCATACGCTGCGGACCAAACACGTTGGTGTCGAATGTGTGCTTGGTCGCTTCTATGTCTTGAATTTCAATCGGTCCGCCATAAGAAATGCCGGCATTGTTAATCAGCACGTCAATTGCGCCGCCATTGATCCGCTCTGCCTCTGCCACACCTTTGGCGACAGAAGCATCATCGGTCACGTCAATCTCTAGAATATGAATGTCGAGATCATCGGCTTTGGCAATTGCAATCAATTCTGCCGCTTCCTTGCGAGGAAGGTTGCGCATTGTCGCGAAGACTTTTGCACCCGCGCGCGCTAATTCTTCTGCCGCCAATCGTCCAAAACCGGTCGAACAGCCAGTTATTAAAACGGCACCGCTCAACTTATAAGAAACGGGGATCATCACATCCTCTGCTTTCAGAGGTGTAGCGGCCATGGCGGTCGCCGCAGTAGTTGCAGCAGCGGATGATAGGAGCGAGCGTCTTGTTATATCTGTCATGGGGCTGAGCGTAACGCGGCGCTCAACGAATGTCAGCCCAAATCAACAAATCTCAACAAAGCTACACGTTTTGTGTGTCTATTTACCGTTCTTGCGCCGGTTAAAACGCGCACGACCAAAATATAGACCCAGACCCAAGCCCAAAAGCGCAAAACCAGCTGGTTCAGGCACAGATGTTCCACCATCATTAGATGTTGGCACTGACGGTTTGGACTGCGCGGCAAGAGGGGCAGCAGAAAGCGCCACCAAAAGGCCAGATGCAGTGAGGGTAAACAGAGTCTTCAACAAGTCGTCGTTCCATCAAAAGAATGCGGGGGCTTGAGCACAATCCTCTAGCAAATCCGATGAGCCCTAGGGGTATCACTTATATCTCGGGTCAGAATGGCACAGCTGTGCCCCGTTGAGACAAGTTTACAATCCGCACCTCTTATGACTGATGCTGCAAGTCTTGTTGGGCCTAGTCTTGTTGGCGCAGCGCAATTTCGCTCATAAAGCGCGGAGCATTGCCTTCTACCAACCACTCCGCCTCTGCCGCGACCGCGCCAAGCATTTCGACCAAATCGTCTTGTTCACCCTTGGGATAGTTGCCCAGGACATAGCCGTGCACGGCATCCTTGTGCCCCGGATGCCCAATGCCAAGGCGGATGCGGCGGAATTCTGCTCCCAAATGCTGAGTGATAGAACGCAGACCATTGTGACCTGCATGGCCGCCACCTTGCTTTACCTTCACTTTGAAGGGCGCCAGATCAAGCTCATCATGCAGAACAGTTAAAGCATCCATTTCCAGCTTATAGAACCGCATGGCTTCACCAACACTGCGCCCGCTTTCATTCATGAATGTCGCTGGTTTGAGGAGGATTATCTTTTCATTGCCTATACGACCCTCGCGGATCCAGCCCTGAAACTTCTTTTGTTCAGGGCCAAAGCCATGCATTTCGGCCAGAACATCACAGGCCATAAAGCCGACATTGTGCCGGTGCATCGCATATCCCGGTCCGAGATTTCCAAGGCCTGTCCAAATCTGCATCTCTTTCCTTTAACACGCTTCGCGTGTCCCTCAAGCGCCAGCGCTCGCCTCCGCTCGCTTGGCTTTCGCAACATTAGTTGCGGCGCGCAGTCGCGCTTGCGGCTCGCTAGTCGCTCGCCGTTACTATCTAACTCTCACCCAAACAAAACACCGGACCCATTTCTGAGCCCGGTGCCTTGGTGATTAGGTTGTAAGGGAAGGGCTTATTCGCCGCCTTTGTCCCCGTCTTCAGCATCGCCGCCTTCAGCGTCACCGCTTTGTGCGGTTGCTTCAACTGCATCTGCTGCGACTTCTTCGCCCTCTTCATCTTCGCTCTCTGATTTCTTTAGCGCTGATGGAGCAACGAGTGTCGCAATGGTAAAGTCACGGTCGGTGATCGCGCTTTCCGAACCAGCAGGAAGAGTAACTTCGCTGATGTGGATGGAATCGCCAACTTCGCGGCCGGTAACATCGATTTCGATTTGATCAGGGATCTTGTCAGATTCGCAAACCAGCTCAAGATCGTGACGGACCACGTTAAGAACGCCGCCTTTCTTCAAGCCAGGTGAATCATCTTCGTTCACGAAGACAACCGGAATGTTCACTTCGATCTTCGCATCTTTCGCAAGGCGAAGGAAATCAACGTGAGTTGGGCGGTCGGAAACCGGGTGGAATGACACATCCTTTGGAAGGGTGCGCACGCTATTGCCTGCAACATCGATCATCACGATGGAGTTCATGAAGTGACCAGTGCCAAGCTGGCGGGCCAATTCTTTTTCCTCAACGTGGATCGTTAGGGCTTCTTCTTTACCGCCGTAAATTACAGCGGGAATACGGCCATCGCGTCGCAATGCTCGGGAGGCTCCCTTGCCAGCCCGTTCGCGCGCTTCTGCCGGCAGAGTTAGAGCGTCGCTCATGTCACTTACCTTTCAAAAACATTGTTAAAACACATCGCTAAGCCCGCCTCCAGGGTGACCGTGCTTTCGCGAAGTCGCTGCGCCTAGGCGTGTAAGGCGCGAAAGGCAAGCATTGATCGGCGTGTTCGGGCAGGTGGGCTTACGCGGTAAGGCGCTATTGCACGCGCCGGACAGTGAAGCCTTGTTTCCGCAGCATCGCTGGGAGACCGTCTGGACCAACCAAATGGCCCGCTCCAACCGCGATCATAGGCTGATCCTTTGCGGCGAGAATTGGTTTCAATTGCTCGGCCCAATCGCGATTGCGCTGGACAAGCAACGCTTCGCGCAATTCAGGGTCAGCCATAATGCCGGTCTGTGTGGCTTCGACCAAAGCGGCTTCATCACCGGCAATCCATGCCCTGCGAAGGGAGCCGGGGTCTGTTTCAGCCTTATCGATATCATCCATCACACCGCTCAACAGATCGCGCTGGTCCTGTTCGGGCAGGCTATCAAATATAGCGAGCTGAGCCCGCGCGCCTTCAAATTCGCTGATCGGGCGGCCCTCAAAATCCTCTACAAAAGCGCGGTCCACGCCGTTCTCTGCTTTTCCTGTTCTCGCCAATTGCGCGAGCATCAGGGCAGCAGCCCAAGTTTCAACCGATTGGAAATCGCGCGGAGTGAACTTTGATCGCGCAATAAGCATGTCGAGCTTTGCGCGTTTATCACTGCCGATGCGTTTATTGAGCGGGGGAAGATCGGGCCGCGCGGCAAGCTGGGTATATATCCGCGAAATAGCCTCGCTATCATTTAGGTCGGCAATCTCTACGAATAGCAGATCCGCATCTGCATTGGCGTTTTCTAACGCATCGCTGCGCCACTGCGTATTGTCGGGCAGGGCGTGGATTGTGCCAAACATCCAGCCTTCAACCGTGCCATTCTTATCCGCGATTTCATACATAAGCGGGGAAGGGCGCGGGCCATCTTGAGGCGGCTGCTCACCAATGTCACAGGCCGCAAGCATTACGCTCACGGCCAGCAACAATGTTATTCGTTTGAGCACCGCTTTACGGATCATTGGATGCGGTAGGTTTTGATGCCTTTAGTATTGAGCACATCCTGCACGCTTTTCTTTCCGGCAAGATGGCCAGCGCCAACAGCGATAAACACAGTGCCCGGTGCATCCATGCGCTCATCAATCCATGCCGCCCATGTCCGGTTGCGTTCGAACAGCAGTTTTTCAGCCAGAACATCGTCTTCGAGCCCTTCATTCATCAGCTCGGCCAAAGCGTCCGCGTCCCCTTCGAGCCATTCTGCAACCATCGCATCGAGCATAGGCTTGATTTCATCAACGCTGTCAGAGGCCTCGATCAAAAACTCCATCTGAGATTTTGCGGGTAGCTCATCAAAGATACCAATCTGAAAGCCAAGAGTTTCCAGCGCACCCTGCGGTTTGCCAGCAGCATCGGCCAGCAGCACTTTTTCAACGCCGCTTTCAGGTGAGTACCCTTGCTGTAGCAAGGGCAGCATCGACATGGTTAGGCCCGCATACCAAGGCTCAAACTGATCAAAAGCTGCGGCAGGCACGCCGAGTTTTGCCAAGGCCGCTTCATAAGTTGCCTTATCCTCTGCTGTCATCATTCCGCGCAGCGTCGTGCCTTGCGGCAAGATGCCTTTGGTGGCGACCAATTGCTGCATTTCTGCTTGCATGCTCGGGTCCATCTTAATCTCAGTCACGATAGTGTCTGAAGATGCGAGGGCATCTCTCACTGTCCCTTTGTACCATTCAACATCCTTGGGCAGGGCGTGGACTGTGCCGAACATGTAAATTGTCGTGTCTGCATCCTTCACCATCCAAAGCGCTGGACCGCCCGTTTCCATAGCTTCAGCAGCGACTTGGACCGTTTCAACTGGAGCTGGAATACCCTGTTTCTGGGCGCAAGCTGGTGCGGTGAAAAGGATCGTGGTTGCGGCAAGAGCGATACCGAATTTTTGCTTTAGAGTGTTCATGAGAATTTCCTTGGAGAGAGGGGGTGAATTGGGTGTGAATGCTAGGCAATTCCAATTCTAGCTATCGTCAAAGATTTCTTCAATCGGCATGTCAAAGAGGCGGGCGAGTTTAAAGGCCAGTGGCAATGATGGATCATGCTTGCCTGTCTCAATCGCATTTACAGCTTGACGCGACACATCGAGCCGAGCAGCTAGTTCGGCTTGGCTCCAGTCATTTTCTGCTCGTAAAACCTTTAAGCGGTTTTTCACCTAGTGTCTCGCCATCGCAGAAACTGAAAAGTGCATACAAAAAGTGCCAAAAATATCATCCAAGTGATATCCAGAATGTCGGTGCCGGAGCCACCATCGTAAAAAGCGCTATAAACCGCATACCAAATTGAACGTAGCATTGTTCCTTCGGGAAAGAGAGAACCAGTGAGTGCGTAAAAATAAAATAAGACAGGTCCGATAGCACCTGCGTAAGCAAGCACGGTTGCAGTGCGTTTCCACAAGCTTTCAGCATAATCATCTCGCATGAACTTGGCTACAACTAGAAGCAAAGGAACAAATACCCTTAAGTTCATAAGGGTTAAGCCAATCACTAATTCGGCAGTCCCCGTTAAACCATAGTATTTGATACCGGTTGCCAGTCTAAATAGCTCTTCGCCTACACTTATTAATAGCGCTATCAAACTCAAATCCATAAGCCAGAAATACATCCGGTAGCGCAGCCTATCGCCAGTTTGCTTTTGATCGCTCATACTTCCTCCGTGATGTCGTTTCGCTGCACTCGGCAGAAGGTTCCAGCCTGCTGGAGCAGTTATCCCCTTCCGCGAGTGACAGCAGGTCTATCAGCTTCCCAATTCGATTGGGGCTTTTGAAGCAAGATAGACCTTTCGGGAATGCGCCTGTGCGATGGCGCGCCTGACAGAAGGTTTTGCATTGGCAAGGGCAGTTGATCGGCATTGGCGCATCAGGCGCAAGTCTTCGCCATCGCGTCCATTGTTATCGCACATTTGGCGAATTTTGAGTTTAATTCTCTTGTCCAAGAGCACAACGTCGGGTTTCGTTGTTAGGTCGAGGTCCGCAGTAGGCACTTCGATGGAGGGAACTTCAGCAGCCTTAGATTCGGCCAATAAAGGCGTAGCGCTTACAGCCGCCGCAAAGATTGCAAGTGAGAGTTTTTGATACAGCATGTTTCATCCTCTTCTTCAGGTATATGTAAGGTATGCCTGACCTTATGTCGCGATTTGCTGACTATGTCAAGAATACCTTACATATTGATTGGAGAAGCTGACACAAAGGAAGGTGATCTCCCGATGAAACCCCATTTTCCTCGACCAATTATTGCAGGCGCGTAACCTCAATGCCCTCATCACGGAGCATTCGAATCACGGAATCATCACCGCGCATATGGCCCGCGCCCACTGCAACCATAAGGTTGCCAGGCTGTTTGAGCCGTTCTTGCAGCCATCCCGTCCAAGCACGATTGCGGTTCACTAACAAAACTTCATAAATGGCTTTGCCAAATGGATCTTCGAGCATTTCGGAAAAATCCTCATCCAAACTGCCGCTGGCCCAATTGTGTTCGCTCTCCCAACTGACTTCCGCTGGATTAGTCAAAAAACACCCGTCCCAATCATCCAAACCATCATCCAGCGCTGTGATTAATCTGGCGTCTTCGATCGCCATCAGTGACTTAATAACGGCAACGGGGTCCTCAATAGCGGAGATAGGTTTTCCAGCGGCGGCAAATTCAGCTTCGAGGATGGTTTCGACGCCCAATTCGCGCTGCGATCCTTCTTCTTCGCTGCTCGCAACGCCAAGGCCTAAGAGGACAAGGATTGGCGGCATTCTATCCGCTGAGAAGAAAGGGAGGCCCGCGAGACGCAGAAGCCGGCGATATTTCGCCTTATTCTCTGGCGAAATCCGTTGAGAAATGGGCTCACTGCCGCGGGCATCGCGTATCGCTTGCTGCAACGCCTTACGCTCTTCGGCTTTTTGTTCCGGAGATAAATCCTCGCGCGATTCAAACACGATTTCATCTACTTCGCTTAGTGTTTGATCAAATAGCTCAGTCCGCCATTTCAAACCATCGGGCAGGACATGAAATGTCCCAAACAAATAGATCGTAGTGTCCTCATCACTCAACCGCCACATGGCCGGTGAAGGTTCATAGTCTTGCTCGTGCGGAGCCGGCCCCTTTGCTAGCGACGCCATTCCATCGGGCCCAGCCTTCTTGAATAGCTTCTGTGAGTGGGCAGTTTCTTTAGAAGGCTCGCAAACATCACTGTCGTCAGAACCAGGACCCATGATCGCTTCCAATAAAGCGCGCAATTGTGCCTCTGCCTCTTTCTGCTTCTCGTTCTTTTCCGCACCATCATTACCTGAGGCAACGGGCGGATTATCAGTTGAGGAATGAGCAGTTAAAGGAGCTGAACAAAGTGCAAGAAACGCAGCCAGCCCAAGCGGTGCCAAATGTTTGGTGCAGTTCTTTAGTTTCATCAATTCCGTCCGCTTTTCGGTTGATCTATTTCCGAATATCTCGGGGAGCATAAACGCGATCTTGCCAGCTTCAACAAGTATCTCGCCTCCCCAAGTCTTAAGCGGCTAGACAGAGTAAATCGGTAAAGGAACGGCGATATGCTGCGCATTGGTTAAAGGGCGGCATTGACGCTTCTGAGACCTTACGCCATGGCCTGCTGCCATGACGACCGCGCTACCTGCCAGAGACCCCGCTGCATCCTTTCAGGATATGATCCTGACGCTCCATGATTTCTGGAGCGCGCAAGGATGCGTCATTTTGCAGCCCTATGACATGCGCATGGGAGCGGGCACATTTCACACCGCAACCACTTTGCGCGCGCTTGGGCCAGAGCCATGGAATGCGGCATTCGTTCAGCCATGCCGCCGCCCTACTGATGGCCGCTATGGTGAGAACCCCAACCGGCTCCAGCATTATTACCAATATCAAGTGATCCTGAAACCATCGCCCAGCGACATTCAAGAGCTGTATCTGGAAAGCCTAAAGCAAATCGGAATTGATCCGCTCAAACATGACATTCGCTTTGTCGAGGATGATTGGGAATCGCCAACACTGGGCGCATGGGGCTTAGGCTGGGAAGTGTGGTGTGATGGTATGGAAGTCACGCAGTTCACCTATTTTCAGCAAATGGGCGGCTTTGATTGCAAGCCTGTGGCTGGCGAGCTGACATACGGCCTTGAGCGGTTGGCGATGTATATTCAGGGCGTTGATAGCGTTTATGACCTGGCGTTTAATCAGCAGGGCGTTTCTTACGGTGATGTGTTCCTCGAAAACGAGAAACAAATGTCGAAATGGAATTTCGAAGTTGCAGACACCGATGCGCTTTTCGACCTGTTCAACAAAGCAGAGGCGGAATGCCAAAATGCGTTGGAAGCGCAGGTTCCCATCGCTGCCTATGAACAAGCGGTTGAGGCCAGCCATCTGTTCAACCTCCTCCAAGCGCGCGGCGTGATCAGCGTGCAAGAACGCGCCAGCTATATGGCCCGTGTGCGCGATTTGGCGCGCGGAAGCTGCGAGGCGCATATGGCGAAAGAGGCCCCCGTTTGGGCGAAAGACTATCCGGAGTGGTCGCAATGAGCGGCCAGCTTGCCTCTGGCGCGTCAACAAACACGCGCGATTTCCTCCTAGAGATACGCTGCGAAGAAATCCCTGCGCGGATGCAAAAGAGTGCGCGGGCAGAACTTGGCAAATTGTTCGCCCGGGAAATGGCGGCCGCGGGTGTTCATGCTGGCGAGCCCACCATCTGGTCAACGCCGCGCCGCCTCGCTTTAATTGCGCGTGATTTGCCGACCAAAACCGAGGCTGTCAGCGAAGAAGCGAAAGGCCCACCAGAGGGCGCGCCCGATCAGGCTGTCGATGGTTTCTGCCGCAAAAACGGCGTGACGCGCGATGATCTCGAAGTGCGCGATGTAAAAGGGCGCAACACCTATTTCGCGGTGAAAGACATTCCGGGCCGTGCCGTGGCCGATGTTTTGGCTGGCGCAATCCCCGCCATCATCCGCGACTTTTCTTGGCCCAAATCTATGCGCTGGGGCGAGCCTTCCATCAGCACAGAAAGCCCGCGCTGGGTGCGGCCTTTGTCAGGCATTGTGGCTCTGTTTGATGGAGTGGTAGTGGATTGCGCAGCTGGCGGGATCACCTCTGGCAACATCACAATTGGTCACCGCTTTCACTCCACCGGCGATATCACAATCGCCTCGGCAGATACCTATGCCGAAACCCTGCGCGATGCCCACGTGATCGTCGATCATGTCGAGCGTGAAGGGATCGTGCGCGAAGGCGCGAAAGCCGCGGCACAGGCTGCTGGACTGACATTGGTTGAGGATGAAGGACTGGTCGTGGAAAACGCAGGCCTTACCGAATGGCCAGTGCCTTTGCTGGGACGGTTTGAGGACGATTTTCTCGATGTTCCGCCCGAAACTATCCAGCTGACAGCACGCGTGAACCAGAAATATTTCGTTTGCGAAGATAGCTCGGGCAAGCTCGCAAACGCCTTCATCTGCACAGCCAACATCGATGCCGCCGATCCTGCTGTTGTGGTCGATGGCAATCGCAAGGTTCTCGCCGCGCGTTTGGCCGATGCACGCTTCTTCTGGGATGTCGACCAGAAAAAGACGCTGGCGCAGCATGCCAAGGGTTTGGAGCGAATTACCTTCCACGAAAAGCTCGGCACGGTAGCGGATAAGGTGGAGCGCGTGGCGAAGCTGGCGCGTTGGTTGTGCGAAGAAGGCATCGTCAAAGGCGATCCTGACTTGGCTGAACAAGCGGCACGGCTTTGCAAAGCGGACCTTGTCACCGAAATGGTCGGAGAGTTTCCCGATTTGCAAGGCCTAATGGGCGGGTATTATGCGGCGAAAGAAGGGCTTCCTGTAGAAGTTTCCGAAGCCATCCGCGATCACTACAAACCCGCGGGGCAGGGTGATGAAGTGCCCACCGCGCCTGTGACGGTAGCGGTAAGCCTTGCGGACAAGCTGGATACGCTTTTTGGGTTCTTCTCAATTGACGAAAAGCCAACCGGTTCGAAAGATCCATTTGCCCTAAGGCGTGCTGGCATATCTTGCCTTAGCTTGATCGACTTGAATGGCTTAAAACTTAAAATTGAAGAAGCTGCCCGTGTTTGGGAAGGAAAAGAAGCGACACCGACATTTGGCATCGGCGTTAGTGCCTTCTTAGCAGACCGACTAACTGTTTTGCTCCGTGAAAAGGGTGTACGACACGATTTCGTATCGGCGGCAAACATCGACATGCTCGGGCAGGATTTTGACGGAAGACTCGACTTATTAAAGAGTAAATCGATTGCCCTCCAATCATTTGTCGAAACGCCAGACGGCACCAACCTGCTCGCTGGATATAAGCGCGCGGCCAACATCTTGAAGAAAGAAGAGTGGGAGAGCCAATCAGAGCTTTCCTACACGCCCGAACCTGCTGAAAAGGCGCTGATAGACGCACTTGATGCCGCCGAACCCAAAGCCTCTACCGCGATTGAGGCTGAAGATTTTGCCGGAGCCATGTCCGCGCTCGCCACATTGCGCGCCCCCATCGACCGCTTCTTTGAAGATGTGATTGTCAACGCCGAAGAAAAGGCTGTGCGCAGCGGCCGGCTCGATCTGCTAGCGCGCCTTCGGGATGCAGTGCATCAGGTTGCGGATTTCAGCAAAATTGAGGGATAGAATTTCTCCCTTAGAACAGTGTGCCATGTGTAACCTACAGGCGGCAGAATTGAAGGATTTGAAAGCGTGAAAACGGTCTATACATTCGGCGGCGGCGCAGATTACAGCGATGCTCGGCAGAAAGATAAGACGGTCACAGGGGGCAAGGGCGCGAACCTTGCCGAAATGGCGGGGATTGGCCTGCCGGTCCCTCCCGGCTTTACGATCACGACCGAGGAATGCGTGCGCTATCTGGCCGAAGGCGCGGATTTTTCTGCTGCTATGCGCGGCGAGGTTGAGACTGCGCTGGCGCATATCGAAGCCACTGTCGGCAAGAAATTCGGCGATGCAGGCGATCCATTGCTGGTATCCGTCCGGTCTGGTGCGCGCGTTTCCATGCCCGGCATGATGGACACTGTCCTAAACCTTGGCCTGAATGATGCGACTGTCGCAGGGCTTGCCAGCACATCAGGCGATGAGCGTTTTGCTTGGGATAGCTACCGGCGCTTTATTCAAATGTATTCCGATGTGGTGCTCGGCATTGATCACGGATTGTTTGAAGAAGCGCTTGAAATAGCGAAAGAAGACAAAGGCTACTACGCCGATACTGAGATGGAATCTCAAGATTGGCAGGATCTTGTCGCGCAATATAAATCCATCGCGGAAACAGAGCTTGGCAAACCTTTCCCGCAGGATGTGACCGAACAATTGTGGGGGGCCATCGCCGCTGTGTTCGACAGTTGGGATGCAGACCGCGCGAAAGTGTACCGGCGCCTCAACGATATCCCTGGCGATTGGGGAACCGCCGTCAATGTGCAGGCCATGGTGTTTGGCAATATGGGCGACAGCTCTGCCACGGGTGTAGCCTTTACCCGCGATCCGGCCACTGGCGTTCGGGCGTATTACGGCGAATATCTGATCAATGCTCAGGGCGAAGATGTGGTCGCTGGCATCCGCACTCCGCAATATTTGACCAAAGCTGCGCGCGAAGCAGCGAATGCCAAACCGCTTAGCATGGAAGAAGCTATGCCCGATGCTTATGGCGAGCTGGCGGCGGTGTTTGACCTGCTGGAAAAGCATTACCGCGACATGCAGGATATCGAATTTACCGTGCAGCAGGGCAAGCTTTGGATGCTGCAAACCCGTAGCGGTAAACGCACGGCAAAGGCCGCATTGAAAATGGCGGTCGAAATGGTCGGCGAAGGGCTGATTGACGAGAAGACGGCGATTAGCCGCGTTGATCCCATGGCGCTCGATCAATTGCTGCACCCAACGCTTGACCCGTCGGCTCAGCGTGATGTTTTGACCACCGGCCTGCCAGCGTCACCGGGGGCTGCATCAGGCCAGATTGTGCTTGATGCGGATAAGGCTGAGACATTGGCAGAGCGAGGCGAGAAAGTTGTGCTGGTGCGGGTGGAAACATCGCCTGAAGACATTCACGGCATGCACGCGGCCCAAGGTATTCTGACGGCGCGCGGCGGCATGACGTCACACGCCGCTGTGGTTGCGCGCGGCATGGGGCGGCCTTGCGTATCAGGCGCGTCAGCTGTCTCTATCGATATGGCATCGCGGACCTTGCGCATCGGCAATCGCGAGCTTTCGGAAGGTGAAATCATCACTCTCGACGGATCAAACGGACAAGTCATGGCGGGCGAAGTAGCCACGATTGAGCCAGAACTGGTCGGCGATTTTGGCACATTGATGGAATGGGCAGACGCTCATCGCCGCATGCGTGTGCGCACCAATGCCGAAACGCCGGATGATTGCGCAAAGGCGCGGCAGTTTGGCGCAGAGGGCATTGGGCTTTGCCGAACAGAACATATGTTCTTTGACGCGGCGCGTATTAGCGCAGTTCGCCAGATGATCTTGGCTGAAGATGAGACTGGAAGGCGCGGTGCCTTGGCCAAATTGCTGCCAGAACAGCGCGCCGACTTTAAAGGCATTTTCGAGGTAATGACCGGGCTGCCATGCACCATCCGACTGCTTGATCCGCCACTGCATGAGTTTTTGCCGCATGGCGATGCGGAGTTCGCTGATCTTGCCGATGCAACCGGATTTGGCGTCGATCATCTAAAGCGGCGTGCAGATGAATTGCATGAGTTTAACCCAATGCTTGGCCACCGCGGTTGCCGGCTTGGGATCACATATCCAGAGATATACGAGATGCAGGCGCGCGCCATTTTTGAGGCTGCCTGTGAAGTCGCCAAGGCATCCGGCGAGGCGCCTATTCCAGAGGTCATGATCCCTCTGGTCGCCACCAAGCGCGAACTGGAACTGCTGAAAGCGCTTGTCGACAAAACTGCTTCAGAAGTCTTCGGAGAAACCGGCATTACGGTTGAATATCTGGTTGGCACAATGATCGAGCTGCCGCGTGCAGCATTGATGGCAGGCGAAATCGCGCAAGAAGGCGCATTCTTCAGCTTCGGCACAAACGATCTCACGCAAACAACGCTTGGCGTTTCACGCGATGATAGCGCGCGGTTCCTAGCCCCATATGTTGAAAAGGGCATCTTCGCCCGCGATCCATTCGTCAGCCTAGATGTCGATGGGGTCGGCCAGCTGGTCGAGCTGGCAGCAGAGCGGGGCAGGGCAACGCGGCCCGATATTAAGCTTGGCATTTGCGGCGAGCATGGCGGCGATCCGGCCAGCATTACCTTTTGCGAAGAAGTGGGGCTCGATTACGTCAGTGCATCACCATACCGCGTGCCAATCGCTCGGCTTGCTGCGGCGCAGGCTGCGCTGAAGGATTAGCGCCAACCGGTTAGGGTGAGGATTTCAAAGGTCTCTGCCACCTTGCCATCCTCATCCTTCAGCGCTTCAAAAGCTGCTTCAGCGCGCGCCCAACCGGACCGTGTCAGCGGCGGGGCAGGTGAAGCCAAAGAGCTTGTCAGACCGTGATCGCGCAAATCCTCAACCAAGCGTTTGAGAGAAGAAAAGCGGACGGTGACGGGAAAGCTGTCAACCACCTGCCGCTTAAACAATGCGCGCTCAAGCAATGCGGTTCCGGCCCGAGTGTCGACCTGCGGATGTATCCTAGCGGCCGGCCGTTCACCATCAGCGGCCAGAGCAAGCTGACGCAAAACCGGCAAACTGCCCGCACCGGGAAAAACGGCGAAGAACAACCCTCCCTCTGCCAAAGAATTGCGAGCATGGAGCAGCGCTCCGGGTAAATCGTTCACCATTCCCATGCCAAGGCAATGAATGATGCAGTCGAATGCTGCTGGCGTACCCGGCGCTTCTTCCTGAAATTCGCCAAGGTTTGCGACAGTCACTTTGGAACCGAATGCCTCCAATGTGGTTGGAAGAAGTGAAGTAACATCGCCGATGATCAAAGAGCGCGCGGGTTCAAACTGCATAAAGTCAATCCGCTCGGCCAAATCATTCGCGATAGTTTCGGTAAGGTATTTGGCAGCAGCGTCATTTTGCTGCCGGTCACGGGAACGCGCCCACTTTGCGGCGGTTTGTGAAGGAGCAAAAATGCGGGGAGGGGCTTTTGACATGACTGACTTTGCCTGCCGCGCTTGCTGCTTTCATGCAAGAGCCGCGTTGAACATCGCATGACACTTACCAAGCAAATCGGTGAAGCCTTCGCTCCGATGGTGGATCTAATTTATCCGCCGCGATGCCCATTATGCGGCGATGCTTTGGGCCAGCAGGGCGGACTATGTCTGGATTGCTGGAAAACTTTAGAGGTTCCCTCCGAGCCTTCTTGTGCAACGTGCAGCCGCCCAATGCCCGCCGATCCTGATGGCGAGGTAAAGTGCGAACCCTGCCTGAATGACACGCCCCTGCACGATGGGGTGATGGCCGCAACACTTTACAATGAAGCATCACGCAAGCTGATCCTCATCTACAAACATGGCGGGAAAATTGCTCTTGCACCAATGCTGGCGCGGCTGATTGCGGGAAGGATGGACCCGCCAGCAATTGACGATATGCCGCCACTGCTTATCCCTGTGCCGCTGCATCCATTCCGGCTGTGGAAACGCGGTTTCAACCAAGCAGCATTGTTGTCGCGTGAACTCGCGAAATTAGGCAAGGGCGAATTGATGGTTGATGGTTTGGTCCGCCGTAAGATGACACCGTCACTTGGCGGTCTTGGCAAAACCCAGCGCAGGAATGCTCTTGATAAAGCCATCGCTCCCCGCCGTTCTCGGATTAGCCACATAAAGGGCCGCGACATTGTGCTGGTGGATGATGTTCTGACCAGCGGCGCGACCACTGATGCATGCACTTTTGCATTAATAGAAGCAGGCGCGCGTTCGGTAAAAATAGCGTGCTTCGCCAGAGTTGTGGATGGGAGCACTCGCGCCTAAATCGGTCCTGCAAAACGAAACGCCCGAGGCCGCTAAGCCCCGGGCGCCACGTGACGAATTGCTTTGAACCTTGCTCCGCTAAGAGCGCTGGCGACCGTCCCCCTTAGATAGTCGCCAAGGGTTCTATCCCTCATCGTATTAATCGTTCGCGTCGTCACCCCCATGACGAATGCGGCACGATTACCCCCTGAAACAAGTACCGAAGCACCAGATATTAGGTTGGTGCACCGACAAAAGCGCACTAAGGGTTTCTTTCAGGCACAGAGCTTTCATTAAAGTGTCATCTGCGCAAAGTTTGTATTTTGACCGCCCTATGTGGTTATCGTGCAACATTCTGTCGCATTCACCACTCGCTTCGTCGAAGGAATAGCCTCTATGCACGCAATATGGAACGAACAATGAGCAGCAACCTTGAAATCGAACAAGCGGACAAGCTTACGCCAAAGTTCGATTCCACGGGGCTTTTGACGGCAGTGGTAACAGATGCGGCATCCAAAGATGTGCTTATGGTCGCTCATATGAACGCGGATGCTTTGGCGGCTACTCGCAAAACCGGCATTGCCCATTTTTGGTCGCGTTCCCGGCAAGAGCTTTGGATGAAGGGTGAAACATCCGGCAATCTGCTGACTGTGCGAGAGATATTGGTTGATTGCGACCAAGACGCGCTAGTCCTCAAAGTCGATGCGGCTGGTCCCGCATGTCATACCGGTGCGGTGAGCTGCTTTTATCGCAGGATTGAAGGCGAGCGCTTAGCAAATACCGAATAAGCCTCCCGCTTAGGTCAGGTCTTGACGCTAACGTAAAGGGAAGCTATACGCTTTCCCATGGCTACTACTATTGCAACACAAAAAACTGGCGACGATACAAATGATCACGGACGGGCTCACTTAGACCGTCCGGACGAGCAAGATCGCGAACAGTTTTCAATCTCAGACCTTACCACTGAATTTGGATGTACGGCTCGGGCCTTGCGCTTTTACGAGGATGAGGGGCTCATCTCTCCCGCTCGGATCGGTCTTACCCGCGTCTATTCCAAGCGTGATCGCGCGCGGCTTGCATGGATTATGCGTGCCAAGAATGTGGGTTTCAGCCTTACTGAAATTCGCGAGATGATTGATCTGTATGATCTTGATGATGGCCGCGTGGAGCAACGCCGCGTTACGATTGAAAAATGCCGTGAACATGTTGCCAAGCTGAAAAGCCAGCGGGCCGACATCGACAGTTCGATCAAGGAACTGTCTGGCTTCATCACTGAAATTGAAAAGCTTAGCCTAGCAAAATAGTCCGCGCTGATCGCAGCGCCACAAACGAACATTCCGACCAAGGGAAACAATCATGCCAACATATACCGCGCCAACCCGCGAAACCCGCTTCATCGTCAATGAGATGCTCGACCTTGCCAGCTATGGCAATCTACCGGGCTTTGAAAATGCGACGCCCGATATGATCGATACGGTCATCAATGAAGCAGGCAAGTTCTGTTCAGAAGTCCTCGCGCCCATCAACCAAATTGGCGATGAGCAGGGCTGCACGCGCCATGAAGATGGCTCCGTTACAACGCCAGAAGGCTTCAAAGCTGCGTATGACCAATTCGTCGAAAGCGGTTGGGGCACTTTGGCCAAACCAGAAGAGTTCGGCGGGCAGGGCATGCCGCATGTTTTGGGCTTCGCTGTTGAAGAGTTCACGGGCACAGCCAACCAAGCCTTCGCCATGTACCCCGGTCTGACCAATGGCGCGACCGCCGCGATTGAAGCGGCCGGAACGCAGGAGCAGAAAGAGGCATATCTGCCTAAGATGATTTCCGGTGAGTGGTCAGGCACGATGAATTTGACAGAGCCGCATTGCGGAACCGATCTGGGCATGATCCGTACCAAAGCGGAACCCAATGCGGATGGATCATATGCAATTACCGGCACTAAGATTTTCATCTCAGCTGGCGAGCATGATCTGACTAGCAATATCATCCATCTGGTACTGGCCAAAACTCCTGGTGCGCCCGATAGTTCAAAAGGTATCTCGCTCTTCATCGTGCCGAAATTTGTTCTGGATGATGCAGGCGAACCGGGGGCGCGCAACGGTGTTTCTTGCGGTTCCATCGAAACGAAGATGGGCATCCACGGCAATGCGACCTGCGTGCTGAACTATGATGGTGCTACCGGTTACATGATCGGTGAGGAAAATCGCGGATTGGCCGCAATGTTCGTAATGATGAACGCAGCGCGCTTGGGTGTCGGAATGCAAGGCCTTGGCCAAGCAGAAGTCGCTTACCAAAATGCTGTTACCTATGCGCTTGACCGCCGCCAAGGCCGCGCTTTGACAGGGCCTGCTGACAAAGAAGCGCAAGCCGATCCGATCTTCGTACACCCCGATGTCCGGCGGATGCTGATGGACGGTAAGGTCTTCAATGAAAGCATGCGTGCATTGTGCCTATGGGGCGCATTGCAAGTTGATCTTTCCCACAAAGCGCAAACCGAGGAAGAGCGTAAAGAAGCTGACGAGATGATCAGCCTGCTTACCCCTGTGATCAAAGGGTACGGCACCGATAAAGGCTACGACATTGCCAACAATATGCAGCAAGTCTTTGGCGGGCACGGCTATGTGTCTGAGTGGGGCATGGAGCAGTTTGTTCGCGATAGCCGAATTGCCATGATTTACGAAGGCACCAATGGCGTACAAGCCATGGATCTGTGCGGGCGTAAGCTCGCGAGCAAGGGCGGCGCGGCGATCCAAGCATTCTTCAAAATGATCGATGATGAAATTGCTGCTGCAAAAGAAGTAGAAGCTCTTGCTGGCTTTGCTGAAAAACTAGAAAAAGCACTCGGCGAACAAAAAGCAGCCACCATGTGGTTCATGCAAAACGCCATGCAGAACCCCAATCATCTGGGTGCAGGCGCGCATCATTATATGCACATTATGGGCATTGTGACGCTTGGACTGATGTGGTTGCGGATGGCAAAAGTTGCCAATGAAAAACTCGGCAGCGACACCACTGACAAAGCGTTCTACGAAGCGAAGATCACTTCAATGAACTATTATGGTGAGCGGTTCCTGCCAGACGCAGGCGCGCTACGCCGCAAGCTGGAAGCGGGCAGTGAAAACATGATGGCATTGCCAGAAGATGCTTTTGCAACAGCTGCGTAAACAAATTTTCTTGGAATGAAGAATTAGAAGGCCCGGGCAGAAATGCTCGGGCTTTTGTTACTCTGCGGGATCAATATCGCTCGATGTGCAGAGCACGCCAACAACCGTATTATCATCGGTTTGCATGGGCTTAAGGGTTACCATCCATTTGCGCATGTTTCCCATTTGAGTGGGGCAATCAGCTGAAAATTCAACCTCATGCCCCTTACGCGCGCGTTCAAACATCGAACGAACAAAGTCTTGTGTATGGGCAGGCCAAAGCGCCCACCAAACTTTACCGCGAGCATCGCCAAACTTCTCTGCATCCAATGCATCACGTCCGCTGCAATTCATGAAGTCCAAAGTGCCTTCTAATCCAAGGATTCTGACACAATCACGGCTCTGCTCAAGCAAGCTAAGCATCGTTTCATCAGCCGATAAAGCGTCTTGCGTCAAAGGCTTTTGGCTTATCGGGGGCACGCCCACTTTCGATCTCCTTGGTTCGGGTTTGGAACATCATACTGCTCCAAACAGACCAAGACCTCGCAAAAGTGGGATTACGTAAAATCACACAGTTTTGCAGTTACTAGCTGGGTAAGAAGTCTGGTACCGACAGGTAACGCTCACCGGTGTCATAGTTGAAACCAATCACACGCGCTCCAGCATCCATCTCCGGTAGCTTCTTCGCAATCGCAGCAAGTGTCGCGCCTGAGGAAATGCCAACCAGCAACCCTTCTGTTGCTGCACATTGCCGCGCCATCTCCCGCGCGTCTTCTGCATCAACCGTAATCGCGCCATCAATTGCATCGGTGTGGAGGTTGCCCGGGATAAAGCCCGCGCCAATCCCTTGAATGGGGTGGGGGCCGGGCTGCCCGCCGTTAATGACGGGAGAAAGTTCAGGCTCAACCGCATAGGCTTTCATGGCAGGCCATTCTTTCTTCAATGCCTGCGCGCAACCGGTTAGGTGGCCGCCTGTACCAACGCCAGTTATCATTGCATCTGGCGGCGTATCAGCGAAGTCTGCGATAATTTCTTGCGAAGTGGTGGCAACATGCACGGCAACATTGGCGGGATTGTCAAACTGACTGGGCATCCAAGCGCCCTCTGTTTGATCGACCAACTCGCTTGCTCGTTCAATTGCGCCCTTCATGCCCTTTTCCTTGGGCGTAAGGTCAAAGCTAGCACCATAGGCAAGCATTAAACGCCGGCGCTCTAGTGACATGCTTTCTGGCATTACCAGAACAAGCTTGTAGCCTTTGACCGCTGCCACCATTGCAAGGCCGATGCCCGTATTGCCCGAGGTTGGCTCAACAATCGTGCCGCCTGGTTTCAACGCGCCGGACTTTTCAGCATCTTCGACCATGGCCAAGGCAATCCGGTCTTTGATAGAACCACCAGGGTTGCTGCGCTCTGATTTGATCCAAACTTCATGATTGGGAAACAAGCGAGAAAGGCGAATGTGCGGCGTGCCGCCAATCGTTTCCAGAACATTTGCAGCTTTCATCGGGTACTCTCCTAGGTATTCGAACTTTGTTGTTTGCCTGCCTCTTCTAGCAGTTCCTCCGGCGGATCGAAGGTTTTTGTTGTCCGCAACACTGGGAATATTCGGGCCCAGACCAAAACAGTTACAATCGCACCTGCTCCGCCAGCTACGACAGAAGCAACAGGCCCGATAACATAGGCGAGACTGCCCGAAAATGCATCGCCGCCTTCATTTGATGCGCTGATAGTCATCATCGAGACTGAAGAAACGCGGCCCCGTTTATCATCGGGTGTGTGCAATTGGATGAGCGATTGCCGGATATAGACGCTGAACATATCGGCGCTGCCAGCGATCATCAGCATGGCAATACTCAGCGGGAGCCAAGTGGAAAGGCCAAACACTATCGTCGCAATGCCAAACATGATCACCGCCATCAGCATCATTGGACCCACATTGTTTTTCAGCGGGCGAAAAGAAAACCAAATGGCTGTTAGTGCGGCGCCTATCGCGGGGGCAGGGGCCAGCAGGCTGAGACCTTCTTCGCCAACTTGCAAGATATCGCGGGCGAATGCAGGCAGTAGCGCGCCAGCTCCGGCTAAGAAAACGGCAAACAAATCCAGAGTGATAGCGCCAAGCACCATCTTATTGCGCACCACATAAGACAGCCCGTCGATAATCTGACCGATGGGCCGAACCCCTTTTTTAAGTGCAGGTTGCGGAACCTTACCAATGAAGCCAAGCGCGATCACCGACAGCGCCAACAAGCCGGCGGAGAACGCATATGGCAAAGCTGGTGTGATCCGGTAGAGCACCGGGGCTATCGCGGGACCGCCTAGCATTCCAACTTGCCAACCAATCGACGACAAAGCGATCGCAGTGGGCAAGACTTCCTTTGGCACCAGATTCGGTGCAAGCGCAGACAGAGCAGGGCCGTTAAATGCACGCGCAATGCCAAGCAGTACCGCAACGCTAAGCAATATGGGAAAGCTAATCGCCTCAGTCCAAGTGAGCCATGCGAGGCTGGCTGCGCACAGGAATTGCAAAGACACCGTCAGCCTGCTGATGCTGCGCCGGTCAAACCGGTCTGCTGCTAAACCCACAAAGGGGGTTAGCAAGAACAAAGGCACAAACTGGAGCAGGCCGATCAAAGCCAATTGCCCAGACGCCTCTGCAATACTCATCCCGCCGTCGCGCGCCATTGTATAGGCCTGCCAGCTGATAATGATCAGCATAGCATATTGCGCGACAGTCATCGCAAGCCGCGCAATCCAATAAGCGCGGAAATTCCCAATTTGTAATGGGTGAAGAGGTTTTTGCGAAGTTTGGTTGAGGCTCACATAAACCTCATGGCATTGGCAAAACCGCCTGCCAAGCACGCATTGCGGTGCTTAAATCAAAGCACTGTCGTTAGTCGGCCAGTTTAGCGGGATTTGCGCAGGCGCGGATTGGGTTGCAGCGCATCAATAATCGCCATGAAATCATCAAGTCGCAAAATGCGCTCAAACTGGAAGCCAGCGCGTTCATTGCTGATCCAGATGACGTAAGCCTCAATCCGGCCAACCATGGGCAAACGGATAATGACACGATCACCGCGTCCCAACCCATCTGCATTATCGATCATAAATCCTTGAGCAGAGAGATTGGCAATATGCATCTCAACATCGCCATGCTTTTGATGTTCACCGATAACCGGGAAATCAACAGGATGACGGGCTGCTTGACGCAGTTCAGGAACGCTGAGGTTTACACCAGATGCCACGGCTTATTTTCTCCAAAGGACGTTGCGAATGGATGTTAATGCCGCCGAAAGGCTGATATTTGGTAAAGCCCGCCCGTCCTGTTTCAGGACAAGAATGTCCCAAAATGAACACTCGTCCTCGGTGATCTAGGGGAAAAGAACTGCGTGTTTTTTCTTACCCAGGCTTAATTTTACTTGAGAATTAGGATTTAGAAGCACCAAAAACCCAGGGTCTTGGATCGTTTCATCATCAATTTTGACTGCACCTTCGGCCAATTTACGCTTTGCTTCCTTGCCTGATGCAGTGAAGCCAAGGGCTGTAAGAACAGCACCAATTCGCATGCCTTCTGCGCCAACATTTAAGGTGGGCAAGTCTTCGCCTGCGCCGCCTCCGGCAAATGTATCACGCGCAGTGGTTTCTGCCGCCGCCGCCGCGTCAGCCCCGCGCACCATCTTGGTGACTTCATTGGCGAGGATGACTTTGGCATCGTTAATCTCTGCCCCTTCGAGAGATTCCAAACGTGCAATCTCATCCAGTGGAAGGTCAGTAAACAGCTTCAGGAATTTGCCGACATCGCGGTCATCTGTGTTGCGCCAATATTGCCAGAAGTCATAGGCGGGCAATTGTTCTTCATTCAGCCAGATCGCCCCATCAACGCTCTTGCCCATCTTCGCGCCATCAGCCCGCGTAATCAGCGGTGCGGTAAAGCCGTAAACCTCTTTGCTATCGATCCGCCGGGCAAGTTCAATCCCGTTGACGATATTGCCCCATTGATCGCTGCCGCCCAATTGCAGCTGGCAATTGTAATCGCGGCTCAGGACCAAAAAGTCATAAGCCTGCATGATCATGTAGTTAAATTCTAGGAACGTTAGCGGCTGTTCGCGATCAAGCCGCGTCTTCACTGAATCGAACGTCAGCATACGGTTGATGGTGAAATGCTGTCCAACATCGCGGAGCAAGTCGATGTAGCTCAGCTTAGACAGCCAATCATCATTATTGATCAATATCGCACCCGTTTCACTATCATCAAACCGCAGGATGTTTTCAAAACTGCCTTTGATGCTGGCGATATTACTCACGAGCTTTTCATCCGTCAGCATAGTGCGGGTGGCATCCTTACCAGAAGGATCACCGACCTTTGCCGTACCGCCGCCCATAATCACAATCGGCCGGTGCCCTGCATCCTGCATCCGTTTCAGCAGCATGATCGAGGCAAGGTTGCCAATGTGCAGCGATGGCGCGGTTGGGTCAAAGCCCACATAGCCGGTCACCACCTGTTTCGCCGCAAGCGCATCCAAAGCGCCAGCGTCTGTTACTTGGTGAAGATGCCCGCGCGATGATAGCAGGTTTAGCAGATCGGATGTGTATTCACTCATGGCAGCCGCCTCTAGCAGCGGTTTTGTTCCTATGTAAGCCTTGCGAGTGCCTCTTGCTTGCAGAGCCGCATCTCCATAGGAACAATCGCATGATACCTCTTATGCTTCACCAGACCTGCGACCTCGGCCCGATTAAGGCTGTGACCGCGCAAATCCACGCCACTTCGGATGGCTGCATGGCCGAATTTAAACTCGAAGGCGATTTGTCCAAGATCAAGATACCGATGAACCAGCATCCCGCCCGCGAGGATGATCTGTGGAAGACGACCTGTTTTGAAATTTTCTGGCAGCCGATTGGCGGCAATTCCTACCGCGAGTTCAACCTGTCCCCATCAAGCCGCTGGGCCGCCTATGACTTTGATGATTTCCGCAAAGGGATGCGCGATGCACCGGTTGGAGCAATCTCGCTAGCTTCTTCGCGCAATGACAATTCGCTCATCCTAAAAGCAAGCATCGCATGCGATCTGCCCGATCCAGCGCAAGTCGCGTTGAATGCCGTGGTTGAGGATAATGCGGGCAACATCCAATTCTGGGCTTTGGCATTCCCGCCGGGCAAGCCGGAGTTTCATTCAGAAGCCTGCCGGATGAAGACAGTGGATCGTTCAGCATGAGTGTTTTGTTCGGAATAGACCGCCTGCTCGCTGATCCTGCCTTGCTCGCTGAGCTTAAGGGCAAGCGCGTGGCTCTGGTGGCGCATCCAGCCTCTGTCACCGCCGACCTAACGCATAGCTTAGATGCGCTGATCGCGGCGGGCGTAAACGTCACCAGCGCATTCGGCCCGCAGCATGGCCTCAAAGGCGATAAGCAGGACAATATGGTTGAAACCGCGGATGAAACCGATCCGCAATATGGCAATCCCGTATTCTCGCTTTATGGCGAGGTCCGCCGTCCGACTGCGAAAATGATGGACAGCGCAGACGTGTTCCTATTCGACCTGCAAGACCTCGGCTGCCGTATCTACACTTTCGTCACCACGCTGCTCTATTTGCTCGAAGAAGCAGCGAAGGGCGGCAAAGAAGTCTGGGTGCTCGACCGGCCCAATCCCGCTGGCCGACCGGTGGAAGGCACGCTGCTGATCCCCGGTCATGAAAGTTTTGTTGGCGCAGCGCCTATGCCCATGCGGCACGGGCTAACTTTGGGCGAGATGGGGCATTGGTTCAAAGCGCATTTCAATCTGGATGTGGCGTATAAAGTTGTCGCAATGCAGGGCTGGCAGCCGGACGGGCCCGGTTTCGGCTGGCCGGAAAGCCGGATTTGGATCAACCCTTCGCCCAATGCGGCTTCGGTTAATATGGCGCGCGCCTATGCCGGAACGGTGATGATCGAAGGCGTTGAGTTGAGCGAGGGCAGGGGGACGACCCGCCCGTTAGAAGTGCTTTTTGGTGCGCCCGATGTGGATGCCAAGGCAGTGTTGGCGGAAATGCAGACCTTCGCGCCGGAATGGCTGCACGGCTGCGCCATCCGCGAATGCTATTTTGAGCCGACCTTTCACAAGCATGCAGGCCAATTGTGCAATGCTTTGATGGTGCATGCAGAGGGGCCGCATTACACCCATCACGCGTTTAAACCGTGGCGTCTGCAAGCGCTGGCTTTCAAAGCGATCCGCACTCTCTATCCCGATTATGATCTGTGGCGCGGCAAAGACTTTAAGTATGAATATACCGACGATGTGCTTGCGATTGATGTGATCAATGGGGGGCCTTCTCTGCGCGAATGGGTCGATAATCCGGCTGCTACTGCGCATGATCTAGATGCACTAGCCGCCAATGATGAGGCGAGCTGGGTGCAAACGGTGAAAGAGCATCTGCTTTATTGACACTAAGCCCCGAAACTTACTTTTGCGGAGTTAAACCTATGAAAAAAATAGCGATTACCATTTGCTCGTTTTCAGCAATCACCGTCGCCTCTCTAGCTTTTTCGTTTAGTTACTCGTCGGCTAATGTCTCGGCTCCGGAACAACGAAAATACACCGACTATTTCTGCGAACGTCAAGCCGATAACTCGTATAACATTTACCATGGCAGAAATCCCAAAAGTGCCCTGTCAATAGAGCATACATTGAGAAGCTGCGGTGAAGTCGTTTTCGGAAATTTCTTCTGCGAACGTCAAACTGATAATTCGTACAATCTGTATCATGCGAGCAATCCAACACTCGCTGTATCCAAAGGCCACACATTAAGAAGCTGTGGCGAAACTGTCGTGAGCTACTGAGGCACATTGACTCGGCATATGAGGTGGATCAATGCCCCTGCTTCCGTGAAAGCTCCCGCATTGCATCGTCCAGACCGTCCAAAGTCAGGCCGTACATCCGGTCGTTCATCACTTCCTTCAGCATTTTGGTGCTTTGTGAATAGCCCCACTGCTTTTCGGGCACGGGGTTGAGCCATACGGTCGCGGGGTAAGTGTTGATCACGCGCTGCATCCACACTGCGCCTGCTTCTTCATTCATATGTTCAACACTGCCGCCCGGATGGGTGATTTCATAAGGGCTCATCGCGGCATCGCCGATAAAGATGATTTTGTAATCATGGCCGTATTTGTGCAAGATATCCCACGTCTTTGTGCGTTCTTGCCAGCGGCGCTTATTATCCTTCCAAACGCCCTCATACAAACAGTTATGGAAGTAGAAAAACTCCATATTTTTGAACTCACTAGTGGCCGCACTGAAGAGTTCTTCGCAAAGTTTGATAAACGGGTCCATTGATCCGCCCACGTCAAGAAACAGCAGCAATTTCACCGCATTCTTACGCTCGGGCCGCATATGGATATCCAGCCAGCCTTGCTTCGCTGTGCCATCAATCGTCGCATTGATATCAAGCTGATCAGGATTGCCTTCGCGAGCGAACCTGCGCAGCCGCCGCAGAGCCATTTTGATGTTGCGCGTGCCGAGTTCTTTGGTGTTGTCGAGATTGGCAAATTCGCGCTTTTCCCAGACTTTTACTGCGCGCTTATGCTTGCTTTCGCCGCCGATCCGCACGCCTTCTGGATTGTAGCCGGAATGGCCAAAAGGTGATGTGCCCCCTGTCCCAATCCATTTGTTGCCGCCTTCATGGCGCTTTTCCTGCTCCTCAAGCCGTTTCTTGAGGGTATCCATAATCTCGTCCCAGTCGCCGAGCTTTTCAATCGCGGCCATGTCCTCTTCTGACATGAATTTTTCCGCGACAGCTTTCAGCCAATCCTCTGGGATTTCGACCGGGTTTTGCCCGTAATCGGACAAAATGCCTTTGAAGACTTTGTTGAACACTTGATCGAACAGATCGAGCTTGCCTTCATCCTTCACAAAAGTTGCGCGGGATAGGTAGTAAAACGCCTCTGGCGATTGCTCGATTACGTCTTTTTCCAGAGCCTCAAGCAATGTGAGGTGCTCTTTAAAACTCGCGCCAATGCCCGCTTCGCGCAATTCATCCATGAAATCATAAAACATGCCGGTGTATTAGCGCGCCCGCGAAGCCATGGCCAGATAGGACTGCGCAACCTGACAATTTTAAGGGTCCGGTAACCATCACCGATTAGGAAGACTTAAGACAATAAACGGGACGAAACTGGCATGAAACCGGTAGAAATTGACAAGGATGGAGCATCAGCGCTCGATTTGATCACAGCAAGCTGCGGTGATGTAACAGTCGGCTGCACCGATGTGGCCGGGATTGTCGACGCTGTGATGCAATCATCCAAGCGCCTGCGCGAGGAACAGATGGCCTTGCAAGGCACCGTTCAAGAGCTTGAGGCCGATCAGGCGAAGGTTGCGCTAGCCAGTTCAGAAGCGCGCGATTTATCAGCCAAAGCAATCGCTCAATTGGGCGAGGGCAATCTTTTGATCGAAAGTTCTCTCGGAGAAATCAATGGACTTCTCGAACTGGTTCAAGCCCTTTCACGCCACGTTACAGGATTTGCCAGCGCTATGGATCAGGTCCGGCGCAGTTCTGAAAATATCGCTGAGATTGCCGACACCACCAACATTTTGGCGCTGAATGCAACGATTGAGGCGATGCGCGCGGGCGATGCGGGCAAGACATTCGCAGTGGTTGCAGGAGAGGTCAAAAGCCTTGCCAATGAAACGCGCCGCGCAACCAAGGAAATTGCCAAAACAGTCGATACTTTGGGTGCAGAAGCAGGCGCTGTGATCGAACAGATTGAGCATGGCTCTGTTGCCAGTGCAAAAGCCAAAAGCTCTGTCGCTCAAATCGAACGGACCATTGCTGGAGTGGGTGATTTGGTCGGGAAAGTGGACCGCCAGAATGCGGAGATTTCCCATGCAACCGGCACAATCAGCCACCATGTATCCCGCGTGCAAGAAGTGTTTTACAGCTTTGATCATGCCGCAAATGAGAATGAGAGTAAGCTGGGCGATGCACATAAGCGAATGGGCGGGCTGGAAATAACGGCGAACACCATGTTCGACCGGATTGTGCACGCCGGATTGTCTCCGCAGGACAGTCTCTTTGTAGAAATGGCACAAAAGTTTGCCGCTCAATTAACAGAAATGACCGAGGCGGCGGTTAAGTCGAACCAGCTTAGCGAAGCGGCTTTGTTCGATAACAATTACATCGAGATAGAAGGGAGCAACCCCAAGCGATATCGCTCTCAATTAACGGATTGGGCAGATACGCATTGGCGCCCTACGCTTGATCAAGCGACCACTTCTCATGAGCAGTTAATTGCTACGGCATGCACTGATGTAAATGGTTTCTTGCCAACCCATCTAAGTTCGATGTCCCGCGAACCGACGGGAGATCTGGCGTTTGATACCGCAAATTGCCGTAATGGACGGATCATTATGGACACGATGGATCATGCAGCGAAAACGAGTGATGAGGCCTATACAATGGGGGTTTACAGGCAGGAGGGCGACGGAAAAAACTATGTTCTCGTGCGCAATATCTACATCCCTATTTACCTATGCGGCAGGCGCTGGGGTGATTTTGAAGTCGCCTACAAATTGGACTAATTGGCTCGCGGCGATGCCGGTGCATTCTCGGCAGGCTCAACCCAAACCCTTGGCTCTTCTTCCCCAAGGCCGCGCTCAATAGTTGTGAATGGTGGTTCACGCATCAAGACTTGCATGGCTTGATTGGGCTGAGGCAGCGTTAGAAACGGCATAAAGACGCGTACTTTGTCGCCAGTTCGAAGGCTAACGAGGAAATAGGGCTTTTCCGAAGAATCCGCGCTCAATACGCTGTCTAAGGACGCCGCAGGAGCCACTTTGAGAGACGCGCCGGAGTCTCCGATTGCGACCATGTAGCGGTCCTTTGCTCCGATTGGACGATAGACACTGCCCTGAAGTCCGCCATCACCTTCGCGGCAATATTTCGCAGTTTGGTCAGGCTTAACCTTTAACCTATCGATAAAGTCATCGGGTTTGAAAAGAGCATCAGATGAGCCTTCATTGCCTGATCCGCTATTGCCCCGATTGGGCCTATCGGCATCTGCATAATTCACTTCATCAAGGCAGGCTTCCATCACATAGCTTTGCCGTTTTGAATGTCCGGTAAGGGCAGGGATCCGCTTGATCAAATCACGTACCATTTCCTCCAACCCATCAGGATCAAGGCTGCGCGAACTTACGCGCAATTTCACGAGCCAATCACCCGCGCTATAGATCGCGACAGAGGTGCTACGAAACTCTCCTTCGGCGGCGATAATGGTTAGAATTCCGCTTTCCGCTTCGCCGCCACTGGGGGTGAACGATGCGGTCCGGGTCCCTTGGACTTTCTCGCTGCCAAAGGTCTGACTAGCACCCAGAGCGACTAATGCTCGGTCATGCCAAATCGACGCCTCCGCAAGTCCGGGGCGATAAAGGTAAAGGTTCGCCAGCGTATCGCGATCACTGTCCCAATATTTGGCTGAGACGTTGGTCTCGCGCGCCTCGAACTGATAAATCCCATCACGCGTAAATTCTCCCCACCGCGCGGGGAAACTCATCGCCGTCCATTGATGCGACCAATCCGCATCATCGGCAATATCGAGCTTTGCTGGTTCTGCTTTGAGCGCGCCTGCGCATGCCAGCAGCACCAAACCAAGCGTCAGGATGGTTCCGCGCAAACCTTTAGCTTGGGTTGCGGCGCGCCATAAAGGCAAGCCGTTCAAACATCATCACATCCTGCTCATTCTTAAGCAGGGCGCCATGCAAGGGCGGGATAGCTTTGGATGGATCGCGGTCTTGCAGTACTTCCAATGGCATATCTTCATTGAGAAGCAGCTTCAGCCAATCTAGCAATTCTGATGTCGAAGGCTTCTTCTTAAGGCCCGGTACTTCGCGCAATTCGTAAAAGATATCCATCGCTTTAGTCACCAGCGTTTTCTGAATATCGGGGAAGTGTACATCGACAATATCGCGCATCGTATCACGGTCTGGAAACTTGATATAATGGAAGAAACAGCGGCGCAGGAACGCATCCGGAAGTTCTTTTTCATTGTTGGAGGTGATGATCACAATCGGGCGATCTTTCGCCGTGATCGTCTCATGCGTTTCGTAAACATCAAAGCTCATCCGGTCGAGCTCTTGCAGAAGATCGTTCGGAAATTCGATGTCGGCTTTGTCGATCTCGTCGATCAGCAGAACGGGCAATTCTTTGGAAGTGAACGCTTCCCACAATTTGCCCTTCTTAATGTAGTTCGCAATGTCATGGACACGCTCATCGCCCAGCTGACCATCGCGCAGACGCGCAACCGCATCATATTCGTAAAGACCCTGCTGCGCTTTGGTGGTGGATTTGACGTTCCACTCAATCATCGGCGCGCCCATCGCCTCAGCAATTTCATGCGCAAGGACGGTTTTACCCGTGCCCGGCTCGCCTTTTACCAGCAATGGCCGGCGCAAAGTCACCGCAGCGTTGACCGCCACTTTTAGATCATCGGTCGCAATATAATTAGAAGTGCCGTCAAAACGCTGTGTCATGGGTTGTCCTATGAAACTCAAAATCTGATCTATTCGTTACGGATGCAAATCGCTGCGCGCAAGGGGCAGAAAGCATGCCTTATCGAATTGAGCAGGGGTTATAATGGCAAAGCGAAAAGCCGCTGCGCCAACAATTCAAAACGCCGCTCTTCCAGCTCCGCAGCAGGATTATTCCAGCCCATTGTGAGCACATGCCAACCACCAGCTTTGTCCATCATAAGCCAAGTAAAGTTCAGCACACCGGGTTCTGATCCGCCTTTGTAGAAAATTCGCGGATATTTTTCGAAAAAGGTGTCAGGTGCGCTAGGGTTTACAGCCATCACTTTCAGCGGGACGCCTGCGCCTCCTTTGGGAAGATGCGCGAGCATTTTGCGCAAGTCATGCGCGCTTGCGATCCATTCAACATCAATCGCATAGGGACCGTTGGCAAAAGCAGCATCGATTTCAGCGGGTGTCACGTCAGTGTCTTCGATACTTTCGAGAATCGCGGTTTTCTCCGCCACATTTCCAGAACGATAGGCGCCGATTAGCTTGTCGCCAGCACCTTTCATTTTGAACAATTGCTTGGTTTGCAGGAACGGAATGTTGAACTCGGGCCGCGAATGGCCGCTCGCTTTCATCTCGGCAATAACAGCATCCTGCCCCAGATAATCGAGGAGGCTGTCTGTCGCAGTGTTATCGCTGATCGAAATCATCATTGTGGCGAGTGTTTGCAAAGTGACAGGCGCGGGATCAGGCCAATCTTGCATAACGCCGCTGGGGAAACTGCGCGTCGTGATGCTGACAACATCATCCCAATTGGCCTCGCCTGCATCAATTTTTCGGGTGAGGGCAGAGAGAATATAGATCTTTGCCGTGGAGCCAATCGCAAGCGGCCTGTTCGCATTGATTGCAAGGCGCGGGTTTGTCCCATCCAATGGCCCAAAATAAACGCCCACTTCACCAGGAAGCGCTTCCAAATCAGCTTTGATGGCATCAACATCATCATTGATGGGATCAATCCGGCGGATCAGCAATTCCGTAATCCGGTTTTCTCCCGCGCCGCTCAGCGCCATTTCAACGCGGCCAATGCCGCTAACGAACCGCAAATCAAACGCAGCTTTATAGGGGCCAAACGGCTTCAGGTTTTCAATGGCTTGTGGTTGGCCAAATTGCGCAGTCACTTGGGCGGTAAGGGCATTGAACTGTTCTGGTGTCACGGCGCCCAAAAAGCTTGGCGCAAATATATCTACCGGCTGCATTTCGCCTTTGACGACTTTAAGAACATCGGCGGCCCGCTGATCCAAAATTGAAATTGGCGCGCCTTGATCATTTGGCGGAATTGCTTGCGGGTTCGCATTTTGCGCAAAAGCCATGCTTGGCGTGAGTATCAGGGCGAGGGCGGGGATCACATATTTGAGCATGCCCGCGAATTTATCATTTGACCCTTAGCGGTCAAGCCTACCGTGTCTGCATCAACGCATAAGCGAACAAGGCTGCGATGCCGAGTTGAAAGCCAAGCATAGCAATCGTTGCGATTTTCCACCCGCGCGCTGACTGCGCCATGCCGCGCCCCCATGTCCAACGCCCGATCATTCCTGTCAGCAATGCACAAAGGATAACGGTGAAAAATGGGTGGAAGCTCAGCCCGATTTTAAACGCAATTATGAAGGAAACGATTTGCCCGAGGAACGCAGTGAAGAACCATACGATGGGAACGGGTCGGTATGCTGCATCGGGCATTTCCCAATCGGGAAGCGAGCTATCGGGGCGCGATATCCGCCTGTCGCCAGCCATGATATCGTCCGTGCGCGGATCGGGAAATTCAGGCTTTTCGCCTCGGCTAGGCATCAATCAGATCGCGATCGACCTCGCCCGCGCGGTTCTGGATAAAGTTGAAACGGTGCTCTGGATTGCGGCCCATCAGACGGTCGACCAAGTCTTTCACAACTGCGCGATCTTCAAACTCTGCGGGCAGAGTAATGCGGATAAGGCTGCGGCTTTCCGGGTCCATCGTAGTTTCACGCAGCTGCTGCGGGTTCATCTCGCCAAGCCCTTTAAACCGGCCGACTTCAACCTTCTTACCTTTAAACACCGTCTCTTCTAACTTAGCGCGGTGCTCATCATCGGCAGCGTAACGGCTCTCTTTACCGGCGGTCAGTTTATAGAGCGGCGGCTGAGCGAGATACAAATGCCCGCGCCGGACAATGTCCGCCATTTCTTGGAAGAAAAACGTCATCAGGAGCGTAGCGATATGCGCGCCATCAACATCCGCATCGGTCATGATTATGATGCGGTCGTAACGCAGATTTTCAGCGTCGCAATCCTTGCGCATTCCGCAGCCCATGGCGAGGGCTAGGTCGGCAATTTCTGTGTTGGCATTGATCTTGTCAGCGCTGGCTGAGGCCACGTTCAGGATTTTGCCGCGTATGGGCAGGATCGCCTGTGTTTTGCGATTACGCGCCTGTTTTGCGCTGCCGCCCGCAGAGTCGCCTTCAACGATAAACAGTTCGGTTTCACCGTCCCCTTCGCCGCTGCAATCGGTCAACTTACCGGGCAGGCGCAGTTTCTTTGCATTGGTTGCAGACTTGCGTTTGATCTCGCGCTCTTGCTTACGGCGCAGGCGTTCATCCATCCGCTCCATAACTTCGCCAAGCAATGCTTTGCCGCGGTCCATATTGTCGGTGAGGAAGAGATCGAAGGCATCACGAACCGCGTTTTCAACCAGACGCGTAGCCTCAGGCGAGGTTAGCCGGTCTTTCGTCTGTGATTGAAATTGCGGATCGCGGATAAAGACAGAAAGCATAACCTCGCCGCCTGTCATCACATCATCGGCGGAGATATCTTTCGCCTTTTTCGTGCCGGTTAGTTCGCCAAATGCGCGCAATCCTTTGGTCAAGGCTGCACGAACACCTTGTTCATGTGTGCCGCCATCTGGCGTGGGCACAGTGTTGCAATACCAGCTGGTCGAGCCATCGGAATAGAGCGGCCAAGCAATCGCCCATTCGGCGCGGCCGGCATCGTCGGGGAAGTCCTGTGAACCTGTAAAGCTTTGCGCGGTAACGCATTCGCGCGCACCAATCTGCTCCGCCAAATGATCCGCCAAACCGCCGGGAAATTTGAAGACTGCTTCTGCTGGGATTTCTTCAGAGGCCAAAGCCTCATCACTTTTCCAGCGGATTTCAACGCCTGCAAACAGATAGGCTTTGGAGCGAGCAAGTTTGAAAAGCCGCGCAGGCTTAAACTGCCGGTCGCCGAATATCTCTTCATCGGGCGTGAAGATAACGGTGGTGCCGCGCCGATTGGGAGCGGGCCCAAGTTTCTCAATCTTGCCCAGCGTCTGCCCCTTGGCAAACTCTTGCGCATAAAGCTGCTTATCGCGGGCGACCTCTACCCGTGTGTGCTGCGACAAAGCGTTGACTACGCTGACACCTACACCGTGCAGGCCGCCCGATGTCGCATAGGCTTTGCCGGAGAATTTACCGCCAGAGTGCAGGGTGGACAGGATCACTTCCAACGTAGATTTACCGGGAAATTTCGGATGCTCGTCAACCGGAATACCGCGGCCATTATCTGTAATGGAAAGCCGATTGCCTGCCTCAAGGCGCATTTCGATACGGCTGGCATGGCCTGCAACCGCTTCATCCATGGCATTGTCGAGAACCTCTGCCGCCAGATGGTGCAATGCGCGGTCATCGGTCCCGCCAATATACATGCCGGGGCGGCGGCGAACGGGCTCTAACCCTTCCAACACCTCAATCGAGGAGGAATCATAATCGCCGCTAGAGGCTGGCGTGCCATCAAATAGATCATCGGACATAGGGTGCGTATATGCGCAGCATTATGCCCCGCGACAAGCGCGAGGCAGGGGTTTTCGTCAAACTAATCCTACTTATAGGCTGAATTACTTCGCGAAGGAGGAGGGCGCTGCATCGACAGTTGCGAAACTGCCATCGCGCACCTCTACCACAGCCAAGGCGCGTTCGATCACACCGCTTTTGCGGAAACGAAACGCGCCATCAACACCGACAAAGCCGTCTTCCTCGCGCAATTGCTTGGCCGGGAAATTGCGCCCAACCTTCCAATTGCGTGCGACGCGCAAGGTTAGCAGCACTGCGTCATAGCCAAGCGATGACACGCGAAACGGCTTGCGGCCAAAACGGTTCTCGTAAGACGAACTATACCGTTTAAAACGCCCATCAGACACGGCTGAGAAGATCGCGCCGCGCATTGCGCTAGAACGAGAGAGCGAGCCTTCACCGCCCCAAAGTTCCGTACCCAAAATGCGGATATTGCCATCACGGCCAGTGCGAATTTCTGCCGCTGCACGCGTTGCCAAATTCGCTCCATCAGCGATCAAAACAGTATCATATCCGCCGCGCGTACGCAGCTTGTTTGCCGCGCTAACGATGGATGTGTTGCCGCGTGAATAGCGTTCTGTAGATGCCAGCGATCCGCCATATTCGCGCAAGGCATTGCCCAACGCTGTGGCTGACCGGTCACCATATTGACCGTTGGGAATGACTGCGCCGAAACGGCTTGCGCCTTTGCTGCGCGCATAGGCGACTGTGCGGTTGATAGATTGTTCAGGGATGTGACCCATCACGAACACATTCTTAGCCGCTGCTCGCGAATCGTTTGAAAATGAGATGATCGGCACTTTTGCAGCGCGGGCTTGAGGAGCGACGGCCGGAATATTCTGCGCCATCAATGGGCCTAGGATCAGCTTATTGCCATCAGCCAAAGCCTTATTCGCAGCAGCAGATGGATCAGCAGACGTATCATAAGTCGTGATCCGCAGGTTCGCCGCATTGGTATCAAGCAGCGCCATATTCGCAGCATTGGCCAGCGCTTGGCCAACTTCGCCATTGCGCCCCGTCATCGGCACCAGCAGTGCAACACGGTGACGCGTTTGATCGGTGGGGAGTACGGTTGCGCTTGGTTCTGGCGAAGGACCACTTGTCGGACCCTGGCCCACTGTCGGCCCTGTTTTCGGCACCACCTGACAACCTGCCAAAAGAGCGGCTGTGCCAGTGATTAAAACTGTGCGCCGATTGAACAAAATACGCTTCATGCTTGCAGACCCCAATTTATCGTCCCTAAAGCTCTATAGGTGACTGACACAAAATCATCCACCAGCAATAGTGATCCCCTTAGCCCGGGCCTTTACATTGTCGCCACACCGATTGGCAATCTTGGTGATATAACCCTGCGCGCTGTCGACATTTTGCAACGCTGCGATGTGGTCGCTTGCGAGGACACGCGCGTCACGGGCAAATTGCTCAAGGCGCTGGATATTTCAAAACGGATGCAGCGGTATGACGATCATTCGGGTGAGGGCGCTCGGGCGGCTCTTGTCGAAAGAGCGCGCAGCGAAGCAATTGCTTTGGTCAGCGATGCAGGCACACCCATCATTTCCGATCCCGGTTTCAGGCTGGTATCAGAGGCGCGGGAAGGTGGCATTCCTATCACCACTCTGCCGGGCGCATGTGCGGCTATTGCGGGACTAACGCTCAGCGCGCTGCCCAATGACCGGTTTATGTTTGGCGGGTTCTTGCCAGTTAAGGAAAAGGCGCGCGGCGATGCTTTAGATGAGCTTTCCAGCGTCAATGCTACGCTGATCTTTTACGAAACCGGCCCGCGTTTGGTAAAGTCATTGCAAGCGATTGCAGATGTATGGCCGACCCGCGAAGTCGCTGTGGGCCGCGAGCTTACCAAATTGCATGAGGAATGCCGCAAAGGTTGCGCTAGTGAACTCGCCGCGCATTACACGGCCAATCCGCCAAAGGGTGAAATTGTGCTGATGATCGGTCCGCCGGTTGAAGAGGGTTTTTCCGGCGATGCTGATGCTTTGCTGGTGGAGGCTTTGGAGACGCTCAAACCCAGCCAAGCGGCCGGACAAGTGGCCAAAGCAACGGGGCTTGATCGTAAGGCACTATATGCGCGCGCGCTTGAGCTAAAGGCATGACCGCTTCGCCAAAGAAGCAACGCGCCGAACAGCAGGGCCGCGATGGTGAGCAAATCGCCGCACATTTCCTCAAAGGGCAGGGATATAAAATCCTTGCAGAGCGCGTGCGCAATGATGCAGGCGAAATTGATCTGATAGCGCGCAAAGACGCGCTCATCGCCTTCATCGAAGTCAAATGGCGAAAGCGAGCCGCTGACTTAGACACAGCGATAGACGAACGCCGCCTTGCCCGCGTGGCCGCAGCCGCTGAAATTGCCGCATATGACTATGCTAAGAACGGCGAGGATATTCGCATCGATGTAATACTCCTTGCACCCGGCACTCCGCCGCGCCACATCACCAATGCTTGGATGCCTTAAAGGACTGCCTCAAATGAGCTTAAAAATTGCCGTACAAATGGACCCCATCGAAAGCGTGAACATCGCTGGTGACAGCTCATTTGCATTGATGGAGGCAGCGCAAGCACGCGGGCACACAATCTTCGAATACCACGTCGAAAGCCTGACTTTGGACGCAGACGACCGTCTCTATGCAGAGTGCGCGCCTGTCACCGTGCAGCGCGTTGTCGGCGACCATTTTACCAAGGGGGAATACCAGCGCACCGACCTTGGCAAGGAGATTGACGTTATCCTGATGCGGCAAGATCCGCCGTTCGACATGGGCTATATCACCGCCACGCATCTGCTCGACCGGATTGCGGATGAAACTTTGGTGGTGAACAACCCCAGCTCTGTCCGCAATGCGCCGGAAAAAGTCATGGTGCTGGACTACCGCGAATTTATGCCGCCCACGCTGATCACGCGCAGCTCTGATGAAGTGAAACGCTTTATGGCAGAGCACGGCGCGGTGGTGGTCAAACCCATCCACGGCAATGGCGGCAAAGCGATCTTCCGCATCCCTGAAAATGGCGAGAACCTGACTGCACTGTTCGAAGTGTTCAACCAGACTTGGCCCGAACCGCATATGGTGCAGCCATTCCTTCCCGAAGTCGCTCAAGGGGACAAACGCATCGTTCTGGTCGACGGTGTGGTCGCAGGCGCGATCAACCGCATTCCGGGGAAGGGCGAGTTCCGCAGCAATCTGGCAATGGGAGGCAGCGCGGAAAAAACGGGGCTGACGGACCGCGAGGAAGAGATTTGCGCCGCGATGGGACCGGAGCTTAAACGACTAGGCCTGACATTCGTTGGCATCGATGTGATCGGCGGGAAGTATCTGACCGAGATCAATGTCACTTCGCCCACGGGTATTGTGGCGATTTCAGGCTTTGATGGGTCGGACGTGGCCGGAATGATCTGGGACGCTATTGAGGGGCGGGTTGGGCAATGAAGGTTGCGTGAAACATGTTAAACTTGAACCAATGCGCGCTATCCATCGGAGCATTCAAAACCGATAGGATAAACCCGTTTTGAAACTTTTGATGACGTTAGCTGGTTTTGTCACGCTAGCTCTTACCGGGCTTCTATACTTAGCTTTTACCAGTTCAAACTTTGATGGACCAGTCAATGTAATTCTCATGGGTGGTCAATCCAATATGGCCGGGCGAGCTAATTTTGATGAACTGGACTCTGCCACGGTCCATAGAATCAATTTGGCGTCGGAACGGGTATATGTTTCAACGAATGGAAAGCCTCCGGTACCGCTCAATAAGTCCTATTCGACTATCCGCAGCAATAAATCCGCCCATAGTAGGACTTTTGGACCTGAAATGGGGTTGGGTGTAGCTTTTGCCGAAGCGAACCCTTCCCAAAACCTATTGCTAGTAAAAACGGCTTACGGAAGCACGTCATTACATGGTGCTTGGAATTCAGATTGGACGATTGAAAAAGCCGAGCAAATCGAAATGAAAAGTAGGGTCTCTCAGAAGCTGGCTTCCGCTCATTTCTTCCATACCAAAAAAGCTTTGAAGGCGCTTAAGCATCAATCCAGAATAACTGGAATGATATGGATGCAGGGTGAGACAGATGCACAATATGCGTTTGCGGCTGAGGACTATGAGAAAAATATAAGGCGCCTGATCTATTACTTTCGAACACGCTTCGCCCAACCCGATCTCAGTTTTGTGATTGGTCAAATAAATCCTGTCGGAGAGCGCTTCACTCATGGACGTTCAATAATTCGAGAAGCGATGCAGAACGTCTCAACTACCGATCCCAATGTTTGGTTGATCAAGACGTCAGCGAATCCCTCAGCATTAGATTTTCCAAAAGGCATTGATGGCGTCCACTACAATGCTCAAGGGCAATGGCGCCTCGGGGTCGCTTTTGCAGAGGCGATCGAGAACGGTGACCGCTAAGTTTCAAAGTGCTGCTGGGTTCGCTTGCAAGGAAGCGTTGGATTGAAAGTTTAGCATAACTCACCCCTTCTTCGCGCCTTTCTTCGCCCTAGGATGCGCATCGCGGTAATTCTCCAGCATCGTCGCTGCATCCACTTGCGTATAAATCTGGGTTGATCCCAAGGACGCATGGCCCAGCAATTCTTGAAGGCTCCGTAAATCAGCGCCCGCTCCCAATAAATGCGTGGCGAAACTATGCCGCAAAGCATGCGGCGTGGCAGTATCGGGCAGGCCCAAAGCGCGCCGCGCATTCGCCATCGCTTTTTGCACCATGCCTTGTGATAAAGCGCCGCCTTTTGCACCGCGAAACAGCGCTTCATCAGGTGCAATGGGGTGAGGGCAGGCGGAGCGATATTCCTCAACCGCCTTTGCGCAAATCGGCAGGATGGGAACAATGCGCTGCTTACCGCCTTTGCCAGTCACTTGCAGCGTTTGGCCAAGCGGCGCGTCCGAACCTTTCAATGACAAAGCCTCCGCAATGCGCAGGCCCGCTCCATAGAGCAGCAGCAAAACCGCGCGGTCGCGTGCGCCGATCCAATCTTGCGTCGCTTCGCCTGCAACCAAATCCGCGATATTGCCCGCATCATCGGGAGTGACGGGGCGGGGCAGGCCATTCTTCACCCGCGGACCTTTTAATCGGGGCGCGGAGGCATCGGGATCGCCCTCTTTCTCCCGTGCAAAAGCGATAAAGTTTTTCAGCGCGGAGAGTTCTCTTGCGGCGCTGGCATTGCCAATCCCTTCTGCACGGCGCGATGCCAAATGGCGACGCAGATCATGCGCTTCAACCTCGGCAACATCGCTCCATGCGGTAAACCCGCGCGACTTTGCCAAACGGTTTGCGCAGGCGAGATACGCGCGCACAGTATGCGGCGACCGGCGGCGGGCATCGCGGAGGTGCGCTCCCCATTCCTCGAGAAGGTCCGGCGCGGCCAAGTCTAAGCGCTCACCAAATCGGCATGGACAAGATCAGCGAGCAAAGCATCCAGCACTGGCATTCCGGCTGGTGTTACGCCAATTTTGGAGCCGTCGCGCCAAATCAGGCCAAGGCTTTGATGCAAATCGAGTTTCTTCGCATCCAGCATCGCCAAAACGGGAATGCCAAAGCGCGCCGCGAGACTTTCCAGATCAATCCCGCTCGTCAACCTTAGCCCCATCAACAGTGCTTCTGAAACCTGTTCCTCCGGCGATAGAGTTATCGCGGTCTGGATACCGCTGCTCTTGGTCTCGCACGACATAAGATATGTCTCAGGCTTCTTATGCCGAGTGGTCGCAATGCCATTCCTGCGGCCATGCGCACCGGGGCCAATGCCGATGTAATCCTCATATTGCCAATAGGTGAGATTGTGGCGGCTTTCCTCGCCCACGAGCGCATGATTGCTGATTTCATAAGCGGGCAGGCCGTGCTGCTGGGTCAATTCACGGGTGATTTCATACATTCCCGCCGCGCGGTCATTGTCCAACGGTTCAAACACGCCGCGCCGCACATCGGTCGCAAAACGCGTGCTGGGTTCAATCGTCAATTGATAGAGCGACAGATGGCTGGTGCCGAAACTGAGCGCGCGTTCTAATTGAGAGCGCCAATGCTCCTCTGTTTGGTCGGGCAGGGCATAGATCAGATCAAAGCTGACACGGTCAAAATTTTGCTGCGCCACTTTAAGTGCATCCAAAGCCTCATCAGCGGAATGCAGCCGGCCCAAAAACTGCAGCGCATCATTGTCCAGCGATTGAATGCCAAGCGAAACGCGGTTGATGCCAGCCTTTGCCAAATCGGCAAATTTTGACGCTTCAACCGAAGACGGGTTTGCCTCCAATGTGATCTCAATATCGTCAGCAAATCCCCACAAATGGGCAACATTTGTCAACAATTGGTCAACTAGCTGCGGCGACATTAAAGACGGGGTTCCGCCGCCAAAGAATATAGATTTCAATGGCTTGCGTTCGACCAATGCTGCCTCTGCGCGCAAATCGGCAATCAGCGCCGCCTCCCACCGTGCAAAATCCACCTCATCGCGAACATGGCTGTTGAAGTCGCAATACGGGCATTTACGGGCGCAGAAGGGCCAGTGAATGTAAACTGATCTTGCCATGGCTGTTTTTACGCGGCAATCACGCCTATCTGTCAAGGAGGACATGATCAGAAAAGCAACCTTCACACTCGCCTTTGCGGGAGCGGCCAGCTTGGCTGCCTTGCCATTGTTGCCGAGCCAAGCCGACGGGGCGAAAGCGCATCCCGTGGCTAAGCCTGCTCAAGATGCTGATGATAAAAGCAAATTGAGCCGGATCATGGCAGCCGCTTTGGCGGATAAAGAGAAGGGTGTGGCGCCGCAGCAAGAGAATACTCAACCGGCTGATTACACAACAAACTCCAATGGTTTGGGGCCGGTTGCAGCCGAATTGCTCGCTGCCCACAATGGTGAACGCAAAGCAGTCGGCGTGCCTGAGCTTACCTGGAATGCGGATCTTGCTGCCGATGCAAAGGTTTGGGCAGATGAATTGGCCAAGCGCGACAAGATGCAGCACGCATCCAAAGAGGGACGCAAAGGCGTTGGCGAAAACCTATGGGCAGGAACGACAGGGCGCTTCTCTCCTACCCGCATGATCAATGCGTTTATCCGCGAAAAACAGTATTTTAAGCCAGGCCTCTTCCCCGAAGTAACAACTACGGACAATTGGGGTGATGTGGGGCATTACACACAGCTAATCTGGCCCGATACCAAAGAGATCGGCTGCGCTATTACCGGCAATGGGAAGACGGATTATCTTGTCTGCCGCTATAAGCCTTCGGGCAATTGGCGCGGCGAACCAGTCGGAATGTAAGCTGCTGAAGTTTAAGCGTTAAACTGTTCCGCCACCATCTTTGCAAAGGCATCTGCACGGTGGCTGACGGCGTGCTTTTCTGCCGGATCAATCTCAGCGAACGTCTGCTCGCCTGAAATCGCATCTGGAATGAATACGGGATCATAGCCGAAACCCATTTCGCCGCGGGGCGGCCATGTAAGCGAACCTACGCATTTGCCTTCGTAAATCGCGCTTTCTCCATCTGGCCACGCGAGCGCCAACACGCAATGGAATGCGGCGCCGCGCGGCGTGTCGGTGCCGAGCTGCTGAAGCATCCCTTCAACCTTGCCCATGGCCATATACCAATCGCGGCCCGGATCGCCTTCGAACCACTGCCTCTCTGCCCAATCAGCCGTATAAACGCCGGGGCGTCCGCCAAGCGCATCAACCGAAAGCCCGCTATCATCGGCAAGCGCCGGAAGGCCCGAGGCCTCCGCCGAAGCACGAGCCTTTATTAAAGCATTTTCGGCGAAGGTTGTGCCCGTCTCGTCTGGTTCTGGAAGGCCAAGCGATCCGGCAGAAATGCACTTCAAACCTTGGGGCTCAAGCAAAGCAGATATCTCTTTCAGCTTGCCTGCATTATGCGTGGCAATCACAAGCGATCCAGAACCAAGGTTGCGTGACACAGGCGCCTACTTCACCGCGTCTAATTGCGCTTTAAAGATGCCGTCACAGCCAATGTTGGCGAGGCGCAGCAAGCGAAGCAAGCCTTCCTCATCATAGGTTGCGCCCTCTGCCGTCGCCTGAACTTCCGCGATTTGGCCGCCATCAATAAGCACAAAGTTTGCGTCTGCATCCGCATCGCTGTCTTCGGGATAGTCGAGGTCGAGCACAGGCGTGCCTTTGTAAATGCCGCAAGAAATCGCTGCGACTTGGGCTGTGATCGGATCTTCTGTGATAGCGCCCGATTTCATCAAGCTGTTCACTGCAAGACGCAAAGCCACCCATGCGCCAGAGATGGACGCTGTGCGCGTACCGCCATCCGCTTGGATAACATCGCAATCCAAAGTGATTTGACGCTCACCGAGTTTTTTCAGGTCAACAACCGCGCGCAAAGACCGGCCGATTAAACGCTGAATTTCTTGCGTCCGGCCCGACTGCTTTCCGCGCGCTGCTTCGCGTGAGCCGCGTGTGTGCGTGGCGCGGGGAAGCATGGAATATTCGCCCGTGACCCAACCTTCACCTTTACCGCGAAGCCATGGCGGAATGCGTTCTTCGACGCTGGCTGTGCACAATACGCGCGTGTCACCAAAGCTGATCAGGCAAGACCCTTCTGCATGTTTGGTGAAGCCAGTTTCAATAGTGATTTCGCGCATTTCATCGGGCGCACGTCCAGAAGGTCGCATGAATTTTCCTTTGTAAGATTCGTTGTGTGCAGCGTTAGGCTGACCGCGCTGCTTTCGGCAAGGCTTGTCCTATCTGCCTAAGCGATTAAATTGCGCGGTATGGCTTCAACCCCGCTAACCGAAATGACCGAAAGGGCGCGCGAGATTTTTCGCCGCGTGGTCGAAGGCTATTTGGAAGATGGGCAGCCGGTTGGTTCAAAGACTTTGTCGGGCGAGGGCGGCGTTGATCTTTCTCCCGCCTCTATCCGGTCGGTTCTTGCCGACTTGGAAGGCTTGGGCTTGCTTGCCGCGCCGCACACCAGTGCAGGGCGAATGCCGACTGAGAGCGGGCTTCGTATATTTGTCGATGGGATGATGCGCGTGGGTGAGCCGAGCGCATCTGAACGGGCAGCCATCGAAGAGCGATTGTCGGATCCCGGGCCGATTGAGCAAGCATTGGAACAGACCAGCGCAATCCTATCTGATCTGTCGGGCGCGGCGGGCATGGTGATGGTGCCAACGCGTGAAGCGCAACTCGCGCAGTTCAATCTCCTCAATCTGGGGCAGGGCAGAGCGCTCGCCGTGTTGGTTGGCGAGGATGGCGGAGTAGAAAACCGCGTGCTGGAACTTGGCCCATCGGCAACACCAAGCGCGCTTGAACAAGCAAGCAATTATGTAACGGCGCGACTGGCTGGGCGCACGTTGTCAGAGGCATCTACCGTCATGCGGGCGGAGATATCCGCTGGGCAATCGTATTTGGATGAAGTTAGCCGCGATCTGGTGGAGCGCGGTCTGGCGGTATGGAGCGAAGACACAGCGCAGCGTCCAGTTTTGATTGTGCGCGGACAGGCAAACCTGCTGGATGACGAGGCATTGGGCGATATTGAGCGCGTCCGGTCACTGCTTGATGATTTGGAAAACAAACAATCGGTTGCTGACCTGTTAGAAAGCGCGCGCGAAGCGGACAGTACGCGCATTTTTATTGGCGCAGAAAATAGGTTGTTTGCCCTGTCTGGCTCCTCAGTGATTGCATCACCCTACCGTGACCGAGAAGGGCGCGTTGTCGGCGTTTTGGGAGTAATCGGTCCCATGCGGTTGAATTACGCTCGCGTTGTACCCATGATTGATTTAACAGCCCGATCATTGGGCAAGCTTATTGGATAGCTGGAATTTTATAACATGATTGGAAATGACAAAACGGACGGTGCCGAATCCATCAACACGGATGCAGCCGACCGGGAAATCGCTGAAGAAATGGCGAAAGAGCTAGAGGGTGTTCCTGAAGAGTTTCGGGATGATGGCGGCGAAGATGAAGAAGATAGCGTCGAAGATGCTCTAGCCATGCTGCGCGACGATTTAGAGGCGCAAAAGCAAGAGGTCCTTTATGCCCGCGCTGAAACGCAAAATGTGCGCCGCCGCATGGAAAAAGATGCTGCTGATGCGCGTGCCTATGCCGCGACGGGCTTTGCCCGCGATATCCTGAGCGTTGCGGATAATTTGGCGCGTGCCGTGGAATCAGTTCCGGCAGAACTTCGCGAAGATGAGAAGTTTAAAGGTCTTGTTATCGGTATCGAGGCGACCCAGCGCGAACTTGATAAAGTATTCAAGCAGCACGGCGTTGAACGGGTTGAGGCAATGGGCAAAGCGCTCGATCCAAATCAGCATCAGGCAATGATGGAAGTGCCGACTGATGAACATGAGCCAGGCACAATTATTCAGGAAATGCAGTCAGGCTACATGATCAAGGACCGGTTGCTGCGTCCAGCGATGGTCGGTGTGGCGAAAAAGCCGGATTAAGCTGGCTTGGTGCCAGTCGCTCCAGGGAAATTCGCTAGCAATTCGTAGGCGCTAGGATCGCTTACCCCGGCAACCTTCAAACCATTCCTAAGCCAGAATGCGTGTTTCACGATCTCTGCTTGCTGTTCGATCCCATATTTTTCCAGCGGCCATCCGGGTTTCAGTGCGTAGTGGTATGGTGCCCAAGGCATCCGGTTGAGAACCAAATACCAACTTCCTTTGACCTGCGCCTGCCAAATATGGACCATTTCGTGGATGAAATGACCCTGCCGAAAGATATTTTCTGTCGAGAAATCATCGCAATAGCCATTGCCCTTGGGATGAAAATGCAGGTGTCCGCGCGGCGCCATAGTGATGTGACGCGGTTGGAACGGAAACCATTTTCGTCGCCGAATTGTCACCGTGCTGTAATCGATAGCGGTGCCGAAGATTGTTCTTGCGAGGCTAATCTCTCCAGAGGTTAGCGGTCGCTCCCCGCCGACAGGGCAGGAGAGGACATCACCTTCGCCAACAACTGGATTCCGGCCTGCGCTCAGCGCTCATCCCCAGCAGCCAGAATTTCAGCCTCAAAACTATGCTTGTCACCGCCGGAGATAATGATCGTCACTTCTGTTTTTCCGCCGGGTTTTAGTTCAGGCGAAGGCTCCATTGCCATGATATGCAAATCGCCTGGTTTAAAGCTAACTTCCGTGCCATTTTTCACTGGAATTAGGCCTGCATCCATCATTTGCACTTCACGGTTCCATTCACCATAAGTGTGCATCACCGAGCTTTTAGCTCCTGCTACATCAGCAGTTCGGATAGAAAATGCACGGTCGCCGCTATAGCTCGCATCGAAATAAACGGCGGCGGGGTTACCCTCAACCGCACCCAAAACCATCCGCGCGTTACTGATCTCTAACCCAGCAATACCATCAAACTCAGCGGGGGCTTCTTCTGTCTCTCCACAAGCGCTCAGTAGCAGTGATGATGCAATCAGCGGTGCGGCGATAAGTCTTGAAAATGCCATTGGAATTTCGTCCCCATTGTTATGCCCGTTGTCTAGTCTGTGAATCTAGTATGGTTGATCCCTTGTGCCAAGCAAAACCGAACCTATATCCCATGGAGAAATCAACAACGGACCGAGCCGCCTACCGGTTTTGCCCTCTAGGGGAGACTAATGCAGCGGCGTCCAAGACTAGAAATGGAACTGGGGTAAAATGGCTAAAGTTATCGGCATTGATCTGGGTACGACCAATTCGTGCGTAGCGGTTATGGACGGCGGTAAGCCGAAAGTTATCGAAAATTCAGAAGGCGCGCGCACCACACCTTCAATCGTGGCCTTCACTAAGGATGAAGAGCGGTTGATCGGTCAGCCTGCGAAACGCCAAGCGGTCACCAATCCAGATAATACCTTATTTGCAATCAAGCGTTTGATTGGTCGCCGTTTCGACGACCCGATGACGAAAAAGGACATGAAGATTGTTCCTTACGACATCGTCAAAGGCAAAAATGGCGACGCTTGGGTTAAAGCGGCTGACGAAGAATATTCTCCTTCGCAGATATCTGCTTTCATCCTGCAAAAGATGAAAGAAACAGCCGAGGGTTATCTCGGTGAAACCGTGACGCAGGCGGTGATCACCGTTCCCGCATACTTCAACGATGCGCAGCGTCAGGCAACCAAGGATGCCGGCCAAATCGCCGGCCTAGAAGTCCTTCGGATCATCAACGAGCCGACCGCTGCGGCACTTGCTTACGGCATGGACAAAGACGATGGCAAAACCATCGCAGTCTATGACCTTGGCGGCGGTACGTTTGACGTTTCGATCCTAGAAATTGGCGACGGCGTTTTTGAAGTAAAATCGACCAATGGCGATACGTTCCTCGGCGGTGAAGATTTCGACAATGCGATCGTGGAATGGCTCGCTGAGCAGTTCCAGAAAAAAGAGAACATGGATCTGAAAGCGGACAAGCTTGCGCTTCAACGCCTGAAAGAAGCCGCTGAAAAAGCGAAGATCGAGCTTTCCAGCTCTGCCACAACAGAAATCAACCTGCCGTTTATCACAGCGCGCATGGACGGCGGTTCTAGCACTCCGCTGCACTTGGTGGAAACCTTCAGCCGCGCCGACCTTGAAAAGCTGGTTGGCGATTTGGTTAAGCGGACGCTTGAGCCATGCAAAAAAGCCATTTCAGATGCGGGCGTGTCCAAAGATGATATCGACGAAGTGATCTTGGTTGGCGGTATGACCCGCATGCCGAAGGTCCGCGAAGTGGTCGAAGGGTTCTTCGGAGCCAAACCGCATACCGGCGTAAACCCTGATGAAGTGGTTGCCATGGGCGCTGCCATTCAGGCTGGCGTTTTGCAGGGCGATGTTAAAGACGTTTTGCTGCTCGACGTGACGCCATTGTCGCTCGGCATTGAAACAGCGGGCGGTATCTTCACCCGTATGATCGACCGCAACACGACGATCCCGACGAAGAAGTCGCAGACGTTTTCTACCTTTGAAGACAATCAGCAGGCCGTGACCATCCGCGTTTTCCAAGGGGAACGTGAAATGGCAGCGGATAACAAACTGCTCGGGCAGTTTGATCTGGTTGGCATTCCAGCTGCGCCGCGCGGTGTTCCGCAGATCGAAGTTACGTTTGATATCGATGCCAACGGCATTGTGAACGTCTCTGCGAAAGACAAAGGCACAGGCAAAGAGCAGAACATCAAGATCCAAGCATCGGGCGGTCTTTCAGACGGCGATATTGATCAGATGGTTCAAGATGCAGAGAAATTCGCTGAAGAAGACAAGCAGCGCCGAGAATCCGCCGAAGCTCGCAACCAAGCGGATAGTCTGGTGCATGCGACTGAGAAGCAGTTAGAAGAGCATGGCGACAAAGTTGATGCTGACACAAAATCAGCTGTTGAAGCCGCTTTGGCCGAGGCGAAAACCGCTCTTGAAGGTGAAGACACTGACGAGATAAACGCCAAAGCTCAGGCTCTCACTGAAAGCGCCATGAAAATGGGTCAGCAAATCTATGAGACTGAGCAAGCCAATGCGCCTTCACCTGAAGAGCCAGGCTATGATGATGGTTCAGACGCTTCTGCGGATGAAGATGTTGTCGATGCTGAATTCTCTGAAGTCGATGCAGAAGGCGATGCCGATGCAGACGCGGACAGTGAAGCCAAAAGCTAAGCGACTTTGAATTGCAAACGGATGGGCTTCTGGTGCGCTAACACAACAAACCAGAAGCCCTCCGCTTTGAAAGGTGCAGCCTAATGGCAACGACCAGCGGCGACTATTATCAGGAACTTGGCGTTGATCGCGGGGCCGATGCTGCTGCGATTAAGTCTGCTTACCGTAAGCTCGCGATGCAGTTTCATCCTGATCGCAATCCGGGGGACGCATCCGCTGAAGCCCGCTTTAAAGCCATCGGTGAAGCACACGATGTATTAAAAGATCCGCAGAAACGCGCAGCCTATGACCGGTTCGGCCACGATGCCTTTAAACAAGGTATGGCTGGCGGCGGAGGCGGCGGTGCTGGCGCTGGCCAAGGCGATTTTGGCGATATTGGCGACATTTTCGAACATATCTTCGGCAGCGCATTTGGCGGCGGTGCAGCAGGCGGCGGCCGCGCGCAGCCACGACGCGGCGCGGATCTGCGTTATGATATGGAGATTACGCTGGATGATGCCTTTCACGGCAAAACTAGCGAGATTGAGATCGAAATTTCCGCTGCTTGTGATCCCTGCGATGGAACGGGTGCAACTCCCAGCACAAGCGAGCGCGGCTGCAACATGTGCAATGGCATGGGTAAGGTTCGCGCCAAGCAAGGCTTCTTCGTCGTTGAACGGCCATGTCCAACTTGCAATGGTCGCGGCGCAGTGATCGAGACCCCCTGCCGCGAATGCCGCGGGGAAGGGCGCGTTGACAAAGAGCAATCGCTAGAGGTGGAAATCCCGCCTGGTGTCGACACTGGCACGCGCATTCGCCTTTCTGGAAAGGGCGAGGCGGGGCCGCGCGGCGCGCCTGCTGGCGATCTCTATATCTTCGTCCATGTGCGCGAACATGAATTGTTCGTCCGCGAAGGGACGACTTTGGCCACACGCGTCCCAATCAGCTTTACCAGCGCAGCCCTTGGCGGCAGTGTTGATATTCCGGATTTGAATGGCGAGACTAATACTCTCGAAATTCCATCGGGGATTCAATCAGGCAAGCAATTGCGCGTACGCGGAGCTGGAATGCCAGTTCTGCAAGGGCCCGGGCGCGGTGACTTGGTTGTCGAGATTGCGGTCGAGACACCGACAAAACTCAGCAAAGCACAACGCGAAATCCTCGAACAATTCCGGGAAACGGAAACGGGCGAGGAATGCCCTGAAAGCCGCGGGTTTTTCGACAAGCTGAAAGACGCTTTTACAAGCTAGGCGGGTATTGCTGATGATCTAGCAATCGACATAGCGAATATCTCTTAGTAGGCACATGGCCAAACAGGGAGACCGCACCAATGCTTAAATTTGCCGCTGCAATCGCCATCGCGCCGATCGTCCTAACATTTGCAACTACTGCTGCTGCCCAGCGCAATTTCGACAATGTTGAGATTAAAACGGAAGAGGTCGCTCCTGGGATCGCCGTATTGTTTGGCGCTGGCGGAAACATTGGTGTCAGCCACGGCAAGGACGCAACCGCGATTATCGATGATCAATTTGCGCCACTTTCAGGCAAGATCGAGGGCGCGATTGAGGCTCTCGGCGCAACGCCAGTGAAATATGTCGTCAACACGCATTGGCATTTCGATCATACTGGCGGGAACGAGCATTTCGGCAAAACAGGCGCAACCATTTTTGCACATGACAATGTTCGTGTTCGGATGAGCAAGCCGAGCACGCGCGGCGAACGGACAATCCCTGCCTCCCCGAAAGAAGCGCTTCCGGTAGTCACATTTGATCGCGGCGTAACGCTCAACCTCAATGGCGATACGATTGACGTTGTATTCCTCGGCGGCGGACACACTGATGGTGACAGCATTGTGCGCTGGCGCGAAAAGAATGTTGTCCATATGGGCGACCTTTATTTCAACATCCCCGGTTGGCCTTTTGTTGACACCAATTCAGGCGGCGATGTTGAGGATTTGCTGTTCTCAATCGACAGTGCGATCAAGATGATGGATGACAATACAGTCGTCATTCCAGGCCACGGAACATTGTCCAACCGATTGGAATTGATTGCCTACCGCAATGCCATTGGAGAAGCTGTAACTCGAATCAAAGCGCTCAAAAATGCAGGCATGACTTTGGAAGAAGCAATTGCGCTAAAGCCGCTGACAAGCTTCCAGCGCGGCAAAGGTTTCATCGACGCTGATGCCTTTACGGGCGCAGTGTGGCGCAGTCTCAACTAAGCTGTAAATTAGCGGGCCGCGTAAAGCTCTTCCAACTCAGACCAGAGCTGTTCAATTAGCGCCGGCTTGCACCGGCCCGCTTCACGTTCTTCTTGAAGAATGGCGAAGAATGCACGTCGTTTAAAATCGCTCAGCAGTTCGCTAGGCATCGGATCATCCAAGGTTGAAGCAATCAAATCGACCATGCGTTCAGCGCCATGAAGGCGCCCCCAAAGGTAATCGTTCTCCCGGTAATCCCGGCTGAAAAATGCGCCGAAATTGTAGAATTCAGTGCCTTTCAAAGTGGCCCGGGTTCCGCCTTTACGGATCGATCGGGCATCATCGGGAGAGATACGGTCAATCTTAACCGCATCATATTCGGTCAGTCCTTCATTCCGGATCAGCGGAAAGGTTGCCACGTCATAGAATGGGAAGCCGAGATAAGTCAGCAGCATTCTGCGCCGCAAATTCCTGGGCATTGCCTCCATGGCATCCGCCAACAATTCTTCTGCAATTTCATCTACCGCAGGCAAGTCGCGCGCGCCCGCCAAATGATCGAGAACTTTAGCTGGCTGTGAAAGAACATTGAGCGCTAGGCTTTCAAAACTCTCATCTAACAACTCGGTCTGTTCGCGTTCAAAATATAGACCAAGGATTTTAAAGATCGTCTCGCGCGCCAGATCCAGCGCATCATCTGAAATGCTCGGGTCTGCATCCCAATCACGCGACAATCTGCGCGCCAAAAGCCGCATCCGGCGAAGCCTGAACCCAATATCGTGTTCGCGGAAAAATGCGATGGCTGCTTCATTCGCTCCGCCCTTCGCCTCGGCAAGACTAATCAGTCCGCGCGATTCCAATTCGCGCCGTAAAGCCTCCTCAATAGGGCCGCTATCCGGCAGTCCCAATTGCGGGGCAGATTGGAGAGTAACTTTGGCAAGCCTTTCAATAATGCTGGTGAACTTTGCCTGCGCATAAGAATGGTAGGCATAGCCTGCATTTTCAGCGGCCGCTTGCTGGGCCTTCTTTCGCCAGTTTTTGAGCCGCGGCGGCGTGGGTCGATTAAGGAACAGCGTGCGCCCGAACAGTTTTTCAACCGCCGCTTCGACCTCAGGCCGAAGGCCTGCAACAATGCGCTTTAGCCGTTCCGCATCACGCGATTGCAGCTCCAATTGCTCCAAATTGTCACGAATGGGTTGCTCGCGCGGGATGGTAGAGAGCGAACCAAAAATCGCCGCAAAAAAACCAACAGGGCTAGTAGCATCTTCCTTGATCGCACCATATCGATCAGGGCGCGGATCGATATAGACGAAACGCCGATCAACCTCGCGCTGGGCAGGGCGCCCCTCCAGCGCCTTCATTGCGCCGCCAAAGGGGGCGTTGACCAATACTGATCCGTCAATCAGCGATATCTGATCAGCTGTACCAGCCCGGTAATGTACCGGCATGATCCGTTTAAGAAATGCGTCGCGCTCCGTCCACGCTTCTTCGCGTGTCACGGCCAGGCTGTCTATCTCGCGCGTTTGTAATGGCGGAAATGCTCCGGGGAAACTCGCAGTGGAACGCGCAGCCATTGTTAGCTCGAGCAGATTGGCCAGAGAACGGCCCGCATCAACTGGCGCTTGACCGGAAAAGGCGATGGGAAGGCGGTGCTCTGTTTCCTCGACAATTGGCGGAGAATTGAGCCTAAGAAGCTCCAAATGTCCGCGAAAGTCTGTCGCTGTCACAAACAAATCAATGGGATGGCCGGGCGGGAGAAGAGGGCGCTCCAATTCGCTCGCCTCCATCGCTTTCAACGCATCGAACAGTAGTTCGCTAAAATTACTGCCGGAAAATGGCGGCTCAAACCAGCGCCCCCGCACAAGTTTGGATACTTTTTCGCGGACCTCCGCGCGGGTTTCCTTCGCAACGCTTTCGCTAACCGCATTGCCCGGTCTGCGCAGAACCCATTCAGCGAGTGGCTGTGCCCATATCTTAGCATAGCGCCACAATGGCTCTGCTTCTGGATCAACAAGTTCGTCAATGTCTGCATTTTCCAACCACAATTTGGTCAATGGTTCCAAAGATTGACCAGAATTGATCGCTTGAGCGAGAAAAACGGCGTTGATCCCGCCCGCGCTTGCTCCGGTCAGAATGTCAGGCAGAAAACGCAACCTAAGCTGGCAGCGGTCTTGGATGGTTTCGAGCAAATCTTGATAGACTGACTGCACGCCGCCCGCAGGCTGCTCACCCTGATGAAAGTTCCGGCTGGCGCGCGCCAAATGCCAGATTTCTTTGGTGACCCCGTGCATATAAACTGCAAGGCTGACACCGCCGTAACAAACCAAAGCAAGACGCAGTTCTTTTTGACGCATGCAATATTGATTACGGGGAAAAGCGCGAAATGCAATTGCGTTCCACTTATGTTCTGCGTAAAGTCTGTGCATGGCTAAATCGAAAAAACGCTTTGTCTGCCAATCATGTGGCAGCGTCTCCCAAAAATGGCAGGGCCAGTGCGCTGATTGCGCTGAGTGGAACACTCTGGTCGAGGATGCGCCAGCCACCGTCTTCTCGCAAAAGCATGATCTGTCGAGCGGCGGTCGGGCTGTGCAATTCGTGCCGCTGGATGCGCCGACTAAACTTCCCGAAAGGCGCAAGACCGGTTCAGGGGAATTGGATCGAGCGCTGGGCGGGGGGCTGGTTCCGGGTTCAGCGATATTGATGGGCGGAGACCCCGGCATCGGTAAATCCACGCTGTTGCTCCAAACCGCCGCGCGGATCGCGCGTGATGGCGGCAATGTAATTTATGTCAGCGGTGAAGAAGCTGCTGGCCAAGTCCGCATGCGTGCCGCACGATTGGGGCTGGCTGATGCCCCGCTACAGCTCGCATCTGAAACTTCCGTGCGGGATATTCTGACGACATTGGGATCGATGGAGCAGCCAGACATGCTTGTCATCGATTCGATCCAAACCATGCATTCCGACACTATCGAAGGCGCACCGGGAACGGTCAGCCAAGTGCGCGGCTGCGCACTAGAACTGATCCGCTATGCCAAAGAGAACAATGTTGTGCTCGTGTTGGTTGGCCACGTAACCAAAGACGGCAATATCGCCGGTCCGCGGGTGCTGGAACATATGGTCGATGTGGTCATGAGCTTTGAAGGTGAGCGTAGCCATCAATACCGTATCCTTCGCGCGCTTAAAAACCGGTTTGGCGCGGTGGATGAAATCGGCGTGTTCTCAATGGAGAGCGAAGGGCTAACAGAGGTTTCAAACCCATCGATGTTGTTCCTATCGGGACGTGATGCACCGCTTGCCGGCAGTGCTGTTTTTCCTGCTTTAGAAGGCACTCGGCCAGTTCTGGTCGAGATTCAGGCGCTGATCGTTCGCTTGCAATCGGGCGCTACACCGCGCCGTTCAGTTGTGGGTTGGGAAAACAGCCGTCTTGCTATGCTACTGGCTGTGTTAGAAGCGCGCTGCGGCCTGAGCTTCAGCTCTGCAGAGGTGTATCTTAACATTGCCGGGGGATATCGTTTGTCGGACCCCGGTGCAGATCTCGCGGTTGCAGCGGCGCTTGTCTCTGCCCTTTCCGATAAAGCACTACCATCGCAAAGCGTATGGTTTGGCGAGGTTTCTCTCGCCGGTGAAGTTCGTCCTGTGGCCCATGCCGATTTGCGCGCAAAAGAGGCGGCAAAACTTGGTTTTGGCAAAGGGTTTGGCCCACAAGATAAGAAGGCCGGATCGAGCAAGCTGGACTACCGGGCAATCAAACAGCTTGGAAACCTCGTTGACCATGTGATGGGATCAGCATAATCATGACCGGTAATGACCGGTTTTGATATCATAGTTTTGATCATAGTCGCTGTGGCAGCCATTGGCGGCTTTCTTCGCGGACTAGTGCAAGAAGTCTTATCTCTTGCCGCATGGATTCTGGCAGCTTTTTCGATCTTCTATTTGCACAAACCGCTGACTGAGGCCTTGCGCGATTACATGCCCGTTGAACCAACACCATCGCTCCTCGCTTTTGTCCTTTTGCTGTTAATCCCATATGCCGCGATGAAATTGATTGCAGGAAATGTGGGGGAGGCATCACGCAATTCGGTACTAGGCCCAATTGACCGCGTGCTGGGTTTTGGCTTTGGGGCAGTTAAGGGCACACTGATCGCAGTATTCGCATTCTCAGTGCTTGCATTGGGTTACGACACGATATGGGGATACAAAGGCCGCCCGGTCTGGATAACCACAGCGCGCACCTATCCCGTTATTGATGCGGGATCGCGTAGCCTTGTCGCCATCGTTGCCGAACGGCGTGAACGGATCAGGGCAGACGCAGAGCAAGAAGACTGAGCGCAGGTGGCAGATAGCAAGCTCTATTCCGTCCCATTGCTTGGGCTAGCCACATCACTTTCAGCCTTTCCATACTCTGGAACAAAGCCCCATTCAAACGAAGCCCGCTCCCAAACTTGCGGCAGTGTTGTGAAAATTGAATTTTCGACAGGCCCGATGGATGGGGTCACTCAGATCGGTTTGGCAGTGCAAGCTTGCGCTGTTGGGCAAGCATCAGCGGCGATTTTGGCAGAGGCGGCCATCGGAAAAACACACAGCGATTTCGCCGATACGCTTAGCGAGATTGAGCATTGGTTGTCGGGCGACGGTAAAGTCCCACAATGGCCTCAATTTGATCCGCTCCTACCAGTCTTGCAGCACAAAGGCAGGCACGGTGCGCTTATGCTTCCTTGGCGTGCTGCAATTGGAGCACTTTCCTTAGTCAAAGCCTCCGGCTAAGGTCTGGCGCACGGAATAGGATTTGGGGGAATCATGACTGATAGCGCGCAAGCCGCAGAGATACGCGAACCGAGTGATAATGAGATCAAGCTGGTTATCGCCGCGTCATCTGCTGGTACTATTTTCGAATGGTATGATTTCTTCATCTATGGAACATTGGCAGCGCTACTGAGCCCGGTGTTTTTCCCTTCAGGTAATGAAACACTCAGCCTGCTTTATGTTTGGGCTACTTTCGCTGTTGGCTTTGGGTTTCGGCCCATTGGCGCAATTCTGTTTGGATATTTGGGTGACAAGTTAGGGCGCAAATACACCTTCCTTGTAACAGTGACCTTGATGGGCATAGCGACTGCCGGTGTGGGCCTTGTTCCGTCGGCTGCAACAATTGGTGTCGCTGCGCCGATTATCATCATCTCCTTTCGTATCCTTCAGGGGCTTGCACTTGGCGGTGAATATGGCGGGGCGGCTATTTATGTTGCTGAACATGCGCCGCCAGACAAACGCGGGCTTTACACCAGTTTCATCCAGGCCAGCGTTGCAGGCGGTTTCGTTCTTTCGATCGCAGTGGTTCTGGCGTGCCGTGCGCTAATACCAGCAGATGATTTTGCCGAATGGGGCTGGCGTGTGCCGTTCCTATTGTCGATAATCCTATTGGGCATATCACTTTGGATGCGGCTAAAACTGTCGGAAAGCCCAGTATTCCAAGCAATGAAGGAGGCTGGTGAGATGGCCGGCAACCCCTTCATCGAAAGCTTCACCTACCCCGGTAACAAAAAGCGCATATTTGTCGCACTGTTCGGGGTCGGGGCTGGCCTAACCGTGATTTGGTACACGGCGTTTTTCTACAGCCTGTCCTTTCTTAAAGGTCCGATGCGGTTAGAGGATACAACCGCAGAGATTTTGATCGGGATCGGCGGATTGCTATCGCTGGGCCTCTATATTCTGGTTGGAAAATGGTCCGATAAGGTCGGCCGTAAGAAGCCAATTTTGTGGGGCAATATTGCAATCCTGTTCCTGCTGTTTCCAATCTTCTGGGCAATCGGAAATGTGGCAAATTCCGGTTTGCAAGAATCGGCAGCGCGCGCGCCGGTAACGATAGCCGGTCAGCAATGCGATTATGATCCCTTTGCTGATGAGCAAGCGACCAATTGCGGTAAATTGCTTCAGGATATGACGGGCCTTGGCCTTTCTTATGAAGTCAACGCATCTGACACTCTCGCCATTAGCGCTGGTGATACCGCGATGGATCTTGATGGCTACAATTGGGAAGATCCATCGGCACGCGCTGAACAGCTAAGCTCGTTTTTGACCGACAATGGCTATGATCTTGAGGATCAAACGCCGCCCATTGGCAGCATGATTGCCATAATCGGATTGCTGGTTGTTTTGGGGGCGTTGTCAGCGGCCAATTACGGCTCGGTTGCAGCGCTTTTGACAGAGATGTTCCCTGCCAAAATCCGCTATTCATCAATGTCCATACCTTACCATATTGGCGCAGGATATTTCGGCGGCTTTCTGCCTCTAATTGCGGCGTACATCGTGGCACGCACCGGCGATTTATACGCAGGGCTATGGTACACATGGGTATTCATTCTCATCGCTACTGTCGTTGCATGGTGGGGCTTGGCCGATGGTCCGCCTAAAGACTTTAGCGACGATGGCTGAGGTCCCAGCTCCGCCGCTTAAGCTGCGGATTGATACAGATGCTCTAGCGCATAATTACCGCGAGCTTGACCGGCTTTCTGGCGCTGCCAAAGCGGGTGCTGCGGTAAAGGCCAATTGTTACGGCCTGGGCGTGGATCAATGCGTGCCCACATTGCGGGATGCAGGTGCAGAGATTTTCTATGTTGCCCATTGGAGCGAGGTAGCGGCGCTTGCCTTCCACGTGCCAGCATCCAGCATCCGGGTCCTACATGGTGCGGGGAATGCTGCGGAGGCCGCCTTTGCTAAGGCAATTGGTGCGGTCCCGGTTATCAACTCGCTGCATCAGGCCAAGATTTGGACGCAAGTCGGCGGCGGGCTTTGCGATGTAATGGTCGACACTGGCATCAATCGATTGGGTCTTTCGCCTCCAGAAGTGAATGATCCGATCCTAAACAATCTCGACGTGGATTGCCTAATGTCGCATCTCGCCAGCGCGGATGAGGACGGCGAAATGAATGCGCGCCAACTTGCTGCTTTTAAAGATTGCATCACAGCGATTCCGCATCAGCGACTAAGCCTAGCGAACAGTGCAGGGGTGGCACTGGGCGGAGACTTCGCATTTGATCTGACACGGCCCGGCCTGTCTTTATACGGCGGGATTGCAAGGCCCGAATTGAAGGATGTAATCCGCCAGGTCGCCTTTCCAGAAGCCGCGATTTTGCAAAAACGCAACATCAAGGCAGGGGAGAGCGTCGGCTACAACGCAGAGTTCGCCGCCGCCTGCGATATGACAATTGGGGTCGTTTCGCTTGGCTATGCCGATGGCTTTCTACGAACATGGAATTTGAAAGGTGACGGTTTTCTGCTGCACGGCGAAACCCGCCTTCCGCTTCTCGGCAAAGTATCGATGGATATGATCGTCGCCGACTTTACCAATGCACCTGATTTGCAAGAAGGTGACTGGGTTTCATTGCCATATTCATTGCAAAATGCTGCGCAGCAAACCGCTCTTTCTCAATATGAATTGCTCACAATCCTAGGAAATCGGTTCGAGCGGTAATGCACCAATGTTGCACTGCACATTGTGCAAGTGCTAAGCCGCGGCTTAAGGGTTCTTAGGAAGAGTAAAAATGGCCAAAAAGGCACAAGCAGACGGCGCGCCCGTTATCATCAAAAAGTACGCCAATCGGCGGCTATATAATACCAGCTCGTCAAGCTATATTACGCTTGATGATTTGGCGAATATGGTACGTGAAAATGTTGATTTTCAAGTTGTGGATGCCAAATCTGGCGATGATATTACTCATTCCATCCTCACACAAATCATCGTGGAACAAGAAGCCAATGGTGAGCAAATGCTCCCCATCAGTTTTCTGCGCCAATTGATCGGCATGTATGGCAATTCCATGCAGTCGATCATGCCTAGCTATCTTGAGGCCAGCATGGCCAATTTTCGCGCTAACCAGGGCAAGATCAGTGAATTGCTGGGCAAGGGGCTGAATAGCGGCATTGGCAGTACCATCACAGAAGGGCTTGCCAATTCGCCTATCGGCAAAATCCATGAAACAAATATGGCCATGATGCGCGCTGCAACAGAGGCGCTTATGCCCAACAGTTCAATAAGCAGCAGCTCTGCCAGCTCATCTGCAGGTTCAAGCACTAGCTCCGCTTCATCATCATCTTCTTCTGGCGCATCTTCTTCATCCGATGATGAGATAGCCGTTTTGCGCGATCAAATGGCGCAAATGCAAAAGAAGCTGGACGAACTGGGCAAATAGGCCGAACCGGCGTCCTACTAAAACTCACGCAATACAGTCAGGAATTATGTCTCAAATCCGTCACGCTCTTACCACACGCCGCGAAGATGACTTTGCCGCTTGGTATCAGGAAGTCATCACTGCCGCTGACATGGCCGAAGAATCGGGCGTGCGCGGCTGCATGGTCATCAAGCCTTGGGGTTACGGTATATGGGAGCGCATCCAGCGCTTGATGGACGACCGTATTAAGGCGGCGGGCGTACAGAATTGTTACTTCCCAATCTTTATCCCTCTTTCCAATTTCGAACGTGAGGCTGAGCATGTTGAGGGCTTCGCAAAAGAAATGGCGGTCGTCACGCATCACCGATTGATCGCGGATGGGAAAGGGGGCTTGAAGCCTGATCCTGAGGCAAAGCTTGAAGAACCGCTGGTTGTACGGCCAACGTCTGAAACGATCATTGGCGATGCGATGGCACGCTGGGTCCAGAGCTGGCGTGATTTGCCGCTGCTGACCAATCAATGGGCCAATGTCGTGCGCTGGGAAATGCGCACGCGGATGTTCCTGCGCACATCAGAGTTTCTCTGGCAGGAAGGGCATACAGCACATGAAACACGCGAGGATGCTCTGACCGAAACGCAGCGCGCGTTGGAAATGTACCGCGCGACTGCTGAAGAAGATCTCGCCATTCCTGTCGTGACAGGAGAGAAACCTGAGAATGAGCGCTTTCCCGGTGCGGTTGAAACATGGTCGATTGAGGCTATGATGCAGGACGGTAAAGCCTTGCAAGCGGGCACTTCGCATTATCTAGGCACGAATTTCTCCGAAGCGGCGAACATCCAATTCCAAAACCGCGAAGGGCAAATGACCCATTGCCATACCACCAGCTGGGGCGTTTCCACCCGAATGATCGGCGGAGTGATCATGACGCACGGCGATGATGATGGATTGCGCGTTCCGCCAGCGATTGCCCCTTTTCAGGTCGTGATCCTGCCAATGCTGCGCGGTAAGGATGAAGAGGCAGACGCCAAGCTCACCGCTTATTGCGAAGAATTGCGCGCCGCCGTAGCCAAGGAGACAGCGCTTGACGAGCGTGTTCGCGTTCATCTCGACACCCGTCCGGGCAAAGCCGCTGCGAAACGTTGGGATTATGTGCGCAAGGGCGCTCCGATCATTATCGAAGTAGGTAGCCGCGATATGGAAGCAGGCGCAGTGAGCCTGATCCGCCGCGATCAATTGTGGAATATGGAAAGCGGCAAAGCCAATTTCCAAACGCCGCAGCGCGATGATGTAGCAGGCACTGTCGGCGCTACATTGGAAGACATTCAAAATGCGCTCTTTACTGAGGCAGCAACGCGCCGTGATGCCAACATCAGCCGCGGCGTTACCACTATGGACGAAGTAGCGACGCATTATAGTTCAGAGGCGAAATACCCTGGATGGCTAGAGGTTCAGTGGTCAAAGCCCACCAGTGCTGCGCTCGAAAAAGTGGTTGAGACGTTGAAAGAGCACAAGCTTACCATTCGCAATGTGCCGATTGGCGCTGATCCAGTGGATGGCAAATGCATCTTTACTGGTGAGCCAGCGGTGGAGCGCATTCTCATCGCGCGGGCATATTAGATTGGCCAAGCGTTTCACTCGCCGTCCGCCCGGACTGCCTTCAAAAGAGCAAGTTTTGGAGTTCATCCAATCGGCTGATGGTCCAGCAGGCAAACGCGAAATTGCGAAAGAGTTTGGGCTTAAGGGCCAAGAGAAAATTGCGCTCAAAAAACTGCTTAAGGATATGGCAGAAGAAGGCCTGATCGACGGTAAGAAAACCGCTTACCACCGGATGGGCGGCATACCCAAAGTCACCGTTCTGCGCGTGGTCGAAATTGAGGATGGAGAGCCCATCGCAATCCCTGACAATTGGGATGCAGAAGCTCCTGATGATCCGCCGCGCCTCACCCTGAAAGAAACAAAGCGGGGTAAGGGAGGGCGCGCATTTCCCGCGCTGAAGGTCGGCGAACGTGTTCTTGCACGAACTGAGCAGTTAGACGCCGGTTGGATCGCCTACATTATGAAGAAACTGCCCGCCCGCACAGAGGGGTTGATGGGCGTGGTTGAGGTTGATGGCGCCGGCAAAGCATGGCTGGCCCCCGTCGACAAACGCATCCGCAGCTCCACTCCTATTGGTAATTTGAACGGCGCGGAAGAAGGGCAACTCGTCCTATGCGAACGCACAGGCCGGTCCGCGCGCGCGGCGGTAAAAGTGATCGAAGTCGTGGGCGACCCGCTCGCTCCCAAGGCGTTCAGCCTCATCGCGATTGCTAAGCACGGCATACCGCACAGCTTCCCCAGCGAAGTCATCTCTGCGGCAGAAGAAGCTGCACAGATAGACCTTGGCGAGGGTCGCGAAGACCTGCGCAAACTTCCCATTGTCGCAATCGATCCTGCCGATGCGCGCGACCACGATGATGCCATTTGGGCAGAGCCAGATGGGAAGGGCGGGTATAACGCACTAATCGCCATCGCTGATGTATCCTACTACGTCCGGCCCGGTAGCCCGATTGACCGTGAAGCACGCAAACGCGGCAACTCCGTCTATTTCCCCGACCGCGTTGTGCCAATGTTACCCGAAGTGCTCAGCGCAGATGTCTGCTCACTGAAAGAAGGTGCTGACCGTGCCGCCATGGCGTGCCATCTGCATATTGCGGCCGACGGCGCCATCAGCGACTTTCGCTTCACCCGTGCAGTCGTGCGGATTGCACACAATCACGCTTATGAAGACGCTCAGGAAGCGGTCGACAGTGGCAATCCGCCGGAGCATCTCGCGCATTTGTGGGATGCATGGGGAGCGCTTTCGAAAGCACGCGCTGCGCGTGATCCGCTGCATTTGGAGCTTCCCGAACGCCGCGTTGTTCTCAATGAAGCAGGCCAGATCGAAGAGATCGCTGTGCGAGAGCGATTGGATGCGCACCGCGTTGTCGAAGATTTTATGATAGCCGCCAATGTCGCAGCAGCCAAAGCGCTTGAGGCAAAAGCTGCGCCCGTTGTGTACCGCGTGCACGAAACGCCAAGCCGCGAAAAGCTGATCGCATTGCGCGAACATTTGGCGACTATGGGTAAAAAACTCGCGCTTGGTCAGGTTATTAAACCCAGCCTTTTCAATGCAATGCTAAAATCAGTTGAAGGCGAGTCTGACAGGCAGCAGGTCATGGAGGCGGTTCTCCGAACCCAGACACAGGCCTATTACGGACCAGCTAATGCTGGGCATTTTGGCTTGGCGCTGGGATCATACGCGCACTTTACCAGCCCAATTCGCCGATATGCCGATCTGCTGGTTCATCGCAGTCTGGTGGATTCGCACAGGTTGGATACTCGCCTCACCTCGGGAGAGTTGCCTAAGTGGTCCGGCCTTTCCGACACGGACAAATCCGGTTTGCAACAAATATCGGACGCAATTTCGCAAACAGAACGCCGCGCGATGGAGGCCGAACGTGATACCATCGACCGTTATGTTGCCGCATGGCTATCGACGCGGGTCGGCGATGTATTCGAATGCCGGATCACGGGCGTGCAAAGCTTTGGTTTTTTTGCCACCATCCTCGGCATGGGCGGAGACGGGCTGGTGCCAGTATCCACATTGGGACGCGAATATTATCGCTATGATGAAACCGCTCAAGCCCTTGTCGGAGAGAGTAGCGGAACGCGCTATGCCTCTGGCGACACGCTAAAGCTCAAACTGGCCGAGGCCAATGCCTTAACCGGAGCATTAAAGTTCGTAACCGTGGATGCCGATGGCAATGCGATTGAACCCCGCGGACGCCCAGTGCCGCATCGAAAAGGCAAGTTTACTAACGGCAAAGGCCCGCCCAAGCATAAAATGGGTAAACGCGGCCGGCCGTCAAACATCCGCCATCAAGGCAAGAAAAAGCGCTGAGGCTCAGTCGGTTAAGAAGCGTCTGATGCCTCATCATACTCACCGGGAATGACATAAAGCGGACATGGTAAGCTGCCCGCATTCGCAGAAAAGTGGCCGACTAATGGCCCCGGATTGCCGGAAACAGCAGCGCCCAAAACCAAAGCGCCAATATCTTCGTTTTCTTCCAAAAACTCCGCTACGATCTTAGGCCCATTGCCAATCCTGACAGAGATTGACGGCATAATCCCGCTTTCACTAAACAGATTTCCTGCCGCACCATTGGCTAGCATTTCTACACGGTCCCGCGATTCTTGCTCAATCGTCGCTTGAACTGCGCCAAATGCGCTGACATTTTGCTGCGGCGTCACAGCCAAAATATGGACCCCGCCATCCAAAGCCGCCGCTCTGCGCGCCGCAAAACGCAAAGCCGCCTTAGCTTCGGCTGTATCATCCATAACGACCAAAAAATTACGCATTGACGCAAAACCCCTGTTGGAGCGAATGTGGTCTGAAAACGTATTCTTCGCAAGGTGCTTGCTCGATTGACGCAAATTCGTCACAGCCATGCAAGCACAAAACGTAACGTAAATGCAGTCAAGGAAACCATCCGGTAATGCCCATCGCAATCAAGATGCCCGCACTGTCTCCCACAATGGAAGAGGGTACGCTCGCTAAATGGCTGGTAAAGCCCGGCGATAGCGTGTCCTCGGGTGACATTATGGCCGAGATTGAAACTGACAAGGCCACGATGGAATTTGAGGCTGTGGATGAAGGCACGATTGCATCGATTTTGATCAAAGAGGGGACGGAAAACGTCGCTGTGGGCGCGGTGATCGCAATGCTGGCAGAAGAGGGCGAAGATGTGGATGCGGCGAGCGCGCCGCCTGCTACTGCAGCAGAGGCAACCGTTGAACCGGCTCCAACTTCGGCTCCGGCTCCAGCAGCGAGCGGTCCGGCAGCCTCTCCTACTGCGCGCAAACTGGCTAAGGCAGAGGGCGTTGATCTTGCTTCGCTGACAGGCACTGGACCTAAGGGAAAGATTACCAAGGGTGATGTTGAGGAAGCGATTGCTAATGGGGCAAGGGGCGGTCCAAGTACGTCTGCCCCATCGACTAGTCCCGCTCCAACTCTCACACCGCAAGCATCTGGCGCACGCATCAAAGCTTCGCCTCTTGCCAAACGTATCGCAGAGCAAAAGGGTCTCGACCTTTCGGCAATCACAGGCAGCGGACCGGGCGGCCGGATAATCAAGTCAGATGTTGAGAACGCACAGCCTAGCGCACCTGCTGCAGCTTCAACGACACCAGCACCAACCGTCGCGCCAGAAGATGGCGGCGCTCCATACGAAGCGGTCAAACTCAACAATGTGAAGAAGGTTGTCGCACGCCGTCTGACAGAAGCAAAACAGACAGTTCCACATATCTATCTCACCGTCGATATCCATCTCGATCCGTTGCTAGACTTGCGCAAGCAAATGAACGCTTCGTTGGAGGCTGACGGCATCAAATTGTCTGTCAATGATCTGCTGATAAAGGCACTGGCACGCGCACTCCAGCGCGTACCCGCCTGTAATGTCAGCTTCCAAGGCGACATGTTACACCAGTATTCGCGTCAGGATATTTCGGTGGCTGTAGCAGCTCCTTCTGGCCTTATCACTCCAATCATCACCGATGCTGGCGTAAAAGGTCTTGCGCAAATCTCTACCGAGATGAAGGAACTTGCGGGCAAAGCGCGCGAAGGCAAATTGAAACCGCATGAATATCAGGGCGGCACCGCATCGTTGTCCAATCTTGGTATGTTTGGCACCAAAAATTTCGACGCTGTCATCAATCCACCGCAAGCTATGATCTTGGCCGTAGGTGCAGGCGAGCAGCGCGCGCATGTTGTGGATAGCGAATTGCAAGTCGCCACCGTAATGAGCGTAACCGGCAGCTTCGATCACCGCGCGATTGACGGGGCCGACGGCGCACAGTTGCTGGATGCTTTGCGGTCGCTATGTGAAAATCCGATTGGCTTGGTGGTATAAGCCGTAATTATAAAAGGACCATTTTATGAAGAAGTTATTTGGTGTTAGCGTAATCGCAAGCCTTGCACTTACAGCGTGTAACGCTGCCGAAAACGCGACTGCTGAAGAAGTAGGCTCAATCGCCGCTGATACAGCTGAAGAGACTGTTGTGGGTGTCGCTGCTTACGACAAAGAAGCGCCGTCTGCGGCAAGTTCAGAGCCTGTCGTCGACGAAACGGCATTAGAAGAGGACGCGGATAAGGATTTCGCCGCTCGCAATCCAGTTGCCCGCCCCGTGCAATACGGCGTGGATGGCCCTAATCTTGACGCGTGTTCCGGTGTAGGAAAAGTCAGCGGCCTGAAAGCAGACGGTGACGGTTTTCTTGCCGTCAGAGCAGAACCCAACATGAAGGCTTTTGAAGCCGACCGGATCAAGAACGATCAAACGGTCTTTTTCTGCGAGGAAGATGGTCCGTGGATCGGTGTCGTTTACGACAAGAGCGGCAAGAAGGATTGCGGAACTGGCTCTCCTATTCCTGAGCCGACAACATATGTTGGTCCGTGCGATTCTGGGTGGGTGGACAGCCGATACTTGACTTTGATTGCGGGCTAAACGGATGGGCGGCGAACGGCCATTTATGCAGGTACGCTCTGCGTTGTCGGGACTTGTATCAAATGGATTGATGCCAAATTGGTTTCCTATTCAAACTAATTTCGACACATTGTTCGACGCGCTAAACCATCCGCCCGTTCTTTTTGATAGCTTGAAATTAGCGATAAAGTTGGGGTGATTTTCTTGCCCTTTAGTAATGCAACATGTGTAACCTCAACGCGACTTGGAAATGGATTAGTGCATAATGTCAGATAGTTACGATGTCATCGTTCTTGGTTCGGGGCCCGGAGGCTATGTAGCAGCAATCCGCGCTTCGCAATTGGGATTGAAGACCGCGATTGTTGAGCGCGAATTTCTTGGCGGAATTTGCCTCAACTGGGGCTGTATCCCAACGAAAGCGCTGCTGCGCTCTGCAGAAATTTTCCATTACATGCAGAACGCAGGCGACTATGGTCTGAAAGCGCAAAAAATTGAGGCCGATCTTGAAGCCGTGGTGAAGCGCAGTCGCGGTGTTGCCAAACAGCTCAATCAGGGCGTCACGCACCTGATGAAGAAGAATAAGATTACCGTCCATATGGGTGAGGGCGCGCTAACCAGCCCAACCACTATGACGGTAAAGAGTGATAAGGGCGAAGAAAAGCTCTCCGCCAAACACATCATTGTTGCTACCGGTGCGCGGGCGCGCGACCTACCTTTCGCGCCTGCTGATGGAAAGCGTGTGTGGACTTATCGGACCGCCATGACGCCGCCAGAAATGCCAAAAAAGCTGCTTGTCATTGGATCAGGCGCAATCGGCATCGAGTTTGCCAGCTTCTACAACGACATGGGCGCAGATGTGACAGTCGTCGAAATGCTCGACCGGATCGTGCCGGTAGAAGATGAAGAGGTTTCCGCATTTCTGGAAAAATCACTCATCAAGCAAGGCATTAAAGTCATGACCGGTGCTGGTGTGGATTCGATAAAAGTCGGTTCGTCAGGCGTAAAAGCGACAATCAAGGGCAAGGATGGCAAGGTTTCAGAAGCAGAGTTTAGCCATGTCATCACCGCCATTGGCATCATGCCCAACACCGAGAATATCGGTCTTGAGAAGCTTGCAGATATGGACCGCGGTTTCATCCAAATTGATCCCTATGGCCGAACCAAATCAAAAGGGTTGTGGGCGATCGGTGATTGCACGCCAGGACCTTGGCTTGCGCATAAAGCATCGCATGAAGGGGTAAGCTGCGCAGAAGCCATCGCGCAAGAATTGGGCAATAAGGATGTTCATCCGCACCCACTTGATCGCAGCAACATTCCAGGCTGCACATATTGTCACCCGCAAATCGCTAGCGTCGGCATGACAGAGGCTGCTGCGAAAGAGTCGGGGCTCAGCGTCAAAGTCGGAAACTTCCCCTTTATGGGCAATGGCAAGGCGATTGCTTTGGGCGAAGCAGAAGGCTTCATCAAAACCGTCTTCGATGCAAAAACCGGCGAATTGCTGGGCGCGCATATGATTGGCGCTGAAGTCACCGAACTGATCCAAGGATACACCGTTGGAAAGACGTTAGAGACAACCGAAGAAGAGCTGGCGCAAACAGTCTTCCCGCATCCAACTCTATCAGAAATGATGCATGAAAGCGTTCTTAGCGCCTATGGTAAGGCGTTACATATTTAAAGTAATACAGGCGGACAGCATGACAGATATCAAGGTTGCGTTTCCCAAGCCATGCGCTGAACCATGGGAAGAAATGGAGCCCAAAGGCTGCAATCGCCACTGTGCATCTTGCGACAAAATCATCCATGACCTTTCTGCGTTCACTATCGATGAGGCCGAAGAACTTTTGGAAACAGAAGATGAAGTCTGCGTTCGAGCGCGCGTAAAGCCTGATGGCGTGATCGATATTGCCAGTTCCAGAAAGGCGAAGTCGAAACGTCTAGTTGCGGTGTTAGGAGCCTCTGCCACTTTAGCGACCGCCGCTTGTTCAAGCATCGGTAGCGGAACCATTTCACCGCGCTATCAAGTCAGTGGTTCGGTAGGCCCATTTCAATATGCGACGAAGGGCGAATTGCGGACTGAGGGGCGAAAATACACTGCTCATCTCGGTCCCAATTACTCCTTTAAGTTCACCAATCTGCACCCGGGAACATACACGCTGAGCTTCAATTCCTTTTGCAGCGGCGACAGCTTTGTCAAAACTATAATCGTGCGCGATGCAAATGTGGATTTGGGCAAACTCGATTGGGAAGAGGACTGCATAATCATTGGTGTGATGCGCCCTGCCGATCCGCCTCGAAGAGTTTAGAAGGCCGCCATTGACCGACTTCCTTCTCATTGCATTTGTCATTCTAGTCGCTGGCGTTATCGCCGTGCCAATTGCATCGCGTTTGGGCTTGGGTTCCGTTCTAGGTTATCTAATCGCAGGGATGGCGATTAGCCCTCTGCTTCTTGGCCTGGGCGTTGACATAGAACAGCTCCAAATTTTTGCAGAGTTTGGCGTCGTGATGATGCTGTTCCTTATCGGGCTCGAGCTAGAGCCCAAGAAACTTTGGTCAATGCGCAGTCAATTGCTGGGGCTGGGCGGCGGACAGGTCACAGCGACAATTGCGATCATAACTATCATCGCATTGCTTGTGGGCGAACCCTGGCAAAGCGCTGTCGGGATCGGCATGGTCCTCGCTTTATCCTCTACCGCAATCATATTGCAGACATTGAACGAGAAGGGTTTGTTCAATTCGGATGGTGGTAAGGCCAGTTTTTCCGTCCTGCTTTTCCAAGACGTCGCGGTTATTCCTCTTCTGGCGCTAATTCCCTTGCTTGCAGTTCCGGAAATTGCATCCATAGCATCGGCACATTCTGGAGGCGGTGGGCACGGTTCTGGCGGTCATGGTGGCGGCTGGACAATGACGGAGGGGATGCCTGTTTGGCTCTCTGCAATAGTCACGCTGGCCGCGATCGCCGCAGTCGTTTTTATTGGCAATTATCTAACGCGGCCAGTCTTCCGCTTTATCGCAGCAGCCAACCTGCGCGAGCTGTTTACCGCTGCGGCTCTAGTCTTTGTTATTGGTATAGCTTTGCTGATGAAAAGCGTAGGCTTATCGCCAGCGCTCGGCACGTTCTTAGCAGGGGTAGTGCTCGCCAATAGCGAATACCGCCACGAGCTGGAATCTGATATTGAACCCTTTAAGGGGCTACTGCTTGGACTGTTCTTCATAACAGTCGGGGCTGGAATCGACTTCAAACTGGCTGCCAACAATTGGCAGTTAGTGGTTGCTGGATCGATCGGGTTGATAGCAATTAAAATGGCGGTGCTTGCAGCCGTCGCGCGTTTCGCCGGTTTGAAGCGGCAAGCGTTTTGGCTGTTTGTACTCAGCCTTGCTCAAGCGGGAGAATTTGGGTTTGTCCTGATCGGGATCGCGGCTAACAGCTTCGTGTTCGAAAGCACTTTGGCAGATATGCTCTTGCTCATTGTGGCGGTCACTATGCTACTCACCCCGCTATTGTTTATCTTCTACGACAAGGTGATAGCCCATAGATACAATAATATCGAAAAACGCGACGCGGATAGTATTGATGAAGAAAACCAAATCATTGTTGCTGGGCGAGGGCGTGTAGGCGGTATCGTCGACCGCATGCTTGCATCTGCCGGCTTTTCAACAACCGTAATTGACTATGATTCACGCCATCTTGAGGTCGTTCGAAAGTTCGGTTTTCCTGCCTATTTCGGCGATGCAACTCGGCCCGACCTTTTGCATTCAGCTGGCATCGATAAAGCAAAATTGCTGGTCGTCGCATTGGATGAACGAGATCAGATCGATACGCTGGTGAAATATGCTCTATCCAACTTCCCAAATCTTCATGTGGTTGCGCGCGCAATAGACCGTGACCATGTGTACCACTTATGGTCATATGGTTGCCGCGACATCATTCGCGAGACGTATGACAGCTCTGTTCGAATGGGCCGGTCCGCTTACGAAGCGTTGGGTTTGGATGCGCAGCAGGCCAGAGCGATGGCAGACGCGTGGGAAGAGATGGACCGCACATCCATGCGCGAAGTCGCGGACTTGTATGATCTTGAGATTCCCGCGTCACAAAACGAAGCGCTGATGGACAAAGTCAAAGAGCTTCGCGGGAAGTGGGATCCCATCCTGCGCGAACAGATGGACGACATCCTCAGGCGCCGCAACTAGATCAGTGCATGACCTATCGTTCCGACATAGATGGTCTGCGAGCTATTGCAGTATTAGCCGTAATAGCTTTCCATATAGACGCAGCTTTGTTGCCAGGTGGCTTCATCGGGGTCGACATATTTTTCGTTATTAGCGGATATCTAATCTCAAAATTGATTATGGAAGAGAGGAGCCAAGGTACCTTTTCTCTAGCCGACTTTTACGAACGCAGGATTAGGCGGATTTTTCCGGCACTGTTCTTCGTTGTTATCGTTTCAGGAGTTTTTGCTGCCCTTTGGATGCTTCCTGACGAGTTTGATCGTTTTGCAAAAAGCGTGCAGGCGAATTCGCTGTTTCTTTCCAACGTTCATTTCTGGAACGAGGCAGGGTATTTCAAAGCAGCGAATGAAGAAAAGCCTCTGATCCATACATGGAGCATTGCGATAGAAGAACAATTCTATCTTGTCTTTCCGGTCCTGTTACTTCTCATCGCACGGATAAAAAGACTGTCACTGGGTTTGTGTGTTTTGGTCCTTTCAATGCTCAGCTTAGCCTTAGCGGAATGGATGTCGCGCCATTATTTTGCCGCCAATTTCTATCTGCTTCCTGGCAGAGCTTGGGAATTTGGTGCGGGCATTCTCTGCGCGGTTTACGGTAATCAGTTTCAACCAAAAGGTCTGATCAGGCAGGCGTTTAGCACAGCAGGATTGGGCGTAATCATATGGTCTTTCGTCACGTTCGATAGCGCTACACCGACGCCAAGCCTGATTACATTGATCCCAGTGGCTGGAACAGCGATGCTTATCTTCTTCATGAAGCCCGGTGATTGGGCAGCTCGCGCTCTGGCCTTCGGCCCAATGCCTGCCATCGGTTTGCTTTCCTACAGCCTCTATCTTTGGCATCAGCCTGTCTTTGCCTTTGCCAGGATACGGTCAACCAGCAACATCACTGAGTTGGGGTATCTGGCCTTAGTTTTGTTGGCACTGGGGTTTTCATTCCTAAGCTGGCGGTTCATTGAACGACCATTTCGTGATCGAAGTTTTCTAAGCCGAAAGCAGATGTTTTTAGCTGGCGCGTTGACGATCGTTGGAGTGTTTGGCTTGGGAACAGCGGCCCAATACGAGCCCAGGTTATTTGGACAAACCAAAGAGGTTGAAACTGGACTAAAAGAGAGGTTGAGGCCAAACTATGGTTTAGCAAAGGGATGCCAAGAACTACCTGTACCAGCGCCGGGCTGCCTGCATGGAAAGAAGCCGAAGATAGCCGTTTGGGGCGACTCCTTTGCAATGCATTTGGTTCCAGGCCTTGTCGATCACTATGGCGAACAAGGGGTCGTTCAACTAACAAATCCGTCATGCGGTCCTATGAAAGGTATCGCCGCGATTACACAGCACCGGCCAAGCGCTTCGGCCAGAAAATGCATCGCCTTTAATAGGCAGGTTGAGCGCTATATTCTAGCAACACCAAGCATAGAAACCGTAATCCTTTCATCTGCGATACGGCAGTATGTTGGTTCTGGATCCAGAATTGTCGATGGCAATGAAATTAGGAAATCGACCAACAAGCGAATTGCAGAAGCAATTTCACAAACCGCAAGTTTGCTTGAAGCGAACGGCAAGCGCGCTTTAATTGTTTCGCCGCCCCCGCGAGACGGGAGACATTATGCGAATTGTATGAGGCGAGCGGGAAAGTTTGGTCGTGAAAGCACTGATTGCGCGATGAACTTACAGGACACCCAAGACTTTGACCGCGATGCAATAAAGGTCCTTCAAACAGTCGACAGGCAACATGATGTGATCTGGCTTGGTGAATATTTGTGCGATGATGATAGCTGCCGCGTTGCAGATAAAGACACTTTTATTTACCGCGACACCGGCCATTTATCATTCGAAGGATCAGTTTGGCTTGCCCGCCAAACGGACCTTTGGAACTCGCTGAAAGGGGAGCACTAACTTTCAAAGTGGCATTTGAAGCCGGCAAATTTTACCTTCGCTGAGTAGGCTTCTTACCTTCTACAAAGAACAAAATGGCCAATCCGATTGCGAACAAAATAGCGATAGAGGCCATGCCGATCCGCTGACTGTTAAAGCCAATTGTAGTCCATTCGACCAGCAACGGGCCCATCCATACTGTGATTGTTCCAGCAATCGCGAACAGGCCAAAAAACTCCCCGCTTCGGCCCGCCGGTGCCAGTTCAACCAGCATAGCTCGGCTGGATGAGATGCTGGCTGTTGCCGCCACCGCAACAATCGAGACTAGGGCCAGATATGAAATGTCCGATGCTGTCTGGAATACTAGACCGTCCCACACTTGGTAGTTTTCAAACTGACCAAACAGCAAGGCATCTTTCGTCAAGGATAGTTGCAAGATCAGCGCTATGATCATGGCCGTTATCTCGACAAATAATGCGCGCTTCACGCCGATTTTCGTGTCGAGCCATCCGCCGAAAATACCTCCACCAAATGCCCACAGCGAGCCAAACAGAGCGTAGCATGTCATTTCCAGAAAACCCCAACCCAGAAATAGAGAGACATAGACTGCGCTCAACGCCAGTAGTGCTGCCATCCCGTCTGCATAGAACATGCGGGCGAGCAGAAACTTCATGAGTTGAGGATACTTTGAGGCTTCGCGAACAGTCTTAATTACTGCCGCGCAGCCCTCCTTAACCGCAGTGGTCCAACTTGCGCCTTTTATGCCGGGGTCGCCCGCGTAAAGGAAGAAAGGGATAGAAAATACAGAAAGCCACACCGCACATAGCGGGCCTGCAATGCGAATATGCTCAAACCGGTCTAGATCAATGCCAAGTTGCAGCGTAGGGTGGGAACTAGAATAAGGTAATCAAGTTCGTGAGGAAAAACTCTGCGTTTTTCTCTCAAAAATTGTCCGGCAAGCTGACCCAGAGATTGGTTTGAGTCGAGTTGGTTTTTGAGCTGATTGGCGAGGGGGCGCTTACGACTAAAATTAAAGCGACCTGCATCATCTGTGGTCAATGTGACTTGATTGAGGACTCTTGATCTCAAATGGTTAACTTGCATAAACCTAGTCTTTCTTGGGACAAAATTAGGACCCGCATTGCGAGTATATTGCACATACCTTCAAAGTAAATCCGCGTGCTCATATCAAGTTTGCAGAACAAGCCCAAGCCGAAGCCGAACGAAGGGGGGGGCTGCCGAAAAGCCTTTGCCGCACTGCGCCGGTAAAAAGTGTCGCTAATGTCGCTTGCGTGTGAGAAGTATAAAAAGAGTATCTCTTATTGTATTCTCACACGCAGGAGGCCCTCATTTTCAGCGACAAATGCGACAGTTGCGAAGTGTGATGCAATTGAGCTTGAGGCTCTTTTGATCAACGCGGCTGGTATATGAAACTTTATCGCTGAAAGCGGACAGTCCGCTAACGACCCAATTGCGGACGCTAGCGGGAAGCGCATCAAATAACTCCATAAGACATTCGACACACCAGTTGACAAGCGCACCCCTCTCTTAGATGCTAATGAGACTGACTCGCATTAGCGATTCTTCTTATAGGGGTTTTCCTTTGTCCAATTTCATCAATCGAGCAGCGATGCTTTCTACTTGTTCAACCTGCGCAATACTGTTTTCCGCTGCCCCAGCTGCGGCAGAGGGCATTGCAACTAATGCCGAGCCTGACAAAAACACCATTACCGTAACCGCGACACGCGCGCCGATTACAGTTGCCGATGCCCCTGCCACTGTGACCGTCATTGATGCGGAACAAATCGCTGATGAATTGGCGACCGATATCCGCGATCTGGTTCGCTTTGAGCCGGGCGTAACTGTTCGCCGCGCTCCAGCTCGTTTTGGCGCAGCCCTTGGCACCACTGGCCGCGCCGGAAATGAGGATTTCAACATTCGCGGTATCGGTGGCAACCGCGTGCTTATTCAAGTTGACGGCATTCGAACCCCGCAAGGTTTTAGCTTTGGCGCGCAAAGCGTTGGCCGCGATAGCTCCACAGATATTGGCCTTGTCAAAACAATTGAAATTTTGCGCGGACCAGCCTCTGCTTTTTACGGGAGCGATGGCTTGGCTGGTGCTGTCAGCTTCACAACATCGGACCCCGCCGATCTCATCGCAGATGACAGCAATTTTGGAGGGTTCGCCCGTGCTCAATACAGCTCAGCGGATCAAGAGTTTGCCGAGACAATCGCTGTAGCAGGGCGAACAGGTCAATTCTCCGCCATGCTTGCCTACTCGCGGCGTGATTTTCAAGAATTGGACAATCAAGGCACGAATGATGTTTTGGGTTCAAACAGAACCACTCCTAACCCGCAAGACGGCGAATCCAACTCGCTGCTTGGCAAACTGGTGTGGGCCCAAGGCAACCACCGAGTGCGTCTTACCGGCGAATATCAGGAACGCGAAGTTTTCTCCGAAGTTCTAAGCGGTACCGGTCCTGTCTTCTTTGGTCCATTTCCAGCATGGAATGTCGATAGCCTTACGGCTCTCGATACCACTGAACGCAAACGCGCTTCTGTTGATTGGACTTGGAGCGCGGATGAAGCGGGTTCAGGTATTCTCGATTACGCCCATATCGCAGCCTATTGGCAGGATGGAGAAGACCGGCAGTTTGCCGATGAAGACCGATCGCCTTTGTCTGCAACACCGCGCCCGGATAGAGAGCGTATAAATACATTCGACAACCGCGTGTATGGCGCGGTGGCCGATTTCCGCTCAAGCTTCACCTCCGGCAAAATCAAAAACACCATATCTTATGGCGGCGATATCAGCTTCACACGCCAAGAGGGGCTGCGTGACGGAACCGAACCGCCTTTCGGTGAGGTCTTTCCAAGTCGCGCTTTTCCAGTGACTGATTTCACATTGGGCGGTGCTTTCATTGGCAGTGCGATTGAATTTGCTGGTGGCAATTTCACGCTATACCCAGCGCTTCGGTATGATTTCTACGATCTGGATGCTGATCCGGATGCTTTGCTGCCGAGTTTCACACCATCGAGCCAGAACGGGTCGCAAATCTCTCCCAAGATTGGTGCGGTATTGAAACTCGGTGGCGAGGTTCGTTTGTTCGCCAATTATGCGCAAGGTTTCCGCGCTCCAACTCCTAGCCAAGTGAACAACTTCTTCGAAAACTTGGCCTTCGGTTACACTTCCGCGCCCAACCCTGATTTGGAGCCGGAAACCAGCGAAACATTTGAAGCAGGCGTTCGCTATAATGACGATAATCTGGACCTGTCTCTGACCGGTTTCGTTGCAAGCTATGATGATTTTGTCAGCCAAGAAGTGGTGAGCGGCACAGGCACGCCGTTTGATCCCAGTGTCTTCCAATTCATCAATCTGGATGCGGTCAATGTGAACGGGGTTGAGGCCAAGGCCGATTATCAATCTGACAGTGGTTTCCGTGCCCGTTTCGCCATTGCCTACGCCGATGGCGATGTAAAATCTCCGGGACAAGCAATCGCGTTACTTTCAACAATTGACCCGCTCAATGCTGTCATTGGTATTGGATATAGTGACCCGGCTGGCACTTTTGGCGGCGAACTGATCGGCACATACAATGCGCGAAAAGAAGCAAATGAAACAGACGGTGTTTGCAATGGTACTTGTTTTCGCCCTGACGAGTTTTTCATTCTCGATGCAACCGCATTCTATCGCTTGGGCGACGCCCTGACTTTGAGAGCCGGTGTCTTCAACATCACAGACAAAAAATACAGCTATTGGAACGATGTGCGCGGCTTAACCGACGCATCGACCATCACCGATGCATTCACCCAGCCAGGGCGCAATTTCAGCGTCTCTGTCTCAGCCAATTTCTAAGTCCAGCAAGAGGAATACTCCTATGATGAAAAACGCACTTATTGGCGGCGCATTGGCCGCACTCGCTTTCGCCGGAACCCCTGCATTGGCAGACGATCCAGTTACTGGCCGCACCGCTCAAGCCGAACAAGCATCCTTCGCCGCTGACCGCGCTGATATTCTAGCAATGGCTGGTGACTACAAAGTGACCTTCGATATGAAGGAAACGACCAGCTGGCGCGGCGACTATACGCCGATAGATGCCAAAACCTCTGGCGGACATGAAAGCGTTCGCGTGATTGAGGACACAGGCCGCAAAATCGTGCTCCAGCATCTTTTGGTGGTTGGACCCAAGGATCAGCCATTTGTCGTCAAGCACTGGCGGCAAGATTGGGAATATGAGCCAGCCACTATTCTCGCCTACACAGCGCCGGGGACTTGGGAATTGCAAGATGTTCCAGACCGCTTGCGCAAGGGCCGCTGGTCGCAAACCGTCTACCAAGTGGATGACAGCCCGCGTTATGCTGCTTGGGGCCAATGGCAAACAACCAATGGCGTGCGGCGCTGGCGATCAAGCTGGACTCTGCGCCCATTGGCAAGGCGCGATGCGACGCGCAATCCGGTCTATGATCATTACCGCTCTATCAACCGCCATCAGCCAATGCCCGGCGGCTGGATACATTGGCAAGACAACACCAAAATGAAGTGGGTTGATGGCAAGGCTGTACCTTATGTTCAGGAAAGCGTGCTCAACACCTACACAAAGTTTGATGAGTATCCGGTCAGCGCTGCGGACGAATATTGGAAGGCAAGTGCGACATATTGGGCGGCTGTACGCGCAGCATGGGATGATGTTTTAGCGAAGAATGGCGGAATCACCGTCGAAGAAGAAGCGTCGGCAGGCACAGTGATTAGCATGGAGCTTCTCAATATGGGCACTGCCATTCAAAAAGGCGAGATTGAAGAAGCCGCTGCGATTGCAAAAGCGCAGGAACTAATCGGCAGCGTGACCTCGGCACCACTGGCAGGCAAAGTGGCTAAGAAAGCCCAAGAAGCAGGGTATTGATATACTATGGTGGGGCGGCTGCTACGATGTGGTCGCCTCTCCGCTTGGCCTAGGGTGCACAAAAGCGTCGAGTGTACTGGTTCCGCTTCCCACCCCCATAAGCCGCCTCTCAGAATTTGGTCGGGCGCCTCTGGCAGCGGACTGTCAGCTAGCTCTATTTAGATGCCGAAAGCGGCTGGTCTTCAAACGACCCAATTGCGGATTAAAACTAGTCGCTCCAGTAGATGCTCCAGATACGGGAACCTCTACCAAAAAACTCCGGCTGAAGTTTCAGTATTTCTTCGTCATCTGCCCACCAATGCAAGATGCGCATAGGAGGCATCAACGGTTCCGCGAATGCCGTAAACGCTGGGATTCTCAGGGTCATCGCGGTCCCAGCCATCTGTGGAAGGCACGGTGCTGTTCCAGTCGTAGACCGCATGGCGGTGACTGATTTTCCAAACGCCATCGCGGCGTTCGAATGTATCGAGATAGCGCCCTGCGGCGATCATAAATATCTCGCCATCGGGTGTGTCAATATTGTGGTGCGCTACGAAATAGCTCTCGCCGGCAGCTTTGTCGCCGCTCACCTCCATCAATGTTTGACCGATTACATGCTGCGTGCGTTTCATTGTCTTAAGCAAAGGCATCACCCAGATTACAAAATCAGCCGCAGTGCCCTTAAACATGCCATGGTCATCTGTCGCGTCAGCATGGAAGCAATCGCTGACCATGTCAGCATCACAGCGATCAATGCCCTTCGCAAGTTTTGCGACCAATTCGGTGCATTCCAGCTTATCAGCCATGATTTCCAATCTGCTCATCAGCGCGCCATCCAATCTTCCAAGTTTTCATGAAAATACAGCATCCGGCTCTCTTGTCCGGCCAGGTAATCGCGCTTGTAACCGCGCGAATGAAGCCCGCGTTGTTGCTGCGGCCAAATCTCTAGATCTTCATCAATGGCTGGCCCTGTCGTGACCTCATCGGCTGTGCCCTGCATATGCGGAACCTCTGCATCGGTGGAGATCGTGTCCTGCATGACATAGGAGTAATATTCGGTCTGTCCTTCGGCGAACAACACCATGAACCACATGTCGAACAGGCATTTTTCAGGGTCGGTTGGATGCGGGCGGGCGCGCAGCCAAATATTGCTTTCCGGCTTTAAGCTAAAGGAGAGGTTGGGAAAGATCGTATAATGCCAATTATCGGTCAGCTGATCGTCATGATAGGTGGAAAAATCATATCCCTTTTCCTTGCCCAACCGCCGTTTTGCAGCTTGCAAATCCTTACGAATATTGCGGGTCTTTCCGCCTTTGTAATCGTCTGGATTAAGCTCCCAAAAATCCATCTCGCCTTTCAGCTTTTCAAGGATTTCCTTCTCGCCCCCTTTAACCGCCGCCGCCGGTCCGCCGCCGGGCATTAACATGCGGCAATGGCCTTGGGGGTAGTGATCAAATTGGCACCCCTCGCGCCCATATTCTAGCGTATGCACAGCGCCCGGGTGCACGAAAGGCACGTGATAGCTTTCGCTGAAATTGTCTTGCACCAGCTTCCAATTCCAATCGCCTTCCACTGTCACCCAATGGGTGCGGCGAAATTCTTCCATCGGATAGGTATCAATCTGATCGGCAATCGGCCCCAAATATTCTTTCAAGGGGACGCAATCATCATCCATATTATACCAGACAAAACCGGCCCAAACGGCGCTTTTCATTTCAACCAGATTGAGTTTTCCGCACGGGCTGCCCTGCTTAAAGTCGGCCTCATCAGGTACGGTTTTGAGCGTGCCCTGCAAATCATAGGCCCAAGCATGATAAGGGCAGGTCAGCCGCTTTGCATGGCCGCATTCATCCTTCATCAGCTCCAAACCGCGGTGCTGGCAGACATTGTAGAAGACGCGGATTTTGCCATCATCGCCATGCACGCAAAGGATCCGCTCGCGGCCCAGTGATGTGGTGGTGTAATCGCCCTTTTTGGCAAGCTCTGTTTCAAGGCATGCGACCTGCCAAGTCTTCGTCCAGACAGTATCCCATTCCTTGTCCATCCACTCTTTGGAGAAGTAACGCTCTGGAGAGATGGGGTTGCCCCGCAATTGAGGCTCCGGCTGCTTTGATATGTCAGCCAGCTTGGCTGCCAACTCGCTTTGATCAAAATCGGCCATAAGTGTCCTCAAAATATCGGCGTGATAGCCATTTAAGAAGAGAGCGTTGCGTCTTGCAGTTTGGCTTCTGCACCTAACAGCTGCTCACTCGTCGGCGCACCCGAAGTATGTGCAATATCCGCCGATACCGGTCTCTTTTGCAGAAATAGTGTGACGATGGCTTCCGCAAATTTGTTAACTTGTTCATCTTCAAAGACATCAATGTCGTAAATGTCCTTTAGCTGCGGGGCGAGCAGGAATATCGATTGTGCGGCACTGGTTGTAATAAAATACATATGGAGGGCAGAGACTTCGCTGGTATAAATGCCCTCTTCCTGAGCCAAGGCGGTCCAATCGAGTGATTTGTTGTGAAAAAGTGACATGCGCTCCTTGTTGAGCCATTCGATCATTTCACCGCCTTGGATCGTCTCAAACAAAACAATCCTATGCAGCTCGGGATGCTGCGCACAAAAATACACGTAATTGCGGGTTGTGTTTTTGACCCGTTCGTAAGGTGTCATCTGGGCCCATTGGGGCTGATCTTTAAAAAGGGCTTCGACAAGGCGTTGCTGCAAATGGATTACAACCTCTTGCCAAAGTTCGCGTTTGGATTTGTAGTGATAAGTAACAGCCGCGATATTCGTGCCAGAAAGTTCAGCGATTTGGCGGATGGAGCCACCCGCAAGGCCATGGTTGCTGAAAACCGTAATCGCGGCTTTTAGCAATTTTGCCTTGGTGCTGAGTTCGAATTCTTCCGCCACTACATGCTCACTTTCAATCCCAATATGCTTAAGCGAGCAGCTTTACACAAGCTGCTCGCTTTTCGCTGCAACAAACGTCTGCGTGTTAAAATTCGACGCCGAATTCCAAGCCATAGCGTTTTGTCGGTGCGCCAACACCAAAGAAGAATACGCCAACATCCAAAGCAGAGGTAATTCTGCCATCGCGATTGTCGGTGACATCATTGGCATAGGCGCTGATGTTCCAGTTCAAACCGTTCGGATTATTGCTACGCAAGCCAATCGCCAGATCGAGGCTGGATTCTGGCTGGATCAAATCACGATTCAGACCGCTTAGATCACGGTCAAGATCAACTGCGTTTTCATCTTGGAAGCTGTAATCAATTCCAGCAAACAGATCGAGATAACCAGTGATCGAACGATCATATGCAAGCCCCGCTGAAAATGTCCAATCCGGAGCGCGGCGAATTTGCCGGTCATCGGACACATCGATCGCTGGGCCTGTCGGATTGGCAAGATCTGGGATCAAAAACTCGTCAAATTCAGCATCCAAATAACCTATGGCCATCCGGAAATTCAGGTCATCGGTAATGTTGGCTGATGCTTCCAATTCGACGCCCCAAATTGTGGAGCTTGCAGCGTTCTGCACAATGGTTTCTGGAATGCCGCCGGGTGAAGGCTGCGATACTTCTACCTGCTGGTCATCATACTGTGTGTAAAAGACCGTTGGGTTAAAGCGGATACGGCCCCCAGCAAATTCCGCGCGCAAGCCAGCCTCGAAGTTGTCGACTGTTTCAGAATCGTAAGGTCCAGCGACGTTGATGCTGGCTGCCCGGCCGTTGAAGCCGCCGCTGCGGAAGCCGCGTGACCAGCCGCCAAAAACCATCATGTCATCATTGAATTCATATTGCAGGATTATCCGGCCTGTTACTGCATCAAAATCTGCAGATGGCGCTGTCGATGTTCCTGCCGATGCGCCTTGAAAAAAGGCGAGGCGGAAGTCTTTTTCCTCATAACTATAGCGAATGCCCGCCGAAACGGTCAGCTGATCGGTTAGTGCGAACGAGCCATCAGCAAATGCGGCGTAAGCTATGGTATCTTGGCCAGCGGTAAATTCACCCGCAGATCCGCCAAGGATAAACACAGTGCCAAATCCGGTGGCACCATCTGGGCCTGGCCCACCGACCAAATCATAGGAAGAATCGAGATAGTAAAGCCCAGTTACAAAATCGAGCCGGTCACCCAGTGTGCCAGACAGTCGCAGCTCTTGACTGAATTGATCTTGCTCGACCGAGCGCGTCGCGAAAAACAAAGGAACCTGCACTGGCGCAACCGCCAGCGTCACCAAAGGCGAGCCGAGGTTGTCCGTCCGCAAGGTTTCATCGGATTCGCGATAGCCAGTGATAGATGTCAGTGTAAGATTATCCGCGATTTCCCAATTTACATTACTCGTATAGGAGAAGCCATCTGTCGTGTTGACCACTGGGATCGCTTGAATATGGGTTGAAAATCCAGATTCTTGGGCCGGGGTGAACGAGGCATCGATACAACCTGCGCCAAAGGATTCAGCTGCGACAATTCCAAAAGCCGGCGTTGTGAATTGGCAAAACAGCGCATCTCCCAATGATAGGTTGTAGTTGGGCTGCTGACCCGAATTGTCATCGAACACATCGACCGAAATAACGGCGCTGAAGTCGGGGCTTGGCTCGATTGAAAGAGCGCCGCCATAAGACCAATTGTCATCCAACTTGTCAGGGCTACCGGTGACCAGGTTGGTGGAGAAGGTTTCGCTATTCGTGTTGAACACATAGCCTTTCAGGGCAAACGGTCCAAACCGGCCAGTGTTCACAACAGCCAAATAATCTTCGCGGCCATTATTACCAAGCCGTACCTTGCCTTTGAAGCCAAAATCTTCGGTTGGTGCCGTGCGCTTGACGTTGATCACGCCGCCAACTGTATTGCGACCAAACAAAGTTCCTTGCGGTCCGCGCAAAACTTCAACTGATTCCAGATCGAAGGCATCTATTGAGGCGCCGCCACTCGTGCCTAGGAACACGCCGTCGATAGAGAAGCCAACCGCAGGCTCGAAACTTTTTTCAACATCAGCAAAGCCAACGCCGCGGATTGTCGCATTCAGCTGCCTGCCGCCAAAGGAGTTATCAGCCAATTCAACATTGGGCGTAAATTGCTCAACTTCAGAAACTGTTTGAATAAAGGAGCGTTCAAGATCTTCACCCGAGATGGCCGTCACGGCGAGGGGCACATCTTGCAAGCTTTCTTCCCGTTTGCGTGCGGTCACGATAATGACATTTCTATCTTCGGCATCGCTTGCCGAAGTTTCAGATTGCGCCAAAGCAGGCGAAGCCGTCCCTATAGCTATAATTGATACAGCAACCGCAGTGGCGCTAGCCCCAAGGAGACGGAGTCTATTCTTCAAAGAATTCTGACGCATTATTCTCTCCCATTTCGATACATTCTGTATCTTTGAAGTGGGCCCAAAACATGATGCTCCCCACTCATTTTTTATTATTGCAAGAGTTTAGCTTTGAGAAAATCAATCACTACTAGCATAATTAATATGATCGTTTGAATTCAATTTTGACTATAACTTTATCCGAATTCAGGCGACCATCATGCCTGAGGAGGGATAAAAACGTGAGTACAGCAACAGCAGAAACACCGTTTTGGATGACCGGAAATTTTGGTCCTGTTGAAGAGACAATTGATGCGGTTAACCTGAAGGTGACCGGCGAAATACCGCGTGAGCTCAATGGCCGATATTTCCGTAACGGGCCCAATCCAAACAAGAACACCAGTGCGGATTGGTTCCTTGGTGAAGGTATGATCCACGGCGTTGAAATTCAGAATGGCAAAGCCAATTGGTACCGCAATCGCTATGTTGAGACACCGCTGCTGGATGTGGATGTCATCACCAATGAAAACCGGATGGTTCCAGGCAATTCGTTAGCGAACACGCATATCGTCGGCCATGCGGGCAAGGTGTTGGCGCTTCAAGAAACACAAGTGCCCATCGAAATGACAAAGGCTTTGGAAACAGTCGGCCCTTACAGTTTTGATGGCAAGCTTAATGGCGCGATGACCGCACACCCGAAAATCTGCCCAATAACAGGCGAGATGCTGTTTTTTGGCTACGGCATCATGCCACCTTTTCTAACCTATTACCGCGCGGCTCCAAGCGGCGAACTTGTCCAAACCGAAATTATCGATGTACCGGCAGCAACGATGGTTCATGACTTCGCGATTACCGAAAATCATGTGCTTTTTTTAGACCTTCCCATGCTGTGGGATGTAAAGAAATTCGGCAAACCGGGTATCCCTGTTAGCTATGACGAAAGCTATGGCGCGCGCATTGGCGTGATGCCCCGCAATGGGAAAAGCGGCGATGTAAAATGGTTCGAGGTTGGCCCATGCTACATCTACCATACGATGAGTGCCTTTGAACGCGGATCAAGCATTGTCTTCCACGCGCCGAAATTGTCGGGCTACACGTCAGTCGGAATGACCAATCCGCCAATTCCCAAATTGCACCGATGGACGCTTGATCTGAAAAGCGGTTCGGTCAAAGAAGAGCAGGTCGATGATCTGGGTGTCGACTTTCCAGTCATATCGCCCAATCTAGTCGGACTAGCGCACAATTATGCCTATGCTGCAGAATTTGATCCGACCGGCGTGCCTTATATTTTGGGCTACCACAAATACGATATAGAAACGGGTTCGCGCACATGCCACAAATTGCAAAACGGCCGCACGGGCAGCGAGGCGAGCTTTGTTCCTGCCGCGAACGGCAAAGATCAAGATGACGGCTATTTGATGACCTTCGTCTATGATCCGGATGAAAAAGCCAGTGAGCTTGTAATCATCAACGCCAAAGAGATGACTGATGAGCCATTGGCCCGCATCCATTTGCCTGCTCGGGTTCCAACCGGTTTCCACGGCAGCTGGATCCCGGATATGCATTGAAGCACTATGGCATTTTGGTCGGGAATGATTGGCCTTGGCCTTCCACAAGACTTTGGAACGAGGCTTAGAGAACTCTTTCGGCCTCGAATTGAAGCAGAATTACAGCCTAAGTACCCCAAACCAATGAGTAGTCATGGGAAACTGCGTTCATGGTGCTGTAACAGCCCAGGCTTCTCAAATGATCCCGATCGGCTTCCTTGGTGCACGTCACGCAAATTCGGAACGTCAGCAACTCTTCTAAAACGACGTCCGCTTTCCACCCCAATAGCAGACACAAAGTGACCGCTAGTCAGTCGCCGAAACCGGACTGGCGGCTATCTGAGTTTTTTCAGACAAAAGCGGCTGGTCAGCTTTCGACCCAATTGCGGACGTTAAAAAGGACCGGATTCCAATGGCTCTAACTTTAATGCCAACCGCTGATGCGTCACAAGATCGTTCACTTTCGCGGTGAAAGCCTCAATGCTGTCAACGAGCGGAAGCAAAGGTTTTGCATACGCAGTGACACGAGGGTCAGTCACAGCCCTTAGAAATTGTCCGGCAGCCTTCTGCCTGCCCATCAAGCCTGATGCGATACCGGCTTCCAAACCCCACCAGCTAAGCGCCATTCTATCAGGGTTACCTCGAGCCCGTTCGACAGAAAAATCTGCAATCGCTTCGAACGTTGGGAACCGCTCCTCCATCGCCAACGCATTGGCCCGAGCCAACTTCGCGATTTCAAGGGAAGCCTTTTCAAACTGAACGTCGGTTTCATATTGGGCGCGGCAGTTCGTATGGACTGACTCGCTAAAGCTCAAATGACCATGGCCAACCCATAGCCAATGCGCTGCATTGACCAATGAAACGCTCTTGGACCAACTGCTTGGTGTGAACTCAACGACATTTAGCCAAGACTTGCGGTCAGCAAGCCAAAGACGAGACCGCCCCTTCTGTCGGAACCCGAGCGAAGCCAATTGAGACTTCGCAGCTTTGGCTATAATCTTGCTGTGAGTATTGCTCATAAATGTGGTGTTAGCGGCAGCAATGTCAGCCTTCCACCTGATAATTGCAGGCATTAAAGACTAACCGGAATTGGCGTTAAGACCGGACTGACTGGCAACGACCCATTTGCAGACATGGCTCTTCTGATGTGATAGCCAGGTTGGATGGAACGTTTTTTCTGGTTCGTCGCCGTTGTTGGTTTTGGATTGATTGGCTGTGTCCAGCTGAAAGAAAATCGTTCCCCTGAACGAGCCCTAACTGTCGCAGGCATGGGCCCGCAAATTGAAGAAATTCGTAAAATTGCGGCACGACAGAACTGGGCAATCACTTGCGAAGGTGTATCAGGTGAAATGACAACCTTGGGGCTTTCCCTGAATTTCCGGCCTAATGAGAACTTGGATTCACCCGTTCTTGAAGAAATAGCAATGCTCGCTTCGGTCACATCGATGACTTCCCCTGATTGCGATTTGGACGCACCGACATTGGAGAGCGATAATCCTACCGGCAATCTTCTTTTGGCGTTTGTCGGTCCAGAGCTGCAAGAGCCTTATTTGCAGCTCGCTAAATCTTGTGGTTTTACTGATGCAAACCTTTCGACTATTTCCCGAGCAGATCGCGAGATCAGCCAGACACCAATACCAACAGGTTGGAAAGCACTGTATGGTGGACCAGATAGCGCCAATCGTTACGGACCAAATACTTGCATAGGCCTAATGAGGCAGCACCTCGAATTTGACCAGTAAATCAGTCTAAGCAGCTTCCGCTTTCCACCCCACACGCGGCCTCTGAGCGGCAATGCGGGTGATGCTGGTAGCAAACTGGTGGTTAGTTCGATTGAACCGCTGTAAGCGGCTATTCTGGTAACGACCCATTAGTCACATTTCGTGGGCACCCAATCATTAGGAAGTTGATGCCAAGGAATATCTGGAAAGCGGCGAGCATATTGCTCTTTTACCTTGCGCTGGCGCCACACTGGTCCACCAACATGCCAAGCGGCCACTTCTTGGCCAAAATCGGCGGTTAGCCTTTCTGGGATATGATCTTCGGCGTCCCAGACAGCGATAACTTCCAAATTTTGGATCACAGGGTCCTCAACACGGGTATCGTATCTTTGTGTGCCATCTGAAACACTGACAACCAGCGTTCCGACAGGCCATTGAATTACTGGCCAAGCCTTTCGCAGATCATCAGCCAAATCATATCTACCAAGCTTAAGCCATGTTCCAGCACGCAACGCTCGCGTGATTGAAGGATATGCCACACTAACAACCGACATCAATGGGATGGATAGATCATATGGCGGCTTGGCAAGTTGCTGATTGCGAAGCCGAAAGAAGCCAATCCTCTTATCTGTGGCAACCTGACCATAGTAAATCCACTTACCTTCACCAGTAACGGCATAAAGCGTGCCAGGTTTTAGGTCCGCGCGAGAAGATGGCTTAGCTGGGAACATACCGCTTAATGCAGAGCGCGCTTCCTGAAAGTCAATGGCCACTTTCCACCCCAAAAGCGGCCCACCTGAGCATCATCGACTCGTTCTAGCAGCAGACTGACAGACAACGACCCAATTGCGGAGGTAACGCCTAAGGCCAATTTGGCCTGTTGAGCTTCAACCAATTGCGCAAGGGGCTTCTCCGCTCAGACTTTCGATATTCCCCCTTAAATCGATCGCGCACCTTTTCGCATTCAAACTCTACAAATTTGTTCGCGAACAGCTCTTTTCCAGCTTGATTATGTGGCTCTTTGGTCGCGAAGTGGTTGCAAGCCAAAAGCGATTCAATCCAATCCGCAGTCGCATAGGGTAAGCGCGTGTCTGCCTTCTCCAGCGTGCCCGCAGCCGCGGAAAAATAGGCTTTGGGGAGGGCAGTAAAGCTCCTTCCATCCGTGCGCTCAATGGAAATGGAATGCCCCATAAACCGGCCCTCATCATCGGCGAAAATGCGGATGCGGTCGCCGGCTGAGAAAAAGTTGAAGATGGTCAAATCACCTTCTTTTGAGAGATAGCCTCCGCGTATCTCCTCTGGTTTTGCGGTTTCCGAATGGCCAAACAGTGTGAGGGTCAATTCACCCTTGTCCAATGCAATCGCCGCAGAGTGTTCTTTAAAAATGGCATAATAGACTAAGTTGGGCCCTGCGGCACATTGTGCACTATAATTGGGATCGGTGAACCTGCTCATCTTGGCTAGGATGGCCGTCTCATTTGCCGCCCTTGGCTCTTCGCGCAAATCAGAGGAGAAGTGCAGCACGATTTTATTGTCGTCTCGCTCATCATCCTGCTCGCGGGCCACATATTGGCTTTCAGCGCCGCGCACTTGGTCAACATCCACCCTCATAGTTCCCCACTCACCATTGCTATGAAAAGCGATAGCTTAGGAGGGATGGGACCCCTTTGCAAACGCATAGGAAACGCCTTCAGTGCTGAGAAAACAGATGCTCTCTGCCGGAAGATAGCGGGCCCAATTGGGTGAGTGTTCGGGCGAGTCATAAAGCTCGGGAGGGTAGACGAAATATCGGCCAGTTTGCGTCGCTTTCATCACCGGCTTGCCGGCATTGTCATCAATTGCCCAGCACCGCGTTTTCGGAATTTCAGCATGATCTTCGGTTGCTTTGGACCGGAATACTGCGCGCGTGTTTTTGAGCCAAAACTCGGCATTTTCCGCGGCGAAGCGTTTTGAATATTCCGAGCCGTTGACGAGCGGCAAACCCAAACGAGATACCGCTTCATCTTGCCTTGCAGTTCGGACCAAAAATTCAAGGTTCAAACTTTGCTGATCGCCATCCTTGGTGTGCTCTGTCTGCAATATCATGCCGTTGGCGCAGCGGTATTGCGGAGCGGGATCTGCCACTTCAGCCTTCAAAGATGGGTTGAGAAACGCCGCTGCAAACAGGGCAAGAGCCGATTTCAATATGCTATTCTTCATTTGCTGCCCCGCAATTCAATGCTCTTTCATCGCCGAAAGTAGCGGATGATTATGAATAGGTTCTGCACATCCCTGTTAGGTCAGCTTCCCACCCCATAAGTGGACATTTGCGCGAAACCCATTTGGACCTGAAAGAAGACATAGGTTCTTCTAGGGATTTCAAAAAAACACGGGTAGACGCCCGATCCTTATTGGCCAAATATTTCAAAGATTTTTCGATTGGATTAAATCAAGACATTCGAATTTGGATGCGGTCGTCAATCAATTCATCCTTCATTGGCTTTGAGGTCCGAAACTATTGGCTCTGAGGTCCGAAATTTGTGCATCACAATTGTCGGCTTGCAAAGACGCCTCTTTCAGGTGCGCTGTAGAATTTGTCGCACCATATTCGATTGAATTTATGTCGCCTTCCAGAAATTTGACCAATGGTTCTGATCCGACATAGCCGTGATTAGCCATGCGCTTGCATCCTTCCAAATTCGGCAACATTTCCTCAAGATCGGATGGTGCAATGTTACACTTTTTGAGCGCACCTCTTGCGGCCTTTAGAACATTGCTAGGCTCATCGCGGGTTGCCGCAATGGTTATCATTCTCACATCCATCTTGCAGCGTTGAATATCCTCCGCTTCAGCAAGCTCCAATTGACGGTAAATTGACGGGCCAGAATTAGCTAACTGTTGCCCGTCGGACTGTTGCGAGGTTGACGAGCAGGTGCTGAAACAGAGCACTACCAAAAAAAGAAGTGCAAGTGTGATGCCGATTGCTTTGAGTTGGTCAATTGCGTGGTTCGACTTTGGTTCGTGGCTATTCACTTAGGTTCCCCGTTCACCAGGAAAAAATCCTGTCTCGCAAAAGTGTAGGTCTAGGTTGCCATCATTGGTTAGGCTAAAAAGGCGCCTGCTTTTGAAAACTCTTATCAATCTGTGTTTGCGGATTGCGTTACGAGCAATGAAAGGGAATAGAATGTTTACATGCGCTCTTCTGCAAAGGTGGTAGCTGTCTGAATGGCGGTCGCTGGTGTTTGCTTAGGGAGGAGTGGGCGATGAGTATTTTGCACATAAGATTAGGGGCTCTTTTGATCCTTTGCACTGCTTGCAGCGATGGCGACAGCAGCGCGCACAAAGGCCACTCCCGCGAAACAGTAGAATTTGAAGTAGAGATTGATCCAGAGACTTTAGGGCGGGAGTTTCTGATTGGCGCAGAGCATCCTACCTACAACGGGCCGATTCTTGTGAGCGCAGACATTGAAAAGGTAGATCATTCCAGTTGGCATGACATAGACTATGTCCGCCTAAACAGTTTCGGCATAGGTGAAGTCGATATTGATGATGTAGATGGCTCCGACTACGCGGGATTGAGCCGTGTGACTGTTATTTGTGCGGCAGTTTCATATGACAAAGGCGGGGCAAGCTTGAAGGGCTGTAAAGTCCAGAAATTTGTTCTTAAAGAGCTTCCCTCTGTTGCAAATGCTCGTGCCAAGAGGCTCGCTTCTGAAGCTGAGGCCGAAGCCACGGCAAAGGCTCTTGAAGAAGAGCGCTCACGCCATATAGGCCCAGCGATGATAGTTGCCTCTGCGATTGTTTCTGAAGCGCATAACCCCAAAGCAATTGAATTTATCAAGGTTGTCAGCGGCGAAGTCGGTGGCTCCCAAGTTGTCTGCGCTCAATTCGAGGGAACCAACGCTTTTGGCGCAACTGTTCGAAATTCTGTTACTGTTTATGATGAGCGCTCTTCAGAAGAGTTTGACGCGGTATGCTATGACGAGGGAATATTTGATGTCACTTATTCGGCAAATTTCGCCGCCGGTCGTGCTCGTTGATTAAGGCACCATAAATGGCAATAAAGTCGCTCTTTATGGGTGCTGATTGGAGTAAAAAATAGAAAGCCCTAGGAAAATTCTTGAAAAACAAGAGCTTACCTAGGGCTATGGCGGACAGTCAGGGATTCGAACCCTGGAAGGGCTTGCACCCTTGCCGGTTTTCAAGACCGGTGCATTCGACCACTCTGCCAACTGTCCGCGCGAGAAGCCTGCTAGCGTGATCAATCTGCATTGTCACGCACGACTTGCTGCTTAATGTGGAACAATGGCTCAAGGGACACATGATTTCGCTCCTGATTCGCGCAATGACGCAGTCTTTATCAACGTAAATGGTACGCTAGTACCGCGGGCTGAGGCGACTATATCCGTCTTCGACAGTGGGTTTATGCTTGGAGACGGCGTCTGGGAAGGCTTGCGCGTTCACGGCGGTAAAATCGCTTTCCTCGAAGCACATCTGGACCGCCTTTATGAGGGGGCAAAGACCATTGCGATGGACATTGGTTTGTCCCGCATGGAACTAATCCAGCGTCTTGAAGACACAATCGATGGGAATGGTATGCGCGGGGAAGAAGGCGTGCACATTCGGTTGATGGTCACGCGCGGTATCCGATCAACTCCCTATCAAGACCCGCGCGTTGTCATCTCTCCGGCCACAATTGTGATCATTCCGGAGTATAAGGCTCCATTGCCAAGCACGATTGAAACCGGGCTAAAATTGTTCACAGTGCATGTGCGGCGCGGTGATCCGGCTGTTCAGGATCAGAAGTTGAATTCCCATTCCAAACTCAACTGCATCACCGCTTGCATTCAAGCGACCGAAGCAGGAGCTGACGAAGCGCTCATGCTTGACCCGCATGGTTTTGTTGCAACCTGCAATTCAACGCACTTTTTCATCGTACGAAGGGGTGAGGTTTGGACCTCCAGTGGCGATTACTGTCTTGGCGGAATTACACGCAGCAATGTGATCCAAATTTGCCGCGAACAGGGCATCCCCGTTTTCGAAAAGAACTTCTCACTCACAGATGTTTACGGCGCACAAGAGGCGTTCGTGACCGGCACCTTTGCCGGTGTCGTGCCAGTGACCAGCGTTGATGGCCGTGCATTGACTGAGGGTAGAGGGTCAATGGTCGAACGCCTTCAAGGATACTACCGTGATTTAATGGACAGGGATGCAACTGCATGACGGCCCCCATCCGCATCGCCATGTGGTCTGGACCAAGGAACATCTCCACCGCTATGATGCGCAGCTTTGGTGCGCGTGCCGATTGCGCCGTTAGCGACGAACCTTTCTATGGTGCTTTTCTGAAAACTAGCGGGGAAGCCCATCCTTTGGGGGATGAGACTATCGCAAGCATGGACTGTGATTGGAAATCTGTTCTAGCTACGCAATCCGGATCGGCACCAAACGGCAGCCCATTATGGTATCAAAAGCATATGCCGCATCATATGGTTGGCTCGGTTGAGTTGAAAGATATGCCGAACCATCGCCATGCTTTCCTGATCAGAGCGCCTGAACGTGTGGTAGCTAGTTATCAGGCCAAAAATGAACTGCGGCGAGCAGAATTGCTCGGCTTTGCGCAAATGCGTGAATATTTTGAAATTGCTTGCGATATGATGGGAGCTGCTCCGCCGGTCATTGATTCGGATCAAATCCTCGGTGATCCAAAAGGCGCGCTTACTGCGCTTTGTACTGGGATCGGAGTTGATTGGGATGAGGCGATGCTCTCTTGGCAAAAGGGACCACATGCCGATGACGGCATTTGGGGATCGCATTGGTATGATAAGGTGAATGCCTCGACAGGGTTTGGGCCTATGCCAGGCCCGCTTCCTCAATTAACCGGCGAGTATGCCGCAATCGCAGCTGAATGCCGGGCGGATTACGATTTTTTACGAGAGCGCGCTTTATCCATTCCCTCCGCGTAGGTCGCAAACTCTGTAAAGCTAAGTGTCGATAAGTATCTTACAATAATTGGCGGTTCAGGTCAGCTGTGCGAATTGGAGGGATGATTAAAAAACCCCTTATCGCTTTCGGCATGGGCATTGCAGCAATCACTGCTACATTTGCTCCCACACAATCGGCTCAGGCGCAGGACATGCCCTATGCTTCATATGTGCAAATCCTGAAGCAGAAGGCCAGGTCTCAAGGCGTCAGCGAGAATACAATAAACCGCATGACCGCAGGCCTTACGCCGAACCAGCGCGTAATTCGGCTTGATCGCGGGCAACCAGGTACTCCGACACGGCGCGGTTTTCCTGCTCTATCGCCGTATATCTCAAAACACGTAAATTCAGTTCGGATTGCGGGCGGACGATCAGTCTATAATTCAGAGCGTTCAAGCCTTCAGCGGGCAAGCCGTCAATATGGCGTGCCGCCTGAGGTAATTGTTGCCATTTTCGGGCACGAAACCAGTTACGGTAAAATTCGCGGAAATTTCGATTTGGCGCGTTCATTGTCTACGCTTGCATGGGAAGGGCGACGCCGTGAACTGTTCGAAGGAGAGTTCCTTGCCCTGCTAAAAGTTGCTGACCGCGGCTATTCACGCTCCACATTGGTAGGCAGCTGGGCAGGCGCTTTTGGCAATCCGCAATTCCTCCCAAGCGTCTATTTGCGACTCGCAGCAGATGGCGATGGGGACGGACGAGCGAACATTTTTAGCAATCGTGCCGATACATTTGCATCCATCGCAAATTATTTTCGTGATGCGGGTTGGCGCACTGGGCAGCCATGGGGCGTGCGCGCATCGGTTCCGCGCGGCTTCAATTGGTCTGCAGTTAAAACTAAGCTCAGATCACCTGTTTGCCCCCGTGTTCATGAACGCCACAGTCAATGGAAAACAGTTTCTGAGTGGCGTCAATTGGGCGTCAATCCTCAGCGCGTAATTGGCGATAATGTCATGGCATCACTGTTCCAGCCCGACGGACCTGGAACAAAAGCATGGCTGTTAACTACAAATTATCGAGTCATCCTCGAATATAACTGCTCGAACTACTACGCTATGAGTGTGGGATTGCTTGCAGATGAGATTGCTAGATAAAACATCGCGCCGGGCCGCCAGAATTGGATTTGGACTCGGATTGACATTGGCTTTAGCCGGTTGCGGGCTCTTGGGCGGCAGTGATGCACCCACGGTAGCGCAATCCGATGCTAGTGTATCTATGGCCGATCGCGGAAACGGGCCTGAGGCGGACTATCCCGTCGTTCTGGGCGATCCGTTCAAAGTCGACGGGATCGAATACACCCCGGACAACAGTTGGAACTATGACGCTGTTGGCTATGCAACGACAGATCAAGCGGCGGGCATTTCGGCATCCCATAAAACCCTGCCTCTGCCGAGTTACGTTGAGGTAACTTCGCTAGAATCGGGCAAACGCGTGCTTATTCGTGTTGAACGGCGCGGGCCAATGACCAATGCGCGGCTAATCGCGCTTTCACCAGATGCTCAAGCATTGCTGGGTGCGAGCGACGCCACACCAGTGCGTGTTCGCCGCGTCAATCCGCCCGAGAACGAGCGATTTGCCTTGCGTTCGGGTGGGGCCGCTTCTCCTCGGATTGATACACCCAATTCACTAGTGCAAGTCCTGCGGCGTAAATTGCCAGCATCTGGCTCCACCTCTTTGGCAAGCACTGCTCCGGCTAAGCCGACTGAAGCAACAAATGAAGAAGACAGCGAGCCATCAATTGCAGTAGCTCCAAATCCTGAACCCACCGCAACTCCGACTTCGACGCCATCGGCAACTGCAACTGCAACTGCAACGGCGGCTAGCACGCCTACGACCGCTCCAAAGCCTCCTGCTTCAACGACACAGCCGGCTATGCGTGGCCGTTTTGCGGTTCAAGCCGCAGCATTCAAAAGCAAAGCCAGCGCAGAACGTGCGGCAAAAGCCATCAACGGTTTTGTAAAGTCAGGTGGCGGTTACCACCGTGTGCGCACCGGGCCTTACGCCAACCGTGGACAGGCTGAAGCAGCCCTCGCAAAGGTTCGCGCAGCCGGTTATAGCGATGCCCAGGTAGTCACCGCAGGCTGAAGCACTTAAAATGCTTCCACCTGCAAGACAGGGGAAGTCGAGCTTTGCACCATTTTTGCAGCCTGTTGAAAGCTGCCGCATTAGCGACCTGTCTTTGCGTAAGCACAGCGTACGCAGCTGTGCCCACAGTCAACCAGGCACCGATAGCGATGATGGTGGACCTAACCAGCGGTCAAGTCTTGCAAGAACGCAGCGTAGATCGCCGATTCCTTCCCGCATCCATTACCAAGGTAATGACGGTTTTTCTCGCGTTTGAGTTAATCGATGAAGGGAAACTGGATCCAGCGCAGAGTTTCACAATACGGCCCGAAACGCACAAAGAATGGTTTCGCAAAGGCTCGACCATGTTTTTGCCGGCTGACGAGCCGGTAACCGCTGACAATTTGCTGCGCGGCATCACAACTGTTTCTGCCAATGATGGATCAGTTGTGCTTGCCGAAAGCGCCGTAGGATCAGTCCCCAATTGGATAGGCATGATGAATGCCAAGGCCCGCGAAATTGGTATGGCAGACAGCCATTTTGGCACGCCCAATGGCTGGCCTGATGAAGGCAAAACCTTTGTCACTGCGCGCGATTTAGTGACCTTAGCTGGTACGATGATCACGCAGCACCCCAAGAAATACGCGACCTATTTCGGGCATGAGGGGTTTCGTTATGGCGGCGTCGCTCAAGCTAATCATGATCCTTTGGTCGGGCGGGTCGACGGGGCAGATGGAATCAAAACAGGCTTCACGAATGAGGCTGGATACGGCTTTCTTGGATCGGCAATACGAAACGGACGGCGATTGGTGATTGTCGTTGGCGGATCGCCCAGCGAGCCAATCCGGGATGAGGCAGCACGCCAATTTATCGAATGGGGTTTTTCCAACTTTGCATCACACGAAGTATTCGCGGCGCAAACCCGCATCGGCAATGCCAGGGTTCAGAATGGCGCTGATCGCTCCGTCGGACTTGTTGCGCCAAAGCCAGTGCGGATTTCTGTTCCCAACGGAACCACTCCAAAAATGACCATGACAGTGCGTTATCGTGGGCCATTGCGTGCGCCAATCACTGCTGGCCAAGAGGTTGCGCAGCTGGAAGTCGCGGTTGAGGGCATGCCAACCTCTTTACTCCCGCTGGTGGCAGAACGCGCGGTTGAAAATGCCGGCCCGTTTGAGCGTATCGCCAATGGCTTTGCGGGATGGGTGTCATGAGCTCTGGTATTCAGCCGGGTAAATTCATTGCATTTGAAGGAGGCGAGGGGGCCGGAAAGTCGACTCAGGCTAGACTGCTCGCCGATGCCTTAACCACCCGCGGCATAGACTGCGATTTGACCCGGGAACCCGGCGGCACCGCTGGTGCGGAAGCAATCCGGAACCTCCTACTCGATCCACCCACTGACCCAAACGGCGAAGGGTGGGGTGCACGAGCCGAAGCCTTGCTGTTCGCAGCTGCGCGCGCTGACCATGTTGAAAAACGCATTCGGCCGTCCATTAGCGCGGGTAAATGGGTGCTAACCGACCGTTTCGTGGATTCCAGTAGAGCCTATCAAGGCGGTGCAGGAGAATTGGGCGATGAAACCATACTTGCTCTGCATGACATTGGCAGCGAAAGCATCCGCCCTGATCTCACCATATTGATCGAGGCCGATCCTGAACGCGTCATCACACGACTTGCAGAACGTGACGGCGGTGAAAGCGATGCGATTGGCGGACGCGATACAGCCTACCACACAGCCGTCGCCGCCGCTTTCCGGAAATACGCACAAGCTGATCCCAACGGTTTTGCTCTGATTGATGGGACTGGCTCGGTCGAAGACGTTCATATGCTGATACTGCAAGTCATCGCCCCCCTACTGGATAGCTAACCAGTGGATTGGCCAAATCATGATACTGCTTGGCAGGAATGGCGCGGTGCAATGGAGGGGGCGCGCATGCACCATGCTTGGCTCCTTGCTGGTAAAGGAGGGTTAGGAAAGCATGATTTTGCCAATGCCGCCGCGCGCGAATTGGTGAAGGAAGAAGGCATTCCGCAACCTGTAAAAGATCATCCTGATATTCATACGCTCACGCATCTTCCCAAAGACGACAAAGAAGAACGCAAGCGGGAGAAGGGCGAAGCATTCGAGACTAAGCGCAATATTACAGTCGGCCAGATCCGAAGTATGCAGCAGCGCCTAACTACACGGCCCACGCTGGGGTCGCGCCGTGCAATTATAATCAACCCTGCAGATGACATGGAAAAGTCAGCTTCCAACGCATTGCTAAAGAGCCTTGAGGAACCGCCAAAAGGTACGTTCTTTCTGCTGGTTGCGCACAGACCTTCGCGCCTCTTACCAACAATTCGGTCACGCTGCCGCACAGTACGCTTTCCATCGTTAAAGCCTGCAATGCTTGAACAAATAATCACCCAAAACTCACCAAATTCTGACAATCTCAGCGTTGAGGCTGCCATCGCAGCGAGCGGAGGCTCACCCGGGGCAGCAATAGAGTTCCTCGATCAAGAACTTGGGCCCATTGCAGCGATTTTTGAGCGAATTCTTGACAGCGGTGACAATGATATGACTGAACGAACAACCCTGATCAAAGCCGCAGGGCAGCGGCCAAGCCGCGCACGTATCCAAGCAATCCTTGGCCTTGCTCAGACTAGCCTAGCGTCAGGAATAGAAAACGCTTCCGGCACAGCACAAGCGACAAGAGTTGAAGCACATCAAAAGCTTGTTACTCTTACCGGCCAAGCTCCAACGCACAATTTTGATCCCAATCTGCTGCTATTGGAAGTTAGCGGCTTGCTTGCCAGCGCAGGTATGGCTAGCCAATAATCATGTTGACCGATAGCCATTGCCATCTGGAATACAAAGGTTTGGTCGAGGATCAGGCCAGTGTTTTGAACCGCGCGCGCGACGCCGGTGTTAGCCAGTTCCTCAATATCTCAACTAAGCAATCCGAATGGGACCAAGTGGTTGGTACCGCTATGCGCGAAGATGATGTTTGGGCCAGCGTTGGCATTCATCCGCATGAAACTGATGATCATGAAGCCTTGAATGCAAGCGTGTTACTTGAAGCCACTGAAAACGAGCGAGTTATTGCGATCGGCGAAACGGGTCTCGACTATTATTACGATCATTCGGATCGCAAAGTTCAGCAAGACCTTTTCCGCATGCACATAGGCGTTGCTCGAGAAACGCAACTGCCGCTGATCATCCATACGCGTGATGCCGAGGCCGATACACTCGCGATATTGCAAGACGAGTTGGGGAAGGGCGCTTTTCCAGCGTTGATCCACTGCTTCACCGCATCGGCTGATTTTGGCGCAAAAGTACTGGACTTGGGATTAACAATCTCTCTTTCAGGCATTGTTACGTTCAAAAATGCCAAAGATTTACAGGCAGTAGCTAAGACTATTCCTCAAGAGCGATTGTTGGTTGAAACAGACAGTCCGTTTCTTTCTCCTGTTCCACATCGTGGTAAACCATGCGAGCCAGCTTTTGTTTCTAATACTGCGCAATTCTTGGCCGATCTGCGCGGTGAGGAATTTGAAGAGCTGGCAAAGTACACTAGCGCAAACTTCACCAAGCTATTTTCGAAAGCGAAAATTTGAAACTGATCATGCTTGGATCTGGCACCTCAACCGGTGTCCCGCGCGTCGGCAATGATTGGGGCGAATGCGACCCCGATGAACCGCGCAACAGGCGCACACGCGTTTCCATTTTGGTTGAAAACGCAGCCAGCAAACGGTTGCTCGTTGATACGTCAACTGATTTACGGCAGCAGATGCTCGCCAACGATATTTCCCATATCGACGGTGTTTTTTGGACGCATGATCATGCAGACCATTGTCACGGGATCGATGATTTGCGTGTCTTAAGATATGGTCGCGGTGGACCAATATCTGGATTTGCTGGCCGCGATACTGCCTACAGATTGAAGCAGCGCTTTGGGTATGTATTTGCCGGACAGCACGGTTACCCAACAATTGTCGCCTTGGAAGAGCTTGATAGGCTGCGGATGTTTGCTGAATTTGGGATAGAGTGGTGCCAAATGCCGCATGGCCCGGGGGAAACCACTGGTTACCGCTTCGAAGCAGATGGCAAAAGCATCGTCTATGCTACCGACTATTCGGAAATCACCGATGAAATGGTCGAAACCTTCGACGGCGTCGATGTCTTGGTGAGTGATTGCCTTCGCCGTGATCCGCATCCAACCCATGCTAACTTAGAACTTGCGCTGGAATTGGCTGAACGCTGCGGCGTAGGCAAACTGGTCCTAAGTCATTTGGACAAAAGCATGGACTACCAAACACTATGTGATGAAACGCCGGACCATGTTGTTGTAGGGTTTGATGGGCTGGAGTTGACGGCTTGAGCCGCGTCAGGGATGAGCAATGCCCAATCTCGTGCTTGATTTCATTTAACATAATATATATTATCAATCCCAAGGATATGCGGTGACGGAGCAACTAGAACGCCTCCTCTCAATCATGGCTACCCTTCGCGATCCGGTTAAAGGATGCGACTGGGACAAGGCACAAACACACGCTTCCATTGTACCTCATACCATTGAAGAAGCCTATGAAGTTGCCGACGCTGTTGAAACTGGCGATCCTGATGAACTCCGCCAAGAGCTTGGCGATCTCTTGTTTCAAACCGTTTTCCAATCTCGCATTGCCGAAGAATCCGGTAACTTCACATTTGACGACGTTGCCTGCGCTATTTGTGACAAATTGGAAGCACGCCATCCGCATATCTTTGGAGATGAAGAGTTAGCAGATGGAATGACCGAAGACCGTTGGGAAACGCTAAAAGCCATAGAACGCGGCGTCAAAGGCGCAGATAGTGCTATGGACGGTGTAGCAATCGCTCTGCCAGCCTTGATCAGATCGCAAAAACTCCAAAAACGCGCGGCAAGAACTGGGTTTGATTGGCCAGATCCATCTGGACCCAAATCTAAAGTCTTTGAAGAAATTGAGGAACTTGAAGCAGCCACTTCAAACGACCATAAGGCTGAAGAAGCTGGCGATCTATTGTTTGCGGCCGTCAATCTAGTAAGGGCATATGGCATTACCGCAGAGGATGCATTGAAAGCAGCGAACAAAAAGTTCGAAAGGCGATTCCGAAAAATGGAAGATCTCGCCCAAGGTGACTTTGCGGGCCTTACCATCGATCAACAAGAACAGCTTTGGCAGGAAGCTAAGCGACTGGAACGATCATAAAGTTTCAAACTGCCCCAGTTCTTTGGGGTTAAGCCGAACAGTCACATGACGCATAGGCTCGCCCTTCTCTTCGGGTGCTTCTTCGTCCGTCAGAACATCGCCGTGCGCATAGAGCCAAGCCAGACGCTTGCCATCAGCAGCAGGAACATTGAACTGCGCTTCGATTGCAGCGCTTGTAAGTGCACCCTCTAACTCGGACAGAAGCCTATCAGTGCCCTCCCCCGTTAAAGCTGACACCAGCATGACATCATCACGCGATGCGGCGGCATTCCTCAATTCGAACCCAGCAACCTCTTCCAGAAGGTCGAGCTTATTCCAAACTTCAAAAATTGGGATTTTCGTTGTTTCTGAAACGTTAGCAGCAGCTCCATTGGTGGTACTATCGCCCTCAACCCCGACTTCGATACCCAAATCACTCAGGACCTGAAGCACTTGCCGTTTCTGCGCTTCGCTAGCGGGGTTGGAAACATCGCGGACATGCAAAATGATATCTGCGCTGGTCACTTCTTCCAAAGTCGCTCGGAAAGCAGCGACCAATTGTGTCGGTAGATCGGAAATGAAACCAACCGTGTCAGACAAAATGACTTTCTCAATCGCTGGCAATGCAATCGCGCGCATAGTTGGATCGAGCGTGGCAAAGAGCAAATCTTCAGCCATCACCTCTGCACCGGTTATACGGTTAAAGAGCGTTGATTTACCAGCATTTGTATAACCGACTAAGGCCACAACGGGCCAAGGCGCCCTTCCCCGACGCGCGCGGTGCAGGCTGCGCGTTTTGCGCACCTGTTCAAGCTCGCGCCGCAAACGCCCCATGCGCTGGCGGATCATCCGCCTATCAGCCTCAATCTGAGTTTCGCCTGGACCGCCTAAGAAACCAAAACCGCCGCGCTGTCTTTCCAAGTGCGTCCAGCTGCGGACAAGGCGGCTTTGCTGGTAGTCAAGATGAGCAAGTTCGACTTGCAGGCGCCCCTCAGCAGTTGCGGCTCTTTCGCCAAAGATCTCGAGAATTAGCCCGGTTCGGTCGATCACTTTGCGTTTAAGCGCACTTTCCAAATTGCGCTGCTGAATGGGGCTTAGTGCGCCATCGACAATAACAAGCTCTGCCTCATATTGCTCGCATTCAGTCGCAATGTCAGTGACCTGACCAGCACCGAACAAAGTGCCCGGCTTAACAGATCGGACTGGAACATTGCGCGAATTGGCAATCTCAACTCCGATAGCAAGTGCCAGACCGCAGGCTTCGGCCAATCGCTCCGTAGCGTCCAGATCATAGACGTGGCTATAGACATTTGGGCACAGAACTATTGCCCGCGCGCCGCGCGTTACTTCGCCGAGAAGATCATCATCGAAACTCAGTCTTCGTCGCCTTCCCACTCATCGCTGAGGTCAACAGCAGTAGCGGGTTGAATGGTTGAAACGGCGTGCTTGTAAGCGAGTTGCACGAAACCATCGCGCTCAAGCAGCGTACAAAACAGATCATAAGATGCGATCCGTCCTTGCAGCATAACACCGTTAACAAGGAACATTGTAACTTGCACATTCGCCTCGCTAACCCGCGACAGGAAAACGTCCTGAAGCATGCGCTGCTTGCGATTACTGCCCTGATTACCAAACTGTTCTGCATCTACTGGTACGCCGGGCATGATCGTAGAAACCGCATGCTTATAGACCAATTGCGACTGACCATCACGGCGCAGCAAAATCGAGAAATTGTCAAACCACGTAACGATGCCTTGCAGCTTTACGCCCTTCACCAAGAAGATCGTTACCGCAGTTTTGTTCTTACGAAGCAAGTTAAGAAACGCGTCCTGCAAACTGGCTTGGCGGCCATCATTGCCGGTCAGTGGTTGCTGTGTCGGAACGGGTTCAAGTTCAGGCCGTGGACGCGCTGAAAGGGTGTTGTTGGACATCATTGTGCCTCCTTTTATTGGCGATTGCCCACCAGCAATCACATTCTGGCTCATACAGCACAAACTGCCTAAGCCGATCTATTTGCAGTATGATGACAAGAAAGGTGCACAAGCGCAATTCGAAAAAACGCGCAGGGCCTTGCTTAAACCACCTATTCCTTTCGCAGCGTTTCGCGCCGATCAGTCATTCCGAGCAGTTTGAGCTTGCGGTGGAGGGCTGATCTTTCCATCCCAATAAAGGTCGCAGTTTTAGAGATATTGCCCGAAAAGCGCCGGATTTGAATATTGAGATATTCACGCTCAAAACTTTCGCGGGCCTCGCGTAATGGCACGCCCATCATGGCTGCGAAACCTGATCCAGAAGATGATAGTTTGCCGCCGGTGATCTCTGCCGGAAGCATATCCGGTTCAACGGCTTCCAGCCTGTCGCGCGGCGTCATTATGATTGTACGCTCAACCACATTGCGAAGCTGGCGAACATTACCTGGCCAATCATAGGCCTGCAACGCAGCCATAGCCTCTGCTGACAGGGTAGGTGGCTGTATCCCTTGATCGGTCGAATAACGGGTGAAGAAATGCTCCGTCAATGCTGGAATATCGTCGCGGCGTTCAGCCAAGCTAGGGATTGAAACAGGCACAACATTGAGCCGGTAAAAGAGATCCTCGCGAAAACGCTTTTCTCCCATCTCCAATGTCAGGTCGCGCGAGGTTGAGGAAACAACCCGAACATCTACACCAACTTGGCGTGAGCCCCCTGCCCGCACAAAGCTTTGCTCAGTGAGCACACGCAAAATCCGCGCCTGCGTAGAAAGCGGCATGTCCGCCACTTCATCAAGGTAAAGAGTTCCTCCATCAGCGAGTTCAAGGAGGCCTGGACGCACCAATTTGCCATCCGATTCCTCTCCGAACAATTCTTGCTCAAAACGCTCCGGCGTAATCCGCGCTGAATTGACAATAACAAAAGCGTGATCGGCTCGTGGGCTCCACGAATGAAGCAACCTTGCCGCGACTTCTTTTCCTGCTCCAGCAGGGCCAGAGATCAAGACACGGCTACCAGTGCTTGCAACGCGTTTTAACGTCGCTCGAACAGCGTTGATGGGCGATGAGTTACCTGTGAACTCTTCCCCATGAGCGAACCCTTCGCGCAGGCGCGTATTCTCGCGGCGGAGTCTTTCCGTTTCTGTCGCGCGCTCAACCAAGAGGAGCAAACGCTCCGCTTCAAACGGTTTTTCAATAAAGTCCATCGCACCGCGACTAACCGCCGATACAGCCGTATCGATATTGCCATGTCCGGAAAAGATAATGACCGGCAATTCAGGTTCACGTGTTTTGATCGCGTCCAAAACTTCTAAGCCATCCAGTTCGCTTCCGTGTAGCCACACATCGAGCAGCACAAGGCTAGGCCGGCGTTCATCGATCGCGGCCAGCGCAGCCGTACTATTAGCAGCTGTGCGGCATTCATAACCTTCATCGCTGAGCACGCCGGATACGAGTTCGCGGATATCCCGCTCATCATCGACGACCAAAATATCAAGTGCCATTGGTGGCACCTCCTAAATCTATGTTTTGGGGGAATTCAATCATTCAGCTGCATCCTTTTGATGCGGCGTTTCCTTAGAAAACGGATCGCGGGAAAAACGTAGCACAACGCGTGTTCCGCCATTATCACCCGGTGAAAAGGTCATATCGCCGCCATGCTCATCAACGATTTTGTTGACAATCGCTAACCCGAGGCCCGTGCCCTTTTCACGCGTAGTCATATACGGATCAGTAATCCGCTCGCGCTCCTGCGGCAGTCCGATGCCATTGTCCTCAACTGACACTTCAAACAAATCCTCATCGGAACGAAGGATGATTTGAACAGTCCCGCGATAGTCGAGTTCAGCTGTCAGAGCCTTTTCTTCCACCGCTTCAACCGCGTTTTTAATCACATTGGTCATAGCTTGACCAAGTTGATGCCGATCACAGCTTAGCGTTGCAGTTTCAACACCCGAAGTATCCAATTCGAAGTCAATCGATTGATGCGCAACTTCTTGCAAGAACACCGCTTGACGAACCAAATCTATGGCATCTTCTTGACGAAAATTGGGCTTGGGCAAACGCGCAAAGTTGGAAAATTCATCGACCATTTTACGTAAAGCATCGACCTGACGCACAATTGTGCTGGTCAATTCGTCAAATAGCTCACCGTCGCTTTCAATCTGCTTGCGGTAACGCCGTTTAAGCCGTTCAGTTGCAAGTTGGATCGGCGTGAGCGGGTTTTTAATCTCGTGAGCAATCCGGCGAGCGACATCGGACCATGCAGCCTGCCTTTGATCAAGCAACTGACGCGTTATATCCTCAAACGTGATCACATGCCCGCCTTTTTCCGGTGCAATTTGCACGGCCAGCGTCAGCAATTCCCCTGAAGTAGAATGAGAGACAACACCGCTAGAAACGCTGCCTTCAATCATGACTGCAATATCTGGTGCAAGCTCAGTGATTGATGTTCCGACCGGTGTCGTTGCATCGTTCTCCAATAGCAGTTCTTGAGCCGTTGAGTTCATTAGCAGAACGCGGCCATTTTCATCCAATGAGATGATCCCCGCTGTCACCGATTCAAGCACGGCCTCCATAAAGGCACGCCGGTCATCCAATTGGTGATTGGCCGAGACAAGATCATCGGTCTGCCGTTCAAGCTGCGAAGTCATGCGGTTAAATGCACGGTTGACCATGCCTATCTCATCAGCACCCGTCCGGCCCTCTACTCGAAGCGCAAAGTTACCTGAGCCGACTTTGCGTGCAGCGCCGACCAATTCAGTAAGTGGCTCCACCTGCCTGTCCGCAAATCGCAAGGCAAACCAAACGGCCAGTCCGACCAGCCCAAGGCTCACTACAAACAGCGCCAGATTAAATCGCAGCTGAAGCGCCCTCGCCCGGTTTGTGAGGACCTCATATGCTTCGGTTAGTGACTTGGCGTTCTCCCAAATTTTAAATGAAGTCGCCTCGGCATTGCGCGCATTGTAGAGATATACTCCGCTCTCTTTATCAATTGCTGCCATCGCTTCAATCCGGGTTGGCCCCGCAACCACAAACACACTTTCGCCATCATCAAATGCCGCCAGAGATTTGTCGCCAATCGCCAAGGGGTCATGCCCTTCAGTCAGGTCATAAGCAGCAACGACATTGAGCGTCTTATCTGTAGCCCGTTGCAGGATAACGCTTTCATTCAGGTCACGGCCGCCCATTTGCAACGTCACAAATTCAGCGAATTCGACGCCTGCTAGTTGGGTTGGAGAAAAGCTCTCAAATCCATCAAGATAGTACCGCATGTCGCCGGCCATCGCGATGGTTTCATTCCCCACCTCTCGTTGATTTTCGTCATAAAATTCTTGAGCCAGCTGATTGGCATTTTGTAGAAGGCCGCGCGAATTGTCTGAGAACCAAAAATCGACACCTGACTGGAACAAAAGCGCAGCAAACCCAGCCACAAGCAATGTGGGCACGGCCGCGACCAGCGAGAAGAAAAACACCAATCTGACATGCAGTCGGGCAGTACTTCGCGCCGCTCTTCTCAACGCTATTCTGCGCCCTAGCAACACCAGCAAAGCCATCGCTGGCAGCAAGGTCGCCATGAGCAAAACAGCGACTTGGGTGGTGGGCAGCAGATCGCCTCCTGCTGGTGCATTTGTAAACGCGAACCAAGTCGCCCAGACACCAAGAGCAAACACGGTCGCCGCCGCGATTTCTAGCCATAAGAAGATATTCGCATGACGCGAAGCAACCATAAATCTGCGCCACCAGCGCGGGGATCTTCTAATAGAGGTAGCTGAACCGGTCATCGTTGCTCAGTTACAACGTAGGTGTGTCATTTAAGCAAGCAAATTGTTGCCATTTTGCGTCAGATTGAGCGAACAAACCGATCAGCGCTCAATTCTAGCTCTGCCATCCGTTTGCGCAAAGTATTGCGGTTGATGCCCAAAAGCTGCGCAGCCTGCACCTGATTCCCGCCAGTTTGCGCAAGCGCATATTCCATCAGAGGTCTCTCAAATGCCGCCAAAGCGCTGTGATAAACATTACCAGATGCAGGACGGTTTCGCGCAAGCCAAAGCTCGACTGCACTGGCCATAGTGCCCGCCTTACCCTCTTCTCCCGGACGCTCCTCATGGCCGATTATGTCCGCAACCGCACTGGCATCAACTTTGTCGTCGCGGGCCATTAAAGCGAGGCGATAGACTACATTGCGAAGTTCACGAACATTGCCGCGCCAGCTGCGTGATTTAAGTTCCGCAAAAGCTGATTTAGAGAATGTTCGCCTCGGCAAACCTTCCTCCGCCGCCTGACCGAGGAAATGTTGAGCTAAGACTTCAATATCATCCTTACGTTCGCGCAGCGGCGGCAGCTCAATCGGTACAACGTTCAACCGGTAAAACAGATCTTCGCGAAACAGTCCTTGGACAATCATCGGCATCAAATCACGGTTTGTCGCTGCAACGATCCGCACGTCGACCGAAATCTCTTGTCGGCCTCCTACTCGCCTTATCCTGCCCGATTGCAGCGCGCGCAATAGCCGCGTTTGCGCATCCGCTGGCATATCGCCAATCTCATCTAAGAAAAGCGTGCCGCCATTGGCCTGCTCAAACTTACCAATGACTTGACTTATAGCGCCAGTGAAAGCCCCTTTCTCATGACCAAAAAGTTCACTTTCGATCAAATCTTGCGGAATTGCAGCCGCATTCACAGCAACGAACGGTCCGGATTTGCGCGCGCCGAGTTGGTGGATTGCCTCTGCGACAAGCTCTTTGCCTGTACCAGACTCGCCGGTAACCAATACAGTCAGATCATTGCGCAAAACCCGGGCAATCATGCGGTATACGCCCTGCATCGCTTGGCTTCGCCCAACCAATGGCATGCCATCATCAGTCGATACTGGTATCGCAGCTTCAGCACCAATATCTTGGCCGGCTGCTTGAACGACAGCGCGAACCAATTCGTCTAAATCAAACGGTTTTGGAAAGTACTCGAACGCCTGATTTTCACTCGCACGAACAGCGGTATCCAAAGTGTTTTGGGCGGAGAGAATGATAATAGGCAACGCTTCATGATTGGAACGCACCCGAGCGAGGCTTTCAATGCCATCTCCATCGGTTAGCATCACATCTGTGAGCATCACTTGATAAGGATGGCTTGCCAATAACCGGTCGCGGCCTTCGATTGAGTCGCAGCGATGCACAGCAAAACCTTCGTCTTCCAACGCTGCGGTAATGACAGTGGAGATGCCCTCGTCATCTTCGACTAAAAGAACATTCCTACTCATGCTTTTTGATCCGAGTCCGCCATTGGAAGGTGGATACGGAAATTCGTTCGATTGCTGCGCATGTCGCGCTCATGACTGATCCGCCCATCCATATCGCCGAGCAATTTGCGTACCAATGCAAGGCCCAAGCCTTGTCCAGATTTCTTCGAAGTTACAAAGGGTTCGAATATATGATCCCGAAGTTCTGCCGGAACGCCGCCTCCATTATCTACAATAGTGATTTCGATTGGCAATTTCACCGCCTTACCAGACCGGATCGCGCTAAACGCCAACCCACTGACAAAACGAGTTCGCACCCAAATTCTTGGCTCTTCATCTGCGTTGCCAGCGGCATCACGCGCATTTGAAATGAGATTGATAAATACCTGCTCCAAAGCATCCCGATTGACCATGACCGGCGGAATTGACGGGTCAAATTCTTCCATAATCTCAACCTGCGTAGCGCTTGCTGCGCGCACGGTGCCGATGGCTGCGCGGATCGCTTCGTGGAGATTGGATAACTGCATGGGCTCCGGCGTAGTGCTGCCCAATCGCTGCATCCGGTCGATTAGGCGCGCTATCCGGTCGACTTCATCGCGGATCATTTTAGCCAGAGACTTATTCGCCGCAGGCAATTTGCGTTCTGCAAGTTGTGCCGCGCCCCGAATTGCTGCGAGCGGGTTCTTAATCTCATGCGCGAGGATTGATGGTGCGCCCATTGAAGCCAGCGTTCCAACCTCGTCTTGCGTGGCGTCATCACGGGCCGCTTCGGACAACGTCAGAACCCGCCAACCGGCATGGGTGGGAAGCGGGGACAAAGTAAAGTTCACGCGACGTTCCTCACCGTCTACCACGAGACTCACATCGCGCGCGACCAGAGCCGCTTCGCCGCCTTCTTCAATGTGTGCAGACACGCGCTCATCCAAGAGGTTGACTGCCTGACTAACGCAACTGCCCTGAAGTCGCTTGGAACTGCGCCCCAGCATATTCTCTGCCGCATGATTGCTTTCAGTAATCCGGTTCTGATCATCAAGAAGCAATGTTGCAAAAACCAGTCCGCCAATCTGGGCAGCAGCATCCGGTTTTGCAGCAGAAACGTTCATGGCAAAGCTCAAGCTGCTCGGCGTTTGAGGAAAGGCGTATAAAAGCGCTCAATCTCGCCCAAAACTTGCTCAGGGTCGTCAATAAAGTTCGCCTTGTTGCGAAACTCTGCCGAGCCATGCATGCCTTTTGTGTACCAACCAATGTGCTTGCGCGCGACTTTGCTGCCAACTTCGCGCCCGTAATGCTCGAGCATGCCTTTATAGTGCCCAACCAGAACGGCGTATTGCTCGTCAAAGCTGGGTGTGTCGCGGTATTCTCCGGTTTGCCACCAATGCATGACTTGGCCGAGCAGCCATGGCTTTCCATATGCGCCTCGACCGATCATCAAACCGTCTGCGCCTGATTGTTCCAGCGCCTTTGCCGCGTCATCAATGGTACAAATATCGCCGTTGACAATGACGGGAATGCCGACCGCTTCTTTCACTTTCGCGATGAACGACCAATCAGCTTCACCTTTGTACATTTGGTTGCGTGTGCGGCCGTGGACAGTGATCATTTTGACCCCCAAATCCTCGGCAATATGGGCCAGTTCAGGCGCATTTAGACTGGCATGATCCCAGCCCATTCGCATCTTTACAGTGACCGGGACATCAACCGCTTTTACGGTCGCTTCCATCAGCTTGGTTGCAAGAGGAACCTCGCGCATCAGCGCGCTGCCTGCCATCCCATTGGTTACCTTGCGCACTGGGCAGCCGAAGTTGATATCGATGATGGCAGCACCGCGATCCTCGTTCAGTTTCGCGGCCTCGCCCATGCTTTCAGGATCGCAGCCGACCAATTGCATGGAAACGGGCTCTTCAATCGCATCCCAAGCAGCCTTTTGGATAGATTGGCGCGTTTCGCGGATAGCCGCTTGGCTCGCGATCATTTCGGTCACATTGAGGCCTGAGCCATAGCGGCGCACCAAAGTTCGGAACGGCATATCGGTCACGCCCGTCATCGGAGCGAGCAGCACAGGCGTAGCAACTTCGATATTGCCGATTTCGATCGGTTTGAGAGCAGGAGGTTTCGGTAGCTTAGTCATAAATGCAGCCCAAATGTTTGGCAGTGCCTAAAATTTGTGCAGCGCATAGTGGATTGCGTGATTGCCGTCCAGACTTTAAGCGATCAGCCCGTGACTAACAGCACCGCCTCCAACCCATGCTTCGCCGCCATCGTAGTGGCTGCCGGTAAAGGCATGCGAGCAGGCGGTGAAGTTCCCAAGCAATTTGCGACTTATCGAAGAAAGCCTCTTGTTCGCCATTCAGTGGAGCGATTGCTTGATCAAGGCGCAACACCGATCGTCGTAGCCATTCCTGAGGGCGCGCAGGGAACCGCAATGGAGGCGTTGGTCGGTTTGGATGGCGTAACATTGGTGACGGGCGGCGACACGCGGCAGGTGTCTGTCAGTAATTCATTAGAGGCACTTTCCCACCAACCTCCGAAAAATGTTTTGATCCACGATGCAGCCCGGCCAATTTTGCCAGCAGATGTTACAGAACGTCTGCTAGAAGCGCTAACCCGTTACGCAGGCGCCATCCCCACCCTACCCGTGGTTGACAGCCTTGCCGTGGCTCAAGATGGTTTGATGGCAGCCAAAGCGACGCGCGAAACGCTGCGCCGGGTACAAACCCCGCAAGCATTTCGCTTCGATGCAATACTGGCTGCGCACCGCACTTGGGATGGTGAAGCCGAAGCTGGCGATGATGCACAAGTGTTCACCGCAAATGGCGGCACAGTTGCTCTCGTTCAGGGTGATGAGCGCCTGAAAAAGGTGACCTTCGAAGACGACCTTAAACCGCAAGGAACTAAAATGCGTATTGGCCAAGGATACGACGTTCACGCTCTAGAAAAGGGTGAGGAGCTATGGCTTTGCGGAGTGAAGATTGATCACCATATGGGACTAGCCGGTCACAGTGATGCAGATGTTGCATTGCACGCAGTGGTTGATGCCATTTTGGGTGCATTGGGAGATGGCGATATTGGCACACATTTCCCGCCTTCTGATCCGCAATGGAAAGGGGCAGCTTCCCCGCAGTTTTTGACGCATTCGTGTAATCTAATGCGAAAAGCTGGATATACCCTCGGCAATCTTGACCTCACAATCATTTGCGAGGCTCCAAAAATTGGACCTCATCGCCATGCAATGCGCGAAAAACTCGCTGAATTAATCGGGGCGGAGCTTGACCAAATTAGCGTAAAAGCGACAACAACAGAGAAATTGGGTTTTACCGGACGCAGAGAAGGCATTGCTGCCCAAGCCAGCGTCTTACTTACAAAAGAGGATTAACATCTATGAAAAATCTTGTGCTAAAAACAGCCGCAGCGGCGATGGCCATGTGTGCGCTTGCTCAGCCTCAAATGGCGATGGCGCAATCCTGTATTGAGGAAAAGGATTTCGCTGACGCCACTGTTTATGCTTTGCCCTTAATTGCAGACGCATTCTCGCAGAAATGCGGATCTGAATTATCTGCGGATGGCTTTATGGCTACCAAAGGTGATGCTTTCCTCGCCCCTTACCGCGCACAGCAAGATGCCAATTGGCCAGCCACACTTAAGGTGTTGAAAGCGTTCGGCGCTGATGGCGGTGGCCCCGAAGGTGTTGGAGATCTTATTGCGTCCTTGCCTGAGGAATCCTTGCGGCCATTTATTGATGCGATCATCGGCACAATGGTTGCCAAAGATATGAAGCTGAAAGACTGCGGCAAAATTGAACGCGGTATTGAGCTTATGTCGCCGCTTCCGCCCGAAAACGTTGGCGGTCTGTTGAGTTTTGTAATTAGCCTTGTTGAAGCCGACCGCACCAAAGAAGGCAAAAAGCGCATGCTTTGCGCAGCTCCCAAAGAATGAGCGAATATTTGCTCCCCGGCGACATTGCCGAATTGGCAGAAAAAGTTGTTGCTGAAAACATCGCCGCTGGCCGCAAAATTGCTTTGGCAGAGAGCTGCACAGGCGGTTTAGCGGCGGCGGCTATAACCGAAGTTGCAGGCTCTTCTGCTGTACTCGATCGCGGCTTTGTGACCTATTCTAACGAAGCCAAGATGGAGAGCCTTGACGTTGCCAGTGACATTATCGAAACTTTTGGCGCAGTCTCAATCGCATGTGTTTGGGCAATGGCCAAAGGAGCTCTCGACAAATCCAATGCGGACGTCGCGGTTGCGATCAGCGGGGTCGCGGGTCCAGGCGGTGGTACCGATCTAAAACCAGTGGGAACAGTGGTGTTTGCCCGTGCAATTCGCAATGCAGAAGGCGAACCGGAAGGCGAACTCAAACATCTTGACGGACAAACTCGCTCAGCAATCCGGCATCAAGCTACGCTCGTCGCGCTCGAATTGCTGCTGCCGTAAAGCTCGTCTGCACGCGCTTCAAAAGCTGCAACCATCTTCCTAAAGGCTCGGTCAAAATACTGGCCAGCTAGCGCTTCGAAAACACGGTTCTTAAACGCAAAGTCTACGCGGAAATCGACAATGCAGCCGCCCCCTTCGCGCGGGGAAAACTTCCATGTGTTTTCAAGATCGCGGAGCGGTCCATCGACATAATGCACATCGATCAATTCCGCGCGGCGCTTCATAACTTTCGAGGTAAAGCGTTCGCGCAAAGATTTGAAGCCAACGACCATATCGGCGATCATTTCCTCATCGCTGTCCGAGTGAATACGAGTAGCGACCACCCACGGTAAAAACTTCGCATAGTTTCCTACATCCGCGACCAGATCGAACATCTGTTCAGTGCTATAGGGAAGCTCGCGCGTTTCACTAATGCCGGGCATGGCGCTGTCCTACTTCGCTGCAGATTTCGCCAGCTTCGCCGCACGCGCATCGCGCATCACCGCAAAATCATCGCCAGCATGGTAGCTAGAACGAGTAAGCGGGGTTGAGGCAACTTGCAGAAAGCCTTTGGCGCGTGCAATTGATCCGTAAGCATCAAAAGCTTTTGGCGTCACGAACTCCTCAACAGTCGCATGTTTCGGTGTTGGCTGAAGATATTGCCCCATAGTCATGAAATCGACTTCGGCGCTGCGCATATCGTCCATTACCTGATGAACCTCTAGGCGTTGCTCGCCAAGCCCCAACATGATGCCAGACTTAGTGAAGATCATGGGATCGTGGTTTTTCACTTCTTCAAGCAAACGTAGCGAAGCATAATATCGCGCACCTGGCCGGATAGTCGGGTAGAGCCGCGGAACAGTCTCCAAATTATGGTTATAAACATCAGGTCCCGCGGCCACAATTGCTTCAACCGCCGGGCGCATCTTGCCGCGAAAATCCGGGGTTAGGATTTCAATTGTTGTCTTGGGCGTATTGCGCCGTAAAGCTTCGATTACTTTTACAAACTGCGAAGCGCCGCCATCAGGCAAATCATCCCGATCAACGCTAGTGATGACAATGTGCTCAAGCCCCATCTTCGCAGCAGCTACAGCGGTATTTTCAGGCTCCATCGGATCGACCATGCGCGGCATGCCCGTTTTAACATTACAAAATGCGCAGGCACGCGTGCAAACATCGCCAAGGATCATCACGGTTGCGTGCTTTTTCGTCCAACATTCACCAATATTTGGACAAGCAGCCTCTTCACACACAGTGTTGAGATTAAGGTCGCGCATCAGCTTGCGCGTTTCATTATAGCCCTTGCTCGTCGGAGCCTTTACCCGGATCCAATCCGGTTTTCGCTGCCGGGGGACCCGCGGGGTTTCTGCTGAGGGGGCGTTGGTTAGATCGTTCATACACACGCATTTAGGGATGAGTGGGCATAGGCGCAATGGCTTGGTTGCCGTAACTGCCGCGCCTCGCTAATCCTCCACGATATGGATGCAAGCACGCTTCAGACCTTTTCATCACCAGTTGTGCTGTTTTTCGTGCTGGGTCTGCTTGCCGCATTCGCGCGCAGTGACCTTGCGATACCAGAAGCTTTGGCGAAAGGCATGTCGCTCTATCTAATGGCTGCGATTGGATTAAAGGGCGGCGTTGCCGTCTCCAAATCAGGTGTTGATTCCACTGTAATGATCGCGCTTGCACTGGGAATTGCAGCCAGTTTTGCCATGCCGTTTTTCGCAAATTTTATACTCAAAAATTTCGGCAAACTCAACCGGACCAATGCAGGTGCTGTTGCCGCTCATTATGGCTCTGTCAGCGTGGTAACATTCGTGACAGCGGTTGAGATATTGGAAGCCCAAGGCAAGCCGCCCGGCGGTTATATGGTTGCGGTTATGGCAGCCATGGAAACGCCCGCCATTCTTTCCGGCCTATTGCTGGCGCGCGGATTGGGATCGAAAGACGGGCAAAGCACAAGCTCGCTATTGCACGAGGTTTTCTTCAACGCCTCTGTTGTTTTGCTGCTGGGCGCTTTTGCAATTGGCATTATCGCGGGTACGCAAGGCTTTGCTGAAGTAGCCCCGTTCTTCGAAGCGGGGTTTAAGGGTGTCTTGTGCCTATTCCTGCTGGATATGGGGCTAATTGCTGCACGACGCATGATGGATGCGCGAGCAATCACATGGAGACTTGTCATAATTGCGATTGGCCTGCCTTTAATCAATGGAGCAATCGGGACGAGTGCAGCCGTACTTTGCGGGTTGGATGTTGGTTCAGCAGCAGCTCTTGGCGTCCTATGCTCCAGTGCGAGCTATATCGCAGTGCCGGCGGCAATGCGCCTTGCCCTGCCCGAGGCTGATCCTGGCATTTACCTTACGATGAGCCTTTCGATCACATTCCCGTTCAACATCCTTTTAAATATTGGGCTTATCAGCGCGCTTGCCAGCCTACTCTCTGGTCAATTATACGGATCACCATGATTGAAACTGTCGTTCGCAAAAGGATCGAAATCCTCACCGATATAGCGTTGGTAAAACGCGTCACAGATGCAATTGACAGCGCTGAGATCACCGGATGGACAGTAACTCCTGTAACCTCAGGCAAAGGGCGCGATGGCCATTGGAGAGAGGAGCGCGTGATGGGCACTGACAAGGCGTTTGTCCTGACCGTTGCGCCGCAAGAGAAAGCTGATGTGCTAGCAGAAGCGCTCGCGCCCATCCTGACCTCACACAGTCTTCTTCTAATGATGTGGGATGTTGAGGTCATTCGGGGTGAGCGTTTCTAATATGCCTGAATATGCTGAATTGCTGCGCGGTTATCACCGCTTTCGTACCGATACCTACCCGCGCCAACGCGCACGCTTCGAAGAAACAATTGCTAAGGGCCAAAAACCCAAGCTGATGGTCATTGGCTGCTCAGACAGCCGCGTAGACCCTGCCCAGATTTTTGATGTTGACCCCGGTGAGATTTTCGTAGTGCGTAACGTCGCCGCACTCGTTCCTCCATATGAACAAACACCGGGTCTGCACGGGGTGTCAGCCGCGGTCGAGTTTGCTGTTCAATTTTTGAAAGTGAAGCAAATTCTAGTCATGGGTCACGGACGCTGCGGCGGGTGCCAAGCTGCTCTTACTCAAGATTTGCGTGATGCAGAGACCGGCGAAGGCGGCTTTGTCGCCAATTGGGTGCATTTGCTCGATGGACCACGAGAAGCTGTGGCGCAAGAACACGGTGTCACTGGACGCGCGGCTGAGCTCGCAATGGAATTTGCAGCGATCAAACTAAGTCTCGAAAATCTGCGAAGTTTTCCGTTCGTAGCAGAGAAAGAGGCGGCAGGTGCGATCAAGCTTCGCGGTGCTCACTTCTCCATTTCAGAAGGCGTGCTTTACTCCCTCGACAGCGCCACAGGCGAGTTCATAAGCGAAGAATAGACCTTGCAGGCGACGCTTGCACACTGCATCCCTTAGGCATGGCTGATATTGAACTGAAAAACATCGCCCTGCTCATCGACGCAGATAACACCACACCTAAAGGGATTGATCCCGTTTTAACGGTCATGGCCAAGCTGGGTCAGGTGAATATCCGTCGAGCCTATGGCAACTTTGCCAAAAGCAATCTGGCCAATTGGGAAAAAATCACGAATAAATTTGGCATTCGCCCACAACAACAATTCGACGTGACAAAGGGCAAAAACGCCACCGATATGGCGATGACAATTGATGCCATTGATCTACTTAATCAGGGCAAGGTCGATGGCTTTGGCCTGATGACATCAGATAGCGACTTCACCCCTCTGGTAACTCGGCTGCGCCAAGATGGCATTCTCGTATATGGTTTCGGTGAGAAGAAGACGCCCCAAGCATTCCAGGCGGTTTGCACACGCTTTCTTTACATCAATGATCTGATCGACAGCATTTCGGGCGACGACAAGCCAAAGAAGCGCAGCACCAAGGCCGAATTGCAAGATTTAGATGCGCTGGTTCTCGCAGCTTACGGAGAGGCTAAGCGCGACGAACAAGGCTATGCTAGGCTTTCACAGTTGGGGCAGATCGCGGGCAACAGATCGAGTTTCGATGTCCGTAACTATGGTTTCAAAAATCTGCGCGAACTATTTGAATCGCTTGAAAATTTCAAACTTGAAATGCGTGATAATAAACAAGTCTACGTGAAGCGCTTGCGCTAGCAGGCACACACAAAATGGCGCGGGCCTCGCCAAAAGACCCGCGCCACCTATTAGCTCAAAAATTTGATAGACTTAGCTTGCCGGAGCAGAAGGCTTGGTCATGATCGCAGGTGCACTAGGGGCCGCCGCGGGTGCGGATTTTGTATCCACATATGCCGTCCACAATTGTGCGATTGGTGCGCGCGCGCCCTGCACTTTAGAAAATGTTGTCCGTGCCTCTGCAAGCTTGCCCTGATCCACTTGAGTGATACCGATCCGAGTATTCACTAGGTCTGCATTTACACCTGGTTTCGCCAGCGCCTTCGAATAGAAAGCCTCAGCTTTGTTTGCTTGCCCGTAACTCATAAAGACATCACCGGCTGCCAATAGAGTACGCAAATCAGCATTGCCCGCATTTGCCTCCCGCTCAATCGCAGGAAGCTCTGCACGATCCGCTGCAATACGGCCAGATGCGGTCTGGAGCGATTCAGCCACGTAAATATCATTGCGCGTCACGCGGCCAGTAGCATACCCATTGTCGATCACATCCTTGACTTCCTTAGGAAGTCGGCGCGGATCAGCGGCTTCGATGTAGTCGATATACTCGATTTTATCCTGCAGCGTATCAAGACGGAAACCAAGACGCATAATGTCGAGCGTTTCCTGAGCGCCATACTCATTGGTTTGACGCGTGATATTCACCGCATCACGCCAGTTTCCCGTACTTGGGTACGCAGCGATCCATCCCTGCAAATAATTATAGACGTCCGGCTTGATGTTGTTGTTGAAACTGACCGACAGACCACGGCGATACCATGATTCATCCACCTTTTGTCCGGATGCTTCACGCTCTTCAATAGCGGCTTTCAGACTTGCCAAACCGGCTGTGAAATTTTCTTCACGGAAATAGGTTTCTGACATTTCGACGCGCATCATCGCCGGCGTGATATTTCCGCTTGTGAAATTGTAATTGATCGCTTGCTGCAGATAGCTCCGCGATTCATTGTGCTGCTCGAGAGCACGCGCCAATTGAAACGCAATAAAATTGTATTGGCCAAGCTTCTCCAAATCGACCTTCTCGCTCGCAAGCATCAATTTCATGCCATCGAATTGCATTTGCTGATCTTGGGTCTTGCCACCTACTGAATAAGCAGTGTTGCCGGCGACAAACCGTTCGTCAGCTGACACGGATGCCGCAATCAACCCTGGAATTTGTGCCTTAACGGTGTTCGCATCACCGCCCTCTGCACTCAGTACTTCATTGATCGGATTGTAGGCCGCTATGAAAGTTTCAGAGTATTGCTTCTTACCTTTTTTCTTTTTCTTGCGCTGCGCTTGCGCGGGGTCAGCGACAATGCCTGTTGCCACAACGGCACCGGTTGCCAGCGCGAGCGCTAGAGCGATATGACGCCCAGGCTGCGAACGCTTTGCAGTGGCTGTGTTGATAGAAAACATATAAAGTCTCTCCTGATAAAAACCTGATTGCGCCGCCTAGCAGCGCCCTAAAACTCAATGGATACAGCCAATGGACCGGCTTTTTCCAATTTGCAATTCTCCCTACCCCAACATGGCTGAATGGGTATTGAATGAACCTAAACGAACCCGCCTTTTGCGCCTGAAATTTGTCTAAAAACACAAGTCTTCGTCTAACCGGTGCTTTATGTGGATAAACCGCGCAGATTTGCCAGTTTGTGACCCTATATCCATGGCTAAAAATGGTTCTGAAGCGTATGCATATAGGCAACATAAAAGAACAGAAATGGCCGTATTTTGAGCGACGAAACCGAAACTCTCCCCCCTGCCTCTCCCGCAGGTGATTTTGAACGCATCGACATCGTTGATGAGATGAAGACGAGCTATCTCGATTATGCCATGAGCGTGATTGTTAGCCGCGCTTTGCCCGATGTTCGTGACGGTCTGAAACCTGTCCACCGCCGCATTCTTTACGCCAGCCAAGAAGGCGGCTTCGTTGCCGGGCGTCCATACCGTAAATCCGCCAAGATCGTCGGCGATGTGATGGGCAACTACCACCCCCACGGCGATAGCGCGATTTACGATGCGCTTGCTCGCATGACGCAGGATTGGTCGATGCGCGTGCCGCTTGTCGATGGCCAAGGAAACTTTGGCTCGATGGATCCCGATCCACCAGCCAGCATGCGTTATACAGAGGCACGCCTAGCCCGTGTGGCGAACAGCCTGCTTGACGACCTTGATAAGGATACTGTTGATTTCGGCCCGAACTATGACGGCCAATTGCAAGAACCATTGGTTCTGCCTGCCCGTTTTCCCAATCTTCTGGTCAATGGCGCAGGCGGCATTGCTGTGGGTATGGCGACCAACATACCGCCGCACAATCTGGGCGAAGTGATCGATGCATGTTTTGCCTTTATGGACAATCCAGCGATCACCAATGAAGAATTGATCGAATATATTCCGGGTCCCGACTTCCCAACCGCTCCGCTGATCCTCGGCTCAGCAGGCGCCAAGTCCGCTTACACAACGGGACGCGGCTCGGTATTGATGCGCTGCCGTCATGAGATTGAAACAAAGCGCGGTGATCGCGAAAGCATCGTATTAACATCCATACCATTCCAAGTCGGCAAATCCGGTTTGGTTGAAAAGATCGCCGATGCAGCGAAGGAAAAGCGGATCGAGGGTATCTCCGACATTCGCGATGAATCGTCACGTGAAGGCGTGCGGGTTGTTGTAGACCTTAAACGCGATGCATCGGCAGATGTGGTGCTCAACCAGATCTGGCGCTACACGCCCGCGCAATCCAGCTTTCCAGCAAATATGTTGGCGATCCGCAATGGACGCCCAGAAACGCTGCTGCTGCGCGAGTTTATTCAGGCGTTCATCAACTTCCGCGAAGAAGTCATCACGCGGCGCACCAAGTTTGAGTTGAACAAGGCTCGCGATCGCGCCCACATTTTGCTCGGTCTGGTCGTAGCTGTCTCCAATCTGGATGAAGTCGTGGCCATTATTCGCGGAGCATCCAATCCGGCAGGGGCGCGAGCGGCATTGCTTGCCCGCCAGTGGCCTATCGGAGACATTGCGCAATATATCGCGCTGGTCGAAGCCATTGAACCAAGCGCGGATGAAAGCGGCGGCACCTATCAGCTATCCGAACGCCAAGTGAAAGCGATCCTTGATTTACGCCTTCACCGCCTAACAGCGCTTGGTCGCGATGAAATTGGCGACGAGCTAAAAGTCCTTTCAGAAGCAATCGCAGAATATCTCTCTATCCTCGCAGACCGCGTGAAGCTTTACGGCATTATGCGCGAAGAATTGGAAGAAGTGCGCGCGACCTATGCCACGCCGCGCATGTCGGAAATTGCACCCGCTTGGGACGGTCTCGAAGACGAAGACTTAATCGAGCGCGACGATATGGTCGTGACTGTCACCCATGATGGCTACATCAAACGCACTCCGCTTTCTACTTTCCGTGCGCAAAATCGCGGCGGTAAAGGACGCGCGGGCATGTCGACCAAGGATGAAGATGCAATCTCGGATATGTTCGTCACATCGACACATAACCCAGTGCTATTCTTCTCAACCATGGGCAAAGTGTACAGGCTTAAAGTCTGGAAGCTGCCTGAAGGCGGCCCGACCACTCGCGGTCGGCCGATCGTCAACATGCTGCCTTCATTGGATGAAGGCGAAACCATTCGCACAGTGCTTCCTCTCCCAGAGGATGAGGATAGCTGGGGCGCGCTTTCGGTTGTCTTTGCGACGGCTAAGGGCAATGTCCGGCGCAATTCGATGGATGCGTTTGCAAACATCCCGTCAAACGGCAAATTTGCGATGAAGTTTGATGCCGAGAGCGAAGACCGTCTGATGGGTGTGGCTCTACTTAACGAGGGCGACGATGTCCTGCTCGCCACTTTGAAAGGTAAGGCCATCCGTTTCGCTGGTGAAGACGTGCGCGAATTCACGTCGCGAACGTCAACCGGCGTAAGAGGTATGAAATTCAAAGAGAAAGGCGATGAACTCGTCTCCCTTTCTATCTTGCATGGCGGCACGGCAACACCGGAAGAGCGCGATGCCTATCTCAAAGTCGCGCCCTGGAAAACAGATGGGGGCAAAGCTGACGACGACGCCCTTGCGCTGTCAGACGATCACGCAATCATGGCAGAGGAAGAGCAGTTCATTCTTACGGTCTGCGCTAATGGTTATGGCAAGCTCTCCAGCGCATATGAATATCGCCGCGCCGGACGCGGCGGCATGGGCATCACCAACATCGACAACATTGTTCGCAACGGTGAAGTTGTGGCTAGCTTTACCGCCACGCGTTCGGACCAATTGATGCTGGTGACAGATCAAGCGAAACTCATCCGAATTGGCCTTGATAGCCTGCGCGTAATTGGACGCGGTAGCGCGGGTGTACGCCTGTTCGATGTTGCCAAAGGCGAGACTATCGTCGGCGCGGTGCGGATCGAAGAACCCGAGGAAGAAGAGACTGTAGAAGACGGAGAAGCCGGTTCTGAGGCTACTTCCGACGCGCCCGATCTCTCTCCAGACGCTCCCGAAAGCTCAGACGAAAGCTAGGATCCAGCATGCAAGTCACCCCATCTGGTCAAGCTTGTGGAGCGACGGTTTCCGGCGTTGATCTTTCCGGTGATTTGAACGCAGATTTGATAGCAAGCCTCCGCAGCGCTTGGCTGGAACACCGCGTGCTCGCATTTGCTGATCAAAACATGGATGATGATGCATTGGAGCGCTTCACCATCGCAATGGGCGGCTTTGGCGAAGATCCGTTTTTTGACCCGATTGAAGGGCGTAAAAATGTCGCTGCAATTCTGCGAGAATCTGACGAAAAGTCACCACTTTTTGCAGAAAACTGGCATTCGGACTGGAGTTTCCTTGCCAAACCGCCTGCAGGGACATGTTTGCTTGCAATAGATATCCCTCCAGATGGCGGCGATACTATGTTCGCTGATCAAATGGCTGCATTTGCCGCGCTGCCTGAAGAACGCAAAGACGAATTGCGCGCGCTGACCGCAATCCATAGCGCCAAGCTCGCCTATGCGCCTGATGGAGCTTACGGCGAAAACGATGCGGAAGCTGACCGAAGCATGGCTATCCGGCCCGATGCCAGCGCCAATGAAACCTATTCGCACCCTCTCATCCAACCTCATCCCGAAACCGGTGAAGAGGCGATTTACAGCACGATGGGCTATATCATTGGCATCGAGGGGATGGAGCAGGCAGAAGCATTTCCGCTGCTGTCAGAACTTCAGACATGGCAAGCCCGTGATGAATTTGTCTATCGTCACAAGTGGGATGACAACATGCTCATCCTTTGGGACAATCGCAGCGTCCTGCACAAAGCCACGGGCGGTTACGAAGGGCATCGGCGCGAGCTGCACCGCACTACGATTGCCGCCTATGAAAACGCCTGAGCGGTCTCAGGATGTTCTCCGCGCAGGGTTTGAACCACACCAGTGGCAATCAAAAATTGCGCTAAGAAATAGAGCGGCCAGATAGCGAGATCAGGGATTGGGCTAGCTTCCAATATGCTCATTTCGGCAAAGATCAGCCAGTCCGAAAACACGAACAATAGCGCACCGATCCCAACTCGGTACCGCGGAAAGCGGCTCATCCAAGCGCTTGCCGCCATGCCGCCCAATGCGAGTGAGTAGAGCGCGATTTGCCAATCACCTGAAATCAGCCAGCTGATAAATGGCGTACCGAGCAGTAAAGCAACGCCCAGAGCCTTTTGACTAGGGGTGGTCGACGCACGCAAGTTCCTCAAAAACAGCGACAACCCAGCTAAATGCGCCGCGAAAAACAATGCGCCGCCAAGTTTCAGGTCGTAGATCACGCCCATATCGCCAAGTGCCGAAAGCCCAAGGAAAGCCGCGAGCAATTTGGCATCTGAATGTTTGGATCGGCGCAGCGCATAAAGCGCTAAGAAGGCGCAGGCTGCCCCTTTTATGGGGATCAGAAACAGCTCACCCAATGCGCCATTTTTCAAGCCGTAAAACGCAATCGCTGCGATCACGGCCGCCATCAGCCAAGGACGATGTTCCACCAGTGCACTTTTTGCCATTACGCCCACCTCAATCCATTAGTTGCAAGGAATGCATCAAATAACTCACGCAAAGCACCCCTGTCATCGTCCTTTATGCGGTAAAAGATAACGACTCATAAGGGGAACGCAAATGGCCCACAACATCGCCCCAGACCGCCTCAAAAAGGCGGCCCGCGCCGTCGAATGGCAAGACCTTGCTCCGATGAAGCGTCACGAGAGTTTGATAGAGTGTTTGCATCCGGTTCCTTGGCTTAGCCTGGCATTATTATGTTTTCACATCAGCTGGTGGCCAGTCGCGATCTTCGCTGAGTTTATGTTCTTCCTCACTGCCCTGAGGGTCAATCACGAGGCGATACATCACAATTTGGGCTTTGGGCCGCGCGGTCATCAAACTGTGCTACATGCCCTCAGTCTTGTGATGCTCGGCAGCAATCACAGCGTAGCGTTCAACCATTTGCGCCACCACCGCTTTATTAACACTGTTGCCGATTTAGAAGGGAAAGCAGGCAAGATGAGCCTGTGGCGAGTTATCCTATACGGTCCAATGTTCCCGATCGAATGTCATATCGCGGCGATCCGTGATGGCGGGTGGGCATGGAGGCGTAAAGTGTTCGCTGATCTTGCTTTCAACATGGTGCTCCCGGCCCTCGCCATTGCGACCGGTCTAATGTTCATCGCGTGGCATTTTTTGTTCATGCTAGTGGCACAGTGCTTCACTGCATTGTTTGCTGTTTGGATCACTCATCGCGGGTGCGATGAAAGCCAGCTTGTCGCCCGCAGCCAAGGCAATGGATTGGTCAACGCGGTTAGCTACAATATGTTCTTTCACTTAGAACATCACTTGTTCCCCGGTGTGCCGGTGAAACGATTGCCTAAGCTTGCTCAGCGGTTAGACGCAGCTCTGCCTGAAATGCGGGCGCAGATTAAGCCCGTGATTGGGCTATATTGATGAATCCGCCATTGCGAGCACGCAGCATCGTCCCTAATTGATCGCACATGGCACATGACGTTCACATCATCGGCGGCGGCCTCGCCGGATCCGAGGCTGCATGGCAGCTTGCGCAACGCGGCATAAAAGTGCGTTTGTCCGAAATGCGCGGTGCGCCTGAGGACAAAGGCGGCGGCCTAACCGATGCTCATCAAACCGATGGTTTGGCCGAACTCGTGTGCTCCAACTCATTCCGCAGCGATGATGATACGAAGAATGCTGTCGGCCTGCTCCACCATGAAATGCGGCGGCTCGACAGTCTGGTAATGTCCGCCGGTGAAATCGCACGCGTGCCTGCTGGAAGCGCAATGGCTGTGGACCGCGATGTGTTCTCCGTCGAAGTTGAACGTGCCTTAGCAGAACATCCCAATGTAGAAGTGGTGCGCGAGCGGGTCGATACTTTGCCAAGCGAAGGTTTGACCATCGTCGCAACGGGCCCGCTTACCGCAGCGACGCTAGCCGACAGCATTGTGAAGGCGACGGGGCAAGAACGCCTTGCATTCTTCGATGCGATTGCGCCCATCGTTCACCGCGATTCAATCGACATGGATATTTGCTGGATCCAATCACGGTGGGACAAAACCACTGCCGCTTCCAATCCAGAAGGCGATTACATCAATTGCCCAATGACCAAGGAGCAATATCTCGCCTTTCACGCGGGGCTGATGGAAGGCGATAAAACCGAGTTTAAGCAGTGGGAGGCGGATACTCCCTACTTCGATGGCTGCATGCCGATTGAAGTCATGGCGTCACGCGGGGTGGAAACTTTACGGTACGGACCGATGAAGCCAGTGGGTCTCGACAATCCGCGCGATGTCACAGATGAATTTCCGCAAGGGCGCTGGCCCTATGCCGTGGTCCAATTACGCCAAGACAATAAACTTGGCACACTATGGAATATGGTCGGATTTCAGACCAAGTTGAAATATGGCGCGCAGGTTGAATTGTTCCGCAGCATCCCTGGATTAGAGAATGCAGAGTTTGCTCGGCTGGGCGGATTGCACCGCAACACCTTCCTCAATTCTCCGATGGTTCTCGACCGGCAATTGCGATTGCGCGGTGCGGAACATATCCGCTTTGCTGGGCAAATTACCGGTTGCGAAGGCTATGTTGAAAGCAGCGCCATTGGGATGATCGCAGGGATAATGGCAGCGGCCGAGCTATCGGGCGAAATAATCACCCCCCTTCCCCGCTCTACCGCTCTGGGCGCGCTGCTTAGCCATATTACCGGCGATGCAGAAGCTGAGACGTATCAGCCGATGAATGTGAATTTTGGCCTGTTCCCGCCGCTTCACAAAGTACCGAAGAAGCAGCGCAAGGAAGCCTACACTGGCCGCGCGAAAGAAGACTTTGGCGATTGGCTTAGCACGCTTGATGCCATTCCAGCCTAGCTCAACACCGGCAAGATGGCTTTTTCTTCCGCGGTTTCGGCTTGGTCGTAGCAAATTCACGCTCAGTTAGCTGGCCATTGCGGTTGCGATCGGCGCCTTCAAATTTCTTGACGGTTGTGTGCGCCCATTCTTCAAAGCTAAGCAAATTGTTCCCGTCCTTATCCAGCTTGCGAAAAGCGTTTGAACGGGTCGACAGCATTTCATTACGCGTTATTGCCCGGTCGCGGTTCCAGTCATAGCGGAAGAAACGCTTTTCTTCCTTTGTCAATTCGGTTGCAGCAGGCGGCGCAGGGCCAGCCTTCGCGTTAGGATCGGCTTCGGGCAATTCGATGAGTTTTGGCTCTTCCTCTTCTTCTAATACCACTTCCTCAAGTGGGGGCGGCGCAACTTCTTCTACCTGTGCACGTCCTTGCCACCAATAAAATCCAACGCCTGCCAGAACCAGCGCAAGAAAACCGCCAAGGAACACCCTATTCATAGCTCAATACCCATCGCTAAAACCGAATTGGCCAAGGATATAATGACCGCTACAACGTCCGCAAGACACGGTTAAAGGATTGTAATCAGCCCAGCAGCCCGGTTTTGAACGCAGTCAAAGCGGCACCGCGCCCTTCCATCAATGGGCGGCCGCCCTTTGCAATCGCCCGTCGAGCTAACGCATCGAGAATCGCTACACCGCGCATGGGCTTGGGATATCGCGGTAAGGGTGAGAATGATCGCGCAGAACTGAGCAACATGTCTCGTTCTTCACCATCGGGAATATGCGCTGCTGCATCGGTCAATGCCCAAGCATATCCGGCGTGCATGAATTTCACCACATCCAATTCTGGGAGGACCATTTGCGCCAATGCCAGAAATCCAGCTGCCCGACCCTTGGCAAAGTGCAAAGCCGCCTCGCGGGGCAGTGGCGGCTCAGCCAGCATCTCCTCCCAAGCATCGACCATTGCGATCAACGGTTGTTCATGACCGGCCCATTGCTGGCCAATCGCTTCGAGCACGAGATCTCCACGGGGCCGTTCCGCAATGGGTGTTTCAAAAACATCGCGCCACCAGGCTAGCCGCATCTGCCCAAGCATAGGCTCATTCGTTTGAGCAACAATTTGTGCCAATCGCCGGTCAAGCGACAGATACGAGCGCGCCGCATCCCGCACAGAAGAAGGCGTATAGCTAAGCGCTATTTCATATTCAGGGGGAAGGGGTTCTGCCGCCTCTAAGCTGGTAGTCATGTATTCGAATCTGCGACAAAGGGCAGTTCCAGTCAATCAGATCAGTCAAATACTGCTGATTAGCAAGCAGTATCAGAGCTGGTCGGGCCTGTTAGACCTTTTCCGCCAGCTGGATCCAAGTTTCGGTCATCACGGATCAGAAACGCCGCTTCTTCGATAAACACAGCATCGCCGCCACCGAATGGATTTTGCCAAATACCCTCGAATTCATAGCGGATTTCAACAAACATCACAGCAGAACCACTTTCAGCTGTAATTTTCGTTGAGCCCTCGCCCATCCCAGGCAAGACATCGCCATTCAGTCCATTCTTGTCGCTATCATTGCCATAACGCGAATCCCAAGTCACATCGCCAACACAGCGCTGCCAAGAAATGAACTGCTTATCTTCGGGATCTTCATATTCGAGGCTGGAGAGAATGACTTTTGCATTGCCCTCAAGGCCGATAGATTGACCCTGACGCAAAGCACCATTGAGGATTGCCTCTACATCATTTTCTGTAATTGTTGGTGTTACACCGCTATTATCTGTCTGCCCTAGACGTGAGGCATTATCGGCCAGTGAAAGCGCGATCTGGCTAACTTTCATTTTGGTGTTCGCCATGCGCGCAACTTCCGCACCATAAAGGCCTAGAGTAAGAATCACTGGCAGAACCAGCGCAAACTCAACCATCGAAATGCCGCTGGCATCCGATCGAAGTTTCTTCGCGAGGCGAGCTATTTTTGGAAATTTCATCATTAGTCGCATGTTCCCGCAGTAGCGCCATATCCAGGTTGATCAGCGAAAGGTTGGTTCTTCTTTACGGTGCTTGACGTGAGCTCCCGTTTGTCCGTTCCGCCAGGTATGAATGGGTTAGGGAACAAAGGTTTATACGCCACAGACACAGTGTATACGACCACATCGCTGGCGCCGCCATTGCCATCTAGGCCGATATCTGCGTCCCATTGACCGTTGCCATTTTCGTCAGAATAGCTTTCACCATCGTCGCAAATGCCGCTATTGTCGGCATCGTTCCAGCTTTCAGCCCGCTCAACATCGTCATAATCGAAATAGCTAATACGCGAAGTCGTCACCACCGCATCAGGCGCAGTCACTCGAACAATGCTGGTCACTTCCGCATCAGCACTAGTTGTATTACCAGATTCCAGTGAAGAAGAGCGCGCCGCTGTCTGAACGGCACCGTTCAACACCGATTGTGTATAAGCCAATTGCCCCAAGTCAAATAGGCCAAGCAGCAGCGTCACAAAGACGATGGACATTAGACCAAATTCCATGATCGTGGTGCCCCCTTCATCGTCGCGCAAGGCGTTGAAAAAGGTGCTCATTGAATGGTTCTTACGGTCAATCATTGTGTGATCCGCAGTTCGCCAACATCTTTGGCAATTTCTTGGAAAGCTTCATTCAACTGTGCGGCACTCGAAGCTGGGAACGCGCTGTCATCGGAAGCACAGTTTTCCAGATCAGGCGTAAGGCCCGTGTCGAATGCGATCACCCAAACCCGAATTCCTTTGGACTTGGCGATAGCACATGCAGTGGTAAAACGTGCCGTGTGCCGGGCTGAGCGTTCAGAAATACCATCTTCGGTAACCCGCTTGTCGTGCCCTTCGATCCCATAGCTTGAATAGACGCGCTCGTTCGGGAACATAGCGCCATCGCTCATGAAGATAATGTGGCGCGCAACGTCTCCGCCATTGGCTGGTGCTGCATTTACGTTAGTTGCAAAGATACCTTCAGGCGAAGCAAGGCGTGCACCCCAGATCATTCCGATATTATGGAAAGTAGCACCGCCAGGCTGTAGACCGTCCGCATAAGCATCAAACTCACCTTCTGTCATGGTCGTAAGCAATTGCGCTTCACTTGGGCAAGCAGCCCATTCGCCATGTGTTGCAAAGCCATTTTCACTTTCAGCAACATCAACAATCGAATAGTCGTTGGAACCATTTGTCCGCCGGTAAGAGACTTGGCTCCAAAGTGGTTTCCACTTGGTCGCATCATCGCTGGTTGGCGCACTGTCGATATCCAAATCATACGCATTGCTAGGGGTAAGACCCAAAAGAGCGTTCCAGCTGAACGTTGATTGACGAACAGTGTCGCGTTCTTCAATGCATCCTTCCCAAGTCGAAGCCTCATCCGTGCCATTCGAACCAGTTGGGGTATTGACCGAGGCAAACGTCTTGAATGCCGAAGTATCGTAATCGACGGCCTTATGATTCCAGTTCGAGAATGATGACGTTGTTGTTGTTGTATATACTGGATCTTCGATACTGTAGACGATGTCAGACGTTGTCCGCGTGACAGTCCGCCGGATCACCCAGTGGTTACGCCGTCCGGCCCGATAACACCCGTACTCCGTCCGCGTTTGTTCTTGTGAAGTAGTTGTTTCAGTGATCCGTTGACCGCTTGAATTGATGTAAGGGCTTCCAGTCGAAGAGCTTGACCCACCCGAATTTGTCCAACCCGTGTCATTGGGTTCATTGCTGCGGCACTGACCATTGTTACGATAGGAGCCGGTGTGATAGTACCAATCGCCGTTATCATAGGTCGGTGTGCCCGAACCAGTATCGGTGTAGGGGTCTTCCCAACCTTGAAATGTATCGACATTTGTCTCTTCAAAGACCGCTTCTTTTGATTGGATTGTATTGCTGTTCGCAATGAAGCTTGGGTCTTCATTTACAAGCAATTGACCTACGTTGACACTTGAACTGTAGGGAACGAAACCATAGCGAACTCGCGAGTTTCCGCCTGCCGCGGAAGCCGAAACTGTATCGTAAAACGATTTCATTGCTCCGCGCAAAGCTTGGATCCGAGTTTGCGTACCATCAAGGTCGCCAGACATGGAGCCCGTTGTATCCAGCACCATCATTACGTCGCTATTGCCGACTGACATCGACGCGGTGCACGATACTGAAAGCGGGATTTCGTCAAAGTTGAAAATGCGCATCACAACTGTGTCGAGCGTCGTTGTTGCAGTGCCCTCAATGGTGTTGCCGCCATCAGGTGATGTTGTGACAAAACTTGTGTTTGAGACGCCTTCATTGGCTTCGTCAAAGTTCGTTCCGAAGAAGGTGTCAGCTCGTCCTTTGGCAGCGGTGGTGTATCCATCCGCTCCAACAGCCCGGCGGCCCGCAAGTGTGCCCGAATCGCAAGCGTTCTGCAGTCGGTTCTGAACCATGTAGGCGCGAGACATATCAACGCCGCCGCCGATCATTCCGGCAAGCGCAACCATCGCAACTGCAGTGATTGGCATGACGCTACCGCCCATGTCTTGAAACACGTTAAGCTTTGCTGCTTTTGCTTTAACCTTAGAATTCATCACGACGTAAATGCCCCGCATAAAAATATATGCGATGGCGATAGCCGGTGATCTACTAAACTTAGGTCAACTCAGATAGTTAACGCGAGGTTACCAACCTAAGCCTTTACGATTTGTAACAAACTTTGCGCGTTGCCTCAGCAATTCTTGCCGCGTCAATCAGAGCCAATTGCTCAAGATTGGCGGCATAAGGCAGCGGCACATCCTCGTTACAGACGCGCATGACAGGCGCATCGAGATCGTCAAAGCCTTGCTCCATACATACTGCGATCACTTCAGAAGCAATGCCGCAAGTTGGCCAGCCTTCCTCTGCGATAACGAGCCGGTTGGTCTTGGCGAGGCTATCCAAAATGCACTGTGTATCAAGCGGCCGTAAGGTACGAAGGTCGATGACCTCTGCATCAATACCTTCACCGCTGAGCGTTGCCGCTGCTTCCAATGCCATTCCGACACCGATGGAATAGCTAACGATAGTTACATCGCTTCCTTCGCGCATGATCCGCGCTTTGCCAATAGGAAGAACGTGATCATCTAAGTCTGGAACATCAAAGCTGCGGCCATAAACCAGCTCATTCTCCAAAAAGACCACGGGGTCTTCGCAGCGGATAGCGGCTTTCATCAGGCCTTTGGCATCAGCGGCATCATACGGGGCAATCACAACTAATCCCGGCACGCTGGCATACCATGGACCATAGTTCTGGCTGTGCTGAGCGCCCACACGGCTAGCCGCACCATTGGGCCCGCGGAACACCACAGGACAACGCATTTGGCCGCCCGACATATAATTCGTTTTCGCCGCAGAGTTAATGATGTGATCGATCGCCTGCATCGCGAAATTGAAAGTCATAAATTCAACGATAGGGCGCAAGCCGCCCATCGCTGCCCCGGTTCCTATACCGGCGAAACCATATTCAGTGATCGGCGTATCAATAACCCGCTTTGCGCCGAATTCATCGAGCAAGCCCTGGGTGACTTTATATGCGCCCTGATATTCAGCAACCTCTTCCCCCATGATAAAGACGCGGTCATCGCGGCGCATTTCTTCCGCCATTGCATCGCGCAATGCTTCTCTTACCGGTGTGCTTGTAAAGCTGGTGCCTTCGGGCACGGATGGGTCAGACTTTGGCAGAGACACCTGTTCTGCGACTGCAGCGTCCGTCATAGCGGGAGCAGGCGCTGGCGCGGCGGAGAGAGCCGCTGCTGGAGCAGGAGAACTCGCTTCCTCGCCCTCACCTTCCATCGTCGCAATCACTGTGCCAACCGCGACATTTTCTGTCCCTTCAGCAATCAATATCTTGCCGAGTATGCCATCATCAATCGCTTCGAACTCCATCGTCGCTTTATCGGTTTCGATCTCAGCAATAATGTCGCCAGGCGCAATTTCATCACCTTCTGCTTTGAGCCATTTGGCGAGTGTACCTTCCTCCATAGTCGGGGAAAGCGCCGGCATTTTCAGTTCAATAGCCATCAGTACTTCTCCACCAATACATCGGTGTAGAGTTCGGAAGGCTCCGGTTCAGGAGAAGTTTCCGCAAAGTCAGCCGAGGCTGCGACACGCGCACGGATCGCTTTGTCGAGAGCCTTTAGATCAGCCTCGCTTGTTCCTGCATCCATCAATTGCTTTTTCATGCCTTCAATCGGATCTTGATTGTCGCGCTTTTCCTGAACTTCTTCACGGCTACGATATTTCGCCGGATCAGACATGGAATGCCCGCGATACCGGTACGTGTTGCATTCCATCAGAACCGGACCATGGCCGTCACGCACGTGCTTAAAGGCAATCTCCGCTGCGCCGCGCACCTCCAGCACGTCCATACCGTTCACATCCATGCCGGGGATGCGGAAAGCAGCTCCGCGCCGGTAAAATTCGGTTTCAGCGCTGGACCGTGTCACAGCAGTACCCATCGCATATTGATTGTTTTCAACCACGAATACGATCGGCAGCTTCCAAAGGGCTGCCATGTTAAACGTCTCGTAAACTTGCCCTTGGTTTGCCGCACCATCGCCAAAATAGGCAAGGCAAAGACCGCCATCCTCTTTATATTTATGCGCCAGCGCCAATCCGCCACCAAGCGAAACCTGCGCGCCAACAATACCGTGGCCGCCGTAAAACTTATGCTCGGTGCTGAACATATGCATCGAGCCGCCTTTGCCTTTTGAAATGCCTGCTTGTCGCCCGGTTAGCTCAGCCATGATGACATTAGGGTCAATACCATAAGCTAGCATATGGCCATGGTCGCGGTAGCCAGTGATCACACTATCGCGGTCGTTGTCGAGGGCTGACTGCAAGCCGATCGCAACCGCTTCTTGACCGATATAAAGGTGGCAAAAGCCGCCGATCAGACCAAGACCATAAAGCTGACCCGCTTTCTCTTCAAACCGGCGGATAAGCAGCATTTGCTCATACAAAGCCATCTTCTCTTCATCGCTGGCTTTAAAAGCACCGGCTTCTTCGTGGGCGCGCTGTAACGTCTGTAGCGCGAACTCATCGACCTCGCTTGCTTTTGCAGATGCGGCCTTACGTGGTTTTGGAGTCTTCTTGGGTGATTGAGCCAAGTCTAAATCCTCATTTGTCCTGCGGCCCCTGGGGAGAATTCGAGCCTTTGTTTGGCTATAGTATCAAGCACACATTAAGCGCAACGGCTGGGACAGCCTTGCGCATACGAAATCAGCCAGAATTGGAGAGGTTTACTCTTTGCCCAATGTGATAACAATCTCATCAGGATGAACCACATTAAGGTTCTGACGGATCAACTCACCGGCAAGATCGGGGTCCGTGCCATTAAGGTCGAGCAAGGTGTTGAGGTGGCTTAGTTCGTCACGCTTTTCAGACAAAGCAGCAATATGCGCGGTGCGCTCTTCCAAAACATTGGCGTTTTCATTCCACGAAAGCAGCCCGGTTGGACCAGCAATCGCCAAAGCAGCCAATATCAGCAGAAAGATCAACGCAGCAACTTGCTTTGTCTGATCTGGCGAAAGCTTTGCAATCGCTTTGCTAAGGGATGGTGCGCGTGGCATGCATCCTTAGAATCATAGTTGATTCCGCAGCGCAAGCTTTATTTCAGTTTTATGTACTTTCCGGCGAGTTTTAGTAGGATCGCGGCAGCCCAAGCACATGTTCAGCCAGATATGACAGGATCAAATTGGTTGATATGGGCGCCACGGTGTAGAGCCGTGCTTCGCGGAATTTGCGCTCAACATCATATTCCTCAGCAAAACCAAACCCCCCATGGGTTTGCACGCACATATCGGCCGCTTCCCAACTGGCTTCTGAGGCAAGCATTTTGGCCATATTTGCTTCAGCCCCTGCATTGCCCCCTTGGTCGTAAACATCAGCAGCATGACGCACCATCAATTCCGCTGCACAGGTTTGGGCATAGCTGCGCGCGATAGGGAATTGCACGCCTTGATTCTTTCCTATCGGACCGCCAAAAACCTCCCGGCCATTGGCATATTCTGTGGCTTTTTCGATAAACCATTTTGCATCGCCGATGCACTCAGATGCGATCAGCACGCGCTCAGCATTCATGCCGGAAAGGATGTAGCGAAAACCCTTCCCTTCCTCACCGATCAGCGCAGTGGCGGGGATGCGCATATCATCGAAGAACACTTCGGTGCTGGAATGGTTCATCATCGTACGGATTGGTTTGATCGTCATTCCGTTTCCGACAACCTTTTGCATATCGACAAGGAAGATTGACAGGCCATCTGTTTTCTTCGTCACTTCTTCACGCGGAGTTGTTCGCGCAAGCAGCATCATAAGATCGGAATGTTCAGCGCGGCTGGTCCATATCTTTTGACCATTGATAACATACTCATTACCATCTTTAACGGCGCGCGTTTTCAGGCTGAGCGTATCAGTACCGCTGGTTGGTTCCGATACCCCAAAAGCTTGCAGGCGCAGTTCGCCGTTTGCAATTTTCGGCAGGTAGTTCGATTTCTGCTCGTCTGATCCGTAACGTAGCAAAGTATTCATAATGTACATTTGCGCATGCGCTGCTCCGCCATTGCAGCCAGACGCCTGAATCTCTTCCATAATGACGCAGGCCGCATCCAGTTTTAATCCGCTGCCGCCGAATTCTTCTGGGATGAGCGCGGCTAGAAAGCCCGATTTGGTAAGCGCATCTACGAACTCTGCCGGATAATCCCGCTCCCGATCTTTTTCGCGCCAATAGTCACCAGGAAATTCTTCGCATAGCGCGCGCACTGCGCGGCGAATTTCGGCAAGTTCTTCTGTATCCAATTGCATGGCGTTTTCTCACTTTAGAATTTATACGCTGATTGCCTCCATTCGAACAAACTGTCCACCTAACCGAAATGATAGAGTGCACATTCACAGCTGGACCGGCGCGCTGGCTGTGTTAGGTGAGTTGCAATTGGGAGACTTAATGCAATGAAAATCCTGACCCATGATCCAGCGCGCTTCGTTAGTATTCCAGATTATCCCTTTGCAGAAAACTGGCTGGAGATCGATCTGGGTAAAGGTCATCGGGGCCGCATGCATTATGTGGATGAAGGCGCAAAAGACGCGCCCCCTGTTTTGCTGTTTCACGGTGAGCCTAGCTGGAGCTTCCTTTACCGTAAGATGATCCCGCAATTGGTAGATGCCGGTTTTCGCGTTCTTGCGCCCGATTTAATCGGATTTGGCAAAAGCGATAAGCCAGATGATATCGACTTTTATACTTACGATCGCCACATGCATTGGCTGAAACAATGGCGCGATGCCGTTGCACCGCAGCCAGCAGGTCTTTTCTGTCAGGATTGGGGTGGTCTGCTTGGCCTACGAATGGTTGGTGAAAATCCTGCCGGATTCGCCTTTGTCGTTGCCAGCAACACGTTCTTACCAGAAGGCGGCGGCAAAGCATCGCCTGCATTTATGGCTTGGCGAGAATTTGCCAAAAACTCGCCAGAGTTCAAGATCGGCAATATCTTGCAAGGCGCATCACAAACAGAACTAAACGATGCAATTGTTGCCGCTTATGATGCACCCTTCCCCGATGAACCGAGCAAGACTGGCGCGCGAGCTTTCCCGCAGCTTGTCCCGGTTGAAGATGACAAGCAAGGCGTTGCTGAAAACAAAGCTGCATGGAAGTCTCTTAGCAATTTTGAGAAACCGTTTCTGACCATTATCGGCGAAGATGACATGGTCCTAGGCGCGGCCACTGGCACGATGGCAGCTCGGGTGGCTGGCGCAAAAAATATGCCGCATGGCAGCTTGAGTGACTGCGGCCATTTCTGTCAGGAAGATAGGCCCGTTGAACTCGCGCAGGCCGTGATCGACACAGCCAAAACTGCAGGCTTTCTCAGCTGAACGAGATGCCGCCCCAAACTCCGCTTTCGCGGTTCGAAGAATATGCTCTTGCCATAGTAATCGCACTATCGGTGGCGAATGCTTATTACATTCATCCGATTATCTCTGAAGTCGCAGATCATTTCAGCGTCAGCAAAGCAGAGATTGGAATTGTCCCTGCGCTCAACCAAGTGGCGCTGGCGGTTGGCATATTGTTCCTGCTGCCACTGGGTGACCGGGTCGGCAACCGCAGCCTGACTTTTGTGTTTTCAGCACTGCAAGCTGCCTGCCTTTTGGCGATGGGATTGGCGAGTAGCTTTGCGGTATTTACGGTCGCTTCAACGATGTTAGGGGCAGTAACAATCGCGCCCTATTTACTGCCTGCCTATACATCTAAACGAACACCGCCGGAAGAACTTGGCAGGGTAACCGCATTGCTTACTGCGGGGATATTGTTCGGCATTTTGTATGCCCGCGTGGGCGCAGGAGTGATCGCCGAATACCTTGGCTGGCAAGTCGTCTATTATCTCGCAACGGGACTAATGGTGGTGCTGGTATTGACGCTTCGTTTTCTTATGCGCGGCAAGGCACCGCCTGCTCCTGATGCGCCCGCCCCTACGCCGTATTTCAAGCTACTCCTATCGCTCATCCCATTGGTTAAGCAGCATCCAGAAGCGCTCCTTTCTGGCTGTATCCAATCGCTAAACTTTGGGATGTTTATCGCGATTTGGCTGGGCTTGGCCCTGCACCTGCCCAGCCCCGAAATGGGCTATAGCGTTGCCGTAGTCGGTTATCTCGCCGTGACCGCTATACTGAGCATGTTTACGACGCCATTTATGGGCGTGTGGGCAGATAAAGTCGGCGCTGAAAAAGCACGTTTGATACTGGCATGTCTGCAAATTGTATCGATGATCTTGCTTTATCTATTTGGAAGCAGCCTGTTCCTCTTAATGATCCCGATTCTGATGAACACAGTCCTTGGGCCTGTAATCGACGTGACCGGACGGATGACAATTCTGCGCTTGGCTCCAGAAATACGCACTCGGCTCATGACGGTTTATGTCGTGATCATGTTCACCGGTGGCGGTATTGCCAGCTACTTCGCGCCGGCGGCATATAGTGCAGCAGGCTGGGCAGGAAATGTCGGCATTGCATTTGGCTTTGCAATTGGAACCGCAGCGCTCAGCGCGATAGCTTATCGCCGGTCACCCGCTCTATCGGTGTAGCGATAGCGCGACAAAACCCACTCAAGCAGCGTAGCGATAGCGCATCAAGAAACGTGACCCCGGCGTGATTCGAACACGCGGCCTCCAGATTAGGAATCTGATGCTCTATCCGGCTGAGCTACGGGGCCATGAGCTGCGATTTAATTGAGATCTTCGGGCGGAGCAATGGGAAACGGCAGCGGCGCAACCGCAATACCTTCATCCGACAGTGCCTCAGCCTCTTCCGCGCTGGCTTTGCCGTGGATCGGCTTTTCATCTGCCTCACCGTAATGCATGGCGCGTGAGGCCTCTGCGAATTTGTCACCAACCCACGTGCTGTCTTTCAGCGCCTTATCCTGTGCTTTAGCAAGCGCGGTGAGAGCCTTTTGCACTTCTTCCGGCATGGGTTTGTTAGCGACCGGATGCGCTTCTTCCGTTTCAACCGGTGCTACGGGTAATGCAGCTGAAGAGGTGTCTTTCGTATTACCCTTAGCCGGAACGGCGGGGGCCATCGGAGCCTTTGTCACTTGAGGCGATCCACATTTCGGACACTCCAGAAAACCGCGCTCCTGCTGATCAGCAAAGTCACCAGATGACTTAAACCAACCTTCGAACGGGTGGCCCTCTGCGCAGATAAGGTCGAAAACGATCATATTGCGGCTCTAATTGGGGATTTCGCGCCGGTTGACAAGGCTGGGTAGCTGAACGCGAACCTCTGCAATGCGCGCCAGATCAATGTCGCAAAAGCCAAGACCAGGTGCCTCCCCGCCCATATCGAGCAGCACTTTGCCCCATGGATCGACTACGAGTGAGTGCCCGTAAGTTTCGCGACCATCGCCATGTTTGCCAACTTGAGCGGCGGCAATAACAAATGCGGATGCCTCGATTGCGCGTGCGCGCAGCATCACGTGCCAATGCGCGTGGCCTGTTGGCACGGTGAAAGCTGCTGGAGCGGCGATCGCATCGCATTTCTTGCGGCCAAGAGCCTCAAACAAAGCGGGAAAACGCATGTCGTAACAAATGGTCAGGCCAAGCGTTCCAAGCGGTGTGTCTTGGGCAGTAACGACTTTTTCGCCCGGCTGATATGCCGCGCTTTCGCGCCAAGTCTCACCGGTATCCAGTTCAACATCGAACATGTGCATTTTGTCATAGCGCGCAGAGATCTCTCCATCTTTGGCAACTACAAAACCGCGATTAACGTTCTTTTCGTTCCTTTCGCTGCTCAAAGCGAGAGAACCCAAATGCACGGCAATGCCTTCCTCTTTTACGGCATCGCGAACGGCCGACAGTGAAGAACTCTCTGCCTCTGGAACAATATGCGGCGCTGCGCGCTTACGGTTTCGGTCAAGTACGCCGCACATTTCAGGTGTAAAAAGCATGTCTGCCCCGCCAGCTTTTGCATCCTTTACCGCAGCGACAATAGCGCGCGTATTGGCCTCAGGTTCAATGCCCGAAGTCATTTGGAGGATAGCGATTTTGGGCATCGGCGCGGCTTAACCTGCTAGCAAAGCGTCTAGCTTACCTTCACGGTCTAACGCAGCCAGATCGTCATAACCGCCTACATGCAGATCACCGATAAAGATTTGCGGAACGGTGCGAGCAGTCGGCGCACGCTCCATCATTTCTTGCCGCTTGGGTCCTCCAAGGGTGATATCCATTTCGTTAAAGGCGGCGCCCTTCTGCTTCAACAAAGCCTTTGCCCGTGTACAAAAAGGGCAATAGCCTTTGGAATAAACGTCAATCGAAACAGCCATGGGTAATCCTTATCTTAGTCCTCGTGAGCCGCGCATCCAAAAGGCTTGAAACGGCATTTTGTGCTTCTTATCTGGTGTGTGCCGGGGGTCGCCGCAAGGGACTGACCGGCATTTAACCGGGGTGCAGCATGCTGCTGGCCTCATACACTTGTCAAATTGCTCCAAAGAGGATTTGTTTATTATGTCACGTCCAGATTTTACACCATTCCGCCGTAGCACCGTTGGTTTTGACCATCTTTTTGATCTGCTCGAAAGCCAAACGCGCAACAATGCGGGCGATAACTACCCGCCCTTTAACATCGAACGCCGCGGCGAAGATGAATATCGGATCACTTTAGCGATTGCGGGTTTCCGCGCCGATGATCTTGATATTACTGCTCAACAAAACCTTCTGACCGTTACCGGAAAGAAGCGCGATGATACGCCCGATGGTGAAATGCTGCATGTCGGCATCGCGAATCGTGGATTTGAACGCCGTTTTGAATTGGCCGATTACGTTCGCGTGGAAAACGCCGATCTTTCAGACGGCCTGCTTATCATTGATCTACTGCGGGAAGTGCCAGAGGCGATGAAGCCGAAAAAGATCGCAGTGAACGGAGCATCAGCAACCACCCTAACTGCGGTGCCTGACGCCAGCGATAAAGGCGACGCTTCGGCGGCTTAGTCTGATATGAGCTTGAATTAGTTTTGGGGGCGGAAGTTACAGGCTTACCGCCCCGACGACATGGGCCGCCTCTATCACGGCTTGGCTTCTGGGTCGCGATGGAGAATGCTGAACCGCGCTAGAGCATTAACCATGATGCTAAATTGTGTTAAATAGCAAGTGAAAATTGTGATAGTGTCACATCAAAATTCGCAAGTTTGACTAAACAAGGCGAGATTGCTCCACCGCCGCAGCAACAAATCCAGCGAATAGTGGATGCGGTTCAAATGGGCGCGATTTCAATTCAGGGTGGAATTGTACGCCGACGAACCACGGATGATCTGCACGCTCAACGATTTCTGGCAGCAGTCCATCTGGCGACATACCGGAAAAGACCAAGCCTTGCGCCTCTAACCGCTCAATATAAGCGGCATTAACCTCATAACGGTGACGATGCCGTTCCGAGATTAGTTCAGCGCCTCCGTAAACCTCTGACACATGGCTACCATTCGCGAGCTTCGCATCATAAGCGCCAAGCCGCATTGTGCCACCCAAGTCGCCGCCCTCTTCGCGTTCTTGGATGCCCTCTTCGCTCATCCATTCGGTGATGATGCCAACAACAGGTTCAGCGGTGTTACCGAATTCAGTAGAGGATGCCGCATTTACACCAGCGTCCCGCGCACTTTCTACGCAGGCCATCTGCATGCCAAGACATATGCCAAAGAACGGTACATTACGCATGCGGGCAAAGCGAACGCTGGCAATCTTACCCTCGGACCCGCGTTCACCAAAGCCGCCTGGCACCAAGATGCCGTGGAGCGGTTCGAGCGCCGCGACTATTTCATCCTCATTTCCTTCGAACACTTCGGCATCGATCCAGCGAATATTGACCTTCACCCGGTTCGCCATACCGCCGTGAACAAGCGCCTCGTTCAAAGATTTGTAGGCGTCCTGAAGACCGACATATTTGCCGACGACCCCGATCGTCACTTCGCCTTCTGGATTTTCGCGGCGGTCAACAACATCATCCCATCGCGCAAGATCGGGTTCTGGCGCATCGGCAATGCCAAATCCGCGCAAAACTTCGCTATCGAGGCCTTCGCGGTGATATTGCAGCGGCACTGAGTATATTGAACTCGCATCCAGCGCAGGGATCACCGATTCCTTGCGAACATTACAGAAATTGGCGATTTTTTGGCGTTCGCCGTCTGGGATTTCATGCTCTGCACGGCAAAGCAGCACATCAGGTTTGATGCCAAGCGATGCCAGCTCGCGTACGGAATGCTGCGTTGGCTTGGTCTTCAGCTCGCCAGCAGCTGCAATATAGGGCACCAAAGTCACATGCACGCTGAGCGTTTGGGCAGGCTCCAACTCATTACGCAGCTGGCGAATAGCTTCCATAAATGGCAGCGACTCAATATCGCCAACAGTACCGCCAATCTCGCACAAGATGAAATCATGATCGCCCTGATCAGCCAGTGCGAATGCCTTGATCGCATCGGTCACATGAGGAATGACTTGAACAGTCGCCCCTAAATAGTCGCCACGGCGTTCTTTTGCGATGATATCGCGGTAAACACGCCCGCTGGTGATGTTATCGGACTGGCGTGCAGACACTCCGGTAAAGCGTTCGTAATGGCCAAGGTCCAGATCCGTCTCTGCTCCGTCATCGGTGACATAGACTTCGCCATGTTGATATGGGCTCATCGTGCCCGGATCGACATTCAAATAAGGGTCGAATTTCCGAATACGCACCTTGTACCCGCGCGCTTGAAGAAGCGCAGCAAGACTAGCTGCCATGAGACCTTTGCCGAGCGAGGAAACCACGCCGCCGGTGATGAAAATGTACCGCGCCATGGGAGGAAAGGCTTAAGGACGGTTTTGGATTCGACGCAAGCGAATTGATGCAGCTTTAAGCCGCAATCCACAGACGGTTTGGTATTTGAGCTTATTCAGCAGGTTCAGCAGGTGCTTCAGCTGGAGTAGCTTCTGGCGAAGCAGGCGCTCCGCCAAGTGGATCTGTCGAAGGCGCTAGCGGATCAGCAGGCGCTTCGGTTTCAACGTTCCGGTCAAGGTCAGAGGTAATCTCACCGCCGCCTGTTGCCCGCACAGCGACCGCCGCCAGAACGATAGACAAAATAACGAATGCAACCGCGAGCCATTTTGTAGCTCTAGTCATAAAGTCCGCATTACCGCGCGCACCCATAACGCCGCCGGGGCTGCCGCCGATACCTAGGCCGCCACCTTCTGAACGCTGCATCAAAATCACAGCAACCAGGCCCGCCGCAACGATAGCCTGAACAACGGTAAGGAACAAAAATAGCGACATATCGGTAAAGTACTCTTTGCAATGTTGTTTGCGATTTAGGGATTATGCCCCGTTTCGGCAAGAGCCGCTAATTGCAGCCGACCCTTCGCCTATCCTTCGAACGCATCAGCGGCAGCGACCGCAATGCCCATAAAGCTATCTGCAGTAAGGCTAGCCCCGCCCACAAGCGCTCCGCCAACTTCTGGTGCGCTCATCAACTCATGTGCGTTTTCTGGTTTAACCGAGCCGCCATAAATGATGCGAATGTCAGCGCCCTGCTCTTCGCCATAAAGTTCAATCAACAAAGCGCGGATGGCGCTGTGCATTTCTGTCACATCAGCCGGCGCTGCCGTTTTACCAGTGCCAATCGCCCAAATGGGTTCATAAGCAACGGTGAGCTTTTCCGCGGCATCTCCCAAAGGAAGCAGTGACGCTTTCAATTGTGTGGTGACGAAATCCAAAGCCTTGCCGCTGGCACGCACTTCATCGCTCTCGCCGCAGCACATAATAATGCGCAAACCGGCCTCGAGAGCCGCATCCGCTTTGTTGTGCACACATTCATTAGTTTCGCCATGATCGCCGCGGCGTTCACTATGACCAAGAATAACAAATTTTGCACCGGCATCCGCAACCATGCTGGCGGCCAAGTCTCCGGTATGCGCGCCCACTTCTTCTTGATGGCAATCCTGTGCGCCAACGCCGATTTGCTCGGCTTCTTTGTGCACAGCATGGATAAGCGTTGCTGGCGGAGCAATCGCGATCTCAGCCTTCATGACGCGCTGCGCCGCACGGTCAATCGCACGGGCTTCGGAAAGCATGGCGCGCGTTCCGTTCATCTTCCAATTGCCAACAATAAAAGGCCGCTGGGCCATGTGCATTTCCTAAACTTCGTTCCGAATCTCTATCGAACGATATGGGGGTTGGGGGCGGCTTCCGCTAGACGCTGTTGCAAATTCAGTCAAAACCCCTTGTGACCTGTTGCGAGCAAGTGTCAGGGGCGATATGGCACTTCCTATAACCACCCCAGCGCATAGCGCCATTACTTTGTCAGGGTTTTGCAGAACATATGATTAGTTTCTTTCGCCGCATATTCAGCTCGAAAATCGGTCTCGCAATCACCATTGCGTTTATCGCTTTGATTGCGCTCGCATTTGCCAGTGCAGATGTCTCTGGCACGGGGACATTCGGCGGCATTTCCGGTAGCGATAGCGTGGCGGTTGTGGGCGATGAAAAAATCGGAACTGCTGAATTTGCGCGCACGGCCAACTCTGCTGTGGAGCAAATCCGTCAAAACTCGCCAACGATCACCATGCGCGCATTTGTTGAACAAGACGGTCTGGACGATGTGCTAGACCAATTGGTCGACCGCTATGTTTTGGCTGGATATGCGAAGATGTACGGGATGAGAGCTGGGGATAACCTTGTAAACAGTCAGATTATGACGCTGCCTGCATTCCAAGGGCCAGATGGCAATTTTAGCCAGGATTCTTACGAACAATTTTTGGTACAGCGCAATTTAACCGATGCGCTTGTGCGCGCAGATTTGCAGCAGGGTCTTTTGTCAGAACAGATCACTCTGTCGGCTGTGCGCGGTGCCCGCCTGCCTAAGAAGTTTGCGAAGCATTACGGCGGATTGCTGAGCGAAAGCCGAAAGGGTGCAATTGCATTCCTGCCAAGCGCTGCATTTGCGCCAAAGGGTGATCCGACGGACAAACAGCTCAAGGCTTTTTATGAAGAAGAAAAAGCGCAATTTGTTCGCCCCGAACGCCGCACAGTGCGTTTTACAACATTTGGCATTGATAATGTTTCTGACCGTGTGACGCCAACCGATGCAGAAATCGCGGCACGTTTTGAAAAAGACAAGACTGAATATGGTGCCTCGCAATCGCGTAGCTTCACGCGCCTGATCGTACCTACGCAGGATGCGGCCAATTCGATCAAATCACGGATCGAAGACGGCGAAGATTTTGACAAAGTCGCAAGCGACCTTGGTTTTAGTTCGAGCAAAATCGAAAGCACTGACAAAAGCGCTTATGCTGGCGCAACAAGCACAGCAGTTGCAGAAGCAGCATTTGAGGCAGCTCGCGGGAAAGTCGCAGCACCAGTTCGCGGTTCGCTTGGCTGGCATGTGACACGGGTCGATACTGTAAACGACCGCGCCGCCCGCACTTTAGCCGATGTAAAGTCAGAACTGAGCAAGACCATGGGCGAGGAAATGCGCATTGCCGCATTGTCCGATCTGAGCGCGCAGATCGAAGAAGAAGTGGATGGCGGTGCGCCTTTATCAAAGGTTGCAGAGAACCTCGGTGTAAAAATCACTACCACAAAAGAGCTGACTGCTGATGGCCGGGTTTATGGCACGGCTCAAGAAACTGCACCGCAAGAATTGGCGGGCGCTTTGCAGACAGCCTTCGATATGGATGAAGGCGAACCGCAATTGGTTGAGATCACACGCGGCGAAACCTTCCTTGTTTTCGAAGTGGGCGAGATTACGCAATCTGCCACCGCTCCGATGGATGACATAAAAAAGGAACTAACCGCAGCGTGGAAACAATATGAGGGGGCCAAGCTTGCGAAAGAAGCTTCTGACCGCATCCTGAAACGGATGGCAGAAGGCGGAACCCTTGCCGCAGCGGTTAGTGCAGAGGAAACCCGCTTGCCGCCTGCAGAAAACGTTAATCTCAACCGCCGCGAAATCGTCTCGCAAGACCGCCAAGTTCCGCCGCCATTGGCGCTGTTGTTCAGCATGGCAATCGACACCACTAAGCGGCTTGAAATGGCCAATAAAGGCGGGTGGTTCGTGGTCGATCTTGATGAAATCAACGCACAGTCTATCGACGATAATGAGGAACTGCTCGCAGCCACAGGTCAGCAATTGCAAGGCGCGCTAGTGGCTGAATACTCCGCCCAACTGACCGCAGCGATGCGCGAAGAAATCGGTGTAGAGCGCAATGACAATGCGATTGATGCCGTTCGCAAACAACTGCTCGGCGAGACTTGATCTTTTCGTGTGGTTGGACTGGCCTCGCCTCTAAATTCCCCGCATAATGCCGGTGTAGCATCACGCGATTTAGCGGCAGGCAAACCTGCGCTTGTGTGGCGCAAAGTGATTGCCGATACAGAAACGCCTGTTGGTGCCGCCGCAAAACTGATCGAGGCTGAACGGGGCGATTTTCTGTTGGAATCGGTAGAAGGTGGCGAGGTTCGCGGGCGCTATTCCCTGCTGGGTCTTGATCCGGATTTGGTGTTCCGCGCTTCTGATAAAGCGTCCGAAATCAACCGCATCTGGCGGCATGACCGCGCCGCCTTTACCCCCTTGCCTAATGACGGGATTACAGAGCTTCGCCAATTGGTTGAGGCTTGCAAGATTGACGTACCAAAAGAGCTTCCGTCTGCCCTTGCCTGCCTTGTGGGATACTTCGGATATGAGACTATTGGTCTGGTTGAGAAGTTGCCGCGCGCACCAGATAGCCCGCTTGGTCTGCCCGATATGCTGTTCGTTAGGCCTACGTTGATCCTAGTCTTTGATAGCCTGTCAGATGAATTGTCTTGCGTAGCGCCAGTTTGGCCTTCGGATGCTCAGGAGGCGAACAAAGCGATCGAATTGGCAGGCGAGCGGATTGATGCGGCCTTAGCCAAGCTAGCATCTTCAGCGGCGCCGCAACAATCTACGCCCAATCTGCCGGACATGGAATTGAAGCCGGTTTTGGCGGGCGATGATTACAAGGCTCTTGTCGCACGGGCAAAAGATTACATTTTGGCAGGCGACATTTTTCAAGTGGTGCTGGCCCAGCGTTTCACCTGCCCATTTCCACTGCCGCCATTTTCACTTTACCGCGCATTGCGCCGCGTGAACCCGTCGCCGTTTCTCTACTTTCTCGACCTGCCCGGCTTTGCGGTGGTGGGATCAAGCCCCGAGATATTGGTCCGCGTAAGAGATGGCGAGGTCACAATCCGCCCTATTGCGGGAACCCGCCCGCGCGGCAAAACGCCGGAGGAAGATGTTGCAAATGAAGCAGGTCTTCTTGCTGATGTGAAAGAGCGCGCAGAGCATCTCATGCTGCTCGACCTTGGCCGCAATGATGTGGGGCGGATTGCTGCGCGCGGGTCGGTTGAAGTTACCGGCAGTTTCAACGTCGAACGCTACAGCCATGTGATGCATATCGTTAGCAATGTGGTCGGCACACTTGCGCCTGACACAGACGCGCTGGATGCTCTGTTTGCAGGTTTCCCTGCAGGCACAGTTAGCGGCGCACCCAAAGTGCGCGCCTGCGAAATCATCGCAGAACTGGAAAGCGAAGCGCGCGGCGCCTATGCTGGCGGTGTCGGTTATTTCGCTCCCGATGGCAGCGTTGATAGTTGCATCGTTTTGCGCACAGCTGTCGTCAAAGATGGTACAATGCATGTGCAAGCAGGCGCAGGGATCGTCGCAGATAGCGATCCAGATTATGAGCTGGATGAATGCAAAGCGAAAGCTGGCGCACTCATCGCAGCAGCAAAAGAAGCGGCGCGTGTCGCCAGTGACGTAGGGTTTGGACAATGAATATGATGGGCTGGAAAATCGGAATTTTGGTCTCGGCAACTGTGCTTCTCGCCTCGTGCAATCAGGAGCCCGCCGGCGAACCAGTTATGCGCACAGAGATTGGCTCTGGCACGGTTGAGGAAATCGGCGCGGCCCCTTCTCCCCAACCCAATGATAATTCGAAAAAGGCTGAGCTGGCAGCTGTTAATTCAGCGTGCAAACCTGTTACGTTTGAAGGGACTGCGATGACCCATTGCACCGCCGATCCGACAAAGCACCGCATCGAAACCGCCTATCAAGACAAAGGCGGCACAGCGTTTCGTTCACTCCGCAATTACGCCGACGCCATCGGAGCAGGTGCAAGCAAAGTGGTTTTCGCCATGAACGGCGGCATGTTCGACAAGTCAGGCGAACCGCTCGGCTATTATGTCGAAGGGTCTAAGCGCATCGTTGAACTTAACCGCGGTGATGGCAGCGGCAACTTTCATATGAAACCCAATGGCGTGTTTTACGGCAGCGGCGGAACATGGCGATCAACCAGCACCGAATGGTTTTTCAAAACGGTGCGCGACCGCCCGCAGTTTGGCACACAATCCGGCCCGATGCTGGTTACGGGCAGCAATATCCATCCTGAGATCGCCGAGAACGGTCCATCGCGCGCAATCCGCAATGGCGTTGGCGTGGATGCGGCAGGTAAAGCGCATTTTGTAATTTCAGAAGAGCCGATCTCATTCGGTCGACTTGCGCGCTATTTTAAGGATGAGATTAAGTCGCAGAATGCGCTCTATCTGGATGGTACGGTGTCATCGCTATGGGATCCGGCAACGGATCGGTTGGATGTTGGTGCGCCCATCGGTCCGATCATTGTAGTCACGAAGAAATAGGTTTCTAAATGGACGCCTCGCCCGACATTTTGGTGATCGATAATTACGACAGCTTCACCTTTAACCTTGTCCATTATTTGATGGAGTTGGGTGCGAGCATTGAAGTTGTACGCAATGACGCGATTACGGCGGCAGATGCGGTAAAAAGCGGCGCGGCGGGCTTCCTGATCTCGCCTGGACCATGCACTCCCAATGAAGCGGGCATCAGCTTAGACCTGGTCGCAGCCTGCGCGGATGCGGGCAAGCCATTGCTCGGGGTGTGTTTGGGGCACCAATCCATCGGTCAGCATTTCGGCGGAAGCGTGAACCGCGGCGGTTTGATGCATGGCAAAACTTCGCCCGTAACCCATGACGGTAGCGGTATTTTTGCAGAGCTTCCTTCTCCGTTCACCGCGACACGTTATCACAGCCTTGTGGTCGAAGATCAGCCGGATGAGTTGATCATCAACGCAACATCGGATGATGGGTTTACCATGGGTTTCCGCCACCAAAGCCTGCCTATCCACGGTGTGCAATTTCATCCTGAAAGCATCGCGACGCAGCATGGCCATGCATTGCTGGCGAACTTCATGACACTTTGCGGGCTTACTCCAGCCCCAATTCCTGATAGCATTCGCCAATGACCACTCTACCGACCGGTGATGAGCATCTGTCTGAGATTGAGGCTGAGGAAGCCTTTGGAGCGATGCTCGACGGCGCGCCTAGCGAAGATGCTATCGAGCGCTTTCTAGTCGCTCTGTCGGATCGCGGTGAAACATCGGAAGAAATCGCTGGTGCGGCGCGGGCAATGCGTGCGCGGCTGATCCCGATTGAGGCTCCGGAGAATGCCATCGACGTTTGCGGCACTGGCGGAGACGGACACCACACATTGAACGTCTCTACAGCCGTCAGCCTAGTGGTTGCAGCATGCGGAGTGCCAGTGGCCAAGCATGGCAATAGAGCCGCATCATCCAAAGCAGGGGCAGCGGACACATTAGAGGCGCTAGGCCTGGATATGGACGCCGCCGGACGCACTGCGGAAAAAACTTTGGCTGAAATCGGAATTTGCTTTCTCTTTGCCAAAAACCACCATCCCGCCATGGGCCGCATCCAACCAATCCGACTGCGCATCGGCAAGCGCACAATCTTCAATCTAATGGGGCCGCTTTCCAATCCAGCAGCCGTAACCAATCAGCTGATCGGGATTGCCCGCCCTGCCTACGTGCCGATCTACGCTGGCGCCTTGGCCAAGCTGGGAACAGGCCGCTCGTTAATCATCTCTGGTGATGAGGGGCTGGATGAGCTATCTCTTGCAGGCGGCAATGAAGTCGCAGAAGTGCGCGGCCATAGCTTTGAAATGATGCGCGTTAGTCCGCAGGACGCTGGCCTTCCCAATGCGCCAGTTGAGGCAATAAGAGGCGATGATGCGGTCCACAATGCCGCTGCGCTAAAAGCCCTGCTCACTGGTGCGCCCGGGCCATACCGCGATGCAGTTTTGTTCAACGCGGCCGGATCACTAATGGTCGCGAACAAAGGCACTGATTGGCTCGACCGTGTCGCCATGGCGGCAGAGGCTTTGGATAGCGGAGCTGCGCATGATCTGCTCACCAAATGGATTGCGCTGGCGGTTTAAATGAACAAGCTGGAAGAAATTTGTGCAACCAAGCGCAATGAAGTGGCGCAGCGCAAAGCTGCCGTTTCCATCATCGACCTTGAGCTTCAGGCAGAGGCTGCCAGCCCCGTGCGCGGGTTTGAAGCAGCGCTTCGCAAGGCGAGCGAAACTGGATTCGGCCTGATCGCAGAGATAAAAAAAGCCTCTCCATCCAAGGGGCTCATCCGCGCTGATTTCCAACCTGCTGCTCATGCCCGCGATTATGAAGGTGGCGGCGCGGCCTGCCTTTCCGTTCTAACCGATGCGCCCTATTTTCAAGGGTCTGAGGACTATTTGATCGCCGCGCGCGCGGCATGCAATCTGCCCGTTCTGCGCAAGGATTTCATGGTTGATCCATGGCAAGTGACAGAGGCCCGTGCCATTGGTGCCGATGCGATCCTGATTATCGTCGCAGCACTCGATGACACCGCCATGACCGAAATTGAAGAAGAAGCGATCCGCCACGGAATGGATGTGCTGGTTGAAGTGCATGATGAGGGCGAGATGGAGCGTGCCCACGCGCTCAAATCGCGGCTCATCGGGGTAAACAATCGCGACCTAAAAACCTTCACGACCTCGCTAGCCAATACCGAATTCTTGGCTCCGCTTGCACCCGAGGGAGCGCTACTCGTTGGAGAAAGCGGGATCAGCAGCAATGATGATTGCACACGACTGGCAAAATCCGGCGTGCGCACATTTCTTGTCGGTGAAAGCCTGATGCGCAGCAGTGACATTGCCGCAGCGACCCGCGAACTCATATCAATCTAGCTACTGTCCTACGCGTGTTTTGCGCGGTATAGGCCTTCGCATGAATTGTCATATTCTTTCAAAAAAACTGCGCCGAAATGGCAATTGGGGGCGGAGAGTTTTTCTTTTATTACAGTGTAACAAGTGTCACCTACAAAACTGGCTTAAAGCATGAGCAAGACCCTCTCACATATCGATTCCAATGGCGATGCGCGCATGGTTGATGTTGGCGCAAAAGCAGAAACCCAGCGGCTGGCAGTGGCTGGTGGAATTATAACGATGAGCGAAGAGGCTCTTTCCGCGATCAAGAGCGGTAACGCGCCAAAGGGTGATGTTCTTGGCACCGCCCGGATTGCGGGCATTATGGCTGCAAAGAAAACCGGCGATCTGATCCCGCTTTGCCATCCGCTTGCATTGGATGCGGTCAATGTGGATTTCGCCTTTGAAGAAACAGGTGTGCGCGCGATGGCCACAGCATCTCTCACCGGCAAAACGGGCATTGAGATGGAGGCGATTGTTGCTGTCACCACGGCGCTTGTTACGATTTACGATATGGCCAAGGCACTGGATAAAGGCATGGTCATCGGCGAGGTGAAATTGCTCGAAAAACGCGGTGGCAAATCGGGTCATTGGGTTGCTGAAGGTCACTCTCCCATATGAAGCCAGCGCTTACCTTAGAAAATGCGCAGGCCCGCGTTCTTAAACTAGCCTTGCCAATGCCATCGGAAGATGTTGCGCTGAATGAAGCTGTGGGCCGTTACCTCAGTGCGGATATCAAAAGCCGCCGTACGCAGCCTTCTGCTGATCTGTCAGCGATGGATGGCTATGCCCTTGGACCTCAGCGTCCGAACAATGATCAATGGGAATTGGTGGGTGAAAGCCGTGCGGGAATGCCTTGGGATGAAACTCTGAGGTCGGACGAAACGATCCGCATATCCACCGGCGCGCATGTACCCAAAGGCGCAGACCGCATTTTGATCCAAGAGAATTGCGACGTTGCAGATGGAAAGGTGACGCTGACCAGCGACTACCCAGATCACCTTCGCCACGTGCGCGAGCGCGGTTTTGACTTTGCGTCAGGCGATCTGCTGATCAGCACTGGAACGCGCATCAATGCCGCTCATATCGCTTTGGCGGCAAGCGGCGGGCACAGCACTTTGCCAGTGGCGCACATGCCGCATGTCGCAATCCTTGATAGCGGAGACGAGCTAGCTCGCGATCCGGCATCTGCTGGCGAGCATGAGCTGCCTGCCAGCAACGGCGTTATGCTAGAGGCAATGGTGCGCCAGTTTGGATGCGCAGTCTCCCGTCTCGGCCCAGTAGGCGATGATGCGGATGATTTGGCCGAGGCGCTAAAAGGCGCAGAGGACGCCGACATACTCATCACAACTGGCGGCGCATCGGTGGGCGATCACGATTTAATGCAGCCTGCGCTTGAGGCATGGGGCGCGGAACTGGATTTCTGGCGGGTCGCCATGAAGCCGGGCAAACCGATTATGATTGCGACGCGCGAAGGTGCAAATGGAAAGCAGGTCATTTTCGGATTACCGGGAAATCCCGTTTCTGCATTTGTAACCGCATTTCTGTTCGCATTGCCGCTCATCAAAGCAAGCATGGGGGATAAGACCCCCTGCCCGGCCGCAGTTTCAGCGGTCGCCGGAACCAATTTGCCTGCCATTGGCGTTCGCCGCGAGTTTACCCGTGCGCATTGGAACGGCTCAATGGTTGCACCTGCCGGTTCGCAAGACTCCAGCGCGCTAGCCGCCCTTGCTTCAGCCAATTGCCTAATCGACAGGCCTGCCAATTCACCCGCCATCAGTGCCGGTGATGCAGTCGCCGCCTATGTATTCGGCAATGTTGGACTTGCTTGACACGAATGTAGAAGTTGCCTAATTGTTCCACATCCGTTCACCTTTAGGTGCACGCAACTGGGGCGATAAAGGAGACCCTCGCCATGCTGACAGCTAAGCAGCACGAATTGATTCAATTTATCCAACAGCGATTGGAGGATACCGGCATTTCCCCCAGCTTTGAAGAGATGAAAGAAGCGCTTGATCTAAAGAGTAAGTCGGGCGTTCACCGGCTTATTTCTGCATTGGAAGAGCGCGGCTTTATCCGCCGTCTGCCCAATCGCGCCCGCGCTTTGGAAGTGATTAAGCAGCCAGAGGATGCAACTCCCGGCGCTCGAGCTCCTTTGGAAACAAAAGCGATGGATGATACGGTCGTTCCGCTGAGGAAGGCGGCTCCGGCGCTTGAACCGGCAAACGATGTAATCGACATTCCTTTGCATGGCCGGATTGCAGCTGGCGCACCTATCGAGGCTTTGGAAGGGCACAACAGCCTGCCAGTTCCTGCAGCCTTGCTTGGCCCCGGTGAACATTATGCGTTGGAAGTCTCGGGCGATTCCATGATCGAAGCGGGCATTTTTGATGGCGATTTTGCTCTGATCAAACGCACTGACAGCGCTCGCAGCGGCGAGATTGTTGTGGCGCTTGTTCGCAATGAAGAAGCCACGTTGAAGTATCTTGCAAAAGAAGATGGCAAAGTCCGGCTTGATCCGGCCAATGCCTCTTACGAAGCGCAAGTTTACAATCCGGCAGAGGTTGTGGTTCAGGGTAAACTTGCAGGTCTTCTGCGCCGCTATCATTGAGTTTGCGTTCGGTGAGCCTGACTACCTGCGATAGGAATTTATAGGTTCGCCGCGCCACCAACCATGTTCACCCTGCCCACTAGAAACGGTGATGATCCGCTCATCTTCGAGGGTAATAGCTAGCCCTCCGGTGCGCTCAAGCAGGTTACGGTCCGCTTTCAGCCAGCGCGGTTTACAAGATGATGGGAGCCAACGGTCAGCGATCACAATATCGGATCGCTCGCATGCAGCGGCCAATGCGCGCTCCTCAACTAGATCGCGGTTACGTGCCATCATCAGCGACCAATCGCGTCCACCTCGCTCAATGGTCAATACGCAAAACTCGTTTGAGCATTCAGCCCCTTCCCAATCGGCCAAGGGGATCGGTTCGCTTTCCACACTCGCTAGCTCCAGCAAATTATCTCTAGTATAGGATGACCGGCTATCCCGTAGGCTAAGCAATTGTGTATCACCGCTTGCGGCATCCTTCATCGTTATCCCAACATTGCGCCAATCGTTTGATATCAGCACATCAGGTATTGGCGTTGCCCGCATCATCAAAGTCGCGATTGCTGCGGGAAGAAAACCGAACAATCGGTAACGCCCCCTCCAAAGCGCTAGCCAGAGTGAACCTCTCAAGAAAAGCGCGAAATTCAACCAGCTCATTTGCGGCATAAGATTAACCGCACCAGGTTGAGCAGCGGTCGTATGCGCGATCCAAATAAGCAGCTCCAGCGACTTTCCAGCGATCCACCAAAACGGTGCGCCCAACCCAATCAGATCAAATAGCAAAGCGACTGCGATCATCGGCATGGAGATAAATGTGACAAGGGGGATAGCGACCACATTGGCAAGTGCCCCGTAAACGCCCGCCCTGTGAAAGTGGAAGAGAACTATCGGCATCAGCGCAATCTCAATCACAAATCCGGTGGCAAGCAGCATAAACGCACGGCGTCCGACATGCGTAAGCCAGCTTTCATCGCGCGGGGCCAAAAACGATTGGACAGGCCCACAATTGTGCAAAGCGACGATCGAAATGACAGCGGCAAAACTCATCTGGAAGCTTGGGCCGATCAGCGATTCAGGCCAAAATAGCATGACGAAAAATGCCGCCACCGCCACCATGCGGATCGACAAAGCATCGCGGCCCACGGCAAGCGCGATGAGCACCAGTACCGCGCCCACACAGCTGCGCACCGTGGGAACCTCCGCACCGGTCAACAATGTATAACCGATACCAGCAAGCGCTCCGATACCTGCTGCCACAACGGGCAATCGCACCCGCAGTACGAGCCACGGCCACAGCGCCAGCAACTTTATCGCGATCAAATACCCCGCCGCGATTACCGCGCTCACATGTAGCCCGCTGATGGAAAGCAAATGGGTTAGGCCGCTATCGCGCATAGCCTCCTCATCTGCCTCGCTAATCCCGCCACGATCTCCACTGGCAAATGCGGCTGCGATGGAGCCTGGCGATCCGCTCAACTCGCCACGCACATGGCGAGATAGAAACCGCTGAATGGCAGGAAGCCCGCTATCGCTGGTCGAAGCTCTCACCACTTCGATCTCACCGATGACACTGCCAGTCCCAGCGTAACCTTTAAACCAAGCGGCGCGGGCAAAGTCATATCCACCGGGAAGCATTGGCGGCGCTGGCGGCATTAGCCGAACGCGCATATTCAGCACTGCGCCCTCCGCCATACCCTCGCCAATTTCCTCCAACGGAACATTTACGCGGATCTTGCGCGCGGTCCCCGTGCTTGCATCACGCACCGCCATCACAAGCCGAACGCGGTCGCGCGCTGGCTGATCCTCACGCTCCAGCACATGACCTTGAACCCTCTCGACCATTGGTCGGTCTATTGCGCCTGCGCCCACGACTTCTGACCGAACCCAGATTACTGCCACGCCCATGGCGAAAATCAGTCCCAAAGCGATCAATGCAGCGCGCAAATGTGGACGCTCTAAGTCCAGAGCGGCTTCCGCGGATCGAAGTAAGGATGCCCCTGTCAAAGCGACTAGCAGGCCAAGCCCGATTGCCGTTGACCATTGCCACGGTGATTTGAGCGCGAACCAGCTTACAATTCCAAGGCCAAATACAACTGTCAGCCACGGTGCTCGATCAAACCCAGCCCCGGTTAGAAAGCGCTCAACAAACCCGCTGATACTGGACAATTTGCCGCGCTTACGCCAATGGCGCGGTTCAGAACTAAGCCCGCCAAAAGAGCCTTTGCGAAGCTCGTCAGCATCCTCGCCCTCAATCGGGACAATTAAGGGCAAATCGGGCGCAGAATGGCTCGCCATGAGCAGCATTGAAAAGGAATACACAACCAATGGCAAGTAAAAGCGAAACGAATACTTCAAAAGTAGTCACACGCTTTGCCCCATCTCCAACAGGTTTTCTGCATTTGGGCGGAGCACGTACGGCGTTATTCAATTGGTTGTTTGCGCGGCATAATGGCGGCAAAGCGCTTTTGCGGATCGAAGATACGGACAAGAAGCGCTCGACTCAGGAGGCAATTGACGCAATCCTAGGCGGGCTCGATTGGCTCGGCCTCAGCTATGATGAGGCGCCAACTTACCAGTCTAAGCAGGCTGAACGTCATGTAGAAGTTGCACACAAACTGCTCGCAGCAGGTTACGCATATAAGTGTTTTGCAACAACAGAAGAATTGCAAGTGATGCGCGATGAACAGCGCGAGAAGAAATTGCCACTGCGCTATGATGGTCGTTGGCGCGACCGCGATCCATCCGAGGCCCCAGCGGGTGCTAGCTTCACTGTCCGCTTAAAGACGGCAAATGATGGTGAAGCAACCATTCAAGATCAGGTTCAAGGCAAAGTTTCTGTCCGCAATGAGGAAATAGACGATTACATCATTCTGCGCGCCGATGGATCGCCAACTTACATGCTGGCGGTAGTGGTGGACGATCACGATATGGGCGTGACGCATGTTATCCGGGGCGACGACCACCTCAACAATGCGTTCCGCCAATTGCCAATTTACCGCGCAATGAATGCGATTGAAGGCGGCTGGCAAGACCCCACTTACGCGCACATTCCGCTAATCCACGGCGCAGATGGTGCAAAGCTATCTAAACGCCACGGCGCTGTTGGGGTCGAGGCTTACCGTGATGAACTCGGCATATTGCCCGATGCGATGTTCAACTACCTCCTACGGCTTGGTTGGGCATCAGGTGACTTGGAAGAAATCAATCGAGCCCAAGCAATTGAGCTTTTCGACTTAAATGGCGTCGGCAAAAGCCCATCACGCTTTGATTTGAAGAAGTTGGAAAGCCTCAACGGGCATTACATCCGCGAGGCAGACGACGCGGTTTTGGCTGAATTGGTTGCTCCGATCATTGGCGAAGATGCAGATGTGGCCCTACTCACTAAAGCCATGCCTGCGCTTAAAACGCGGGCCAAAAACCTCAACGAATTGGCGGATGGCTCTGCATGGCTCTTTGCCAAATTGCCGCTTGAAATGACCGAAAAGGCAGCAAAGTTTCTCGATACGGAAGGAAAAGCGCGTTTGGCGCTCATTTCTAAGCGTTTTCAAGCGGAAAAAGACTGGACATTTGAAGCACTCGAAGCCACTACCAAATCAATGGCTGAAGACCTTGAACTAGGCTTTGGCAAGCTCGCGCAGCCCTTGCGCGCAGCCCTTACCGGAACGACCAATTCGCCCGGTATCTTCGATGTTCTGGTCCTACTTGGACGGGAAGAGGCTCTCGCGCGGATTGACGCGCAAGCAGCACCAACCGACTAAGTGCGTGGGGAGCGGCCAGATATTGCGGTGCGGCTGTTGGCTTTGGACATATTGAGGAGATAGATTGTGGCGGACAAACAGGCAAAATTGGAGCTAGGTGGGCAAAGTTTCGACTTTCCCGTTTTAGAAGGCACAACTGGCCCCGACGTCGTCGATATTCGCAAGTTATATGGTCAAACCGGTGCTTTCACCTTTGACCCTGGCTATAAATCAACTGCTAGCTGCGAAAGCGCTCTGACCTATATTGACGGTAATGAAGGCGTGTTGCTGCACCGCGGCTATCCGATTGGCCAACTGGCTGAACATTCCAGTTTTATGGAAACAGCCTATTTGTTGCTGAATGGTGAATTGCCAAGCGCGGATGAGCTAAGCACGTTTGATGATACGATTACTCGTCACACTATGCTACACGATCAATTCAATCAGTTTTATAACGGTTTCCGCCGCGATGCGCACCCAATGGCGATTATGTGCGGTGTGGTAGGTGCTCTATCTGCTTTCTATCATGACAGCACAGATATTTCCGATCCAGAGCACCGCAAAATTAGCTCGCACCGCTTGATTGCAAAAATGCCAACGATCGCTGCCATGGCTTACAAATACTCCGTGGGTCAGCCGTTCATGCAGCCCGACAATTCGCTGAGTTACACAGGCAACTTCTTGCGCATGACTTTCGGGGTCCCGGCAGAAGAATATGAAGTTATCCCTGCTGTTGAAAAGGCGATGGACCGCATTTTCATCCTCCATGCCGATCATGAGCAGAACGCATCGACTTCGACCGTTCGGCTTGCTGGCTCATCAGGCGCGAACCCGTTTGCTTGTATGGCAGCAGGTATCGCTTGCCTGTGGGGTCCGGCACATGGCGGCGCGAACGAGGCAGCTCTAAACATGCTCCAAGAAATTGGTACGCCTGATCAAATCCCGCACTATATTGAGCGGGCGAAGGATAAGAATGATCCGTTCCGCCTAATGGGCTTTGGCCACCGCGTTTACAAAAACTATGATCCGCGTGCGACCGTCATGCAGAAAACAGTTCGTGAAGTGTTCGATGCGCTTCAGGTGAAAGACCCAGTGTTCGAAACTGCACTTCAGCTCGAAGAGATGGCATTGAATGATGACTATTTCCGCGAGAAGAAACTGTTCCCGAACGTCGATTTCTACTCTGGCATCATTCTGTCAGCGATTGGCTTCCCGACAACTATGTTCACCGCGCTATTCGCGCTGGCACGGACAGTTGGCTGGGTCGCGCAGTGGAACGAAATGATCTCTGATCCGGCACAAGTAATAGGTCGTCCGCGTCAGCTCTACACTGGCCCTACGACCCGCGACTACGTACCAGTTGATAAACGCTAATGGGATTTGGGTGGGGCAAAGTGCCTCACCCATCCCGCCCTAAGACTTCTTGGATTGAGGCAAAGCAAGCGTAAAGCTTGCTCCTTTGCCGGCTTCGCTTTCCACGGAAAGCATACCATCCATCGCCTCAGCAAACCTGCGCGAAATATAAAGACCAAGGCCTGAACCACCATCTCCTTCACGGCCAAGCCGTTCAAACTTTGTGAAAACGCGCAACTGCTGCTCTTCGCTTAATCCGGGGCCTTGGTCAGTTACGCTGACTGAGACGTGCTTCCCGCCAGCAACCGTCACCTCGATTGCGCTGCCTTCAGGCGAATAATTGATCGCATTACCAATCAGGTTTATCAAGATTTGCAAAACGCGGCGAAACTCGCCTTTAGCAATTACAGCGGGTTTCGCGTCAGGTGTTTTGACAGTGATCGATTTGGCCGATGATTTAACGCTTAGAATGCCTGCTGCTCGCGCAGCCGCATCAACTAAATCCACCTCGTCAGAGGCGGTTGCAAACCCATCAGCTTCAACGGCTTCTAAGTCTGCCAGATCGTCAAGTAGAGCGAGCAAATGGCTGCCTGCAGATGCGATATCGCTTGCATAGTCGGTGTATTCTTTACGCAAAGGTCCGGCCAAGCGCGTGCGGATTGTCTCAGAATTGCTGATAATCCGAGAAATTGGTTGGCGCAGCACCCTGGTCAACATCTCTCCGACCAATGATTTATCATCCATTACCGACTGCACTGTCTCATCTTCAGCAATCCACGGCTGTTCAGACACAAGCAAAAGCTCAAATCCATAAGGAACTTCGCTGGGCAGCCCCAGTGGCATTAAGCGAATACGCCAATCCCGATCCGATCCAGCGACCCGCGCGCGCATACCGTCAATCAATCGCCAATGCAGCGGTTGCCGGTATTCTTCATCCACCAGTTCGATAAAATCCGACCAGAGGCTCCGCGGACTGTTTGCAACGGTCTGAATACACTGCGATAAATCTGACGCTTGCGTATCGACTGTCAAAACCCGCAATTCAGCGTCTAGTGTCGCCGTAAGGTCGGCAACCATGCGATCGATTTGATCCAGCCTATCAGAGAGGCTTTGTTCGTCTTCGTCGACCCGTTCGTCCTGACGCCAATTTTCGATCATAAGCTCGCAGCCTTCATCAGCACCGATTGGGCTAATTCTAACAAAGCCGGAAACATTCTCATTGCCATCAAAAGCTTGGAATTCGCGCGCCAAACGCAAACTCTTTAACCGGGCATGCCGAACCATCTCGAAAAGCGCCGGCACCGCAACAGTGCCCGGCAGCTCTCCGCCGCAACGCAATTGCAATTGAGCAAGTGGATCATCCGCTTCAATCAACTGATCGGTGCCATCGGTCAAACCGCGCACTGCAAAGTATTGTTCGCCATTAGCCATGCGACGAAGCCCTCGCACTTAACGGCGATGCGGCTAGAATATCGGACGCTTGCTCTGCGCTCCATTCATCAAAATCAGGCGGAAGAGCAATGCCGCGCCCAACAAACGCAAATTGACGCAGGATCGCTTCGGATGACCTGCTTGATGCTTTGAGGGTCAGCGCCAACCGCAAGGATTGTTGTGTTTGGCATGACAAAATGACTAACTCGCGCGGTTGCCCAGAATCTTTTGCAATTGCGCTTGCGAACATTGCCAATCCCGCGGTTTCAATCTCTGAGAAAACTTGTGATCCCCCGCCGATAGCGCTGAGCAAACCATTAATCAGCCCCAACCTCGTCGAGCCTTCGTCATAGCTGCTACGCAATTTCGTTTCGGCGCTATTGATATCAGCGAAACCGCCTTCATCAGCCCAAGCGCACCAAGCCGACACTGCTGCATCGAACAATTCTGGCGGAAGTTCAAACAGATTGGCAGTATTGCGCCTTTGCCCTTCAGCGAAGCGCGACTGAGCAATCATGAATGCCATAGCGAGTTCTGCAATCTGAGCATCCTTGGACCCGATCAATTCCTGAACCAAGGCGGGCAATGCAGGGTCTATTCCATGGTTTTCGCTAAGCGATTGAGTAATCGCCCCCTCAACACCGGCGGCATAGCAATGGCTAATCAGATCACCATTTTCAGTTAGAACTGTCGCAAACGCATCCGTGGCCGCAACATCAACAGAGGTTGGGAACTCGCGCGCGATACCAGTGAAAAGACCGCGCATTCGGGCGATGACTTCATCACTCACCAATGGTTCACCTGGATGAGCAAGAACATGTGCGAGTACAGGCACAACGCTAGCCAATGCATGATCATCGCGTGCAAGATTGCCACGCACACCGTCCATTACGGCTGCATCAACTGCGTTTTTGGAGCTTTCGCGTGTCATGTGCCCGTGCATAGCCGACTATGGTTAAGTCTGTCTTAGCCCAAATTTTTCATCGCAAATCAGCGCAAACACCAGCGCCGAAAGAGATATAGCTGCCAAAAGCGGTGCAAGCTGCCCGAAAACCTCGCTGATCACGATTACAATTGAGAGAACAAGCCTATCCTCCCAAAGGTCTTGCCACGGGCTGAAGCCTAACCGGCGCGCCGCATGTGCTGCAAGCCGCAGGGCAATGACCGCTATAGACGCGAACACGACTGACAAGGTTGGTCCGGAAAGGCCCAGAATAGCGGTCAAAGAAATGACAATCAATATATCCAGCAAGTTACTAATATTGCTTACCTTTGTCCTGATTCCCTTTCTCGAAGGCAAACTTTTTTCAATGTCAGTAAATCCGCCGTGCATTGCAGCTGAAAATGCCGCAAAAACCAGTGCGATAGCGCCTGGGATGGGCAAGGAAGCAGCAGCAAGACAGGCCGCCCCGAACCCCAAAACACCGCTCGCAATTGCCGAATGGACGCTGCCTTTTGGCAATGCCCCCGGCATCATCTTTAGGCTCACCATCCGTGCAAGTTTAGTCCCTGGTCCAGCCCAACTTCGCTCTTCCAATGCACTGCTAATCAGGCGGCTTTCTCGTTGGACCAATTCTTCCGCAGACTGAGGCTGCAAAACCGTGCCTGCGGCCAAATGATCCTCTCCCAAAGCAACAATCGGAACACGCGCTTGCAGTGCGATCCGCAAAAGCAGGCTGGCTGGGTCGCTGTCAGCAGGTAAATCGGCCAATCTGGACACCATATCCCCGCGTATGATCATCAATCCGGCCCATGCCCACCGCGCATCAATGCGTTGAAAGCCGCGCGCTGTTCCGGCCACTTCCGGAACACAAAGCAAACCGCGCTCACTCGCCATTTCTGCTGAGATTGCTGCGCGATCGATCAAAACGCCGTCTTCGATCGTGATCAACTCATCGTCTGCTGATACTAAGCGCGTCAGGGCCAAATGGCTGGCAATGATATGAAAATCTATCGACCCCTCTTCTACGTGATGCTGAAGAGAAAGTGTTTCTGGAGCCTGCCCCTTGCCCTGACCAGCGGTCAAACAGACAATTCGTTCTGCCCCCAATTCAACTGCCAGTTCAAACTGAGCTGCAAGAACTGTTCGGCCTAAGAACGGCAAATCAGCTGCGCGCTCTCCAGATTGGTTGATTTTTACAGCGGATAAAAGCGCAATGCGCAAAGCGGAACCCTCGGCTCTATGATCGAGGGTCTTGTCTATGCGCTCCACCCTGGTTCTGCCAAGTGGCAGCCAGACCGATTCACGCTAGCTAACGGCGAAATCTGTGAGGAAACGTTCGATTTTGCGAATCACTGCTGGCTCGCCCGGTGCACTTTCCAACGCTTCGTCAGCCAATTTTAGCAAATCTTCTGCGTTAAAGCTGGCGGCAAGCCCTTTGAGTCGCATTGCAGCTACATGCCAATTGCCATCACAGCGCGCACGTTTGAGCAGATCCATTTGCTTTTGCGCGCTTTCCGCAAATGCCACCCGCAATTCTGCGATAAGCGCAGGATCTGTCCCCGCCGCCGCCGCTAAAGTCGCGTCCAATGCTCCACTTTCATATGCCATTTGGACCTCATAAACGCATTAGGGTTAAAGCGGGGTTTAACCTTGTGGAAAAGCTGTCTATAAATAGCGAATGACTGGGGGAACGCACATCCGGGCCGTGGGCCAAGACGCCGCGCAAAATGCGCAAGATACCGCTAATTCCGTTGAGGATATCGAACCACTGGCGCTCGAAGATGAGTGGGTTCAAGAGCCGGATGAGAATGAAGAGGATTTCCTCGCAGCCCCCGCTGATCGGAGTTGGATTTTGCCTACTGCAGCGATGGCGGCGATAGCGGTATGGACGGCGCTTTTCGCTTGGTCCAATTTTCAAACAATCACAGCGGGCGCAGCAATGCAGCAATGGGTTTCTTGGATCAGCGCCTGGTCTTTACCTGTGTTGCTAATTTGCACCTTATGGCTGCTCGGAATGCGCAATTCGAAGCGTGAAGCCGCGCGTTTTTCAGACACTGCCAGTCAATTGGGCCGCGAAACCGCAGACTTGGAAGCCAAATTGGGTACCATCAACCGCGAGCTAAGCTTGGCCCGCGAATTTCTTGGGACACAAACTCGGGAATTGGAGTATTTTGGCCGGAGCGCGACTGAAAATCTGTCGACTAACGCCGAAGCTCTTCAGGACCTTATCAAAACAAACGGCGACAAGGTTCAGGCGATCGCATCAGTGAGCGACACGGCTCTCAGCAACATGGAAAAGCTGCGCGATGACCTGCCTGTGGTGACTAACGCTGCACGCGATGCCTCCAATCAAATAGGTAATGCTGGGAAAACAGCAGACGAGCAGTTGCAAGGCCTAGTCAGCGGCTTTGAACGACTGAATGACTTTGGCCAAGCATCCGGCCGGCAAGTCGGTGCAATTTCGGCCAAGATTGAAAAAGCTTTGGAAGGCTTCGAAACTCAGGTGGGCAAGCTCGACAAAGTGTCCGAAGCACGGTTCGAAGGCCTAAAGGCCAAAAGCAAAGCTTACCGCAATGAACTCAATAACCGCGAAGTGGATGCTTTGGCTGCAATGCGGCGGCGTGCTGAAGAGGTAAAGGCGCAGGCAGATGAGCTTATGACCGCATTTGCCGCGGAAGAAGAAAAGACACTCGGACTGCTTAAAACTCGGATGAGTGCGATCAAAGGCGAAAGTGATCAAATTGGCGATCAACTGGTGCAGTCTCATGAGGCAGGTCTTGCAACCATCCGGCAATCAAAAGAGCGTGTTTTTACAGAACTATCAGAACTTGCAGGCAACCTTTTCGCGATGGACGAGAAGGCTGCCCAGTCCGCAAAAACGCGAATGGAAGGATTGTTCAAAGAGGCAACACGCTTCGATGAAATATTGGCCGCTCGCGACAATGCCTTCGAAGAGAAGATGGCCGCACGCCAGACGCTATTCGACACCCGCGAGAATGAAGCCAGCGAAGCACTCAATGATCGCCTCAAAACCTTGGATGACGCGATAACCGAACGCTCAAAAGAGCACATCGCCCATGCTGAAGATATAGCCAAACAGGGCGAGGCCATTGCGAATAAGATGTTCGACTTCAATCGGTTGATCGAAGGGGCGAGCCAGCTTTCTGAGAGCACAAAAGAGCGCTTTGCCGCCAGTTTAACCGATTTGACTTCGCAAATCGCTGAGAATGAAGCCAAACTTGGCGCAACAAAAGCATCGCTTAGTGAATTGACCGAGGACGGCATTCGCTTACTCGAAATCATACAATCCGGCACGCAGCAAAGCCGCGATGAACTGCCGTTGGCTATAGAACAAGCGTCGGGCAAACTTTCCGAGGTTGAACAGCGCGCCAGTGAGCTGAATGCACTCATGCTATCCTCCAGCAACCTAGGCGACAAATTGTCGCAATATGCACTTTCCTCTGCCGACAATGTGGCCAAGGTGGATGGCGTAATTGAAGCTGCAAATGCCAAATTTGTGCAGCACAATGACAATAATCTTGCGCAGCTCCGCAGCTTGCAGGGAGCGGTCGAAGAACTAGGTGCCAGCAGCGAGGCTCTGACCGAAAAAACGCAAGGCCAGCTAAATAGTGCGATTGAACAATTGGAAAGAGCAACCCATTCCGCATTCAGTGCGCTAGAAGCTAACCTCGAGAGCAGTCTTGAAAATTCAACCGGTAACTTCAGCGAAAAGGCAGTGAAAGCGCTCGAGAAGTCGATCCAAGGCCACAGCGAAGAGGCTATCACGCGTTTGGAGGAAGCTGCCAATCAAGCTGCGATGACCGGACGGGAAACGGCAGTGCAGTTGCGCGATCAACTCTCTAAAGTCGATGACTTGGCCGGCAATCTAGAACAACGTGTCACCCGCGCTCGCGCCCAAGCCGAAGAGAAAGTCGACAATGATTTTGCCCGGCGGATGGCTTTGATTACCGAAAGTCTGAATTCGCACGCCATCGATATTTCCAAGTCGCTATCAAACGATGTGACTGATACCGCATGGGCCGCTTACCTTAAGGGCGATCGCGGCATCTTCACCCGCCGAGCAGTGAAACTGGTGGACAATGCCGAAGCGCGAGAATTGAGTGACCTGTATGAAAGCGACGATGTGTTCCGCGAACACGTGAGCCGCTTCATCCACGATTTCGAAGGTATGCTCAGGTCCGTTTTATCCACCCGGGATGGTAATGCTCTAGGTGTTACAGTTTTGGGATCGGACATGGGCAAGCTTTATGTCGCTCTTGCTCAAGCGATCGACCGCTTGCGCAATTGATACTCTTCACTCGGTCCCGAAAAATCCGCCGAGAAAGTTTACATCTCCAACCTTAATCCAGCCATTCTCGTAATTGAGAACGTATAGTGCTGTAAGGATAGCGGCCAATACAGTCGCTCGCAAAATCAACGCCCTTGGCCGGAAGTTTGCAGGAGCACTATCGGCTTGGCCCAGCACCTTAGGGACACCCGCCTCTTCATGCGTCTTGATCCCAAAGGGCAGCATAACGAAGGCGGTCATGACCCAGACAAGCACATATATCGCGACAATCGAAGTCCCCGCCATTTTAGCGATCATCTCCAAGCATAATCACGCGCACTTGGGGCTTCTTACCCGACCAACGGTTAGCCGCTCGACGGGTCGCAAGACGCGCCGCTTCATGGATTGCAGCACGATCGCCCGCCTTGTCACCTTTAAGTTTCTGGATTGCACTGGTCACATCCTTGCAGGCCTCCAAGATAAAGTCTGGCATATCCTCTTCCAAAGGAATGCCTAACGCTTCCATTGTTGGCCGCATTTTGTGGTCCAGAACCACCATAATTGTGCCCTCGCGAGCGAGACGCCGACGCATCGCGATCGCCTCTCCATCAGCAGGGGCGATTATGTCTCCGTCTAAGATCAGGCGCCCTGATCGCACTTCGGTAATCTTGCTCGCCTTACCGGGAGCAAGCCGGATAATCTCGCCATTTTGCTGGACAACATTTTGAGGGATGCCATTTGCTTCACCCAAGCGACCCTGCTCCGCCATATGGCGGATCTCGCCATGTACAGGTACAAGAACCTCTGGCTTGATCCAGCTATACAGTGCCTCTAGCTCAGGCCGCCCTGGATGACCTGAGACGTGGATCATAGCTTGCCGGTCAGTAACCATAGTGATGCCGCGTTCTGCGAGGCGGTTTTGGATGCGTCCAATCGACAGTTCATTGCCAGGTATCTGCCGGCTCGAGAATAAGACGACGTCACCCGATGTTAACTCAAGCGGATGGTTCTCTTCGGCCACGCGGGAAAGCGCAGCGCGCGGTTCGCCTTGCCCCCCGGTAGCCACTATCAATAGATCGCCGCGCGGCAGGCCCATTGCTGTACGAAAATCAACAGGTTTTGGAAAATCCATCAGATAACCATTGGCCTGCGAAACCTCGATCATCCGGTCAAGCGAACGCCCAGCCACGCAAATCTGCCGACCAGTTTCGCGCGCAACATCGCCCAATGTTTGCAGCCGCGCAACGTTAGAGGCAAAGGTCGTGACCAGCACGCGTTTTCCAGTATGGCGCGCTACTTCTTCCATTAGGCCGCGATGCACCGCGCCTTCTGATCCGCTAGGGTTTGGATTAAAGACATTGGTGGAATCGCAAACGAGCGCGTGAATGCCTTCATCACCAATGGCGCGCAATTCTTCCTCAGTGGTTGGCTGACCGATGATGGGTTCTTCATCCAGCTTCCAATCACCAGTGTGGAATATCCGGCCGTAAGGCGTGTCGATAAGCAGCGCGTTCCCCTCTGCAATTGAATGCGCAAGGGGAATGTAAGTAATATCAAACGGGCCAAGCTGGATCGCGCCATGATCCTCTTCAATAACATTGAGTTCAACTTCGCCCGCTATCCCAGCCTCTTCCAATTTACGCATCACAAGATCAGCGGTAAACGGCGTTGCGTAAAGCGGTACGCCCAGTTCTGCCGCGAAATATGGGACCGCGCCAATGTGATCTTCGTGCGCATGGGTCAGCACAATTCCCAACAAATCGTCGGCACGGTCTTCGATGAACTCAAGATCGGCAAAGACAAGATCGACACCGGGGTATTGATCGCCCGAAAATGTCATGCCCAGATCGACCATCAGCCACTTGCCATCAGCCCCATAAAGGTTGACGTTCATGCCAATTTCAGCAGATCCACCGAGAGCCAGGAAAAGCAGCTCCTTTTCAGGGGTGCAGTCTTTTTTCATATACTCGTTTTCTCCGCCGCGCGTTCAGCTAGGGTCGCGAGGCCTTGGATGGTTAAATCAGCATCTACATGGTCAAAAATTTCGGTTTGGTCATCAAAGAGGATTGCTAGACCGCCGGTTGCGACAACTTTTGCAGGGCGGCCTATTTCGGTCTTCATTCGGCCGATCAACCCTTCCATCATTGCAACATAACCCCAGAATACACCTATCAGCATTTGGTCCTCTGTATTGCGGCCAATCACGCTAGAAGTATCGGGCGCCTTGATCGCGATACGAGGAAGCTTCGCAGTCTTACCCACAAGAGCATCAAGCGAGAGATTTATACCAGGTGCGATAATCCCGCCCTTATAGGTTCCATTGAAATCCACCGCTTCAAACTTTGTAGCCGTGCCGAAATCGACGACGACAAGATCGCCACCATATTGATCATGGGCCGCAAGAATATTGAGCGCGCGGTCGGCACCCAAAGAGCTCGGCTGATCAACATCCGCTTCAAAACCCCAAGCAGCGCCTCCCTTACCCGCAATAAGCGGAGTGATCCCGAAATATTTCTGCGCAAGAATGGTCAAGTTATGATCGGCTCGCGGCACAACAGAGGCGAAGATGATCTGTGTGATGTCCTTTCGGTCCACTCCTTCGATGCTAAGAAGTTGCAGCAACCAGACGGCGTATTCATCACCAGTACGGCGCGGGTCGGTTGCAATACGCCATCGCGCCTTAATCTCGCGTCCTTCGAATAAGGCGAATACGACATTGGTGTTTCCGACATCAGCAGCAAGCAGCATGTTTCAAATCCTCAATTCTGAGTCGATCCCGTAAGTACAATATCGCCTGCATTGATTACGCAGGCCTCGTTACCGGTCATCCGCAGTTTCAATGAACCATTTATATCAAGCCCGTCAAACGTGCCTAGCAGTGTATCGCCTGATGGGTCATGGACACTGATCGGCGTGCCAATAGGATGGGCGCAAGAAAGCCAACGGCGCAAAAGGGTGTCTAACCCAAAATTGCGCCACCGCTCCAACTCATTGTCAAAGCTCTTAGCAAGGCTTTGTGTAAAGACCTCAAGACTAGGCGGCGAAGTTACATGTGCCAAAGCAGTCGTCTGCCGGTCAGGCAGTTCTGGCGCAGCCCGCAAATTTACTCCAATACCAATGACAACGGCATCATCGCTGCGTTCTAGCAGAATACCCGCTAGTTTCGCGCCTCTAAGCAGCAGGTCATTTGGCCATTTAAGCTGCAGGGCGCTGGGTTCCGGCAAGAACGGTAAAACTGTCTCATAGGCAGCCAATCCAGCAACCAATGCAAGCGAATGTGCTGCGGGTTGCTCTCGGCCTATATGGACCACAGTCGATCCCATGAAATTGCCAGAACCATCAAACCACTTGCGGCCCTGCCGCCCTCGCCCTGCAGATTGACGCTTTGCAACCCGCCAATGCCCTTCGTGGACGCGCTCATTCGCAGCGAGGCGTGCCAATAGGTCAGCGTTAGTAGAGCCCGTTTCTTCGAGAAGTTCAATCACGCGATATTTGGGCAGTTAAACACACGCGAACAGCACTTCTGCTGCTTTGCCAGCCAGATCACCGAGCGATGGCGTAAGCAGAAACCCTAGTGGTGAAATGATCAGTGAGGTCAAAAGTAAGAGCACCCAATGTGATACTGGACTCGCGCCCTCAACTTCGTTTGCAGGGTCATCGAACATGATCACCTTACACACCTTGAGATAGTAAAACGCACCGATCACACTCGCGGCGATACCGATGGCAGCTAGCGCTACAAGGTCCGCCTGCACAGCGGCTTGGAACACAACAAACTTACCCCAGAAACCAAACAATGGCGGGATGCCTGCAAGGCTGAGCATTAAGAAGAACAAGCACCATCCGAGCAATGGGTTGGTCCGGCCAAGACCGGCCATGCTTGCGATGCTTTCCACTGGCGTGCCAGTGTCATCTTTCAACATCAGCACGGCGACCCAGCTGCCGATAGACATGGCGACATAAATCCAAAGATAGATCATCATTCCCGAAAGGCCAGCAGGGGTGGCTGCGGCCAAACCGATCAAAATGAAGCCAACATTGTTGATCGAGGAATAGGCAAGCAGGCGCTTGATATTGTCTTGTCCAATCGCTCCCAAAGCTCCGATTACAATCGAAGCCAGAGCCATAAAAATTACGATTTGTCGCCACGCGTCTATTTGCGCGCCGAACACTTCGATGGCGACACGTGCCGTCAGAGCAACAGCGGCAACTTTGGGGGCAGTCGCGAAGAATGTTGTGACGGGCGTCGGGGCACCTTCATAAACGTCCGGCGTCCACATATGGAAAGGCACCGCTGCGATCTTAAACGCTAGGCCTGACAATACGAATATCACACCAAACAATTGCCCGGTCGACATATCGCCCGAAAGCGCTGCGGCAACGCCGGCGTAATCGGTCGATCCGGTGAAACCATAAAGCAAGCTTATACCGTACAGCAGAATGCCGGATGCAAGCCCGCCCAATACGAAATATTTCAAGCCCGCCTCAGCTGACCGGCTATCATTACGTAGGATTGATGCCAGAACGTATGCTGCGAGCGAGTTCAGCTCCAAACCGACATATAGCGTCAGGAAATCTCCAGCGGAAACCATAATGCTCATGCCGACGGTCGCGAACAGCACCAGAACAGAATACTCCGCTCGCATCGCTCGCAACTGGCCAAAGAAATTGGGCGCAACCATTAGGCAAGCTATGGCAGCGAGATAGATCATCGCCTTGGCAAAGGCAGCGAACACATCTGCACGGAACAATCCGCCAAACGCTTCGCGGTCGGCACCCGAAAGTCCATCATGCAGCGCAGGAACAAGCTGGAAGCCAGCAGCGAACAAAGCTGTTGCGGCAAGGATGGCGATTGGTCGCGCAATTTTGTCGCCACCCCATGCGCAAGCGAGCAGGAGCGCTAGTCCAGCGCCAGTCAATGTCAATTCAGGCGCGATTAGCGCAAAGGAAGTGGCGTAGTCCATTAGTGCACTCCCTCGCCCGATTTCACATGCTTCAGCGCATTTGCCGCCTCAGCCTTCGGCTCACCAACTTTAAGCTTGCTGTCCCCTTCAGGAGCCGCGCGCGCAAGCCGCGCATCCAAGGTCGCAATGTCAGCTCGCATCGGCGCGATGAAGCTTTCCGGATAAACACCCATCCAAAGAACAGCAGCTGCAATCGGAGCGAGCATCGCCCATTCGCGCGGGTTAAGGTCCGCCATGGCGGCAGCGTCTTCATTCTTCTGAATGCCGAAAGCGACACGCCGGTAAAGATAAAGCATATAGCCCGCACCCAGGATGATGCCAGTGGTGCAAACAAGTGTGACCAGTGTTGAGATTTTGTAGATTCCTGCAAGCGCCAGGAATTCGCCGACAAAACCGCTTGTGCCCGGCAGTCCGATGCTCGCCATAGTGAACAGCAAGAAGAATATCGCATATTTGGGCATGTTGATAGACAGGCCGCCATAACGTTCAATCTCACGTGTGTGCAGCCGGTCGTAGATCACTCCCACACACAGGAACAGCGCCCCAGAAACCAGCCCGTGTGAGAGCATGACGATCATCGCGCCTTCAAGCCCTTGCACGTTGAAAGCAAACAGACCCACCGTCACAATCGCCATGTGGGCAACCGATGAATAGGCGATCAGCTTCTTCATATCGCTCTGCACCAATGCAACAAGCGAGGTGTAGATCACTGCAATCATACTGAGGATGAAGACCAGCCATACAAACTGCGCGCTCGCCTCAGGGAACATAGGCAGGCTGAACCGGATAAAGCCATAGCCACCCATCTTTAGTAAAACACCAGCAAGGATAACCGAGCCTGCAGTCGGCGCCTGAACGTGTGCATCAGGCAGCCAAGTGTGCACCGGCCACATCGGCATTTTTACCGCAAAGCTGGCAAAGAAGGCCAGCCACAACCAGGTCTGAGCGGCAGGCTCAAAATCATATTGCATCAAGGCCGGAATGCTTGACGTGCCGGCCTCATTCACCATCCAGAACATGGCGATCAGCATCAATACCGACCCCAGCAATGTATAGAGGAAAAATTTGTAGCTCGCGTAGATGCGATTATCCCCGCCCCACACGCCGATGATCAGATACATCGGGATCAGGCCAGCTTCAAAAAAGATGTAGAATAAGAACAAATCTTGCGCGGTGAAAACGCCAATCATCAGCAATTCCATGAAAAGAAATGCCGCCATATATTCGCCGACGCGGTCCTTAATCCCATCCCAGCTTGCAAGAATGCAGATCGGCATAAGGAACACCGACAGCATGATCAGCATCAATGCGATCCCGTCGATGCCAAGCGCATATTCAAAACCTGCGAAGAGCGGTGCTACTTCGGTAAACTGCCATTGCGGCCCGCCGATTTCATAGCGCGCCCACAGCATAATGCCGAAAGCGAGATTAACCAGAGTAGCTACCAATGCCGTTTGCCTTGCTGCTTGCGCAGACAAGAAGAAACAAGCGATGCCCGCCACCAGCGGAACGAGCAGCATGACCGAAAGAAGTGGGAACCCGCCCATTAGAAAAGCACCCATGTCACAGCGGCAACCAACCCGAGCAGCATGATTAGCGCATAGCTATACAAATATCCCGACTGGACTTTCTTCGCGACAGCCGCCCCGCGCTGCACAAGCCAGGCGGCTCCATCAGGGCCAAAGCGGTCAATTGTGCCGACATCACCCCATTTCCAAAACTTGCGCCCAAGCCAGAATGCAGGCCGGATAAAGATTCGGTCATACAATTCGTCAAAATACCATTTGTTGAAGACAAACTGATGGATGAAGCGGAATTGCTCAACAAACTTGGCTGGAATGCTCGGCTTGATCAAATAGGCATAAACAGCCGTGAGAAGACCAATGATCATCACAAAAGTCGCAGTCAACTTCACCCAATAAGGCACTTCATGCAGGGCGTGGATCAGCTCTGTATTGTAATATACGGAACCATTCCAAAATGCCTCGCTATCGATGAATTCCGGTTGGAAGACGAAACCAGCAAACACAGCGCCAATCGTAAGCACGCCAAGCGGAATCAGCATCGTCAGCGGGCTTTCATGTGGATGGTAACCCCCAGTTGTGTCCTCGCCCGCTTCTTCGGTAGTTTTGTGGACGCTGTGCTGAATATGTTCGCTTTCGATCCAGCGCGGCTTACCCCAGAAAGTCAGGAACATCAGCCGCCAGCTATAGAAACTGGTGAGTAATGCAGCCACCGCGCCCATCCAGAATGCAAACATAGAAAGCTCGGTTCCGCGCGCAAAAGCTGCCTCTAAAATGGCATCCTTGGAGTAAAAGCCAGCAAAGCCGAACACATACAAAATACCCACGCCAGTAATCGCCAATGTGCCTGCCAACATCGCCCAGAATGTGATAGGAATGTGCTTACGCAAGTTTCCATAATAACGCATGTCTTGTTCGTGATGCATCGCATGGATGACAGAGCCCGCGCCCAGGAAGAGCAGCGCCTTGAAGAATGCGTGAGTGAACAAATGGAACATCGCTGCGCCATAAGCGCCTACGCCCGCTGCAAAGAACATATAACCCAATTGCGAACAGGTTGAGTAAGCGATCACTCGCTTAATATCCCATTGTGTGGTTCCGATAGTGGCAGCAAAGAAACAGGTGGCCGCGCCAACGAAGATCACGATGGACAGCGCGATCGGTGCCGCTTCAAACATGGGCGAAAGCCGGCAGACCATAAACACGCCCGCTGTCACCATAGTCGCCGCGTGGATCAACGCAGAGACTGGCGTTGGCCCCTCCATCGCATCGGGCAGCCAAGTGTGAAGACCCAATTGCGCAGACTTACCCATCGCCCCAATAAATAGCAGGATGCAGAGGATATCCATCGTCTGAAGGCGGTAGCCAAGGAAACCAATCGTCGCCCCGCTCATAGCAGGAGCCGCTTCCAAAATCTCCGGAATGCTGGTTGTTTGAAACACCAAATACGTGCCGAATATACCCAGCATGAAGCCAAGGTCGCCGACACGGTTCACTACAAACGCTTTGATCGCAGCAGCATTGGCGGTTGGCTTTTTGAACCAAAATCCGATCAGCAGATAGGATGCGAGCCCAACCCCTTCCCAACCGAAGAACATTTGCACGAGGTTGTCGGCCGTTACCAACATCAACATCGCGAAGGTAAATAGCGACAAATAGGCGAAGAAACGCGGCTGATCCGGATCCTCTTCCATATAGCCCCAGCTATACAAATGCACGAGCGCAGAGACGCTGGTAATCACCACCAACATCACCGCCGTTAGCGTATCAACCCGCAATTCCCAATCGAAAGAAAGCGTGCCGCTCTCCACCCATTTGAGAACGGGAATAACAGAAGCGTCCGTTTCACCAGACAGAAAGCCTGTAAAGATCACCCAACTTAACGAAGCGGCGATAAACAGCGCTCCGGTTGTGATGCTTTTCGAAATGACATTACCAAGGCTGCGGTTACCGAGTCCGACAACAATCGCCGCCAGCAATGGCAGGAACACAATGAAATGGATCGCTTGCATTTGCTGCTATCCCTTCATCTGCTTGGCATCATCAACTGCGATGGTGCCGCGATTGCGGAAATAAATGACCAGCACGGCAAGCCCGATGGCCGCCTCTGCCGCAGCAACAGTCAGCACCAGCATTGCAAAAACCTGCCCGACTAGATCACCCATATAGGCGCTAAAAGCGACGAAATTGATGTTCACAGCGAGCAAGATCAACTCAATCGCCATCAGAATGACGATCACGTTTTTCCGATTGAGGAATATGCCAAGCACGCCCAGCACAAACAAGGCCGCGCTGACCACAATATAATGCTCAATTCCGATTGCTGAACCGTCCATTAGAGCTCGACCCCTTTGCCCACATCCGGGTTTTTCATTTCGGTTGCTTCCCAAGGACGGCGAGCGATCTGCTTACCGATATTTTGATGGCCACGCGCACCCTCTGCACGTTGGCGGTGTGTCAGTACAATCGCACCGATCATGGCCACCAGCAGGATGATACCCGCAATTTCAAACAAGAAAATGTAGCGTCCGTAAAGCAGCGCCCCGATCGCTTCGATATTGCTTTGCGCCATTGTACCGCTGGTCGTTCCATCCGCCGTACCCAGTTCAACACCGCCAGCAGCATAAGCGCCAAGACCAAGCACCAGTTCAGCCAATAAGACGGCAGCAATCGCGAGGCCCAGCGGGAAATTCTTCACAAATCCTGCCCGCATTTCGGCAAAATCAATATTCAGCATCATCACGACGAACAAGAACAACACTGCCACCGCGCCAACGTAAACGATCACAAGCAGCATGGCGATAAACTCTGCGCCGACAAGGATCATCAGGCCTGCAGCATTAAAGAATGACAGGATCAGCCACAGCACGGAATGCACCGGATTACGCGCCATGATGACCATGACGCCACTGGCAAGCACAAGGCTGGCAAAGAGGTAGAAGGCTAAGGTTTGGATCATGTCAGAATAATCTTTCCGCGCCGCCTAGCGATAGGGCGCATCGGCTTCAAGGTTTGCGGCTATCGCGCGCTCCCACTTGTCCCCGTTGCTGAGCAATTTCGCCTTATCATAAAGCAATTCTTCGCGAGTTTCGGTCGCATACTCAAAATTCGGCCCCTCAACCACCGCATCCACTGGGCACGCTTCTTGGCAGAAACCGCAATAGATGCATTTGGTCATGTCGATATCGTAACGCGTGGTGCGGCGACTGCCATCATCGCGCGGCTCGCTCTCAATCGTTATCGCTTGCGCAGGGCATACAGCCTCGCACAATTTACACGCGATGCAGCGCTCTTCGCCATTAGGATAGCGCCGCAAAGCATGCTCACCGCGAAAACGCGGGGACAGCGGGTTTTTCTCAAACGGATAGTTGATCGTCACCTTAGGCTTGAAGAAATACTTCAAGGTCAGCGCATGCGCTTTCAAAAATTCCCAAAGAGTGAACGATTTGATGAGTTGTGAGACGCTAGTCATGAGAAATGCCCCTGAGACATCAGCCAACCGCTAATCACGGCAACGAAAATGAGGCTCATCGGCAGGAACACTTTCCAGCCTAAGCGCATCAATTGGTCATAGCGGTAACGTGGCACAGTCGCCCAAATCCACGAGAACAAGAAGAAGAAGAAGAACGTCTTGCCCAAGAACCAGATGATCCCCGGCACATAGTAAAGCGGCGCCCATTCAACCGGCGGCAACCAACCGCCCATAAACAGGATGGTGCAAAGCGAACACATCAGCAGTATGTTCGCATATTCACCCAACCAAAATAGCGCGAAGCTCATGGAGGAATATTCGGTCTGATACCCGGCAACCAGCTCGCTTTCAGCTTCCGTCAAATCGAATGGCGCGCGCGCCGTTTCCGCCAATGCGCTGATGAAGAACACCACAAACATTGGGAACAGTAATGGGTTGAAGAAGAAGCCATTTACAAAGCCCAGCCCGTGCCCCTGCTGCGCCATGACTATGCCAGAAAGATTGAACGTCTTGGCATAAAGCACCACGCACACCAGCACGAAGCCAATGCTAACCTCGTAAGAGATCATCTGCGCAGCGGCCCGCATAGCGGAGAAGAACGGATATTTGGAGTTACTCGCCCAACCGCTCATGACCACGCCGTAAACACCTAGCGAACTGACCGCGAGCACATAGAGCAGTCCAACATTGATATCGGACAGCACCAAACCTGCATCGAACGGGATCACCGCCCACGCCAGCAGAGCCACGGTAAATGTGATGATCGGCGCGATCAGGAATATCCCCTTATTCGCCGCCGATGGAATGATCGTTTCTTGCAAGAAAACTTTGAGGCCATCCGCAAAACTTTGCAGCAGGCCAAACGGACCGACCACATTCGGCCCGCGCCGCATCATGATCGCGCCCAAAACTTTCCGGTCGACATAGATCACCATCGCCACCGCCAGCATGAGCGGCAAAGCGATCAATAGGATGCCGGAGACTGTGGCTACAAACCAAGCCCACTCATAATTCATGCCGAGTGATTGGAAGAATTCGGTCACTCTGCCGCCTCCTTCAGCTCATCACCATGCAAAAACTCAGCTGAACATTGCTGCATCACAGCGCTAGCGCGCGCAATTGAATTGGTGAGGTAAAAATCCTTGATCGGATAGGCATCAATCGTTCCCGAAGCTTTGGCCTTAGCGTCAACCTTGGGCATTTTGCCGAAATCAGCGATGCCTTCCTCGCCAAGCGCCGGAACAGCCTTTGCCATTGCAGCCTGCAATTCAGCAAAGTTGTCAAAACCAACATCCACGCCCAATGCATCCGCTAGCGCGCGCAGGATTGTCCAATCTTCGCGCGCATCACCCGGCGCAAACACAGATTTCTCCGCAAATTGCACGCGCCCTTCTGTGTTGACATAAGTGCCGTCTTTTTCGGCATAGGATGCGGCAGGCAGGATAATGTCAGCGGCATGCGCCCCATTGTCACCGTGGTGCCCGATATAAACCTTTAAGCTGTCAGCAAACGGCTCATAATCCATTTCATCCGCACCAAGCGACAGCAGCACTTTTGGCGCCTCTTTCGCAATGTCCGCCATGCCGCCTTTTTGCGCATAGCCCAGCATTAGTCCGCCCATACGCGCAGCAGAGAAATGCAGCACGTTAAAGCCATTCCAATCCTTTGTTACAACGCCCAGTCTATCCGCCGCAGCAAGGCCTGCACCAAGCGCGCCCTTAGCCAATGCCGCACCGCCCATGATAATCGCGGGACGCTCAGCGCCTTTAAATGCTGCGGTCACTTCTTTTGGCAATTTGGACAGAACGTTCAAATCTTTGCCAAGGAAAGTCGCTGGATATGTCGTTTCCCATTCGGGGCCGACTACGAATACTTTCGCACCGCGGGTCGCCGCCTTGCGCAGGCGTGCATTCACCAATGCCGCTTCCCAGCGAACATGGCTGCCCACGATCAAGATCGCATCGGCGTTTTCGATACCAGCGAAGCCAGAATTGAAGTTGACCGCCGCCAGACTGGACACATCGTAATCCATGCCGGTCTGCCGCCCTTCGAGCAGCTTGGAACCGCTTGCGCTGAGCAAAGCCTTGGCCGCAAACATGGTTTCGCAATCGACCATGTCACCAGCGACCGCAGCAATGCTTTTCGGCGCATCTTCCAGCTGAACCGCAATGGCACCAAAAGCTTCGTCCCAGCCAGCTTCGGTTAGCTTTCCAGCTTTGCGCATGTACACTTTATCGAGGCGGCGCTTAGTCAGGCCATCCACCTGATAGCGCGCCTTGTCAGAAATCCATTCTTCATTCACGTCGTCATTGATGCGAGGCAAAGCGCGCATCACTTCCCGGCCGCGGCTATCGAGACGGATATTCGCGCCGACTGCATCGGACACATCGATGGAAAGCGTTTTCTTCAGCTCCCACGGGCGGGCTTCAAAAGCATATGGCCGTGACGTCAAGGCACCAACAGGGCACAAGTCGATGACATTGGCTGATAATTCATGGGATGCAGCAGCCTCCAGATAGGTGGTGATCTGCATATCTTCACCGCGATAGAGCGCGCCGATTTCGTCCACGCCAGCGATTTCTTCTGAAAAGCGGACGCAGCGCGTGCAGTGAATACAGCGCGTCATAGTGGTGCTAATCAGCGGGCCCATATTCTTAGACGTCACTGCACGGCGCATTTCTTTGCTGCGCGATTCACCGCGGCCATAGGCGACCGATTGATCTTGCAAATCGCACTCGCCGCCCTGATCGCAAATCGGGCAATCAAGCGGGTGGTTCACCAACAGGAATTCCATCACGCCTTCGCGTGCCTTTTGAACCATAGGTGTGTTGGTTCGGACTTCTTGTCCGTCGCCCGCTGGCAATGCGCAGGATGCCTGCGGTTTTGGCGGACCCGGAGAAACTTCCACCAAACACATTCGGCAGTTACCCGCGATACTTAAGCGTTCGTGGTAACAGAAACGCGGAATTTCTTTGCCCGCCATTTCGCACGCCTGTAGGACAGTCGCACCTGCAGGGACTTCGATTTCTTCGCCATCTACGGTGACTTTAGGCATTATTCAGATGCCTCCGCGACTGCGCTTGCGCCATAATGAGCGCGCGACCAAAGGCCGTCAGCTATCAGCATTCTCGTCACCGATTGGTCAATTTCAGGGCCGCCTTCCGTAACAAGATTACATTTCTCCAAGGCGGGATAGAGAGCTGTAATAGCCTCGGACTCTGCCTTTGATCCAGGCCGCGAGCGCAGCAAATCATCGGATTGCGGCAGCGCGTTAAATGTCATGCAATCGGCATATTTCGCCATCGCTACTGCGCTGGGATGCATACCAGTCTCGCCCTCACGCTTTTCAAGATATTCAGGAGCGCCTTTCCCCAAAAAAATCGACTTCTTATTGTCCATCAAATAAGCTTCTTCAGCCAAAAGTGCGCGCAGAGTCCGAAATTTGATCCTCATATACATTCGGTAAGCCGAGTTCTTCATAGAACGCGACAAGCAGTGATCCACATCCAGCTCGTCAAACAATTTGGCGGAATCCATCCCAAGTTCAGTGAAATAGATTGATACAGGATCACTATTCGCAAGAACTTCACGAACAAGTTTCTTATTTCGATAAAGAACACAGCGTGCGACGCGTTTCTGCATCGCCCTTCCTTCGTCAGCATCAGGCGTCTGAGCCTTCTGCTTAAACCGAGTACCAATCTGCGATTCTGATCCTGAGCTGCGCTGCGCTGCCGCTGGGCTCACCGCCATTAGTCCGACAGCGATTGCAATCAATAGAAACCTCATTCAGCCGCCTCCGCAAACTGAGCATTATGCTCTTCGATCCGGCGCTCCAGTTCTGGCCGGAAGTGACGGATCAAGCCTTGAATAGGCCATGCCGCTGCATCGCCTAGGGCGCAGATCGTATGCCCTTCAACCTGCTTGGTTACTTCATGCAGCATATCGATTTCTTCGATCGCTGCATCGCCAGTGCGAAGGCGCTCCATCATGCGCCACATCCAACCTGTGCCCTCGCGGCACGGCGTGCACTGGCCGCAGCTTTCGTGCTTATAAAAATAGCTGAGGCGAGAAATCGCGCGCACAATATCTGTGCTCTTGTCCATGACAATTACAGCAGCTGTGCCAAGGCCCGAGCCCAACTCTTTCAACCCGTCAAAATCCATATGGGCATGACGGATTTGATCGGCTGGGACCAAAGGCACGGACGAACCGCCGGGGATCACCGCAAGCAGCTTGTCCCATCCGCCGCGAATACCGCCGCAATGCTTTTCGATCAGCTGTTCGAACGGGATGCTCATCTCTTCTTCAACCACGCATGGCTTTTCGACATGGCCGCTGATCTGGAAGAGTTTCGTGCCGTGATTACCCTCACGGCCAAAGCTGGAGAACCAAGCCGCGCCGCGCCGCAGGATGGTTGGGACCACAGCGATGCTTTCGACGTTATTGACCGTCGTGGGGCAGCCATACAGTCCAGCGCCCGCCGGGAAAGGAGGCTTGAGCCTTGGCTGGCCTTTCTTACCCTCTAGGCTTTCGATCATCGCGGTTTCTTCACCGCAAATATAAGCCCCTGCACCGCGGTGCATAAACACATCGAAATCATAACCGGTTCCGCTGGCGTTTTTGCCGATTAGACCGGCAGCGTTTGCCTCATCAATCGCTTTTTGAAGCGCTTGCGCCTCGCGAATATATTCGCCGCGAATGTATATATATGCTGCTCGAGCGCGCATGGCGAACCCAGCAACCAAAGCGCCTTCGATCAGTTTGTGCGGATCATGACGAAGGATTTCGCGATCCTTGCAGGAGCCCGGTTCGGATTCATCGGCATTGATGACGAGGAAACTCGGCCGGCCATCCTTGCTCTCTTTCGGCATAAATGACCATTTGAGACCGGTCGGGAAACCCGCCCCGCCCCGTCCGCGCAGGCCGGATGCTTTCATCTCATCGATGATAGCGTCATTGCCGCGCGCAATCAGCGCCTTGGTATTGTCCCAATCGCCGCGCTTTTGCGCCGCCTTTAGCCCGGCATCTTGATAGCCATAAACATTGGTGAAAATCCGGTCTTTATCGAGGAGGCTCATGCCAAACCTCCTTGCGAATAAAAATAGAAACCGCCTGCCAAGATGGCTGCGATTGCGCCAAATTTCAGCACGCCTTTAATGACCTTCCAAGCGATGGCGGCAAGGGCAAGCGCGATGACAATGGTAATCCAGTCAAACTCCATCACGCATCGTCCCCATATTCAAGCCGATAATCATGGTTCTTTTTGACCATATCTGTGAGCGTGGTGGGTCCGCCCGATGGTTCGGATGTATGCCGGCCCGGTTCCTGCGTGCCAGACTTGATTTTCTTACCCGCAGCAAGCGCGTCAAGCACCGTATCAAGGCGCTGCGGTGTCAAATCTTCAAAGTTGTCATCATTGATCTGGACCATGGGAGCAGTGGCGCAATTGCCCATGCATTCAACCTCGGTCAGGGTCCAAAGGCCGTCTTTCGAAACTTCACCCTTGGCCATGCCGCGTTTTTTGCAGGCGGAAATTATGTCGTCTGATCCGCGCAACATGCAGGGCGTGGTGCCGCAAACCTGCACATGGAATTTGCCGACTGGCTTCATATTATACATGAAGTAGAAGGTCGCGACTTCGAGCACGCGGATGACCGGCACGTCGATATACGCCGCGACATATTCGATTACGGGTAGCGGGAGCCAGCCTTGCGTTTCGGTTTCTTCGCCCACTTGTCGCTGAGCAATATCGAGTAAAGCCATCACGGCTGATTTCTGGCGCCCGTCTGGATATTTCACGATTTCGGTATCGGCGCGCTTTTTCCACTTGGCCTTGAATTTGAAGCCGTTCCAGCGAGCGCGCAATTCTGGCGTATCGGGTGCAGGTGTACGATCAGCCATGACTCTCTTGCCCCCTCAGTTGTGGCCCCATTGAAGCAATGACCTCTCGTGCAAAAGTTCCCACTGCGAAGCCTACGGAGATCCACGCAACAAGTCCGAAATCAAAGTCTCTCGACGAAAAATAGCAAAAGAAATAGGCCGCCGTGAAGACTAAGCAAAATGCACTGAGCGCTTTCCCAAAAGCGTGTTTGATCTGATCAAAGCTCACCGGTCACACTCCCCAAACACCACATCAATCGCGCCAAGGATCGCGGTCGCATCAGGCAACATGTGCCCCTTGCTCATAAAATCCATCGCTTGAAGGTGCGAGAATGCTGTCGGGCGGATTTTGCAGCGATATGGCTTGTTCGAGCCATCGCTCACCAAATAGACGCCAAACTCACCCTTCGGGCTTTCGGTCGCCACGTAGACTTCGCCAGCAGGCACATGAAAGCCTTCTGTATAAAGCTTAAAGTGGTGGATTAGGCTTTCCATTGATTGCTTCATCTCACCGCGCTTCGGCGGAGAAACCTTGCGGTCATCGCTGGCAATTGGACCTTCTGGCATTTGCGCAAGGCATTGCTTGATAATCTTTGCGCTTTCTTCAATTTCCTTCACCCGCACCATAAAGCGGTCGTAGCAATCCGAATTTGTGCCCACCGGAATGTCAAAGTCCATCCGGTTATAAACATCGTATGGCTGCGATTTGCGCAAATCCCACGGAATACCAGCAGCGCGGATCATCGGGCCAGAGAAACCCCAGCGCGTCGCATCCTCGCGGCTAACCACAGCAATATCGACATTGCGCTGTTTAAAGATGCGATTGTCGATAACCAAGCTCATCGCATCGCCGAACAAACCGGGAAGGCGGTTTTCTAGCCAGTCGCCAATATCAACGAGCAGCTTTTCCGGCACATCCTGATGGACGCCGCCGGGCCGATACCATGCCGAATGCATGCGCGCGCCAGAGGCACGTTCAAAGAAGTTCATGCAATCTTCGCGCAGGTCCATCATCCAGAGGTTCGGCGTAAACGCGCCCACATCCAGCACATGCGCCCCCATGTTGAGGAAGTGATTGCAGATCCGCGAAAGCTCCGCGAACAGCACGCGCAGATATTGCGCGCGCTCTGGCACTTCGATGTTCAGCAGTTTCTCAATCGCCAGAACATAGGAATGCTCCATGCAGAGTGGCGAGCAATAATCGAGTCGGTCAAAATACGGCAGAGCCTGAAGATATGTCTTATGTTCAATCAGTTTTTCCGTGCCGCGGTGCAGCAAGCCCACATGCGGATCGATGCGTTCAATAATCTCGCCGTCCAGCTCCATCACCATCCGCAAAACGCCGTGGGCAGCCGGATGCTGAGGGCCGAAATTGATCGTGTAATTGGAGACGATATCGCCTTCTGTCGTCAGGCTTTCTTGGAGTTCGACGCTCATTTGCCCCCCTCCTTTTCATCCGCTTTTTCGTCACCGGGCAGCACATATTCTGTACCTTCCCAAGGACTTTGAAAATCAAACTGACGCAAGTCCTGCGCAAGTTCGACGGGTTCGTAAACCACGCGCTTTTCTTCTTCGGAATAGCGCAGTTCGGTATAGCCGGTCAGCGGAAAATCCTTGCGGAAAGGATGCCCTTCAAATCCGTAATCGGTGAGAATGCGGCGCAGGTCGGTATTGCCATCAAACAGCACGCCGTACATGTCGAAAACTTCGCGTTCCAACCAGCCGGCATTGGGCCACAATGTTGTAACGGTAGGCACCGGAGTAGCCTCATCTGTGCAACATTTGACCATAATCCGGTGATTTTTGGTCAAAGAAAGCAGCATATACACGCATTCAAAGCGCTCTTTGCGCTCCGGAAAGTCTACGCCCGCAATTTCCATCAACTGCTGATAATCATGCTCATCACGCAGAGCTTCGAGCACATTCGCGATTTCTGTGCGTTTTACAGTGAGGATAATCTCACCATGCGCTTCTGACGCGCTTAAACACGATTTACCCAACGCCTTCTTCAGCGTTTTCAGAACACCATCGTTAGACGCAAATTTCGGAGCAGAGTGCACAACAGCCATCTTAACGCTCAATCGTTCCAGCGCGGCGGATTTTGCGCTGCAATTGCATCACGCCGTAAAGCAGCGCCTCTGCAGTCGGCGGGCATCCGGGCACATAAATATCAACCGGAACAATCCGGTCGCATCCGCGCACGACGCTGTATGAATAGTGGTAATAACCGCCGCCATTTGCACAGCTTCCCATGCTGATCACATATTTGGGATCAGACATTTGATCGTAAACTTTGCGAAGCGCAGGCGCCATTTTGTTGCAAAGCGTGCCTGCCACAATCATCAGATCGGATTGGCGCGGTGATGCACGCGGGGCAGCGCCGAAACGCTCCATATCATAACGCGGCATATTGGCATGGATCATCTCAACCGCGCAGCACGCAAGGCCAAATGTCATCCACCAGAGCGAACCTGTGCGCGCCCACTGGAACACGTCCTCGGTCGAAGCGAGAAGGAAGCCCTTGTCGTTCACCTCAGCCTGAAGCGCGTTGAAGTAATCAGCGTCAGGCGTGCGGATTTCGCCTCCAACAGCTGTCGGCATAGTGGCGGCAGCTTCTGCCGCAGAGATTGGCGCCGTGGGCGGAGTGATAATTGTATTGCTCATTCCCAATACCTCATTCCCAATCAAGGGCCCCCTTTTTCCATTCGTAGGCGAGGCCAATTGCCAAAATACCGAGGAACGTCATCATTCCTGCCCAGCCAGCCCAGCCCGTATCGCCAAGGCTAACCGCCCAGGGGAACAGAAACGCAGCCTCAAGATCGAAAATGATAAAGCTGATCGCGACGAGATAAAAGCGCACGTCAAATTTATCCCGCGCGTCTTCAAACGCAGGAAAGCCGCATTCATATTCAGAGAGCTTTTCCGCATCGGGATTGTGCGCGCCAGTGAAACGCGACGCCACCATCGGCGCAAAAACGAAAAGGCATGACAGTCCGAGCGCGATGAACAAAAAGATCAGGATCGGCAGATATTGGCTTAGATCGACCACTTAGACTTCCTAGGAGCTATAGTTGCGCCCGCGTCTAGGCCCGTCAGTCACAAGGTGCAAGGGTGCGAATCGTGCAAATTGCACCGCTTTCGTTGCATCCAGAGATATAGGTGGGGAAAGGTAGCGATAGCGTGCCCCAACAGCCCGGTTTGGCCATTCCCCCAATCCTATTTCATCATCTGCGCCGCGGCCTTCATCGTCGCTTTGCCATAAGGCGGCTTGAACCCGCCAAGCTTGGCAATATCAATCTTTGGCTGATGATAAACGGCGCGCGCATGGCTGAACTCTCTAAAGCCTTCTTGCGCGTGATACGAACCCATGCCTGATGGACCCACGCCGCCGAATGGCAAATCCTCCATCGAAATGTGGAAGATCACATCATTGGTGGTGACGCCGCCCGATATCGTTTTGGTAAGAACCTGCTCTTGCTCAGCCTTATCCTCGCCAAAGTAATAAAGGCCCAGCGGACGATCATTGGCATTCACATAATCCACTGCCTCATCGATTGAGGAATAGGTTTTTACCGGAAGCACAGGACCAAACAGTTCTTCCTGCATTGCCTCCATTTCATCGGTCACGTTTTTAAGGATCGTGAGCGGCATTTTTCGCGCGTTAGAATTGCCGAAATCCTCATCCGCGGGATTGACCTCAACCACTTCTGCGCCTTTGTCGCGCGCATCGGCAACAACATCTTGCAAGCGAGAGAAATGCCGGTCGGAAACGATGGATGCGTAATCATCATTCTCTAGCAGAGTAGGATACATATTGGTCACGCCATCAGCGACGCCTTGCACTGCTTCATCCTGCTTATCGGCAGGCACGTACATATAGTCGGGCGCAAGGCATATTTGCCCGGCATTCATCATCTTGCCCAAAGCGATACGTTCTCCAGCTTTGGCGAAGTCTGCGCTACGGCCCATGACAACAGGGCTTTTCCCGCCGAGCTCTAGAGTAACCGGAACAAGATTTTTCGACGCGGCTTCCATCACGCGGCGACCTGTTGCGGTTGAACCGGTAAATACCAGATGATCAAATGGGAGTGATGAGAATGCAGCGGCCACTTCTGGACTGCCTGTGGTTACCGTTAGCTCTTCTTCGGAAAAGTATTTCGCAGTCAATTCCGCCATGAGATCAGAGGTGCGCTCGGTAAATTCGCTAGGCTTAATCATCGCCCGATTGCCAGCTGCAAAGATTTGCATCAGCGGGCCGTATGCTAACTGCACAGGGAAATTCCACGGGCTAAGAATGCCGATCACGCCTTTTGGTTCATAACGCAGTTCAGCTTTCGCACCGAGCAGTCCGAGTGGAAATTGCACTTTGCGTTTTTCAGTCTTGGCCCAAGCATCCATATGTTTAAGCGAATGTTTGCCCGCTCCAACGGTTGCCGCAATATCGGTGAGCATTGATTGTTCGACCGAGCGGCTGCCAAAGTCGGCGGCCATGGCTTTGCAAAACGCTTCACCGTTTTCCTCGATCATGGCCATTGCGCGTTTGATCCGGTCTTTGCGGATAGCCATGCCCTCAGGGCGATCGGCGGTAAACGCCTCGCGCTGTTTTGCCAGAATGCCTTCCATTTCTGCGCGTTTATCGTTTGCCATGATGCTCTCTCCAGTAAGTTTTGTTTGGCCACCTTCTCGCCTAAGCGCGTTCCCTTGGCAAGTATCTCGGTCACCACCGTATTCCAATTGCCTTTTTTAAGCCGCGCAATTAGGAGCGTTGGCAAACAGCCCATTCCCTTCACAAGGACGCCATAAATGACCGCTTTTTCCGCAAATGATCCGATTGTCATCCTCTCTTACGCGCGCACACCGATGGGCGGGGTGCAGGGCGCGCTCGCAGGGGTTGAGGCAACCGATCTGGGCGCTACTGCAGTTGGTGCAGCAGTGGAAAGATCAGGCATTGCAGGCGAAGACTTTGATCGCGCGTACATGGGCTGTGTTCTTCCAGCAGGTCTTGGCCAAGCGCCTGCTCGCCAAGCTGCAATCAAAGCGGGCCTGCCTAAGTCGGTGCAGGCCACTACGGTCAACAAAGTCTGCGGTAGCGGCATGCAGACGGTGATTATGGGTGCAGAAGCGCTGGCGTCTGGCACGGTTGATATGGTCGTAGCTGGAGGAATGGAAAGCATGACCAACGCGCCATATCTTCTCAAAAAGCATCGCAGCGGCGCACGCATGGGACATGACACCACCTATGATCACATGTTCTTAGACGGGCTAGAGGACGCTTATGAAGCGGGCCGTGCAATGGGCACATTCGCGCAGGATACGGCGAATGATTACCAACTTACCCGTGAAGAAATGGACGCCTATTCTATCGAAAGCCTGCGCCGCGCCAACGCTGCAATCGACAACGGAGCTTTTGCCGATGAAGTTGTGTCGGTGACAGTAAAAGGCCGCAAAGGTGATACCGTGGTTGAGCACGATGAACAGCCTGGCAAAGGCCGTCCAGATAAAATCCCTGCGCTCCGCCCAGCATTTGCCAAGGATGGGACGATCACCGCAGCAACCTCTAGCTCAATCTCTGACGGCGCAGCAGCGGTTGTTCTAACCCGTGAGAGCGTGGCGAAAGACAAAGGCGCAACGCCAATCGCGCGTGTCATTGCTCTTTCCGCTCACGCGCAAGAACCGGCTGCGTTCACCACAGCCCCTGTTGGTGCAATCCAAAAACTGCTTAGCAAAGCGCAATGGTCGGTTGATGACGTTGACCTTTGGGAAGTGAATGAGGCTTTTGCATGCGTTGCCATGTTTGCGATGCGAGACATTGGGATCGCTCACGATAAGATCAATGTGAACGGCGGCGGTACTGCACTTGGCCATCCGATTGGCGCAAGCGGCACGCGGATCATCGTTACACTGATCAATGCGCTAAAAATTCGTGGGCTAACCAAAGGCGTTGCATCGCTTTGCATTGGCGGCGGTGAAGCCACCGCGATTGCCGTGGAGCTGGTTTAAGGTAGCGGCACCTTAAGGAGCACCTGTTCCCCAAAGCCGGTTTTCACGCACCCAGCCTGCACGTCCATCAACGTTAAACTCGCACCATCCGGCCTCACAATCGCCAAGGCTGCCGACAACGCCAGCTTGAGCATTCCATTTAATCGCAGCCGAAGCATTCGGATCAGCGCGCATTGCGGCCAATCCTTCGCCGTTAACAACAGCAGTGCGTTTCAATCTCAATGCGCGTGCGATTACCCAACCCTGCGTACCATCTGGGTCTTCAACCAGGCGCCAACCTTCGACAACGCGCACCACTTTAAGCGGTAATTGCTGGCGTTTATAAACCCAATCAATCTTGTAATCCTCGCTCGGCCCAACCCGCATATTGACCTCAGTCCAGCGGATCGACGCCCAGTACGGCACCTCGCGCGACTGAGCACTAACGGAAAGGCTGGCGGTAAGGGCGCTGAACCCAAGAATTATGATTAACAAAATGCGCATAACGGCCTTGCCCATAAAACGATGAGGCGTTTTCTTTCAAGGTCCGGCTTAACCAGACTTGACCCCATCTGCCATAGCGTCCTAGCGCGGGACACATGGCCAGTAACACAAAGATGCAGCGAAAACCGATTAGTCACACTCCCAAAGTGGCGGTCACGCGCCAGCTTATGCCCTCTGTTGAGGCCCGCATGGCAGAATTGTTTGATGCTTCGCTCAACACCGCAGACACGCCGCTAACCCGTGATCAATTGATGGAAGCCATGCAGAAATGCGATGTACTCGTGCCGACAGTCACAGATCAGATCACCGGCGCAATGATTGAAAACGCCGGAGACGGCCTAAAACTGATCGCAAGTTTCGGCGCAGGCACAGAGCATATCGACCTCGCCGCAGCCGCAGCGCGCGGGATCACCGTTACCAACACGCCCGGCGTTTTCACCGATGACACTGCCGACATTGCGATGTGCGGAATTATCGGTGTCCCGCGCCGCATTCGCGAAGGGGTAGAGCTGGTTCGCACAGGCGAATGGACTGGCTGGGCACCTTCAGGAATGCTTGGCCGTAAACTGGGCGGAAAAGTGCTCGGCATCGTTGGAATGGGCCGCATTGGGCAGGCGGTCGCACACCGTGCTCGCGCTTTCGGATTAGAGATTGTCTATCACAATCGCAAGCCGCTGCCTGACGCAGTGGAAAGCATGCTCGCAGCGCGGTTTGAGTCTGATTTGGATGCTTTGGTGGCGGAGGCAGACATCCTTAGCCTGCACTGCCCGCTTACAGAAAATACCCGCAATATGATTGACGAGCGCCGCTTGAAAATGATGAAAGCCGGCGCCTCCCTGATAAACACCGCGCGCGGTGAGCTGATCGATACAGACGCATTGGTGGAGGCGCTTGAAAGCGGTCATCTCGCTGGCGCTGGTCTTGATGTGTATCCAGAAGAGCCAAAGGTAGATAAACGCCTGATCAACCATCCCAACGTTATGACATTACCGCATATCGGCAGTGCGACCGCTGAGGGGCGCGAGGCATCTGGCGAAAAAGTGATCGCTAACATCCGCTTTTGGATGGATGGGCACAGGCCGCCTGATCAGGTGCTCGACGCATTGGTATAAACGACTATTTCGTCTCTTTATTGTCAAAACTGGGACATTTTCGCTTAGCCCCCTTGTGCGCCTGCGCAATTTTCGCCAAATCGCTTTGCAATGAACACGGGCGCGGCTGAGCGCTACGAGGGGGCTTTTCAGATGATTTCGCGTTTTCTTACAGGTTTTGCAGCAATGACTGCGCTTCCAACGGCTGCATTTGCACAAGATGCTGCACAAATGGCAGCGGGGGATAGCGGCGATACCGCTTGGATTCTGACTTCATCTGCTCTGGTTCTGATGATGACCCTGCCCGGACTTGCTCTGTTTTACGGAGGCCTAGTTCGCTCTAAAAACTTCCTGTCAGTCTTGATCCAATGCGGCGCGGTTGCTGCAATCGCCTCGGTCTTGTGGGTCGTTGTTGGTTATACGCTGGCATTTGGCGACGTCACCAATGGCTGGCTGGGCAGCGGAAACGCATGGATGCTGATGGACCTTGGCAATGTTCGCGCTGATACGACTATGCCAGAAAGCGCATTTGTGCTGTTTCAAATGACCTTCGCAATTATCACTCCGGCGCTGATGATCGGCGCATGGGTTGACCGTGCAAGTTTCGGCTGGGTGGTCGGCTTTTGCGCCCTATGGGGTCTGGTCGTTTATGCGCCTGTCGCTCACTGGATTTGGGGTGGCGGCTGGATGGCACAAACATTCGGCACGGTCGATTTCGCTGGCGGCTTGGTGGTCCACACGACCGCCGGTGTGTCCGCGCTCGTGGTCGCGCTGCTTTTGGGTAAGCGCAAAGGTTTTCCCGAAAAGCCGCTTCTTCCGCATGCTCCCGGCCTGACGATGGTTGGTGCTGCACTGCTTTGGGTCGGTTGGTTCGGCTTTAACGGCGGCTCTGCATTTGCAGCGACGGACGATGCATCTTCCGCGATTATCAACACACATGTAGCCGCTTGTTCGGCTGCACTTGTTTGGCTCCTGATTGAAAAGTTCGCTGTCGGCAAACCAACAATGGTTGGCTGGGCAACTGGCGTTATCGCTGGTCTTGCGACAATAACACCGGCGGCGGGTTCAGTTGGCCCCGGCGCTGCGATCCTGCTCGGCATCCTCGGTTCAGTCGTATGTTATCTCGCAATCGCGCAGGTCAAGCACCGCATGGGCATTGACGATTCGCTCGATGTGTTCGCGGTCCACGGCGTCGGCGGAATGCTCGGCGGATTGATGGTAGCCGTATTCATGTCAGGCACATTTGGCGGCGTCGGTTACGGTGAAGGCGTTACAATGGGCAGCCAATTTGTGAACCAAGCAATCTCCATAGGCGTAGTTGCACTTTGGAGCGCATTTGCCACAGCAATCCTAGCTTTGATGGTTTCGATGGTATTCCCAATGCGGGCGAAGGATGATGATGAGGTCGAAGGGCTGGACATCACGAGCCACGGCGAACGGGCTTGGGAACTGGACTAATCCGCTGTTGGACTAGAGCTTTAGCGCGAATAGCTGGTTGAATTCGCCCGGAGTATATCCGGCAAACGGTTCGCAAGGTTCAAAGCCAGTCGCTTTGTACAGACCAAGCGCTGCTTCAAACACTGGGCCAGATCCCGTTTCCAGCTTCACCTCGGCAAAGCCTTTATTGCGCGCAGTACCGATCAAATGATTGAGCATCGCGCGCCCTGCCCCTTTGCCCCGCGCATCGGGGTGCGCGCGCATGGACTTGATTTCTGCAAAGCCATCATGCGATTTAATTGCACCCACAGATATCAGCGCCTGGCTATCCCAAGCAGCGAAGACTTCGACTTCAGGAACTTTAAGCCCGCTTAGGTCGAGCACATGGCATGTGCCCGGGGGAGACGAGGCGACCATTTCTTCATGATGCATAGTAAGCAGCGCGATGACATCTGGTTCGGATAAATCAGTGCGCTGAATATCCACCCTAGTCCCCTGTCAAAATTCGGTCGACCAATTGCTTCACAGATGGCGTGAAATTGTTCGAGAAAAATGGATCTTCGCGGAATTTATACGCTGAGTGCCCAGCAAAGGCGAGGTTTTCATCAGGCGTTCCGTCATGCGCAATGCTCTGCAGCGTTTTTTGGATACAAAAACTGCGGGGATCGGCAAGGCGGCCGGTAGTGAAATCATCATGATCCTTCCATGATGAGAAGCCGCAATGCGAAAGGCAGCCCATGCAATCCTTTTGATCCTGACGGATTGTTTCATGCGCTTTCGGTTCAACAAATATCGCCGTGTCATCAGGCGTTTTCATCGCCTCGGTATGGCCTTGCGCAATCCATTTGGCTGCTTTCGCCTGATCTTCTGGTTTCACCCACATGCTGCGCGCTTTGCCCGTATCGCCGAGCTGGACGGTGCCATCTTCTGCGCCCTTTTTAAAGATAGGAATTTGACGCTCAGAACGCCCCATCAATTCATAAAGGAAAGGCGTTTTCACAGCTGAGGAATAAAACCCTGTCGGAGAGAATTTGTGCAGCAAAACGTCACCCGGTTCAACGGTCCGCAGCATGTCTTTCCAAACCTGTGGGATCGGGCTTTCTTCTGTGATGAGTGGACGGGTACCGAATTGGAATGCGATCTTACCCAGCTCTGGATTGTCGATCCAATCGTTCCATTCGCGAAGGTACCAAACACCGCCAGCCATAACGATGGCGACGTCTTCTGAAACGCCTTCTTTGCGCATAGTTTCGCGCAGCTCTTTTACCCGAGGGTATGGGTCTTGAGGCTTCGTAGGATCTTCCGCATTGGAAAGTCCATTGTGCCCGCCAGCCAGCCAAGGGTCTTCATAAACGACAGCAGCCAGCCATTCCGGCACTTTCTTATACGACCGCTTCCACAAAGCACGAAACGCCCGGGCTGAAGAAATAATCGGAAGGTAATGTACCTTGTGGCGTGCAGCGATCTCAGCAAGCTTATACGGCATGCCCGCACCGCACGTAACGCCCGTAACTAGGCCAGGTGTCTTGGCTAGCACACCCTCAAGCACGGCCTGCGCCCCGCCCATTTCCCAAAGGATATTGATGTTGATCGCGCCTTTGCCGTTCGACATTTCATAGGCGCGTTTCACCTGTTCAGCGCCGCCTTCAATCGAATACTCGATTAGCTGATCGTGACGCCCTTTGCGCGTATCTTGCGGGTAGAGATATTCGACTAGGCTGCCGTCCTTATTATAATTGTCCGCGTTTACCGCGCTGACTGTGCCAATGCCTCCGGCTGCTGCCCAAGCGCCTGAGCTTTGGTGATTGGTTGCCGAAACGCCTTTGCCGCCTTCGATCAATGGCCAGACTTCACGTCCGCCATATTGGATCGGGCTAATTCCCTTAAACAATGAAATGCTCCCCAATGGGCTGCTGCAAGAATTTGCGCTGCCCGTCATTGCTTGTGCCCTTAGACCAGAAACGCCGTAAAGGCGTAGCGATTTTTGGTTCGGAACTGTGCATGCTTTTGGGCAAGGCCGCTGGCCACTTACGCACGCCTAGTTTTTCGCTAGGCTGCAAGCACTAATTTCAGAGGGTTCACGGCGCTTTTCTGCACGTCCAAATCGAGCAAAATAGCCGCGAATGTCCGGCTTTTCGACAAACTCGATCAGGTCATACCCAACGGCATCAAATTCACAGAAAAGTAGCTTTGGCGGCATGCCGTGCTGATCGGTTGGTCTGTCTGTATCCACCACGATCACTTGCCCGCCCTCTGCCAAGGCAGGCCATAGCCGGTGAAGAAACGCATAAGGTTCAGTCACTTCATGATACATATGTACCAAGAATATCCGGTCAAAGCTATCCTCCGGCAACTGCGGATCATCGGGCGCGCCCAATTTAATCGAAATGTTTTCAAGCCGTTCGCGCTCGACACGATTGCCGAGCCGCTCCAGCGCATCTTTATCAATGTCTTGCGCAAGCACGCGTCCCTCTGCACCGACACGCTCGGCAAGGCGGACGGTGTAATACCCCTCGCCCGCACCGATATCGGCCACAGTTGTCCCTTCGGCGATATTGGCGAGGTCCATTACCTTTTGCGCTTCGCCGCGTTCATCGCGTGCATCTTCGTTGGAAAACTGATTGGATGTGATCGTGGAAACAGGTCTATCAGGCAGCGGGAATTCTAGCGCAGTTTCGGGCCGGTCAGATTCTGTGTCTGCAACGAACTCACACGATGCGAGCAGTGTTGGTGAAGCGATGATAGCAAGGATTCGCAGGCCGTACATCATTCCACATCCTCAACATCGACCGCCTCACCCGTAACAGCCTGCGCAAGCGCAGCGGAGATAAATCCATCCAATTCGCCGTCCAAGACTTTGTCTGGCGAGCTTGAAGTAAAGCCAGTGCGCAAATCTTTGACCATTTGATAGGGCTGCAAGACATAAGAGCGGATCTGGTGCCCCCAGCCAATTTCGCTTTTTTCCTGATACTCGCCAGATGCCGCCGCTTCGCGTTCAGCCATTTCGCGTTCGAACATCCGCGCTTTGAGCATATTCATCGCGGTCGCACGGTTTTTATGCTGACTGCGGTCGTTTTGGCTAGCAACGACAATCCCGGTGGGCTGATGGGTTATTCGAACGGCACTATCAGTGGTGTTAACGTGTTGACCGCCGGCCCCTGATGCGCGGTAAGTGTCGATCTTCAAATCGCCTTCATTGATCTCAATATCAATATCATCGTCGATCACTGGATAAACCCAAACGCTAGAAAAACTGGTGTGGCGTTTGGCGGCGCTATCATATGGGCTGATGCGGACTAGGCGGTGAACGCCGCTTTCGGTTTTGGCATAGCCGAACGCATCTTCGCCCTTCATCAGCAAAGTCGCGGATTTAATGCCAGCTTGCTCACCCGCATGATAGTCCACCAGTTCAACTTTGTAACCGCGGCGCTCGGCCCAGCGGGTGTACATGCGCTGAAGCATTTCAGCCCAATCTTGGCTTTCCGTTCCGCCAGCGCCCGCGTGAATTTCTAGGTAAGTGTCATTCGCATCCGCTTCGCCTGACAATAACGCCTGCACTTTGTCAGCGTCCGCGCGGTCAGCGAGTTTGGCTAGGCTGGTATGGCCATCATCGACAATATCCGTGTCGCCTTCAGCTTCGCCCATTTCGATGAATTCAATCGCATCGGCCATTTCAGAGGAAATCTCATTGACCGTATTGACCGATGTTTCGAGCTGTTTTTGTTCACGGCTAACGGCCTGTGCTTGCTTAGGGTTGTCCCATAGGTTGGGGTCCTGAACCCGCGCATTGAGCTCATCCAGACGCCGCAAAGCACGCTCCCAATCGAGCGATTGGCGAACGAGATCTAACGCTGCTTCTATCCGGCCAATATGAGCCTGCCCCTCGGCACGCATGGGATTTCCTTCGCATAATTCCTAAAACATCGCTTAGCGCGCAGCACCCAATTGTAAAGCGTAGCGACCGGTAATCGGGACCAACTTAATAAATCCCGCCCTGCCCCTCGGTAAAGCCTTCTTCGGCTGGTGGCGCCGGTGCCGCTGCCTCAGGTTTCGGCTTTGGCTTGGGTTTGGGCTTTGACGGTACAGCGGCTCTACGGCCCTGACGGACGAGTTTAAGAATTTCATCACGCTTGGCTTTCAAAATATCGCTCTGCGTTTCGCGCGGTGGTTCAGTATCAGGCTTGAAAGCTTCCCAAATTATTGAGGACTTCTCATTGCTGCCAGCAGTTCCGCTGAGCACGCGTTTGCCTGACTTACGATCAACCCGAACCATGCGCACACCGGCAGGTGCAACCGCTGGCAAGTCCGACCATCTGTCGCGCGAATTTCTGATAAGCGATTTGATAATTGGCGCAGTGATCGTGCCGCCTTGCGCATAACCACCCATATTGCGAGGTTGATCAAACCCAACATAGGCTCCGGCTACCAATTGCTGCGTGCCGCCGATGAACCAAACATCTTTTGGCCCCGTGGTTGTGCCGGTTTTACCAAACAATGGCAGGCCAAGATTGTTAAGCGTCTTTGCCGTGCCTCTTGTCACCACGCCTTCTAACATGTGCATAGTTTGAAAGGCCGTGCGAGCATCCATCTTTTGTTCGCCTAGCGGGCCAAGTCGCGGCATAGGCTGCCCATCCCATTCGGCCATATTGCAGCCTTCGCATTCACGTTTGTCCGCGCGGAAAATCACTTTGCCGCGCCGGTCCTGAACATAATCGACGACGGAAGGCGTATTCATCCGCCCATGATTGGCAAGCGCACTATATGCATTGACCATTCTAAGGACAGTCGTCTCGCCCGCTCCCAATGCAAAAGCAGGATAGGGCTGATAGTCGCTTTTCGGACTGGGAATATCGAGCTTCTTGATCGTCTTGACAACGTTTTCCATGCCCGATGTCATAGCGATCTGCACCGTCATCACGTTTTGCGATTGTTCAAGCCCGTAACGCAATGGGAACGTGCCCGCACGCCCGCCTCGGAAACATTTCTGGCCATATTTACTGCCTTGGTAGTAGCAATATTTGCCGTTCTGAATCTCGCTAGATGGAGTCATTCCATTGTCGAGCCCGGTTGAATAAACAAAAGGCTTAATCGTCGATCCCGGTTGGCGTTCAGCCTGGGTCGCGCGGTTAAAGTCGGACAAGCGGTCATCGAAACCGCCTTGCATCGCTAGCACGCGCCCATATTGCGCGTTTTGCACAACCAGACCGCCTTGCGCTTCTGGCAGAGTACGCACGCGGAAGTTGTTTCCGCTGGGACTAACGGCGATAACATCACCTGCTTTTAGCTTAGCTGGTAAGCCGATAAGCGGCGCTTCTTCACCATCGCTAAAACCGATGGTTGCCGCATTTCCAGACTTCTTAGTGACCACACCGACGCGGTAATCTTTGTAATTTATGCCCTTATTTGAACTGGCCAATTGGCGCGCCCAAGGTCCATCATCAAAGTCGATTGTAGCAATAGGTCCGCTCCAGCCGCGGCGCCCGTGATAGCGGAAAAGTCCCTCGCGCAACGCTTTGCTGGCCGCATCCTGCAATTCAGTGTCGAGCGAAGTGCGCACCCACAATCCGCCTGCATAAACACTATTACCGGTTTTGCCGCTTGCACCGGTGTCTTCTGCTGTCTCACCAAATTTTTGGATCAAGTCACGACGTACTTCTTCTAAGAAATAGCCTGCATCCACAGTGGTTGTGCGGTCGCGCGATGTCGAAAGGCCCAATGGTTTGGCCAAAGCCGCGTCACGGGCAGCAGCAGTGATAAAGCCATTTTCTTCCATCTGGCGAAGGACGATGGAGCGGCGGACCAATGCGGCCTCTTCTTCACCCTTGCGGCCGTAACGTTCCGGCGCTTTTGGCAAGATGGCTAGGAACGCGCTTTCATGCAATTCCAGATCGCCAACGTCTTTATTAAAGTAGGCGCGGCTGGCTGCCTGTACCCCATAACTACGGCGGCCAAGCGGAATTTCATTGAGGTAAAGTTCAAGAATTTCCTCTTTATCCAGCACACCTTCGATGCGGCGGGCAAGAACCATTTCTTTCAGCTTACGCGTGATCGAATATTCATCCCCAAGGAGCAAGATTTTCGCCAGCTGTTGAGTAATGGTTGACCCGCCAACGGCCCGCTCTCCGGAACCAAACTTCAGCGCGTAATCGAGAACAGCGTTAATCGTGCCCGGATAATCGACACCGCCATGGCTAAAGAATGTTTTATCTTCCGCCGAGACGATCGCATTGACCATGCTTTGCGGAAAATCGGCATATTGCAATTGAACGCGGCGTTCGCGGGCATAGGAATGGACGATATCGCCTTCTATACCCCGAACAACTGTTGGAAGCGGCGTTTCGTAATCCACCAGACCTTCTGCATCGGGCAGATCGCGGGTCAAAACCACCCAGAGGATCGCCCAAAACAACAACAGCATCAGGAGCGCATATACCGCCCAACGCAGCCATTTGTTGCTGTGCCAAGTGGCTCTTAGCCGTTCCCATGCTTCGCCGGAATGCCGCGTTAGGCTAAACCGGTTACCCGAATTGCTTACTTCTTCTTCCATAATTGCTGCCAGCCTTAGCACGGCTGTAAAGCTGCGCGCTACCGGCTTTGTCCTCTATTCGTCTGAAATCCGCGCAAAATAGATCGTAACCGCCCTTGCCATGATCGAAGCGAACTCCGCTTTACCTTCTTCTGACGTTAGGCGGCGCGCATCTGCCGGGTTGGTTATAAACCCGCTTTCGAAGAGAACAGAGGGAATATCAGGCGCACGCAGCACCGCCAATTCCGCTGATCGCAAGGTTTGGGGATGAAAGCGCAATTTGCCAGTTGCCTCGCGCACGATCAATTGGGCGAACCCGTTAGAGTCCTCTTGGCTGCGGCGCTGAGACAGTTCGACAAGGATATCGGTTGCCTCATCGCTTTGCCCCTCTACCGATACACCGTTAAGCTGATCAGCATTGTTCTCTCGTTCAGCGAAACGCGCCGCTGCATCGCTCGATGCTTCATTGGAAAGCGTGTAAATACTGGCCCCGCTAACAGAAGCCGCCTCTCCTGCCGAATCGGCATGAATTGAAAGGAATAAATCCGCACCCAACCGCCGTGCGATTTCCGGCCGGTCCTGCAAAACCAGCAACCGGTCATCTTCCCTTGTCAAAGCAACCCGAACGCCGCCTTGCGCCACAAGCTCATCTTTCAAAGCTATGGCGAGGCCAAGCACGACGTCCTTTTCCTTGACCCCCGCCCCGCTCGCACCGGGATCGCGCCCGCCGTGCCCTGCATCGATGACGACTAAGGGGCGTGAGCTGTCTTGCGGTCCGTAAACATCGGGTAGGACGATTTGCTCTTCGCTATTTGGCAATTTAAATGTTGCGACATAACCACGGCCCATCATTGGAACCGCTGCCTTCACTCCGATTGCCAACATCCCAAGAATGATCGCGAGCGGCAGCAAAGCAAAGATCAAAAAGATCAGACTAAGATGTTTAGAAGTCGACATTACAACCTTGTGTTAGAATGTTGCGACTAACAAACGCAATATGGTTGCAGCGTGAAACCCACACTGCTAGCACTACAAATAAGAGAAATTTACAGCTTTGCCGCGCATTCGGCGCTTTGCTCGCTCAAAATTTCCTTGGTTTGCAGGCGACATTATCCCCGCAAATTACGACAACAGGTTGATGCAGTAATGAGAAGCCCTTCCCCGCAACCCCGCCAGCAGCGTCTTGCACGCTTGGTGGTGACTGCGGGCCGGCAAGTGCCTTGTAGGATGCAATCCCGGCACAGTTTCATCGCAGCAGACACATACTCATCGCCCCTTTGCCAAGAAGCAATGGGCCGAACCTTAACCTCTGGCCGCTTGGTATTATCCCAAACTGCTGGTTATCACACAAAAGTACGCCGCAATTGCGCAGAACCAGCTTTCGGCTGGGTCAGCGCCCACGGTGTTCGGAGACATATAAATGGCAACGCGCATGCTCGTCGACGCGCGCCACCTGGAAGAAACCAGAGTGGCGGTCGTAAAAGGCAACCGGATTGAAGAATTTGATTTCGAATCTGCTGAACACAAGCAGATCAAAGGCAATATCTACCTAGCTAAAGTCACGAGGGTCGAGCCCTCTTTGCAGGCGGCGTTTGTCGACTTTGGCGGCAATCGTCATGGTTTTTTGGCCTTCAGCGAAATCCATCCTGACTATTACCAAATCCCTCAGGATGATCGCGAAGCTCTGCTCGCTGAAGAAGCAGAGGCCGCTGAAGAAGAAGCGCGTTTGCGCGCTGAAGAAGAGGAAGAAGGGCACACTCCCGGCGATGAATATGACGCCGATGAGGAAAGCTCAGGCGCTCTTGCAGAAGATTTGGCCGAAGACGGTGTTGAAGAAATCGACACATCGGAAAAAGACAAAGTCGCCACCATCGAAGAAGGTCAATTGGACGGCGATGACCATAGCGATGATGAGGAAGACGATTCCGACGAAGATGATTCGGAAGACTCCGATGGCGATAGCAACTCAAATGAAGATGATTCTGAAGACGAAGCTTCAGACGACGATAAGAATCAAAAGCGTGGACGCGGTCGTGGCCGCGGAAAAGGCCGCGAACGTGGTGGTCGTCGGCGCCAGGGCGGAAAAGGCGGCCAGAAAGGTCGCGGTAGCCGCTCCAAACAAGTCGATGAAGTGCGCGCCAAGCGCCAAGCCCTTCGTCGCCGCTATAAAATTCAAGATGTTATTCATCGCCGGCAGGTCTTGCTTGTCCAAGTTGTGAAAGAAGAGCGCGGCAATAAGGGCGCGGCTCTAACATCCTATCTCAGCCTAGCAGGCCGCTACACGGTCCTTATGCCGAACTCGTCGCATGGCGGCGGGATCAGCCGCAAGATCAACTCTGGCTCTGATCGCAAGCGCTTAAAACAAGTCGTATCCGATCTGGCTCTGCCCAAAACTATGGGACTGATCGTGCGCACTGCTGGCATCACACGCAACAAAACAGAGATCAAACGCGACTTTGATTATCTGGCGCGGCTTTGGGACGAAATCCGGCAAAAGACTCTGTCTTCCACTGCCCCCGCCCTTGTCCATTCGGACAGCGATCTAATCAAGCGGGCGATCCGCGACATCTACAATCGCGATATCGAAGAAGTGATCGTCGAAGGCGAAGAGGGCTACAAATCCGCTAAGTCTTTCATGAAAATGCTGATGCCCAGCCATGCGCGGCGGGTGAAAGCCTATTCTGACCCTGTGCCATTGTTCCAACGCTACGGTGCAGAGGATCAATTGCGCGCCATGTACGACCCTGTCGTGCAGCTGAAATCGGGCGGATATCTTGTTATCAACCCGACCGAGGCTTTGGTCTCGATCGATATTAACTCAGGCCGCTCAACCAAAGAGCACGGCATTGAACAGACCGCGACAGCCACGAATTTGGAAGCCGCGCGTGAGATTGCCCGCCAGCTGCGCCTTCGCGATATGGCCGGATTGGTTGTAATCGACTTCATCGACATGGACTACAATTCCAACGTCCGAAAAGTCGAAAAGACGATGAAAGATGCGCTTAAAAACGATCGTGCCCGCATTCAGGTTGGCCGCATATCCAGCTTTGGCTTGATGGAAATGAGCCGCCAGCGTTTGCGCACCGGCGTGCTTGAGGCGACTACCCGTGAATGCCCGCATTGTGACGGCACGGGCCTTGTCCGCACGGCATCGTCTGCTGGACTTTCTGCATTGCGCCTAATCGAAGACGAGGCAGCACGCGGCAAAGGATCAATCATCGCTCTGCGTGCAAGTACCGAGGCTGCGGTCTATCTGCTCAACACAAAGCGTGATGAGCTGATTGAGATTGAACAGCGCTACGGCGTTAGCGTTCAAGTTATCCCCGAAGGCGAGGATGAAGGCGCCAAAATGTCCGTGACCAGCTCTGGTCCGCGTCCGACTCATGCTCCCAAGTTTGAACCCATCGTCGATGAAGACGATAGCGATGATGATCCGATCATGGATGAAGGTGATGAGGACGAAGATGATGATCGTCCGAAAAAACGTCGCCGCCGGCGCGGTGGCCGTGGTCGGAACAAAAACCGCAATCGCGACGACAATGATGGCGGTGAAGGCCGAGATGAAGATCGCGGACAGCAATCGTCAGACGATGATGATGGCGAAGACCGTCCGAAAAAGCGCCGCCGTCGCGGTGGTCGCCGTCGCCGCAAGAACCGCGATGAGGATGGTGCACCAGTCGACGGTGAAACTTCAGGCGAGGCAGCAGCAGAACCGTTAGAAGAAGCGACAGCTACCGCGGTTCCTACTGAAGAAGCATCTGAGGAAAAGCCGCCAGAGAAAAAGACCCGCAAGCGGGCTCCGCGCAAGAAAAAAGTAGATGATGAAGCGGCGGTAGAAGCCGATACGCCAACTGAAGCGGAGGCGGAGGAAAAGCCCAAACGCAAACGGGCTCCGCGTAAGAAGAAAACTGATACGGATACGGAAACCACGTCAGAAACTTCGGACGCAGAGGCAACGGTGGAAGAAAAACCTAAAGCCAAGCGTAAGGCTGCGCCCCGGAAAAAGGCTGCTCCTAAAGCGTCTTCAAAAGCGAAAACAAAATCTGAACCAAAGGATGAAGTTAAGTCTGCTCCAGAAGAAGCACCTGCTTCAGACGGAACGGAAGCGGAAAAGCCAAAAGCGGGCGCTAAGCGTGGCGGCTGGTGGCAACGCACCTTCGGCGAGTAGGGCTTAAAATCTAAAAATCAAAAGGGTTCGGGATTGCAAAGTCTCGGACCCTTTTATTACGCGCCTGCTTTTCTGGCGATGCCCCATTCGTTCCAACTAGCAAAGCGCGGCGCCTTTGGCAGATAACCCTGCCCCATCGGCTCCACATCGAAACCATTCCCGCGCAAAGCTGATCCAATCGGCCGCGTGAGATGACATCCGCCAGCAAGCTTTTTCCAAGTCGGCTCAATCCGGTCTTGCCATTTAGCAACATCTGCATCGGGCGCACGGCCATGCTCAAGGAATAGAAGCTGCCCGCCTGGCTTCATAATCCGCCGCATTTCTGACATTACCTGAACAGGATCATCAACCGAACACAGCGTAAAAGTACACACCACTGTATCGAACTGGCCATTGCCGAAAGGAATGGCTTCGCCCGCGCCTTCACGGATTTCGGTCGTCCAGCCTTTGGCCTCTGCCGTAGCGCGCGCCTGATCGAGCAGACCGCCATGCGGATCAACACCGGCAAAACTTGTCACAGCATCTGTATTGTAAAATTCTTGGTTCAGGCCGCCGCCGCAGCCGAGCTCAAACACAGCGCCTTTCGCCATAGGTACAAGCTGACTGCGCCGCTTCATGATCTGCCCTTGCCCGCAAGCAAAGGTAATCAATTTCGGCATCACATGCGCGTCATACCAGCTTGCAATTCCCATTGGTCCCTCTCCCAAGTCCGACTCTATGGCTGATACAAGCTATCACCGATCCGCCCGCTTGCAACACAATCATGCTCGCAAAGTTATTGATACGGCGCCGGTTAGTGTGAATGCTTTTTAAGTGCCTCAGCCACACTGGTCATATCTGCCGTCAGAACAGCGTCCAGTTCTGTTGCGTCCATCTCAGCCCAAGCGCTGACTTGCGGCATAGAAAGACCGATCCGCAAGGTACCGGCCCATTCACCGGCCACACGCACGGATTTTACTGGCTGGCCAAGGCGCAGTCCTTGGCTTGCCATGGCGCGATGGACGATCTGTGCGTCATCAAATGTGCGCATATTAGGCAGGCTTGATACATCGACAGTAATCAGCGACTGCATTTCAATCGGGTGCTCCACCATTTCTGCGCATTCGCCGGGCGGAAAAGGCTCAACCATTGCAAGGCCCATTGGATCGATGATGTGGGAGAAAACCGCGCGCCGGAATGCTGCGATAATGTCGCTAACCTTTGCCGGATCTACTGCTGAAAAGCGTTCAAGCTCGAATATGCTTGCAGAAAGCCTGAGCGCGACACCGAAGTTAGGACTGTCCTCAAGCGCCTCAGACCCAGCCCATCCAGCAGGCCATTCTGCTTTACGGAAAATTCGCGAAAACCCTGAAGGCAGCTGCGGTGCGCTTTGCATCAATCTAGGCGGCACCAATGCAAAGCCATTGAACGGAGGCCCGCCCATGAACTTAGAGCCGGTCAAAAATACAATCGCGTCTCTGGTAAGATAGTCGCTTACCGCTCGATTGGTGATACGGGCTTGGCAGGCATCAATCACAAGGCTGAGCCGCCCAGCATTTTCAGCTCTCAACCGGTCAATATCTGACAAGGTTGGGAGGATCAGTCCGGTCTTTGACCCATGCACCACATGCAGCAAAGTCTGACGGCCATCCAAAGCAGCCACGCCCATCTCAATTGCGACTTGCTCACATATTTGTGCGCTGGTTTGAACCTGGCCCATGATGCAGCGCAAGGGGATGTCGGCGAGTGAGACTTCGCCCAATCCGCCTACCGGCTGCGCAGGTTTAACCGCAACGCCAAGCGCCGTCTCATTTGCGAAATAGCGGCCATGGGCAGAATGGATGCAACCGCTGCCGACCTCGTCAGCCCCGAGCAAAATGTTGTGAACGCCTGATTGGGAACGCGCTCCCGCAAGGTAAAGCGCGATGTATTCTAGGTCGGTGCCAGATGGCGCAAAGACGATCCCAACATCATCATTAAGGTCATAGGCTGCCCTGATTCGTGCGCGGACATCATTCAATGCCGCGCCATAACCATCGGGAATTCCTTGCTCCCGCAAAAATTCAAAAGCAGGTGCAGAAATATCGTTAGCCGTGGAGGAAGCGTAGGCCGTTACATCGCGCGGATAGGGAGCGGAAAGGTATTTGTTGAGGCCGGTTTCTGGACTCAAAACGATCCGCGCATCCCCGCCGCTCGATAAAAGCGCGATCAATTCTCGCGCAATTTCATCATCAATAAAGCCCGCGGTTAGATTATCCCGCATAGCGTCTGCGATTGGCATAGGCGACCGTTCTCGTTTTCACCTTGGAAGTGCGACACCGCCTCTCTATAGGCCGCACCTTGATCAGGAAAGGCTCATAATCAGTGGCAAGCCCGCTTACCCCATTAAAAATCGATAAGGCGGCGCGTGAGCGGGTCAAAATCCTCTTCATTGCAAAAAATGCTCTGTGGGAAGGCGATCTGCATCCGGAAGACGGCAATCATGCGCTGTATCACCGCGAAATGCGGGACGTACTCGAAGGGCTTGGCCTGAACCTGATTATCAAGGACACATTCGAATTTCTGTTCGATAAGCCGGACGTGGGTTTTGTCTTTCCGCTGCTCAACCGCGCAGGCTTTTTCAATTCTGAAATGCTAATGCCGCTTTTGTGCGAACGCGCGGGCATTCCCTATCTTGGCGCTAGTCCGATTTTGCGCGGGCTATCTGATGACAAGCACCTAGCGAAACGCGCTGCTGTCGATGCAGGGGTTCCCACTGCACCATGGGCAATCTACCGCAAAGGCGCGCCGATTGATCCGGCGAAATGTCCAAAGGCGGAGCGTTACGTCATCAAACCCAATGCTTCCTCTGCCAGTTGGGGCGTCGGCGATGCAAGTGACTGGGCAGGCGTAAAAGCCGCGGTTGAGCGCATTCATTCCGATACAGCAAATGGCGGTCAGGATGCTATTGTCGAACCGTTTTTAGATGGCAGCGATGTCGAAGTGCCGGTTGTCACCATCAATGGTACTCCACAAATCCTGCCCATGATGATCTTCCGTCAGGCTGATCCATCCCATCTTCGCACCTATCAGGAAAAGCGTGATCTGGTTGACCGCAGCCAGAAATATTCGCTCGACCATTTCCAAAACAAAGAAATGGCCGCGCGTATCGCCGATCTTACTCAAAAGGCTTGGGAAGAGTACCGCCCGTTTGACTATGGCCGGTTCGAATTTCGCGTGAACGAAGACACTGGTGAAGTGACTTTCCTAGAGCTTAATCTCAACTGCAATTTGTGGTCGCAGAAAGTCTTTGGCCGCGCGGCAGAACTGGCTGGATGGACGCAAGAAGAGCTGATTGAAACAATCCTAGCTGAGGGTCTTCGGCGCAACGGCTTAATGAAGTGAGTCAGTTGGATTAGGCGGGCACTTCCGCGCCTTTCCAATCAAACACACGCCCGCTGACATCTGGCGTTGCGCCTGCAATCACATCCAGCAAGGCCTCCGCTGATTGCGCCGGAGTTAACAGCTGCCCTTCAGGCAACCCTTTTTGGAAGGGCTCAGACAAAGCGGTATCAACCGTGCCGGGATGCAAGCCCAAAACCACCGCTTGTGGATGCGTTCGACCAAGCTCAATTGCAAAGTTTTTCAACATCATATTGAGCGCAGCTTTTGAAGCACGATAACTGTGCCAGCCTCCCAACCCATTGTCTGAAATCGAACCGACCCGCGCAGAAAGCGCTGCGAATACGGCACGCCTGTCTCGCGGAAACAGCGGTAACAAGTGCTTGGCGATCACGGCAGGACCGATAGTGTTCAGGCTCAGCATTTGTGTCATCGCGTCCGGATCAATCCGCTTAAAAGTCCTTTCAGGACCCGCCCCGTCTTCGAGTGTCAAAACACCGCTCGCCACAAAAACCAGCTCAGGCGGATTGTTGCGCATCATATTCGCAGCGCTTTCAATGCTACCCTCATCGGTAAGATTGAATGCGAAAGGGATGCCCCCATCAATCGCACCGCCCCTGCGTGATCCAGCATAAATCCGCTCGCACCCCCGTTCCGCTAAAGCCGAGACTAGAGCCGCACCGATCCCGCCAGACGCACCGAAAATGGCGGCTGATCGCGGGCATCCAAACGATTTTTCTACTTCAGTTGACATTGGTAAGGCTTCCCAAATGCACGTCTTCATCCAACAAAATTTTCGCCCAAAGCATGCTCAAAAGCCGGGGGTTTCTTTTTTGCTTTAGGACAGTGTGACATCTGTAATCTACAGGGTAGCCTAAAATGGACCAGCAAAGGCGTGCAAAGCGTTCAACCCGCCTAGTAAATTGCTCAACAGCGTAGCGCTTGCTCTACGCGCTCAACCCGTTAAATAGGTGCCCGAACAAACAGGATTACAAACCGTCATGGCTACCTTCACTCTTCCCAAAAATTCGAAGATTTCCAAGAAAGGCAATGTCCATAAATCGGACAGCGCCGGTGCGGTGAAGAAGTTTAAGATTTACCGGTTCGATCCTGATAGCGGCGAAAACCCGCGCTATGACACGTTTGAAGTCGACACAGAGCAATGCGGCCCGATGGTTTTGGATGCTCTGTTTAAGATCAAAAATGAAGCCGATCCGACTCTGACCTTCCGCCGTTCTTGCCGTGAAGGAATTTGCGGTTCTTGCGCGATGAATATGAACGGCAAAAACGGTTTGGCCTGCACGACCTCAATCGAAGATTTGAAGGGGACTGTCCAAATTACGCCTTTGCCGCATATGGATGTGATCAAGGATTTGGTCCCAGACTTTACCCATTTCTATGCGCAATACGCCTCCATCCGTCCTTGGCTCCAAACGGTTTCGACCACGCCATCAGGCAAAGAACGCCTGCAATCGCCTGAACAGCGTGAGCAGTTGGACGGCCTTTATGAGTGCATTTTGTGCGCTTGCTGTTCAACCAGTTGCCCAAGTTATTGGTGGAATTCGGATAAGTTCCTTGGCCCGGCAATCCTGCTTCAGGCGTATCGCTGGCTCGCCGATAGCCGCGATGAAATGACGGGTGAGCGGCTCAATGAGTTAGAAGATCCTTTCCGCCTGTATCGCTGCCACACGATCATGAATTGCGCGAATGTTTGCCCTAAAGGCCTCTCTCCTGCGAAAGCTATCGCGGAGACGAAAAAGATGATGGCTGAACGCCAGATCTAATCCGGTGGCATTGAAAGACGAGGTCTTTGACCACTCGCCCTGCCCTGACAATCCAGGCTGGTTTCGTTGGGACCTAAAAGACGAAACGCTTTTCAACAGAGCCGTGATCGGCGGTCTGATCGCGCGCAAAGAAACCGTCGCGGGCAAGGATTTTTGCCGGTTGCGAATGGTTCCGCAGCGCAAGCACTTAAACCTTCAAGAAGCGGTCCACGGTGCGATTACACAATCACTCATCGACATAGCTCTGTTCACCACAATGCACACTTTGGGCTCTGGCAATGCTGGTCCATCGGTAACATTGGAAATCTCCACCCAATTCATTGGTGCAGGAAAGTCTGATCGCCCTCTTGACGCTGTGACCGAGATTATGCGCGAAACCGGCAAGCTCGTTTTCGTGCGCGGAACGGTTGTGCAAGAAGACCATACTGTCGCTGCGTTTTCTGGCATCGTGCGCAAGTTTTCAGCTTTACCGCCAGCCAAATGAGCGGGATCACCGCCCGCTATGATGCTCTGATCGCAGCAGGCGAGTTACAGGCGGACGATGATCAACGCATAGCGGTCGAGCAATTGGCAAAGCTACAAACCGCATTAGAGGCTCCGCGCAAATCAGGATTCTTCGCGCGGCTAGTCGGCACAGAAACAGACGCCCCACGCGGCATCTACATGTGGGGCGGTGTTGGCCGCGGCAAGTCGATGTTGATGGATTTGTTCCACGAAACGCTCACCATCAAAGCCAAGCGCCGCGTCCATTTCCATGCCTTTATGCAAGAGGTTCACGGGCTACTGCGCGAGGAACGCAAGAAAGAAAGCGGCGATCCAATCCCGCCAGTGGCTGCAAGCTTGGGCCGCAAATTAGACTGTCTCAACTTCGACGAAATGGTCGTAAACAACTCCGCCGATGCAATGATTATGAGCCGCCTTTTTCGCGCACTGATCGTGGATGAAGGTGTCGCCGTTGTGACCACATCAAACCGCCCGCCGGTCGATCTTTACAAGGATGGCCTTAACCGCGAACACTTCCTGCCGTTCATCGATTTGATTTCTGAGCGATTGGATGTCCTTCCGCTCAACGGGCCTCTCGATTACCGGCTCGACCGATTGGGCGATATTGATAGCTGGCACACTCCGCTTGGCGAAGATGCTACAGCGCAAGTTCGCGAGGCATTCTTCCGACTCACCGACTACGCGCCCGAGGATGCGGACCATGTTCCCTCGCAAGAACTATCCGTAGGCATCGGCCGGACATTGCATGTGCCCAAAAGCTTCAAGGGCGTTGGCGTGTTTAGCTTCAAACGCCTTTGTGCAGAGGCACGCGGTGCGCCTGACTATCTCGCCATTGCGCGCGAATTTCATACGGTCATCCTTGTTGGCATTCCGCAAATGAACAAAGAGATGCGCAATGAAGCGGCACGTTTTGTTACGCTGATTGATGCCTTATACGAGCACCGTGTCAAACTGTTTGCGACCGCTAATGCGGAACCGGAAGAGCTCTATCCAGCAGGCGATGGCTCGTTTGAATTTGAACGCACCGTCAGCCGATTGATGGAAATGCAAAGCGCCGAATATATGGCGCTTGGGCACGGAGAAGATAACAGCGAGCTTGATCTATAATGTGCAAAATCAGCTGCTAATCCCAAGCCGTTCTAAACTCTTCTCAAGCATAATTAACTGCCATAAAAGCCGCGAATTGTCTGAGCGTCCGGAAATATGAGTTTCTGCAGCATCAGCCAAAGCGGCGCTGTCAAAAAAGCCTGTGCCGACCAGCGTTTGACTATAAGCAACTGCCCGTGCTTCTTTCGCTAAGGGACCGCGCAGCCACTGCGCAATCGGCGTAACAAAACCCTGTTTCTGGCGGTAGAGGATGTTGTCCGGCAAATACCGCTCCATACTCTTTTTGAGCAGATACTTGCCTTGGCTCCCTTTCACCCGGAATTTCTCTGGCAGGGTCGCAGCGAATTCGATCAAACGGTGGTCGAGCAATGGTTCCCGCGCTTCTAAGCTAACGGCCATGCTAGTCCGATCAACCTTGGTCAGGATATCTCCAGGCAGCCAAAACTTTAGATCAGCATATTGCGCGCGGTCCAATCCGCTGCGTGCTGGCGCATCCGCCATCAAAGCTGTTAGCTCTTCCTCCGCCTCATATCCCGCAAGAGCTTTGCGCGATGGGTCAGCATAGATCGCGCCTCTCTGCTCCGCCGTCAGCACAGAAAGTCCGCGCGCATATCCCGCATTTCCGTCGCCCGCGAGTGCAAGCAAAGTTGATTTCGCGCGCAGCGGGCGCGGTGCCCAATCCGCCTTTGGCCAAATCCGCCCAAGCGATCCAAACACTGTTTTGCGAAGAGCCGCTGGAAGCATAGAACGGGCGCGTTCTTCGTGCGCGTGGAACACTTGCCGGCGGTAACCAGCGAACGCTTCATCCGCTCCGTCCCCCGACAAAGCCACCGTCACATTCTCGCGCGCCATTGCACATACACGCCAGGTTGGCAGTGCTGACGCATCAGCAAAAGGCTCATCAAACATGCCCGCAAGCTGATCAATCGCGCTGAAATCATCATTGCCTACAGTTCGCGCGCGATGATCAGTCTTAAACAGAGCCGCAACTTGCTCAGCATAAGACGTTTCATCGAGCGCGCCAACATCAAAACCGATGGAGCAAGTTTGAACAGGTGCTTCGCTCGCCTCTGCCATTAACGCCACGACGCTGGAGCTATCCACGCCGCCTGATAAAAATGCGCCCAATGGCACATCGGCAACCATCCGGCTGTGGACCGCTTCGCGCATAAGATTGACGAGCTCTGCAGAGAGATCAGCCTCGCTGCCCTTGCGCCTTTGGGAGAAATCAACGTCCCACCATTTCACTGGCTGCGACAATTCCTTGCCTTGCTTGTGCAGCATGAAATGACCCGCGGGCAGTTTGCGAACGCCTTGAAGGATTGAGCGCGTATCGGGCACATAACCCCACGCAAGGTAGTCGTCCACGGCCTGCACATCTACGCGCCGTTTCAGCAGCGGATGGGCCAGCAGACCTTTGAGTTCAGATGCAAAGGCAAGGCCACCGTCAGATAGCTCGGCCAGAAACAAAGGTTTCACACCAAGCCGGTCGCGCGCCAAAAACAGCTCGCGCTTCTCATTGTCGAAAAGCGCAAACACAAACATGCCGTCTAGTCGGGAAAGGCAGTCGACGCCCCAACGCTGATAAGCGGCCAGAATAACTTCAGTGTCACCATCCGTTTGGAACCGGGCGCCCTCACCTTCGAGTTCTCGGCGCAATTCGCGATAATTGTAAATCTCACCGTTAAAACTGATGACCGCACGTTTATCGGCGGAATGCATCGGTTGCGGAGAGCCCTCTAAATCAATGATGGACAGGCGGCGGTGCCCCAAACCAATTCCTTGATCGGTCCAAACGCCTGAACCATCCGGGCCGCGATGCACGATGGCATCACACATGAGCTCCACCCGGCGAGGATTAACCGGCTTGGGCGTTTTCCCATGAAAGATACCGGCAATACCGCACATGATAGGTCGCTTAAACTACAGGCGCCGCGGCGTAAATCGCTGCCAGTCCGAAACCGAGTATAAGCGCAAGGGCTGTGAGTAATGCGATGTTCGCTGTTCCGGAGTGCTTCTCAAGTTTTGAAATCCAAGCCATGCGATCCAACTGCTCCACGCTATAGCCAGCATCTTCGGGTTCACGGTCAAAAAAGCGAAAAGCTCCGCCCAAGACAATCGCCATCACAATCGCGAAGAAAACCCAGCCATAAATGATATGGTCAAAGCCAGCTGCAAATTCGGCGCCTTGGCTCTGCGCGATATAGATCGTGCCCCATGCGCGAATACCATTCGCAATGATTGGGACAATGAAACAGGACGCCATAAAAATTATCCGGCGCTTCCATGTTTGGAACGATGTAAACGCAACGAACACGCCCAATGTTAGCATTGCAATCAAGAATTTCACGCCCGAACATTCCTCTGCGACGATAAACAGGCCTGCAGGGGTATGAATATAAATATCTTCATACACAGCCTCAACACCGCTCAACTTGGTCAAGCCGATAGCAATCTCCGCCGTGATGGATTGCAGGTATGGGATAACCTCATCACCAAAAGGAACGAGGACAGCCATCATGCCAACCGGCAATAGCAAGTAACCGAGAAGACGCGGACCTAGGAAAGTCAGCACGCAGGCTTGTAATGCTCCGACTGCTCCAGTCTGCGCGAGAATGTTGATATCGAGCATCCTGCCAATGAGCCAAAGCGCCAATGCGGCAGTCAAAACTGCAACTCCAGGCGTCCAGTGAGATGGTTTTAGCGAACGCAAGCCGTCACTGCGCAGATATACCAGCCAAGCGATTACCGGTGGAATCAGCAGAATGTGGTTATACGTATCGATATCCCACCATTGGTGGAACATCTGCGCCCATTGCTGCGCTGTCAGCACAAAAATCGCAGCCCACGCAAGCGCAAGTCGGGCGAGCGGCATGCGCCATTCTTCTGGTAAACGCGTAATCAAGCTGGTTTCGCGCATCTGTTTTTGAAGGGCGTCAGGCTGCATCACTAACGCTAACCTTTGTCTTGCCGTTCAGGATATCCCCAAGCGGGGCGAGCATTGCGTCCCAGCTTTGTTGATGAAACACATGCGAGCGGGCTGCTTTACCCATGGCATCGCCCAGCTGCGGCGAACGGGCAAAATGTAGGATTTGCGCAGCGAGCGCGGCATCGCTTGACCCAATCGCGAAATGTTCACCATCCACAGCGTTGATACCGGTAGCCGCTTCGGGAGAAAGCACGACAGCACGCTCCATCGCCATTGCCTCAAGCACTTTATTCTGCACACCGCGCGCAATGGTTAGTGGAGCAACAACGGCCGCGGCAGACCGCAAAAACGGGCGCACATCAGGCACACCGCCCCATACGCGAATGCCGTCTTTGCCGTCTCGCACAGTCAGTTCGGCAACTGGAGCGCGGCCTACAACATGGAACATGGCAGAGGGCATTTCAGCGCGCACTGCGGGCAAAATATGGTCCATCATCCGCAGGCACGCAGCAATGTTCGGCAGATAATCCATCTGGCCGGTAAAGACGAAATGCGGACCTGCGCCGCTTAGATTGGGATGAGGCTCCACCGCCGCCGGATCGAAAAATTCGCAGTCAATACCATTGCCAATCGAACGAATATCTTCGCGCTTCGGATCGCTTAAACGCGAACGCAACAAATCTGCCTCTACATCTGTGATAAGCGTGGTAACATCGCAGCGCTGCACAAGCGTTTCTTCGACCAAGCGCAGCAAGCGCCCTTCGCGCGCATCAATCCATTTGCGCGGAAAAGAGCCAGTTTCGCCATAAGCATCGAACTTTGCCGAATCCACATCGCACAAATCAATCACCACGCGTCCGGCAAAATCGGCGGGAATATATTGCCCCATCTGGCCGGAGAATACGAATACCGCATCAATTTCTTGAGTGCGGATGGTCTCAGCCACCCATGACGCCAAATCATCATGATGAAATGCCGTCAGACTAACCGGCTTTCCAGACAGAACAGCCTCGACACCTGCAACAGGCAAAGGCTTGGTGCGTTCAATCAAAGCATAGCTAGCGGCAATATCTGCAAGCTCACCCTCGCCGCTGCGATCTTCAGCGCTTTCTGAAAAGCACCCAACATGCACAGGAGCGAGTTTCGCCAGGCCTTTAAGCAGATGATGCGCACGAATTTTGTCGCCGCGATTGGGCGGAAACGGAATCCGGTGCGCAAGGAAAAGAATGCCGCCCATCAGGTCAGCTTCTTAAGCCAGACCGCGAGCGATGATCGGACCAAGCCGGTTCGCAACCGGTAACGGCAGCTTCTTCCAAAGCTCGATCTTCTTCGCATAGGCGCTATCGGTTGGATCAATATTGCGCGCAGCAGATGGGTCAGCCGACCATGATCCATAGACCATCGGTTCCGGTTCAAAGCCCCAGTTTTTCTTATAACGGTAAGGCCCGCTGCCAGATTTGGAGCGGCCAAAGTCGAACCGTGTCATGCCGCGCCCACGCGCATGCAGCATCAGTTCGTAATACATGCGCTCATTGGCTTTTAGCCCGCGCGCAGCAAACAATCCCCCGCCCCAATAGGGCATCACGGTGCCTTCGTGATAGAAAGACAGCACACTAGAGATTGCGGCGCCTTGATGGCGCACGGTAAGAATATCCGCGTCTGGAAATGCTTCCAACATCGCATCAAACAAAGACTTCGGAAAAACTGGCGTGCCCAAATTGCGCACGCTTTCTGCATAGACGGCGTAATGCGCATCGCGCTCCGCAACACTGCGTCCAACCGATATTTCCAGATCAGCCGCCAGGCTTTTGCGAACATCGGCGCGCTGTTTGCGCGGAATGGCGAGCAATTGCGCCTCATCATCTTCAGCCAGATCAGCGATAAAATTCGCATGGCTTTCGGTTTCAACATGCCAACTGGCAGGAATAACTCCGCCGCGCAGTTCTACGCTAGCACAAGCAGAGCGTGCAGCCATTTCAGTCGCAGCGATTGCCAATGCTTCGGCAACGGCAGTGTCTTCTGACAAGGTTCCGCCGCCAACGCCAAAACCGGATGATACCAGCGCACGGCCAAAGATGTGGCTGTGAACTTCGCTAAGCGGAAGCCAGCCAACAATTGCGCCCATGCGTTCAGCGATCAGGCCGGTGGCTTTATGGCCGCAAGCAGCTTCAACCGCGTTCAGCCATTGTGGGCGCTGAAAGACTGAACCGTGCATTTCTACCACGAATTTTTCGATCCGTTCCGCTTGCGCTGCATCGCTGCAATCGGCGGGTGAGATCACCATTGTTGGATGCGGAAAAGGTGCGTTCATGCCGCAATCTCCTGTTCCCAAAATTCAGCGCGCAATGCCTCTCGTGCTGCAACGTCATCCATCCGGCCAAAGTCAAAATCATTGACCAGATCAGTTAGCTTGCCAGCCATTTTATCAAGGTTGGTGTAGTGGCGCAGTTTTGACCGCATCGGGGCGTTGTCAACGCGCGGCTGATCCGGGTCCACTTCCCATGGGTGGAAGTAAAAGATTGCTGGACGGTCCTCTTTTTCATTCACTTGGCGAATGGCCCAGCGCGAAAAAGCGTAAGGAAGCACGCGGAAAAACCCGCCTCCACCGGCGGCCACTTTACGCCCGCCAACCATGGCTGTCGTAACCGGAATTTCGATCAAATCGCTATTCGCTAGCGGCTTAAATGCAAATCGCGGAGCCTCTGGCCAACCATAATGATCATGCACAACCGGCGCGACGCTGGAAGAGTAAGTGTAGCCCGCCTCTGCCAACACATCGAACGCCCACGGCGTGCGCGGATCGATGGAAAAACTCGGCGCGCGGTAACCTTTGATCTGTTGGCCAGAGGCATCTTCTAAGATTGCCTGAGCCTTCGCCAGATCAGCGGCAAATTCTTCGCGAGTGAAGGTGAAAACGCGTGCATGATCATACCCATGGCTGGCGATTTCATGCCCTTCTGAAACGATGCGCTGGATCAATTCTGGATGGCGCTGCGCCACCCAGCCTAATGTGAAAAACGTGCCCTTGGCATCCGCCTTTGCAAACAGATCAAGGATGCGTGCAACATTGTCTTCAACGCGCAGTTTCAGCCCATCCCAATCGGACCGGTCAATGACGGTTTCGAAAGCACCCACCTGAAACCAATCCTCGACATCAACCGACAGGCCGTTGACGACGGATTGATTTGATTGGGCCTCGGGAAAGGCGCTGGGCGCATTCATTAGGCAGCCTCGCGCTGGTTCTCTTCCTCGAACCACTCGACCAGCAAAGTCAGAACGTGGCGAACCGATGCTTCTTGATCGTCAAGACGCTGCGCCATATCGGCCAAAGCCTTGCTCATATCTTCGCTCATCGGAGCTGCAACAGATGCGGCCGCCATAGCCGTTTGTGCAGGTGCTGCATTGTCTGAACCCTGTTCGGAATCCAGCACCATTTCTGCGCATACATCGTCGAGCATTTTGACGGTGAAGCCAGCGCGCTCTTCAATCGAGCCGAGCAGCAGCAGCCGGTTCATAACTTGGTTGATCCGGCGCGGAATACCGCCCGTTGCATCGAACAGTTCTGAATAGACATCGTCGGTAATTTCAGGATTGCCATTCCAGCCAACGATTTCGAGACGGTAACGAACATATTCCTCAACCTCATCCTCTTCCAATGCGGAAAGGTGATGCGAGGCGATCACGCGCTGGCGCAATTGCTCCAACTCTTCGTGATTGGCGACAGTCTTGCGGAACTCTGGCTGACCCAGCAGCAAGGTTTGCAGCAATGGGTGCGAACCAAGCTGGAAGTTCGACAGCATGCGCAATTCTTCAAGCGCTGCAATGTCGAGGTTCTGGCATTCATCAACCACCAGCAGACAGCGGCGACCTTCACGCGCTTCTTCTTGCAAGAACATTTCAATCGCGCCCAATGCGGCCGCTTTATCGCGTCCTTCGACTTCAAGGTTAAAGCTTTGTGCGATCACATGGACCAGCTCTTCGCTGTCCAATGCGCTTGTCACCACTTGGCCGACAGTCAGCTGCGCAGGATCAGTTTTCTCCATCAGATGCGCAACCAGCGTGGATTTACCCGCGCCAACTTCGCCCGTTACGATGATGAAACCTTCGCCCTGTGACAGGCCATAGCCCAAATAGGATAGGGCTTTTTTGTGGCTGACGCTTTCGAAATAGAAATCTGGATCAGGGGTTAGCTGAAACGGACGTCCGGTCAGGCCGTAAAATTGCTCATACATGTCTTAAGTGACCTTTCCGTCTGATCAGAAATCGTAGCGCAGGCCGACAAGACCGCTTGCTGTGGTGATGTCTTCGGCCGAAATATCGGAGTCGAAGTGATCGAGCGAAACCGCCGCACGGGCCGAGAGGCGCGGTACGATGGTTTGGTTGTAAGCGGCAGAACCGCCCACAGCTGTTACAGTTTGACCGCCATTGGTTTCAGTGTCGAAACGGTTGCCATATGCGTTCAGCGCAAAGCCAGCGTTGCGGCCGATAGAGCCCGATAGCGAGGTTGAGACATAGTAGCTTTCATCAACCAGACCGTTTGCTGCGGCCAGAACCGTATTCTCACCCGCGATGAAAGTCCGGCGATCATAACCAGCTGCCACTGTAGCGTTTAGGCTGCGGCCCAATTGGCGTGAATAGCTCGCCTGAACGCCGCGGCTACGGAACGTCGCAGAACGGATCGAGCCGAATGCGCTACCGACACAGCTTGCACCGGTATCACCGGAAACACAGCCGCTGAAGTCGCCGGTCAGCGCATTGCGCGCTGCGGAGAAGTCAGTTGGCAATGCAGCCAGTGAATTGGTCAGCGTGCCGCCAAAACCTTGAACCCCGTCATAGACCGAGATGTTGACCGAGGAACGGTTGCTCGGCGCATAGGCAAAGCTGCCGTAATATGTTGTGGAATCGTACCGGCGTCCGACAGTTGCGGACAAAGCTGTACGGCTGGATGGACGCCATACTGCGCCCACGTCCCAGATGATGCCATCGACATCATAAGCCAGCTGGCGCGGCTGCGACCGATCGGTCACAAAGCGGCCATTGTCGTCAATCACCGGATCGCCGTTCACATCGAACAGAGCATCGCGGCTGGAAACTTCAACATCTTCATAGCCGACGCCGCCAACCAGTTGGAGAGTGTCGGACACAGGAACGGTCACATCGGCGCGCACGTTCACATCGCGAACACGCTGATCAAGGTTGGAGATATCTTCTTGATAGATACCGCCGCCAATGCCGATACCCACTGGCAATGCTTCGCCTGCTTTGGTCGCAGCGCGCAAGTTTGCCTGATAGGTGACGCTGTCATCGAACACGTCGAGGCGGTCAGCGCCGCCCGCAGCGGTTGCGACATCAGCCTGCGTTTCGACTTTAGTGTAGCCAACGCGCGCTAGGCCATTGATGTAAACATCGCCCGCGCGTGCCGCGATATTTGGACCTGCATAACCAGAATAGATCTGGCTTTCAGACCCTTGGCTTACCAGCGGATTGACTGTGCTTGCGCCGCTGCCATCCACATTAGTGCGGCTGGCCAAAGCGCCTGCTTCAAAAGTCAAAGCGTTGGGAACGATGGTCGCATAACCGCGCGCCACACCTGAAATCGTATCTGTATCCAGCGTATTGTCGCCGTAACCGATATTGCGTTCATAGCGCAGAGAGACAGAACCGCCATTGTTGCGGCCCGTGATCGTTGTGTCGATCCCGGCTGCAAGCTGGGTGTAGGTTAGCACTTCATCGCCGGGCGAAAGCTCAGCCACAAGGATTTGCGAAACCTCAATATAAGGCGAGACATCGACCTGGCGGGTCTCAGAATTGGTTTCGGTTTGCGCAGCAGCAGGCATTGCAGTCAGCAAGGCTGCCAATGGCAGACCAATCGCGGTTAAGCTTGTGGTGTATTTCAAACGCATTTTTCTTACTCCCCGTACGCGCCGTAGGAACCGAAGTTCCGACCGCTTGGGCTAAATTGCGCTGCATTGAGCAGCAGTTTGATATCAGGACAGGCGGACAGCAGTTGAAAGGCATCTTCCAACGCATTGCGCCCAGTATCGTCAGCCCGCGCGACAAGGATCGCTTGGCCAACATGCTTTGCCAGTTCCGCTGCCGGAGAGGCGGCGAGAGCAGGCGGTGTATCGAAAATCACGATCCGGTCCGGAGCACTTTCGGTCAGACGCGCGAGTACATCACGAGTGCGCGCACTGGCGAGATATTCTGCATCCGATGTGGTGCGATTTCCGGCTGGAAGGACGAACAGACCATCAATATCAGTCCGCATCACAAGGCTTTCAGGCTTGATCGTCTTATCCGAAAGCGCATCCATAAATCCGCGTTCAGCCTCAAGACCCAGCGTTTCCATCACTGATGGGCTAGGGAAATCGGCATCAACCAGCAGAACTTCGATGTCGCGCTCTGCGGCCAAAGCCAGCGCCAGATTGACCGCGCAATAGGTTTTGCCTTCACCGGAATGCGGTGAGCACACCAGCATGCGGCGGGCGATGGCTGTGCCTGCTTCGCGCGCATCGCTGAGCAATTGGCGTTTCACGATCCGAAACTCTTCGAGCAGGCCAGTAACTTCGCCATCAGGCACAATCATGCCCTGCTCTTCAAGAAAGTCGCGATCAATCGCGTGGATCTTACCGCCAAAGGCCACATCTTCTTGGACGGGCATTGGCGCTGCATCTGGTTCAGGCTGCGCAACTGGAGCCGCGACAGGTGCAGCATCACGCAGCATATCGGATTGACGCCGACCCGCTGGAGACCCTGTTGGAACGTCTGCTTCAGGCTTTGGTGCAGCTGAAACAGGAGCCGAAACAGGAGCTGGCGCTGGAACCGCTACGGGAGCAGATGCAGGGGCTGCAGCCGCTTTTGCTTTGGCCCTCGCCTCGCGCAACTTAGCCTCAGCAGGCGTTTCCACCTTATCTGCATCATTCGACTTCAGAACCTTGCGCACCGGACGCGGCGCATCACGCAGCGACTTGGGCGGAGCAACCGGAGCAAAACCGTCTAGTCCAAACGCGCCATCGGCCCGTTCAAACAGCGATTCACCCGCGCTTGCTGGGCGCGCATTTCTGAGAGAGATTTTCTTATGCTCTGTCATTCTATCTTCCTCAGGCCACTGCCCGAACTTGGAGGAATTCGATCACCAGCAGGATCGCAAAGACCCCGACCAGCGCGGCGCTTGCGCCTGCCCATTGTTTGAAGCGTTTGGCTTTCAGCGCGCGGCCAGCCTCTTTCACGGTCATCGAAATCGATCCGATCACTGGCAGGTCCATCGTGCGTTCAAGCTTGGCCGTTGTGCTGAAGGTTGAGCGCATTTGGCTCATCGCAAAGGCAGCACCCGCGCCCGCTGCACAGCCGAGGAACAGAACCCCGAACAACAGCAATGGACGGTTAGGGGCCGCTGGTTTGCGCGGTACAACCGGCGGATCAATCACGTTGAATTTGAAAGCGCTGCGATTGGTATCAACCTGACCGCGCAGACGGATTTCTTCACGGTCATTGAGAAGGTCGTCATACTTGGTTTTAAGCACTTCATAATCGCGGCTGATGCGGTTTGCTTCTGCGGCCACTTCTGGCTCAGTTGCTTGACTGCCCATCAGGCCGGTGATTTCAGCCTGCAAGGCGGCACGGCGCGCATTCATTGCTTGCACGTCGCCCTGACGTTCAGCCTTAATCGCCAGAAGCGAGGAATAGGCTGGGTTAGGCTGGCTAGAGGTCGTTGCCGTTGGCGCTTTCTCTCCTGCAGCTTGACGCTGAAGGATTGCGACTTGGCGGCGCGAAGACACCACATCAGGGTGGCTATCGGTCAGGCCGCGGCCACGCAATTGCGCAAGCTGTGATTGCGCCTGAGCCAATGCCGCACGTGCACCGCTTTCACGCGGAGCCGGTGTAAAGCCGGATGAGATCGTTGCCGGCGTACCTGCAAGTTGCCCTTCAACCGCGGCAAGCGCGCTTTGCGCACCAGCCAGATCGCCATCAATACCGCGCAATTCTGTGCGGGCCTGCTGGATCTTGGTCGAAAGAGTGGTCGAGCCACCGATCAGTTCTGGATATTGCGATTCGAATGCGAGACGCTTTTGTTCAGCCGCTTCCAACTCGATCTTGCGCTCTTCCAATTGCTGGTCGAGGAAAACCATCGTATCCGCGATTTCATTGCGGTTACCGGCAATGTTTTCTTCGCGGAAAATGTCGATCAACTTTTGCACAACATCGCGCGACAAAGCTGCATTTTCAGCGTCGCTATAACCGCCAACACCGATAGAAGCTGTCAGTTCGAAAAGGTTGTCTTCCTCACTGGTGACTTCCACATCCTTGCCCAGCTTTGCGATCGCTTCGTCCATATCAGGACGATCTTCGATCTCTTCACCAAGCTTGGTTGAACGGATAACTTTTTCCAGGTTCACAGAGCTTGCCAATGTTTGGCGAACCCGCATGATTTCCTGCTTGCCGTCGCCAGCAATTTTCATTTGATCGGAAAGCACATCTTCCAGATCAACATAGATGCGCGCTTTGGCTTCATATGTGTTGGGGATCATCGCAACGACCAGCCAACCCAAAATGCAGACAACCCAAGCAACGGCCAATGCCAGCCACTTGCGGTGCCACACCGAATATAGCGCGGTGCGCAGATTTTCGAATACTTCGTTCATGCTGTCACAAGACCCTTAAAAGGTGCTTTCAGGAATGATGATGGTGTCGCCTGGCATCAGCAGGACATTGGCCGAGCTGTCGCCTTTCTTCAGAAGATCAGACAGGCGCAGGCGGTATTCCTGCGTCTTGCCAGTGTTGCGATCATTGCGGATCAGCTTTGCGCGGTTACCCGCTGCAAACTCACCCAGACCGCCAACGGCGATCATCGCATCCAGCACGGTCATTTTGGCGCGGAAAGGAATTGCCAAAGGTTGCGCGGTTGAACCCACGACCTTCACCTGCTGATCGAAAGAGCCAACAGCTTCGTTTACGATCACCGAGACAATCGGGTTCTCAATATATTGTGAAAGCTGCAGGCGGATATCTTCTTGCAGCATTGTCGGCGTTTTGCCTGCCGCTGGTAGATCGCGAACCAAAGGCATGGTCAAACGGCCATCAGGGCGAACGCGGATTTTGTCAGCGGACAATTCTGGGTTGCGCCAAACATGGATGCTCAATTCGTCATTGGCACCAATCGTGTATTCTTCGCTTTGCGAACCTTGGATCGCAGAAGCGCTGGCTGGTGGCAGCTCAACGCCGCTACCGGTTGCACAGCCTCCCAATAGGGTCAGCGATACAGCAGCAACTGAACTCATCGCAGCAGCGCGGGTAGAGGGTAAAGTAAACTTGGCCATCATTATAAATCCTTGCCTTGGCAGACGAGGGCGGACTGATAATGCAGGAGCGACCCGCCAGCCCACGCTCGTGGAAACAGGCATCCTTCCTCCCCAAAAAGGGTGAACAAAATGTTAGGATTACTGGGTTTCTCTTAGTCTTTCCCGTTATGGGACAGCACGTTAGCGTTTTGTTTACGCCAGAATTTCACCAGCCGGACCTTGGCCAAGGAAGCTCGCTGGAGAGGCGCTTGCCCCATATGCTCCGGCGCAGAATACGGCGATGATATCGCCCACTTGGGCCTCTGGCAGCATGGCCTTGTCAGCCAGCCGGTCCAGCGGCGTGCAAAGACAGCCGACAACATTGGCTTCCTCAACCGCTTGATCTGTAAAGCGATTCGCAACCGCCACGGGGTAATTGCGGCGGACCACTGTGCCAAAGTTTCCTGATGCGGCAAGCTGATGGTGCAATCCGCCGTCTGTAACAAGGTAAACGGAACCATGGCTGACCTTTCGGTCCACCACCTTGGTTAAATAAACACCCGATTCACCAACCAAGAACCGTCCCAACTCGATGCACAGGTCTGTATCGGCAAGAGTATCGGGCAAAGCTGCAAAGCGCGCTTTCAAAGCGTCTCCGATTCGAGGCAAATCCACCGGTTCATCACCATGGAAATAGGGGATACCAAAGCCCCCGCCCATATTCAGCTTGGGTAGGTTAACGCCAATTTTAGATGCCAAACTATCGGCCAATTCCAGCACATTACCCTGCGTTTCGATCAGGGCCTCTGAGTCGAGCGACTGACTGCCGGTAAAGATATGCAGCCCTTTAAACTCAGCGCCACTTGCGATGATTTCCTTTGCAAGCACTGGCACGCGGTCAGTATCAAGGCCAAAGGGTTTCGCCCCGCCGCCCATCTTCATTCCTGAACCGCGCAATTCAAACTCTGGATTGACGCGGATCGCCATTTTTGGCGCCACCCCGATACGCTCTGCAATCGCAAAGGTGCGGGCGGCCTCCCCTTCACTTTCGCAATTGAGAGTAACGCCAGCGCGCACTGCTGCCTCTAACTCATCATCGCGTTTTCCCGGCCCGGCAAAGCTCACTCGCGCTGGATCGAGCCCAGCCGCCTCAACCATCGCAAGCTCGCCTGACGAGGCAATGTCGAGACCGTCCACCAGCCCTGCCATATGTTTGAGCACTGGCGCATAAGGATTGGCTTTGATGGCATAATTGATGCCCAGCCGGTCGGGCATAGCGCTTCGCAATGCAGCCATGCGCGCATCCAGCCTATCCTTGGAATAGACGAATATGGGCGTGCGTGCGCCATTTGCCTCAGCCTCTTCTACATGCTGGCTGGCGGTTTTGCCGCCGATAGCTAGCTCGCCGTCTAGTGCCTCAAACCCGACAGGAATTGGACCTAAAGGCTTGGGTTTAGAAGGTTTGGGAGTTTTCATACCGCAAATTCCTGCATCAGAGCCGTTCGGTCAATCTTGCCATTGGGATTAAGCGGCATGGCATCTTTCCAGTGATATTCCTTAGGGTGCATAAAGTTTGGCAGTTCCTTGGCCAAGGCTTTGGCTAGAGCTTTGCTGTCTGCCTCAGCGCCCGCCTCAGCGCGCACAACCAAATGCACGGCATGGCCCAGCCGTTCATCAGGAATGCCCAGCGCAATCGCTTCTGCCACCAGACCGGTGGAAAGCGCCACTTCCTCAACCTCAGCCGGACTAATCCGGTTGCCCGCCGATTTGATCATCGCATCGCGCCGGCCCACAAAATAGAGGAGGCCACCCGCCGCACGCTTTACGCGGTCACCGGACCATACCGCCATTCCGCCATATTCTGATGCCGCAGGAGCCGGTTTAAAGCGCTGCGCGGTCCGCTCTGGGTCTTGCCAATACCCTTGAGCCACCAATGGGCCGCAATGCACCAATTCGCCCTCTTCATCGGGAGCGGCAATGCCGCCTGCATCATTGATCACCAAAACTTCAGCAAAGGGGATCGCTGTGCCCATGCTGGTGGGATGTGCATCCACCAATGATGGATCAAGATAGGTCGAACGAAACGCCTCTGTCAGGCCGTACATTGGGTAGAGATCGGCATCCGGGAAATCAGCGCGCAGATCATGCACCAGATCAGTCGTTAGCGCACCGCCGCTATTGGTGAGCCGCCGCATGCTCGCACTTGCCGCATGATCCCACTCCAGCTCGGTCAATTGCACCCATAAAGGCGGAACCGCGGCCAGCGTTGTAATCTGATGCGCAGCGCAGGCTTTCACCACATCGCGCGGAAAAAGGTAATCCAGCGGCACCACGCATCCGCCAGCATACCAAGTGGAGAGCAATTGGTTCTGCCCGTAGTCAAACGACAGCGGCAACACGGCCAGCGTCACATCGTCAGCCGCCAACTTAAGGTAGTTCGCTACGCTCACCGCGCCCAGCCACAAATTTGCATGGCTGAGCATCACGCCTTTCGGGCGGCCCGTGGAGCCTGATGTATAAAGGATCGCCGCCAGATCATCAGGATCAGCCTCAGACGGCCCTAGAGAGCGCCCTGCACTGCTTGCAGCCTCCAACGCTGCTGCATCCTCAACAACAGCGCAACCCGCCCCTACATCGCCATTCTCAAGCGATTTGAGCCGTCCAGCATTCGCAATCAGCATAGATGCGCCGCTATCATCCAGAATATGCTTAACCTGTGCGCGTTTCAGCAAGGGATTGATCGGCACATGCACCAGCCCGGCCCGCGCCGCAGCCAAGGGCATTAAACACGTCAATTCACCCTTTGCCGCCCATGTCGCAACCCGCGCGCCTTTTGTTGGAACAGCATCCGCCAGCCATCCAGCCATTTCGCAGACACCTCGTCTTAACTCCTGATGGGTAAAGACCTTATCGCGCAAGACCAAAGCCCGCGCATCATCCGCCCCGCATTGTGCAAGGTGGTCGATCGGTTTGGGCTGAGGATCAGGCGTTCGCAAAATTGGGTTCCAAGTAAAGGCAGTTTGAGTGACAGCGTCCAGCTACCACGATACGGTTAACGTTCTCCAAGGGTTATGTCAGCCTGCTCCGTCGCCTTTTGAACGGTCGGAATGGTTTGCCCTGCTCGCTGAGAGCGGGCTGACCCCGCTTGTCGTGCTGGCAAGTGACGGGGAAAGCAATGCCGCGCTTGCTCTGACAGAGGCGAATGGCCGGATCGAACCTTTGCGCAATTGGTACAGTTTCACTTGGCGTCAGCTTGCACCAGACGGGCCCGCTGGCGAAAAATTGCTAACAGAGATTGCTGCGCAATTGCGCGCCCGCTCGCACCGCATCACCCTTTGGCCAGTGCCAGAAGAAGATGGTTCAGCATCGCGGTTAGAGCGCGCTTTCACCGCTGCTGGATGGAAAGTGCAGCGTAGCCAGTGCGATGAGAACCATGTTTTGCCAGTGAATGGCCGCAGCTTTGCTGAATATTGGGCAGGCCGCGCTGGCCGGATGCGCACTACGCTGAAACGCAAAGCGAAAAAGGTGGAGGTGCAGCTTCTCGATACTTTCGATGCAGAAGCATGGGATGCTTATGAAGCCATCTATGCCGACAGCTGGAAAGTCGCAGAGGATCAACCTGAGCTCCTACGCCGTTTCGCTATTCAAGAAGGCGGGGCTGGCCGTATCCGCCTTGCTATCGCACGCCATGACAGCATGGCGGTGGCCGCCCAGTTTTGGACCGTAGAGGATGGCACCGCCTACATTCACAAGCTTGCCCACCTTGAAAGTCACAAAAACCTCTCCGCTGGAACCACGCTAACCGCTGCCCTGTTTGAACATGTGATCGATAAAGATCACGTCAAATTGGTCGATTTCGGCACTGGCAATGATCCGTATAAACGCGATTGGATGGAAGAGGTTCGCCCGCGTTATCAGCTCGATTGCCTAGACCCAGCTCGAGCCAAAGCATGGGCACCGCTCGCCAAACGCAGTTTTGCCGCTATGCGCAGCAAGCTTGCAAGCTTGCAAGCGATGCAGAGCAAAGCTAAGCGCGTTTTTCGTTTTTTGCGCAGGGGAAGTGTGAAAAGTCTATGAGTGGATCAGCCATGGAAAATCTGAACGCTGCAACTTCAGGCAGCGACGCCGCGCAATCTGAACCGGATGCGCCAAGCACTGATATTCAGCTCAAAGCGATCCTTTGCGATGTGCTTGGGCTGGACCCTGACGATGCGGCAGAATTTGACGAGGATACTGGCCTGTTCGGTCACTTGCCCGAACTCGACTCCATGGCTGTTGCAGGCCTTCTTACCGAAATGGAAGACCGGCTCGATATTATTATCGAGGATGAAGATGTCGATGGCGAAATGCTGGAAACCTATGGCGGTTTGCTAGACTTCGCTGAAGGAAAAATCGCGGAACAGGCCGAAAACAAAGCCGATCAGAGCTAGTCAAGCACATGGTCGGCGAATGGACCTGTGAGCGGCCCGAGGGGCGCACTAGCAAAGAGCTAATGCTCGAAATCGCCGGAACCGATGGTTCAACCAATCCAAAAATCTTGATCCTGCCCGCATTGTTTGACGAGGCGAACAAATTGCGCCGCCAAACCGTGCAAATCATACGCAGTTTGGACGAGATGGGCATTGCCTCCATTCTACCCGACCTGCCCGGTATGAATGAAAGCCTCGCCCCGCTTGACGAGCAATCTTTAACACAGTGGCGAGCGGATGCGATACAAGTCGCTGAGCAGTTTGGTGCAAGCCATGTTCTTTCCATTCGCGGCGGCGCTCTGATTGCGCCTGACACTCTTCCCGGCTGGCACTATGCCCCTATTGGCGGCGCGCGGATATTGCGCGGCATGCTGCGGGCACGTGTGCTGGTATCGAAAGAGGCAGGCCGCGAAGAAAGCACGGCGCAGCTCAGCGAATTGGGCGCGAAAGAAGGCATCGAACTGGCGGGTTGGCGATTTGGCGCAGAAATGTTTGGCGAATTGCAAAATGCAGAGCCAGCCCAGGCCGCTCAACAATCTATCATCGCGCAATCCGATATAGGCGGCGCGGCGCTTTGGCTGCGGGCAGAGGCGGATGATGATGATGCTCAAGCAAAAGCATTAGCGTCGATCATCGCTGATAGTTTGGCGAAAAACTCATGAGCCGCCATCATTTCACCTTCGCATGCGGATCCTGCACTCTTGCCGGAACGCTCGACACTGCGCCGGGTTCAACCGGATTGCTAATTGTGAGCGGCGGCAATGAAGTGCGCTCCGGCGCCTTTTCTGGCCAAGCCGAAATCGCCGCAGACATTGCGCAGGCTGGCTTTCCAGTGTTCAGGTTTGATCGCCGCGGCATTGGCGATAGCGAAGGCGAGAACCGCGGGTTTCGTTGCTCTGCAAAAGATATTGCGGCCGCATTGGAAGCTTTCCGTGCCATGGCTCCACAAATCAGCCGCGTGATCGCTTTGGGCAATTGCGATGCGGCCTCTGCCTTAATGCTCTCACGCGGTGCAGGCTGCGACGGTCTGATCCTATCTAACCCTTGGACGATTGAAGATCATGAGGAAGAGGCAGGCGATGCAGAGCCAGTGCATAGCGCCGGCTCGATCCGGTCTCGCTATGCGGAAAAGCTGCGCAATCCAGCTGAAATCATGCGTTTGCTGCGCGGCGGTGTGGACTTGCGCAAACTGTTTAAAGGGCTGCTAGGCAGCATCCGCCCTGCCCCCGCGGCCACAGGTCTAGCGAATGAAATCCGCGAAGGTGTCGCGGACTTTGGCGGTGATATATCCATCTTACTGGCGAGCAGCGACCGGACTGCCCAAGAATTTGAAATACACTGGGATACCAGCGATAGCCGGATCGCACGCTGCGAGGGCGCTAGCCATGCCTATGTCGAGGAAAATGCGCGGGAATGGTTGCGGACACAAGTGCTAAAAGCTCTACGCACACATTAGCGCGCATCAGCGCCGGTTAGCGTGTAAAATAGCTCACCAGCTCAACATGCGTCGTCCAGCGGAACTGTCCGATGGGGCGCAATTTTTGAAGCGTAAAGCCCGCCTCAACCAATTGCTTGGCATCACGTGACCAGCTGGCTGGATTGCAGCTGATATAGCAGACACGTTGCAATCCGCTGGCAGCAATTGCGGCGATTTGATCGCGGGCACCAGCGCGCGGCGGATCGAGCAAGGCTGCATCAAAGTGTTTAAGTTCATCATCTTGCAACGGATTGCGGAACAGATCGCGGTGCATCGCCTCAACCGGCAATTGCGCTCTGGAAGCAGCCGCTCTGCATGCCAAATGCGCATCGCGCGCCGCCTCTACTGCGGTCAGCTGAGATTGCTTCGATAGCGCGAATGCAAATGTGCCAAGCCCTGCGAACAGATCGACCACCTTGCCTGCGCCGCTGAGCATTTCCGCTGCATCCGCCATCATCAGCGCCTCTGCATCGCGTGTCGCTTGCAGGAATGCCCCGCTGGGATAGGCAACTGGCGTATTGGCGAGAGTGATCGTGACCGGTTCCGGCTCCCAAATCGGTTCCGCACCATAGCCCATATCAAGCGACAGCCGGGCGAGACTGTTCGCCTGCGCAAATTCCAGCGCAGCTTCGGTGGCTTCCAATCCATCAAGCTCAATTTGCTTGATTGAAACGTCCGCGCCCTGATCGGTTAGCGTCAGATCAATATCAATCGGCGCTTTGCCGCCATGCTTGGCAATGAATGTGCGCAAAGGTTTAGCGAGAGCAAACAGTTCCGGCACGAGAATATGGCATTCGGTTAGATCGACAATCTTGTGCGATCCAGCTTGCCGAAATCCAATCTGAGCATTCTTGCCGCGCTTGACTGCGTGAAGAGTCGCGCGGCGGCGGCTTTTTGGCGGAGAAAGATGCGTGGGAAGAAGCTCCTTCGCCTCCACTCCTTTACCCTCTGCTGCGTATAGCACGCGCTCCAATGCAAACTGAGAAAGCACTTTTTCATCAGCATATTGCAGCGAACACCCGCCACATTGTGTAAAGTGTTTGCATGGCGGTTCTTGATAATGCTTGCCGCGCGTGAAAGAGCCATCGCTGTTAACAATATCGCCGGTTACAGCGCCAGCATGATGCGCGCCAGATGCGGTTACTCCGTCACCCTTGGCCGCAATGCGCAGGATTGTTTCATCACTCATAGAGCTGACGTCATGACTGCAAAATACGACAAAAAGTGACCACTACTTCCCGTTTTTCTGTGTTTCAGCAGCAATAGGCAGGCGGTACCGCGCATCATCTACTGAAATTAGCAGCTCATCCCCGTCCATCTGCTGCGAGAGAACACCCGCCCCATCGGCAAGGCCAATGCCCGCATCATCGGGCAGCATTTCAAACCGCCGGAAACTGCCATCGGGATGGTGGATGACGAAAATCTCGCCGCCAGCAATCTGTTCGCCCACACAGTCCGGCCCCATTTCAACGCCTGCGCCGATCGCGCATTCTATCGTTTGCCCTTCTGGCATCGGAGAGGCTTCACCGGAACAGCCAGTGATAAACGCGCCAAGCGCAGCCATGGAAAGACCCGCAAAAATTCGCATTATCGCACCTTCAACTGAGAGATATCGCGCACCGCGCCTTTTGATGCGCTGGTCGTCATCATCGCATAGGCTTGCAGGCTTTCAGAGACGGCACGCGGGCGTTCTTCCGCTGGTCGCCAAGCGGCAACGCCTTTCGCCTCCATCGCAGCGCGGCGTTGTTCCAGAACCTCTTCGGCAACGTCCATTTTGATTATGCGGTTTGGAATGTCGATCACGATGCTATCGCCCTCTTCGACCAAGGCAATCGCGCCGCCTTCTGCCGCTTCGGGTGAGACATGGCCGATGGAGAGGCCCGATGTGCCGCCGGAAAAGCGTCCATCTGTCAGCAATGCGCAAGCCGCGCCCAGCCCTTTCGATTTGAGATAGCTAGTGGGGTAGAGCATTTCCTGCATGCCCGGCCCGCCTTTGGGACCTTCATAGCGGATGACGAGAACATCGCCCTCTACGATCTGGCCAGTTAGGATTGCGGTGACCGCATCATCTTGAGATTCGAACACACGCGCAGGGCCGGTAAAGGTCAGAATGCTTTCATCCACGCCCGCCGTTTTCACAATGCAGCCATCCAAAGCGATATTGCCGGAAAGTACGGCCAATCCGCCATCCTTGCTAAAGGCATGTTCAGCGCTGCGGATCACACCATTTTCGCGGTCAATATCGAGGCTTTCCCAGCGGCGATCCTGGCTAAAGGCTGTTTGAGTGCGCACACCGCCTGGTGCAGCGGAGAAAAATTCGCGCACCATATTGTTCTGCGTGCGGCCAATATCCCAATCATCCAGCGCATCGCCCATTGTCGGGCTGTGGACCGTGGGCAAGGCTGTGTGGAGCAGATCAGCCTTCTCCAGCTCGCCTAGGATGGACATAATCCCGCCCGCGCGGTGAACATCCTCCATATGCACATCATCTTTTGCAGGAGCGACTTTCGATAGGCACGGTACGCGGCGCGATAGCCGGTCGATATCCTCCATCGTAAAGTCCACGCCAGCCTCATGCGCGGCGGCCAGCAAATGCAGCACTGTGTTGGTCGATCCGCCCATAGCGATATCAAGGCTCATCGCATTTTCAAACGCTTCGAATGTTGCGATATTGCGCGGCAGAACGCTGGCGTCATCTTCCTCATAATAGCGCTTGGCGAGCGATACGATCAGGCGGCCAGCGCGCAGGAACAATTGCTTGCGGTCAGCATGGGTCGCCAAAGTCGAGCCATTGCCCGGCAGCGACAATCCAAGCGCCTCTGTCAGGCAATTCATTGAATTCGCCGTGAACATGCCGGAGCATGATCCGCAAGTTGGGCAGGCAGCTTTTTCAATTTCGGAAACTTGCTCGTCGGAATAGCTTTCATCCGCCGCAGCGACCATCGCATCAACCAGATCGAGCGCTTTTTCCTTACCGTCCCAAACGACTTTACCGGCTTCCATTGGGCCGCCAGAGACGAACACGACGGGGATGTTCAGCCGCATCGCCGCCATCAGCATGCCCGGCGTAATCTTGTCGCAATTGGAAATGCAGACAAGCGCATCGGCGCAGTGCGCATTGATCATATATTCGACGCTATCGGCGATCAAATCTCGGCTTGGCAAGGAATAGAGCATGCCGTCATGCCCCATCGCAATGCCATCATCGACCGCGATTGTGTTGAACTCTTTCGCTACACCGCCCGCTGCCTCAACCTCGCGCGCGACCATTTGGCCAAGGTCTTTGAGGTGAACGTGCCCCGGCACAAACTGCGTGAAGCTGTTGGAGATTGCGATGATCGGCTTGCCAAAATCATCATCGGTCATGCCAGTGGCACGCCAAAGCCCGCGCGCGCCTGCCATATTGCGGCCATGCGTGGTGGTTCTGGAACGATAGGCGGGCATTGAGATTACTCCGGTTGGAACTGCCGGATTGTCCTGCCCCTAGTCGAGCGCGAGTGCAACCCTGCCCGCAACGTCAGCAATCAAAGCGGCCCAGCGCGATTGATCCGCGCGATTAGCGATTAAATCCTGCCGAACTTCCAACGCGATGTAATGCCGCCCATGCGCTTCTGCATGACGGTTCATCGTCGCATTCAAATCGCGGCCCGAATACGGCTGGTTATCGCCCACGTTTAATCCCTGCTCACCGAACAAGCGGATTGCATGGCGCGCGGCGCGATCATCTTGATTGTAAAGCAGCGCGCATTCCCATGAGCGTTCCTCATCATTAGTTTCAAGCTTGGGCGTGAAGGAATGAAGCGAAATTATCAGCTTGGGCGCAGCGGCATCCAGCCAATCGGCCAGCGCTGCATGATAGGGGCGATAGAAACGCGCCAATCGCCCTTCTACATCGGCGCCGATATTGCCCGGGACGAGCACTCCGTCGCTTTCCGTAGGGACTACGTTTGGATGATCCTCTTCGCGGTGAAGGTCGACAACAAGCCTGCTGACTGTGGCGAGATGCGCCGGGATATTGTGCTGACGCGCCATACGGCCTGCGACCCCGCCAACGCCAATATCTACCGCAATATGTTGATCCATCCGTTCCGGTGCTAAGCCCAGCTCCAGATCGTCCGGCACGAAGTTTGAGGCATGGTCAGCAACACACACAATGTTTTGCGTATTGGGACCGCCGGATTGGAGCGTGCCAAGCTGGCGATAAGGGTTTCCGTCTTGCATCCGCGCGCCCTAGCGCAAAGCGCCCGCCATTTGCCACCAATTTGGTTGAGCCGCGCGGATTTGGGACGTGGCGGCATCGCGGGTCTCTTCGGATTTATAGAGCGCAAAGCATGTCGCACCCGATCCTGACATGCGGGCAAGGCTTGGGCTGGTTGCGTTTAAGGCTGCAAGGACATCCGCGATTTGGGGGCAGAGGCTGATCGCGGGGGCTTCTAGGTCGTTGCGGCCAAGCATGGCTATATTGGATGCTGGGCCTCTCGGTAGCGCGCCGCGATCTTGTTGATCCCATGCATTGAACACGGGGCCGGTGGACAAGGGAATGCGCGGATTGATCAGCAGCGTTGCTGTGCCTTTGAGGTCGTTTTCTACTGGCTCCAACTCAGTACCAGTGCCCAGCCCAATCGCCATTTCACTGCGCACGCAGGCAGGCACATCTGCGCCAAGTTTTGCCGCGCGCTGCTCCCAGTCGTTGGGCAGTCCGTGAAGCTGCTCGATGATACGAAACACCGCGCCCGCATCAGCGGAGCCTCCGCCAAGGCCAGCGGCAACGGGCAAATTCTTTTCCAACGTTATGTCGAGGCCGCCGCCGCGCGGCAGAACGGACAAAGCCCGCGCCACGAGATTATTCATCGGGCTATCAATGCCTTGCGCAAATTCGCCTGACGTCATGACTTTATCTTGCGCCGCTGCGCGCGCTTTTAGAGTATCGCCGCAATCCACAAATGCGAAGAGCGTCTCCAACGCGTGATAGCCATCATCGCGCCGCTCTCTAACGTGCAGCGCGAGGTTGATCTTGGCGTAGGCTGTTTCAGTGAGTGACATAAAAATCGCAACCGATAATTGGGCTACTTGCCTCGCCAAACCAGACTTTTTCAAGATCAGATTGCGGGCCCCAACCAATTTCGCCTCCCGCAATCCACACGCAAAGAAACTCCTTTTGCGATTTTTGGAACGCTAACCCGACAATTGTCCCTTTTCCGTCATCAATCGAGCGCACTCGTTGGATAACCTGGCCAGAATCAATCTTAAGAAGTTCGGTCGCATCTAAAAGTTTCGTCGAACCGAATTCGCCCATATCCATAGCTGGTTCGAGTTCTTGCCTGTCTACCCGAAGTCTGTAGCCATCAGTCGCTGAAGATATCCGTACTGGAGGAATATTCTCGAATAAGAGCTTTAGGCGAATGGGCTGATCCCATTTTACTTTGGTATCGAAAACATGAAATTCGCCCTGCGCTCCCAAAAATTTGATAGGGGCCGCGATTCTACCCATCACATATTCGGATAGTTGGGCCCGCCGCCGCCTTCTGGCGTTACCCAATTGATGTTCTGGTTCGGGTCTTTGATATCGCAGGTTTTGCAATGGACGCAGTTTTGCGAATTGATCTGGAATTTTGGCTCCGCACCCTCTTCCGTGATCCATTCGTAAACGCCCGCCGGACAGTATCGATTGGATGGGCCAGCGAAGACCGCAAGCTCGCTCGCTTTCTGCAAATCCGCATCTTTCAGCTGCAAATGCACCGGCTGATCTTCTGCATGATTTGTGTAGCTGAAGGATACTGAGGTCAATCGATCAAAGCTGATCTCTCCATCCGGCTTGGGATATTTGATCGGGCGGTGCAGATCAGCGCGGCCCAAAGTTTCATAATCCGGCTCGTGCTTCATCGAAATGGGCAGGCCGATTTTCAGAGTGCGCATCCACATGTCCGCGCCCGCAATTACGGTGCCGAAATCGCCGCCAAATTTGGCCACAGCAGGCTGAGCGTTCTGAACTTTCTTAAGCTCATCCGCGATCCAGCTTTCCCGCAAGTTCTCTTCATATTCAGCGACTTCTGAATGCTCTTTTCCATCAGATATAGCCTGCGCAAGAGCTTCCGCCGCCAGCATTCCGCTTTTCATGGCGGTGTGCGAACCTTTGATCCGCGGCACGTTTACAAAGCCTGCTGCACAGCCAATCAATGCCCCGCCGGGGAAGGCGAGTTTCGGCACAGACTGCCAGCCGCCCTCGTTAATGGCGCGCGCGCCGTAAGCAACGCGCTTGCCGCCTTCGAGATATTCACGGATCGCAGGGTGCGTTTTCCAGCGTTGGAATTCCTCGAACGGCGAAACATAGGGGTTTGCATAATCCAGCGCGGTCACGAAACCGAGTGCAACCTGTCCGTCAGCCTGATGGTAGAGGAAGCCCCCGCCCCAGCTATCGCTTTCCGACAAAGGCCAGCCTTGCGTATGGATCACGCGGCCCGGCTCATGCTTTTCAGGCGCAATGTCCCAAATCTCTTTAATGCCAAGGCCGTAAACCTGCGGCTGACAATCCGCCTCTAGGTCGTATTTCGCTTTCATTTCCTTGGTCAAGGAACCGCGCGCGCCCTCTGCAAACAGAGTGTATTTCGCTTCGATTTCCATGCCCGGCTGATAGTCAGGCTTGTGGCTGCCATCCTCGGCAATGCCCATATCTTGCGTGATAACGCCGCGCACCGCACCTTTATCATCGAACATCACTTCGTTTGCAGGGAAACCGGGGAATACCATCACGCCCAGCCCTTCGGCCTGCTCGCCCAGCCAGCGGGTCATATTGCCCAAAGATCCGGTGTAGCAGCCATTATTGCTCATCAACGGCGGCATCATCAAATGCGGCATGTTGAACTTGCCGTTTTTAGTCAGCGCCCAATGCCAATTGTCGGTCACAGGGGTCCGAGACATCGGGCAATCCATATCGCGCCAATCGGGGAAAAGCTCATCCAGCGCCTTCGGATCGACCACCGCACCGGAAAGGATATGCGCCCCGATCTCAGAGCCTTTTTCCAACACAACAACTTCCAGCTCTTCATTCAGCTGTTTAAGCCGGATTGCCGCCGATAGACCCGCTGGGCCTCCACCAACAATAACCACATCGCATGGCATGGATTCGCGTTCGCTCATTGCCTCATTCACCCTTGACTAAACGGCGCGGCTGATATGCGCACCAAATTACCGTGAAAGCCTTGATTGCTGCGCCTTTGAAGGTCAAGACCCGCTTTGATGAGTATGCCTGATCAAACCTTTGCTCAAACCGCCCCTTTGGAAGAGGATTTTGCCGCTGCGAACCAGTGGTGGGCGGATGCCGGTGTGGATGTGGATTTTGCCGATGACGCTACGGATTGGTTGGCTGCCAAAGAGGTGATCGAGGCTAAGGCAACACCGTCAAAGGCAGCCACTTCTCCTGCGCAAGCCAAAGCGGCCGAAGAGGCGGAGAAAAAACCGGAAATTCTTAGCATATTGCCAGAAACGGGCGCACCGGCTGATTTGGCCGCTTTCCGCAAATGGTGGTTAGAAGATCCCGCCGTTGATGCGATGGGGCCAAAGGGGCGCCTTGAACCGCGCGGTGATGTGGGCGCGAAACTGATGGTGCTGGTGCTCGATCCAGAAGCGGAAGATAGCGATACTTTGCTCAGCGGGCCGCGCGGCCTATTGCTCGATAAAATATTGAAAGCCAGCGGGATTGATGTGGGCCAAGTCTATTTCGCATCCGCCCTTCCCCGTCATACGCCAATGGCTGATGGAGCGGACCAAGCAACCAAAGGTTATGCCGAGGTTCTGCACCTGCACATCAAATTGGCGCAGCCTGCTCACATCCTTGCGCTGGGTTCACACATTCTAACGCTTTTGCAGCACGGAATGGCAGGTGAAACGCAGAAAGAGGCTGGTTCTTTACACGAAATTAACCATGAAGACCGCAGAACTCCGGTGTTTGTTGCTGAGAGCTTGGAGGGATTGATGGGATCCCCTTCGTTAAAAGCTCGGTTCTGGCGACGATGGATCAAATATACGGAACGGCTTGATTGATGAAAAATATGACTTCGTGGCAAATTGCAAAATTATGCGCTGCCAGTGCAATTGGAATTGCTGCTGTGACTTCCATTCCGGCGCACGCCAATGCCAGCTCGGACAATTTCCGTGTCGCTGATCGCGGCAGTGCAGTGCCATCTGTATTAAACGGTTCCGATCAAAGTTTTTACCGCGACCTTTTCCGCGCCATTGACCGTCAGGAATGGAACCGCGTTGAGATGATGCTCAATTCCCGCCAAGGCGGATTGCTGCATCAGATCGCCCGCGCTGAATATTACACTCATGCCAATAGTCCCGCAGTTGGCCCCGGCCAAATCGCGCGCTGGTTTGATGCAGGCACGCAATTGCCGCAAGCCGCTCAGCTTAGCCGTCTGGGGCAGCGACGCGGCCTCACAAGCATTCCCATGCTGCCGCAGACACGCAGCTTTACGCGCCAGCCATCAGCATCAAAGCGCATCCGGCCCAAGCGCGTAAATGACGGTACAATGCCCGCTCGCACAAAAGCAGCGATCCTTGACCGGATTAAAAACGACAACCCAAGCGGCGCGCGCGATATCCTTGCCGGTATCGACAGCTCGCTTAGCTCTGCCGCCCGCGCTGAATGGCGCCAACGGGTCGCATGGAGCTTTTACATTGAAAACAAGGATTACGACGCGCTGGCCATGGCCCGCACCGTATCGCAAGGGTCCGGCGCATGGGTCGCAGAAGGCGAATGGGTCGCAGGCCTTGCCGCATGGCGATTGAATGATTGCGCATCTGCCGCACAAGCGTTTGCCAATGGCGCGCGCATTGCGAACAATATCGAGCTGAAATCCGCATCGCATTACTGGGCAGGCCGCGCTTACATGCGTTGCCGCCGCCCAGGTGACGCGGATGAGCAATTGCGCCTTGCCTCGCGTTCGGATGAGACACTTTACGGCATGCTTGCGCTGGAACAGCTTGGCATTCGCTTGCCCAATGGCAATGGCGGAACACGGCTGAGCAGCCAAGATTGGCAACAAATCAGCCGTTCGCAAAACGTCCAGATCGCAGCAGCGCTCAATCAAATTGGTCGCGGTAAGCTCGCCGATGAAGTGCTGCGCCACCAAGCAAAGATCGGCAATCCACAAGATTACCAAGCGCTTGGCCGGTTTGCCCGCGAACTTGGCATGCCATCAACGCAGCTTTGGATGGCGCATAATGCGCCGCGCGGTGCCGTATCGGAACGCGCGCTTCACTATCCGACCGCAGATTGGGCGCCTCCCGGTGGTTGGACGGTCGACCCGTCCCTCGCCTTTGCGCACACATTGCAAGAATCGAACTTCCGCGCTGCTGTGGTCAGTCCGGCGGGCGCAAGAGGCCTGATGCAAATCATGCCGGCGGCTGCACGCGACCACGCATCGAAACTGGGCGTGCGCGGATCAGCCCGCGATCTTTCCAAGCCGGAACTCAACCTTGCCTTTGGTCAAGAGCATCTGAAAATGCTGCGCGATAGCCGTGCGACGCAAGGCAAATTGCCCAAAATCATGGCCGCTTACAACGCCGGTCTTACCCCAACGGCGCGCTGGAATAGCGAAGTGAACGATCAAAACGATCCGCTGCTTTACATGGAATCGATCCCCTATTGGGAAACGCGCGGTTACGTTTCTATCGTGATGCGCAATTTCTGGATGTATCAGCGAGCAGAGGGAGATCAATCGCCGTCACGCCGTTCGTTGGCGCAAGGTCAATGGCCCAGCTTCCCCACGCCGCAATCCTTCCGTTCAGCCCAGCGATAAGCAAATATGGCCGTTGACGAGACCCGCGAGTTTAAGCCGATCAATATCGCGCTTGTGACCGTCTCTGACACGCGCACGGCTGAAAATGACACGTCAGGCGATATTCTCGCCGCGCGGATCACCGACGCTGGACACACTCTGATCCACCGCGTGATTGAGGTGGATAGCGCCGATGTGCTTGAGGCACGCTTTTACACTTGGATCGATGATGAAAGCGTGGATGCGATTGTATCCACCGGCGGCACTGGGCTGACCGGACGCGATGTTACGCCAGAGGCGATGGACCGCGTGAAGGAAAAAGAGATCCCCGGTTTCGGCGAGCTTTTCCGCTATCTCAGCTTTAAAACCATTGGCACCAGCACCGTGCAAAGCCGCGCATTGGCGGTCGTATCTCGCGGAACCTATATCTTTGCCCTGCCCGGTTCAAACGGAGCGGTAAAAGATGGCTGGGACGGTATTCTGGCCGAGCAATTGGATAGCCGAAACCGGCCGTGCAATTTCGTTGAATTGATGCCGAGACTGCGGGAAACCTAATTCCCTAAAGGCGCTTAGTCGCTTGGGTTAAGAGCGTTCATTGAGCCATCGACGCCTTTGAGCTCGACCTCTTCCGGCTTGTCGCCATAGCCCTTCACAACAGCGGCAAGAACTTGCTTATCGCCCCTTGAATTGCCGCCCATTAGCTGATCGCCGAGATATTCAAACATTTGCGCGATCTTGCCCTGCTTCTGCACTGGCTTGATCCGCACACGCGATTTCGGCGCAACGACGAAGAATTTTTCTCCGCGGGCAAGCACTGCGCGCGCGCCGCCGCTGGTTTTGACCACATCGCCGACTTCCAAACGCGTGCCTTGCGCACCGTAGATCGCTTTGCTGTCGCGGATGACCGACACTTGTCCATTAACCTCAGATATGACCCAACCGGAATCGCCAGCAATCGCGGCGCTGCTCATAAAGAGCGCGGCCAAAACGCATAGGTTTTTGTAGAGTTTGATCATTGATTTGCCCCTGTTGCCACCGATTGGAAACAGGATTTAACTAGCGCAATGGCTTTTCATTGCAGCTAACCGGCATGGATAATGAGGTCTTGAGAAACGTGGTTAAGATGGGGTTGTTAGAGGTTGTATTCTTCCAAGCTTATGCAATGCTCGTTCTGTCGAACAGGCGGCGCCATTTGAGGGACTGGCACTTCCTCTGTCTCAACGCGAACTTCGTTGTCATTCATCCAAGCGGGCTTTTCGGGATCAGGGTGTTTCTCCAAACATCTCTCAAAATGCGGCTGCATTCGATCATAAAACCTAAAAAATAGATGTCCGCCATCACCTTTGAACTGGTCGTCTGGCAGTCCAAATTTAGCAATCGATTTAGCTATTGATCGCCAATAGATCGCCCTCGAATCATTCATGCTTGAAAAGTAACGTTCACACGCTTCGGTATCGGCCTCTCGGCAATGCCAAAATAACTCTGAGGAACGCTCTTGATCAGCATGGATTGGGTTCAGAAATTTGGCAGCATGGATACAATTCTGAGAGTGTTCAGCTGGTACAGATTCAGTATCCATCGCGCATTTGCTCGAAAAATCGGAGGCTTGCCTGCTCACCCTTACTAGCTCGTCCGCCTTTGGATCAGTGCAAGCGACAGCTGAGAATGCTAGAAATGTTAGCGTCAGAGATGAAGCAACTAATCTCACCCAAAGGCTCCACCCGCCTCGCCCGGCTTAAACCGTATCAAGCGGCTATCAAGCAAAGCAGCGCTACGGTTCACAACAGCTTTTTGGTAATCGGCATCCATTACCATTTCCAAAAATGCCGATGCGCCGGGGTATTCAGCGACAAAGCCATCATCCCAGTGCTTATCATCTGGCCCCGTCACCATGGTTTCAAACCCGCCGCGCCACACGATGCTGCCGCCCACACGGGTGAAGATCGGACCTGATGTTTTGCCATATTCCTCGTAAGCGCGCTGTCCGCTCCAACCATTGCCGTGATGTTCGTGCCCCTCTGGGTATTCCGCTGAATCGCGGTAACGCAGCAGGTTGAGCATGTGGATCGGTTCGTCACGCGGCAAGTCTTTAAACGCGGCCCAATTGTCTTTGCCTGGATCGATATAAAACGTCACACCTGCTCTCCTTAAACTTGCAATTCGCGCCATTCGCCGGCTGCGAGGCCTTCTACCGTCCAATCGCCCACGCTCCAGCGGACGAGCCGCAATGTAGGGAAGCCCACAGCAGCGGTCATGCGCCGCACTTGGCGGTTTTTACCTTCTGATATGGTGAGCGATATCCAGCTGTCTGGCACATTTTTGCGCACACGGATCGGCGGCACACGCTCCCACACATCAGGCGGATCAATCGCCGATGCCTTTGCCGGTTTTGTCATACCATCTTTCAGCATCACCCCTTTACGCAAGGCTTCAAGCGCACCTTCGTCCGGCACCCCTTCGACCTGAACGAGATAGGTTTTCGCCGTCTTATAACGCGGTTCTGCGATGCGCGATTGCAATCGGCCATCGTCTGTCAGCAGCAGCAATCCCTCGCTATCCTTATCCAGCCGCCCCGCCGGATAGACGCCGGGCACTTTGACCAAATGAGCCAAAGTATCATCCGCACCGTCTTTGCCGCCGGTGAATTGCGACAAAACTCCGAACGGTTTGTTGAGCAGGATCAGGCGGGCGATAAATTACCCCTCTAGCGAATAATCGCTGAACCGCTCGCGCAGATCTTTCTTGCTGATCTTGCCCGTGGCGGTGTGCGGAATATCATCCACAAACTCAATCGCATCGGGCATCCACCATTTCGCGATGAGCGGTTTCAAATGCTCCATCACGGCGTCTGCTGTGACGTCCTCGCCCGCTTTCTTGACGACAAACAGTACTGGGCGTTCATCCCATTTCGAATGGTACATGCCAACGCATGCAGCCTCTGCCACACCGGGGCAGCCAACAGCAGCGTTTTCCAGCTCAACCGAGCTAATCCATTCGCCGCCCGATTTGATTACGTCTTTCGTGCGGTCGGTGAGCTGCAAAGTGCCATCGGGGTGGATGATGCCCACATCGCCTGTGTCGAACCAGCCATCATTGTTGCAAGCATCCGCTTCGCCTTTGAAATAGCGGCGGATAATCCACGGACCGCGAATTTGCAGAGCGCCGGATGCTTCGCCATCGCGCGGCAATTCGGTGACATTGTCATCGAGGTCGACTGTGCGCAGTTCCACGCCAAAGATCGGGCGTCCTTGCATCGCGGTTTTGTCGACTTTCTCTTCGAACGTAAGATCATCCCAATCCCATGTCGGCCCGCCCAATGTTCCAATCGGAGAGGTTTCTGTCATGCCCCAAGCATGCTGAACCCGCGTGCCGTTTTTCATCAGGCGCTCGATCATAAAGCGCGGACAGGCTGAGCCGCCGATAGTAGCCGCTTTTAGCGGCGGCAGGTCGAGCTTGTTCGCATCGCAATATTGGAAATGCGCGAGCCATACGGTCGGCACACCAGCGCTTTCAGTGACTTTTTCGCGGATCATCAGCTCGTGCAAAACGGCAGGGTCATTGACTGCGCTAAACACGAATTTGATGCCCGCCATCGCGCCAGCATAGGGCAATCCCCAGCTCGCAGCGTGGAACATGGGTACCACCGGCAGCATGACGGAAGCTGCGCTAAAGTTAAATCCAGCAGGCTGCAATCCAGCCATGGCATGCATCACAGTGGAGCGGTGCTCATATTGCACACCCTTTGGATTGCCCGTGGTGCCAGATGTGTAGCACAACATGCACGGATCGCGCTCGGAACCTTCTGCCCAAGTGTAATCGCCCGATTGCTCACCGATCCAGCTTTCGAAAGCTAAGCCGTCAAAACCGTCTCCCGGATCGTAGCAAACATAGTGCTCAATCGTGGTCCAGCGATCGCGCATTTTGTCGACGATGGGCTGGAATGCCGCATCATAAAGCAGCACTTTGTCTTCAGCGTGGTTGACGATGTATTCCAGCTGATCTTCAAACAGACGCGGGTTCACTGTGTGCAGCACCCCGCCCATTCCGGCAACGCCATACCAACTGACCAAATGGCGCGAATGGTTCATTGCAAGGCTAGCAACGGCATCGCCTTGTTTAACGCCGAGCGCTTCTAAAGCCTGCGCCATTTTGAGCGCATCGCTACGAATACCGGCCCAATCGGTCCGCGTTTCTGAACCGTCAGCCCAATGCGTGACGATTTCACGCGTTCCCGCTTCCCGTGCGGCGTGGTCGATCACATGCGTTACGCGCATGGTCCAGTCTTGCATTGCTCCAAGCATCTCTGCGTCTCTCCTAAAATTGTTTTCTTGCCATTCATGCCGATGCGCATAGGGCTTTGCAACCGATACTGATCACTAAGATGAAAGCGTGCCTGTCAGTGGAGTTAATCCATCAGATCAAAGTGATGGCGGTAGAGCTAACGTCGCTCGATCGCGACAGCCTGCATGTGTATGTTGCGATTGGGGCATTTTTCCTCGCCTGCGTCTTCTTGCGGCGCAAAGCATCAAGCTGGCTGCCATGGTTTGCGGTGCTGGCCCTTGCGCTGCTTGGCGAGTATTTGGATGCGCGGCATCTGATGCATATGGGATTGAGGGATTATCCCAGCGCCGCGTTGCTATGGGAATATCACGCAAAGGATTTCTTCAACACGATGATCGCGCCGACTGTGATTGTTTTGGTGGCAAGGCATACGTCGCTGTTTGATCGTCCGCCCCAGAAGCCTGCTGATGAGAGTTCAGGCGACGAGCCGTAAATCAGCGCGGCCGCCTGCTGGTTTTAGCTCAACCTTATGCAGGCCTTCAACAGATTGAAGCCGTTCTGCCAGCTCGCCATCCAGTTTGAAATTGCGGCCGAGCCTAATCGTTGGATCGCCATGCTCTTCGAGCAGTAGCCGTGCCACCACTTCGCCATGCTCCGCTTCATCTTCGTGAAGTTCCAACCGCAAGGCCTGAAGCGCTTCTTCACTGGCAATGTCGAGCGTCAACATCATCCGCATTGACCCCTGAACTTCTGCCAGCACGCGCGCGCCCCGAACGGTAATGCGTGGCGGTTCATCGGGATTGGGCGAATCAAGCTCGACAGTAAGCAGCAGGCATGTGCCCTCTTCTGCCCATTTTTCAAATTGGCCGACCAGCGATTCTTCAAAACAGGCAGCGCGGAATTGCCCCGATTGATCGGAGAACTCGGCGCGAATAAACTCAGCGCCGCGTTTGGTCCGGCCTTTATCGACGCCCTCCACCATCGCAGCCATTTGCGCCGAGGCCCTGCCGCCGGCAGGGGCGCCCGCCTCCATGAGGCTTTGGTGTGTGCGCGCGCCATTGGCAGAGGCGACGGCGCGATGTTGCTGGACCGGATGAGCAGAGAAATAAAAGCCAAAGTTTTCGCGTTCTTTCGCCATGCGCTCAGCGCGCGACCATTCCTCAGTTGGTTGAAGCCGCAGTTCTTGCGACGGTGCATCTTCGCCGCCGAATAGTCCGGCTTGACCGCTGGAACGTTCGCGTTCTGCCGCATCAGCAATCCCGATTAAAAGATCAGCATTGGCTGTGATCGCCGCGCGGTTTGGCTCCAATCCGTCAAGCGCACCAGCGCCCGCTAACCCTTCCAACTGGCGGCGGTTCATCGACCCTTGGGGAAGCCGTTCAAACAGGTCTTCTAAGCTTTCAAACTTCCCGCTGCCTTCGCGTTCAGCAACGATCGCATCCATCGCTTTTTCGCCAACATTGCGAATGCCCGCAAGCGCATAACGGATGCCATAACCATTATCGGTCTGTTCAACGGTGAAGCTACCGACAGAGGCATTGATGTCTGGCGGAAGGACTTCCACGCCGCTTGTTCCATCAGGCCGAGCTTCCGTTGGGTAGCGGCGCGCATCATCGACAAACACTGTCAGCTTTTCTGATTGATGCATGTCAAAACACATGGAGGCGGCGTAGAATTCTTCTGGATAATGCGCTTTCAGCCAAGCGGTTTGATAAGCGAGAAGTGCATAGGCGGCAGCGTGCGATTTGTTGAAACCATACCCAGCAAACTTGTCGATCAAATCGAACAATTCATTCGCTTGCTTGGGTTCAATTTCCGAAAATTCCTTGCAACCTTCGACAAAGCGAGTGCGCTGCGCATCCATCTCTGCCTGCACTTTTTTACCCATTGCGCGGCGGAGTAAATCGGCATCGCCCAATGAATATCCGGCAAGGATTTGTGCCGCCTGCATCACCTGTTCTTGATAGACAAAAATGCCGTAAGTTTCCGCCAGAATGCCCTCTAATTTGGCGTGCGGATATTCGATTTCCGCCTCGCCATTCTTACGCTTTCCGAATAGAGGAATGTTGTCCATCGGACCGGGACGATAGAGTGATACGAGCGCGATGATGTCGCCAAAGTTCGTCGGCTTCACAGCAGACAGCGTGCGCCGCATTCCGTCGGATTCAAGCTGAAAAACGCCGACCGTATTGCCCGATTGGAGCAGCTGATAGACCGCCGGATCGTCCCATTCCAACCCGCCCAGATCCAAAGTGATGCCGCGTGCCTCAAGCAGATCGACCGTTTTGCGCAGGACAGACAGCGTCTTCAATCCCAAGAAGTCGAACTTTACCAGACCGCTGGATTCGACATGCTTCATATCAAACTGCGTCACCGGCATATCGGAACGCGGATCGCGGTAAAGCGGCACCAATTGCGCCAACGGCCTGTCGCCGATCACAACGCCCGCAGCATGAGTTGATGAATTGCGCGGCAATCCTTCCAATTGCATCGCCAGATCAACCAGCCGCTTCACATCATTGTCGTTCGTGTATTCGCGTTTGAAATCGGCAGCTCCGTTTAGCGCGCGCGGCAATGTCCACGGATCGGTTGGATGGTTGGGAACCATTTTGCAAAGCCGGTCAACATGGCCATAACTCATCTGCAAAATCCGGCCGCAATCACGCAGAACAGCGCGCGCTTTCAGCTTACCGAAAGTGATGATTTGCGCGACGTGATCTTCGCCATATTTCTGCTGTACATAACGGATCACTTCGCCCCGCCGCGTCTCGCAAAAGTCGATATCAAAGTCAGGCATTGAAACGCGTTCTGGGTTCAGGAACCGTTCGAAGAGAAGGCCGAGTTTCAACGGATCAAGATCGGTAATCGTCAGCGCCCACGCAACCACCGAACCCGCACCAGAGCCCCGTCCGGGACCTACGGGAATGCCATTATCTTTCGCCCATTTGATGAAGTCAGCAACGATCAGGAAGTAACCTGGAAAGCCCATACCGACGATAATTTCGACTTCAAAATCGAGCCGGTCAAAATATTCTTTGCGCTCTTCTTCCGAAATTTCGCCATAAGGTTTCAGGCGTTCTTCCAAACCTTTGCGCGCATCATCCGCCAGCGCCTTCGCCTCCCCTTCCAAATCACCCGCTAGACTTGGCAGAATTGGATCGCGATTGGGCGGAGCATAGGCGCAGCGCTGAGCGATGGTTAGGCTGTTTGCGGTGGCCTCTGGAAGGTCGGCAAAGGCTTCCTCCATCATGGCCGCGGATTTTACAAAGCTCTGCCTGTTTGAACGCGCGCGGTCTTCCGCCTCAATATGCGTGGAGCCAGCGATACACAGCAGCGCATCATGTGCCTTATGAAAATGCGGTTCAGCATATTGTGCAGGGTTTGTGGCAACCAGCGGCAAATCACGCGCATAGGCCAGATCAATTAGCGCCGCTTCGCCGCCTTGGGCTGCGGCATCGCCATTGCGCGCTAGCTCAACATAAAGCCGGTCAGGGAAAAGCTCTTGCAAGCGGTCGCACAAAGTAGCCGCATGATCCGCCTGCCGTTCTGCAAGCAACCGAGTTAGCGCGCCCTCACCTGCTCCGGTTAGGGCGATCAGCCCGTCTGTATGCCCCGCAAGATCATCGAGCGATACATGCGGCTCCAGCTCCAATGGCCGGTCCAAATGCGCACGGCTGACCAGATGGCACAGATTGTCATATCCCGTCTCATCCTGAGCGAAAAGCGGCAGATAATCGACCGGCGGCGTTTCCTCACCTTCACGCCCTTCGCGCACTACGCCCAGCAGCGCGCCAATGATTGGTTGGATGCCCTCTGCAAAGCACGCTTTGGCAAACATGACCGCGCCGTAGAGACCGTTTCGGTCACAGATCGCGATGGCGGGATAGCCGCGTTCTTTGGCCAATTTCGCAATCGCTTTGGGATCAATCGCCCCTTCGAGCATTGAGTAGGACGATAAAACGCGCAGAGGAACGAAGGGAGCAAAAGCCATCCGCGCAGTCTATTGAAACGGGCGAAAATCTAAAGGCTGAACGCCGCTGATTTCTCCACAAGTGGAAAAGCAGGTCAGAGCAGTTTTTCGATGTCTTTCGCAATGGCTTCCGGCTTGTCTTGCGGGCCATAACGTTCGACCACTTCACCATCGCGATTGATCAGGAATTTGGTGAAGTTCCATTTGATGCCGGTTGAACCCATCAGGCCCTTCGCCTCGCCCTTCATCCAATCATAAAGCGGCGATGCATCGGGACCGTTCACATCGACCTTCGCCATCAAAGGGAAAGTGACGCCGTGATTGATCTTGCAAAATTCGGCAATCTCATCGGCATTGCCGGGCTCTTGCGCGCCAAACTGATTGCAAGGAAAGCCGAGAACTTCAAAGCCCTTGTCCTTAAATTGCTGAAAAACAGCCTCTAGCCCGTCATATTGATAGGTGAATCCGCATTTCGACGCTGTGTTTACGACCAGCAGAACTTGGCCCTTTTTATCGGCAAGGTTCAGCTCTTCACCGCGATTGGTGGTTACAGTGAAATCAGCAATAGTGGTCATGTAAGCACTCCATCATGCAGGCGGACAACGCGGTCCATTCGCGCAGCGAGGCGTTCATTATGGGTCGCCACCAAAGCCGCGCTGCCTTCTCCGCGAACCAGTTCTAAAAATTGGCCTAGGACGCGGTCAGATGTCGTTTCATCTAGATTGCCAGTGGGCTCATCCGCCAGAACCAAGGTTGGACGATTGGCGAGTGCGCGTGCAACGGCGACACGTTGCTGCTCTCCGCCAGATAGCTGGCTTGGCCGGTGGGTTAGGCGGTGACCAAGGCCCAAGTCCGATAGCAATTGTTCGGCGCGTTCATCTGCTTCTACCCGCGTTGAACCAGCCACCATCAACGGCATCACAACATTTTCATGCGCGGTAAAATCGGGCAGCAAATGGTGGAATTGATAGACAAAGCCAAGATGATCGCGGCGCAATGCCGTTCGCCCATCAGATGGCAGGTCGCTCGCCTCAGTCCCTGCAATTGCAATCGAACCGCTAAAGCCGCCTTCGAGTAAGCCAACCGCTTGCAGCATTGTGGATTTGCCTGAACCCGATGGCCCAAGCAGAGCGACAATCTCACCCGGCTGCACATCCAGATCAACGCCGCGCAAAACTTCGATCCGTTCGCCGCCCTGTTCAAAGCTGCGCTCAACTCCGCGCAATTTTACGACCGGACTATTCATAGCGCAGCACCTGAACCGGATCGGTATTCGCCGCTTTAAACGCAGGATAAAGCGTGGCGAGGAAGCTGAGCGTTAGCGCCAAAATCACAATGCCCACCACTTCCCATGGGTCGGTGCGCGCAGGCAAAGTGGATAGGAAGCGCACTTCTGGGTCCCACAATTCTTGACCCGTGACAAAGGCGATAAAGCTGACGATGCTTTCGCGGAAAAACAGAATGGTAAAGCCAAGCGCGAGGCCGACCACCGTGCCGATGATCCCGACAGAGAAACCGGTGGTCACGAAAATCTTCAATATACTGCGCCGCGTCGCACCCATTGTGCGCATGATCGCAATGTCGCGGGTTTTTGCCCGCGCAAGCATTACAAGGCTCGATAAAATATTAAATGCCGAAACCAAAACCATGAAACTCAACGCAAAAAACATTGCCACACGTTCAACTTGAATGGCTTCAAACAGAGCGGAATTGATCGTTTTCCAATCCGAAATAACCGCTTTGCCCACCACCTCTTGCTGGACCGGTTCGATGATTTCGCCAACCTTATCCGGATCCTCAACCGTCACTTCGATCATGCCGATAGAATCGCCGATCAGCAAAAGCGTTTGCGCATCAGCCATCGGCATAACGACAAAGGCTTGGTCATAATCATATATGCCGACTTCAAATATGGCAGAAACTTTATAGCCGATCTGGCGCGGAACAGTTCCAAACGGTGTCGCGCGCCCTTGCGGATTGATGATCGTAATCGTGTCGCCAACTTTCGCACCAATGTTCTGCGCGAGGCGAACACCGATTGCGACATTATTAGCGCCGGGCTCCAACTCGGAAAGATTACCGAACACCACCTTGCTGGAAAGTTCAGCAATATCATCAGGCGTATTGCCGCGCACGAGAATGGCCTCGACGCGCCCATTAAAACTGGTGAGCAAAGGCTGTTCGATCAGCGGGTTGGCTTCGACCACGCCTTCTGTTGAGCGGACTTTATCAAGAATCTCTTCCCAATTTTCTAGCTTACCGCCGTATGCTTGGACAATTGCATGGCCATTTAACCCCACGATTTTGTCAAACAGCTCAGCACGAAAACCGTTCATCACGCTCATCACGACGACAAGCAATGCGACCGATAGCATCACCACGCCCACGCTGATCCCAGCGACAAGCGCAATAAATCGCTCGCCCTTGCCCGGAAGCAAGTAACGCTTGGCGATCATCCATTCAAAAGCGGAAAGCAACAAAACAAGAGCTTCTTGTGTGAGTGACGGTGAACCCGCGATGTAGGGTGCCTGCGGCAGTCGCGCAATGGAAGTTAATGTCCCACTTGTGGATGCAGGAAAGAAGCGCCCAATCACCTCTTGTAATTGATCCGCAACATGGCCATTGGTTTGCGCGTTCCAAGCGCCCCAAAGATAGGCAGGCCCGGCAATGAATGTGACCCATCCGTTCCTCGACCTTAATGGTGACAAACTCCGCGAAGAATGCGGCGTTTTTGGCGCAATCAACGCATCAGATGCAGCAGCCGTTACTGCATTGGGCCTGCACGCATTGCAGCATCGCGGGCAAGAAGCCGCCGGCATCACCAGCTATAATGGTGACCGGTTCTATTCGGTACGCGGCACGGGCCATGTGGCTGACAATTTCTCAACCGAAGCTGCATTGGCGGAACTGCCCGGGCATATGGCGGCGGGCCATGTGCGTTATTCCACTACGGGCGGGTCGGGCCTGCGCAATGTGCAGCCGCTTTACGCTGATCTGGCGAGCGGCGGGTTTGCCGTGGCGCACAATGGCAATATCTCCAACGCACGAACCCTTCGTGATGAGTTGGTGAGCCGCGGGGCGATATTCCAATCAACCTCTGACACAGAAGTGATCATTCATCTGGTCGCCACCAGCCGATACCCGACGATGATCGACCGTTTGGTGGACGCATTGCGCATGGTCGAAGGTGCATATTCGCTTATCGTGATGACACCAGAAGGCATGATTGCTTGCCGTGATCCCTACGGTATTCGCCCGCTGGTTATGGGCAAGGTTGGCGAGACAGTGGTCTTTGCCAGTGAAAGCGTGGCGTTTGATGTAATTGGCGCGGAATTTGTGCGCGAGGTTGAACCAGGTGAGCTGATCCGTATTGGCTTTGATGGGCAGCTTGAAACCTTGCGGCCCTTTGGCAATATTAAACCGCGTCCGTGCATTTTTGAGCATGTCTATTTCAGCCGTCCCGATTCCGTCTTCGTCGGCCAGTCCGTCTATTCATCGCGCAAGGCGATTGGCACGCAGCTAGCAATTGAAAACCCGGCAGATGTGGACTTGGTTGTGCCCGTCCCCGACAGCGGAGTGCCCGCAGCGATTGGGTACGCGCAAGAAGCAGGCGTTCCGTTTGAGCTTGGCATCATCCGCTCGCATTATGTCGGGCGAACATTCATTCAGCCAACTGACGGCGCGCGCACATCGAGTGTTTCTCTCAAACACAATGCCAATAGAGCATTGGTCGAAGGCAAGCGGATCGTTTTGATCGACGATTCACTTGTGCGGGGAACAACCAGCATCAAAATCGTGCAGATGATGCGCGATGCAGGTGCAACAGAAGTTCACTTCCGCGTAGCCAGCCCGCCTTTCGCCCATAGCTGTTTCTACGGTGTCGATACGCCGGAACGCGAAAAACTGCTGGCAGCACGGATGGATACAGAACCCATGCGCGCGCACATCGGTGCTGACAGTCTAGCGTTCGTTTCTATTGACGGCCTGTACCGCGCAGTGGGCCGCAAGGGGCGCAAGAATGAAAGCCCGCAATATTGCGATGCATGCTTCACCGGCGACTATCCTACTACTTTAACCGACCATGCAGCGCGCGAACAAAAGGATGCGCAATTGTCTTTCGCTGATCATAAGAATGCCGATCAAAAGAACGAACGTGAGGCAGCCGAATGAGCGAAAACGCAGCACTTGCGGGAAAGCTCGCGCTGGTCACTGGCGCCAGCAAAGGCATTGGCGCAGCCACAGCAAAGATGCTTGCAGCGGCGGGAGCGCATGTTGTGCTAACCGCGCGCAATGTGAAAGAATTGGAAAGCGTTGAGGATGAAATCCACGCAGCTGGCGGCGCATCCACTATTGCTCCGCTGGATCTGACAGAGCCCGATGCAGTTGCCCGGCTTGCCAGCGCTATCGCAGGGCGCTGGGATGCGCTGGATATCATGGTTCTGTCCGCAGCCTACTTGCCGCATCTAACGCCCGTTACGCAAATCGATGCAAAGCAGTTCAATCAAGCGCTGATGACCAATGTGGTTGCAACGCAGGCATTGCTCGCTTCGTTTGACCCGATGATGAAGCGCGCCGATGCATCTAGCGTCATTGGCCTTACCAGCAGTGTTGGCGCTGGACCGCGTGCGTTTTGGTCAGCCTATGGATCGACTAAGAGCGCGTTTGACAATCTGTTACTGTCTTACGCGCAAGAAGTCGCAAAGCTCGGCAATATTCGCGTGGCTGTGCTTGACCCGGGTGCAACCCGCACCGAAATGCGCGCCCGCGCCTATCCCGGTGAAGACCCAGCAACCGTAAAGCCGCCAGAGGATGTCGCTGCACGGATTTTGGAACTGGTCAAAGCCGGGTTTGAAACAGGCCATCAGGAACGCGTTGCAGGCCGCTAAAACACCTGCGCGACATTCTCATGAGCGGGCGATCATGGTTAATTTCAGCCTAACCAGTAAATGAAAGCACTTCGCAACTGCGGGCATAGCAGTGTCATATCAGGGAAATTGAATTCTGATGGGATATCCTATGTCTTACGCTAAGGAAGTATCAATGCAGGACAGGCTGACGGTCGCTGATCGCTATGAGCTGGCGGCGCAAGAAGACCGCTGTTCACCGCGCACTCGGCTGCTTATCCCTGCACATTTACGCGCATCAGGCGGACGCGCGTTTCAAACAATGGTGCATGATCTTTCGATATCCGGTTTTTCCTCAAGCTGCGTCAACCGCATGCATGTGGGTCAAATTTGCTGGCTTACCCTGCCAAATATGGGCGCGCTTCAGGCAGAGGTGATTTGGTGGGAAGAAAGCTTTGCCGGCTGCGCTTTTCACGATCTTCTCAGCCCGATTGTGCATGAAAATGTGATTGCACAATTTCATAGCACTCTGCCGCGCTAATTATTCAGCTTGCCCCGCAGCATCGACAGCCGCCTGCACCGATTTGTAGAAAGCTTGCCGCTGCGAGCCCACCGCATCGCCAGTTGCCGTTGGCCAGTTTGAATTGGAAGCAATCACAAGGTTGCGCGCCGGATCAATGAAAATGCCCTGTCCGAATATGCCTTGAGCGGCATAGCTGCCTTCATCGTAAGTCCACCATTGGTAGCCGTAACCTGCTCCCGGCGTACCGATATCAGCCTGCTTAGTGGTTGCCGATGCGATCCAATCATCGGGCACAATACTCTTCCCATCAATCATCGCACCATCCATGATGAACTGGCCGAAACGCGCCATATCGCGTGTTGCCGCTTGAACGCAGCAACCGCTAATCTCTGCGCCAGTTGAACCGAGCAGCCAGCTTGCATCCTGCTGCATGCCGTATGGTGCCCAGACCTTTTCGGATAGATAATCCGCCAGCGGTTTGCCTGTCGCCTCGCTCACCAGCACTCCGATTAGATTGGTTTCGCCCGTTTTATAAACCCATTTCTCGCCGGCAGGAGCTTCCCGCGGGAGTTTACGCATATAGCTGACGGTGGCGTCTAACCCGTCTTCTGCCTTATGCGTGTTAAACTTGGCCACATCGGAATTCGGGTCTTCATAATCCTCATTCCATGCGACGCCCGATGTCATCGTAAGCAGCTGCTCAACCGAAACCTCTTCGTAAGCAGAGCCCACTAATCCCTTGATATATTTGGTGATCGGATCATCAATGGATTCAATTGCACCGTCTTTTATTGCCGCTCCAACCATGGTTGAGGTAAGGCTTTTCGCGACAGAAAAACTTGTCCATTTGCCTGTATCATCAAAGCCAAGGCCGTATTTCTCCATCACCACTTTGCCATTATGGACGACCACAATTGCGCTGGTGCGCTGCTCTTCCATATAGGCGTCAACGTCGGTGGTTAGGGACAGCGGTGCACCGTCTGGCAGCGGATAAGTAGCATCGCCCGCCGCAATAGTGCGCGCCTCAGCCAATGCCGGAAACGCATCCAAAGCGCGAAACGCGGCATCGCGTTCTTCAACTGACCAGAACAAGACATTGGTATCGGTTGGCATATTGGCCAAAACGGCGCGCTCGTTTTTGTCAAGCGACAGCCACCAACCTACTCCGCCAACGAGCAGCACCAAAAGCACTATACCGATGATCTTTTTCATAGCCTTTACCCCTATTCGCCCTTTTCCAACGTCACTTGATGGACGTCAATTGATCCGCAGCGAAAGCCGCCTTCGCAATAGTCGAGATAGAACCGCCACAGATTGACAAAACGATCATCAAATCCTTCGGGTAAGCGGCCCTCTTCTACTGCATTGTCAAAGTTCGCATGCCAAATTTTGAGCGTTTCTGCATAATCCTTGCCAAAGTCCACTTGGTCGCGCCACGCCAGTCCGCGTTCTTCTGCTAGCTTACGAAATTCCGATGTTCGGATCAGCAATCCGCCGGGAAAGACATAGGCTTGGATAAAGTCTGCGCTGGCAGCATAGGCATCAAAAATGTCATCTGCGATTGAGATATATTGGATCGCGGCGTGCCCACCCGGCTTCAGGTTCCGCTCGATACAATCCATAAAAGTCGGCCAGTATTCGCGGCCCAATGCTTCGACCATTTCGACGCTGACAATCGCATCAAACTGCCCTGATGTATCGCGATAATCTTGTTTCAGGAAAGTGATTTCCTCACAATGCCGATCTCTCGCCCAAGCCAATTGCTCTTCAGACAGGCTGATCGCAGTAACATGAGTGCCCTGCCCGTTTTGATGCCCGTTTTGGGAGCCGCTCAAATGCTCGGCCAAACCGCCCCAGCCGCAGCCAATTTCAAGCACATTTGTGGGATTGCCGAGCCGGTCAGACAATGCGCTATATTTGGTCAATTGAGCAGCTTCTAAACTATCACCGTTACCGAAAACCGCGCTGGAATAGGTCATGCTTGGATCGAGCCAAGCGGCATAGAAATCATTGCCAAGATCGTAATGAGCGGCGATGTTACGCTGCGATCCCTCTTTCGAATTTCGGTTAAACAGGTGGGCAAGTTTGGCCGCCAATCGGAACGGGCCTTTGGCGCGGCCTGCTGTCCCTAGGCTGCGAGCATTCGCTCCGAACACTGCAAAGACGGCAACCAAATCTGGCGAAGTCCACTCGCCCGCTTCCCATGCCTGATACCAGCCAACAGAGCCATTGGTGGCAAGCCGGATCAGCCCGCGCCAATCTTTCAAATCAACCTCGGCATCAAAACCGGGTGCGCGCCCGCCGAGCAGCCGCGATGTTCCATCAGGCAAATGGCCAAGGATAGAACCTGTCTCCAACCCGGCATCAATCGTATCGAGAATCTTTTGAAAACCCAGCCCCAGACTGCGCGCAAAAAGGCGCTGAAACCGGCCCGGTTTGGCAGCGAACCGTTCGCCTCCGCTTAGCAGGTTTCCGCCGCGCTTTGTCCCCTCATGCATGGTCATTATGCCGCTCTAATCAGGCAATCGAACCGGAGCAAGGGGATCAGCCCTTCATAACCTTATAAGCGGCCAGCGCGCGTTCGCGCCCTTCGCGGTGGGCGACGATTTTCGCGGGGTAATCGGCGGGCAAAACGCCGTGCTCTTCTGGATCGTGAATGTATGGCTCGTCAAGATCGCGAAGCTCCGACACATATTCACGGATGTATCCCGCGCAGTCGAATTTCTCCGATTGGGTGAGAGGTGCCATGATCCGCACGAACATGTTGCTATCCACGCCCGTGCCTGCATTCCACTGCCAATTGGCCGCGTTAGAGGCGTAATCGGCATCGACAAGCGTATCCCAAAACCACTGCTCACCAACGCGCCAGTCAATCAGCAAATGTTTAATGAGGAAACTGGCGACAACCATTCTGACGCGGTTATGCATCCATCCGGTTTGCCAGAGCTGGCGCATGGCGGCATCAACGATGGGGTAACCGGTGCGCCCCTGCTGCCACGCTTTTAAGTCAGCTGCTGCGGCGGGATCATTTTCAGGATCGCGCCAGATTATCGCATCATATTCGCTGCGGTAGTTTTTGGTGGCATAGGCTGGGAATTGGCAGATCGCATTGGCGCCATAGTCGCGCCAGATCAGCTCTTTCTCATACGTCTTCCAACCGGCCCCGCTCTTGTGCTTCAGCGCATGCCAGATTTGCACCGGGCTAATCTCGCCAAAATGCAAATGCGGGGAAAGGCGCGAAGTCTTGTCGAGCGAAGGCAGGTTGCGCTTATCCTTATAGTCCTCCGTATGCCCTTCCCACCAGTCGAGCCGTTCATGCGCAGCGGCCTCGCCCACTTGCCAGAAATCGCGCATGCCGCCAGCCCAATCGGGGCGCGTGGGCAGCAGCTCCCAATCATCAAGGTTATCGGAGGCAGGCCAAGTGTCAGGTGCAGCGAGTCTCTCGGGCGCAGGCACCAAATCACGTGGGGGCAGCATGGCGAGCGCGGCACGCGAAAACGGCGTGTAGATTTTATAATCTCCGCCCGTCCCCGTCTTTACGCGGCCCGGTTCCAGCAAGTAATTCGCATCGTGGAGCTGTAAGTCCAGCGCCTTACCCAGTTGCGCCTGCGCCTTGCGCCACCATGGTTCGTAATGGCGATTGGCGTGGACGGCGGATGCGCCAGTTTCTGCGGCAAGTTTGGTGAGTTCTTCCACTGCATCGCCGCGCCGTAGGATGAGTTTGGAGCCCAGCTTTTCAAGGCTTTTTGCTAGCGAGCTAAGCGAATGATGCAGCCACCAACGCGATGCCCCGCCATAGGCATGATGGCCAGCGCATTCATCATCCAACACATAGCAAGCGATAACTGGCCCTGCCTGCGCAGCCGCAGCAAGCGCGGGATTGTCAGCAATGCGCAAGTCACGCCGCAGCCAAGCTATCTGCGGGCTACTCACCCGAGAGCCCCTCGCATGGGGCATAGGGCAGCTTGACGGTGAACTGTTCGCCGCCAGCGCCCTCCATCATAAATCGCGCATCACGCAGCCAGTACGTGCCGTCTTCGCGCGGCTCAATCAGCGGAGTTCGCGACCAGAAAAGGAACGCATCGACGTTGGTGTCTTTGCTTCGAATCTCAGTGAAATCACAGCGATCCAGCGGCGTTCCGGGAAGCGTCATTTCGCCTACTGTATATAGCCCATTGCTGCCGCTGATCACGTCTCTTTGCCAAGACAAAAGTGGCGGCGGGCTGGCGATCACAGTTTCGGTTCCGGTGGGGCTATGCGAATGTCCGCTTTCCGCTTGCTGAGTGATCAGGCCGTTCAACCCAATATACGCAAGGCTAACAGCAATCGCCACGCGCGCTGGCTTAACCCAATCACCTCCACGCTTTTCCCGCCTCAGCGAAAACCACGTCGCAATACCCATCAACGCCCATAGCCAGACATCGATGATGAAAAGTGTATCGCCGTAAAACCACTGGCTGCTGAACGGTTCGAGCAGCCGGATGCCGTAGACATTCAACCAATCGAGTGCGGGGTGCGTCAAACAGCCGACAAAGCTCAAAATGTAGAGCCATTTGAAACTTACAGGCAGGCGCTTTTCGGGGCGCTTTCCGCGCTTTGTTTGCCACCTGTCCCAGCCCCATAAAAGCCCCGCCAGTATTAGCGGAAGCAATATCAGCGCTGGCGGGCCGTGAGTGATCCCGCGGCGAAAACCCAAATGCTCCTGACCATCCAGCCAGAAAAAACACGCCGCATCCACATCGGGCAAGTTCGCACCAATAATCAGCGCAGGCATGGCCAGACCAGTTTTCTTTTTAAGGCCCGCTTGGCCCAGCAATGCGCCGACAAGACTATGCGTTAGATTATCCATGAGAGTCTTTGTTGCCCTACCGCTTCGCTACTTGAGGGCAGGCTCTAGTCCAACATCATAAGCTGGCACAATTGCAAAACCCTCAATCGGTTGGATGCCCTTCAGTCGGATCAACAGTCCATGTCTGTCCAGAGCCAAGCAACTTCGCAAGGTTCGCTTTCTTGCCTTCGGTTGCTTTCGCCCGCTCTGCGGCCACACCTGCCTCAAATGTCGGAGCCGGGTCATCATAGATCACGCCCAAAGCCATGGGGAACGGCCCAAACGGCATTTCGATCAGCATATGCGCCATAACGCGGCTTTTCGCATTATGGACCAGCACGCCCGCCTCTTCCCAAGATTCCTCAGTTGCCTCGACCACTTTCAATTGAAGCGTGTCGCGGTCCATCGCGATGCCTTTATCAAAGCCAGCCTTGGGATCGCCAAACAGCATGGGCTTGCCGTGCTCCAGCCAAAGCTGATTATCGCCTGCTCCTTTCGGAGCGGCAAAGTCGTTAAACACGTCCTTATTGTAAACGATGCAGTTTTGGAAAATCTCGATAAACGCTGCGCCTTCATGGGCGTGAGCAGCCTTCAAAACATCAGGCAAGTTTTTCGACACATCAAAGCCGCGGCCAACAAAACGCGCGCCTGCTCCAAATGCAAAAGCGGCAGGGTTGGCAGGGCGATCAACCGAACCGATTGGCGTCGACGGGCTTTTTGTACCTTCGCGCGAAGTGGGTGAAAATTGCCCTTTGGTCAGGCCGTAAATCTCATTGTTGAACAGCATAATTTGCATGTTCACATTCCGGCGCAGCACATGCATCATGTGATTACCGCCGATAGAAAGCCCGTCGCCGTCACCCGTTACCAACCACACATCTAGGTCCGGATTGGCCAGCTTAATGCCGGTTGCAAAGGCTGGCGCGCGGCCATGGATCGTATGGAAACCGTAAGTTTCCATATAATACGGGAAGCGTGATGAGCAGCCGATGCCGCTAACAAACATAGTGTTTGCAGGGTCTGCACCCAATTGCGGCAGGGTGCGCTGCACGGCTTTCAAAATGGCATAGTCGCCGCAGCCGGGGCACCAGCGGACCTCTTGATCGGTTTCCCAATCTTTCAGCGTGGTTTCAAATTTGACTGGCGCGTTCATGATAGCGCTCCTTCGATAGCGGTCTCTAACTCAGCGATAGTGAACGGTTGCCCGCTGGTTTTGTTGAGCGGCTGTGCATCGACGAGGAATTCATCGCGCAATATGGTTTTAAACTGACCAGTGTTCATTTCCGGCACCAGAACTGTATCGTAGCTTTTCAGCAACTCCCCCAAATTGGCGGGCATCGGGCAGATATGGCGTACGTGAATATGCGATACGTCCAAGCCTTTCGCGATGGAGCGGTTCACCGCCTGATGGATCGGACCATAGGTGCTGCCCCAGCCAACAACGGCAAGCTTACCGCCTGCTTTACCGGCAGAAAGCTCTTGATCGGGAACGGTGACGCCAGCGACTTTGTTCACCCGCGCATCAGTCATCGCTTGGTGATTTTCAGGCGCGTAATCAATATGCCCTGTATCGACCGCTTTTTCGATCCCGCCTATGCGGTGCATCAGATCAGGTGTCCCCGGCTTAATCCAAGGACGCGCGCCTTTTTCATCGCGCTTATACGGGAGCAAAGTATCGTCTGGGCCGTTTTTACTCTCAAGAAACTGCGCGGGAAACGGTTCATAGTTATCGGGGTCAGGCACAGCCCATGGCTCGGCCGCATTGGCGATATAGCCATCTGTCAGCAGCATGACCGGCGTCATATATTGCACCGCAATGCGGCAGGCTTCGATTGCTGCTTCAAACGCATCACCGGGCGAACGGCAAGAGACGACCGGCATGGGCGCATCGCCATTGCGGCCATAGACGGCTTGATAAAGGTCCGATTGCTCCGTCTTTGTCGGAAGGCCAGTTGACGGCCCGCCGCGCTGCGAATTGACAATGACCAGTGGTAGCTCTGTCATAATGGCAAGACCCATCGCCTCGCCTTTAAGAGCGATTCCGGGGCCGGAGCTAGACGTTACGCCAAGGCTACCGGCATAAGAAGCGCCGATAGCTGCACAGATTGCGGCAATCTCATCCTCGGCCTGAAATGTGGTAACGTCATATTCTTTCAGCCGCACCAGATGGTGCAGGATCGCAGATGCAGGCGTGATTGGATAACCGCCGAAAAACATCGGTAGCTCAGCCAATTGCGCGCCAGCGACTAGGCCAAGCGATACAGCTTCTGCGCCAGTGATTGTGCGGTAAAGACCCGGATCAGACGGAACCGGCGGCATCGAAAGCTGTTTTAGCGGACCGGAAAGCTCCGCCGTCTCGCCATAAGCGTGCCCAGCATTAAGCGCGGCGATATTGGCATCCGCAATCTCAGGCTTCGACTTAAACTTGCCCTTCAGCCAATCTTGGATCGGCGCACGGTCGCGGTCGAACATCCAAAGCGCAAGGCCCAAAGTCCACATATTCTTGGACCGCAGCGCGTCTTTATTGCCGAGGCCAAAAGGCTTCACCGCTTCGATCGTTAGCTCACTAATATCGAAAGCCAGCACGTCATATTTCGCTAGGCTATCATCTTCTAAAGGCGAGACATCATATTTCGCCTTGTCGAGATTGCGTTTCGTGAACTCGCCCGTATCAATGATGATCAGGCCGCCCGGTTTCAGCGCGTCCAAATTCACTTTCAGCGCAGCAGGATTCATCGCGACCAACACATCGGGCGCATCGCCAGCGGTATTGATCGAACGGCTACCAAAATTGATCTGGAACGCAGAGACACCGAAAAGCGTGCCCTGCGGCGCGCGGATCTCTGCCGGAAAATCGGGGAAAGTCGCCAGATCATTGCCTGCCAGCGCGGTGGAGAGCGTAAACTGCCCGCCAGTTAACTGCATCCCATCGCCGCTATCGCCCGCAAATCGGACAACAACTGCATCAGGTGTTTCAGAAGACGCCGGTGCATTCGGCGTATCAGCGGCTTTGGTCGCCATTGGCATTCCTTTTCGTAGAGCGGCTGCGTAACGCACCGCTCAATCCATTTATGGGTGCATCTATGGCGCAGCACCCTCTCCCGCAATGAAGTTTTTCTAGTCTGCACACAAATGTCGAGTAGAAAAGTGCAAAGCTTACGCTAAACCCCATGAAACTACGCAAAAGAATAGCGAGAACGACAGAATATGACCGATAACACACCCTTTGTGCAGTCCGACATGCAAGCTTTCCTTGATGCGGTTGCAGCCATGGATGGTCCCGCGCTTGCCGATATGACATTGGAAGAGGCGCGGCAAAGCTACATCGCTTTGCACGGCATGGCCGATGCTCCGGCGCGCGAATTGGCGGTGGTTCGGGATTTAAGCTGCCCAGGACCAGCGGGCGATATCCCCTTGCGGCTGTATGATGCTCGCGAAACCCGCGATGCGGGGCCGGTGATTGTATTCTTCCACGGTGGTGGCTTTGTGATTGGCGATCTTGATACGCACCACAACCTTTGCACAGAAATCGCCGCGCAAATGGATTTGCCCGTTGTGGCAGTGGACTACCGCCTTGCGCCAGAGCACCCCTTCCCCGCGCCGATTGATGATTGCGAAGCTGCGGCGCGGTGGATTGCATCGTCGCCATCGGAATTGGGGCGCGACGCCAATTCGCTGGTATTGATCGGTGATAGCGCGGGCGGCAATGCCAGTATCGTCATCTCGCAATTGCTGCGCGACACGCCAGCAGAAGCGCCAGTCGCACTGCAAGTGCCATTGTTTCCGCTGGCCAGCGATGCGATAGGATCGGCCAGCCTCGATGAATTTGCTGAAGGTTATGTGCTAACCAAAGCATCCATCGAATATTTTGATGCCGCTTACCAAGCTGATCGCAGCGACCCACGCGGCTTCCCCGTAATCAGGGATCATGCAAACACACCGCCAACAATCCTTGTTACGGCCAGCCTTGACCCCATTCGCGATTCTGGGCGCGATTATGGCGCGGCACTTTCTCAAGCAGGCGTGGATCACATGCATATTGAGGTAAAAGGGTACACCCATAGCTTCACCAATCTGCGCGCCGCTGTGCCGAGCACGCAGGGCCAGGTTGAACGCATATTCGCCGCGATGAAACTAATGCTGGAGCATGCTGCGTGAGCGCTGAACCCACCGCCTACCGGCCTTGCGTGGGCGTAATGCTGGTGAACGAAGCGGGCCGCGTATTTGTCGGCAAGCGTATCGAACACCGCGAAGGCGGCAATGAACCGGGCGATTGGTGGCAAATGCCGCAAGGCGGCGTGGATGCCGGCGAAGATATGGAAGCTGCTGCATTCCGCGAATTGGAAGAGGAAACAGGCGTTAGTGCGGCCAATGCCAGCGTAATCGCGCGCACGTCTGATCCCATACGCTATGATCTACCGCAGAAATTGATCGGCAAATTGTGGAAGGGCAAATATCGCGGACAGGAACAAATTTGGTTCCTGATGCGGTTTACGGGCAGCGATGCTGATGTGAACTTAAACGCCCATGATCCAGCAGAATTTTGCGAATGGAAATGGGTGGAAGCCGAAACCCTAACTGACCTCATTATTCCTTTTAAACGAGATGTTTATGAGGAAGTCTTAAAAGAATTTCGCAGCAAAGCCTAACCTTGACCTAGTTTTGGGCGACACCATCATCTTGGCTAGTCGTTTCTGAAGCCATTTGCGGCGGAACGCCTTTCGCAATCCGGCTTTGCAGCGCTAATGTTTCAGGGCATTCGCTGCCGCATTGGTTTTTGAGCAGGGCAAGCTTAGCCTTAGCTTTTTCCAAAGCACCCTTTTCAACCAAAGCCTCGCCTTCGCCCGAAATCGCGGCGAAATTGCCTGGATCACGTTCCAAAGCTTCGCGGTAGTATCGGATTGCTTTGCCCTGAAGCCCATCAACCCGCGCGGCACCAGCAAGCTCGATAAAGATCGCGGTGTAACCCGGATCGACCGCCAAGGCCGCTTCAAAAGCATCAACCGCGGCCTGAGCATCACCCGATGCCAACGCCGCGCGTCCCTCTGCCGCAAGCGCAGATGCACGGGGCGAAGGTTTGTAATCCTCAGCCTGTGTGACACTCGCATTTACCGCGAGAAACAAGGAAAGAGCAGCGGCAACCGGGCCAAAGCGCATCAAATATTCTCCAAAATCAGCCTGCCTCAATCGCGCAATCAAAGACGATGGAGGGTTAGTCATAAGCCGTTAGCTATCACGGTGCGCGCAGCATGGCGATGAAAAACCCATCAGTTCCATGCTGATAAGGGGAAAGGCGTATTCCGTCCCCGCGTTCTTCGCCGACCGGAAGTTCGACTTTCTCGGTCGTCCATCCAGCGTTCCGCTTGATAAAACGCGCTATCTGCTCGCTGCCTTCCTCGTCCAAGAGCGAGCAAGTGACATAAGCGATCCGCCCGCCCGGCTTCACCAATTTCGATGCATAATCGAGGATGTAGGATTGCAGTTCGGTGACTTTGGCAAGCTCAGCTTTGGTAAGCCGCCAGCGCCCATCAGGATTGCGCCGCCAAGTGCCCGTGCCGCTGCATGGCGCATCGACCAACACTGCATCGGCCGTTCCAGCGATATCGGCCATTGCCTCCATTTCTTGTTTCGGATTAAGCAGGCGCGTTTCAACAATTGTCGCCCCTGCGCGTTCCGCCCGCTGTGGCAGCCGCGACAGGCGTCCGCGGTCCGTATCGCAAGCGATGATTGCGCCTTGGTTCGCCATTGCGCTCGCCAGACCCAGCGTCTTACCACCTGCACCAGCACATAAATCAATAACCGTCTCGCCAGGTTTTGCGCCCACGGCAAGGCAAGCAAGCTGCGATCCCGCATCTTGCACTTCGATTTGACCATCACGAAACTCTGGCCATTGCTCAATTTGAGTGCCGGTCGGCAAGCGCAGCCCATCAGGCGCAGCGTTAAGTTCAGTTTCAACCGGAAGATCGAGCGAGCCTTCTGCAAGTTTCAGTCGGTTGATCCGCAAGTCCAAAGGCGCTCGGTCCAGCAATGCTGCAGCTTCTGCCGCCTTGACGTCACTGCTGGCGAGCAGGCTAACCAGCCAGCCATGGGCAATCCCGCCCTTTGCTGGTTCTTCATTATCGCCAATAGCTGGCGGACCATATTTAGACCCATCAAACAGCGGTTTAATTGTCTCATCGGCCTCTGCCAGTCGCAGCATGGCAGCGCGTCCAGTTTGAGGGATCGGGCCGCAAGAACGGATCGCCGAATAGACAAGTTCTCGAATGGCGCGCCGGTCTTTCGATCCAGCGAAGCGGTTTTCCTTAAACCATTTTGCCAAAATCCGGTCCGCAGGCGCGCCCTGTCCGCGCACACCGGCGATAATATCGTCGAGCAATTCTATCGAGGTTTGCACCCGCGCTGCGGGCGTCATGAGTGCGCTCTCAAAAACATACTCATCGTGTCGGGTAATTCGGAGCTTCGCGCGTGATCGCCACATCATGCACATGGCTTTCAGAAAGCCCAGCACCTGTGATCCGCACAAACTGCCCGCGTTCCCGCAAATCTGCCAAAGTCGCAGAGCCGGTATAACCCATTGCCGCTTTCACTCCGCCCACAAGCTGGTGGACGATTTCGGCTGCTGGCCCTTTATAGGGAACCTGCCCTTCAATCCCTTCAGGCACCAATTTTTGCGCCTGAACGTCCTGTTGGAAGTATCGATCTGCACTGCCGCGCGCCATTGCTCCGACGCTGCCCATGCCGCGGTATGATTTGTAACTGCGTCCTTGGTAAAGGAACGTCTCACCCGGAGCTTCTGCTGTGCCTGCTAGCAATGAGCCGACCATGATGCTGGATGCGCCCGCCGCCAGTGCTTTGGCTGCATCGCCGCTTGTGCGAAGGCCTCCGTCAGCGATGATCGGAACGCCGGATTTCGCTGCTTCTGCGCTGCTTTCCATAATCGCGGTAAGCTGCGGAACGCCGACCCCAGCAACAACGCGGGTAGTGCAGATCGAGCCCGGTCCAATACCGACTTTAACCGCATCCGCGCCCGCATCGATCAATGCGCGCGTTGCCTCTGCTGTCGCAACATTGCCCGCGACCACTTGGACGGAATTGGAGAGCTTTTTCGCCCGCTCAACCGCTTTTGCCACGTCCTTATTGTGGCCATGCGCGGTATCGATAATCACCACGTCAACTTCGGCATCGATTAGAGCTTCGGTACGCTCAAAACCTTTATCGCCAACCGTGGTTGCCGCCGCAACGCGAAGCCGCCCCGCCTCATCCTTAGTAGCGCTGGGGTAATTGACCGCCTTTTCGATGTCTTTGACAGTGATTAGACCAACGCAAACATTCGCATCATCAACCACCAGCAGCTTTTCGATCCGGCGTTGATGAAGCAGGCGGCGCGCCTCTTCTTGGCTGGTGCCAAGCGGAACCGTCGCCAAATTCTCGGTCGTCATAAGCTCTGCGACCGGCTGAGCAGGATTTTCCGCAAAGCGCACATCGCGATTGGTCAGAATGCCGGCCAGCTTGCCCGCTTTATCGGTAACAGGAATACCGCTAATCTTATGCGCAGCCATCAACTCCTGCGCATCGCCAAGCGTCGCATCAGGCGAAATCGTGATCGGGTTAACGACCATACCGCTTTCAAACCGTTTAACCGCGCGAACGGCGGCGCATTGTTCTTCCAAAGTCAGATTGCGGTGCAGCACGCCAATGCCGCCCAATTGCGCCATAACAATGCCCATATCGGCCTCTGTCACGGTGTCCATCGCGGCTGAGAGTACAGGAATGTTCAGCGCTATTCCGCGCGTCAGCTGGGTCGCCGTATTGGCCATTGATGGCAAAACGTCGCTTTCGGCCGGACGCAGCAAAACGTCATCAAAGGTAAGGCCGAGAGGAATATCCATTTTCGTCACTTTCTATGCATATCGAATCGCTCAGCGTGACCGCCAGCGTCAAGAATGGTGACGGCCCATGTAATCAAGCTTTGTGACAATCGCTAGGGGGTGCAGCAGGCTTATTCCAATATGCGTGAGACCAAAGCGATGTTCAGCGCAATTATTCTTGCGTTGGAGCATACCCTTTGGTGCTGGCAATTTGCTGGATCAGCCGTTCGTGAAGCAGCAAATCTTCGACCGCTCCGCCCAACTCTAGCCCCTCGGCCTCATCAGAGGCATCGTGATAACGGGTCTGGAGATAATTGTTCAGCGCATCCTCATTGCCAAAGGCGCTGGAGACCATCACGGTTGGCACCTCTTTTTGAAGGAGCGCCCAGCCATCTTGCCGGCGCAGGAATTGTTCTGCCAGCGTCCGGCTACCTTGCTCCCGTCCGCTTTGGTCAATCGCTTTCAAAACAAACGGATCAAGCGGCGTTTCTCCTTCGCCGATAAAGCCAATCTCGCTACCTCGCGGAGCAATCGCCACCGTGTCAAAGTTAAACGCGGCGACAATCGTGTCGAGCGGCACAGGCGGCGCTTCGGTAAAGGCTTTCGCGCCCAGCAAACCCCATTCCTCTGCTGTCGTGCCCATCACATAGATATCGCGGTCATGCGGGCCGGACTTGGACAGACGGCGGGCAAGCTCCAGCATCGCCGCGATCCCGCTGGCATTGTCCGCTGCGCCATTACACAGCCTGTCTTCGTCGCCGATTTCGCCGCATTCACCGAAATGGTCCCAATGGCCGAGCAAAAACACTGCGCCCGCATCAGGATTAGCTCCCGGCAATTTGCCGATCAAATTGTGGGATATCGCATCCTTACGGTCCGATGCCGCCTCAATCCGCGCGGTTATTTGCAAGGGCAATACGGCCTGCTTGTCATTCTTAAGCGCGATTTCCCGCTCAGCCTCGTACTTTGACCAATCAGTCAGCGCCTTTTCCAAAGCATCGCGAGTCACATAGGCGGACAGATTATCATCAACCTCGCTCGCCAACCGGAACCGCTCGCGTGAGGCAAATCGTTGAAGACCAGCGATCGAGCTGGCATCCTCAACCACTGTGATTACAGCTGTCGCGCCCTGTTCAAACAATTTCGCGCGGCGCGGCGGGCTCTTCCCTGGTTCTCCGATCAGCAAGGCGACTTTTCCCCGTACATCGTCTGCTTTGACGCCGTCTTCTGCCTTGCCGACAAAAATAACCGCGCCATCTTCAACCAGAGCAAGTTTAGCGCCGGTCAATGCAGCCGCTTCCGTGTCAGCGAAGACGATATCTTTGCCATCAGCGTTTAGAGTCAGCTTTCCGCTCAGCGCTGTCGATGTGACCAAGGGCACCGGCGCACGCCATGGGTTCGATGGATCGTTTGTGCCTGAAACAAACCCTGCGCGCCTCAGCTGTTTTTGCATGAATGCGAGCGTCTTTTCTTCGCCGACAGTAGCAGGGCGCCGCCCAGCAAATTCTTCGCTAGCAAGCACAGCAATATCTGCGCGCATAGCCGTTTCCGCCACGACAAATTGCGCTTCAAACGAAGGATCATTGCGCGTGCTAGCACAGGCGGATACAGCCAAAGCGGCCGCCCCGATCAGATATGCCCTTGCCCCCTTAGGTGTCATTCGGCGGTCCAGCCTCCGTCCATACTCCAATTTGCACCGGTAACATTGCCAGCCTCTTCACGGCAAAGGAATACGGCAAGCGCGCCGACTTCTTCGGGTTGAACGAATTTCTTCGTCGGCTGCTTGGCAAGCAGCACATCATTGATGACTTCTTCGCGGGAAAGACTGCGCGCTTTCATCGTGTCAGGGATTTGGTTCTTAATCAGCTCTGTCCAAACATAGCCAGGACTGATGCAATTGGCGGTGACGCCTGTCTGCGCCAATTCCAAAGCCACCGTTTTGGTAAAGCCAACGATGCCGTGCTTGGATGCGTTGTAAGCGCTCTTAAAAGGTGATGCGGTCAGCGAATGGGCGCTGGCAGTGTTGATCAGGCGTCCCCATCCCTTTTCACGCATAGCAGGCACGGCAAGCCGCGTTGTGTGGAAGCCTGCGGTAAGGTTTAGGCCAATGATCGCTTCCCATTTGTCGGTCGGAAATTCATCAACCGGCGCGACATGCTGCATTCCTGCATTATTGATGAGGATATCTACGGGGCCGGCTTCCGCCATCATTGCCTCAATCTCAGCCTCGACTAGCAGATTAGCACCAAAATGCGCCGCGCTCGCCCCGTTTTGGCCAAGCTCTTCGCGTAGCTTTGCAATCTCATCTGCATCGCCAAAACCATTAAGAATGACCTCTGCGCCTTCAGCATGCAGCGCCCGTGCCATCGCCAGACCAATGCCCGATGTCGAGCCAGTAATGAGAGCGCGCTTTCCTTCAAGAAACATGTCAGCCATCCGATCCAAAAGTGTTTGGTGTAGCTTTTGCCTTCGCAAACGGGCCTGTCCAGCCTAAAGCGTGTCTGAACAGTCATTTGTCTTGCTTTATGCAAGCGCTGGGGAGGGAAAACCATGCGCCTTAATCCATTCAACACATCCAACATCGATGTTCGCGGCGGCGGGGGTGGCGGCGGAAGGCGCGCTGGCGGCGTTGGCTGCGGCGCGATTGTGATCGCATTGATCGGTGCGGTGGTGTTCGGCATTGATCCGGCAACTACGCTGTCAACGATTGGCGGCATGGATAGCGGTGCGCCTAGTCAGCAGACAGCAGGGGCGAGCGAGCAGGAATTGTGCTCCGCAAATGCCTACGCCACGGAAACATGCAATGCGCTGGATTCGCTCAACACAACTTGGGCCGGCGTGTTTCAGGAACAGGGCGTGCAGGGTTTCAAACAGCCATCCCTAACATTCTTGAACGGTGGGCCGGTTAACACTGGAGGTTGCGGGCGCGCTTCATCAGCCATGGGGCCGTTCTATTGCCCAGCCGATCAAGGCATTTACATCGATACACGGTTTTACGATCAACTTGCCCAGATGAGCGGCGATCGCGGAGACTTCGCCCGCCTTTATGTGATTGCGCATGAATATGGCCACCACATCCAAACCATCACCGGCATCTCAAACCAAATCCGCAGCGCGCAGGCGCAGAACCCGCGTGCTTCCAACCAATTGCAAGTTCTGATGGAATTGCAGGCGGATTGTTATGCGGGTGTATGGGCGGCAAAAAACTCTGACCGCATTGAACGCGGCGATCTGCAAGAAGGCATGCGCGCCGCCGCATCAATCGGCGATGACACATTGCAGCGCAATGCAGGTCAGCGGGTCAATCCAGAAGGGTTCACGCATGGCACCAGCGAACAACGCATGCGCGCCTTGCAAGAAGGTTTCAAAGGCGATGATCGCCGCTGTGATGAGATTACGCAAATTCGCTAAGCCACCGCTGTAACGCAAAAAGGGCGCGGAGCTGTTAAACCCCGCGCCCTTTGTTTTGGCTTAGTGAACCAGTTTAAGCCTCGATAGCAGGCTCTGTCACTTTGCTACTCCGGCCAACCGATGACCAATCGATGTTGCGGGTCACATACATCACACCTGCCAGTGCGATGAAGAGCATGACCGAACCGATCAGCAGCGATAGCCCTTCAAGGTTCAGCAGCACGAAGAGCAGAGCGTACAGTCCAATCAGCAGAGCGCCCATAAACATCGCCCTCTTTCGGCTGCCCAGCACCGCCGCACTGTAACTCGCCAGCAGTCCGATTGTCGCCGCACTCGCCACGATATAGGCGAATGTGAACCCGATCACCTCGGCAAAGGCGAGCAGCAATACGAAGAAGAGCACCAGCCCTGCACCGGTTAGCAAATACTCAGCCGAAGCCACCCTTGCTCCGCCGACAATGTCGAACAGGAAGTAAGCGAGGAAGGTGAAGCCGATGAACAAAAATCCGTATTTCACCGAGCGATCAACCTTGGAATACAAATCCACCGGTTCGATCAAATCGACGCTAATTGCTTGGCTGCCCCGCGACGATGCGCTGTTATCTTCATAGACTTCGACCGAGCGGAAACCGCCGGAAGAGCTATCGATTTGCGGCGGTCCATAATCGCTCGATGTAACCGGCGGGTTACCCAATGCGAGCTGCGGAACTGCCCAGCTGGCATCAAACCCGTTAACCCGAATATCGCGGCTATCAGGTAGGCGCGCGCCGTGAAAACTTGGGCTAGGCCATTTTGAATTTACATCCCATTTCGTCAGTCCGCCGCGCGGAACCAGACTGAGAGACTTACTGCCGCGCACACCGAATTTGTAATCGATCGCCAAGGCGCCCTCGCCATTCCAATCGACAAAAGCAAAGAAACCTTCGCCACTGGTGGACGCTGGACCGCGACCTGGGCGCAGTTCCAAAACATCTCCATTGGCTGACAATGTGCCGCCCTCTGTCAGGCCGCGTGCATCAGATACGCCGATCCGCAATTGCGCTTTGTCCCATTGCAGAGTTTCTACATCGACGCCGAAGCGCTCCAGATCAGCGGGCAATTGAAAACTCGCTTTGCCATCGAACTGAGCATTGTAAACAACGGTCTGATAGATCGAGCGCTCTTTTGCCTCAGGATCCATTGTGGTTGTTACCGTATTGGAGTTTGGCGAGACAAACAAAGTGCGCTCAACCTCGACAGTCTTGGTCGTGGTTTGCCCGTTTTGCTCAGTTGTCTGTTCTTCTGTCGTTAGATAGGGCACCGAAATGATCGGCCCTGCGATTACTTGCGATCCAGCCCAGCCTTCTACAATTGAGCTTTGCGCAGTTTCCGCCTGACTTTGGCGGTCATAGACCAGCGCCCAAACCATCATCAGTGGCACAATCAGCACCACCGCAATTATGCCCACAAAGAGCAATTTTACACCGGGACTTCGCTCCGGTCTTCCCTCTTCTACCACCGTCTCTTCCATTGTCGCCTCCTTTGATCCTGCGATGAACCGTGCAATAGTATCGACGAATGAACGCCCAGTGAACTCTGATTGAACCCTGCCTTGGCTTTGCCACTGCGTGCCTCAAATACCGTTACGCTCACTTGAAACCTGCATGTGTCTAAGCCATTTTCAATGTCAGGATTTGGAGATTTCGATGCTCACATTGTCGTCAGGACTGCTGCTACTCATGTCAGCGCAAGCTACAGATGAATCACCGAAATCTGCTGAAGAAGCCGCCAGCGAAACACCGATCATCGTAACCGGTGATGCGAAAGAGGAACCGGCTGGGCGCGTCATAGCCGGATCACGAATTCCGCAAAAACCGCGCTATGACGAGTATCAGCACAATTTCCGCACCCGCACCGGATTGGGCGGGCTTGGGCCGGGTTCGGGAATGAGCCCCATGAGCCTTCAAAACCCCGTCATGCGCAGTCAGATCAGCAGTTGTGCAGCCGACAATGAAGCGATTGGCGCAAAAGCAGCCTGCCTTTTGCTCAGTGCAAAGAACGACATAAATGCTGGCAACACGGAAAGCGGCGCAGATATTTATCGCTATCTCACCTCTTCTGATGAGTTCGCCGCAGAGGAGCGCCGCGTTGCAGGCGAAGAATTGTACCGCTTAGGCAATCAGCAAAATGACAACTTAATGCGTGAAGAAGCGCTGATTAGATTGGTAGCAAGCGGCTCTTTACCAGCTGAACGCGAGCAGTCAGCCCAGCGATCCTTGGTTACACTGGCGTTGAAACGGCAAGATTTTGATAGCGCCATTTCACGACTTGAAGTGGTTGTAGAAGGCAATCCTGCTGACACACAAAGCCTTGCCAATCTGGCTGTTTTGTTGCGCCAAGAGAAGCGCGAAGGCGCATCTGAACGCATGGGGCAGGCAATCAAAGTGCGTGAAGCGCAGGGCGGCACAGTCCCAGAGGAATGGCGTACCTTCTAATACTTAAGCTTATTCAGCGTCCGTCAGCTTTCCGCTTGGCTGGGTCGCATCGGTCGGCATTTGCGCTTCCAAAGCGGCTAGCCATGCCTGCGCAGAAGTTCCTATCGAACGCTGCGGTAGGGATGAGAACAGTTTGCGCCGCGATTCCCAATCGGCAATCGACAAATTCGCTTCATTGGATGCCTGAGACAAAGGAATAGGCTTGCGCAAAGCGCGATTGATCATCGCATCGCCAAAGAACGTCCAATCATTGTCCGGCGCACAGCCAAAACTGGTCCGATTGGCGGCAGAAGCTGTTAGAATTGCGGTGTTGTCACTCGCCAATGCTGGAACGAAAACACCTGAGTAGCAGGCGGAAAGGATCAGCAAACGCCGCTCAATCTTAAGCTCTTCAAGGACAGATTTGAACCGATCGGGCGAGAGAATTCCGTATCCGGTATCGCCATAGTGATAATAGAGCCCTTGCTCCAATCCATGGCTAGTGGTGTAGAGTACCAGAACATCTTCAGACGTATCCATAACTTCTGAAATGCGCGCTAGTGCCAACGTTAGAGACGTTAGCGAACCGCGCGGAAGTTCGTCACTGATCCCATCTGGCCCAGCAATGGTGAGTGTGCGCCCAGCAGCGTTATAGCGGCGCGAAAGAACTTTGCCTGCTTCACGAGCTTCTCTCGCAAACACCGGATCGCTATCCAGCGCGATGCTGACCACATAGGCATCCATTACCCCTGGACGTTGGGGCTGGAGAGAGGAAAGCGCCGCATCGAGTTTTTGGCGCTGCTCAAGCATTTCACGAACGGATACGCCGCGCTCTAACTCTGGGCCCAATGCGAGCGATTCTGTGCGTTCTTCTTTGTCTTTGCCTCCCACTAGTCCGGGGGCAGGCAAGTTGTGTGCGGGCGGATCATTGGGGCCGCGCGCCGCCGCTTCATTGGGCTCATCTTGCGCTGAAGCGCTGGTCAAAAGTATTGCGGCTAAACAAGCGGATGTAAGGAGTTTTTTCACACCGCTAGAATTGACCGATGAGCGTAGCTGCTGCAGCCGCAGCTGCCGCCAAGCTTACAGATGCAAATAGTTTTTCGACCGCATTCTGGATGCTAGGTAAATTCGTGATTGCATTTCCGGACTGATTTTCCGCTTCAAACTCCCAAGGGTGCTTTCTTTTGTAAGCAAGGTAGTCCTTTTCCAAATGGTTGATCGAGAACTTGTCCAAGATGTCAGAGTATTGCTGCGCGAGCCTCTTATAAGTTCGATTGTCTTCCAGATTAGACGCCAGTGCTTGCCTCCGCAGAGAAGAGACTTCCAAAGCGCTACGCTTCAGCTCCTCTGCTTCGACAGAATTTTTTTCTGCATATATTCGCATCGACAAGATCAAGATTAAGATTAAGATTAAGATTGAGGAAACAAGAACACCTAAGAGAACACTAGTTTGATATAATTTATCAAGTTCAAACAGAATCGGGATAAGTGAAGCCGCTATAACGGTGGTTGATAAAAAGGCGACCGTCAGGTTTTCTAACCGGTCTTTGGACTTTAACCTCTCGGACGCGATGAACCTAGAACCTGCAGTTGCCTTCATATCCAAAAGGAGCTTATCCCCCTTGCTCGACAACCTAATACACCCGCGCTTTAGGCTTGATATATTCCGCATCATCGGTGAGCGTATATTCGTGCACCGGACGGTAATTGATTTTGATCTTACCATCTCCAGACCCTTGAGCGCCGCCGCCCCAACCATCGAATGTTGCACATGTGTGCTTCATCCAAGTTTTGTCATCACGGTCTGGGAAATCTTCATGCGCATGCGCGCCGCGGCTTTCTTTCCGGTTTTCAGCAGAAGCCATAGTGACGCAGGCTTGGCTCATTAGATTGTCGAGTTCCAAAGTTTCGATCAGATCAGAATTCCAGATCAGCGAACGATCAGTGACTTTAATGTCCTGCATGGTCTTATTGATTTCGGTTAGCTTCTTAACGCCTTCTGCCATCAGATCGCTATCGCGGAAAACGGCGGCGTGTTTCTGCATCGTTTTTTGCATCTCGCCGCGAATTTCAGCCGTCGGCTTATCGCCATCAGCATAACGGAAGTGATCGAGACGGCCAAGCGCCAGATCAGCGCTATCAGCCGGAAGCTCATCCTGCTTAGCGCCAGAAACAATGTTTTCTTTCAAATGCAGGCCGGTCGCGCGGCCAAACACCACAAGATCGATCAGCGAGTTTGAACCCAAACGGTTCGCGCCGTGAACAGACACACAGGCCGCCTCACCCACGGCATACAATCCGCCAACGACACTATCAGGGTTTTTGCCTTTAGGACGCACAACTTGGCCGTGATAATTGCACGGAATTCCGCCCATATTGTAGTGAACGGTTGGCGTTACCGGCAAAGGTTGCCGCGTTAGATCAACACCGGCAAAAATCTTACCGCTTTCGGTGATGCCGGGCAGACGCTCAGCCAAAACATTCGGGTCAATATGATCAAGGTGGAGGTGAATGTGATCGCCATCTTCGCCGTGGCCGCGCCCTTCGCGCATTTCCAGCGCCATAGAGCGGCTAACAACATCGCGGCTTGCCAAATCTTTAGCCGATGGAGCGTAGCGCTCCATAAAGCGTTCGCCTTCGGAGTTGGTGAGGTATCCGCCCTCGCCCCGCGCGCCTTCTGTAATCAGAACGCCCGCACCATAAATGCCGGTGGGGTGGAATTGGACAAACTCCATATCCTGCAAAGGCAGACCAGCACGCAGCACCATGCCGCCGCCATCACCAGTGCAAGTATGCGCGGATGTGGCGGTGTAATAGCAGCGGCCATAACCGCCCGTTGCCAGCACTACTGCTTGCGCTCGGAAACGGTGGATCACACCATCATCAAGGCACTGCGCGATTACGCCAACGCAATTGCCGTCTTTCATAATCAGGTCGAGCGCGAAATATTCGATGAAGAAATCCGCATCATATTTCAGGCTCTGCTGATACAGCGCGTGCAGCATTGCATGGCCCGTACGGTCGGCTGCAGCGCAGGTACGCTGAACCGGCGGCCCTTCGCCCATGTTCTGCATATGGCCGCCAAAGGGACGCTGATAAATCGTGCCATCTTCATTCCGCGAAAAGGGAACGCCGGCGTGCTCCAATTCATAAACGGCCTGCGGAGCTTCGCGGGCGAGATATTCAATCGCATCTTGATCGCCCAACCAATCGGCACCTTTCACCGTGTCATACATATGCCATGACCAGTGATCGGGTGAGTTATTACCCAGCGATGCAGCGATGCCGCCCTGCGCTGCGACAGTATGCGAACGTGTTGGGAAGACCTTGGAGATATTCGCCGTTTTCAGGCCAGCTTCTGCTGCGCCCATTGTTGCGCGTAGGCCAGAGCCGCCAGCGCCCACAACCACCACGTCATAAGTGTGATCGACGATTTTGTATGCGGAAGTATCAACCATTATGCGGCTCCTCCAAGAGCCAGTTTGGCAACGCTAAAGATTGCAAGCGCACCGCCGCCGAATACGGCAATATTAAGAAGAGCGAAAAGGCCGAATTTCGTACCAGCGTCTTGGACGTAGTCTTCAAGCACGACTTGCAGGCCCAATCGTGCATGCCAGAACAGGCTGATAATCAGCAGCACCATGGCTGTGGCTGAGATTGGGGATGCAATCCACGCCGCAACCGTCTGATACTGCAAATTCGGCAGCAGGATAAAGCTAGCGATCAGCCAGCCCATCAGCACCAAATTGCCAATCGCTGTGAAACGTTGCAGCAGCCAGTGATGCGCGCCGTGATGCGATGAACCCAGCCCGCGTACTTTGCCGATGGAAGTTCCGTTACCCATTTTACAGCACTCCCATCTTGGTCAGCATGATCGCCCAGAAACCGATTGTCAGGACAATCGCAATCACAGGTGACAAGATCGACCAGAGCTTATTCGCGCCCAGCTCGTAACCGGCGCCAATATCCAGCACAAAGTGCCGCAGGCCGCTCATCATGTGAGTGAAGAACGCCCATGACAGGCCGACCAGCACCACATAGCCGACCGGCGAAGTCGCTAGGTCAACAAAGCTTGCATAGCTTTCTGCGCCGCCCGCCAATGCGGTCAGCCACCATACCAGCACGCCAAGGCCAACTACGGCCATGCCATCGCCCGTCGCGCGGTGCAGGATGGAGACGAACATTGCCGGTCCCCATTTCCAATGAAGCTTTAAGCCGTCAGTAAGATGCGGTGAGAGAGGTCTATTTGCCATTGGTCCAAGCCTGAGTGATTTTGCCCTAGTTACGCTTTCACTTAGCGCCTTCACCGGGAGAGGCAACCCGCCTAAAGTGGCTAATTGCTCGACTCCGCTTGCAAACTTCTAAATACATGCTTGCATGACGTGCATCCTCCTCACCGGATCGAGCCGCGGAATCGGCCAAGCGGCACGCGTTTCTTTAGAAGAACGCGGCGCAGATGTGATCGGCCATGCAACGCAGCGCAAAGATGCAAAGACCATTGCTGCCGACTTTGCAGAGCCCATGTCTCCGCAAATATTGTGGCAGACCGCGCTCGACCAATCCGGCGGAGAGATAGACGTTTTGGTCAACAATGCCGGCCTGTTCGATGCCAATCCTGTGGAAGGGTCAGACATTGAATGGCTCGATAATTGGGAAGAGACTTTGCGCATCAATTTAACCGCTGCTGCCCAGCTTAGCCGGTTTGCGGTAAAGCATTGGCTGGAAACCGGCCGGAAAGGGCGCATCGTGCATGTTGCCAGCCGCGCAGCGCACCGGGGCGATTCGCCAGCGCATTGGCATTATGCAGCAGCGAAAGGCGGCATGCTGGCAATGCACAAAACCATCGCGCGAGCCTATGCCAATCAGCGGATCACCAGCTTTGCCGTCGCACCCGGCTTTGTCGACACTGCGATGGCGGATGATTATTTGGCGAGTAGAGGCGGCGCAGATTTATTGCGCGATATTCCGCTTGGCCGTGTGGGCGAACCGGAAGAGATTGCCCGCATCATCACATTTTGCGCGCTGGATGCTCCCGAAAGCATGACCGGAGCTGTGATTGATGCCAATGGAGCAAGTTATGTTCGGTAGAATTTTTGCATTACTGCTCGCAACCGCACCAATAGCCGCGCTCGCTCAATCGGAAACGGACGACAGCGTTGCAAACAGAACAGGCGGGGTCATTCCGCAAGAATGGGCTGAGCAATGCGAGCCTTGGGACAAGTGGGATAAGCCTGCCCCGCCCTTTCGGATTTATGGCGACACCTATTACGTTGGAACCTGCGGAATTGCGTCCATTTTGATTTTGGACACTGATACTGATGGTCATACCTTGATCGATATGGGCACTGAAGAGGGCGCTAAAACCGTACTCGCAAACATCTCTACCCTCGGTATCAATGCGGAAGATATTGCAGCCCTCAAAATCAGCCACGAGCATTTTGATCACGTGGGCGGGATTGCGCGTATTGAAGAACAAGCGCCGAACGCGATCATCGTAGCCTCGAAAAAGGCGGCAAAAGTCCTTCATTCTGGGGTGCCCGCAGCCAATGATCCGCAAGCAAAATCCGATCATGCCGCTTTCGAACCCGCAAAGGATCCGATTGTTACGGTTATACCCGGTTTGGCAGCAGTGGTTGGCCCAAAGAAAATTGCTCCTATTTTTACACCCGGTCATTCGCCTGGCGCGACCAGCTGGCAATGGCGCGAATGTGTGGGCGTAGAATGCCGCTGGATTGTCTATGCCGACAGCCTTTCGCCGGTCAGCAGCGACACTTACAAATTTTCCGATCACCCTGATTACGTCGCTGAATATCGCGCCGGAATTGCCCGCGTTGCTGCGCTAAAATGCGACATCTTGCTCACGCCCCATCCATCGCACAGCAAAATGGTGAAACGAGCGGCAACTGGCACGTTTGAAGGGGGAGTAACTTGCTGGGATTATGCGAAAGGTAAGATGAGAGACCTTGACGCACGCCTTGCCAAAGAAGCGGAGGTCAAGGACGACAAATGAGCTCCAGCTACAAACTCACAGCCCACGGCGACAAAGCAAACATTCAGGCCGCTCTGCTTGCGCATGATGAGCTTGACGAATGGGATTTTGAGCTTGTCATATCCGGCCGTGAGATGGCCGAGGATAAGCCCAATGATTGGGTGCTAGAAGCATGGTACCCCAGCAAACCCGCCGCTCCGCAAACAGATGCGATCAAATCGCTTTTCGCAAGTAATGCACCCAAAATCACCACTCAAAAACTGCCTGATGAGGATTGGTTGACGCTTTCGCAGCAAGGCGTTGATCCAATTCATGCAGGCCGGTTTTGCGTTCACACACCTGATCATGCACCTGCCAAAGATGCCGTTAATCTCGTCATTCCTGCGAGCCAAGCCTTTGGCACTGGTCAGCATGAAACCACCGCTGGCTGCCTAAAAATTCTCGACATAATGCGAAGCCAAGGCGTGGTCGCTCGCAATATCGCCGACATAGGCACTGGCACAGGATTGCTCGCTTTTGCGGCGCTCAAATTATGGCCGGCGGTCTATGCGACAGCCTCTGATATTGATGCGGTGTGCGCAGGCGTGGTTGAAGACAATGCCGCGCTGAATACCATTCCAATGGGTGCCCAAAAAGGCGAAGTCACTATGGTGATCGCCGACGGGATGGAGCATGACTTGCTCAATGCGCGCGGGCCATATGATGTGCTCCTCGCGAACATTTTGGCAGAGCCACTGGTCGAACTTGCGCCCAGTTTTTCAAAAGCGATCAAGCCGGGCGGACATTTGGTTCTGGCAGGATTGCTCACAACACAAGAACCGCGGGTGCGCCGTGCCTATCGCCGCAATGGCTTCCGCGTAGCGTCCCGCCTTATCAATGGGGATTGGTCAATCCTTTGGCTGCGCAAAAGACCATAATGCACGCTGGGCTTCGCTGGACCAAGCGTGTTGCTGCGATGCTTTTCAGCGTTGTGGCAGCCTTCCTCCTCAGCGCATGGATCGGATCATCAATTCCGCGCAATTCTGATTGGGAAGAGCCCAAATCTGGCGTAACGATCATGCTGGAAACCAATGGTATACACACAGGCATCATCATGCCGCTTGTGACGCCGCAGAAGGATTGGCGCAGCCTGTTCCCAGCATCCGACCTGCCCAATCCAAACCGCCCATACACCCATGTCTCGGTTAGCTTTGGCGAGCGCGAAGTTTTCTTAAGCACCCCGCGCCTTGTCGATGTCTCTGCCAGCGCTTTGTTGGGAGCAGCGATCGGCGGGGATGGTTTGCTCCATATCGCACATTATGTGCGGCCCGCTCCAGCAGATGACTTCCGCGAATTGGTCATTTCCGAGGCGCAATATGCAGCATTGGTTGCTGAAATTGAACGGCAAGTCCCCGCCCCGTCACCAACCCGCGAAGTGAACCCGGGTTACGCCTTTCACGATGTATTTTACGATACACCGGCAACCTATCACCTGGGCAATACTTGCAATCAATGGACCAGCGACACTTTGGCCGCAGCAGGGATTAAGACCGGTTGGTGGACGCCCATGTCTGGCGGGTTAATGAAATGGGTTGATCGCCCAAATTAACTCGACTTTTGCCCGTGATATTCTGCCACAGCGGCCACCACAGCATGCATCATATCCATGCGTTCTGGCACGGGATGCTTAGTGTTTCCGATAAGCACGGCGACGCTGTATTTCGCTCCGTCTGGTGCAGTCAGAATGCCCACATCATTATAGCCTGTCTGCTCGCCAATCACGCCGGGCGGCACAATATCGAGCACTTGGCCAGTGCCGGTTTTATGCGCAATCTGCCACCCTTCTGGCAGGCCGCCTTTAAGCCGGTTAGGTCCGCTTTTCGCGTCTCTTAACAATCCCAGTAAAGTGTCCGTTGAAGAAGACGACAAAAGCTCGCCCGCCGCAAGTCTGCCGAGCGCTTGTGCAATTGCCAGCGCACTTGCACCGTCCACAGGATCGTCGACATAGTCATCAAAAATGCGCCTGCGCTTGTCATGCGGCACGGTCTTACGCATTTCAAAAAACGTCTTCCCAAAAGAGAAACGCTGATCCCATTCGAGACCAGCAAGTTGCGACTGCATGATGCGCTCGCCCGGGCCAAAGCGGATCGCGCCCAATCCCTTTGCCTCCAGAATACGCCGCACTGCTTCTGGTCCGCCAATCCGTTTCAGCAACATGTCATTGGCGGTGTTGTCGCTGCCCACCATCGCGCGCCGCATGAAATCGGAATAGGTGGTTGTAAAAGACCCCTGCGCCTTCACAATTTTGCGAATGGGTTGGTGGAAAAGTGTTAGATCACCGCGCCTTACAGTTGCGCTTTCCGATAGATCGAACGACCCGGAATCCGCTTGATCGAGTGCTGCCAGCGCGACCCACAATTTGCTAACGCTTTGCTGTGGCATAAGCGTTTCGCCATTGTAATGGATGGCCTCACCGGATTGCAGATCGATCACGGCAATGCCCAAATGCGATCCAAGCGAACTGCCGATCCGGTCCAACGAAGCCTCAAGCAATTGCACTTGCGGAGTTCGGTTATCGGGCGCGGCGTTAGTCTGATCAGTATTGATGTTTTCTGCATCGGCCCCGCCATCAATAGCTTCGCCAGACAAGCGCTGGACGTAAACGCTCACAAGCAGTGCCAGCAGAGCCGCGATAACAACGCAGGCCGCAATGAAAGCGATCTTTTTTAATACGGCGCGATCGGACTGGGGTGCTTTACTGGTCATACGCCTGCGTTCTTAGTGGTTTCGCGCAAGCCTGCAAAACCGCGCACGGCTATTTCGCGCAGCTGTCCTTTTGCAGGACATCTTCCAGCAGGTTCAGAGCGTTACGCGTGAACGCGCCCATATTGGCGATACGGTCTTCGCTGCCCGTCTCCAATATGCGCGTTTGATCGCCGTTTGGCATAGCCAGCGCCGCGCAGCTTGTGCCCGATGGCGTACCGCTGGGATGTTTGCTTGCGCCCACGCTGCCGCTTTCGGCGAGGCCCCAATCGGCATGGAAATTGTCGCGGATGCTGCGTGCTTGGAGCAGAGCATAATCTTCGCTCGCCCCGCGCATGCCTTTGTAAGCATCACGCGGCTGATCGAACAAAACGTCACGGGCGCGCAATGAATAGACAACGCCCCCGCCTACAAAGAAATCCAGCGCGTCGGGCACGGTCAGCATAGTCGCGGCAAGCAAGCCGCCGGTTGCGCCATCGGCAATCGCGATTTTCTGATCGCGGGCCCGTAATAACGTTGCGATGCGCAAAGCTTGGGGGTGAAGTTCGTGCAGCAAATCCACCTAACCAGCCTCCGCAACAATTTTAGCCCAGCCAGCCTCATCCATGGTTTCAATGCCTAGCGCCTCGGCTTTCTTCAGCTTCGAGCCAGCGCCCGGTCCTGCGACCAGCAAATCGGTTTTCGCGCTGACTGATCCCGATGCTTTAGCGCCCAAGCGTTCCGCCTGCGCCTTCGCTTCATCACGGCTCATCGTTTCCAACTTGCCCGTAAACACCACGATTTTGCCCGCAACCGGACTGTCGAGCGTTTCCACTTCATAGCGCGGCGGAGTGACTTCGCTGAGCAAATCCTCCCATGCCGCGACATTATGCGGTTCATGGAAGAAATCGCCCAAGGCGCGCGCAACCGTTTCGCCGACACCGTCAATCGCGGTGATCTCTCCCACCGCATCTTCATCGCCTGCCTCGGCCAGCACGCGCAGCGCGGGAAGCTCATGAAAATGCTTGAGCAAATCACGTGCTGTTACCTCGCCGACATGCCGAATACCCAGACCGAAAAGCAGCTTGGCCGCATCGGGCTCACGCTTTTCTTCCACAGAAGCCAACAGCTTATCGACAGACTTATCCTGCCACCCTTCAAGGGCAAGAATATCATCTCGCCGCACCTTCAGCCGGAAAATATCCGCCGGACTTTCCAGCCAGCCTTTGTCGTAAAACTGCTGGAGCGTCTTTTCACCCAGCCCATCAATGTCGAGCGCCTTGCGGCTGACGAAATGTTTGAGCCGTTCGATCCGCTGCGCTGGACAAATCAGCCCGCCGGTGCAGCGCACATCGACTTCGCCTTCCTCTGCCACCGCCTCGCTGCCGCATTCAGGGCAAGCGGCCGGAAAGGCAAAGGGTTCGCGCCCGCCGTCTGACGCGTTCAAATTCTCGACCACTTGCGGGATCACATCCCCTGCTCGCTGAATCACCACTCGGTCACCGGGCCGTACGCCAAGCCGCGCAATTTCATCGCGGTTGTGCAGCGTGACATTGGTCACCGTCACTCCGCCAACCAGTACAGGAGCAAGCCTGCCAACAGGCGTCAATTTGCCAGTGCGGCCCACCTGAATATCGATGGCCTCCAAAGTGGTTTGCGCGCGTTCTGCAGGGAATTTATGCGCCAATGCCCAGCGCGGCGCCTTTGCCACAAAGCCAAGCCGCTGCTGATAATCCAGCCGGTCAACTTTATAGACCACACCGTCAATATCGTAATCGAGTGTAGGCCGCTCCCGCCCAATTGTATCGTAATGCGCGATCATCGCATCGACGTCCCGCGCCAGCATCAGGAATGGCGAAAGCGGAAAGCCCCAGCCCTCAATCCTGCGCATCATTTCGCTTTGCGTGTCGCATGGCACTTCGCTGGCCGCGCCCCAACCATAGGCCCAGAATTTAAGCGGGCGCTTTGCCGTAACGCTTGCATCTTTTTGCCGGAACGACCCTGCCGCCGCATTGCGCGGATTGGCGAATAATTTGCCGCCTGCCGCCTCTTGCGCAGCGTTCAGCGCGGCAAAATCGGCCCGCGCCATATAGACCTCTCCGCGCACTTCGAACACGTCTGGAACACCGTCCGGAAGCTCTTGCGGAATATCGGCAATATGCCGCGCATTGGCAGTGACATCCTCGCCCACTTGCCCATCGCCGCGCGTCGCAGCGCGCACCAACTTGCCATTCTCATAGCGCAGCGAGCACGACAAACCGTCAATCTTATCCTCAGCCGTAATCGCAACGGGAGCATCCTCTGCCAAGGACAAAAACCGCCGGATCCGCGCTGTCCATTCGGTGACTTCCTCGCGGTTAAACGCATTGTCGAGGCTCATCATGCGCTGCTCATGCGTCACCTTTGACAGCGGCGATGCCGCGACCTCGTGACCCACTTTTTGTGACGGACTATCAGGACGGATCAGATCGGGAAACGCGGCTTCCAATTCAGCATTGCGCCGCACCAAAGCATCATATTCCTGATCGGTAATCTCAGGATTATCCTGCGCATGGTACAGCTTATCATGCTTCGCGATTTGCCGCGCAAGGCGCATGAGTTCATTGGCTGCATCTGCTTCACTCATGAGATACTAACTGCGAAGGTGTCTTCATCAATTACAGCACGACGCAAAATAACTTTCGAGCTTGAGTTATTTAGTATCTCTTTAATCCTATTCTCGTCCTCTTCAGGACATTTTGCTCCCAAAATCACTTCGTAGACCTTCTCAGGATTAAATGGGACGTTCGTCATTTTGGACGTTTGGTAAATAACTCGAAACTCTTCTTCGTACTCCCAATCCAATGGTTTCGTAAAAAACATAGGGCGATAGAGCTCTTTCCTTAAAGCCAATCTGTCGTGAGGATGATGGCTCTTCTCAGGAGGAATTGCTATTTTGCCTAACAAGCTTTTCGGAACCACAGGCCGATATCTTGTGTAAGTGACCGAACCAATCGAAAGGTGCTCCTGCTCAAAGGCTCCCACAGAGAAGTGAATGCAAACACCTTTATGTGAATTCGCATAATGCGACCATAGTAAGTGAGAATCGGATCTACGACAAAACGACAATATCCGCGCATCCCGGTGTGTTGCTTCTAGCTTTGCATCAATGAGTTCTTTAGAATCGACTACAAACGACTTGGATTTGAAATCAGATGTAGTTCGAGCTCCCCCGCTCTTATCAAAAAAGTCACAACACTGTCTAAGGCTCTCGCGATTCAGATCGTCCAAAAAACGTGGCTTGCCCTCATAAGGATCATTTAGGGAATTAATCGAGGACCCGATCAGTTCAAAATCATTAAATGTACGCTCGAAATAGTTCCAAGAACGATTGCCTCCGAGTGAGACGTATTTAAATATCGACTCATTTGGGTTGAAATCGCCGACTCGAATTTGACGCTCACGACTTTCTACAAACGACTGTCGATCACCTTTTTCAGCCACCTAAACCCCCTCCAGCAAACGATCCGCCTGCGCGCGGGCCTCTGGCGTTACCTCTGCGCCTGACAGCATGCGCGCGATTTCTTCTTGGCGCTGTTCATCGCTCAATTGCCCGACGCTGGTCTTCGTGACCGTGCCAGCAGAGGATTTCGCGATCAGATAATGGCGCTCTCCGCGTGCGGCCACTTGGGGACTGTGGGTCACTGCAAGCAGCTGTCCATCACCGCTCGCCAGCCGCGCCAGCCTTTCGCCAATCGCGCTGGCCACCGCGCCGCCAACACCGCGATCAATCTCATCAAAGATCACCGTGGCCGCGCCGCCCTGCTCTGCCAATGCCACTTTCAGCGCGAGGATAAAACGCGACAATTCGCCGCCGGACGCAATCTTGCCCAAGGGCGCAAAGGGCGCGCCGGGATTGGTGGAAATGAGAAACTCGATCGCATCCATGCCATTGGCATTCCACCGGTCCTCCGCCAACAATTCCACTTGCGTTTGAAACTTGGCCGCATCCAGCTTTAGCGGGGCAAGCTCTGCCGCCACAGCTTTGTCCAATTTCGCCGCCGCTTTGGTGCGCGCATTATGCAGCGACTTTGCCGTGGTCCGGTATGTCTCGCCCGCTGCCTCTGCCGCTTTAGTCAGAGCGCCCACGCCCGCCTCGCCGCTTTCAATCGCGTCCAATTGCACGCGCATAGCCAGCATTAAATCGGGCAAAGCATCGACATCGCAGCGGTGCTTGCGCGCCGCGGCCCTAAGGTCGAACAGCCGCGTTTCTGCATCATCCAAAGCGCCCGGATCATGCAGCAATTGATAGCCTGCCTCGGTCAGCTTATCCTCAGCCTCGCCCGCCTCAACCACGGCGCGGTCGATATATTCCAGCGCCTCGGCCAGCAGCGGATGCTCCTCTGCAATACGCTCCATTTTACGCGCAGCAGCGCGGAGCGATGCGAGCGGAGAATTGGAGCCGTCCCACACCTTGCGCAAAGCTTCCAATTCGCCCTGCAATCGTTCACCCTTTTGCATGTCGGATCGCAGGCCCGCCAGCTCCGCCTCCTCGCCGGCCACGGGCTGCAATTCGGCAAGTTCCGCCAAATGCGCGATCAGCAGCTCTTCATCTTCTTTGGCTTGCACGATGGAGGCTTTTGCTGCGGCAAGCTTATCGCGCGCATCGCGCCAAGCTGTCCACGCCGCCGCCACGCCAGCAGTCTTTGCGCCTGCATATTGATCCACGAGGAGCCGGTGGCCCGCCGGATTGACCAGGCCGCGATCATCATGCTGGCCGTGAAGCTCCACCAGATTGCGGGCCAAATCGCGCAGCAGAGCGACGCCGACCGGCTGATCATTCACAAACGCTTTAGAGCCGCCGTCGGCCTTAACTTGGCGGCGGATCATCAGCGGTTCGCCCGGCTCAATCTCCAGATCGGCTTCGTCCAGCACAGCGGCGATCACAGGCGGCAAAGCGGCAAAATCGAAACTAGCGGTGACGCTGGCTTTATCCGTTCCGCTGCGCACAAGCGATGTTTCCGCGCGGTCGCCCAGCACCAGCCCAAGCGCGTCGAGAAGGATAGATTTACCCGCGCCGGTTTCACCCGTTAAAACGCCAAGCCCATGCGCAAAGTCGAGGTCAAGCGCCTCGATCAAAACGATGTTGCGGATGGAAAGACGGGTTAACATTGCAGCCCAGCTTAGACGATGGCGCAGGCTCAGTCACGCGCGCGCGGCACGCTTTCAACCGGTAATGACGGGAAGTTTTGTCTGCCTAACTCGCGCTTACACCAGCAGCGTGTTTTTCAACCAGCTTATACGCTTTTTCATACCATTCGCTGCCGGGATAGTTTGCGCCTAATACGGCAGCATATTTCACCGCTTCTGGCCGTACGCCAAGCGCTAGACTGCTTTCGGTAAGGCGGTACAAAGCCTCTGGCGCATGGCTGGTCGTATCAAAATCATCGACCACATTTTGGAAACGCAATTGCGCGGCGAGCCAACGGCCAGAGCGTTGATAATAGCGGCCAATTTCCATTTCCTTGCCAGCCAAATGGTCGGACACAAGGTCAAGCTTCAATCGCGCATCAGCAGCGTACTCAGACGATGGAAAACGGCGGTTCACCTCGCGCAAAGCGGTGCGCGCTTGCTCGGTGATTTTCTGGTCGCGGTGCACATCGCTGATCTGTTCGTAGTAAGAAAGCGCAATCAGATAATAGGCATAGGGCGCGTCTTTGTTGCCCGGGTGGATCGAGAGGAAGCGCTGCGAGCTTTGGATTGATTTGTTGTAATCGCGCGCAACGTAATAGCTAAATGCGCTCATCAATTGTGCGCGCCGGGCCCATGGCGAATAGGGATGCTGACGCTCAACTTCATCAAACAGAGCAGCTGCCAGAACAGTATTCCCGCGGTCAAGCCGGCGCTTTGCCTCGTTGTAAAGAGACTCAACATCGCGGGCGACATAAGCGACATCTTCATTTCCTGAAGGGCCGCCTCCACATGCTGAAAGAAGCATTGTTAAAGCCGCCATGCCGCCAGCAAGAGCAGCTTTGGAAACAGAAGAGCGAGGATTATGCGCGTTTTTCACCATGGCGCCTCTATAATCGCAGCTTCGCTGAACGCCAAGTGAAGTTCGCAAGGGTTCAGCTGTTTTTGCACGGGATAGGCTGATGCAGCCTACTTAAAATTCTCACCAACCTGCATCATTTGCGCTTTTAGACCGAGCTGATTGATGTTCTGGATCTCAATTCCAGGGTGAGCATTCACCTCAAGCACGAGCGGTCCTTCATTTTCGTCGAGCACAATATCTGCACCGCTATAGCCCAAGCCCACAGCAGGTCCGCATTTGCTGGCCATTTCTAGAACCTTATCCCAGCCGGGTATCTCAAATCCGACCAACCGCGAGCCTGTATCCGGGTGGTCATTGATCACTTCTTTACCAATCAAAGCGCGCGTAATCCGCCCAGTTTCAAGCGAGACCCCTGCCCCGATCGCCCCTTGGTGAAGGTTCGCTTTGCCGTCAGAACTGTTTGTGGGCAGGCGAACCATTCCCATCAAAGGCTCACTGCCTAGGCAAATGACTCGCAAATCTGGCAGACCCTCAGGCACCAATTTCGCCAGTCCTGGATCAGCGCGGATCAATGGTTCGATCAATGCGGCATCTTCGCTTGCCCCTTCACCAGAAAAATGCCCATCCACGCATTTACGAATGTGATTGAGCACATCTGCCTCTGACAAGGGTGTGCCGGACCCTTTGTACCAAGTGTTCCCTTCGCGGCGCACAGCGAGCAAAATTCCATCGCCCTGCGATCCGCGTGCGGGTTTGATCGCCCATGAATCGGGCATAACTTTCAGCGGCTTAAACGCCATTAGCGACTGGTAATTATCTATCACGGCAACCGTCGCAGTGCAGGAGACGCCTGCTGCCTCCAATGCCACTTTGGCTGCGACTTTATCGCGCGCTTTTTCAATCGCTAGACGCGGATTATATTTTGCGATCAGAGCGTTGCGCAAATTGATCCCGAGGATTTCGTCAATCGGATTGATCGGGAGAGGCGCGAGGCTTTGTGCGGCTGATTGGTTGCGTTTCGCAAACAGTTCAGCGAGCTTCTCTTTGGGGTTTATAAACACGTCAAACGTCCTCCGCACTGCCCACGACCCATGCGTTGTGTTTTAGAGGACGCTTAGATGCACCAATGCGAGGCTCAAACTGGGCCTCGCTATCAGGTTGCTGCGGTTTTTGTGGAACCTGCCTTCGCGCAGAAGGCATAAGGTCTTCAACCGAGTTGATGACCCACATCCCTTCTAGCGGAGGACCACGCTCCCAAGCTGCAAGGAATTCTTCTTCCGTCGTGTTGCGGTCTATGAAGACTTCTTCTTCGACGACTTCCTCTTCTTCAAGGCCATCATTGCCTTCACGAGCTATCCGTCGTCGTTCAAGCCAGATGGGTGCGAAACGCCCGATCTCGGTGATCCGCAACCCGCGATAACGGCCAAGAATAGCAATGGCGATCCCGGTTACTGCGGGCATAAGCAGTGGCGATGCCTCAATCAGCATAAGCGCAATGTGCGACACCATCACAAACTGAATAACAATCGCGATCATGAATGTGTTGAATGCGAGTTTTGCAGCGGCGAAAGCCCCATCTTTTTCCCATTGCCGCCACCAGCGCTCAACCACCAAAGCGCAAACAACCACAGGGAACGCATCAACTTGCAAATTGGCATCCAGCGCTTGCTGCAATGCCACCAGTGTAAAGACGACTAGCGATATTAGCGTGCCCAGAAATCCAACACGTGTCATGCGCAATTTCAGCAAGGCTGGCGCAACGATCATGCCTGAAAGCACCGATGCTCCCAGTACGATTGGGCCCATGACCGGACCGATTTGAAGGAATGCGAGCGCAATCAGCATAGGCGTAAACAAGCCGAATGCCTGCAAGCCGATAAAGCTTCTGGCCAGCACCACTAGGAACGCGCCTAGCGGCAGAACCATCATTAGATTTGAAGGCTTTAGGCCCCAGGTTGCATCGGAGATAGCGGCGCCATCAAATGATGAAGGCATCGCCCAAAATGTGTCAGTGTTATAGATGCCGAGCAGCACCAAGCCTGCGAGACCGAGTCCCACAGCAAGCCCGATATAAAAGGGGCGCTTGATCTGAGGGGTCGCGCGCGCTTTTATTCGTTTAAAATTGGAGATTAACTCAGAAAACATACCCGACCGAAATTGACAGACGGAAGCCTTCGCGATCCCGCGATGCTAAGTTGCTGTTTGAGCTAATGTATTTGGCTTCTGCTTCGATGCGCCACTTTTTGGGCCACCACAGCAGTTCCACTTCGGGCACAACCAATTGATCTTTCCGGCGATCACCCAAATCACCAAGGCGATCATCAAAACGAGTGTTGAGGAATTCCAATGCAGGCCTAATGCGCAGGTCAGAGTTGAGCGGACGCGTGTAGGCTACCTTTGCCGATTGGCGTGCATAACCGCGCCGCGGGTCCGCCGAGCTAATTTCCTCTGCGCGCGCATCCAAAGTTACATAGTGATAGCGGCCGATACGGTGGCGATATTGCGCGTCGAGGCGCGGACCATTGCCGGAAGTCTGCACACCAGTGCCGCCTGCCACGATGTTGTCATATTCGCGATCACGCCACGTCGCACGCAAGCGAAAACGGTGCGCGCGTTCAGGCTCATAAGTAGCTCTTACAGAGGCTTGCAATTCATCAACATCAGAGGATTCTGCGGTGGCAAGATCATCGTAGTAACGGCCGCGCAGCTGGATTTCCCATGCCTCGTTAAGCTCTTGATCGAATTGAGCGGTAATCCGGTCACGATTGCTGTCACTGCGCCCTTCTCCAAGGCGGAAAACCTCGATCCGGTCAGCTTCTAAGCGAAAGCGTGAATTGTCGTCTTCGAAATCCAGCCCAACCTGACCGCGAGCGATCAAAGCATCGCCATCGACGGTGATTTGTTCGTCGGCCGTTTCGCTTTCAGCGCTCACGATGCCAAATTCGACGCGGGCGTCTGGTTCTAATTTCCAATCGCTATCTTGAGCGACAGCCGGACTGGTTAACAACGCAGCTAAACTGGCACTCAATCCAGTGGACGCAGCAAAACGAGTTCTCTTGGAGATAGGTCGTATTTTCATCCCCGTAGCTATACGGAGAGCACGTTTAGAAAATACTAACCTTGACTATAAACCAAAGCGGCAATTTCCCTCGGCGGAAGCGCTACTTTGGAATGGTTAACGCGGCAGCCTATTCCTCGCCCATCCTAAGCGCTGCGATAAAGGCTTCTTGCGGAATGGAGACATTGCCATATTCGCGCATCTTAGCCTTACCTTTCTTCTGCTTTTCCAATAACTTCTTCTTGCGGCTTATGTCGCCGCCGTAACATTTGGCGGTCACATCTTTGCGCATGGCAGCGATGGTTTCCCGGGCGATGATCTTTCCTCCAATCGCCGCTTGGACCGGAATTTTAAACAAATGGCGCGGGATTAAATCTTTCAATCTCTCACACATTCCGCGTCCACGTTCTTCAGCAACGCCCGAATGCACTATCAAACTAAGGGCATCTACGGCTTCGTTGTTCACCAGTATGTTCATTTTGACCAGATCGCCTTCGCGAAGGCCAATCTGTTCGTAATCAAAGCTGGCATAGCCCCGACTGATGGATTTTAGCCGGTCGTAAAAGTCGAAAACCACTTCATTAAGCGGCAATTCGTAGGTCACTTGCGCGCGGCCGCCCACATAAGTGAGGTCGGTTTGCACGCCGCGGCGATCTTGGCAAAGTTTCAGGATCGCGCCGAGATATTCATCAGGCGTGTAAATCACCGCTTTGATCCAAGGTTCTTCGATCATTTGAATGCGATTGATATCTGGCCAATCGGCTGGATTGTGCAGCATGATTTCCTTGGCCTCTTCAGTCCGAGATTTACTGAGCTGTAAGCGGTAAACTACTGAAGGAGCGGTAGTAATTAGGTCTAGATCATATTCACGAGACAGGCGTTCTTGGATAATTTCAAGATGAAGAAGACCCAGAAAACCAGCTCTAAAACCAAAGCCCAAAGCAGCGCTGGATTCCATTTCAAAACTGAAGCTCGCATCGTTCAAACGCAGCTTTGCGATGCTTTCCCGCAGCTTTTCAAAATCCGCTGCATCAACAGGAAAAAGCCCGCAAAACACAACGGGTTGGACCTCTTTATAGCCAGCAAGTGCCTCAGTCGCTCCGCCCTTTGCCAAAGTGATCGTATCACCCACGCGGGCTTGCTCAACTTCTTTGATCTGAGCGGTGATAAAACCAATTTCACCAGGACCAAGCTCTTCTAATTGCTCAATTTTTGGCCGCATACAGCCCACGCGGTCGACCAAATGCTGGGTATCGCCCTGCATAAAGCGAATGTTAAGCCCTTTCGTCAGCACGCCTTCGATCACGCGGACAAGAATAACCACGCCAAGATATTGATCATACCAGCTATCGACCAGAGACGCCTTTAACGGCTTGTCGCGTTCCCCAATTGGCGCAGGGATCTGAGCAACGACGGCTTCCAAAACATCTTCGATACCAATGCCGGTTTTCGCTGACGTCATGACAGCATTACTGGCATCCAAACCGATTACTTCTTCAATCTCCGCCTGAACGCGCTCCGGTTCTGCAGCAGGTAAATCAACTTTATTGATGACAGAGATAATTTCGTGATCATGCTCGATCGACTGATAAACATTGGCGAGCGTCTGCGCTTCAACTCCTTGAGCGGCGTCGACAACCAACAACGCTCCTTCGCATGCGGCCAGACTGCGCGAAACTTCATAAGCAAAATCAACGTGACCCGGCGTGTCCATTAGATTGAGCTGATAGGTTTCGCCATCCTTCGCCTTGTAATCCAGCCGCACGGTTTGCGCTTTGATTGTGATGCCCCGCTCACGCTCAATATCCATATTGTCGAGCACTTGCTCGCTCATTTCGCGCTCGGTCAACCCGCCAGTGTGCTGGATCAGCCGGTCAGCCAAAGTGGACTTGCCGTGATCAATATGGGCGATAATCGAGAAATTGCGAATTTTGGAAAGATCGGTCATTACCGGCGCGGACTAGCGGGCGCGGCGCTCTCTGTCAGCACCTATAACGTGCAATCTGTGTGAAAATCGCCGCAACTCTTGCACAAATGCGCAAATTTAGGTCAACGAATTACCAGAATACGCAAATTTTGGCACGGACTGGCTGGGATCGAGCATCCCGCCTTTCATTCCCTTGTAATCGCCATCAGACAGAGCCTCCAGCGGAGCACCAGCCGCTGCCAGAGCATAGGGTGAAACGCGGTTACGAGTACACAGCCCCCCTGCTCCGTCATCGACCAAATTGTCTTCAAATTCCAAACCTTGGATATCGCCATTGCTGCGCGATACGGTAGCAACGGCCAGCTGTCCTCCGCCCAAATCGACAACAAATTGCGTTTGAACGGGAACGTCTTCGATCCCTTCGATCAAAGCGCCAGTTTTCGACAAATTGCGCAATGTCACATCGTAGGAGTGATCATCATGAATGATCTGTATCTTGCGGTAGACCGTCCTGCGGCGCGCCCGCGCCGTGCGTGATGCGACCGGCTCAATCATCCAGCCGCCTTTTGCGATCTCTGCTTCAATTTGTTCAACCGGAACGCTTTCAGCAAATATCGGACCTTGGACATTGGAAACACCGCTTTTGTGCAGAGCGTCATGCAGCTCCATGGTTTCCACGCCTGCCGCGACGATCTCCATGCCAAGCGCTTTAGAAAGGGTGACAACCGCCGCGATCAAAGGCATATCTTGGTCGCTGCCTTCGCCATCCGTCTGATAAAATTCCGGCGTGATTTTGATTGCATCAAAGGGCGCGCGCCGCAGATAGCCAAGCGATGAGTGACCGGTTCCAAACTCATCAAGCGTAAGCTTTACACCAAGTTTAAAAAGTTCACCCAGAGTTTTGTCGGTGGCATTCGTTTCGCCTTCGAAAACTGCTTCGTTAACTTCCAGCTCAAGCCGCTTGTGATTCAAACCAGCGGCATCCAATGCGGCTTCAACCTTTTGAGAAAACCCCTCGCCCGAAAACTGCTTTGTCGGGACATTGACCGCTACTCTTAAGCTCTCGGGCCAATCCCGCGCGTCTTCACACGCTCTGCCGATGGCCCATTCTCCAACTTCCAAAGCCATGGCGCTATTTTCAACGATCTCATGAAACTCATCGTGGTCGATTACGCCGCGTTTGGGGTGCTGCCAGCAAATCTGCGCCTCAAGCGTTTCAACCAAATGATTTGAGAGCGAGACAATCGGCTGATAACGCAGGAACAATTGTTCACTACGTACAGCATCGGCCAAATCTTCTTCCAGCCGGCGACGAAACAAAGCTTCATTCGCCAGATCGCCAGAATAAAACCGGAATTGGCCTCGGCCACCATTCTTTGCCGCGTAAAGTGCCATATCGGCAGATTTGTTGATTTCATCGCGCGAAACCCCGTCATGGGGTGCAATTGCAATGCCTACGGAAGCCCCGATGACACAGCGCCCATCTTCAAGCGAATAAGGCTGCGACAGCATCGTGATAATACGCTTAGCGATTTCGCCTAATTCGCCGCGATCATCCATATCAGGCAGCATAATTTGAAATTCATCGCCGCCCAGACGGGCAACCTCAGCATCACTTCCCGCTGCTCGCTTTAACCGGTTTGCAGCCTCTTTCAGCAATTCATCGCCAGCGGCGTGACCGAGCGTATCATTGACCTGCTTAAACTTATCGAGATCAAGCATCATGATCGCGCAATTGCGCTTGGCGGCGCGAAATGCGGTTAGCGTTGCATCGATACTACGCGCCATCTGATGGCGATTGGCCAGTCCGGTGAGCGAATCGAATTTCGCCAGCCGTTCAGTTTCTTCCTCACGTTGAAACTGGTTTGTGATGTCGTTTGCAGTCCCGCGATAGCCCGCAAAATCGCCTGAGGCGGCGTTGCTGGGCCGGCCGGAAAGGCTAACGACGACTTCAGCGTTTCCAGCAATCGGCGATGCAGCAAGAGAAGCAAAGGATTTGCGCATGCCCAATTTCAGTGCGAGCGACTGGGTCCGGTCGCCATCGCTTCTAATGGCAAATAATTCTGACAGAGGTTTGCCTGCAACTTGATCAAAATCACACCCTATCCGCTCGCAGAATGCGTCACTGAGATAAGACAAATTGCCATCCATATCGGTGGCCCAAAACCAGCCCAATCCAGACTGTTCAAGGTCGGCCAGTAGCGACAGCTTTTCAGCGTCACCAATGCCATGCGAAGTATACTCTGCAGCCGAACGGCCAGCGAGCTTAGGGCCGCTACCTTTTTTCGACATGAACCCTTTAAAAGGCACCGCAAACTCCCAGTTGGACCGCGCGCTTCGTTCGTCGAAGGCAGCGGAGATACTTAGGTGTAAATGCGGATGGTTATTTTTACCCTAATTTTTGCGAACAAGGCAGGTGAAAGGGCGTTTTCTCAAAAGCCAGCGGGAATCCGAGGCTAGCCGAACAGTTCCTACCCACGCATTTTAGGGTGGTTAAGGTCCACCTCGGCAAACATTTTGGTCGTTTGCCCTTGGTTACCCATCAACTGTGAATAGGCATCATTGGTCAGCGCTGCCAATGGTCTGCCAGCAGCTTCAATTTGGTATGGCGACACGCGGTGACGCGTGCAAAGCCCATCAGCTCCGTCGCTGATAAGACCGGTTTCAAATTCAATGCCTTGGCTGAACCCTTCGGAACGGCGCACACAAGCCACAACAAGCTGCCCCTCGCCCAAATCTAGCACCAAGTCAGTGCCAATCGGTACATCCAGCAAGCCTTCGATCTTTGCTCCAGATTTGGACAAATTGCGCAGCATGACTGTGTAGCGATGGTCTTCATGGATCAGACCAACGCGGCGGAATTCAGTGCGGCGTTCAGCGCGGTATTTCTCCGGCCCTTTCGGCTCATAGGTCAGATCACCGGTTTCAAACTTTTCGTGCAATTCTTCATTGGTAATCGCCCAAGAGAATATCCGACCTTGGATATATGTGGCACCCAATTTCTTAACCAGCTTGAGCTCGTCCTTAGTCTCGACACCCTCGGCAACGGTGACCATTTTAAGAGCACCGGCAAGGCTGACAATCGCGCCAACCAATTGCGAGTTATTGTTACCAGCCTCGGTTGAGCCACGTACGAAGCTTTGGTCAATTTTGATTTTGTCAAAAGGCGCATCGCGCAAATAACTAAGCGAGCTGTAACCCGTGCCAAAGTCATCAAGTGACAGCCGGACGCCCAAATCTTTTAGCTCTTTAAATATCCGAATGGTGCGTTCCAAATCACCAACGAAAACGCTTTCGGTTATCTCTAATTCGATCCGGCCAGGTTCGACGCCAGAATTATGCAAAGCTTTTGCGACCACCTCTGGGAAATCATCGCGGGCGAATTGAACTGCAGATACGTTTACAGCCGCCTTAACTTCGCCCGGCCAATTGCACACATCGCGGCACACTTGGTTGAGCGCCCATTCTCCCATCTCGACAATAATGCCAAGATCTTCAGCGACAGGAATAAACGCGCCGGGCGAAACCCAGCCGCGCTCTTCATGGTTCCAACGCATCAAGGCTTCGAGACAAGCAACCTTGTGGGTTTTGGCATCAACCAGTGGCTGATAGTGCATTTCCAACTCTTCAGCAGCGACAGCATCGCGCAAATCTTCTTCGATCCGGCGGCGCTGTTTTGCTCCGTCTTTCAAATCGCTAGAATAGAAGCGGTGCTGCCCCCGCCCGCCGCCTTTAGCAGCGTAAAGCGCCATATCGGCAGCTTTGACAAGCTCATCTGCATCAAGACCATCATAAGGCGCAATTGCTACCCCGAGTGAGGTACCAATAATCGCGCGGCTACCATTGATTGAATAAGGCTGCGAGATCATTTGAATCAAACGCTGGGCCAAATCCCCCAGCACGCCGCGATCATCATAGTCCGGCAGAAGGATTTGAAACTCATCCCCGCCGATACGGCCAATTTCGCCCTTTTTATCAACGATGGTTTTTAGTCGGGCCGCCACCTGCCGAAGCAATTCATCGCCGGCAGGATGGCCGAGCGTGTCGTTCACCTGCTTAAACCGATCAAGGTCAAGCATCATAAGCGCGCAGGAGCGCTTTGAATTTCGGTATGCCTCCAGCGTTTTGGACAAACGCTTGGTCATGCGGTGACGGTTGGCAAGGCCGGTTAAGGAATCGAATTGCGACAGCCGTTCAGCATCGCGGCGCGTTTCAATGGTGGCGGAAATATCCTTGGCGCTTCCGCGGTATCCGGTGAACTCACCTTCGGCGTCATACTGCGGCTTGCCCGCGATTTCCCACCAATATTCTGTTTTGCCATTGATGACTTTAACCGGCAATTGCACGATCGAATTTCGCGCTCCTAAAAGGAATGCGAGCGGCCTTTCTGGCTTCTCGTCATCGTCATCAGCTTCTGCGGTAAAAAGATCGCTGAACGGTTTGCCGATGACATCATCGGAAGTCATTTCCAACGATTTTGTCGCCGTTTTGGAGAGGTAGATCACCCGTCCCGCCGCGTCCGTTGCCCAAAACCAGCCAAGGCCAGCCTGTTCAAAACTGTCGAGCAGTTCGACACGCCGCCTTAAGTCGGATTCCTGAATTGGGCACACGGGTGCATCAGCTGGATCGATTTCGACCTCAGGCTTGCCGGATTGCCGCATTTTTGAAAAAAGACTGGCCATCTGTGTTTAGCTAAAATTAGCCCTAATACTCCGTTCACCGCCAAAGACTTCGGTTACACTTTGCTATTAGTGTTAATTGGTTGCTGAAAAGCTAATTTGCACCTCGTCGCCCTCTCTAGGACAAACTCAAAACTCCGAATGGCGGGAATGCAGGTTCGTCCAACTAGGTGTTTTACCTAACCTTTGCGTCAACTTGCCAAGCGGCAAATGAGTGGTCATGTTTCTTTTACAACTTTGCCTCATTTTTGATGAGCGCACTGCAAGTTAAGGGGATGAAATGGCAGACAACATCAAGCTCGAAAACGAGGCCGCACAATCAACCAGCGCTTTAGGGCCGTTAGTAGGGTTGGCCCGCGAAGATTTTGTCGGTGCGATTGCCTTGCTCTTGCGCGAAACTGCCAGCGATCCAGAACGCATCACGCGGCACGCCAAAACCTTTGGTGACGATATGGTCCAAATCTTGACTGGCAAATCTGAGCTTGCACCCAACCCCAAAGACAAACGTTTCATGGACCCTGCATGGCAGTACAATCCATTTTTCAAAGCTGGCGCCCAATATTACCTCGCCGTTCAAAAAGGCATGTCGAATTGGCTCGAAGAGCTTGAGCTAGACGAGTTGGAGCGCAATCGTGCTACCTTCATTTCTAACATTATCATTGATGGCCTTGCCCCCACCAATACGCTGATGGGCAATCCAACAGCGCAAAAACGCCTGATCGATTCCGGCGGGCTTTCTTTGATCGCAGGTCTAAAGAACGCATACAATGACATGGTCAATAATCGCGGCATGGTCAGCCAAGTTGATAAGCGCCCGTTTAAACTGGGCGAGAATATTGCCTCATCGAGAGGTTCCGTTGTTCTGCGCACAGAGATGATGGAATTGGTTCACTATGCGCCCTCTACTGAAAAAGTGCATGAGGTGCCGCAGCTAACCATTCCGCCTCAGATCAACAAAATGTATATCAACGATCTCTCGCCAGAAAAGTCGATCGTGAAATATCAAGTCGACAATGGCATCCAAACCTTTGTGATTTCGTGGCGCAACCCATCGAAAGAACAGGGCGTTTGGAATATGACCGATTACGTCAATTCCTGCCGCGAGGCGATGAATGCCGTTAGCGCGATTACTGGCTCGAAGACGGTTAACGTGTCTGCTGGCTGCTCAGGCGGGCAGACGGCCGCTATGGTGGCGTCCAAACTGGCGGCTGATAAAGACGCAATTCTTGGTGCGCTAACCATTATGGTCTGTGTGCTCCATCCAAAAGCGACCGATATTGAGGCCGGCAGCCTAGTGTCTGAAAATGGCATGAAGCTGGCCAAGAAGCGAGCAGCGGCGAAAGGCGTAATCAAAGCCGATGATCTGGCGCGCAGCTTTGCCTGGTTACGGCCCAATGATCTGATCTGGAACTATGTGATCAACAATTATCTGATGGGCGCTGATCCGCCAGCATTTGACGTGCTTTTCTGGAATGCGGATGCCACCAATCTTTCCGCCAGCCTGATGGGTGATTTCCTCGAAGTGTCGGACACTCTCGCCTTCACCAAAAAAGGTGAAGTTGAAATGGTTGATCACAAGGTTGATCTGTCCAAAGTCAAATCTGACCTGTTTGTTCTTGGAGGCGTGACCGATCACATTACCCCTTGGAAAGCCACATATCGGTCGACCCAATTGTTCGGATCGAAAGATGTAACTTACGTTTTGAGTCAGTCTGGTCATATGCAGGCGATCCTGAACCCTCCCGGCAATCCAAAAGCCAAGTACTTCGTGCAAAAGAAAAAGGGCAAGCTCCCGGAAACCGCGGATGAATGGCTTCAAGGAACAGAAGAAACACCGGGCAGCTGGTGGCCATATTGGATGGAATGGCTACAAAAGCGCTCTGGTAAAGAGAAAACAGCGCCAAAGGCGTTGGGGGACAAAAAGCACAAGCCACTGGACCCGGCACCTGGTCTCTACGTAGTCGAGGAAAGGTGAGGATGAAGGGCGAGCGGCTAGAAATGGTCGTGTTCCCTCCCCATATCAAGGCCTCAACCCTATAAAGGACTCCGCTTGACCGATACCAAATCTGATCCATCGAATGACCCAATGACTGGGGCAGAGGTCACTATGGAAAGCGTGGCGGGACGCACATTGCGCGTTGCCCGCTGGCGGATGAATGAACCATCCGAACATCTGCCCATCCTGTTCTTCAATGGGATCGGCGCCAATATCGAAGCGGTTGCTCCTTTGGCAGAGGCGCTGGATGACCGGCCTTTCATCATGTTCGATATGCCAGGCATAGGCGGTTCACCCGATCCGCTGATCCCTTACAATGCTGTCACAATGTCATATAGCGCGACCTTGTTGCTCGACCGGTTTGGTATCGATCAAGTTGATGTCATGGGCATTAGCTGGGGCGGTGCCATGGCGCAGCATTTCGCTATTCAGCATCCCGGCCGGACACGACGCGTTGTGCTGGCCGCGACCAGCATGGGCATGGTTATGGTACCCGGGAACCCGGCTGCTTTGTCAAAAATGGCGAACCCACGCCGGTATGTCGATGCCGACTATATGATGAAGCATTTTGAAACGCTTTATGGCGGTGCTGCCGCTGGCGCCGAAAGCGGCGGTAAGAAAGGGCATACATCGCGCCTAACCCCGCCATCCCCGCGCGGATATTTCTATCAATTGCTAGCCATGATGGGATGGACCAGCGCGCCTGCCCTTCCTTTCATGAAAAAGCCTATGCTGGTGATGATGGGCGACGATGATCAAATCGTGCCCCTAGTGAATGGCCGCATGATCACGTCGCTCGCGCCGAATGCTGAGCTGAAAATACTTGAGGGCGGAGGGCATCTGTTCCTGCTGACGCATAAGGATGAAAGCCTGACAGCAATCCGCGAGTTTCTTGATGAAGCCGAAACAGGCGAAATTCCCAAAGCCGCTTAAGCACGGCCTATCAAAACTGCACTGCTATTGAGCACCGCAAGAGATTGCCTTTTCATCGCAAGCCGTTAGCCTCCCCATCAGGCATATTTCGGGGAGGAGTTTGCGAACATGCGGCATATTGCGATCATCGGTTCAGGACCGGCGGGATATTACACAGCAGAGGCTGCTCAAAAGCACTGGGGCAAGGACGAAACTGGCGAGGACGTGCGCGTTGATATCTTCGACATGCTGCCTGTCCCTTACGGCCTAATCCGTTTCGGCGTCGCTCCCGATCACCAATCAATCAAAGGCGTATCGCGCCGCTATGAAAAAGTCGCACTAACTGAAAACGTCCGCTTTGTTGGTAATGTGACCGTCGGAAAAGACATCACCATCCCTGAACTGCAAGATCTCTATGACGCCGTAGTGCTTGCCACGGGTGCACCCAATGACCGGCAATTGGGCATTTCCGGCGAGGATAAGGCCAATGTGTTCGGCAGCGCAGCCTTTGTCGGATGGTACAATGGTCATCCTGAATTTGCCGAACTCGCGCCTGATCTTTCCGGTAAAAACGCAGTCGTTATCGGCATGGGTAATGTCGCGCTGGATGTCGCCCGGATCCTTTCTAAGACTGAAGCCGAATTCCAAGGGGCCGACATAGTCGCTCATGCGCTGAATGCTCTGCGCGATGCCAATCCCGAAACGATCACTATCGTTGGCAGGCGCGGTCCCCATCAAATCATGATGACGCCCAAAGAACTGGGGGAGCTTGGTGCCTTGGACCGGGCATCCCCGCGCGTTGACCGGGATGATCTGCCTGATGAAACGGAAGATGCTCTGCTGGAACCGGGCCTGCGTAAATCGGTCAACCACTTGCGCGCTTTTGCAGCCATTCCTGAAGATATGCATGCCGAGAAACCTATCGAAGTACACTTTGATATGTTTGCCTCGCCAACCGAGATCGTTGGTGAAGAAAAAGTCACAGCCGTACGGGTTGAACGTACCAAGGTTGAAACCGGCCGCGCCATCGGCACAGGCGAATTTTACGATATTCCTGCCGATCTGGTGGTGGCGTGTATCGGATATCGGTCTTCTCCCATTCCCGATGTTCCTTTCGACGAGCGGATGGGCCGCTTTGCCAATGATGAAGGGCGCATTCTACCCGGCATTTACTGCGTTGGTTGGGCGCGCAGAGGGCCATCAGGCACAATCGGCACCAACCGTCCCGATGGATACAGTGTGGTTGAGCGGATTGTTGAGGATGTGGAGAGCGGCAGCTTGGGTCGTGCAGGCAAAACAGGCCGCGAAGGTTTTGATGCCCTGGCCGCCTCACGCGGGCTCGATGTCGTCACTTTCCAAGATTGGAAGAAAATCGAAGAAGCTGAAGTCGAAGCTGCCCGCGAAGGTGCTCCGCGGGAAAAATTCATCGACGTGGAAAGCATGGTCAAAGCCGCGCATTAAGAGCGCATCAGCCACTCTTTTAGCTCGGCATTCACTTCATCGGGAACATCCTGCTGAACCCAATGCGATGCATCGGGAAAGCGTTGGACGGTCAAATCGCGGACGTATTCATCGGTTCCATCAAGACAGCGAATATCGATCGCCACATCCTGCTCGCCCCACAGAACCAGCGTTGGCACATCGACTTTGCCACCTCCCAGATTATCACTGTCGGAGCGGCGAAGCAGCGCTCTATAATAGTCAAACATTGCCGTCATAGCGCCCGGCTGACGAGCCGCTTTGGCATAGATTTCTTGCACTTCGGCTGTGAAGTTTTCCGGATTGCAACTGGTTTTCGCAAACAAAGCGCCTAGCTCGCGTCCTCCATTTCTGCCCACCAAAAGTTCCGGCAGCCACGGCAGTTGGAAAAAGAAGATGTACCAGCTCTTCTTAAGCTGATGCCAATGTTTGATCTCGCGCTGGGCGCACAGTGGATGCGGCACATTGCAAATCACAAGACGGGTGAGCGGCCGCACTTTGGCAATCGCGAAATACCAAGCGACAATCGCTCCCCAATCATGCGCGATCAGCGTAACTTCTTCGGCTCCGCTGACATCAATCAGCGCGCCAACATCTTCTGCCAAAGTGGAAACGCGGTAATTGCCAATACCCTTTGGCCGCGTTGTTCCTCCATAGCCGCGCATATTGGGCGCCCACACACGGAAGCCCATTTCTGCCAGCATCGGGATTTGATGCCGCCAACTGTAATGCAACTCGGGAAAACCGTGCAGGCAAAGTGCGAATTTCTTGGCGTCTTTAGGGCCAGCGGTCGCCACTTCAAAAGTTAGCCCATTCGCATCGATCCATTCGATTTCGATCCCGCTTTTGGGATCTGGTGACCAGCTAAGTTCCTTCGCCATAATGCTAACTTAGCATCGCGCCCGAACATGTGCTAATGAATGGCAAAGAAAATTGGAGAGAGCACATGGCCACATTCGATCTTATCATTCGCGGCGGAACTATTGTCGACGGCACCGGTGAACCGCGATTTACTGGCGATGTGGCGGTAAAGGACGGCTTGATAGCAGCAGTTGGCGATATCGCTGGCGACGCAGCCGAGGAAATCGATGCGAGCGGTAAGATTGTAACTCCCGGCTTTGTTGACATTCATACCCATTATGATGGTCAAGCGACTTGGGATGCCGAAATGGCTCCATCTAGCTGGCACGGCGTGACTACCGTTGTGATGGGCAATTGCGGCGTTGGCTTCGCCCCTGCGAAACCTGACCGGCACGAATGGCTGATTAGCCTAATGGAAGGCGTTGAGGATATCCCCGGCACTGCTTTGGCAGAAGGGATCACTTGGGAATGGGAAACCTTCCCGGAATATCTCGATGCGCTGGAGAAAATGCCCCGCGCTGTCGATGTTGGCACTCATGTGCCGCATGGCGCTGTGCGAGCCTATGTGCTGGGCGACCGAGAACAGCCTGGCGCTGTGCCCACGGCTGAGGACATCGCAGAAATGAGTGCCATCGTTGAAGAAGGCGTGCGCGCAGGCGCTCTAGGCTTTTCAACATCGCGCACAGTGCTGCACAAGTCTGTCGATGGAGAGCTGGTACCCGGCACCACCGCCACGCCCGAAGAACTAGTAGCAATCGGCCATGCGATGGGCCGCGCACAGGATGGCGGGGGTCATGCTGTTTTTGAAATGGCAAGCGACCTCAACCGCGATTGGAATGAATTTGAATGGATGGGTAAATTAAGCCGAGAGGCCGGCGTGCCGGTCACCTTCGCAGCGCTTCAATCCATTGCAAAAGAACTGCCGTTGGATGAACAGATCGCGACAATGCGCGCAGAGAATGACAATGGTGCAAACATTGTCGCGCAAATCGCCTTGCGCGGAAACGGCATCATCATGGCGTGGCAAGGCACGGTAAACCCATTCACTTTCCGCCCAAGTTGGACCGCTATCAAGGAGCTGCCTTGGGAAGAGCAAAAAGCCAAATTGCTCGATCCGGCGTTCAAAGCGCAGCTGCTTTCTGAACCCAATGACTATTCTGATGCTCCGCAAGATATGCTGCCGGTTATCGCGGTCATCACGCAAGGGTGGGCGCTGCAATATGAGATGGATGATGATTTCGATTACGAGCCGGAGGCGAGCGCCAGTGTGAATGAGCGTGCGCGCGGCACGGGCGTTGATCCGCAGGAATACGCATACGATATGCTTTGCGCGGATGATGGGACCGGGTTTATCTACCTGCCAATACTGAACTATGCAGACGGCAATCTGGATTTCCTTAAACCGCTTCAGGAAAGCGGTGATACGGTAAACTCTTTGTCCGATGGCGGCGCCCATTGCGGCACGATTTGCGATGCGGCCAGCCCAACATTTATGCTGGAGCATTGGGTACGCGATCGGAAACGCGGCGACCGAATAACATTGGAAAACGCGGTGAAACGGCAATGCAGCGACACAGCGCGGCTTTACGGAATGGAAGATCGCGGGATCATTGCTCCCGGCTATCTCGCTGATCTTAATGTCATCGATATGGACAGCTTGAAACTGGGCAAGCCGTGGCTCGCATTTGACTTACCCGCAGGCGGCAAACGCCTGCTGCAAAAGGCGGACGGCTATGCCTGCACCATCAAAAACGGCGCTGTGACGTTCCGTGATGGCAAATGGACTGGCGCAACGCCCGGCGGCCTTATCCGCGGACCTCAGCGTGTCGAAATGGCAGAGGCGGCAGAGTAACTCCGCGCTCACCGGCTTACGGCTTGATCAAAATCCCCTTTGTCGGGTCTACGCTGCCGCCAATCATAGTCAGATAAGTGCTGCACGCTGCCTCTAAGCCCGCGTGCTCCTCGATCGACACGCTTGCGCCGACATCGCTTAGGAAGCCGTGCCAGGTTTTCGCGATCATTGCGCCGCCCTCAGCTGGGCCGTGCTCTTTAAAGAAGGCCACAAAATGATCTGGAGCAAAGAGCAAGATTGGCTTCGCTCCAGGTAGATTAGCAGTCCCGCCCATCCCGCTACCGCGTTCTTCAATATGTGTTGCCCCAACGAGGCAGGAGTATTTGAGCGCATCGCCGAAATGCTGGTGAATGCTAGCGAGAAGTTTTGCATTGCCGGCGAAATCGACACTGACGCTATTGCTTGCGTCCAGATTTGAAAGGTCGTCATAGGCTAGCACTTCGTCATACAGACCCGTTTCTTTCACAAATGCCACATTACCAGGCGATGTCAGTCCGATGCGCTTCACATCAGGTGAGTTCTGTTTAGCGACACTGGCCAGACCCATCGCCGTTTTCGATGATGCGCTGGTCATCACAACTTGGTGTGCACCGAACCAATTTTCCGACCGCATGAAATAATCAATGATAAAGCCAGTTTTAAACAATGGCCCAAAGATCATCCGCTCATTCTCACGTGCCGGATCGTGTTCGGGATCAGCAGCGAGGCGCGAGTACTGATTATAGATCGGGCTCATCGGTTGGCGATGCGCGGCTGTATCCATAAAACCGCCGGGTGACACTTTGCCAGGAATCACATCCAAATGCGTGGCCATAGGGATGTAACCATAAACACGCTCGCCCACTGCAATGTCTGCGCAATTGCTTTCGATTACCTTGGCATGGCCCCACATAGGAACGATGCCTTTACCCTCAGTAGCGGGGAAGAAATTCCAATAGCCAAACCCGTCGCCAACCACGGCATAGGTGATGTTATTGGCGGTTACAGAGAAGCTTTCGATCTTTAGCCGCGCAGCACCATCAGCCAATGCGCCATTGTCGATCGTTACCAGTTCGGCATTGTCCAATTGATCTTTAACGACGTGGACTTGGCTTAAGGACATGATTCTCTCCCGAATTTCAGTTTCAGAGGGAGACCTAGCCTATCCGCCTTCGGTTTCCCACCGTGTTGCAGCGATTGATGGCCGCACGCGCATTTGCTCCATCCAGTCGGTCAGACTGTGGCATTGCGAAATGCCGCTTGCCCCCTGCGGCGTCATCTGAAGCCCGCGCAGCACCGGATACATAAATACATCCGCCAAGGTGAAAGGTTCACGAACCCAAGCACCATCTTTCGCGATCTCTGCCTCGCAAAAACTCAAAGCGCGGGCGATTTGCGGCAAGGCTTTGGCGATGCGTGCCTCATCCAGCTCCTGCCCAACAACGCGGTGCATGATGTAAGGCATGACCAAACCGTGTTCGAAAAGCGGAAACAGGTAATTGTTGGCAATCGCGATCCATTTGTCCATCACCGCGCGGCGCGCTGGATCAGACGGCTGAAGCGCGCCAGAATTATGCGCATTGTCGAGATATTGCGTGATTGCCACGCTCTCATAAAGCTCAAGCCCATCAACCTCCACCACGGGCACTTTGCCGAATGGATGGCGATTGTCCGGCGACTGCGCAGCAGTGGCTATAGTCTCATGACTAAGCCCCGCTTCTTCAGCCGTGATTTGAACAATGCGCGTATAAGTCGAAATGACCGTACCGATTATGCGGACATCAGCCATTTGCAGTCGCTTGGATTACACTTGCGCCCTAAACCCGCATCGGCATCAGAACATAAAGCGCTGGCGATTTGTCATCCTTGCGAATGAGTGTCGGGGCGCCCGCATCAGCCAGATGCAATTCAACCAGATCGCTATCAATCTGGCCAAGTATATCTTTGAGGTAATTGGCGTTGAAACCAATCTCCATTTCATCCGAGCCATATTCGCCTGCAAGCTCTTCTGCAGCAGTGCCATTGTCAGGCGAAGTGACCGACAAAGTGACTTTGTCTGTGCTCAGGCCCATTTTTACTGCGCGGGTTTTCTCGGTCGCAATTGTGGCAACACGATCAACACCTTGGAAGAAGCTCTTTGGATCAACTTTCAACAGTTTATCGTTGCCGGTTGGGATCACGCGGCTGTAATCGGGGAAGGTTCCATCGATCAGTTTCGAAGTGAGAACGACGCCGCCCTCGCCGCCCAAAGTGAAGCGAATTTTGCTGGCAGAAAGGTCGATCTGGACATTGCCGTCCATCGCCTCTTCCAGCAATTTGCGTAGCTCTGCGACTGCTTTGCGCGGCACGATCACATCGGGCATTCCGTCTGCGCCTTCGGGCCGGTCAAGTGTAAAGCGGGCAAGACGGTGGCCGTCTGTAGCAGCCGCTTTCAGCACTGGCTTATCATCGTCCGTCACATGCAAGAAGATGCCGTTGAGATAATAGCGCGTTTCCTCAGTAGAAATCGCGAATCGTGTGCGGTCAATCATTTCCGCCAATGTCGCAGCGGGAAGTTCGAAACTCGTAGGCAGATCGCCTTCTACGATCATTGGGAAATCATCACGCGGAAGTGTCGGCAATTTAAACCGGCTGCGGCCCGCTTTGATCTCCATCCGGTTATCGCCCGTCTCAAGGCTCACCTGACTGCCATCGGGCAATTTGCGGGCAATATCGAAAAGCAAATGCGCAGACACCGTGATTGATCCTGCCGTATCAACCGAAGCTGCTGCCATGTTTTCAACGACTTGCAAGTCGAGGTCGGTTGCCATCACTTTCAGCGCCCCGCCCTCATTGGCCTCAATCAGGACATTGGAAAGGATCGGAATAGTGTTCCGCCGCTCAACCACGGATTGAACGTGGGAAAGACAGCGTAGCAATGTGGCGCGTTCGATTGTGGCTTTCATGGCGTTTGTACTCTTGCCCTAATTGCGCGCTGCGAAAGGAAACCAGATTAAGGGAATCGCTCATCACCAGCGCGGTGAAAAACGTTGCCAAGTAATAGCGCGGGCGCGGTGGACGCTGCAACTGAGCTGAGGGAGCTTAAACGGGTTCTTTGGGGATAAATGCCGCCATATCGACTCAAACCCGCGCAAAGCCTATCTCAAAGCTAACCAAGCATCGCCATTCCGCCGTTCACATGCAGAGTTTCGCCGGTGACATAGCCGGCTTCTCGGCTGGCGAGATAGGTCACGGCAGCGCCAATATCACCGCCCTCACCCATACGGCCCATGGGTATCCGGGCGTTTAGTGCGTCTTTCTGCGCATCGGGCAGCTCATCAGTCATAGCTGTGCGGATAAAGCCGGGTGCTACGCAATTCACGGTTACGCCTCGGCTAGCGAGTTCTTGGCCCAGACTTTTGGACATGCCGACAAGACCCGCTTTGGCCGCGGCATAGTTCATTTGCCCCGGGTTGCCGGTCGCGCCCACGACGCTGGTGATGGAGATAATCCGGCCAAATTTCGCCTTCATCATCGGGCGAGCAGATGCGCGCATCAGGCGAAACGCAGCCTCTAAATTGACGCGGATCACATCATCCCATTCCTCATCTTTCATCCGCATCGCTAAGTTATCACGCGTTATTCCGGCATTGTTGACGAGAATATCGATGCTGCCGAGCTTTTCGACAACGGAAGGGATTAACGCGTCAACTTCGCCTGCATCACTAAGATTGCAGGTGATATGAGCGTGATTTTTACCGGTTTCTGCGTTCAATTGTTGACCAAATGTCGCCAGTTTTTGACCATTTGAGCCAGAAAGCGCCAATGTTGCGCCCTGCGCTGCCAAAGCTCGCGCAATTTCAGACCCAATTCCGCCGCTCGCGCCAGTGACCAGTGCGTTCATTCCTTCAAGCGAAAACATATGCGTTCCTTACAATTTGAATTTCAAAAATTTGCCGCCATTGCAGAAGCCACATGGCCTCTAATTATTCGGAGAGGGTTGAATTTGATCAGGCCGCTCAGGCGGTGGCTCTGAAGAAGGAGCCCCAGAAGCAGGAGCAAGCGGCATGACCTCTTCACCCACTCCTACTGGCGTTTCTTTCGAAGTCTCTTTTACAAACAATTGCCGAGAGACATCTTTAAAAGTTCCCATCAACAGCAAATGAGTCAAACCGGATTTCTCTTTCTCGCCAATGTTCGGAAACTTCTCCGAAACTTTCTCATTCACAGCATAGCTTGCCAAAAGCACCATCAAATCGGGCTCTTCATCATCGTCAACTGCATTGATGATTCCGCTCGCCATGGTCAGCAATGCGCTTTCCATCGATTTCGCTTCTTTTTCATCCAATGAATCGTAAAATGCGGTCACGTTCTTTTTTGCAATTGGCATAACCGCATTTGAAGCGCGTTCCTCCAACACAAATGTGGCGTAAAAGCTCGCCATCGTCTCTTGTGAAGAAGTCCAAGAAAGCAGCTCTTTGCATTGCTTAGCCCGCGCGAGCGAAACGACTAGATTTACTGGCTTTTCTTGGGTTCTGCCGTATTCATACGCCTTCACCCAAGCATCCAGATCGCGCTGATCATCGGCGCTGTAACCTTGCAGAACGCATTGCAATTGCTCATCGATTGACGGCGTGTCAGCAGGCTCTGCATTGGGCGTGGAAGCCAACAAAGCCAGTGCTGAAAGAAAGTTCAAATGCATTAGCCGATGCCTTTTGCGAAGCCTTCCAAATCATCCATTGTGATTAGGCTAACAGCCTCTGCCTCGCCCCCGATTTTGCGGATCATCGGGGCCAGCACTTTGCCGCCTAACTCCACGAATTGCTCCACGCCGTCACCATGCATTTGCGCGACGCTTTCACGCCAACGAACGCGGCCCGTAACTTGTTCGACAAGCAAGCCTTGTTCTTCGGCGGGATCAGTCACAGCACGAGCGGTAACATTGGCGTAGAGCGGCACAGACAATGCGCCGGGCGAAACCTCTGCCAAAGCTTCCGCCATCCGATCAGCGGCAGATTGCATTAGCGAACAATGGAAAGGTGCCGACACAGGCAAAGCAATCCCGCGTTTGATCCCGTGCTCTTTGACCAAAGCAATCGCGCGTTCAATCGCGCCCTTATGGCCAGAAATCACAACCTGCGCGGGGTCATTGTCATTGGCCACATCGCACACTTCGCCTTCTGCCGCAGCAGCTGCCAGAGCAGTGGCTTTGTCGATATCAGCGCCCAGCAGAGCCGCCATCGCGCCTTCGCCCACTGGAACGGCCGCTTGCATGGCTTGGCCGCGCAGTTTCAGTAAACGCGCTGTGTCCGCAAGGTTAAATGCGCCCGCCGCACAAAGGGCAGTATATTCGCCAAGAGAATGTCCCGCTACGCAGGCGGCTTCATCTGCAAGAACAACACCAAAGTCGCGCTCCAAAACCCGCAAAGTCGCAATCGCATTTGCCATGATCGCGGGCTGCGCATTTTCGGTAAGGGTAAGCTGATCCTCTGGCCCATCGCGCATGATCGCGGTTAAGTTCTGGCCAAGCGCCTCATCCACCTCTTCGAACACTTCACGCGCGGCAGCGCTAGCCTCAGCCAGCTCGGCTCCCATGCCGGTTTTTTGGCTTCCCTGTCCGGGAAAAACGAATGCGCGTTTCATAAATTGTCCTTAACTGATTTGAGGCGCGGTTAAACCTGCCCAGCCGGTCTCGCAAGGCCGAAGGGTACAATGCGGTTTTCAGGGTCATGACCAATCTGCGCCCTACCCAGATACGGAATACCGGCACGTGCGCACCAAAACTTGGCAATATCCTCTGCCTCTTGTCCAAAGGGCCGCTCATTTTCAGGCACAGCGTTGACCGTGCCCAGCCGCAATCCGGCAAGGCGCGGCAGGACATTGGCGATGTGGAAAAACAGCCGATCGACGGAATAGAGATGCTCTGACACTTCTTCGACCATCACAACATGACCGGACAGGTCGGGCATGATCGGCGTATTCGTAATCATCGCCAAAGTGATCAGGTTGAATGCAACGGCGGGCGTTTGCCCGTCTAGACTAGGTTCCAGCCCGCTTGCATCACCTGAATACCAGCGCATTACCCGCCGCACAGCCTCACGCCCATATTCGCTGCGGGCGCTCACCGGCATTGAGCCATGGACTGGCTGGCCGATCCCTGCACGGTAAAGCGCCGCCAGCAAATATCCGCAATCGGAAAAGCCAACATAGGTCTTTGCCTTAGCCGCTTCATTCATCTGCGCGGTCGCAGCCTCAGCAATGCGGTTGGAGCCATATCCACCCTTAGCAAACCACACCGCATCAAAGGCGGGATCATTGGCGCATTCCAGCAGCGCTTCAAGCCGCATCAAATCGGGGCCAGCAAAATGGCCATGCGATGCAAAGCACTGTTCGTGGAAAGTGACGCTATGCTCAGGGAACTCAGTCGCAACTAATTCTTCCAAAGCAGCGGCATGTTCGCGCGTAATCGCAGTTGCTGGGGCACAAATCGCTATTCTTGTCATTTCAGCATGATAGCCATCTTGTCATGCCGCACACAACTCAATAGCGGTAGTTTTGCGATGACAGATAATAAAGATCAGACTGGCGGCCCAACTTTCGACGCGCAAAAGAGCTATTTCTTCTGCGGTTTAGGCGGATCGGGCATGTTGCCACTTGCGCAAATCCTGAAAGGATCGGGGGCCGATGTTCAAGGATCTGATCGCAGCTATGATCAGGGGCGATCGCCAGAAAAATTTGCTTGGCTGAAAGAACAAGGTTTTCACCTTTTCCCGCAAGACGGCAGCGGCATCCGGTCTGCCGATCAAATCTTAATTGCCTCTGCCGCGGTTGAGAACACTGTGCCTGAGATGATGCGGGCGACTGAATTGGGCTGCAAACGCATGACCCGCGCAGAAGCATTAAGCGATCTTTTCAATTCCGCTGGTTACGGCATCGCCATCGGCGGCACTTCCGGCAAATCCACCGTAACCGCCATGACCGGCTGGATGATCGCAGCGCAAGGTTATGATCCCACGATCATGAACGGCGCGGTGATGAAAAACTTCAAAACGCCGGACAACCCCTTTGCCAGCGCACAAGTGGGCCGCAGCGAATTGTTCGTCAGCGAAGTGGATGAAAGCGATGGGTCAATCGCGCTCTATCGCCCGACCATTGGCGTTCTTCTGAACATCAGCCTCGACCATAAAAGCATGGAAGAACTGCGGCGGCTGTTTCAAGGTTTTCTGGATTCATCAGCCGCGCGCGTCGTGAATTTCGATGATCCAGAGGTTCGCCAGCTGACAGAGGGTATGGAGGGGCTAACCTCTTTCGGAATAGAAGCGCAAGCTGCTGACATCACGGTTAAACCCGGCTCGGTTCAGCAGAATTCTTTCGGATTGCGCGCAACGATTGTTGAGACTGAGACAGGTGATGAGCATTCGCTCAACCTCGCAATGCCGGGCCTACACAATCTTTCTAACGCCCTTGCCGCTTTAGCCGTGGCCAAGGCAGCGAGTATTCCAATCGCTAAAGCTGTCGAGGCTCTGGGCGAATTTGATGGGCTTGCGCGCCGGTATGACATTATCGGAGTGAACGGTAAGAATATCACAGTGATCGATGATTTCGGTCACAATCCGGAAAAATGCGCGGCAACTTTGCGCACGGTAAAAGCTACCGAAGGGCGCGTCATAGCCTTCTTCCAACCGCATGGTTATGGCCCGCTAAGGCAGATGGGCGATGAATTGGCCGACACATTTGTCCGCGAATTGGATGAAGGCGATATCGTGATCATGTGCGACCCTGTTTATTTCGGTGGCACGGTCGACCGCAGCGAAGGAACGGACCGGATTATCACACAAATCGCCGCCAATGGTAGGCGGGCGGAATATCTGGGCAAACGTGATGCGTGCAAACTGCGCATCCTTGACCTTGCAGAGCCTGATGACCGGATTGTGATTATGGGCGCGCGCGATGATACTCTTACAGACTTCGCTAAATCGCTGATGGAGCGTTTGACCTAGCGCAGCTATAACTTTCCCCAATTGGAGAGAGATATGAGCCCGCAGGATTTTTCACTCGATACGGTTTTTCGCGCCAATGCCGTGCTGCATGCGGCACGAGAGGCGACCGTCGATGGTAGTCAGCGGCTTACCTATACTGAGCTTGATAAACGCGTTGATCGGATGTGCGCTTGGCTGTTGGCCAAAGGTATAGCGCCAGGTGACCGGATTGCTCTGCTGCTAACTGATGGCGCGCCCTATGTGACCATATTGCTTGCCTGCGGACGGATTGGCGCGATTGCGACATTGCTCAATTGGCGGCTCGCCCCTGCTGAGATTGCGTGGATTTGCGGCAATTCAGAGCCCGCTATGACGTTTGCGAACCCGCGCTTTTCATCGCTTTTGGCGGAGGCAAATGCCGGTGAAGTAATCGCAGTGGACGAAGCACACGCGGCGGACGGCGCATTTGAAGCCATCACTGCTCACGATCAGACTGAGCAGACAATGCCCGACCTGACCGACTCTCGTGCGCTGTATATGATGTACACCAGCGGCACGACCGGTAAGCCAAAGGGGTGCATGCAATCTGGCGGCGCGGTGGCTACCTCAGCCATAGCCATGTCGATGCGGCGCGGATGGGGACCGCACGAACGCTTGCTGTCCATCAATCCGATGTTCCACGTTGTCGGCATGCAGCAAGTCGCCGCGATGCTGGCTTGCGGCGGAACCTGCGTGTTCGCTGGCCGCGATGATGATAGCGCGGCAGTGCTTGAGCTGGTGCATACGGAGGCTTGCACGACCACATCCGCATTCCCCACTATCGCCTTCCCATGGTTTGAGATGGAGGCGGTGCGCGATGGCATCATGCCGCTTACCAATTACACCGGCGGAGCGGGCATGAACCCGTTCATCTATAAAGGTGTTGAGGAGGCTTGGGATTGCCGCGTTGTGGGCGGATATGGCCAGACAGAGATTTGCGGTTTTGCCACGGCGATCGACTATCCCGATATGCTCAAAGACCCCAAATCTTTTGGTTGGCCAATGCAGCACATCACCATGACTATTCTCGATCCAGATGGGGATGAGTTACCAGCGGGCGAAGAAGGCGAGATTGCTATTCGCAGCCCCTCTGTCATGATGGGATATTGGCGCAATGAAGAAGCGAGCGAGGCTGCATTGGGTCATGGCTGGCTGCGCACCGGCGACCTAGGCACAATGGATGATCGCGGCCTTGGCTATCTGCTGGGCCGGGCAAAGGAGCTCATCAAAACCGGCGGCGAAAATGTCTATCCCGCAGAAGTGGATGCAGTATTTGCCGAAATGCCCGAAGTCGCCGATGCTGGATGCGCTGGTGTACCCGACAAAAAGTGGGGTGAGGCGGTCAAAGCCTTCGTCGTTTTGCATCCGGGTCAAGAGCTAGGGCGCGAAGAAATCACAGCCCGCTTCAAGGGCAAAATCGCTGGATACAAACGTCCGCGCTACGTGGAGTTTGTCGACAAGCTGCCACGCGATCCGATTGGTAAATTGCAGCGTCTGCAATTGTCGCAGCGCCCCGTTACCCCCGATCAAGCAGCTTGATATTCAATGCGCGCCGGGTGCGTGACCCAGCTTAAAAACCTTATGCAGGATAAAGGCAATCACCGCACCAATTACCAATCCGAACAATGCCTTATAGGTTGTAGCTGACAACCATCCGAGGATACCGCCAACTGAAGCCGCAACCGCATCCTCAATCCCATGTGCCAAATCATAAAGCGGATGCCAGCCAAGCTCGTGCGTTCCGTGGATCAAGATATCGCCGCCCACCCATAGCATGGCAGCGGTTCCGATTACTGTCAGCGCGGTGAGAAACTTTGGCATTCCCAGAAGCAGCAACCGCCCGATTTTCTGCGCTGCAGTGCTGGCTTTTTCCGTCAAGTGAAGGCCAAGGTCATCCATCTTTACGATCAGCGCCACAGCGCCATAGACTACCACGGTGACTGCAACTGCGATCCCTGCCAATGCACCTGCTTGCACAAAGAAGTCATCGCTGACGCTTTTGATCTCATTCAAAGAAATCGCCATGATTTCAGCGGACAGGATAAGATCCGTTCGCACCGCGCCTGCAACGCGCTCAGCCTCAAACTTGGCCGGATCATCGATCACATCTTCAACCGTCTTGCCGTGCTTAGCACCGCCCAGCTTTTCGATCACTTTCTCCGCGCCTTCATAACACAGGAACGCTCCGCCCAGCATCAATATCGGCGTAATCAGCCATGGGATGAAGTAGTTCAGCGCAAGAGCAGCGGGAAATAGGAAAAGCAGCTTGTTTTTCAGGCTGCCCTTGGTGATTTTCCAGATGATTGGAAGTTCACGCTTTGCAGATAGGCCAGTGACATAGCTCGGCGTCACCGCTGCATCATCAATCACAACGCCCGCAACTTTAGAACCAGCCTTCCCCGCCGCCACGCCAATATCGTCCAAAGACGCAGCAGCCACGCGGGCAATCACCGCAACATCATCAAGTAAAGCAACTAGGCCGGATGGCATGAATTTGGCTCCCAAAAGTCAGATTGGCTGTTTGGCCTTTCAAAGCCCGCTGTTCAAGAGGCTCGCCGCGCCCTCTCCCCCCCTGTTTTCTCCTGTTTCTGCTTGCATTCTGCACCCATCCCGTTATGTGCGCTCATCGCTCTTTAATCAGGGCGTGAAAAGAAAGCCGGAGGGGCCTCGCGGATTCGCTGCGAACCAGCCAACGATCGGCATAAAATGAAAGGAAGCAAGATGGCTCTATATGAGCATATCTTTCTAGCCCGTCAGGATTTGAGCCAAGCTCAAGTTGACGCGCTGGCGGCATCAGCCACCGAAATCGTCGAAGCGAACAAAGGTAAGGTTACCAAGACTGAAACTTGGGGCCTAAAATCGCTCGCATACAAAATCGACCGCAATCGCAAAGCGCATTTCGTGCTACTCAATATCGATGCCCCGGGCACCGTTGTTGAAGAGCTTGAGCGCCAAACCCGCATCAACGAAGATGTGATCCGCTACATGACTATCCGCGTGGAAGAGCATGAAGAAGGACCATCAGCAATGATGCGCAAAAATGACCGCGACCGCAAACGCCGGTCTGACCGTGAGGAGCGCGACTAATGGCACGTCCTTTCTTCCGCCGCCGCAAATCTTGCCCGTTTTCAGGCAAGAATGCCCCAAAAATCGATTACAAAGACGTGCGTCTGCTTCAGGGCTTTATGTCCGAACGCGGCAAAATCGTACCGTCACGTATCACCGCTGTATCAGGCAAGAAGCAACGCGAGCTCGCAAAAGCGATCAAACGTTCGCGTCATATCGGCCTGCTGCCCTACATCGTTAAGTAAGAGGAGAAGAGACAATGGATATTATTCTCCTTGAACGGATCGAAAAGCTGGGCACGATTGGCGATGTCGTCAATGTGAAAGACGGCTATGCGCGCAACTTCCTGCTCCCGCAGAAAAAAGCGCTGCGTGCCAATAAAGCCAACAAAGCTGTGTTCGAAGCGAACCGCGAACGTCTTGAAAAAGAAAACGCAGAACGCCGCGGCGAAGCTGAAACTGCTGGCGGTAAGGTTGATGGCGCAGCCGTTATCCTGATCCGTGCAGCATCAAACGCCGGTCAGCTTTATGGTTCTGTCAATGTCCGCGACATCGTTGCTGGTCTGACTGAACAAGGCCACAGCGTTGACAAAAAGCAGGTTATCATGGGTAGCCCGATTAAAACAATCGGCATGCACGATGTAACTGTGGCGCTTCACCCAGAAGTGCGCGTAACGGTGAAAGCCAATGTTGCTCGCTCTGACGATGAAGCTGAACTGCAAAGCCAAGGCGTTGATGTGCTTGCGCAAATGTTCGAAGAAGAACAGGCGGCAGCATCGCAAGGCGGCTTCCAAGAGGAAGTCAATCCAGAGCTTGAGCCGGGCGAAATCCCTGCTGATATGCTGGAAGAAGGCGTTGCGGAGAAAATCGCAGAAGACGCCGCTGCAGAGGCTGCTGCTGAAGAAGCACCGGCCGAAGAAGCGGCTCCTGCTGCTGAAGCACCTGCTGAAACTGGTGAGGAAGAGGCTAGCTAATCGCTCCTTATCCTATCAAAGCATTCAAGGGCGCGCGGCTGATAAAGCTTCGCGCCCTTTTTGTAAGAGGCGCAGTTTTCATTCGGCGCCTTTGAAAATTCACATCCACGGTTTAGAAAGGCCAATATGCAATCCATTGATACTATCATCGCCCAGCTCCAATCCCTCTATCAAGAGGCGGTTCAAACCCTGCGCGAAGATGTGATTGCTTTTGGCCGAGATGGACGCGCGCCGGACCCAAAGAAACGCAAAGACGGCTCTTATGCCTATCCCGAACTACGGCTTAAATATTCTGGCATTAGCGAACCGCTTGATCGGACGCGTGCCTTTGGCCGGTTAGAGCAAAAGGGCAGCTATGTAACCACGATCACGCGGCCCGATCTGTTCGCGCCATACCTTAAAGAACAGCTCGAGCTCATCGCTAGCGAGTATGATGTCATCGTAGAGGTTGGCCGTTCGGATCAAGAAATCCCCTTCCCTTATGTGCTCGATGGCGGAGCAGGTGCGGCGATGGTCGGGATTGAACCACAAGAGATCGCCAAGTTATTCCCCTCCACTGACCTCGCTTTGATCGGAGACGAACTCGCGGACGGAATCGAATTTGATGAAACTGCCGACATGCCTTTGTCGCTGTTTGATGGGTTGCGCACCGACTATTCACTCGCCCGCCTTGCCCATTACACTGGCACAAAGGTTGAGGACTTTCAGGACTTTATCCTGTTCACCAATTATCACCGCTATGTAGATGAATTCGTCGATTGGGGCGCGCAGCAGCTTGGGAAAGATGGCTACACCGCGCTCACCGGTGCTGGCGGGCTGAACATCGAAGGCAAGATTAGCGGAGCGCATTCGCAGCTTTCCGATACCGCATGGCGCCGCCACCAAATGCCCGCCTATCACTTAATCCGTGAGGATGGCCGGGGAATTACGCTGGTCAATATTGGCGTTGGCCCCAGCAATGCCAAGACGATTTGCGATCACCTCGCCGTATTGCGCCCACATGCCTGGATGATGATCGGGCATTGCGGCGGAGTGCGTTCAACGCAGAAGATTGGCGATTTCGTGCTCGCCCATGCCTATTTGCGCGATGACCACGTGCTCGACGGTGTGCTGCCGCCAGAAATTCCGATCCCGCCGATTGCAGAGGTTCAGCAAGCATTGGCAGGCGCCACAGAAGACATCGCCGGATCGCAGGGCGCAAACCTAAAACAGCGCATGCGCACAGGCACAGTTGTAACGACGGATGATCGCAATTGGGAGCTGCTCTATGCATCTTCCGCCAAGCGTTTTTCACACAGTCGCGCGATTGCAGTGGAGATGGAAAGCGCGACGATTGCTGCGCAGGGCTACCGTTTCCGCGTGCCATACGGAACGCTGCTTTGCGTGTCTGACAAACCGCTTCACGGAGAAATTAAACTGCCCGGCCAAGCAAACAAGTTTTACGAAGAAGCCATCGCTGCCCACCTTCAAATCGGATTGGAGGCGTGTAAGCGCCTGCGCGATGAAGGTGACGGGCTGCACTCGCGCAAGCTGCGCGCGTTTAACGAGCCACCGTTTAGGTAAGCAACACAAGGAATTTGGGCAATTCTTGATTTTTGGCCAACAAAGGAAGAACGTCGCGAATACGAGGATACCTTTTGGGGACAAGTTGAAGAATGGGATAACTTGCATTCCTTTTATTGGAATGACTTTGATGATGAACCGGATCCGGCCACTCTTCTAACGGCAAACAAGCTCTTCGCCATTAACATGCCTGCCGCGGTTTCAGTATATCGCGAGCTCGCGGCCAAAGGCTCAATTTTGGCGGAGCTTCACATTGGGCAAGCCTATGAAAATGGGCTAAATGGCAAGCCATAGCTGCTCGCTGCCGAGCAAAATTACAAAAAGTCGATTGAGCTGGGGTCTTGGACCGCTGTCTTGGAATATTCTCACCTTCTTGCCCGCTCTAAGGACTGGGATGGCTCAATTGAGTTGCTCAATCAAATGGTCGAAGCAGACATCAAGCCGGGGTATTTTTGGCTGGCGTGGAGACTTGACCAACGCGGTGGAGCTCAAACTGATTATGGACGGATAGAGCGACTGCTTGTTGCATCAGATGAAGCTGGAAACCCCGCAGCGCACATTTACCTCTCACGCTTTTATGCGATGGGTAAAATGGGTTTACACAAAATCCCAAAAGGACTTTGGGGTTTTGCCAGCGTTCTAAAAAAACTAACCGTAAACGGACTCGAGTAGATAAAGTGTCGCTACATTGGCTATGGAGCGCTCTTACGACTTAGCGACGATCATCCAAACTTTGCCGCTACATTTTCACCAGGCCGCATATGCCTTCCACTTGATCTTTGTCGCTTCAGCCAAAATTAAGAGGCGGTAAAAGCTCACCGCCCCTCAGCAAATTGCTCCAAACCGGCTCGCAATTTCACAATGTTTTGCCCGAACACCAGCAATTGCGCGCGCGCATTGGCAAAACTGGTTCCACCTGCCGCGTTGACATAGCTTTGTAAGACAACGGTTCCATCACCTGTCCGATAGGCTTTTGCGCTGGGGTTTTGATCGTTGAACGCACTGATAAACGCATCAAGCGAAGCCAGATTGCGGCGATCATTGCGAGTGAACGGCGTGAGCACCATCAACGCTCGGCACATCTTTTGCTCATCACAGGCCCGCGGCATAGCGGTAAAGACTATCCCGCCTTCTGCATTTGCTCGGTAAATTGAACGGCCATTTGCGCCGGGTTCAACTTGCCACGCAGCTTGCACATTCAGCAGCAGACGGGCGATGGTTGCATCATCAAATTGGGTTACCACTTGCGGCTGCGTTTGCGCAGAGGCTGGAGCAGCGGAAAGCAAAGCGCCTATCCCCGCGCCAAAGATCATTGTTTTGAGCCGCATTCTACCGTTCCTCATTCTCTATCAATCCAGGATGGCCATGCCATCGCCGCCCTTGCCCGTCTTCAGGCGGCGGAGCACTTTACCGCTGGCAAAATCAACCTCTGCAACGGTGTCTGTGCCAGTTTCTGCCACATAGATACGCGTCCCATCATTGGACCACAGGATTGTGACTTGCTGGCGTGCCTCTGCCTCAGCAGCGCTGCTTACAGCGATTTGGCGCACAACCTCGCCTTCTCCCAAATCGATCACAGTCAGGCTGCCATCGGCAAGGTTTGAGGTTACGGCGAAGTCACCCTGAGGCCGGATCGCAAGCCTTAGTGGAAACCGCCCAGTGTCCAGTTCAGCGCGAATTGCCAGAGTTTCCGGATCAAGCGCGTATGCCTTATCCGACCGACGCGCCGATACCCACAATGTGCCGCCATCCGGAGATAGCGCAATGCCTTCTGGCTCCAGCCCAATAGTCACATGAAGCGGAAGCGGCCTATCACCTGACAGATCAATCCACGTCACAGTTTTGGTACCCAGATTGGTTGTCCAAGCTGCGCTAGCATCAGGCGCGACGGCAATCATGTGACTGCCATCTTGGTCAGTCTTGAACTCAGTCACTTTGGGCGAGCGGGACAATGCGCCATCGACACGCATGATCGATTGCCGCCCTTCAGCTGTCACGAAAATCGCACCGTCTTTCTCTCGCCAAACAATACCGTGCGGCCGCGCATTCTTACCCAGTTGAACTCGCTGGATCAGCTGCAAATCCTTTGCGCGAAAGGCTTCAATTGTTTGCCCGCCATAGCATGCCACCGCTACCAAGATGTCCTGCTCGATAAGGGTAAGCTCATGCGGATTTTTGCAAACTGGTACCCTTTTGACTTCGCGCCCCGTCCCAAGGTCAATCTTAGATAAAGTATTGCCGCGTTTATTCGCAACGAACAGATACCCTTCTGAACCAAGCGTCGGCATGCGAGCATCAGTTACCATCGCAGGCCTATTCGCACTGGATGGGGTCTCTGAAGACACTTCCTCAACCGATACGCAGCCACTGACCACAATCGCTAGCGCAGCTCCAAGTGCTAAAGCCCTCACCACCCTTGAGGTTTACCTTTGTTTTGTTCCTCGAGCCACTCCATCAGCGGAGCAAAGTAATCAACCATCGCCTTGCCTGACATCTGCCGTTCGCCGGTAAATGCTTCCAAAGCGTCGGGCCAAGGTTTCGACGCGCCCATTTCCAGCATAGCATTCAAGTTTTTGCCAACCTCTTTGTTGCCATAGAAAGAACAGCGGTGCAGCGGCCCTTCCCATCCGGCGGTATCGCAAGCGGATTTGAAGAATTGGAATTGCAAAATGCGCGCGAGGAAATAGCGCGTATAGGGCACGTTTCCGGGAATGTGATATTTCGCGCCGGGGTCGAAACCATCTGCGCTACGCTCTACTGGCGGGACGATACCCTGATATTCTTTGCGCAGATCAGTCCATACGGAATTGTAATTTTCTGGCGCGACAGAACCATCGAACAGGCTCCAGCGATACCGGTCAACCATCAGGCCAAACGGCAGAAACGCAACTTTGTCCATCGCCTCGCGCAGCAATAGGCCGATATCCTTATCAGCCGATGGCACTTGGTCGCGGTCAAGCATATCGATCTGCACCAGATATTCCGGCGTGATCGACAGCGAAATCATATCGCCAATCGCTTCATGGAAGCCATCATTGGCTCCGGTCAGATAAAGGTAGCTCTCTTTGTTATAGGCGCGCTGATAATAATTGTGGCCCAGCTCGTGATGGATCACTTTAAAGTCATCAGCATTGCGCTTGATGCACATTTTGATGCGAATATCATCGACATTGTCCACGTCCCACGCACTGGCATGGCAGACAACTTCGCGGTCAGCAGGTTTCACAAATTGGCTGCGCTCCCAGAATGTTTCAGGCAGCGGTTCAAAGCCCAGCGAGCTAAAAAACTGCTCGCCCACTTTGACCATCTCTTTCTCGTCCCAGCCCTTCTCCTCGATCAGAGCGGTTAGGTCATAACCGATGTCCCCAGCCCCTTCTGGAGCGACGAGTGGATAGATATTGCCCCATTCTTGCGCCCACATATTGCCAAGCAGATCGGCGCGGATTGGGCCCGTCGCGGGCTGGACTTCGCCGCCGTATTTCTCATTGAGCTTACCGCGAACATATGTGTGCAGTGCGAGGTAAAGCGGCTTTACTTCTTGCCACATACGCTCTGTTTCAGCGGCGAATTGGTCGGGATCCATATCGTAGTTTGAACGCCACATTGCGCCCAGATCATCATACCCCAGATCCTTTGCGCCTTCATTGGCGATACCGATCATCGCCACGTAATCATCCTTCATCGGCGCGCCGACATTGTCATGCCAGCTGGTCCACATCTCGGCTTTTTCAGCTGGCGTGCGGTCAAGCGATCCCATCTCCGCTTCAACATCAACCCCCGCGATTTCTTCGCCATTAAGCGTCGCCTTACCTTTGCCATAAGCACTGCCGAGCTTGGTCGCGATGGTCGCCAATTCATCGGCGGCTCCTTCACGTGTGGGCGCAGGCATAACGATGGAATTGCGCAGCATATCCAGCTTGCGTTTTACCTCTGGATCAAGGCCGGGAAGTGAGGCGTATTTCGCCGCCTCATTGGCATAAGCAACCTGTTTCTTAGTGCCTTCTGCGCCATACTTCGCCGCCAGCACATCGGAATCGTGGATGATATAGGTGGAGTTGATCCACGCGATGCGCGCAGCCTCAACCGAGAAATCAAATAGATCCTTCTCAACCATATCGACCCAATCAGATGCGCCCTGAGGCGTAAGCGGGAAAGGGTCAGCAGCCTCAGCATGCGAGCCATCTGCATGGCCATCCGCATAAGCAGGCGCGGACATGACCAACGCCAACGCGCTCAGGGCAATCGGGGTGAATTTTTTCATGGGTTTGCCTCTCTCAGGGGACGGAAAGTTTCGATTGCAATCAGTTTGGCGGTTTCTCAGCCCGCAATCAAGCGTTACGCTTGCCTAGTCGGTGCAATATGACACCAGCCAAAACGGCGAAGAAGCTGATGATAAAGCTCGCCATTTTAATCGGGCGCGCAGTTGAAGCGATATCAGCCAGCGCATCGGAACCGGCATTTTGAACCATCTGCACCACTTGCAAAATGGTCTCTGTATAGTCCGCGATGCAGAATATTACGGCGCATATGCAGGCAACAAATCCTAGCAATCGGACAAAAGAACTGCCCACATCGACCATGCTGCGCCCTGCCATCAGTGCACCTGCGCTGTAGATGCCGATAAAGATCAGATCAGCCAGCATGGAAACCAGTCCAAGCCCGAAAACACCGCCCGCAGCCCAAGCGCTTTGTATTTGGTTCACCTGCGCAGCACTCGCCGCTTCTTGATGATCCCCAATCCCAAACTCAGTATAGATTTGCAGCGGAATGCTAAGCGCAATCACAACGGCAAAGGCAATCAGGCCATAAATCCACCAGCGTATTTTCAGCTTAGTGACCATTCTTACCCTTCCAAAAATTGCACCAAGGCATCGCCCATCGCGGCTTCGGCAACGCTGCTCATATGGGTGCCAGGTATTTCAGTATATTCCCCCATTGGCAGCTTCGCGGCGAGATCAGGCGCTGAGCCATTGTCGCGGTCGTCCGCCCCGCATAGCACCATTGTAGGCATGGTGATTGCGGAGAGTTCCTCTGCCTCAGTATCGTCCACCGCCAGCAGCAATTGACGCGCCGCGACGCGGTCCACATCCATGGTTTTCATAAAGGACTTTGCCATAAATGCAGGATCGCCGCGCTTGACCTCGTCAAACCGGTCAATCGCATCGATGAAGAATGCGGCACGGTTTGCCCAACCCGCCAGACCTTCTAACCCCATACCTGAAAGCACCAATTTGCGCGGGGTTAGCCCATCGATTACCGCGCGCGCAGACGTTCGGCTGCCCAAAGAAAAACCAACCAGATCATAGTTGGTGAGCCCGTAATGCTCGACCAATGCCGCCAAATCGCGGCTCAAAACGCCTTCTGGATAGGCTTCGGAAGAATGCGGCGCCGCACTGTCTCCATGCGCGCGAAGGTCGAGCATGATGACGCGGAAACCAGCCTCTACAAGCTTTTGTGCATGACCAAATTTGATCCAATTCATGTTCGCAGAGGAAAACAACCCATGGACGAGGACAACAGGCTTGCCCTCACCCATTTCATGCACAGCAAGCTCTACCTCATCAAAGGATGCAATACGCTCGGTGCGAAGCTCGCTCACCGTTTCACCAGCCCTTTTTGCTCCATGCGCCATTTGGCAAGTGCAATCCGGTCTTGTCCAAAGAATGGTTCACCATCGAGAACAAGCGTGGGCACGCCCCAATGACCAGCTGCTTCCAATGCGTCTTGATTGGAAGCGATTTCTGCATCGAGAGCATCAGCATCAGATACCACCTCTGCATCCAATTCGGCCAAATCCAAACCGGCACGTGCAGCAGCATTCGCAAGATGATCGCCCTCGTCCCAGCCATCGGTTTGCCCATCAAAGATCAGGCGCGAAACCTCGCCAGCAAATTCCAAGCCTTTGCCCGGTCCGTATTTGGGCCGGCTCGCCGCCTGACCCAAACGGCAAATGCGCCGGATAAGAGGCTGTTCCGATGCGATCTCTCGCGTCGCTAAATCCTGCACCACAGGATCAGGGCGCGGCCAGCGAAACGGTATCTCCAAATGCTGCGCGGCGCGGTACGAATCCATCAAGATATAGCGCGGCGCATTGGGATTGCCGGTAAACAGCAAATCGGGATCCCGGATGGCAATCGGCCAAACGACCTTGAGATTTATGTCGAGGTCAAATTCCTCTGCCATCGCGCGGTAACGCCCGATCGCAAGATAGGAATAGGGTGAGCGGAATGAGAAGAAGAGATCAGCGCTTAAAGTCATGCTGGCTTTCTGCCGCACTAAGCGCCCCGCGTCACCCCTTATTCAGCTATCTCATCGACATTCGCACCAGCTTGCGCGTTACGCAGTCTTACTAGATAAAAGCTCTTCAAACGCGCAAGTGACACGCAATGCCCTTTAGAATTCTGGCCGGCCTGTTTGGCCTAGTGATGGCAGTATATCTGGCCTGGGGTTGGTATGATAATTCCGGCCTTTATGCTTGGTTCGTCCGCTGGCAGGCCGATACTTTTGGCAGCGTGCATTTGATGCTGACCATCTTTGGCCTTGGCGCTCCGCTGGTGTTTATGCCGCTTGGCATAGCGTTCAGGAATGAAGGTCGCCGCGAGAAAACACCCGGAGAGATAAAGAAGACTGCACTTCGATCCGGCGGCATCTTTTTGGTTTTAGGCCTGATCTCTAGCGCGGTTGGTTACGGCGCATACAGTTCAGCGGATGAACAATCCGATGAAGCCCCTGAACCGGTGGAAGTTAATGTAACAACCGTTGGCGATGATGTTCCCGATGCGCCTGTTTTCCAGCTGGTCGGCAATATCCCCAATGATGATCTCTACATCATCGAAGAGGAAATGCGCGCCACCACATCATATACCTTCTACGCTCCAATTGTGGCTGATGGGTACAAAATTGGCGAAGATGAAATCCGGTTTATTAAGGTCGTCTCTAGCCAGGCTGAGGAGCCGCCAGCAGGGCGGTTTTCCGCTGCTGGATCGGTCAGCAATAGCCAGCCTCCTTTGCTGATAAAGGATATGCTAGAAAAAGATGGCCACAAATTGGCGGATGATTTGTATCAAGTATCACCCGGCGGCTTTGGTACAATGACCGACCGCGACACCTATTGGATGGCTGCGGCGATCGCAGGTTTCCTTGGGCTGATGTTCTTAGTCATCGGCATAACATCGCTTATCAAAGGCGCTTTTATGCGAGGCTAAAAGGAAGCTGACAATTCGCTTGCCCAGCTTACCCCTTTTTCAAATGCCTACGTCCAAGCAGTTCTGCGATTTGCACAGCGTTTAACGCCGCCCCTTTACGCAAATTGTCGGATACGCACCAGATTTGCAGGCCGTTTTCAACCGTGGGGTCTTCGCGGACGCGGCTTATGTAGGTTGCGCCATCGCCAGCGGCTTCGGTTGGCGTCACATAGCCGCCATCTTCACGCTTATCGATCAGCATGATGCCGGGCGCTTCACGCAGGATTTCTTGCGCTTGCTTGGCTGAAAGCTCTTTTTCAAATTCAATATTGATCGCTTCAGAGTGCCCAACGAAAACCGGCACGCGCACGCAAGTTGCCGCGAGCTTGATCTTGGGATCCATGATCTTTTTCGTTTCAACGACCATTTTCCATTCTTCTTTGGTCGATCCATCGTCCAAGAATACGTCAATATGCGGGATCACATTGAAAGCGATCTGCTTGGTAAAGACGCTCGGTTCCATCGGATCGCCAACGAAAATGGCTCGGCTCTGTTCAAAAAGCTCGTCCATGCCCGATTTGCCTGAGCCAGAAACCGATTGGTAAGTTGAGACAACAACCCGCTTGATAGTCGCGGCATCGTGCAAAGGCTTAAGCGCGACAACCATTTGCGCGGTCGAACAATTGGGATTGGCGATGATGTTGCGCTTGGCATAATCATCGATTGCATCGGGGTTCACCTCTGGCACGATCAGGGGCACATCGGGGTCCATGCGGTAGAGCGATGAATTGTCGATCACCACGCATCCGGCCGCCGCAGCGATAGGCGCATATTGTTTTGCCGGACCAGAGCCCGCAGCAAACAAAGCGATATCCCAACCGGCCCAATCGAAATGCTCGATATTTTTGCATTTGAGCATTTTGCCGGTTTCGCCATACTCAACTTCTGAGCCTTGCGAACGTGATGAAGCGACCGCTGCGATCTCCTCAATCGGGAATTCGCGCTCCGCCAGCACTGCCATCATTTCGCGCCCGACATTTCCTGTCGCACCGACAATTGCCACCCGGTAACCCACGTTCACTTCTCCAAAACCATAAATGCGTTTGTTGCGGTGCAGCGCTGCCCCCTAGCGCGGCGATTAGCAAGCGGAAAGCGTATGCAAGCACTCATCAGACTGCGTAGAATTCCTAGGGAGCCATAAATTGCAGCCTAACCGCGAAATTTTATCAGCCTCTAACCGCCCGCAGTTCAAATAGAAATGGACGAAGGCGGCAACCCTCTAAAGGCCGCCCGCAGTCTAGGTGCCCCACCAAGCCAGAAGGGCGGTCTGCTTCCCCCAGCAGTCCGCCCTTCTTTGCATTTGGCGCTGCAATTACTCCGGCGGTGTTACGCCGTGCGCTTTTAAGAAACGGAACATAGTGTTCCACATATGCGGTGAAATATTCTCGCCAGCCACGCGGTGCGTGTAGCCGGGATAAAGCATCATTTCGAACGGCACATTGCCTTCTTGCAAGACGCTGATCAGCTCTGATGAATTTTCAAACACCACATTGTCATCCGCCATGCCGTGGATCAGCAGCAAAGGATCGCTGATCTTTTTAGCATCAGGGATGGCGCTAGCGGCCTCATAAGCCTCGGGCACTTTGCGCGGATCGCCCATGAAACGCTCGGTATAATGCGTGTCATAGAGCTCCCACTTGGTGACGGGAGCGCCGGAGATGCCAGCAGCATAAAGCCCGGGGTCAGCCTGCATCTGCTTCAGAGTCATATAGCCGCCATATGACCAGCCGTAGAGCGCGATCTTGTCCGCATCCACGTAATTGAGGGTCTTGAGATATTCAGCGCCGGTCTTTTGATCGCGAACCTCAACCCCGCCCATCGCTCGGTAGAGCGGCTGTTCAAAGGCAACACCGCGATTGGCCGAGCCGCGATTATCCAATTCGAACCAGATATAGCCTGCATCGACGACCGCTTGTTGCAGCGCGCCGTCCCAGCCATTCGTCACGACCTGCGGACCGGGACCGGAATAATGGTAATAGAAAACGGGATATTTCTTGCCCGCCTCCATTTGCGGCGTGACCATTTTGTAATGGAGATCGGTTTTGCCATCATCGGCTTTGATTGTGCCAAAACGCGCCGGTTCATGGCTGGCAAGATGCGGTGCATAGGGATGGTCTGCGTCGAGCGCGTTTTCTTCTAGCCAAGCGAGGTGTTTGCCAAACTGATCGGCAATATAGGATTGAGGCGGCTGGTTGTGACTAGAGCGGCTGATGAGCAGCGTTTTGCCCTTGCCGTCCATGCTGGCTGAATGGGTGTAGCCGGTTTCGGTTAGGCGCGACCAACTTTCTGCCGGATTGCCAATATTGAAACTGTAAACATGCTGCTCCAGAGGATTGTCTTCGCTGGTTGCCGTCACATAGACGAGGTCACTTTCCGCATCGTGTCCAACCAGCTTTGTGACGACAAAATTGCCTTTGGTGAGCTGGGTCCAGCGGACAATTGCAGTTCCATTCACACCCGCGTGTGAAATGGGTGTCATCCCTCGGGTTTGATAAAGGTGCCCAAACCCGTTGCGCTCTGACCACCAAATAATCGAACCATCGTTCAAAAATTTGTAATTGTCAGACAGGTTGATCCAGTAATCCTTGCTCGCAGCCTCTTCGGAAAATACTAGTGAATTTTCGCCAGTTGCCGGATCAACTTGCAGCATATCGAGCACGGTCTGTTCACGGTTTTGGCGCTGAACATAAAGTGATCCGTCCGTTGCCCAGTCCACTCGCGCGACGTAAATATCGGTCTCTGTGCCCAGATCGACCTGCACTTTGTTGCCGCCATCTGCATCCATCACAAACAGCTCGACTATCGCATTGTCGCTGCCTGCAACCGGATAGCGCTGGTCGAAAACCTTAGTACCCGTCGCGCCAATCGCAGCGCGCGTCACGATACCAACAGGGCTTTCATCCGTGCGCTGCACGACAAGGCGCTTATCATCCGGCGACCACCAATAGCCGGTTAGGCGGCCCATTTCCTCTTGAGCGACAAATTCCGCTTCCCCCCAACGGATGGTGTCGTCTTCTTTGGGAGTGATCGGAGCGGGGTCTGCGCCGACTTTACCTGTCCAAAGCTGCCGGTCGCGCACGAAGGAAATGTACTCGCCCTTGGGGCTGAGCTTGGGATTGAGTTCGCCTTCTTCTGTATCGGTTAGGCGAGTGACCTCTCCCGACAATTTCGCCAAATACAAATCGCCATCCAGCGGAACCAATACACCGCTGCCATCACTAGCCCATTGATAGGTAATAATACCCTTTAGGTTGCCTACACGCGCACGTTCACGCTGCATCAGTTCGTCTTCGGAAAGCTCGCGCCCGCTGCCCAGCTTCTCGCTGTCGACCAGCATCGTCCATTTGCCGCTTGTCCGGTCAAAGCCCCACAAATCATAGCGGGAAAGATCGTCTTCGCGATTGCGCAAAACGGTGAGGTAGCGCCCATCGGGAGAAAGTTTAGCCGCACGCGGGCTTGGCCCATTTAAGCTGGGCGAGGCAAAGACGCGTTCGAAGGTAAGGTCACCTGTTTCAGTCATGGGTTTATCCTCGGCAAGAACTGGTGCTGCGAAGCAAAGTGCGGCGGCGAGGATTGGTAAACGCATTTCAAGGATAGCCCCTTCATTTTCGTGTCTCACAACACATGACGAAAAACGCGCCCAAATGCAAAAGAGGGCAAATGCAAAGCTCCAACGAAAAAGGGCGGCCCGCTAAGACCGCCCCTCTCAAATTCTTGGATGCAAGATTTACGCTTTAGGCGCATTCTCACGGCGTTCCGCGATACGTGCCCGCTTACCAGTACGGCCGCGCAGATAGTAAAGCTTCGCACGGCGCACAACGCCCCGGCGCACAACAGTGATGCTGTCAACGATCGGCGCATAGAGTGGGAAAACCCGCTCAACACCTTCGCCAAAGCTCATTTTGCGCACGGTGAAATTGCTGTTGATGCTGCGGTTAGAGCGCGCAATCACAACGCCTTCAAAGTTCTGAATACGTTCGCGCGTACCCTCGGTGACTTTCACGCCGACACGCACGGTGTCTCCGGCCTGAAACTCAGGAATTTCTTTGGTCACTTTGCCGATTTCTTCGGCTTCGATTTGCTGGATCAGATTCACTGGTCCGGTTCCTTATTCTTTCGCCGCGCGCCAGAGGCAGACTGGACCCGAGCACTCTCATAGCGCTCCCATAAGTCCGGCCTGCGTAACCGAGTGTGGTCTTCGGATTGGCGTTTGCGCCATTCTTCGACCTTCGCATGATCCCCTGATCGCAGCACTTCGGGGATCGTGCGCCCCTCCCATGTTTGAGGTCGGGTATATTGAGGGTATTCAAGCAGCCCTTCTTCAAAGGACTCCTCTGTACCACTCGAAGCCGCGCCCATTACGCCGGGAAGCAGCCGAATGCAAGCATCAAGTATGGCCAATGCGGCGGGCTCTCCTCCCGACAGGACGACGTCGGCAAGGCTGACTTGCTCTATTTGCGGGCGAGCATCGAAAATACGCTGATCAAACCCTTCAAAACGGCCGCACAAAATGGTAACGCCGGGGCCGGTTGCGATTTGGCGGATACGGTCTTGGGTGATCGGTTTCCCGCGCGGTGTCATGGCAAGAATTGGAGAGTTTGGTTGCGCGGCAATAACGTGATCCACCGCTCCGCCCAGCACATCTGCTTTCAGCACCATGCCCGCCCCGCCGCCAGCAGGAGTGCCATCGACATTGTTATGCTTGTCCGTGGCAAAATCGCGGATCTGCACCGTATCGAGTGACCACTTTTCCTCGGCCAGCGCCTTACCTGCGAGCGATACGCCCAGCGGTCCGGGAAACATCTCTGGATAGAGAGTGAGTATGGTGGCTGCGAAGGTCATTGGAACGACTCCGTAACATCAACCGTAGAACGATCTAGCAACCACCATGCGAACGACAACGCCGCTACGAAACAAACCAATAGGTTAGGTATCAGCATGTACATGAACCTGTTCACACCAATCTCAATTAGCATCTGTTCCACAATCAAGTAGATACCGCCGACGAACAGATCCAAGAAGCCCATCGCAATAATCGAAAAAATCGTGGCGAGAGCTGCAGTGACGATGGTCCAGCGATTGAGTTTGAGACGATGAATGCCCCAAACGCAAGCCAGCACCAGCGGCACATGAACTAGACCCGAAAGCGCAGATGCTAGCAAATCAACCCACCATTGATTTAGGTTATGGCTGGTCCAAAATTCGTTCACGGGAGCCCCATTGGCCACAGCGGCAAGTAGCTCCATGCCAATCATCCCCATTTCACCCCATCCTTTGCGCGGGTGTCGACATTGAGTTCAAACACATCGGGGCGCGAATAATGCCCGTCTGTATCGAGGCTCGCCAAGCCGCCGCCAATCTCGGACAAGTCCAGCTCGACGTGGAGGATTTCCTCGCCCTCACCCGCCTGCGCCAACACCCGAGCATCAGGAGCGATAATCATGGAGCCACCACGGTTTAGCTGCTCGCCTTCGATAGCGTTGAACAATTCTAGAGCATCAGAGCTGCCACCCACACGCTCCAGCCCGTCGAACAGATCGTCACGATGCTGTACCAGCCCTGCGGCGAGGACAAAACAGCGCCCCTCCATCGCATAATGACGGGACGCAATCGCGTATTCCTCGCGCACAGTCGGCCACGCGGCCACATGCAATGTCTCGCCCAGATTGTGCATGGCTGCGCGCGCCAGCGGCATCCAATGCTCCCAGCAGATAAGATTGCCTGCGCGGCCCCATTCCGCCTGATGCACGCCCAAGGTCGAGCCATCACCGCGCATCCAGATCAGCCGCTCGCCATGGGTGGGCACCAGCTTGCGGTGGTCAAGCGGCGGCTGGCTTGCGCGAAACATCAGCTGATTATTGTAAAGGCTTTGCCGGACACGCTCATGCGCGCCGATGGAGATGACCGCGCCTGTTTCATCGCACAGCTCCTGCAAGGGCAGCAGACGCTCATCATTCGGCACAATCGCTTGGTCAAGCATGATGGAATGCAGCGCTTTCGTGCCCGGATGATCCCACAAGGCTGCGCCAGGTGCTTCATCCAGCCACAAAGGATATCCGCCAAGGAAAGTCTCGCCAAAAGCAACAAACCGCGCACCGCCTTCGATAGCCTCTTTGGACAGCCGAACAGCCTTTTCTATTCCGCCGGCATAATCGAGCGGAATGGGTGCGGCTTGGACAATGGCGACGGGGAGTTTTTGGGAGTCAATCATGCACTCAACCTTCAGCGAAAGCGGCAGCGATCACAAGTTTTTCCGTGTCCCATTCGATCACGGCATCCTTAGTGATCGGTACCATGAAGCTTTTCATGCCCTTTTCAGGAGGCGGTTCGCGCAAGATTTCTAAAATGTCAGTCGCGCCGTAATTCACGACTTCGGTGACCGTGCCGATGGCCTCACCCGCATTCGTCAGAACGCTCAAGCCGACTAGATCGACGTGATAATATTCGCCGGCGTCCAATTGCGGCAAAGTATCGCGCGGTGCGGTGAGCAAGGTTCCGCGCAGCTTTTCCGCCGCATTGCGGTCCGTAACCTCGGCAAAGCGGGCCACAGCGCCCGTTTTCTTGTCAGAGCGCACTTTTTTCAAGGTTAGCGTGCCAATTGCCCCGCCAACGTCAAATGTTTTGATCCGGGAGAGCGCTTCCACGCCCTCCCCGAACAATTTCAATCGGACCTCGCCCGTTACCCCATGCGCGCCAGTGATGGCCGCCAGTTCGAGAGGTTTTGAGGGCACCGTCTGATCCGCCATAAAGAGGCTTAGTCTTCCGACTTCTCTTCTTTGGCTTCTTCCGCAGGAACTTCTTCAGCCTTAGCTTCTTCCGCAGGCGCCTCTTCTTTGGCTTCTTCAGCAGGAGCCTCTTCAGCAGCTGGTGCTTCTTCGGTTTTCGCTTCTTCTGCCGGTGCCGCCTCTTCAGTAGCTGGTGCTTCCTCAGCCGCGGTTTCTTCTACAGGAGCTTCTTCTGCAGGAGCGTTTTTCGCTTCCTCTTCAGCTTCCTTAGCAGCAGCAGCTTTTTCAGCCTTTTCCTCGGCGCGCTCGGTCGCTTTTTCGCCCGGTTTCGCTTTGTTAGGGTTGTTGCGCGCTTCACGCTTCATGATGCCCGCCGCGTCAAGGAAACGCAGAACACGGTCAGAAGGCTGTGCGCCAACGCCGAGCCAATAACGGATGCGGTCTTCGTTCAGCTGAACGCGCTTTTCATCATCCTTGGCGAGCAGCGGATTGTACACGCCGATTTGCTCAAGATATTTGCCGTCGCGCGCACGGCGGCTGTCCGCTGCCACGATGCGGTAGTAAGGGCGCTTTTTCGCGCCGCCACGTGATAGCCTCAATGCAATTGCCATAATAGTTTACCTTTCAACTGTAATATTCTGAATTTATATAATTTGTAGTACTATTTCTTAGGCCCACCGAGACCGGGTAAGCCTCCTGGAAGTCCGCCGGGTAAGCCGCCGCCCATACCGCCACCGGGCCCGCCCATTCCGGGCACTCCGCCGCCAGCGCCAAACATGGATGCAAGGCCTTTCAGCCCGCCCATCTTCTTAATCTGTTTCATCGCGCGGCCCATTTCCTGATGCATCTTCATCACCTTGTTCACTTCTTGAACCGAGGTGCCGCTGCCCGCTGCCACGCGCTTCTTACGCTTGGCATTCATCAACGCAGGATTGGTGCGTTCTTTGGGCGTCATAGAACCGATGATCGCATCCATATGGACGAGCACTTTGTCATCCATATTGGAGGCTTCCATCGCGGCCTTAGCTTTCTTCATGCCCGGCATCATGCCAGCCAGCGCGCCCAGCCCGCCCATATTTTGCATCTGCTTCAGCTGAGTGCGTAAGTCGTTGAGGTCAAATTGCCCTTTCGCCATGCGTTTGGCGAGTTCTTCTGCCTCTTCTTCCTTGATCGTCTCTGCGGCTTTTTCCACCAAAGAAACAACATCGCCCATGCCAAGGATACGGCCAGCAACGCGGCTAGGATTGAACGCTTCGATTGCATCCAATTTCTCGCCCGTGCCGGCGAATTTGATCGGTTTGCCAGTGACATGGCGCATGGACAGCGCCGCACCGCCGCGCGCATCACCGTCCATTCGGGTCAGGACAACGCCAGTAAGCGGAACCTCGCCGGTAAAGCTCTGCGCGACATTGACCGCATCTTGGCCGGTCAAGCTATCGACAACCAGAAGCACTTCTTTGGGGGTAGAGATTCCCGCAACAGCCTTCATCTCGGCCATCAACGCTTCATCAACATGCAGGCGACCAGCGGTATCCAGCAGCAGCACATCGGCGGCTTGCAATTTCGCTGCTTCCATCGCGCGGCGTGCAATATCGACAGGCTGCTGCCCATCGACGATTGGCAGAGTGGCTACTTCAACCTGCTCGCCCAGCACTTTCAGCTGTTCTTGCGCAGCAGGCCGGTTGACGTCGAGCGACGCCATCATCGATTTTTTACCGTGCTTTTCTTTAAGCAATTTGCCGAGTTTTGCAGTGGTCGTGGTTTTACCCGAGCCTTGCAGGCCGACCATCATGATCACAACCGGCGGCTTGGCGTCCAATTCCAGCTCTGCGGTTTCTTCCCCGCCGAGCATTTCGACCAGCTCGTCATTGACGATTTTGACGACTTGCTGACCCGGCGTGACCGATTTCAGAACTTCTGAACCGATCGCCTTTTCCGTGACGCGGTCGATGAAGCGGCGGGCCACTGGCAAAGCAACGTCTGCTTCCAGCAAAGCCACGCGCACTTCGCGCATGGCATCGCGAACATCCTGTTCGGAAAGCGCGCCGCGCCCTTTGAGTTTATCAAAGACGTCGCCTAAACGGCCGGACAGGTTGTCAAACATCGCCTCTTCCTTCCTCAAATCAGGTCCAAAACCTGAGTAACGCAAAAAACGCCGGCGAACGAAACCTCGTTGGCCAGCGTGGGGCATTACCCCAAATAAAACCCATACTCCGATCTATCGGAGAAATGTCCGGGTGTATTGAAATTCGGTCAATATCGAGGCGAAAAGCCCGGTCTCTTGTGACCCGAAGCGCAGCGGCCATTTGGGCCGTGAGCATCGGAAAGCTCAAGAGACTGCGCTTTGCAGTCCGATAGTGGCCGGATACCAATATATCCGGTGACTGGTGGAGCCTAGCGGGATCGAACCGCTGACCTCAACACTGCCAGTGTTGCGCTCTCCCAGCTGAGCTAAGGCCCCGCAACCAGTCATTCTCGCGAGATTTTTCCCCGCAAACCCGCCTTTCAGCGAGGAGGCGCATCTATGGCGCACCCTGCCGAAAAGCAAGCTAAAAACTTACGCCTTAGGTTTCGGCTTCATCCTCGTCGCCCTTACCCTTAGACACGCCGAGGTCATCATCTCCGCCAAGATCAACGTCATTGTCAGGCGAATCTTCGCCATCGTCGATGTTTTCGATGTCTTTCAATTCATCATCATCATCGCCGCCAAGATCAGCGTCAGCCTTGCCGTCTTTCTTCTTCTTATCGTCGTCAAACGGGATAGGCTGCTTGGATTTCAGCACAGGCTCAGGATACCATTCTTCACCGCATTCGATGCAGGTGACCGGCTCATCCTTGGTCAAATCGTAGAAACGTGTCCCGCATTTGGGGCAGGAACGCTTTGTTCCCCATTCTGGCTTAGCCATCATTTAGTCCTTAAGGTGTCCGCACGAGTGTACGCAAAATCAGTGAATTGGAATGTTCTTTAGCGGGCGTTCGTATTCCCGCAAGTCAAGATCGGAGCGCGCCTTGCCAGATGGGTGGAGCGCTGTCAAAGACGCCCTACAATTTCCGCCCCAGTTTCGGTCAATTTCGGACAATTTCTTTGCCTGCACATCGTTTTCTTCCCTCTACCGCTTTAACCGGACGCCTGCGCGTACCGGGTGACAAATCGATCAGCCACCGCGCACTGATGTTTGGCGCGTTGGCGATTGGGGAAAGCCGGATCACTGGCCTATTAGAAGGCGAAGATGTGCTTGCCACCGCGGCCGCAATGCGGGCGATGGGTGCGAGTATTGAGCGTGACACTGATGGCACTTGGCGCGTCAACGGCGTTGGTGTTGGAGGCTTGCTAGAGCCGAACGAGCCGCTTGATATGGGCAATTCCGGCACTTCAACGCGTCTGTTGATGGGTCTGATCGCTGGCCATGCAATTACCGCGCGCTTTACCGGCGATGCCAGCCTTTCTGGCCGTCCTATGGGTCGAGTGATTACGCCCTTGTCACAAATGGGCGCGAGTTTCGATGCCTCAGAAGGCGGCAAGTTGCCCCTGACCATGCGCGGTGCCTATCCTGCTGTGCCAATTGAATACCGCCTGCCCGTTGCCAGCGCTCAAGTAAAAAGCGCGGTCCTGCTTGCGGGGCTTAACACGCCTGGGATCACGACTGTGATTGAACCTTTGCCAACCCGCGATCATTCAGAGCGTATGCTCACCGGATTTGGCGCTGATCTTACGGTGGAAGAGACAGGCACAGACCGGATCATCCGCATTCGCGGTGAAGTTGATCTCAAACCGCAAGTGGTCGAAGTTCCCGGCGACCCTTCATCTGCTGCGTTTTTCATCGTTGCCGCTTTGCTAATAGAGGGCAGCGATCTGACTGTCGAAAATGTCGGCCTAAACCCAACCCGCGCCGGGCTTATCCAAGTTTTGCGTCAAATGGGCGGCTCTATCGAAGAGCTAATCCCGCGTATTGTCGGCGGCGAACCGGTCGCGGATCTGCGGGTGCGCCATTCCGAACTAACAGGCATTGAAGTTGATCCCGCTATTGCGCCTGCGATGATTGACGAATTTCCGGTACTGTTCGTCGCGGCGTCATTGGCAAAGGGGACAACCATCACAAGCGGATTGGACGAGTTGCGCGTCAAAGAAAGCGACCGTCTTTCCGCTATGGCTGCGGCACTCACCGGCGCTGGGGCGCAGGTCGAAGAGCGCGAAGATGGTTTAGTGATAGAAGGGACCGGAGGCGACCCATTGCGCGGCACGTCGAACAGCCGGACCAAAACGCATCTCGACCACCGCATTGCAATGAGTATGGCGGTTGCCGGCCTTGCAAGCCGTGACGGGGTTGAGGTTGACGATATCGCGCCGATCCAAACCAGCTTTCCAAACTTTATGGAATTGTTGGAGGAGGCCGCATCATGATCATCGCCGTTGATGGCCCTACAGCCTCCGGAAAAGGCACCATTGCTCGCGCCATCGCTGAGCACTTTGGCTTTGCCTATCTCGACACTGGGCTGCTTTACCGCGCCGTTGGCCGCCAAGTTGAGCTAAATGGCGGCGATGCGGACAATGCAGACGATGCTTTAATCGCATGCGATTTTCACGATAGCCTGCTTGATGATCCAGAGCTGCGCAATGAAGTCACCGGCAATTACGCCAGCAAGGTCTCAGTCCATGCACAAGTGCGCAAAGCCTTGTTCAAACGTCAGCGCGAATTTGCAGAGCAAGACGGCGGCGCAGTTTTGGACGGACGCGATATTGGCACCGTCGTTGCCCCCGATGCTGATGCGAAGTTTTTTATCACAGCCAGCCTAGAGGCGCGTTCTCAGCGCCGCTGGCAAGAGCTGGTGGGACACGGGCGCGACTTAACACTCAAACAAGTCAAAACCATGATTACAGAGCGCGATGCCCGCGATATGAACCGCGAGGATGCGCCTTTAGTGGCAGCACCCGACGCCATGGTTATCGACACCACCGCTTTTACCAAGGAACAAGCCATTGAAGCAGTGATCGAAGCGGTATACGCTTCGCGCAAATAACCCTGTAAATCCCTTGCTATTTACGCACCCCTGCCCTAGGCGCGCACACGTTCAATGATGTCACAAGACAACAAAGAGCCTGCATGGCGGCATTCGGCCATTATGCGGAATTTCGGCCCTCTTGGCCCGCCAGCCCCGGCAATCGTGCTTGGGATGCGGAGAAAGACCTCGGGAAAAACCCGTGGCCGGTAGCAAACAAAAACAGGAAACTTTCCTTTATGGCAAGTGAAGCAATGCCAACGCGCGACGATTTCGAAGCGCTTCTTAACGAACAACTCGGTGGTGCCGGCGATCAGGGCTTTGAAGGCCGCGTCGTAATGGGCACGATCACCGCAATCGAAAACGGCCACGCCGTAATCGATGTCGGCCTGAAATCAGAAGGCCGCGTATCCCTTAAAGAATTTGCCCGCGGTGATGAACCACACGGTTTGGAAGTCGGCGGCGAGGTTGAAGTCTATGTCGACCGCGTTGAAAACTCCGACGGCGAAGCCATGCTGTCCCGCGACCGCGCACGCCGCGAAGCTGCTTGGGACAAACTTGAAAATGAATTTGGCGAAAGCGCCCGCGTAGAAGGCCGTATCTTTGGCCGCGTTAAAGGCGGCTTCACAGTCGATCTTGACGGCGCAGTAGCCTTCCTTCCCGGATCACAAGTCGATATCCGCCCTGTGCGTGATGTTGCTCCGTTGATGGATGTTCCGCAGCCTTTCCAAATCCTCAAAATGGATCGCCGCCGCGGCAACATCGTTGTCTCGCGCCGTGCCGTCCTTGAAGAAACCCGCGCGGAACAACGCAGCGAATTGATCGACAAGTTGGCCGAGGGCCAAGTTATCGAAGGCGTTGTGAAGAACATCACCGATTACGGTGCATTTGTTGATCTGGGCGGCATTGACGGCCTGCTCCACGTCACTGACATGAGCTATAAGCGCGTTAATCACCCATCAGAACTGATCGAAATCGGTCAGTCGGTGAAAGTGCAAATCGTGCGCATTAACAATGAAACTCAGCGCATCAGCCTTGGCATGAAGCAGCTGGAAAGCGATCCATGGGATGGTGTTGCAGCGAAATATCCGCTCGGCGCGAAACTTTCTGGCGTTGTCACCAACATCACCGAATATGGTGCCTTTGTTGAGCTAGAAGCTGGCATCGAAGGTCTGGTCCACGTTTCAGAAATGAGCTGGACGAAAAAGAACGTTCACCCAGGCAAAATCGTTTCGACCAGCCAAGAAGTTGATGTTCTGGTTCTCGAAGTCGACAGCGACAAACGCCGCATTTCACTTGGCCTGAAACAAGCTCAAGGCAATCCTTGGGAAGAGTTCGCTGAGAAATTCCCAGTTGGCGCAGAGGTCAATGGTGAAGTTAAGAACGCCACCGAATTCGGTCTGTTCATCGGTCTTGATGGCGATGTAGACGGCATGGTTCACATGTCCGATATCGCTTGGGGCATCTCCGGCGAAGACGCATTGGCACTCCACCGCAAGGGTGAAGAAGTCAAAGCTGTCGTCCTCGACGTTGATGTTGAAAAAGAGCGCATCAGCCTTGGTATGAAGCAGCTTGAAAAAGGTGCTCCTACCGCAGAAGGCGCCGCTGGCGCTGGATCGCTTCAACGCGGCCAGACGGTTACCGTTTCTGTCCTCGAAGTGCGCGATGGCGGACTGGAAGTGCAAGTTGGCGAAGACGGTGCAACCGGCTTCATCAAACGCAGCGACCTTGGCCGCGACCGCGACGAACAGCGTCCTGACCGTTTCCAAACCGGCCAGAAACTGGACGCGATGGTTACCGGCTTCGACCGTTCGAAGAAACCAAACTTCTCGATCAAAGCCCTGCAAATTTCTGAAGAGAAAGAAGCCGTGGCACAGTTCGGTTCGTCAGATTCAGGCGCATCGCTCGGCGACATCTTGGGCGAAGCTCTCAAGAAAGACGATTAAGCTTCAAGCGAAAGCTGAATTTGAAAAGGCTCGCCGGTGCAAACTGGTGGGCCTTTTTTGTGCCCTTCCCTATGGCGCTTGCCTTGGCTAGGTTGCGCAAATGACATTGCAAATTCACCAGTTCGAATGCCTATCCGACAATTACGGATATTTGGTTCATGATCCTTCCAGCGGAGAAACCGCCTGTATCGATACGCCCGATGCGGATGTTTATCTCGCCGAAGCAAAGGCGAAAGGCTGGACCATCACGCATATTTGGAACACGCACTGGCATCCCGACCACGCGGGCGGCAATGAGGCGATCCAAAAAGCAACCGGCTGCACAATCGTAGGCCCTAACGAAGTCACAAAAATCGCGCCGCTCGATACCGAAGTGAAGCATGGCGACACGGCAAAACTCGGCGCATTCACCGCTGATGTGATCGACGTTTCAGGTCACACCAATGGCCATATCGCTTTCCACATTGCAGAAACCGCAGACGCATTTGTCGGCGATGCCGTGTTCGCATTGGGTTGCGGGCGCATGTTCGAAGGCGAGCCGAAACAGTTCTGGGACAGCCTCGACCGGATCCGCGCCCTTCCCGCCCCCACTACGCTTTATTGTGCGCACGAATACACTGAAGCGAATGCGAAGTTTGCCGCTCATGCTGATCCCGACAACGCCGCTCTCAGCGAATATGTCGCAGAGATCACGGACAAGCGTTCGCGCGGTGAACGAACAGTGCCGATGGGGCTTGAACGTGAATTGGCGACCAACCCCTTCCTGCGGGCCGATGATCCGGTTTTGGCTGCGAAATGGGGCGGAGAGGCTCCGCACGAAACCTTTGCTGCATTGCGCAGCGCTAAGGATAGTTTCTAAACACTATGAAAGCTCTGCGGGTCCAATCGCTATCGGACGACCTTTCCGGCGTTGAACTCGCTAAAACACCCGTTCCTGAGCGCAAGACTGGCGAGGTGCTGGTTAATGTTCACGCAGCGTCATTGAACTTCCCCGACCTTTTGATGACCAAAGGGGAATATCAGTTTAAACCCGAAACTCCGTTCACAGCCGGACTGGAAATGGCGGGCGAGGTAGTTGAGGCGGATCCCGAGAGCCGTTTTGCTAAGGGTGATCATGTCATTGGCGGCAACAAAACCGGTGCCTTTGCCGAAATTGTGACCATTCCAGAACGCGGCCTTTCTCGCTTACCCAAAGGGCTGTCGATGGCGCAGGGCGCGGCGATGGGCGCAGCCTATTCCACCGCCTACACAGGACTGGTTGAGCTAGGACGTCTGCAACCTGATCAATGGGTCTGCATTCACGGAGCTAGCGGCGGCGTGGGTTTGGCGGCAGTAGATCTAGCCAGGGCTCTTGGCGCGAAAGTCATCGCCACGTCCGGCGTGGAGAGTAAGTTGGCGCGGATTGAGAACATCGCTTCTCCCGATGCCTGCATCTTGGCTGAAGGGCGTTTTCGCGAACAGGTGATCGAGACTACCGGCGGTGCGCTCTGCAACATCGTATTCGATCCAGTTGGCGGCGATGTGTTTGATGAAAGCACACGCTGTGTTGCATTTGCCGGCCAGCTTCAAGTGGTTGGCTTCACCAGCGGGCGCATTGCAGACATTGCGACCAACATACCGCTGATCAAGGGTTTCAGCGTCGTCGGCTTGCGCGCGGGCGAATATGCACGCCGTTTTCCCGAACGGGGTCAAGCCATCAGCGCTGCTCTTGCTAAACTCGCGGAAGAAAAGCGCATCACGCCCGCAATTGACCGAACCTTACCGCTGTCAGAATGGCGCGAAGGTTTCGAAGCAATGGCGAACCGCGAGCTAGTTGGCAAAGTGGTTTTTGAACCAGGAAAATAGCGGGATACGAAAAAGGCGGCCCCGCAGGACCGCCTCATTCAAACCAAATTTGCTGAGAGTTTAGATCGAATCGATCAGCTCATCAGCCAAAGTTTTATCAGACGCTTTTGAATGATTTTCAGCGATCAGCTTTTGCGACGCTACAGCTGCTGCATTTGCGGCTACACTGCGCACTTCTTCCACTGCATCGCGTTCAGCAGCAGCGATTTTGTCCTCGGCCATCTGCTTACGGCGTGCGACCATTGCTTTGCTGTCAGCTTCCGCCTTTTCAACAATCGCTTCAGCTTCGCGCTTTGCATTGTCCATCATGGCTTCGGCGTCTTTTTCAGCGCCGGTAATCTTTGCAGCATACTCGTCGCGCAATGCTTCTGCTTCACCGCGGAGAGTTTTTGCCTCGTCAAGTTGACTGCGAATTTCAGCGATCTTGGCGTCCAAACCGCCAGTGATCAGGCTGGGGACTTTCTTCCAAATAAAGATTGCAAGCAGCACGGCCATTGCCACGCCAACCCAATTGTAGGGCGCAAGGCCCAATGCAGTCGGGTCAATATGCACCGCAGCATTGGCCGCATCAGCGGTACCGCCAGCCATATCACTGCCATCTCCGCCGCCGCCACCGCCGCCGCCCAAAATGCTCATCAAATCAGCCATGCGCCATCGCCTCCTTGACCGCTTTTTTCGCGACCGCTTTGGTCACTTTCGTGCCCGCAAGCCGCGATACAATATCCTGCGTTGCTTCAGCAGCCACGCCTTCAACCTCTTTCATGGCAGATGCACGTGCGCTGGAGATTTCCAGTTCAGCATCCGCCATTTTGGTATCAATACGTTTCTGTGCCGCAGCGATCTTTTTATCAGATTTCGCTGCTGCTTCCGCTTTCGCTTCTGCGATTACGCCTTGTGCCGCAGCGCGATTTTCATTTTCGCGTTGGCGCCATGCTTCTTCTTGGTCTTCTGCTGCATCTTGAGCCGCCTGCGCCGCTGCCAGATCATCCGCGATTTGTTTGTCGCGCACAGAAACCGTTTCCATCACGCGGGGCACCATAAAGCGTCCGATGATGAAATAGGTTAGGCCAAAGAAAACCAGAAGCCAAAATACTTGGCTCGACCAGGTTTCCAGAATTTGGGCTATCTGAGGCATGGATAATTATCCGAAAAAAGATTTTCAGGTGCGCTTGGCCAGCCCCCGACAAACGAAAGCCAGCCAATACGCAAAATTCGTTAGGCTACGAATATCAGGATCATCGCAACAACAAACGCCAGCAGACCAAGAAGCTCAGCCGCGGCAAAACCGATGAACAGGCGGCCTTGCTGACCGTCTGCTGCGCCGGGATTACGCAGAGCGCTTTCGAGGAATGAACCAAATACGTTACCAACGCCGATCGCCGCCATGCCGGCACCGATAGCTGCGAGACCCGCACCGACGAGCTTTGCTGCTTCTGCTTCCATGATATAAACTCCTACTTCTAAAAATTTGAATTGATTGGATAAAGTAAACTTAGTGAAGATGCTCTGCGTCATTGATGTAGAGTGACGTTAGCAGAGCGAAAACATAGGCCTGAATGCCCGCGACCAGAATTTCCAGCGCGCTAATCGCGACCATCAGCATAAAGCTTGGCACGCTAACCAATGCCGCGATCCCAACGCCTGCATTGATGCCATCGATCACAAAGCTGGAGAGGACCTTCAACAGAACGTGACCTGCCATCATCGCCACAAACAGTCGCAATGCGAGGCTGAATGGACGGATGAGGAATGAGAAGAATTCAATTAGCGCAATCGCCGGCACCATAGGTAGCGGCGTGCCGTGAGGCACAAACAGGCTGAAGAACTTGAAACCGTGCTTCCAAAAGCCAACGATCAACACGATCGAAAAGCTGATCACGGCGAGTACGCCGGTTACGGTGAAGTGGCTGGTGAAGGTAAACGGGTGGATGCCTACGACTCCCAGCGGCAATAGGCCGAGAAGGTTCGCAAAAAGGATGAACATGAACAGGCTGAAGATGTAAGGCACATATTTGCGCCCTTCTTTGCCGACGTTCGCTACTAGCATGTCGTCGATAAAGCCAGTGAAGAATTCAACCGCCATTTGCCAGCGGCCAGGCACCAGCTCGCGCTTCATTCCGCCATAAACGAAAATGCCCAGCGCCACAGTTGTGATCGCCATCCACATCGCCGAATTGGTGAATGCGATGTTGAGCCCTGCAATTTCCCAGTTCTGACCGACCAATGTCTCGATCGTGAACTGGTGCATTGGATCGACTTTGCCTTCTTCAGAAGCCACGACCGGTAACCCTTCAAAACAATTATGCGAGACCCAAACCGCCGCAATGCGCTCTAATCTGAGCTATCATCGCCGCTGCTGGTGCTCGCTGCACGAAACACATTTCTGAAAGCAACGATTATCCCAAGGAACAATCCCGCCAACAGGCCCCACGGAGAAGTGCCAGCGAACCAATCTACGGTCCATCCGATCACTGTTCCGCCCAAAAGCCCACCAAGAAGGTCCGCTAACACCCGATTGCCGCTGCGGTAATTCGCATCAGCACCCGAAATTTGCGGTTCGTTGCGTGTCGTTTCGCGCTCTTGAGCAGCTTTTAGCCGCTCTTCAAGTGCGTCAATTCGCGCATCTTCAGCAATGGGTTCTCGTGCGGGTTTATCGTCACTCATGACCGGCCTCCTAAATGGGGGTTACGGGGCATGGGTTAGAATGCCCGCCGAGGGCGTGGTCCCCTTAGGCATGGGGTAAATGCAAGTCAACCGGCACTAGGCCGGTTGAGTGTGCTATTTTTGGGATAGTTGTTGCGCTTGCCGCGATAGAGGCGAAACAAGCAGTGCAACTGCCGCAATTATGTGCAGACAGCATCACGCTGTGGCGGGGCGCTTGTGCGCGTCTGCCAGCTGCCATCGGGCGCTTGATATTTCTCACCAGGCGATGTGCGCGCGATTGCCTGACAAGCGGCCGCTTTCGCATATTGGTCGGGGGTCGCATTTTCTGCCTTTGCTCGCTCAATATAGACCGCGCGGCGCTTAATGTTGATGTCATTGACCAAACGGCGCAGGTCAGGTGTTTCAGTGCCAACGACACCAAGGTAACCGTCATTACGCTCGCCCACTTGGCCAGCTGTACGTGCAGCCGCATAAGCAGGGTCACGCTGTGCCTGGGCGGGCGCCATTACGCCAACAGCAGCTACAGCTGCCAAAGTGCCAGCGATAGCTAGATTGCGTAGGGTTTTCATCGTCTCTTACCTTTCGGCACCAAGATAGCACCTTTAAAAAATATCTGCATTCTCATCGATCGTCTCAGAAGCATCGTCCGCAAGCCGGGCTAACACTTCAATATTGATGTTCAGCGTTATAACGATTGGATCGGTTGGTGCAGTGAGATTGATACAGCCAGATAAAGCTGCAGCCAACCCCATGGCAATCCCAATCGCCCAATTCCTGTTGTTGGATATATTCATGGCACTTGCTCGCTTTCTTCAAGCTGAATGGGGTCGTCAGATGGTGTTGAGGTTTGCTCAACCGGCTTAGCGCCGAATAGAGACTTAAATTCCGCGATATCATATTCTTCTTCAGAATAAACGGATTGCATAACCGCGAACAATTCCTGCAAAGGCGCATTCACATTCACGTTAAGCTGGACGGGCAATTTCGCCAATTCACGGGTAAGAATATTGCGGCTTGCGCCCTCACCCTGCTGCACGCCGTCAATCTCAACCTTGGTTGACAATATCCCGCTAAGCGGACCTTCAATACCGATCCGCATCCCTGTGTAATCCAATGATTTCAACATATTAAACGCAAAATTTGAGATAAAGCCCATATCTTCATAGGTCAGCTCGCCAATGTAAGAAACATTCCCGCCCGGAGAACGTGCGGTAAGCGTACTGTCTTCGATCCGGCCATTGCCCATCTCATCAAAAATGATCGGAACTTTGCCATCAAAAGTGCCCGTAGCGCTAAGGTTCGCAAGCTCCATTTGCGCGACAAAGCTGGCCGCATCGAGCCCCTCCATTTCAAAAGTATAAGGGCGTTCCTCCGACTTGGAAAAATCGAGCACCACCGGCTCCATAATCAGCGTACCGCCCATGAAAGGCCACTCCGCTGCCTTCAGATCGACCACTTGGGTATCGCGGACTTCATAAGTGATTTCGCCGGCGAGTACTTCGATCCCTGGATTGATCGAGGCAATTTCCACCTTTTGATTGGGCGCTGTGGTTAGATTTATCAGGTCGGTGAAATTGACAGTACCCTTAACGCCTTGAACCGGACCGAATGCCGCAGCGAAGTCAAAATTGTTTGTCGAGAACGCGCCTGAACTTTCAATCGTGTCAGAAGTCCAATTGATCGCACCGGTTCCGGAAATACTGCCTTGAGCCAATTCCACAACACCATCCACGAGATAGGTCAGCTCATCCGGCTGGAAATTGTCATCAAACGTAAGAGTATCGACGGTCAAGATCGCATCGCCTAACCCGCTATCGAGGCTGTGGGTGAGATCGACAAGGCTAACCTCACGATCCTTTGCCGCATGGCGCATCATCGCCTGAGCAGTGATCACATTACCTTTGAAAGTCAGCGTGGCATCACGCGCTAACATCGGAGCGAAGCGGTCAATCTCCTCGCGGTCGAAGAGGTTGAATTGTGCATCTTCGACATCAAGGATGCCGGCAGCATAGGTGAAGTTTCCGCTGGCCTCAGTAATATCAAGCGGCACAGCATCCAGTAGAGCATCAGCGCCGCTGAACGTTCCAGAAGTCACATCACCAAGCTCAGCGGCCACGCTGGAGAGTGTGAACCTGTTAGGCGCATCTTCATTGCCCAACGTGATATCTACATCGCTAAGGTTTGCTGCGCCCGGCCAGTTCAAATCAGCTGCGCCGCTAGTCATAACAAAGGGCGTTCCGCCCAAATCACCCCGAATATTGAGCGGACCGGTGCCGAGGACAGCATCTAACCCTGTTCCTGCGCTAGAAACATCAATCCGAGCCTGATTGGTTGCGACACGGAAATTTGCGCCAGCCGCGCTTCCTCCAAGAGAAAGTCCGTTCACAATTGCATTGGCAGCATAGTTCGATCCATCTAGCGCGCTGCTTGCATCGACGCTGGCACTACCCGCCGCAATTTGAAAAGGTTCGCCGCCGTAATTCCCAGCGAGGTTAAGCGCGGGTAGTTTTGCATCAAAGATCGCCTGCTCATTGCCTACAGTAAGCACCGCTGCGCGCCCTTTAGGGCACAACTGCAAATTTCGCCGCCCAAGCGAGAGGTCAGCCACTTCTAACGCAGCAAAACTCACATTGGTGCAGCGCGCCCAAAGGTCGAGCGAACCGTTCGGGGTCCAACTTCCCTCCACCGGCATGCTAAGCGAACGCACCATTCCGCTAGGAATATCGCCATTCGCAATCGCGATACCGGCAAAACGAACATTGCCATTCGCGCTTTGGATAATCTCCATTTCCGGAAGACCAAGCGAAGCATCGCCCGATCTAAATTCCTGCATCCGCATTCGTAAAGCCAACGCACCATTTGGCCTTTGCTCCATCCGCCCGGAAAGCTGCGGCAAATCACGGCCATTGGTAACGAAATTGCCTGAAAGCCGCGTTCCTAGCGAAGTACCGCTACGATATTGAACATTGCTGAGCGCGATTGCGCTCCCACCATTGGTGCCCTTGAGCCGAGCATCGGGAATGACGGCTGTGATCACATCTCCAGTTTGTTTCGCTGTAACATTGGCGGTTAGGCGGTTTCGCTTGCCCAGCTCATTGAGCCCCCGCCGCAATTTTGCGATCAGCGGCGCGCCAAGCGTTCCTGCTGCTTGCTCTTCATATCCGGCAAGCGAAGCAATCGCCGCTTCACCGGCACGAAGATTGTCTCCCGATAGCTCAACATCAGCCTCTGCCCGCTCCATCGCCCCGCGTACGCGTACACCGCCCATCGCTGCTATATTAGTAAGACTGAATTCACCCCCTCCAATTCTATCTGAGGTCAGGTCATACTTTACGTTTGTAAGTGGCGCGTCTGCGCTTGATGCCGCCCAAACCAACGAAACATTTCCTGCAACCTTCGTAGCGGCTGTCCCCGCTACGTTAAGCTCTGCAAGTTCCAGCACCGCATTCCCATCAACCTGAGACAAATCTGCGGGAAGGACAATCTGTGTCTGTGCATTGAAATCCGCCAATGCCAGACTTTGCGCTGGGCATTTTACGCTGCCAGCCCTTACCGGTCCGTTGAACGCTGGAGCACCAGAAGTGATCGCAATATCGCCATAGATGGTGGCGCGAATTGCGTTGCAGCCTTCTACCGACAGTTCGGGAGCGTTGACGGCCAGAACACCGGCAAAGCCGTCGCTAATCAGTCCCTCCCCATCCAGCTTAAACCCGATGTCGCCAAAATCGCTTTCCAACGCTGCGCGCCCATCCACCAGCGCAATATCATATTCAGGTAAAGCAAAGGGTTCATCGCTTTCGGTAAAAAGCAGCGGGTCCAACTTGCCAAAGCTCAGCGTTCCATCGCGGTAAGAACCATAGAGCCGCGGTTCAACCACTGTAATTCGGCCAATTGTGGGTACAAAATCTGGAAAACTGATCGCGACGCTAACTTCTTCGATAGTCAAGTCAGGCCGAACTGGATCGCCAATTACGATGTTACGCAAAGTCTGACGTTCTGAACCGATTTCAGCAATATCATAGCTTGCCTCTAATCCCAGCGCCTCAAGCTCTTGAACGATAAAGTCATCCGCAATTTCTTTGCGATTGGCCCAAGCTAACCCCAACGCAATAGCGAGCAAGAGACACAGAACTAGCGAAAGCTGCCACCGCTTTTTCGCAGTCCATGGACGCCTTGCTGCAGCGGGCGCAGAGGTCTCACGGAAATCATCGGCTCCCTCAGCGTCGATTTGTTGGAACTCTTCGGGCGGATCGGCGTTTGCCATAAGACCTCTACTCTTGCGCCGAACCCATGCGAAACGCAATGCACAGGACGAATAGAGTTGGGGCTTTCGCAAGGGGGCGAGATACAAATTGCCACAATTTTTCAAATCACGCGACAAGCAGCTGCCAGCTACACCGGCCAATGCGCATTACGGCATTGGGCATCGTTCTCGTCTGCGGGAAAGATTGCTGAACGGAGGCCAAGAAGCTTTAGCCGATTATGAAGTGCTGGAATTTCTGCTTTTTGCGGCAATCAAAAAGGGCGACACTAAACCTCTTGCTAAGGCTCTGATTGCACGGTTCGGTTCATTGTCTGGCGTGCTCAACGCTGATCCTAAGGCGATACAGCAAGTCCCCGGTGTGGGCGAATACAGCGCAGCGGCGTTAAAAAGCGTAGCGGTCGCCGCGCGGCGAATGGCGCGGTCAGAAGTGGCGGATAAACCCGTGCTCGCCAGCTGGCAGGCTCTTATCGACTATCTCACCATTGATATGGCGCATTTGAATATCGAACGTGTGCGCGTGCTTTATCTCGATACGCGCAATAGGCTCATCGACGACCATCATGTTGGCGACGGTTCAATTGACGAAGCATCAATCCACCCGCGCGAGGTCATTCGCAAAGCGATGGATGTCGGGGCAGCGGCGCTGATCCTTGTCCATAATCATCCCAGCGGCAGTCCAGAACCCAGCAGTGCGGATATCCAAATCACCAAACGCATTGCAGAAGCCGGACGGCTTCTAGGGGTGACCGTGCATGACCATGTGATCATTGGGCGCGAAGGGAATGTCTCTTTGCGAGCTAAGGGACTGCTCTAAAACAGCTAAAGTTCAAATCCCCAAGCGGAATAAGTGTCTTTCAGAGACGGTTTGATCCGCAGCGCCAGCTCAATATCCTCTGCACCTTTTTTGTCACCTTGAGCCTTTCGCACCAGTCCGCGCAATAGGCGCGAGGCGGCAAGTCCAGGCTCAAGCAACAACGCAGCGTCCAGATCGGCTTTTGCTTTGTCCAGATCGCCTGCGCGGTAATAAGCTAACGCACGACTATCCAGAGCGCTGGGCGAGTATCGCGCCCGTTCTACCGCCTCAACACAAGTTGCGATTTCAGCATCGGTCACGAGGTCCCAAGTGCCCGCATGCCAGCAAATCGCATTCAGCAAGCGCCCGTCACCGGGGCGCAAAGCGCGGCGTTCCTCTAGCAATTTCATACCTTGGGGAGCTTCGCCCGCCCAGCCCATGGCAGTGGCAATCACAACGTCTTCGAGCATTTCATTGCTGCCCAGCCCGCGGTAATCCTTGGCCAAAACTAGACCTTCATCACTCCGGCCCAGTAGCGCAAGCAGTTCAACCTGCTGATCATAAGAACGTCCATTGGGTTCCAGCGATTCAATCTCTTGATAGTCAGCCAACGCACCGGGCAAGTCACCAGTCGAGCGGCGCAATTGTGCCCGCGAACGAAGCAATCTGATGCTGCGTTTCAACCCAAGGGCCGCGTTCACATCATCCAGCGCTCCGCCAAAGTCATAGGTATTTTCGCGAAAATCTGCGCGGTCAACCAAAGCGCTGACCATTTCGTCTTTGTCTTTGGCACCAGCCAAAATCTTATCGTAAGCCGCTTTGATCGGGACAAGCGCCTTTGCATCTTTGCCTGCATAATCCCATTCGCGGCGAAATTCGCGCCCGCTTTGAATCTTGGGCAGAGCACGCTTCAACCGATTGATAGCGCGTTTCGCACCCACAATTTTATCTGCAGAAAGCTCAGTCTGAAGCGACCGCGTGGATTGTGAAAGAGTAAAGCGATTGCCGGTAAGCGCCCCAGCTGACTTAATCTCCACGCCGCCGATGACCTCAGCAACATCCATCTGCCCTTTAACACCAAATTCCGAAGCCTCTTCTGGCAAAAGAACGTCCAGATCGGTTTTGAAGTAATTGGGTCCGTTCAGGCGAAGCGGAATATCGCGCCATTTCAACCGAACGCGGTCACCATGAAAAGCAACATTGCGCGCAGGCTGTGTTGGCACGTCCATTTCGTAGATAGCGCGTTCACGGTCAAAACTGCTGCCAACCAAACCTTGAGCGACAACCTTTCCTAGGCCGCGCTCTACATCATAGGTGACGGTGTAATCGGTGACCTTTGCTGAACCGATCAAACCAGCCACAGCATTGTCGACAACCGTTTCTTGTTGATCGAGATCCTTTTGTTCAGCCACAGCGCGCCAGCGTGCACCCATAGCGCCGCGATACTCCACCTCAATATCAAACAATGCAGGCACGCGAATGCCCGCCCGATTATCAATCGTTAGTTTTACAGAACGATCAGGAACGCTTAGCGCCCGCTCGGTCATCGGAACCAGATCAGCGCCAGCCTTGGTCACCGGCAAAGCATAGAAGAAGCGCGGAACTTTCGACATCGTGTCTTCGCGCTGCCCAGTACCTGTCCCATCGAGCCAGAACGTTTCGCCATCCACCTCAGCGCGCACAATCATATGATCAAAATTGCCCGGCATGGGTGCTAGGTCCGGTAAGGCATCACCGCCGCGTGTTCGGACCAGCACAACTTCTGACTTTATGCCAAGCTCTTGCAGGATTGCATGAAGCAAGACCGATTTCGCCTTGCAGTCTCCGTAGCGCTTTTCCCAAGTCTCGCCCGGCATTTGCGGAAGGTAGTTCCCGCCGTTTAGCCCATTGAGAAGATAGCTCACTTGCTCTTGTACAGTCTCAAGGCTCGCCGCGAGTCTATCCCGCGGATTATTGCTCAAACCCTTGATGCGCGCCACTTCTTTGGCGAGATCACTGCCTGCAGGGATGGTGCCCGCTACATCGTAATGCGGCGCCATAGAACGCGAAACGCTTTGCCAATCGGCATAAGTTGTGACTTGCATCGCTGGCGGCAACAAATACCGCATCGGCGCGTTGCTTGGCTTATCCTCTTGCTCAGGCAGTGGCATCTGAACGCGCCATTCCATATGATCGCCTTTTGGCTGAGGCCCATCAATATCCGGATTGCCGGCAATCGCGGTGGAAACCGGCATATCCTTGGGCCAAGCCACGCTTATATAGCCATCGCCCAATGGAAACGGTTTGGTGAAAATGCCCGCCTGCCATTGAACATCATCGCCCATCGCTTGGTCCGACAAAGTCACTGAATAAGTGAGCCGCAGCAAATCGCCCAATCGCGCGCCTGCGACAGGCATTGTGGCAGTAAGCTGTCCGTCGAGCATCCGCGATTCTAAACGCCGCTCACGCCGCAGCACTTCAAACTCTTTTCCGCCTTCAATCAGACTGACTTCTTTTCCATCACGCAGCAGAACTGCCTCATGAATGATCAGATCGCCTTTGTCCGGCATCCATTGCGCTTGCAAAGTGCCGAATTGATTGAGTGCTTCTGGAGAATCCAATGCAACAACAAATTCAGAATACGTCCAAAGCCGCCCTTTCTCGATCCGAGCTTGCTGGCCCAGAAGAACGATTGGCGATGTATTGTCGCGTGTTTCGGCGTTGACCTTGGACCGCTCTGCCCAGTTCGGTGCAGGTTCATAAAGCGGTTCATCACCGGCATGCACTGCCGTTGAAACTGCAAGAACCACTGCCGCAATTGAAAAGTTAGCCGCCAAAAATTTCATTAAATCATGCCCCGTAGACTATCGAGGATGACGCTATCATCGGCATGACAAGTGTCAAACACTGTTCACCGTTTTCGCAGTTCTGGGTTTACAGTTACATTCTCTCTTCCCGCTCTGTGATCAGCCGGATAGAGCTTTCGCGGGCAAAATAGTTCCAGCCCCAATTCAGCAGCACGGTTACACGATTGCGAACGCCGGTGAGGAAGCCGACATGAACCACACCCCACAGCCACCAAGCAATGGAGCCGGACAATTTGATGAAACCAAAGTCTGCTACAGCTGAAGATCGACCGATCGTCGCGAGGCTTCCTTGGTGTTTGTAAGCAAAGAAAGTGGGTTCCGCTTTGCCCAACAATTCAGCCTCAACCACTTTCGCAACGTGAATGCCGGCCTGCTTCGCCGCTGGCGCAAGGCCTGGCACGCTTTCACCGTCCCACGCTGAACTCAAAGCCGTGTCACCAACCGCGAACACATCCTGATGGCCTTTAATGCGCAATTGTTCATCCACGATCACGCGGCCTGACCGGTCGGCCTCTGCATCCAACCATTTCGCTGCGGGAGAGGCGACAACACCTGCTGCCCATAGAACAGTTTCGCTATCGATATGGTCGTCTTTGCCGATAGTGACCTGCGTTGCAGAAATGCCTGTGACCCGCGAACCCAGACGAATTTCAACGCCCAAATCTTTCAGTGAATTTGCGGCAAGCTGCGATAATTCTTCGGGGAATGCGGGCAATATTCGGTCTCCCGATTGGACCAAAACAACCCGCGCCGAAGCTGGATCAATAGTACGAAATTCACGCACGACATTTTCTTTGGCTAGCTCGGCAATGGCGCCTGCAAGCTCAACGCCGGTTGGCCCTGCCCCAACAATAACAAAGGTCAACAAACGTTTGATACGCTCTTCGTCATTGGTGGATTCTGCCTGTTCAAAGGCTTCGAGGATGGATGATCTAACCGCCACGCCATCCTCAACTGTTTTTAAGCCCGGTGCGAATGCGCCCCATTCATCGCGTCCAAAATAGCTATGCGAAGCACCCGATGCGATCACTAGCTTGTCAAAACTGATCTGCTGATTTTCGCCATAGATCAGCGTCTTTGCATCAGCATCCACGCCAGTCACTTCCCCCTTTACGACCCGCACATTGCCGTCTTCGCGGAACATAGAACGGATCGGCACAGCGATATCAGCGGGGTTAAGTGTCGCGGTTGCGATTTGATACAGCAGCGGCTGAAACAAATGGTAATTGCGCTTATCAATTAAGGTAATGCGAACAGGCAGGCGCTTTAACCGGCTAACCGCCGAAAGCCCGCCGAAACCGGCTCCAACAACCACAATATGCGGCCAATCATCTGGAATATCGCGGTAATGGCGGTCAAACAGGATGTTGCGCTCCATCCATTTTTCAGCCGCCTGATCAAATGACAATGCGCCAGATCCTCGCGCATCATACACTGCTAAAAGCAGCGCTGGATAAAGCGTTATGTCCGGGTGCCCGCCCATGGCCATGGCGGCGATCCCTGCAAACAAAAGGACTAACGCAACGAGCGATGCACCAATCCCCGCGATGAGGAGCAAAGCAGAAGCAATGCTGAGCCATTGCGGCAATGACGCAAAGGTTCCAATTGGCAGCCAAGTTGCCTGCGCTATGCTAGGCTCAAACACGCCTGCCGCTGCCAAAATTGAGGCAGCAAGCCACAAGCGGATCAAGAGCATCAACAATGGTCCAACACGCCGCTTGAGCCATTCTCCTGCGGCGATAAAGTGCTTTGCAAAGAAAACCGCGCTTGTCTTCAGGCCTGATGATAATGCTCGATCAAGCGAAAATGTTCCCGCGCCGAAAACCACATAGCTGGCCAAAATGGCGGTCAAAAAGAGGTTGGTGGTGGTCGGGATATAAACGGCCTGTGCGACCACAATTAACGCGCCCATTACCCACGCAGCCGAGCGAGTGAACAACCCAATCACCAGTAGAACCGGCCCAATCAACTCAATCGCGATCCCCAAAGCTGCAGCGGTGCTAGGCTCCATCCAGCTAACCGGATATTCGCGTGTCGCCAGCAGCAATGCGGTGTCCCAATCAGTTGCTTTCACAAGTCCTGAGCGGAAGAAATATTGTGCTACTGCTAACCGGACAAACAGATCAGTAAATTGCCAGAAAACTTGGCTGCCAGCATCATAAATCTTGGCCCAACGACGAAGAGTAACGCGCAGAAATGGCGGCAAGCGCTCTTCTTGCATTTTCACAGTCTTGATTGCTGCTGCTGTCATTGTTTGTCCCACCTTGTCCCGTCTGCATATTCGAGCCAGAACACGGTAAAGTTACAGTTTTCCTCCGAAAGAGCGAATCTGCCGGCTTGCCCTACTTGAATTGCATTGCAAGCCAGCCTAGCCGCCCAAAACACGCACAAACACATGCGCAGGCATGCGCGCACACTTTACGGAGTTTTTCATGGTCCCCCGTTACGCACGCCCCGAAATGAGCGCTATTTGGGAGCCTGAATCCAAATATGAGATTTGGTTCCTGATCGAAGCGCATGCGACGCAGAAACTTGCAGAATTGGGCGTCGTTCCTGAAAGCGCTGCAAAAGCGCTATGGGGTTGGTGGGCAACAAAGCCGCTAATTGATGTGGCCGCCATTGATGCAAAAGAAGCCGTGTTGAAGCACGACGTCATCGCTTTTCTCGATTGGGTTGCGGAACAAGTCGGGCCAGAGGCGCGATTTATGCATCAGGGGATGACCAGCTCAGATGTGCTCGACACCACTTTGGCAGTGCAATTGGTCCGCGCAACAGATTTGCTATTGGCGGATTTGGACGGGCTGCTTGCCGCGCTAAAAAAGCGTGCTGAGGAGCATAAGTTTACCCCTACAATCGGGCGCAGCCACGGCATCCACGGCGAGCCGGTGACATTCGGGTTAAAACTCGCGCAAGCCTATGCAGAGTTTGACCGCTGCAAGGCGCGGCTAAGCGCTGCACGTGCAGAGGTTGCAACCTGCGCCATATCCGGCGCGGTGGGCACCTTCGCCAATATCGATCCGTCGGTTGAGGAGTATGTGGCTGAAAAACTAGGACTAACGCCAGAACCGATCTCCACCCAGGTGATCCCGCGCGATCGCCACGCGATGTATTTCAGCGTACTGGCCGTCATTGCCAGCTCTATCGAACGGCTTGCAGTCGAAGTTCGCCATTTGCAGCGGACCGAAGTTTTGGAGGCAGAGGAATATTTCGCGCCAGGCCAAAAAGGCTCCAGCGCAATGCCGCACAAGCGCAATCCGATTTTAACCGAAAACCTCACAGGTCAGGCGCGGATGATCCGCAGCTATGCCCTTCCCGCGCTTGAGAATGTCGCGCTGTGGCATGAACGCGATATCTCGCACAGCTCGGTTGAACGCTTCATCGGACCCGATGCCACGATCACATTGGACTTCGCTCTTGGCCGCTTGACGGGTGTCATCGACAAGCTGTTGATTTACCCAGAGCGGATGCAGGCAAACATGGACCGGATGGGCGGGCTGATCCATTCACAGCGCGTTATGCTGGCGCTTACCCAAGCAGGGATCACCCGTGACAATGCGTACCGGCTGGTCCAAAAGAACGCGATGAAAGTTTGGGAAGCAGACGGCAAACTGTCGCTTCTCGATCTGCTAAAAGCTGACGAAGAAGTGACCGCTGCGATGACTGAGGCTGAGCTCGAAGAGAAGTTCGACTTGGAATATCATTTCAAGAATGTCGACACGATCTTTGCCCGAGTTTTCAAATAGCGCATTGAGTTTGCGCACCTTAGGCCTGAAACTGGACTCCGAGTGCAAAAGGTCTAACTTTCATAAGACTCGAAAATTGAGAAGGAATGTTCCGCAATGCAGATAGTCCGCACACTTGTTTGGCTGGTGATCTTGCTTGGCGTTTTGGCGTTTTCTTTCGCTAATTGGGATGAGCGCGCGACGGTCCACATTTGGCAAAATTTGGTATGGGACACACGCCTTCCCGCGGTAGTAATCGTATCGTTCCTGCTTGGTATGCTACCAGTATGGATGCTGCACAGAGGTACGAAATGGCGGTTAAGCAGGCGTATCTCAACGCTAGAAAATGCCGCGCGTTCTTCCGCACTTTCGCGGCATAATCCTGCTCCAGCCGCCAACACATCTGATACGGCTATAAAGGACGATACGCTTAAGCCAACAAGCGGCGCGTCATCATGAGCAATCCGGTTTATCTTGCCCTCGACGTGCCTTCATTGGAATCTGGCAAGGCTTTGCTTTCTAAGGTGAAAGACCACATCGGCGGTGTAAAATTGGGCCTTGAGTTTTTCTGCGCTCATGGCAGCCACGGTGTTCATGAAATTGCCCATATGGGGCTGCCTATCTTTCTCGACCTGAAATTTCACGACATCCCCAATACAGTGGCTGGCGCGATGCAGGCTGTGCATGTGCTGGAGCCTAAAATCGTTACCGTCCACGCATCTGGCGGGCGGGCAATGATGGAAGATGCCAAGGCTGCTGCGGCTGATGGTTGCAAGGTGGTTGCCGTCACCATGCTCACCAGTCTGGATGAGCGTGATATGGAACGCACTGGCATCGCTGGAAGCGCCGAGGATCAGGTGATGCGGCTGGCTGATCTTGCGCATGACGCAGGACTGGATGGGATTGTCTGCTCCGGCCAAGAAGTCGGCAAGGTACATAAGCAGTGGAAAGACGGGTTCTTTGTCGTTCCCGGCCTTCGTCCTGCAGGGGCTAGCGTTGGTGATCAAAAACGTGTCGTTACACCGCGACAGGCCCGCGATGATGGGGCCAGCGTTTTGGTGATCGGACGACCTATATCGAAAGCTCCAGACCCAGCGGCAGCCTCCAGAGCGATTGAGGCCACGCTTTAGTCGGTGATTTGAGCGTCTTCTGCTGGCTTTTCGCTTCCGCCTGAAAAGTCGTAGCCTGCCAGCAATTCGCTATCCAAATTATAGGACTTCAATTTGGCATCGCTGCCACGCTGAACGAACTCAAACTTTTCCGTGCCTGCGCCATTGGCGAACTGCGTTTTCATTTCGACAGTAACATTGGTGATACCGTTGACAGCGTTCACATTGAAGCTTTGCCGCTCAGTGCTTTCAACAGGCCCGAAAATCTCCTGAAAATCGCCCATCAGGCGTTTATATTCCGCCTCTTCAACATTAGCGCGAAATTCATCATCAGCCTCAATCCAGATCGGCTCCACCCCGCCCTTGTTCCAATGTTCGTGATAGCGCGCAATCTCTGCTTCGCTGCTATCGACCATTGCGGACGGGTTACAGGCAGCCAGAAACATCGCTGCCAAAAGGGTCCAAATCGCTCGCAATTTCATCGCTGCTTCCTCAATTGAAAAACTATGCAGAATCTAATCAAAACAATACGCATTCGGCAAGCATTTCCTGCTTTTCACCAGCGCCTTCGCTCTCTAGGGCATAAGGTATGAGTTCCAATCAGATGATAAAGATTTGCGGCCTGTCCACGCCTGAAACGATCACCGCTGCTGTGGAAGCGGGCGCGACGCACGTAGGTTTTGTCCATTTTGAGGCAAGTCCGCGCCACGTTTCGCTGGAAAAAGCTGCAGAATTGCGCAGATTTGTGCCGGAAAATGTCAAGTTAGTGCTTTTAACGGTCAACTTAGACGTCATTCCCACGGGAAAGGCGATCGAAACAGTGCGCCCAGACATCATCCAAATGCATGGCCGCGAGACGCCGGAATGGGCTGGCCTGCTCCGCGAAAAAGGCGGCGTCGAAGTTTGGAAGGCGATGGGCTTAAAAGATGCAGGGACTTTGCAGCGCTCGGCCAAATATGTCGGCAAGGTTGACCGGCTGCTGTTCGATGCTCCGGCAAAAGCGCTTCCCGGCGGCAATGGAGAGACTTTCCGCTGGGATTTATTAAATGGGCATCAACACCAAGTGCCTTGGGGGCTCGCAGGCGGGCTGACGCCAAACAATGTCGGGAGGGCCATAGAGACAACGGGCGCTGAATTGGTCGATACGTCGTCCGGCGTTGAAAGCGAGCCGGGGGTGAAGGATGTGGGCTTAATCCGAGCGTTCTGCGAAGCGGCTTTGCAAGCAAGGGCACCGGTATGAACGACATCAAAAACTCTTTCAAAAATCAACCTGATGACCGCGGCCATTTTGGTGATTTCGGCGGACGCTATGTCGCTGAAACGCTGATGCCGTTGATCTTGGATTTGGAGCGGGAATATCGCGCCGCTCAGTCCGATCCTGCATTCAAGGCAGAGTTTGATGACCTGCTCGAACATTATGTGGGCCGCCCTTCCCCGCTCTATTTCGCAGAGCGTTTGACAGAAGAACTCCGCAAAGACGCACCTAGTGGAAAGGGCGCGCAAGTCTGGTTCAAGCGCGACGAGCTGAACCACACAGGCGCGCACAAGATCAACAATTGCATTGGGCAGATATTGCTCGCCATCCGCATGGGAAAGACGCGGATTATTGCAGAGACTGGCGCTGGTCAGCACGGCGTTGCAACTGCCACCGTATGCGCACGGTTCGGCCTGCCTTGCGTGATTTATATGGGCGCAGAGGACGTAAGGCGCCAATCGCCCAACGTATTCCGCATGAAGCTGCTTGGCGCGGAAGTCGTGCCCGTCTCTAGCGGCGGCGCGACATTGAAGGACGCCATGAACGAAGGGCTGCGCGACTGGGTCGCCAATGTGCATGACACATTCTACATTATCGGCACGGCGGCTGGTCCGCACCCCTACCCCGAAATGGTGCGCAATTTCCAAAGCGTAATCGGAACAGAAGCGCGCGCGCAATTGCTCGACCGCACCGGCCGCTTGCCCGACCAATTGATTGCATGCATTGGCGGCGGTTCCAATGCGCTGGGACTGTTCCACCCGTTCCTCGACGATGCGGATGTTAAAATGCTGGGTGTAGAAGCGGCGGGACACGGGCTAGACGGCGATGAACATGCAGCCAGTCTGCTGGGCGGTGCGCCCGGCGTGCTGCATGGAAACAAGACATATCTGCTGCAAGATGAGGACGGCCAGATTACCGATGGTCATTCAATCTCGGCAGGCCTCGACTATCCCGGCATTGGCCCCGAACACGCTTGGCTGAAAGATACAGGCCGCGTGGAATACACTGCTGTTACCGATGAAGAGGCATTGGAAGGGTTCCAGCTACTCTGCCGGACAGAAGGGATCATTCCTGCGCTAGAACCAAGCCATGCGATTGCCGCAGTGGCGAAACGGGCTCCTGAAATGGACGAGGATCAGATCATTCTCATGAACCTATGCGGACGCGGCGATAAAGACATTTTCACTGTCGCTGAAAAGCTGGGAGTGGAGATGTGAGGCACGATTGGCGGCTTGCCCTAGCTATTTTGCTTCAGTTTTCCGCACTTTTTTGTGCGTACAATTGGTATCACGCAGCGGTTCAACGCGCCGTCGAATACGAGATTTCATGTGGGACCGCCACGGACCGAATATTTCCGCCTGCTTTTGAACTGTACACTTTTTTTGGCACAATCTTATGTATTTTAGCTTCGATCTCATTGACCGCATGGGCGTTTTTGAGAATTGGAAATGACCGCACATGACCTCCCTCACCCAATCCTTCACTAAACCCGCGCTCGTCTGCTTTATCACAGCGGGCGATGGCGACACTGCGGCCAACCTTGATGCGCTGGTCGCTGGCGGAGCGGATGTGATCGAGCTCGGCATGCCCTTCACCGATCCGATGGCCGATGGCCCTGCGATACAAGCGGCAAATTTGCGCAGTCTTGGCGTAGGAACCACCACAGCGGATGTGTTCACAATCGCGAGTGATTTTACTGCGCGCCACCCCGACACTCCGCTCGTCCTGATGGGATATGCCAATCCGATGATCCGGCGCGGACCGGAATGGTTCGCCGATGAGTGCGCAAAGGCTGGCGTTTCTGGCGTGATCTGCGTCGATATTCCGCCAGAGGAAGACGAAGCGCTTGGCCCTGCCCTGCGCGCCGCCGGTATCGCGCCCATCCGCCTTGCCACACCAACCACTGATACAGCGCGCCTGCCTCAAGTCTTGGAAGGGTCATCAGGTTTCGTCTATTACGTCTCCGTCGCGGGCGTCACGGGCAAGCAGCAGGCAGCAAACGCCTCAATCGAAGAAGCCGTTGCCCGCTTGAAAGCTGCAACTGATTTGCCCATTGCGGTTGGCTTTGGTGTGCGAACCCCTGAACAAGCTGCCGAAATCGCAAAACATGCCGATGGCGTTGTCGTGGGATCGGCGCTGGTGGAAATTGTCGGTAAGCATGGCAAAGACGCACCCGCTCAGCTAAAGACATATACGAAATCACTGGCAGACGCCGTGCATACTGCGCGCTCCTAAACCCATAGGATATGACACATGAACTGGTTCACCCGCGTTCGAAACACGATTGGCTTTGCGGAAAAGCGCACCACGGAAAAAGACCTTTGGGTCAAATGTAAGTCGTGTCAGGAAATGCTGTTTGCGCAGGAGTATGAAGACAATCTGTCTGTCTGTCCGCGCTGCGAATACCACGGACGGATTGATGCCGATGCGCGGCTGAACTTGCTGCTGGATGCGGGCTTTACCGTGCTAGACCAGCCCAAGGTCAAAGAAGACCCGCTGAAGTTTAAAGACTCGCAGAAATACACTGAGCGGCTGAAAAATGCCCGTGCGAAAAACCCGCATGCTGATGCGTTTAGCGTTGGCTCTGGCACAATTGATGGGCGACCAGCTGTCATTGGCGTGCAAGATTTCGGTTTTATGGGCGGCAGCATGGGCATGGCGGTTGGCACGGCATTTTGCGCAGGCGCTCAGGAAGCGATTGACCGGCGCGCTGGATATATCGTGGTGACGGCAGCAGGCGGCGCACGGATGCAGGAAGGCATCCTGTCTCTCATGCAAATGCCCAAAGCGACAGTGATGACGCGGCGGCTGAAAGAAGCGGGCTTGCCCTATATCGTCATTCTCACCGACCCAACCACGGGCGGCGTCACAGCCAGCTATGCGATGCTGGGCGATATTCAAATCGCCGAGCCGGGCGCTTTGATCGGCTTTGCCGGACAGCGGGTGATCCAAGACACTATCCGCGAGAAATTACCGGAAGGGTTCCAGCGCGCCGAATATCTCTTAAAGCACGGCATGGTCGATATGGTGGTGAAGCGCGGCGAGATGAAAGAAACGCTCGCCAATCTGCTCGATTATCTCGATCCAGCTGACACCACTGCTTCTGGCAGCGAAGCAGCATAAGGCGCAAACATTATGCGCGATATGGGGCGGTCAGATGATCCGCGCGTGCAAAAACAGCTCGACCGGCTTTCCGGCCTAAGCATTCAGCGCGATACGCTTGGGCTGGACGCTGTGCGCGTGCTGCTGGACCGGCTTGGCAATCCGCACAAACGCCTACCTCCGGTGTTCCACGTTGCTGGCACCAATGGGAAAGGGTCAACCTGCGCGTTTCTTCGCGCGATGTTGGAAGCTGATGGCCACACCGTTCATGTCACTACCTCGCCCCATTTGGTGCGCTATAATGAGCGGTTTCGGATTGCCGGAAAGCTGATTGAGGACGCAAGGCTGGCGGAGCTACTTGAAGAAGTGTTCGATGCAGCCGAGGGGCTGGGTTGCAGCTTTTTCGAAATTACCATTGCGGCAGCTTTCGTAGAATTTGCGCGCGTACCAGCGGACGCCTGCGTGGTGGAAGTTGGCCTTGGCGGCAGGTTGGATGCCACCAATGTTATGGAACCGGACGTGCTGGCAGCCTGCGGCATCGCTGCGCTGGGCATCGATCACGAAAAGTTTCTGCTCGCACCAGAAGAAGGCGTGCCGGATGATCCAATGGCGCGGATCGCTTTTGAAAAGGCGGGCATTGCGAAGGCGGGTGTGCCTTTGACCGCTATGGCTTCTCAATATTCCGACGGAGTTCTGAAGCAGCTGCGAAAAAGCGCTCATGCCTCAGCCGCACCGCTTGTTGAAATGCAAGTTGGTGAAGAGTTCAATTTGACCTCCTCAGCCCTATCATTGCGCGGGGAACATCAATTGCAAAATGCGGCGCTGGCTGCTGCGATGATCCGCGCTCAAGACAAAATTGAAATTAGCGAGGATGCCATTGAAGCAGGTCTGACGCGCGCATATTGGCCTGCGAGAATGCAGCTATTGTCTCCAGGGCCGCTTACTGGAAATCGCACGGTATGGCTTGATGGCGGGCACAATCCCAGCGCAGGCGAAACAATAGCTGCCGAATTTGAAGGGCGCCCTTGCCACCTGATCATAGGAATGTTGGAGGCGAAAGAACCACAAGCCATCGTTGGACCGCTTGGTGCCAGCATTCGCAGCATCACCGCTATTCCCATTGCGGGCTATGATTGCCACACCGCATCAGCCTTTAGCGATCAAGCAAAGTCAGCAGACACCCTAGCCGAAGCGCTTCTGAACCTGCCTAACGACGATTACCCAGTACTCATCGCAGGCTCACTCTACCTTGCTGGCGAAGTGCTGCGCGCCAACGACGAGATACCGGAGTAAGGCTTAGACTTCGGGTTCTGGCGGCGGCGCGTTCTTATTCGCATTATTGCTGCCCTGACGCCACCATTCGATCACGCATAGCATTACGGCGAAAAGCCCGATCAGCGTGGTGAGAATAAACACATCGAAATAGCCGCGTTCCTCGATCATTTGACCAAGCGCTGGCCGTCCCAATGTGCCCACCAACAAAGTGAGCGAGGACAGAAGCGCATATTGCACTGCTGAATATCCCTTGGCGACAATGCTCGACAGATAAGCGACAAAAGCCGCACCGGCGATTCCGACAGCGATGTTCTCCATTCCGATGGTCAGCATCAATTTGGAAAGCCGCTCATCCGCGCCGAACAATCCGGTCAGCCACGTGAACCCAATCGCATCGCTCACCGCTTGCATGCGCGCGCCGCCAATCGCCAGATCAGCGTAGAGCAAGTTCGTGAGCGCCGCGATCAATGCTCCTAATGTCAGCGTCGTCATCCGGCCGATGATGGTGAGCAATGCACCGCCAGCAGCCAGCCCAACAAGCAGTGCTCCTACGCCAAAGAATTTGGATGCAACCGCCACCTCATCCTTGGTATATTCAAGTTCGCCGAGGTAAAATGGATAGGCAAAGCTGCCCCAAATCGCATCGGTAATTCGGTAGGTTAGCACCAGCGCAATCACCAAAACCGCAGCCCAGCGAAGGCGTCCGATAATTTCCGCCAAGGGTAAGATTAGCGCGCGATAGCCATGATCCATTGCTGTGTCCCAGCTGCTTTGCGCAGGCTCTTCTTCGGTAAGGACATAGCGCCCCTTCTTCCGAGCGGCTTCCAACCAGCCAGCGATAATTCCCGGAATCACGACGGTCGCGATCACCACCAGCGGCCCCATCGTGGCAACAAAGGCCGTACTATCGGGCCGTGCATCAGGGTCGGAATTTAGCGAGCGAACCATAAAGATAAGCACCGTCACCAATGCCCAAAGCCATAATGCGCCTACCCCGCCGAGTGCCATGGCGCGCACTTTTGGATTGAGTTGCCCTGGTTGACGCAGTGTAGCGAGATTAGCTTTCTCATCCTCCTTCGCCTTCGCATTGCGTTCAGCATCGGGCGCAAACAGCCCGAGGAAACCGACGAATAGCAAAATGCCGCCCATAGTCGCATAGACTGCAGGCCAACCGGTACGCTCTGCCATGAACAGTGCCAATGCGCCGCCAACCAATGCCGCGATGCGGTATCCCATTTGGTAGACGGTTGAGAGAATATCGATGGTCGCTTCTTCATCCGCGACATCTACGCGCCATGCGTCAATCACTACATCTTGAGTTGCACTGGCAAAGGCACCGATGCCAGCGAGCAGAGAGAACATCCCTAGCCCGGTCAGCGGATTGATAAATGACAGCACGACAAGGATCGCGCCAAGCAGCAATTGCGCCGTTACGATCCATTGCTTGCGCTTGCCCAGCCGTTTCAGAAACGGGACATCAACGCGGTCTAGCGCGGGCGACCAAAGGAATTTGAACGCATAAGCAAGCCCGATCAGCGAGAACACGCCCATCGTCTCCACATCAACTTCCGCATCGGTTAGCCAGGCGTACAATGTGCCAAGAAGCAGTGCGTAAGGAAGCCCGCTGGCAAAACCGAACAGCAGCATAAAGCCGGTCTTGCGATTGCTCAGAGCCAGTCCAAGCGCTTGCATGGAGGATTTCTTCGCCTCTTGTGCTGCTTCTGCCATTTGCTCGTCGAACCTTCCCGTATCCCAAAATTTCTGCAACACTAGCGACGGTTAGAGGAAATAGGAACGGCGCGATGAACGCATCCCCAACGAATATGGGCACAAAACAGGCTCCGCGCCCCAAACCCACAGGCGGTCAATTGGCGCTGGCACGGGCGATAGCTGATGGGAAACAGCGCCAAGCCGACCGGATCGAAACTGTTCCAGCCAGCCATTACACTGACCCCGATCACTTCGCGGCTGAGAAAGCGGCTCTGTTTGACCGAATGCCGCAAGTTCTTTGTGTGTCTGCGCTCTTACCCGAGGCCAATATGGCCGTGCCGCATGATGCGACGGGGCGCCCGTTGCTAATAACGCGCGATAGTGACGGCAAGGCGCACGTCTTCCTCAATGTTTGCCAGCATCGCGGGACCCGACTGGTTGAGGGTGAGGATGTGCAATGCATCAAACGCATGGTCTGCCCCTATCACGCGTGGACTTATCGGCTGGATGGGAAGCTGCTTGCCCTACCCCGCCCGGAAACTTTCCCCGGTCTGGATAAGTCAGAGCATAGTCTGGTTGAGCTGCCGTCAATGGAAGCAGGCGGTTTGATCTGGTTTGCGCCCGAACACGATGCTGACTTTACCGATGCACGCACAATCAGCGCGGATTTCAGCGCCTTTGGGATGCAGGATCATGTCCTTTTCCGCCGCAAGCTTCATACGGTAAACGGCAATTGGAAGCTCATCATGGATGCGTTTCTGGAAAGCTATCATGTCACCCGGCTGCATGCAGATACCATCGGACCATTCTTTAAAGACGGTGTGACCAGCGGTGATCAGGTGGGGCCACATTTTCGCTCTGCCGTGGGCCGTTTGGAAGAGATGGAGGGGATTGACCTTACCGATATGAAGGCGATGCGCAGCGTCGTCACCTTCGCCTATCAATTGCTGCCCGCGACTGTGATCGTGCCCAGCCCTGACTATGTGAATGTCATGGTCCTTATGCCGCAAGCGCATAATAAAACGCTGGTTGAGGATTTTATGCTGATCGCTGAAGAACCCGCCACCGGCCCTGATGGCGATAAAGCGCGCAAACACTGGGAACGCAGCTGGAATTTGCTCGATGGCGGGGTGTTTGCCTCAGAAGACTTCCGCGCAGCTGAGCTTGGCCAGCAAGGGTTAGAAAGCGGCGCGATTGAGCACTTAACGCTTGGGACGATGGAAAGCGGCATTCCGCGCTTTAGTGAAATCATCGGTCAAGCGATTAAAGGGGCATTGCGCGCGAACGGTTGAGCGCCTAATCGCCGGGCATGCCCAAATCAGAACGTCAAGAAGGCCGTCCAGACGGTGACCGCATTGCCAAATTGCTGGCACGCGCTGGTGTCGCCAGTCGCCGCGAGATTGAGCGGATGATCGACGATGGGCGGATCGCTCTTGACGGCAAAGTGCTCGATACACCTGCGACATTTTTGGAAAGCCTTCGCGGGGTCACTGTCGATGGAAAGCCCGTTGGAAAAGCTGAACCAACGCGCCTGTTCGCTTTTCATAAACCCACTGGATTGCTGACAGCAGAACGTGATTTTTCGGGCCGCGCAACGATCTATTCTGCGCTGACCAACGCCTTGCCCAAAGATACGCCGCGATTGATGCCGATTGGCCGGCTTGACCTTAATACAGAAGGTTTGTTGCTGCTCACCAATGATGGCGGATTGAAGCGCGCTATGGAGCTGCCATCCAGCGGCATCGAGCGTTCCTATCGCGCCCGTACCTTTGGTGAGGTCACGCAGTCCCAACTTGAAGATTTGATGGATGGCGTAGAGATCGAAGGCGTCCGCTACGGCAGTATCGATGCAAACATGGAGCGGCGCACTGGCCGCAACCAATGGATCGAAGTGACCATTACAGAGGGCAAAAACCGCGAAGTACGCCGCGTGCTAGAGCACTTGGGGCTAGAAGTTAGCCGGTTAATCCGCACATCTTATGGCCCTTTTGAATTGGGCGAACTTGGCCGCGGACAGGCCGCTGAAATCCGGAAGGGCGATCTTGGCCGCTTCCAAAGCCAGCTTAAACGCGGCGGGCGTAAGTAAGCGCGCGTGGCAGGTATGCGGATCATTGCTGGCGAATGGCGCGGCCGGAAACTCACCGCGCCAAAAGGCGATATGACGCGGCCCACCGCCGACCGAACGCGCGAAACGCTGTTCAACATGCTCACCAGCCGACTGGGCACATTTGAGGGGTTGCGGGTCGCTGATCTGTTCGCAGGTTCAGGCGCATTGGGTTTAGAGGCATTGTCACGCGGGGCGGCACATTGCCTTTTCGTTGAGCAAGACAAGCCCGCTCTCGATGCCATCCGTGCGAATATCAAAACACTGGAGGCCCGCGCGCGCTGCGATGTGCAGGCTGCATCAGTGTTGCAGTTAGCGCCTGCCGCCAGGCCCTATGATTTGCTGCTACTCGATCCGCCCTATGAAACAGGCGCAGGTGCCGTGGCCCTTGACCGCTTCCTCCGCCTTGGTTGGATCAGCGACGCAACGTGGATTGTCGTAGAAACATCCATGAAAGAAACTGTCCAAGTCAAAGGGCTGGAGCTGGAAAAAGAGCGCCGCGTCGGCAAAGCCATGCTGCATGTGATGCGCAAAGTTTCCGAAGCAGCGCTCTAGTCTAGCACGCGGGGCGGACCGGTGGCCCGCGCGCATTTCCCACCCCAATGCTCAGCAATCCGCCGAGAATTATCTGCCCCGTGTTTAGGTGGGTGGAGGAGGCAGAGTTTCTGGCGCTTCTGAGCTGGTTGGTGGCGGAGCGGGAACGTCTGGCGCCTCGGGCGGGCCTTCTGCGGGCGGAGCTTCACTTCCCGGCATACCGTCGCTGATTTGGCCTTCGACCATTTCCCACGCCGCCTGACGTTCCGCTTCGGGCATGGAAAGCAGCGCGACTTGATCGCTTGGGGTTAGGCGAAAGAACATTTGTTGGCGCGCCTCTGACAGGCTCCAAAAATAGGTTTGAGCCTCTGCCGGCCAAGTATTGTAAGCCGCTTGCTGATCGATGCCCCAGCTTTCATAGGCCATTTTCTGTTCGTCGGTCATTGGCGCTGGCGTGGCAACGCTTGGCGCATCACCGCCATCCTCCTGAGCAAGTGCGGGGGCAAAGCTTGGAACGGATGCCGAAAGGCCTAGCACCGCAGCGGCGCATAAAAACTTGGTAATATATCGCATGGTATTCTCCTGAAGCGAATGTTCCATGCGTGACGAACGCGATCCCTGAACCACTTGATGAGAGGATGCGGGCAGGCGCGCAAGACCACACAACCTCGTCTGTCTCAGCGCAAAACCGATCAATCGGCTTGTGTGCGTGAAACGGGTTAGAGCGAATTTCACCTGATTGGGGGTAAGCGCCTTTCACACCCCTCTCCCGCTTGCGCAGAGCGCAAACGTTCTCTAACTGTTCGCGTAACTATGAACGTGCCAGTAGCCCCCACAAACGAAGCGAATATTCCCGCTTATGCGGCGCGGCTCAACAAGCCGCAGCGCGAAGCTGTGCTGACCACCGATGGGCCGGTTCTAATGCTAGCGGGTGCTGGAACAGGTAAAACCGCCGCCCTTACCGCGCGATTGGCGCATTTGGTGGCGATGCGGCTGGCATGGCCAAGCGAAATCCTTTGCGTCACTTTTACCAATAAAGCCGCGCGCGAAATGCGTGAACGGGTCGGTCAGCATTTGGGTGATGCCGCCGAAGGCATGCAATGGCTCGGCACGTTTCATTCCATTTGTGCAAAGATGCTTCGCCGCCATGCTGAGCTGGTGAACCTACAAAGCAATTACACGATCATTGATACCGATGATCAGCTGCGCCTGCTCAAACAGCTTATCCAGCAAAATGATCTGGACGAAAAGCGTTGGCCAGCGCGCCAATTGGCCGGACTGATCGACCGGTGGAAGAACCGCGGATTGAACCCAGCGGATTTGGATGCCGTTGAAAACGAAGCCTATGCCGATGGTCAGGGGCAAAAGTTCTACCGGCTGTATCAGGATCGCTTAATCGCGCTCAATGCATGCGATTTTGGTGACTTAATGCTGCATATGCTCAACATTTTCCGGCAAAATCATGAAATTTTGGAGCAATATCAGCGGCGATTTAAGTACATTCTGGTTGATGAGTATCAGGATACCAATGCGGTCCAGTACCTTTGGCTGAGGCTTCTCGCGCAAAGTCACAAGAACATTTGCGTAGTAGGTGACGATGACCAATCAATCTATTCCTGGCGCGGCGCAGAGGTTGCCAACATCCTGCGCTTTGAAAAAGACTTTCCCGGCGCGAAAGTTGTCAAACTCGAACAAAACTATCGCTCAACCCCGCATATCCTTGGCGCAGCATCAGGCCTGATCCAGAGCAATTCAGAACGGCTTGGGAAAACGCTTTGGACCGAGGCAAATGGCGGCGACAAAGTGCAAGTCACCGGCGTTTGGGATGCTCCCGAAGAGGCCCGCCGCGTTGGCGAAGCGATTGAACGATTGGAAGGCGAAGGCGCGAATTTAGACGAAGTCGCCATTCTTGTGCGCGCGCAATATCAAACCCGCGAGTTTGAAGACCGCTTCATCCAGATCGGGATCAATTACCGGATCATCGGCGGCTTTCGTTTTTACGAGCGCGCCGAAATCCGCGACGCCCTCGCCTATCTTCGCGTGATTGCGCAACCGCAAGATGATCTGGCGTTTGAGCGTATCTACAATCAGCCAAAGCGCGGGCTCGGCGCAAAAACGCTTGAGAAAATGCACCAACATGCGCGCCGCACCCAGCAACCGCTTGCTGCCGCATCGCTTGAACTGGCAGACAGCGATGAGCTCCCCGCGCGCGCAGCCGGGACGATTGGCGGCTTGATGCGGCAATTCCTCGGTTGGCGCGAGCAGGCAAATGATCTTTCCCCGGCTGAACTCCTTCGTATTGTTCTGGAAGAGTCAGGCTACAATGAAATGCTCCAGAAAGAGCGCACGCCAGAGGCTGCGGGCCGCCAAGAAAACCTCTCTGAGCTCGCACGCGCGATGGAAGAGTATGAAACCCTTGGTGATTTTCTAGAGCATGTCAGCCTTGTGATGGACAATGAAGCCAGTGATGATGGCGAAAAAATCACCATAATGACCATGCACGGGTCGAAGGGTCTTGAGTTCAACAATGTGTTTCTGCCCGGTTGGGAAGAAGGCGTGTTTCCATCACAACGCTCACTCGATGAAGGCGGCCTTGCCAGTTTGGAAGAAGAACGCCGTCTTGCTTATGTAGCGATCACTCGCGCGAAGAAGAAATGCACTATCTTTCACGCAGCGAACAGGCGCATTTACGGTCAATGGACCAGTTCCATCCCCAGCCGCTTTATTGAAGAGCTGCCTGAAGAACACGTGGATGTGGAATCCACCATGACGGGCGGTGCAAGCATGTGGCAGGCCAATTGGTCTGAAAGCGAAGATCCCTTCGCTCACGTATCAACCAGCCGCCCGAACAGGTCGGAACAGCGCGGCCCCGGATGGCAGCGCGCACTCACAAGCGGATATGATACGAAACCCGCTCGCGTGCGCGAAAACCGCCGCTCTGCTGCCAGCTTTGCGGCCCAACCACGCGGCGATATCGCCATTGGTGCGCAGGTGAACCACGATAAATTCGGCTCCGGCGTAGTCATGAACCAAGAGGGCAATAAGCTAGAAATCGAGTTTGAAGATTACGGCACGAAACGCGTGATCGATAGTTTTGTTACGCTTGCTTGATACGCGGCACGCCGATTGACACATCCCGCTTTGCTCCTCCAAACCAGCGCGTATGATTGATCTTCAAAAAACTCTCACCCAATCGGTTCAAAAGCACGGCGTTCCCAGCGCAGCCGCAATGATCGGCAATTCCGACAAAGTGATCGCAAGTGCATTTATCGGCAGCGCTGATCCAGCATCTGGCAAACCCATGGCTTTGGATAGCATTTTCCAAATCGCCTCCATGACCAAAGCGATAACTTCACTTGCCGCGATGCAATTAGTCGAAAGCGGCAAATTATCACTCGATGATCCGATTGGCGCAGTCCTGCCCGAACTGGCAGAACCGCAAGTCCTGACCGGATTTGATGCAGATGATAAGCCGCAAACCCGCACCGCTGAAACCCCGATTACTCTACGCCACCTGCTCACCCATACATCCGGCCTCGGCTATCCTTTTACGAGCGCCGATATGGCGAAAGCGCAGGCTAGCCTTTTGGGAGAGGTTGTGCCGGGCACACGCGCTGCCATCACATCTCCATTGATGTTCGATCCCGGTAGCGACTGGCTTTACGGAGTCAGCACAGATTATGTCGGCTTTGCGGTAGAGGCAGCAAGCGGCCAAAACCTTGGCGATTATTTTGAGGAACACATTTTCGCGCCGCTTGGCATGGCGGATACCGGCTTTTCCGTAACGCCAGAAAAAGCCGCACGACGCGTAGCCTTACATTCGGTCGCCGAGGGTGGCTTCATGCCCTTCCCTCTAGAAATTGGAGGCGGCGATGCAGCAGAGTTTCAGTCCGGCGGCGGCGGGCTTTATTCTACTGCGCCCGACTACATGCGCTTTATGCAAATGGTGCTGAACCGCGGTGAGCTAGACGGAAAACGCTTGCTCAGCGAAAATGGCATTGCTGCCATGTCGCGCAACCAAATCGGGAATTTACGCGCAGGCTATATGGAAAGCGTAGTGCCCATGCTCGCCCACGAGATCGACAATTTCCCAGATATGGATACCAAGTGGGGATTGGGCTTTTTGATCAATCCTGAAACCGGCCCCAATGGCCGTGCGCCGGGAAGCCTCGCGTGGGCGGGCATTGCCAATTGCTATTACTGGATTGATCCCGCCAGCGGCATCGCAGGCCTAGTGCTGATGCAATATCTGCCCTTTGGTGACGAACGCGCAGCGGCTGTTTTTGAAGATTTAGAGAAAGCCGCATATCAAGCGGATTGACCTCTAACAAAGAAATACGGGGCAGGCTCTTCCAACCCGCCCCGCTTCCTCAAGCTGAAAAAGGCTTGGTTCTAAAGTCCGTCAACGCTTTTACTGACCAAGATATTGACCGCAACGCGGCGGTTTTGAGCCTTGCCAGAAGCGGTTGTATTATCCGCTGCTGGGTCAGCCTCTGCCATGCCCGTTGGCGTTAGCATCCGGTACGGTTTCCAGCCGCATTGCTGCTGGAGATAGTTAACCACGCGGCTAGCGCGCTTCTCACTCAGCTGCTGGTTGATTTCATAGGTGCCGGTTGAATCAGTGTAACCAACAACCAGCAATAAAGCATTGTCGGTTGAACCAGCCTGATTGGCAGCCATGCACAAGTTTGAGCGCGCTTCTGACGACAGAGCATATTTGCCCGTGTCAAAATAAACGTTTGTGGTGCCTTTGATATTGTATTGATCAATATCACCCACGCGGCCGCGCAATGCTTCTGTCGCCGCGGTTTGCTCAGCAAAACCTTGGCTAGTGCCAGTGCGGATCATGCTGGCGGTCTTAAGGTCATTGTCCCTAAAGCGGACTTGCTCAGCGATCAGGCCGCCGTTCCACTCAACGGTCTTAACCGATACAGGCAAGCCATTGAGCAAAGCGTTTTCGCCCAGAGTTTTGCGGCCAATGCCGAACAGCCCTTTTCTGGCCTTAATCTCTGTGCCTTCGCTGATGCGCACATCAGTCGCTGCGCCTTCTTCTGTCATAACGCGCAAAGTGCTACCCTTGCGTGCTGCGATGAAACCTTCGAGGTCAGGACCTTCTGCAAGCTCGGAAAGATCAGCAGGCGGCGATCCATAGACATTTATCGAGCCATCAGAGACCGGTACTGGACGGACTTCTTGCTGTGCGGCCACACTAACGGGCGCGGCGAGCAACAAAATTGTCAATGCGATGGAATTTTTTGGTTGATTGGAAATGACGTTCATTGTGCTTCTCCTTAACACTACACCGACCGGTCATGCCATTTTGCGGTTAATAAATTAAACCGCCCCACTGTATCGACATAACCGGCTGTCAAAGCCCCCAAATTTCCGCAACGAAACTACTCCCGTTACGAATAAGGGAAGGTGCTTGACGCTGCCTGTCATTTAGATGAACAAGATTTGCAATGCTGCCGATGTGAGAGTCTTGTGCGGTGGACGACATCCGTAGAACCGCCAGAATTCTCATTTGGCTTTGATGAGAGCCCGCAGCCAAACAAAGAATAGTACCGGCAGAGTTAACTCAATCAGTCCAAGAGTTTGGAAGAGCACGTTCGGCAAGCCTACCTGAAGTGCGGATACTATCCGAGCGACACCGCCCAGGAAAAAGACGAGGAGCAAGCAGTGAAATATGTTCCTGCGAGCAATCAAATCGCGCGAACACCAGATCAGCGCCGCGCCAAACCCTAAGAAAAGCGTCGAATAAAAGCGATCTTCGCTATCCATCGTCGCATTGACTGGAACAGAGCCCGGGATTGCAGACGGCCCAATCGCGACATGCGTCAGCGCGATGACGCAGCAGACTATGCCAAAAATCGCAACAAGAACGCGCAGGATAGCCATGATGCCTCCGGTTCCTACCCTAAGCCAACATCAAGAAAGCCGGGCTTTGGACCGTTCCACTCGTCTTTGCCGCCTTTGCCATCATCGGACTTTTCAGCTGCCTTTGACGCTTGTGGTTTTGAAGCCCGCTCTGCATCAGCATGTTGAGCTTTTTCGCGGCGAGGTTTGCGCGGTTTTTCGGTAACTGCACTGTGATCGCGAGCGTGATCGCGATCGTCATCATCCCGTTTTCTAGAACGCGAACGTTTTGGCTTTTCAGAAGGCTCATCTTGGGCCTCGCTCGAGCTGCGCGATTGGTCAGATTTCGCCTTGGGCGCTTCTTTCAGTTCAACCCGGACGTCGGACTTACCGAAAACTTTGATCTTGCTGCCGGTCAGTTTTTCAACATTGTCGATAGCCTCGGCATCAGACTTGGTCACGAAAGTGAAGGCCCGCCCTTTGGCTCCGGCGCGTCCGGTTCGGCCAATCCTGTGAACATAATCATCAGGATGCCACGGCGTATCATAGTTGAACACATGGCTTACGCCTTTAATGTCGAGCCCGCGTGCTGCCACATCGGATGCGACGAGGATATTGATGTCGCCCGATTTAAACCGCTCCAACTCTTTTTGCCGAGTATTCTGGTCGATGTCTCCGTGAATTTCTCCGCTGCGGAAACCGTCGCTTTGCAATTTCTTATTCAGTTCGCGGACCATGGTTTTCTTGTTGGAAAACACAATGGCGGTTTCAACGAGATCATTGCGAAGGATCCACTGGAGCGTCGAAAACTTGGCGCGCTGTTCAATATTGACCTTAAACGCTGTGATATCCTTGTTAGTGGTCGCAGCACGCGCAGTTTCAATGCGTTTTGGATTGCTAAGGAAAGTCTTCGCCAGCTTTTCAATCGGCGGCGGCATGGTCGCAGAAAACAGCATTGTCTGCCGTGTTTCCGGCAATTTGGAGCAGATAAATTCAATATCGGGAATGAAACCCATATCGAGCATGCGGTCTGCCTCGTCGATGACTAGCAATTCGCAGCCATTGAGCATGATCTTGCCGCGTTCAAACAAGTCCATCAATCGGCCCGGTGTCGCGATGAGAACATCAACGCCCTCGTCCAGCGCCTTTACCTGATCACCCATTTGCACGCCGCCAATAAGTAGCGCCATTTTAAGGTCATGGTTCGCACCATATTTCTCAAAATTTTCTGCAACTTGAGCGGCTAGCTCGCGGGTCGGCTCAAGAATAAGCGAGCGCGGCATGCGTGCACGGCGTCGGCCAGATGAAAGCACATCAATCATCGGCAAAACAAAGCTAGCAGTCTTGCCCGTGCCCGTTTGCGCGATACCAATGATGTCTTTCATCATCAGGACCGGCGGAATCGCCTCTGCTTGGATGGCGGTCGGTTCAGTGTAGCCAGCGTCAGAGACAGCTTTTAGCAATTCATCGGAAAGGCCGAGATCGGCGAAATTCATGGGCAAAATGTCCGGGTTGTTGGGCCGCATATGGCCGCAAGTGCGGACGCTCTGTTTGCGCCCAAATTCGCTGCCCTGTGCAGCTACCAATATTGGATGGGCGCGCCTTCGCGCATAAACCCGCCTAAGTCAAGAAATCGGCCCTTTGGGGCATTCGCGTGCTTTATTGGGAAACGCGCACCAATTGGCGCATTCGCTCTACTTCGCATTTAGCGCCAGAGCGCGAATGCAGTTCATCACGGTCAACGCAGAGCTTCCCATCCTTGTTCTTTTCAACGTAGAACCCGCTGTAAAAATCACGCGAACGGCAAGATTTTTCAAGTTTTACAGTGAGAACGCGGCGATCCCTAAGATATAGAAGCAACTTGCTGCCACTGCTCGTTTGGACGCCTGCAATGCTAGAAACGGGAATACATTTACCGGTTTTGCGTTCCACCAATTTTGACGATGGTGCACGCGACGGCAAGTCAGCCACCAGATTGGCGCGGCTGCGCGGGCTTTGCGGCGCGATCCGCACAATCACGCGGCGCTCGATGCGAACTTGCTGCTGAATGGGGAGCGATACTGAACGCGGCGCCAGTACAATCTCACGGGAGACCTTACTGGCATTGGCGCCCTTTGCAATTTGCTCCGCCCGTTTCGGGTCGAGATTGGCCTGGTCATCATCCAATGCGCCGCCATCATCACTACCAGCAGCAGGCAGCAAGAGCGCCAATGGCGCAAAATAGGCGAGAAAACTTGGCATGTTGAAGGCCGTTTGGCGCATTCCTTAGCACGGTCGAAACAAAACTTTCCGGCGTAACTAGCAGCCGCGGTTGAACATTGGCTTAATCCCTTCCAATATCCGGATAAGTAGCTGGAACAGGCCCCTTACGCTGTGCCATAGGCCGCTTCTATGTCGAATCATGCTAATTTTATCGCATCAGCGCGGGACCTTTTGGGCGAACGGGGTTTCACGTGCGATGCTGAACTGCTTGAGCCTTGGCTTACCGATTGGCGCGGCCGTTACACTGGTGCTGCTATCGGCATGGCCCAGCCCGCTTCCACTGCAGAGGTCGCATCTTTTGTGAAGCTTTGCGGCGAGCACAGGATCGCGATTGTACCGCAAGGCGGCAACAGCGGCATGTCAGGCGGCGCAACCCCCGATGAAGGCGGGCAAAGCGTTTTACTTTCGCTAAGGCGGATGAACACTATCCGCGATCTTGATGTAGAGGCGCAAACGGCATTGTGCGATGCAGGCGTGATACTACAGACATTGCATGAGGCAGCCGAGGCGCAGGATTTGCGCTTCCCGCTTACGCTTGGCGGGAAAGGATCTGCGACCATTGGCGGGCTGATTTCCACCAATGCCGGCGGCACACAGGTTTTGCGGCATGGAACTATGCGCGCTCAGGTTGTGGGAATTGAAGCGGTCACGGCAGACGGACAGATTTTCGACAATCTTACTGCCCTTAAGAAAGATAATCGCGGGTTTGACCTCAAACAAATGCTGATCGGTTCAGAAGGGACTCTGGGCATCATCACTGCCGCTAGGCTTCGATTGATACCAGCGATTGGCACGCGTGTTGTCGCTTGGGTGGGCCTGAATTCTGTGCACGACGCACGAAAGCTTCTAACTTGGTGCCAGCGCGACTTTCCTGACTCTTTAGAAGGGTTTGAAGTTGTTCCTGAACACTGTTTGCAAGCTGTCCTGAACCATGAAGCAGCAGCCCGCGCACCGCTTGTTGAAATGCACGCATGGAATGCTCTGATCGAATTTGTCACGCCAGAAACCGATGCAACCTCTTTACAAGAGGCCATTGAAACGCTGCTCGGCGCTGCTTTAGAAAATGAACTCGTCCAAGATGTTGTGATCGCCAGTAATGAAACGCAAGCAGATGCATTTTGGAACCTTCGCGATGGAATATCCGCAGCTGAGCGCGCGATCGGCCCAGCAATGCAGCATGATATTTCTGTGCCGGTTGATGCGATGCCTGATTTCATTGCCGAAGTCGGCTCAGCGGTTGAAGAACGCTTCGGGGGAACAGTTGCAGCAAGCTTTGGCCATTTGGGCGACGGCAATGTTCATTTCCACGTCCTTGCTCCCAAAGGGGTTGTTCCCGGCGAGTGGGAGCTCGGTCAAGGCAGAGAAATCTCCGGCTATGTTCATGACGAGGTGACCCGTTTTGGTGGATCAATCAGCGCAGAGCACGGCATTGGCCAAATGAAGCGGGATGAGTTGGGCAGATTAGGTGATCCAGTTGCTCTTTCCCTAATGCGTAGCGTCAAACATGCGCTCGACCCGCAAGGCATACTCAACCCTGGCAAGCTCGTGCCGCTTGCACCGCTGGACGCTTCGCCCTAAAGAGCGCAGCGCACGGCCTGCGAGGGGAGAACTGGCAGGCTACTTTTTTCAAGAACCATACTTTTTCGGAGACTTTCCATGGCGAGCTCGCCGCAACCCCAACTGCCACTCTTTTACAAAGACCTCATGCCGCTCAACAGCCGCGATCACACGGGCTGGAAAAGCAAGACTTTTGATGATGCAAGCTTTCTTGCAGATACGCATGCGATCCCGCTGACGGTCGATGAATTCGTAGATGCGCAGCGCAGCTTTCCGATTGTTTTTACTGCTGGCGAAAATCCGCTGCCAATTGGGATGTTTGGCCTTAACGAGGGCGTAAACAGCTTCATCGATGACAAAGGTCAGCTGACAGACAATGTCTATCTGCCTGCCTATGCGCGCCGGTATCCATTTATGCTCGCGAAGCTGACGCAGGAAACAGATGAGCTATCTCTCTGTTTTGACCCGCAATCAGGCGTTGTTGGCGAATTTAAGGATGGCAACGAGCTGTTTGAAAAAGATGCTCAGCCAACCGAATTCACCAAAGGTATCCTCGATTTCTGTCAGAAATTCGAAGAATCCGGCCAGCGTACAAAAGCGTTTATGGATGAGCTGACAAAGCATGAACTTTTGATGGATGGCGAAATTGCGATCACTCAAAATGACAAGCCGAATAACCCATATGTTTATCGCGGTTTCCAAATGGTCGATGAAAACAAATTGCGTGAACTTCCGGCCGAAACATCGGAAGAGCTCAATAAGAACGGCATGCTAATGCTGATCCATGCGCATCTGTTCTCGCTCAATTTGATGCGGATGGTATTCTCACGTCAAGCGGCGCAAGGCAAAGTCCCTGAGCCGACTCCGGCCCCTGAGCCTGAAAAAAAGAAAAAATAGGCTAACACTGATTTAGTAATGGATTGGGCGGTGCGCTCTTAAGGCGTGCCGCCCTTTTCTTATCCGTAGTTACTCAGCCGCTTGGGCGAAACCGCCGCCTTCGCCTCTATTGGCACTTCCTGTATCGCCAAGGCGCGCAGTGGAGGCAGCCAGTTCACGCACCATGCCCGCTAACATTTCAATAAGGGGCTCTGCTCCGCCGCTCAATTGCGCAAGTGCGCCATCGAGGTAGAGACTCCGGCACACTTCTAACTGCATCGCATGCATCCCCCGAGTGGGCGCTCCGTGCTGGTCCAAGACATAACCGCCCGAATAGGGGCGATTATGATTGCCCGGCGACAATTGCCGATCAAGGAAACTCAGCGCCCGAGAAGAAAGATTTGCATCGCAGGATGCGCCAAACCTGTCGCCAATTACGAACCGCGCGATATGGTCTAACCCGTAATGTTTCTTAAGCGGCGGCATTGAATGCAAATCGAGCAGCAACACCGCCCCCCAATGATCACGAATACGCTCCATCTCCTTGGCCAACGCGCCGTGATATGGACGATGAATCGTGTCAATTCTTGCATCAAGTTCGGATTGAGTGTGCTTTTCGCGCCAAATCTCACCAAAATTGGGCAATCGGCGCGGGATCAGCCCTAGCCCGCTTCGCGCGCGCCGATTGGCATGAGAATGCGCAGGTTCTGCGCGTTTAGCTCCCCTAATCATGCTCCAATCAATGTCTGATTTCGAACGATTAAGATCGAGCATGGCTCTCGGAGCATTTGCAATCAGCAAGCTCGCTCCAGTTTGCGTGGCCACTCCACTAGCGATCCGATCAATTAGCCTGTCTTCCAAGCGCAGCTGAGAAAACACTGGTTCGCGCATATTTTCAAGCACATGCGGCGGATAATCGCGCCCACCGTGCGGTGCAGCGATCAATATCGGAATGGGCGGCAATTTGGGAGCATGCAAGGTAAATGCGGCGCCATTATTCTGACGCGAATCACTCGCCGTATCCTGCCTTTCAGTCATCGCAAAACGTGCTGCCCGCTCTTGCAGTCTGTGTCAAAGCAGGTCAGCTAGCATGGCGACAAAGATTTCTTAAAACCTATCGGTTAAAGAGCACCTCATGAACGATATCGACAAACTCAAGATTCTCTTAGCCGAAGATGAAACAGCGATGCGCACCTATTTGGAGCGCGCGCTGACCAAGGCTGGATACCACGTTGTGACTGTGGACCGGGGAACCGATGCGCTTCCTCTGCTTGAAAAAGAGCATTTTGATCTCTTACTATCAGATATCGTCATGCCGGAAATGGACGGGATTGAGCTTGCTCAGCACTGCTCAGAAATCTCTCCGCGCACTAAGGTTATGTTTATTACTGGTTTTGCAGCGGTCACGCTGCGTGCCAGTAAAGAGCAACCGGCAGCAAAAGTGCTGTCCAAACCGTTCCATCTGCGCGACCTAGTGCTAGAAGTTGAACGCGTGTTCGAAGATCAACGCGAAGCCTCCCTGTAACACTTCAATGCAATATCGCACCCGAATCGCTTGCGCGCATTCAATCGCCGAGTTAAAGGGCGCCTCCGCTGCAAAATCAGCGAAAAATCGATAGTGTGGGCGTATAGCTCAGTGGTAGAGCACTGTATTGACATTGCAGGGGTCGGGAGTTCAACTCTCTCTACGCCCACCATCGGTTCAAAATCTTAAAAGCACTGTAAAAACCGCTAGGAAATGGCTGTATTAGCGCGCCAAACTTGCGCCTTGCGTCCCCTCTGCTAAAGCCCGCTCGAACCTTTCCTCCCCGCATTCAAATCAACAGGGCTAATATGCAAAAAATCCAGGTGAAGAACCCGGTCGTCGAACTCGACGGCGACGAGATGACAAAGATCATTTGGCAGTGGATCCGTGAACGGTTGATCCTGCCTTATCTCGACATTGATCTGAAATATTACGATCTTTCGATTGAGAAACGCGACGAAACCGATGATCAGATCACGATCGATGCGGCCAATGCGATCAAAGAACACGGCGTTGGCGTAAAATGCGCGACTATCACTCCTGATGAAGACCGCGTTGAAGAATTTGGTCTGAAACAAATGTGGCGTTCGCCAAATGGCACGATCCGCAATATTTTGGGCGGCGTTGTATTCCGCGAGCCTATCGTAATCGACAACGTACCCCGTCTTGTCCCTGGCTGGACGGACCCAATCGTTGTTGGCCGCCACGCTTTTGGTGATCAATACCGTGCGACTGACACTTTGATCCCTGGTGCTGGTAAACTGCGCCTCGTTTTCGAAGGCACTGATGGCGAGAAAATCGACCTCGACGTGTTCGAATTCCAGTCCAGCGGCGTCGCCATGGCGATGTACAATCTTGACGATTCGATCCGCGACTTTGCGCGCGCATCAATGAATTACGGTCTTGATCGCGGGTGGCCTGTTTATCTCTCGACCAAGAACACCATCATGAAGAAATATGATGGCCGGTTTAAAGATCTGTTTGCCGAAGTGTTTGAAACTGAATTTGCCGATAAGTTTGAAAAAGCTGGCATCACTTACGAACACCGCTTGATCGACGATATGGTTGCCGCGGCACTGAAATGGAACGGCAAGTTCGTTTGGGCTTGTAAAAACTATGATGGCGATGTTCAGTCGGACACTGTTGCTCAAGGCTTCGGTTCATTGGGTCTCATGACGTCAGTCTTGATGACACCGACCGGCGAATGTGTTGAGGCTGAGGCTGCTCACGGCACTGTGACTCGTCACTACCGCCAGCATCAAGAAGGCAAAGCGACCAGTACTAACCCGATCGCTTCGATCTTCGCATGGACCCGCGGTCTTATGTATCGCGGCAAGTTCGACGATACACCAGAAGTGGTGGAATTTGCCGAAACGCTTGAGCGTGTTTGCATTGAGACCGTTGAAAAAGGCAATATGACCAAGGATTTGGCATTGCTCATCGGTCCTAATCAAGCTTGGCAAACGACGGAACAATTCTTCGAGTCCATTGTAACGAATCTCGAAGCAGAAATGGCTGGCTAAGCGTCAGATCATTAGCGATTTCATCGCGAGAAATTGAAGAAGGGGCGGCGATTGCTGCCCCTTTTTTGTGGCCATACCGTACACCCTTAGGTGACAGTTGCCGCGCAGACGCTTAACAACCGCACATGGCCGGTGAACTCGCTCCATCTCCGATACTCTCTGATGCGCTAGTTATTCTAGGCGCAGCGGGCATCGTCATACCGGTATTTACCCGCTTCCGGATCACGCCGGTTATTGGTTTCATCCTGATAGGCATCCTTGTTGGCCCATTTGGATTGGGCAAACTTGTCTACGAATATGAATGGTTAGCCCATGTCACTATCTCGGATCCTGAAGGGCTGGAACCCTTTGCTGAGTTTGGGATAATCCTATTGCTGTTCACTATCGGGTTGGAGCTATCCTTCAACCGCTTGTGGCAAATGCGCAGGTTAGTTTTTGGTCTAGGCGCGATGGAATTGCTGCTTATCGGCGGCGTGCTTGCAATGTTCCTTTCTATGATGGGGCAATATTGGACCGGAGCGCTCGCGCTGGGCTTTGCCCTCGCCTTTTCAAGCACTGCTATTGTTCTGCCCATATCCGGCACCACCAGCCCTGTAGGCCGCGCGGCTCTGTCGATGCTCTTGTTCGAAGACATTATGATCGTCCCCATAGTCTTCATCCTCGGCGCTATGGCACCGTTTGCCCAGGCCGATGGTTTGGACGGAATGGTCACCACGCTTTGGCAAGGCGGATTGGTGATCGCCGCTTTGCTGGTATTCGGGCGGATCGCCCTGCCCCGACTGTTTGCTCAAGCTGCACGAACGAAAAGTCCTGAACTGTTCCTCGCAGCGTCATTGCTTGTTGTGATTGGAGCAAGCCTTGCCACGGCCGCAGTTGGCCTTTCACCAATAGTTGGGGCGCTAATCGCGGGACTTTTGATCGCCGAGACTGAATATCATGGCGAAGTCGAAAGCATCATGGAACCGTTTAAGGGTCTGGCGCTGGGCGTGTTTCTGATCACTGTTGGCATGAGCATCGATCTTACCACCATTTGGGAAAATCTCGGCTTGATTGCGCTGGCTGTGGTCATGGTTCTGACTTTCAAAGCAGTGGTGACCGGCATGCTCCTACGCTTTATGGGCGCGCGGCGCAGCACTGCGGCAGAAACGGGCACGCTAATGGCAAGCCCATCGGAAACCACGCTCATTGTGCTAGCAGCCGCGAGTTCAGCGATGCTGATCCAACCGGGCACAGCACAATTTTGGCAGATCGTAACCGCTATCGGCCTGACCATAACACCGCTTCTGGCAGGATTGGGGCGTGCGATTGCTCGCAGAGTAGAGCCCGTTCCTGAACTACCGGATGACAATCCCCACGACCCGCATGTGATCATCATCGGTGTTGGGCGTGTCGGTCGATTGATTGCACAAATGCTCGACGCGCATGACAAACCCTATGTCGCCGTGGATTCTGACGCTGACCTAATCGAACAAGCTAAACGGGATGGATACCGTGCTGCTTTCGGCGATGCGGCCCGCGGTGACGCATTGTCGCGGCTAGGGATCGAAACTGCCCCAGCTGTAGTGCTAACCATGGATGAACCGGTCCTTGCACAGCGGCTTACTACGAAACTGCGAAAAGCACATCCTGATTTGCTTATCGTCGCGCGTGCCCGCGATTCGGGTCACGCAGCTGAGCTATACCGTGCTGGCGCCAGCCATGCCGTGCCGGAAACACTGGAAAGTTCGCTGCAACTATCAGAAGCAGTATTGGTTGATATCGGTGTAGCGATGGGGCCGGTTATCGCTTCCATCCATGAGAAGCGCGACGAATTTCGTGAGAAAATAGAGCGTGATGGCGCCATGGATCACACGCCCAAACTGCGTACCAGTAATGCCGAAGTCTAACAGCTAACCGATTGCTGAACGCACCGCCTCAATCGCATCGTTACCTTTGGTCCCGTCTGGTCCGCCGCCTTGTGCCATATCAGGGCGCCCGCCCCCGCCTTTTCCGCCGAGAGTTTCAACGCCTGCCTTCACTAGATCAACAGCGCTGAAACGGTCGGTCAGATCATCGGTCACAGCGACTGCAAACGCAGCCTTTCCATCATTAACCGCGCAGATCGCAGCAATGCCTGAACCCATTCTGCCCTTCGCCTCATCAAGCAAGGGCCGCAGTTCCTTTGGACTAAGCCCCTCGATAACCTGACCGTTAAATGTGACACTGCCGATATCTTCATCAACAGGTCCATTGTTTACGCTTGTACCTCCACCAAGAGCCAAAGCCTTAGTCGCTTCCGCAAGCTCTTTCTCAAGCCGCTTTCGTTCATCCAATAGAGCTGCAATCCGCGCTGGGACTTCATCGGGGGCCGACCTGATTGCAGTTGCGGCAGACTTAAGCGCCTCTTCGCGGGACACGAGCCACTGGCGTGCAGCTTCGCCAGTCAAAGCCTCAATCCGGCGAACACCTGAACTCACTGCGCTTTCAGAGATAATCCGAAAAACGCCAATATCGCCGGTCGACTTAACATGAGTTCCGCCGCACAGCTCGACCGAGTAATTGCGCCCATCATCGCTGCTGCGACCCATTGAAAGCACGCGGACTTCGTCGCCATACTTCTCACCAAACAGCGCAAGCGCGCCGGCCTCGACCGCATCATCGGGGCTCATTAGCCGAGTGTAAACAGGTTCATTGGCACGGATTTCGGCATTCACTTCGGCCTCGATCGCAGCAATATCTTCAGTGGAAAGAGGCTTCGGATGGGAGAAATCGAACCGCAATCGGTCATCAGCAACCAGCGATCCTTTCTGCGTAACATGTTCACCCAATTGCCAGCGCAATGCCGCATGGACCAGATGGGTAGCCGAATGGTTTGCTCTAATTCGGTCACGGCGATCTGCATCTACATTGAGCTGAACGGTATCGCCAACAGTAATCTCGCCCGCCTCAATATGAGTTTGGTGCGCGTGCAATCGGCCTAATGGCTTGGCCGTATCAGAGACATTCGCAGCAAAACCGGTATTGGAGGCGATTGAGCCCACATCACCAGCCTGCCCACCGCTCTCGCCGTAAAACGGTGTTTGGTTGGTGAGGACAAGCACATCATCGCCTTGCTTTGCTGAGGTGATCTCATCGCCATCTTTTACTAACGCAACAATTGTTCCCTCGCCAGCGGTAGAGGCATAGCCGGTAAACTCGCTGGCACCTTCGCGCTGGGCGATATCGAACCAAACCTCATCTGACGCTGCCTCGCCCGATCCTTTCCAAGCGGCGCGCGCGGCAGCTTTTTGCTCTGCCATCGCTGCATCAAAGCCAGCTCGGTCAACACCAAGCCCGCGTGAACGAAGCGCATCTTCGGTGAGGTCATACGGAAAGCCATATGTGTCATAGAGTTTAAAGGCGGTTTCCCCATCAAGCTCTCCGCCGTCACTCATCGATTCGGTCGCCCCATCTAGCAGCTTAAGGCCTTTGTCCAACGTCTTGCGGAACTGAGTTTCCTCGCGTTCAAACACTTCCTGGATGAGAGCCTGACCTCGCAGCAATTCCGGAAAGGCTTGCCCCATTTCTGTTACCAAAGCCGGGACAAGCCGGTGCATCATCGGTTCGCTAGCGCCCAATAGATGCGCATGCCGCATGGCACGGCGCATGATCCGGCGCAGCACATACCCGCGCCCTTCATTAGATGGCAATACGCCGTCCGCCATCAAAAAGCTTGTTGAGCGCAGATGATCCGCGATAATCCGGTGGCTGGCCAATTGCTCATCGGAAACAAACTCGCCAGCAATAGACTGCGAAGCATCAATCAGAGCTTTGAACGTATCAATTTCGTAATTGTTATGAGTGCCCTGCATGACAGCTGCGACGCGTTCCAATCCCATGCCTGTATCAATTGAAGGCTTTGGTAGTGCGCCCCGTTCACCATCTTCACGCTGATCATATTGCATGAAGACAAGGTTCCATATTTCTACAAAACGGTCGCCATCTTCATCGGGGCTGCCTGGAGGACCACCTGAGATATGATCGCCATGATCATAAAAAATTTCGGAGCAAGGACCGCATGGCCCAGTATCGCCCATCGACCAGAAATTGTCATTGGTCGAAATGCGGATAATCCGCTCTTCTGGAAGGCCAGCAATTTTGCGCCAAAGTTCGAATGCCTCATCATCATCATGATATACGGTCGCGGTAAGCTTATCTGATGAAAGCCCCCATTCCTTCGTCAGCAAGGTCCACGCATGAAGGATCGCCTGTTCTTTGAAATAATCGCCAAAGGAGAAATTGCCGAGCATCTCAAAAAACGTATGGTGCCGCGCAGTATAACCCACATTGTCGAGATCATTGTGTTTTCCGCCTGCACGGACACATTTTTGAGAACTGGACGCACGCGGAGACGGCGGCGTTTCGAAGCCAGTAAAAGCGTTCTTAAACGGCACCATGCCCGCATTGACGAACATCAATGTCGGATCATTATATGGAACAAGCGGTGCGCTTGGTATCTCGGCATGATCAGTGCCCGCAAAATAGTCGAGGAACGACCGGCGAATTTCATTGGTAGACGTCATAGTTGGCAATTAGGCGTTCATTTGAGCAGCGACAAGGCATTGCAGCACCAAGAGCCGTTAGATTTGCACTTTATCTGAGTCCAAAACCGGAAAAGCCGGCCTTGCCTCCGACTAAGAGGGGCAAGCACCGGCTTTCCATTTCTCCGAACGGCAAGTTCCGTCCGCTTAAGGGTATGGATCAGTCCTCCGCGTCAGGGCCTGCTTCCATTTCCTCGGCGACATCATCGGTTCGGCCACGAATGATAGCTTCCAATTTATCGCAAACTTCTGGGTTTTCTTTAAGATAGGTTTTCGAATTCTCACGCCCCTGACCAATCCGGATGCTGTCATAAGAGAACCAGCTTCCCGATTTTTCAACCACACCGGCCTTCACGCCAAGGTCGAGTATCTCACCAATTTTGGAGATCCCCTCGCCATACATAATGTCGAATTCAACCTGCTTGAACGGAGGCGCGACCTTGTTCTTCACCACTTTCACGCGGGTCGCATTACCGACGACCTCATCGCGATCCTTAATCTGACCAGTGCGACGAATGTCGAGGCGAACAGAGGCATAAAATTTCAGCGCATTGCCGCCAGTTGTTGTTTCAGGATTGCCGTACATCACGCCAATTTTCATCCGTAGCTGATTGATGAAGATCACCATACATTTCGAACGGTTGATCGAGCCGGTCAGCTTGCGCAGTGATTGCGACATAAGCCGAGCCTGAAGGCCAACGTGAGCATCGCCCATTTCGCCCTCAATCTCTGCACGGGGAACAAGTGCAGCTACCGAATCGACAACCAGCACATCAATCGCATTGGACCGCACCAGAGTATCGACGATTTCCAAAGCTTGCTCACCAGTATCAGGCTGCGAAACGATCAGTTCATCCGTATCCACACCAAGAGCCTTGGCATAAACAGGATCAAGTGCGTGCTCAGCGTCCACGAAAGCCGCTGTGCCGCCATTTTTCTGCGCTTCTGCAATCACATGCAGCGCCAAAGTGGTTTTGCCTGAACTTTCAGGGCCATACACTTCGATCACGCGCCCTTTGGGTAGGCCACCTATTCCAAGCGCGATATCTAGGCCAAGCGATCCAGTTGAAATCGATTCAACATTCATCGCCTCTTTCGAGCCCAATTTCATCGCCGAACCTTTACCAAAGGCGCGGTCGATCTGAGATAATGCGGCGTCTAAAGCCTTCTGACGGTCCACTGACTTTTCCTTATCAACCAATTTCAATTGAGCCGACATCGCATGGCCTCCTTCGCTTGCCTAGTGGGGTTGCAACATTGTTACCCCGATTGCGTGGGAAACAGCTTGTACCTACTTTGTTCTAAAAGAACAAGGGTGGAACAAAATTTTTTGTTGGATTGACCATAATACGCGCTTTCGCCGAGGGTCAGCCGCCTTTGGGATTACGGATTTTCCACTTAAACTTACTTGTTCCATTGGCGGGAATGGAGACTTCGACAATTCTTTGACCATCTTTGATTCGTGATTTTTGGCGCGGCCAACGAATTTCCCAATCAGCTGCAGCCCCCATGATAAAGCGCAATTTCACTGGATGCGAATTAGCGTTGGTCACTTCAGAGCTCATGCTGAACCACTTGTGCTTATTGCGGTCCGTCACAGGTCCTTCGGCCGGAACGCATTTTACAAAGACTTGATTGCTTTGCCCCACCGGCAGTTCAACATCTTGGCCGCTAGCATAGTCGCGCAAGTTTGCCTCTGCGACCAATTGCGTTCCATGGCTTGGGCCGCGTGAACTTGGCTCAAACACCGCAAGGCCGCCTTGAGGAAGAGCGACTCCCAGCCCTTTATCCTTATCATTCTTTGTCGCGAGCAACATTTGGGTAGAAGAAAATGCCGGCTCTCTATCCTCAGGCCGAGTTACTGCGAAACCGCAGCTGGATGTGTAAATATAGCGCGCCTTAACCCCGTTCTCATTAAGGAAGGCGACCTGCTTCATCCCCTTAGCCGAAACATTCACTCGTTCGGGCACACGGTAAAGTTTGAGATCGCCGAGATTTTCTTCGCCAGCCTTCATAACCGGCGGAGGCGGCGGCGCCATCGCAAGCGGAGCGGCAGATTCCATCAATTGGGATGAACGCCTGTTGGCGGTCACGACAATTGCATCGCCCTCTGCATCTGCATAACCAAGTTTGCTTTCATCGCGAAAATTGATGATCTGACTACCTGCCGCAGTGCTGCCAATCGGATAGCAATTCAATCTTAGCGGTGCAGCGCGCGGATTTGCGGCCAATGCGCGATAATTGCTCTGTACATTCAACTTGCCTGCAACGACCAGCAATTGCGCATCATCAAAGCTTTGGCCGTTATTGTTCACCAGCGTCAGCCAGCTGAGAAGGTTCATAGAGAACTCGCCGTCCCCACTTCCTTCGCCAAGCCGCCCAACATAGTTCGCCTGCCAGTCAAAACCCCAAGAGATATAGGTAAGCACGACTTCAAATGTGCCGCCGCTGTCGCTGCGGGTGTTAACCGAGTAAACTGGCTTTGCCGAAAGACCGCGCGGGATGCCGTTAAAGGTGAGCTTTTCCGGCAGACCGGCACAGCGCACAGCTTCAAAACCACCCTGTGTTTGTAAGACTAAACCGCCATCGGCGCGGGTGCGAACAATCGCTTCTTCTGCCTTTGCTTCGCCCGTTCCCGGATTGCTGCGAGTGATAGTTACGCGGTTGCCCAAGGCTCCATTCACCAATGCAGCGGGAGAGAGCAATTCAGCATTTCGGTTCTTCTCAATCGTGCCACCGGGCAGTCCAGAAACGATAGCAGACACCGCGACCATGCCTTCTGCCACGCCTTCAAAACGGATCGTGCTTTCACCCGCTGGTAAAGTCACGGTTCGCGTTTCGGAAATCATCGCAAACCCTTGGGGCCAATCCTTATTGATCTTTTGCCCCTCGCGCCGATTAGGATCGCGGTAGACTGTGACGGAAAGATCGGATGGCGCGCTGGCATCAACTGTGGCGCGAGTTTGCGCACTCGCTGGCATGGCAATGAGCGCAGCTAAAGAGGCCAAGCAGGAAAGGAGGAACCGCATCCGCGCAGCCCCTAGTAGCGCGTCTCATAAGTTACGCGGATCACCCGTTTGCCCTCTGCTGGCACAGGTACAGTCCATTTGCGCGTCGAAGCGTTGAGTTGCCGCCCTTCAATATCTTCTGAAGTGATCCGGTAATCCGATGCCCACCAGCTGCGCAGCAGTCCCCCTTGGGTCAAGTCAACATTCACTGGTTCACGTTTTGCATTAGTGAAGGTGTAGCGCATGGTGGTGCGGTAGAACTTTTTGGGTCGTTCAACATCGACGCGCTCAACCACTTCGCCTTCACGAACAACACGGTAGCGCGCAGTTTTTTCCCATTCATTCGAAGTGATCTCGCCGCGCTTTTCAACTTCGGCTTGAACGAACACATCAAACGCATCGCCCGTTTTCAGCGAGAGCTCACTGCCCATAGGCGTGTGGCCGATTGAGTTTTCGCCAATGAACTGCGGCGTGCCTTGTTGATCGCGCTGGTAAAAACGAACCGTGCCAGCTGGCAGAGCGTCGCCCAGACCTTGATCGCGGGACGATGAGAAAGAGATTTGGCTAGATGCGTTGACGGGCCTGCTATCATTCGAAAGCCAGCCGACATTGCGCGCATAGACTTTGCGGGCCGGAACCCCTTGCGCATCCAAAAAGCTCACTTGCTTGGTTTGCGCGTTGGCAATCGTTGTGCGTCCAGAGATCGGATATAGGTAGAAGTCGCCTAATTGTTCACGATTGGCCGCCTCTGTCCCGGGCCGAACCAGATTGCGATTATTGTTACGGCGCCCGCCTCTGCCAGCGGGATTGCCAGCTACCAGCAAAGTATCAGCGCGGTGGAATGTCGTGCCGGTACGGTTGGTTAGCGTGACCCAGCCCTGCATATCGATGCTGTCTGTCGCTTCATTATAGAGCGCAACATAGTCTGCACTCCAGCCAAGACCGGGTGTGAGATACCGTATGGATGCAGGCCGCGAGCCGCCACGCGTGCTTTGCAAATTCACCGATAGAGTTGGCCGCGCCCGCAAATTCGGAGGCACGCGGTCGAATATCACGCGAACGGGCAGGCCATCGTCACGCAAAACTTCAATCCGGCTACCGATCTGGATTACTACGCCGCCAGCGGTAGATAGAACTTTCGCGCGCTCACGCTTTTCAGCGCCCGTGGCTGGATTAGTGCGAATAAGAGTGACCGTTTGGCCAATCGCTTTTTCCATCATTTTTGTTGGTGTAAGTAGGTCAAAATCGAAGTTTTGTTCGATAATAGTGGTATTGGGCGCATAAAAGCTGAGCGTTTCTGGGCGTATCTGTGCTGAAACATCTGGGAATTCGACGCGGGTCCGGCCGCTTCTAATATTCAATTGACGGACGTCTTGAACCAGCGCGAGATTATTGTTGTAAATCGTGACTGCCACATCACCCTGCGCGGTAGCATCAGGGTCACCGACATTTTGTGATTGCGAACTTTGCGCGATTGCTGCCGTGGAAGCGAGAGCTGCCAATGTTACTGCGCCTGATGCTAATGATTTAGTCATTACCCACTCCATATCCCAACTCCCCCAAGCATGAACTCAGCGGCTGTATTGGGGATGAATGGAGTGATTTTAGCGATCAGTCACGAGCTAAACTGGTCACTATCACCTAATTATTGGAACTGCTTTTCGCGCCATTCTTTTGGGCGCTGCCCATAACTGAGCCAACTTTCGCGCTGATTTCTTTCACGCTGAAAGGCTTCGGAATGAAGTGCATATTGGGCACATCGATATCCTTACGCAATTGTTCCTCAGCGTAGCCGGACATGAAGAGCACGGGGATATCGGGATCGATGTCGCGGATTCCGCGCACCATCGCGGGACCGTCCATTCCTGGCATTACCACGTCGGAAACAATCAGATCATACCGGTTGCCAGATTTGAAATCCTCCAGCCCCTCTTCGCCATCAGCCCAAGCGGTCACTTCATAACCTGCACGAGCGAGAGAACGCTCTGCAACCGCGCGGACCATATCCTCATCTTCAACCAGCAAGACCTTACCGCCGCCCGACCAATCACTTGAGGCGACCTGTTCAGGTTCTGCAGATTTGGGTTTAGGCGCTGGTCCCTTGTGTACAGGGAGATAGATAGTGAAGCGTGCGCCTGTGATAAGCTCTTCTGAGTTTTTGATGTTATTGACGAAGATAAATCCGCCCGACTGTTTGACGATGCCGTAAACAGTTGAAAGGCCCAGACCGGTGCCCTTGCCCTGGTCCTTTGTTGTAAAAAACGGCTCGAACAATTTTGGCATAGCTTCAGGCGGAATGCCGCCGCCATTGTCCTGAACGACGAGTACGGTGTAATCGGAAACGGGCAGAATATCTGACCCCATCTTCTCAACATCTTTTGCCGCCATCCGGCGCGTAAGAAGCGAGATGAGCCCCTCCCCACCTTCACGCGATTGGATTGCATCACGCGCGTTAACAGCAAGGTTCATGATGACTTGTTCAAGCTGCTGTGGGTCAGCCCGTACATGACCCAAATTGCGGTCATGCTGAACACGGTATTGAATCTTACTGCCAAGCAGGCGCGTGATGAGCGGACCAACTTCGCTCACAACATCGGGAAGCTGGATGATCTCTGGCCGCAAGGTTTGCTGGCGAGAGAATGCGAGCAATTGGCGGGTTAGCGATGCCGCACGGTTAGAATTTGCGCGGATCTGCTGAATATCATCATAATCGCTATCGCCGGGCGTATGGCGCAGCAGCATCAAATCGCATGTGCCGATCACAGCGGTCAGCACATTGTTGAAATCATGCGCAACCCCGCCTGCAAGCTGTCCAACTGCCTGCATCTTGGTCGCCTGTGCGACCTGACGCTTGAGCTGGGTTTCTTCGCTACTGTCCGCCAGGCTCAGCAGAACAGAAGCGTCTCCAAGCCCGCGTACGCCAGCCATTCCAAGCGAGACAGGCTCTTCGGGATTGTGCCCAAAACGGATTGCCATATCACCATTCGAAGTTGGCCCGCGTCCATGACGCCGCACCGCATCGGACAAAGCCGCTTTGTCCTCTGCCACCACAAGATCGGTAGGAAATGGTGGAAGACCGCGTCCCTCACGCTCGACCGAGCGAAGGAAGGCATCGTTACCGAACAGGAACCGCCCGTCCCTATCTGTCATCGCAAGTCCAAGCGGCAATTGCGAAAGCAACGCCTCTAATTGAGCTACTCCTGCCTGTGTCGAACCATCCCAGCCGCCGCCAACTCCGACGCCGCTATCCATGAGCAGCATCAATGATGGAGCCTCACTCGGTCCGGTTGGCGTTTGTTTGGTATTCGCTTCGGGATCATCAAGCGGAATGTGGATCAAAGTTTGCGGGGTGCCGCCCCGCCCTTCGCGTGCGAAGAAAATCCGTTCGCGCTCATCTGACCGTAGAAAGCTGACGTAATCCTGCCCAACCAATGTCGCCTCAGCATCACCAGCGGCCCGTTCGGCAAAACCAGCTGAAACATTGCGCACGATGCCGTCTGCCTCTGTTACGACAGCTTCGATCCCAGCGCGCGAAAGCATCCGGCCAAATGGTCCTGCGACATCATAGCGGTTAAGAGCTTCATCGGTTTCGACATCAAGGCGCCGAAACCGCCAGATCAAATGATCTTCGCCGCGACCAGCGCGTTCAACCCGCAAGCTATAGCGGTCAGAACGACCTTGCTCACCCGTCAGCTCTTGCAATACTCCAGCGCCATCACGCCATGCATCACGGGTAAGGCGGGAAAGTTCTTCTTGAGCAGCACGGCCCAGGTCCAGCATTGGCGGGGCATTGCCCGTTCCAAACCATGCCGCAAAATCTTGGCTTGCGCAGGTAAGGCGGTTGGCCCTGTCTGTTACAGCAATCGCAACTCCGGGCCGCTCCATGGCAGCAACGGTTATCGACCAATCGGGCTCCGCCAGCTCGCGCGTAGCAGGCGCAACTTGCATTCGTTGGAATGCGAAAATGCCGGCAAGAATGACAATGAGACCTAGCGCAAAGGCTAAGACCAGAACAATTTCTTCGGTAATGAACCACAGAATCGCAGCGCTTGCTATTAACGCTAAAACAACCAGACCGGTCGCGACACTAGGGCGACCTTGACCGGATCCAGACTGAGCAAAATTAGCGATCTTCTTCCCCCCGAACGCGCTCATCCCTTGCCAGTCTCCAAACGCTTATCAAGCCGCTCTTCCATACGGCGCAATCTACGCGCGCGGCGGCGCGACACTAGATAGCGCCATACCCAGCCTGAGAGCAAATACCCCAATGCCGCGCTGACAATAGCAAGCACTCCGAAGCCAAAGACAGTGACGCCTGCAGCTTCAAACAAATCAATCAGCCAAGACCACCGTCCACTCGCCAATTCATCATTGGCGATACCGCCTACTTGAGCATCAATATTCAGAACCAGCGCACCAACACGGTTTGCTACGACGACCCAAAACGGAAAAGTGAAAGGGTTGGTGACAAACGTTACAGCCGCAGCAAGCGGAACATTCGCGCGCGCCGGTAAAGCCATGAAGGCTGCAAGAAATATCTGGCCAAGCGGAATGATAAAGCCGCAGAATAGTCCAAGCGCAACGCCGCGCGGCACTGATCGCCGGGTAAAACGCCACAATTCGGGGTTCAAAAAGCGATGAGCGATTGGCGCAAGATATTTGTTGCCTGCAAGCTCTTCGCGCTTGGGCATCTTAAACCGAAAGGAATCTGCAATCGCCATACTTGCTTGATCGTGCTTTTCGTCAATCGTGTTACATTTGTCGCATTGCGCCAGACCAGCCCGCTTCGCAAGCCAGATCAGGCCGATAGGATCACCAAATTCGGCAAACCGGTCACTGTATCCGATATGGGTAGCATGACAGCGATGACCAAGGGGTGAATCGCAGGATCAGCAAAGTAAATTTGCAAAGACTGCTCGGCATTAGCCGCGTTCGCGCATCAGCCGTGCTTTGTCGCGTTTCCAATCGCGGTCTTTCACATATTCGCGTTTGTCCTGAGCCTTGCGCCCTTTACCAAGCGCAAGTTCAACTTTGGCCCGTCCGGTAGCATTGAAATAGATGGACATAGGCACGAGCGTCATGCCTTTGCGTTCAACCGCGCCCATAACCTTGTTTATCTCGCGCTCATTCAAAAGCAATTTGCGTGGACGCTTAGGTTCATGGTTTAGCCGGTTGCCATGGCTGTATTCGGGGATGTTCGCATTAATCAGCCACACCTCACCATCCTTCACCTCGGCGTAGCTTTCCGCGATCGATGCTTCTCCCCCGCGCAAAGCCTTTACCTCAGTGCCCTGCAGAGCAAGGCCAGCCTCGTATTTGTCTTCAATCGCATAATCGAAGCGCGCACGGCGATTTTCCGCGACTGTTTTGACTTTGTCGAAAGTGGTGGGTTTGGGGCGTGCCATAATTTGCTCCACTTAGGGGCTTGCAAGCTCAAGGGAAAGTAGAGAAAGTGTTGCAAAGATAATTGCACCTTCAGGTGCTGCTAATGAAAAAAGTTAGAATTTTAGGGGCCACAAATGCACTCGATACTTAATCATTGCCAGGTATTGCTAACTGCACTCTTTGCAATTCTAGTTTTTGGGGTCGCACCAGCATCAGCAAAAACGCCGCTGCCGATCGAAGCTTATGGCCAATTGCCCGGTGTCGAGGAAGTAGTCCTTTCTCCATCAGGCAAACGCATTGCGATGCTGGGCGAGGTAAAAGGCAAACGGGTAGTTCTAGCGCTTGAAAACAAAAAAGTGATCATGGCGCCAATGACTGTGGCTGATCTCAAAATCCGCTATTTAAAGTGGATTGGAGAGGATCAAATTCTTATTGTTTCCAGCCAAACCGAAAAGCTCGGAGCAAATTTCACAACAGATAAACACGAATTTTACGTGGGTCGCGTGATTCCTGTTGATAGCAACAAAAAGGCCGGAATTGTCTTCAATAGAGAAAAGAAGATCGTCGATGCCATAATGGGCAGCTACGGCATTCGTGAAATTGATGGCAAGTTTTATGGCTTCTATGGAGGCGTCCAACTTAAAGAAGACAATGGTTTTGTCCTGCGTTTTGATCATGGCCGCCCCAACCTTTATCGTTTCGACTTTGAAACCATGAAAGCCAAAAAGGTTCAGGATGCAGCGCGTGCCGGATTCGATAAAGACTGGCTGGTTGCCGCCGATGGATCGGTAGCCGCCTCGCTCTCAACTAATGAAACCACAGGGGCGTGGACTTTGCGCAATGGCCGAAATAATCTTCTTGCTCAGGGCAAAACAGCCTCTGGTCGAGTTTTCTTAAGCGGCTTGGGCTATGATGGTTCAACCGCCATCCTTTCCGAACGTGTCGGCGAAAGCAGTGAATGGCGGGAATATCCGCTCGCGGGAGGAGAACCGAGCGAATTTCTGCCCGATATCGATTGGGACAGACTGCATTTCAGTGAAAAAACCGGACATCTGCTTGGCTATTTGGAAGATGGCTCCCCGCCAAAACCAGTGTTTAGGGATCCAAGCAGTATTGCCGCGGTTAATAAGGTCAACGTAGCCTTCAAAAGTTATGAAATGGATATGATGGATTGGACTGATGACCTTAAGCGGGTCGTCGTTCGGACAAGCGGCAATCAAGACTCCGGCACTTGGTTCTCTGTTGATGTTGAAAACTTGGCCGCTGAAGCAATCGCCTATGAACGCATTTCAATCGGTCCAGAGCATGTAGGCAAAATCTCGACATTCGAATACACGGCATCAGACGGCACGAAAATGGATGGAGTTTTGACCTTGCCGCAAGGAAAAAAGGCAGAAAACCTTCCTCTTGTCATGTTGCCTCATGGTGGTCCGCATTCTTATAGCCGTCCGCATTTCTCGTGGTGGGCACAAGCCTATGCTTCGCGCGGCTATGCGGTTTTTCAGCCAAACTTTCGCGGATCCACAAACCGCAACCGTGCCTTTACCCGCGCTGGCTATGGCGAGTGGGGCCGCAAAATGCAGACTGATAAATCCGACGGGATCAAAGCATTGGCAAAAGCGGGTTTTATCGACCCGAAACGCGCTTGTATCGTCGGAGCATCTTATGGCGGATATGCCGCGCTGGCGGGTGTCACAATCCAGCAAGGTCTATACCGTTGTGCAGTCTCCGTTGCAGGTGTCAGCGATATTAAAGATATGTATCAAGAAGATTACAAGGCAACGGGCAATGATCGCACAACCAAAGTAGCACTGCTTGAACAATTGGGCCCGCGCGATAGCTGGGATGAAGTATCCCCCCTACGCCTTGCCGCCAATGCTGATGCTCCCATTCTGCTGATCCATGGCAGAGATGACACGGTTGTACCCTATAGCCATTCGACAAAAATGGCCGACAAGCTGAAAGATGCGAAGAAGCCGCACGAATTTATTACGCTAAACGGCGAAGATCACTGGCTCTCACTCTCTGAGACGCGCCAACAAATGCTCGCAGCAGCTGTTACTTTTGTTGAAAAACACAATCCACCGGATTGAAAGGCCAAGCCTGACCTTAAACCAGCCCAGCATGTTCCAGCGCGGCATCAACTTTCGCGCACGCTTCTTTGCTTGGCTGCGTTAGCGGCAGGCGTACGTCCGGTTCGATCCAATCCTGAACGCGTGAAAGCGCATATTTCACCGGCCCGGGCGAGCTATCGGAAAACATCGCATAATGCAGCGGATAGAGCAGATCGTTCAGCCTGCGCGCTTCAACCAGATCATTGGCAGCACAAGCTGCTTGAAATTCTGCGCACAAAGCTGGTGCGGCATTGGCAGTAACTGAAATACAGCCCTTCCCGCCTGCTGCATTGAACGGCAAAGCAAGCTCATCATTGCCTGAAAGCTGGCAGAATTCTTTGGATATTCCCATCCGGTGATCGGCCACGCGGCTTAAATCCTCGCTCGCATCCTTAATAGCGATGATTTGGTCCGGGAATTTGTTAGCCAATTCAATCGTCGTTTCCGGCGCAATGTCAGTGACGGTGCGGCCAGGCACATTATAAAGCACAATCGGCAGAGCGCAGTTTTCAGCCAAATAGCTAAAATGCGCGATCAGACCCGCTTGGCTTGGCTTGTTATAATAAGGCGCAACACACAGCCCAGCAGCCGCCCCTGCCTTTTTCGAGAAATTCATATGCAGCAAAGCGTTCTGCGTATCGTTTGATCCGCAGCCTGCGATGATCGGCACGCGCCCAGCTGCTTGCTCAATACAAATTTCAACAACGCGGTGATGTTCCGCATTGGAAAGCGTCGATGCCTCACCCGTGGTTCCGCATGGTACCAAGGCGGCGCTGCCCTGCTCAATTTGCCAATCAACCAGCTTGCGAAAAGCAGCCTCATCCAACGATCCGTCGCGAAAAGGAGTCACCAGAGCCGGAATGGAGCCATTAAACATTGTAGATAAGCCTTATTTGGCCCCAAGAGAACGTGGTAAAACCGAAGTTTAATCGGTAGGGGCATGAAATCAGTTCAGCGCCTGATAAGGAACCGAACACTATCATGTCCAGCATGCTTTCAATGAAACACCCTCTCATGAACACTTCATCTCTTAAACCGGTACGCCGAATGGTGTCTGCTGTTGCTATCGGTTTCGCACTATCAGCCAGCCTGATTTCTGGGCCTTGCGTCGCGCAAGATGCTCAAAGGTGGGACCAGGCAGCCAATCGATTGACCGCGCAGCAACCCACTGGAATGGCTCAGGCTATTTCGCGGTGGGAACAGCTTACAGCAACACGCACGGCTGGATTTGATGCCTATGCAGGGTTCGTCCTGAGCTATCCCGATTTTCCGCGCGAAAGCCTGCTAAGAACACGCGCTGAAAATTCGCTCGATCGCAGCGCGCCAAGTGCAGACACTTTGGTTGCTTATTTCGATCGGATGCCGCCTGTCACCAATGGCGGAAAAGCGCGTTATGCTCTGGCGTTGTCATCGGTTGGCCGCGGTGAAGCCGCTGAAATGGCCCGCGAGGCATGGCGCGGCGGATCGATGAGCAGTTCAACCGAAGCCTATTTGCAGGGGCTTTATGGAAACAGCTTTACGCCGAACGACCATGCCGCCCGCATGGATGCGCTACTTTGGCAGCGCAATTCCGCTGGAGCCTCTCGGCAAATCGTGAATGTACCAATGGGCGCACGCGACCTTTATATGGCACGGCTAGCTCTTTTGCGCGGATCAACGCCAAGCGCTGCTGGCCTGCCTGTGCCGAATGGCGCGCTAAGCGATCCCGGCTATGTTTATAATTTGGCGCGCTATTACCGTTTGAACAAGCAAGTGGGCCGCGCAGTGAATTTGCTGTCCACTCGCCCGCGCTTCAACAGCCTGCCTCTCAACGCTGAGACGATGGTTTCTGAAATGCTGCGCGTCGCGAAAAGTGGCGGATCACGCCAAGCAGCGCAAATCGCTGGCTCGGTCGATGATCTGTTCGCGCCGAATACAGATGTTAGCAAAGGCGCTTACCGTCTGCGTGATGATTACACATCCCTGATGTGGCTTGGCGGTACCAAAGCGCTTTGGAATTTGGGCGATGGACGCACGGCTGCTCCATTGTTCTACCGTTATGGCGCTGCTGCGCGCACTCCGCAAACCCGTTCGAAAGGGTTCTATTGGGCAGGTCTTGCTAGCCAGCGTTCGGGCGATATTGCGCAAGCGCAGCAATATTGGGAAATGGCAGCAACTTACCCTGACCGTTTTTATGGAATGCTCGCGTTAGAGAAACTGGGCCGCAGCGTGCCTGCGCTCACTAACCGCGCAACCACGACTATTTCGCCTGAAGAGCGCGCAGCATTTGATGCCCGCCCGATTACTAAGGCCGTTCGCCAAGTCGCCCGCGGCGCACCGTGGAAAGTTGGCATTCAGTTTTACAAGGCCATTGCGCAAGATGCAGAGACTTTAAGCGAACACTTGATGGTCGCCGATTTGGCATTGCAAACCGGCCGCCGCGATCTTTCCGTCAACCTGTCTGACGCAGCCCAAGCCGATGGCCATGCAGGCTTTACGATCATTGGCCATCCAACATTGCAGACACCCGCTGGCAGCAATTGGACCATGGTGCATGCCATCGCTCGCCAAGAAAGCCAGTTTGCACAAAATGCGATCAGCCATGCTGGTGCGCGCGGTTTGATGCAATTGATGCCCGCCACTGCGCGGGAGCAGGCTGGTAAACTGGGGATGAGCTACAACCGGTCCAACCTTATCAGTTCGCCGCAGTATAATATCCGTCTAGGTAATGGCTATTTCGCGCGGATGATGGATTATTATGGTGGTTCTTATCCGCTCGCCATCGCCGCCTATAATGCTGGTCCGGGCAATGTGAACAAATGGCTTCGCCGCAATGGAGACCCGCGCAAGGGCGGTATTGATTGGGTCACCTGGATTGAAAAAATTCCGATCTATGAGACCAAGAACTACGTCGGGCGCGTGATCGAAAATGCCGCCGTTTACGAACAGCTCTACCCAGAGAATGTGCGTTATGGCGCCCCGCGAACAGCGTCTGCCTTTTTGCGTTAAGTTGGCCAAAAAGTGACCAAACGTGCGCTTTTGTTTGCTGCTATCGCCGGAATAGCTGCCTCCCAAGCTGCTACTGTGGGCGCAAAAGATCACCTTGGCATTTACAACGATTGGGCAGCATTCCGCGATGATGGCGTGCCGCGTTGCTATGCCATTGCGAAGGCCGCGCCGAGCAACCGCCAGCGTGATTTCGATCCCTTCGCTACCATTGGCACATGGCCAGACAAAAAGATCCGCGGCCAAGTGCATTTCCGCGTTAGCCGCAATTTGTCTGCTGGAAAGCCTATTACTTTAACCCTAGGTGATAAAAACTTCGTTCTTGTTGGCGGCGGCGGCGATGCTTGGGCAAAGAACAAAAGCATGGATGCGCAAATAGTGGCAGCCATGCGTTCAGCGCGCGAAATGGTCGTGAAAGCGACCGACAGCAAAGGTCGGCGTTTCTCAAACACATACGCATTGAAGGGCGCTGCGACGGCGATGGATGCAGCAACCCTAGGTTGCGCGAAAAGCTAGCCAAGTGAAGGGCAGCGCCCTATATGCGCTGACCTTATGGCCGATACAAACCTTATGCCCATGGCCGGACATTCCGATCCGGTCACGACACCGCGCGATATCACTCCTCGCGAAGATGGGCGCGTTGATCTGATTGGCCTACCACCAGCGGACATTCGCGATATACTGGCCGAAGCGGGCCTCGATACCAAGCAGGCTAAGCTTCGAAGCAAGCAAATCTACCACTGGCTCTATCATCGAGGTGCGACCAGCTTTGCCGAAATGACCGATATCGCCAAAACGATGCGGCCGTGGCTGGAAGAACGCTTTATCCTTGGCCGGCCCAATGTGGTTGAAGCGCAGGTGAGCAGCGATGGCACGCGCAAATGGCTGCTGCAAACGGATGATGGCCATGATTTTGAAATGGTGTTCATCCCTGATGAAACTCGCGGAACTTTGTGCGTTTCTAGTCAAGTCGGCTGCACGCTTAACTGCACATTCTGCCACACTGGCACCATGCGGCTAGTGCGCAATCTAACCCCAGGCGAGATTGTCGGTCAGGTCATGCTTGCACGCGACGCATTGGGTGAGTGGCCCAAGGGTAAGATGGATTTTGCCGACACGTATGCCAATGCAGATGATGGAGAGGAAAGCGAAAGCGAATATCGCGCAGACGGACGCCTGCTGACCAATATCGTGATGATGGGCATGGGCGAGCCACTATACAATTTCGATCACGTCCGCGATGCACTTGCCCTAGTGATGGATGGCCACGGACTGGCTTTGTCAAAGCGGCGTATTACTCTTTCCACCAGCGGCGTTGTTCCGATGATGGCGCGCTGCGGAGAAGAGATCGGCGTCAATTTGGCAGTGTCGCTTCATGCGGTGAATAAAGAGACGCGCGATGAAATCGTGCCGATCAACCGCAAATATGGTTTAGAAGAATTGCTTCAAGCCTGCGCGGATTATCCCGGTGCTTCCAATGCCCGGCGGATCACTTTTGAATATGTGATGCTGAAAGACAAGAACGATAGCGATGATGATGCGCACGAACTTGTCCGTCTGCTGAAAGAGTATGATTTACCCGCCAAGGTCAATTTGATCCCGTTCAATCCATGGCCCGGCAGCGCCTATGAATGCTCAGATCCCGACCGGATCAGAAGCTTTTCCAACATCGTTTTTGCTGGCGGGATCAGCGCGCCTGTGCGGACGCCGCGTGGCCGCGACATTGATGCAGCCTGCGGACAATTGAAAACTTCCGCTGCGAAGAAAAGTCGGGCTGAGCGCGATCGAGAAGCGGCTGAGGCAGAAACCGCATGAAAGCAAGCGTTAATGCCATTTGTGTTGGCAGGCCGCAAAAGTTCCGCGGGGAAGAAAAGAGCGCTTTCATAAAGAGCCCCGCTACCGGCCCCTTGCAAATCCGCATACTTGGTATTGAGGGCGACGAACAGGCTGACCCAATCAATCACGGCGGTATTGATATGGCTGTGCATCACTACCCCACAGATCATTATGCTTGGTGGGAGGAGAGGCTAGAAGAGCACCCTCTTCTTGCTAACACGCCGGCATTTGGCGAAAACCTTGTTGTAGCTGGCATGACCGAGGCTGACGTCCATATTGGCGATCAATTCCGCTTGGGCAGCGCGCTGCTCGAACTCAGTCAGCCGCGCCAACCCTGCTGGAAAATCGAACACCGCTTTGACCGCAAAGGCATGGTAAAGGCCATTATGAAACAGCACAATTGCGGATGGTATTACCGCGTGCTGGAAGAAGGCGAAGCGAAGGCTGGCGACACGTTGGAACGCCTGGCGACCGGCCACGAAGATTGGAGCGTCAAACGCCTTTTCTCAAAGCTCTATGACAAAGGTGACCAAGCTAGCCTTGATGAACTACGTGAAATCGCAGGTTTGGAAAAACTCTGCACTTTGTGGCGAACCAAGGTTCAAGAAGCGGTTGATCAAATCGAAGCGAATTAATCTGGGTCAGTCAAATCATTGAGTGCATCGATGTTATCGGCAGTTGTTGCGACCGCAGCACCAAGCACCAAAGCTCCCAAACCGCCAATCACCAATAGAGCGGTGTTGTCTCCGCCTTTTTCTGATTTCTCTTCTTCATCGGCATAAAGAGTCGGGCCGAATGTAGCGACCCTTTGCCCATTCAGCATCAGCTTAGGACGCCGATCAAGCGTGAAAGAAACAACCGACTGACGCTGCACCCGAGGATTGGTTTCAAATGAGTCCACGCTCACTATAGTCGGCGCAACAGACGTGCTGCGATATGACTGAATTGCAAAATCGAGCCGCGGGGCTGTTTTCTCTGCTTGGCGGCCACCGCCTAAAGGAATTGTGATCGACGCCATCGCCCGAGTCTCTGAACGCCCTGCTTTTTCCCAATCGGCAAGACTTTGCGCTGAAACCACCTGAGGCAAGACTGAAAGGGCGCATGCCCCAGCAAACAGTAATTTGAGCGAACCCACCAGCATTCTCCCAATCAAAACCTGATCCTGAACTAAAGTCAGTACAATCTGCGCCAGCATGATAAAGTTCAGAATAATGGCCAGAGCATGACATGTGCGTTCACAAGCCTCAACCCATCGCTTATTTGCATCGGCTTGCCGCCTGAACAGCTTTCCCAACGAACCGTTCATCTAACGTTGCCTTTTTCTGAACAAATATTGCCTTAGCCCATCAAGGCGAACAGAGAGAAGAGGGAAACGCTATGAAAAATTTCGCTGCAATCACCGCCGCTGGCACACTCGCCATCCTCACCATTCCTGCGCAAGCAGCTGAGATTGCTCAGCCTGTCTCAAGCAGTGCGCTCCTGCAGAGTACCTTTGTCTCGCCGCTCGACACTTTAGAGCAGACGGCAAGCCACCATAAACGCAAGCATCGCGGCAAAGGGCGTTACAATCGCGGCAGTCGTTATGACCGTTATGGCCGCTATGAAACGCCGCGCCGTCTTAGCAGCCGGGACCGCGTTTGGCGCGGACGCAATGGCAATTATTATTGCAAGCGCGACAATGGCACGACAGGCGCTGTGATCGGCGCTGGTGTAGGTGCATTGGCTGGCCGTACCGTCGACACACGCGGCGACCGGACGCTGGGAACTTTGGTCGGTGCAGTGGCTGGCGGGCTTCTTGGCCGCGAGCTGACGCGCGGTAATCTGAAATGCCGGTAATCGTCTTTTAAGCTGAATATCAAACTCACCAAATGGGCGCTGTCACTCCAATGGGATTGGCGGCGCCTTATCGTATCTAGACCAAAACTGGATGATATTTTTTGCAAGGATTGCGGCATACGGTTTGCTGCCCTAGCGTCCGCGTAATGACTAAGACTGTCCTGATTACCGGAGCAGCCAAACGCGTTGGCGCAACCATGGCCCGCAGATTTGCGAAGGATGGCTGGCACGTCATCATCCATTATGGCGGATCGCGCGATGAAGCAGAGGTTTTGGCCGCCTCTCTTCCCTCAGCTGAAGCGGTGCAATGCAATTTAGCCGATAGCGATGCTAGTGTGGCGATGGCTGAAGCGCTGGCGGCGAGACATGCTGATTGGCGGGTACTAATCAACTCCGCATCCGTTTTTGAATATGACGGCGTAACCAATTTGGACACGGCCACGAATACTAAAGCGATGCAGATAAATGCCGTTACCCCTGCCCGCATGGCGCAAGCTTTTCTTAGCAGTTCGCGCGCAACCGTTGGACGCCGGGTAATCCAGATTACCGATCAAAAGCTGGAAAATTCAAACCCTGATTTCTTTAGCTATACGATGAGCAAGCACGCATTGGATGCGACAATCGAGATGCTAGCGAAAGGTGCGCCGCGCCAAGTAGATCGGATCTACGGCCTTGCTCCCGGAGCAATCCTAGCCAGCCATGACCAGAGCGAGGCAGAAACCGAAATCTCGCACCGGCTAAACCCCTTGCAGCGCAAGACAGGCGCTGATGAAATCGCGGATACCGCACTGTTCCTTGCAATGGGCCCATTGCGCAGCGGCGAGACGATCTTTGTCGACAGCGGACAGCATATGCTCGATCAGCCGCGTGATGTAATCTACCTCGCGCGGGAACAGGCTCAAACACAATGAGTAAGAAAAAGCCGTCAAAGAAACATGCGCTATCCACCCGCATCTGGCATTGGATCAATGCCATCAGCCTGATCATCCTGTTCATGTCTGGCCTGAATATCTCCAACGCGCACAGGTACCTTTATTGGGGTAACACCGGGTTTGATCCAGCCGATGCATGGCTAAACGTTATCCGCTTTCCCGGCTGGGCGACTATTCCCGGCCGGTACGATTTAGCAGAGGCGCGCGATTGGCATGCGCTGGCCGCTTGGCCTTTTGCGTTGGCATTGCTGTTTATGTGGATTGCCATGTTGATGAACCGGCATTTCTCTCATGATATCACCACCAGTAAAGCGGAATGGCGCCCCAGCTTCATATGGAAAGACATTATCGAGCACGCCAAGGGAAATTTTCACCATGATCCCGTCGCCGGAAAATACAGTTTTCTGCAAAAGCTCTCTTACGGATTAGTGCTGGGCATTATGCTGCCGCTGATGATTGTCACTGGCCTTGCGATCAGCCCGGGTTTTGAGCCTGCCGCGCCGTGGCTAGTCGACCTGCTTGGCGGACGGCAGAGTGCGCGTTCTATTCATTTCATTACCGCCTTCAGCCTACTGGCATTCTTCATCGTGCATATTGTTCTGGTGCTGATCACTGGACCATTTCGGCAGATAAAAGACATGATCTTTGGAGGAAAAGCATGACCTCTCCTTTCAATCGTAGAACAGCGCTAGCTGGTCTTGCCGCGCTTGCCACCGGCGCGTGTTCCAAAGTCGCTGATAGCCCGACAGGTCGCACACTCTCCAAAGCAGCGGAAGGTTGGCACCGCCGTGCACACCGCAAACTGGCCAGCCGCCAAGCGCTTGCGCGTGAGTATGAAAAGGCCGATATTTCGCCCGATTTCAAGGGCAATGGCACGATCCGCATTTCTGAAGAGAGCTATCAGGCGGAATTGGAAGCAGGTTTCTCTAGCTGGCAGCTGGAGGTTCGAGGATTGGTCGACAATCCGATGTCGCTTACGATGGATGATATCCGCGCCCTTCCCCAACGCACGCAAATAACGCGGCATGATTGCGTGGAAGGATGGAGCGCAATCGGCGAATGGACCGGGCCGCAATTATCCGAAGTTCTGGACGCAGCGAAAGTGCAGGAAGGCGCGAACTTCATCATCTTCCGCTGCGCAGATAGTTTTAAGCAAGGCGCCTATTACGAAAGCGTGGATATGGTCGATGCCTATCATCCGCAGACCATCATTGCGCATATGCTCAATGGAGAGGCGATCCCGCAAAAAAACGGTGCGCCGCTTCGTATGCGCATTGAACGACAGCTAGGCTATAAACACGCCAAGTTTCTTACCGCGATTGAAGCAGTCGCCAGTCTGGATGATATTGGCCTTGGCAAAGGCGGCTATTGGGAAGATCACCATGGCTACCAATGGTACGCGGGCATTTGACCTAGTCGGGATAGATACGGTTCATCGTTTCCCAATTGTCCGCGATCATTTCCTCCAACACATCCAAATCCACATCGGAAAGCTTGTTGATGTAGAGGCAGCTCTTGCCGCGCGAATGTTTGCCAAGGCGCGTTAGCTGCTCCACCGTGCGTTTCTCAGTCTCAGGATCGCAATAGCACCCCATCAGATAAAGCGAATGCTTTGCTTTGCGCGGGGAAAAGCCTGAGCGCGCCGCATCCCCCTCACGCCCGCTTTCATATTTGTAATGGTAGGAACCATAACCGATGATTGTTGGGCCCCACATCGCGGGCTGCTCGCCCGTCACTTTACGAAAAAGCGCATCGAGCACCTTGGCATCTTCCCGTTTTGCCTCGGGTTCCACCGCCGCAATAAAGTCAGCTACAGATTGCTGCGTAGCTTTAGTCTTCGCATCGGCCATAATTGTTAACTCCCCGATTGACACGCCTGCCCCTGCAACGCAGTCTAACACAACGAGGGTACTTTGGGGATATTCAATACATGTGGTTGCTCGACAAATTTCTAAGCAAGGTCATTCGCGAGGGTCAGCTGAAAGTGACCGATCATGATGGCAAGGAATATAGCTATGGCGTGGCGAGTTCAGATGGCGCGCCCATTCACATCCGCCTGACCCATAAAAAGGCTGCGAACCACATTGCACGCTATCCGCAAATGGGCGCTGGCGAAGCATTTATGTGGGGCTGGCTGGTGATCGAAGAACCGCATGATCTGCGCGATATGATCCTGTTTGTGACCGCCAACACCGCAAAAATCGGCGATAGCGCGATCCAATCACAAGGCACGATGGCGCGGCTTATGCAAAAAGCGAAGGCCAAGCTGGATGGGATCAATCTGCGCAGCAGTGCTGCCGCGAATGCCGAGCATACCTATAATCTTACGCGCGAGCTGTACGAACGCTTCCTCGACGAAGACCGCCAATATACGATGGCTTACTACCGAGAAAATGATCCAAATGCGACCAGCCTTGAGCAGGCACAAATGGACAAAAAGGCGCATTTGGCGGCGAAGATGCACCTGAAGCCGGGTATGAAAGTGCTCGACATTGGCTGCGGCTGGGGCGGTTTCGCACTCTACCTCCACAAAATGTATGACGTCGAGGTTCTCGGTGTCGCACTGGCAGAGGATCAGGTGGCGTTTTCCAATGAGCGTGCAGCAGAACTTGGTGTCTCGGATAAGGTGAAGTTTGAACTGTGCGATTACCGCGATGTTCAGGGGCAGTTTGACCGCATCTCAAGCGTCGGCTTGCTCGAACACGTTGGTACTATCCACTATCCGCAATTCTTTGAACACACGAACCGTTTGCTGAAACCGGATGGCGTAATGATCTCTCATTGCTGCGGCCGCTCTGGTCCGCCCGGATTTACAGATGCTTGGACGCGCAAATACATCTTCCCCGGCGGCTATATCCCAGCCCTGTCAGAGTTGGTGACGCAGTCCGAGCGTTTTGGCTGGCAAGTGATGGATGTTGAGGCGATGCGTTTCCATTACAGCCACACGCTGGAAGAATGGTACAAACGCACCGTGATGCACCGCGAAGAAATCACGGAAATGTATGACGAAGTGTTCTACAATATGTGGCTGTTCTATCTTGCGGGCGCTGAGCAATCATTCCGCAATGGCACGATGGTCAATTGGCAGATCCAATATGTCAAAGACCGCAACGCCATTCCCATGACCCGCGAATACATCCACCATGAAAGCGAGCGGCTGCGCGGCATTGGCGAAATACCCGATTGGCGTTTCGACGTGAAAGAAGCGGCGGAGTAGAGCGCTACTTTGCTTTGGCTTTGCCGCCCGTCAGCATGCCGTAAATAGGACCGAACCCTAAAAGAGCTGCGCCAACAAACGGCAATGCCACTACCCATATCCGAACACCCGTGATGCCTTCTGGGCTGGCGATGCTGATCGCGGCTGTCATCGCTAAGCCGATGCAAATCGCCAGCACGCCGAACACCACCCGCGCCTTGGGCACAGTGCGTCCGCCTCTGATCGGGCCAAAGCTGCGTTCATGCTTTGCGAAGATCGCAATCATCGGCAGCAGCGTAATGACATAAAGCGCAAACCAAATGGGGCGCGTCCACCACCAAGCGCTCGTGCCCGGGAACATGTCGAGCCCGATACCGCCTGCCATCCATGCGGCGACCATCACCAGCACAAATGCGGTTAAATGCCACAGATAGACCGTCATAATCATACCGTTCATCAGCACAGTTGCGGTCCACACATTGATGTTATCGAGCCATTTGCGGCCCCATGGCTCCAGCGCCAGTACGAGTCCGGTTTGCGTCATTCCCAAAAATAGGAGCGCAATCGTTGGCGGCATGGAGTTGGTCATCTCTGCACCGGGCACGCCGATCATCGCAATCGGATAGACCCCCGTAAAAGCGGTCGCAAAAATCAGCGCAATAAGACTGATTGCAAGCCAGAAAAGCCGGTGGCCTGTGCTCTTGAAAGCGCCGTCCAGCCATGCGTAGCCGAGGTGATGAATGCCCACCCAAACAAACAGAAAATTCGCAAAATGCAGCGGGCTTTGTGCTTCCAACAGGAAAAATCGATCGGTAAATATCGCAGCTGCGAGCAACAGGAAAAACGAGCGAAAGCCAATCCTTTTCCAAGCCCAATAAGATATCGGCGTCAGTCCAGTCACAAGCAAATACACGGCCAAGAACCACACCGGAACCAGCGCCAATTGCGTCGCCATTTTTACGGTCTCGCGCTCGACCCCGAATTGCGTCAGGATCAGTGCGAGCACCGCCCATAATAGCAGCACGGGAAACACCGGATTGATCAGGCGCTGAACGCGGCTCGCAAACCAATCGCGGTAAAGCCCAACAGGCCGTTCAGACGCTTCATCATCCTTTGCTTTGCGTAATTGCGCCCCCCAGCTAACCCCGTTGGAATAGCCGCCGACTAAGAAAAAGATCGGCATCACTTGGAAACCCCAAGTTAGCCACTGCGACCACGGCAAAATGCCCAGCAAATGCCCGCCTTGGATATCTCCAGCACCGTCGATGTAAGGGGCAGCGACTAGCCAATGGCCAACCACGACAGCAAAGATCGATAGCGCACGTAGAAAGTCCACCCAGCGATTGCGTTCCGGCGGAGCAAGCTCGGCCATTTCGCGTGCTTTAGTCCAAAGCAACATTGTTCAATCCCCTCACCACCGGTGCGTCAAATATTGGAAGCCAATCATAGCTTGGCAAGGGTTAAACCATTCTACATCCCCTGCTCTGCTCCTATTCATTTGCCCCCATCCTGCTCGCCTGCTAGCCGCGCTGCAAAGAACTAACGCCCCTGTGGAGCTGCACAAAATGCCCGATATCAAAAAAGTCGTCCTCGCTTATTCCGGCGGCCTCGATACGTCTGTAATCGCCAAATGGCTTGAGGTAGAACGCGGCTGCGAAGTTGTGACCTTCACCGCCGATCTTGGCCAAGGCGAAGAGATTGAACCGGCCCGCGAAAAAGCGCGCGCTATGGGAATTCCCGACAAGCACATTTTTATCGAAGACTTGCGCGAAGAATTTGTGCGCGACTTCATCTTTCCGATGATGCGCGCCAATGCGCGATACGAAGGTGACTATCTGCTCGGCACATCAATCGCGCGGCCGCTTATATCCAAACGTCTGGTTGAAATTGCCCATGAAACGGGCGCTGATGCAATTGCTCACGGCGCAACAGGCAAAGGCAATGATCAAGTGCGGTTTGAGCTATCTGCATACGCGCTTGATCCTGATATTCAGGTGATTGCCCCGTGGCGCGAATGGGACTTAACCTCCCGAACAGCGCTGATCGAATGGGCGGAGAAGCACCAAATTGCCGTGCCCACTGATAAGCGCGGCGAAAGTCCCTTTTCTACCGATGCGAATTTGCTGCACACCTCTTCTGAAGGCAAGGTGCTAGAAGACCCGTGGGAAGAAACGCCAGATTACGTCTATTCACGCACAGACAATCCAGAAGACGCTCCGGATACGCCGGAGTATATCACGATAGATTTTGAACGCGGCGATGGTGTCGCACTGAACGGCGAGGCAATGTCTTCCGCAACTTTGCTTACTGTACTAAACGACCTTGCCCGCAAACACGGTATCGGAAGGCTCGATCTGGTTGAAAACCGCTTTGTCGGGATGAAGTCCCGCGGCATGTATGAAACACCCGGCGGCGAGATTTATGCACGCGCGCATCGCGGTATCGAACAAATCACCTTGGATCGCGGGGCGGCTCATTTGAAAGATGAGTTGATGCCGAAATATGCGGAGCTGATCTATAATGGCTTCTGGTTCGCGCCCGAACGCGAGATGCTTCAGGCAGCAATTGATCTTAGCCAAGAAAAAGTGTCGGGAACCGTCCGGCTTAAACTCTATAAGGGTGTGGCCGGTGTGGTCGGTCGCAAGTCGCCAAATTCGCTCTATTCAGAAGCGCATGTGACGTTTGAAGATGATGCGGGCGCATATGATCAACAAGACGCAGAAGGCTTCATCAAGCTCAACGCTTTGCGGCTAAAACTTTTAGCAAAACGGGACCGATAGACGCTTTGCGATGAGATGATGACTTATCCACTCGTGTCCACAAGCGATCTGAGGAAATGGGGATAAGTCGTGCTTGCTCAGCTTGATAGAATCAGAATTTGGGCGCAGCTTCAAAAGATCGAAAGAACGGAAACCTTCCGAAGTAAATGAGCTCTAAGGATCTAATTTATCAAGGGAATTACCAAATTTCGATGCGGCAAATATTGTCCGCGCGGGTTTTGAGGTGATGTGAATTTGAAGCTTCGGCTAAGAATGACCGGAACCGTTTGAAAGGCACGCGATCGTGTATTTGCTGGATAGGTCCAATGTCTGGTCCAAGTTGTGATTATCATGCGGCTGCTTTGGCGGACGCGAGATTTGCAGAACTAGAACCGCGAAGGATATCGAACCTCGGTTTTGACGAAAAGCAGGTGCGAAACTGAAGGGCTTCGGCCAAGATGCAACGAACCGCTGAAAGGCAAAACCGGATGCTAGCGCGAGCGCTGGTGTCAGACCCAGAAACGCAAGTGGACGGGAACAACATCGGAAAGCCAAGTGCTCCTTGAAGGAATTCGTTCCGGAAAAGAAGCCCACGCGCTGGTAAGAGTGGGGTCGGCAGAAATGTCGGCCCCATTTGCCTTTTGGGGTTGAGTGGCTTGTGCCGGTCAGGAGCCCGTCCTTCACATACCGAATCGTTGCTTATTCGGGCTGCTTCGCCTCGCAGCATGAAACACTCTGCTGCACCGGACATCACTTCACATACGGTCAAACATTCGGATAGGCCGTTGCTTTTGCGGGTCAATTCGCTCTCTTCCGATTGCGCTGTACTCCCTACCCCAGCTATTCCCTCCCTCATGGGGAACGCAAAACAAACAACCGGCGCAAGACGCGTTATGTTCGGCCTGGCCGCAATTACTCTGTCTGCACTGCCTATGTCCGGATCGGTATCCAGCCCGCTTGGCGGATCTGTGCTTGCGCAGGATCAAACAGCTGCTTCGAGCACTCCAATGGTCCAGCCTACACCCCCGGGTTTCGACACCGCATTTGATAATCTTGGTCCGGCTGCTGCTCAGAACTCACCCGCTAATGGCGCGGTTGATCTGGATAGCTTCAAGCCCAAGCGCGAGCTTCCCCCGCCGCCTCCGCCAAAGCCCAAGCCAAAGGCTAAAACGGCAAGCTCCTCTGGAAAGGGCCGCGTTATCCGTTCACTCGGCACGAAGGTCGCATCGTACTACGGAAAGCGCTTCCACGGCCGCCTCACCGCCAATGGTGAACGTTTCAATATGAACGCCATGACGGCCGCTCACAAAACTCTGCCATTCGGGACAAAGGTGCGCGTAACCTACCCCCGCAATGGCCGCTCTATCGTTGTGCGGATCAATGATCGCGGACCGTTTATCAGGGGCCGCGCGATTGATCTAAGCCGCGGAGCAGCCGCAAAATTGGGCTTTATCAGTTCAGGCCATGCCCGCGTAAAGCTCGATATCGTTCGATAAAACCAGCGGCCGAGAGGGTGCAGCGCAAACCGCACCCTCTCGCCATCACTGTCACTCAGCAGGCGCTTCTTCTTCCGCTGCTGCACCGTCCATCAAGCCTTCACCTTCCATCACGCCGAGCATACATTCCTCGCCGATTTTGGTCATCGTCTCTTCGTTCACGAGATCGAGTGGGCCCAATTCCTGTTCTTTGATCTGGTCAACCGAGCAGTCACAAAACGGTTCTGCCATGCTTTCAGGGCCGCCTTGGCCGGTGAATTCAGCCGCACAGGTTTTTGCGAACTCTTCTGCCAGAGCATCTGAGCTGATCGCATCGCCGCAGCCGCTCAGCGCTAGGCCGCTCGCTGCAAGCATGGAAAGAGTGAAGGTTTTGCTAGAAATATTCATGAAGTATGGTCCCTAATTGCAGCAAATGGGCTGTCTAAACGGCATCCTACAGCCCCATCATCTGAACGCAAGAGCATGCCCCACGGCTCCGATAAAAGGCGGCGTTTCCGACCGATTGGCGCTGATTGCGCACTGTGCAAGTTGATGAAACGCATACGGGGAGGAAGCGTTTAAAGGCACCGCAATATCTTCGTAAATTTGCCGCGGAATTGCGTGAAGTGTTTGAACATGTTGAGGAATTTCCTGCACTGACATGCCCGCCCCTTATCGTTTTGACGCTATGTAGGAAAATGGGCCGCGGGCAGAACCCGTTCTTTATGAGCCCATGTGCCCCCTGCAATCAATGCGCGCTGGCGCTCCACAAGCATTTGCCCGATTGCGGCGGCCCGTTCAAAGTGTAGGTCCGGCCCGCCTTCACAGCGTTGCGGCACAGGACGGGGCTTTTGCGTTCTAGACTGATCTGGATCGCGGCGGGCGCGGGGTTGGAGGAGCAGAACTTTGCGCCATTGCCCAATTTCACTCCGCCCTTTGTGACACCGTCATAAACGGCTCTGAAATAGAGCCGCTGGCCGCTTTTGTTGACGAAGCAGACTTTGGACGGGTTGAGGTTTTGTGTGCCAGAGGCGGCGGCTGGCGCGGCCAATGGCATTGCGCTGAGCGCGATAGCAAGAGCGGCAGGTGAGGCGAGATTACGAATGTTCATAAGGGTTTGTAGGCGAACGAGTCTTAATAGTCTGTGAGCGGATGGGTAGCGTGATTAAGTTAGCGAGGAAGCGCCAAGGTTCTGGGCGCTAGATCGACGGGAAGCGCCAAGCGTCTTGGTGCCACGCAGCTAGGAAGCACCAAACGGTGAGCGGCTAGCGAGCCGCAGCAGGGAGACGTGGTTGGCCTATTGCAAGGCCACCCGCTACTCAAATTCGGCCTAAATGGAAAGACGGTAGAACAATATGTCGAGCGCAAACCCGCGAATTGGAAAGTAGAGAATTTTGTAGCCGACCTCTCTTTACAGCGGCTCCGAGCAGAGAGGAGGTGGTCAAAATACCTCAAAGACTCTTTCGCTGACGAAGAAAAATTCAAAGAACGCAAGGACGAGATTCTTGAACAGGTAACCGACACATATCGAGATGCACTAAGTGAGTATGTCGTGCATCGGCGAACTGTTCTGGAGGTTGCCGATGCCCTGAGAAAATTTGATAGCGCAGATAAAATGCATCCAGAGGACGCAGTCCATGATCTGATTTTTCCGCGATATTCGGACACCACTGACACAAAGTATTATCGCCACAACCTATGGTTATTAGATGAACGCCTGTCTTTTGTGTCCTATGCCTCAAGCGACCGCACGCTCCACGGTGGACGTAGAAAAGCTGGTGATCGAATTGTCGACATCGGCTTCTATGACGAGGTTTATGTAGCAGGAGGCGAAGGGACCTCTGCGGTTTTAGCAGTTGAGTTTAAACGTCCAGGCCGTGACGATTACAAAGCCAGCGTTGAGGGGCGAGACCCGATCAAGCAAATACGATCACGCGGCTCATTCATAACAAAGGATGGCGCAACAATTGACATCCCGTCGAGCACACAGATCACAGCATATGTAATTGCAGATTTGGAGCCTAGTTTGAGAGAAGTCGCAAGATACCATGATTTTCAGCAATCATGGGACGAAAAATCTCTGTTTCATTACCACAAAGGATACAAAATTTACACCGAAATTTTCGGTTACAACAAGCTGCTAGAAGATGCTAAAAAGCGAAATGCTCCTTTCTTTGACGTTCTCCTGAAAGATATAGGAAGTTAACCCCCTTGCGGTCCCCTAGTCGGTGACCGATCAGCGCTCCCCACCAATGCGGCGCGCTACCCAGCAAGCATCCCCTTCAGATACCCACCCGTGAAACTTCTAGGCTCCTTCGCCACAGCCTCCGGCGTGCCAGCCGCAACAATCTCGCCGCCGCGCACCCCGCCTTCTGGCCCCAAGTCCACGATCCAATCTGCGGTCTTAATCACATCCAGATTATGCTCGATCACGACAACAGAGTTCCCTTGATCGACCAGCCGGTGCAGCACTTCGAGCAGCTTGCGCACGTCTTCGAAATGCAATCCGGTGGTGGGCTCATCCAGAATATAGAGCGTCTGTCCGGTGCTGCGTTTCGACAGCTCTTTCGCTAGTTTCACGCGCTGCGCCTCTCCGCCTGACAGCGTGGTCGCCTGCTGGCCCACTTTTACGTAGCCAAGGCCAACCTCATTCAGCATCGCCATTTTGTCGCGGATCGGGGGCACGGCTTTGAAGAAGCTTTCCGCATCCTCCACCGTCATATCGAGCACATCGGCAATCGACAGCCCCTTAAACTTCACCTGCAAAGTTTCGCGGTTGTAGCGTTTGCCGCCGCATTCCTCGCAAGTGACATAGACATCGGGGAGGAAGTGCATTTCGATCTTGATCAGGCCGTCGCCCGTGCATTGCTCGCAGCGCCCGCCTTTGACGTTGAAGCTAAAACGCCCCGGCTTGTATCCGCGCGCTTGGCTTTCGGGCAGGCCGGCGAACCAGTCGCGGATATTGGTGAAGGCGCCGGTGTATGTGGCGGGGTTGCTGCGCGGGGTGCGGCCGATGGGGGATTGGTCGATTTCGATCACCTTGTCGCAATATTCAAGGCCGGTGATTTTGTCGTGCGGGCCAGCGATGATGCGCGCTCCGTTCAGAACGCGCGCGGCGCCAGCGTGCAGAGTGTCGACGGTGAAGCTGGATTTGCCGCTGCCCGATACGCCGGTGATGCAGGTGAATGTGCCGAGGGGAATCGCGCCGGTCACGTCTTTCAGATTGTTCGCCTTTGCCCCGTGAACGGTGAGCTTGTGGCCGTTGCCTTTGCGGCGTTTGGCGGGCACTTCGATTTTCTTGCGCCCCGTAAGATAGTCGGCGGTGAGCGACTTTTTCGACTTCATGATCTGTTTGAGAGTGCCTTGCGCAACGATTTCGCCGCCGCGAACCCCTGCGCCTGGGCCGATATCGACGACATGATCGGCTTGGCGGATGGCGTCTTCATCATGCTCGACCACGATGACCGTATTGCCGAGATCCCGCAGACGTTTGAGGGTTTCGAGCAGGCGGTCATTGTCGCGTTGGTGCAGGCCGATGGAGGGCTCATCCAGAACATAGAGCACGCCTGACAATCCGCTGCCGATTTGCGAGGCGAGGCGGATGCGCTGGCTCTCTCCGCCGCTGAGCGTGCCCGATGTCCGGTCGAGGTTGAGGTAGTCGAGGCCGACATTGTCAAGGAAGCCGAGGCGTTCGTTGATCTCTTTCAAAATAGCTTTGGCAATCTGGCTTTGCGTTTCGTTCAAGTGATTGTCGAGATCTAGGAAGTATGCCTTGGCATCCGACACGCTCATCTTAACCGGATCGGCAATATCTGTTGCCCCAGAAGCGGATGGAACTTTCACCGCCAGCGCTTTTTGGTTGAGGCGTTTGCCCCCGCAAGTCTCGCAAGGCTGCGCGGTTTGGAACTTCGACAATTCCTCGCGCATCCACGCGCTATCTGTCTGCATCAGGCGGCGGTTGAGATTGCCAATGACGCCTTCGAACGGTTTGTTCACCGTGTAGTTTTTGCGTCCGTCTTTGAACGTCAACTCAACCGGCATTCCGCCTGTGCCGTGCAGGATGATCATGCGTTGATCCGGCTCCAGCTCGTTCCACGGGGTCGTGACATCAAAGTCATAGGCGCGGGCTAAGCTGCTGAGAACCTGCATGTAATAGGGCGATGGCGGGTTGCTCTTTGCCCATGGTGCAATCGCGCCTTTCTTCAGCGTCAGTAGCTCGTTTGGCACGACCAATTGCTCATCGAACAATTGCTTTTCGCCAAGCCCATCACATGTCGCGCATGCCCCCTGAGGCGCGTTGAAAGAGAACAAGCGTGGTTCAATCTCTTCAATCGTGAAGCCAGAGACTGGGCATGCGAATTTCTCTGAAAATACGATGCGATTGGCAGGGATGCCCGCACCCTTCATCTTCTTATCCTGAGCCGCAGCCTCGTCTTCACGGCCCGGAACAACACCATCCGCCAGATCGAGATAGGCCAGCCCATCCGCCAGTTTCAGCGCGGTTTCAAAACTATCCGCCAGCCGCGTTTCCAGTCCGGATTTCACCGCCAGCCGGTCAACCACAACTTCGATATCGTGCTTAAACTTCTTATCGAGTGCAGGCGCTTCTTCGATCCCGTAAAGCTCGCCATCGATCCGTACGCGGGTGAAGCCAGCCTTTTGCCATTCGGCCATTTCTTTCCGGTATTCACCCTTGCGCCCGCGCACGACTGGCGCGAGCAAATAGGCGCGCGTCCCCTCGGGCAATTCCATCACGCGGTCGACCATCTGGCTTACCGTCTGCGCGGAAATCGGCTTACCCGTGGCAGGCGAGTATGGCACGCCCACCCTCGCCCATAATAGCCGCATGTAATCGTAAATCTCGGTCACGGTGGCAACGGTTGAGCGCGGATTGCGCGAGGTTGTTTTCTGCTCGATGGAGATCGCAGGCGACAGGCCGTCAATGTGCTCAACATCGGGCTTTTGCATCATTTCAAGGAATTGCCGCGCATATGCCGACAGGCTTTCAACATAGCGCCGCTGGCCTTCTGCGTAGATCGTATCAAACGCGAGGCTGGATTTGCCCGATCCCGATAGGCCCGTCACCACGATCAGCGCATCACGCGGCAGATCAATATCAATGCCTTTAAGGTTGTGCTCTCTTGCACCGCGAACCGAGATTTTTGTCAAAGCCATGGACAAGCAGATGGGGCGCGCGCGGCTGAGAGTCTAGGGGGGAATGCCTATGTTGCGTCAGGAGCAACATGTTCTCCCCATGTTCTTTCACAAAGTTCTATCAGACCGGCCTTGTGAAAACTATCAAAAACCCTCTTTCAGTAGTAAGTACAGCGCGCTAGATTGATGCAATTCAGCGCTTCAATGAATAGAAGCAAGCCAATTGGCTGAACAAAAGTAAATAGAGCAAGGGTGCAGAGTTAATGAAACAAGTTTCGGTTTGGGCGTTGGGCATTTCATTGGCGCTATCGAATTTCTCTGCCAGCGCGCCAGTCACTTCGCCATCCGGCGAGGCAGCTCAAGAAGCCGCAGAAGACCTTGCACAAGAAGAGCAAGGCGAAGCGCCCGCGATCCCGCCAATGGAAGCCCAGCAGACCCCCCCACCGATTGAAATCAGCCCAACGCCTGTTGAAGGAAAAGAGCCGCTTCCCAGACCTCCAAGTCGTAGAGCCCTCTCTCGGCCAAAATTGCCGCGCACTCCGCCAACGCTCACCCTGCCCATCACGGCCAATCGTTTTTACGATGAGAAAGGCGCGCTGATAACAGATCAATTCGGCCCTCACGTGCTCCAATTGATAGAAGTTCCATTGGAAAGATCTGCGGTCAATCTGGATCAGGAAAGCGACAATCTTTGGGTTAGAGGGGACAGGCCCAGCACAAACTTCCTTGCCTGGGTGAAATACTTTGCCAGCGAGGAAGCCGAAATAGCCTTGGAAGATGGCACCAGCATGCGTGTCTATGCGGCGAAACGCAATTCGCTCTACCCTTCGTCGAAAAAGGCACCTGATGATTTGATCACAAAATCCGCTATTTATTGCGGGGTGGTCAAAGGTGCCCCGGCGCTGGCGCCAACAATGTGTTTTCATGATAGCGATGATGACAAGCGTTTTGACCGCATTGCGATAGGCCGATCAGAAGCCGTCGACCGGCACCCTATTGGCGCGGCGGTCATGTTCCCTTCTGCCATGCTTCAAACACCGCTGGCCTATACACCCGTTTCAGCCGATGCGCGCACCGAATTAAACTTTGAATTTCGCAATTGCGGCAGGGATTGGGATCGCCCGCGTTTTTCGGTTTCGCGTAAGAAGGAGCCGCTGCTTAGCGATGATGCGCTTGGCGCACTGTTGGGCGATCCGCAGCTAGAAAAGACGAAACCCGCCCAGCGCACCGCTCTGCTCAATTTGGTGCGCGGGTCTCTGAATGGCGGACGCTCAAACTCGGCCAGCTGCCGCCGCGGTGACCGGATTGAGAGTTTCGGGACGATCACGGAAAAATCGCTGGATAAGAAGCACATATTGACCGATCTGGATGGGCTGATCTTCTCTATCGGGCCCAAGAAAGGTGGCGCTCCGGTGAAACTTCTGGCCGCGCGCGAAGCCAGCGGCAAAAAGCGATTGGAAGGCGGCGTGCTGCAACCGGTCGATTCCGGCCTAAGCCGCCAGCAAAGGACCATAGCCACAGCGCAAGAATTTGACCGCTCACCCTTTATGTCCACTGGGGAGATTACCGTGGCGGAAGGGACAGTTGGGCTCGATAAAACGCTGTTCGAGGTGCCATTCGAATATGGCTATATGGGCGAGCTTTCAGAAACCTCCAACATCCGGACAATCCTGACCAGCCGATCCGTTAAAGGCGGAACTTTGCTTTACGGTATTCCGATGAGCGCACGTCTGGTCACGACTTATAATGGCATACCCACTTCGGGTTTCGGCGGAAGGCCTATGGATGCAGCGCGCGGCCTATCCACTCAGCTAACGTGGTGCACACCGACCAGCAAAGAAAAGAACGTTTACAAGAAGGATAACCGGGGCAAAAGTGTTCCCGATGGAACAAAAACCGTATGGTCTGCGACGTGCTTTAGCCAAGTCGGTGATCGTCACTCGATTGTTAAGGGTCAATCGCCTGCTTATGCTGTGAGCAGGATGAGCCATACGGCGAACATCAGCACCAATGATGGTAAGCCGCCGGTGACAAGGCTGGAACGCACCAACTTCGGCCAGCCAGCCAAGTTGCGCTATTTCTTCGATGAAAGTGACAAGGGCAGGTTGCGCCTGATGCAGGAAGTCATGATCGGTGATGTCGCAACAGGCGCAAAGCCTGTAGAGTTTTTCTATGGCGCCAAAGCCTTTGGAGAAAAGGACGGCAGGCGCAAATATGCCTGGCGAACAGCAGGCGGTCTTGTGACTGTCAATTTGCTTTCTGGCTATTCAGCTGAGGCTATTGGCCGAAAGGATAGTAAGGAAGAAAAAGCAGCAAAACTATCCGCTGAAAGAGAACAATGGTCATTTGAAGTTGAATTGACGAAGCCGGCTGAAAAAGAAAAACCAGTAAATGTACACACGGTGCGGCAGTTCTCTTTTTGATCGTCAGAAATATCGCAAAGATCAAAGTTTGGGCGTGCGCCTGCTGCCGGTTGCTCTGGCCGGCCCCCCTATAGCCCTACAGAAAAACTTAAGGCGTAAAGACACCTATTAGCGTCTAGTCTTACAGCCCTCTTCGGTCGCATCTTCCCGCGAGCGCCTTTGGGTCGCACTTAAGGTATCAATGGTTGGCGTATCGGACCGGTTGAGGTTTTTAAAGTTAGAGCCATGGTTGAGACTGCTGTCCTCTAACCACTCCCTGCCATGGCTCGCCAGCACCCTTGTTTCAATTGAACTAACCCATGGCAGCGAACTCGCAGCCTCTGCATCTGCAATTGCCTTGCACTTTTGGGCAATCTGCTGTTCAACTCCGCCGTATTAGCTTCCGTGAATGGATGCTCGCTTTGCGCACATTATTTGCATCGCGAAAAACGAACAATTGGAGAGATTATGAAGGCCCAACTTATGGCCCGCACGGCGCTTATCGCGCTGACCGCAACCGCCCTTACCGGCTGTGCGACCTATGCCGAAACGGACCCAATCACGGCCGCCGAAGAAGCCGCTGAATACAGCCCCGTGATCCCCACTGGCACAGGCTATTTCGCAAGCAAGAGCACTCTGCCGTTTGAGACCCCTGATTTCACCAAAGTCAGCGAGGATGATTACATGCCCGCCTTTACCCAAGGCATGGCGATCCAAAAGGCGGAAGTTGACGCGATCATCAACAATCCAGCCGCCCCAAGCTTCGACAACACAATCGTCGCACTGGAAAAATCCGGCGCAATGCTTGGCCGCGTTGCGCGCGTCTTCTTCCAATTGACCGGAACCCATACGAACGACCGGCTGGATGACATCAACAAAGAAGTTAGCCCGCTACTGTCGGCTCATGGCGATAGCATCACGCTGAACCCGAAACTATTTACGCGCGTTAAGGCAGTGTATGACAAGCGCGCCAGCATGGCGATGACGGTTGAAGATAGCGCTCTGCTTGAAATCGCCTATCGCGATATGGTTCATGCCGGCGCTTTGCTTACCGATGCTGAACGTGAGCAAGTTAAAGAAATCAACGGCAAATTATCCACACTGACCACAGATTTCGGGCAAAAGCTCCGCAATGCGACCGTCGACAATGCCTTGATCGTGGACAGTGCCGCTGAGCTTGCTGGCCTGTCCAAAGGCGAAATTGAAAGCGCCGCTACCCTTGCCAAGGAAAAGGGTAAGGACGGCAAATTCGCCATCGCTTTGCAAAACACCACGCAGCAGCCGCTTTTGCCGAGCCTGGAAAACCGCGCAACCCGCGAAGCTTTGTTTAAAGCCAGCCATGACCGCGCAGTGATGGGCGATGACAATGATACGCGCGTATTGCTTGCTGAAATCGCGGCATTGCGGGCGGATAAAGCCAAGCTGTTCGGTGAGCCTGATTGGGCCAGCTATACCATGTATGACCGGATGGCGAAAAAGCCGAAAACGGCGCTCGATTTCATGGAGCAAATGGTCCCAGCCCTTGCCGCGACACAGCGAAAAGAGGCTGCGATGCTGAATGAAGCCATCAAAGCCGATGGCGGCGATTACGACGTAAAGCCGTGGGATTGGTACCGCTATGCCAACAAAATCAAAGCAGAGCGTTACGAGCTTGATGACAATGAAGTGATGCAATATTTTCAGCTTGAAAAAGTGCTGGAAGACGGCGTTTTCTACATGTCTGAAAAGCTCTACGGCCTGACATTTGAACGCCGCACCGACCTGCCGACCTATCACGAAGATGTGTGGGTCTACACCGTTTTCGAAGCGGATGGATCAGAGCTTGGCCTGTTCTATTTCGACCCATTCCAACGCCCATCAAAACGCGGCGGCGCATGGATGAGCAACTTTGTCGATCAAAGCTATATGAACGGCACCAAGCCGGTCATTTACAACGTGCTCAACATTCCCAAGGCGGCAGATGGCGAAGTCCAGCTGGTTAGCTTTGACTGGGTCAACACCACATTCCACGAATTTGGCCACGCATTGCACGGGTTCTTCGCGGATCAGAAATATGCCTCAATCTCAGGCACAGCGACAGCTCGGGATTTTGTTGAATACCCCAGCCAAGTGCATGAAATGTGGGCGACATATCCAGAAGTTTTGCAGAATTATGCAAAACATCACGAAACAGGTGAGACGATCCCGGCCAGCTTGATTAAGAAGATCGACGATGCGTCGAAATTCAACCAAGGCTATGATTTCGGCGAGGTGGTTGAAGCCGCTCTGCTCGATATGAAATGGCATTCGCTATCACCAACCCAAGCCCGCGCGATTACAACGACAGCGCAGGTTGATGCGTTTGAGCGCAAGTCTTTGGAAGAATTGGGGCTGGAAATTGATCTGGTTCCGCCGCGCTACCGCAGCAGCTATTTCAACCACATTTTCAGCTCACCTGCGGGCTATTCAGCGGGCTATTACAGCTATTTGTGGACTGAGATGCTCGATAAGGATTCGCGCAAGTGGTTCATCGACAATGGCGGGCTTACGCGCAAAAACGGTGACCATTACCGCAAAACTGTGCTAAGTCGCGGAGGAACAATGGATTATTTCGTCATGTTCGAAAACTTTGCCGGACGGCAACCGGATGTGACACCAATGCTGGAATCGCGCGGGCTGACTTCAAAGTAAGCAGCGCATGTAGCTGGGAGCCGGGAGGGCGGAACACTCTTTTTCGCCCTCCTCTGCCCTGCTATTTGGCGGCAGGTGGAAACATCTGAAATTTCTCTTTTCGGCCATTCATGAAAGTCGACAGGATCGGCATTTCCAAATCATTGCCCTTGCGGTCTTTGGTTTTCCAAGTGCCGACAACATAGCCGGTCGCCCCTTTGGCAATATGCACTGAATGGCAAGAGGTGACATGGGCCGGGATCAGAGCTTTCTGGCCCTTCTTTTTGCCCGCAACCACTTCGACAACGTAAAAATTGGGCCAGAGCTTATTCTGCTTGCCGGAACGTTCGCCAGAATAGTGCACTTTAAACACATTCCCGATCCCGCGTTCACCCTTTCCAGGTTTGACCTCTGACAAAGGGTGGATGGTGACCGTCTGATCAACTGTCATGCAAGCGCTAGCCGGTGCCGAAATGCCTGCTGCCAACATGATTGCGGCGCTGAAGAATATGCGTTTCATTGATGTTACCCCGAACGTGTTCGGCGTTCGAACTAAGCGCGATAAGATGTCAGCAGCTTGAACATGCAGTTCAGCAAACGCACTATGATGCGACCAAAGCCCGCGCTCCATTGTCGCCGATCCAACGTGCATTCACACCCCAAACCTGCGCGATAATCGCTTCGGATAAGGCCTGATGCGGCGGGCCATCTGCGGCCAATTTGCCGCCGTCTAAAACCAGCACACGGTCCGCATAATTCATCGCTTGGGCGAGATCGTGCAGCACCAATATTACGCCTGCGCCGCCATGAGCCGCGCCGCGCAAATGGTTAAGCAAGTTCAATTGATGCGCCAGATCAAGAGCCGCCAATGGCTCATCAGCCAGTATCCAATCCGGCTCGCCCGCCAATACGCGCGCTAGCAATACCCGCGCCCGCTCTCCGCCTGACAATTGCGATGCAGAGCGAGTGCGAAACGCCTCTAAATCTAGCGCCGCAATCGCTGCTTCAACCGCTGCATCCCCGCGATCACCGTAGGGCAAACGCCCCAGCCGCACGATATTTTCTACCGACACATCCCATGCGATTTCAGCGGATTGTGGAAGATATCCGATACGCTGCGCGCGCGTCTGCGGAGTAAGCGACCCGAGTGCAGCATCGCCCAGTTTTACCTTGCCCGATGCCGCCTCCAATAATCCGGCAAGCCCCATCAGCAGGCTGGATTTACCCGCGCCATTGGGGCCGCAAATCGCGGTGATTTGGCTTTGCCCGATTGCAGAGGAAACACCATCCACCACGGTCTCATTCGCACGCTCTAACGACAGGTTTTCAACGACCAAGCTCATACCAGCCCCCTCCGCATCTTCAGCAGCAGCCAAAGGAAGAACGGCGCACCAATCAGCGATAGCGCAATGCCCAGCCGCAGCTCTGTTACCAGCGGCAATATCCGCACTGCACAATCCGCGATCAGCACCAGTAATGCGCCCGCCAATGCACTGGGTAGGATTAAGCTGGATGGTAGCCGGTCGGTCAAAGGACGGACCAAATGCGGCACGATCAGGCCAACAAAACCGATGATGCCGGCGACCGCGACAGATACCCCCACAGTCAAGCCAACGCCCACGATCAGCAGCCACAGCAAAGCGCCGGAATTGATCCCCATGGACCGCGCGGCTTCGTCTCCCAAAGTCAGCGCATCTAGGCTGCGCGCAGCGATCATCAGCACTGCCATTCCCACCGCGACCAAGGGTGCTGCCAGCCACACTTCACTCCATGATCTGTCGGTCAGCGCACCGTTCAGCCACATCACAATCTCGCTCATCGCGAAAGCATTGGGCGATAATGTAATGGCCAGCGCGGTTAGCGCGCCCGCAAGGCTTGCGATCATCAATCCGGCAAGCGTGAAAAGAGCGATCCCACCCGTTCTTCCCGCAATCACCGCCAACATTCCCATGCCCAAAGCCGCGCCGGTTAAAGCCGCGACGGGCAAAGCCCACGCGCTCGAAAACCCGAACCAGAAACTCGCCACTGCGCCGAGTGCCGCCATGGGCGCAATGCCAAACAGGCCGGGGTCGGCAAGCGGGTTGCGAAGATAGCCTTGCATGCTCGCACCAGCCGCGCCCAAACCTGCTCCGATGATCACTGCCAAAGCCGCACGAGGCAGCCGCAATTCCATCAGGATCAGCGCCGCATTGGAACCGGAACCCGCAACATCAAACGGATCAATCCAGACGCGCCCTGCGAGCAGCGATAGAGGCAATACGATCAGCAATAATGCGCCAAAGATGAGCGATGCGCGGTTCATTCTTGCGCCCAAGTCTGTGGATTACGCGCCAAAGCTAACCAGTCACGAACATAAAAAATGCTCGGCCCTCCACAATAGAATGCCTGCGCAGGAAGAGGGAAAACTCTCATACCTTCTACGGCTTCTAAGGCTGGGTGTACCTGCCCAACGCTGTCTCCCGCAATAAACAGGATGTCGGGCGGATTTGAAATTACCTGCTCTAAAGACACGTATTCGCCCTGAGAAAGCCCTATTGCCGCCGCGTGATCTGAGAAGCCGCTTTCACGAATAAGTTGGCTAACCAGTTGATTTTCTCCTGGAACAATTTGCCCAGTTTGCCACAACATTGCCGAGGGATCCGGCCCAAAATCGGGCTCTTTGAGGCGCGAAGATGGCAGAAAGAATGGTGGCCAGAAACGATGCTCCATCTCCTGTCTTAGCGTGCTTCCTTCGGAACCATCACCCACAATTCTTGCAATGCTACTAACTTGCGCTTGGCTTTCCTCTACGCTTTTCGGGTTTCCAAAAGTTTCAACTTTTACACCCAGCCGCTCCAACGCATTGCGGGTTGCAGGCGCCAAAAAACTACTGGCGAGGACAATGTCTGGCTCCAGCGCGATGATCTCTTCCGCCGTGCCGCCAGTCACCCCATATTCCCGCGCGCGGGCGACATCCATCGAAGTCGCCTTGGGATCACTGCTATAATGCGACAGGGCGAGGATTTGCTCAGGCCGCGCCACTTCCACCAATATCGCATCAATGCATGGATTAAGGCTGACGATTGTTGGCGCATCGCTGCCTTCCCGCGCCCGCTCTGGCGCAGAGCAAGCCGTCACTCCCGCAGCCACAAAACCCGCCAATACTGGCCCCAAAATGCGCAATTTCTTCACGATTTGTGGGTTACGGGGCCGCTTTCCAATCGGCAAGTGACATCAGCAATTCATAAGGATTAACTTTTCCGCTCGCACTGTTCGGTTTCGGGACGCCGCCATTACGGCGCTCGCCAAAACACGGCTGCGGCGATACGCGCTGAGACGCGAATTTGCACTATGACACAGACCGACAAAACCTTCACTTTTACGCCGTATAATGGCGAAGACCGCGCCGCGAAAAAGCGCGGTAATCGGCGTGCTGTGCGTAATGGTGGTCGGCATACGGGCAGGCATTCGGGTCGGCATACAGGCAAGCGCTTGCTCGTGCTGGCCGCAGCGATTGCGGTTCCCGCTATGGCAGCACCGTCGGATTGGTCAGAAATCGGTCCGGGTCCAGCGCAGCTTGCCCGCGCCGCCGATCCAAGCATCGCCCCCATGCCTTTCGAAACATCGGGTCAAAGCTTTCCCGGCTCTGCATTCTATTATTTGGAAGAAGAAGCCAAAGCAGCGTCCTATGTCTTGCCGAGCATTGATCCGTTTGAAGCTCCTGATGAAGAAGTGATTGCCACCCTCGGCACCAAAATTGATGCCGGGCCAGCGGCATCGTCTTTCCGCTCATATGGTTCGGGCATGAATAAAGCGCGCGCTCTGCGCTGCATGACGCAAGCGATCTATTACGAGGCTGCAAGCGAAAGCGAAGCTGGCCAACGCGCTGTGGCACAAGTCGTGCTCAACCGCGTGGCGCATTCTGCATGGCCGCGCAGCATTTGCGGCGTTGTGTATGAAGGCTCCACCCGCGCGACAGGGTGCCAGTTCAGCTTTACTTGCGATGGCTCCATGCGCCGCAAACCGGGCAGTGCCAGCTGGGCAAAAGCGCAGCGTGTTGCAGCGCGTTCGCTATCGGGTGAAGTGTATAAACCTGTTGGCCTTGCCACCCATTATCACACCAATTGGGTGAACCCATATTGGGCACCATCGCTCAATCACATCGGCACCATTGGCGCGCACCGTTTCTACAAAATGCGCGGGCGCAATGGCACACAAGCAGCATTTAAAGGGCCGTATGCCGGGATCGAACGTATCCCAACGCCAAATTATGGCCGCCGCCCAAGCGCCCCCACCGGCTTTAGCGATAGTTTCACCGATCGTTACACACCAAGCGCTGCCTCCAATTTCGATGCAGGCAATGCTGTGGGACGCCGCGTAAACAATTACTCGCCCAGCTCTGCAACGGCACCAGTGAGCGATGCACCGCGCGTCGGACCAAAGGTTCCTGCGGTCACTGCGCCTGCTGATCCTTATGCAAATAGCGGTATTTTGCCGGGTGCAGGTCAGGTGAAAGAGGAATATGCAGGGTCAGGTCGCTGGCTCAGTCAACCCGGTGCACCCCAAGCTGCGCCCCAAGCTGCAACAGCGCCAGACACGGGCGAAGAGGCGGAGAAATAAAGGTAAGATCTCCCTCCTCACTAACGCCCAAAACTACGCCAAGTAATTCCACCTATCAAATGTTAACAGGCGTGAAACCTTAAGACGGAACCAAGCCTTAGCCGTAGCTGATATATACGATGTGTATCAGGCACGAGAAATTAGGACGCTCTCATTTATGACCCTTACTAAAGCAGCTATCCGCGCATCCATCAATTCCCCCATCGCGCGCACTCTTACCCATAAACCGCATGGCAAAGCTGCAAATGACAATGGCCAAAACGGAACCATTGATCAGGACGTTTTCGAGGCAAGCTTGCGCTATTTTGCAAAGCACGGGCTCAGCGCAGCGGCAGAAGCGCGCCAGCAGGCTGAAAAGTGCTTTCACGCTGATGACAAGACTGGTTGCACTTGGTGGCTGGCGATTTGCCGCATGCTCGATCGGCGAATGGCCGCTCAATTGTCGAAGAAGTTTGAGGCAGAAGACCTTTCGGCGATTGCCTAAGCATTTGCGGTTAAACGCCGCAATCTTTGAAAAATTTGCTTAACCGGTAACTCAGTAGTTCCACTCGGTTTCACAGACCGGTCACTAACCAAACCCTGATCCCTTGCCATTATACCGGCAGGCGTGGCGAAAGCGAATATTCTTCAAAAACTGGGTGTCATGTTCGGCCCCAAAAAGGGGCTTGTCCCCTTGCCCATGCGCGTGCGCCGCAAACTTGTGGCGGAGCTTTACAGCCAGCCCGCTAGCCTAGCGATTGGCGCAATCAATGGCGTTGTTGCCACTGCAATCGGCGCTTGGGCATCCGGGGTCCCCGCCCTGTTTTACGCCTCAATATTGATCACAATCATCGCTTCGGCCCGCGTTTTTGCAGCCCTGCAAATGGCTGATAACCGCGCCAATCGCTCGATTTTCCAGATGGAGCTCTTCTATGAAGTCGGCGCCTTTGCCTATTCGCTTTCGATAGGCACGATTGCGGCATTGGCCTTGTGGTATCAGGCAGGTGCGGGCGTCGAAGTTCTGCTGGTCGCCAATGCGCTTGGCTATGGTGTTGGTGGATGCGCGCGCAACGCGGGACGTCCCCAGATTGCCTTGGGTCAATTGGCTTTAGTTTGCCTGCCTGTGATGGCGGTAGCCTTGGTCATCGGATCAGTCCCGCTGATAGCATTGTTCTTTTCGGTTCTGCTGCTCATCCCGGCCATGGCGTCGATTACGATGAATGTATTCAAAATCTTGCAGGAATCGGTTGCGGCTGCTGACAAAAGCGCGAAATTGGCAGACGAGATGCAAATTCTCGCCCGCAGTGATGTGGTCACCGGCCTCGCCAATCGGGCTGGTCTCAATCATGCAATGGAGCAGGCATTATGCTCGGTCGATGAAACCAGCAGACTGGCGCTGATTTGGATCGATCTTGATAAGTTCAAAGAAGTGAACGACTTATTCGGTCATCCGGTCGGCGACTTGGTGCTTTGCAAGGTCGCAAGCCGCCTTAGCGAGACTTGCCCAACAGGTGCCACGGTCGCGCGATTTGGGGGCGATGAGTTTATCGTCTTCACCCCTATTGCGGATCGCAAGGATACAGAACGGATCGCCAGCGAAATACATGCCGAAATCATGCGCCCTATTCGGATCGATGGTAAGAATTTGGAAGTGCGCGCTTCTGTCGGAGTGGCCACCTTACCAGAAGACGGCATGGATGCTGACAAGCTGATGAAGAGCGCCGATCTGGCGCTATACCACGCCAAAGAAGGCGGGCGTGCCCAGACGCAATTCTTCACCCCTTCAATGACAAGCGACCTTGTTCGTCGGCGCGATATTGAGGCCGATTTGCGCAAAGCCATCATGCAAGATGAGCTATGTTTAGCGTATCAACCCATCATCGATCTTGAGACCGGAAAAATCCGCAGTTTTGAAGCTTTGGTCCGCTGGCAACATCCAGAAAAAGGCCTCCTTGCCCCTGATGAATTCATCCCCGTTGCTGAAGAAACTGGTTTGATCCTGACGCTTGGCAATTGGATCACTGCGCAGGCCGCTAAAACAGCGGCAACTTGGCCAGACGATGTTGGTCTTGCGGTGAATTTCTCTGCCCTACAAATTCGCTCGCCCGGAGCGGCATTGGGCGTAATCAATGCGCTGCGAGCGGCCCAATTGGATCCATCACGGCTTGAGTTAGAAGTGACCGAAAGCCTTTTCGTTGATGACAATCAAGCCACCAGCGCCTTTATCGATGATCTATCAGAACGCGGTGTGAAGTTCGCGCTCGATGACTTCGGCACGGGCTATTCCTCGCTCGGCTATATCAACCGCTATCCCTTCTCCAAAATCAAGATTGATCGCAGCTTTGTCTCGGGTGAGAATGTCAGCCGGAAAAGCAATGCTATCATCCGCGCGGTCGCCGAAAAAGGCGAACAATTGGGGATGGAAATTGTCGCTGAAGGATTAGAAGAGGCTGATCAAGTGCGGTGGATCAAAGAGACAGGTTGCACGCTTGGACAAGGCTATTACTTCAGCCGGCCTGTAACCGCTGATGAAGCCGCTAACCTTTTGGCAAGGGAATGTGAAAACGGCCTTACCGCCCAGCCAGCCAAAAAAGCCCGCTAGACCGTGCAAATTTGAACAATTAGTGGCGATTTTCGAGAGTTTAACGCTATTGCGAAGCAGTTGCATAAATTCTTGCTAATATGGAGCATTTGGCGGTTGCAATCCTTCTTTGCGGGGCTTACCCGATTACCCAAATACGGTTAAAACCCCTGTTGGACGTGGGGGAAAGCGCGCAGGCGCACACAATAATATTCGCGTCCGTGAAATTTTAGGCAAAGGAAGATCCCCTCTAATGGCCCGCAACAAAATTGCACTGGTTGGTGCTGGAATGATCGGGGGCACTCTTGCCCACCTCGCCGCGATGAAAGAAATGGGCGATGTCGTCCTGTTCGATATCGCAGAAGGCATGCCGGCTGGTAAAGCATTGGACCTTTCGCAAGCTGCGCCCGTCGATGGCTTTGACAGCAATCTTAAAGGCACAAATGATTACGCCGATATCGCGGGCAGCGATGTTGTGATCGTAACTGCCGGTGTTGCGCGCAAGCCGGGCATGAGCCGCGATGATCTGATCGGCATCAATTTGAAGGTGATGAAAGCTGTTGGCGAAGGCATCAAAGCCAATTGCCCCGATGCTTTCGTGATCTGCATCACCAACCCGCTTGACGCGATGGTTTGGGCCTTGCGCGAGTTTTCCGACCTTCCCCACAATAAGGTCGTGGGCATGGCAGGCGTTTTGGATAGCGCCCGTTTCCGCCACTTCCTTGCCGATGAATTTGATGTGTCGGTTGAAGATGTGACGGCGTTTGTATTGGGCGGCCACGGCGACACAATGGTTCCTGTGCTGAACTATTCGACTGTTGCCGGTATTCCTGTGCCCGACCTGATCAAAATGGGCTGGTCCACGCAAGATAAAATGGACGCAATCGTTGACCGCACCCGCAAAGGCGGCGGCGAAATTGTTGGCCTTCTGGGCAATGGCAGCGCCTATTACGCACCAGCAACCAGCGCGATCATGATGGCGGAAAGCTATCTCAAAGATAAAAAGCGCGTTCTGCCGGCCGCTGCGAACCTTACCGGCCAATATGGCATTGACGGTCTGTATGTTGGCGTGCCGGTAGTCATCGGTGCAGGCGGCGTAGAGCGGATTGTTGAAATTGAACTGGGCGATGAAGCCAAGGCAAACTTCAACGTATCAGTCGATGCAGTGAAGGAACTGTTAGAGGCGTGTAAGGGGCTGGATAGCAGCCTTGCTTAAGCGGTTCGCCCTATTTGCGTTCGCTTCGGCACTTCTTGCAACGCCAGCTTATGCGCAAGTTGCTGAAGCTGAGGTTGTTTCAGATGCCCACCTCAATTTTTTTGCTGAAGTTTGTGAAAATGACGCGTTCGCGCCTTGGGGTGGATCACTTCATGAAAATTGGGATGAGGTCGAAAAAGGCGATTTTCTTAAGGAGCACGGCTTTAGCGAACCCGCTGAACGGTTTCGACAGTTTGTTTTTCAAGAAGATCAAAACCCTGCTATTTTGATTGGGTTTTCTGCAGGAAGACCGCCATATTCCGGTCCCTCAGTTTGGTCGAGGCGTTGTTCGATCTATTTTCGATCCGATTCTCTCGACTCAATAAAGTCCCAAGTCGAGAGCCAATTTGTTGTCAAAGCATCGTCTGTTAGGCTTCGTGAGAAGATTTCATATGCCCATTTTTGGGCCGATGCTGATGACGAGCACTACCAGAAGAAATATTACTCAATTACTCGGCACAATGCCTCGGGCTGGACAAAAGTATCAACCGGATTGACCTGTTCTTACAAGCCGCGACCAAGCGCATTCAAAGGTCGTGAAGGTGAGCGGAAATGCCCAGATTCATGGCCTTCGTAAAAATCTAAACCAAAACCAGCCGGAGCTAAACACACACAATGCGCACCCTCGCCCTTCTCCTCCCGCTTGCAGCGATGGCCTTTGCCTCCGTGCCTGCATCCGCGCGCGAGGTTGATCGGCAGGAAGTGGATGAGCAGTTTATGCAGCATCTCCCTCAGGAACGTAAACTCTACTGCCTCGAGACGAAGGCATTTACGATGACTGACGGCTCTGAACGAAGCGCATGCGTTAATTGGCGGGCTCAAGTCCGCACACGCTCGGTTAGGACTTATGCGGCGCTCAACGGGCCAGAGGAAGACTCCAGCGAAAACATTGGCGTGGCAAAAAATTGCTTCGCCCTTGCTGTGGCGAGCCAAAACGCACCGGACCGCGCAACCTTTAACAAAGACAGCTTTCTTGCCGGTGCCCGCACCGAATTTGCTGCCAGCGCATTGGCAAACGCCATGCAAAATACAGACGCCTACCGTATTCGCACTTACAGAAAACGCTTTTGGCTTGGCGGCCGCTAGCAACCCTTCCCAACCGGAGATCAACTGAATGTCCATTCTCATCAACAAAGACACCAAAGTCATCACACAAGGCATGACCGGCAACACCGGCACATTCCACACCGAGCAAGCTATTGCTTACGGCAGCCAGATGGTGGCCGGTGTCACTCCGGGTAAAGGCGGCAGCGAACATGTTGGCGTGCCGCAGTTTAACACCGTTGCAGAAGCGAAAGCCGCAACCGGCGCGACCGCATCGTGCATCTACGTTCCGCCGCCATTCGCAGCGGACGCAATCTGCGAAGCAATCGATGCTGAGATCGAGCTGATCATTGCGATTACAGAAGGCATTCCAGTGCTCGACATGGTGCGCGCAAAAGCAGCGCTAACCGGCAGCAAATCCCGCCTGATCGGTCCGAACTGCCCCGGCGTTTTGACCCCTGAAGAATGCAAGATCGGCATCATGCCCGGCAGCATATTCAAGAAAGGCAGCGTTGGCGTTGTCTCGCGCTCTGGCACGCTGACTTATGAAGCTGTTCACCAGACCACTATGGTTGGCCTTGGCCAGACCACAGCGGTTGGCATTGGCGGTGATCCGGTGAACGGCACCAACTTTATCGACGTGCTGGACCTGTTCCTTGATGATCCTGAAACAACTTCGATGATTATGATCGGCGAGATTGGCGGATCGGCTGAAGAAGAAGCAGCCGAATTCCTCAAGCAAGAAGCAGCCAAGGGCCGCAGCAAGCCGACCGTTGGCTTTATCGCTGGCCGTACTGCTCCTCCGGGACGTCGCATGGGCCATGCTGGCGCAATCGTATCGGGCGGCAAAGGCGGCGCAGATGATAAGATTGCAGCGATGGAAGATGCGGGCATTCGCGTATCGCCATCACCATCTGAACTAGGCACTACTCTGGATGCTATGCTGAAGGAAATGGCGTAAATTTAGTGAGATAGCCTCGTTCTTTTATGGACGGGGCGTCTTGCACCCCCTCCTCCGCTTCCTCCCCTCTCGGAGAATACCCCAATGGGCAATGAACCGTTCGATCTCTTTTCTGGCTCTCAAGATGATGGCCCGCAACCCGGCCCTTCTTGGGGCAATCCGCGCTGGCCGCAAGTCGGCGGGGCGGCAGAGGATGATTTAACGCAGGCGCTCGACCCGACTGTGATGAAAATCGCGGTTGAAAAAGCGGCGAAGGCGGCGGGTAAGGCATTCGATGCCGATGCCATTCAATACGCATCCGATCTGTCGAACAAAGCGATGACTTTGGTTCGGCTTTACCGTGTGCGCGGGCATTTGGCGGCTAAGCTTGATCCGCTTGGCCTGTCCAAAGATCAGAATGAGCCGGAAGATTTGTCGCTTGGCTTTCACGGGCTGGCGGGCAAAGAAGACGAAGATGTCTTTGTAGGCGGTGTGCTGGGGTTTGAATGGACCACTGTGGGCGCGCTGCATAAGCGCCTTCGCGAGGTGTATTGCGGCGCGGTTGGCCTAGAATATATGCATATCGCCGACACAGAAGAGCGGCGTTTTCTGCAAGATAAGTTTGAAAGCCCCGGCGATACGATCCAGTTCACGCCAGAGGGTAAGCGCGCGATCCTAGCCGCGGTTATTCGCGGCGAGCAGTTCGAAGCTTTCCTTGGCAAGAAATATGTCGGCACCAAACGTTTTGGTCTGGATGGCGGCGAAAGCATGATCCCCGCTTTGGAAGCGGTCATCAAGCAAGGCGGCTCTAACGGCGTTCGCGAGATTATTTACGGCATGGCGCATCGCGGCCGGTTGAACATTCTCGCCAATGTTATGGCCAAGCCATACAAAGTGATCTTTCACGAATTTTCCGGCGGCTCTGCCAATCCAGAAGATGTGGGCGGGTCGGGCGATGTGAAATATCACCTCGGCACCAGCACGGACCGCAGCTTTGACGGGATCGAGGTTCATATGAGCCTTGTGCCCAACCCATCGCACCTTGAAACGGTTGATCCGGTTGTTCTGGGCAAGGCCCGCGCGCAGCAAGCGATCCGCGATGATCTGGATGATAAGCAGCAAGTTCTGCCGGTTCTAATCCACGGCGATGCGGCCTTCGCTGGCCAAGGTGTTGTGTGGGAAAGCCTCAGCCTGTCAGGCGTGAACGGCTATGACACCGGCGGCTGCATTCACTTCATCATCAACAACCAAATTGGCTTCACCACATCACCGCGTTTTGCGCGCAAATCACCCTACCCATCTGACGTGGCAAAGGGTGTTCAGGCGCCGATCCTGCACGTGAATGGCGATGATCCAGAAGCAGTGACTTTCGCCTGCAAACTGGCCGTCGAATACCGCCAGAAATTCGCCCATGATGTTGTGATCGATATGTGGTGCTATCGCCGCTTTGGCCACAATGAAGGTGATGAGCCCAAATTCACCCAGCCGCTAATGTATGATGCGATTGGCAAGCACCCCAAAGTAAGCGTAATTTACTCCGGCCGCCTTGAACAAGAAGGCGTGATTAAGTCCAATGAAGTGGACGAATTGCGCAATGACTTTGTTGCCGGTTTGGAAGAGGACTTCACTGCTGCCAAAAGCTATAAAGCCAATGAGGCGGATTGGTTTGGCGGACGCTGGGCGGGCCTTAACAAACCAGCCGATCCGGAAAGCGCGCGCCGCAATGTGCCCACAGCGATTGAGCCGAAATTGTTCGACAGTTTGGGACGCACGCTGACCGCAGTCCCCGGTGATCTGACCATTCACAAAACCCTTGGCCGCGTGCTCAAAGCCAAGGAAAAAATGTTCGATACCGGCGAAGGGTTCGACTGGGCCACCGCAGAAGCGCTCGCTTTTGGCAGTCTCGTTTCCGAAGGGTACGGCGTGCGTCTGTCGGGCCAAGACAGCGGACGCGGCACATTCAGCCAGCGCCATTCGGTATGGGTGGATCAAACGGATGAGCGCAAATACATCCCGCTTACCACGCTCCCGCATGGCAAATTCGAAGTCTATGACAGCACGCTTTCTGAATATGGCGTGCTTGGCTTTGAATATGGTTTCGCCATGGCGGACCCGAAAAGTCTGGTGATGTGGGAAGCGCAATTTGGCGACTTTGCCAATGGCGCGCAGATCATGATCGATCAGTACATTGCCAGCGGCGAGGCAAAGTGGCTTCGCGCCAACGGCCTTGTCATGCTGCTGCCCCACGGGTTCGAAGGGCAAGGGCCAGAGCATAGCTCAGCGCGGCTTGAACGGTTCCTGCAATTGTGTGCGAACGATAATATTCAGGTCTGCAACATCACGACCCCGGCCAATTATTTCCACGTCTTGCGCCGCCAGATGCTGCGCAGTTTCCGCAAGCCCATGGTTATTATGACGCCGAAATCGCTGCTGCGTCACCCCATGGCGAAAAGCCCTGCCGAAGAGTTCATGGGCGATTGGCAGTTCAAACGGATTAAGTCTGATCCCGCGATGGAAACGGACACGTCCGCTGATGCTAAGATCAAACGGCTTGTGCTGTGCAGCGGCAAGGTTGCCTATGACCTGATCCAGAAACGCGATGAGGCAAAGCTGAAAGACGTCTCCATCGTTCGCATCGAACAGCTCTACCCCTTCCCCGGCAATCCTTTGGCAATCCGGCTTAAGCGGATGAAAAACCTGTCCGATGTTATCTGGTGTCAGGAAGAGCCGAAAAACAATGGCAGCTGGCACTTTGTCCAAGACCGGATTGAAGATGCGCTGACTGAGGCTGGTCATACGGGCAAACGGCCCATCTATGCTGGCCGCGACGAAGCAGCCTCCCCTGCAACCGGCTTTGCCAAACGCCACCAAGAACAACAGGAAAGCCTTGTCGCAGATGCGCTTGGCATTTCCTCTGCAAAAGCCTGAAAGGTCTAAGGAAAAACGATCATGGCCACTGAAATTACAGTCCCAACATTGGGCGAATCCGTAACCGAGGCAAGCGTTGGCGAATGGCTGAAACAGCCCGGCGATGCGGTCGCAGTTGATGAACCGATTGCCTCATTGGAAACCGACAAAGTCGCGGTCGACGTGCCCTCACCCGTCGCTGGCGTGCTATCCGAACATAAGGTCGCCGTTGGCGATACAGTCGAAGTGGGCGCTTTGCTGGCCGTGGTTGAGGAAGGCGCCGCAGCGACTTCCAAACCTGCCGCGACGAAAGAAGCGCCCGCTCCTGCTCCGGCAGCAGACACTTCCGTCAGCGATGCCGCGCAAACGCTCTCACCAGCGGTGCGCCGCGCGGTTCTGGAACATGGCGTTGACCCTTCTACGATCAAAGGCACTGGCAAAGATGGCCGTCTGACCAAAGAAGATGTGATCGCCGCTGCTAAGAACAAGCAATCGGGAGCAGCCCCAGCTGCCGCTGCATCACCCGCCGGAACAGCAAATGTTTCGGGCACGCGCAGCACTGAACGCGTCAAAATGACCCGCATGCGTCAAACCATCGCCAAACGATTGAAAGGCGCACAGGAAGAGGCGGCTCTTCTCACCACATTCAACGATGTTGATATGACGGCGGTGATCGAAGCACGCGGTAAATATAAAGAGCTGTTTGCGAAAAAGCATGACATCAAGCTTGGCTTTATGGGCTTCTTTGCCAAGGCAGCCTGCCTTGCGCTGAAAGATGTGCCTAGCGTCAACGCATATATCGAAGGTGATGAGGTCGTCTATCACGACTATGTCGATATCTCGGTTGCGGTCTCTGCGCCCAATGGCCTGGTCGTTCCTGTTATCCGTGATTGCGACAAGAAAGGCTTTGCCGGCATTGAAAAAGACATCGCCGAATTTGGCGCAAAAGCGCGCGATGGTAAGCTGACGATGGAAGATATGACCGGCGGCACTTTCACCATTTCCAATGGCGGTGTGTTTGGCTCGCTCATGTCGACCCCGATCATCAACCCGCCGCAATCCGCGGTTCTAGGCCTTCACCGGATTGAAGACCGCCCGGTCGCAATCAATGGCGAAGTAGTCATCCGCCCGATGATGTATATCGCCCTGTCTTACGATCACCGCCTGATCGATGGTCGCGAGGCTGTAACGGCGCTTAAAATCATCAAGGATGCGATCGAAGATCCGACCCGGATGCTGATCGATTTGTAATGCACAAGATCACTTCACTGTGCTTTCTATGGATGCTTTGCTCCTGTTCTGGGGTATCGAATTTTGAAAGGGATTTGACCGGCAGCCAAAAGTCAGCGTGGGAACTTTGCAAAGAGAATTTTGGCGGGGATACGACACAGCTTACCCCGCCTCCTTATATGGAGTTCTCTGACCAACAAATTTTGTTCGCTTGGAATGAAGAAGAGGCGGCACAATCAGGTGGCCCGTCATTGTGCCGAACCACCGGCGATGGAAATGAAATCATTGAAGTGCGCATTCACAGTGCACCATTTGGATAAGAAGTAAGAATTATGGCTGACCACTCCTACGACTACGACGTTCTTGTTATCGGCGCTGGCCCCGGCGGCTATGTCGCAGCCATTCGCGCTGCGCAATTGGGCTTGAAAACGGCCTGCGTGGAAAGCCGCGAGACATTGGGCGGCACCTGCCTCAACGTGGGCTGCATCCCGTCCAAAGCGCTGCTCCACGGATCGGAACTGTTTGAAGAAGCAGAAGGCGGCCATTTCGAGACTTGGGGCATTACAGCCAAGCCGAAACTCGACCTTGGCAAAATGATGGCGGAAAAGACCAAAGCGGTTGGCGAGCTAACCGGCGGGATCGAATTCCTGTTCAAGAAAAACAAAGTCACTTGGGTCAAAGGCCTTGCGACTTTCCAAGACGCGCACACGATCAAAGCTGGCGATCAAACGGTCACCGCGAAAGATATCGTCATCGCCACCGGCTCATCGGTTACGCCATTGCCGGGCGTTGACGTGGATAATGACAAAGGGATCATCGTCGATTCCACAGGCGCGCTGGACCTCAATAAAGTGCCTAAACATCTCGTCGTCATTGGCGGCGGCGTGATCGGTCTGGAACTTGGCAGCGTGTGGAACCGCCTTGGCGCAGAGGTAACCGTGGTGGAGTTCCTCGACCAATTGCTGCCCGGAATGGACAGCGATGTGCGCAAGGAAGCGGGCCGTATCTTCAAAAAGCAAGGTATGGATGTGAAGCTGAAAACGAAGGTCACAGGCGCATCTGTTAAAGGCAAAAAAGCTGCACTAACCATCGAGCCAGCCGCTGGCGGCGATGCTGAAACGATTGAAGCCGATGCAGTGTTGGTGGCCATCGGACGGCGGCCGAATGTTGACGGTTTGGGCCTCGAGAACATTGGCCTCACCCTCAACAAGCGCGGACAGATCGAAACCGATCATGATTTCCGCACCAGCGTCGATAGCGTTTGGGCGATTGGCGATTGCATCCCCGGCCCTATGCTCGCTCACAAGGCTGAGGATGAAGGCATTGCGGTTGCTGAAAACATCGCGGGCGAAACCGGCATTGTGAACCACGCGGTCATTCCCGGCGTCGTTTATACTATGCCCGAATTTGCAGGCGTTGGCCTGACCGAGGCAGAGGCGAAAGAGGCTGGACACACCATTAAGACAGGCAAATTCCCGATGATGGCGAACAGCCGCGCGAAAGCGAACCGCGACACAGACGGCTTTGTAAAAGTCATCGCTGATGCTGAAACCGACCGCGTTTTGGGCGTGCATATTGTCGCTAGCCTAGCAGGCACGATGATCGCGCAGGCGGCACAAGCGATGGAATTTGGCGCAACGTCAGAAGACATTGCCTACACCTGTCACGCGCACCCCACCCATGCAGAAGCCTTGAAAGAAGCGGCAATGGCCGTGACTGGCAAGCCCATTCATATGTGATTGCGCGCGCTCTTTCCCCGCCCTAGAACTGGGGCAAGGGAGAGAAACATGGCCTATCCAAAACTGACCGATCAGCCCGGTGCGCTTGCCACCGCGCGCAGCATTGCGGCGGGTGATTTCTCGCCGTCAGAAGCGGTTGATGCCGCGATTGCGCGGATTGAAAAGCTCGATGCCCATGTCAACGCGCTGGCTGTTCAGGATTTTGAGCGCGCGGCGGAGACCGCAAAGGCGATGGATGGCAAGTCTCCTTCTGCTGACCAGCCGCTTTTCGGCGTCCCTATGACGATCAAAGAGAGCTTTGATATTGCCGGCCTTCCCAGCTGTTGGGGCCACGTGGAACACGCGAAGAATATCGCAAAGCGCGATGGGAAAATGGTCCAACAGCTTAAATCAGCAGGCGCCATTCTCCTCGGCAAAAGCAATGTGCCGATTGATCTGTCCGATTGGCAAAGTTTCAACGCAGTCTATGGCCGGACCAAGAACCCGCACAATCACGACCGTTCCCCCGGTGGTTCCTCTGGCGGATCAGCCGCCATGGTCGCCAGCGGCATGGTCCCATGCGAAGTGGGCACAGACATTGGCGGGTCTGTGCGCGTGCCAGCGCATTTCTGCGGCGTATGGGGGCATAAGCCAAGCTGGGGGCTCCTTTCCAAACACGGTCACGATCATCCCGCAATGAAGGGCGTAGATGCGCATGATGGGGCATTGTCCGTCGCAGGTCCGCTTGCCCGCAATGGCGAAGATATAGACGCGCTGATGCGGCTCACTTCGCTGGTCCCACTCGCTGCCAATCCGAAACCGCTCAAAGACTGCCGATTGCTTTTGCTGCTCGACTATCCCGATGCACCAATTGACGCATCCGTTCGCGCGCCGATTGAGGCGGCGGCGGCTGAGCTTGAAAAAGCTGGGGTAACGATTGATCGCAGCACCGAATTTTTGCCTGACCTTGCCCGCCAGCAGGAAAATTACCTGCGCATGCTCAATACTGCCATGGCGCGCGGAGCACCGGCGCCCAATGGCACCCGCGCAACAGCGACAGATTGGTTCGAAATGCTCGATATCCAAACCCGCAATGAGCTGGAGTGGGAAGCGCTGTTTGAACATTATGACGCGGTGCTCTGCCCGCCTGCCCCGGTCCTTGCGATCCCTCATCACGATGGACCGATTTTCCAGTCGACATTGAGCATCAATGGAGAGGATGTGGACGCATCCGGCGGCCTTGCATGGGCGGGCATTGCGACCTTCCCCAATCTACCCGGCACCGTGCTGCCCATTGGCGAGACAGACGGGCTTCCTTGCGGATTGCAGGTCATCGCACCGCGCTGGCGCGACCTAGACGGGATCGCTATAGCGCGCGGCATTGACGATATCATAAATAGGTAAGGCTCCCCCTCCTTATGCGATTACTGGCGAAATGGCACATCTGGCTTGGTTGGCTGGTTGGCGTGCCGATACTCATGTGGACACTCACCGGATTGTTGATGGTTGCGAAACCCATCGAAGAGGTTCGCGGCAATCATTTGCGCGTAGAGGCAGCAGATCAGCCGCTTGTCATCCCGGGCAGCGCCTTTGCTGATCAGGCCGATAGCATCAAAGAAATTCGCGCCTTCACACAAGATGGCCGCGCCATCGCATTGCTCACCGATATGGAGGGCAACCAAAGCCGCGTGGACTTTCAAACAGGTGAAGCTCTCCCTCCGCTCACCGCCAATGATGCCAGCGCACTGGTCGCGAAACAGATCGTTGGCGGAGATAAAGTGCGCACAGTCGCTCTCTTCCAAGCAGATGATGTGCCGTTTGATTTCCGCCGCCCCATGCCAGTGTGGCAGGTCGCGCTGGAGGATGGCGCGCATATCTATGTTGGCCAGCAAACAGGGCGGATTGAGGCGGTGCGCACCAGCTGGTGGCGCGCGTTTGATTTCGCATGGGGGCTGCACATTATGGACCTCAAAACCCGCGAAGACACCAGCCATCCAATCCTGATAACCTTCGCTGCCCTATCTGCATTTGGCGCGCTGATGGGCTGCGTTCTAATGTTCCGCCGCCGCAAGGCGAAAGCGGCCGCAAGGACATGAACACCGCCGTCCTTACGCCTGTTCTGGATGTGCTCGATTTTGCCGGGCTGGCAGTTTTCGCGCTGACCGGAGCATTGCTGGCTGCGAAGGAAAAGCAGACCTTTGTGACGGTCGCATTCTTTGCTCTGGTCACAGGCGTTGGCGGAGGAACAGTGCGCGACCTGCTAATCGGTGCGCCAGTGTTCTGGATTCAAGATGCGTGGATTGCCGCGATTTGTTTCGGCGTGGCGCTGATCGCTTGGTTCACGCCTGTGCGTTGGTGGGAAGGTAAATTGCTCGACTATGCCGATGGTGCGGGCCTTACCGCCTATGCCGTTTTGGGCAGTGCAAAGGCCATGTCTTTCGGCGTGCCGCCCATTCCTGCTGTGCTGATGGGAGTGATAACCGGATGCGTTGGCGGGATTATCCGCGATGTTGTGGCGGGGCGCCCTTCGATCATTATGCGCCCTGAGCTTTACGTGACAGCAGCTGCTTTATCGGCAGTTCTAACAGTCGCGGGCATGATGCTGAGCCTGCCGAACCTATGGGTGTGGATCGGCGCTTGGCTAGCGGGTTATGTCTTGCGCGGGGCGGCAATCAAATGGCAGATTGCTCTGCCGACTTACCGCGAAAAAGCTGACGCTAAGAATTAACGGCGCGTATTGGCCGCTTGTGCCACGCGTGTCGCTGTGGGCGCTTCGGGCCGGTTATCCAGCGCTTCACCCGCAACCGGACCGCCCGGATAGGCTGCACGCTGCTCGCTATAAGTGGTCGCTGCTTCTCGATATTGCGGCTGAGATTGCGAAGCAGTTTCCCCGCGTTCAACACGGTCCCAAGCTGCCGCATAGCGATCACTATTGTGCTGGCGATCTTGAACCGGACGCTGGAAAGAGGTTGCAGAGGCGGAGAAGTTCCCGCCGTAATTCACGCTTTCAATGCTGCCATTTTGGCCGATACGGCAATCAAACCGGTCGCCGTTAAAAATGGTGCCGGTCACTTGCCAACCCGCTGCAGTGCGGCTGACATTATCGACATTTTCCACGCGCACATCGCGCTCAATTGAGCTGACGCAGCTATTCACTGCGCCTTGAAGCCCCTGCGCGCCAGAAGCACGCGTATCGCCGCGCCGCTGCGGATAATTGCTTGTCCGGCGATAGTCGCGGTCACGGCGTTTTGAATTGGACGAGGCGCTGGCAACAGCGGCGATTGTTCCCAAAACCAGAATTCCGCCAATCACATCGCTCGTGCGAACGCGGTTGCGGCGATAGCGGCGGTAACGGTAACCTTCTGCATTGCCCTCTTCAGCGTCAAATCCGCCTGCGATGGCGTAATTGGTTGGCGTAGCGGAGGCTGGAAGCTCTGCCGCCGATGCGGGAACGGCTGCCATGCTGGCTGCTGCGGTCAGGCATGCGGACGTGCCGATTACTTTAAGAATGTGAGCCATGATGCAGAGAGCCTTTCGCAAATTGTGATATTTCAGCGTCTTATGTGAAGCATACAGCATTTCGCTTGCCTGAACCAGATCGCGCGCGCGATGCGCCCTACCTCCACAAGGAGACACACAAAAAGACGCCGAACATTGCTGTCCGGCGCCTTCCATCCCGGTGGTGGCAGGATGTCTGTGAGTTAGAGTTAAGCTTTAGAGCCCGCGAATTCCGCGATACTGGACCTGAGCCCGCTGACCGCGCTCTATGTGGCAAGTGAACTTGCCCCGATCTGCCCGATCACCGCGGTACTGACCGCGATCATACCGGCCTTCATAGCGCCGCTCATCATAGCGAGTGCGGTTGTTATAGCGGTTGTTGTTATAAGCTCCGCGGTATCCGCGCGCTCCATCAACAACCAAGCGTCCTTTTACCCGGTAGCCATAGCGTGTCCGGTCAACGTCGCGAATTTGGGTAACATCGGCAAAGCGGTAACCTGCGCGTTTGGCGCGGCGCTCAGCCACACGAACACAGCGTTCGACAGCGGCGCGTGAATTGCCCTGACTGTAACCATTGTTCCGGTAACCATTGTTCCGGTAGCCATTGTTCCGTGAAGAAGACGAAGAGGCCACAGCCGCAATACCGCCCAAAATCAGGGCACCTGCGATAATGTCGCCTGCATCAATGCCGCGATCACGATCGCGCGCCATTGCAGGGGTTGCCGACGCAAGGGCCATCGCGCCAGCCGCGACAGTCCCGAGCGTTCCTTTGGCGAGAGTCTTTGTAAGCTTCGTCATAGATTTCATCCTCGGGTTGCGCCGAAACACTGTGTCCCGGCTACAATCCCCTTATGGACGAAGCGCTATGTTCTTAGCCTGAAGGCACCTGACAGCAGGCGTTCAGAAAACTATCGCCTTTTCTGAACATCAAGGGTTTTTACTCCGTGGAAACCGCCTCTTCTGGCAGGTCCAAACCGGTATATTGGGCCAAGAAAGACAATACATCGGCCCCTTCTTCAATCGCTTTATCGGTCGGTTTACCGCTGCCATGCCCTGCCCGCGTTTCGATTCTAATGATCTGCGGCTTATCGCCAAGCTCCGCTGCTTGAAGAGCCGCTGCATATTTGAAACTATGCGCTGGTACCACGCGGTCATCAGTATCCGCTGTCGTCACCAGAACCGCCGGATAATCCGTGCCGCTTTTGATGTTGTGATAGGGCGAATAGCTGCGCAGAAGCTTCCAATCTTTCTCGCGGTCAGGATAGCCATAATCATCGACCCAATAGCGCCCAGCAGTCCAGCGATCGAAACGGAGCATATCCATCACCCCGACGGCAGCATGCGCTGCATTCACCAGATCGGGGCGCTGATTGACCACTGCACCGACCAGCAATCCGCCGTTTGATCCGCCTTGGATCGCTAGACCATCAGGCGTCGTGATGCCTTCTGCTTTCAGATACTCACCCGCCGCGATGAAATCATCAAAGCTATTTTGTTTGTTTTCGCGCCTGCCGCCATCGTGCCAATCCTTGCCATATTCACCGCCACCGCGAATATTGGCGAGAGCGAATGCGCCGCCCGCCTCTAACCATGCCATGCGCGTTGCTGAAAAGCTGGGGGTGAGCGAAATATCGAACCCGCCATAACCATATAGCAATGTCGGGACCGCTGCGTTTGCCGCAGCAATCGACTTCTTACGCACGATGAACATCGGAATTTTCGTGCCATCTTTCGAGGCATAAAATTTTTGCTCAACCGCGTAATCATCGGGGTCAAAGGTAAGTTCCGGCGTTGCAAACACATCGGTCTTGCCGGTTTCCAAATTCAGCCGGTAGATTGAGCTGGGCCGGTTAAAACTGGTGTAGCTATAGAATGTTTCCGGATCGCTCGCTTTGCCGCCGAACCCGCCAGCAGAGCCAAGGCCTGCCATTTCAATCTGCCCCACCGGCTTGCCCGCTAGGTCGAACAACAGCGCGTTAGAGGCAGCGTCTTTCAGATATTCAACAACCAAGCGTTTGCCCACGATGGATGCGCCAGAAATGGGCTCGTCCACCTCAGGGATGATTGTCGTCCACTCAGGCTTCTTCCCATCCATATCGATGGTGACGATACGGAATTTGGGCGCGCTTTCATTGGTCGTAAAATACAGCTTTCCATCGACGCTATCGATCAGGCTCCACTCGTTCTTAAAGCCAGTGACTAGCGGAATAGGCTTCCAACCATCAGCATCGCGCTTGGCAAGGTCGATGAGATGCACTTCATACTTGCTATCCGTACCCAGCGAGCTGGTAATGACCATCCAGCGTCCATCATCCGTGGTCGAAGCAGAATGGCCGCGCTTGGGATGGTCGGGCGTTGCAAAGACCAATTCATCCTCGCTTTGAGCGGTGCCGACGCGGTGGAAATAGACCTGCTGATTGAAATTGAGCTCTTGGAAATCTTGGCCCTCTTCCGGTTCTGGGAAGCGCGAATACAGGAAGCCTTCATTGCCAATCCAAGAAATGCCGGTGAACTTTGCCCAGCGCACTTCTTCGCTTTCAACTTCGCCAGTGGCCACATCCAAGATGCGAATGATCCGCCAGTCGGTTCCGCCATCCTGCACGCTATATGCCAGCTTTGTGCCGTCTTCAGATGGAACCCAGCCAGCAAGCGCGGTTGCGCCATCTTTTGCCCAGGCATTGGGATCAATCAGCAAGCGGCGCGTGCCATCTAACCCTTCTTGAACAAACAGTTGCGACTGGTTTTGCAGGCCAGAATTGCGGCTGTAAAAGTAGTTTTCGCCCGCCTTGCGCGGAATGCCAAAGCGTTCAAAATTCAGCAATCCGCCGATTTTACCGCGGAACCAATCATTACCCGATAACCCGTCAAGAAAGCCTTCGGTGACGGTATTTTGGCTTTCGACCCAGCCTGCGACTTCCTCAGAATTACGGACATCTTCTTCCAACCAGCGATAAGGATCGGCCACTTGCTCGCCAAAAATTTCCTCGACAATCGGATCGGCACGCGTTTCGGGATATTGGGGCAATTGAGGGGCCTCAGCATAAGAAGGAACGGAGATTAGACTGGCTGCAAGAGCCAAAGGAAGGGCACGGATCATCGGGAATTTCACCTCAAAAACATGACAAAAGTCGAGAAATGTTGAGAAAAGTTGACATTTGTTGCAATCAATTAGGCTTACTCGCCCATGGCGGCAAGCACATCGCGCGTAAATGCGATGATATCAAATCGGGCACCAACCGGATCTTCGCCGCGCCTCACGATCACCACATTGCGGCTCGGCACTATCACAACATATTGCCCGCGATTGCCTAGCGCTGCGAATGTATCCGCAGGGATGCCATCATTATTGTTCATCAACCAGAATCCGGCGCCATAGCCAAGCGGGCGCCCTTCCGGCTGCGGGCCTGATGCAGAGGCGACATATTCCCGCCAATTTTCAGGCAAGATGCGTTCTTCATTTTCTTGGCCTTTGTTGATCACGCCATTGTCGAGGTAAAGCTGGCCCAATTTTGCCAGATCGCGCGCGGTCGACCACACTTGGCTCGACAGCACATGATCGCCGCGAATATCGGTTTCAGCGACCGTGTGGTTCATCCCTAGTTTGGCAAAAAGCTCTTCTGTTCCGTAATAGCTAAGGTATGTGTCGATTGCTTTCACGGCCATCAAAGTGTCATTATTGGCGTAACGAAACACGGTTCCCGGTTTTTCAATGAGCGGCCAATTGGTAGCGGTTTCATTGACGGTGGAACCGCCCCAATACAGCGCATCTGTCCGGTTACCCGCAGTGCTGGAATAACGGCCCGATGCCATACGCAGCATGTGGTCGATAGTGAGCGCGTTTCTCGGATCGCTAGCTCCGCCTTGCCGCCAGTAATTCATGCCAACCGGATCATTGACATTCGTTTCGCCCGACAGAACCGAAACGCCCACAAAAGTTGCGGCAATGCTTTTGGCGACAGACCAAGTGCGCTGCGGTGTGCTTTCATCGAAATCCGGCGCATAGAATTCGGTCAGAGCCTTTCCTTCCTTCATCACAAGCGCCGCTGTAGTTCTTGTTCGATTACCGTATTTTTCGACAGCGGCGCCGCTAATGACATTTAGAAAGCCCTGAAGCGAACTTGGATCAACACGTTGGAACAACTCATTGGGGGCTTGAGGGCCAAACATCTCATCAGGATCTTCGATTGCCTCCGCCTCATCATTATCTTTCGGTTCAATCGGGATCGCGCGCGTCGGATCGCTCCACTTCTCAGGCGCGCCAATTGGCAGAGCGGAACAGCCACTTTCCGAGAAATACGCAGCAATGCGCGGCGGCATAGTGTCATCCCACTCCACCGCGACGTGAGCGATCTGCCCCGAAGGGCGCCGGACGATTTCATATTCCAACTCGCCCACAATATCATTCAATGGAGCCTGAATGCCGGTCAGCTCCCATTTCTCAACGCTTTCCGGCGTGCGTTTCGCGCCGTTTTTCTCCGCATTGCCAATCGCGCTGCACAGCATCAGCGATTTGTAACCAGCAGCCAAAGCGCGGTCATATTTAGCGTTGAGTGTGTCCTGCGCGGTTTGCGCGGATGCCTGAGCAGAAACGGCAAGTGCGGCGATCCCTGCTATCAAAGTGAGTTTTTTCATAGCGCCTACCGTAAACGCCCACATACAAAAGAAAAGGGCCAGCAGATTCCTCTGCCAGCCCCTCTATGTCGTTTGTCGAAGGTGCCGGTTAAGCAGTCGCTTCAGCCAGCTCTTCTTCTTCAGCCATTACCGGGCCGCTATCTTGACCTTTGGCGTCTTCGTCGCGCTCAACCAATTCGATGATTGCAAGCTGCGCGCTATCGCTAGCGCGGTAGCCAGCTTTGATGATGCGCGTGTAGCCGCCATCGCGGTCTGAATAACGCTCAGCCAAAATGTCGAACAGTTTTTTCAACTGTGTTTCGTCAAGCAGGCGGCTTTGCGCTAGGCGGCGATTTGAAAGACCGCCACGTTTCGCCAAAGTGATCAGCTTTTCGATGTAAGGGCGCAGTTCTTTCGCTTTTGGCAAAGTGGTGCTGATCTGCTCATGCTTGATCAGGGCCGCTGCCATATTGCGGAAAAGAGCCTTGCGGTGGCCCGATTTACGGCTGAGCTTACGCTGTGAAATTCCGTGACGCATAATTATATCCTTTTGGCCGACCCTTCCGGGCGGGAAACCGGTTCCCACTTTCCCATGAAGGGATCGGCACGTGTTCGTAAAAGGCCCGTATCAGGTAGCCTAGTGCTGGTGGCAGGTTGAGGTCGCCACCTTCACCTCAGTTAACCAAGCAACTCTTGTTCGAGCTTCTTAGCCATTTCTTCGATGTTCTCTGGCGGCCAACCTGGGATATCCATGCCGAGGCGCAGACCCATGCTGGAGAGCACTTCTTTGATTTCGTTCAAAGATTTGCGGCCAAAGTTTGGCGTACGCAGCATCTCTGCTTCGGTTTTCTGTACCAGATCGCCGATGTAGATGATGTTGTCGTTTTTCAGGCAGTTCGCCGAACGCACGCTGAGTTCCAACTCGTCGACCTTCTTGAGAAGGTAACGGTTCAATTGGTTCGCATCGTCTTCTTGCGGAGTAGCCGCTTGGCCGATCATTGCTGATTGCGGCTGCGGAATACCGTCTTCGAAGTGGACGAACAATGTCAGCTGATCCTGCAAAATGCGCGCTGCGTAAGCAACCGCATCTTCAGGAGTGACTGTGCCGTCAGTTTCAACGGTCAGCGATAGCTTATCATAGTCAAGCTCTTGGCCGACACGTGCGTTTTCAACTTTATAGCTGACCTGACGCACTGGCGAATAGAGCGAGTCCACTGGGATCAGGCCAATCGGTGCATCAGCAGGACGGTTTTGAACCGCAGGCGCATAGCCTTTGCCAACGTCAGCAGTCAGTTCCATGTTCAGCGTGGCGCCTTCATCCAAGTGACACAGGACCAAATCCTTATTCATCACTTCAATGTCGCCAGAAACAGCGATATCGCCCGCTTTCACTTCGGCAGGACCGGTTGCAGAAAGCTGCAAACGCTTAGCGCCTTCGCCTTCCATTTTGAGCGCGATTTGCTTCACGTTCAAAACGATGTCGGTCACGTCTTCGCGCACACCGGCAAGAGATGAGAATTCGTGCAGCACGTTCTCAATCTTGATCGATGTGATTGCAGCACCCTGCAGCGAGCTAAGCAGCACGCGGCGCAGCGCATTGCCGAGTGTCAGGCCAAAGCCGCGTTCAAGCGGTTCAGCGACAAACACGGTCTTGCGCCCTTTGTCACCACCCTCTTTAATTTCGAGAGTGTTGGGTTTCTTAAGTTCCTGCCAGTTCTTGAGATTGACGGACATGGATTTCCCCTGGATTTGTATCAGCAGTGAAGGACCAATTGGGCTTTTTAAGCGCTTGTTGATCCCGTGGAACTTGTTTGGCACCGACCGAAGTCGTTACCAATAAAGCGGTTGGATCAGACGCGGCGACGCTTAGACGGCCGAACCCCATTGTGCGGGATCGGTGTCACGTCACGGATCGATGTAATGGCAAAGCCTACAGCTGCAAGACCGCGAAGCGCGCTCTCACGGCCTGAACCTGGGCCTTTTACTTCGACTTCCAAAGTGCGCACGCCGTGCTCAGCCGCTTTTTTGCCGGCATCATCGGCTGCAACCTGTGCAGCATATGGTGTCGATTTACGGCTGCCTTTGAAGCCCATCATACCCGCGCTGGACCAGCTAATTGCATTGCCCTGCGCATCGGTGATGGTGATCATCGTATTGTTAAAGCTGGCGTTGATGTGCGCAACGCCGCTTGAGATATTTTTCTTGTCGCGTTTTTTAACCCGACCTGGTTCGCGTGCCATGGTGCGTATTCCTTAGTGAATGTGAAAGAAGGCAAAAGCTGCTGGATTGCTCCTTTGCAGCTTACTTCTTCTTACCGGCGATTGGCTTAGCCTTACCCTTGCGGGTGCGGGCGTTGGTGTGAGTGCGCTGTCCGCGAACAGGCAGACCATTACGGTGACGAAGACCGCGGTAAGACCGCAGATCCATCAAACGCTTAATGTTCATCGCTGTTTGGCGGCGCAGATCGCCTTCTACGGTGTGATCTGCATCAATCGCTTCACGGATTTGCAAAACTTCAGCATCGCTAAGGTCTTGAACACGGCGGGCGTGGTCAATTTTCAGCTTGTCTGCAATTTCAACAGCCGTTGTGCGGCCAATTCCGTGAATATAGGTGAGCGCAATAATAACGCGCTTATTTGTTGGGATGTTTACCCCGGCAATACGAGCCACTTAATTCTTCTCCATGCTCCACAGAGATCGGCAGATGCCGCCTCCATCTCATCGCTACAATTCATCTCGGCCAGCCCGATGTCTAAATGACAAAAGCCCAAAAAGGCGCACAAAAAAAAGCTGCTGCCCAATGGACCCGTTCGAGACTGTCGAATGAACAGGCCGCTTAAGGCGATTCGCCCTGCGCGTCAACTCCGAATCCAGTAGATGTAAAATGGGGTAACCCCCTAAGACAGCGTTAAGAATTGCGCTATAATAAATATGATATGAAAAAGGTGTCGGCCTTTATTTATAGAAATATCGCGAATGGGCTTTGTGCTTTAGCCCTGCTAATAACGTGCGCCCTTCCAGAAGATGTCCATGCAGGCCGTATTGAAGCAGGCACATTTACTGCGCACGATACTTTTCCTACAACAGGAAGAGATCCAGTTTTTGTTCCTTTTCAGGAATCATTTGATACGCCGCCAATTGTTGTCGTAATCGGCTCGCAAAGCGGTAGCAATTCTGCCTCTGTGCGAATTACCAATGTTACCACAAATGGGTTTGACGAGTTAATCATTGAACCGCCGAATTGGGATGGTCGCCACGTCCCGATGATAACACATTATATTGCAGTGGAGCCCGGGCGTCACGTTTTGCCTGGCGGCGCAGTGATCGAAGCAGGCACGATAAATACTGCTTCTGTGCAGTTTGGTAGCGGATTTACTGGGGGAACGGCGAGCTGGGCGAATGTGAATTTTAGCTCTGCCCTACCAGCGACCCCGACAATCCTTCACAACTTGCAAACAGCCAATAGCGAAATCAACAATGTCGCCGATCAAAACTCGCAGCCGCATATTACATCTATTGCGCAGAACCCTTCGCTAACGGGCTTTCAAACCGCATTGGACCGCAGTCAGGCTGATAGCGGCCCATGGCCTAGCAGCGAAACGATTGGCTGGATCGCCTTTCCAGCAGGCCAAACTGGCGATTTTGACGATGTAAACGGTGCCAATGTCGATTGGGCTGCGTCAACCACGGGTTTCAACGTGAGAGGCTGGGATGATGGGTGCTTTAGCAATTCCACCGGCCTGACCAATGCATCGGTCGTCGTCGCCAAAAAGCTGTCGCGCAGAAATGATGACGGGGGCTGGTTCCGCTTTTGCTCAATCGGGGCGACCGCGATCAGCGTTCGCATCGACGAAGACCGCGATCAAGACACAGAACGCAATGTCGCTGCTGGCGATGCGGAGCGCGCTGGCATTGTGGCTTTTTCTAGCAGTTTTCACGCCAATCTCGCGGCTGATTTGACGACTTCCAAAGTCAAATTTTCGACCAGCGGAGCAAATGGTGATTTTGAATTGCCGGGCGCTTTGGTGGAATACACCATTGGCGTTACCAATCAGGGTAACGCGCCGCCCAATTATGAAAGCGTCGTGGTGACCGATGCTTTGCCAAGCGAGCTAGCCCTGGTCGTGACGGATTTTGGAGCGCCAGGCAGCGGGCCAGTGCAGTTTACCGATGGAAGCCCAACCAGCACCCTCACCTGCACCTTCATTGCATTAGGCAATATGACCGACTGCATTGCCTTCTCAATCGACGGAAGCGATTTCAGCTACACACCAGTTGATAGCGGCGATGGAACGGATCCTGCAGTTACGCATGTCCGCGTTACGCCCACTGGCGCAATGAGCGGAGATTATGGAAGCGGAGATCCAAATTTCGAACTAAGGCTGCGCGCCCGCATCCAATAGCAGGCGCGCGCCATAGCTGGTCTTAGACTACGCCAAACGCGAGCATCGCATCGGCGACTTTTTTAAAGCCTGCGATATTCGCGCCCTTCACATAGTCGACATGACCGTCATGCTCGCCATATTCGACGCATTTTTCGTGGATGCCCTGCATAAGATCGGTCAGCATTTCACCAAGCCGTTCGTGGTTCCAGCTGATCCGCTCTGAGTTTTGGCTCATTTCAAGGCCGGACACAGCAACACCGCCAGCATTGGCAGCCTTACCCGGGCCGTACATGATTTTGGCATCGTGGAAGACTTTAACACCCTCCAAGGTCGTCGGCATGTTTGCGCCTTCTGATACAGCCTGAACACCGTTTTTAACCAGCGCGCTTGCTTCAGCCTCATTCAGCTCGTTCTGCGTCGCACAAGGCAGCGCCAGATCGCATTTCACATCCCACGGACGTTTGCCTTCATGGAAAGTCGCGCCCTTATACTCATCAACATATTCGCTGATGCGGCCGCGCTTGACCGTTTTGAGATGCTTCACAAAATCGATCTTCGCCTGATCCATACCGTCGGGATCATGGATGAAGCCGCCGCTGTCTGACAGGGTGAGAACTTTACCGCCAAGCTGAGTGATTTTCTCTGCTGCGTGGGTCGCAACATTGCCCGAACCAGAGATTACCGCTGTCTTGCCGTCCACATCGTGGCCTGCATGTTTGAGCATGTTCTGCATGAAATACACAGCGCCATAGCCGGTGGCCTCAGGACGCATTTGTGATCCGCCATATTCCTGACCTTTGCCGGTCAGCACGCCTTCCCACCGGTTAGTGATGCGTTTGTACTGGCCAAACATATAGCCAATTTCGCGCCCGCCAACGCCAATGTCGCCCGCCGGAACATCGGTGTCGGGGCCAATATGCCGGTAAAGTTCTGTCATAAAGCTTTGACAGAAACGCATAACTTCGCTGTCAGATTTGCCGCGCGGGTTGAAGTTTGCCCCGCCCTTGCCGCCGCCCATAGGCAGGCCGGTGAGCGAGTTTTTAAAGGTCTGCTCAAACGCGAGGAATTTCAGCACGCTTTCGGTAACGCTGGGGTGGAAACGAATGCCGCCTTTATAGGGGCCGATGGCGTTGTTGTTTTGAATGCGGTAGCCGCGCTGAACGCGGATATTGTGATTGTCATCTTCCCAGCATACGCGGAAAGAAATCACCCGGTCAGGTTCCGCCATACGGCGCAGGATTTGCGCTGCGTGATATTCTTCTTTGTCATCGATAAAGCCGTAAATATCTTGAGCAACCTCTTGGACTGCTTGGATAAATTCGGTTTGGCCGGGGTTACGTTTTTTCACCCCTTCCATAAATGTCGCAAGATCAACGTGATCGGAAACCGCCATAGTATCTACTCCTGATTAAAAGCCCCTCACCATTTGCGAGGCTCAATTGATACGTTGCGTCCCGTGATGCCCGCGCGCCTTGTGACCGGCGCGTCTGGGCCTATTTGATATTCAAATTCTATTCGTCGCTAAGCGCTTCGACCGCCTCCTCTAAAGCGGCCATACGGTCGTCGCTTTCACCGGATTCGTCCTCTTCTGAGGTTTCGGGTGCTGGATCAGCCGGTTCTTCTTCGGCAGGCGCTTCAGGCATATTTGTAGCCCCGAGCATTTCGGCAAGACTGCCCAATTGAAGCGCCATTACCCCATCAACCGCTTTGGCAATTTTTGGCGTTTCATAGCGCATATATCCGCCGACCACATATTCCCAAACGATGGTCGTAGTCTCTTCGCCATCGGTTTCACTTTTGCCGATCGCAATGGTCAGAACCCCAGTCGCAGCTTCACTTTGAAGCGGGCCAAGGCCGCCGCGCATCCGCAAAACCTTTTCAGGGAAAGATTGGATCACGCGCATATGTTCCACGCTGCCCTCTAGCGTTACCTCGTCAGAGTTGGGATCTTCTGGAATGCGTTCACAAAAACAGCCGCCAGCCTGCGGGCGCAGCATCATATTGGCCGCATCCCCTGACCAAGTGTGCTCTTTCTTCCACCATTTGTTTGGAGAAATCAGCGCCAGCCAGACCGCTTTGGTATCGGCATTCACCACGGCCATATGGCGGGTAACAAAGCCATCATCATCTGTTTTCACAACTTCAGCCGAAGCAGGCTGCGCCAATAGCGCCAAGCTTGCGCACAATATGGCGATCCGGTGAATCATGGTCTTAGCCCCTCTTCCTGATCAGGAGCCTAGGCCAAGCGGCCACGCGTGGAAAGTATCAATGCGACAGATTGGGACGACAGTTTGGGGCCACAGACCAAGGCACCAGGACTTAAGAACCCGTCCCAGCGCCGGACTAGCTGAGGATTTTCTCAATCAGGGCAGAGACATCATCAATGCCCGCCATTCCGTCGACGCGGGTCACAATATCGCGCGCCTGATAGCCGGGCAGGATAGGCGCAGTCTTTGCGCGATATTCTTCCATGCGGGTGCGCACAGTGTCCTCATTATCGTCAGGACGGCGTTTGAACTCTGTCGAGCCACAATTGTCGCACACCCCCTCTTTCGCAGGAGGGTTGGCCGTGTCGTGATACAATGCGCCGCATTTCGCGCATGAAAAACGGCCCGTAATCCGCTCAACCAAGGCATCAACATCAACGCCCAATTCAATCACATGATCAAGCGTGCGGCCATGCTTGCTGAGCAATTCATCAAGGATTGCAGCCTGCGCCTCTGTGCGCGGATAACCATCAAAGATTACGCCAGTGCCGCTGTCCAATGCAGCGAGTTCAGCGTCGATTAGATCCGAAACGATTTCGTCAGAGACAAGCTCGCCTGCATCCATCACCGCTTTGGCTTTGAGGCCCACAGGCGTCTGTGCCTTAACCGCAGCGCGCAGCATATCGCCGGTGGAAAGCTGCTTCATTCCATAGTTCTCGACCAGACGCGCGCTCTGCGTGCCCTTGCCAGCTCCCGGCGGTCCAAGAAGAATGATATTCATGTGCCCTAAGTTCCCCCAAAAACCGCGCGCACAAACTTAGCGCTGGCGGCCCTTCAATTTCGCTTTCTTGATAAGCCCATCATATTGGTGGGCCAGCAGATGCGATTGGATCTGACTGATCGTATCTACGGTCACGTTCACCACGATGAGCAGGCTGGTCCCGCCAAGGAACAATGGAATGCCCGTTTGCGCGATCATATATTCCGGCACAACGCAGACGATGGTCAGATAGATCGCGCCGACCACAGTAATGCGGGTCAAGACATAGTCGAGATAATCAGAGGTCCGCTTACCCGGACGGATGCCCGGAATAAAGCCGCCATTCTTCTTCAGATTGTCCGCTGTCTCTTCTGGGTTGAAGACAACCGCTGTGTAGAAGAAGCAGAAGAATATGATCCCAAGCGCATAAAGCGTCATATAGATCGGCTGACCATGCTGAAGATATTGATTCAGCGTAACGATCACACTGCCCGCCGTGCTTTCGGTATCCACCGAATTGCCGGCGAATTGCGAAATTGTCAGCGGCAGCAGCAAAAGCGAGCTGGCAAAGATCGGCGGGATAACGCCGGCTGTGTTCAGCTTAAGCGGCAGGTGCGAACGGTCCGCCTGCATCATGCCGCGCTGCGTCGCGCGCTTTGGATATTGGATGAGCAAGCGCCGCTGCGCCCGCTCCATAAAGGATATGACCAAGATCAGCACCACCACCATCACGATAAAGCCGATGATGATTGTTGGGCTGATTGAGCCTGTCCGGCCCCCTTCGAAAAGGTTGCTGGCAAAGGTCGGGAATTGCGCCACAATGCCGGCCATAATGATCAGCGAAACACCGTTACCAATGCCGCGCGCTGTGATTTGCTCACCCAGCCACAGCAGGAACATGGTGCCGCCCACTAGGCTGATCACCGCGCCAACGCGGAACATATAGCCCGGGTCAACCACCGCCTGAAGACCGGCAGAATTGGCAAAGCTTTCCAGTCCCACGGCAAGGAAATACCCCTGAATAGTACACAGGAACACCGTGCCATAACGCGTATATTGGTTGAGTTTCTGCCTGCCCGTTGCGCCCTCTTTCTTCAAAGCGGCGAGTGTCGGGTGCAGAGCCGATGCCATCTGCACCACAATCGATGCGGTAATATAAGGCATCACGCCAAGCGCGATTAGGCTCATCCGTTCCAGCGAACCGCCGGTGAACATGTTGAACATGTCCAGAATGCCGCCCTGCGTTTGCTCAGCAAGCTGCGCGAGCGCCAATGGGTTAATCCCCGGCAGCGGAACAAAGCTCAAGAAGCGGAAAACGATAAGCACACCGATGGTGAACCAGATTCTCTGGCGCAGCTCAGTGGCTTTGGAGAAATTGGCGAGACTCATATTGCTCGCAATGCTGTCGGCGCGTGATGCCATTATCCGTCCAATAATCCCTGGTCGTGATTGCCTTGGGTGCCGGTATTAGCGGCGCAGACAGTGTAGATAGGGTGCGAGGAGCCCGATGTCGAACCCCTCACACAAATCTTTTCAAATCAATCGGCTTTTTTGTCCGATTTTTTCGCTTTAGCAGGCTTTTTGGCCGGTGCTTTTTTCGCAGGAGCCTTTTCAGCGGCTGCTTTTTTCGGTGCAGCTTTCTTAGGAGCGGCTTTTTCGGCCGTTTCTTTCTTCGCAGAAGGCTTTGACGAAGGCTTTGACGAAGGCTTAACAGAAGCAACCACTTCAACGCTGCCGCCAGCTTTCTCAACCGCTGCAATTGCGCCTTTGGTCGCGCCAGCAACAATGAATTTCACTTTTGCAGTGATTTCACCTTTGCCCAGCAGACGAACGCCGTCTTTGCCGCCGCGGATCAATCCGCAATCACGCAAAGCGTCTTCGGTAACGTCTTTTTTGCCGTCAAGTTTCTTCGCATCGATATATTTTTGGACCATGCCGATGTTCACTTCTGCGAAGTCTTTGCCAAACGGATTGTTAAACCCGCGTTTTGGCAGACGCATGTGAAGCGGCATTTGACCGCCGCCGAAGCCTTTAATGGCTACACCGGAACGGCTTTTCTGACCCTTTTGGCCGCGCGCAGCGGTTTTACCCTTGCCCGAGCCGATACCGCGGCCCTTGCGCATGCGTCCTTTACGGGCGCCTTCATTATCGCGGAGATCATTCAGTTTCATAGTTTGCACTCGCTTTCGCTTTCTAGGCCCAATCAATGGGTTCGCGCTGATAGGAAAAGAGGCGCCGCGTAATGCAGCGCCCCTGATATTTTAGTCGACAATCGCAACCATGTGAGGAAGCTTGGCAATTGCGCCGCGCACCTCTGGTGTATCCTGAACTTCGACGACTTTATGCATCTTGTTCAGGCCCAAACCGATCAAAGTCTGGCGCTGATTATCGGGACGACGGATCGGCGAACCGATCTGTTTGATCTTCAATGTCTTTTTCGCAGCCATTGGGGCTTACTCCACTACAGCGGCAGCATCAGCTTCCGCTTCGACTTCGCTTGCACCGCCGCGACCCAATAGGTCAGCGACTTTCTTACCGCGGCGCTGAGCCACAGATTTCGGCGAAGTTTGGTTGGTGAGCGCGTCAAAAGTGGCGCGGATCATATTGTAAGGGTTAGACGAACCGACCGATTTGGTCACAACGTCTGCAACGCCCAGACTTTCGAACACGGCACGCATCGGACCACCGGCAATAATACCAGTTCCCGGAGGCGCTGTGCGCACTGTCACTTTACCAGCGCCAAAGCGGCCCTTGGCATCGTGGTGAAGCGTGCGGCCTTCTTTCAAAGCCACGCGGATCATTTTCTTGCGAGCAGCTGCGGTTGCTTTGGTAATAGCTTCGGGCACTTCGCGTGCTTTACCCTTGCCAAAGCCGACGCGGCCCTGACCATCGCCAACAACCACTAGGGCTGCAAAACCAAAGCGCTTACCGCCTTTAACCGTTTTCGAAACGCGGTTGATGTGAACGAGTTTCTCAATGATGCCATCATCTTCTTCCTCGCGGCGGCCACGGCCACCATCACGTCCGCCACGACCACGGCCTTTGCCGCCGCCATCACGGTTACCGCCGCCACGACCACGATTTCCGCGGTTCTGGCCTTCGGGAGCTTTCGCCGGTGCTTCAGCAGGAGCTGCTTCTTCGGTTTTCGCTTCTGCCGCCGGAGCTTCAGGTGCTGCTTCTGCTGCAGGAGCCGCTTCTTCCGCTTTCGCTTCAGTTGCCGGAGCAGCTGCTGCTTCTGGAGCCGCTTCTACTTTGGCTTCTTCAGCAGGCGCTTCTGTTTTCTTGTCATCAGCCATAATTAAAACTCCAACCCGCCTTCACGGGCCGCATCGGCAAGCGCTTTCACGCGGCCATGAAACAGGAACCCGCCGCGATCAAACACGACAGTGGAAACGCCAGCCTTTTTCGCAGCCGCTGCAATATCTTTGCCGACCTTAGAGGCGGCATCCATATTCGCGCCTGAGGCTTTATCGCCAAGCGTTGATGCAGCAGCGACCGTGCGGCCATCGGCATCATTGATGATTTGCGCGTAAATGTGACGGCCAGTGCGGTGCACTGACAGACGGGGGCGATCACCGCCCCGGCTACGCAATGCCGTGCGCACGCGGCGCCGACGACGTTCAAAGAGAGAGAGCTTTGCCATCTTACTTCTTCTTCCCTTCCTTGCGGAAGACATATTCACCGCGATATTTGATGCCCTTGCCTTTATACGGCTCAGGCTTGCGCCAGCGGCGGATTTCAGCAGCGAACTGCCCTACCGACTGCTTGTCGCTACCGCTGATTTCAACAGTGGTTTGATCCGGCGTTTTCACTTCCAAGCCTTCTGGCACAGGAAGATTGACGTCATGACTAAAACCAAGCTGAAGGTTCAAAGTCTTGCCCTGTGCTTTCGCACGGTAACCAACACCAGTGATCTCCAAGGTTTTGGAGAAGCCTTCGGTTACGCCTTCAACAAGGTTCGAAACCAAAGTCCGCTGCATGCCCCAGAACGACCGAGCGGCCTTTGTGTCATTGGCAGGGTTCACTTGGATCTCTTCGCCTTCGACTTTATAGTCGATCAGATCAGAGAGGCCCATGGAAAGCTGCCCCTTGGGACCTTTCACGGTCAAAGTGCCTTCTGCGATTGTGGCCGTCACCCCAGCAGGGATCGCCACAGCCTTTTTACCAATCCGGCTCATTAGAACACCTCCGCCAGCACTTCGCCGCCGACGTTTTCGGCCCGTGCTTCATTGTCCGAAAGGACACCGCGCGGGGTCGAGACGATGGTGATGCCAAGGCCGTTGCGCACTGTCGGAAGCTCTGAGCTACCTGAATAGACGCGGCGGCCCGGTTTAGAGACGCGGGCGACGTGCTTGATAGCCGGTTCGCCTTCGAAATATTTCAGTTCAATCCGCAGCGCAGGGTGCTTGCCGCTCTCATCCGCTTCATAGCCACGAATGTAGCCTTCACGGGTAAGAACTTCGAGAACGTTTGCGCGCAATTTGGACGCTGGCGAAAGGACGGAGTCCTTCTTAGCCTGCTGACCGTTGCGGATACGGGTGAGCATGTCACCTACGGGATCTGTCAAAGCCATATCGTAATCCTCACCAGCTCGACTTCGTGACGCCAGGAATCATGCCGCGATTGGCAAGGTTCCGCAGCTCAATCCGGTTCAGGCCGAACTTGCGATAATAGCCGCGTGGGCGGCCAGTTGTGGCACAGCGATTGCGCACGCGGGTAGGATTACCGTTGCGCGGAATTTCAGCCATTTTCAGACGAGCAATCAGACGCTCACTCTCATCGAGTGATTTGTCATCAGCAATCGCCTTATACTTGGCATATTTCGCTGCATATTTCTTGACGAGCTTCTTGCGACGCTCGTTTTTGTTAACGGAACTCAGTTTCGCCATTGGACTTAAGCTCTCTTACCTTTTGTTTCTGTCATCAAGGGACGGCTTACGCCGCCTCTTTGTCGGCTGATTCCTCAACCGGGAACGGGAAGCCAAAGAGACGCAGCAATTCATGCGCTTCTTCGTCGGTTTTCGCGGTGGTGGTTACGATGATATCCATCCCGCGCACCTTGTCGATTTTGTCGTAGCTGATCTCTGGAAAGACGATCTGCTCTTTAAGACCCATCGCGTAATTGCCGCGGCCATCAAAAGATTTCGGGTTAAGACCACGGAAATCTCGGATACGAGGCATTGCGATGGTCACCAGACGGTCCATGAATTCCAGCATACGGTCACGGCGAAGGGTAACCTTACAACCGATTGGCATGCCTTCGCGCAGTTTAAACTGAGCGATGGATTTCTTAGCCTTGGTGATGACAGGCTTTTGACCAGCGATCAAAGCCATCTCTTCAGCCGCGATTGCGACTTTTTTCTTGTCCTGGCTAGCCTCGCCAACACCCATGTTGAGTGTGACTTTGCTAATCTTTGGAACTTCCATTGCGTTCTTATAGCCGAACTTTTCGATCATCGCTTTCACGATTTCCGTTTCGTATTTGGCTTTAAGGCGTGGGGCATAATCAGCCATCGATAGTTTCCCCCGATTTCACTGCAACGCGAACCTTCTTGCCGCCCTTCTCTTCGAAACGGACGCGAGTTGGTTTGCCATCTTTGGGATCAGCCACAGCCACTTTGGAAATATCCAAAGGCGCAGCAAAACGGTCAATGCCGCCTTGCGGGTTAGCTTGGCTAGGTTTGCGGTGACGCGCAGCAACATTGATACCTTCGACGACGATTTTGCCTTCTTTCGGCATAACCTTCTCGACGGTACCAGTGCGGCCCTTATCCTTACCGGACAGAACGACGACGCTGTCACCCTTTTTGATTTTTGCACCAGCCATTAGAGCACCTCCGGCGCGAGCGAGATGATTTTCATGAAACCGCGTCCGCGCAATTCGCGCACCACAGGGCCAAAGATCCGAGTGCCAATGGGCTCCTCAGTTTTGTTCACGAGAACCGCCGCATTGCTATCAAAGCGAATGACGCTGCCGTCTTGGCGGCGCACTTCTTTGCGGGTGCGAACGATGACAGCGCGGTGCACGTCACCCTTCTTCACCTTAGCGCGTGGCTGAGCTTCCTTAACGGAAACCACGATCACGTCGCCCACGGAGGCAAACCGGCGCTTAGACCCGCCCAGCACTTTAATGCACTGGACGCGCTTTGCGCCGCTATTATCCGCGACGTCGAGATTGGATTGCATCTGGATCATTGATCCGTCTTCCTTCTCATTGGCTTGCTAGAACCAGTCTAGCAGTTCCTAATCGTCTAAAACCTAATTACGTATTCGAGCTCGCGCTGGCAGCTTCTACGTCAAGGTCAGCTTCCACTGCCTGAGTACCGCCTGCATTCACCCGGTCGAGCACAGCCCATGTCTTTGTCTTAGAGATCGGTTTGGTCTCTTCGATGCGGACAGTGTCGCCCATGCCGTATTCATTTTTCTCATCATGCGCGTGATACTTTTTCGAGCGCCGGATAATCTTCCCGTAAAGCGGGTGCTTAACCTTGCGTTCGACCTTCACGGTCACGGTCTTATCTGTTTTGTCGGAGGTTACAGTTCCGACCAAAATACGTTTTGGCATATCTGTACCCCTTACGCTTTTGCCGCAGCAGCTGCTGCCGCGCGTTCGTTTTGCAAAGTTTTCACCTGAGCGATTTTGCGGCGCACTTCACGTACACGCGCTGGTTTCTCAAGCTGGTTAGTCGCAGCCTGAAAACGCAGGTTAAACGCTTCGCGCTTAAGCTCAACGAGATCGCCCGAAAGCTGATCGTCCGTCTTGGTGCGAAGATCTTCAACTGATGCCATCATTCGCCTCCGAGGTGCGATGTATCACCCAAGCGGGCAACAACTTTGGTTTTGATCGGCAGCTTCATCGCAGCGCGTTCAAACGCTTCTGCGGCGAGCGGGCCAGGAATACCGTCAAGCTCAAACAGGATGCGGCCAGGTTTAACCCGTGCAGCCCAAAACTCGACAGAGCCTTTACCTTTACCCTGACGAACTTCGGCAGGCTTTTTCGATACAGGCACATCAGGGAATACGCGGATCCAAAGACGACCTTGGCGGCGCATGTGACGTGTGATCGCGCGGCGAGCCGCTTCGATCTGACGTGCAGTCAAACGCTCTGGCTCAAGAGCCTTCAGACCATAAGCGCCGAAGTTCAAAGTCGTGCCGCCTTTGGCGTCGCCTTTGATCTTGCCCTTAAAGGCCTTGCGATATTTAGTTTTCTTAGGTTGCAGCATTGTCTCTACCTACCTCAGCGAGCCGGACGGACGCCGGAAGTTTGCGCTTCCATCATCAAACGGTCTTGTGCGGTTGGATCATGAGCGAGGATCTCGCCTTTGAAGATCCAGCATTTGATGCCGATGATCCCGTACGCCGTCAAAGCTTCGGTTTCAGCATAATCGATGTTCGCGCGAAGTGTGTGCAAAGGAACGCGGCCTTCGCGGTACCATTCGACACGTGCGATCTCTGCGCCGCCCAAACGGCCGCCGCATGTGATCTTAATGCCTTCAGCGCCCAAACGCAGCGCTGATTGCACAGCGCGTTTCATGGCGCGGCGGAATGCGATACGGCGGATGAGCTGATCTGCAACGCCTTGCGCAACAAGCTTAGCGTCAATTTCCGGCTTGCGGATTTCAACGATGTTCAGCTTCACTTCGCTTTCGGTCATCGCAGCAAGCTTAGAGCGCAGCTTTTCAATGTCTGCGCCTTTCTTACCGATGATAACACCGGGACGAGCAGCGTAGATTGAAACGCGGCAAAGCTTCGCAGGACGCTCAATCACCACTTTAGAGATCGCTGCCTGAGGCAGGTTCTTCATGATGTATTTGCGGATCGCGATATCTTCTTTGAGAAGACCGGCATAGTCGCGCCCTTCGGCGTACCAGCGGCTATCCCAAGTACGGTTGATCTGCAGGCGCAGACCGATCGGATTACTCTTCTGACCCATCTTACGCCTCTTCCTCTTCGCGGACTACGATGCGCAATTTGCTGAACGGTTTCAGAATGCGTGTCGATTTACCGCGACCGCGTGTGTGAAAACGCTTCATTGTGATCGCTTTACCAACGCTTGCTTCGGCAACGACCAATGCGTCAACGTCCAAGTCGTGGTTGTTTTCAGCATTGGCCACAGCCGATGCCAGAACTTTGGTCGCATCGCGCGCCATCGCCTTTTTAGAGAACGACAGGATGTTCAGCGCTTCTTCGACTTTCTTGCCGCGGATCAATTCCGCAACCAGATTAAGCTTTTGCGCGCTGCCACGGATCGAGGCACCAACAGCCAAAGCTTCATTATCGCCAACGCGGCGCGGTGATTTAGCCTTACCCATTATCGCTTACCCTTCTTGTCGGAAGCGTGGCCGGGGAAATAGCGCGTTGGTGAAAACTCACCAAGCTTATGACCGACCATGTCCTCGCTAACGGACACTGGGATGAATTTCTGACCATTATAGACGTTAAACGTCAGGCCAACGAATTGCGGCAAAATAGTGCTGCGGCGCGACCATGTTTTGATCGGCTTTGCATTAGATTGCTCCTGCGCCTCTTCTGCCTTCTTAAGAAGACTAAGTTCGACGAAGGGACCTTTCCAGACGGAACGAGCCATGTCCGATTACCTCTTCTTCTTGGCGTGGCGCGAACGGATAATCATCTTATCCGTCTGCTTATTCTTACGAGTACGAGCACCCTTGGTTGGCTTGCCCCATGGGGTAACCGGATGGCGGCCACCAGATGTCCGGCCTTCACCACCACCGTGCGGGTGATCGACAGGGTTTTTCGCAACGCCGCGTGTCAAAGGCTTAATGCCCATCCAGCGCCGGCGGCCTGCTTTACCCAGATTTTGGTTTTGGTTGTCAGGGTTAGAAACCGCGCCAACTGTACCCATGCAATCGCTGCGCAGGTAACGCTGCTCGCCTGAGTTAAGGCGCGCGATAACCATTCCGCGATCACGGCCAACCAACTGCACATATGTACCAGCTGAACGAGCGATCTGACCGCCCTTGCCCGGCTTCATTTCCACATTGTGGCAAATGGTACCAACAGGCATTTGGCTAAGAAGCATGGCATTGCCCGGCTTCGTATCGGTTTTCTCGCCAGCCATAACCGTGTCACCAACAGCCAGACGCTGCGGGCAGATGATGTAGGCTTGCTCGCCATCTTCATATTTCAGAAGCGCGATGAAAGCGGTGCGGTTAGGGTCATATTCGATCCGTTCAACCGTCGCGGGAACATCCCATTTGCGGCGCTTGAAATCGATTTGACGATATTTCTGTTTGTGACCGCCGCCGATACCGCGCGAAGTAATGTGGCCTTTATTGTTACGGCCACCAGACTTGCGCTTACCTTCGGTGAGCGATTTGACCGGCTTACCCTTCCACAGCGAAGTTTTGTCAACAAGGACAAGTCCGCGCCGCGCTGGGCTAGTTGGTTTATACTGCTTGAGTGCCATCGTGTTTGCCCTCAGATCCCGCTGGTGATGTCGATTGGATCTTGGCCTTCAGCCAGCTTCACAATCGCTTTTTTCATGTCGGAACGCTTGTAGGGACGACCCTTCCAGCGCTTCGTCTTACCCTTAGTGACGATGGTGTTAACACCTGCCACTTTGGTGTCGAAGATGGCTTCCACCGCTTCTTTAATCTGCGGTTTCGTCGCATCGCCTGAGACTTTGAACACAACCGCATTGAACTCAGAAGCCATTGTCGACTTCTCAGTGATGTGCGGAGCCAAAATCACGTCATAGTGACGGGCATCGACGTCTTGCTTTTTAGCCATTGAAACGCGCCTCCAGCTTTTCAACTGCATCCTTAGTCAGGACCAGCGTGTCGTGGTTCAAAATGTCGTAAACATTGGCGCCAGCTGCGGGCATCACATTCACATTGTGGATGTTACCAGCTGCTTTTGAGAAGCCATCATTTACGGTTTCGCCGTCGATCACCAGAACTTTGCCCGCGTAACCCGCTTTCGCCAGTGTACCGACGAGAGCTTTGGTCTTCGCGTCTTTCATCTCAAGGCTGTCGACAACGACTAGGCCGTCTTTTGCCTTGCTCGAAAGAGCCATTTTCATGCCGAGCTTACGGATTTTCTTATTGAGCGACTGGTTGAAGTCACGCTTACGAGCACCGTGCGCTTTACCGCCGCCGATGAAGATTGGCGCAGAGCGGGCACCGTGGCGAGCGCCGCCGGACCCTTTTTGCGGGCCAAACTTCGCGCCAGTACGAGCCACATCTGAACGCTCACGCGTTGGACGCGCGGTACCGCGGCGATTTTCGAGCTGCCATGTGACAACGCGGTGAAGAATGTCAGCGCGCGGCTCAACACCGAATACGGCATCGTTGAGCTCAATATCGCCAGACGCCTTACCGTCGATTTTTTGGACTTTGACTTTCATGATCTCAGCCCTCCCCTTTTTCATCTTTTGGGGTTTCATCAGAAGATTTCTCTTCAGCTGCTGGAGCTTCCGCAGGAGCAGCCTCTGGAGCCGCTTCAGCCTTAGGAGCTTCTGCTGCTGGAGTTTCTATAGCTGTTTCCGCTGCTGCTTCTGTTTCTACAACTTCTGCCGGAGCTTCTTCAGCTTTAGCAGCGTTGAGGTCGAGAACCGCACCCGGGAAAGGCGCGCCTTCTGGCATTGCAACTTTCACAGCGTCCTGAACAAGCAACCAACCGTTTTTCGCGCCAGGCACTGAGCCTTTAACGAAAAGCAATCCGCGCTCCGCATCAGTGCGAACAATCACGAGGTTTTGTTGAGTACGCTGACGGTCGCCCATGTGGCCGGCCATCTTCTTACCTTTAAACACGCGGCCCGGATCCTGACGGTTACCGGTTGAACCGTGCGAACGGTGAGAGATCGAAACACCGTGTGTCGCGCGCAAACCACCAAAGCCCCAACGCTTCATGGCGCCGGCAAAGCCTTTACCTTGCGTGTAGCCAGTGATGTCGACTTTTTGGCCGTCGAGGAAGTGCTCTGCACTGATGGTTGAACCCACCGGCATCAAGCCTTCTTCGCTTTCAAGACGGAATTCAGCGACCCGGCGTTTCAATGGAACAGACGCTTTCGCAAAATGTTCCCGCTGCGGTTTCGCTACGTTTTTTTGTTTCGCTTCGCCGGAACCGACTTGAAGCGCAACGTAACCGTCGCGCTCCTGTGTGCGGTGAGAGACTACCTGACAATCTTCAAGAGCCAGAACGGTCACAGGTACGTGCCGTCCATCCTCCTGAAACAGGCGGGTCATCCCGACTTTCTTTGCGATCACGCCAGTGCGCATCGTCGTGTACTCCTTAACAGAGGCATACAAAGGACCATCCCATGCATGCGTGCCAACCCAAAATTTTATGCATCGCCCCGTCCGGGCTAACTGCGCCTTTCGCTAGAAAGGTGCGAGACGGGGGACGCAGCCCGGCATTACATCCGGCGGTATCCCTATGTCGTGCCATCTGCCGTAGCATCCGGCGGGGCCATAAAGAGCCCCAAACTCTCGATCCGTTTTACGTCATGACCGACTGACTGACGCCCCCTTAAGGGCATCTTCGAAATTAAGCGAGCTTAATCTCAACATTTACACCAGCAGCAAGGTCAAGCTTCATCAAAGCATCGACCGTCTGAGCGTTTGGCTGCACGATATCGAGCAACCGTTTGAAAGTGCGCACCTCGAACTGCTCGCGCGACTTTTTGTCGATGTGCGGGCCGCGGTTCACGGTGAACTTCTCAATACGCGTAGGCATAGGAATGGGGCCACGAATAAGAGCACCCGTACGGCGAGCCGTTTCTGCGATTTCACCAGTTGCCTGATCCAGAACGCGGTGATCGAACGCCTTAAGGCGAATACGGATATTCTGTGCTTCCATTACCTAATACCAATGCGAAAGAGCCAAAGAACGTTTTACCGCTCTCAAAAGAAAAGACCGCTACCCCTCATGCTCGGTTTCCCGTGAGCGGACGGCCTTAGAAAATTGCGTGGCAGAGAACGAATCCTCCAACCGAGCCGCGCGTATACGTAGAGTGTTGGATTCTGGCAACCCCTGAAACGTCCCGCTGAGAAAGTTTCAAGATGGCCCACTGAAAACCCATCATTTTGTATTTACGCAGCTTCTACAAAAAAGGCCCGGCGCTCATTTAAGAGAACCGGGCCATCCTTGTTAGTGCAGCCAAAGCTGCGCCTAATTACTTAGTGATGTTACCAACAACACCCGAACCAACGGTACGGCCACCTTCGCGGATCGCGAAACGCAGACCTTCGTCCATAGCGATCGGTGCGATCAGCTTAACGCTGATTTTCACGTCATCACCAGGCATAACCATTTCCGTGCCTTCAGGAAGGATCACTTCACCGGTTACGTCAGTCGTACGGAAGTAGAACTGCGGACGGTAGTTAGCGAAGAATGGTGTGTGACGACCGCCTTCGTCTTTCGACAGAACGTAAACCGAAGCTTCAAACTCTGTGTGCGGGCTAACCGAACCAGGCTTACAAAGAACCTGACCACGCTCAACTTCTTCACGAGCAACGCCGCGGATCAATGCGCCAACATTGTCGCCTGCTTCGCCGCTGTCGAGCAGCTTACGGAACATTTCAACGCCGGTAACGGTTGTTTTCGTAGTATCTTTGATACCAACGATTTCAACTTCGTCGCCTACGTTCACAACGCCAGTTTCAATACGGCCGGTTACAACAGTACCGCGACCAGAGATTGAGAACACGTCTTCGATTGGCATCAAGAAGTCTTGATCAACCGGACGATCAGGCTGCGGGATTTGCTCATCAACAGAAGCCATCAGGGCTTTGATTGATTCAGCACCGATTTCAGGATCGCGGCCTTCGAGTGCAGCAAGAGCTGAACCTTTAGTGATTGCGATCGCGTCACCGTCAAAGCCATACTCGCTCAGCAGTTCACGAACTTCCATTTCAACGAGTTCGAGGATTTCTTCATCATCGACCTGGTCAACTTTGTTCATGTAAACAACCAGAGCTGGCACACCAACCTGACGTGCAAGCAGGATGTGCTCGCGTGTTTGCGGCATTGGGCCGTCAGCTGCGTTCACAACCAAAATCGCGCCGTCCATTTGCGCCGCACCAGTGATCATGTTCTTCACATAGTCAGCGTGGCCTGGGCAATCGACGTGTGCGTAGTGACGCGCGTCTGTTTCATACTCAACGTGAGCAGTAGAGATCGTGATACCGCGCTCGCGCTCTTCAGGCGCTTTGTCGATGTTAGCAAAGTCAACGGCTTCGCCGCCTGATGCTTCTGCCATCACTTTGGTGATCGCCGCAGTCAACGTCGTTTTACCGTGGTCAACGTGACCGATGGTGCCGATGTTGCAGTGCGGCTTGTTCCGCTCGAATTTTTCCTTCGCCATTTTCAATAACCTTTATGCGTCTTAGACTAATACAAATACGGGAATGTGCGGCACCCGCGATAACAGGCGCCGCCCCTAAACTGTCGCTTGCTATTACGCAAGCTTCTCCTTCACTTCGAGTGCAACAGCCGCTGGAACTTCTTCGTAGTGGCTAAACTGCATCGAGTAGTTTGCACGACCTTGGCTGAAGGAGCGCAGTTCGTTCACATAGCCAAACATGTTGGCCAGCGGAACAAATGCTTCCACAGCTTGTGCGTTGCCGCGTGTGTCGGTGCCTTGGATCTGACCACGCCGTGAGTTGAGATCGCCGATCACATCGCCAAGATAATCCTCAGGAGTGATGACTTCAACCTTCATAACGGGTTCGAGCAGCTTAATGCCGCCACGTTCAGCCGCTTCGCGCATGGCGCCGCGTCCACAGATTTCAAAGGCCACGGTGCTGGAATCGACGTCGTGATAGGCGCCGTCCGTTACGTGGATGGTAAAGTCGATGATCGGGAAGCCGATGAGATAGCCGCTTTCGGCTTGCTCACGGATGCCTTTTTCAAGTGACGGGATGTATTCCTTAGGAATATTACCGCCCTTAATGCTGTCCTCAAAGACGATGCCTTGACCACGCTCACCAGGTGTAAACTTCGCTTTGGCGCGAGCAAACTGCCCCGTACCACCCGATTGTTTCTTGTGAGTGTAGTCAATGTCCATTTCACGGCCGAGTGACTCGCGATAGGCAACCTGAGGCGCACCAACGTTTGCCTCAACCTTGAACTCGCGCTTCATCCGGTCGACCAGAATGTCGAGGTGAAGCTCGCCCATGCCTTTAATGATCGTCTGACCGCTTTCATGGTCAGTCGTCACGCGGAAGCTTGGATCTTCAGCCGCAAGACGATTGAGCGCAACGCCCATCTTTTCTTGGTCAGCTTTGGTTTTTGGTTCAACCGACAGTTCGATCACTGGCTCTGGGAATTCCATCCGCTCAAGAATGATCGGCTTGGAAGCATCACATAGCGTATCGCCCGTGGTGGTTTCTTTCAGACCAGCAATCGCCACGATGTCGCCGGCAAAGGCTTCATCAATGTCTTCGCGGTTGTTGGAATGCATCAGCAACATACGGCCGATTTTTTCCTTCTTCTCTTTCACCGAGTTCAGCACACTGCCCTTGGCCAATTGACCAGAGTAGATGCGGGTAAAGGTGAGAGAGCCCACGAACGGATCGTTCATGATCTTAAACGCGAGCGCTGAGAATGGCGCGTCATCTGATGATGGACGCTCATCTTCTTCGTCGCTGTCAGGCAGAACGCCCTTAATCGCAGGAACGTCGAGCGGTGAAGGCATGTAGTCCACAACCGCATCGAGCAAAGGCTGAACGCCCTTGTTCTTAAACGCAGAGCCGCAGATCACTGGCACAAAATCACGCGCCATTGTTCCTTTGCGGATCAATGATTTCAGAGTTGCCGCATCAGGCTCAGTACCTTCGAGGTAAGCTTCCATGACATCGTCATCTTGCTCAACAGCGGTTTCAACCAGCTTCTCGCGATATTCAGCAGCTTTGTCAGCAAGGTCAGCAGGGATATCAGTATAAGAGAAATCAGCGCCAAGGCCGTCATTTTCCCATACGATACCGCGCATGTTCACCAGATCGACAACGCCTTTGAGGTCAGCTTCCGCTCCGATTGGGAGATACAGCACCAAAGGTGTCGCGCCCAAACGGTCAACGATTGACTGCACGCAGTAGTAAAAGTCTGCGCCGGTGCGATCCAATTTATTGATGAAGCACATACGGGGGACACCGTATTTATCCGCTTGGCGCCATACGGTTTCGGACTGAGGTTCAACCCCTGCAACACCGTCAAACACAGCAACCGCGCCATCCAAAACACGAAGCGAACGCTCAACTTCAATCGTGAAGTCAACGTGGCCCGGTGTATCGATGATGTTGATGCGGTGCTTTTCACCCTTACCATCATCGTTCTGCCAGAACGTAGTCGTCGCAGCAGACGTAATCGTGATCCCGCGCTCCTGCTCCTGTTCCATCCAATCCATCGTCGCCGCGCCATCATGCACTTCGCCGATTTTGTAGGATTTCCCAGTGTAATACAGAATGCGTTCTGTGGTCGTAGTCTTACCAGCATCAATGTGAGCCATGATGCCAATGTTGCGGTACCGCTCTAGCGGATATTCGCGTGCCATATCAATATTCTCCGTAAGAGAGGGGGGTTACCAGCGGTAGTGCGAGAATGCGCGGTTGGCATCAGCCATCCGGTGCGAATCTTCACGCTTCTTAACTGCGTTACCGCGGTTATTGGCTGCATCCATAAGTTCCGACGACAAACGCGCCGACATAGTGGTTTCCGGACGCCCGCGCGCTGCTGAAATCATCCAGCGGATCGCCAAAGCCTGAGCACGTTCAGGGCGCACTTCAACCGGCACCTGATAGGTCGCACCACCAACACGGCGGCTACGGACTTCTACCTGAGGCATCACATTGTTCAGCGCTTCATGGAAAAGCTGCACCGGATCGGTTTTAGCCTTAGCTTCAACCGTATCAAGCGCGGAATACACGATACCTTCTGCAGTGGATTTCTTACCATCGAGCATGAGGTTATTCATGAACTTCGACAGAACCATATCCTTAAACTTAGGATCGGGAAGGATCACCCGCTTCTCGGGTCTACGACGACGTGACATATTACTATAACTCCTCTGGAGTAAAAACTCTTTCCAGTCCGGGTCCCCGCCTAATCCCCGATGATATCAATTATCGTATCGGGGGTTGGGTGGGGGCGCGGGCCGGTCCCGCAAGCTTCAGGCGGAGGCCTGAAGCGCACGCATTATTTAGGCCGCTTAGCGCCGTATTTCGAACGAGACTGCTTACGGTCCTTAACACCTTGCGTATCAAGAACACCGCGCAGCACGTGATAACGCACACCGGGAAGATCGCGCACACGTCCGCCGCGGATCAGCACAACTGAGTGCTCCTGCAGATTGTGACCCTCGCCCGGGATGTAAGTGATCACTTCACGCTGGTTGGTCAGGCGAACCTTGGCAACCTTACGAAGCGCCGAGTTCGGCTTCTTCGGCGTGGTGGTGTAAACGCGTGTGCAAACGCCGCGCTTTTGCGGGTTGGCTTCCATTGCAGGGACCTTAGACTTGGCCTTCTGCGGAACGCGGCCCTTGCGGACCAGCTGGTTAATCGTCGGCATTATTTCTCGCTTTCGCTCGTTATGCTCACCTCATCCGGGCGAGTTTTCTTGGTCACCTCATCCGGGCGGGAAACCGGTTCCCACTTTCCTTGATGAGGTTCCGGCCGCCTCCCGAAGACAAGTGCTCGGGATCAGGCCAGATTTGGCGCTGTTGGATTTCGTGATGGAGGGAATTGGCGGCACATAAGGCGAGCAGCGCGGTTAGCGCCTTGCCATATGCGAGCCTGAAACTCTCCACCCGTCTGCCCTAAAGCGCCGGATTACTTTGCCAGATGCGTTCTTATAGGAGAGCGCAGCCTGCCAATGTTCAGCTCAAATTCGTTTGGAGGGAGGAGGTAAGTCCTACATCCGAAGGCGCGCCATTAGGCGAGGGTGTTAGAAGCGTCAAGTGTATGTGGGCTAAATAATAGTTGGGACCTAATCATTTCAGCCTGTTCAGATAGCTCTGCTCTTGAGCGCTTTCTTAGCGCCATCAGTGTTCTACCCAAAAAATTACGACCTCTAAGGTAACAATATGGTATCCCCTCCCCTCAAATCCAAACGCGTTACCCCGCGCCAAGCGACTTCTGCTGTCGCCTTCACCGCGCCCCCGCCCGAGGCTGACGATCCCCTGCTCGATTTCGCACCCGTCCCGCACAAAGCGCCCCGACGCAATTCGATCACTCCCGATCTTCAGCGCAAATTTATCGCTCATCTTGCAGCGACAGGCATCGTCACCTCCGCTGCCCGCCATATCGGAAAGTCGATGGAGGCGATCTACAAATTGCGCGCCCGTGACGGGGCAGAGGAGTTTCGCGATGCGTGGGATACGGCGATTGATCGCGGAGTGGCGCGGCTGGAGGCAGGCGCCTTGGCCCGCGCAATAGAGGGCGAGGAGCGGATGATCGTCTCTTCCGGTAAAGTGATGGGGACAGAGCGGCGGTTCCATGCGGCGCTGATCATGTTCTTCCTGCGCAGCCGCCTGCCGGCCCGGTATAATGCGGCGAAAGAGATCGGGCCGGGCCATCCGGTGTATGAGCGGGTGAAGCTGGAATATGCAGCCGAGCAGCGCCGCAACGGGATGAGCGCGGAAGAAGTGCGCGCCAGCCTTGAAAGTAAGATTGAGCAGCTGCGGCTGGACACTCTGGCGAAGGGTGAGGTTTAGGCTTGCCGGCGATCCCTTTTCAGCAACCCATACATGTAAACATCGCACATTCCGGCATGGGTGGTTTCATGCTCGCGGAAATGCGCCTCGCGGGTAAAGCCTAGGCTTTCCAGCAGAGCCACAGAGGCGGCGTTGCGCGTGTCCACTTCTGCGGTGAGTTTGCGCGTTCCGGTTTCAAACAGATGCGCGATCAACGCGGCGGTGCATTCTTTCGCTACGCCCTGCCCTTGCCGGTCAGCACAAACGATATAACCGATCTCTTCCACGCCATCTTCATGCGCGGGGAAGGCAACGAAGCGCCCCGCCACGACCCCTGTATCATCCACCGCGATCCAGCTGCGGCCAGTCCATGTGGGATCAGCGAGCCAGCCCCCCAGTTCCTCTTCCGAGGTAAATGCAGGCCGCGTCAGATACAGGCATTGCGCATCATCGCTGAGCGTCGGCAGCAAAGCCGCAGCATCGCCCCGCTCCAGCGCGCGCATTGTGAAGCGCCGGGTTTGGATTTGAGAAATAGTCCGCATTGGAGCTCTATTTCGGATCGCACCGCGATCCGCAAGGGCGCATGCCCGCCCGAGCTTATGCGAGGATAGCCAAGGCTGCGGACGCAGCCACCGGCGCTTGAGGCCTAAACAAGCAAATGCTCAACCAGCGCCTTCACCTTTTTCTGGCGCCATTGCGGTGTCGGCGCGACAAGCCAGTACGAACGGTGACTTTCCGCTGGCCCATCAAGAACCTCAAGCCGCCCAGCCTCAATCGCCTCTGCCACCAATGGTTGCGGCAGCACGGTGCGCCCCATCCCCGCAATCGCGGAACTGAGAGCCTGCCCCGGATTGCCCGCTTTGATCGTGGGCTTTGCATCCTGTGGCAAAGACACGCCCGGCCATTCAATCCAAGCATCAGGAGCGCCAGGCGCTGCAACCGTCACCCGCTCAGCAGGCGCAAGCTGCACCCCCTCTAACTCGCCCGGCCCATCAACCAAACGGACCGCCAGATCGAGGTTCGCCTCGGTAAAATCAGCATTCTCATCCGCGACCAAATGAAATTGCACATCTGGGTTAGCAGCTTGATACGCAGCCAGCCGCGCCGACAGCCATTGCGCATAAAATTCGCGCGGCGCAGCGATCGTGTAGCGATCAGACGCCTGCCCCGCCTGCATCGCCTGCACGCTTTCTTCGAACCGCAAGAACCCCTCGCGCAGTGAATCAAGCCCTGCAATGCCCTCTGGCGTCAGCTCCAAACCCTTTGACGTGCGCCGGAACAAAACCACGCCCAAATGATCTTCCAATGCGCGGATTTGCTGGCCGACAGCCGCAGGCGTTACCGCCAGCTCGTCAGCCGCCCGCGTAAAGGACAAATGCCGCGCGGCAGCATCATAGACGCGCAAGGCGTTCAAAGGCAGATGAGTGCGTTTCATGGTTTTGAGCGATGTAGTATGCGCTTACCCACTGGGCAAGCACTTCACTTATCGGCGGTTGCAGGCGCGGCGAGTGGGAAGAACGGAATGCGCACCTCCACCGGTTCTCCATCTGCCAGATGCGCGTCTTTACGCAAGAAGGTATAAAACCCCTCCATCGACCCATGCGGCGTGGTCAGCGGGCAACCGGATACATAGTCGTGAGACTGGCCCGGTTTCAGCACGGGCTGCTCGCCCACAACCCCTTCCCCATCGACATGGTTCACCATGCCGCGCGAGTCCGTAATCCGCCAATGGCGCGATTTCAGCTGGAGCGTTTCGTGGGAGCCGTTTTCAATTCGGATATGATAGACCCAGAACCACTTGCCCGCATCGGGGTGCGATTGTTCAGGCAGGAAATTGACCGCAACGCGCACTGTGACGCCGTCGGTCTTGGCGGAATGGCTGAAGAGCTCTTTCATATCAGCTACCAAAGGTAACGATTGATGAGGGCGCGGCAAGGGGCGCTGTCAGCTATTTCCCCGGTGTAGCCTGCGGGACACAGTTTTAGTTCTGTACGGGCTTCTCAATGACCAAGGGCTTAAACATGCTATCCAGCTCATCATCAGGGGCGACACGCAATTTGCCTGCTGCATCCAATTGATCCGCCGGATTATGCTTTGCGAGGAAGCTGTCCAGCGCATCGAACCATTCTTGCTGATCACGTTCATTGCGGAATGAATGCCGTCCCGCCGGAACCGTCACGGCCGTTGGCGGTATGGGCGCATCCTTGCTCGCCTCGACCATCTTTTCAAACTGGCTAAAGGGCACAATCCCGTCACGCGTTCCGTGGACCAGCAGCAATGGCCGGTTGAGGCGGGATGCAAAACGTGTCGGAGAGACAGAAGCAAGATTGAAATTGTTCGCGCCTTCAACTCGCTCACGGAAACGGTTCTTGTCATAGCGGGTGAGAAAGCGCGCCTCTTGTCGCAGCTGACTGGTCCAATCACTGACTCCGGCCCAGCTGGCAGCGCAAACGTAGCGTTCCGGATTGCGCAAGACTGCCCACATCGCTGCATAACCGCCATAAGACCCGCCGACGACACAGACGCGTTTCGGATCGGCCAGTCCCTTGTTCACGGCCCAATCCATTGCATCGTCAATATCGTCCTGCATCCCGCGCCCAACCTCTCCTATGCCAAGATCATAAAACGCTTTGCCGTACCCGCCAGAGCCGCGGTAATTGGGCTGGATCACAGCGTAACCGCGATTGGCAAGAAACTGCACGCGGTCATTGTAGGTCAGCGTATCGCGCACACCATATGGTCCGCCATGAGGCATGATAATCAGCGCCAATTTCTTTGGCTCGCGCCCTTTTGGCAGAGTGAGATAACCATGGATTTTGGTGCCATCGCGCGCCTGATAAGAGATCGGTCTTGGCTGGGCGAGCGCGCGGAAATCAAGCTTTGGCCGATATTGCGCAAGCTCCGCCATGTTGGATTTGGCCCGATCAAAGAAATAGAGCACTCCGGGATCAGCGGCATTGCCCGCTCTGATCAGCATGCGCTGGCTGTCTTTTGAACGCGCTTGAACAATCACCGCCGTTCCGCTTCCCCCTAGTGCTGATTTGAGCTGAGCCGTGACCGCTTTCATATCCGCATCAAGCCAAACGATCCGGCGCGAACTGTCGGTAAAGCCAACTCCGGCAATATTGTCTTCTTGTGAAAGAATCCGGTCAATGTCCCACTGCGGGTGCTGATAAAGCGTATCTGTCACGCGCTTTTGCGCAAAATCGTAACGGTGTAAGCCGATCGGTGCGCCAGCTTTTGCGCGCTTCATTACAACGCCTTGATCTGAGCCAGCCTTGATCTGAGCGATACCATTAAGCGCCCTCAGATCACCCCTCGGCAAATCGGCAATCTGGGTCATTTCAGCGGCAGCATTGCTACGGTACCAGACTTTCTGGCGCCCCTTGTGCCAACCAATCCCCAACCGCAAAGTACCTGCTGTGTCGGCTTTCCAAGAAGTGATGCCAGTAATCATCTGTTGGACGCGGCCCACCATCTGGCCGCTTTGCAAATCATATTGATAGACGCTGGGGTAATCGACGTCCTTCTTGTTCGGATGCGCGATGAGTGCCGTGCGCCCAGCATCATCAAACCAGATAGGTACGGCATCATGTGCAAGAAATGGATCAGCGACCAGCTTGATCACTTGGCCGGTTGAGGCGCTGGCGACGTAAAGCGCACGGGCACCGGTGTAGAGCCTGTTCTTATCTCGAAACCGCACCAGAGCTCGAATAAAAATCGCATCATTGCTGATCCATTGATAATTGATAATCGTCGGGCCATCGGGGATTAAAACGCTGCGAAAACTCTGCCCTGTTACCGGATCAGCAAGAGCAATTTCATTCTGACCACCAATATCGCGCAGAAACGAAATTCGGTCTCCGTTTGGCGACAATTGCGGCGATTGAAATGGTGACCTCTCGGCGAAATGGCGCGCAGGGATCAGTAAGGGAAGTTTGGTACCAGCGGCTGAGCCAGCGGCAACCGCTTGCGTGCTGTTATCCCGCTCCAAAACTGGCTGCGCTAAAACTGGCTGTATCGCGCCCATCACGAGGCAAAATAGCGCGGCAAGCATCCCTATCCAATAATGCTGGCTCTGTTTTGCCTTCGCGTACTCAAGCATATTATTCTGCTTCCTTCCGGTTCACATCAGACGGGTTATGTTCGGCCAGAAATACTTCCAGCGCGTCATACCATTTCTGCTCGCTTTCCGCTTTTGAGAACGAATGCCCCTCCCCTTTGATAACCAAGCTGGTGGGCTTAACCGGCGCTTTGCGCGCAGCCTTTTCCATTATCGTATATTGCTTGATCGGCACGTTGCTATCGGCGGTGCCATGCGCCAGCAAAACTGGCCGGTTGAGGGTCTTAGCAAGTTTGTAGGGCGAGACATCATCCAAATCGAGCGACTTATCATCGCCTTCAATCCTGTTTTCCCACCGCTTCCCAGCCTCACGCGACAAAACGCGCCGATCATAGCTGAGCATTTTGTCCCAATCGGTCACCCCCGCCCAGCTGGCAGCGCAGCGGTAACGCTCTGGATTGCGCAGAACGGCCCAGAGCGCGGCATATCCGCCGTAAGAGCCGCCAACAACGCAGACGCGCGACGGATCGGCGATCCCCTCGGCCACGGCCCAATCCATCGCATCGTCAATATCGTCCTGCATACCGCGGCCCACTTGGCCAAAGCCAAGGTTAAAGAATTCATCTCCATAGCCGCCAGAGCCGCGGAAATTGGGCTGGATCACGGCGTATCCCCGATTGGCAAGGAACTGCACTTGATCATCGTATCGCAGCTCATCACGCACACCAAATGGGCCGCCATGCGGGTGCATGATGAGCGGCAAATTCTTGGCCTCGCGCCCTTTGGGCAAAGTCAAAAATGCGCGGATCTTTGTGCCGTCGCGGGCCGTATATGTGAACGCTTTTGGCCGTGCTGTATGACGAAAATCAATATTGGGCCGGTACGGCGTAAGCTCGTCCATCGTGCCAGCTTTCCGATCAAACAGATAAAGCACGCCGGGATCGCTTTCACTGCCAACAGAGATTAAAAGGCGGTTGCCGTCTTTCGAACGCGATGTGATGAAAATCTGCTGGTCGCCCAGTGCCTTTTTCAAATTGGCGTAAAAGGCTTCATACTCCTTATCAAACCAAACAATCTGAGACCGGTCATCAGTATAGAAAGCGGCAATGGGCTTGCCTTTGTCGAGCCAAATGCTCTCTACATCCCATTCTGGATTTTCGTAAAATGTGTCGACGACTTGGCGCGTTTTGTAATCGAACAATCGTACACCGACGCGGCCATTCTCGCCTTCTTCTAAAGTGTAGCCTTTGTCGGAACCGCTAACGATTTGCACAACATCGAGGAAGCGGTCGGCATCGCCTTCTTTAATTTTGGCGATACGCTTCATTTCGCTGGTGCCGTCTGGGCGATAATAGACATAAAGCCGCTTGCGCCGCCAACCCATGCCAAGCCGCACATCACCTTTGTCATCGGCATACCAAAGCCACACATTGACCTGCGGCTTTTGCACCTCGGTTACTGCGCCGTCCGGTTTCAGCTCATACCGGAACACGGATGGATAATCATATTCCGTTTCTTGAACCGAGACGAGCGCGTAGGTGCCATCTTCGGCGACGAACATAACATCGTCCCCATCAACCACGGCATTGCGCGGGCCCAGAACTGCATTGCTATTGGTCGCAGGTTCATGGAGCATTAGGCGCGAAAAGCGGACTAGCGAGCCAAACCACAAACCATTCATCGAAACTGAAATAAGCAAACGGTCATCACCTGCCCAGCGCAGCCAATTAATCCGCGTGTCAGCCGCAACTTTAAGTGTAGAGATTTGTTTGCGCGTCGCAGCATCGATCACGCGCACTTGTGATTTGCCGTCCACCGTCTGCTCAAAGGCAATCTGGCTGCCATTAGGTGAGATTTCAGCGTCGGAGAAAATCGGGCGAGCTGCAAAATGTTCGGTAGAGATTAAGGGAGGCTTCCCCCCCACCGCGCTTGGCGCTTTTTCGGTTGCGGATATCGCATCAGAAACACTGACTTGCGGTCCATCTTCAATCGGCTCAGCAGCCGCGGGCTCAGCCAGCGTTGTTTCAGCAGATTGAGCCGTTTCGATAGGCTGAGCAGTTTCCGCTTCTTGCGCAGCAGCCGACCAATTCGGTCCTGCCAGCCCAAGCGCTATCGCTGCACATCCAGCAGCCACGCGCCGGCACTTTACCCAAGCTATCGTCAAATCAACCCCCAAGAAACCTTGGAGACCATAAAGACAAACTCTTCAGCTCTTCGCAAGCTCTTCTTCAATTTGGCCCAGCCGTTCTTTGCCAAAGAACATTTCTTCTCCAACGAAGATTGACGGAATGCCAAACGCTCCGCGCTCTACTGCATCAGAGGTGCTATTGATCAGGCCTTGCTTGACCTCATCCGTGCCTGCGCGGGCGAGCAGATCGGCCGCATCAAATCCCGCCGCTGTGATCGCTGCGCCAAAAGCCTCTACGTCGGTGAAGTCTAATCCCTCTTCCCAGATCGGGCGCAGCATCCCTTCGACAAATTGCACCGCGCGGCCATCTTGATCAGCGGCAAAAAGCATGCGCTGCAATGTGATCGAATTGAACGGGAATTGCGGATGGAGTTTGTATTTGGTGAGCTCGTGCTTGGCGATAAAGCGGTTCATCTCGGTCACCGAATAGGCAACTTTACCCTTCACATCGGCATCGCGGATCATCGGCGGGGCATTGCCAGTTAGCTTGTGCATCCCGCCAAGGAATACAGGCGTAATGTCTAGCCCAGCACTCGTTCGGTTCAGCATTTCGCGAAGCGGCCACCAGATGAGATAGGCATTGGGACTGACGAAATCGAAGATAAGCTCTGCACGATTGGGCATGGTATTTATAGACTCCCGTTTATTGGAGGTAGTTTGCATGGCGAAGAGCTTGGAGCAAGTTTTGAGTGTTTATGTTCCGCGCTCGCCTCCGCGAGCGCGACATCCTCGGCCTTTCAGGCCTGCGGGCGGGCATTCTTTTCGTCCTATCGCTTCGCTACTTGAGGACGAGAAGCCCTTGCAATCGGCTGGCCGCCGACCGGATCAACGCGAAACGAAAGCTCTGTTTCGGGCCTTAGCCCGCAAGCGCGACTGCGCGCCCACAGGTGCACAGAAGCGGAGCGGAGGAACTGCACCGAGGATGAAGGTGCGGATGCACCTTCTCAAAACAAACTAATGCGGCGCAAGCCCATCTTCCAGACCCAAGCGGTCTTCCAGCGCGAACTTATCATGCAAATCGCCGCTCGCCTGATTAAGGCCAACGACCCGCGTATGGCGGCCATTGCGGCGCATGCGCTCCACCACCTTATCCAGCGCTCCGATAGCGGAAATATCCCAGAAATGCGCTTTCGACACGTCGATCACAACATTGTGCGCAGCATCATCATATTGGCTTTCAGGGCCAAGCTGCTGCTGGAATTTATCGACGCTGGCGAAGAACAATTCACCCTTAACCCGGTACACCGCACTATGCTCGCGCCGTTCACGTTCAACGCTAAACATATCGCGCACTTTATTGGCGAAGAATATGCCCGATAGCAGCACGCCGATCAGCACGCCCATGGCCAAATCATGCGTCCATACAACCACCACAACGGTGGCGACCATCACCACGCTGCTGGATGGGGGATGGCGGCGCAGATTGGGGATGGAGTTCCAGCTAAATGTGCCGATTGAAACCATGATCATTACCGCCACTAGCGCAGGCATGGGCACTTTACCGACCCATGTGCCCAGAACGGACAGCAGGAACAATAGAAACGCGCCAGCGGTAAAGCTCGACAGTCGCCCGCGCCCGCCGGACACCACATTGATTACCGATTGCCCGATCATCGCGCAGCCGCCCATGCCGCCGAAACAGGCCGCCACGATATTGGCAATGCCCTGCCCTGCACTTTCGCGCTGTTTGTTGCTGTCCGTATGTGTCAGATCATCGACAATTTGCGCCGTAAGCAGGCTTTCCAGCAGACCAACCGCCGCCATCGTCATGGAATATGGCAGGATAATCTTGAGCGTTTCCCAGTTCAGCGGTACATCCGGCAAAGCAAAACTTGGCAGACCATCGGGCAGTTTACCCTCGCCCGCGACATTGTTCACCGGCAAGCCCCAATAGATCGTTGCTGCGGTAAGTAGAACAATCGCAACCAGCGGGCTTGGGATGCTTTTGGTGATGCGCGGAAAGCCGTAAATAATCGCAAGACCAGCAGCCACCATCGCCCAAGTCCACGGGCCAACACCTTCATTTCCGGGGAGCAATTGCGGGACTTGCGCCATAAAAATCAGGATCGCGAGCGCATTGACGAAGCCGGTAATCACGCTGCGGCTGACGAATTGCATCAACAGGTCGAGCCGCAATGCCGCCGCTATCCCTTGGATAATACCCATCAGGATTGTTGCAGCGAAAAGATATTCTACACCGTGATCTCTTACCAAGGGGATCACCACAACGGCAACCGCTGCTGTCGCGGCAGAGATCATTCCCGGACGCCCGCCCGTAAACGCAATCACCATTGCGATGGCAACCGAGGCATAAAGCCCAACGCTAGGGTCAACGCCCGCGATCAGGGCAAAACCAATCGCCTCTGGAATCAGCGCCAGCGCCACCACGATACCGGCCAGAATGTCTGCGCGCGGCTGGGCGAACCAATCGCGCTTGAAAGTTTCTATGAAAGAGGCATCAGCCGCAGCAGCCATGGTGTGTTTCCAATGTCTTGAGATGCGCAGGATGAAACCCTGCCCGTAATACTTGCCGCGCGCCTATAGGTTTGCGCTGCATCGCACAACAGGCGGAGTGCGTATTTTTGAGAGTAATCTGACAGGTTGGCAGCGCCCGCAACTAGGGCTTGTTCAAGCGGAAAGGCCGCTATTGGAGCTTACGCTAGCGCTGCTAGGCAGCGGCTTTTGGGGGTGGGTGCGGAATGGCAGGTTTCATCGGAGCGATCAGAAGCGATGTAGAAAATATTTGACATAGAGCGTTGAGCGCGTATGTAGAAAATGTTCTACATTTGATTTTGGAGTGCTATATGCCTTTTCTTGAAAAGTCCGCTTGGGTAATGGGGCTTTTGCTGACCTTCACAGGCGGCTTGTTCCTCAAATTAGTGGTCAGCGACGGAGTACCGGCAGCATTTGCCGCGATCCCCTTTGTTCTGTTCACGATAGTCGGATCAATCGTGCTTCAAGTCACTTTAGTAGCTATAAACCTAAAGGAAGCTGGCAACTCGACCGACGAAAGAGAGGCCGCAATATTGTACAGGGCGGGCTATTTTTCTTCCTATTGCCTGGCCGCTGGCGTCCTGCTCGGCCTTGGCCAGTTCGTATTCTCACAAGATGGCAACAGGATGTTCTTTATCGTCATGCTTTCCCTGATTCTCGCGCAAATGGCCGATTATGCGATCCAGATATTCCTTTTCCGCAAGAGAGTTTAGCCGGTGGCCAAAAATCCACCGATTTCCAACCGGGTCAAGGAACTCAGAAATGCCCGAGGTGGGATGAGTCAGCAGGTTCTCGGAGATGCCATTGGCGTTACGCGGCATACAATCATTGCCATTGAACGAGGGAAGTACTCACCCAGCCTTGAAAGCGCCTTTCGGATAGCACGAACTTTTGGGGTAGGCGTTGAGGACGTGTTCGGCTGGGAGGAATGAGACTATGATGTCCGTAGATAGAGCCGACTCTTCTCCTGACAACCAAGCAAGCAGTATGGCAATCGCAAACGATCACACCTTTCGTCCGTCTTAGATCACGGCTGAGTTCCCACTTCTCCTGGTCCGGTTTGGCCGCCAGCTATTTTCCAGCCATCGTCGCGCCTCACCATCCCAACTGTCATCCAACCGTCGAAGGAGAATTGGGACTTGCCTGAGTTGTTCAGTAAGGTGAAATCGAAGTGCGCTGAAACTAGGGCGCTGTCGGTTCCTAACTCCGCAACTTGAATGTTGTCGGTCGCAATCAGAGTCGAATTTCCATCGTCATACAAGTCCTTCAAGGAAGCCGAAGCTTCCCCGCCGGAAGTGTATTGCACGCTGCCGCGTTCGATCCAGTAAAAGCCAGAGTTATCGTCATACATTTTAGCTACAGCCCTAATGTCACCTTCATTCAAGGCTGCAACATAACTTGCAAATGCAGCCTTTGCCTCTTCTGAAGGAGCGGCAGTTTCTTGTTCGCAGGCGGCCAGCGCTAGTGCGCAAAGTATGGCGATTTTAGTCCGCATATGTCTCTTCCATTCTGCTCCTGGTATGATCTTCGAAGTCGAAAGTGGCAGTTTTTAGAGGCCGGAGTTGACATTTGTGTCACCCGACTTGGGGCCTAGCTTTAGGCACAACATTCAGCTGCGCCAAGTTTATGCAAGCATTCAATTGGATCATGAAAATTGGTCTGGCTATTTCTCGGCGAAGGCCTTTAACCCATCACCAAACAGCATTTTCCAGCCGCCTTTTGCGCTGCTAGCGGATTTTTCTGTCACATTGCCTATAAGAGCATCTGCGACATTCAAGACGCTGCCTTGATCGTGGTCTTCTACGGAGAGTTTCAGCATGGAGGTGGTCGGCCCACCCCAATCGGGCGCCATATAACCGACAAGATAAAGCGCCTTGCCTGGCGTAACCATCTGTACCCGGTACCATTCCAGAGCACTTCCATCAGCCCCAGTTTCGATCAACTGACCGCCAACTAGGGCACTCAAAGTTACGTTTGAACCTTCGCCCAAAGCCCGAAAATCACTCATCCACCATTCGTCAATTCGATCGGTCATTATGGACCAGATGTCCGAAGCGTTCCGCTTGATCGGCAATTCAAATTGATACTTCACGATTTTCGTATCGATAAGGTCGTTCATAGCTCGGTTCCTTCTTCAGCGATGCGCTTGAGTTTGGCAGCGGATGACTTGACCCCGTCAATGTGTCTGGCGACCCAGTCATTGCAGACGGATTTGATGGGTGTCGGATTGAGATGGTTCCAGCGTTCGCGACCTTCTCGCCGCACGTGGATGATATCGCCTTGGGTCAGAATTTCGATATGCTTGAGGACACCAGTGCGGCCAATATCATCAAACAATTCGACCAATTCACCGGTTTGCTTCGGGCCAGTGGACAAGACTTCCACGATTAGCCGTCGCCTTCTGTCACTTAGAGCCTTCCAGACCAGATCATCTTGGGAAAATTGATATGTCATGATTTAGTGACATATAGGAACTAGATCTTTATGTCAATTGCACCTCAACCTAAAACCCGCAATGAAGCCTTGTCTTGGAGATAGGGTTCCTCCATCTAGGCAACGTCCGAAAGTGAGTCGTAAGCGCACTAGCCGCTCTTTGCGTGACCCTACTAAATCCCAGCCGCGCTCAGCGCTTTGTCCAAATCCTCGGTTAGATCGCGCACATCTTCCAGGCCGACATTGATCCGCAGCAAGCCCTCGGTCACGCCCATATCGGCGCGCGCTTCTTCGGAAACGCTGGCGTGAGTGGTGCTGGCGGGGTGACACATCAGGCTGCGGCTATCGCCAATATTGTTGGAGATATCGACCAATTCCAGCGCGTCTAACACGGCAAAGGCGCGCTCCCTTGTGCCGACATCAAAGGCAAAGATTGGTCCTGTCGCATCCATTTGCTTCACCGCCAGAACATGGCGCGGATGGCTGGCAAGACCGGGGTGCAACATGCGGCCATTGGCTTTCATGATACGCGGCTGCAAAAATTCGCCAAGCTCCACCGCAGCGCGGCTTTGCGTATGGGCCCGCAACGCCAGCGTCTCCAAACCTTTCAGCACAATCCAAGCGTTAAATGGCGCGAGATTGGGGCCGGTGTTGCGCTGAAACGGCAACAGAGTTTCCTCAATCCATTCCTCGCTACCGCAGATTGCTCCGGCCAGAACACGTCCCTGCCCATCCATTAGCTTGGTGGCGGAATAGGCGACCACATCCGCGCCAAATTCCATCGGCCGCTGAAGCGCAGGCGAGGCAAAGGCATTGTCCACCACAGTGGTAATCCCATGCGCTTTCGCCAGATCGCAGACATGTTTCAGATCAACAATATCCAGCGTTGGGTTCGCAGGGGTTTCAAAGAAAAATACCTTTGTATTGGGCTTGATCGCCGCTTCCCATGCAGCATCATCGCTCGCATCAATTACCGTGGTTTCAATCCCGAAACGCGGCAGCAGATTATCCACCAGCCAGCGGCATGATCCAAACGCTGCCTTTGCCGCAACACAGTGATCGCCGACCGACAATTGGCTGAGCAAGGCCGCTGTCATCGCCGCCATGCCTGATGCTTGCGCGCGGCAGGCCTGCGCCCCCTCCATCAGGGCAATGCGTTCTTCTAACATCGCAACAGTTGGGTTTTGCAGCCGCGAATAGGTCATGCCATCTGCATCGCCAGCAAAACGGTCCGCAACCGTCTGCGCATCATCATAAGTATAGCCCGATGTGAGGAACAAAGCCTCACTCGTTTCGCCATGTTCGCTGCGCCATGTGCCGCCGCGCACAGCCTGTGTGGCGGGCCGCCATTTGCGGGTTACATTGCGGTCTTGTCCGGTGGTTTTCTTCATATGGCCACAGCTTTAATCCGCTCATTAGAATGCAGCAAGCGCGATAAATCTGCGCATGGCCCAGCATCTCCATATTCCCTCGGGGCGAATGGGCGTGTAGCACGGCTGCAAATTCGCAGGAGAATGCCAAAATGCCGAGCTTCACATCACCATTTGAATGGTTTGCACTGATTGGTATCGGTGTGACCCTGGTCGCGATCGGTTATATTGTGTCGAACAAAAGCGAGATCGGCATGCCTGCGCTTGCCGCTGCATTATCGGCTGGATTTGCCGCGTTTAGCCTTGTGACAATCTATGGCGAAGGGGTGATGCCGCTTTGGACCAATCACACAGAGAATTTGTGGGGCATTCAGGTCTGGTGGGATTTGCTGCTAGCTGTTGGCCTTGCGCTGTTCCTACTTGCACCGCGTGCCCGCGCTGTTGGAATGAATGTACCACTATGGGCTCTCTTCGTGGCCGCAACGCTCAGCGTTGGTTTGCTGGCCATGGCCGCGCGGCTTTTCTGGCTGGAAAGTCAAGCCGCCAGCCACGATCAGGCCGAACCCAAGTTTCAATAGCTAAACCGGCTCGCGCACCCGCCAAGGCGGCGTCTCCAACCGCTTTTCATGGAAATCTGTGGCCGGATCATAGGGCCGCCAACCATCAATGGTGCGGATCATGATACGGTTGCAGCGCGTGCAATTCGCCCTCAGATTAAGCTGATCGTGCCAGACCTGTTTTTTGGAAATGCGGTGGCCAGAGACTGCGCAAGTTACCTTTGCCAAAGTACTGTTTAATAGCATGGATATATCCTTAGACCCATGCGACCGAGAACTGCCTTCTGATGAGGCATGTTGCTTTAAATATTGACGCTTCGGCGCGTCTAACTTCTCCAATAGAGTGAAGTAGTTTACATTATGTAACATTTCAAAAGCATGCGATCAATGCTTGATACGCATTCACGCGCACTCTAAGCGCCAAAGCCATGTTTAAGGCGCACGCCCAATCTGACGATCCGTTGCGCCTTACAGCGGCAATGACGGCTGCATTTGTGCTTTTGTGCCTGATCCGGCTAACCGTGCCATCAATCACCTATTTCGATGAAGTGCATTATGTACCGGCGGCGAAAGCCCTGCTCGAAGGCGGCGCCTATGTGAACCGCGAGCACCCTTTATTGGGTAAGCATTTCATCGCATTGGGTATCAGCATTTTTGGCGATAACCCGTTCGGTTGGCGAGTGATGCCGCTGATCGCTGGGGCAATCGCATTCTTTGCGATGCTGCGGACCATGTGGTTTTCCACGCTCAGCCGGTTTGCTGTGGGCGCGTTTGGGTTTTTGCTGGCGACAGGCTTTTTGCTGCTGATCCATGCCCGGCTGGCGATGCTCGATATCTTTATGATGGCCGCGATTGCGATTGCCGCATGGCAATTTGCAGCGGCTTTGCGTGAACATGAAACGGCGCGGCGGCGGCTGCTGTTTACCGGCATAGCTTTGGGCGCGGCGATGGGCGCGAAGTGGAACTCTGTGCCATTGGCAATGCTACCCGGCCTTACATTCTTAGCCGTTAGCGTGGCGGAGCGGTTTATGCCGCCAGCTGGCTTTTTTGCGCGGTTCAAAAACCTGTTTTTCGCAAGCCGCGCAGGGCCAATTCCCGGCATTTCATTGGTGCAGGCTGCGCTTTACCTCGGCGTGGTTCCGCTGGCTGTGTATGCCGTAACATTCCTGCCCGGGCTGATATTTACCGATAGCCCGCTTGCTGCCAATGGCCTGATCGGTTTGCATGAAGAAATGCTGGAGCTGCAAGGCCAAGTGTTGCAGCCCCACCCCTATCAAAGTGTCTGGTGGGAATGGCTACTTAACCTGCGCGGAATTTGGTATTTGTACGAGGTTACTGACGGCGCGCAGCGCGGCGTTTTGCTGATTGGCAATCCTGTTTCCATGCTGCTGGGCCTGCCCGCGCTGATCTGGTGCGCAGTATCCGGATATGAAGAACGCGATCCGGCGAAGATTGGCATTGCTTTGGGCTTTACAGTCTCGTTTGGCCTGTGGCTGATCGCGGGCAAATCAGTCCAGTTTTACTACCACTATTTGCTCCCCAGCACATTCTTGCTGGCGGCGTTAGCATTGGCCTTCGAGGAATTACGCAATAGCACTTCTGATGCTGTCGCCCCATTTTGCTTGATATACGTAGCGCTTGCCATTCATCTATTTATCTCAGGGTTTTGGACCCACTTTTGGCTGGCATTAATTACGCCTTTTGCATTTGCCCCGATATTTTTAGTCAAGAGTACGATCGCTCGAAACCGCACTGTGGCTTACGTTCTTTTGGCAAGCATTGGCGCAATGTTCCTATATTTCTATCCCATTCTTACCGCTGGTGCGCTGACCGATTCCGAAAGTTTCCAGTGGTATGCGTGGATTGAGGGCTGGATTTAGCAGCGGCCCTAAAAACGGCCCCAGACGAACCGGCTCGACAGGGCATAATTCCAAACCGATCCAGCGAGTATCCCAGCCAGCGCGGCGGCTGCCCAAAACAGTCCGTAACTCGCCAGTAAAGTCGCCACCGCGACATTGGCAAAGCCGCCCACTGCGCAGGTTAGGCAGAACCCGATCCAGCCGCGAACAACCGCGCCCGCGCCGCGCAAGCGTTGGTCGCGGTATGTCAGCGCATTGTTGAGCAAAAAGTTGAAGCTCATCGCGCTGAGAACCGCGGTCGCTTGGGCTAGAGTGAAGCCTGTATCCCCGCGAAAGCCAAACCAGAACATCATCAGCGATAGAACCGCAAAATGCACCAGCACTCCGACCGCACCGACCGTGCCAAACAAAGCAAAACGGGTTGGGATGATCCGGCCAAAAGTTTTATCATAAAGCCCAGCTAAAAAATCAAAAACCACCGCCTTATCCAGCTTACTTTCCCCTTCGCGGCGCGCGGCAAAATTCAGCGGAAACTCTGCGACTTTCATCGGTGTTTCAGCGCTGGCCAGCACATCGAGCAATATCTTAAAACCAATGCCAGAAAGTTTGGGCACCAATGCGCGGGCAGTAGCCGTGGGCAGCATGAAATATCCGCTCATCGGGTCAGACAGCTCAACCCCTGTGAGGCGGCGGGCGAGACCATTGGCTAGGCCGGAGAGTTTTTCGCGTTCTGGCTCGGCCCAATCCTCCATGCTCGCACCGGCAGCAAAGCGTGATGCGACGGCGATTTCAGCCTCGCCGGATTTTAGGCGCTCCAGCATTTGCGGCAATAGAGCGGGGTCATGCTGGTGATCGGCATCCATCACCGCAACATATGGGGCAGCGGTGGCGCAAAACCCCTCAATCGCGGCGCTGGCTAACCCGCGCCTGCCGATACGGTGGATCACGCGAATGCGGCTATCAGTAAAAGCAAGCGCGCGCGCCTCATCCGCTGTGCCGTCGGCGGAATTGTCATCCACCACCAGCACTTCCCACGCGTCCCGTCCAAGCGCATCCTCAATCCGCTGAACTAACGGGCCAAGATTGCCGCGTTCATTCAGCGTCGGCAAAATAATCGCCAGATCTAATGGAGCCGCGCTCATTGCTTAAAGGCGCTCGGCCACGGCACTGCCAATGGCTTCGCAGCCGTCATTGCCGCCCAAATCGCCGCCTCTGATCCCATCGGCAAGCGCGCGCTGAACTGCCGCTTCAACCCGCACCGCCTGATCTTCCAATCCGAACGAATGGCGCAGCATCATGGCCAGTGACAGGATGGTCGCCATAGGGTTCGCCTTACCCTGCCCTGCAATATCGGGCGCGCTGCCATGGATGGGTTCATACATGCCGAAAGTGCCAAACTCTGTCTGCCGCTCGCCTAGCGAGGCGCTGGGTAGCAGGCCGATAGAGCCTACCGCTGCACTGGCCAAATCGGACAAAATATCACCGAACAGATTGCCGGTTAGAACAACGCCAAATTGCGCGGGGTTGGAGATGATCTGCATAGCGGCATTATCGACATACATGTGCTGTATTTCAGCTAGAAGATCGCCTTTGTATTCTTCGTGCACTTCGTTGACTGTATCGCGCCAGACCTGACTAGTTTCTAAGACGTTGGCTTTATCGACACTGGTGAAGCAACCGAAATATGAGAGCGTTGGATCGGATACAACTATATCAAACGCCACCTTAGCAATCCGGCGCACTTCGGGCGCGGAATAGGCCATCATATCCCACCCTTCACGCTCGCCTGCATCTGTGGTGCGTTCACCTTTGTCGCCGAAATACACATCGCCGGTAAGCTCGCGCACGATCAGCATATCAAGATCGCGGGCAATTTCGGGCTTTAGGGGGGAGAGATGCTCTAACCCTTCGAATATTTTGGCGGGACGCAGATTGGCAAACAGATCCAGCTCTTTGCGCAGGCCCAGCACCGCTTGTTCGGGCCGCAAATGCCTTTCTAAACCGTCGCAGGATGGATCGCCGACAGCGCCGAACAATACTGCATCTGCCTCGCGTGCAGCTGCCAAAGTTGCGTCCGGCAAGGGATGCCCATGATTGTGGTAGGCGGCCGCGCCCACATCGGCATGGGTCAGCATTACACCTTCAATGCCCAGCGCATCCAGCACGCGCAGCGCCTGCTCGCATACTTCGGGGCCGATACCATCGCCTGCCAAAACCGCTATTTTCATTGTGTCATCTTACCTAACTCATGCGGGCAAGCCGCCCGCGCAAATCTCTGCGCGCACCCATAACATCGCCGCGTGTGTCGGCAAGCAAGTAGCGTTCTAACGGCCCGCCCAAAGCATCAAATTCTTCCATCAGCGCATCAAGATCATCTGTCAGCGCTGGCTTTGCGCCGCCATAGCCAAGCTCGCGCAGCAGCAGCGCTTCATATGTGATCATCGCTGGCAGCCAGCCGCGCGCGCTTGGCGCACTGCATACTGCATCCAGTAAAGCGGTGAGCGCGCTATACAGCTGCGGATAGGCATTGCGTTCAGGCAAAGCAGTCGCGGTTAGCGCGCAGACCCAAGTGATGGCCGCTGCTGGCAAAGGCTCGGTCAGCCACGGGCCGCGGCTTTCGACCAATTCCAATTTCGCAAAGGGCAGCTGACTGGCGGATTTCGCGCGAATTTCAGCGGCAACACGGTTGCCGGGGATCATGACGGGGCGCATTTGCCTGCCCCGTCCGCCCGCAACATAGACAGCGATCATGCCGCTTTCTTCGGTAAACATGCGCGCAATCGCCCCGCTTTCGCCGTGAGAGCGAGAGGCGAGCAATATGGCGGGCGCGCGCAAATTCATCGCGCGGGCAGCAGCCTATTTCTTAGCGGTTGGTTTTTTGGCCGGTGCTTTTTTAGCCGGAGCTTTTTTGGCGGCTGGCTTTTTCATCTGCGCTTCCAAAGCGTCCAAACGTTTGGCCAAAGCTTCATTCTCTTCGCGAGCCTTGGCAGCCATCATTTTGACGGTATCGAATTCCTCGCGGGAGACGAAATCCATGCCCCCCATCGCTTCTTTCACACGTTCACGCGCGCTCTCACGGGCTTCACGGGTCATGCCGGCAAATGTGCCAGCGGCGCTATTGGCGACTTTCACGAAGTCGGCGATCAGTGGGTTTTCGCTTTGCATGGCAGCCTATTTGGGTCGCGAGGCGCGGCTTGGCAAGAACTTATCCGCCCTTACCCCGTCCTATATCTCGATCCGCTGCGTTTCAGACGGCGGCACATAGATCCCGCCATCAGGATTGAGCTGCATAATCTCATAATTGAGGAAAGTCGCAAACAGAACCCACGCCAAATACGGCAGCAGGAGCAGGCCCGCCGACCGTCTCACCCGCCAAAACAGCGCGATGACGATCAATAGTGTGGCGTCAATCGCCAACAATAAGATCAATCCGGCGGAAATGTTCTCGCCCGCAAAAAATACCCCATGCCATGACACGTTCAGAGCAAAGTGGATGATAAATGCAATCAAAGCGATGGCGCGGCCCCGCGCGCCCCATGCGCTTGCGACCAAAGCCACCGCAAGGCCGATCATCACGTAAAGCACTGTCCAAACGATCCCAAAAACAGAACCCGGAGGATAAAAGCCAGGCTTTTCCAGATTGAGGAACCACAAGCTTTGAGGGCTGCCAAATTGACCGCCCAAAAACCCCAGCAGCATAACTGCCGGCACAGCAAACAGTGACCAGCGCAGGAAACTCGCCCGCAATTGACCGCTTGAGGCTATGAAATTCATGTCTTTCCCGCCGAAATTGACCCAAATCCTTTGCGTTCGCCTGTTTACGGCGATTCGCTTGGGATAAACCATGGCGGGGCCAGCGATGCCGCGCAAGTCGCACTATTGCCCTCAAAACCTAAACGCTGTGCCGAAATGAGAATGCGTGCCAGCCGCCTGTCCACGCCTTTTTGTTGCAGGAATGCAAGAAATAGGTGCGCTTTTGTTTCGTCATGTTATCTATGACACAATCTTGCCGTGATTCGACCACGAGACACAGTAAGATCGGTGAGACATGTGTCTCGTAAACATTTGATCCAATTGGATCGTGCTTTGGGGAAACCAAAATGAAAAAAACCAACTTTGCATCTATGCTGGCTGTTGCTGGCGGCCTCGCAATCGCAACTTCTGCTTGTTCAGCTCCTGCTGACGAAGACACTGGCGCTGACGAAACAGCTGTAGCTGCATGCGCAGCTGCTTGCGGTGCTGATGGCTGTGCAGCTGAAGGCTGTGAAGCTGCTGCTTGCGGCGCTGAAGGTTGTGCAGCTGAAGGCTGTGAAGCCGCTGCTTGCGCTGCTGAAGGCTGTGCTGCTGAAGGTTGTGAAGCTGCTGCATGCTGTGCCGCTGCTGAATAAGCCGCAGACACTTTTCGCTTAGGCGATTACAAATTGGCCGGCGGTAACATATGTTGCTGCTGGCCTTTTTGATTCTGAGCCCCTTTTTTGGGCCTTTTGTAAGAGATAAGCAGGACGCGATGAACCAAGTTGACGCCGCAAAAACCGTTATCGAAACCATCACGCAAATGGTTCAGGAACAGCGGCCATTGATGCTTCGCGTTGTGCCCGAAGATGGCGCGAAATTTTGGACGCATTATCCCAAAGGCGATGCGCGCGACAAACATTGCAAATCCCGCTGGTATTATCACGTCCATGCACCGGGCAAGCGTGAAGCGGATGAGCACGGCCATTTCCACCTTTTCCTTCACCGCGACCAATTGCCATCAGGCGAACCGGTGAAAGTCATGCCGCTGAAAGGCGAAGAAGCCAAAGCGCATGTCACCCATCTGGTCGCATTGTCGATCGACACATCGGGCATCCCGCGCAGCTGGTTCACCACCAACCGCTATGTTACTGACGAATTTCTGTTCGGCGCCGATGTGATGATCCAGCATTTGCCCGACTATAATGTTGACCATACGAAACAGGATGATCTGGTGAACCGGTTCGTGACCGCAATGGTCGCGCTTTACCGCGATGAGATTACCCAGCTTTTGCAGCAGCGCGACATGCGTCATGCTGAATTGGTCGCTGAGCACGGCGATGCCGGTTATGAGAAGGAATGCGGCGAGGAAGTGCTATCCTACGTCCCGATTGATCTCGACGCGAAATTGGGCAGCATTGATTTCGGAGAGGGTTAGGGTTTTTTGCCTTTCGCACACCCATCCGGGCGTGCGTCCTCGGCGCTAATCCTCCGCTTCGCTACGGGCACCTGTGGGCGGCCAGTCGGCCTTGCGGTCCGCTAAACGCGAACCGGCTTCCGCGGAATATAAGCGAAGTTAGTCTTCAACCGTGCTTAGCGCTGATCAGAAACTCAACATTGCCCTCTGGCCCAGTGATCGGGCTTTGCGAAATCCCTTGAACAGCCCAGCCGATCCCGATGAGCCAATCGCTTACCTCGTCGCAAACACGCGCATGCAAAGCCGGATCGCTAACGACACCCTTTTTCCCGACTTCTTCGCGGGACACTTCGAATTGCGGCTTAATCAGCGCAACCAGCTGGCAGGGCGTAGCAGCAAGTTCCAGCGGACGTTCCAGCACTTTAGCAAGCCCGATAAAGCTGGCATCGCACACCACCATATTGCAGTCCCGCGTGATATGATCGCGGGTTAGGATGCGCGCCGATGTCTGTTCGTGGACGGTTACCCGCTCGTCTTGGCGCAATTTCCACGCCAGCTGGTTCGTCCCGCTATCAACGGCGAAAACATGCGCCGCGCCGCCTTGCAGCAGCACGTCAGTAAAACCGCCGGTCGAGCTGCCAATATCCATCGCCACTGCGCCCGATGGATCAATGCCAAACTCTTCCAAAGCATGCGCCAGCTTTATCCCGCCGCGGCTAACCCATGGATGATCGCGCCCGCGGACCTCTAACGCCGCATCGCTGCGCAATTGCTGACCAGCCTTGTTAATCTTCGTTTCGCCAGAGAACACCACGCCGGCCATAATCAGCGCCTGAGCGCGCGTTCTGCTCTCGGCAAGGCCGCGTTCCACAATCATTTGATCGGCGCGTGATTTCGTTGCGGATGATTGGTTCTTGGTCATTTACGTTCATGCCAATAGCCGCCATGAAAGCCCAATGAAACAAAGCATTTTTCTCAGCTCCCTCACCGCAATGGCCGCGCTTTCGCTTTCAGCCTGCGCGCCGTCATCGGAAACGCAGCCGGTCTCAACCCCGACGCCAACCGCGACCCAATCAAGGCCGGTAGTGCAACAAGTGCCCCCGCCTGTTCAGCAGCCGCGCTATGCCAATTACCTCGATGCGCCGCAGACGATGGGCAATTGGAATTATCAGCGGACAAATTCCGGCACTCAGGCCGTGTTCCGCAGCGCGCAGACAACGCATTTTGCGTTTAACTGCTACCGTTCAGCCGGTCAGATCGGCTTCATGCGCATGTCCCCGGGTGCAGGCAATCGCATGATGCTGATCCGCACTGAAACAGGCTCCCGCCAGTTTACCGCTTCGCCGAGCCAAACGGGGCAAAACGTAATCACGGCGCGCGTTTCAGCAAATGACCCATTCCTTGACGCAATGGCCATTACCAAGGGGCGCGTGGCGATTGAGACAGGAGGAATGCAGACGCTGTATCTGCCTGCATGGCCTGAACTTAGCCGCGTGATCGAGGATTGTCGGTAAAACTCCTTTACCCTCTTGCAATCCGCAAAAATTCCATCACATTCAGCTTCAAGATCAGCGGTACACGCAGGTCTCGGACTCCCCCGTGAAGGCGGAGTTCTGGCTTTACAGCGCGAAAGGAGGTGATCCAATGTCTCATGGTTTAGTAGAGAGGTTGGCAAAGTTCCACACGAGGTATCATCGCTGAATTTCAGTAAGCAATGAACACTTTGTGAGCGGCACTTCCAGCCGCTGACCATGTTAAGGGCGGTGCTCCATTCATTTGGGGACCGCCCTTATTTGTTTTGCGCACGCCATCCGGCGCGCGATATCCTCAGCCCTGTCGGGCCTGCGGGCGGGCGGTCGCCCTTGCGGTCGGCTTGAAAGCCAACCGAGTTCCGCCACCAAGCCTTTCAATTATCTCCAAGACACTTGCCCTTAAGACACGCGCATTATATCCGCGACCTATGCAATTCACGACGATCCCTCACCCTGCCCCCATGGATGCCGCCGCGCGCGATGCGATCCTGACCGATCCCGGCTTTGGCTCAACTTTCTCCGATCATATGGTGGTGATCGACTATGATGAGGAAAAAGACGGTTGGCATTCCGCCAGCATTGGCCCGCGTGAAGCTTTGAGCATCGATCCAGCCGCCAGCGTGCTGCATTATGCGCAGGAAATTTTCGAAGGGATGAAGGCGTATCGGTTAGAAGACGGCACAATGGCGCTGTTCCGGCCCGAGGAAAACGCCCGCCGTTTCAACGCCAGCGCGCGCCGCATGGCGATGCCCGAATTGCCGGAAGAATTGTTTATCGCAGCATGCAAGCAAATCGTCGCAGTCGATAAAAACTGGTTCCCATCTGTCGAGGGCGGCTCGCTTTACCTGCGCCCCTTTATGATCGCGACTGAGGCATTCCTAGGCGTGCGCCCCGCTACCCAATATAAGTTTATCGTGATCGCATCGCCCGCTGGCAATTACTTTAAATCCGGCGTGCCCGCGGTCAGCATTTGGCAATCAGACTATTCACGCGCAGCCCCTGGCGGCACAGGCGCAGCGAAAACCGGCGGCAATTATGCAGCCAGCCTCGTGCCCACGGGCGAGGCATTTGAACGCGGCCATGATCAAGTGCTATTCCTTGATGCGGTAGAGAAAAAATGGGTCGAGGAATTGGGCGGAATGAACCTGTTCTTCGTGATGGATGATGGCAGCGTCATCACCCCGCCGCTGACCGGCACGATCCTGCCCGGAATTACCCGCGCCAGCCTGATCGCATTGCTGGGCGAGCAAGGTTTGGATGTGCGCGAGGAGCCTTATTCAATCGGTCAATGGAAGGCTGATGCCGCTTCTGGTAAGCTTGTCGAAGTGATGGCTTGCGGCACGGCTGCGGTCGTTACGCCGGTTGGCAAGGTTGAAAGCAAGGATGGTTCTTTCGTGATCGGCAATGGCGGGCCCGGGGAATTGACCAGCACAATCCGCGAAAAACTGGTCGGTATTCAGCGCGGCTCTGTCGATGATACCCACGGCTGGGTGATGAAGCTGGGTTAAGAGGCCTTAATGCTGACATTCAGCTCCCGACCCAATTTGCGACAGGGCCGCCTCGCCTATTTATATTGCTTGTCCGAACAATTTCTTATCGGCTGCAGAAGCACTTCAGAATTTCATTCGCTCACCGTTCACATACGGCGACACTGTTACAACTTCAGGTTGTATCAACATGCAGTTGCTACTCAATTCCGAACGAGGCTCAGTTTTAAGGTAATCAGAATGAAGACGCTAGTTCACAAATGTTTCTTGGCATCCTTACTTTTTTGCAGTTTGGGGGCAAGTAATCTTGTGGTTGCCCACGATGCTAAAGTTGAGTCATCGATGAAGGGATACGCCTGCCTATACAACGAGGCTACAAACAAATATGACCTATATCACGCATCCGATTTTTCTAAGCCGTTAGAAACTGGTTTTAGCAAAGTGGACATGTGTATAACCGGGATAAAGGGTAGTTTCATTTGTCTTTATAGTCAGGCGACCGGCAAATATAATCTTTATCATGTGTCCAGTTTTTCCAGACCGTTGGCAACTGGATTCAGCGACTTGGACATGTGCCTAACAGGGGTGACTGGCTGAGCCTCTACGTTCAAAATACACTGGCGATTTGCAAGGCTGTGACCCTTTTGACCGATATATCGGCGATGTCAGTCGCTCGAATTAGGCCAAGAAAAACTTGGCGATCAGCGAGCGTCCGCTTTCACCCCCAAATTCAGACATTGAGTATAAGCTAAAGCTAAGCCGTAAGCAGCCGGATTCATGGCTCTTGTCGGCACAGGCCAACCAACGCTACATGCTAAGATGATGTTAGAAACCAACGCCCCCATCCAAGTCGCTGCGCTTTATCATTTCGCCCGCTTTGACGATATCGCCGCTTTGCAAGGTCCGTTGCAGGCGGCCTGCGATGCTGCGGGGACTAAGGGGACAATCCTGCTCGCATCAGAAGGCGTAAACGGCACGATCGCTGGTTCGGAAGAAGGCGTTGCGGCGGTTCTCGACCACATCAAAACGCTGCCCGATTGCGCGCAGTTCGATGTCAAATTCTCATCCTGCGAAGAAATGCCGTTCTTGCGCATGAAGGTGCGGCTGAAAAAAGAAATCGTCACCATGGGCGAGCCGGATATTGATCCGCGTGCGAGCGTTGGCACCTATGTCGATCCGCATGATTGGAACGATCTGATCGCTGATCCTGACACTATCGTGATCGACACGCGCAATGATTATGAAGTCGCTATCGGGCAGTTCACCGGCGCGATTGATCCCAAGACCAAGGCATTTCGCGACTTTCCTGCATGGTTTCGCGGCAAGCGCGCTGAATTGCTGGAAAGCGGAAAAACGCCTAAGGTCGCGATGTATTGCACCGGCGGCATTCGCTGCGAAAAATCGACCAGTTTTTTGAAAAGCGAAGGGGTTGAGGATGTGTTCCATCTGAAAGGCGGCATTCTCAAATATCTCGAAAACGTGCCTCCATCCGAAAGCCAATGGGAAGGCGAATGCTTCGTCTTCGACAGCCGCGTGTCAGTTGGCCACGGGCTTAAACAGGGCAATTACCAGCTATGCTTTGCCTGCCGCCGTCCGTTGGATGCGGATGATCTGGCATCCGATGATTATGCAGAAGGGGTCAGCTGCCCACATTGCATCAGTGAACGCAACGCCGAACAACGCGCCCGCTATGCAGAGCGCCAGCATCAGCAGCAGCTTGCGAAGAAACGCGGTGAACAACATGTCGGCGGTGAGCAAGTCTCAAAACGCGCGGCCAAGCAGGATGGTTTCGATGCGGATAGCTCCGATTGGGAAGCCAATTACGGCACTGCACTCAAGGACGCAAAAGGATGAGCGAAGCCGCTCTGCCTATCCTCTATTCCTTCCGCCGATGTCCCTATGCAATGCGCGGACGAATGGCGCTTTCCATCGCGGGGATCACTTGCGAATTGCGCGAGGTTAAGCTGGCGAACAAACCGCCTGAATTGCTTGAAATATCGCCTAAGGCTACCGTGCCCGTCCTCATCCTAGCAGATGGAACGGTGCTGGAAGAAAGCCTTGAGATTATGCAATACGCGCTCGGTCAAAATGACCCAGAGGGCTGGCAAAACGGCGATGATACAGATCTAATCGCGCGCAATGATGGAGCGTTCAAGCACCACCTTGACCGCTATAAATACCCAACCCGCTACCCCGATGAAGCGGGCGGCGATGAGCAAACATTTCGCTATGATCACCGCGCGCATGGGTTGAAAATCCTTGAGCAATTGAACGAACGGCTCCAATCGCAGTCATTCCTCAACGGACAAAGCCGCACTCTTGCCGATATCGCCATTTTCCCATTTATCCGCCAGTTTGCCAATACCGACCGGGATTGGTTCGACGAACTGCCGCTGCAACCCTTGCAAGAATGGCTAGAGGCGCACCTCGCCTCTGATCTCTTCGCCAACATCATGGGCAAATATACGCCATGGGCAGCCGGTGATAAGACGACACTCTTAGCGCAATAAGTAGCAATCGCGTGGCACACAAAAGCCGAAGCTTCACCACCTTAGGACAAGAGCCAGTCGATATGGGCTTGAGAAGCTTGCGATCTACAATGCTTCGCCGCTGACAAAATAACAATATCGCCGATTGGCCGAAGGGGTCGAGGTCAAGTTTTTTGACAGTCGTTTTGATGGCATCGCTTGGCTGCGCGAATAGACATTAGCCGATTGGCGGCAATTCGCGTTTGAGCTCCTCCAGCCACACATCGGCCACTCCGTCAGAGGGCGCGCGCCAATCCCCGCGCGGGCTCAATGCGCCGCCCGCGCTGACCTTTGGACCGTTGGGAATGGCACTGCGTTTGAACTGAGAGAAGCCGAAGAACCGGCGTAGAAACCTTTCAAGCCAGCTGGAAATTTCTTCCAGCGTATATTCGTTTTTCTTCTCTTGCGGGAAATCAGCAGGCCATAACCCCTCGCCTGCCTCTCTCCATGCATGCCACGCCAGAAACACGACCTTGCTAGGCCGTTGACCGAAACGGATCACATGGTGGAGGAAAAAATCATTCAGCTCATATGGACCGATGATGCTCTCGGTTGATTGGATGCCGCCATCCTTGGCCGCTGGCACAAGTTCAGGCGAGATTTCGGTATTCAGGATCGCGTCGAGTACCTCATCGGTGGCTGCATTGAATTGGTCTGTGCGGGTCGTCCAGCGGATGAGATATTGGATCAGCGTTTTGGGCACGCCGCTATTTACAGCATAATGGCTCATCTGATCGCCAACACCGTAAGTGCACCAGCCCAACGCCAGTTCTGACAAATCGCCCGTGCCAATAACAAACCCCTTGTGATGGCCAGCAAGGCGGAAAAGATAATCTGTGCGCAGGCCAGCTTGCACATTTTCAAATGTCACATCATGCACCGGCTCACCATCTGCAAAGGGATGCTTCATATCCTCCAACATGCGCGTGGCGGCGGGCCGGATATCGATTTCCTCCGCATGGATACCCGTCGCCTCCATTAGCTTCCAAGCGTTCGATTTGGTATGATCAGACGTTCCAAAACCCGGCATGGTGTAGCCGCGGATAAAGTCACGCGGCAGGCCAAGCCGATCGCACGCTTTTGCCGCCACGATCAGCGCATGTGTGCTGTCGAGACCGCCAGAGATGCCGATGACCATGCTTTTGGCGTGGGTGGCTTCTAACCTGCGGGTCAGCGCGTCCACTTGGATATTGAATGCCTCAAAGCAATCTTCGTCCAATTTATGCGCACGATTGGGCACAAAGGGAAAACGCCGGATAGGCCGGATCAACTCGCGGTTCAGTTTGGTATCATTAAATGAAAAGGATACTTCACGAAAATCATCTTCGGGCCGTCCGGCTGCTTCTGCTGCATCGTTGAAAGTTTGCATCCGCTGGCGTTCTGCAATCAGCCGTTCAACGTCGATATCGGCGATGCTCAATTCTGGATCGCGGGCGAAGCGTTCGCTTTCTGCAAGCAAATCACCAAATTCATAAATCATCCCCTGCCCATCCCAAGCAAGGTCAGTTGTGCTTTCTCCATAGCCGCTGGCGGAATAGACATAGGCCGAAACAGTGCGGCTGGATTGCGCGCGCGAAAGCAAATGCCGCTCGTCCGATTTGCCGATGGTGATGTTGGATGCCGACAGATTGGCGAGCACCGTTGCGCCCGCTAACGCACCAAGGGTGGACGGAGGATTGGGCGACCAATAATCCTCGCAAATCTCAACGAATAGTTTGAAATTACGCACATTTTTAGCTGTGAAGATCAAATCTGTACCGAAAGGAACTTCTGCATCACCCACACAGATCATTTTGTTTTGGATGCTGCGGCCATCGGCGAAATAGCGCTTTTCATAATATTCGCGGTAATTGGGCAGGAAGCTTTTCGGCACCACACCCAGCAGCTTTCCATGCGCGATAACCGCTGCACAATTGTAGATCCGGCCATTATGGCGAAGGGGTGCCCCGACTAGCAAAACGGGATCCAATTTCGCACTGGCCTCAACTATCTGGCCCAGTCCTGCCTCTGCCGCATCGAGGAGCGCTGACTGCAAATGCAGATCATCAATCGCATAGGATGAGATGCACAATTCGGGATAGACGAGCAAATCCACGCCCGCATCATGACCGCGCTTTGCATCACTAAGTATCCCCTTAACGTTATAAGCAACGTCGGCTGTACGCGATTTCGGTGTGGAAGTGGCTGCACGGACAAAGCCATGCCGCCGCATGTCGTAAAACGGGTGCGCCTCTCCCAAAGGCTGCGCTTCAGCATCCGCTGCCTCTGGCGCATCCTCCAACCAATCAGCTGGATCGCACACACCCAATTCAGCGAGGCGTTTTTGCACAGCGGCACGCGCGACCTTACCCTTTGCCTCCCAACCATAGACTGTGCGCGATGGCCACGGATCACCATATTCTTGCCCGAACTCCTCCGCTGATAAAGGGGGATTATGCGCCTCGCGCCAATTACGAATTTTGTGTCCAGCCAAATGCATAAGCACGCAAGTATCATTTTATGATACCAAATTCAAGCAAATTGGTCGCGATTTCAATGCAAATTCGAACAATTCAGTTCAAAAATTTGGCCGATTTTGGAGAGCTTGCAGCGCACATCCCTTGCCTTTGTAACCCATCGGTCCCAATTACGAACTTAAATGCACACATATGTGCAAGCAGCTTCTGGAGAACCCAAATGGCCGACCCAACTTACACCCCGCCCAAAGTCTGGACCAATGACACAGAAAACGGTGGCCGTTTCGCCAATATCAACCGGCCAACCGCCGGAGCGCGCGAGGAAAAGGCGCTGCCAGCGGGCGACAACCCGTTTCAGCTACACTCTCTCGCGACGCCTAACGGGGTGAAAGTCACCATCATGCTCGAGGAACTGTTAGAGCTGGGCCACACAGGCGCGGAATATGACGCTTACACCGTGAACATCGGTGAAGGGGTCCAATTCACTAGCGGCTTTGTCGACATCAATCCCAATTCCAAAATTCCGGCGCTGATCGACAATAGCGGCGATACGCCGGTACGTATTTTCGAATCGGGCGCAATTCTTGTCCATCTGGCGGAGAAATTCGGCGAGTTTCTGCCGACCGATCCCGCAGCGCGTGCAGAAGTGATGAGCTGGCTGTTCTGGCAGGTCGGCAGCGCGCCATTTATCGGCGGCGGCTTTGGGCATTTCTACGCCTATGCTCCGGAAAAATACGAGTACCCGATCAACCGCTATTCGATGGAAGTAAAGCGCCTGTTCGACGTTGCAGACCAGCGTTTGGGCGAGGCGCGCTTCCTTGGCGGGGATGATTACACCATTGCAGATATGGCGACATGGCCGTGGCTTGCGCCATTTACCACGGGACACATTTACAATGATGCCAAGGAGTTCCTCTCCATTGACGAGTACAAGAACGTTGGCCGCTGGGCGCAGGAAATCTTTGCCCGCCCCGGTGTTCAGCGCGGGCGTATCGTCAACAAAACATGGGGCGATGAGAACACGCAATTGATGGAGCGTCACTCCGCAGCAGACTTTGAAGGCAAAGACCTAGGCCGCTAAATCTGCCGAATGGACGGGGTTTTTGCGCAGGACCCCTTTCCATATGCAAAAAGGGCGTTATAGAGCGCCTTCGTGCTGGGGCGTGGCCAAGTGGTAAGGCACCGCTTTTTGGTAGCGGCATTCGCAGGTTCGATCCCTGCCGCCCCAGCCAAATTTTATGAAACTACGGCTTTCCGCTCAGCGCGATATTCTGCCCTGTCATCCATGCAGCGCTCGGCGCGACCAGATACAGCACCAGCGCGCCAATGTCTTGCGGCGTACCAAGGCGGCCCGCTGGCAGGTTCAAATCCTTTTCCAGCTGGATGAAATCTTCATCCTTCATATTCAGCGCAATCTTGACCGTATCGGTTGGGACAAAGCCCGGCATGATTGTGTTCACCCGCGTTTTGGGGCCAAGCTCCATCGACAGCGTTTTCGTCATCATATTGATGCCCGCTTTTGCAGCGGCATAATGCGCGCTGCCGGGAAATGGCTCAATCGCAGCCATGGAAGAGATATTCACGATGGAGCTGCCCTCGGCCAGATGCGGCACGGCGGCTTGGATCGAGTAGAAGATGGAGGAGAGGTTCACCGCAATCGTCTTATCCCATTCAGCTGGGTCCAGCTCTGCCATGGGCGCCGATACCAGCGATCCGCCTGCATTGTTCACCCAAATATCCAGACTTCCAAATTCATCGACCGCACGCTGTGCCAACGCCTGCATATCTTCTTGTATAGAGACATCGGTTTTCTGCCACACTGCGCGCCCGCCAGTGTTGCTGGCATTGATCGCATTGGCGGTTTCTTCGATTTGATCGGTGGAGCGCGCGGCGCAGACAATGTTCGCGCCTGCATCGGCAAGCGTTTGCGCTATCCCTTCGCCAATGCCGCGTCCTGCGCCTGTGATAACTGCGGTTTTTCCGGTGAGGTCGAATAGGGCGCTCATAATCTGTCTCCAATTGCTGTTGGAGCGAAAACTATGGTCTTGTGTGGGCGGCGTAAACTAACCCTAATGAGTATGGCGGTGCGGTGCTGCTTTAACGCAGTTCTAGCGGCTCTTGCGGGTTGTTGGGCACCAGCACCATTTCGCCTGCAGCATTTTCCACGCGGTAGGATTTGAGGCGCGAGAGCAGGTTCATGCCCACCACATTTGTCTCGCCCAATGTCGGGGCGATCACCACATCGAGCCCGCGCGCGGCCACATTGCCAAAACGCAATTCTTCGATGGTGGAAAGCTGAGCGTTCACAGAGCCATTGGCGGTCCCGATCATCACCGGCAGTCCGCCGCGCCTTGGTTCCAGCCCGGCCTCATCCGCCAAGTCTTGCGATACAGCGGTCACGGTTGCGCCCGTATCGACCAAGAAATTGGCAGGCACGCCGTTAATCTCTGCGCGCAACCAGAAATGGCCGTCAGCGGACCGCGTGATGCGAGTTTCTGCGCCCTCAACCACTTGTTCGGGCATACCGATCTGGGGAAGCGCGACGGCGAGGCGGGAATCGAACCGCGCCAATTGCAGCACGACAATGCCAAGAACGCCGACCAAAACCACAGTGCTAGCCGTGCGCACGACCCGTCCAAAAGGCGCCTGTCTGCGGATCATCATCGCGCCGACCCATCCGACCAACATGGCGGCGAGCGCAATCACCAGCAGCTCCGAATTGGAGACTGCAGCGATAGTGTTTCCAGCCACTTCCAAGATGTTTTGGAACGTCATTTCCATGCCATACACCGCCGCGCTATGACGGTCTATGAACGGATATTACTGTGAGTTGAGTATTGCCGCGGCCAGCGCACTGCCCGATAGAAACGCATCTTCTACGCGCGGTCCCGCCAGCCAATCGCCGCAAACGCCCAATTGCGCGCGTTCGTCCCAAAGGTGCGATTGCGGATTGGTGACCTCAGGGAAGGCAAAGAGCCAGCGATGCGCGGCTGTGTGGACGGTCTCGGTCAGATCGGTGCCGGTTTGTGCTGCAAAGGCCTCGAGCAGTGCATCCGCCGCATCCTCTTTCGAATGATCGATTATGCTTTGCGAGAAATCTGCTGAGCCGTGGATCACCCAGCATTCTGAACCGCTGCGCTCCGGCTTGGCGCTATTGCGCGCAGCCCATGCGATTGGATCACTCGGCCCGCCCTTCACAGCATCGGGAAGGTTCAGCGGACCAGCGAACGCAGCCATCAAAGCCCAGCATGGGGTTGAGGTGATGCCCTTAGCTTGAGCCGCGTAATCAGGTGCCGACATAGCGAGCAATACCGCCGCCTGTTCAGCGGGAATTGCGCAAATCACTTGGGTGAAATGCTGGGTTTCTGATGAGCCTTCGAAGCTAAGCCGCCAAGTGCCATCTGCCTGCCGCTCGGCTTGCGAAACCCGCGCTCCCCAGCGGACATCGAGCGCATCTGCCATACCGCGTATGGGGCCATTCATACCTGGAACGCCGACGTAAGATTTGTCACCCGCTGCACTCCAAAGCTCAACCAGACCTGAGCTTTCCCAAGCAGTGATTTGCTCGGCGAATTCAGGAGTGTCTGCGGTGAAAAACTGCGCACCATGGTCAAAGCTGACGGTTTCGCCCGCGACCTCTGCGCGACGAGCTGCCATGCGTCCACCCGGCCCGCGCCCCTTGTCAAAGATAACGGGTGAATGCCCTGCTTTGGCAAGAGCTGCAGCGCAGGAAAGCCCCGCCATGCCGCCGCCAATAATCGCGATTGTGTTTGCTGGATTGCTCATGATTCAAGCTACGGAGCAGAGCGCGCGATAGTTGCCTCAGCCAGCACAACGGAGAAGCGCTCTTTTTCATCGAGCCAGCGCTCTACCGGCGTCCATCCGCCCGCAAGCAGCAAAGTGTTGGCCGTGCGGCGCGTGAATTTGTGGCTGTTTTCTGTGTGGATCGTCTCGCCCTCTTTCATCGAGAATGCCTCACCTGCCACATGGAAGTTAATCGCTGCCTTCGCGCGCAAATGCATCTCAATCCGCGCCATATCATCGTTCCAGACCGCGACATGCTCAAGGCTTTCGACCGGAATATCGCCGTCCAGTTCGCGGTTGATCCGGCGCGCCAGATTGTAATTAAACTCCGCCGTCACTCCGCCAGCATCATCATAGGCGGCGACCAGCACATCCTCATCTTTGATTAAATCCATGCCGATCAGCAGCTTTGAGCCTTCGCCTAATGTCTCCCGCATAGTGCGCAGCAGATCGACCGCCGTGCGCGCGACCATATTGCCGATGGTGGAGCCTGAGAAAAAGCCCAGCTTTGGCATGTCAGCCACCGCATCGGGAAGTGCGACAGTGCGCATAAAATCCGCCTCAACCGGATGCACGGGCAGGCCCGGAAACTTCGCAGAAAGTTCCCCCGCCGCAGCGCGCAAAAAGTCGCCTGCAATATCCAGCGGAACGTAAGCGGCTGGCTCAATCGCTTCCAATAGCAAAGGCGTTTTCACCGAGCTGCCAGAGCCAAACTCGACCACGGCGCGCCCCGCACCGATCATGCTTGCAAACTCGGCCCCACGGTCTTTCAATATCTGCGTTTCAGCCCGCGTCGGATAATATTCTGGGATCTGCGTGATATCTTCGAAAAGCTGCGACCCTGCATCATCATACAGCCAGCGTGCGGGCAGAGCCTTGGGCTCTTGCGAAAGACCGGCCAAAACATCGGCGCGAAACGCCAGATCGACGCCTTCTTCGTCCAGATTGACGATAGACAGCCCCTTATTCGTAGTCATCTCAGATATCCTTGGCGAGGCGCAATCCAGTGAATTGCCAGCGCTGATGGGGGTAGAAGAAATTGCGGTAGCTGGCACGCGAATGGCCGCGTGCTGTGGCGCAGCTGGCGCCTTTTAAAACGAACTGACCGCTCATAAATTTGCCATTATATTCGCCCACTGCGCCGGATGCTGGTTTGAAACGCGGGTATGGCAGATAGGCGGAGCGGGTGAACTGCCAGCAATCGCCGAATAGGCTGCTTGAGCCTTTTGGTAGCGGAGCAGAAGATGCGTCCACTTGATTGCCGGCACCGGCGTCTTGGCCCTGCCCAATGGCTTCCCATTCGAACTCAGTTGGTAATCGCACCCCTTGTTCATTCTGCCCTGCCCATGATGCAAAGGCATCGGCTTCAAAATAAGAGATATGGGTTACGGGCGCGTTTGGATCGCGGTTCTGCCAACCTTGATGGGTGAAGTGCTCGCCTTTCTCATCACGCTCGCGCCAATAAAGCGGCGCCGAGACCTGATTTTCGTTGAGCCAAGCCCAGCCATCCGACAGCCATAAAGCTGCGTTTTGATAGCCGCCATCGGCGATAAATTCGGCCCATTCGGCGTTTGTCACAAGCGACTTGGCAAGCGCAAACGGTTCAAGCAAAGCGCGGTGGCGCGGCCCTTCATTATCGAAAGCAAAGCCATTTCCTGCGTGCCCGATTTGAGCGATACCGCCGGGATGTTCATGCCAGTCTTTTTCCGGTGCATTGGCCTTTTCCGGAGAACCTTCAAACATCGCTGGACCCAGCGGATTTTGGAAAAGCGCGTGCTTAATATCGGTTAGCAGCAATTCTTGATGTTGCTGCTCATGCGCGATGCCCAATTGGATGAGATCGACGTGCTTCGGATCATCCAGCAAATCCGCCATCGCAGCATCCACAGCGCTGCGCCATTCCAAGATTTCATCCAGCGAAGGGCGCGACAACATGCCCCGGGCGAAACGCCCGATCCGCTCACCTTCAGCCTCGTAATAGGAATTGAACAGGAACGGATAATCCGCATTGAAACGTTCATAGCCGCGCAAATGGTCGCGCAGTAAAAACGTCTCCCAAAACCATGTCACATGCGCCAGATGCCACTTGGTTGGCGAGGCATCTTCCATCGATTGCAGCGTCGCATCGGCATCGCTCAATGGTGCGGCCAAGTCTTCTGTCAGCTGGCGTGTTGCAGCAAAACTCGCAGCTAAATCATTGCTGCTTAAAGACGCTTTTTCACTAGGCTGCATTCGCTTGGCGCGTGGTCACTTCTGTGTTGAGCATTTCAGCGAGCGAAAATGCCAATTCCAACGATTGCTCGGCATTGATGCGCGGATCGCAATGCGTGCGGTAGCGGTCGCCCAATGCTTCGTCGGTAATCTCAACCGCCCCGCCTGTGCATTCGGTTACATCTTGGCCGGTCATTTCGATGTGAACGCCGCCGGGATGCGTGCCTTCTGCGCGGTGCACATCAAAGAAACCGCGTGCTTCGCGCAAGATGCGTTCAAAGGGACGCGTTTTAAATCCGCTTTCCGATTTGATCACATTGCCGTGCATCGGGTCGCAGCTCCATACAACTTCATGCCCTTCGCGTTCAACCGCGCGGACAAGTTTGGGAAGCCCGTCTTCAACCTTATCATGGCCGAACCGGCTAATCAGAGTCATCCGGCCAGCTTCGCGTGCAGGGTTCAATTCATCCAGCAGACGGATCAGAGCGTCAGGCTCCAGCGAAGGGCCGCATTTCATGCCCAATGGATTGCCAATGCCGCGCGCAAATTCCACATGCGCGCTGCCAGGGAAGCGGGTGCGGTCACCGATCCAAACCATATGGGCGCTGGTCGCATACCAATCGCCTGTCAGCGAATCTTGGCGGGTGAGCGCTTGCTCATATGGCAGCAACAAAGCCTCGTGCGAGGTATAGAAACTGGTTCCCTGCAATTGCGGAACGGTAGCGGGATCAACCCCGCATGCTTCCATGAAATCAAGCGCTTCGCCGATTTTGTCTGCGGTAGCCGCAAACTTTTCAGACCACGGCGTGCGGCCCATAAAATCAAGCGTCCATTGATGCACTTGGCGAAGGTTTGCGTAACCACCGCCAGCAAAAGCACGCAGCAGGTTAAGCGTCGCTGCGGCTTGAGAATAGGCGCGCACCATGCGCTGCGGATCATTGCGGCGCTGAACGGGATCAAATTCGATGCCATTGATATTGTCGCCAAGATAGCTTGGCAGGGTCACATCGCCTTTTGTCTCCGTTGGCGAAGAACGCGGTTTGGCAAATTGCCCTGCCATCCGGCCCACTTTGATCACCGGATGCTTGCTGGCAAAGGTCATAACGACCGCCATCTGCAAGATAACCCGGAATGTATCGCGGATATTATTCGGATGAAATTCGGCAAAACTTTCAGCGCAATCACCGCCTTGCAGTAGGAATGCACGGCCCGCAGCAACTTCTGCCAGATCGGCTTTCAGCGCGCGTGCTTCGCCAGCAAAAACCAGCGGAGGATAGGCAGCCAGCGTCGCTTCAGCCTCAGCCAATTCGCTCGCATCTTCATAATGCGGCAAGTGGCGCGCTTCAAAAGCTTTCCAACCGTCCGGTTTCCAATTTTGTACCATGCTTCGTGTCTATCTCTATTCGCTGTGTAGCTTTGCGCGGTTACGTGCTTCACGCATCAATAGCAAAGCTCTTCGCACATGCGAAACACAAAAACTTCGCCGCAGCCACCCAAGCCTTTACCTTTTAGCGCCCGATGACCACTGGCGCGTCGCCCGTCACCGGCGCAGGAGCAGCTGGAATGGCCGTTGCCAGCTCTTGCCCTTCCGGAATGATTGCCAGCCGCCAAGCGGGGCGCGCGGCGAGATAGCGGTTGGCTAGCAAGGTCATGATTTCCGGCGTGGTGTTTGAATAATCGACAAGCAGGCTGCGCAGCAATCCCACACGGCGCGGATCAGTCGTCGATCCCTGCAAATGGTACAGCCAGAAGCCGTTGCCTGTCAGCGCGCGGCTGATCTGTTGGCGCAATGGCTCAGTTACACGCGCTAACTCATCCGTCGTTGGCGGAGCCGCTGAAAGGTCGGCTGCAATCTTATCCGCCTCGGCAAAGAAGACAGGCACATCGGCCGGCTTCAATTGCGCAAAGCCCATAATCTTGCCGCCCGCATCCAAATCAACTGGCCAGCGCGAGATTACCTGCGGCGCATAGCTGGCACCGGCACGTTCGCGCATCGCATCCATCAACCGGTTGGAGAAAACCTTGGTCAGGATCTCCAGCTGACGCGATTCGCGCAGGCTCGCCACACCGCCTTTGGTTGGCCACGCGATAACAGCAGCCGCTTGATTGGCATCGCCGCGGTGCTTCACCACAGTCGCATCTTCGCTGACAGCCGGGAAAGTGGGTACCCGGGCGGCAACTTCGGCAGAGATTGGCGTGCGCGCAGGCAAAGCGCCAAAAGTCTCGGCCAGTTTTGCGACAGTCGCATCGCGGTCAAATTCACCAAAGATCAGAACCTCTACCGGACCTTGCGATAGAAGTGGCTCCCACACTTCACGGAAACCTTCTGGCGTTACACCGGCCAGCATTTCGCGGTCAGGCGTGGCAAAGCGCGGGTCTTTGTTCGAAATCAAATATTCCAGATCGCGGTTTATCACGCCGTTGGGGCTGGTTGAGAATGTATCATAGGCCAGCTCAGCTGCAGCCTTAGCACGCAGAACGGGGTTTTTATCCCAGCGCGGCATGCCGAGTTTTGCGGCGAAGAGATACAGCTGATCGGCCAAGTCTTCGCGCCGTGTTTGGGCGGAAAATTCGAAAACCGCATCGCTGATCCTGAAATCAAAGCCCAGCTTGCGGCCCGTTGAAAGCCGGTCAAGCCCTTCTTGATCAATCTCGCCCAGTCCCGATCCGACCAAAGCCATATTGCCAAGCCCAACGTAGGGAGCATCCGCTGCATCAAATGCGCGATAGCCAGCGCCAAAGCGCACTTTAACTGCAACACGGCCCGGCTCTGCATCGTTTGACCACAGGATCGCGCGGGTGCCGTTTGAGAAATCCACACGCTCAATCTCGTCAACGCGGGCAACGCCCAGCGGCCCTTCTTTTACCACAGTGCCAGCCTTGCCGATGGCGGGTAAATCTTCGAACCGGATCGTCTTATTCGCCAATCGCGCGCTTGGGTCAGCTTTAACCGGCGCGGTAAAGGCGCTGCGAAGACCTGCGATATCAGCAGAACCTGTTTCCGGTGTGACGTAAACGGCGCGCAATACGTCGCCTTTGAACAGAGCTCGCGTATGGGCAAGAACCTCTGCCGGTGTCAGTCGCGGTTTCATATCGCGGAACACGTTCAGGACAGTTTCGGGCGCAGCCACTGTTTCGCGAATATCGACCGCATTGATAATCTGATCGGCAAGTTTCGACCCAGCCAGAACGGTGCGCTGTTCATATTCGCTTTGGAAAATACTGTCGAATTCGGCGACTTCGCGGTCAATCTCTTCCTGTGTCGGCGGATTGGCGAGCGCATCGGCAATCACCCCGCGCACATCGGCAAGCGCGACTTTCCAATCGGCTGACAAAGGCGCGAAGCTGACGAAGGTTGCATCCGTGCTGCGCGACACATCATCTTGGCTCACCTGCGCATAAAGGAAGCTGCCACCGCCACGGGCACGCGATTCCAACCGGCGGTTGATGATCGATTGCGCAACCGCATCTGTCAGCAGACCTTCATTATAGACAATCGTATCATTGACCGGACGCCAAGGTCGCATAACGCCATAGGTCAAGCTGCGCGGCAGATCAGGCTCAACCATGACTTTCAGATCGCCGATGGGATTGGCAGGATCAGCGCCAGCGGGCGCTTTCGGATCACCAAAATCAGGTGCAGGCGTGCGCGCGCCTTTCCCTTTCCAATCGGCAAACCATTGCTCAATCAGGTTCGCTAGAAAAATTGGGTCCGCATCACCGGCAATAGAGATTACCGTGTTTTCAGGCCGGTACCATCTGTCATGAAAAGCCTGCATCGCGGGAGCTTTTGCTCCGATCAGGGTCGCTTCTGTGCCGATGGGTGAGCGATTGGCAAGCCGCTGTCCTGCGAACAATACCGCCCGCGTGCCCTCTGATACGCGCTGGCCAGCCCCGCCGCGTTCCCGCTTTTCAGCGAGCACAATGGGAATTTCAGCATCCAAGTTTGCTTGGCTCAAAATCGGTTCGCGGATCATGCCGGAAAGCAGTTTAAAGCTCTCCTCCATCTCCGCCTTAGTCGCGCCCGGCAAATCAAGCTTATAGACTGTATGCGTCGGGCTAGTCTCCGCATTGGTGTCGCTGCCAAAACTCGCGCCCAACCGCTGCCAAGTCGGGATCGCTTCTGCTTGACCAAGATATTTGCTTTCGCGGAAACTTAGATGTTCGAGCAAATGCGCAAAGCCGCGCTCTGCATCTTCTTCATGCAAAGAGCCTGCATCAATACGGATGCGGATCGAAAGCTGTCCGGGCGGCACGCGGTTCTTGCGCACGGCATAGCGCAGACCATTGTCCATTTCGCCAAAGGTCCAATCCTTATCCTGCGGGACATCGCTGCCTTCATATATCCACGGAGTTGTCTTGCCCGATTGCACACTGGCGGGCGGCTCAGCTTCAGGAGTTGCGGCTGTATCTTGCGCGGCAAGCGGCGCAAAAGAAATCAGCGGCAGGGCAATCAGCGAAAGGGCGCCAGCGGCGCGGAAAAGCGTCTTCATACCGGCACTATAGGGCGGCATTGTGTGAAGGGATAGTGAATGATGCGGCTTCTGCTTGTCGCGCCCTGCAATCGCCCCTACATAGAACCCATGTTTATCGAGACAGAAACCACACCGAACCCATCCAGCCTAAAATTCTTGCCCGGGCGGCAGGTTATGACCGCTGGAACCCGCGAATTTCCTACGCCAGAGGCGGCCGAGGCCAGCCCGCTAGCGCAAGCGATTTACGATACGGGCGAAGTTGTAAATGTGTTCTTTGGCGGCGATTTCGTCTCTGTCACCGCAGCACCGGGCGTCAATTGGGCGGATTTAAAACCGCAAGTGGTTGCGATCCTGCTCGACCATTTCGTCTCAGAAGCGCCTTTGTTTAACGAAGCATCCGCCGCCGGCTTCAGCGTTCCCGCAGAAGAAGAGCTGATTTTTGAAGAAGATCCAGCCAATGCCGAAATCGTAACCCAGATCAACGAATTGCTGGAAACGCGCGTGCGCCCAGCGGTGGCCGGCGATGGCGGTGATATCGCCTATCGCGGATTTAAGGACGGCGTGGTTTATCTCACCCTTCAAGGGGCGTGTTCAGGCTGTCCATCCTCCACTGCGACACTAAAGCACGGCATCGAAGGCCTGCTGAAACATTACGTTCCCGAAGTCGAAGAAGTGCGCGCGGCCTAAGCATTAGCGCGCGTCGAGGGAGCGAAATCAGTCATGCGCCAACTCGCAATAGAATGCACGAGCGAGGCCTGCTCAATTGCCCTTTTTGAAGATGGTGCGCTGATCGCTAATACGCATCAGGAATTGGGCCGCGGTCATGCCGAAAGGCTGATCCCATTCATCGCTGAATTGCCGGATAAGGGCAAAGCAGAACGCATCCTTGTATCGCTCGGCCCCGGTAGCTTTACCGGCGTGCGGATCGGTATCGCCGCCGCGCGCGCATTGGGATTTGCTTGGGAAGCAGAAGTTCTTGGCTATCCGACTTTGGCATTGGTTGCCGCGACTGCGCGGTCCGCTCATCCGGATAGTCCGGTCACAAGTTGCATGAATGGCGGGCATGGCGAATGGTTCGTGCAGGACTTTGGCGCAGATGGACTGCCCGAAGGGGAATTAGCCGCTGTGGCGGTTGAGGCCGCGATGGCGCGTTCAGCGCATCCGATTGTAGCGGGCAATCGCGCTGATGAACGCTGCGCAGGCTCAGCACTGACACCGCATAATATCCTGCCCGATGCGCGCCATACGCCTTTAATTCCAGCGCAACTGATCACCGACGACCTCACCCCGCTGTATGGCCGCGCGCCCGATGCTACCCTGCCGGCTAAAAAAAATGAATGATATTGTCGCATCCATAATGGAGGTGATGGAGGCCGCTTTCGATCCGACATGGGGAGAGGCTTGGAATGCCCGCCAGGTGAGTGATGCGCTGGTCATGCCCAGCACTTTTGCCATTCTGATCAGCGAAAACGGCCAGATTGTTGAAGCCGTGCAAGAAAAACCCGCTGGCTTTTGTATCTCGCGCCATGCTCCGGGCGAAGAAGAATTACTTCTGATCGGAGTAAAGCCCGAATTCCGCGAATCGGGTCTAGGCCGCAAATTGATCCTCGAGCTTGTAGAAAATGCACGTGCACGCGATGTAACACGCCTGTTTCTTGAAATGCGCGCAAACAATCCAGCAGAGCATTTGTATCGGCGTTTAGGCTTCGAACCCATTGGAAAAAGGCCGAAATATTACCGGCTTTCGAATGGTCAACGCATGGATGCAATCACGTTTGGACTGACGGTTTAAACCAAGCTGGTTGTTTCTTTTAGCAAAATTCACATCCAATAAGTTGCAAAAAGTGACCGATCGGCGCATGGGCTTTGCTTCGGGAAAACCCGAATACAATTCAAGAGGAACTCTAATGGAAGAGATCGAACTCGAAATGAAAGAGACGTTGATTACATTAACGTCCGACATTGTCGCCGCTCACGTAAGCAATAACGATGTCGCTGTTGGTGACGTGCCATCGCTGATCAGCAATGTTTACACTGCTTTGTCAGGCCTGGGCGAAGGTCAAGGCGCAGCGGCTGCTCGCCCAGATCCCGCCGTGTCAGTGCGCGCTTCGGTAAAGCCTGATCATGTCGTCTGCCTCGACTGCGGTAAGAAGATGAAGATGCTGAAACGGCACCTTTCAACTGAACACCAAATGTCACCTGAAGAGTATAAGGCGCGTTGGGAATTGCCTGCGGATTATCCGCTGGTTGCCCCCAACTATGCTGAAACACGCCGCGATCTGGCGAAGAAAATCGGCCTCGGCCGTAAGCCTGGCCAAAAGCGAGGCCGCCGCAAAAAGGCTGCATAAATAAGCGCTAGCCGCTTGAGAAGAAAGCTCTGCCCTTATAGAGGGGTGGAGCTTTCTTGCGTTTGGAGTGCGAATTGCAGCAGAAAATCGATCTTGAACAATTGTGCGCCGACAAAGGATTGCGCATCACCGAACAGCGGCGCGTGATCGCTCGTGTCCTTTCGGAAAGCGAAGATCATCCCGATGTTGAGCTGCTTCACCAGCGCTCCTCTGCGATTGATCCGAAAATCTCTATCGCTACTGTTTATCGCACCGTTCGTCTGTTTGAAGAAGCAGGCATTCTTGACCGGCATGATTTTGGCGATGGCCGCGCGCGTTATGAAGCCGCGCCAGAGGCGCATCACGACCACCTTATCGACGTAGAAACCGGCAAAGTGGTTGAATTTGTCGATCCAGAACTCGAAGCCTTGCAGAAAATCATCGCTGAGAAACTGGGATACCGGCTGGTTGACCACCGAATGGAATTATACGGGGTCCGCCTGTCGCGTGACGACTGAGCAAGACCTTCGGGCTGCGGCGGCTCGCGGCGAGGATACTCCGGTTTCGGCCATAGGCTGGCTGCGCCTCATCATTCGCGCAAAACTCATCCTAGCAGCAATCATCGTCATGGTGCCGCTGCACTATATCTACCGCATATTCGTTTACGGCTCCCCCTTTCCCATGTGGTTTTTGCGCTTTGCCGCACGGGTTGTTGGCGCGAAAGTAGAGCGCGTTGGCGTCCCATTGCGCCGCGACGTATTCTTCATCGCCAATCACATTTCTTGGATCGATATTTTGGCGCTTGCGGGTGCGAGCGGCACCGCTTTTGTCTCTAAAGCCGAACTGGCTGATGCCCCGCTTGTCGGATGGCTGGCAAAGATCAACCGCACCGTTTTTGTTAAACGCGAAAACCGCGCTGGCGTAGCGGAACAAATCAACCAATTGCGCGAAGCGTTAAGCGACAATTGGTCTGTCACTGTCTTCCCAGAAGGCACAACAACCGATGGGCAATCACTATTGCCGTTTAAAACCAGCATGCTGCGCGTGTTGGAGCCGCCCCCGCCCGGCGTTCTGGTTCAGCCAGTGCTGCTCGATTATGGCGAAATCGCCGAATGGCTCGGCTGGATCGGCAATGAAACCGGCGTCAATAATGGCAAGCGTTTGATGAGCCGCAAGGGCACGTTTCCACTCCGCCTGCATTTTTTAGAACCGTTTTCGCCTGCTGATTATGCAGGGCGCAAAGCCATCGCTGCACAGGCCCGCAAACAAATCGAAGAAGCTCTGCTGCATACGCTCAACAAGCCATTGCGCCATTTTGCGCATGATGCTTTGCCGGTAAGATACAATGCGCCGGATGAAGCCAAAACGCGCGCTGAGGACGAAGGGCTAATACCCTAAACGGCAATTACAGCCCCGCACCCACCAACCAATCATGGAAAAGGCGCACGGGGCGCTGTTCAAGCGCGGTCGGCTTACACACAAACCAATAGCTGTATGGGCTTTCAACTTCCAAACCATACAGATCGGTCAGGCGGTTATCGGCTGCACGCCGCAAATGGTCATCATGCATGATCGCAATGCCTAGGCCTTGCGCCGCGGCTTCCAGCATCAATTGCCCTGAATCGTAGTGATCGATCGCAGAGGGATCCATATCCTCCATATCAATCGCACGTTTCCACGCTTCGAAACTGGCGGGCAGTTCGTTGTGAATAAGGAAAGTTTGCTTTTCCAACGCCTCACGATCGGCCGACGGGCCAATTTTTTCCGCCAGATCATTGCTGCAAATCGCGTGGACCATATTGTGATCGAGCCGCACTGCATGAAGGCCGGTTTCCGGTCCCTGCGATAGAATAATCGCCGCATCCAAAGTATCGCCGACGCGGTCCTCCAAATGGGGTCCGGTATCAATGTCGATATGCAGCAACGGATGGCGTTTGCGCAATTCGCCCAGCCGTGGGAACAGACGCTGGCTGCCAAACAATGGCAGCACACCCAAGTGCAGGCGCAATACTGAGATGTTTTCCGACTGGCTTTCAACAGCGCGGGCGAGCGATTCCAAATGCGGATTGACCGCATCGTAAAACGCTTGACCATCATCTGTCAGCTGCATCGATTGGCGCGCGCGGGTGAACAGTTTCTTGCCCACAAACTCTTCCAAATTCGTGATCCGGCGCGACAATGCTGACGGGCTAAGGCCGATTTCTTCGGCAGCCGCGCGGGCGCTGCCCAGCCGGACTGTACGCATGAACGCTTCTAATGCGCGAAGGGGAGGAAGGCGTCTTGCAGGCATGGTCGTCTCTCTTTCGACCCTAAATACGTGCATTCAGCGCAAAAGATGCAAAAAATTGAAGCAAGCTTGTAAAATATTTGTGAGGGTTACTCTTCTGCCTCTTCGGGCCGGTGCAGACGCAGGCGTTTTACATGCGTATCATCGCCTGAAAGCACCTCCATTCGCCAGCCGCTGGGGTGCGAAACCATGCTACCGACAGCGGGCACTTGCTCTGCTAAAACAAATGCCAGCCCGCCCAGCGTGTCGACAGCCTCCTCTACTTCGGCAAGGCGCGGATCGACGCTTTCAGCGATATCTTCTAATTCTGCGCGGGCATCACAGTCCCACATGCCATCACCAATGGGAACGATGAGAGCTTCTGGTGTTTCATCATGCTCATCTTCGATCTCACCGACGATTTCCTCGACCAGATCTTCAATTGTGATGATGCCGTCTGTGCCGGAAAATTCATCCAAAACGATGGCAAGGTGGACTCGGCGCGCGCGCATATCAGCCAGCACATCCAATGCCCCGCGAACCTGCGGCACGTAAAGCGGCTGACGCATCAGCGTGGTCCAATCACGCGGCGGCTCCGTTCCATTAGCAAGGAACGGGAACACGTCTTTAATATGGATCATGCCGATCACATCATCCAATGTTTCGCGGTAAACGGGCAGACGCGAATGGCCATCTTCGCTAAAGGCAGCGACCAATTCTTCCCAAGTTGCGCTGGCTGGCATGGCGATAATTTCTTTGCGCGGCACGGCAACATCGTCGGCATCATGCTCGCTGAAATGAAGCAAATTGCGCAGCATTTGCCGTTCGGCAGGCGACAAATCGCCGTCCGCTTCGGCGGTTTCGGGAGTGCCCTCCTGCTCATCCTCATGCTCGTCAATCGCCTCTTCCAACTGCTCACGCAGGGAACGATCGCCGCCATCTAGGCGCAGGAATTTCTTGATTGCAGCGAATATTCCGCCGCTACTGTCTGCGTCTCCCGATTGGGGATCGCCGGATTTGGTACTGTCGGGCATCTATGTCTTGGGGCCCTTTTGGGCGCTCCTATCTAAGCCTGAGGGATGTCGCGATCTGTATATGGGTCCGCGATACCGATAATTGCAAGCGCCGCAATCTCTAAGCGTTCCATTTTATCCGCTTCTGCATCAGAATTTACGTGATCATAGCCCGCCAGATGTAGCAGGCCGTGGATGATGAGGTGACTTGCATGATGCTCGATAGTGATGCCTTTATCGGCCGCTTCACCGGCGCAAGTCTCAAAGGCGAGCGCAATATCGCCCAACATTACAGGCGGGCCATCGGGCGCTAGATCGAGCAGGTCTTCGCGGGTCAACATCGGAAAGCTCAGCACATTGGTCGGCTTGTCCCGATCACGCCATTGTTTGTTGAGAGCGTGGACTTCTTCATCTGAAGTGAAGAGAAAACTGACTTGAAGGCGCGGATTTGCCAGCTCGCTGACTACGCTAGCTGCGGCCTCAGCAGCGCTGGTGACGAGGTCATTCCACTTGCCAGAAGCCCAGTCTTCAATGGAAACATCCAAGTCCAAAACTAGGCATCCGGCCCTTCATACGCCTGCACAATGCGGCCAACAATTGGATGGCGCACAACATCGCCAGCGTTAAAGCGTGTAACGGCAATACCCTCAAGCCCCTCAACCCGATCAACTGCATCAGCGAGGCCCGACATCCGGTCACCCCCCGGAATATCGACTTGCCGCGGATCACCGCAAATCACCATCCGGCTGTTCTGGCCAAAGCGGGTGAGGAACATTTTCATCTGCTCGCGCGTCGTATTTTGCGCCTCGTCCAAGATTACAAAAGCATCAGCCAAGGTGCGCCCGCGCATGAACGCAATAGGGGCGATTTCGATCTCTCCCGATGCAATGCGCCGCTCCACTTGTTCGGGCGGCATGCAATCATACAAAGCATCGTAAATGGGGCGCAGATAGGGGTCGACTTTCTCCTTCATATCGCCGGGAAGAAAGCCCAATTTCTCGCCCGCTTCCACCGCTGGACGTGATAGGATCAGCCGCTGCACACTGCCGGAAACCAGCTGACTGACCGCCTGTGCGACTGCCAAATACGTCTTGCCCGTGCCAGCGGGGCCAAGAGCAAAGATCAGATCATCACGCGCAAGCTGCTGCATGTAGGGTATCTGGTTAGCACTGCGCGGCACGATGGTTTTGCGCCGCGTGCGGATCATAATCGGCGGCGCGCCGCCTTCACCTTCTTTGGCGCCAGAAACGATCCCTTCCAGCGTTGGTTCATTGGACATGGCAATCATCGCTTCAATTGCGCCCTGATCCAGCTCCTGCCCCTTGGCTAGCCGGTCATACATGGTCTGCAAAACCTCGCCGGCGCGGGCCACGCTATCGGCTGGCCCTTCGATCATGACCTTATCACCGCGCGCATGGATCGTGACGTTCAGGCGGTTTTCCACCTGCACCAAATTCGCATCATATTGTCCGAAAAGCGGGACCAGCAAAGATTGATTGTCAAAGCTCAACTCGGCTTGAGCTCTTCGAGTCGCTGAATGCTGCAAAAATGCTGGGGTGTCTTGAGCTGGTTTGGTGACGGATTTTTTCGCCATAAAAGTCGAGTAATGCCTTTCAATACGCGGATGATTCGCGCGCTATGAAGAGTTTACCCTGCTGTCAGCACACCTTGCAAGGAACTCGGCCGCCCATCGACGATATCAAGGCTGACGAGATCGCCCATATCGGCGTCTCCCTCGAACCATACGGATTGCAGCCAAGGCGATTTGCCCAGCCACTGCCCTTCATGCTTACCCTTGCGGTCGACCAGCACTTCGCAAGTCTTGCCAATGCTAGCCTGATTGAATTCAAGCTGATGTTGGCCGAGCAATGCTTGCAAGCGGGCGAGGCGTTCATCCATAACCTCGACTGGCACTTGTTCGTCCATTGTCGCGGCGGGCGTGCCGGGGCGCGGCGAATATTTGAAGCTATAGGCCTGCGCGTAACGCACCTCATCTACAATCGCCAAAGTCTCTTCAAATTCGGCATCGGTTTCGCCGGGGAAGCCAACGATAAAATCGCCTGACAGCGCCAAATCGGGGCGCGCGGCGCGGAAGCGTTCAAGCAGGCGCAAATAGCTTTCCGCTGTATGGCTGCGGTTCATCGCTTTCAGCACGCGGTCACTGCCAGCCTGCACTGGCAAATGGAGGTAAGGCATCAGCTTATCGACTTCACCGTGCGCCGCGATCAGCGCATCATCCATATCGGCAGGATGCGATGTGGTGTAGCGAATGCGCGCCAAGCCATCGACTTTTGCCAAAGCGCGGATCAGCCCAGCAAGACCGATTTTCGCGCCAACTTCATCTTCGCCAGACCATGCGGACACATTCTGACCCAGCAGAGTTATCTCTTTCGCCCCGCCATCAATCAGCCGCCGTGCCTCTGTCATCAGATCGGCAAAGGGGCGGGAAATTTCCGCACCGCGCGTATAGGGCACCACGCAATAGGTGCAGAATTTGTCGCACCCCTCAGCAATGGTTAGAAACGCTGATGGAGGAGCCTTGCGGCGTTTGGGTAAAGCGCCAAACTTCGCAATCGCTGGCATGTCGGTGTCGGTGGAACGCTCGCCCTTCACCGCTTTGTCCAGCATATCAGGAAGCCGGTGATAGGCTTGCGGGCCGACGACCATGGAAACGGCGGGCGCACGCGCCATAATCTCTTCGCCCTCTGCCTGCGCCACGCAGCCAGCAACCGCGATCATCGGTGCTTTTTTCTGCGTTTTGCCTTTGGTCAGGCGGCCAATATCGGAGTAGATTTTCTCCGCCGCTTTCTCGCGAATGTGGCAGGTGTTGAGGACGACCAGATCGGCATCCTCACCCTCTGGCGCCTCGGTTATACCCTTTTCGCCCAGCATTTCAGCCATGCGCTCGCCATCATAGACGTTCATCTGGCAGCCGAAGCTTTTGACCCTATAGGTCTTGGGGGGAGGCGTTGGTTTCATAAAGGACGCTCAGAGGGCGTGGCGCAGACTAAGCGACAGTCGCTTTGACGATTTTGCTTGGTGCGGCAGGTGGTTCGCCAACAGCGAGACCGTCAACCAATTCCATGCCGCTCTCAACTTGGCCCCAAACGGTGTATTGTCCGTCCAGGAACTCTGCATCATCGAAGCAGATGAAGAACTGGCTGTTTGCGCTGTCAGGCATTTGGCTGCGCGCCATTGAGCATGTGCCGCGTGTGTGCGGTTCTGCGTTGAACTCAGCTTTGAGGTCAGGCTTTTCGCTGCCGCCCATGCCAGTGCCGGTTGGGTCGCCGCCTTGCGCCATGAAACCGGGGATCACGCGGTGGAACACCACGCCATCGTAAAAACCGTCCGCTGCCAGCTCGCTAATGCGCGCAACATGGCCGGGTGCCAAATCAGGACGCAGCTTAATCACAACGTCGCCAGATTCGAGTGTGAAAGTCAGTGTATCGGCCATTTGTCAGTCTCCATTGGGAATTTGACGCCCCATATAGAGGCTTGTCGGGATAAGTCACGCCTCATGGCAACTCGCGCGCTTGCTTTTCGCGTCTTCCCGCTTAGACCCTTTGCCCATGGCCGATCTGTCCGACATCAAAGACGACGTTGCGCTTGCAGAAGCGAGCGATGATGCGCGCCCTGATGACCGGATCGATGATGAACGCCATGACGAGGAAAACCGGCTGAAACCGCGCTACGTCAAAAGCGTACGCGAAGCGCTGGAGGCGCGCGAACCATCGGCGGTGTACGACCTTGTCGAACCGCTTCACCCGGCTGACATTGCCGATTTGCTCGAGCTGTTTGACCGTGATGAGCGCGCCGCACTGACTGCGGCGATCACCGATTTGATGAGCTCTGACGTTGTTGCAGAGCTGAACGACTTCGTACGCGAAGATATGATGGAGGCGCTGGAGCCAGAGGCAGTCGCCACAATTGTTGAGCAGCTGGAAACCGACGATGCGGTTCAGCTGATCGAGGATTTGGACGAGAGCGATCAGCAAGCCATTTTGGCTGAGGTTGAGGCGGAAGATCGCGCTGCGATTGAAACCGCGCTTTCCTATCCAGAGGAGACAGCCGGACGCCTGATGAACCGCAATTTCGTTGCGGTGCCCAGCCATGTAACCGTGGGTCAGCTGATCGACTTTTTGCGTGATGAGGGCGAGGCTGGCGGCGAATATGCCGAGGATTTCTGGGAAGTTTTCGTGGTGGATGAACGCCACCATCCGGTCGGAACTTGCGAGCTTTCATGGATATTGCGCACGCCGCGCCACATTGCGCTAACCGATGTAATGAAGCGCGACCAGACGCTGATCCCTGTTTCGATGGATCAGGAAGAACTGGCGCTAATGTTTGAGAAATACGACCTTATCTCCGCCGCTGTGGTGGATGATGCAGGCAGGCTCGTGGGCCAAATGACCGTGGATGATGTCGTCCATATCATCTCCGAAGAGGCGGGCGAGGATGCGCTGCTTTTGTCGGGTGCTGGCGATGGCGATATTAACGAACCTATTCGAGAAGCCTACTCTTCCCGCGTGCGCTGGCTGGTCGCCAATCTTGGTACAGCTGTGGTCGCATCGCTGATCATCGCAGCATTCGGAGCAGCAATTGAGCAGCTGGTCGCGCTTGCCATACTGATGCCGATTGTCGCCAGCATTGGCGGGAATGCCGGCACGCAGACGATGGCAGTGGCCGTGCGCGCGATTGCCACCAATCAGCTAACGCGGGCAAACACTTGGCGGATTGTGTGGCGCGAACTGCGCGTCGCTATCCTCAATGGGGCGACGATTGCAGTGCTGATCGGCATAGCAACGGGGCTTATATTTGAACCGATGATGGGCGCGGTGATTGCCGCCGCCATGGTCATCAATATCATCGTGGCGGGCCTAGCTGGCGTGCTGGTGCCAGTGATATTCGAACGGCTGGATCAAGACCCCGCGGTCGCGTCGTCTGTATTCGTGACAATGATTACTGACAGCATGGGCTTTTTCGCCTTCCTTGGCCTAGCCGTGCTGTCCGGATTGGTTGGCTGATCCGATGGAAGAGCCTGCTCCCAAGAAAAGACGCAAACGCCGCAAGAAGCCCGCTGCGCCCGATCCAAATGGAGCGCCGCTCCACATGACCAAGATCGCTTTCGGCGCAAAGTCGTGGGAGGATCTAGCCGGTTGGTATTTTGAGCGTGCATCGATTGCGCTGACCACCAAATATCGCCCCACGCGTTTCAAAGAGATGGAGGGCGGGTCGCTTTACTGGATCCTCAACCACTCACTCGTCGCGCGGTCTGAAATTCTGGGCTTTACCGAGACTGAGGATGGCCGCTGGCACATCAATCTGAAACCGGAGCTTGTCCGCGTGCATCAGAAACGCAAACGCGCACATCAAGGCTGGCGCTATTTGAAGGATGCTGACAAGCCCGCCGATCTGGCTGAAGGCGAGGATGCGGGCGATGTGCTGCCCGGTAAAATGGCAGCAAAGCTGGAACGGCTTGGGCTGATTTAGAGCTGGAAAATTGGGCTTCGGCGACGAGGACCAAACAGTCCGCTAACGATCTATTTGCGGGCGATTAACAAGATTACCTGCTCATTTGCGAAAAGAACCCCGCCCACCTAGCTGGTGAGCGGGGCCTAGGATGAAGGCAGAACTTTCAATTCCACCCTCCGGGTCGCCTCAGAAATTGCTATTTGTGTGTTCTAAAATTCACCTGCGATACCGGCGCGCACGCTGGTGGAATTGCCGCCCGCATATGTAACGCCAGCGGTGATCGCAAAGTCGCCTTCGAACCGGTGGGTTAAACCGGCTGAGAAGCCAACTTCGCCGCGATAGGTCGCAACATTGCTGGCATAGCTTGTCTTACCCGCCGCGCTGGGGAAGTGCGGATTGGCCTGCGCTGCGATAGACGCGATGCCGCGCTTTGCATCACGGTCAACCGTATCGGACAGATCGAACAGAGTATCGACGCGCCCCTCCAATGTGCTGGTGCGAACAGACAAGGCGTTGAACTGAGCATCAGACACTTGCGCAACTGCGTTCAAAGCCACGCGTACATTGCTGACCGATTGCGCTGATGCAGCCTGCTGCCGGCCCAGCGTTCCGTTTGCATCGACGGTGACAACATCTACGGGACCGACCTGCGCATCGGTAGAGGCGTCAATATCGCCCACTTGGACAGAGGAACCTGCGCCGCCAAGCGCCACTTGGTTGGTGGCAGTCGTCGCCGCT
>JBDWMF010000002.1:0-57126 GCA_039972775.1 Erythrobacter sp.
AGCATCACTGCCATACGGATCACTTCAGGCGATGAATTAAAACATCGGAATGGGCTGACTGGTTTCTTGCGTCTGGGCATGATCTCTGCCCTACCCAAACAGCGCCAAACTTCAATTAGGTACATTTAGTCTGACAACACCACTTCGGGCGACGAGTTAGAATAACGAAAAGGGCTCACAGGTGTTTGGGTCTGGGCATCGTAATGCCCTAACCGATTAAACGCATTCTGCCAGTCAGTGCATTTGCGCTGACAGTGCCGCTCTGACCAGTGCCCACTGAACACCACATAGAGCCTTAGAACGGCGTTTTAGCCGGCGTCGCCATCGGTATAGTTCCATCAGCTGGCAATGGCGCTGGCGTTTGTTCGCGCGCATACCACTCCAGCGATGACAAGGATGGCTCTTCCCATACGTCGGGTGCTGACAAATACTTAGGATGCGTCTTTTCCGCGTAATCAAGTGCGACTTGATCCGCCAAATCCAAACTGTCGCCTGATCCCATAAAGCAATTATAAGTGATATGGCCTTCGCTCTGGCCCATTAGCATCCATGGGAACCACGGCGTGATCCGGTTCCACGAACCAGTGGTCTTCACAACGGTTGCGTTGGGGGCCTGCATCGCGTTCCAATCCATCTGGTAGAGGAAATTCTCGGTCACACGGTTAAATGTGCTTCCGCTTTCGCGCGGCCATTTCGAGGGTTGCAGCGCAGCTGGGTAGAACAGGTTGATCCTTTGCGCCAAGCCGAGAAAATCACCCTTGCGTTCCCAATTCAGCTGCAGCGGAATCTTGGGCGGTGCTTCGCCATTGAGGCCGCCATAGCTTGGCGGTAGCGGGACATAATCCGTCAGCTCAAAGTTGAACGGGTCATTGGCGATATGAACAACCTTCACCTCTTCCTCAAGGTAAGGGTTGAACCATGTGTCCATAACTTCGCCGGTCTTCAAATCGGTGTAGTAACCGACTTCGCGCAGCACTTTGCGATAGCCCGGGTCTTTGCCTTCCAAAGACGGCAGAAGCTTGGTGCAAGAAAAGCCGGTAAAACCCATCAAATCACGCACTGGCTCGTTTGGGCGAACCCCTTGGACGATGCCGGAATACCACCCGACCTTCGTCGACTTCATATCGACATTGCCCATGATCCGGGCAAGCGCATCACGATTACCGCGCGGCGTCGTCAGATCCAAAAAATCCCCTTTGAGGCCCTTATCGAGCGAAGCTGTACCCGCGCTGGCTGCACCGCCTGATGCACGGGCGCTCGCGCATCCAGCTGAGAGCATCATTGCCGCAGCGCCTGCTGCTCCAGTGGATACAAAATGTCGACGGTTCATAAAGGGCTCCAAATGAGGATTTAAGGTTAGGATCAATAATCGAAAGAGAGGGTCACACCAACACGGCGGCGGTTGCCAAGTGTTGGAACATATTCGACCTGGAAGCGGTTGGCGATGAAGAAAGCGTTTGAAACATAGACTTCATCAAATAGGTTTGTCGCCCAAATCGAGGCGCTCCAATTGTCACCGCGAACACCGGCTCTTGCATTTGCCACTGTTCTTGCTTCGATTGAAGCGGTGTTGATTTCAGACACGAACTGGTCTGACTGACCGGCGAGATCAAAACGCCCGAAGACTTCGAGACTATCGGTCAGATCGGTGCGCGCTGAAAGGCCAACGTTCCATTGCAGGTCGGAGGTGCGCTGTAGGTCATTGCCGCCAATGTCACCATTCGAATTACACACAACATCATCGCACAGCTGAGGATTCTCAAATGGCAGCGCTGTGAACGAGCCGCCAGCCAGGATGGTCGCTGAGACCGTTCCCTCTTTGTAGGTCGCATCAATATAGGCCAGGCCAGCGTTGAGAGTAATCCCGTCAACCACCTCCCATGCGCCATCAAATTCGATGCCCTTGGACGTTGCTGCTGCCAAATTGTCGATGATGGTTGTTGAATTGATCGGCCCACCGGTTGGCGTGCGCGAAATCTGCAAGTTTTCCCAATCGATGTAGAAAGCCGCCGCGTTCAGCGTGGCTGCACCATTGAACAGGGTGTTCTTGATACCAAACTCGTAAGCCCAGTTTGATTCGCGTCCGAAGAAGCGCTCCTCTGGAAGCAAACCGGCAAAGGTCGAAGCGTTGATACCGCCTGATTTGATGCCTCTCGCCGCTGAAATATAGACCAGGTGGTTATCCGAGATTGCATAGTCCACGCTGGCTCGGCCAGTGATATAGTCATCTGGCCGAGTGAATATTGCCCCCAGACCGGAATCTGTCAGCGTGATCTCTTCATCGGTATAACGGGCCTCAAGGTTGAAGTTCAATTGCTCGTCGAGCAGCGGAACCTCAATGCGGCCAAAGACAGAGGTCTTCTCGGTCAAGGTGGTTGCATCAGTGGGCGTGATACCAGCAGGGAAGTCTGTGATCGGATCAGTCCCGCCAAGCGGTACGAAACCGAACGCGACTTGTTCTAGATCTTCACCGTCCTGCAGATATGCGCCAACGGTCACGTAAAGCCCGCTATCGGCTGTGAAGGCCAGCCTTGCCTCATGCGTTTCATAGTCAAACTCGCCTGCAGGCAAGAATGTGAACACATTGCCCACCTGACCAAACAGGGCAGTTCCCGCGATCGGGTCACGGTCCGAATTGCCTGCAGAAAAGACATTCCCGCTAAAGTCACCATATAGATAGCTCGCAGTGATTTGATCGGTGATTTCCCACTCTGCGCCGACCCGGATCAGCTCCGATACCGCATCCAGACCATAGCTGCGCGGGTCGACCAGAAATCCGTCAACGCCGCTTGGATTGGCCGCAGGTGTTGCGGACAATTCGCCGCAGAACAATTGGTTTACCGGAGCGAAGAACACGGTTGCAGTGCTGCAATTGGTATCTGTACCGCGAGAGAGGCGATAACCAGCGCGCTGCTCACTATTTGTTTGAAAGCGGTAATAATCAAAGTCGAACTTGAGGCTATCGATCGGGGCGAAACTTGCACCAACAATGATCGATTCCTTTTCATAGCCGCCAATATCCTCGTCTGTGCCAGGGTTCGTGCCGGCAGAGGCGAGCGGGTGGGAGTTCGTGTAATCGCCATCAAACTCTGCATACCCCAAAGCCAAGCGCAGCGAGAGACGATCTTCGACCAACGGCACAGAAATATTGCCGTTAAGATCCAGTCCGCCATTTTCCGAAACGCTCACCGAAGCACCAGCCGAGATTTCCGAGAGGCTGCGCTCGTTGGTTACGTAGTTGATCACGCCCGAGAATGCGTTGGCCCCATAAAGCGCGCTTTGCGGGCCTTTGACCACCTCAATCCGGGAAAAATCCGTTGCCGCCACATCGAAAGCGTAGTTGCGCGGAATATTGACCCCATCAAGGAACACCGCGACGTTTTGCTCAAGCGAAGCGACCGAGAATTGAGTCGTGCCACGAATTGTCGGTTGAGCAAAACCGCCGTTTGAGAAGTCTTCAAAAACTAAGCCTGGCGTCTGCATTGCGACATCTTCAAGCTGGGTGATCGAACGTTCTTCCAGATCCTCAGCAGTGAAAGCTACGATGGAAGCGGGAACCTCTTGGATGCTCTCTTCGACCTTACGGGCAGTCACGATAATGACATTGCCGGTTTCTTCGGCCGCCGGCGCAGCTTCCTGAGCCATGGCTGGAACTGCAGGGACGAGTATTGCTGTTGCAAGACCTGTCGTGGCGAGTGCTTTTGTCTTCAAGTTCATGAGAGTTCCCCCATCTGCGTTAGATGTTTCGTATTGATGCCAAGGCTAACAGCGCATTTGCATAAGTCCGTCGCACCAGTTTTGTTTTGTCCGGCAAGCGGATAGTTTTTTACGCTACCCTAATAAAATCAAGAGGTTGGCGGGTCGAAATTGTCCCAATTCTGCCAATCGCGTGTAATGAAAACTTCTTCGATCAATGTCCGCATGTAGCATTTTCCGTCCCGGAACCACTGCCAAGTGCGCGCCTTGTTTACGTTCTCTTTGTCGACCTGAATGAACTCATAAAGATAGACGCCAGGTTCACCTTTGCGCTCCCAGTTTAGGCACATGCTCAGCTCATTGTCATCCGGTGACATAGCACCGCACGAACCTTTGATGTGTTCATTATCCCACCAGATGCGTCCATCGCGGTAGCTCGCTGGAAAGTCGCGCGTTTCATAGCGGCCATCGGCCCAATAATATTGGTTTGTCTGATGGTAATCGGCAGGCGACGCATCATCGGGCAAGCGGCAGATAAGACGCGATTTGTGCTCGTCGATCTTCTCTCCGGTTTCTGCATCGTAATAGCGATAGACGCCTTCCCACACACCCTCTGCTTTCGCCAGCAAGGGCATGTTTTCGCGAATGGGAGACAGTTCTGCCATGGCTTTTCTTTCCTTATTCAACTGTTTGTTATGTGCTGGAGCCGACCTCGAAGCCCTTGCTCAAAGGGGCCGAGGCGAAGATGAGAATGTCTGTCAGCCGCCCACTCTCATCGATCTCGAAAAAGTTGCAGTTCGACATATGCGTTTCGGTACCATCCCCTTCGATCAAAGAGATATTGAAGCGCACCGCCAGCCGGCGCTGGTCTACATCGGCCACTGATATGAAATCGCGGAAATTGATCGTCGAAAAACTCGTGATGAAGTCCTCCAGATGATCGCGCAGGGCCTGTTTGCCTGTGTAAGTGAAATTGCTGGAGGGAATGCGCATCTCGCATTCGTCAGCGATCCCGACCATCACCCCTTCCAGATCACGGGCATTCAGCTGCAAAAAGAAATTGTCGATCCCGGCGGCCAACACTTGCTCTCTGGTCAAAGACATGGCTGCGCATCCTCTGGTTGGGTGACCAATCTCAAAATGTCGGTCAGCAAAGTCTCCCCGCCGCTAGTATCCAAGGCATTGAACACAGCTGCAGGCTCAGAAGCGAAACGCGCCGAGGCAAAGCTCAGCCGGGCCTTCTCAATCTCATCAGCGCGCGTCAGGGGCCGCGATGGCGATCCAAAGGGAGCGTCAATATGCGCCTCGAGCACCCGGCCATCTTCAAGCTCGATCACAATCTGTTGCGGCGCCAAAGCGTTGGGATCCGGATTGTCAGCCAGAACAACGTGGATTTTCTTGGCGTCTTCGATCGCCTGCAACGTATCGAAGTAACGCTTCTTGAAACGCCCGGGATCAATCTCGCCGTGGCGGATCATCATCGGCGCTATGCATTGCAAACAAAGGCGCGCGTATGCCCCTTCCATGTCGGGCTGATAAGGGCGCCCCACGAGCAGCAAAATCAAAGACGGCACATAGGCTGTTAGCGAAACGACATCATCAATCGTGAAGTCGGCTTCCTTCTGCAAATCCATGATGGCAGTCAGCGTCGCCTGCGTCGCGCGGCCGGCCGGAAATGGCTTGTGCGCGACCTCGGTAATCTTCCAAGGCTTGGCGAACTGTTGAAGTGACGCATCAAAGTCGCCGCCATCCTCGATGAGGGCGAAATAGCCAAATTTGCCATCCACAATATCTTTCGGGGCTGCCAGACCCACCTGAGCCAAATCAGCCGCCGTCAATGCCGCACGCGCAGCGATACCGATCTGCATGGGAAGCGCTTCTGACCCCTCCCAATGCGCCTGCATCGTTCCTGATACTTGGCTGTAAGCGAGCCCCAAGAGCCGCGTCATGGCATCACGGTCGAACCCGCGAAGCAAGCCAATCGCGACAGCTGCGCCCAGAACCCCGGCGGCTGATGGCCTGAAAAAGCGGGGATGGCCCTTGGCTGCTGCGCCAAACATAACGGCAATTTCAACCGCCATTGTCAGCGCAAACAGGCAGTCGTTGAGCTTCGCCTTGCTCTCTTGCGCCTCGCTCAAGATCGCAGCGACCGGCGTGCATAGCGCGATAACGACAGAGGGTTCGTGCAGCGCATCCCATTCCAGACAATGGATCTGAAACCCGTTCACCACTGCTGCTGAATGGGGTGACAAAGAGAGGTTAGGCCGGCCCAGCACCCGGCAATTGCCAGTGCCGCCAGCATCCCACCGTTTTGCAGCGGTGAGAACCTTAAGACTGGCAGGGTTTGCGACCCCGCCGACACCGGTAATCAGGCTGTCGGCCAGAAATGTCTTGGCATATTGGATCGTTTTCGGATCCAGATCGGAAAAACTCGCACTCATAATGCAATCGACCAAGCTGTCGGTTGTTTCGCCGCTTGTCCGCGCGACCAGATCAGAGGGTTTTGGAACTGTGTTCATGGGCCGTCTGCTTACCGGCTGCGGTCAATCTCAAACGCCGCTAAGGTGCATCTTCTCGTCTAGCGGATAAATTGCGCGGTAAGCGCCCCAGCTTGGCGTTTTGCCTAGCGCTTAATCCCGCGAAGTATCGTATTGGCGAGCATGGAATTATCCCAAGTGACATCCTTGGGCGCCCCCCCCCCCATTCGCAAAATCACCAGATCTTCTGATGGAATAAGGTAGATGACCTGATTGCCATTCCCGTCGAACAGATAGAGATCTTCGGCGAGATAGGGCTCGCTATGGTATACGCCGGTCGGATTGCTCTTGGTTCCAAGAAACCCGCGCTTTTCAAGATACGGGCTGCCCAACCAAACGCCTAGGCCGTAATGCGGATTGTCCGGCGAAGGCTTCTGCACCTCTTTCACAAACCCCTTAGGCAGCAAACGGGCGTCCCCATGCTTGCCATCATTGACCAGAAGCGCGCCGAGTTTGAGCCAGGTTTGCGCCGGAACTTCCATACAACAGCCAGAATGCGCCAGACCGCCCTCGCGGTTTATCCAGACTTTGCCGCCCGGCGCCTTGATCGGGCGAAAAATCTCATTGCCGACGAACTCTTCATAATCGCGCCCCGTGGCCCGTTCAATCAACAAGGCCATCAAATCACTGGCGGCATTGGCATAGGCAAACCGCGTGCCCGGCGTATCGGTTAATGGATATTCGTCGACGATATATTGGCCATGATAAGGATCAAGATAGGCGCGCGGGAACGGGCTATCCGTGCTCATGTCAAAACCCTGCTCCAGCAGGCCGGAATGCATGGATAGAGCGTGGCGGATGGTCATGACCGCTTTGGGCGTACCCTTCCACTCGGTCACAAAATCGGCAATGGGCTGGTCAAGGCTTTCGATGTGGCCAAGCGCAATCGCGCGGCCCACGGCAATCGCGGTGAGCGGTTTGGAAAGCGACTTGGAATTGAGCTCGGTGTTTGCTTTCGCATCACCGAAATAGCGCTCTGCAACCAAATTGCCTTTATGCCAAATAAGCAAAGCTGAACTGGCGCTGTCAGAAGCGTATTGCGCAGCCGCCTCAATCGCCGATGCTTCAATTGTGCCCGTAACAACTGCCGGTAATTTTGCAGAGACCGGATCAGCACCCGGGATAGTCGCCACGGGATCGTATTGCGCCGCTGCCCGCCCTTGAATTGCCTCCAACCGCTTCAAATAGAGCGCCTCAGCTGATGCGGGCCGATCATTCCACGAAACAATTTGCTGCGTTCCTTGGCTGGCCATGCAGCCTGAAAGCAATCCTGCTGCCCCCAAACCCAAAGCGATCCGTGCAATTGCTGACATGACTTCAATTCCTCTGATTTTTGAGCGCAAGGTCAGCCCTTGGCTATATCATCCAGCGTTGAGAGATAGCGGTCTTCGCTTTGCCCCAACGCTTGTTCCTCGGCGCGCTTCAGCGCCACATAGTAAAGCGATTGGAGAAATTCCTCGCGCCGCTGGGCTCTTTTCGCCTGACATTCCTCATCGGCAACAAAGCCTTCGATCTCATCGGCGAGAATGATCCCCTTCTGCTCGGCAATCCGCTCGATCGTGTCGAGCCGGTCGCGCATCGCGCTAAACTCGCTGGCGAGGGTAAGGATCATGGACATCGCTTCATCCATGCCTTCCTCGCGGAAGAATTCAGGACGCTTGCCCTTGGAAAATCGCGGTAGGCGCGATTGGGGTGCTTCAGCTTCCATGCTCAATCCTTTCTCGCAATCAGAACTTCCCAGCCGCCGCCGGGGGCAAATTCGCCGGCGACGAATTCTTGCTCTTCTTCAGGCGGAGGAGCCAGCTCTTCAGGCATCACCATAGGGGCGGTATCGAAGCGGACGGTTTCCTTCGCAAACCCTGCATCAACCGCCATTTGCTCCTGATCCAGATCGCGCATCGCGCCCCAGAACGGTTCGTTGTTGTAATAGGTTTCATTGTCCAAAATGAATTGGTTGAACGCGCCCATTTTTAAGAATGGCGGCAGATCAGCATGGATCATATATCCGCCTGGCTTGAGCAGGCGATAGCACTCTTTGAACACCTCAGGCATGGCTTTGCCGCTCGTTTCATGCAGGAGGATATGGCTAACGATGAGATCAAAACTCTCATCTTCGAAACCGGTTTGTGACGCATCGCGCTGCATGAAGCCAACGTCCAATCCCTTGGCAGCAGCGCGGGCATGAGCGTAACGAACACATGGGCCGCCCACATCAATGCCCGTGACTTGCGCGTCGGGAAACAGCTCTTTGAACGGCAGCGTCGAATGCCCCACGGTGCAGCCCATATCGAGGATGGCGCTGGGCTGAAATCCATCGAGCTGGTTTTGAACATAGAGACAAACCGAACGGCCCATGCCGTCATTGTCCGGCCCCATCATTCCCATCGAATAGAGGTAGACACCGCGGTCATAGAGCGCGCCTGCCGATACGTCTGATTGGCTTTCTTGCGTGGCATAGCCGCCGGGCATGCAGTGGATATCGATCGCGCTGACATAGCGCGGGACAGCGAAATCCTCATCGCTCTCAACCGGCGCTGCATTGGCGTTAGACAGCTTAGCAGCACGATCATTGACCGCGTCCAAATCCCGCTCAAGCGGCGCTTGAACAGAAGACCAGATCATCTCCTGCGCCACGCGATTGGTCAAAGCGTAGGTTTGGAAATAGGGGTCATCCACCATGCCGGAACGGATTTGATGACGGTCGCTGGGCGATTGTCCGTGCTCCTTCACAAAAGCCGGAGCCACTCGCCCTTCAAAGACCGGTCCCAAACCTGGAAGCAAACGATTTTGAGTAAAGCCCTTAAGGCTCATCGCGAACTCTTGCCGGGCCAAATCATCATGATCGCCAACGGTGAGCATGTCGTGCTGTGATTGTCCTGATACGAACTTTACCAACTCAGTTCTCCTGCAAGAATTCTGCCACGCTAAGCGCGAACAGGCCAAATGTCTTAAAGGGGTTAAACTAGGTTTAGCGGTTGTCTACCTCACCCCCAACAATCATATTTACTCGCCTAGCGAATAATCTCAGACTCCAAGATAACTTGCCCAAACCGAACTGTATCGTTTTGAGGTCAGCGCAATTCAACCATCCGCCGGGATCCATTTAATGTCGAATGAAATCAACTCCGCTGCAAGTGACAACGCATCGAAACAGGACACAATCGTCAACCATTGGTCGGGTTACGTTTGGGCGCTCGCATTCTTCGCCTTGAGCATCACGACAACGCTGATGCCAAGAGCCGACAAAGCGACGCCGATGCGCGAAGTGTATCGCGGTTGGCATTACTCCATCGGCTTGCTTGTAACCATCTTCAGCATATGGGTAGCGATCCAGCTTTGGAAGAACCGCAATCAACCGATCAATTTGAACATGTCTGCCCGGGCGAACCGGTGGGCTTTTGCGCTTACTTTCATCACAGCTGCAACACTGTGTTTGCCAATGGTTTTGGGCTTGCTGAGCGGCTGGTCGAGCGGGCTGGAGATTTCCCTTTTCGGTTTTATCGACCTGCCGAACCTCATCGCCAAGGATCGCACGATCTGGTTGTTTACCGGCTATTTCCACGCGGGAATCGGCTTTTCGATTGTAACGCTGACCTTGGTCACTTTGATAACCAGCGTGTATTTCTTGATGCGGTATGGGGTTGGACTGTTTGCTGCATTCCCGCTCGGCTTTGGCCTTCTCGTATTCTTGAACGCAGCAAGCATAGTCTATGCCAATGCAACCTTCGAAAGCCCTGACCCTGGCCCGGGTGCAGTGGCGATGTTCCTTGCGGTTTGCTCCGTGATTTGGGGCCTTGCGCGCTTACTCAAACGGCAACCAAGCCAAACCAGTGGAGCGTTCAAAGGAGCAGCCGGTGTCGGTGTCGCCACGCTCGCCTGCGCCACCCTTGTGGCCGCGATTGGCCTTTATGGTCCCTACCAACTTTTCCGTGTCAGCCCGATTGAGATGGGCGAGGTTGGCACAGGTCCTGAACAGACAGCCGACACGATCGTGCAAGTCACGCCCGAAACCGCTCTTGAGCGCGATGTGCGGGAAGAAAACTACAAATGGTGCACGTTTTGTCACACAACGAACAAGGGCGGCGAGCATAAGGCCGGCCCCAACCTTTATGGCATTTTTGGACGCGAAATCGGCACCGTCCCCGGCTTTGCATACACCGAGGGTTTCGCGGCCCATGGCAAAGAAGGCAAGGTTTGGACTGACGAGTTAATGGACGAAATGCTGGCCGATCCGGATGTTTTTGCGCCCGGCACAACCATGATCGTCTCCAGCGGCAATGAACAAGATCCAGAGCGGCGCAAAGCGCTTATCAATATCCTTAAGAAAGAAACGATGGGTGACGCCGTCGAGGAAGTCCCTGCGCAATGAACGCGGCAAAACACAGCGAGTTTAAGAAGGGCGGGAAAAGCCTATTCGCCGGAATGATGGGGGTGGCCACGGGTGCCTCGCCCCTTCCCTTTAACGCGCTGCCGATTGTCCTTGGGCCGATTCATGCAGCGATGGGCTGGTCCTTCTTTGAAATCCTGATGGGGATCACAATTTACGGCGTGGTTGGGGCATTCCTGGCGCCGGTGGTCGGCGGCTTAGCTGACAAGCTGGGCACGAGGCCGGTTGCGATGGGTGCGCAATTCACCTTCAGCCTGGCCTTTGGCTTGATGTATTTTGTGCCGGACAACCTCTGGGCGTTCTACGGCGTGTGGGCGTTGATCGGCGTGCTGGGCATTGGCTCAACACCTGTGACCTGGAGCCGGACAGTGAATCTGTGGTTCAACCAGCATCGCGGGCTAGCGCTGGGCATTTTGCTGCTTGGCACCAGTCTTGCCGGATTGATCGTTCCGCAGATCGCCAATGCGGTTATGGAGCAAACCGCTGACTGGCGCACCGTATTCCTCGTATTGGCCGCGCTGCCCATATTTGTGGGTCTGCCCATCGCCTTCTTCATGTTCCGCGACCCTAAGCCGGAAGAACGGCCCGCATCAGCGGCGCAAAGCACGGGCGATTTAGCCGGGCTGACTTTGCCCCAGACCCTGCGCAATTACCGCTTCTGGGTGCTGTTTCTCTCAATCGTCCTAATCGCGCTGGCATATGGCGGCGCGCACTTGAACATGGTCCAGATCGTGCAATTCCACGGCTTTTCACCGGCTGCAGCAGCTGGCGTGATGAGCGTGGTTGCCGCCGGTATCTTTTCTGGCCGCATTATCGTGGGGCTTTTGTTTGACCGGTTCTGGGCACCAGCGGTGGCCGTTCCCGTGCTGCTGCTGCCAGTGGCCGCCTGCTATTTGCTGATGGGCACCAGCACATCGGAAAGCCTGATCTTTGTTGCCGGCTATATGCTTGGCTTCGCAGCAGGCGCTGAAAGCGACATGATCGCCTATCTCGCCAGCCGCTATTTCGGGATGAAGGCCTATGGCAAGATTTATGGCCTGCTTTACATGCCGTTTGGCGTGTTTTCTTCGATATCAGCGCCGCTTTATGGCTACACCCGCGACGTTACGGGCAATTATGATTTGATCCTTGGCTGGGCGATGGGCTTGTTTGCTGTTGGCGGTATCATATTGCTTGTCCTGGGCCGGTATCCGGTCTGGGACGGGTCAGGCGAGGAGGCTGCAACATGAAACGCGAAGAGATTGCCCCGCCCTATAATGCGGTGTCGCAACATGCGGTTTTTCCAAAGCCCAAGCATGATGATGCAGCCCGCTTCAATTTTCTCGCCAATTTCAACCGCTATATGGCAAGCGAGCTGGGCCCTGGAAACAAGCGCGCTTACGATACGCAGGTGCTGCCCGCTTTCAAGAAAGAGCATGGCCGCGAGCCCAAGGATCGGTTTGAAATTCGCAAGGCGATGAACCGCAATCCGTGGCACCAGTTCTGGTCCGCGCTTAGACGCAACTCGATGGAGTATCGCCAGCATCATGGTCGTATGCTTGTGCTGCGCCAGCTCGATGACCTGATCGCCAAGACTGAAGCCTTGAACAAAGGCAGCAATCGTCTGGTGCTTGACGATACAGTTAAAATTCCGCGCTATCAGGCGGCCGTTGATATTCACTGTATGCCCGGCAGCTATCACAGCGAGGAATGCGACAAGGACATCTCTGCCGGCGCCAATTACGATTGCGGGATCTTTGCAACGACCGCGGGCTCTATTGGCGCGCTGTCTGACGGCGGCGGACAGGCCTTGGTCAAGTGGATCAAGGAAACAAAACCGGGTTGGAAGCCGCGCCGTATCCTCGATATTGGCTGCACCATCGGGCACAATATCGTCCCATTGGCTCTCGCATTTCCTGACACTGAAATCATCGCGATTGATACCGCCGCGCCCGTATTGCGATATGGCCATGCGCGCGCAAAAGCTTTGGGCGCTGAGAACATTACCTTCCTCCAGCACAATGCCGAGGATCTCTCCCGCTTCGAAGACGGGTATTTCGACTGGGTGCAAACCACCATGTTCCTGCATGAAACCAGCGGCACCGCGCTGCCTGCAATCATCAATGAGGGGTATCGCACCTTGGCCAATGGCGGGGTTATGTTCCACCTCGAACAGCCCGCCTACACCGATGATATGCCGCTTTACGAGCAATTCATCCGGGATTGGGATGCCTTCAACAATAACGAGCCTTTCTGGTCATCCATGCACGCGATCGATTTGAACGAGGTCATGGTCGAGGCAGGTTTTGCCCGCGATGCGCTGTTCGAAACCCATGTAAAAGCCGAAGTTGACCAAAGCGTCTTTCCGACCACAGCGACAGAGGGCGAGACCGAAGATCACGGGCGCGCGCCCGCTTGGCATGCATTTGGAGCGTGGAAATGACAAAACATTTGCCAATAGTTTTTGCCGCGCTGCTTTTGGGCGCTTGCTCGGTCAGCCAAGATTTGGAAACCGCAGCTGCACCGGCAGCGCAAACACCGGCCAAGCGCGATGTTGCGGCCTATGCTCAAAGCATGATGGGCATCAGCGTCCTTGACGTTGACCGTTTCGAATTCACCGCTCAGATTGCGGGCTGTCCAGAAACGAGCATGGCCCGGTCGCTGCCTGCGAAAGATAGCAAACTCGATCAGGCGATAAGCAAAGCCAAAAGCTATTCCGATACGATGGGCGGCACCAGTCTGCTTGTGCTGATTGACGGAAAAATCGTCCATGAAAGCTATGACGGCGGTAATTCGGCATCGGGTTTCACCGATAGTTATTCAATGCAGAAATCCCTGGTGGCGATCACTTTTGCAGCAGCTCTGGATGACAAGATCATTAGCTCGCTAGACGAAGCGGTGGGGCCTTACATACCGCAATGGTCAGACGACGAGCGCGCTTCGCTCAGCTTTCGCGACCTGCTGAATATGGCAAGCGGACAAACCCCTGCACCTTTTGGAAGCCCAGAAAGCCTCGCCCTGATGTGGAGCGATGACATTGATGCTGTCGCTCTCGCCACGCAATCGCAGGGGCCCGCTGGCCAGCAATTTTGGTATCTCAATGCGAACAGTCAGGTAGCTGGATATGCCCTCAACAATGCGCTGAAGCAGGCCGGTGAAACGGGCTATATCGACTATTTCGAGCGCAAAATCTGGTGTCCGGTTGGCAATGGCCCGGCTAAAATGTGGCTCGACCGTGAAGGCGGTTCCCCCCATTATTTCTCAGGAATGTTTGCCACAGGCCGCGCCTGGGCGCGAATTGGCGAATTGTTGCGCAACAAGGGCAATGTGGGCGACGCACAAGTGGTCTCGACCGACAGCCTTGAGGCAATCCTTGCACCCTCTGACGTCAATCCGAATTACGCGGCACACATTTGGCTGGGCAAAGAATGGCAAGCGCGGCGTCAATACAATCCCACTCCTGCAGCGGCCGTCATCCAGTCAGAGCCGTATCTGGCCGATGATGTCATCTTCTTCGACGGCTTCGGCGGTCAGCGCGTTTATGTGGTGCCTTCTGCAAGGCTAACGATTGTGAGGACGGGCAAAGTAAGCTTTGCCTTTGACGATGCGGTGATCCCCAATGCCGTGTTAGCGGTTCTTCAAGACTCCTAATCGCTGTGCGGACAATGCTTCAAGACCCCCAGTACTTCGCGAAAAATCGCCATAAAACGTGCCCACGATGACCGTTTCGAGTTTCCAAGGCACAGTGCAATGAAGCAATTAAAAACCCAAATTGTAATTGCCGGAGCCGGGCCAGTGGGCGCGGTTACTGCCTATTATCTTGCCCAAAAAGGCATCGATGTTGTCTTGCTGGAGGCAGGCGGCAGCAATGCTCAGGACTTGCGTGCCTCAACCTTCCATCCGCCAACATTGGAAATGCTCGATGAACTGGGCATCACTCAAAAGCTGATCGACAAGGGCTTAAAAGCGCCGGTCTTCCACTTCCGCGAACGCAAAACGGGCGAGGTCATCGACTTTGACCTTAGCGAAATTTCGGATCGCACCAAATTCCCGTTTCGGATTCAGTGCGAGCAATATCACCTATCGTCCATGCTTTCCTCTGAACTTGAGAATAGCGAGAAGGCGCAAGTCCTGTTTAATCACCGCGTGGTGGGATTTCACCAAAACAGCGGAGGCGTCGAAGTTTATGCAGAAGCGCCGGAATCGATCATCAAAATCGAGGCCGATTATCTGATCGGTGCCGATGGCTCGAACAGTATCATTCGCAAATGGCTGGAAACCGATTTTATCGGCTTCACCTATCCCGAAAAGTTCCTTTGCTTCAGCACGGAGGAACCGATTGAGGAGACAATCCCCAATCTCAGCTACGTCAATTACGTCTCTGATCCCAAGGAATGGCTGGTGCTGCTGCGCGTGCCGAAACTTTGGCGCGTGCTTGTTCCCGCTACCGAGGAACAAAGCGATGCCTTCCTAACGTCTGATACTCATAAGTCCGAAGTCTTTGATAGGCTGATTGGCAATGGCAGCGCCGTGGAGACCAAACACCGGACAATCTACCGCGTCCATCAGAGGGTCGCGAAGAAATTCGTCCATGACCGTGTCATCATCATTGGCGATGCGGCACATTTGAACAATCCCATCGGTGGCTTTGGCATGAACAGCGGTATCCATGATGCGGTCAATCTGTGCGAGAAGCTCGAGCGGATTTACTCCGGTTCGGACGCTGACGAATTGCTGGGCAAATTCGAACGCCAGCGGCACAAGACGACGCATGACTTCATTCAGGCGCAAACCATCCGCAATATGGAATATCTCTCCCAAGGGGACAGTTCTGAGCATCAATTGCGCAAGTCCGAGATGGAACGAAATCGGTCAGATGTTGCTTCGCGCAGGGCATACCTATTGCGCCAATCGATGATCGAAAGCCTTGAAAAGCAGAAAGCCATCGTGTGACATGCTAAAGGCCAGCGAGCAGGAGCCTTTGCCATGCCGTTAAAGCCCAGACCTTTACCTGACGCCCAAGGGCACAGATCCTTGTTCGGCGTTCTTGGCCCTTCGACCAATACGATCGTGCAGCCCGACTTTGATGATATGCGCCCGGTTGGCGTCACCAATCATTACAGCCGTATTGTCGTGGATGATGCCCAAGCGATCTCTGATGAAAGCTTCATGGCTGGCACGCTTGAGATATCGCGCAATACGCTCGATGCTGTGCGTGGCGTTCTGACCTGCAATCCGGATTTTCTCGTGATGGGCATGTCGGCTGTCACCTTTTACGGGGGCGCAGAAGGTGCGCGAAAATGGCGCGAGAATATTGAGCTCGAAGCGGGCCTTAAGCTGTGCACCGGCTCACAATCGCTGATCGAAGCCTTCAACGCCTATGGCGGGATCAAGCGGATTGCTGTGCTGTCACCCTATTACCCATCGGCCAATGCGCAGGTTTCCAATTTCATGGCGGACCACGGGATCGAAGTGGTGCGCGATATTTGCCTGCGGTGTCCCAGTTGGACAAGCATTGCGCAAGTGAGCACCGCGACCCTGCGCGACCAGCTCAAAACGCTCGATGGCGATGATGTCGATGCGCTGGTTCAGGTCGGCACGAATTTGTCGATGACAAGGCTGGCCGCAGCTGCTGAGATGTACCTCGGCAAGCCCGTGATCGCGATCAACACTGCGACCTATTGGAATGCGCTGAGGCAAAACGGGATTGGCGACAAAATCGCCGGTTTCGGCAGGCTACTTGAAGAGTTTTGATGCCGACGAAGGATTGAAAATGAGCGCAACCCTCATCCGCGAACGCGCCTTGTCCGATGATATTTTGGTCGCGCCGGGCGTTTACGACATGATGTCGCTTCTTCTCGCAAACCGTCATGGCTTTGGCGCGCATTATCTTTCAGGATATTGGAATGCAGCCGCGACCATGGGCGAACCTGATCTTAGCATTGCTGGCTATCGCGACTTCATAACGCCGTTCGCTCGCATGGCGGAAAAGAGCACTGCACCGCTTATTGCTGATGCCGATACCGGCTTTGGCAGCCTGGCCAGTCTCGACCATTGTGTCAGAGGATATCAGCGCGCCGGCATCGCAGCGATCCAGCTAGAAGATCAGCCCTTCCCCAAGAAATGCGGTCATTTTGGCGGCGTCCCTGTGGTTTCGACATCAGAAATGTGCGCGCGGATCAAGGTGGCAGTCGAAGCGCGCGGTGGCGGCGATATGGTTATTATCGCACGCACCGATGCATGCGGCGCAGAAGGGCTGTCCAGTGCGCTGGATCGGTTGAATGCCTATGCAGACGCAGGCGCTGATTGGCTCTTCCTCGAAGCGCCTCAAACCGGTGAGGACATGGCCCACGCTGCCCGCTCGGTTGAACTGCCACTGATGATAAACGCAGCCCATGGCGGAAAGACACGGATCCTCAAGCCCTCGGAATATCAAGCGCTCGGCGTTTCGGTGGTTATCTATCCTGCGGGCGCACCGCTCAGCGCTTCTGCCGCAGCCGATCAGTTCTTCACTCGCCTTACCCAAGATGATGCCAATCCCGATGGCGAAGGTTGGTTCAAATTTAGCGAGATGAACACGCTGATGGGCAAAGAGCGGATAGAAGAATTGCAAAAACGCTTTGGTAGTGCCTGATCTTACCAGTGCCTGAGCAGCTTTAATCGATGCGCCCTTCTGCAATCGCCAGATCACGGCCAATCAGCGTTGCGGTCTCTCGCAAATCGGCGAGATAACGCGCTGCAACCTCAACATTGGTCATGGTCGAGGCAAAATAGATCAAGGTCAGCGTGCCCACGACATCGCCATTGCCATTCCTGAAAATTGGCACTGCAATCGAAGAAGTTTTGCCAGCATCAGCAGTGTAAGTGTTGCGATTATGAACGGCAAATCCCTTGGCCCGAATATCCTCCAGCACGGCATTGTCGCCCACCAACACCAGCCCAACACGTGATGTGTCGTTCTCTGTCATGCGCCAACCCTCGACGATCGCTTCAAGCTCCGTATCGTCGCAATGAGCTATATAGGCTTTACCCGATGCGCACTCAGAAATGGGCAGAGTGTATCCCGCATAGTAATTGGTGAAGGTCAGACTGGTCTGGCCATGGGTAGAATCGCGCACCATCATGCTTGTGCCCACACGGGTCGCTAGCGAGATGGGCCAGTTCACATGCTCGGTCAGCTTGACCAGATGATCGCGCGCAACCGTTACCAAGGCATCTTCGGCCTGATAGCCGGTCGACAAGGTCTGGACGAGTGCGGTTGCGCGATACCGTTTGCGCGATGGTTCGCGCTCAATCATACCTTCATGGATCAATGTTTGAACAATCCGGCAGGCGGTTGGGTAGGGAACTTCAGCGGCGCGTGAGATCTCCATCATAGAGATCGGCCCGATCCGGTTCACCGCCTGAATCACGGACAAGCCGCGGCTAATGGCTCTGATTGGTACCCCGCGATCTAGTTTTGATTCAGCCACATTCGTCTCGCTCGCAGACCCCGAATTTCATTCCTATCTTCGTCAAGATCGCTTTGCAACGGATCGGCAAGCGCAGTCTCTTCGCCAATTGAATAGTCCATGCTCGCCTCAGTGCATCTCTTCGCCGCCAGACACATTCATCGCCTCGCCCGTCACATAGGCTGCGTCATCGCTAGCCAGCCACGCACAAGCAGCAGCGATATCGCTGGGAAGGCCGGTTCGCCCTGAAGGGTTTCTTGCCCGCATATCAGCGAGATATTCGTCGACATTCGCAAAGCCCTTATACTCGGCGAAATAGGCATTCTGCTTTTCACCCAACCCTGTTGTCACGTGGTTGGGGCACACCGCGTTCACTGTGATCTTATTGGGCGCAAGCTCCACTGCAGCAGAGCGCGTGAGCCCGATCATCCCGTGTTTAGAGCTGCAATAAGGCACCATATGCGGAAAGCCGCTCTTTGCTGCTTGGCTGGCGATATTGATGATCCGCCCCGGTTTTTCCGCGCCAACCATGTGCTTTGCTGCCGCCTTGGTGCAATAAAATGCACCGGATAGATTAACGTCAATCACTGCGCGCCATTCATCCGCATTGGTATCAAGCAGCGACTTCATGATGTAGCCGATCCCAGCATTGTTGATCATCACATCAACCCCGCCAAAATGCTTCGAAGCGGCATCAACCATCGCCTGACAGCTATCCTCATCGCGCACATCGCAAGCCACCGTGATCGCCTGTCCGCCGCGTGATACCAGTTCCTGGGCGACCTCTTCCATTTCCGCGGTCGAGCCAATGTGGTCAGCGCCCATATGCTCAGCCGGTGCGCCAATGTCAGAGACGACGCAATTGGCGCCTTCATCGGCAAACCTTTGCAAGATTCCCTGCCCCAGCCCCTTGTGCCGACCAGAGCCGGTAACGATCACGGTTTTGCCTGCAAAGCGCGCCATAGTCATATCGCCTCAGTCAGAATAAACTCAGGATTGTCAGCAAAATCGCCAAAGGCCGCTGCGACTTTCTGGAAGGCCTCGGTCGATGTTTGCGCGCCGAAAGCCTCCATATCATTCACGTCGATAATTTCGACATATTGATAGCTTGGCGCGCTGTCGCTTCCAAGAAGGCCCGTCGATTTAAAGACAGAGAACCCATCAACCGATGACAAGGCATTTACCCCGGGAATATCGACCGACTTCGCCCATTCTTGATAGGCTGCAATATCCGCATCAAGCTTGAGGTTGAACAGAACAATAATCTTCATGGCGTCTTCCCCTTTTGGCGCCTGTATACGCTACGCAGGGCCGCGTTGCGCATCGGCGGCTTCAGCAATTTTATTCGCAGAGCGGATAGGTGGCCGCGCCTCGCATTACGCTGCGATGCTGTGAGTTAGCACTGCGCAATCAATTGAACGGAGATTAGGGCCGATGAGCGACGACCCGATGGATTGGATATCCCTTGCTGGCAAGAAGGCGAAGGGCAAACGCCCGGCCTATTTCGACGCGCCGGAAAATGAGCGGATGCTGTCCATTCTCATGGCGCTGGTCGCTGAAGTATCGGTTGTCCGCGAACGGCTGGATACAGTCGAACGCCTGCTCGACCAAAAGGGCTCGCTAAGCCGCGAGGATATCGAGGTCTATACGCCAGATCGCGATGAAGCTTACGAGCGCGGCCTTAAGACCCGCGAATACATCGCCCGCGTCATGCGCGGCGTGCAGCAATCGATGGAAGCGATGCAGGAAAGCGAGCCTGATCTCGAACAGGTCAGCAAGGAAATCCGCGACAGCTAGAACGCTATTCAGCCCACCTAAGATTGTTCAAGCAGCGCCTCGCCGGTTGCAAACCCAATGCGGGTATCGCCTGCCAGATCCTCAATCAGCTGTTCGAATGCGCCGATTCGAAAGGGTAATCCGCTGATATAGGGCGTGAGATGCAAGGGGAGCATGCGCCCGCCATATGTCGCCGCCTCTGCCAAAAGCCAGTCGCTCGCATCGCGAATTTGCTCGGCATAGCTGTCCATCGAATGCTGTTGCACATTGATAATCTAGCGGTCGGATAATTCGTGATTGAGCGGGATATTGGTTATCGCGCCGCTTGTGGTCTCAAATGGATAGGGCAGCTCGTCATTGACCCAATCGCACATGTAGCGTGCCCCCGCCTCAACCAGCAGGCGCGGCGTATTGAAGCTTTGCGAACGAGCGATGGAGAGCCAGCCCTGCGGGCGCTTGCCAGTCGCGCTTTCAAACGCATCAAAACTCTTGTCGATCAACTCCCTCTCGCGCGCTTCATCCATGCCGCTGGCGATTGTGCCATTCATATCAACCGAATGCGCCAGGATCTCGTGGCCACCGTCAACAACGTCGGCAGCCAATTGAGGATAGCGCTCGGCCACGGCAGCATTCATAGCCACTGAAACCGCGATGCCGCGCTTCTCGAATGCTTCGAGCAAGCGGTAAATCCCGATCCGCGTGCCATATTCGCGCGCTGTGTAATGCCTGTAATCAGGGTAAGCTGTTTGCATGTGTCCGGGCGCACGAAACGGATCATCGCCGGGCACCATCGGAAAATACTCAAGGCTGATAACCGGCCAAACCAGCAAATCCTTTCCATGATCCCAACTAATCTTGGGCCGCGAAAACAGATTGCTGTAGGGATAGAAATCATGATCCATCCCCCGCTTGCGGTTGGGATATTTAAAATAGGCAGGGTCAAGGCTCATGCGGTCTGCTCCTTAAAGCTATCAACAATCTGCCCAGCTGTTGTGATCCATGCTCTGCCATCGCCAGCGATGTGTTCCAGCACACGTTCAAACGCGCCAATTCTGTGCGGCTGCCCAATCAGATAGCTGTGCAGCGGGATGCACATGACGGTGCCTGATGCCGCCCCCTCATCAGCCAACCGATTATATTGCCGGATCAGCGTGTCGGCATATTCGCGCGGCGACATATTGTAGATGAAGAAGCCATAATGATCATTGACCTCTAGCGAATAGGGAATGGCCGTCAGCTCGCCATTGGCCACATTGATTTTGGTTGGCTGATCGTTGTGATAGAGGTCGCAAGTGTAGTCGAGCCCATAGTCAGCCAGCAGATCGAGCGTGCGCGGCGTATGCGTCAATGCAGGCGCAAGCCAACCGCGAATGCGCTGGCCAGTGGCGCGCTCGACCGTGGCGATCGAATCTTCGATAATCGCGCGTTCCTGCGCCTCGTCCATGCCATAGGAATAGCGAGTGTTGTAAATGCAATGGCTGAAGAACTCCCAGCCGCGCTCGCGCGCATCTTCAACGACTTCCGGGATGTGATCGCACAGAGCAACCGAGAGGCTGACCGAGCCCGGAAATCCGTGACGGCTCATCATTTCGGCCATGCGCCAATGCGATATGCGATTGGCATAATCGCGGTGGCTGTATCCAACCACATCGGGATGCGGCTTGGGCCACGATTTGCGATGCGGATTGGATGGCGGATCCAACTCGTAAAATTCCAGATTGGGCGCAATCCATACGGCGCAGGTCTTGCCTTCGGGCCAAACCAGTTTCTCGCGCCCACGATAAGGCTGGTAATCGTAAAGCCCTGGATCGCTTTTTTGCGCGCTCATCCATGCGCCTCCAGCCAGTCGATCACAGCACTGACCGGCTCAACATCGGCATATTTGATTTGCAAATCCGTGAGATTGGCGAAGTGGTAACTCTCGTGTTTGTCCGCGCATGTCTCGATCGGAACAATCGTGCGATAGCCATAGCTCAGCGCGTCTACAGCCGTTGCCCTGACACAGCCTGACGTAGACCCGCCGGTGACCACAACGGTATCAACCTTGTGCCATTTCAAATAGCTGGCCAGCTGCGTTTCGAAAAAGGCGCTGGGCATCCGCTTGGTATAGCATAGGTCGTCACTGCCAATTTCGCAGCGCGGATCGAATTCGTGCCGCGGCGAACCGTAGCGAATGTTTTGAAGCGAATCTTCTGTATCGGTGCGCGTGCCCCATACGCCTGCGTCACTCGCATCATTTTTGTAAGCGACGCGGCTCCAGATAACTGGCATCGCTGCTGCGCGCGCAAGGCTGGAGATAGTATTGATATATTCGATCTGGCGCGGATCGGTTTCATAAGCGGTCTTGAACATATCGGTGCGCGTGTACGCTTGCTGGACATCGACATTGACGATCGCGAGCTTCGAACCAAAACCAAACTTTTTGCGAGCCGGATTGGCTATCAACTCTTCAAAAATCTGGCGCGCTGTCCTGCCATCCTCGACCATCGTTGTGCCAATTTGTGCCATCATAAGCCTCCCAAAATATGCAAAACGCTATGCGACGCCGCGCAACCGCCAAGCAGGCACCTTGCTCCATTTGTCCGCACAGCGATTATCTGACTGGGTTCGCTGTATATTCGAGGCACGTTTTTTGCGATTGGACCTTATGGCTTCAACGCTTTTCGACAAGATATGGTATCGCCACGCGATCAAACCGCTGACCGGACGCAATGCGCTGGTCGCGATTGATCGGATATTCCTGCACGAGCGCACAGGGGCTGTCGCGCTCAATTCCCTTGGCGAAGCAGGACGCGGGCCAATCGATCCGGCCCGTGTCTTTTGCGTGATGGATCACATCGTCGACACACGGCCTGGTCGCGGCGATACGACGCTGATGCCAGATGGGCAGGCCTTCATTACTCAAACCCGCTCGGCTGCAATCGAAGCGGGCATCAATCTATTCGACGTTACAGACCCCGACCAGGGCATAACCCATGTTATCTCGCCTGAACTGGGTATCGTCTTGCCCGGTTGCACTTTGATCGCGCCAGACAGTCACACATGCACGCAAGGCGCGTTCGGGGCGCTCGCATGGGGTGTTGGCTCGTCAGAGGCGGAACACGCAATGGCAACGGGGACTTTGCGGGTAAAACGTCCCGAAACAATGCGGGTCACGTTCGACGGAACGCTTGGCGCAGGTGCCAGCGCAAAGGACATGATCCTTACCCTTATTGCCCAACATTCGGCCTCTGGCGGGCACGGCAAGGTGATCGAATTTACTGGCCCAGCGGTGCGCGCGCTCGACATGGAAGCGCGCATGACCTTGTGCAAGATGGCAACCGAATTTAGCGCGATGAGCGCAATCATTGCGCCTGATGAAAGGACTTTCGACTATGTGAGCGGACGGCGTTTTGCTCCGAAAGGCCCCTTGTGGGATGCTGCAATTGAGAACTGGCAAGCGCTCCAATCTGATCCCGATGCCAAATTCGACGAAGAAATCACAATCGATGCCAGCACCATCGCACCGATGATTAGCTGGGGCACGAGTGCTGACAGCGCCGTTGCCATCAATGGCGAAGTGCCGACCAGTGCCGATAGCCAAATGCTCGACTATATGGATCTGGAGAGCGGCCAAAAACTGGTTGGACTGCCCATCGATGCCGCCTTCATCGGGAGCTGCACCAATTCGCGCCTCAGCGATTTGCGCCGCGCGGCCAAAGTGCTCGACGGAAAAAAAGTGGCCAAAGGCACAAAAGCGATCTGCGTGCCGGGCTCCTCTGCGGTCAAACGAAATGCCGAAGCAGAAGGTCTGCACGAGATTTTTGCGCGTGCTGGCTTCGAATGGAGAGAAAGCGGTTGCTCCATGTGCTTTTTCGCAGGCGGTGAGAGCTTCGCCGAAGGATCGCGTGTGGTCAGCTCGACCAACCGCAGTTTCCGCAACCGCCAGGGCCTTCGCGTCAAAACCCATATCGCAAGTCCCGAAACTGTCGCGGCCAGTGCGATCAAGGGCGCAATTGCCGACCATCGGGAGCTTGCATGATGGGACTGCCGATCACCGCTCTCACATCGCGCGCGGCCCCATTGCTATTGGCCAATATCGATACCGATCAGATCATCCCTTCGCGCGAGATGCGCAGCACGGGCAAAACAGGCTTGGCCAAGGGGCTGTTTGCGGGTTGGCGATATCTTGCGGGAAGTGAGTACAAGCCAGACCCCGCTTTTGTGCTCAACGATCCGCAGTTTGCAAACGCGCAAATTCTTCTGGCAAACGAGAATTTCGGCTGTGGCTCGAGCCGCGAACATGCTGTTTGGGCACTTGCCGAATTTGGCATTCGCGCAATTATCGCCCCCAGCTTCGCACCGATTTTCGAAAACAATTGCGCGCGCGGCGGCGTGCTATGCGTGCGCTTGCCATCCCCGGTCATCAGTCAGATCGCCGACAGCGACGCGAATGTCTCGATCGACTTGCCCGACCAGAGCGTGTCTCTTCCCAATGGAATGCGCTGGACATTCGCAATCGACGAGGAAGCCAAAGCCATGCTGATCGGCGGCTTGGATGGGATTGAACTCACCATGCAAAGCGCTGCTGACATCAATCTCTGGCACAATACTGACCAGAACGAGCGCCCCTGGATTTACTTATGAGCAACGCAATCACAATCAGCGAAGTTGGTCCGCGCGATGGCCTGCAAAGCATCGACCAGATCATGCCGCTGGAAGCCAAGAAGGCTTGGATCACCGCCGAAGCAGCAGCAGGTGTAAGCGAGATCGAGGTCGGCAGCTTTGTTCCGCCCCGCCTCTTGCCGCAAATGGCTGATACGGCTGAAGTTGTGGCCTTTGCAAAAACGATTCCCAGCCTCGATGTCGCTGTGCTTGCCCCCAATCTCAAGGGGGCGGAGCGGGCAATCGCGGCCGGAGCGGACAAGATCTCTCTCCCCTTTTCCATGTCCGAAACGCACAGCCTCAACAATCTTCGCAAGACCCATGCGCAGGTGATTGAGGAAATTAAGGCGGTCGCAGCTCTGGTCGCCCGCCAACCCGAAGCCTCGCGCCCCTATTTCGAAGTCGGGCTCTCAACGGCTTTTGGCTGCACAATGGAAGGCCCGATTCCGACACAGCAGATTGTAAAACTTGCCGAGCAATCAATAGCTGCCGGCGCGCGGGAATTGTGCCTTTCAGATACCACTGGATACGCCAATCCTGCCCAAGTGCGCGATCTGGTCAAACACGTGAAAAACGCAATTGGCGATGACAAGCTCAACAGCTTGCATTTGCATAACACACGCGGACTTGGCCTCGCCAATGTCGTCGCAGGGCTTGAGGTCGGCATTACCACTTTCGATGCCTCGCTTTGCGGTCTGGGCGGCTGCCCCTTTGCCCCGGGCGCATCTGGCAATATCGTGACGGAAGACCTCGTCTTTATGCTCAGCGCGATGGGATTGGAAACAGGGATCGATCTGGATGCCTTGCTCAAAACACGCTCTATTTTGGCAAAGGCTCTGCCCGGTGAGCCGCTATACGGCTTTACTGCCGATGCAGGTGTCCCGCTTGGCTTTGAAAGCCATCAAGCTCTTGAGGTGCAAGGATGACGCAACCCAGCACTCCCAGTCCGCTTTCGGGCCTAAAAGTTATCGAGTTCAGCCACATGGTTATGGGACCGACTGTGGGCGCCGTACTGGCCTCGCTAGGGGCTGAAGTCACTCGGGTCGAGCCGATCGGCGGCGACCGCACGCGCAGACTCCGTGGTTCTGGCGCTGGCTATTTCCCGATGTACAACCGGCACAAATCCAGCCTTTGCCTCGATCTGAAGCAAGCAGCGGGCAAGGAGATTGCTGCCAAGCTGATTGGCGAAGCTGACATTCTGGTCGAGAATTACCGCCCCGGGGCGATGGACCGGCTCGGCCTTGGCTATGAGGATAGCGCGGCCAGCAATCCGCGCCTTATCTATTGCTCACAAAAGGGGTTCCTGCCGGGCCCATATGAAGACCGCACAGCGTTGGATGAGGTTGCACAGATGATGGGCGGCCTTGCCTATATGACCGGCCCGCCGGGTCAGCCTTTGCGCGCGGGGGCAAGCGTGATTGATGTTGCTGGCGGCATGTTCGGAGTGATTGGTATTCTTGCCGCCGTCGAGGAGCGCCATAGGACTGGCAAAGGGCAAAAGGTCCAATCCTCGCTGTTCGAGACCACCGCCTATCTTGTCGGTCAGCATATGGCGCAATTGGCTGTAACCGGTCAGCGTGCCCAGCCGATGCCAGTGCGGGTTTCGGCCTGGGCAATCTACGATGTTTTCGAGACCAAGGATGAGCCAGTTTTTATTGGCGTGGTCAGTGATGCGCTTTGGGCCAAGTTTTGCGACGCGTTTGGCCTTGATGAGCTTTGGGCCAATGAGGCCCTGCGCGAAAACAATGCGCGGGTTGCTGCGCGCGTGCAAATCATGCCCCAAGTGCGCGCTTTGATGGCTGGCATTACGCGGGCCGAAATTATCGCCAAGGTCGAAGGCACTGGCATTCCTTTTGCCCCAATTGGAAGGCCTGAAGATCTGTTCGAAGACGAGCATCTCACCGCATCAGGCGCGCTGGAAAGCGTGACGCTTGGCGATGGCAGCAAAACTTGCCTTCCCACTCTTCCAATTGAAATGGACGGGCGACTGCTGGCTCGCGACGCGCAGCTGGCCGAGATTGGCCGAGATGCGCTCGAAATCCTCGCTGATTTGGGCTATTCCGCTGAAGCCATCGAAGAGCTCAGCGACAAGGGCGTAACGCAAATCAATCAGCAAAACCAACGACATGGGTGAGACACTAAATGTTCGAATATGATTATGTTCCAATAACTGAGCGCGCGCCGCTGCAATGGCCGGGCAATGCGAAAGTCGCCCTGATAGTCACGATCAATATGGAGACTTGGGATCTCACCAAGGACACAGACCAACCCTATTATGCTGGCGGACCGGCTTTGCTGCCCAATATGCTTGCAGGGCGCATTCCCGACTATCCCAATTACAGTTGGCGCGAATATGGCCAGCGTGTGGGGGTATGGCGGATCATCGACATGCTCGATCAACTTGGCGCGAAAGCCAGTTGCACCACCAATGCTGTCACCTTTGAACGCCGCAACGCTATGACGCAGGCCTGCCTTGATCGCGGCTGGGAACTGATTGCGCATAATTACGAGCAAGGCGAATTGCTCACCGATTTTCACGACGATCCAGATGCCGAGCGCGACATCATTCGCCGCTCGATTGCCATTTATGAAGAGCATGTCGGCAAGCGGCCACAGGGCTGGCTCTCCTCCAGCCTGCGCGGCACCCTCAATACGCCCAGCATTTTGGCGGAGGAAGGCTTCAGCTTTTACTGCGACATTATGAATGACGACCAGCCCTATATGATCCGCACCGATGGCGGTCCGCTAGTCGCCGTTCCCTATTCCAACGTCATCAACGACTTCACCATCGTGACGCGCAATATGCGCACTTGCGATGAATATCGCGACCTTCTGATCGAGGAATTATCGGTGCTTCATCAAGAAGGCGCGACCCACCCGCGAATCATGAATGTTGGGCTCCACCCGCATGTATCAGGCCGCGCGCATATGATACGCGCCTTGCGCGAATTTATCCAGTTTGCCCAGGGGCTTGACGGCATTTGGTGGCCAACGCGTGCAGAGCTGGCCGAGCATTATTCCGTCAATCACGAGAGCCATATTCCTGGTCAATTGAAAACAAAGGGAGAGCAAACATGAGCGACATTTCCATTGGCAGTTTCTCGCCAAGCCCGGCGGCTCAGGCTTTTTTCGACAAGAACGAACACCGCCTTTTCATCGGCGGCAAATGGGTCGAAACAGACGGCGGCGGGCATTTCCCCACGCATGATCCAGCAAGCGGCGAGGTTATCGGCCAAATCGCAAAAGGGGGAGCGAGAGATATCGAGAAAGCGGTGACCGCCGCACGCGACGCTTTCGAAACCGGTCCATGGAGCGCCATGACGCCGATGGAGCGCGCTGGCATTCTCCAACGGATCGCCGATCTGATGGAGGCCAATATTGACGAATTGGCAGAGCTTGAAACGCTCGATCAGGGCAAAGCGCTTTTTGTAGGCCGTTGGGCCGAAATTCCCGGTGCCATCGCGCAGTTTCGTTATTTCGCAGGGCTAGCTCCCGCGATTGAGGGATCATCCATTCCAACCTCGATCAACTACCAACCAGAGGGCAAGGAAATCTTCGCCTACACCCGCAAGGAGGCAGTGGGCGTTGTGGGTGCGATCGTTCCGTGGAACAGCCCCTTGGTCCTAACTGCGATGAAGCTGGCTCCAGCGCTGGCCGCTGGCTGCACTGTCGTTTTGAAACCCGCCGAGGATACTTCGCTCACCGCGATCCGGCTGGTCGAATTGATGGCGGAGGCTGGTCTTCCAGCAGGCGTCATAAACCTTGTTACCGGGATTGGCGCCGAGGCGGGGTCGCACCTTGCGTCCCATCCAGACGTCAACAAGATCGCCTTCACCGGATCGACAGCCACAGGCCGCGCGATTGTCGAAGCGTCTAAAGGCAATCTGAAGCGCGTTACACTGGAGCTGGGCGGAAAATCGCCGGTCATCATTATGCCTGATGCTGACTTAGACGCAGCTATTCCTGGCGCGGCCAATGCGATCTTCTTCAATGGCGGGCAGGTCTGCATTGCAGGATCGCGGCTATATGCGCATTCGAGCGTTTACGAACAGGTCGTCGAAGGAATTGTGGCTGCGGCAAAGTCGATTAAGCTCGGCCATGGCCTTGATCCCGAAACCCACATGGGCCCGCTCGTATCTGCGCAACATGCTGCCAAGGTCGCGGGCTATATTGAAAGCGCGAAGGCTGAAGGCGGCACTGTGCATTGCGGCGGCAATGTGGCTGGCCCCAATGCCAGCTTTGTCGAGCCGACCGTCATCACTGGCCTCGCGCCCGATGCGAAGGCGCTTTGCGAGGAAATCTTCGGCCCTGTTCTGATCATCCAGAGCTTCGATGATGCCGAAGAAGTGGTCGCAGCAGCGAATGCAAGCGAATTTGGACTGGCAGCGGGTATCTGGTCCGAAGGGCTGTCCAATGCAACGCGGCTTGCCAGCAGGCTCAAGGCGGGAACAGTATGGATCAACAGCCATGCAATGTATGACGCATCGCTTCCGATCGGCGGTACCAAGCAGTCTGGCTATGGCCGCGATAGTGGTCAGGCAGCGCTTGAAAACTATCTGGAGCTAAAGACTGTCTGCGCCGTTGTATGAACCCGTCTACACTTCACCACGGCGCCATTCTTTGCGCCACAGCGGCGGTGCCCGATCTCGATCTGGCGCTTGCAGATTATTATGACCGGCTAGGCCTGAAGATTGTTTTCCAAGGCCCTGTCTCGGAAGCTCAGTCGCTTGCATGGGATGCGCCAGCTATCGCGGGACACCAGCAGGCCGTGCTGCAACCAACCTCAGGCGCGCAAAGTTACATTCGCTTGATCGAGCAGCCAGTGCCTGACGGTTTTCGCGCTACGCAAACCTATGGCTGGGCCGCATTTGAACTCAGCGTTGAAGACGCATTTTCTTGGCCGCCAGCCCTAGAAGGCAGCGGGTTCGATATCGTCGGCCCGCCCCGTCATATTGCGGGGCTCGATCACCTGATCGCGATGCAGATGGTCGGGCGCGGTCAAGAGATGATCTATCTCAACGAAGTCCGCGACAACACGCCGACAACGGATTTACCCAAAGCGCAATCTCCGGTCGATCTGACATTTATCTGCATTCTGGCGGCTAAGGACCGGCAGGCAGCTGTAAACTGGTATTGTGAGCAACTGGGCCTCGATGAATGCGAGACCCACACTATTCCCTATTCATCGATCAACCGAGCGTTTCAGCTGCCAGATACGCACCAAACCGGCCTTACTATGGTGCACAAGGGGCGAATGCCGATCATCGAGGTTGATGGCTATCCCGAGATGGCCTGCGAACGCCCCAAAGCCAATGGGCATTTGCCGCCTGGAAACTCCATTTTGACATTGGCAGTTGATAGCCTTGATGCCATCCCTCTCAGCCCGATCGCTAAAATCCGGCACGAAGAAGACGCGCCTTACACCAATCGCCTGGCAGCCACCTTCAAGGGACCAGAAGGCGAACTCATCGAACTGGTCGAAGTGGGCTGAGACCTTTCAAAGAATTGCACCTTTCTCTATATCAATGGTGCTGTCAGTCTAATCGCAACTAGTCTCTGATTGGCGCAGCTATCCCTTACACAGCATATTTCAAGCCATAAGGTTTTGCCACTCAGCCAATGCGGCTGAGCGGGATGTCTTGTAAGTCTGTCTGTCGATTAGGTGGCGTTGGGCGTTGAAGTGGTTGTGGACGTTGGCGTGGATGGAAGCGAACTTTTGTAACGACTTCATTTGTCGAAACCTGAGCATCGCCCGTTCTCGTCGTCGGAACGGTAAATGGCTATTCTCCAATCGGTTGTTGGCCCAGCGTCCCACCTCCTGTTTCTCGGTATTGCCAAGTTCTTTCATCGCGGCTTTGTAAGAGCCAAGGCCATCGGTCGTGATGTCAGCCGGAGATCCATGCCGCTTCAGCGCTTTCTTCATGAAGCGCAGCGCAGCCTTTTTGTCTCTAGTCTTGGTAACATAGCTCTCGAGGATCTCGCCCTCTTGGTCGACTGCACGCCACAGATAATGCAGCTCTCCGCCAATTTTCACATAGACCTCGTCGAGGTGCCATTTCCAATGCCTAAAGCCTCGCATCCGGCTTACCCGCTGACGCTGCACATCGGCTGCGAACAACGGGCCGAACCTATTCCACCACTGCCGCACCGTCTCATGGCAAATATCAACCCCGCGTTCTGACAGCAGGTCTTCCACGTTGCGCAACGATAGCGGAAAGCGGACGTACATCATCACGACCAGACGGATGATCTCCGGCGAAGAGTTGAAATAGCGAAACGGGCTGGCTGGTTTCTTGGGTCTAGGCATCACCCTGCCCTAGCTGATCACGCGAAATCCGCTAGCCGGTGCATTTGATCTGACAGGGCCATCACCGTCACCTCCAATCGCAATTGCTTCATCAGCATTGGCATCGCTTTCCGCGCCAATGGAGATGGCCGCCACCCCAGTTGCATCGGCATTGCGGCCCAATGTTGTAGAATTGGGCCCAGAGGCATCAGAAGAAATACCAACAGCGGTTGCCCCCTCAGCAGTCGCACGCGCCAAATTTCCCAAGGCTGTGGTGAATTGCTGGTCGGCTACGGAATCCTCGCCCAACGCTACCGTGCGCAACCCATTGGCCTGCGCATTTTCGCCCACCGCAACGCTTTGATCACCCGTTGCGTCTGCTGTTTCACCAACAGCGGTGCTTTCGCTGCCGGTGGCGTTGCTATTCGCGCCAACAGCAGTAGAACCGTTCGCGCCCGATGCATCGGAATTGCGTCCACATTCTAGGGAAGTTGTGCCGCCCACGGTATCTTCATTACATTCAGGCGTCGCGTCAGCCATGGCGGTGCTGGAAAAGGCCATAACGCCAAGGCTAGCGGCAGTGAAAAGTGTGCTGCGGATATGCTTAGGCAAATGTGTCATCATCGTGTTCCTCATCATTTAAAATCCACATGATGATGAGCGAATTAGGGGATCATGCCTATTAGCCAGATGGCATAGTCCGGTTGGTTTTTTAGAATTAGGAATGTCCGCTTTCCACCCCATTGCAGACACAGTGCAACCGCTAGTCATTCGCTGAAACCGGACCGGCGGCTATCTAAGTTTTTTCAGACAAATGCGGCTGGTCAGCTAACGACCCAATTGCAGACATTACTCCCTAACATCGCTAATGCCTGCATTCGAGGAGCAGTCATCAGTTTGAAGCTTGGGGGGGTCACGCCCAAGCTTTGTCATTCTTGAAAGGTTCGGCCATGAGTTCCAACATCAGGCAAATAGTCTATGCTCTTTTCGCTATTATCGGCGCGTGTGTCACTTGGTATTTTAACTTCCAGATCATTCAGAGTCCGGCCGGATTATCATTGCCGATTTTTATTGCCGACAACTATGTGAATGCCGCCTCTGCCTCCGTTACAAACGATCTTCTAGCAGTTACTGCGGTCTTCTTGTTTTGGTCATTTGGAGAAGCGCGAAAGTTGGGAATGAAACACTGGTGGCTGTACATCCCGTTGACCTTCGGCGTTGCTATTGCCTTCGCATACCCTTTGTTCTTACTAATGCGCGAACGCAGGCTAGCGCAGTTGGCTTCTCCACCCCATGAGCTGCCGCTGTGAGGGCAAGGGCATCCTGGTAGCTGACTGGCTGCTAAATGGGTTTTGCCACTGTGGACCGCTGGTCTGCTAACGACCCATTTGCTGACGCAGGCATCATTGTGCTTTTATATCATCTTTGGACGATATACTCTTTAGGACAGACCCGTATGTATTCGCTGAAAAAGAGATGAGAATTCGCGAATTGGTAGCAAAATGGTGAGGTTAGCTTGTAGAAACTTCATCAGGTTCGTATGAGTCTTGGCTATGGCCGAGCCGCAGGAAAAAAGCACGAAGTCTCGATTGCTCGACGCCGCAATCGCTGAGTTTTCTGACTACGGTTATAAAGGGGCTTCCTTGCGCGATATCGCCAAACGGGCTGATGCCAATGTTGCCGCCGTCAAATATCACTACACGTCAAAAGATGAATTGTGGCGCGCTGTTGTGTCGCATCTTTACAGGGCGCTTGGCGAAGCAGTGATGCAGGACGAGCGGCGCGAAGCAATGGATAGCGTGAACGACACAATCCGGCATTCGACGCGCGAATACATCCTGTTCTCAGCGAAAAAACCAGAACTGTATCGCATCACTTTATTTGAAATGATCGAGGGTGGAGAGCGATTGGAATGGCTTGCCCGCAATCAATTACGCGAGTTTATGGAACGCTCAATGGCGTGGTCATCGATTGCCCAACAAGGCGGCGTGTTTGATAAAAAGGTGCCCCCGCTCAACCTTGTCTACATCATGATGGGGGCGATCCAGACGCTGTTTATGATGGCCCCACAGATCGAACGCAGCTTTGGCATAGATGTTTTTGTCGAAGAACAAGTCGAAGCCCATGTCGAGGCGATCATGCGGTTGTTTGATCTTTAGCCATCCCATCCGATTGCGTTTCTGCGCTGATTTAAACGACCGTATCACTTTTGCGAGTTTTTAAACGCTCGTTTACCTGCCAGCTTCCTGTCACTAGAAATTTGGGTGGAGGAAAAATCGGCAATGCCCGATCTCGCGGAGCAAGCGCAGCCATTTTGGCTTACTGAGAACTTTGCTCCGGTCCTTGAAGAGCGCACCGAGATCAAGCTGCGTGTCTCTGGCGAAATCCCCAAAGACCTCAATGGCCGGTATTTTCGCAATGGACCCAATCCAAAGGCGCATCCAAGCGCGGATTGGTTTCTGGGCGAAGGCATGATCCACGGTGTTGAGATTGGCGAGGGCAAAGCCAATTGGTACCGCAACCGATATGTCCGCACGCCGCTGCTGGATGTTGACGAGATAACCAATGAGAACCGTTTGGTACCGGGAAATTCTCTCGCCAACACGCATGTGGTTGGTCACGCTGGCAAGATACTCGCACTGCAAGAAACCCAAGTTCCGATCGAGTTGACTAAAGACCTTGAAACGGTCGGCCCCTATAGCTTTGACGGCAAGCTTGAGCGCAACATGACAGCTCATCCAAAAATTTGCCCAAAGACCGGTGAAATGCTGTTCTTCGGCTATGGCATAATGCCGCCCTTCTTGACCTATCACCGCGTGGCCCCGTCTGGCGAGCTGGTTCAAACCGAGATTATCGACGTCAAAGCGGCGACTATGGTCCATGATTTTGCGATCACGGAAAACCACGTCCTATTCCTCGATCTCCCAATGCTTTGGGACCTTGCCAAACTTGGCAAGCCGGGAATTCCCATCACCTTTGACGAGGCATATGGAGCGCGGATCGGGATTATGCCGCGCAACGGTACAAGTGCAGACGTCCGCTGGTTCGAGATCGAGCCATGCTATGTCTATCACACCATGAATGCGTTCGAAGTGGGCTCAAAAGTCACTTTGGTAGCGCCAAGGATGGTTGGCTATACGTCCGTTGGGATGGTAAACCCGCCTATTCCGAAAATGCACCGCTGGACGATTGATCTCGCTGACGGTTCCGTTTCAGAAGAGCAGTTTGACGATCTGGGCGTGGATTTTCCCGTCACTTCACCAGAGCTCGTCGGGCAACCGCATAAGCACGGATTTGTCGCAGAGTTTGATCCAGCTGGTGCGCCTTACATCTTGGGCTTTCACAAATACGACATGGCCAGCGGTGGGCGCACCGCGCACCGCTTTGCAAATGGTCGCACGGGTAGCGAAGCGGTCTTAGTGCCTGCAGCAAACGCACAGGATGAAGATGACGGCTATCTGTTGAGTTTTGTCTACGATTCCAACGAAAATGCCAGCGAGCTTGTCATCCTAAATGCCAAAGAAATGGCTGATGAACCCTTGGCCCGCATTCACATTCCGGCCCGAATTCCGGCCGGCTTTCACGGGAGTTGGATTGCGAATTAGTTTTCACACATTTGCGCGCTGCTGAAAATAATGGTGGGCGCTGGAGGAGAGAAGAAATGGAATTTCAATCAGTCGTTCAAGACAGCAGAAAACTTCTTAGACATGGTGGATCGCTGCTCGCGATGGGCAGTGGTCTGGCTTTCGCCACGCCAGCTATGGCGCAAGATACTGCGACACAGGCCGAGGCAAATCCGGCGGACGAGAATGTCATTATTGTGACCGCGCGCAAGCAGGAAGAAACGCTCCAAGACGTGCCGGTTGCGGTAACCGTCATCGGCGAAGAAACGCTCGGCAGTTTCCGGATCGACGAAGCTGGCGACCTTGCAAGCCGTATCCCGGCGCTCACGGTCCAAGTTGGCGGCTCCGGTGCCAGCGCTTCGATTGAAATTCGCGGTGTGGGTTCATCCAATATTTCTAACGCGTTTGATTCAGCCGTTTCGCTCAATGTTGACGGAATTGCCGTCAGCACGCAGCGCCTTTTGCAAACCGCATTTTTTGACGTTGAGCAGGTTGAAGTACTGAAAGGGCCGCAGCCGCTCTTTTTTGGTAAGTCAACATCGGCAGGTGTGCTCTCGCTGCGTTCCGCCAACCCAACACCCGATTGGGAAGTCTCTGGCACAGCCTCTTATGAGTTTGAGGAGAAAGGCTACACGGTCGGCGGCTATGTGTCCGGTCCGCTGGGCGGTGGTTTCGGTGTTCGTGTCGCGGCCGAATATCAGGATATCGATCAGTTCATCGAAATTACCGATGGACCCTATGTGCAAGATCCTGACAAGGGGCTGCAGAACTTTATCGGTCGTGTGACGTTGCAATACACAGCGCCTGACGATTCATTCGACGCGACTTTGAAGCTTAATTACAACCGTCAGCGTTCCGAAACGCTGACCGCGCATTCTGATATCTTTTGTGGTGCCAATGGCGTGGCTGATCCTTCGGGACTGGCTGTTTTTGGCGTATCCTTTGCACCAACCCATGATTGCAACATCAACGACGATTTGTTTCAGGCACCCGATGGCGTTGCGTCGATCAACTCAGTGCCGACCGGTTTGGACATCGGCGATCGTGACATTACGCAGGCTTTCAATGACACGGATCTGTTTCTGGCAAGCCTGGAATTGAACCTGGCGCTGAGCGACGCTCTGACCCTGACTCTGCTGTCAGGCTATGTCGATATGGACAATATCTACAACGATGCGTTCAACTCGACCGGCCAATTCCCTGATGGTTCGGCGGCGGGCTTTAACGCTCCGTTTCAAAACACGCTTCAGCAGTTCACGCAGGAATTCCGCGTCACGAGCGATTTTGATGGTCCGTTCAACTTTCAAGTTGGCGGCTTCTATGAAACTCGCGACAGCGGATTGCTGACAGCGCAAAATGCGTTCTTGCCTTCGCTGATACTTGGGCCTGATCCGGCGACCGGGTTTACTTTTGACTGGCTGGCGGACCGCCCGCTCAAAGCAGAAGCGATTTCATTCTATGCCAGTGGTTCGCTTGATCTGACCGAAACGGTTAACCTGTCAGGCGGCCTGCGCTGGACGGATGAAAACAAGAGCACGACGATTGGCTTCCCATTCGTTCAACCCTTTATCACGAACGTTCTGGGCGGCGTTCCAGATGGATTTTTTGCAGGGCCGATCGAGTTCAGCGACAGCAATTTGTCACCGGAAGTTGTGTTGAAATACACGGCAAGCCCCGATTTCAACATCTACGCTGCCTTCAAAACCGGATTTAAGTCAGGCGGCGTTGACAACAACACATTACCACTGGGATCGGTGGTGCTGCTCAACGATCCGGATCCAGCGGTTTCCGGTCCGGCTGCAGACGCTTTGCGCTTCGATTCGGAAACCTCAATCGGCGGCGAACTAGGTGTGCGTTCAACGCTCGCCGGCGGCGATCTGACGCTCAATGCCACAGCGTTCTATTATGTCTTTGATGACCAGCAAATCCAGCTTTTCGACGTTGCGATTTTCAACTTTGCTACATTCAATGCAGGCGAGTTGACCACGCAAGGTATTGATGTCGATTGGATTTGGAGAACCCCGGTCGATGGCCTGACTTTGTCCGGTGCGGTATCTTATCTCGATGCTGCCTTTAGTGACACGTTCATCTCAACGGGTGGCGATGATCTTGATGGACGCGCGGCTTCTCGTGCACCGGAATGGGCAGGCAATATTGCTGTCGATTGGACAATCCCGCTGGGTGATTCACTCGATTTGGGATTTGGCGGTCTTATCGCCTATTCGGACGAATATTTCACCACCAGTTCGAGCCTCACCGAGTTCGACCCAGTCACCGGAGTCGGTGACCTGGTGCAGGACGATTACTTCACAATTGATGCGAAGATATCAATCAGTCATCCCGACAAGAATTGGGAATTGTCACTGATTGCCAATAATCTGACTGATGAGATATTTAGCCTAACTTCTGGTCCCATTGCATTTGGCGCCAGCGGCTTGTTCTCTGATGACCGTTTGGTCACTCAGAACCGCGGTCGTCAGGTGTTTATCCAGGCTGGCTTCAAGTTCTAGATGAGCGGCCAAATTTAGATGCTTTGCCTTTTCGCGTTTTTGTGCTCTTCAAATTCCCAGTCGCAGAAAGGTTGTTTCTAAAGACGCTCACTCCCTGTGGCGCGGTCATGAGTTGCCGCGCCACTTTTTTGCACGCTTAGCAGGGCCGGATTCGACCGTGTCCGTCCGGCAAAGACTATTGGAAACAGCCATTGGTAAATAGTGATGACGCGCGGCTGCGTTTTGAGCCTGACTGGAGCTACAGCTCTGCCAATCCGGCACCAATTGCGCCCGAATTTGAAGCGATGCATGCCAAAATCGGCAAGCTGGTCGTCAACCGGCTGACGTACCGCCCGATCCGCTTGCTCGGCCGACTTGCGCGCCGTAAACCCAAACTCCATGATGTCTCGCTTACCCAAGACCCCGCTTTTGGGGCGCGAACGATCATTGTTGAGCCAAAGGAATTGAAAAGCACAGCGGCGCTTCTGCTTGTCCATGGCGGGGGATTTGTCATCGGTGATCCTTGGGACGTGGTACCCAAGGCGGTCTTTTTCGCCCAAAAGCTGGGCATTCGGGTGATCTGTCCAGCCTATCGCCTTGCGCCTAAGTTCCGTGCGCCAGCGGTTTTGGACGATTGCCACCTGGCTTGGCGCACTCTTATTACCGAAGCTGACAGGCTGTCGATAGATCCGGAAAAGATCATCATTGCAGGCTATAGTGCAGGCGCAGGGCTTGCCGCCTGTTTAGCACAAAGGCTGCGCGATGAAGGAGGCGTAGAGCCTTGCGCGAAGCTTTTGATCTACCCGATGTTGGATGACAAGACGGCGGCAAATAGGGATCTGGACGCACTGCGCCACAGTGTCTGGAGCAATCAGAACAATCTGTTTGGTTGGCAAAGCTTCTTGGGCAAAGCTCCTGGCGAAACATGGCCTCCCTATGGTGCTGCCGCCGCTTGCAAGAACCTTGAAAAGCTTCCCCCGACATGGATTGGCGTGGGTTCATCGGACTTGTTCCTTGATGAAGCCCGCGAATTTGCTATGGCACTGGCATCCGCGGGCGTTGAAACAACCTATGTCGAAGCAGAGGGTGCAATCCACGGTTTCGACATGACCGACACGCCCTTGGCACAGGCCTTTGTACAAAAACAGGTTTGCTTTCTCCAACGTTTCGCCGCCTGAAGGCCAACGCTCTCAGAAGACTCCTTTCCTAAGGAGACATCGGCTCGCGTTTCGTGAGTGATCGATCATTCAAACGTTAGGCTGCTAAAGCAATGACTGCCTTTCAATTTTGCCGTTAAAGATCAAACGTCCGTTACCCACCCCAAAAGTGGACGCCAGCCTGGTATCAACTGGCGTCCAACAGCGGTCAGATCTCGGTCTTCTCAGCCAAGGTGAGAGCATCTTCAATGTCGACGCCTAGGTATGTCGCGTTCAAGAAGAGACAATAGCCAGCGCGACTTCCGAATTGTGACAGCGGCGCGGCCTTCGAGAGCCATACGCTCTAGGTATTCATCGCCCACCAATTTGAATGTATTGGCTAGTCCGAACTTAGCCGCCACTCGCTGCTTCTTTTTCTCTCTGTTCGGATCCACACCACATTCCAGCTGCTCTCGAGCAATTCTCCGAAGTTCTCTAGCTTCCTTCAATGAGACACTTGGATAGTGGCCGAGCGACAGCGTTCTATCACTGCCGCCAAATCTATATTTTAAATACCAGTACTTGCTACCTTTAGGCCGTACCAAGACGTAGAGGCCCAGGCCGTCAAAAAGTTTGTAAGGCTTTTCCTTCGCCTTGGCGTTTTGAATTGTGATGTTTGTGAGAGCCAAAGTGGGGTTCCCTGCAATTTTTAGAAGGAGGAAGTACCCCCAATACCCGAGATTTAGGGTCGAATTGCAGCGACCAACAGCGAACGGCAACGGCCAACCCTGTCAATTTTATTACATATTTTCGGTGAGTTAGCAAGCTTTTGCGGCCATTTACGAACGCCTAGCTGGTGCCAGAAGAGGACTCGATAAAGTTCGATAAATCCCTGATTAAAAGGTATTTTTATGAATTGGTTTGGATTATAGCCCCCAAAAAGGCCCCAGCCAAACCAACTATCTGGCCAAACTTCATATCAGCAAAGCTTAGGCTAGGTTCGAACTGAGCCAATTTGGTCAAGAACCACCTCTAAAATATAACTATGCGTGCAGATTGCTTCGATCAAGTTGAGGATACAAATCCAAGTATTCTTGCCCAGCCGTAGCCGATCTTGTGATCGCGACAAGTGCAATACGGTTGCCGCTTTTGCCTAGGGCATCGAAGTAGCCAAGCTCCCAAGGGCACCACTTCGAAACAGAGGAATTCTTGGTATGCAAATAAACCAATCGCCTGCATTTTTGCATGGCATTCCTGACCGAGTTCGCGTTTGAAGCCGTAACTTTGGTACCGGGTGGGTTGGGGCTGACAATCCAGTCTACGAAAACGCTGCGGCCAGCTTGCTCAAGAAGCTTTTTGACACCCAAGACTAACTGCTTGTCGGCATGCGAATGACAAAGAAAGTCATCGTATGTCTTGTAGCTATTTTGAGATGCAGTGACCTGTCGATAGTGCTCAGTCAGCAAGTTCGCTGCATTTTGACCCTTTAGGCTTGTTTCGAAATTTGCTGCTGAAAGAACGTCTTCGAGCAAGAACGCCACAATCTACCTCCCCGCCGCACGAGCAGCTGCCTCAACCCAGGTACTGAAGTTGGCTCTCCCATTATTCTGCCGCCAAGAATAAATTGGGTAGTTGGGGATTGCATATTTATCACTGTATGCGCGCCTAGTTGCCTCAAACGGATTGGGCCCGCTCAACAGGAATGACTTTTGCTCAAAGTTTTGCATGCCGCGAAGACATACTCCGAACACGCCTTTACGATCAAGAAAGCTCTTAGCGATCTCATAGCGGACCCAAGGCCTAGCGTGGGTTTGCTGTCCGATGAGAACGCAAGTAACACCACACCCGCTTATCGCGTTGTCGATCCAACGCTTTATCGCCGTGTCTCCTCCGGCCTTAACTTTTTCCCAGCCTGCCTTATCGACCATAGGGGATAGGTTATCACCGAATTGCCAAGCATTGCGAACTTGGTTGGCTCGGACAATATCGTTCTTGAATTCAAAACTAAAAAATACCCGCCTAGCCACAAAATTACTCCGGCATCAAATAACAGAATGCCAACACAGTAATTACTAGAAGCGGTAGATACAATGGAATTATAGTCTTTGAAAAAGCCGTAGAAATCCACTGGCCAATACTAACTTTCTCTGGTGTCATTTTGAATTCAGCAGAGTTCCCCAATCGGATATCATCGTAAAGCGTTCGGAAGTTTTTCTCTACCGCCAGATGAAAAGCATCCAGCAACCAGAATGAAGCTAATGGGATGATAGCTACTAGGATCAACTTTACCTCGCCAGACGCAGCATACGCCGCGTAGACGGCCGAGACTATGGCAATCATCCAAGACTTGTAAGCAAAAGAAGCGCTTGCCATTCGGGCGATATTGGATTGGGCAAACTCCAAGTGCTTCCGATAGCTTTCGTTGTCTTTGTCCATGGTCAACCTCTTCAATGTTGAACAGATAAAGGTAGCTCTGTCTCATCGTATTTGCTGGCAGCCGCCCCTTCATACAATGCTTTTGCTGACGTAGATTTCAAAACCTCGGCGACAACATCCTTATTCTGCAAATCCAGCACTCGCATTTCGCCGCCCACTTCTGACATCGCCTCAATTCGGTTGAAGAGGTGGCCATACCGATCTGCATACCGAACCAATCCATGCAATTTTGGCAATGCGTCAGCAAGATGGTGACCATGTGGGTCAACGATTTCGGCCACTATGTCACCTTCGGCTCCCTTACTGAAAAATATGAAATCGGGCCGCAGAAGCTCATTATTTCCTGCATCATCGTAGACAATTCCCAATGACTCAGGAGCTGCGCGAGGCGGGTTACGGTACCAGCCGATACGACCATCTCTTGCCATTTCGACTGACAGGACTTTTGTTTCCCATTCGTTGAGCACATCAGGGAAACGCCCGTCCTTGTCGCAGAGCAGGTGGCCACTAAAGGATGGCAAATCGGATTCTTGCCCGTTCTCAATTGCTTTTGTCGGCTGGAGCCGTGAGTTGGGTGCCACGAGTTCAACGTCAAACGGATTAGCGCTAAGCTCTCCAACCTCCCTATAAACATCTTGGCGCTTGTCGCTTAGATTGGCGATTGCTGTCTGGTATTTGCCAAGCCAATCGTTCCCCAAGTCTTCAGCCCTTTGCTCCAGTTGATCTTTCACAGCATCAATCAAGCCTAGCGCCGCGATGTCCGTGTGAGCGTCGATCAATGCGTCTTCTTCATCTTCAGCGCCACCATTCCGCTTGGCAAGGTGCTCACTATAGCTCGTCGCAAGATCGGGGCTGATAATGCGTCCAGCGCGCCGATATGCATCCTCGATGACAGCATAGTCTGCAGCCTCAACGAATTGGTCAAAGCTCGTGCCTCCGCTAGCGATATCAGCCACCAATGTTTGGCCTTCGACCGTCAGAACGTCCTCACGTGCCTTCGAAATCTCGCCAGCCATATCAGAGCGTAGTTCGTCCAAAACCTTATGCATCGCCCTATGCGCCTTCTTGCCAGCATCAGGCAAAAGGCCGTCTTGCGCTAGCTCATGCGCCAAAGCGGTTAGCCGCTTTACCGGGCGAGCTATCTTTTTGGGCAAGGATTGGGAGGGAATTGAAGTGAACTTATCCCAGAGAGCTTGCGGCATGGCAGGGTTTGGAAAAAGCTCGACCGGCTGGATAAGCACGCGCTTCATCCCAGCTTCGCCTTCTACCTCGTTGCCAGACATGATCGCTTGCGCCACCGCCTCGACTGCCGCCTTGTCGAATTTTGGTAGAAGGCAATCAACCGCGTTAAGCTGCTCATTGCCGCGAATGCGGCGCGCCAACGGCGATCGCACCATACGTCCAAGTAGCTGCGTGATATGGGTTCGATCACTCGCTGCCCGGAAAGAAACCATGACCTCAGCTCGGGGGCAATCCCATCCGGTGCTAATCGCGTCCTTTGCAATCAAGATGCGAATATCGTCACGCTCTTGTACGCGCTCAGGCTCGAGATAAGGGACCGAATAGCTCCCAAATTGCTCAGTCCGGTGTTCGCCTAGTACGTTGGCGACGCAGTCATGCGGCAAATCGGGCCACTCGTCGAAAACTGTATCGAGCCAGCGCCCAATCTCATTGCTATCAGGCTTGTTAGGCACCTGAAGCACCATGAGCGGCTGGACAGTTTCACCCTGCCTTTGTTCTATGCTGTATTCTTCCCAAGCCTTGCTCATCTCGCGAAGGCGTTGCGCTCCACGGCGAAGCAGGACTGTTACAAAATCACCGGGCTCATCGGGCACGTCCAGCTTGATCGTGTCTTTGATCAGGCCGCTAGCCTGCACCTTTTTGGAATTGACGACGACATTCTCCAGCGAGGTCCGGCCAGTCATGCCTTTTACCGCTTGGTTAAAACGTTCAACGGTTGCCGAAATGCCCCAAACGACAGGAATACCGGGGACGGATCCGGTGCCATTGATCAGCTGCTTAACGATCGTAGGGCGACCTTGCGCACCACTATTGCCGCCATCACGCATACCGCGATGAGCCTCATCAAGCACAAGGTAGAGCGTCAATTCTGGGTCATCGATCGTGTTTTGGATCGTCTGCCAAATCGTGTGCCCTCGCATGTCGGGCATTAGTGTTTCGCCACTAGCGCTCTTTTCCAGCCCTTCATCATCTGGGTCGTGTCCGCGAGTCAGAAGGCTCGATTTGCTCAGCTTTTGCGTATTGAGAAAATAGACTTTTCCCGATTCGAATTTCTCACCGCTGAAAGTGTTTTGAACCGTCACAAGATCGGAAGGAGTTAGCTTGTCCGAAGCCTGAAAAAGTCGCCATTTCGATTGCTCATTCAATGACGGATCGTCACTGAACCAGATCACTACCGCACCCGGATCAGCCTCAAACTCATGATCATCGTTGCCAAAGAAGAGCGCCTCGAATGCCGCCGCCGCCATTACAGTTTTACCCGCACCGGTTGTCGCGGTGAGAGAAAAAGCATTCTTCTCTTGCTCTTCATGCCAGCGTCGACGCGCTTTTTTAAGCCGATCGAGCACTTCGGCAACCGCTTCGTCCTGATAATCCTTTAGTGTGAACTTCATGGATCAGCGCCCCATCGAAAAGCGAAAATTGGTTAGATAGCTCTCGTAAAGCCGCACGGGCTCGACTGTAGGAGGCAATTGCCGCACGACAGATTGGAAACGCCTCTCATCATCAGTGACCACATAAGCGACCCGTAAGCTATCCTTGCCAAGGATCGCCTCAGTGAAGGGGGCAGTCTGATCGAGATCGACTAGCAGGCCGTAACAGTCCGCAACTTGCCAGCCGCTTTCAGGCAGGGTGTCGATACGGTTGCCTTCACTACCAGCGCGCATCCAAAGAAGCGGGGCGATGCGCTCGAACGCTCGATTGTGACTAACAGCAATCGGCGTTTCATAGGTTAGAGTGAGGAACTCAGCGTTTTCCTTAAAGCCTTCAGCCATTGGAAATTTATCGGTGAACTTGTAGTCGCCCTTAATCGGCTGATCTTCAGGAGTTTGGCCGATGATTGCAGCCTCAATACGAGGCTTCGTGATGTAATCGCAAATGCCCCAATTCTCCCAGCCGGGGTCGCCGGGGCGCAAACCGTCTTTTCGGAGTTTGGCCTGCTCTTCCGCTCCAGCTTCGTTGTTCGTAACGGAAATGCACTGGCGCGCGCCGCCATCCTGCTTGTTTAGGCGCATTACGGCATGGGCAGTCGTTCCCGAACCGGAAAAGAAATCAAGCACCTTTGCGTCACGCTGGTCGAATAGGAAAAAGCGCAAAGCATCTTCGACCGCATACAAAGACTTTGGAAAAGGAAAACTTCTGCCTGGAATGAGCTGCTCCAATACGCCTGAGCCATGTTCGGAAGCATTATGCGACTCAATTTTCCACTGAGTTGGCGCGATCCGATCATCCCCTTCCTCGACTTGAAAGGCGATTATTGAACCGTCGTTAGCGTATCCTTCGATTTCAAATGCGTCTGACATAACCGCTTCGTACGCACCATCAGGCAAGTAATTGACGACGAAACCGTAGGATGTTGGCCTTCCCAATCGAATTCTTCCTTGCTTGATTCTTGCCTTCAACTCAGCAGCCGAAATCTGCCAACGACCTTGGTCGCCGTTCCTGCGGATCGGTAAGATCGACACTAACCCCTCTTTTTCAGGCGCACTATCAACGCCCTTAGGGAGAGCTTCTCCAATCTCGATTATCAGTTTTGAATCAGGATCAGCGTAGATTGGGTAAAACATCGATTCGCGATCAGACCGCGCGGCCTCTGATCCACGTCGCATCATTGAGGTCCATGCTGGCTCAGTTCGCTTAGTGTTTACTTGCTCTTCAACCTCTTCCAATTCTGGGACTTTTGAAGTTCCACTAACAATTGAAGATGGCGACCATTCTTTACTCAAGCGAAGACGTTTCGGTGCAGCGTCTCCCAGCATGACAAAGAACAGATATTCATCTGCTCGCCGGAAACCGCCTGCCACCGAGACACCTTTCGGATTGATGACGCTTGATACCATTTGGATGCGCGCCTCAGGGAATATCTGAGGGAGGAGCAACCCCAGCCTCAAAAATTCTCGCGCGTCTATGGTAACCACCAAAACCGAACGACTTGGATTGAGAAGTTCTTTCGCAATCAAAAGTCGCCTCTCAATCATGGCCAACCATTTGGAGTGGCGATATGCATCCTCCTTCTCGACATAGGAATTGTTGTATTTCCAGTCGGTTGCACCGCTGTTGTAAGGAGGATCGATATAAACGACATCAATCTTGCCGCGATGAGTGAAAGTCAGTGCCTCTAACGCGTGGAAATTCTCACCATTGATAACGGTATGGAACGGCTTGTCTCCGCCTCGCTCGACCTTTCCCGTGCTGACAAGGCCTGGGTAAATGTAGTCCCGAAACTCAGCCACGACGCAAAGGTCATCAACGAACGTTTCAGTTTGCTTGTGCTCATCTGAGTAGAGCAGGCTAAGGCTTGCCTTGCGCTCATCGCCCTTGCCCCGAAGGCTTGTCACCTTCCAAAGCCTCTGATCGCCTTTCTTGGTTGATCCGCGCTCAGGAAGGATGCGCACCTTGTCTCCCTTGCGGATTGGGCGACCGGGAAGTTCGACATTCTCTGGGCGATGCCGCTCAAAGTTCAGGCCAAATGCGCGGCGCGATGAAAGGGCTTTAAACTCGCGCTCCAGCTCCCTTCCAAGGTCAGTATCCTTGGCTTTCGCCCTCGCAATTAAATCAGTCAGACGTGACACAGATATCCCTTAGTCATTCAGCAGATAAGCCTGCACTGCTACTCCGCTTCCAATTCCCACTTTTCGATCAGCACGTCCAGCAAGACTGCCTGCCTGTCCTCAAGCGTATCAGGAGTCCATGATTTTTGAGCGAGCACTTGCGTTGTGAGCGCATAAGATGAAACATCGCTTTTGCCCTTGAAGTAAGTGTCGCACTTCTTGCCGAAATCGTAGTTCTTAGCAGCGCTGTTCTTCTTCTTGTTCAATGGAACAAGGTTTGCGAGCCGATGCACCCAATCTGATCGCTGCTCCTCTTCTGGCCACCATTTCGCCCATTCAGAATTCTCATCAACTGTCTGAGGCAAAACATGCTCGATGGTCAGCAGCTTAGCATCATATGAAGCCGCCCCATCGCCAATAAATGAATCCAATCGGAGCAAAAGGTAGTTTCTCCGCCGCGGTGTAAACTCATACACCTTGCCAGCTATGAACTCTCGGAATTTGCGTTTTTCATCTTCGTCTAGGTGAAGCCAAACCATGTCATCGAGAGCTTTCCCAGATTGAATCTCGTCAATCAGACTCCCAAAGATTTCAATCCTCTCGTTCACATAGATACGGCAGACATGGATATAGGCAGAAAGGCGCTCCAGCCGCTGGAAGAAATCGGCCAACAACTTTGGCTCATTGCGGTGCTTCTTCAGGAATAGCATTGCAGGAGGAATCCAGTCGGAATTGTCGATCCTGTTTAGCCAAGTGATGTAGGAATTGATTGTTTTCTCTTGCTCAGTTGCGACATAGGACGCGTTACGAATGACATCCAAAGCCTCCGAGAAAGGCTCAAGGGTATCTTGAATGAAAAGCTTAGGGTCGGGATGGTTTGGAAGGACGTGCTCCCTGAATTCTTCCAACAACGTCCTCTTAGCTTTTTCCTTCGCGTGGATCATTCTTAGGTAAGTAAAGAGATCTCGAAAGCCATCACGTGTTAGCGTGACTTCCATCTCTTCCCACTTGTCGTTGTACTCTTGGCGCTGTTTCTCTCCGGAAATCTTGCCAATCGCATCGGCCTTGATGATGTCAGTCGGTTGTAAGTCCAATCCTCGGCTGTTCATGACCGAGAAGACTCGGAATGCCGAAGCTTCATTCGGGGTGGAGACGGCCACGAGGAAACAGCGGGTCAGTAGAAAGCTCGCAAATTCCAGCAGCTCTTCAGGCGTGTCGAAGGCTGCCTCGACTGACTTGCGCAAATGCACCGCATTGCGGAGAATGTTAGCGCGCGCCTCGTTCTCAACTGCGGCCTCATCGAGCTCGGCAAGCTCGTCTAGTCTGAACTCCTGCACATACTTTTGAAAGAACGCCTTGTCGCGCTCCCGGAGCGTTAGTCGGGGCTTTGGATCGATCTTCTCCGCCTTCTTTCCGGGTTCGACAACGTAGCCCTTCAGCTCATCTTTGTTGGCTCCATCGTGAACCGAGGAAAGAACCGAGAAAAGGATGGTTAGTGTGGTGAGCCTTTGTTGGCCATCTATAACTTCCGCAAGAGGTCCATCTTCGGACTTGATTAAAACTATACTTCCAAGAAAATAACCTTCGTCGTCTTCTGTCTTATAAAATGACTTTAAATCATCAAATAACTCAGATGCTTCATCTACTGTCCAAGCATAAGGCCTTTGATAGGATGGAATCAGGTATTCAAATTCAGAACTGAATATCTTGGAAAGTGGATACTCAGCGCCACTGATCTTTTTGGACATCTGATTTTCTCTTTCCATCCCAACTATTCTGTTGCCAACGCGGATGAGGTATTCGGTCACTAAACACAAGGATTTAAAGGAGCATGGTCGCGCGCGCGTAAGTAGAATTGCTCAGTGGGAAGATCCGAGAGGTCTGGTGCAAAGGTTGCGACGCATTTATTTGAAAAAACGATTCTGAAAAGAGGCCCCAACTCAGGCTCGGAACAAGGATACAGTCAGTGCTGAGGTCAATAGCTATGATAGCAGCATCGCTATTTTCCAGATGACCAGTCGAGATTCCAGCGAGCTAACTAGCCAACCCCTAAGCCATTGAGCCATACCTCAGAACTGCGAGTTTGTGCCCAAACCCGCGCCACAAATGTCAACTGCCTCCGAGCATCCCGTGCGTCGCACTGGGATATAATTTGAGTTTAGAGGTAGGGATTTGATGCGTTGGGACTGATCGAGATAAGATCAGACCAAGCTGGACGCAGCAGCTTTGCAGAATATTGAGCCGCCCCATCGGATCGATAGGGTTGGATGTCGATGTTCCCAGCCGGAGCTAGGCGGTGCCAAGCTTGCTCCGCAATCGCTGGAAAATCAGTCAATCGGTGAGGTACTAGGAATACGCAATGAAAGTGTAAGTTGCTGTTCTGATGTTCAGCCACTGCGATGTATTGCGTTCTCAAGCTGACTTTCAGCAACCAGCGTGTGCCAAGCAGCTTTCTGTCCACCATCGCTTGAAAGCGTTCAACCCTGCGTGCCGCGCTATGAAGTCCCGTGGTTCTGTTAAAGACAAGAGTAACGAAATAATCGGGTCTCAAACTGTCCATCAATTCTGCTACGCCAGCGCGAAAGTCGAGCTGGGTAACGCCAAACCGTTTTTGATTAATCACAGTGTTCGCCGGGCTCATCGCCAACCAAAGCCTTGATCGATGAGATTTTAACGAGCGTCCTTCGGCCAAGCTTGAAAGTTTCGAGACGACCATCCGCGATCATCGAATAGATCGAGGTACGTCCGAGACTGAGACATTCCGCAGTCTCATTTATTGAATAGGCAAGCTTTTCCATTTCTAATCCTCTCGTTTGAGCCAGCGTCCGCTAGCGATTGAGGATATTCTGCCGTGCTCTACTGAGATTGCAGCCGGGATTAGCCGGTATTAGCCAATATTACCTAAATCTCTCGAATCCTTATCAGAACTTCTCGTACTGTCGGTTGCACCGTTGATCGACTAAGGGTCCCTTTTCCCCTTTTCGCCAATCGGCTGTCGACTGCTGCGATTACCTCATCTTGACCCGAAGCATAGTCTCCATCGGGGATTCCATCTTCATGCATATAGGCAACCAGTTCCGCGATCCAATCAATCCATTTTTCTTGATTGCGTTTTGGTCCGGGAGTCACCGACCCTTTATCAACGATTGGACTAACCGGCTTCTCCGGGATCCCAACAACTGCTACGGATGCGATACCATGGCTGCAAAATTGAATGCCTTCAATGCGAACCTTAAAAACCTCACTTTCGCCCAGAGAAAGACAAGAAGCACGGCCATTCTCCCAATCAATACTGGTCTCTAGCCTGCCATAAGATTGATCCCAGAACCAATCTGGAACGGCAACATTATCCAGACCCGTTCTGGATTGATCTTCTGCTATTTTGATCAATCTGCCACACCAGCTATCCACAAGGCCTCGCGAGCAATATAGCGCAATCAAGTCCGCCGCCTGCATCTCATCGCAGCCAACTTTCTGGCAAAGAAATGCCAAAGCCGCAGCTGATTCTAGCTTCTCAAGGTCCATATCCTGTTCGCTCATGAGCGCTGTGATGCGCTCAAATACGATGAATTTAAAGCAAAACCTATCGTCTCAATTGCGCGCGCCTGATTGGAACAATCTCGCCTCCGTCGCGAATTCTATCCAGAAAGTCGCTCCACCATTGCGCCATTTCCACGCGCTCACTCCAGTACGGCGATCGATTGTAAATGGCGCGCACCGCGTTCTTATCTTTGTGGGACAATGCTCGCTCTATCGCGTCGGGGTTCCATTTCCCAGACTCGTTAAGCAATGAACTGGCGGTCGTTCTAAAGCCATGTGCAGTCATTTCGCTGCCTGAGAAGCCTAGTCGCCTCAAAGCACCGTTTATCGCGTTTTCGGACATTGGGCGAAACTTTGTGCGGGCTGAGGGGAAAACAAATTCCGAGCCTCCCGAGATAGTTTCCATTGACCGCAGCAATTCCAAAGATTGTGAAGACAGCGGTACAGCATGGTCATCTTGGCGCTGCTTCATACGGCTCGCAGGAATTATCCATAGGCCTTTCCCAATATCTAGTTCGGACCACCGCATTTGCCGGACTTCCCCTGGGCGCTGGAATATATGAGGAGTTAGCTTGAGGGCAATCATTGTTGCGGGCTCGCCAGAGTATCCATCCATAGCCCTAAGTAGCTCTCCTAATCGCGCTGGATCGGTAATTGCAGCAAAGTGCTTCACGACCGGAACGGCAAGCGCGCCTCTCAAAGCGTGGGCTGGATCGGACTCAGAGCGTGCCGTAGCAACCGCATACCGAAATACGCGGCTTGCAAAGGAGCGCATACGATTAGCTGTCTCTCGCTTGCCTTTATTTTCGATTATTCTGAGCGCGTTCAAGACTTCGCGAGGAGTAATGTCTGCAACCGGGAGCCTGCCAATGGTTGGCCTCAGCTGGTCCAAGAACCAGCGGTTCTTCGAAATTGTAGATTTGGCGAGCCCCTCTTTCTCACGCTTTTCCAGAAACTCTTCAGCAATAACCTCAAAGCTATTCTCTGCACCCAGCTTTGCAGCAGCCTTATCTTCTTGCTTCCTGCGTGCCGGATCTATGCCCCTTGCCAATTCGTTCCATGCGTCATCACGCAAACGTCGCGCTTCCTTTAGTTTTAGATCAGGATAAAGCCCCAACGATAGTTTCTTCTCTTTACCTGCAAATCGAAACTTAAAGTTCCAGCGCTTTGAACCCTTGGGTCTACGAGAAGGAAGAGTCCCTTTTCGTCATATAGCTTCCAAGCTTTGACTTTGGGCTTCGCCGCCCTAATTTTTGTGTCGTTGAGCGCCATCTGGGGCCTTTCTTTACATTCGAGGCTCAAATTAGCCCCTAGAAATGGCAAAGGCCCCCATCGAGGCCCCCAATGATTCGCGATTAAGGGCGAACATGGGTGAACGAAAGCGGCCAGAACCTGCCTATTTTTGGCAGAATTCTGGGATTTCTTCAACCATCAGCGAACAATAATGAATGAGTAACTGGTGCCCAGAAGAGGACTCGAACCTCCACATCCTTGCGAATACGTGCACCTGAAGCACGCGCGTCTACCAATTCCGCCATCTGGGCACGGGGTAGGCACTGCCCTAAAGAGCAAGTTTGGAAACATGTCAACAAGCCTGCCTACTAGTAGAGGAATATTTCAATTCTCTTTCGTAAAATTAGAGCCTAGCGACCATTTTTCGTTTCTTCAAAGTCACAATTTAGAGCATTTGGTAAGCGGCTTCAATTTTGACCACGACTCTAGGCGTCAATCCGCAAGCCTTTGAGTCTTTGCGAATGCCTCCTTAGTCTGACAAAACCCTTTGCATCAAATTTGCCTTTGCCTTTGCCTTTGCCTTCGCGCTTCCGTCATTCAGCGGCTTTTGCCCAAGTGAATATCTTTTGTTGTTCGTCACGCAGGAACTTTTCTGGATCGTCGATGGAAATCCCGAGTGTCTCAACTCCCTTTGTAAATCCCTCGAGTGCCGATTGGTCTAGTTGTCCGGTCTCGAGGCTAGTCTTATTTACGACTATGGCTGAAAGGAGCGGGATATCGCGGGCATGACAATACTCTAGCAGGTGCTGTCAGTCTAATCGCAACTTGTCTCCGATTGGCAAAGCATCCCCTACCCCAGGTCCCGTTCAAGCCATGAGATTTTGCCACTCAGCCAGTGCGGCTGAGCGAGCGGTCTTGTAAGATTGGCGGTCGGATAGGTGGCGTTCTGAATTGAAGTGATTGTGGACGTTGGCATGGACTGAAGCGAATTTCTGAAGTGATTTCATCCGCCGGAACCGCTGCATGACACGCTCTTTTCGTCGTAACGGAAGGTGGCTATTTTCCGCTCGATTGTTCTTCCAGCGACCCATTTCTTGCCTGTCCGGATTACCAAGTTCGCGCATTGCAGCTGGGTAAGACTTGAGACCGTCGGTGACGATAGTCTCGGCCTTACCGTGGTGCTTCAGCGTCTTCTTGAAGAAGCTCAGAGCAGCTTTCTTATCTCGCTTCTTCGTAACGTAGCTCTCGAGGATTTCACCTTCATGATCGACAGCTCGCCACAGGTAATGGGTCTCGCCATTGATTTTTACGAACACCTCATCGACGTGCCAACGCCAATTTCGAAAGCCGCGCATTCTGCTGATCCGTTGACGTTTAATGTCTGCTGCGAACATCGGGCCGAACCGGTTCCACCACATACGAACCGTCTCGTGACAGATGTCGATGCCGCGTTCGGCAAGCAAATCCTCAACGTTTCGGAGCGAAAGAGGAAAACGGACATACAACATCACGACCAAGCGGATCACTTCGGGCGAAGAGTTGAAATAACGAAACGGACTGGCTGGTTTGCGAGGTCTGGGCATGCTCCCTGCCCGAGCCCAATTGCCTCAATTCTCAATTAGGTGCATTTGCTCTGACAAGACCGACAGTGCCGACCACACCGTCCAACAAGATCGGATCAGAACTTGCCAAGTAGGTTGATGAAGAACCCATTGCTGTCAAAGCTTTGATCCGTCAAATCGTCTGAAAAGTCAGCAAAGGAATAGCCAACACCGATTTTCACATTTTCATTAATATGACGGTAGACGGCGGCCAGAGCTCCAAATTGCCTATCTTCTGCAAGAGAGGCTGTCAGAACGCGGCCCTCAACCAAAACATCCCAATGGCGCAGCACTTCGTAGTCTGCACGGATCACACCGAGATGCGCATCAGAGCTCACAAAGACATCGCTATCGCGGCCAAGCGACACGCGCCCTTTGCGGAAGCCATATTTCGCACCAACCGTCAGCTTTTCGGAAAGGTCATAATTGACATCCAAGCTTAGAATTTGGCTTGTCTGCTTCGGATTTTGCACAGTTCCGCCATCGGAAATTTGGCCAACAGGGCCAAGATCTTCGAAATAGGTATAGCGGAACAAAGCGTTCAAACGTTCATTGTTTACGGGGCGATAGGCAAAGCCTGCAACGCCTTCGACAAAGTCAGCAGCGCGTAAGCTTGGGCCATCTTGATCGGCAATTGCAAAGTTCAAACGTCCAATGAAACGCCAATCAGGGTTGACCGCAATGTTTGCGCTATTGCGTACCAGCCAAACGGTTTGGTCAACGTTCGCACCGTCTTCAAAGCGGGCTTCAACGCCCGTTCCAAGCCGGATACCCGGTGCGGTATAGCCAACAGCGAATGTTGCCGCTGTGCGCTCGAACAGGCCGGTGGATACGTCATCGATCCGTCCGTTCTCAAACGAACCGCTGATCGCAAGACGATCAGTCGGATCGAAATTCAGCCCGAACGATCGGGTTAGGCTTGGCGCACGCCCCCCAATACCGACGCGGTTTTCACCGTAAACGGACAAGGCATCGCTGAAGCGCTGACGCGACCCAATAGTCAAAGTTCCGCGATTGGAGCGGGTAAAAAGGTTCTGTGGTTCAAGCGCTGTGTCTGTCCGATCTGCATAAAGAGCATATCCGACATAAGCTTCCGAACCATCGCCCAGACGGTGATTGAGTTGAGTATCAACACCCAAGCCGCCATCGCCGCCTGAAACTTCTGTTTCAAGGCTAAGACGCTCAGAAATCTCGACGTTGCCGCCGATACCCGCACGGTTGTTACGTGACCGTGATGCATCGCGGTCTAATGTCGCTTGGCCAAAGACGTAGATTTTACCATTATCAAGCGGATGTTTGTAACCCAACTGAACAGCGGCATCGAGACGTTCACCATTTTGCGTTGAGTTAAAGGACACCCCTTGATTGCGGTCTTCATAACGAAGCCCCAAGCTGCCTGATAAACCGCTGCCAAAACTCTGATTGAGGTCAAAAGTTCCTGTCGAGTTTTCACCGAGGCCGGTTGAAAGTTGATTGTATGCAGCCGCAATTTTAGTGCTTTGTCCAACTGGAATCTCACCTTTCAAGCCCCAACGTTCGGTATCACCTGCTGTTAAACGCGAAGTGGAACCAAACCCGCCATCGAAGTGCTCGAAATATGCACTGATGGTGCCCAAATCGGTAGATTTTCCAGCAAGTTCACCGAAGTTTGCAGCCGCTTCGAAACGGTAAGCCTGAGCCGTCTGACCAGTGACGCCAGGTGCTGCAATATCGGTGAAAGTCAAGCCGCCATCAACAGAGTTCGACTGACCAAAACCAACACCGCGTGTTTGCGCAAATTCAGCCTTGAAATAAGTACCAGCGGTTTGGCGTAGCAGGACATCAGCCCCAAGCAGGGTCTGATCTGCGCCTTCTAATGTGTCACGTTGCGCTGTTGCACCAAGACGCAGCTTTTCGCCAAGCCAAGCAGTTCCCCGTCCGCCAATAGTATATCCACTAAGGTCAAGCGCGGTTGGCGTATATTCATACCGAATAACCAAAACAGGCACGTGTCCATCTGAACTTCCAGCTCGCACAACATTGCCCGTCGAAGCGATCGAGGCGAGTGGACGCAAGAGAACCACACGGCCCTGCAAGGCATCAAAATCATAATCCTGTTGTGGGTGCAGATCACGCGATTCCAGCACGATACCAGTATCACGGTCGCGGATTTCTACGCGCACTCGTTCCGAGCCTACGGTCAAATCTTGGCGAGTCAGGAAATACAGCGAACCGCCCGTGCCTCGAAATTCGTCGCGCCCCGGGACTGTGCCCGGATCGGAAGCAAATGCGGTCAGCTGATATTTGCGCTCACCAAAGTCAGTCGTCGCATTGCTGTTCAGATCTACCAAAGCGCCGAAAAGACCACGGTCTAATTGAGCGAGTTCAGCCCCTCTGAAATCAGCGATGAAATTTCCCAATACGAACTGGTTATCATCCTTCTCAACTCGCAGATAGAAGCTGCCCTGTGTCGGCGCATCTTCAACCAGCGTCGAATCGTCACCAAACGTAGGATAAAATTGATCGCTATCGAGACGGCGTAACAATTGACGCGGATCTTTGCGATCAAGGTTGGAGAAGACATCTTTCAAAAGCTCTTCGCCAGTATCAAGCGAGGCAGTGACACGTACGTCATTTCCAACAACGCCTTTGGCATAAAATGCCGCTCGGCCAAGCAGATAGTCCCGGCCATCGGTTGGATCACCGCTGACTGCGCGCGATGGGCCGTTGCCGAAGCTTGTGCCTAGTGTAAGATCGCCTTGTCCAACGATGAACCAATCATCTTTTGGAATTGCAAAACTTTGGCTGATTTCTTTGACCGTTTTTCCGTCACGCGTAATCGCAACAGACATCCCGGCCTTTGTGCGGGGCACAATATATTGCGCTGCCCAGCTACCATTCGGGCTGACAGGCACGTTCTGGCCCGACACTTTCACACGATCTCCGGCAAGCGCTTTACCAGTCACAGTTGCCATTAAGCCATCAAGTTTGATGTTGCGGCGGCTTGCCTCGTCAATTTCTCCGAAGTTTTCGCGACCTTCTTGCTCTATTTCGCCCGGCTCAATCAAAGGCTTAAGCCGTTTACCAACAAGAGTTAGCTCTTCAAGCGCAGTCTCATCGAAACCGCCATCCTTGCCATAAACGCGCAGCGAATATGACAGAGCATCCGGGCCATCTTGTGGTGCATCCCAAGACGCATGGCCATCGGAATTCACGGCAAGAATAGCAATCGGTTCTGCATCAGGACTGGCGCCTGCTTGCAAGACACGCACCTCGACCTTGCTGATGAACGCAGGGTAGTTGCTGTAGCTTTGGAACTCAACCTTCTCGCCGCGCACCGCAGTACGGGGGGAGCCGATCAAGCCAAGGTTAAGTACGGGCTCAACGACCAGCGTGTCGGCACGGAAACGAATTTCAAATTCATCATTTGGCTGCCATTCCCGCGCACGACTGTCGCTGTAAGCGATGCTTTGCTGCGCTTGGGTTGAAGCTTGCTCATCTTGTGCGGTAACGCTCGAAGCAGTTGCAATTGCAATAGCAAAGGCAGAGCATTTGATGAGCATGCGCGGCTTATGGGCATGCGAAGCGGTTTTGATGGTTTTTTGCTTATTCATGGCTTTTACTCCCCCTTCTCTTCAAGGTTGGTAGGCTTTTCTTCCAATGGCGGCGCAACGCCGAAGTTGAGCTCTCCAAACTTACCGCGAGTAAGGCGAATGGATTGCGGATTGTCGTGAACAGTCTTCCAACCGAGTGGCAGGGTCCGTGTGTCCACTTTGAGAACAAAGTTCGAACCGATCCGAGCGTTTGGAACTGCTGCACATGCGATGTGATAGCGGCCAAATTCATCTGTAGTGACTAGCAAGCCGTTGACAGTCGCCAAGCGGACGCCAGGCACACCTGGTTCACCCTTATCTTGGTAACCATTGCGGTTGCGATCCTCGAAGACCTTGCCAAGCAACTCTGAGCAATCGAAGACTGGGCTCGGTGCGATACGGATCGTGGCAGTGCCGCGGTTAGATATCGAATTGCCTTGGGCGTCTCTGGCGATACCAGTGTTGACCTTCTCGCCGTTGCTGACACCTGCGCCCACAACCACAACTAGGTCGTAAGTCACCGACGCGTTCGCTGGAATAAACTGGTCGCGCCATTCCAATTCGCGGTTGAAATTGGTCGCCGCAGGTTCTTGCAGCACACTATCGATGCTTGAAGTTCCTGTGACATATTTCAAACCAGCTGGCAGAATGTCGATTACTGTTACACCAGCACGCGGCACGCTCTCAGCGTTGCGGACAGTGATCTGGTACGGGATCAAATCTCCGACACTGGCTGAACGCTTAGTGCTAGTTTTGGTAATCATCAGCGGATCACGGTTCAGGAACGGATCGATTGGGATGTGGTTGTTCACGACATCTGGATCGCCCTGCGCCAATTCGAACATGAGATAGTAGACAGGGCTGGCCTCAGTTGGCGCCATATCATTTGGCGAAATTTCTACAGGCGAGGTTAGACCCGTCGGATCAAACGCTCCATTTTGTGGGGCAATGACCGTAGATACAAAGGAAAATCCTTGTGGCGGCACAATTGCAATTGTGTATTTTGTTTCAGATGTCGGGCATTGCGACGCCGCGCCTGCCAGAACGTCGAAACGATAGTAACCATCTGCTGCCGTGATCTGGTTTTGCTGTGATGGATCAACGAAACAAACCGTCGGCAAAGGATCGCCATTCGGGCCTAGCAATGTCGCTGTGGCACCTCCAACCGGATCGCGAGTGATGCTATTATACACTACACCTGATGGATCGATCGGAAGGTCTTGGTTTACCGTGAATACACCGGATTCCAGAATCACGCCCTCGATCTCGCCAAACGCAACTTGTGTTTGAGGGTTGCGAAATACGATCGAGTATTCACCAATCGGCAGGCCGTTAGCTTCGTAATAGCCGTTGGAATCCGTCACTACTTGCGCAATGACATTGCCATTGTCATCAACAATATCGACGATCCAATTGGGCAACAGGCTCTCACCTGAATCAAAGAAATCATCTTCGTCTTCGTCTAGGAAAACCACACCACTGACTGACGCAGTTGTTGCCTCCACCTCAACGGTTACTGTGGCAGTCTCGCAGTTTGTGGGATTGAGTTCCTCACAAATCTGATACTCAATTGTATAAATGCCATTGGGAGTGCCAGGCGGCACTGATATCTGACCTGTGACAGGATCAAGCAATGGCACTGAGGCGCCCGGTGTAACCGGTGTCGCTGCAGTAAGAACCGTTCCAGTTATGTTATCAGGATCAACCGGTTGACCGTTTATCGTGTCATTATCGTATGCGTTGCCTGCATTCGGGACACCGGCTGCTCCGTCAAATGAACCCAGATTGTCATCTGATGCTTCAATATCGGCAAAATCAACAACAACCTCTTCTTCAAGATCATTGCCTGCATCGGTCGGATCAGGCTGATCGCCCATCGCCGCCGTCGTCTCATTCCTAATCGTATTGCCGCCCTCGCCGGCATCAACAACGCCTTCGATCGTCAACGTC
>JBDWMF010000003.1:0-3725 GCA_039972775.1 Erythrobacter sp.
TTACAAAATCCCGGTGGCGAAGCCAGCCCGTCACCGTGAAGAAAGCCGGAAAACTCCAGCCACCGGCGCTCCAAAGTTCGGTCTCAGAGCAAAAGCCGGAAAACTCCAGCCACCGGCGCTCCAAAGTTCGGTCTCAGAGCAGTGCGTGATGTCGAGAACCGCATACGCCCTCGCCTGAACGAGCATGGCGTCCAGCGTCGTCAGATTTCCTTTTCCAAGCAGCGCTGCCAGGTTTGTTCCGAAGCCAAGCTCCGCCAAGGCGACCGCAGAGACGAACCGAGGACTGTCTGTCGGTAGCGCGGCCAATGACTGGCTTTTGGCAACGTGATGCAGATGGTTCGGATCAAGATAAATGGACAAGACCGTTGTGTCGAGGAGATATGCGTCCATCTCGATTACGCCACATAATCGCGGAGCAAGTCGATCTCACTTTGGGGTAGCGGCTGGAATACCTTCTTGACCCAGTCACCCCCGGCGTTGAAACGTCCGGACAGCCGTTCCGCCAAACTCAAGCCAGGAATTGGATAGCTATCATTCCAGTGCTTCCACGCATGCGCGACGGGACGGTCAAACCCTTCAAAATAGGCTAGGAGCTGCCGCTCTAGCTTTAGTGGCAGATCGTAGGCCCTCATGATTTCAGCATCGATCTGCGCGAGCTGCCCGGCTAAGTCGTCATCGGTGTGATCGAAGATCGAGGCGGCGTTTACTCTTGTGATGTACTCTTCAGCGAGTTCCGCGAGCTTTGTAGGGAGTAAGGCAGGAATTGGAATGTCTCGGACGACTGACACCCGGAACCGGTCTTTTGGAGAATTCATAGCGAGGAAGGCATTCGCAATCGGCCCGTTGAGAACGGCTGAGAGCGCATACAGTTGACTGTTGGTAAGCGGCTCGACAGGCCAGAGGCCGAAAAATTGTTGCGAACAGAGAACGCCTTCGAGATCAACGAAAGCACCAATGCACCAAGCGCCACGGCTCAGGCGCGTTGCACTAGCGATCAGCTTAGGCTTCGACCAGTCATGGTCGAAAGCCCGACGAATGTGGTCTTCCCGGAAGTCCAACCACATCGGCTTGGGCAGCTTATATTGCTGAAGGTGGCGGGCGTTGGCAAAGCCTAGCTCGTATCCAGGTTTCGGGTTCTCGCTACGCCCCTGATCTTGGTCATACCATTGCAGGCCCAGGCTTGGCTTCAGGAGGGTTCCAAGCCGTGGACCATCTCGCAGATAGTCCCAGAGGGCGTTGAGTGGAGGAATCCAGAGGCACCCGTCAGGCTTTTCGGCAACATCTCGGATGAGGTCACGATGTACCGTTGTCTGACCGGTCTTGAGGAAAGCCGAACGGTCCCTTTCTGCCACCTCCGTAGACCGCAAGGAGATGGACACGGCCGGAGCGAGCCGCAGGTCACGGGCGATGACTGCGGCCGTTTCGACATCTGATGCGCCGAAGATGCCATCAGGAAGTTTGAGTACCTCCACTGAGCTATACAGACTTTCGATCCGTCGCCGTTGCTCTGCGAACTGTCGTTCCAGGATAAATGAGCGCGGCAGGACAAAACCTAAAGCGAGAGGCTTAGCGTCCAATGCTGCGCTCAGCGCTGCAATGGCCTTCGAATGCGTCGTCCCCGCAATTTCATACCGGGCCTTTTCCGCTTCGGTGAACGCTTCGAAGGGGGGGTTGCATAGGATCACGTTATTAGCGCTGATCCGGTCTGCGAGCGTGGTGCCGGCCAACAGGTCAGCTTCTTTGACATGCCAGCCGTTATGATTGGGGTAGTCGGCCAGGATAAGGGAAAGCGTGGCGACTTCGCATGCGAATGCGTCGACCTCATCCCCGGAAATGTGCTTGATCAAAAAGTCATGACGCTGCTGGTCCGACCATTCAACCGGAAGCAAGTCGCGCAAGTGGCGCAAAGCTGAAACGAGGAAAACGCCGGCACCAGCGAAAGGCTCGTAGATCTTTAGATCTTCGGGCTTGTGATTGTGGAGTTGAAGCTTCTGAACGACATACTCGGCAACCTGCCGCGGTGTACTATGTGTGCCGAAAACCTTGCGGGTCTCGGGTGTGATGAGTGTGTTCTCGTAAACGAATGCCAGGTCATCCGATGAGATATTGGAGAAGCTGATTCCGGCCCGCAAATGGCGCCATGCCGCATCAAAAACAACAGGCAACTCGTTCGCCCAGCGGCCCTCGATATGTCCCAGCGAGTAATAGGTCTCAATTCCTGCGAGGACCGACGAAAGGTCATCGGCGCTCCACGCGGCCGCGTAGGGATGGCAACGGTCTTCCAGAACCTTGGCAGCGAGAAGCCGGAAGACGACACGGAAAAGCGTGCGCGCATCCAGTGGTTCACCTTCAGATGCCTTTCGCGACAGTTCGAGCGTCTCGACGAGGAGACGGCTCAGTTTGATGTGAATTTCACCCTCGATCGCAGGTAGCAGGCCCAAATCAACGAAGTCGAGCTGGTAACCATCTTCGGAGGGGCCAACCGACTTTGCGCGATGGATTGCGTCTGGATGCCAAGTCGCACGGTGGCGCTTGAACAGCTCTTCGATACCCGCGAGTTCGACGGTTTCGATCGCGCGTGGGGGAACCTTGCTTCTAACTTCCCATACCGTGACGTCATCTTGATTGACGACGAACAGCAGGGGAGCGCCCAGAGCGCGATGCTGACTGACCACCTCGATCGCTTTGCGCCCCTCGCCGTGCACGACCGCTAGCGCTGCGGACCGGTAAGAGGGGGGCGTGCGGGTAAAGGCTGCAAGTTGAACGGTTCGAGTGGGATTGTTCTCGGCCAGGACGTCAGCGAAAGAGTAATCTATGACGATAGCTTCGGAACGATATCCGGTGTCGCGAGCCGCTTTGGCGATATGATCGATTGCGTTCACGGCCGACCTCCACGAGAGACGACAGCGTGGGAAATTTCGACCGGCGGGAAGCGCAGAGAAGGCTGCTCATCTTCGCTACCAGCGGCCAGCAATTGCTCGCGAAGCTGAGAGATCACCGGTGCTAACGGAATCACAATAGAGGGTTTGTCAGTCGGCGTTTCCGTCAATTCGCTGCGAAGCAGCAGCGCGGCGTTCGGCAAATCAATGATCAGCTTAGAGCGCTCCAGCACCGGCCAGGGCGACCGATTACAGAGATCGAACAAAGCCTCCCCGATCGGCGTCAGCGCACCCACTCGAATTCCCATATCCAGTGTGAGGAGCCTGATAACGGCCAGAGCGACAAGGTCCCCAGATCTGAAGCAGGGGCTATGACCACGCGCGCGGCGCAGCGGCCCCAGCGCCTTTTTCCAATGCCGATAAGTTTCCGGCGCGATAGACACAGCGCTTCGCAATTGGCCTGGGGTATAGAGTACTGTCACGAAGTCGAATACCATCTTGTTGCTAGCAACAAGATAAACTAGATCATTTTCCGCGGCAAGGCCGGCGACCTGCAATTGGCCGCTAGGTCGTCGATTTTCATGAGCCTTCTGGGCCGGTGCCTCCTGCCAGATTGCAGTGAGCTATTTGCCGGGCGGAGCGCGTTGCATCTGCGCAGTTGTAAAGGAAGGTGCAGCCGCATCGGCAATTCACAAGGCCGGCGGCACTAGAGCAGATTCGACTTAATCCGGGTCATATCCGGCTGCCTCGAAATAGTGCCGGCATTCCTCGGCGGTGAAGGCGGAGAGGCAATCGGCGACAACTGACCACAATTCGTCAACGGTTCTCGCGGCGGCCTTTCTGAGC
>JBDWMF010000004.1:0-456113 GCA_039972775.1 Erythrobacter sp.
TGGCACCTCGATGTCGGCTCATCACATCCTGGGGCTGGAGCAGGTCCCAAGGGTTTGGCTGTTCGCCAATTAAAGTGGTACGTGAGCTGGGTTCAGAACGTCGCGAGACAGTTTGGTCCCTATCTGCCGTGGGCGTCGATACTTGAAAGGAGTTGCCCCTAGTACGAGAGGACCGGGGTGAACATACCTCTGGTGTACCAGTCATTCCGCCAGGAGTGCCGCTGGGTAGCTATGTATGGACGGGATAACCGCTGAAAGCATCTAAGCGGGAAGCCTCCCTTGAGATAAGGTATCATCGAACCGTAGTAGACCACTACGTTGATAGGCCAGGTGTGGAAGCTCAGTAATGAGTGTAGCTAACTGGTCCTAATAGTTCTGTTCGCGCTTGTGGAATCTGCACCATCAATAACAGTCCTGCTGACCTCGTAAGAGGGTAGCATGCTGGTTGATGAGAAGAATTTCTCGAGCCAGATACGCCCAAAGAACACTGAACACTTGCTTTGCAAGTAAAGTGCATTGATTTAAAACCCTGCAACCCGCACAAGCTTCATTGCTTGGTGGTCATAGCATCTGTGACCCACCCGATCCCATCTCGAACTCGGCCGTGAAACCGGATAGCGCCGATGGTACTATGTCTTAAGGCATGGAAGAGTAGGTCGCCGCCAGGCATTGTAGCTTGTGCTTGTTACAGGGTAAAAACCCATTCATAAGTCAAAGGGCTGATCCGAGAGGACAGCCCTTTTGGCGTCTCTAGCAACGCCATAAAATCGTGGCGTCTTTGCTGGCGTCACAAGAGGTGACGCGGGGTGGAGCAGTCCGGTAGCTCGTCAGGCTCATAACCTGAAGGTCGTTGGTTCAAATCCAACCCCCGCAACCACCACTTCATTGAAAATCCATGATTATTTGGCCTCACTGTTACCAGTGGGGCTTTTTTCATTTTGCCATGGCCAATTTTGAAGATGTGATTGGTATACTTTGAACGAGAACACTTCAAATTGGGGGGTGACGCATCGGTATTTTGCAGGAAAGAATGTCGCGCCAACATTAATGCAAGGATGTCTATGTCTATCTCATCAGAAGCCCGCGCTATTGCTGAAAAAGTGGAGGGCTTCGTTCGTGAAATCGTAGTTCTCTACGAAAACGATCCGCGCATAGATAGTCATGGACCTTCAGATGAACTTGCCGGTGAGCTTCGTGATAAAGCCCGCGAAGCGGGGCTTCTTGTCCCGCATATTCGCTCCGATGGCAGCCATTTCTCACACGCTGAAACAGCACTAATTTTGCAGAAAAGCGGCTTGTCACCTTTGGGTCCGATTGCGTGCCACGTGATGGCCCCGGATGAGGGCAATATGTATCTGCTTGGCAAGGCAGGTAGCGCGGATATGAAGGAGCGGTTTCTGGAACCAATGGTTGCAGGGCACGCTCGTTCGGCCTTCTTTATGACCGAACCGGCTGTCGATAACGGCGCAGGGTCTGACCCATCACTAATGCAAACGACGTGCCGCCGTGATGGCAATCACTGGATCATTGATGGGCGTAAGGCTTTCATCACAGGTGCAGAAGGCGCCAAAGTTGGTATCATTATGGCCAAGTCCACTGAGCCGGATAGTGAAGGCGGGGCATGTATGTTCCTCGTTGATTTGCCAGATCCAGCGGTTCGGACAGAGCGCGTGCTAGATACAATCGACAGCTCTATGCTTGGCGGTCATGCTGTGATCGCTATTGAAGGCTTGCGCGTTCCTGCTGATCAAATGTTGGGTGAGGCTGGCGATGGATTTAAACTAGCGCAAATCCGCCTGGCGCCTGCACGCTTGACGCATTGCATGCGCTGGCTCGGCGTAGCGATCCGGGCCCAAGAAATCGCGACAGATTATGCTTGCCGCCGTACGGCCTTTGGTAAGCAATTGGTCGATCACGAAGGGGTCGGTTTTATGCTCGCGCAAAATAAGATCGATCTGAAAGCTTGCGAACTGATGATCGACTGGTGCGCTGGCGTTTTGGATACAGGTGAACTTGGTACCGTCGAAAGTTCGATGGCAAAGACTTTCGTTGCGGAAACATTGTTCCAAGTTGCGGACCGCTGCGTTCAGGCCATGGGCGGCACGGGAGTAACCGGGGATACAATCGTCGAGCAATTATTTCGCGAAATTCGGGCTTTCCGAATTTACGACGGACCGACAGAGGTTCACAAATGGAGCCTTGCCAAAAAGATTAAGCGGGAGTGGCGGGAAGCCAACGAAGCCTGATTACCCTCGGATTTTGTTCAGAAAGTCCTCTGCCTGTTGGCGCAAGGTGGCCGCTTGCTTTTCCAAGTCAGTGGAACTTGTCAGGACTTGTGATGCAGCTGCCCCAGTAGATATCGATAGGGTTCGAACTTCTTCGATATTGCTCGAAACGCGTTCAGAGCCGCGTGCTGCCAGATCAATGCTACGCGCTAAATCTTGTCCGGCAACAGATTGTTGATCTACAGCGGAGGCGATGGATACCGATGTGCTTTCAAGCTGTTCCACTTGATCGGCAATAGTGCGCAGTGCGCTAACGCTTGCACCAGTCGTATCTTGCATGGCTCTGATTTGTTCGGAGACTTGATCGGTTGCCCGGCTTGTTTGCATGGCAAGCTCTTTCACTTCGGATGCGACCACAGCAAACCCGCGACCAGATTCGCCGCCACGTGCGGCTTCGATCGAAGCGTTGAGCGCGAGCAAATTGGTCCGTTGCGCGATCGTGTGGATCAGTTCCACAATTTCGCCGACCTGTTCAGCAGATGCAGACAGTTCTGAAATGGTTTTATCCGCTTCGTTTGCAGAGCCGGTCGCTTTGCGTGCCAATTCTGCTGAGGATGCCGCTTGCCGGCTGATTTCGCCGATCGACATGGCAAATTGATCGCTCGCCGCTGCTGCTGAGGTTGCGCCAGCATTAGCCTCCTCGATTGATGCGGCCACTTCTCCTGTTTGACGGCTCGTTTGATCAGCTGCTGCGGCCATATTGGATGCAGTGCTTTGCAATTGGCTTGAAGCAGAAGCAACTCCGCTTACAACTTCACCAACTGTACGTTCAAACTGGGTAGCCAGGTCCGCTAGCATCGTATCTTTTTTGGATTTTTGCGCATCACGCTCTGACTGCAGTCGATTTTGTTGCGCCAGTTCTTCTTCGGCTTGCTTGGTCCGGTCCTGCGCCCATTGTTTCAATGTGCTGTTTGCCTCTTTGAACTTGGTCATAGCGCGCAGCATGTCGCCGACTTCGTCTTTGCGCTGGCTAGCTACAACTTCAAAGTCTTCTGAGCCTGTTGCCAGAGTGGTCATTCCAACAGTGATCTCGCCAATCTTGGTCGCAAAATCACGGACAAGGAACCTGAAACCAGTCGTCACTGCAAGGAAAGCAAGCAGCAAAAGCACGGCTACAAGTCCTATGAGTAGATAGAAAAAATCTAATCCTACCTTGGTGTAATCTTTCATGCTTTCGATAAGGTCAGCTTCTAGCAATTGACTTTGACTCGCTAGAGCATCTCCCTTGTCGAACAGCTTTTGAGCGCGATTTTGATCCGTGCCGGATGTCCCTGAGCCCATTTGTGCTTGCTCAAACTGACCGCGATATTCTTGCAATACAAGCTTTGTTGCGTCGACAATTTCAGATCGGTCGCTCAAATGAGCATGCACTGTTTTGTCGATAGAGTTCAATTGCGTTTCGGCAACGGCTAAAGAACGTGCTGCCTGTTCCCGTGCCTTACCATCGCCGTTCAGTAGAGCGCGAGCCGAACGGTAGTTCGCATCGCCGATGCTGGCTGTCAGATCAGCAGATGTTAGGACCGCCGCTTCGATTTGTTTGGAGATCATATAGCGATCGTAAATTTGGGTCATGCCGACACCAAGCACGAGGCTAACCGCAAGCAAAAAGGCACTAAATGTTCCAAAAATTGCTTTCAGCTTTTGGGCTAGTTTTAGATCGTTGAACGAACGTAAAAACCAGGAGCTTTCCGTTGCCCTTTGATCTTCAGCTTCCGGTAAAGTGGCATGGCTCTGATTGCCATCGGCCAATGAACCGGACGAATTGTGTTCAAACTGCATCATTTTTCATCACTCCCATCGGCGCGCCTTTGGTGATCGCTCGATGTGTTGTTAGGGATAACAAGCTGAGATATTTCTTTGGCAGGCATGGCTTTGTAATAAAGCCACCCTTGGATTTGGTCGCACCCGGCGGTCTTCGCCATTTGCGCTTGGTCCTCGGTTTCAACGCCTTCCGCTGTGACCGCCATATCCAGTGCTCTTGCAACAGTAATGCTGGAAAGCATCATGGCTCGTGACCCCTCATCATTGCCAGCTTCTGCAATCAACGAACGGTCGAGTTTGAGTTTTTCGAAACGGAACTGGCGCAAAAAACCGATTGAGGCATAGCCTGCGCCAAAATCGTCCAGGGCGATATTCACGCCAAACTCGCGAATAAGATCCAGACTGCGCTCGGCAATCACGGGATCAAAAACGAGGCATGTCTCAGTGATTTCAAGTTCTAACCGGTGAGCTGGAAACCCCGTTTCCTCCAAGATTTCGCCCAATTGCAAAGGGAACTCTGTGTTGCGCAATTGTGCTGCGGATAGGTTTACCGAGAGGCTGAGATCGCCCCAATTTAGCGCATCTGTGCATGCGCGGCGGAGCACCCACAGGCCGATAGGATTGATTAGTCCTGTTTCTTCAGCGACAGGAATAAACACATCAGGAGCGATGTATTTTCCGTCATGATCGGTCCATCGGATCAGGGCTTCAACGGCAACGATTTCGGAACTGTTTGCATCGACCAGCGGTTGGTAGTGCAAATCAAATGCTTCATCCTGCAGAGCATTGCGCAGTTTGTAGTCGAGTTCTTTGAGGGCTTCGCGGCTTTGATCAAAAGCCTCGCTAAACCAAGTGCAACGCATTTTTCCGCCACGCTTTGATGCGTACATGGCTACGTCAGACCGTCTCAAAAGTTCTGTAGAAGGAGTGTCATTGCCAGCTGCTGCACCTGACACTCCGATGCTGGCACCAACAGATATTCGGCGTTCACCAATGGCGATGGGCCGGGTCATCCGGTCAATGAGACCGCGGCAAATGCTTTCCAATATTGTCCCGGCATGCGGGCCCATCATCGTCACGGCAAATTCGTCTCCGCCTAGGCGGTAAGCATGCGCATCATTGCCACATTTCTCGCGAAGTATGATTGCGCATTCGCGGATCAATTGATCGCCGACAAAATGACCGAAATGATCGTTGACTTGCTTGAAGCCGTCGAGATCAATCAAAGCTAATGCAATCTCTTCATCGTCACCGCGATTCCTTGCCACATCAGTATGCAACGCGCGTCTGTTTGGAAGACCGCAAAGGCCATCAGTTAAACTGAGTCTTTCCAACTCACGAACATTGCTAATGCCGACGCGGCCGAGATAGAAAATCGTTGCTGCATAGGTAACCAAGCCTGAGATCAATAGGGCTGCCGGCGAAGCGAATGTCATTTTGTCGGATAGGAACACAGTAGCTGCGATCACAGCGAAAAGCCCGGACAGGATTAGCAAAGGTACGATCACTACGGCGACCGGCGTTAGTCTAAAATTGTTGTTCCCATCCAACATCTTCATTCCCAAACTAAGTCCACTTCACCATTGGACGCTGACGGGATACGCAGAATTGGATAATTTATAGTAAACGCTTGGTTTACCTTGATCGGGCGGGATCAAACCGGAGCTGCAGTTAAGCCGCCGGAGCGAAATCGGTAAGTGTTTTGGAAGGGACTGGTTCAAAGACACTTGGCCGCTTTCCAGAAGGCAAAAACAGCTCTGTTCTGCCCACAACAGTCTCACCTGCGCCGAGCATAATGAACCCGTCAGGTTTGAGCGCATCGTGTAACCTTTCAAAGGCTTTCGCTCGAGTTGCAGGATCAAAATAGAGCAAAACATTGCGGCATAAGATGAGATCAAATTTTTGGCGGATCGGCGCAGCTTCAATGACGTTATGCGTCGTAAACCGTGTGGCGGTCCGGATTTCAGCTGACAACTGCCAACCAGTTGGAACCTCTGCGAAGTGCTTAAGCAATTGACTGATGCCCAATCCGCGTTGAACATCAAATTGACTGAAAGTGGCACGTTTCGCAGCGGCAATAGCTTTATGCGAAATGTCTGTTCCCAAGATAGAAATGGACCAGTTGCGCCACTTTTCAGGCTTATCTGCGAACTCCATTGCAAGAGAATGCGCCTCTTGACCGGTGGAGCATCCCGCACTCCATATATTCAAACTTTTGCTAGCTTTGCGGCGCTCAGCTAGCTCCGGTAAAATCTCTTTAGGCAATTGGTCGAAGGTCGGCCGATCTCGATAGAAGTAGGTTTCATTATTGACCAAAGCATCGATCGTGTCTTGGACCAGTATGGGGTCTTTTTCCGTTACAAGTTTGGTTGCGAATTGCTCAATAGAGTCCACGTCATATTTTTCGAAGACAAGGCTTAGTGCGCTTTCGACGCGCCATTTACGGTTTTCGGTCAATTGTTGCCCAGTATGGCTGAACAAAAGATCTTCAATGATCCTCAATGCGGACTGATTTATCGCCATGCTGCAGCACCAGCGCTGTCGCAAATTTGCTGTGCTATTTTCAGTGGAGGCAGGCATTCGTCAACAATTCCAGCATTGCTGACGGCGCCCGGCATTCCCCAAACAGCTGAACTTTGAGCATCTTGAGCTAAGAGGCCGCCACCGGCTGCCACCAATGCTGAGGCGCCTTCTAAACCATCTCGACCCATTCCGGACAGGATGACTCCCAATGCATGCCCGTCGAAGACCTTTGCGAGACTTGCGAGCATCGGGTCAACTGATGGCAGGCAATTGGAGCTTACAGCCTGGGTGGAAACTGCGGTGCGGACGTCATCAGCAGTCCGAGTGAACTCCATATGACCTTTGCCAGTGGCGATCAGAACTTCACCCCTATCCACCTTAGTGCCTTCGACTGCCACATGTGTTGGTCGGCCAGAAGCAGCTTCAATCTGTCGCGCAAAAATCGGAACAAAGTTGGCTGGCAAATGCTGGGTGATGACTATTGGAAGCGCAAATTCTGGCGGCAAAGCTCTGAGGACAATGTTGAGCGCATGAATGCCGCCAGTAGATGCGCCGAACGCGAGTATCTCAGGCCGTTTTATGACACGTTTAGCCGTTGGCTGCGCTTTGGCATGGATGCCTTCATTGCTTATACTTGGTGTGCGGTCTGTATCCTGTTTAGCGCCGCCCAATGCCTTGATTTTTTCGAGCAGCGAGAGGCGGTACGCATCATCAAAACCGCCAGATCTAGGCTTCAACATTGTATCGGCCGCGCCTTCGGCCAATGCAGCGATCGTGTGCTCTGCGCCCACCTTAGCAAGAGATGACACTACCAAAATTTGGACATCATCTTGTGCCGCTAGCAATTTAGGCAGAGCATCAAGCCCGCCCATACCTGGCATCTCAAGATCCAAAAGTATGACGTCGGCTTTTGAACTCGACAGTTCTTGCAGCGCTGCTTCGCCTGAATTTGCAGTGGCCACAATGCGCAAAGCTGGATCGCTACCAATCATCCGCGAAAATACTGTGCGCACAGTTAGGGAGTCGTCGACAATCATTACGCTGATCGACGATTTGGCCTTGTCTGCGGAGTTCGCGGCCAATGGTGTGGGGGCGCGGCGTGGCTGCATGACCGCCTCGCTTACGAAAACCCGACGAGTTGAAGTTTAATTTGAAGGGTTTCATGATCGAAAGGCTTCATCACATATTCGTCTGCACCCGCATCAATCGCTTCTCGGATGTGCGCTACATCGTTTTCGGTTGTGCAAAATATTACTTTGGGTGATTTGCCACCCGGGTGCGCGCGCAGATGAGTGATGAATTCAATACCGGTCATTACGGGCATGTTCCAGTCAAGCAGGATCACATCTGGCATCGTAGCAATGCAGTAATCAAGGCCGGCTTGACCGTTTTCTGCCTCGTCCACGTCGAACTTGAGCGTTTCAAGAATGTGCCGAGAAACTTTGCGAATAACGCGGGAGTCGTCGACGATTAGACATTTAGGCATGTGTGGATCCTGATTTGATGCATTAAGAGCTATCGCGGTAAAGTAACTTTTGAATTAGGCTGCGAACTGCGGCTTTTCGGTACTGGCAAGCAATTTTGAAGCACTGATGAGTAAGACGGGGCCAGCGTCTGTTTCGACCAGACCTTCTGCAAAGTCTGACCAAACCTTTCCAAAACCGCCTGCGATTGTCTCTGGCTCATTGGCCGTGGTTGCGACGTCGCGGATTTCATCGACACGCAGAGCGTATGAATGCCCCTCAACGCGCACAACCGCCGCTCGGCTATCGGTGGTGAAGTCGTCCAGTTCGGCGCCGACAATTGTCCGGCAATCAACAACTGTCAAAGCTTGGCTTCGTAATGCGGTCAAACCAAGAATGTATGGCGGCGCCCGCGGAATTGGCGTGATTGTGCCAATTTCGATCACTGTTTCAACCTCGCTAGCCCGCATTGCGCATGGCCGGCCTGCAATTTGGGCAAGGATGATCACTTCGTTCATGTTGAACTTCCTCCTTTTTTCCGTCTTGGCGAAGCACTGCGCAAGGCAGTTAGCAGTCCGCTCCGATCGTAACGGTAGATTGAGGTTTCAAGCGTGAGATCGTCGACAGCGTTATCAGGAGCGGTGCGTAAGCGGACAGTCGCCGCCCTGCTTTTTTCCTCCGCCTGTCCATCAGCATCCAGAATAATGGCAATATCGGCTTCATCGCTGCCAAAGACCACTTCGTATCCGCTGCTTTTGACAAGCGGTGCAAGAATGCTGCGCGACCAATCATTGTCTGGCAGGCTGCACGTTACCGGCTGCCGAACCTCTTTATGGCCTCCGTAGTTCTGGAACAGTGCATGTCCATCAAGAAGGCCTACGCTCTGCCCATCAACAAGCGCCATTCCCTCAATCATCGGATCTTCGTCGCACGGAGCCAATGTGTCTGTTAGTTCGGCGGCATCATCGATCTCTTGCACTGCATAAAGTATCTGGCTCGTTTCATCGGTCAAATGCAGCAACCGGATTTTTGACCCAGTGAACTTGTCATCCGTTAGCCCGATTACCGGTAAAATCTGTTCATCAATTACAGCATGTGCAGGACTGCTGGTTAGGTCAATTGCGCTAGCATCCACTGTCTCAATACGTTTGAGCATTTCCAGTCTTGTCGCTTTTTGCCTGCCTTCCATGTCCGTGAAAAGCATTGCTTTGATGGCCGCTTGATCGCTGGTGCTATCTTGTTCTTGCAACAGCCGATCAATCCGGCTGCGCTTATTGCCGGTGATTTGGTGATCCGCGGCGATCTGCGGCAGATCAAGCAGTAGAATCGGCTGGCCATCGTCAAGCAAGGCGATGCCTGAATAGCAACCGGTATCCAGTATCGCTGGCGGAAGAGGTTTGACTACGATGTCACCAATGTTGTTGATGCGGTCGACTGACAGTGCGATGATGTCCCCTTTGGCCAGGCGCAGCGAAATATAGGTCTGATCCTCCGGCCTGTTGGCCGCCTCTAGTCCAAGAACATCGGCTAGGGATAAACAGGTGGTTCGTTCTCCGCGCACTGTAACAAGCGCTGCATCACCCATTCTTGTGTAATCTATTGCATCGCCCGCACCATATTCGATTTCTTCGACATAGGATTGAGGGATTGCAAAATACTGCCCTGCTACTTCGAGAGTAAGGCCGCCGATAATGCTCAATGTAAGCGGGATGTGCAGATGTATTGAAGCGCCATCACCAACGCTGCTGGTGGCCTCAATCCAACCGCCAACGCGTTCCAGATTGTCTCGAACGACATCCAAGCCAACTCCGCGTCCGGAAATATTGCTGACTTCAGAAGCGGTTGTTAGGCCGGGCTCGAATACCAGTTGATGGATGGCGTTATCATCCATTGCGGTGCGCTGTGCCTGTGTGATCAGTTCTTTTGCCAGCGCCTTCTTGGCAATTTTTTCTGCATCAAGTCCCCGGCCATCATCAGTAATTACAATCGAAATTCTATTGCCAGTCTGGCGCGCCGCGATACGCAAAAGTCCGTTCGCAGGTTTGCCAGCCTTTATCCTTTCTGCAGGACTTTCGATCCCGTGATCAAGCGAGTTGCGGATGATATGAGTTAGCGGATCACGGATGATCTCAATCACCTCGCGATCTAGCTCAACATCGCCGCCCTCAATATCCAAAAGAACTTGCTTGCCCAACTCTTTCGATAGATCGCGGACCAGTCGTGGGGCGCCGCTAAACAGCTGTTCGACACGCTGCATCCTCATGCGAGTAATCGCATCGCGAACATCGTTAAGGATAGCGGTTAGACGCTCAAAAGGCCCATCAACCATCGGCTGATTTCCAGACTGTTGCAGCCGGTGCGATAGATCATTGCGGGCCAGAACCATGTCAGACACGCCGCTCATAACACGGTCGAGAAGTTCGACAGGCAGCCTTATGGATCGCGGCGCTGCCGCAACTGCTGTTACGGTGTCCCCATTTTGAGGCAATACGACAGTTTCCGACTCAATCTCTTCGCCATGTGCCAGAGCAGCGATTAGCGGGAGTTCACGTCCGTTAGGGAACGGTTTATCGGCTTCGATCGCATCGACAATCTCGCCGATGCAATCAATGATCGCCAGGATCGTAGAAACAAAGCGTCCATCAGGTGTGCGGCGTTTTGCGCGCACATCTGAAAGGGCGTCTTCTGCGGCATGGCTAAGCCGCTCAAGTCGCGGCAAATCGAAAAAGCCGCAATTGCCTTTGACAGTATGAACAAAGCGGAAGATTGCATCTAGGCGCGTGCTATCGGCTGGATTGGCTTCCCAGGCGATAATCTCGCCCTCGATAGCCTCCATCATATCGCGCGTTTCCGCGATAAAATCGATTAGCAGATCATCCATTACAGCGACTTTGCACGCATCGTTAGGGCCCTCGTAAACGATATCTTGCCGGTTTATGAGCGATGATGGTTAACGAAGTGTCACCAAGCGGCCTTGTTAAATCGCATGGAGAGCAAGAAAATCTGCTTTGTCTTGTCGGATGCCCTCTGACCGTGCGATAAGGAATGAAATAAAAACTCGTTTAGGAGAGTCGAAAATGGCCACCCAGCTCAAACCGAATGTCGAATGCAGCGCTGAAGAATGGCAAGCGCGCCTTGATCTGGCGGCGTGCTACAGGATTTTTGATTTGATGGGCTGGTCGGAATCGATCTATAACCACATCTCTTTGAAAGTGCCGGGAGAAGAGGACACCTTCCTTATCAACCCGTTTGGACTTCTGTATGACGAAGTCACAGCCAGCAATCTGGTTAAGATCGATGTTGAGGGCAATAATGTTGGCCAGTCGCAATATATGGTCAACAAAGCAGGCTTTACTCAGCACGCCTATTTCCACGAGAATTTGGGAACGCGCGCGGATGCAATCTGTCATGTGCACACCACGGCAACTATGGCGGTTTGCAGCCACAAGGACGGCTTGCTTCCAACCAATTTCTACGCATGCAATTTCCAAGGCAATATTGGCTATCACGATTTTGAAGGGGTGACGGTCCGCACCGAAGAAGGCGAGCGGCTGGTCGAAAACCTGGGTGAGCACACTATCTTAATGCTACGCAATCACGGACCCGTTGTGATGGATAAAACCATTCAAGGCATGTTTGTGAAAATGTGGGCATTGCAGCGCGCATGTGAAATTCAGGTGGCAACGCTTGGCATGGGCAACCCCAATATCGTCCCGCAAGAAGTGGTCGATGTGCATCAGCGTGACCTTTCCGTGATGCAAAGCCAAGGCGGCGCTGGCATGTTTGATTTCGAAGCCTGGAAGCGCAAAGTCGACAGAATCGACACTAGCTGGCGCGAATAACCCTGCGAATTAGGGGCGCATAATGCCGCGCATGACCGTAAATGGGCGTCCGCTCGAATTTGATATGGACGGTGAAACCCCGCTCCTGTGGGCTCTTCGTGATGCAGCCAACCTAACCGGCACCAAATATGGCTGCGGCAATGGCGATTGCGGCGCATGTATGGTGCAGGTCGACGGTGCGGCTTTGCGCAGCTGCCTAATCACTATCGACGAGGCTGAAGGGCGTTTTATTACCACAATCGAAGGGCTGTCGCGCGACCGGTCTGATCCTGTCCAGCAAGCTATGGTAGCAGAACAAGCCATCCAATGCGGGTTTTGCACGCCGGGAATAGTGATGGCGGCCTCTGCACTCATTAAACGCAATGCCGAACCGACGAAGGAGGAGATTGAGGCTGCGATCCCCAATCTATGCCGCTGCGGCGTTTACCCCCGCTTGGTCGGGGCGATTGAACGGGCAGGGCGGGTTGCGCGCCGTCAAGAAACGATCAGCGCAGCGCCTGCACCCGGTATCAGCAGCGAGGATGCAGCAGAGGCTGTTCCTGCCTTGCGTCCGATCACACCCTCAGAGCAACAAGCGGATGAGAGCGGTGAAGATAGCGATACTAAACGGATCACACCTTTGCCCGAAGCCACGCCTGTCAATGCAGATACCGCTGAGTCTTCAGGGTCAGAAACAAACACTCCAAAGGAATAGTCGATGAAAGCAACTATTTGGCACAATCCGAAATGCGGCACGTCGCGCAAAACCTTGGCCATTCTGGAAGAGGCTCCATCGGTTGAGCTAACTGTCGTCCAATATCTCAAAGAGCCGCCAACCGCTGCAAAGCTGGCGCAATTGTTTGCTGATGCAGGCATGACTGCAGCGGAAGGCTTACGCCTGCGCGGGACAGATGCAGAAGCGCGCGGATTGCCGAATGCGGATGCAGATACAATTCTGGCCGCGATGGCGGCTGATCCGATCTTGATCAATCGGCCTATGGTTGAAACTGAAAAAGGTGCTGCGCTTTGCCGACCTCAAGACAAAGTTCACGACCTGCTTTAAGCGGCCTTAAGTGAAAGTCTCTTTGTCTGTGGTCAGCTTCACATCGCTGTCTAGGCTCCGCCAGCCGAGAATCAGCACGCTTAGGCAAAGGACAATGATAAGGCCGAAACCCAGCCAATCGCTCACATTATAGAGCAGCACGCCCAATGCCGGTGCATAGATAAAGCTGGCTCCTGCAACACTGGCCACCACGCCTGATGCTTGACCTTGTTCTGCGCGCGTCACTGCCAGCGATGTTCCCGCAGTTGTGCCGGGACGAAATAATCCAAAACCCAGCGATGCAATCGCAAAGCCCAGCGACAAAGAGTATATATCATTTGCTGCGCCGAGCACCGCGGTACCAAATGCTGCCACGATAATGCCTGAAAGAGTCGCTGCGCGCGGTCCTAGGTTAAAGCGCGGGATAAGCCCCCATTGCGCAAGTAACGTTGCCAAAGCGCCGAAAACCAGCACCAGGCTGACCAAAAGCGCACCTTCCGCAGGAGCATCGCGCAGTGCCAGCCTGTCTAGCACCAGAAAGCCGACAATTCCCATTATCATGGCCTGCGCGTGGCCGCCGATTAGCGCAGCAATCACCCAGCCGCGGAGACGCGGTTCAAACCATTTTAGGCGGGCGGGTTCTTCGCTCGCGCTATTGTCATCATCATCGACGGGGAGCGTTTCTGATCCGCTGGAATAGGCAGCCGCTTGCCCGCGCGCGGCAAATTGCGGTTCGTCATTGGGCAGGCGCAAGCGCAGCAGAACCAGTGCGACAAGCCCGATCAATGCAAAGCCGATAAACGGTCCGGTAAGCCCAATACCCAAATATGAAACGATCATCAGCGGTGCAAGGACGGGGCCGATAACCGTACCAAGGCCAAAACTAGATGCGATAAGAGAAAGCGCATTGGTCCGCTCTGATCGCGGTGTGCGCGAGGCGACATACGCTTGCACGGCCGGCGGCGCTGCGCTGCCGAACCCGCCATAAAGGCTGCGCGCTGCGGCAAAGGCAATCAGAGCCCAAAATGCGCTCATCCATCCTGAAAGCCCCGCCCAAAGGACTAGCCCGCAAAGGGCCATTGATGTGACAAATCCGATTAGGCCCAGCGCCATCATCGCTTTGCGGCCGCGCCGGTCTGATCTCCGTGCCCAAATTGGTGCGCATGTAACCCACAAAAGTGCCGACCAGCTATAGGCTAGGCTGATCCAAACATCGTCAATCTTCAGAGCAGTGCCAATCGAAGGCATCACGGAATGCATGGCTGTATTGCCAGCTGCTGTAACCAGCATAACTGTAAAAAGCAGCACCATTCGCCCGCTTGAAATCGCGCGACCAATGGCGGGTTGCGCTAGCTCAGACGCATTGTCAGTTTTGGAGGTTGCGGGAGGTTTTATTCAAACGTCTCGCTAATTTTGCTCGGGCCATCGCTGGCCAATTGTTCATGAATGGCAACGGCGATGCCTGAGATAATCATGGCTACAAACACACCCAATATACCGGTGAATAGCCCCATGATTAGCGCTGCAGCCGTACCGCTTGCCAAAGATGCAAGTAGAGCAATGATGGCGTTCAGAAGCAGGGCCAGAACAATATAGACAACAAATAGCAGCGCCCAAAAACCAAGAATGGCCCATTGGCGCGGCTTAGTGAGTTTCCAAGAACGCAGCATCGCAGCAATTGGGTTGAGGTTTTGCTCCAAAATCATGACCGGCATTGTGACGCAGAAACGCGCCATCATCAGTACGCTCACCAGGACTACAGCGACACCGGCAAAAACGCCGACTAGGCTGGCGAGAGCTCCACTAACCATTCCCAATAATCCAGCAAGCAAAGCAATTGGTATCGCTACTAGGAAAGCGGCAACCAGATAAGCGATGAAAAACAAGATCATGACAGCGATAAGCGAGGGCACCGCTTTGACGCCCCTTACAATAGCATCGCCAACAGTAATTCCTTTTGCTCCCATCAAAGCGACCATCGCTGAGTAGCCAATAAAAGACACTACGGTGCTGACCAATGCCCAGGGCAGGATTTTCCCGTAAAGCCCGCCCATTTGCGCCAACATCTCTTCTGGGTCATCGCTGGGCGTGCCCATCATTGCTTCCATATTGGCAAATTCAGGCACAGCGAGATAGATGATCAAGGTGGGCAAAAGCAGGAAAACACCGGCGATGATAATCAAAAGCTGAAAGTTGGCTTTTACCAAATCCATGGCGCGCTGCCATGTGTTGCTCATATCAAATTGCATCTCTCAGCTCCCCCAAATTTGCGCCCAAATGCGGCCTATGCCGAAACGCTGACTTGATATGCGCGAATAATGCCGCCACGAAAACCCTTGATGACACAAGTTTCACCCATAGCGGCTCAAAACTCGCAAGCTCCTCAGCTTCCTGAATGGAGCAGGGAGGACACGCTTGTGCCTTATCGTGAAGCTTTGACGGCGATGGAGGCGCGCAATGCCGCGATCCATGCGGGCGCTGCGCCTGAACACATTTGGCTGCTAGAGCACCCGCCAGTTTACACGGCTGGCACAAGCACCGATCAATCTGAGCTGCTCGATCCACGTTTCGAAGTGGTCGAGGCTGGGCGCGGTGGCCGCTACACCTATCACGGTCCGGGTCAGCGGGTTGGTTATGCGATGCTCGATCTGACAAAGCGTGGGCGCGATGTGCGCCGCTTTGTTCATTCGCTTGAGGATTGGGTAATCGCGACGCTGAGCGATTTCGACGTGAAGGCTTGGAGCGTGCCCGATCGCGTAGGGATTTGGACGCGCGATATTGATGGACGCGAGGCAAAGATTGGAGCCATCGGCGTGCGCGTTCGGCGCTGGGTGACCATGCACGGCTTTTCCGTGAACCTATCGCCCGATTTGTCCCATTTCGCTGGTATTGTCCCCTGCGGGATCGAAGAATTTGGCGTTACCAGCATGGAGCGGTTAGGCATTACTGTCAGCAACGATGATTGGGACGCGGCGCTTCATGCGCGATTGGAAGAATTTCTGCACATGCTTGCCAATGACACTGAAACCGGCAAAAGCGCCTAGTTTAAAGCTCTTAAGGATGCCTCGTACCATGACTGCCCGATTTGCCATGATCCTGCCTGCCGCTTTGTTACTGGCGGCTTGCGAAAGCGAACCAGAAGTCGCAGCTCCTGCTGGTGATGATGCAAACCGCGGCGCTGTGGGCGAAGTTCTGGGCGGCACCATTAGCGATGAGATGATCCCTTATGAGGATATCAAATCGCAGGCGCCAACCATGGGGGATTCAGGTGGAGAGGACAGCGATGCTTCCGATGAGGAAGAAAGCGAGTGAGCGCTAGGCTGCGCTTGCTGCGCCTTCTTGCTCTTCTTCCATAGTGGGATAATCAATATATCCAGCTGGTCCCGGGAAATACCATGATTTCGGCACATCCTTGTTCGGAGCCCATTCTGCGCCTGCTTTGATCCGTGCAGCAAGATCAGGGTTTGAGATATAGGGCCGGCCAAAGCTGACCGCATCACAAATTCCGCTTTCAATATCGCTGACAGCTTCTTCGGCAGAGTAATCGCTGTTGAGGATTAGCGGGCCTTTATAAATGTCACGGATCACGGCGTTCTGCTTGGGAACATCTGTGTTGCCAAAGGTGCCTTCTGGACCCGGCTCGCGCAGTTCAACAAAGGCTAGGCCCAAATCTTGGCAAACTTGTGCCGCCGCACCGAAAGTGCCCGCAGGATCGCTATCATCGCAGCCTTGGGAATCGCCATTGGGCGACAGGCGAACGCCAACGCGGTCAGCGCCCCACACGTCGATCAGGGTCTCCAATACTTCGCGAAGCAGGCGCACGCGGTTTTCCGCAGGACCGCCATATTCGTCTGTGCGCAAATTGGTTCCATCGCGGATAAACTGGTCGATCAGATAGCCATTGGCACCGTGGAGTTGCACCCCGTCAAAGCCAGCCTTCTTCGCTTGTTCAGCCGCATTTCGATAATCGCCGATTAGACGCGGAATTTCATCAAGTCGAAGCGCGCGCGCTTGCTCATTATCCTTGCGGCCTTCTGGAGTGTGCGCGTGACCGGGCGCTGTTGTGGCAGAAGCAGAAACGCTTGGCTCACCATTAAGGAAATAGGGATGAACAATCCGGCCCATATGCCACAATTGCATCACTATTTTGCCGCCTGCTGCATGCACGGCATCGACGGATGGCTTCCACCCTTCTGCCTGTTCATCGCTCCAAATGCCGGGGGCCGACGGCCAACCAAGACCTTCGCGGCTGATGCCTGTTGCCTCGGTAAGAATTAGGCCGGCATCGGCGCGCTGCTGGTAATATGTCGCCATCATATCATTGGGCTGGAACATGGGTTCTGCGGCACGCCCGCGTGTTAGCGGCGCCATAAAGATACGGTTCTTAGCCTCGATTGCGCCCAGTTTTAACGGCTTAAACAGCGTGTCGGTCAAATTCCCAGCTCCCAGATTCTTAGCATTTTCATTCAAAACTTATTGCTTGCTCTTCGCATTGGCAGAGGCGGCGGCTAGAGCGCAAGTATGGAAATTGCGAGGAGAGAAGGAAAAACGCCAAATTGGCTGCTTTTGGCTGCTCTTTTGATCGGCAATGTCGCGCTGGCATTGGGACCGTGGTTTGTACGTTTGGCGGATACAGGCCCAGTGTCCGCGGGCTTTTGGCGATTGCTATTAGCACTGCCGTTTTTGCTGCTGCTTGCGCGGATGAACAAGCAACCTCTTGGCGGGATACCGCGCGGCACTTTGGCGCTGGTTGGATTGGGTTCGGCCGCTTTCGCATTGGATTTGGCAAGCTGGCACATTGGCATCGGTATGACGCGGCTGGGCAATGCGACTTTGTTCGGCAATGCGGGATCAGTCCTGCTGATGATCTGGGGCTTTGTGATAGCGCGTGCGCTACCCAAACGCGGCGAATGGCTTGCGATCATTTGCGCATTGACCGGTGCAGCCATACTGCTCGGGCGTAGTCTAGAGATTTCTGCAACCAGCTTTATCGGCGATCTGTTCTGCTTAACCGCAGGCGTGCTTTACGCGGTCTATTTGGTGAACCTTCAGGGCGCACGCGCTGCATTTGGCGCATGGAGCTTGTTAGTTTGGGTGAGCGTTTTTGCCTGTCCAGTGCTGTTGACGATTGCGCTGATACTGGGCGAACCGATTATGCCAACCGACTGGACGCCGATCCTTATCTTGGTCGTGACAAGCCAGATCATCGGACAGGGATTGCTCGTCTTTGCCCTCAGGCATTTTTCGCCGTTAGTTATCGGCCTTGCCCTTCTAACGCAGCCAGTTACCGCATCGCTGGTGGGCTGGTCTGTGTTCGATGAGCATTTGGGTGCGCTCGATTTCCTTGGCATGGCACTTGTCGGTTCAGCGCTGGTTCTGGCTCGGATTGCAACCAGCAAAGCCGAGACAAATACTCCGGTGAGTGATAGGTTGAATTCTGAACGGGGATAGGACGAAAATCATGAACAAATTTGCACTGACCATCGCGGCATTGGCATTGCCTCTGACAGGATGCATGACCGCGCCAAATTCCGCAGACATACAAGCTGCTGCGCAAAATGTGCTGAACGCCGATGCCGCGTTTGAGGAATTGTCAAAGCGCTATCTAGAAGGCGTGGCAGAGCTTAATCCAGTATATGCCACCGCTTTGGGCAATCACGCATATGATGCGAAGCTGCCCGATGTTTCAGCAAAGGGGCGCGCCAATCAATACCGTTTTTCCCAAGGGTTTTTGATCGCGCTGAAAACGATTGATTTTGATGCACTCTCCAAAGCCAATCAGGTTGATTACAAGCTGCTGCAAAATGCGTTGGAATATGGCCAATGGTCTTCTGAAGAAGAGCAGCAATGGGCGTGGAACCCGCAATATTATCACAGCACAGCGTCGAGTTCACTCTACGGACTGGTAAGCCGCGATTTCGCGCCTTTTGAAACCCGCCTGCCAAATATCATTGCGCGGATGAACGCTTTGCCAGAGTTTCTGACCGCTGCCCGGGCACAAATCCAAGTGGCGCGCGTACCGAAAGTGCATGCTGAAACCGTTGCCAAGCAAAATGCCGGAATAATGGGCATTGTAACCGGCATTATCGAACCAGAATTGACCAAAAGTAACCTAAACCGGACAGAGTTTGACGCGGCGAAAGCGAAATTGGCCGCTGCGCTGGCCGAACATCAGGTTTGGCTCGATGAAGTGATCGTTCCGGGCGCAAAGGGTGATTTCCGGCTGGGCGAAGAAATGTATGCTCAAAAAATGGCATACGCTCTTCAAACCGATATGAGCGTCGCTGAGTTGAAGGCGCGGGCCGACAAAGCCTTTTACGAAACGCGTGCGCAGATGTTGGCTGTATCGATGAAGATTGGTGAATGTGGAAGCATCCAAGGGCGCAGCGAGCAAGCGCGCCAGCAAGCGGTCATTTCGTGCGGGCTTAATGCCTCTTACGAAAATCGCGCGCCGCGTGACGGGCTCGAAGATGCCGCACGTAAAACTTTGGCAGAGGCCACAGAGTTCACCCGCAAAACTGGCTTTATCCGCATGGCCGACAATGAAACGCAGATCATTACCATGCCCGAATTTTGGCAGGGTAATGCGGTTGCTTATCTCGACAGTCCGGCTCCGCTGGAAAGCGAGTTGCCCGCTTATTACGCGGTTTCTCCTATCCCTGATGCTTGGACAGACGAGCAGGCAACCAGCTTTCTAAAAGAATACAATATTTCGATGCTGCATCTGCTTTCGATCCATGAAGGGACGCCGGGCCACGCTTTGCAGCTGGACCATGCGAACAAATATGACGGGCTGCTGCGCTCGGTTCTATCGAGCGGGCCATTTATCGAAGGTTGGGCGGTTTATTCTGAAAAAGTCGTCGCCGATGCAGGATATTTGGGAGGTATGGAGACAGAGCAGGGCCGGTTCTTCCTGCTCAACGGTTTGAAGTTTCGTCTGCGCGCGATCACTAACACTCTGCTCGATATTGGTATCCATACAGAAGGGATGACGCGGGACGAGGCGATGCAAAAGATGATCCAAGGAGCGTTTCAGCAAGAGCGCGAGGCGGCGGGCAAATGGACGCGGGCGAATTTGTCATCGATCCAATTGCTCAGCTACTTCACCGGATATACCGAGCATGTCGCTTTGCGCGAAGAAGCGGAGCAGCGCTGGGGCGCAGATTTCGATGCGCGTAAATATCATGATGGCGTGCTCAGCTATGGCTCTCCGCCAGTAAAATATGCGCGCAGCCTACTGTTTGATTTGCCGGTGGAGTGAGGGTTTAGCTGCCTGCGCGGCAGGCAGGCTTCTTCAAAAAGTGACTCCGTGTCATTAGGCTTCGGTCATTTCCACTAAGGCCAATGCGTGTGCCAATCCAGATAAAGGCTCCTCTCCAGCCGAGGCTGGGGCCGGTATAGGTGCCAGAGTAGTAGTGATGATGGATTTGGCGAATGAGAAAATAGTCTTCAATTTGGTGAGAGGGCTCTGTGTCGAGCTTCTCTAAGTCGCCGTTTGATACGCAAGTGGCATTGGTTGCCAGCGCCCCATCTTCTATGGCGCTTCTTACGTGAAGAGCAGCAGCCGTTCCGACAAAGAAAGCAAGCACCGCGATGCTTAGAATAGCCCCCAAGCAAACCTTGAAGGCATTGCGCATCAAACCTTGCCCAAATCGCCCTTGCCGACTGTGTCGCTTGCCATTTCCAACATGGCATCGAGGCTCTTTTTCGCCTCTAGGCGCAGGCTTTCCTCAATCACGATTTGCGGTTCTAGGTCGCGCAATGCGGTATAGAGCTTCTCCATCGTGTTGAGCGCCATATAGGGGCAGATGTTGCAGCTGCAATTTCCGTCCGCACCCGGCGCGCCGATGAAGTTTTTCTCTGGCATCGCCTTTTCCATCTGGTGGATGATGTGCGGTTCTGTCGCGACAATCAGAGTATCGCCCGCAAACTCGCCCGCAAATTTCAAAATACCGCTGGTTGAGCCAACATAATCGGCATGATCGACGATGGTCGGCGGGCATTCGGGATGCGCGGCAATCGGCGCATCGGGATGCTGTTCTTTAAGTTTGAGAAGCTCGGTTTCGCTGAAAGCCTCATGAACGATGCAAACGCCGGGCCATAGCAGCATTTCGCGGTCAAACTTGCGCGATAGATAGCCGCCCAAATGCCGGTCGGGGCCAAAGATGATTTTCTGATCGCGCGGGATTTTTTGCAGAATTGTTTCGGCAGAAGACGAGGTCACAATCACATCGGACAGCGCCTTCACCTCGGTCGAACAGTTAATATAGGTCAGCGCGATATGGTCAGGGTGCTTTTCGCGGAAAGCTTTGAACTTCTCGGGAGGGCAGCTGTCTTCCAAAGAGCAACCGGCATCCATATCGGGCAGGATCACGGTTTTTTCCGGCGATAGGATCTTCGCCGTATCCGCCATAAACTTCACCCCGCAAAAGGCGATGACATCCGCATCTGTTTCAGCTGCCATTTGCGACAGCTGAAGCGAATCGCCAACATAATCGGCAATGTCTTGAATATCGGGCGTTTGGTAATAATGAGCGAGGATCACCGCATTGCGTTCTTTACGTAGGCGGTTGATCTCATCCAGCAAATCTGTGCCGCTAGGGATGGATTTTTGGGCGGTCATATAAATTGTCCTGCGTGTCGAAATTGGCTTGTGTCTGCAACCTCTTAGGCTTTGCGCGCGTCCATGTTAAGGTGCGACTTGAGGGAGAGACGCGAAATGTACGATTTGAACCTGACGGAGGCCTATTGTCCGGCGCAGGCTGACACGCCTTATGCAGAGCGAACGATTGGCGAAATGCTGCGTGAACAGGCAGCTGAACGGCCCGATGCCAAGGCTCTGCGTGAACTTTTGCCCGATGGCAGCATTGGCCGCGAATGGACCTATGCTGAGCTTTTGTCCGATGCGGAACGCAGCGGGAAAGCGCTGGCATCGCGCCATCCAGCAGGCACGCGGATCGCGATCATGGCGGGCAATTGCCCGGAATGGATATTGGTGCAATTGGGCGCGGCGCTGGCTGGTCTCACAATAGTCACAGTCAATCCCGCCTTCATCGCTCGTGAAGTGCGATACGTGCTGGAACAATCGGGCGCTGAGGCGGTCTATTATCAAACAGCGGTTCGCGGCACGCCCTTGCGGCCTGTGGTCGATGAAGCGGCGGCTGGCCTGCCTGCATCTAGCTTTGTCATAGACATTACAGATCATGGCGAATTGTTCGCGGGCGAAGGGGACGGAGAGCTGCGCGAAACCGGGCCGTTCGATATTGCGATGATCCAATACACATCCGGCACAACCGGCTTTCCCAAAGGCGTGCTGCTGCATCATCACGGGTTGGTGCAAAGCAATATGGATGTGTTCGCGCGCTGGGGGCTTTCGGCGGGCAAAACCGTGCTTGCCCCGTTCCCGCTTTTCCACACGGCGGGCAGCGCAGTCTGCGTGCTCGGCTGCTTGGCGCATGGCGCAACCATCATGCTGGTCACTCTGTTCGACCCTATCCCCGTGGTGGAGGCGATCGCGCGCGAGAAGCCAGAGATTGTCGGCGGAGTTTCGACCATGATCTTTGCCCTGATCGAAGCGGCAAAAGCCACTGGTGCAGATGTCAAAGGCATTGAGCAAATCATCAGCGGTGGGGCGATGGTTCAGCCTGAACTGAACCGCGCCGCACAAGAAGTGTTCGGCGTGCCAATCCTGATCGTTTATGGCCAGACTGAAACCTCACCTGCAATCACCGCCGCATGGCCGAGTGATACAGGCTCAGAGCTAACCGAAACGATTGGTCAGCCATGCAGCCATATGGAGGTTGCGATTATGTCACCCGCTGACGGCTCGATCTGCAAGGTTGATGAGCAAGGCGAGATATGCATGCGCGGCTTTAATATGATGGTCGGATATAATGATAATCCAGCGGCCACAGCTGAAACGATTGATAACGAGGGCTGGCTGCACACTGGGGATTTGGGCAGCATGTGCGCGCGCGGATATGTGAAGATTACTGGCCGCGTCAAAGAGATGATCATCCGCGGGGGCGAGAATCTGTTCCCCGCTGAGATTGAGGCGGCAATGATCCAGCATCCCGCCGTGGCCGAGGTCGCGATTGCAGGCGCTCCAGATGAAAAATGGGGCGAGATTGTCGTGTGTTTTATGCGGATGGCAGATGGCGCTGAGCGGCCCGATGATGCAGAATTGCGCGGATTTGTGCGCGAGCGACAGTCCCCGCAAAAAACGCCGGCGCATTGGGTTTGGATGGATGAGTTTCCGCTTACCGGATCAGGTAAGATCCAAAAGTTCCAGCTGGCAGAACAATTTGCCAAAGGGGAGCTTGAATAGGCTTTCTAGACTTTCTCCTGGTTCCCTTGCAATTTATTAACCCTCCGCTGCGATAGGCTCTTAACTATAAAAACAATGGTTTGGGGTTGAGGGATGGTTGCCCGTTTTGGGAATTTTCTAAAAAAGCTGTTTTTGCAAGGCACGACCGATGCAATGGCAGAAGCGAACCGCCCGATCCTGCGCGGCTATTTGGCCTTGGCTGGAATCTACTATTCCGTCATGGTTCCGGTGCTTTTCTTCGTATTGAGCGGTCTTCATCAGCTTATAATGGTGTCTGTATCTCTGGCGGCAGCTATTGTTGCGGCCGTGGGGTGGTGGCTGTCCCGCAAGCAGTTGAGTTCAACCCGGCTCGAACAAATCGGAGCGGTGGCAAACCTGTTTGTCTATGCCAATGTTATGGCGGCTCTTCACACCAGCATGGACCCGTCGAACCTGATCTATTTCCCGATGTTGGCGTTTGGCTTTGCCTTTACCAGCGTCAGCATACGGATGGCTATCGTCTCGATCTCAATCGTACTAGGCACCCTCTATTACGAACTAACAGCGCATTTCGCTGATCAAGGTTTGGCTTATGGCTATATCGGCTTTGCGACAGCCTTTTGCGGTTTCGCCATGGTCGTGTTCCTTCAACGCGCTATCCTAACAGCCACCGGAGCTCAGGCCGCGGCCGAACGCAAGCTGGATGATGCAGAGGCAAAACTGATCGAAGCGGACCGGCTGAACGTTGATATGCGCCGGCGGGCGATGTCAGACAGCCTCACTGGGCTGCCCAATCGCCGAGCTTTCTTTGGCTTTCTTAGAGAGAATAGAGAGCAAGGCTTAGACAATAGTGAAAAATGGTTGATCGCGCTTGATCTCGACGGGTTCAAAATGGTCAATGATGTTTACGGCCATATTGTCGGCGATGAACTATTGGTCACGGTCACGAAACGGATGCAGGATTATTGCGGCGCAGACGCTAAAGTCAGCCGCATTGGCGGTGATGAATTCAATGTCATTCTGGATGGAATAGCTGGTGAAGAAGCGTGCGCTCAATGGTGCAATGCTTTGCTGGAGAAAATCGCTGAACCCTACGATGTCGAAGGGCGATTGATCCAATTGTCAGCCTCCATCGGCTGCACACGGTTGATCAATTGTGAAGATTCCAAAGTTCTTATTCGGAACGCAGATTACGCTCTGCTACATGCGAAAAAGCACGGTAAAAACCGCACAATCGTGTTCACACTGGAGCATGAGAAAAATGCGAAGGAGCGCTTCGAAATCGAAGATGCCTTGCGCTTGGCTGAATTCTCTTCTGAAATTCAAGTGTTGTTCCAACCGCAAGTTGACCTTGATCAAAATCAGGTGGTTCGGGCTGAGGCGCTCGCACGTTGGGATTGCCCGGAACTGGGCCGGATTGAGCCAGATCGGTTTATTTCCATTGCTGAGGAAAGCGGCCTAATCTCCAAAATCACTCTGGCAGTTTTGGCAAAATCCATCGCGGCGCTGAAGCAATGGGAAAACCCGGTTCCGCTGGCCATAAATCTGTCTGGCCACGATTTGCTGTCCAATCAGGTCATGGATGAGATTATCGCCATGCTTACAGCCAGCGACCTCGATCCAAAATTGCTGGAATTTGAAGTCACCGAAACCGCTATGATGGCCGATACGGAAAAGGCCTGCGACAATCTCAACCGTCTTTCTAAACTGGGCTATAGCGTGGCCTTGGACGATTTCGGCACTGGCTACTCCAACTTCAATTACTTGCGCGAATTGCCAATCGACAAACTGAAAGTTGACCGGTCATTTGTGAAGGATATCGGCAATCCAATGACGGAGAAAATCCTTCATTCGCTAGCAGTGACCGCCAGCGCGCTGGGCGTGGATTGCCTGCTCGAGGGTGTGGAAGACGAAATCCAATTGGTTATGGCAAAACGCGTCGGCGCAAGCTCGGTTCAAGGCTATCTGTTTGGTAAGCCGATGGAAAATGCTGAGCTGGTCGATCTGATCGCCGAACAAGGCGATACGGGTGCAAAGGTTGCAGTCAAATAGGCGGTTGGAATTTTGCTATGCAGCCTTCCAAACACCATCAACATCAACACTGGCAAGTCCGCGTTTTTCAAGGTCGAGCAAATGTGCCTCAACGCTCATTTCGGCTGCTCCGACTAGGCGTTCGTCTAGCCCCTTATACATTACCGGAATGAATGCAGGGATCGCGCGCGGTTCTTCGCCGATTAAGCGCAAGATTTGGTTCTCGCGCTGGCGGCGGTGACCCATCATGCCGCGAACCAATTGCTTTGGCTTTGTAATGGGTGCGCCGTGGGCTGAGTAGTAGACAGTGTCATCGCGAGCCTGAAGCTTTTCAAGACTGGCCATATAGTGACCCATATCGCCATCGGGCGGGATCACCACGCTGGTTGACCAACCCATCACATGATCGCCGGTGAACAGCGCGCCGCTTTCCTCCAAAGCAAAGCAGAGATGGTTAGAGGTGTGCCCCGGCGTATGCACGGCGCGCAGGGTCCAACCGGTACCTGTCATAGCCTCACCATCCTCCAGCACGCGTTCCGGCGCATAAGTGGTATCAAACGCTTCATCGGCGCGCGGGCGATCTGATTTCAGTACCAAAGGCGCACAGCCAATTACTGGCGCACCAGTCCGTTCAGCCAGAGGAGCGGCGGCGGGAGAATGATCGCGGTGAGTGTGTGTACACATAATCGCCACGAGTTTAGCTTCGCCAATCGCCTCCATGATCGCATCGATATGCTCAGGCTCATTGGGGCCCGGATCAATGACCGCAACATCACCCTCGCTACCGACAACATAAGTCTGCGTGCCGGTATAGGTGTAGGGCGATGGGTTGGGCGCGAGCACGCGGCGGACCAGCGGCTCACATTGTTCAGCTAGGCCGGTTGGCCATGGTTTCTCAGGCATTTCCATGGACCGCTTATGCGGTGAAGAGAAGCGAATGTCACCCGCCTAAAGAAACAGCGCAGGGGCTTCAAACCAATGGCGTAGACGGGTAAAGACCAAACATGACGCAATTTATTCTCGTCCTTGATGAAGGCACTACATCCACTCGCGCTATGCTGTTTGATACAAGCGGCACAATCCACGGGACCGTTCAGGAAGAACTGACGCAGCATTATCCGCAGGCTGGCCGGGTCGAACATGACGCGGCTGAGATTTGGGATAAGGCTTTGGCTTGCGCGCGATCTGCGATTGAGCAGGCAGGCGGGCCAGAGAATATTGCATGTATCGGCATCACCAATCAGCGCGAAACTGTCGTGGCATGGGACCGCAAAACGGGTAAGCCATTGACCCGCGCGATTGTTTGGCAAGATCGCCGGACCGAGGATTTTTGTAAGGAATTGCGCGATGGCGGCCACCTGCGTGAAGTTCAGCGCCGCACAGGCCTGCTGCTGGATCCCTATTTCTCTGGCACGAAAATGCGCTGGATGCTCGATAATGTGGATGAAGTGCGCGAGGCCGCTGCTGAGGGGACGTTAGCCTTCGGCACAATCGAAAGCTGGCTGACATATAAGCTAACCGGCGGAGAGGACGGCGGCGCGCATATCACCGATGCCAGCAATGCCAGCCGAACCATGCTGATGGAGCTTGGTCCGCAATCCGCCGATGCTGCATTTTTCGATAGCAGCCTGTGTGATTTGCTCGGCGTGCCCCATGCAGCCTTGCCGCAGATTGTTGATAATGCAGGCGAGTTGGCGGTGGCTTCAGCTGAAGTGCTTGGCGCGGCAATCCCAATCACTGGCATGGCAGGCGACCAGCAAAGCGCCACCATTGGTCAAGGATGCTTAGAGCCTGGCGAGACAAAGGCGACATACGGAACAGGCGCATTCGTTCTTGCCAATAAAGGCGCTGAAATTCCGTCATCGGAAAACCGTATGCTCGGCACTGTGCTTTACCAGATCGGCGGAAAGCGCACCTACGCATTGGAAGGCTCAGTCTTCGTCGCGGGTAGCTTAGTTCAATGGTTACGCGATGCGCTTGGCCTATTCACTGAAAGCAGCGAAACGCAGGCGCTCGCCAATTCGGTTGAGAGTACGGGCGGCGTTACAATTGTGCCGGCATTATCAGGGCTGGGTGCGCCGCATTGGCGAGCTGAGGCGCGCGGGGTTATTACAGGGCTGTCCTTTGCGACCGGCAAGGCGGAGATCGCGTGCGCTGCGTTAGAAGCGATGGCGCATCAAACCTATGATCTTAGCGAAGCCTTCACCGCGGATGACGCAAAATGGGAAGCCTTGCGGATTGATGGTGGGATGAGCGCGAATGATTGGATGGCGCAGGATATCGCCAATATGCTCGGTCTGACGGTAGAACGTCCCGATAATGTTGAGACAACTGCGCTAGGCACTGCGATGTTAGCAGCGACTGGCGCAGGGCTTTACACCGATCTTGCCAGTGCTGCGAAATCGATGCGCGGTGGATATCAAACCTTTACGCCGGAAATGAATGAAGATGTACGTGACGAACGACTTGTACGTTGGCGCGCAGCATTATCAGTTGCCTGAGCAGTAGATTTAGCGGTGACGGATTAACGACCGATCCAGCCGTTCGCGCATCATATGGACATTGGGACGAAGCATAAAATCTTCGCGCCATGCATTGTCGAGCCGCGCGATCCGATTGTGCAATTGCACCGTATCGTCGATCAATTCGCGCGTGCCCCGCTCCAGCATATCAACATCGGCAGCGCGGGGGGCGCGGTCGGCTGGCAAATTACCATGCTTACGCAATTGCCCTTCGCTCATCTCGCCAGACAGAAAGGCGCGCTGATTGAGTAGCCATGCAAGTACATGCATCATCCGCGTGGTGGCCTTCAACCCTTCGCTAGAAAGCGCAAGGCGGGTCTGATCATCGCTCGGATGCATATCTTCACCCGACGGCCCAACTCGGCTGTTCACGCCCAAGGCAAACACTGACCGCACCTCATCCGCAAGGACGAGAGACTCGTTATAAAGCGCCTCAATAATCGGGCGAGAAAGGGAACGGGGTCGTGCCACCAATATGGAGCTAGGCCGGTGAATGACTGTGCGCTAGCCCCGCTGACAAATTATCCGCATGCAAACATGCGTTGTCCCGACACGGCACGGTTTTACCTAGTATTTTGCCTTATTTCTTGGGGGTTTGGAGAGAAAGCTAACTCATTATTTACCATGAAAAGAGACCGAATTAGAGGAGCTTAGAGGCGTTAACTGAGGTAAATTCACCCTATGCGATAATATCTGGAACCAATTGGTCTTCAGTTGCGGATATCTGATCCTTAAGCCGCAATTTGCGTTTCTTCAGGCGGGCAATTTGCAGCTGATCGCCTGACCCCGATTCGGTCAGTGCAGCAATCGCCGCGTCCAGGTCGCGGTGCTCGGATTTGAGCAATGCCAGCATTTTTCTCAGCTCTTGCTCGTTCACCAAAACCACCTTTTCGGCCCAGATCGGGCGAATGGAACACAGAACCATTGGTCCCGAATTAATTGCAATTTACCTAGTAGCAATGCGTGTCGCTTTGCCAAGAGCCGCAGGATATGTTTGTATCACAATCGGACGTTCGATTTGGTCCGCCGAGTCGGCACCCTTCGCGGGTCATTTATGATGGCCCAACCAATTGTATAACTCTACTTGACGGAGAAAGCATATGGCATCGCCCCACATCACAGCGTTAGAAACGAAACATGCAGGTCTTGAAGCACAGCTTCGCGATGAGCAAAGCCGTCCTGCGCCTGATACGGCTGCGATCCATGCGCTTAAGAAAAAGAAGCTGCGAATTAAGGAAGAGCTAGCCGCTCTATAGCTTAACAGCTCATTCTCCTCCCCATCTGATTTTGCATTTCAGTGCGCTTGCTTTAGGCGGTAAGATGTAATGACTACATCCGCCTCAACCCCTGCTGCTGCTGCCCGGCAAATACTCACGCGCCTTCACGAGGTGATGGCGTCGCGTATGCATGCGCAGGGCAAGCTGGATCAGGTCGCAGAGATTATCGGCGAAAGTCTGGATAGCGAAGTTTGCTCGATCTATCTGCTGCGCGAAGGGATGCTGGAATTGTTCGCAACCCGCGGCCTCAACCAGTCCGCTGTCCACGTTACCCGCATGGCGATGGGGGAAGGGCTGACCGGCACGATTGCAGGCAATAATGAAATGCTCAATCTGGCTGAGGCGAAAGCGCATCCAGACTTTCAGTATCGGCCAGAAACGGGCGAGGATAAATTCCATTCCTTTGCCGGTGTGCCGATTGTTTACCGCACGCGCGCTGTTGGCGTCTTATGCGTGCAGCATGTCGATCCGCGCCGCTATGAAGATATTGAGATTGAGGCTTTGCAGACCACGGCGATGGTGGTTTCCGAACTGATCGCCAATGCTGAATTGGTCGACGAAGAGGACGCGCAAGGCCTATCAGAAGGGCATACGGGCACGCAGACTTTGCCAGGCCTCACCTTGGTCAAAGGGTTGGCGGCTGGCCAAGCCGTCTTCCACCAACCGCGCGTTCAAATCGAACAAGTCATGGCCGAGGATATCGAGCTAGAGCGCCAACGGGTTTACCGCGCGTTCGACAAAATGCGCGAACAGATCGACGGGATGGCCGCGCAGGCTGAATTTGGTGTCGGCGGCGAGCATGAGGAAGTGCTCAGCACTTACAAAATGTTCGCCTATGACGAAGGGTGGTCGCGCCGCATCAATGAAGCGATCGACAGCGGACTTACGGCAGAGGCGGCGATTGAGCGTGTGCAGCAGCATACGCGGCTGCGGATGCGGGCAATCGATGATCCATTGCTGGCGGACCGGATGCATGATCTGGAAGATTTGGCGAACCGGCTTTTGCGGATTGTCTCCGGTCAATTGGGAACAGCGGCTAGTCAAGGTTTGCGGCGCGACACCATTTTGCTTGCACGCAATTTGGGTCCTGCGGAATTGCTCGAATATGACCGGCGGCGGCTGAAAGGCGTCATTCTAGAAGAAGGCTCGCTTACCGCGCATGTCGTGATCGTCGCGCGGGCAATGGGCGTGCCGGTACTGGGCCAAGCCCACGGTCTGCGCAGCGTAATCCGCGAAGGCGATGAAATTCTGCTTGATGCGGAAAAAGCGGTCGCAACTGTGCGCCCCTCTGCTTCAGTTGCAGTGAGCTTTGATGATCGCTTCGCCAAATCGCGTGAGCGACAAGCTGCCTATGCGAAGTTTCGCGAGATTGAACCCATCACTCTTTGCGGCAACCGAATAGAAGTGATGATGAATGCCGGTCTGCGCGATGATATGAGCGCGCTTCCGCTGACAGGAGCGGACGGCATCGGACTGTTTCGAACGGAATTTCAGTTCCTTGTCTCTGCCACCCTGCCTCAGCGTGAGCAGCAAACGCGGCTTTACCGCGATGTGATTGATGGCGCGGGCGACAAGCCCGTGATATTCCGCACGGTCGACATTGGCGGCGACAAGCCTGTGCCTTACCTTTCCAACTCCGATGCTTTGCATGATGAGAACCCGGCGATGGGTTGGCGCGCATTGCGGCTGGCGCTGGAACGCGAAGGTTTGATGAAGATTCAGGCGCGCGCTTTGATAGAGGCTGCGGGAGGGCGCACGCTCAATGTGATGTTCCCAATGGTGTCTGAACCGTGGGAGTTTGATGCCGCAAAAACAGTGTTTGAAGAACAGCTGGCTTTCTTGAAAAAGCGCAAAAAGATGACGCCAGAGGCGATCAATTACGGTGCGATGTTGGAAGTCCCTGCTTTGGCAGAAGTTCTCGATTTGCTGCTGCCGAAACTCAGCTTTCTATCTGTCGGCACCAATGATTTGACGCAGTTTCTGTTCGCAGCTGATCGCGCAAATCCGAAACTTGCAGTACGCTATGATTGGTTATCTGCGCCAATCCTGCGGTTTTTACAGCGGGTTGAAAATGGCACGCGGGGCTCTGGCGTCAGCCTTGGCGTTTGCGGCGAAATGGGTGGGCGGCGCTTAGAAGCGCTGGCATTGATGGGTATCGGCATTCGCCGTCTATCGATTACACCCGCCGCGATTGCTCCGATTAAAGAGCTGGTGTGTCAGGTCGATCTGGCAGAACTCACACCTGCTGTCGAAGGCTGGCTGGCCGACCCCAACGCCAATTTGCGCGAAGAATTGTCCGTTTGGGCAGAAGGGCACGGCATCGCAGTGGATTGACCTGCGCCGTTAGAGCACCCTGAAACTTTGCTTTGATAACAGCCAATTCCTATTGAGAGCTTGACTTGGCGCGCGCACGGCCCTTCATTGCGCCACAACCATTGGGGTCAAACTTAAGGCCAATAAAATGAGTGATGAGGAAACTGGCGTCGCGCCCGATACATCGGCTGAAACTTTGCCGTTCGGCGTTGGAGAGCGTTTGCGCAATGCGCGTGAGGCTAAAGGCATGTCGATCGATCAGATCGCAGCCAAAACTCGTATCACGAACCGTCATCTTGAATTGATCGAGGCAGGTAAGTTTTCTGCGCTTCCCGGCCGGACCTATGCAATTGGTTTTACAAAGAATTATGCCCGCGTTGTTGGCGAAGATGAAGAAGCCGCCGCTACCGAGGTACGCGAGCATTTTGCAATGGAAATGCCAGAGACAGGTTCAGTCGACCGAAGCGCTGACTTTGAACCGGGCGATCCGGGCAAAGTGCCCTCAGCGGGCCTTGCATGGATGTCCGTATTGGCGGTGATCCTGCTCGGTGTGGGCGGGTATGCGTTTTACAATAGCTATTATGGCACTGGCGCCAGCCCCGGCGATATGGTCGATGAAGCGGTTGCCGCGCTTACGCCAGAAGATGCGGGCGAAGATAGCGCTGATGGCGAAGAGGCTGCACCTGCCAGCGGACCGGTTGTGTTTACCGCTATGGAAGACGGCATTTGGGTGCGTTTCTATGACGGTTCAGGCAATGTTCTGCTTGAAAAGCAAATGGCAAAGTCTGAAACTTGGACCGTGCCAGAAGGAGCGGAGAACCCGCAAATCCGTACTGGTAGGCCCGATGCGTTTGCAATCACAATTGGGGGGCAAAGCGTGCCTATCCTTGACCCTGAACCGAGGGTGGTAAGCGATATCGGTATTTCAGCCGAAGCCCTGCTTGCTCGCGGTGCAGAGGAAGCACCGGTTGATGCAGACGGCGCGGAACCGGCAGGCTGAACCGCGTCGCAGCGGTAAAAATCCGATAAATCCTGACGATATGGGCCCAAATCGGTCTTTCCCACGATTTTGGTGCCATCTGCGCTCGACTTTATAAGGTGAGCTGGGGCACATTCCGTCGTGGTTAACGTGCGAGGCTTACGCTTGGCATAGCCGCGGCATTCAAGCGCGGCCAAAAGAATGAAATCGAGGAGCTTTGAGCACAATGTCATCCACTATTCTGCGTTTCGTCGCGCCCCTATTGGCTGCAAGTGTAGTGGCCACAACGCCATTGCCCGCCATGGCACAGGACGGCGTTTCAGAAGCGCGCTTGCGCAAGGTTGAGGCAGAAGTGCGTGCATTGCAGCGCCGCGTTTTTCCAGGCGGAGAGGGGCGGTTTTTTGAACCCCAAATCGATTCAGCGGGCACTGTTGGTGCAACCCAGACCAATCCTAATTCGACAACGGCTGTAACCGATATCCTAGCCCGGCTAGACGCGCTTGAGCTTCAATTGCAGCGCCTGACGGCCGAAAGCGAAGTAAACACCAATTCCATTTCTGGGCTTGATATGCGTGTTCGTGCGCTGGAAGGCGTGGACACCAATGGCAGTACTTCGAATGGCACGCCGGTCGGCGGTGAAATCGGCATGGGTGCGAACCCGACTTCTAGCGTCACGGCACCAACGACAACAACGCCTGCTCCTACTCCTACTCCAACACCTTCGGTAGCAGCTGGCCCATCAGCTGAGCGTCTTTCGGGTGTCCAAGCGATAACCAAGCCGCAAACCGATGATGCCGCTGATGACGAATATTCATATGGCTTCCGTCTGTGGAACGCCGGTTATTATCCAGAAGCGCAGCAACAATTGAGCAAATTTGTTGATGAATATGCCTCGCATTGGCGCGCGACATATGGCCGCAATTTGCTGGGCCGTTCATACCTCGACAATGGTCAGGCGCGTGAGGCGGCGCCGTGGTTCTTGCGCAATTATCAAACGGACAAGCAAGCGGCACGTGCGGGTGACAGCCTGCTTTATCTTGCGGAGGCGATGATCGCATTGGAAGACACCAGCCGTGCCTGCATTGCACTATCTGAATTTGGCGATACTTACCCAGCGCTGGCATCGGGCCGCTTGTCGGACCAATATGAGCGCAACCGGAAAAAGGTCAGCTGCTAATTGATAGTCCTCGCGATCCGCAACTAACCGCGCGTTTTCGGGCTGATCTCGACCGGTTGGAGCCGACCGGTTCTACCGTGGGTGTTGCTCTATCGGGCGGACCAGACAGTGTCGCATTGTTATTGCTTGCTCATGCGGCCCGGCCAAAGCATGTGAAAGCTGCTACAGTTGATCATGGGCTGCGCGCAGAAAGCGCGGCTGAAGCGGAATTTTGCGCTGATCTATGCGCGCAATTGGGTGTCGAACACACAATTTTGAAAGTCGATGTTGCGGCGGGGAATGTGCAAGCAGAGGCTCGCGCATCGCGTTATGCAGCCCTTGGTCAGTGGTGCGAGGATACCGCTGCCGCTGCCTTGATGACTGCCCATCATGCGGACGATCAGGCGGAAACTTTGCTGATGCGCCTTAATCGGGGCAGCGGCTTAAGCGGGCTCGCAGGGGTGCGCTGTTCCGTGACAATTCCAGAGCACGGCGGGAATTTGCTTCGGCCACTACTCAGCTGGCGTAAGGCAGAATTGGAGCAAATCGTCACTGATGCTGGCATCACGCCCATCCGTGATCCCTCCAACGCCGATGACCGGTTTGACCGCGCGCGGATTCGCAAAGCGCTTGGCGAAGCTGACTGGCTCGATCCACTGGCTATAGCACAAAGTGCTGCGCATCTCTCGGACGCATCAGATGCGCTGGAATGGGCGGCTAACCGCGAATGGAACGAGCGTGTGGAAGTGAATGACGAAGCGCTGGCTTACCGTCCAACACGCGGCATCCCTAATGAGTTGCGTTTTCGCGTCTTGTCCCGCGCGATCACCCAATTGGGCAAAGCTCCACGCGGTGAGGCTGTTGCGGGCTTGCTTGGCGCTTTGGATGAAGGACGGGGAGGGAATGTCGCTGGTGTGCTTGCAATTGCAAAAGACGGCGTGTGGTTACTGCGGCGCGAACCACCTAGAGGCGAGCCCCCCAGCTCAAGCCAACAGTAATCCGCGCCGACAGCGTCCCTTTATCGCCCTGAAAGACGATAGCAGAAGTTAGAGAAGTTTATCGCCAACTGCGGCGGTTTCGCCGCGCGTAATGATGACTTTATCGCCCAGCTTAGCAAGACCGAACAATTTCTCAGCAAACTCATCGGGAACACCGACACAGCCATGGCTGGCATAGCCATTTTCGACCTGCGAACCGTGGATCATGATCCCGCTCCAAGTCAGTCTCAACGACCACGGCATTGGCGCATTGTCATATTTTTCCGACACATTGTCCTTTTCCTTTGTCAGGATTTTGAACGTGCCGAGCGGTGTCGGGTGTTTCTTCGTGCCTAGCAGTGCTGCTGCTGCACCGATTTCGTGACCACCGCGAAATACCGAAATTACGCGTGCATCAAGGTCAACTGTCATGACTAGCGGACCCGGCGGTACACCCTCATCATCCCAGAACCACTCACCATATTTAATCGGGCCATCAATCTCCAAGATTGATTTGATCACAAACGGATCTTTTTTCTTTTGCGCAACCAGCGTCTTTTGAACGTCTTGCACTTGCGGGCGAGAGATCATCCGCGCAGCTGTGCTTCCCAATGGACGCGTCGCCGTAGAGGCTGTGACCGCTGCCGGTTCGAACACCGCGGGAGCGATTGTCGGCGCGATTGCTGGTGCACTTGTTACCGCAGGGGCGGGTGCCGCAATTGGTTCATCAGCAAGCATCGGATCGGGCGAAGGCGAATAGCCCGGTTCAACAATTTGAACCGCAGCATCGTTTAGGCTGGCTTCATCGCCTGCTTCCAAAGCGCTGGCATCAATAGCCACATTGGGCAGGGTCTGAGCGCTAACCATAGAAGCGCCGCCACACACTACAAGAACACTTGCAGCCACGATTTTGAGAGATTTCATTGCAAACATCATTTTGCTGCTATGCACCAAAACGGCGCAAATTTCCAGAGCGAAGACGCCGATGAGCCATGTCAAAAGCCAATTTTGACATGAATTAACCAATCAGCTCAGTCGCTTGACCCAATTTGGGGCAGCTTTCTCGTCAAAATTTGCACTTTCAGCGCAGTTTTTGACCAATTTTGTCTCTAACCGTGCGCGCCAAATTCATTCGCAATCGCTGTTGAGAGCCGCAGGCACAAGCCATACGCCCGCTCTATCGGATCAATATAATCGCGGCCGATCAGCCCGTAACCTTCATTGTCACCATCGGGATAATCGCTCGGATCATTGACAGCAAAGTCAGTAATTTGCGGAAAGCTGGTTGGATATGCCCGCCGCAATTGCGCCAATGCATCCTCGATCCGAAGGCTGAAAATCATCTCCAGCACATCATCGCGGCTGATATCATTCGCGCGGCTAAAGGCCGGGATCGACACTGCTTTGATGAACATATGTTGGAGCAGGGCTAGGCGTAAAGCCTGTGCTGCACCAATGGTGCGGCGAATGTTTTCGCGATCTTCTAGCGGGTTTTCATCTGGAATGAGATCAAGCAGCCGGTGCAGTTTCAGTGCATCCACACGCAGGCGCGAGGCAAGGCGGCGGAACACGCCTGTGCGGTCATCCTTTGTCAGATATTCCGCCAAAGCCTCGCAAGCATCAGACAGCTGGCTTTCTGTGCCGCGATAGGGCCGGCTCGCCCAATAGGCCGAGTTAAACAGCTCACCGTAAGCTGCGACGGTTTTGATGCTGGCAAGCGCATTCGAACTGCGCACCAGACGCACCAATTGCCGCCCGCGATCGCTTTCCATCAGCAGGCTGGCGACATCTTCATAATTGCCATCCGCCGCGCTGCCGACGCCAGAAATAACATTGATCGGATAGCCAAGCTGCTGGAGGATAGAATTATGCGGGATCGCGCGGATTTGCCGCAAATTCATATCTCGGTCCGCATTGATATCGCTTTGGCGGCGCGAAACGCGGCTGCCAGTGGCATTGAGCAGGCCGAGCCCGAATGCGGTCAAAGCGCGGCTATAGGTTGAGCTTTCCAAATGCTCACGCTGATGGCTGCGAATGGCGCGATAAAAATCAAGGCTCAGGTCCGTGCGCCGGTACATCGGATCGGTCGGCGCGTCGGCATCGGTATCTGCCGGACGAAGCTCTGCTAGACGGGTGAGGGTCGCCCGTGCCAATTCAGGGGTGGCGAAAAACATATAGCCATCGCCGCCTTGAAAACTGACCTCCGGCTCTAGCCGGATACCAGCCCGTACAAACCGGCGTTTTGCCCATGCGGACAGTGGCCATTCAAGCCGGTCGGCAAAGCTATCGGGATGTGCGCCGCGCCCCATGCTTTCGCCGTGAGTATTGAATATCAGCGCAGCGACATCGGTTAGCCCATTCGCCTCCATAGCTTGTGAAAGCCGCCCTTGAAGGCGTTCAATTGCAAGGCTGGCAGGGATTTGACCGACAAAGCGCCCCGCATCGGAAAAGCCGGTTTGGATCGCGATACGCCCGCGCCCACGCGCGTAGTTTTGATAGATTTCCTCTGCACATAATGCGTCAAGGAAACGTCCCCCGTGCTCCAAAGCGCTTTCAGTTTCGAACAGGGGCGAGACATCAACTTTGTCTTCGATCCCGAACAATTTGGAGAAATAGAGTGCAGCAAGAATGGTTGATGGCTGTTCGCATTCGGCAATCAACATGCGGATCGGCGCATCCCCGTCCACATGTTCAAGGATTTGCGCCATGGCCAAAAACTGCCGGATCGCTGTTGAGCTTTCGATAGCCAGCGCAGCAAAGTTCGTGCGCAGTGGTTTTACCTCAGACAGGATTTGGCGAAGCGTGGCCATCGCGCCTTTGCTGCCAAGATCCATCGAATTGTCTGGGTCGATCCGGCGGCGGATCGCATTGTGCAATTGGCTGGAGTTTACGCGGAAGTGAATCCACCCCATGCCCAGACCATCTGCGCGCATTCCGGCGGCAAGGGTCTTAAGCTGGACTGCACGTGCATTGTCGCTGTTCGCGGCTTCTTCTTCCAAAGCCGTGATGATTGGCTGAAGCGAAAGCAGCTTATTCGAGTCGTCTTTCGTCAGACGGTTTGCAGCGTTCGATAGTGCCTGCGGTTCAGACAAATCAGCTGCAAAATCCGCGGCGCGATCACGAGCATAATCCAGCGCGCCTTGCAGTGTTTTAAGAAGAGCGTGATCGCTATCAATTGCTTTCAATTGCGCAGTGTAACGCTCTAATCTCTGCGCTTTTTCAGCAAGACGGAAGCCGATGCTGTCAAACCATTTGATGTCCGTGCGCCCGTCCATGTCGTATCCGACCCAGCTGGCAAAACGGAAGGGCAGGGGTTTCAAATCTTGCCATTCATCGGGCCATTGCTGCGCGGCATGATCCAGCAATTCAGACACAATCTCATCGCGCGCATCCTGTGCATGCGCCATAGCATCCATCGCGCGGTTATGTTCGTAAGTCAGCGTAACCTGTTCACGTTCAGCAGCGGCGACGCATGCTTCTTTACCGATTTCACCTGATTGGCTGGCAGCAGCGGCGACGGCGCCAGACTGCGCCGGTGTAAGAAGAAAGGTTGGGTGCGCGGTAAAAACGGTATGCAGCTGCGGGCTTTCCCAAGCCTTCGCAAAGTCACCATAACTCGGCGCGGTTAAACTGTCCGCCAAAGCCTTTGCATTGCCGGCCGGATCAACCGGTTCAACCAGCCTGCGAAGCCGCTTTGAGCGCGCTTGCATGCTAGCGCATTCCAACTCTGCGACCAAACCTTCCAGTGCATCGAGATCAAGCTCGCCGGCTTCCAAATCGCGGCTAATATCCAGCCCCAATTGAAACACTGGATTGAATAAAGGCGTTTCTTGCGTCTGGCTGTGAAGACCCTGCAAACGCTCCATCAAGGCATCGATTGTTTTCATGATGTCAGCGCAGCCGCTTCGCTTGCGAGTTTTGTTACAGCATCCTTATCGACCGGACCGCGCGGTGCGACCCAGCTTCCGCCGACACATAGCACCGGATCAAACGCGAGCCATTCCGGCGCATTGGCCAGATTCACGCCGCCGGTGGGGCAGAACTTTGCATCACCAAACGGAGCGGCCAAAGCTTTTAATGCAGGCAATCCGCCTGCAGCCATTGCGGGGAAGAATTTGAAATGCCGCAGCCCCAAATCCATGCCGCGCATAATGTCGCCAGCATTCGCTGTGCCGGGTAGGAATGGAGTTTGGGTCGAGATACAGGCGCGGGCCAGCGGCTCTGTTAGACCGGGTGAAACGACGAACTCCGCGCCCGCTTCAAGCGCGTCTTCCAGCTCATCAGGGTTGGTGACGGTGCCTGCGCCCACGATTGCGCCGGGCACTTGCTTCATAGCCTTGATCGCTTCCAATGCAGGCTGCGTGCGAAGGGTGACTTCCAAAGCTTTCAGCCCGCCCGCGACCAAAGCCTCTGCCAGCGGCACAGCGTGCTCGACATCATCGACCACAATTACCGGCACGACCGGCGCCATGCGCATTACTGTTTCAATATCCATCTGCGTTCCCCTCAAAGATGATTTGTTTTATATGCAGCAGCTGCGCCAAATAGGCCCGGCTGCGGATGTGTGATTGGGTTGATCGCTATCGCTTCCATCAGAGCCCCGCCGCGGCCAGCATGGCTGATCCGCCTTGCTCCGCTCCATCCGCACCTGTTCGCAGCATAGCAAACAGTTCGCGGCCTACGCCGACCTCTGGCGCGGGATCAGGTGCAGGGGTCCGTGATGAAATATCAGCGGTGGTGGAAAGCGTGCCGGTTTTGGCGCAAACGCGCACTATGTCTCCATCTTTCAGCAAGTTGAGCGGGCCTCCGCCTAGTGCTTCGGGAGTAATGTGGATCGCGGCAGGAACTTTGCCCGATGCGCCCGACATGCGCCCATCTGTGACGAGTGCAACGCGGTAACCGCGTGTCTGTAAGACAGCCAGCGGAGGGGTCAGCGCATGCAGTTCGGGCATGCCATTGGCTCGCGGCCCTTGGAACCGCACGACGACAACGCAGTCCCGGTCCAGCTCGCCCGCTTTGAAAGCCTCTGCCACGGCGGCCTGCGTTTCAAACACCAATGCCGGTGCCTCTACCGTATAACGATCTTCGGACACGGCGGAGGATTTGAAACATGCGCGGCCCAAATTGCCGGTCAGCAATTTCATGCCGCCATCGTCTTGGAATGGCGCGGCCACCGTGCTGAGCATGGTGTCATCTCCGCTCGCGCCCACTTCGCGCCATATCAGTTCGCCCGCGTCATCAAGCGCGGGTTCCTTGGCATAGTCACTGAGATCACCTGTTCCAACTGTCACCACATCATTGTGCGCAAGACCCGCATCTAGCAATTCGCCGATGACATATCCCATGCCGCCAGCTGCGTGAAAATGGTTCACATCGCCCGACCCATTGGGATAGACCTTGGCGAGCAATGGAACGACGCTGGAAAGCTCGGCGAGATCATCCCAGTCGAAAATCACGCCAGCAGCGCGCGCCATGGCTGGAATGTGGATGGCGTGATTGGTGGAACCGCCTGTTGCCAGCAGGCCAATGGCCGCATTGATGATCGCTTTTTCATCGACGCATTTTGCAAGGCTGCGTTCGCTGTTTCCTGATAGCTCAGCCAGACGGTGCACAGCGCGCTGGTCCAATGCTTGGCGCAGTTTCGTACCCGGCTGGATAAAGGCGCTGCCCGGAATGTGAAGCCCCATCATTTCCATCATCATCTGATTGGAATTGGCTGTGCCGAAAAATGTGCAAGTGCCCGGCGAGTGATAGCTGCTAAGCTCGCTTTCCAACAAAGCTGCGCGGTCCACTTTGCCTTGGGCATAAAGCTGGCGGGTTTCCTGCTTTTGCGCATTGGAAATGCCCGATGGCATGGGGCCGGACGGCACAAAGAGCGTTGGTAAATGGCCGAAACGCAGCGCGCCGATCAGCAGGCCGGGAACAATCTTATCACAGATACCCAGACACGCGACCGCATCATACATTTGGTGGGATAGCGCTACGCCAGTGCTCATGGCGATTATATCGCGGCTGAACAGCGACAGCTCCATGCCATCCTCGCCCTGAGTGACGCCGTCGCACATGGCGGGCGTGCCGCCAGCGACTTGGGCGGTGGCTCCGGCCTCGCGTGCGTACACCTTCATCCGTTCAGGGTAACGGCCATAGGGCTGATGCGCGCTAAGCATATCATTGTAAGCGGTTACTATACCGATGTTCGGCCCGCGTCCTTCTTTCATCGCGGCCTGATCTTCGGTTGCGCCAGCATAGGCATGGGCAAGCACGGAGCAGGAGACTTGAGATTTGTCGGGTGCACGGTCTGCTTCGCGTGCCATCAAATCAAGATAGCGTCCACGCGGACCTTTGGACCGTTCGATAACGCGGTCTGTTACCGCACGGATTGTGGGATGAAGGTCACTCATCGTGCCAGCTCACCCCGTCACGCTCTGCCAAAGCAATGGCAGCCGATGGGCCCCAAGTGCCCGCTGGATAAGGCTTTGGCGTGACGTCTTCACTTTCCCAAACATCGCGTATTGCATCGACCCAATGCCACTGCGCCTCAACCTCGTCGCGGCGTACGAACAATGTCTGATCGCCCTTCATCAGGTCAAGCAGCAAGCGTTCATACGCGATGCGCCGCTGTTTCCCGACGAAGGCATCGGGCATGGCAATGTCGAGCGGCACAGAGCGCAGCCGCGTTCCATCCTGATCCAGACCGGGAACCTTCGCCATTAGCGACAAGGTGATGTTCTCTTCGGGTTGAATGCCGATCAGCAACCGGTTGGGCTGCATCATACTGCTGGGCGCTTCTGACCCGGCAAAGATTGAATGCGGAACTTGCCGAAACTGCACGAGGATTTCTGTTACGCGTTCGGGCAAGCGCTTGCCGGTGCGCAGATAAAACGGCACGCCTTTCCAGCGCCAATTGTCGACATGGGCTTTGATCGCGGCGAAGGTTTCCGTGCCGCTGTCTTTACCCAGCTCATCATCATATCCGGGCACAGCTTCGCCAGAAATCGCCCCAGCGCGGTATTGGCCGGTAACTGTTTCGGACGCCGAGACTTTGCGAAGCGCGCGCAGCACTTTCACTTTTTCATCGCGCACGGCGGTTGCATCGAAACTGGTCGGCGGCTCCATTGCCAGCATGGCGACCAATTGCAGCATGTGGTTCTGGACCATATCGCGCAGTGCGCCCGCATCATCGTAAAAGGCTACGCGCCCTTCTAGCCCGACCGTTTCAGCAACGGTGACCTGCACATGCTCAATATAGTTGGAGTTCCAAATCGGTTCGAACAAGACGTTGGCGAAACGCAAAGCTAGCAGGTTCTGCACTGTCTCTTTGCCAAGGTAATGGTCGATGCGGAAAATGCGTTCTTCGGGAAATGCTGCGGCAACCGCGTCGTTAATCTCGCAGCTCGTGGAAAGGTCGGTGCCGAGCGGTTTTTCAAGGCACATGCGCACATTCGCGCCGTCTAACCCTGCGTGCTGCAAACCTTTGATGGTGGGTTCAAACAGACTTGGCGCAGTGGATAGGAAGATTGCGAGACCTTGCTTTGGCTCGCCCACTTTTGCCGAAAGCGCGTTGAACCCGTCCAAAGTCGTCGCATCAAGCGGTTGATAAGACAGACGGTTGAGGAATTCGGCCATGCCGCCGCGGCGCTCTGCAGGCAGATATTTCTCCAAAGCCTCGCGCGCGAAATTGCGATATCCAGCATCATCCATATCAGATCGCGCCGTGCCAATAATCGCGAGATCCTCTGCCAGCAATCCATCAGCATGCAGAGCACATAAAGAAGGCAGCAGCATCCGCTGCGCAAGGTCGCCAGTCGCTCCGAAAAGCAGCAATTTATCGGCGGCAATTACCATCATGCCGCACTGCCTATCAGGCGAGTGTCCAGCGCGCTATAGCCGAGGGCAGCGCTGCATAGCTATTCATCCGTGCGGCTATCTAAGCAGGCACACCAAACAGATCGTGCTCATCTGCATCTTCGATTTGAGCGGTGATGATATCGCCTGCTGCCAGCTGCGCGCCAACATTACGTAAGTAAACCGCACCATCGATTTCCGGAGCATCAGCCTGTGAACGGCCGGTTGCGCCAATGTCGCCGTCTTCATCCGCTTCGCCCACTTCATCAATAATGACGGGCAGTGTGCGTCCGACTTTTGCTTGCAATTTCGCAGCGGAGATCCGCGATGTGACTTCCATCAGGCGGGTGTAGCGTTCTTCTTTTAGCTCCTCCGGCACTGGGTCCGGCAGATCATTCGCCCGCGCGCCTTCGACAGGTTCAAAGCGGAAACCGCCCACGCGGTCCAATTGCGCCTCTTCCAACCAATCGAGGAGATATTGAAAATCATCCTCCGTCTCGCCGGGGAAGCCGACCACGAATGAGCTGCGCACGGCAATATCGGGGCAGATATCGCGCCAACTTTTCAAGCGCTCCAAGACCTTCGCCTCATTGGCCGGACGGCGCATCGATTTCAGCACAGAAGGCGCTGCATGCTGGAACGGAATATCGAGATAGGGCGTCAGCAACCCCTCCGCCATTAAGGGGATCACCTGATCCACATGGGGGTAGGGATAGACGTAATGCAGACGGACCCACGGAGCATTCCCTTGCGCGGTGCGTAACTGGCCCAATTCCCGCGCCAGATCGGTCATATGGGCGCGCACTTCGCGCTCTTTCCAGCTGCGAACGTCATGCTTGGTATCGACGCCATAAGCCGATGTGTCTTGCGAAATGACCAGCAATTCCTGCGTTCCAGCAGCGACCAATTTCTCCGCTTCGCGCAGCACAGCATCAATCCGGCGGCTGGCGAGTTTTCCGCGCAGATCAGGGATAATGCAGAAAGCGCAGGAGTGGTTGCAGCCTTCTGAGATTTTCAGATAGCTGTAATGTCGCGGGGTCAGCTTGATATCCGGCTGCGGAATTAAGTCCACGAATGGCCCTTGGCTGGGCGGAGCATGTTCATGAACAGCCTCCACCACAGCCTCATATTGATGCGCGCCCGTTACGGCCAAAACGGCAGGATGCACCGCGCGGATTGCGTCTGCTTCCTCGCCCATGCACCCCGTTACGATCACGCGGCCATTTTCGTTTATCGCCTCTCCAATGGCGGCAAGGCTTTCTTCCTTTGCGCTGTCGAGGAACCCGCAAGTGTTCACCAGCACCACATCCGCGCCAGCATAATCGGGGCTCATAGCGTATCCATCGGCGCGTAGGCGTGTAAGAATGCGTTCTGAATCCACCAGCGCTTTGGGGCAGCCGAGGCTGACCATGCCGATGCGTTTGGCGTCTGGGAGAGATTGCGGGGGAGGAGTGGTTGTGTCGGGCATAATCTGCGGCCCACTACACTGGCAAAGTGTTTTGCGCTACACTTGTGATGAGAACGGGAGACGGGCCCGATAGGGACCGCAAGCGCGCTCGCGCGTCGGCCGGTAGGTCGGTAGCCAAGCGAACGTATGTGAGCGCTGGCGCTTGAAGCTAAACAAAAGGGAGGTTTTTGATGTTCGATGTAAACTGGCTGGGCATTGTATTGGCCGCGATTGCGGGATTTGTCGTGGGCGGCATTTGGTATGGGCCGATCATGGGCAAACGCTGGATGGGCGCGGTTGGCCTGACCGAAGAACAGATTAAAGAGGGCTCGATGGGCCTGACCTATGGCGGCGCATTCGCATTTTCGCTGCTCGCCAGTTGGACGCTGGCGCACACTTTTGCGACCTTTGATTATTGGGGCGATCCGGTCAGCTTTCAGGGCAAGGTTCTGACGGCGGTGGGCGTCGCGATTGGCTTTATCATCCCAGCCTTGGGCACGAATTACCTGTTTTCGCAAAAGGGCAAAGCACTGTTCTTTATCGATGCGGGATACTGGCTGCTGTTCTACACTGCGATGGGCTTTGTTCACGCGTTTCTGCCTTAGAAGCCATTCCTTCTTGGAACACAGTCCCCAATGAAACGGCCAAACAGGCTAGAGCGATTTCAAGCTTATCATTGCTTGCTCTTGGTGCATATAATCGAGGTTGAGGTTTAACCCTCGCTAGAATGCCCATCGCCTTTGCTCGTGCCATTTTCAGTAGGCACAATCTCAACGATCACATCGCCGACCTGCAAGTTCTGGCATTCCGCTTCCCAATAGCCGAACGCTTTGCCGCCTCTGTAAATGCGCAGGCCGCGTCCGCCGGTTTTCAGCGCAGTGATATTCTCGCCGCATTCATCGCCCGTCACTTCGCGCTCAACGAGCTGAACACGTCCCGTGACAGAGGCGAGATCGGCGAGGTAATCCGCGATATGCGCGCCCTTTGCACTGCCAGCCAGCAGCAATCCGGTAAAGCGCACGGGGTTAATCACATTGTTTGCGCCAGCTTGGCGGGCGAGGAATTCATTATCATCCGCGCGCACCACTACGCTGATCGGCACATCGGGGGCCAAATGGCGCACGGTCAGAACGATCAGAATGCTGGTGTCATCGCGCCCCGCGCTGACCAGCACCGTGTGCGCTTTGCGTATCTGCACCGCTTCCAATGTGCTGTCGCGCGTGGCGTCTGCCGCCATCACATTGACGCCCAGTTTCTCCGCTTCTGCCAACCGGTCCTCGCTGGGGTCGACCACAACGATATCAGACGGGGTCGTGCCGCGCTCAATCAGTTCCTCAACACTTTCAGAGCCGGAAATGCCGTAGCCCAGCACCACAATATGGCCTGAGAGGTTATCCTGAATGTGGTTCATGCGGAATTTCTCCCAAGAGCGTTTGATTATGAAATTATAGGCTGTGCCAACGAAGATAAAGAATACGGCGAAACGGATCGGCGTAACGATCACCGCCTCTACCAGACGCGCACGGTCGGTAACCGGCGTAATGTCGCCAAATCCGGTGGTGGTGACAGAGATCATAGTGAAGTAGATAATGTCGAGCAGGCTAACTTCGCCATCGACACTATCGACCAGCCCGCCGCGATCAAACCAATGGATCGCGACCACAATGCCAAGCAGAAACAGCGCCAGGCCAAGGCGGATGCCCAGATCGCCCCACACCGGCACGCGCACGGCACGGCGAATGGGGCGGAACCGCCGCTTGCGAATGCGCGTATCACTCATAGGCGTTAGCGTTTAGGCAGTTTTGACGCCGGATCAATCTTCTTACCGTCTTTGCGGATTTGAAAGTGGAGTTCGGGGCGTGTCGCTCCGCCGCCTGAACCGGCAAGGCCGACCCGTTCGCCGGATTTGATATAGTCGCCTTCTTTCACGGTGACTTTGGACAGGTGGCCGTAAACACTTTCATATCCATTGCCGTGCTCGATTAGAACGACGCTGCCGAAACGCTTTGAATTGTTGTTCACGATGCGAACGGTGCCGCTGGAGGATGCGCGGACCATATCGCCTGTGTTGACGGCATAATCGACACCGTCATGATTGGGCCAGCTGCGCAGAACTTTGCCGTCATGCGGCCGTTTGAAATAGGGTGTTCGCGGCGCAATTGTGCGGCTGGCGATGCGGACCGGCTGTTTAAAGACAGCGGGAATGATCAGTTTTTGCCCCACACGAATATCGTTCGGCTTGGCAAGGCCATTGGCGATGGCGATGTTAAACTGCGGAACGTTATATTTCTCCGCAATGCGCGACAGGCTTTCGCCCGATTTCACTGTGTGATTGCGCTGGCGCGGGATTTGGAGCTTCTGCCCCTTTTGCACATTATATGGCTCTTGCAATCCATTGGCGACAGCAATGATCGACTTGTCGACACCGGCGCGATTGGCAATGCCGTTTAAGCTTTCGCCTTCTTTCACCGTATGGACGGTTTCGGTCGCGGGATTGCCAGCGATAAGCGCGGCAGGCGCGGCGATTAGGGTTAGGGCTGTGAGAAGTTTCTTCATGCTTCATACCTTTCGGCTAGTGAAGCAAGTGAGGCGTGATGGGTGAGGTCAAGCTGTAGCGGAGTCACAGAGATATACCCCTCGTCAATTGCTTCCAGGTCAGTGCCGTGATCAAGCGTGTGCTCAATCGCATGCAGACCAAACCAATAGTAGGAAAAGCCGCGCGGGTCACGCCCTTTAACCACGGAACCCCTTGAATAATCATGGAAACCTTGCCGAACGACTCGTATCCCTTTGATCTGACTCGTCTTTATCGGAGGAAAATTAATGTTAACAAGTGTGCGGGATTCCATCGGAGAGTCCAGCAAGGGCGTAATGACGCGGCTTGCCCATTCGCGTGCGGCGCTGAATGGGACTTCAGCCGGTCCATCTTCTTTCGCGCCCTCTTTGGAGTAGACTTGGGATAAGGCGATGGAACGAATGCCTGCCAGCGCGCCTTCCATGGCGGCGGAGACTGTGCCGGAATAGGTGATATCATCGGCCAAGTTTGCACCGCGATTGATGCCTGACAGGATCAAATCCGGCGGGGCGTCCATCACTTCGCGCAATGCCATGGTCACGCTGTCTGTTGGCGTGCCAGAGACTGAATAGCGTTTTGGCCCGTGCTTATGCAGGCGGACAGGGCGGTTGAGGGTAAGCGAATGGCCTGCGCCTGATTGCTCCTCTGCTGGTGCACAGACCCATACGTCATCCGATAATTCGCGCGCAATTTCTTCCAGAACCTCTAGGCCCGGCGCGTGAATACCATCGTCATTCGTGACGAGGATGCGCATTTATTGCGGCTCCAGTGTCGTGACCCCGCCCATATATGGCGCGAGCGCTTCGGGCACGGTCACGCTGCCATCTTCCTGCTGATAATTTTCCATGATCGCCACCAATGTGCGCCCCACGGCAAGGCTCGAACCATTGAGCAAGTGAAAGAATTCGGTCTTTTTGCTGTCTTTAGGGCGATATCGCGCATTCATCCGGCGCGGCTGATAGGTGCCGCCGTTAGAGCAGGAGCTGATTTCGCGGTATGCCCCTTGGCCTGGAAGCCAGACTTCTAGATCGTAAGTTTTGAGCATGGTGGCGCCCATATCGCCTGCGCACAGTTGCATCACACGGTAATGCAGGCCCAGCTTTTGCAGCATGCTTTCAGCCGCCGCCGTAATATGTGCGTGTTCATCGGTGCTGTCATGTGGAAGCGCCGCGCTGATGAGTTCGACTTTTTCGAACTGGTGCTGGCGGATAAAACCGCGCGTGTCTCGGCCTGCAGAACCCGCTTCCAAGCGAAAACACGGGGTCAATGCTGTCCTGCGAATAGGAAAATCTTCCTCGTCAAAGATTTGTTCGCGGAAGGAATTGCCTAATGACATTTCAGAGGTTGAAATGAGCCACCGACCATCGGTGGTTTGAAACAGGTCTTCGCCAAATTTGGGAAGTTGGCCAGTTCCATAAGCCGCCTCGTCGCGGACTAGCAGCGGCGGATTGCATTCTATAAAGCCATGCTCGCGCGTGTTTTCATCGAGCATAAATTGCCCAAGTGCGCGGTGCAGGCGGGCAATGTCTCCTCGCAGAAAAGTGAACCTTGCGCCGGCAATCTTAGCGCCCAATTCAAAGTCCATGCCCAATTGCGGTGCTAAATCGGCATGCTCTGCTGGTTCAAAAGCAAACTCGGGTTTTTCGCTCCATTCGCGCAGATACACATTGTCATCTTCATCAACGCCATCGGGCGTATCATCAGCAACAAGATTGGGGAGGGCCAATAGCTTGTCCTCCAATTCCTTACCCAATGCGCGGTCTTGCTCTTCCATTTGCGGCATATCCGCTTTGATTTGCGCGACTTCGGCTTTCAGCGCTTCGGCTTTTTCCGTATCGCCTTGACCCATGGCCTGACCGATGGCTTTGGAGGCATCATTGCGGCGGCCCTGCGCCTCTTGCAGTTTCGTTGTGACTTCGCGGCGTTTTGTATCGAGTGCCAGCAATGCGGCGGATTGCGGTTCCAACCCGCGGCGCGCTAAGCCTGCGTCAAAAGCTTCGGGATTGTCTCGGATGGTTTTGATATCATGCATGGGCAAGCTATGCCGAAGCCCCCCCATAAATTCCAGTGCGCAGAAACGCTCAACCACAGCTGTCTTGTATGACGCCTATAAAGCGCTAACTCATCATCTTATGCGCCCGATTATTCCAGCACTGCATTTCGTCGGATTTCGAGATGAGCGGTATTGGAATGCTGTGCGCGTTTGGGGGCGGCCCGATTTCATCCACATCACCTATGACCGCTATGCCGCGCAGGACATGGCGGAGTGCGATACGGTAGTGTTCGCAAAGGGAGATTGGACGCAGGAACCGCGAGAGTTCAGCGGACCCGATCTGATCGAGGATTAGCGGCGGCGTTATCACACCCGCAGTTTTGCGATGAATTGCCGGAAAATGTTATTGACACTCATTCTCAATAGCGATAGCCAGCTGCTATCAACACTCCGGTAGGATTCTTTCCCCCTAATGAAAACTTTCAAAGCCTGCCTATTTGGCGCGACTGTGCTTTCCTCCATCGCCGCTGCGCCGATGGTCCAAGCTCAAGAAGTCGCGCAGGAAGTCGCACCGATTGAGGGTGCGAGCGAAGCGGGCCCAGAAGGCGGTGAGATTATTGTCACTGGCAATGTGCTTTACGCCAACCAAGTCAACGCATTGCGCACGCCAACGCCAATTTTGGACGTGCCGCAAAGCCTTTCGATTACCACCGCTGAGCAAATCGAAGAACGCGGGTTTGAAAGCATCGGTCAGATCATTGCTTACACCCCGGGCGTCAATACGTCGCAGGGAGAAGGGCACCGCGACTCAGTTGTGTTCCGCGGAGTGCGCTCCACCGCAGACTTCTTCATCGATGGGGTGCGTGACGATGTGCAATATTACCGCTCGCTCTATAATCTTGAGCAGGTTGAAATCCTGCGCGGACCCAATGCTTTGCTGTTCGGGCGAGGCGGTACTGGCGGCATTCTAAACCGCGTCACGAAAAAGGGCGTGATTGGCGAAACATTCGGCGGCGCGCAGGCCAGCGTGGACACGTTTGGCGCGTTCGGCGTGCAGGGCGATATCAATCTGGACGCGGGCGAAAATGTCGCCGTGCGCGTGAATGCGGAATATCAAAGCCTTGATAACCACCGCGACTTTTATGATGGCGACCGGATTGGCTTTAACCCGACCGTGCGTTTTCAAGCCGGTCCAAGCACGACGATTGATCTGTCTTATGAATATGCGAACCACGAAAGGTTTATTGATCGCGGCATTCCAACGGGTGCAAATGGCCGTCCGGTTGCGGCGTTTGAGGATATTACATTCGGCGACGAATTGGAAAACTTCACCACGCTTGAAGCCCATCTGCTGCGCGCCAATGTCAGCCACGCATTCTCTGATAATGTGAAAGGCAATTTCAGCGCATTTTATGGCGATTATGACAAGGTCTATTCGAACTTTTACGCCAGCGGATATGACCAAGCGAACACGCCGAACGCCGTGACGCTTGATGGATATATCGATACGACCCAGCGCCAGAACCTGATCCTATCGGGCAATTTGGTGGGAGAGTTGAACACTGGCGGCGTGCATCACACGCTGATCCTAGGCGGTGAATATATCAGCACATCGTCCGATCAAGACCGCTTCAATTCATTCTTCTCCACTACCTCTGATGACAATGAGATTTTCGCCATTGCGCGCCCGCTGAATTTGCGCGGCGGTGTGGGCGCGAACGCGGCTGGCGTGGTCACCACCAATGATTTCACCGCTGACATTAACGACGATACGCGCGTGAGCATTGATGTGTTTTCAGCCTATATCCAGAACGAATTGGAGCTGACCGATTGGCTGCATGTGATCATCGGCGCGCGTTTTGATAGCTTTGACATCACCGTGAACAATGTGGTCGCTGGCGATGTGCGCAACCGCAAGGATGAAGAGATTTCGCCGCGCGCTGGTGTCGTCCTAAAACCGCAAGAAAACATCTCACTCTATGCCAGCTATTCCAAAAGCTTCCTTCCGCGTTCGGGCGAGCAATTTGCCAATATCAATGGCGCGAATGATGCGCTGGATCCCAACACTTTCACCAATCTGGAAGCGGGGCTGAAATGGGATATCGACCCGCAGCTTAGCTTTACCGCCGCCGTTTTTGAAATTGAGCAATCCAGCCCGCAACCGAATGATAATGACCCGTCCACTTTGGATGTAGTGGATTCCACTATTCAGGGTTTTGAGCTTCAGCTTCAGGGGCAATTGTCGCAATTTTGGACCGTGCAAGCAGGCTATAGCTATCTCGATGGGGAGCAGGAAAGCCGCACTGGTCCCACTGGCCTGCGTCCGCGCGAATTGCCCGATAGCATGTTCTCTGTCTGGAATATGTTCCAAGTCACGGACCGGTTCGGTTTTGGCCTTGGCGCGACGTATCAATCAGAAAGTTTCGTCAACAATGGCAACACCGCCGTCCTGCCCGACTATCTGCGGGTTGATGCAGCGGCATTTTATGACGTTTCGGACAATGTACGCATTCAGGTGAATGTTGAGAATGTCACTGACGAGCTGTATTTCCCCAATGCGCACAGCACGCATCAGGTAACAGTCGGCGCTCCGCTAAACGCGCGTTTTGCGATCAGCGGTAAGTTTTAAACCAGGTGGGAGCTGCGGGCGGGTGGGCTGAATGCTTACCCGCCTTCTTTCTTCAACGCGCGATCAATCCAGCAAAGGCCTGCCACCAGCTCGCTTGTTTTTGCGGGCTAAGCGGGCGAATAGGCGATGGGCATTCAAGGCAGTACGCCTGCATGCCTTTTGCCGAAGTAATCCGGTCAAGATCGGCAATCATGCGCGATGATAGCTGCGCCTGTCCGCGCGCGGCAAAGGTGAACATGTCGCCATTGACCGGTGCTGCATTCGCTGATGCTCCGCCGGAAAGGATTTGGCTGAGCACGGATTGATAGGGATCGGCATCGCCGCCCAGTCGTTTCGCGTGCCAGTCACCCTCTTCCAAGCCCGCTTCGCCAGCAGCCCATTCCAGCGCTTCTTCTAATCCGCCAAATTGATCGACAAGGCCCAATTGACGGGCCGTGCCGCCATCCCAAACGCGGCCTTGGCCAACTGCGTCAACTTGCTCAGCCGTTTTGCCGCGCGATTTGGCGACCAGATTGATGAAGTCGGAATAGCCGTTTTCGATGGAGGATTGCAGGATCGCGTCGACTTCCGGTGTAAAGCCGCCGACGAAATCGGGCTGACCCGACAATGGCGTGGTCCGGTATCCATCCGCATTCACGCCCCAGTCGCGGGCCGCGCGGTCAAATGTTGGTAGCACGGCAAAAATGCCGATGGAGCCGGTGATTGTCTCTGGCTCGGCAAAGATGCGGTCGCCCGCTGTACCGACCCAATATCCACCGCTGGCCGCGACATTGGCAAAGGATACAGCGATAGGAATATCATCCGCAGCCTTGTGCCGCAGGATCGCTTCACGAATGGCTTCTGATGCTGTGACTGATCCGCCAGGGGAGTTCACCCGCACGACCAGCGCTTTCAAATCATCTTCCAATGCATCATCGAGTAGTTCTGCGATCCGGTCGCCGCCCGCCGTGCCGGGGCCAGCCTGTCCGTCGACAATCTCGCCAGCGACAGTGATCACACCAATCGCTTCGCCCGATGTATCGATGGAATTATCAGCCAGCCATGGCTCCAATTCGGTCGCGGCAAAACTGCCGGGGCTTTCATCAAAATCATCTTCGCCAGCAATTTCCGCGATCCGGTTGCCCCATTCAACGCGTGTGCCAAGTTTATCGACCATGCCCGCTGCCAAGGCTGCCTCTGCCAAATCGCCGCCCGATGCAGCCACCCATGCGGCAGGATCGCCGGTAATCATATCAAGGTCGATTTCAGGCCGTGCTTTCTTCACATGGGCTTGCCATTCCTCCCAAAGCGATCCGTAAAGCGCCGCGTAATTTTCGCGTGATTCCTCAGACATGTCCGAACGCAAATAGGGCTCAACCGCCGATTTATACGTGCCGACGCGGTAAACCTTGGCATCGACTTTCAGCTTTTCGAGCAGCTCAGCATAATACAAATTCTGCCCGCCCGGTCCGGCGACAATCGCGCCGCCCAATGGATCGAGCCAAACTTCGCTCGCATGCGCTGCCAGCATGATGCCGGCGTCAGCATAGCCAAGTGAATAAGCGATCACAGGCTTTTCCGCTTTGCGAACCTTATCCATTGCCTCGCCCACGGCTTGCAATTGGACTTGGCCGCCGCCGACAAAGCCGGACAAATCCAGCGCAACCACGCTGATGCGGTCATCAGTCGCAGCGCTATCAAGCGCATGGACAAGTTTGTGAACGGGATATTCGCCCATCGGAGCTTGCTGACTGAGCAGAGCGTCGATCGGGTCAACGACCGATTTTTCCTCCACCACATAACCGTTTAGATCGAGCAGCAGTGCGCCGTCCTGAACCGCGCCGGGATTGGGGCGCGATGAGAGCAGAGCGAACAGCATGACAAAGAAAAGCAGCAGGAACAAAAGCGCCAACGCATCTTTTACTCCGACCAAGAAACGCCAGATTTTGCCCGCAAAACTCATTACATTGGTCCTTAAAATGCCCTGTTGCTCCCCAAGATAGGGATAAATGCACCGCATTCCAACGGGGAAGACGCAAGGAAAGGGTTGAGCGCATGATACGGCTCGACTAGAGGCTTGGTTTTAATGACATCGACAGACACTTTGAGCGCAGCCGAACCCGAATTTGGTGGGCGCTATCCGCTGGGGCGCCTCGCCTTTCCGCACCGCGATCTGCTGGGTATTTCTCAGTTGGAGAGGCATGAGATACTTTATCTGCTCGACAGTGCAGAGCAGTGGGTGGCGCTCAACCGCCAATCGGCGAAACATTCCGATATGCTGTCAGGGCTGACGGTGATTAACGCCTTTTTCGAAAATTCCACACGCACTTTGCTGAGTTTTGAGATTGCGGGGAAGCGGCTGGGCGCCGACGTGGTGAATATGCATGCCGCGCAAAGCAGCGTGAAAAAGGGTGAAACGCTGATCGACACAGCGATCACTTTGAATGCCATGCGAGCGGACGCAATTGTGATCCGTCACGGGTCGAGCGGCGCAGTTGATTTGATTGCGAGCAAGGTGGATTGTCCGGTCTTGAACGCAGGCGATGGGCAGCATGAACACCCCACGCAAGGCCTGCTCGACGCGTTGGCTTTACGCAATGCGCTGAAGGCGCGGGGCGAGACAGCCGATGATTTCACCGGAATGACCGTGACGATCTGCGGCGATATTCTGCATAGCCGCGTCGCGCGTTCCAACATTCTTTGCCTGCAAGCCATGGGGGCAAGCGTCCGGTTGTGCGCGCCGCCAGCGCTGATGCCTTCGGGCGTTGAGGCAATGGGGGCAGAGCCTTTCTATGATTTCGACGCAGCGCTTGCGGGCACAGATGTGGTGATGATGCTGCGCCTGCAAACAGAGCGGATGCAGGGGCAGTTCATTCCCTCTGCCCGCGAATATCATCACCTTTACGGCCTGACCAAAGCGCGGTTGGAGCGCGCTGCGCCCGATGCTTTGGTGATGCATCCCGGGCCGATGAACCGCGGGGTAGAGATTGATAGCGATGTCGCCGATATGCTCGACCGGTCAATCATTACAGCGCAGGTGGAAATGGGCGTGGCAATCCGCATGGCGTGTCTTGATATTCTGACGCGAAAGGCGCGCGGTGTTGCCGGTTGGACGACGGATGGGGAGGCGGCATCATGAGCGTGCTGACCATTACAAATGGCCGTTTGGTCACAGCCGCTGGATTGGCAGATGGCGGGTTGCGGATCACCGGCGACACGATTGGCGAGGCCGGCACAGTTACTCCGCAAGATGGCGACACAGTTGTCGATGCAAAGGGGCAATTGATCGCGCCCGGTCTGGTCGATTTGGGCGTCTTCGCCATCGATAAACCGGCGTTTCATTTTGGCGGCATAACTCGCGCAGCTTTGATGCCCGATCAATCACCGCCCCTCGATCTGCCAAGCCGCGTGAATTACATCGCGAAAAGCGGAAAACCCGATTTCTGGGTGCACCCTTTGGCGGCAGCCACGGCAGGGCTAGGCGGAAGCGAGCTTGCCGAAATCGGCCTGATGAAAGATGCCGGTGCGCGCGGTGTTGCGACCGGTCGCCGCTGGATCGCGGATAGCGGCGTGATGCTGCGCCTGATGCAATATGCCGCGATGCAGGACCTTGTTCTGGTCAGCCATGCAGAGGATGCAGGGCTTACAGGGGACGCGGTGGCCACTGCTGGTGAAATGGCAACGCGATTGGGCCTGCCAAGCGCTCCGGCAGAGGCTGAGGCGCTGGCGATTGTCCGCGATATTGCTTTGGCAGAAATGTCGGGCGTGCGTCTGCATATCCGGCAAGTTACCACCGCTGCTGGCCTTGATCTGGTGCGGGCTGCAAAAACGCGCGGTGTGAATGTGACAGCGGGCATTACCCCAGCGCATTTCATGCTGTCTGATCTTGCCACGGCAGAGTTCCGAACCTTTGCGCGCCTTTCTCCGCCGCTGCGCAGCGAAGCGGACCGGCAAGCGGTGATCGCGGCAATAGGTGAAGGCGTGATTGATGTGATCGCATCGGGTCATGATCCGCGGGGGCCAGAGGATAAACGACTGCCCTTTGCCGATGCAGAAGCGGGTATGGCGGGCGCAGAAACGTTGCTGGCCATAGCGCTAACATTGGTGCGCGACGGGGTGATTGATATGCCGCGCCTGTTCCAACTCATCAGCACCAATCCAGCGCAATTGCTGGGCCTAAACGCTGGCGCACTAGAAGCCGGTTTCGAAGCGGATGTTGCTTTGATCGATCCGGAAAAACCGTGGATTATCGATAGCCGCAAAATGGCTGCTGCTGCGGGCAATACGCCATTCGATGGCCAGCCTGCTCAAGGCCGCGTGACCGCTCTTTATAAAGGCGGCGTTTCGGTCGAACTTTGAGGCACATAAAAAACGCCCCCGATACTCATTACGAGTACCGAGGGCAGTCTTGCTGATTAGTTTTGGTGTTGATTAGCGGGCTGCGATGCGCACGCCTTTATCAACGGCACCGGGCAATTTGCGCGATGCGGAATAGGCGAAGCAGCCCAATCCTTTGCGTTTCAACGAACTACAAGCCGATTTTGCGCTGCCTTGGCCAAAGCCGGCAGCGGCAACGCGGTAATAGGTTTTGCCTTTTACGCGGGCCTCAGTGATGACCATATCGCGGCCTTTCAACTGGCCATGACGTTGCTGAAGTTTCTTCGATGCTGCTTCGGCCACAGCGCGATTGGTGAAGCTGCCGAGCTGGATCAAATGCGTGCCGGTTGTGGCAACACGCGGCGTTGCGGTGGTCGAAACCATGCGGCGCTGCGATGATGGGCTTGCGGCAACGCGGGTTGGCGCTTTCGGTGCAGCAGTCGGCACGCGTGCCGGGGCTGTCGCTACACGAGTGGGTGCTTTGGCTTCGCTGTAACCGGTCGGGATTTTCTGCACGACTGGCTTTGAGACAAAACGTGTGCGTGTTGGCGATGCAATCGCGCTAGGCTTAGCCACTGGCGAACCAAAGGCTGCTGCAAAACGCGCAGGTTTTGGCTTGGATGCTGTTTTAGCAACCGGAACTGGAACAGGCTTAACCGCTACCGGAGCAGAGCTAGCCATTACTGGCTTAGGCGCAGCAGCAACCGGAGCCGGCGCATTAACCGGCGCAAGTTCGCCATTTTCGGTGAAGGCATTCGCTGCCGGTGCAGGCGCGGTTGCCATTTTCACTGGGCTGGAAACACCGCTCAGCGCAAGACGTTCTGGCTGACCAGCATCACGCGACGGCGTAACGTTCAGCAGCTTTGCAACGCGGGTTGTATAAGCATTCGGGCCGATATTGGCCGCCCATTCAGCGATCCGCTCATTCAGCTGATCGGCTGGAACATCTTCTGCCGCCATCAGGCGCGCAGCGCGCCAATTGCCTTGCAGTGCATAGGCATAGGCAAGGTTCTGACGCGTTTTCGCATCGGACTGACCATTGCGCAGAGCATTGCTCAATACGTGAACGCCGCGAGCAGCCTCGCCCGCCAAGGCGTATGCCAGACCAAGGTCAGCATCATCGATCGAACCGCGATGTTCTTTCAATGCGGCAAGAGCTGCCGGGCTATTGCCATTGGCAGTTTGCGCCAAAGCATAGCTAAGAACTGTGCGGGCCTCGGTATTACCCAAAGCCATCGCATCGTTAAAGCTGGTCGCCGCGGAACCGAAACGGCCCGCTTTCATGTAAGATGCACCCAGCAAAGCACGGTTTTGCGCATTGCGTGGTTCTGCTTGAACAGCAGCTTCTGCAAGGCTGACACCTTCGCGCGCATCAGAGCTGGCCACTGCCGATTGGGCTTTGCCAACCGATTTGCCAGCGAAAGGCGATGTGATCGTGCTGCATCCGCTAAGCGCGACGCCGGCAAGCGCCGTAGTGATGGCAAGGCCGATCATTGGCTTATTGCGTGTTGTCTTGCTCATGTGAGTTCCCCTTGGGTCATCCGTCATTTGTGTGTGTTTGCGGTTCATTGGTCTTCAAAATTCATTTGCGCTTGATGCTGGCAGCCAGCGTTTCAAGCTCTTCGATTTCAGCAAGCTGGGCATCCAGCGCTTGGGTAACAAAGTTCTGCGCGCTGACGCCTTGGATCGTCGCGGCGAGGCGCAGTTTCAGATGGCGATCAGCGTCCAGCCGCAATGTGAAGGCTGCGCGCTTGCCCTGTTTGGTGCCCTGTTTTGGGGCTGACTTGCGCTTGCTCTTCTTTGGCTTGGATGCTGCCGGCTTTTCGATCCGTTTCGCGATTTCTTCTTGCTGCTTACGTGCAGGCGAAGCTGTTTTCGCTTCGGCAGGAGCAGCGTCAGGAGAGATTTCAACCACGTCTGCCTCTTGTTCTGGCGCATGTTCTGCGCCCATATCGTTCCAACCTAAATCCTCTAGGTCAGCATCATTTTGCGGCGCAGCGGCAGCGGCTGCTGAACCTGCACCAAATTGCCGGCGCATAGCCGGTTTGGCGCCGCCTTTGCGGGCGAGCAATGCTGGATTGAGAGAGGCGAAGCTGGGTTCAGACATGGTTTTCAGTACCGCCCTTTACGATGCGACTCGGCGGCCAAAGCCACCGGCGGGACGGTTCATTCCTTGCGACTGCGGCTGATTGCCGGGCGCGGTGAACACAGTGCGGCGGAAGTTTTTCTCCAACCGGTCTGAGATATATTTCCAAAGTGCTGTTACCTCAGCCGAGCTGCGGCTGTTCTCATTCACTTCCATAACCGTGCGGCCATCAATCATTGATGCAGCAAAATCAGTGCGGTGATGCAGAGTGATAGGCGCAACAGTGCCGTGCTGCGACAATGCCACAGCGGCTTCTGATGTAATTTTCGCTTTCGGTGTCGCACCATTGACCACGAATACCAGCGGCTTTCCAGCGCGCTCACACAGATCAACTGTCGCGCCCACGGCGCGCAGATCATGCGGGCTAGGGCGGGTCGGCACCACAATCAGTTCAGCAACGCCGATAACCGATTGGATCGCCATAGTAATGGCTGGCGGTGTATCGATCACGGCAAGTTTGAAACCTTGCTGGCGAAGCGTTTGCAGATCGCTGGCAAGGCGCGCGACTGTGGTTTGGGCAAAGGCAGGGTAATCCGCCTCACGCTCGTTCCACCAATCCGCTGTTGACCCTTGCGGATCAATATCGATCAGCACGACCGGACCTGCGCCCGCTCTTTGTGCTTGAACAGCCAGGTGCCCAGACAAAGTTGTTTTGCCTGATCCGCCCTTCTGTGACGCTAATGCTAATACTCGCAACGCGTGGTCCCCCTATGGATCGACCTAAAAACATGCCGAATAAACGGCTTCCGTTGGCGTTGATCGCAGGATACCCCTAATTTAGGGTTAATTCGGTTAATGGGGAGATCAGCAATATGGATGGTCAGCGCAGATTATCCCTAACTCAGAATTAACTATAGAAGCGCTAAGGAACGGGTAGAGGCTGGTCAGGTGCCAGTCACAATGCATCTGCTAGATGCCACAAAAATTTTGTCGCAAGACATTGAATTGTAAAAGCAAGGGAAGACACGACATGAAACGCTTGGGCTTTATTATGGGAATGGCTGCATTCGGCGCCGCTCTTAATGCAGTGCCGGCAGCAGCCGACGTAAAAGCGGGTGTTGATGCATGGTCGCAGGGCAATTATTCCGCAGCCGTTGCTGAATGGCAGGGGCCAGCGGCAAGCGGTGATGCTGATGCACAGTTCAACCTTGCACAGGCGTATCGGCTGGGCCGCGGTGTGGACGCAGACATTGATCGTGCGCGCGGGCTGTATGCTCAAGCAGCGCAGCAAGGTCATTTAAAAGCGGCTGACAATTACGGATTATTGCTGTTCCAACAAGGATCACGCAAGCAAGCCATGCCTTATATCCAAGATGCAGCGGGACGCGGCGATCCGCGCGCGCAATATGTTTTGGGACTTGCCCATTTTAATGCCGACCATGCGGATAAGGATTGGACGCGGGCCTATGCTTTGCTGACTTTGGCGAACTCTGCCGGTCTGCCGCAAGCATCCGGTGCAATGGCGAAAATGGATCAATATATTCCGTTCGATCAGCGGCAAGAGGCACAAATCCTTGCTAAGCAAATCAAGCAGGAAAGCGATGCACGAAGGGCCACTCAGCTGGCTTCTGTTGCACTAGGCTCAGGTCCGACAAATAGCTCGGTGCCATCTGGTGCGCGCGTGGCGCAAACATTGCCTTCCGTGCCAGTGGCTGCCTCTAACCCTGCTCCCCGTCCACCCAGCACGCCGGTTGTGGTTGCCTCGCTTCCCGATCCGGCCCCTGCGGTGATTACTGCGCCTAGCCCAACGATTACCCGCCCGACGACAAGCCGGCCCGCAGTGCGCCGCCCTGCTATCGCTGCTGCATCCAGCGCTGCGGCAACTGGCGGACCATGGAAAGTCCAGCTTGGCGCATTTGGTGTGCGTTCCAATGCGGACCGGATGTGGAACAAGCTATCGGGCACCAGCGCATTGTCTGGCGCGAAGAAAGTTCTCGTCCCGTCAGGCCGTATCACACGGCTTCAAGCGGGCGGATTTGCTAGCCGTGCACAAGCGAACAAAGCGTGCGCGCGTTTGAAAGCATCCGGCAATAGCTGTCTCGTAACGCGCTAGACAGTCGTCGCGATGGGATAGATGCTGATCGAATAGCGTCTTTCCTTAAGTCTTGATGCTGTTAGAGTTCTTGCACCAAAAGCGGTGGGGGAACGTTTGTGAGCAATGAAGACAGCGCCAATGAAGCAGGGCACGTTTCTGGCGGCGGTGAATATGATGCCAGCCCTGTTGCTCCGGCCCCTGTTGCTCCAGCAAAACTAACCGAACGCATAAGCAGCCTCGATTTTATTCGCGGGCTTGCTGTGATGGGCATTCTGTTTGCGAATATCATCGGCTTTGGCCAGCCCATGAACGCCTATATGGACCCCAGCCTGTTCCTCACACCTGCAAATGATCCGGGCGGATGGCAGTGGATTACGCAGTTTGTGGTCATTGATGGCAAGATGCGGGCGCTATTCACGATATTGTTCGGAGCAGGGCTTTACCTGTTTATGGAACGCGCATGGGCGCGCGGTGCAGGCCGCATGCTTCAGGCACGGCGATTGCTGATCTTGCTCGCGATTGGCCTGCTGCATTACTTCTTCATTTGGAAGGGCGATATTCTGTCCAGCTATGCGGTGTGGGGGCTGGTCGCTCTGGCATGCATCAATTGGAAGCCGGGCATGAAAATGTTCTTCGGGGTGGGCACATATATTCTTGGCGGACTGGCTTACACAGCCATGTTCATGGGTATGCAGACCGTGGCGACTATGGACACAGGGGCCAAAGCGGGGTTGGCGGCTCAGCAAGAAGAGATGATCGGCTATAAAGATGTCGAAGTCGCTGATGGGCTTGTTGAAGCGGCGATTAAACAAGCGGGCGATTATGGCGGGCTGGTTGCGCATAATTTTTCAGAACATTTGTGGGATCCGCCCTTGGCTTGGCTCAGTGTGTCGATGGAGACTTGGCCGCTGATCCTAATCGGTATGGCGCTTTATCAATGGGGCTTTTTCAGCGGGGGCTTCGATCGCAGGAAGATGCAGCTTTGGGGCTGGATCGGATTGATTGGCGGCGCAGCGGGTATGCTGGCGATAGGATTGGCGACTAAGGCGGCGGGTTTTAACTACTTTGCCACGATGACAGCTTTCATTGGAACCTCGGCATTCCCGATCTTACCCATGGCGCTGGGCATGGCAGCATTGCTGGTTGTTTATTCGCCCGGATGGTCCGGCTGGTTGTCCGATCGTGTTAGGGCCGCGGGTAGGGCAGCTTTCACAAATTATCTTGGCACATCGATCATCATGCTGTTTGTGTTCCACGGATGGGCGCTGGACTTGTTTGGTGAGCTAAACCGGCCTCAGCTTTATCTGGTTGCGGTTCTGACATGCGGACTGATGCTTTTGTGGTCAAAGCCATGGCTTGAACGGTTCCGCTATGGTCCGCTGGAATGGCTCTGGCGGTGCCTAACTTATGGAAAAATGTTCCCGATGAAGCGCTGATTTGCGCAAGTTTGCATTTATTTTCGCATTTTTTGGTCAACTTTTCTCAACTTTTCTCAACAAAAAGTGACGAAAATCGGCCCAAATAGCCCTTGCTATTGAGAATAATTCGCATATCTTGGCAATTGCGAATCAATCGCAAGGAGCTTTAACGCCCATGTTTGTGTGTATCTGCAACGCCATTAGAGAAGGTGATCTGCGCAAGGCAGCATGCACCACATCGGGCGATGCAGAGGCTGTTTATGCTAAGCTTGGGAAGCGTCCGAATTGTGGGCAATGCCTTAGCCAAGCGAATGCAATCTTGGTCGAGACGCGCGAAATGAGCTTCGAACCAGCCGAATAATCGGCTTAAACCCGCTTCCAAAACCGCTACTGACAATCGCTCGCAAATGGCGGAATTCCGCCGTTTTTGGCCTGTGGTGCCCTTGTTTTATGCGCTCAAAAACCGCATATGCTGCTCAAGCATTCAAAACCCTCAATCATTAGGAGCATCCCCATGAAGGGCGACGCGAAAGTCATCGAATTCCTCAACAAAGCTCTCACCAATGAGCTGACCGCGATCAACCAATATTGGCTGCACTACCGTGTGCTGGATGATTGGGGCGTGACCAAACTGGCCGAATATGAGCGCGGCGAAAGCATTGAAGAAATGCAGCATGCCGATAAGTTGGCAGAGCGTATCCTCTTCCTAAACGGTCTGCCCAACTTCCAAGCGATCCACAATTTGCGCGTCGGCGAAACGGTCTTAGAAATCTTGAAAGCCGATATGGCCGTCGAAGAAGACGCCATTCCGCTGCTGACTGATGCGATCGAGCATTGCGAAAAAGTGCGCGACTATGTCAGCCGTGATCTGTTTGCTGAAATCCTCTCAAACGAGGAAGAGCACGTCGATTTCCTAGAAACGCAATTCGATATGATCGAGCGTATGGGGCTTGAGAATTACGTGCAGCTGCAAAGCAAGCCTGCCGAGGCGCATTGATCGCTCAAGGCTTTAAACGCATGATGTGGAAATGGCAGGGCAGAAATGTTCCGCCGTTTTCGTTTGCGGCTTTGTTCCTTTCAGCATCGTGATTAAGGTTGGTTCTTGGTCTTATGGGCTTTTGAGCCTGTCGAAGCCTTTGGTCCATCGGCGGCGATCAAAGCCTCGCGCAGGAAAAAGCTGAGGCCAATGATCAGCAGGCCAATCGTGAGCACCCAAAGGATCACGACACCCAAGCCGATCGGCAAATTGACAAATGCCGACATAAACAGCCCCGCGATCACGAGGCTAATGACCACCGCCGCTGCGGTTGAAAGCTTAATCGCTGTGCGCACCAACCTGCGGCGTTTGCTTAGCCAATCGACTTCAATTTCGAAGGGCAAGCGGCTCAAAAGCTCTGGGGCCTCCTGAGTTGAATTGATGCACAATCGTTCAATCCGGCCAGCGAGCCAGATCAGCCGCTGCATCATCACATTCATCAGACTGCCAATGCCCACCAATAGGAAGGCGGGGGCAAGGCTGAGTTCTAATGCCTCGCGCACGCGCTGTGTGGATGATGTGCGCTCAACCAGATCGCTTGCAATTCCAGAAGCCAGCAATTCCAAGATCACGTCTTGTCCCCTGAACCGCCCGAGTAATTGCCGCCGCCGCCGCGATTGGCATTGTATGGGTTTTTCGGACTTTTCAGCGTGACGCGCACGGGCACAGCGTCAAAACCGAGGCGCGAACGAATGCCATTTACCAGATAGCGCTCATAACTTGTGGGAAGCGATTCCAGCCGCGTTCCAAACACCACAAAGCGTGGAGGGCGAGTGCCGACCTGCGTGATATAGCGCAGCTTAATACGGCGGCCTCCTGGTGCAGGCGGCGGGTTATTGTCCAGCGCATCATCAAACCAGCGGTTGAGAGCCGCTGTCGGCACACGTTTCGACCAGCTTTCACGCAGTTCATGCGCGCCGATCAACATGGCGTCGAGGCCTTTGCCAGTTTTGGCGCTAACCGCGAACAATGGCAGCCCGCGTACCTGTGCAAGCCCATCATCCAATGCGTTTCGGATTCCGTTAAACAGCCCGCTTGGATCCTCAGCAATATCCCATTTGTTGATCGCAATCATCAAAGCGCGACCTTCTTCTAAGACCATGCTGGCGATTTTTAAGTCTTGGTGTTCAAGCCCTTGGGTAGCATCCAACAGCAGCACGACAACCTCGGCAAAATCTACTGCGCGGCGTGCGTCTGCGACGGAGAGCTTTTCCAGCTTTTCCGTCACATTGCGTTTCTTGCGCATGCCGGCGGTATCGATCAGACGAATCTCGCGGTTGCCGAGTGAGTCCTCACCCGAACGCGGATCCTCCCATTCCCAATCAATCGCAATGGAATCGCGGGTAATGCCCGCCTCAGGTCCGGTCAGCAGGCGGTCCTCGCCGAGCATCCGGTTGATTAGCGTTGATTTGCCAGCGTTTGGCCTACCGACGATGGCGAGTTTGAGCGGGCCTAGCGGCGCGTCTTCTTGCGTTTCGGCAGCAAATTCAGCAGCGGCAACGGCGGCCTCTGCCTGCGTTCCGATGATCGGAAAAAGCGCGCCGAACAAATCAGCGACCCCTTCGCCGTGCTCAGCGGACAAGGGCACAGGCTCACCCATGCCGAGCGAATAGCTTTCAAGGTAGCCCGCTTCGCCAGCGGCCCCTTCTGCTTTGTTAGCAACCAGAACTATGGGCAGGTCTTGCGTTCGCAGCCAGCGGGCAATTTCTTCATCCATCGGCGTAATGCCTGCGCGTGCATCGATCACGAATAGAGCAACATCTGCGCCCTCTACGCTGACCTCTGTTTGCATCCGCATTCTGCCGGGCAGACTGTTTGCATCTTCATCTTCCCAACCGGCCGTATCGACGATGGTGAAGGACATGCCAGCGAGTTCCGCATCGCCCATCCGCCGGTCGCGGGTGACGCCGGGTTGGTCATCAACCAGCGCCAGCTTTTTTCCAACCAGCCGGTTGAACAAAGTCGATTTGCCCACATTGGGGCGGCCAATGATGATCACTTCTGGAGTGGACACAGCTTGGCCTGGTTCGGTGGGGGCTTCAGTTTTGGGGGCGGCTTCTGACATGGCGCGTGCGATGGGCGCTTAGCCCCGCTTTGGCAAGATATTTGCGGAGAAGCCGCATGGTAAACTCGGCATTAACCATAGGTCCAAAGGTGCATTTAGGGTTACCATGTCATTAGGTGTTTCATGTTGTTACGCCGTTTTCATATCATCGCTGCTGCTATACTTGCCGCGATCTCTTCGCTTTTTCTCGCGCCTACCGCTGCCATGGCTGCTAATATTCAATGCGTGCCATTCGCGCGTGAGGCTTCTGGTATTCAGATTTATGGCGATGCGCATACGTGGTGGAAGCAAGCGGCGGGCAAGTATGCGCGCGGCAACCGTCCGGTAAAGGGCGCGGTGATGGCGTTTAAACCGTACCGCAATAGCCGGCTTGGCCATGTTGCAGTCGTCAGCAAAGTTGTGAATTCGCGCAAGGTGATGATCAGCCACTCCAATTGGTCGCTGATCAACGGACGCCGCGGTCAGATTGAACGCAATGTGCCCGCGATTGATGTATCGCCCAATAATGATTGGAGCCAAGTGCGCGTATGGTATCATTCGATCCAAGCGCTGGGCGGGACGCAGTGGCCGCTTCACGGCTTTATCTACAAGGCAAAGCCGGGCTCTGTGGTGAGTTCAGCTATTGCACCTGCGCCGATACCTCAGCCGAAACCCAAGCCTGTCATTCGCAAAAAATCGTCCAAGGCATTCACAGAAGCCTTTGGCAGCAGTTTTGAGAACAGCTTCCGCTGATTTTTGTGATTAGCCTGCTTTTGCGACGGGCGGCTCATCGCCCAAATCTTCAAACCAAGCTTCAACCGGGCCATTCAGTTTAATGGTAAGCGGCTGACCTTTGCGGTCCATCGTCTTGCCCGCTTGAACGCGCACCCAGCCTTCTGAGATCGAATACTCTTCGATGTCGGTGCGAACGCGCTCCTTAAAACGGATGCCAACGCCGCGCTGCAATGTGTCCGCATCGAAATGCGGCGAGCTGGGGTTGATTGCCAAGCGATCTGGCGGGGTTTGTGCTTTTGCGGTGTCTGGTGTTTCTTCGGTCATGAACGCGCCTTTAGTCAGGAACTCTCGCGCAAACAAGTCGCAAGCGCTTGCCCTTTTGCATCCACCCCATTAGAGGCGCTGCTGTAGCGCGTGCTAGAACCTTATGGTTTTGGCGCGCGGATTATTTTGTATTATAAAGTTTCAGAACGCGGGCGTGGCGGAATTGGTAGACGCGCTGGTTTTAGGTACCAGTATCGCAAGATGTGGGGGTTCGAGTCCCTTCGCCCGCACCAGTTTCGCAACATATGCGCGGAACCAGTGCAATAAGTTATTGAAAAGGCTTCGGTTTTAATCTCATGACAATCAAGGAAATCACCAACGAGGGGCTCAAGCGCGCCTACACAATCACGATCACAGCCGCTGAACTGGCCGAAAAGATCGAGGCTGAGGTGACGAAAGTTGCTCCGCAAGTGAATATGCCGGGCTTCCGTCCGGGCAAAGTTCCTGCGAATCTTGTGAAGAAAATGCACGGTGAACAGCTGCATGCGCAGACGCTGAACGACACTATTCGCGATTCGGTTGATGGCTTGATGAAAGAAAAAGCGCTGCGTCCTGCGATGCAGCCTGCCGTGAACCTTGCTGAAGGGTATGAAGAAGGCAAAGACGCGGAAGTTTCGGTTGAGCTGGAAGTGCTTCCCGATGTGACCGCGCCTGATACATCCGATCTTAGGCTTGAAAAACTGGTTGTTCCGGTTTCTGAAGATGCCGTTGACGAAGCTGTTCAAGGGATCGCTGGCCAAAACAAAGCGTATAAAGACGCTGCGAAATCCAAGAAATCCGCCGATGGCAATCAGCTGATCATTGATTTTGTTGGCCGCGTTGATGGCGAAGAGTTCGAAGGCGGCAAAGCCGAAGATGCTCCGCTGGTTCTGGGTTCAGGTACATTTATCCCGGGCTTTGAAGAGCAATTGACTGGTACGAAAACGGGTGATGAAAAGACCATCAAGGTCACTTTCCCGGACGATTATCAGGCTGAACACCTCGCCGGTAAAGAAGCGGAATTTGACGTCACTGTGAAAGCTGTGAAGGTCGAAACCGAAACGAAGGTTGATGATGAGTTTGCGACCAATCTGGGTCTTGAAAGCCTCGACAAGCTGAAAGAATTGCTGCGCGGTCAAATCGAGCAGCAAACCGCCGGTCTTACGCGCACGCAAATGAAACGCTCGCTTCTCGACCAACTCGCCGCTGGACATGATTTCGACGTTCCAGAGGGCATGGTGAACGCTGAGTTCGAACAAATCTGGGCGCAGCTTCAACAAGAAGCGGCGAACGAAGAAAATCCAGAAGCGGCGCTGAAAGGCATCGAAGACGATAAGGAAGAGTATAAGAGCATCGCGGTACGCCGCGTGCGTCTTGGCCTGCTGCTTTCCGAAATCGGACAGGCGAACAATGTTGAAGTGACCGGTCAAGAAATGACCGCGCTGATCCAGCAAGCGGCCCAGCAATATCGCGAAGAAGACCGCGAGCGCTTTATGCAATATGTGCAACAGGAGCCGATGGCGGCTGCTCAGCTACGTGCGCCTTTGTATGAAGATAAGGTCGTCGATTTCCTCTTCGACAAAGCTGAAGTGACCGAGCGCGAAGTGACGCAGGAAGAGCTGGAAGCTGCGATCGAAGCGGAAGAGGAAGCGGAAAAGAAACCGGCTCCTAAGAAAAAGGCCGCAGCGAAGAAAAAAGCTCCGGCTAAAAAAGCGGCTGCCAAGAAAGAGCCTGCTGCGAAGAAAGCTCCCGCTAAAAAGGCTGCTCGAAAGAAAGAAGCAGCAAAGAAAGCTCCGGCGAAGAAAGCCGCTGCGAAAAAGGCTCCTGCTAAAAAAGCTGCCCCCAAAAAAGCGCCTGCGAAAAAGCCTGCTGCGAAAAAGAAGTAGGCTTCACCGCAAATCTATCGAATGGGCCGCGCAGTTAACGCCGTTGCGGCCCTTTTCTTTGTCTTTCAGGAGTTGAGCCGAAGAGAGCTCAAAAATTGCCGCTTACATCCAGCCGGAAAATCGGGCCAATGCGGCGTGCGCGCTCTTCGGTGAATAATATGGGTGAGATATTACGCGGCCCATCAAACACAGTCCGATTATCGCGGTCACGGCCATTTACAAGATTGCCTAATGTGGCCCGCGCAGTCAGCCCGAACAAATCCTTATGTTCGATATAGACGCGGGCGAAAGTTGGTCCATCGACATTGAGGTTGAACTCATCAAGCCGGAAGAATACCCGGTCGCGGCCATAATTGGCTGCTGCACCATATGCGATATCGGTGCCCGGAATGTCATGCCGCAATTCAATGTCTGCTTCACGGTCGCGCCCGCGGGAAAAGTCACGAAGTTCGCCGGTTAAAGGATCGCGAAATTCACCTTCTTCATACTCCAACCGCAGGTCTAGTTGTGCTCCGCGCCAGCCGAGTGGATCAAGTTTGAGTGTGGAGGTCCATTCAATCTCTGTTCGGCGCGCAGAAGGGATATTGCCGTTCGCCTCATCGCTCAAATCGTCCAGCGGTACGAGCGTAACAAAATCCTCAATCCAGCGTTGTTCAAACATCAGGCTGGTTGATCCCCAAGCGCCCAAAGTCTTGTTGATTTCAACCTGCGCTTCCCATGTTTGCGAAGGGACCAATTCGTTATTGCCGGCACTGCCATTATTGTCATCGACATTCACGCGTGCAAGGAAATCACCGAAAGACAATTGCCCCACGCGCCGTTCACCGGTCAGGGTAATGTCCAGCCCTTTGCCATTGTTCCAGCTGAGTGACGCGGAGCCTTTCGGCCGTTTGAAACTGCGATTGTTCGCCGCGCTGCCCGTTTGTTTTAGGGTCGAAAATTCATATCCGCCGGTCGCTTGAAAGCTGAGGCGCGGAGTGATCGATTTGGACACGCTGGCAGAGACATCGTAGCGGTCTTCGGTGACGCCGCCGGTCCCTTCTGGAAAATCAAGCTCGATGAAATTGCCGCTGGTATCCATTTCGAACAGGCCAGATACGCGGTCGAGCCGGTTAAAAGCTGCTTCGCCTGCAATCTGCCATTCTGCACCGATGAAGGGAAAGCTGTATTCGGCGCGCCCGATCCGTTCGCCAACACCGTCAATACGGGTGAACCGGCTGCCAACCGTGTCCAAAGCGGGATCATCAAAATCGTCGATTACCGTTTGGGCTGCGTCTTCGCTGTCAAAACGCTCTAACCCGATCAATTTCAGACTGCCTGCACCCACAGGGAAAGTGAAATCGCCGCCAATTTCATATTCATAGCCATTTTCGCGAAAGCGGTTGGTTCGCAGGTTTGTGTCGATCAGCGGACCTGTGCTGATCTCATCTGCGCCGCGGCGAAAATAGGATCGGGCGTAGGAAAGGTTGAGCGTAGCGCTTACATTTTTACTGAAATTATAACCAAGGTTTGCAGAGATTGTCGGTTTATCAAACTTGCCGCGAAATGTGACCTCTTCTGTTTCAATCAAATTGCCAGAGGCATCGCGGATAAATGTCGGTCCATCTGAACCGAAACGATTGTTTGGATTGTCGATGGCCACGGTGAAATTCAAATCGCCAGTCGTGCCCGCAACGGAGATTTCACCGCCGAACCACTCCGCTTCTCCTGCGGTTTCGCGGTAACGCCCTTTCCAAGAAAACGTGCCGGCGATCCCTTTTAAATCGACAATAACGTTGGCTACTTGTCCCGACAGTCCAGGCACATCTAAACTGGTGCCATCGACGATCTCGATCCGGATCACATCGCTGGCGGGAATACGACGGAGCTGATCCTGCGCGCTATCAGACTTACTGGATAGGCGTTCGCCATTGACCAGTACGTTTTGGTTGGCTTGGCCAAGCCCGCGACCGCCATTGCCGCCGCCACCTCCGCCAGAAACTTGGAAGCCGGGCACTTGCTCAATCATATCCAGCGCTGTGCGCGGGGCAAATTGCGCAAAATACTCGGGATTGTAGGCTTGCCCGCCATTTGCCTCGATTGATTGCCGGGCTTCGGCCGCAATTTGTTCTTCGCTACCAGCATCTTGCGCATGCAGAATACCCGGCGAAGCGCAAGCGGCAATGCTGGCAAGGCTGATCCGGAACAAAGGGGCAGGCGGTGTTAAAGACAGTGGAATTTCGCTTTACTATGGGGAAGAGTTCATGCGCGGATAGCCAGTGCGCGGCAATTAGACAATCATCATCGACTAGGCGTTGTATCGATCAGACGAGTGTTGCTCTGATCCCAAAAACTTGCTTCGAAATGGGTTCATCCGCAGGCTAAAGCGTTAACGGGCTTGAACATTGCTGCGCAGCGTCCGACATAGGGTGAAAGACCTCAATCAAGGATGCATACCATATGATCGATCTGTTCGGCGGCGAAGGCCACTCCACGCGCTATGGAACTCAGGGCCAGTTTACCCGTGACCCGCTAACTGGCGCGCTTGTGCCAATGGTGGTTGAACAGACGAGCCGCGGCGAACGCAGCTTTGATATCTTCTCGCGGCTTTTGCGGGAGCGGATCGTATTTGTAACCGGTCAGGTTGAGGACAATATGGCCTCTCTGATCATTGCGCAGCTACTGTTCCTTGAAAGCGAAAACCCGTCCAAGCCAATTTCGATGTATATCAATTCGCCCGGCGGCGTGGTCACTGCGGGCATGGGTATCCATGATACAATGCAGTATATTAAGCCGCGCGTCTCCACCGTTTGCGTAGGCCAAGCAGCCTCTATGGGCAGCTTCCTTTTGGCAGCGGGCGAGCCGGGTATGCGGATCGCTCTTCCCAATGCGCGGGTAATGATCCACCAGCCATCAGGCGGTGCGCGCGGCATGGCGTCAGACATTGAAATTCAAGCACGCGAAATCCTGCGTATTAAAGCGCGGATGAACGACCTTTATGTCAAATACACCGGCAAGAAGCTGGAAGAAGTTGAAGCGGCAATGGACCGCGACACTTTCTTGGAAGCGGATGAAGCGATGAAGTTCGGCCTCGTGGATAAGGTTTTCGAAACCCGTCCAGAAGGTGATGCGGATGGCGATGAAAAGGGATCCGGCGGCGCTCCTGAATAAGGGCGCTTACCGAACTTCATACCCAAATCCCGAAAGTCACTATTAGTTTACCTCGGATTTTCGCCTATTATTGGGACATTCGCGCCATAGTTGCGGATTAAATTACTGTAATCAGCGTCCACTTGCGACAAAACATCAGGCTTAGTGTTGATTTATGCATTTGTGCTGCCAAACTACTCGAATCCCTAAAACAGGGACGGGGAACCTTTAGGAAATGACGAAATTGAGCGGAACCGATAGCAAAAGCACCCTTTACTGCAGTTTCTGCGGGAAATCTCAGCATGAGGTGCGCAAGCTTATCGCAGGCCCAACTGTGTTCATCTGTGATGAATGCGTGGAGCTGTGCAATGACATTATCCGCGAAGAGACCAAGGCTGGTCTTGGCGGCCGCAAAGAGGGTGAGGTTCCTTCCCCATCTGAGATTTTCGCGACGCTGAACGATTATGTGATCGGTCAGAATAGCGCGAAACGCAATCTCGCGGTAGCCGTGCACAATCACTACAAACGGCTTGAGCACTCCGGCAAAGCTGGCGAAGTTGAGCTAGCCAAATCGAACATTCTCCTAGTGGGTCCAACCGGCACGGGTAAGACTTTGCTCGCGCAAACATTGGCGCGCACATTTGATGTGCCGTTCACTATGGCGGATGCAACGACCCTGACAGAAGCGGGTTATGTGGGCGAGGATGTAGAAAACATCATCCTTAAACTGCTGCAGTCGTCTGACTACAATGTTGAAAAAGCGCAGCACGGCATCGTCTATATTGACGAGATCGACAAAATCACGCGCAAGGCAGAAAATCCCTCCATCACTCGCGACGTTTCGGGTGAAGGCGTTCAGCAAGCTCTGCTGAAATTGATGGAAGGCACGACCGCTTCTGTTCCTCCGCAAGGCGGGCGCAAGCATCCGCAGCAAGAATTCCTGCAAGTCGACACCACCAATATCTTGTTTATTTGTGGCGGCGCTTTTGCTGGTCTGGACAAAATTATTGGCGACCGTCTGCAAAAACGCTCTATTGGTTTCGGTGCGCATGTTGCCGATCCGGAAAAGCGCAAAATTGGCGAGCTACTTGAAAAAAGTGAGCCAGAAGATTTGCTGAAATTCGGATTGATCCCTGAATTTGTTGGCCGTCTGCCCGTGATTGCAACTTTGCATGATCTGGATGTGGATGCGCTTGTCACAATTCTGCAAGAGCCGAAAAACGCCATCGTCAAGCAATATACGAAACTGTTTGAACTTGAAAAAGTAGAACTGACGTTCACCGATGATGCGCTGCAGGCGATTGCTGAGAAAGCGATCCTGCGCAAAACCGGTGCTCGCGGATTGCGTTCCATTGTTGAAGCGATCTTGCTCGATACAATGTTCGATCTGCCGGATATGGACGGCGTGAACGAGATCGTGATCGACGGTGATGTTGTCGCGGGTAAGAAAGATCCGATCCAAGTTCTTGGCCCGAAAGATGATGAGGACGCTGAAGAGGCGGCTTAATGATTGGCGGCTTTGAGTATGCTTTGATTGCTCTGGCCATTGCGGGTTTACTCTATTCAGCTGCTTGGACAGGTCGTAATTTCCGCCGCTTTGACCAAATCCCTGCGCATTATGACATTAGCGGCAATGCAACGCGGCTAGCGGCGTGTCGGCCTACGGCTTGGGCTCTTCCGATTGGTTTTTCAGTTATGCTCGCAGGGTTTGCTGCGCTGCTCACATACCTGCCATCGGAGTATGTCAGCGGTGATCCACGCTTTGCTTTTTGGGCCATCCTGATCGTTTTTCCTGCTGCACAAGGACTGGTTCTTTGGCTGCTCTCGCGGTGGGCATCGAACCAAACATAGGAGAGAAATTAGACGATAACGTCGACCCATCACCAATCGATCATTCCCCGTCACATTGCGGCGCGTTCTAACCGGTCAATCTCACGCTGTTTCTCCTCCAATTCACGCACCAGCGAGTCGCGGTCGCGAAGATAGGCATAGATTTGATCCAGCGCCTCAATCCGTAGAACATAACGCCATGTCATGAAATTGAGGGCAACCAGAACGATTGCATAGAGACGCCAGCCCGGCCAAAATAGGTCAAGAATTACCCAAAGATAGCCGCACACAGCGCAAAGAATGAAAATCCATTTGAGGTCATTTAGCGCTTTGGACGCCTCACTATCAGGTGCATTTCTTGCCGCGCGTGACCACCGATATGCGATGATCAAATAGCCGACAAAAACAGAAACGCATACGGATACAACCAGCGTGATTGTGACCAAATCATGATCCAAACAATGCATCAGAGTTTTGTAGGCATAGCGCTCACCGCCGGTGAACCAATTCAGCAATTTGTCCATTTCCCACCTGTAAATACGTAAGGAACAGTTTCGTTTGCGCAAACGCTGATGCGCTAAATGCTCATTTGCCCCATCCGCAGTTAAGGCTCAGAGAAAATAAAACTACGCATTCCTCTCGATAGTAAAACACCGTTCCTGCTCATCGTAGCTATCATCGCAATGGCGAGTGTCCTACTCGCCTACGCAGAGGATAAGCGTTTCGCCGAAGGAGCAGAGATGCGCCGCGCTTTGGCTCAAGCCGAGTTGCAGCTTTCGGTCATGCCGAGGCAGCAGAACGAGGTCACTCGCAACGCACAATTGCCCATCGACCAAAATCCAGATCCCAGTGAGTTTTGGCCTGTCTATATTTTGATTGTTGGCTTTGGCTTGGCCATTTTGGTGTTCGCTGCGTTCTATGCGCTTTGGCGGGCGCAACAGGTGGCCGAGCTTTCCTCGACTGATCAAGGGTTAAGCCTTGGCAGAAGCAAGGAACGCTTGCGTTCGATTTTTGACAATGCGGGTGATGGGATTTGCGGACTAAACCGCGAAGGAGAGATTATTTTCGCTAACCCGGCTGCGGCTCAAATTCTTGGAGCGGAAGCCGATGGGCTGACAGGCGATGTTTTCGTCAGCCTGCTTGGTCCGCAAGCAGAAATGGGCTCTCTGAACCTTTCTGGCCAGACGCGCTCTCATTCCGAACTCGCTTTGAAATCTCCAGATGGACGCGAATTGGTGATCGATTTGACCGCGACCCCGATGCGCAATCATGAAGGCAGCGTTTCGGGAACAGTGGTCATTTTCCGCGATATCACTAAGCGCGTGCAAACCGAGCAAGAGCTTCGCAGTGCCAATTCTGAGCTAGAGGAATTTGCCTATCGGACCTCACACGATCTGCGCTCTCCTTTGGTGTCAGCTGTTGCTTTGATGAAAACCGTCAGAGGAAGCATAGAGCAGGGCCGGATAGAGGCGGCGAGCAAGGGCATTCAGTTGACCGTTTCGGCGCTAGAAGGACTGGAGCGACTGGTGGAGGACATCCATGAATTCATCCGAATAAAATCAGAGGATGAAGAGGATGCCATTATTGATTTCCCAGCTATGGTTCAGGGCGCGCTTGATCGGCACACCTATCTGGACGGGTTTGACCGCCTAAAAATTGAAACAGATTTTCAATGCGATATGCCATTCTTGAACAAGCTTTACCGCACTGATCTGATTATCAATAATCTGATTTCCAATGCGATTAAGTACTCTGATCCAGCACAAGCCCAACCTATCCTGCGGGTAAGCACTTACTCCGAAGAGGGCAGTATCTTTTTCAAGGTTGAGGATAACGGCCTTGGGATACCCGAAGATCAGCGCGAACATATGTTCGGCATGTTCAAACGGTTCCATCCCAAAGTTGCATTCGGGTCAGGACTGGGTCTGTATATGGTGAAAAAGAACGCAGAAATCATCGGAGCACGGGTGTCATACGAACCATGTGAAACTGGCTCTCGATTTGTTGTCGTCTTTCCAAGAAAGCTAGCCTCCCATCAGCCTGCGCTCAAACACGCCGCCTAAATAGGAATTGAACCATGCATTGCAGAACAATTTTGGTCGTTGATGATTGCGATCTAACACAAATGGTGATTGCGATGGAGATCGCTCGGTTCAACCCATCTGTCACTATCATCGAAGCATTTGATGGTCAGGAAGCTATGGAGAAGCTGAGAGAAATGAGTTCTCCGCCCGAGGCAATTTTCCTTGATATCAATATGCCCCGCATGAACGGTCATGATTTTTTGGAGGCGTATCAGGCGGGCTCTATGGAACAAGGAAATGTGGCCATGATGTCGTCTTCCAGCTTAGATGAAGACCGGCAACGTGCCGAGCAATATGCTTGTGTGAAGCACTATTTCACAAAGCCTTTCAATGCCCAGCATTTGGAGCAAACGGTCCCGCATCTTGCCGTGGTGGTGTAAATTGGATTGCTGAAAGTCTTCGCCTAACGCCCTCTCTTTGGGGCTAAAGAAAAACCCCGCCTGACCGAGGGAGGGAGTATCGGCCGGACGGGGTCTCTAGGTTGCGCTGCCCCATTGTTGGAGGGGTAGGGAGTAACGAGGCAGCGCGTCTTAAACCTCTTGGGGGTTATCACGTATGGCTTAGCCAGGCAGGAACACTCCATCGGTGACGTGGATCACGCCGTTCGATGTCTGCACGTCAGCCTGTGTGACTGCAGCCGTGCGACCAGCGGCATCGGTTACCACAATCGTATCGCCCGATAGGCGCGCCTGAAGCACGCCGCCTGCCAAAGTCTTGATGCGTGCGATGCCGTCTTTACTGCCTTTGATGTATCCTAGGATCATCTCACCGGTAATGTTGCCGCCAACGACGTGGTAGGTAAGTACGCTGGTGAGTGTGCCTTTTTTCTCAGGCTTCACCAGCGTATCAACGGTGCCAGCGGGCAGTTTCGCAAAAGCTGTATCGGTAGGTGCAAAAACGGTGATCGGGCCGGGGCCAGACAGCGTTTCAGCAAGACCAGCTGCCACAACAGCTGTGACGAGCGTATTGTGCACTCCAGTGCTTTGCGCTGTCTCAACGATGTTAGGCGCAGCAGTTTCAGCAGCCATTGCTGTGCGCTTATGCGCTGCGGCGGGGGTTGCCACGAAAGCGGTCATGCTGGTTGCTGCAATAGCGATAAGGGCGGCGGCTTTAAGTTGTTTAGACATTGTCACGTGTATTCTCCTAAAAGAGCAAGCCCCTCCGCTTGTAGTTGGAGATACGCAGGCCTTTTAGGCGCGGATGCAGTTTTGTTTGAAAAATTTTCGTCAGTGCTAAAAATGCGCTGGAAACCAGTCGTTTAGACTTGAGTAAATGCGCCTTCCGCAACAACGGGTCCGGCATCGACGCCGTCTGGTTTGCCGCCAATCGGCTCACGCGTCAGCACCAATTGGACACCTGCATCCATATTGCCGGTGATGTCAGATGGCAGTGCGACGCGGCGCTCTTCACCCGGCACAACCACGCCGAGCGACTGAAGATCGCTGCCATCAGCGGGTACCAGCCACAATTCATGGTCGTGCACGCCGTCTGCTGTCAGCCCGCTAGCCGACACCAGCATTTCTTCTGCATCAGGCAGATATGTGACGCCAATGCGTAGGCCAGTATCGCCAACCGGCACATTGGCCATCAGCGGAGCTTGCACTGCGATTTGTGAGTTATCCGTCGGAGCAGTCGGCGCACTGAGTGGGCCAACAACAGTTACAGCAACCGCGGCAGCCGCGGCCATCGCTGCTGCGGTTCCAGCGATTTGCCAATTGCGAAGACGCGTTTTGAGATCAATAATCTCCGCGCCGCCGCTCGCTTCATTAGAGCTGATGGCCGCATCGATCCGGTCCCACACTTTAGCGTCGGGAGTGCACCCCTGCATTTCATCAGTGAGCGGGATAAACCAATTGTCCCACCAATCCTTGCGGCTGGTGAAAATACCTCCGCTGGCGTCCTTACCGCGCGCGGTCAGCAAGTCTTCCCCTTCCAATAGGCCGAGCGAATATTCCGCTGCTAGCATTGGATCATCGCGTTTAATGTTGGGAGTATCGCTCATTCGGCGGCCTCCAAACAGGCGCGCAGTTTTTGCAATCCGCGCCGCACCCAGCTTTTCATCGTGCCCAGCGGCACGTCGGCGCTTTCAGCCAATTGCGCATAGGTCTGCCCATCGAAGAAAGCAGACCGGATCGCGCCGCGTTGGCGTTCTTCTAACTCGGCTAGACAGGCGTGAATTTGAGTGGATTTTTCAGCGTCGATCAGCAGGCTATCAGCCAAAGGTGCAGCATCTGGGATAGGCGCAGCCTCTTCAACCGGCACTGCGCCCTGACGCACTTTACCCGAGCGAAGACGATCCACCGCGCGGTTGCGCGCGAAGGTTGCAAGCCAAGAAATAGGGCTGGCCCGTTCAGGATCATAACGATCTGCGCGCTGCCACAAATTTACATAAACGTCTTGCAATGCGTCTTCGGCCTCCTTTCGGTCACCCAAGATACGCAGGCAGATGCCGAATAGTTTCGCCGAAGTTGCATTATATATTTCTTGCAGGGCGGATTGGTCGCCAGCTGCCAGCCGCGCCATGGCCGCTTTCAGCGCTTCTCGCGCTTCTGGAGTGCTCGCCTGCACCATTAGCAGCAGCCTTGCTCAATCGGAGTGGTGGCCAATTGCAAAGTCGCATGATCAATACCGTAACGCTCCGCTAAACCGGCTGACGCATCGCGCAAAAACGCATCGCCTGCCTCGCCGGTTGTATGGCCAGCGGGCATAAGAAGATGCGCGGTAAGGGCGGTTTCGGTCGTCGACATAGGCCAGATGTGCAAGTCCTCGACTTCGGTCACTCCGTCAAGTCCCGAAAGGTAGCTTTTAACATCCGCTTGATCGATTTGACGCGGTACGCCGAGCAATCCCATCCGTACGCTTTCTTTCGCAAGGCCCCACGTGCCCCATGCGATCACCGTCACGATCAGCAGGCTGGTGAGCGGGTCGATCCAGTCTTGTCCGGTGTAGATAATCGCAAGGCCAGCGATGACTACGCCCAGAGATACCAGCGCATCGGCGGCCATATGCAGGAACGCGCCGCGAATATTCAGATCATTGTGCCGCCCGCGCATAAACATAAGCGCGGTGCCGGTGTTGATGAGGATGCCAATGCCCGCGATCACCACCATCGTCATTCCGGCGACAGGGGCAGGCTCTAATATGCGGTGCACCGTTTCAAACAGGATTGCTCCGATGGCAAAGGCCAGCAGCATTGCATTGGCCAGTGCTGCAAGGATGGTCGAGCTTTTGAACCCATAGGTGTAGCGCGATGTCGGCGCGCGTTTTGCTGCGACGCTTGCTCCCCATGCCAGCACCAAGGCAAGCACGTCTGACAGATTATGTCCGGCATCGGCGACCAAAGCCATGGAGCCGGAGAGGAAACCATAGGTCGCCTCAACAATCACGAACCCTGTGTTAAGAACGATCCCGACTAGAAAAGCTGTTCCGAAGTCGGCTGGCGCGTGGGAATGGCCGTGCGCATGCCCATCGCCGTGACCCAAAAAACCGTGCGAATGGTCATGCGAATGATCATCGCCGTGCTTATGTGTGTGATCAGATCCCATTGTGATCAGTCATAGACGCAAGCATCCAGCCCGTCACGCCTAACAATCGCCATGCGCCGCTGGATGGTGCGCCCATGCCGTGCAAGCCAGCCTGTTGGAGCGATCACTTCGCGCTTCTTGGGCAGGGGAAGGGCGACAGCCATTCTTGCAGCCTCTTGCTTAGTGAGCCGCGCGGCCGAGTGGTCGAAATAACGCTCTGCACCAGCCTCTGCACCGTAAGTGCCAATGCCGGTTTCAGCCACGTTGAGGTAGACTTCCATGATGCGGCGCTTGCCCCAAATTTTTTCGATGGCGAATGCGAAATAGGCCTCCAGACCTTTGCGGAAATATCCGCCGCCTTGCCATAGGAATACGTTTTTGGCGGTTTGCTGTGTGATGGAGGAACCGCCGCGCAATCGCCCGCCTTTCGCATTGCTTTGGATCGCTTTCTCAATCGCTTCGGCATCAAACCCATCATGCGAGCAGAACTTGCTATCTTCTGCTGCGATAACCGCACTGACCAGATTGCGGTCGATATTCTCTAGCGGCTCCCAATCCTTCACCAATGCGTTGTCATCCATCACCATAGTTGCAGTGATAGGCACGGGCACGAATTTGAACAGCACGACGATCAGCAATGTGATCCCAAGGAACCACAGGATGAGTTGCACCAGAAATCGAGCAGTCCACCGGATCATTGGCGCAGAAATAGTCGATTGTCACAAACGGACAAGTGCTTTGTCACCCCGATACTGTTGAGTGAGTGCGGATGAGACTATCGGGCTGGCATGAATCCGAAGCGAAAAGCGCCTGCAAAAAATGCGAGAATGACAATGGCACTTTACAAGAAAAAAGGCGCCCCAGCCATAAAGCCGGAGCGCCTTTTGTCTGTTTAGTTCTTGGCCTTGCATATTCGGCGAGGCGTAAGCGTATTAAATCACGCCATACCCGGCATTAGCCGTTCGCCAGTGATGGTTTTCATCGCCTTTTGCAGCTTTTCAAAAGCGCGCACTTCGATCTGACGGATGCGTTCGCGAGACACTTCGTAAACTTGGCTAAGCTCTTCCAATGTTTGCGGTTTCTCGGTTAAGCGGCGCTCCGTCAGAATGTGCTTTTCGCGGTCGTTCAGTCCGTCCATCGCCTCAAGCAGCATTTCATGGCGCACTTCTGCTTCCTGAGCATCGGCAACCGTCTCATCCTGCAAAGGACGATCATCGGTCAGCCAGTCCTGCATTTCGCCAGAACCTTCTTCGCCATTGCGCATCGGCACGTTCAAAGAGCCATCGCCGCCCATCATCATCCGGCGGTTCATATTGATGACTTCTTGCTCTGGCACGCCCAGATCAGTCGCGATTTTGGTCACATCATCGGGCGAAAGATCAGTGTCTTCATACGCCTCAAGCTGTTTTTTCATCCGGCGAAGGTTGAAAAAGAGTTTTTTCTGAGCCGCGGTGGTGCCCATTTTGACGAGGCTCCACGAACGCAGGATAAACTCCTGCATCGACGCCTTAATCCACCACATTGCATAGGTAGCGAGGCGGAAACCGCGATCGGGTTCAAATTTCTTTACGCCCTGCATCAATCCCACATTCCCTTCAGAAATGAGGTCAGACACGGGCAGTCCGTAGCCGCGGTAACCCATCGCGATTTTCGCGACGAGGCGCAGGTGCGATGTTACCAGCTGCGCTGCGGCTTCTGGATCTTCGTGTTCAGCATAGGCTTTCGCGAGCATATATTCCTGCTCAGCGGTCAACACGGGGTATTTTTTGATTTCCGACAAATAGCGATTGAGGCTTTGCTCACCGCCCAGCGCGGGGACTGTCGTTTTAGCTCTGGTAGTCACTTCGTACCTAACCTTTCTGTGTCAGCCTCTCGTCTTCGGACCCCTGATGGGCATCCGTAGCTACGGGCCACTTGGTTACATATATGCGATTTTTTTCCTTTTTGCAGTGCATTTCGTCGATAAAACTATGCAAGTTCGTCGATTAGTGTCTGCATATCGCCCGGCAATTCAGCCGAAAAACTGATAAAATCTCCTGAAACCGGATGGTTAAAGCCCAAAGACGCTGCGTGAAGCGCTTGGCGGGCGAATCTCAATTCCTTCAGGACTGATCGCAAGACTTTTGGACCAGGTCCATACGTCTGATCCCCTAATAGCGGATGCCCGATTGATGCACAGTGAACGCGGACCTGATGGGTGCGCCCTGTCTCTAACCGGCATTCGATCAGCGATGCTTCGCGCAGTTTACGAACAAGCGTATAGTGCGTGACGGCATGTTTGCCGCGCGTTGATCCTTCGGAAAGGACGGCCATTTTCTTGCGATCGCGTTCTGATCGGCCCAAACGCCCTTCGATTGTGCCTTTAGGTTTTGCAAAGTGACCCCCCGCAACGGCAAGATAGCGCCGTTCAATCGAATGGTCGGCAAATTGCGCAGCGAGCCCTTCATGTGCGGCATCGGATTTTGCGACCACCAACAGGCCGGATGTATCCTTGTCGATGCGGTGGACAATGCCGGGGCGTGCGACCCCTCCGATACCGGAAAGCTCGCCCCGACAGTGATGCAGCAGCGCATTGACGAGCGTTCCATCGGGATTGCCGGCAGCTGGATGGACGACCATTCCAGCAGGCTTATTGACGACGATAAAGTGCTCGTCCTCAAACGTGACTTCAATCGGAATGTCTTGCGGCTGGGCGGCGGGTTCGACTGCGGCAGGGACGGTGATGGCGAAAGATGCACCAGCCTTTACTTTGGCCGAGGGTGACGTGGCGGTCAGCCCATCGATCTCAACATGGCTATCTGCAATCAATGCCTGAATGCGGGCGCGGCTGAGGTCGGTCATATCCGCGAGCGCTTTGTCCAGCCTACCAGCCAAGCCAATTTCGCCAGTGATGACTTCATCCTTACTCATAGCTAGGGTTCATGCGCGATGGGTATAGAAGTGACAAGTGATGTAATGACCGCAATGGAACTTGCCGCTGAGCGATCTGCGCCCAATGAGGCCTGCGGGATACTGCTGGGCGATGGCGAGTCTATCACCGCGCTGATCCCGGCCATGAACGTTCACCCCACTCCGCAAACGCATTTTGAAATTGACCCGCAAGCGTTGATTGATGCGCACCGCGCCACGCGCAATGATGGTCCATTAATCCTTGGTTACTTCCATTCCCACCCCAGCGGTGATCCCAATCCATCAAAAACTGACAGAGAAATGGCCGCAGGCGATGGGTTGGTTTGGGCGATTTATGGTGCGGGTGAAATCGCGTTTTGGAGGAGCGAGGCGAACGGCTTCGTTGCGCTTTCCTACTGCGTCACCGATGGTTAGATGGGCCGCAATGAAAGCGCGATTGCTCCATTCTCCAACAGATTTTCTATGCTTCAACTGGCAGGCGCGAAGTTTTGCTCTTAGACAGTGTAACAAGTGTGTCCAACAACACCGCACAAACACCTTTGGGATCGCCTTTAATGACGCAAACATCTGCTACTGAACTTGCCGCTCTTTTATGTTCGCGGCTGTGCCATGATATGCTTTCGCCCGTCGGCGCGCTGACCAATGGACTGGAATTGCTTGCAGATGAAGATGATCCGCAAATGCGCAAGCAATGCATCGAATTGATGGAGCAAAGCGCGGAAAGCAGCACCAACAAACTCAAATTCTTCCGCCTGGCATTTGGCGCAGCGGGCGGATTTGGCGAAGCTGTTCCGGTTGAGGAAAGCCAAGATGTGATCAACGCCCTGGCAGCAGGCGGTAAAGGCGTAGAGATCAATTGGGCGATTGATGCGCCTAGTCTGCCTAAGCCCGCGGTCAAAGTGATGCTGAATTTTGCGCAGATCGCATTGGATGCTTTGGTGCGCGGCGGCACGCTGGATATTGGAGCAGAAATGCGCGACGGTGCGGCGGAGATTGTGGTTCGGGCTAGCGCAGAAAAGCTCGCCTTTGACGATACGATCGGCCAGGCAATCGAAGGCAATATGGACGTGAGCGATCTTTCTAGCCGCACGGCGGCAGCCCATATGATTGCTTTATTGGCAGAGGAAACGGGCGGCGGCCTGCAATATAAGCGTGATGATAATGCGCTGGTGCTTGGCGCGGTGCTCCCTCAACCAGAAGGTATGATTGGATAGGCATGGCTTTTACGCCGCTACCGTCCGACGATCTCGTTCACCGCGAGCAGCTTTCGCCCAATTGCAATGAACGCAAATTGCCGATCACCATGGCGGTGGTCCATTACACTGAAATGGTGAGCGCGGATGCCGCATTAGAGAGGCTTTGCGATCCAGAGGCTGGCGTCTCTGCCCACTATTTGATTGCTGAAAGCGGCGAAGTGATCCGCATGGTTCCGGAAGAAAAGCGCGCTTGGCATGCGGGTAAATCCTCTTGGCGCGGCGAAACAGACATTAACTCAGCTAGCATTGGCATCGAACTGGATAATCTTGGCCATGCAGACGGACTGCCGCCGCGTGAGTTTGCTCCTGCTCAGATCGCTTCACTAATTCCGCTGCTTGCGCGCATAGTAAAGCGCTATGATATTGCGCGCAGTAATGTGGTCGCCCATTCCGACATTGCTCCGCAGCGCAAGATTGACCCGGGCGAGATGTTCCCATGGGAAGTGCTTGCCGATCACGGGCTTTGCCTGAACCGGCCAGAGAAACTGGAGCTGGGCGATCCGTTTGATAATGACGGGGCGTTTTTCCTCGCGCTTGAACGCTATGGTTATGACATCTCTGACGAAGTGAAAGCGGTTGAGGCTTTCCAGCGGCGGTGGCGCCCTGAACGCATTGATGGAGTTATCGACGGTCAAATTCGCACCATTCTTTTTCGTCTGCTATTAGACAGGGATCACGGGCGCGCGCGCTGATTTTTCCTGCTCGCAACCCCGTGATTTTACAAGTTGTGACACCGTAGTGCGTAAAAATATGCTTAAAGTGTAACATATTTTACAACTGTAAGATGTTAAATCGAACGGGAGGGGAGACCTATGACAAAGAAGTTAGCCGCCGAATTTTTCGGCACATTCTGGTTGGTATTCGGGGGCTGCGGCGCGGCCGTTCTTGCCGCCGTGTTTATGACGCCGGACCCCGGCGCAATTCAGCTCGGCATTGGTTTTGTCGGTGTGTCTTTGGCCTTTGGTCTGACGGTGATGACGATGGCTTACACAGTCGGTCACATTTCTGGCGGACATTTCAACCCCGCTGTATCCTTGGGTTTGGCGGTTGCTGGACGCTTTAGCTGGAGCGAACTCATCCCTTATTGGGTCGCACAGGTCATCGGTGCATTCTGTGCCGCAGGAACTCTGTTCATGATCGCGAGTGGACAGGCTGACTTTGGCGGCGCGGGCGGTTTTGCCTCTAACGGTTATGGCGAACTGTCACCGGGCGGCTATTCAATGACTGCAGCTCTGATCGCAGAAGTGGTGCTCACCGCATTCTTCCTTATCATCATTCTGGGCTCAACATCATCGAAAGCGCCTGCTGGTTTCGCCCCGATCGCAATCGGTTTGGGCCTTACGCTGATCCACCTTATCTCAATTCCCGTAACCAACACTTCGGTAAACCCAGCGCGGTCAACCGGTGTTGCGTTCTATGCGGAAACTGCTGCTGTGCCGCAGCTTTGGCTCTTCTGGGTCGCACCGCTTATTGGCGCCGCCATTGGCGCGCTGATTTGGAAGACGTTGATCACCACCGACGACTAGTCGGCGATCAACAGCTTTGGCATAATGGGAGGACCGGTTTCGCAAGAGTCCGGTCCTTTTCATTTATTCCCCTTCATTTGGTCTTTGCCGAACTGTTCGCGCTGATGTAGAGGCTCCGGCGTCAGGGGGCCAAGGCAACCGCGTATTGCGCAAGCGATCCGAGGAAAGTCCGGGCTCCACGAAATATGGGTGGCGGGTAACGCCCGCCGGTCCTGAACCCGTTTCAGGATCAGGGACAGTGCCACAGAAAGTACACCGCCGATGGAGGCTCCTTTTCAGGATGGTCTCACAGGTAACGTTGAAAGGGTGCGGTAAGAGCGCACCGGGGATCTGGTAACAGCTTCCGTCACGGCAAACCCCACCCGGAGCAAGGCCAAATAGGGGCCTCGCGCCTGCTGCAAAGCAGGTAGGAGCGTTTCGCTCGCGAGAGGTCCGGGTTGGCTGCTTGAGCATGGGAGCAATCCTATGCCTAGATGAATGGTTGCCCAGCGCGGGAAGGTCCTTTTGGATACCGCCTGCCAAGACAAAACCCGGCTTATGCGGCCCCCTGATATTTTTGCGATTCGCAGCGTCACGATCCCGAATTGAGGGGGTTTAGTTGATTAAACACATACCGGGCTGAGTGTTTTCATAGGGAACGAGCCATGGCGTCCGCCAATTCAACTTTCAAAGGACCAGCGCAAAGTTAGCGCGGGATCAAAAAGTAGGAAAACGCAGCGATTTACAGCGTGAAATGTAAGCCGCTCAACCGATAGTGCTCGTAGCGCAATTGCAATAAATGCAAGTGGAGCGCATAGGCTAGGAAAAGGGCCAAACACATGGGCATTTCTTGGAAAGTCATTCTGCTAATCGTCGGCATTTCAACGCTGACCTTAAGGGCTTTGCTCGACAGCACATTCGCCACCACCACACTCGTATACATAGCGGTTCCATTCGCGATATCCGTCGTGCTGGCTTTCTTCACCAAGGAAAACGAAAGCCGAAAATGGGGCGCGCGTTATCTCAACCACATGCGCAATAGCACCATCGTGTTTCTGGCGACATCTGTGGTCCTGTTCGAAGGCTTCCTCTGCGTCCTCATGTTCATGCCAATCTATTATGTTTTCGTATCGGTTGGCTTTGCATTCGTGGCTGGGTTTTCGGAGAAGGATCCGGAGAACAGGGACCTCACCAACACATTCAAAGCATATGGCCTGCCGGTGCTGGTGCTGATGATGGTGGGCGAAGGGCTGGTTCCCGCCACCACAGTCGAGCGCGCTGGCACCGCCACCTATGTTTCGGAAAGCCCGCTGAGCGTTGCGCAATTGCAAGCCAACATGGCGCGCCCAATAGCCTTTGATAGCGAGCGGCACTGGTTCTTAAAACTGTTCCCGCTACCTGATCAAATCCATGCTGGAAGCCTAACACAAGGCGACCTTCACAGACTGCACTTCACCTATAAACGCTGGATTTTCACCAATGCGCATAAGGGCGAAATGCATGTGAAGATTGCCAAGGTTTCAGATCAGCATATCCGCACTGAAATCACCCGCAATGATAGCTATTTGGCGAATTATATGCGGATCGACGGGACCGATGTGCGCTTTACCCCTCAACCCAGTGGAAAGACCCGCGTATCTGTGAGCGTGCGCTATGAAAGGCGGCTGGACCCAGCATGGTATTTCGGCAGCATGCAGCACCTTGCCGCTGAACAAAGCGCCAAGCTGTTCCTCTCCGATATCATCTTTCGGCATGAAGCGGCCGAAGTGCCGGTAAAGGAGAATGGCAATGGGGCGTGATCTGCAATCAGGAAGCGCGGCTTTCAAAGTCAATTCACTAACCGGATTGGACAAAGCAGACCCCGGCAAAGGGCGCGTTGTTTGGGATCCGGTTCGCTCCATATGGAATATGGGCTTTATCCTCGGCGCACTTATCCTTGGCCCGCTGTATTTTAGCTGGGGCGGGTTTGCCGCTTTCCTTGCCCTTTCCGCCGTGACCCTTTGCGCTGGCCATTCGGTTGGCTTTCACCGGCGGCTAATCCACCGCAGTTTTGAATGCCCCAAATGGTTAGAGCGCCTGATGGTTTACATGGGCACGCTTGTGGGCATGGGCGGCCCGATTTGGACCATCGGCCTGCATGATAGCCGCGATTGGGCCCAACGAGAAGAAGATTGCCACTGGTTCCTGCGCCACGGAAAGCCGATGTGGATCGAAGGTTTTACCTATCTCAACCTCAAACTGGTCTTGGATAATCCGCCCGGTTTCGATCCGAGCCCGGAAATTGCGCAGGACCCCTTTTACCGCTTTCTGCAAGCGACATGGATGCTGCACCAAATACCCATTGCGCTCGCTCTTTGTGCGATAGGCGGATGGAGCTGGGTCGTATGGGGTGTAGTCGTGCGCGTTGCCGCCTGCGTGCTGATGCATTGGTGGATATCCTACATCGCGCACACTCGCGGGCCGCAGGATTGGCATTTGGACGATGCCGCTTTGCAAGCGCATAATGTGCCGATTTTGGCGATCCCCACTATGGGCGAAAGCTGGCACTGCAACCATCATGCTTTCCCGCGATCTGCGGCGCATGGGCTTTATCCGGGGCAAATTGATCTGGGCTTTCAATTCATCAAACTGCTTGAGCGGATGGGGCTGGCTTGGGATATTAAGCTGCCATCCAATCTGCCGCCGCGTCCGGGTATTTCGCCTGTTTCAGAGCGCGCCATGTCCATCGCTGCGGATGGACAAAGAGAACTATCCCTCAAGCGATAAACTTGTTGAGGAGAGCCTAACTAACCCCGCCCAACGCTGGAATAATCGAACCCAGCGCCGCGCACATCCTCGGGCCTATAAATATTCCGCAAATCCACTAGAACCGGCTGGTTCGCTAGCTCCATAACGCGCCCCAAATCGAGCGCGCGGAATGCATCCCACTCAGTCACAATCGCCACCGCATCTGCGCCCTCAATAGCCGCATAAGGATCATCGCACATGGTCACATCCGGCATCAAAGGCGCAGCGACCTCCATCCCTTCTGGATCGTATGCGGCCACAGACACGCCTGCATCATGCAAAGTTTGCGCAATCGCGATTGCGGGGCTGTCGCGCATATCATCGGTATTGGGTTTGAAGGTCAGGCCGAGCATGGCGACTTTTTTTCCGCGCGCAGCATCCGTGCCGCCTAACGCATCGACCACCTTACGCCCCATGGCGTGTTTGCGTTTATCATTCGCTTCAACCACGGCCTCTACGATCCGCACGGGGCTTTCATAGTCTTCAGCAGTCTTCAAAAGCGCGAGCGTGTCTTTGGGAAAGCATGACCCGCCATAGCCCGGTCCTGCGTTGAGGAATTTCGGGCCGATGCGGTTATCCATGCCGATGCCGCGCGAAACGTCTTGGACATTGGCGCCCACTTTCTCGCACAGATCGGCCATTTCATTGATGAAGGTAATCTTGGTCGCAAGGAACGCATTGGCGGCATATTTGATCAGTTCAGAACTGCGCCGATTGACGAAGAGTATGGGGGATTCGTTGAGGAACAGGGGCCGGTATACCTCGCTCATCACATCGCGGCCAAAGTCATCCTCTGCGCCGATCACGATGCGGTCAGGACGCTTGAAATCGCCAATCGCGGCCCCTTCGCGCAGGAATTCTGGGTTGGAGACAACGGTGAATTTGTGACTGGTTCCCGACTTGGCAAGAATTGCCTCCACCTCATCACCCGTGCCGACTGGAACGGTGGATTTGGTTACGATCACTGCGTCGTTAGACAAAGATGCGCCGACTTCTTCTGCAACCGCATAGACGAATGATAGATCGGCGTGACCATCCCCGCGGCGGCTTGGCGTGCCCACTGCGATAAAGATGGCAGCGGCGTCTTTAATCCCGTCTGCTAGATCGGTGGTGAAGGACAAGCGGCCTGCATCCACATTGCTCGCCACCAGCTTGGCCAAACCCGGTTCGTAGATTGGCATTTCACCATCATGCAGCCGGTCAATCTTCGCCTGATCCTTATCGATGCAGACAACGTCGTGACCAAAATCGGCGAAACATGCGCCTGAAACTAGGCCAACATAACCTGATCCTACCATTGCGATTTTCATGGCGTTCTATCCTCATGCACGATTGTGAAGCTCTTACCCTTTGTAGTGCTTTCATCAATCGCTTGAATTGTGCGGCGTTTGTCCTCTTCCAGCACTAGCGCGGTGAGCACGCCGGTGCGGAAAGCGCCTGTGTCGATCCCAATGCGAATGCCGCGATCCTCTACTTCGTTAAAAATAGTGTGACCGTGGACGACAACCTTGGGCAGGGCGCCCTCATAGCTGAGAAACCTTTCGCGAATCCAAAGCATATCCTTGCGCGTTTGATCTTCGATCGAATGCTTGGGATTGATGCCTGCATGGACGAAGAGGTAATCGCCCGCTTCCAGCTTTTCATCAAAGCCGTTCAGGAAATCACGATCTGCTTGCGGGATAATCTCTGGCAGCTTCTTGAACAGGTCAGCCACGCTCAGCGCATTATATTGCTTAGTCGTGATATCATAGCTGAGGATGGTTTCGCGCCCGCCATGCTTTAGGAAATGGCGCAGCACTTCTTTATCATCAAAACTTTCGAGGAACATTTCTTCGTGATTGCCGGCAAGGATGTGCACTTCGCGGCGTTTCTGCCATTCGCGCGCGGCATCAATTACGCCTGCGCTGTCTGATCCGCGATCAACCAGATCGCCCAGCAATACGATGATTGTTTTGGCGGCGGGTGCGGCTTTATCATCATCCTCAATCGCGTCGATAAGTCTGCCAAACAGATCATTGCGTCCGTGGATATCGCCCACAACGTAATAGCGCGTGCCATCGGGGACACGCGGAGCGTCGGTTTTTTGCGATTTGCCGCTGAGAAGATTTTTGACTGCTTTGAGGACCATAATTCAGGCATGTGCTCTTATTGCGAGCCGCCTTAATCTAACCCTAAGAGATGGGCAACTAAAGGGCGCGCATAGAGTTTGTTTAATCACCCCAATTGGCTTTGGTTTGAGCGGTGTTCAGTGGTGCAGAAACTCCACAGTTGGAAGAATTGGGGCATGAATACGTGTGCCCCGCGCAATTCCTCTTGTGCAGTGCGGCAAAGCTGTGCATCTTTATTGCGCTTTCGGTAGAGATCACGCGATTTAATGATGTGACCGCCGGAAACGCAGGCGGGACTGAAGCTACAACCAAGATTACTAAGGAAGTTGTCATGCTAACGTCCATTCGCGGCCTAACCGCCGCTACTATTGCTACCGGCCTTGCTTTTGCGGCCACTCCCGCTTTGGCGGATGAAACTGTTTCACAAGATACTTTGACGGAACTCGGTCTCGAAACTGAAGCTGTTCCAGCATCAGATGTTGTGACTGTGGCTGATACAGCCTCAGCCGAAATTGCTGTTGAGGAAGTCGAAGCCAAAACTGCCAACTTTGCAGCTGGTGAAAGCGGTTTTGAATTTTCCGGCAATGCTGCTCTGGTCAGCGAATACCGTTTCCGCGGTGTTGATCTTTCGGGCGGCGATATCGCTGTTCAAGGCGGCGTTGATCTGGCGCACTCATCCGGTTTTTACGTCGGCACATGGGGCTCTTCGCTTGATGAAGACACCGTGGGTTACGGCCATACCGAACTTGACGTTTATGGCGGTTTTTCCGGCGATCTGGCAGAGGGTCTTTCGTTTGACCTTGGCGTAATCGCTTACCTCTACCCCAATGCTGGCCCTGGCGATTTCGACTATGTCGAGCTTACAGGCTCAGTTGGTTTCACATTCGGCCCTGCTGAAGTGACTTTGGGCGGCGCCTATGCGCCGGAGCAAGATTCGCTCGGCGGTACAGACAATATCTATGTCTACACTGAACTGGGTGTTGGTATCCCCACCACACCTCTGACGGTTACTGGCCGGGTCGGTTATACCGACGGGTTCTTGACATTTACCAATGATAGCAAGGCATTCGATTGGTCTATTGGTGTTGAAACCACAATCGCCGGACCTGTTAGCGCCAAGGTTGAATATACCGGTGCAGAAGGTGATATCCCTGCGGGTAATTACGACTTTGTCGATGATGCGGTGGTGTTCACTTTGAGCGCCAGTATCTAATACGGCTAACCAAAGCGGAGTTATCATTCGCTTGAGGAACATAAAGGGGCGCAGGGGCAATATTGCTTCTGTGCCCTTTCCCTTGTGAAGCCTGCAAATTTGCGCTGTAAGGTCGCGTCTCAAACTGCGGCAAAAGGCAAACCTACGTGACCAAATTTCTCCATTCCATGATCCGCATCACCGATCCTGATGCGACCGTCGCATTCTTTAAGCTGATCGGATTGGAAGAAGTGCGCCGGTTCGAAGTGGAAGCAGGGCGTTTCACGCTTATCTTCCTCGCCGCGCCGGGAGAGGAAAATGTTGCAGAGGTTGAGCTCACCTATAATTGGCCGCCAGAGGACGGCAGCGCAGCCGAAACTTACGATAATGGCCGCAATTTCGGGCATCTCGCTTACCGCGTTGAGAATATTTACGAGACTTGTCAGACTTTGATGGACGCAGGTGTGACCATCAACCGTCCGCCGCGCGATGGGCATATGGCGTTTGTGAAGTCGCCCGATGGTATCTCGGTTGAGCTATTGCAGGACGGCTCTCTCGACCCGCAAGAACCGTGGGCGAGTATGGAAAACACCGGCGACTGGTAATCAATGCCGTTGGCTGGTGGTCCGCCCTTTAATCACGCAGCCGTTTTAATCGTCGATATTGTCGAGCTGCGCGGTGCTTTCAGGATGCTCGGTTGAGAATCGCAGGACCACATAGCCAAGCACTGCAGAGATTGCCGAGCCGACCAAAATGCCGATCTTTGCCTCGTCGATCAGGAATTGATCGCCGGGGAAAGCCAACCCGCCAATGAATATCGACATGGTAAAACCGATGCCGCACAGGATCGTAATCCCCCATACTTCCTGCCAGCTGGCATGTTCGGGCCGCGCAGCAAATCCGGTTTTCTCCGAAATCCAGATCGCACTAAAAATGCCCAATTGCTTACCGACCACCAGACCGGCAGCAATCGCCAAAGGCAGCGGATCAAGTAGATTTTTGAAAGTCATCCCGGACAAGGAAACACCGGCGTTGGCAAAGCCAAAGACCGGCACGACCAAATATGCGCTCCACGGGGCAAGGCCGTGCTCCAAACGTTCGAGCATGGAATTGCCATCCTTGCGGTGCATCGGAATGGTCAGCGCGGCGAGAACGCCCGCGATTGTCGCATGAACGCCTGTGTTCAGCACGCACCACCATAAGACAAGCGCCAGCAATATGTAGGGCCAGAACCGGCTCACATGATTATAGTTGAGATAGGCCATAGCGCCCAAAACTGCCGCTGATGCCGCCAGCCACATCAAGAATGAGGTGAGGCTCTCGATCTCTGTATAGAACAGGGCGATAATCATGACCGCGCCCATATCGTCGACAATCGCAACGGTGAGCAGGAAAACGCGCAATGATCCCGGGACACGGTTGCCCAAAATACCCAGCACGCCCATCGCAAAGGCTATGTCGGTTGCTGCCGGAATGGCCCAGCCATTCGCGTATTTCGCAATGTTTCCGCCAACAATGGCAATCGCAGAAATATAGATGATCGCAGGCACGAACATGCCCGCTGCTGCCGCAAGCATAGGCAATCGCCGCGATTTTGCATCGGCCAGCTGTCCACAGACAATCTCGCGCTTGATCTCTAGTCCGACCACGAAGAAGAAGATCGCCATCAACCCATCATTGATGATGTAGTGAACCGAGCTGAGCTTCACGTGCGGATACCAGCCAAACTTTCCATTGATCAGCTGATCATAAGCGGGTGCCAACACCGAGTTTGCCGCTAGCATCGCGCCAGCAGCCACCAGAATCAGCAGAATGCCAGCCGAAGCATCGCCGACAAACAGCGCGCGAACGGGGGCAAAGACAGAGCGAAGGGGGAGTTTGGACTGGGTCATGATTACCCCCTCTTTTTCTGATAAACTCGCCGGTTGCAAGGAAAGAATGTTACGTCTAGTTAACAAGTATAAAGTAAGTATTGGTGATAAATTTGGCCGAAGAATACATTTAATACTGGAATTGGATTTCATTCTTGCAAAAAGAACTCCTGATATTTGCAGTATTTTTCTTTCTAATAGGATCAATAGATGATCTTTTGGTTGACCTGTATTGGTTCTGGTTCCGCCTTACAGGAAAGATATGCACTCCAAAAATTGAAACCGGCGAATGGGCAGGGAAGCCGCTAACTGGTGATGCGGCCCTTTTCATTGCCGCGTGGAACGAATCATTGGTTATCGGTGACACGATAAAGCACACTTTGGCGGCTTGGCCGCAAGAACGCCTCCGGCTTTATATTGGTTGCTACCGCAATGATCCCGATACGATTGAAGCGGTTGTGGCCGCATCTGGTGGAGACAGCCGGATAAGGCTCGTAATCCATGATTGTATGGGGCCAAGCACAAAGGCGGACTGCCTAAACCGGCTCTATGCAGCGTTGCAGGCTGATGAGCAGCGCAACGGCCAGATGGCGCGTATGGTTGTGTTCCATGATGCAGAAGACATGGTCGATCCTGCCGCTTTGACCCTGCTTGATGCGGGCGTGACGCGGGCAGATTTTGTACAATTGCCTGTGCTTGCCTTGCCGCAAAAGGACAGCCGCTGGCTGGGCAGTCATTATTGCGAGGAGTTCGCCGAATCCCATGCAAAGGCGATGACCTTCCGCGGCGCATTGGGGGCCGCGCTTCCCGGGACAGGGGTCGGCTGCGCGATCCGCCGTTCTGCATTATTCGCAATGGCTGCTGAGAGAGGGGCGCAAACAGACAGTGGCGGCCCGTTCAATGCAAAAGCTCTGACGGAAGATTATGAGATGGGGCTGGGGCTTGGCCGGTTTCAGGCAAATTCGACCTTTATCCGGCGCCGTCACCGCAATGGAGAATTGGTGGCGACGCGCGCCTTTTTTCCGTCTCGGCTTGATCATATCGTCAAACAAAAGACCCGCTGGCTTCACGGCATCGCATTCCAAGGGTGGGACCGGCTCGGCTGGCGTTCGGGCGAAGCGATTAAGCCTGCGGAACTTTGGATGCGCCTGCGCGATCGGCGCGGCCCGCTTTCAGCTTTGGTGCTGCTCGCGGGTTATTTGTTGCTTGCACTCAGCGCGATCAGTTGGGGCGGTAGCTTGATGGGCAAAGCTGAGCCGTTGCAAATTTCACCACTACTTCAATGGCTTTTGTGGGCCAATCTTGCAGCATTCATATGGCGTTTGATCATGCGTTATGCCTTTACTGCGCGCGAATTTGGCAGGGCAGAGGGGCTTCGAGCAGTAATGCGCGTGCCCGTTGCCAATATCATCGCCATTATGGCGGGGCGCCGCGCGGTTACCGCCTACATTGCGTCATTGTTCGGGGGAGAGGCGAAGTGGGAAAAGACCCCGCATTTCAACCATCCAGCGCGCTTGCCTGCCGATTTGCCAAGTCTTGATCAAGAAAGCCTCATCATGACTGATAAATCAGCAGCAGGATGGCGTTCTTCATGAATGAGATCGGAAGTCTTAAACAAAGTTCCTGGCCTAAGGAAATGCATGCGGATGGGGGCAAAGAGCGATTTCGCGGACAGCCGCTCGTATTGCTCGGCATAGTGCTCGCCAGTTGGGTTGGTGCGCGCGCGATGTTGTCAGAGGTTCCATTGCCGGGTGCCTTTGAGGTCATGACAGGCGGTCTGCTGGAAGAAGTGCAGGCGGAAAAAGGCTTCGCTCTGATCCAGAACAGCGGTTCTTTGCGGCAGGATGGTTTCACCCCAATAACGACACTGATTTTGCCATCCTCAAAACCGGTTCACAAAACATCGTCGCAATTCGCAGTCTCGGATCAAAAACCAGCCAATGCTGGTCCATTCTTGGCGAACACTCGCATTTCTGCATCGCAAAACGTTAGCCCGGCTCAATTCACGGCTTTGCAATCGGCAGCTTCCCATCAGCTATTGTGGATGGCCGCGATGGCACATTTGCCGATACCGGCGGTTATCAGCAGCGCTTTTCAAGACTCTGGCCAACTAAAAAGCGCGGCGCAGGGCGCTCTATCTGCACCCATTGCACTCACCAGCAAAAGCAGCGCTGACCGATGGTCGCTGGATGCGTGGGCGTTCTGGCGGGAAGGTTCCGGCGCTGCATTAAGAGCGCCAGGCCGATTGCCGACTTACGGCGTCAGTCAAGCAGGGGCGGTGCTGCGCTATGCAATATCGCCCAATAGCGCGACGCGGCCGCGCGCTTATGTTCGGGCGTATTCGTCGCTGCGAGGTGACACTGAGCAGGAAATCGCAGCTGGCCTTTCAGCGCGTCCAATTAAGGGTTTGCCGCTGCGCCTCCATGCAGAGGCAAGGGCGCTGCACGCCAGCGGGAAAACCTCTGCCAGAGCGGCTGGTTTTGTCACGACCGAAATTCCGCCAGTGAAACTGCCGATTGGCTTGAACGCTGAAGTTTACGGTCAGGCGGGCTATGTGACCGGCGCCAGCGCAACGCCGTTTGCCGATGGTCAGCTCCACATCATGCGCGGTGTTGCCGGTTTCGATCTTGCTGCCGCTAAAGATACCAAATTCAAAATCGGTGCAGCCGCATTTGCTGGCGCGCAAAAGGGCGCTCGGCGTCTTGATATTGGCCCCAGCATGCGGTTGGAAACACGGATCGCGGATACACCCGCACGGCTATCGGTGGATTGGCGGCAGCGTGTGGCAGGTGATGCAGAGCCGGGTTCTGGCCTTGCATTGACGCTAAGCACGCGGTTTTGAGGCATAATTGGACCGAATTTCGAACAAACATGTGATGCGATTGCGCTAATCGTGAAAGTGCGGGTTTAAACCCTCGGCGTGCTGGGCTACGCCAAACACATGGACGTGTACCTCCCCATCGCAAATCTTTCAGTAAACGGTCTTTGGATCGTTCTGCTTGGCGCGGTTACGGGAGTTCTGTCTGGCCTGTTCGGCGTTGGTGGAGGTTTCCTAACCACACCGCTGCTGATCTTTTACGGCATTCCGCCAACGGTTGCTGCCGCCTCTGCTGCGACGCAGGTGACAGGCGCAAGCGTGTCTGGCGTGCTCGCCCATAATAAACGCAATGGCGTGGATTATAAGATCGGCATGGTCATGGTTGGCGGCGGTGTAATCGGCGCGATATTCGGCGCATTATTGTTCCGGTTTTTCCAAGCTGTTGGCCAGATCGATGTCGTCATCAACATTCTTTACGTGATCATGCTGGGCACGATTGGTGCGCTGATGGCGCGCGAAGGGCTGGAGGCTTTGCGGCCCAAAGCCAGCGCGGCAAAGCCAGTGCGCAAACGCCGCCATCATCCGGTAATCGCAGCGATGCCGATGCGCTGGCGGTTTTACCGGTCAGGGCTGTATATCTCTCCGCTTGCGCCTTTGTTCTTGGGTGTCGGCGTGGGCGTATTGACCATGCTGATGGGTGTAGGTGGCGGATTTATTCTGGTGCCAGCTATGCTGTATATTCTGGGCATGAGCGGCAATGTGGTGGTTGGCACATCGCTTTTCCAAATCCTGTTCGTGACGATGGCAACAACGGTGATGCACTCGCTTACCACCAAAGCGGTCGATATTGTGCTGGCGGGCTTATTGCTGCTTGGATCGGTTTTGGGCGCGCAATTCGGTACGCAAATCGCAATGAAGGCACGGCCGGAGATATTGCGTTTGGTGCTGGCAGCTGTTGTTCTGGCCGTAGCGGCGCGCATGCTGTATCAATTGGGCGTCCAGCCGGATGAGATTTTCACCGTGGCCCCGCTATGAGGATTGCGTTTCTCATCCTCGCCGCTCTGCTGTTATCGGGTCAGCGCGATGCTATTCTAGTGCCAGAGGTTTCGCAAAGCGAAGTGCAAGTGCGCCAGGGTTTCACTGGCACTCAGCTGCTATTGTTTGGCGCGATCCTTGACCCCGCCGGACGCAGGGCAGGGGCGAAGTACGATATCGTCGTCGTGCTTAAGGGGCCAGCGACAGCGATCCGTATGCGCGAGAAAGAACGCTTTGCAGGGATCTGGATCAATGCCGCATCATCCGATTTCCGTTCAGCGCCATCATTCTTTGCCGTCGCTTCTTCGCGCCCTGTGACCGAAATTGTCGATGATAGAACCGCAGCGATTTACGAACTGGGCACGGACTTTATCCAGCTTAGTCCATCAGGCCAGATCGACCCAGAGAAAGAGCGCCGATTTGCCGCCGGTCTGGTGGAGCAGCGCGAACGTCTTGGCCTATATAAAGAGAACATGCGCGGTGTAGAGGTCAGCGAACAGGTGCTATATAAAGCCCGCATCGCGCTTCCTTCAAACGTCACGACCGGCAAATACACTGCCGAGACCTTTGCCATAAGCGATGGCCGCGTGATCGCATCTGCGGTGGCCGATGTGAATGTGCGTAAGGTTGGTATGGAGCGCTTTGTAGAGGATGCTTCGCAAGATTGGTCGCTGACTTACGGCATTATTGCTGTTTTGCTTTCGATTGGCATGGGCTGGATTGCTGGTCGGCTGTTTTCCATGGTTTGAATAAGGCGCAAAAGGGGTCATTTCCCTTCTTTCTCTTAGTGAAAAGACACTTGGCGCGAGTCCGCTTAACGTTGACGCCTTGTTAACTGTGTTCCCGTTATAAACGCTGTGATTTTTCCGAAGTAACACAGGTTTGGGTCTTCACATGGGCGATATGGCCAATCAAAATTTCGACGGCGCTTCACAAGGGGCTAATCAGCAAGCTGACGGTCAACAGGGCGGCGCACCTGCCGCAGAAGCAAGCATGTCCGAACAGGACAATGCACGTTTGCCGATCGGCGTTGTGCTGGAAATTGCCGGTTCGGGTTCGCAGATTGCGCTGGATATGCAGCGCCTTACCGAATGTATGGATGACCTAGATCCTTCAGTCGCTCTGGCTGGCCAAGTCGGAAGCCAGATCAAAATTCAAGTTGGTAACAACTGGTTGCTGGCTAGCGTTCGTGATCAGCGCAAAGACCGCAAATCAGGCGGCGGTGTGCTTGCGAGTATCGATTTCCTTGGTGAGGGATCTGAAGAAAAACTCACCGGACGCATCCACGGTTTCCGTCGCGGTGTTACCCGCTATCCAGTACCGGGCGCGATGGTTTACCCAGCGACAACGGCTGACCTTGAACAGATTTACGCCAGCGATGGCCGCGACAATATCACTATCGGCACAGTCTATCCTACTAAGGATATTCGCGCGGGCATGTATATTGATGCGATGCTGGGCAAACACTTTGCGCTGCTTGGTTCAACCGGTACCGGTAAATCGACCAGCGCCGCGCTAATCCTTCACCGGATTTGTGAAGCTGCGCCGCAGGGCCATATCGTAATGGTCGATCCGCACGGTGAATACTCGGCAGCTTTCCGCAATACGGGTAAGATTTTCGACGTTTCAAACCTTGATCTGCCTTATTGGCTGCTGAACTTCGAAGAGCATTGCGAAGTGCTTTTGACCAGTGACGGCAATGAACGTCAGGTCGATGCCGATATTCTCGCCAAATGTTTGCTCAGAGCGCGGTCAAAGAACCGGCTTGCCGAAGTGATGGGCAAGATTACGGTGGATTCGCCAATTCCTTACCTGCTGTCTGACCTGACCAATGCGATCAAAGATGAAATGGGTAAGCTGGATAAGGCGACGTCGTCAGCGCCTTACATGCGGATCTCGACTAAGCTCGAAGAAATGAAGCAAGACCCGCGCTACCAATTCATGTTCTCTGGCATGTTGGTTGGCGATTCCATGGCGGACTTTATCGCCAAGGTTTTCCGTATGCCGGGCGAGGGCAAGCCAATTTCGATCATCGATGTGTCGGGCGTTCCGTCTGACATTACATCGACCGTGGTCGCCGTTCTCAGCCGCCTTGTGTTCGACTTTGCGATTTGGGGCCGCGAGGAAAAGACGCGTCCTGTTCTGCTCGTTTGCGAAGAGGCGCACCGCTACGTGCCCAATTCCGCGAATGAAGACGGCTCGTCTGTGGGCCGCATCCTTGGCCGGATCGCGAAAGAGGGCCGGAAATACGGCATCAGCCTTGGTCTGATTACGCAGCGTCCATCAGATTTGGCCGAGGGCGTTCTATCGCAATGCGGTACGATCATCTCGATGCGCCTCAACAATGACCGCGACCAAGAATTTGTGCGCTCCGCCATGCCAGAGGGTGCGCGCGGTTTCCTAGATGCGATCCCTGCGCTTCGTAACCGTGAATGCATTATTTGCGGCGAGGGTGTGGCCATTCCGATCCGCGTGTCCTTTGACAATCTGGATGAAAACAAGCGTCCAGCATCAGAAGATCCAAGCTTTGTTGAACTGTGGAGTTCATCGGGCGGTGAAGAAGAGACTGTGTCCCGCGTTGTTCAACGTTGGCGGAGTCAAGGTTAGCCTCAAGCGCCGGCGTTCGCGTCCGTTCACTTGGCTATCCTCGCATAAGCTCGGGCGGGCGTGCGCCCTTGCGAAGCCGATTGGCTTCGAGCCATTCCAAGCAATTTGCATGCGCCACAACGGCGCGCAGCGCCGCAAGGCGGACTGGCCGTCCGCAGGTGCCCGAAGCGTAGCGAGGATTAGCGCCGAGGATGCTGACGCGGAGGCGTCAGCGCAAAACGCATCACGTCCCGCGTGCATCTCCATAAAGATGGATATGCAGCCGGTCCGACATTCTGAAACCATGCTCTAAGCACAGGGGTGCGAGCCATTCTTCGCGCCTGCGCAGGCCTGCGCTATCCGTCCCTTCGGGCATTAGGAACACATGCCCTTTTTTGAAGCGATAGCACGTATTTAAGGCCAGTACCTCGTCCACATCATCAGGCGTTTGGATCACAAATTTGAAGTAGGCGCGTGGGTCGCTGGCATAGCTGATCAGCCGTTCTTCGATCAGAGCCAGTTCTGCCGGATTGCCCGAATGCGCGAGTTTGGGGCTGACGTTGTATTGATCGACGCGAATATCGACGTGAGAATTGGCTTTGACCGTGCCATTTGTCTCAATCTCGATTTGCATATCCGGCAGCAAAGCAAGCAAATCGGCAAGGGCGGCGCTTTGCAGCAATGGCTCTCCGCCAGTAATCACAAGACGGTTTTGGCCAAGCGTTAGGATGGCTTGCGCGACCTCTTTCACATCCATGGTCACTTGATTGGCTTTTCGGTCGAAAATCACACCGTCGCGGTGCGAGCGGGTCTCATCGAACCTCCAAGTGTAGGCCGTATCGCACCATGTGCAGGCGAGATTGCAGCGCGACAGGCGCATGAATGCAACGGGCATTCCTGCCGATGGCCCTTCGCCTTGGAGGCTGGCGAAGATCTCCGGCCCGCCCGTATCATCAGTGGCGAGAACAAGTTTCGCCATTTTATCCCAGTCGTTCCAGCGCCGCTTTTAAACGCTCTGCTTCGGCGGAATGGTGCGCAAAATCGGCTTTGGCTTTTTCAACCGCTTCCGGCTTGGCACGTTCAACAAAGTTTGCATTGCCAAGCCGCCCTTCCAAGCTCTTGGCTTCTTTCGATGCCGCTTCCAAAGCTTTGGTCAGGCGGGCTTTTTCCTCAGCGATATCGATGATGCCTTCCAGCGGGATGATGAACACATCTTCGCCCGCGGTGATCTGCATCGCGGGGCCGTCTGGTGCTTCGCTAAGCGTGACAGGCGTTAGCCGCGCCAGCCGCTCAATCGCCGCGCTGCTGCGCTCGATTGTGCTGGCCGCAATGGCAGAGGCGCTTGGCAGGAATGCTGCCAATTTCGTGCCGGGCGGAATGCCCAGTTCATTCTTGGCACTGCGCACATTGCTGGTGAGTTCAATCACCCAATCAATCGCATCGGTCGCAGGCTTGGCAACGCTGGCGCGCGGGTCGGGCCATTTGGCAGTGATGATCGGATATTCGGCGCGGCTTGTGCCTGCCAAGTCTCCCTGTGCGTGCCATAGCTCCTCCGTTATGAAGGGCATGAATGGGTGGAGCATGACGAGGATTTGATCGAGCGCCCAACCGGCAACTTCGCGTGTTTCGGTAGCTGCGGTTTCTGAAGCACCTTCAGCAAATACAGGCTTGATCAGTTCCAAATACCAATCGCAGAACCGGCTCCAAGTGAATTGATAGACCGTGTTTGCCGCCGCATCGAAGCGCAGATCAGCCATTGCTTTGTCGAGTTCTTCAACTGTTTGTTGAACTTCGCCAATGATCCATTGGTTCGCGGCCAGTTTGGCGGTTGGAGCGGCCAAAGTGCTGCTCGCGCCAATGCCATTGGACTGGCAGAAACGCGTTGCATTCCAAAGCTTGGTCGCGAAATTGCGGTATCCTTTGACCCGCTCATCATCCATTTTGATGTCGCGCCCTTGGCTTTCCATCGCTGCCATAAAGAACCGCAGAGCATCCGCGCCATATTCATCAATCAGGCCAAGCGGATCGACGACATTGCCTTTCGATTTGGACATTTTCGCGCCGTCTGCTGCGCGCACCAATCCGTGCAAATAGAGCTTGGGCCATGGGGCGCGGCCCATATTGTACTGGCCCATCATCATCATCCGCGCATCCCAGAAAAACAGAATGTCAAAGCCGGAGACGAGCAGATTGTTGGGGAAGTGCTTTTGCACAAGGTCGGTATCATTGGGCCAGCCGAGAGTGGCAAACGGCCACAGCGCGCTAGAGAACCATGTGTCGAGAACGTCTGGGTCTTGTGTCAGCGCGACGCCAGCGCCCGCTTTTGCTTGTGCCTCTTCCTCGGTTAGCGCGACAAAAACTTCACCGTTTTCATCGAACCAAGCCGGTATCCGGTGCCCCCACCATAGCTGGCGCGAAACGCACCATGGCTGAATGTTCTCCATCCAGTTGAAGAAGGTTTTCTCCCAAGTTTCTGGAATGATTTCAATCTCGCCGGATTTCACTTGTTCGATCGGTTTCGCCGCGAGTTTTTCCGCATCGACATACCATTGATCGGTCAGCCATGGCTCAATCACCACGCCGCCGCGATCCCCGAAAGGTGTCGCGATGGTGCGCGGCTCGGCGTCAAGTTCTAACTCTTCACCCTTTTTCGTTTTGGTGATGTGCGGGATGAGGAGTTCAGCCTCCTTCAGCCGTTCAATCACCAATTCGCGCGCGCCATCAATTTTGTCGCGTTTGAACCGGTGTAGGCCGATAAACTCATCGGGAACCAGCGCGTCGGACGTTTGGCAAACATTGCCTTCACCATCCAGCATGTTGAGCATATCGCCAGCTAGCATTCCTGCGCGCTTACCGACTTCGAAATCGTTGAAATCATGCCCCGGCGTGATCTTAACCGCGCCCGACCCAAGCTCTGGATCGGCGTGCTCATCCTCCACAATCGGAACCTTGCGGCCTGTAATCGGCAGGACAACATGCTTGCCCACTACGCTGGCGTAGCGTTCGTCGCTCGGATGCACAGCCACTGCCATATCGGCGAGCATTGTCTCAGGGCGCGTGGTCGCAACTTCGATATAATCGCGGCCATCGGCAAGTGTTACGCCGTCTTCCAGCGGATACTTAAAGTGCCAGAAACTGCCTTTGATATCCTGCGTTTCCACCTCAAGATCGGAAATCGCAGTCTTTAGTTTCGGGTCCCAATTGACCAGCCGTTTGTCGCGGTAAATCAACCCGTCATTGTATAGATCGACGAACGTTTTAAGGACGGCATCGGTGAAATGCTCATCCATTGTGAACTGTTCGCGGCTCCAATCCATCGAACAGCCAAGGCGGCGCAGCTGGCGAGTGATGGTTCCGCCGCTTTCCTCTTTCCACTCCCAAACTTTCTCAACGAAATCGTCGCGGCTGTAATTCGTGCGCTTATCTTGCCGCTCCTCCAGCTGGCGCTCAACCACCATTTGGGTGGCGATACCTGCGTGGTCTGTGCCGACGACCCACAAAGCATCCTTACCGCGCAGGCGTTCATAACGGATGACAATATCTTGCAATGTGTTGTCGAGCGCATGGCCAATGTGAAGCGAGCCGGTGACATTCGGCGGAGGGTTCACGATAGTGTAGGGTTCTGCATTCGGGCGTTCAGGCCGGAACAGGCCGTTCTCTTCCCAATGGGAATACCAGCGCGCCTCTATATCGGCGGGATCAAAAGTGGTGGGTAGTGTGTCGGTCATGGTTTTTCCCTGCCATTGCGGTTGTTCCCGCGCAACGCTTCATTGCACTGCAATTGGTCACAAACGCATACAAATGGCCCAAAACCCGCGCTGCTGACTTGTTAAGCATGAAATTTGGCCGCATATCCTTTCGCCTATGAGCGAGTTTGCCGATTTTGCTATCCTCGAAGGATCAGAGGGAGAGGGCATTCTCGCATTGTCTGGCCCTTACCGTGTTTCTTCGATTGGCGATGTCGATGATGCGTTGCGCCGGATCGAAGGTCCGATTGCGGCGATTGATTTATCCGATGTCACTGAGATTGACACAGTAGGCGCCTGGACAGCCTGCCGGATTGCTGAAGAACATCAGGCCCGCATTATCGGCACGTCTGAACGAGCGCAGCGACTAATCGATGCGGTTGTCGATGCGGGTAATGAGGCTGATATGGTCCCGCCGGACCGGCCCATTTGGTCGCGCGTACCAGAAGATGTCGGCAATTGGGTAACCAGAGCGGCTATTGGCGTTTTGAGCGTTGTCGGCTTTTTGGGTCAGGTCATTTCTTCTTTTGCCTCGGTCGTTCGTCATCCGGGCCGGTTTCGGATGCGGGCATTGGTGCGGCAGATGGAATTGGTCGGCGTAGACGCATTGCCAATTATCGGTCTGATGAGCTTTCTGATCGGGATTGTGATTGCTCAGCAGGGCGCGGTGCAATTGGCGCAATTTGGCGCAGAAACGCTAACGATCAATCTGGTCGGACGGATCACTCTGCGCGAGCTTGGTGTATTGATGACGGCGATCATGGTCGCTGGCCGTTCGGGCAGCGCCTTTGCCGCACAGATAGGCACTATGAAGCTAACCGAAGAAGTGGATGCGATGCGCACCATCGGTATCTCTCCGACAGAGGCATTGATTGTACCGCGTATCCTATCCGCCGTTTTGATGATGCCGCTATTGGGCTTTTACGCCTCGGTTATGGCGATCATCGGCGGCGCGGTTGTCGGCGATATGCTGTTGGGCATTCCGTTTTGGACATTCTTAGAACGCGTCAAAGAAGTGGTGCCGACATTCGACCTATGGGTGGGCCTAATCAAAGCGCCAATATTTGGCCTGATCATCGCGCTGGCTGGCTGTTATCACGGCATGCAAGTGCGCGGAAATTCAGAAGAGGTTGGCAAACGCACGACCTTTGCTGTGGTCTCTGCGATATTTGCTGTGATTGTTTTGGACGCGTTTTTCGCCGTGTTCTTTACCGAAATCGGCTGGGGCTAGGGGCGGCGTTATGACTGACAATAACGAAAAGCCGCTTGTCGATCAGCTTGTTGACCAAATGCTCGATCAAAACCCACGTCAGCGCGAGCCGAAAGTTCACGAGCGTTTCCGCGGGGATCACCCCATCGTGGTAGAAGGGCTGGAAAACCGCTTTGGTGATCAGACCGTCCATGAAAATCTGTCGCTCAACGTCAATCGCGGAGAGATCCTTGGCGTGGTGGGCGGATCGGGAACGGGTAAATCGGTGCTGATGCGCAGCATAATCGGGCTGCAGACGCCCAGCGCTGGCGATATTGAAGTTTTTGGTCGTTCCATTACGCAGGCAAGGCCCGATGAAGAGATTGGTGTGCGCAATCGGTGGGGCGTGTTGTTCCAAGGCGGCGCGCTGTTTTCAACGCTGACCGTCGGCGAAAATGTCGAAGTTCCGCTCAAGCAATTCTACCCCGAACTTTCGACCCAGATGCGCGAAGAAATTGCGCGGTATAAGGTTATCCTGTCGGGCCTGCCCGAAGAAGCGGCTAGCAAATATCCCAGCGAGCTCTCGGGCGGTATGCGCAAACGAGCAGGGTTGGCGCGCGCGCTCGCTCTCGATCCGGAACTGCTGTTTCTGGATGAGCCGACAGCCGGCCTTGATCCTATTGGCGCCGCGGCGTTTGACCGGCTGACGCGCGAATTGAAGGAAACGCTTGGCCTGACAGTGTTTCTTATCACGCATGATCTTGATACGCTTTATGAGATTTGCGACCGCGTGGCTGTGCTGGCGGATAAACAAGTGATTGCGGTTGGCACGATCCCTGAATTGCTGGAAACGGACCATCCGTGGATCGATGAATATTTCAATGGGCCTCGGGGACGGGCTGCACAGGCTAGCCAGTCTCGCAAAAACGGACGCGGTGGTGGCAAATGATCGCTAAGCCATGGACAAAATGCCCAAGACAGGGAATTAGGTAAACGCAATGGAAACGCGCGCAAATCACGTCTGGGTCGGCCTTGTCACGCTGCTATTGCTGGCAGGATTGGCCGCGTTTGTCGTCTGGCTCGCGCGGCTGGGTGAGGGCACTCAGAACGAATATGACATTCTGTTTAAGCAGTCGGTTGATGGGCTAGCGCGCGGCAGCCAGGTCTCTTTCTCTGGCGTGCCGGTTGGCCAGGTTAATCAGATCGTCCTGTGGGAGCAGGACCCCGAATTTGTCCGCGTGCGTATCCGCGTGAATGAAGAAGTGCCGGTTTTGGTTGGCACCACTGCAACTGTTCAGGCGAGCTTTACAGGTGTCTCCACAATTCTGCTTGATGGAGCTGTTAAGGGAGCGCCTGCGATCACTTGTGACACCACCGCTTGCCCAGATGGCAAGCCGGTGATCCCGCCGGGAAGCGGCGGCTTTGGCGAGATTGTTGCGAATGCGCCTGTCCTGCTTGAACGTCTGGCGACCCTAACCGAACGGCTGACGCAGGTTCTGGACGAGAATAATCAGACTGAGATTACGGCGATTTTGCGCAACACCAATGCGTTAACTGGCAATGCCAATGAGCTGACCAAAAACCTTGCCACGACTTCTCCGCAGATCAGCTCGACTTTGGCTGAGCTTGAACGGACATTGGCAGAAGCTGGCGGTGCGCTGGATGCGTTTGAGCAGGTCATGGGCACGACCGATGCGATCATGAATGAAGAGGGTCCGGCGCTTTCCGCTGAATTGCGCGAAACTATGGCGAGCGCGGCGACCACGGCGGATCAGCTTTCCAAAACGGCTGAGGCTTTGACCAAGACTTTGGATGATGCACGGCCTGCTGCGCGGACTTTGAATGAAAAGACTTTGCCCGAAGTGGACGCCACATTGGAAGATTTGCGCGCCACCAGCAAAGCCCTGCGCAAGGTAACAGAGCGGCTTGAGAACCAAGGGATTGGCTCCTTGGTCGAAGGGCAACCTTTGCCGGATTATGAGCCATGAGGATGGAACTAGCGATGCTACGACAGTTTTTCTCTTTTCGTTCAGCCAGCGCGCTAGGCATGGCAGCGCTGCTTTCCGGTTGCGTTAGCTTTGGCGAAGAGCCGCCGCCCAGCCTGCTTAATTTGACGGCTGATTTGCAAGCGCCCACGGGCGAAACACGCAGCGTTTCGGCGGCGCAAACCCTGATCGTTGCCGAGCCAGAAGTGCCTGCGGAAATCGACGTTTTGCGCCTGCCTGTTCGGGTGAACGACACCAGCATCGCTTATTTACAAGACGCAGTATGGGTTGAAAAACCTGCACGGCTGTTCCGCCGATTGCTTGCTGAAACAATCCGCACACGCACGGGCCGAACCGTTTTGGATGGCGACACAATCGGTGTGGCTGCGGGCAGCAGGCTTTCGGGCACTCTACGTGAATTTGGCTATAATGCCGCGCAATCTGCGGTCGTTTTGCGCTATGATGCAGTGATGCGTACGGGTGATGATACGGTCATCACGCGGCGGTTCAGCCAAAGCGTTGACGGTGTTCCTGCAGAAGCGAATGCCGTTGGTTTTGCGATGAATAGCGCCGCGAATGATCTGGCAAAAGAAGTGACGGCTTGGGTTGAAACGAACTCCTAGTTCTGACGAACTCTTAATTCTTAAGCCCGCGCCAATTTCGTCCATTCAAACGCGTTCATAAACTCAGCTTCGCGGATGGCGCGCCGCTCGCGCGCTTCTTCATCTTTGCCCCAAAGCTCTTCTTGCCAAAGCTCTTCTAAATTGGCAGCTTGCCACAGGTGTGCTGGATCAGCGCCAGTTTGCAGCGCCTCCATCCCAATGCAGAAACTGGTCGCGAGAGATGACAATGTTTGCAATCCAGCCAGAGCAAACGGATCATAGGATTGCAAAGCAGTACGCAGCTTTGCCAATGTCGTATCCGGCTGCGCCTGATGCATGATGCCGGACACGCGGGTGAAGCGAACGCCTTCGCGCGCCTCGACACTGGTTAGGATCGGTTCCCACTCTGACTGTTGCCGCGCAAATAATGCATCCTCCGGTTCAGCGCGATAGCAAAGCGTATCGGTCTCGGCATATTTGACCAAGGTTTCCACCATTGCTGCGGGGTCAGCAGCGACAATATCTAGCGCATAATCGGTTAGATCGCGGTATGTGAAGCTAGCGGGATCAAGCTCTTCGCCCTGCGCATCCCATTCTGTTGCCAGCGCATCGGCAAGCGCGCGAGAAGGTGCGATCTGTTGCCGCCTGCCTTGTGTTTTCAGCGCGCGTCCATCCAGCGCAAGCTGCCAGCCGCCCTCTGCCTGCCGGACGGTCACGTCTTTATAGAAGCGCTTCATTCGGCCCCGTCCCCATTCGCATCCTCAGGGGTTTTCCAGTTCCGGACGAGAAATTTGGGGCCGAAGAAAAAGCCCGCCATCCCGCCAAATGCAAAGGGTATGCCCAATGCCTTGGGAAGGGATACAGCATCATATGTGATCGCAATGCCCAGCATGACCAGACCGATACTGGCAAAACGCAGCAGATTCAGCATCATAAACCGGCGTTTGGCGGTGGCTTCATCATTCATGCGCGTGCTTCACCAAATTTTGCCAAAATCTCGCCCAAATGCACTATATTGCGCGCAACATTCGCCGCGCCCGTGTTGCGCAAATCATCTTTCGTGTGATAGCCCCATTCAACGCCGATGGCGTGAACGCCTGCTGCGCGTCCCATCTCCATATCGAAGCTGGTATCGCCGATCATCACAGCGTCTTTTGCAGCCGCACCGCTTTCAAAAAGAGCAGCCTCTAACATGGCGGGATGCGGTTTGGATGGGTGGCCGTCTGCCGTTTGCAGCGAGCAAAACAGTTCGGTGATCCCGTGCGTTTCAAGGCAGGCTTCTAAGCCTCGCTGCGACTTGCCTGTCGCCACCGCCAGCAACCAGCCGTCGCTGTGCAATTGCGCAAGCAGTTCTGCCATGCCGGAATAGAGTGGTTCGTGAAGTTGGCCAGAAGTACGCCGCGCGCGGAATAATTCCTTGTAACGTTCCACCAGACCAGCGCATTCATCGTCGTCCGCATTGGGCAGAAGCTGAGCAATCGCAATCGGCAGGCTTAATCCGACTAAGCGGCGCACTTCATTGCGGTCGGGCCGGGTAAAGCCGCGCGATTTGAACGCTTCCTCCATCGTGTCGCAGACATCGGCCTGCCCATCGACCAGCGTGCCATCGCAATCAAAGACGGCAAAGCGTGTCACTTACGCTTACCGGCCGGTTTGCCGTTGGGCTTTCCGGAACGTTTGTTAGGCTTTTTGCGCCGACCAACCGGATCACCACCAGTATTGCCGCGCGTGCCAGCGGTACGTGTGCGCCGTTCTCCGCGGCGGTCTTTCCGGTATTGTTTCGCAAATTTGCGCGCCGCTTGCTTTTTCTCTGCGCGGCTGCGTTCGGGCGGAGCAACGATCAGCGGATCAGCATTGCTGACTTCGGTGTTGAAGCCCATGTGCTGCATCGTTTGTTCAAAATGCTCTGGCAATGGCGCGGTGATATCCAGCTTGCCTGACCGTTCGCCCGGTTGCGAGATAACCAACCTGCGCGCGTGAAGGTGCATTTTGCGGCTGACACTGCCGGTAAGGAAAGCGTCCTGCCCGCCATATTTGCCGTCGCCCACAATCGGATGGCCGATGGCTGCCATATGCGCGCGCAATTGGTGTGTGCGTCCGGTCAGCGGTTCCAGCTCCACCCATGCAGCGGAATTGCCCGCGCGTTCGACCACGCGGTAACGCGTCTTTGCGCTTTGGCCTTCTTCGTGATCGACATGCATTTTCTCGCCGCCAGTGCCAGGTTGTTTGGCAAGCGGGGCGTCAATCGTGCCTTCGAAAACTTCGGGAACGCCAACGATTAGCGCCCAATAGACTTTGCGGGCAGAGCGGCTAGAAAAGCGTTTGGAATAGCTCGCCGCTGCACCCGGAGTACGCGCGATCAGCAATACGCCGGAGGTGTCTTTGTCCAATCGGTGAACTAGGCGAGGACGAATGCCAGCATTTGGCTCGCCTTCTAATGGCACGAAAGCATCAAGAAGACCGTCGACATGCTTATGCGTTTTGCTGCCCCCTTGGGTCGCAAGGCCGGGCGGTTTGTTGAGCACGATTGCAGACGGCGTTTCCTTCATCACCATGGCGCGTGTTTCTGCCAATTCAGCCTCTGTCAGTTCACGCGGCTTTTTCGGGCCGCGCTTGGTGTTTTCGCCGCCGGGCGGGACGCGCAGAACTTGCCCTTCTTCCAAGCGGTCTTCTGGCTTGGCACGTTTTCCATCGACGCGGATTTGGCCGGTACGGGCCCAGCGAGAGATTGTGGCAAAGCCGATTTGCAGCAAATTGCGTTTGAACCAGCGGTCAAGGCGAATGCCCGCATCATCTTCGGACACGGTAAACTGGCGCACATCTTTCGATGGGTTTTGGGGAGCATCTTCGCTCATGCCGCCAGCCTCATGATGATTAGGCCGAGATAGATCGACACAAGGCCCGCCAAAACCGAAATCAATGCGTATAGCAATCCGGTCATCGCTTGCCCGCGCTCAATCAGCAGCATCATTTCTAAGCCAAAGGCTGAAAATGTCGTGAAGCCGCCCAATAGGCCAACACCGATCAGCAGGCGCGCTTGTTCTGAACTATTGCCATCGCGGGCCAGCCAGCCAAACAAAACGCCCATGAAAAGACAGCCGATGACATTGGTGATCATCGTCGCCCATGGGAAAGCGGCCATATTGGAAGGACCGAACCATGCGGTCAGCGTGCGGCCCAGCAGATAACGCGCGGAAGCACCGATAGCGCCGCCGATTGCGACGTTAACCGTGGCCATGAGGGGGGATAGGGTAGACATGTGCGCCTCTTAACCGCAGCGATGGATGCTGGCTAGAGAATGATCGTCAATTGCGCGTCTTACCTCTTGCCAAAATCGCCGCTGCGCGCTAATTGCGCTCTTGATTGAGCCGATCCTTCGCGGATTCGGCCCTTTTTTGTTGAATTTTGCAAGGCGCTATATTCCGCGCGGTCGCGGGGTAAAGCTGGATTTCGGCCAGCGCTTTATCGAAGTAAGGTATTAGAATTTATGCAAATCATGGTTCGCGATAACAATGTTGATCAAGCCCTACGCGCGCTTAAGAAAAAGCTGCAGCGCGAGGGTGTTTATCGCGAAATGAAATTGCGTCGTCATTACGAAAAGCCAAGTGAAAAGCGCGCTCGTGAAAAAGCTGCTGCTGTTCGCCGCGCCCGCAAGATGGACCGTAAGCGTATGGAACGCGACGGTTAAGTAAGCGGGTTTTTCAAGCTTTTTGCGCTTGAACACAGCATCATGATAAGCCATCAGGGCGCGGTAACCAATGCCGCGCCTTTTTGGTTTTTAATTGCCACATTTTTGGCGCGCACCCATTTGCAGGATTTGCATTTATGACCGAAGTCACCCGCGTTCCTATTCAGCCGATTGCCAAGGGCTCTCTCACCAAATTGTGGATCGGCGTGATCATCGCTATCCTGATCGGTGCGGGCGTTGCCTATGCCGCTATGCCGAAAGGTGTTTCTGTCGAAACGCTAACTGCTGGCACAGGGCCGAACCCCACGGTGAGCGATGTGGTGTTCTTAAAATATAAGGGCACTTCAGCGACGACCGATGAAGTGTTCGACGAAAGCCAAGACGTGCCATTGCCGATCCCTGGGATTTTCCCAAAGGGTACGCCGCTGCCGCTTGGCCAGATGCTCCCCGGCTTTCAAGAAGGCGTTGTACAGATGCAAAAGGGCGGGACGTACAAACTCTTCATCCCGTCTGAGAAAGCATATGGCGATGAACCTGCCGATGGCGCACCGGCTGGTGATCTGATTTTTGATATCGAAATTTATGACTTTATGTCTGAAGACGATTTCCAAGCGAAAGTCGCTGAGTTTCAGCAATTGATGCAGGCCCAACAGGGCGGTGAAGGCGGCGCACCTGGCGGTCCCGCTGGCGCACCTCCCGCCGGACCCCCTCCGGGCCAGTAAACACAATCCTCTCTCAAAAGGGTTAGAAGACATGTCTATCGACAGAGCGACCGTGGCCAAAATCGCCTCGCTTGCGCGAATCAAGATGAGCGATGAAGAGCTCGACCGGATGGCGCCGGAACTCAACCAGATCATCGATTGGGTTGAGCAATTGGGCGAAGTTGACACATCGAACGTTGAACCGATGACGGCTGTCATTCCCAATGCTTTGCGTCTGCGCGAAGACGAAGTGAACGCTGATGCCAAAACCGGCGGCAGACGGCGCGATGATGTGCTGGCCAATGCGCCAGCGGCAGAGCACGGCTTTTACGGCGTGCCGAAAGTAATCGAATAATGAGCAGCGAACTGACCGAACTGGGCATCAAGGCGATCCGCGACGGCGTGGCTGGCGGCGATTTCACCGCGCGCGAAGTGGCGGAGGGTTTCAACGCCAATGTCGCCGCCGCATCCGATCTCAACGCTTTTATCGTCGCAACGCCCGATCATGCTTTGACAACGGCGGACGCGATTGATGCAAAACGGGCCGCTGGCGAAAAGCTTGGCGCAATGGGCGGCGTGCCGATTGGGATGAAGGATTTGTTCGCCACTAAAGGCGTGCAGACCACGGCAGCGTCGCATATCTTAGAGGGCTTCACGCCCGAATATGAAAGCACCGTTTCGTCCAATCTTTGGGCGGCGGGTGCAGGCATGCTGGGTAAGCTGAACCTTGATCAGTTTGCCATGGGTTCTTCCAATGAGACGAGCTATTTCGGCAATGTGACATCGCCATGGAGGCGGCCCGATGGGTCGAACACTCCGATGAGCCCCGGCGGTTCTTCGGGTGGTTCATCAACAGCCGTTTCTGCGCGGCTTGCGCCAGCGGCGACTGGCACAGACACGGGCGGTTCGATCCGCCAGCCAGCCGCTTTCACTGGCATTACTGGCGTAAAGCCAACTTACGGACGCTGTTCACGCTGGGGCGTTGTCGCATTTGCATCCAGCCTTGACCAAGCAGGGCCAATGGCACGCGACGTGACCGATTGCGCGATTATGCTGGGCGCAATGGCGGGATTTGATCCGAAAGATTCCACCTCGCTCGATATGCCTGTGCCCGATTGGGAAGCGGCATTGTCCAGCGATCTGTCCGGTAAAAAAGTCGGAATTCCGCGCGAATACCGCATGGACGGTATGGATGCCGATATTGAGAAAAGCTGGGAGCAGGGCAAAGTTTGGCTGCGCGATGCTGGCGCTGAAATCGTCGATATCAGCCTGCCGCACACCAAATATGCGCTGCCCGCTTATTACATTATCGCGCCTGCTGAGGCATCTTCCAACCTCGCGCGTTATGACGGCGTGCGTTACGGATTGCGCGACCTGCCAGATGGCGCTGGCCTTCAAGATATGTATGCAGAAACCCGCGCTGCCGGATTTGGTGATGAGGTAAAGCGCCGCATTCTGATCGGTACATATGTGCTGAGCGCAGGTTTTTACGATGCCTATTACAATCAGGCGCAGAAAATCCGTACGCTTGTCAGCCAAGATTTCGCAAAGGCTTGGGAAGAATGCGATGTCATCCTTGCGCCGACAACGCCCTCTGCCAGTTTTGGTTTGGGTGAAAAGGACGACGATCCCATCGGCATGTATTTGAACGATGTGTTTGCCGTTCCAGCATCGCTTGCCGGATTGCCTGCGATGAGCGTGCCTTGCGGAGTGAATTCAGAAGGGCTTCCGCTGGGTCTGCAATTGGTCGGTCCAGCCTTTGACGAACAAGGCGTTATGAACGCAGGCCTCGCGATTGAAGAACGCGCCGGATTTACCGCCCGCGCGGAGAAGTGGTGGGCATGATTTTCATGTTCATCCTGCTGGTGTCGTTAGTCGCGGTAGTGGGTGTTGCAATGTTCGTATCGCGCACAGCGTCTCATGGCGAAGCGCGTTTCGATAGCGATACGGGCAAAACGCTTGACGGCGATGCAGCGGATCACCGCGAGGATGCCGTTCCTGCCAAGCGGATCAATAAGGATTGATCGGGTGAGCTGCCGGATCTGCGCCGGTAGCCTTGGCAGTGAAATCTATCGCCCGCGCGAGATGATGTTCGGCACGCGCGAAGCCTTCGACTATGTGCTGTGCGAGGATTGCTCGACGCTGCAAATTGCCGAAATTCCGGGTGACTTGGCGCAATATTATGCGGGCAATTCCTATTACTCTTTCAACCAATCACGCGGAGAGGCTGGTTGGAAAGTCGCATTAAAACGCATGGTGGCGGGCGGGATGATTGGCCGGCCCAATGCTTACCCAAGCAATGGTGGTTTACTCGACAAAATCCGGCGCGGGGCAGAACCTTGGACAGCGCATGTCGCCGGGTTGCGGCGCGATTCTGCAGTCTTAGACGTAGGCTGCGGAGAGGGTGCGCGGCTGCAAGCGATGGCGCGTTTGGGCTTTACCAATCTCACAGGTATCGACCTGTTCCTCCCTAACGATAAAGCAGGCAAGCAGGCAGACGGCATAGTGCTGCATTCCGGCGATTTGGCGCAGCACGATGGGCGATATGATTGCATCACCATGCACCATTCTTTGGAGCATGTTCCCGATCCGGCAGCATTGCTGGCAGCGGCGCGTGATCGGCTCAATCCCGGCGGAGCGATCTATATTCGTGTGCCCTTGTTCCAACCGGACATTTGGGCGGAGTTCGGCGTGAATTGGGCACAGATTGATGCACCGCGGCACCTTTATCTGTTCAGCGCGCAAGCATTCCTCGATATGGCGCAGCGCGCCGGTTTGACATGCGAGAGAAGCGGCAATGATACGCTCGGTTGGTCGCTCGCATGGAGCCATGCTTATGCAAACGATATTGCGATGTATGATGAAAGCGGAGCGCAAAACTCGCTGCCATTCACACCTGAACAAATCGCAGCGTTTGACCGCGAGGCTGAGGCTTTGAACGCTGCAAACAAAGGCGATCAGGGATATTTCGTTCTACGCACAGCGGAATAGGCAAATCTGCTCTTTTCAGCGCGGTCACATCGCACTATCTCTTCTCCCATGACTGAATCAACATATCGCGTCCAAGGTGCCACCGGTGAATGGGAGGTCGTAATCGGCCTAGAAGTTCACGCGCAAGTCACCTCCAAATCCAAACTGTTTTCCGGCGCTGACACGACCTTTGGTGCGGAGCCAAACAGTCAAGTGAGCCTTGTTGATGCAGCGATGCCCGGCATGCTTCCTGTTCCGAATAAAGAATGCATCCGGCAGGCTGTGCGCACAGGCATGGCAATCGAAGCGCAGATCAACAAATATAGCCGCTTCGATCGCAAGAATTATTTCTACGCTGATTTGCCGCAGGGCTATCAAATCTCGCAGCTTTACCACCCGATTGTGGGCAAAGGGCAGCTAACGATTGAGAAGGATGAAAAGGCCGGCATTCCAGAGGATAAAGTGCTTGGGATTGAACGCATCCACGTTGAACAGGATGCGGGCAAGCTGATGCATGATCAGCACCCGACCATGTCTTACGTTGATTTGAACCGCAGCGGTGTTGCGCTGATGGAGATTGTGTCTGATCCCGATATGCGATCACCGGCAGAGGCGGGCGCGTATGTGCGCAAATTGCGCAGCATCTTGCGCTATGTCGGCAGCTGCGATGGCAATATGGAAGAAGGCTCGATGCGCGCTGATGTGAATGTGTCTGTGCGCAAGCCGGGCGATGAGCTGGGCACGCGGACCGAGACAAAGAACGTGAACTCTGTACGCTTCGTGATGCAAGTGATCGAATATGAAGCCGCGCGTCAGGTCGATCTGATCGAAAGCGGCGGCAGCGTGGATCAGGAAACACGGCTTTTCGATGTTGCGACCGGAACCACGCGGACCATGCGCAGCAAAGAAGACGCGCATGATTATCGCTACTTCCCCGATCCTGATTTGCTACCGGTGAATTTGGAGGATGACTTCCTTGAGGCATGCCGAGCAAGCCTTCCCGAACTGCCCGATGCCAAACGGCTTCGCTATATCAATGACCTTGGTTTGAGCGATTACAATGCGGCCACTTTGACCGCAGAGGTGGAAACCTTCGCGCGGTTCGAAACTCTGCTTGGCGCGGTGGCTAAACAACTCGGCAAGCCCGAAGCTAAAGTTGCAACCATGGTCTGTAACTGGTCCATGTCTATCGCGCCGGGCGTCGTGAAAAGCATCGGTGATGAAGCGAATTTGGAATATGCCACTGCTGAGGCGCAAGCTGCGATTTTGCAAATGCAAGACGCAGGTGAGATCAGCGGGCCTCAAGCCAAAGCAATTTACGAAATCGTTCTGAAGACAGGCCGCGCGCCTGCAGAAATTGCTGAGGCCGAGGGGCTCAAACAAGTGTCAGACACTGGCGCGATTGAAACAGCGATTGACGATATCCTTGCCAATAATGCTGACAAGGTTGAGCAATATAAAGGCGGTAAGGATAAATTGTTTGGCTTCTTTGTGGGCCAGACCATGAAAGCGATGCAGGGCAAAGCAAACCCGCAAGTCGTCAATGAATTGCTTAAGGGTAAGCTTGGTTGATGGCCTGTCGAAGGCTTGCGAGCGCGTCTTAGCTTGGCACAACTCTGAATAGTCACATTTTTTTGCTTTACGTAAGCCTCTCTGCCTGCGTATTTCCCTCCAATACGGAAGGGGAGAATCATGACGGGATTCGCAAAATTTTTAATCGGTGCCGCTGGAGCATCGCTGCTGGCTTGGGGTAACAATCACCTCAATGGCGAAAAGTATATCGACGGACTGGAAGCTGACGGCAAAGCAGCTTTGTCAGAAGGCGGCTTTGAGGGCGTGGCCATGGCTTGGAAACGCAATCCGCTAACGCGCGGCGCGACTTTGAGCGGGGTCAATGACCCAGAGAAACGCAAGGAAATCGAAGCGGCTCTCGCGGCTAAGAACATTGATCACATCACTTGGGAAGGTGATGCGGATGCTCCGGCTGATGGAGCTGGTTCTGGTGAAGGCGCAAGCGAAGAAGCGGTTGCCAATTGTCAGTCCGACATTGATGGCATCATGGAAGGCAAGACAATCAACTTCCGTTCGGGCAGCGCCTTTATGGGCGAAGACTCGATTGGATTGGTCGATAGTTTGGCGAAGACGCTTTCCGCATGTGACGGCATGACTGTTGCCGTTGGCGGCCACACTGACGCCACTGGCAGTGCAGAGGTCAATCAAATCCTCAGCCAAGAACGCGCAGATGTTGTTGCGGCAGCTTTGACAGAACGCGGCGTTGAAGCTGGACGTGTTACGGCGAAAGGGTTTGGCTCTAGCCAACCCAAAGTCGAAGGCGCTGGCGCCAACGCAGACAATCGCCGGATTGAATTCACATTAAGTTCGGGCGCTGCGGCACCCGCTTCAGAAGAGGGGGGCGAATAAGATGGCGCTACTAGCTGAAAGTTGGATCCTCATCATGGCAGTGTTCCTGATCGGACTGGGCCTTGCCTGGTTGATCTGGGGCCGCAGTTGATCGGATAGGGGAGCAAGAATATGTTTAGTTTGATTGGTGAAAATCCACTCGTTTTCATCGCCGCTTTGGTCATTGGCTTCCTCACCGGTTGGTGGATTTGGGGCCGGCTTACTGATGTTGTTAGCGAAGCTGCTGGCGATATGGGCGATATGGCTTCCGGCGCAGTTGGCGGCGTAAGCGATGCAGCCAAAGGCACAGTTGGTGCGGTTGGCGATGTCGCTGGCGGCGCGGTTGATGCCGGCAAAGGTGTTGGCAGTGCAGCGCTTGGCGGAGCAGCGGCTCTGGGAACCGGTGCAGTCGCAGCGGCGACAAGTGCTAAGAATGCGGCTGTTGATACCGCTTCTGCAACCAAGGATGCAGCGGTTGACGCCGTGAAACCTAAGCCAGCGCCGAAACCAAAGCCTGCACCTAAGCCAAAGGCGGCGCCGAAAGCCAAAGCTGTGGCCAAGCCTAAAGCAAAAGCAGCAGCCAAACCAAAGGCAGCGGCTAAGCCTAAGGCAAAAGTGCAAACCGCTGCCGGTAAGCCCAAAATCGCTGTTGCGGTTGGTAAGGCAGACGACCTGACCCGGATCAAAGGTATCGGTCCAAAGCTCAACGATTTGTGCCAGTCACTTGGTGTAAAACGTTTTGACCAGATTGCGGACTGGAAGAAAGCTGATGTGAAAGAGGTCGATGGTTATCTTAAGATCAAAGGCCGCATCGACCGCGATGAATGGGTTAAGCAAGCCAAGCTTCTCGCCAAGGGCGACGATAAAGGCCACGCTAAGAAATACCCGATGAAGGCTGCGCCAGTGGCTGCAAAACCAGCCAAGAAGACAGCGGCTAAAAAGGCTCCAGCCAAAAAGGCTCCAGCCAAAAAGGCTGCTGCGAAGAAGAAGTAAGCGCTACCAGAAAATGGTACGCTAGACGTCTTAGCTTACAAAAAGGCCCCGTAGCGATGATGCTGCGGGGCCTTTTGTTTGCCTCAGTAATTGAGGCCATGAAACCGGCAAACGCGGTTTATCCAGCTTTCGTGCCGGTGAGTGGCATTGCGCCAAATGCGCCTGCGTTGACGTTGCCTGTCAACGTGTCGCCGTCGATGGTTGCTTCGCATTCCAAAGTCATTGGCATTGGAACGGTCATGTTCATTTTCCAAGTCAGCGTGTTGCCGTCGACTTTGCCTTCTTCGACATCCATTGAACCGGTGCCGCCAACCATCGAACCAGTGAAAGTGCCATCACCAGCGTCTTCGACAGTGAAGGTGCCTTTTTGGTCGCCCATTGGGCTCTTAGTTACGCAATCGTATGATCCGCCTACTGACATTTATATTCTCCTCATTGAAGTTTCGAGTTTGAGCCGGCGCTAAAACAGCATCGGCCAGTGAATTCCCACGGGCAAAGCATTTACACTGGTGTCAGTAAGACTCAACCACATAACGCCTTTTTGACGCTTTCAGTACATCATCGCGCCAGAAATAGGATGGTTTGAGCTTATGATCGACAAACAATTGCGCCTGATCGGTGTAATGCGGGCTGTTTGGACGAGTGACCGCTGTTCCGAATGGTGAGATACTTTCAGATCGCACACGTTTGCCCGGTTCCCATTCGACGAATTGGATGAAGCTGTCGCCATGGACAACGGAAATGCGGCCATCATCTTCATACCGCCAAGTGGTCGAAGCGCGTAAAGTGTCGGAACCACCGTCAAGCGGCAGATCAACGGCATATTTTGTGCTCGTGCCTTGGCGAAGGCGGAGCAGGTCAGACATCGGCGGGTCAATCCGGCCAAAGTGGCGTTTGAGATGCGCTGTATGCTTGGCCAGCTGGTCGGCCACATCGGGAAGCTCGCCCGCATTCTTATTCTGATATTCCGCCGACATAAAATCGCGGATCATCAGCAGCGCAAGAGCATCTGCGGTGCTTTTATTGTCGGCGTTGAAATCCCATGTGAGCAGCAAGTCGCGCGCCGCTGCTAGCTCTTCATCACCGTCAGGGTCAAAATTGTTCACCGCCTCCCACAAGTCTGCGACGTAACCTTCGCGTTCGTAAACCGTGTCATATTTGATCCGGTCCAATTCAGCGCGGTCAATAACATCTGCTTCGGTCAAGAGTTTATACGTGCGGCGCGAACGATTGGTCTGTTTTAGCTCAACGCCAAGCACCGGTGAGAAATCATTGGGGTCCAGATCGCTGCCAGCGCCCGCTGCTGTATAAGGTTCGTTGTTGGCATTATAGAGCCATCCGCTAGCAGGATTGAACAGCTTAGGAATTTCGGAGTAATCCACCGCGCCTTCCCAAATTAGGTCGCTGCGATTGCCGGGCAAGATACCGCGCCAATTGACGCGCGCTTCGTCCAATTCGGGCCGATCAGGGATTGCCGCATTATAGACATAGCCAATGTTGCCCGCTTCATCAGCATAGATGAAATTGGTGCTGGGAATATCCATCCGCGCGACTTGCGCCTGCCATTCCTCCAATGTTTTGGATTTGTTGATCCGGTAATAGGCATCAAGCTGATCTATGTTGTCGATCCCGCCATAGCGGAAAGCAAACACGCCTTTATCGTTTTTGATCACGGGGCCATGGGCGCTGCGATAGACGGTCTGCGGCACGGGCAGGGTGATCGGTCCCATCTTTACCGGCAGAATGACCGTTTTCTCTTCCAAATCGAGCCATTGATCATCGAGCCTATACCGCTCGCCAGCATCGTCCATTTCAAGCTCGTAAATATCGACCATGTCAGGGCGGTTGACTGTGTTCGTCCAGCCGAGGTGGCGGTTATGCCCGATGAACGGGAATGGAGAGCCGGGGAAATTTGCGCCGGTAAAGTGCCAGCCTTCCTCACTCTCAACGGATAGCTCATACCACGCGACCCCGCCGCGCCATGGCTGGTGAGCGTTAGAGACAAGGCGGGTAACGCCGTCGCCCGATTTCTCTGGCGCTATGGCCCAAGCGTTAGAGCCTGACAGTGCAGCAGTTTCACCCCAAGGAAGCGGGAAGTTTAGCGATTTGGCGGTAAGCTCTTCCGCTTCGGCACCTTCCGCAGCTGGCTTTGGCTTAGCGGTGTCCCTTGGGAAACCCGGAATATCTGGGCCAAATTCGCGGCGTAATTCTCCGCCTTCCACCAATGGTCCGATCACATTACCAAGTCCGAAGAAAAACGGTTGACGCAGCGCAAATCCGGTTGCCACATCGATCCCGCTGATCGGGAAGAGGTTGGCCAGCTTTACCTCTTCAGGATGTTCGTGCGCATATTGGTTGATGCCGGTCGCATAGGCTTCAAACAAAGCCCGCGTGTCATCGGGCAGGTTCGCATAGTGCCGGTCCGCAGTGCCGCGCGCATCAAGCAAATGGTATGCGTAATCCAGCTTTGCGCCTTCCTCACCCGCGATGGCTCCATAACGTCCTTTCGCCATGGCGGCGGTATCTTGCAGAGTGAAGAAATCATCTTCTGAATGAGCGATGGCGACACCGAAAGCGACGTCAGCATCACGCTTGCCATAGATATGCGGCACGCCAAATTCATCGCGGATGATCTCTGCGTTATATGTGTCCCAACCGCGCGGATCATCGCTTTCTTTTGCAAAGAATGGTTCCCATGTCGCCAGTGCAATAAATGTGAAGATGATCAGGGCGAGAATGGCCCAACCCGCGCGCGCAAACCATGACTGTTTTATCGGCGATTGTGCCACCAGCAAATCCTCTTCCATTGGCGATCATGGGCGGCGTACATTTATCTTGGCTTGTTTTGCCGCCCGTGTCCTGCTTTGTTGCGGTTCTGCGGTTGGCGGCGCTGAACGTCAACCATTACGCTGTAAAGGGGCCTTTGCCATTATGACTTCTCCTAAGAAAATTCTGCTGCTTTCGCTTGCTTCTGCTTTGGCTATCGGAGCGCCTCAGGCGGCGGCTGCGCAGGCTGTTGTCGGATCAGGTGTCGCGCCTGCTACGCAAGGCAATTCTGCGGAACGTCCGATTGTTTTTTCTGCTCAGCTTCCTGCCAAGTCAGACGATTTCGACCCGACAGCAATAGCTCAAGTGGTGATGAGTGATGACTTGACCGGAGCGCGTTCGGTGAGTGCAATTGCACCGGCTATGCTGAAACGCGAAGGGTTTGAGGGCAATGAAGGACAGAGTTTTACCGCATCCAATGGTTTGGCTGCCGATTCAAAAATCGTTCTGTTTGGTGCTTCTCCTAAGGATGACAGCAAGCCAACCGATTGGCGCAAGGTCGGCGGACGTATTGCGCAAGCAATGAGCAAGCATAAAGGCCCGGTGACAATTATGGGTGTACCGGGCGCGCGCGAAATGGCGGATGTGGCGCTGGGCGCATCGCTGGGTCAGTATCGTTTTGATAAATACAAAACCAATCGCAAGCCCTTGCCGACAGACAAGCTCACTATTGTTGGCAAGGCCGGTGATCTTGCCGCGGCCCGTGCGCTTTATAATGATCAATATGCGCATTTGGCAGAAGGCGTAAAATTCGCCCGCGATCTGATCATGGAGCCTGCATCCGTGATCTATCCTGAAAGCTTTATTGAACGCACAAAGGCTAAGTTCAAAGGCGTGCCGGGTGTTACGATCGAAGTGCTTGATCAAGCCGACATGCGCCGCCTGAATATGGGCGCACTTGCCGGCGTGGGGCAGGGTAGCCCGCGCGGCGCTCGCTTGATGCTGATTACGTATAAAGGCGCTGGCGGACCGCCTTTATCGCTAATGGGCAAAGGCATCACTTTCGATACAGGCGGCATCTCGATCAAGGGCAATTCCGGCATGTGGGAGATGAAGGGCGATATGTCCGGCGCGGCCGCTGTAACCGGCGCGATCCTATCCCTCGCCAAATCGCGTGCGCCCGTGCATGTCGTGGCGACAGCGGCGCTGGCTGAAAATATGCCCGGCGCAAACGCTCAGCGTCCCGGCGATGTGGTGCGCACAATGTCTGGCAAAACAATCGAGATATTCTCAACCGATGCAGAAGGGCGCTTGGTGCTGTCCGATGCGATTGAATACACTGTCGCTAATAAGAAGCCGTCAGCCATGATCGATATTGCCACGCTAACGGGTTCTGCTGGCCGCGCGCTCGGCCCTGAGTATGCCGCATTGTTTGCGCGTAAGGATGCTTATGCCAATGCCGCGCTCACCGCATCTGAAAAGACGGGTGAAGGGCTGTGGCGGCTTCCTTTGCATCCCGCATACCGAAAGGCTGTGCGCACGACTGAATTGGCCGATGTTCGCAATAGCGGTGTCGCTCCCGGTGCAAGTTCTGGCGCGCATTTCATCGAGTTCTTTGTTCCTGAAGACTTGCCGTGGGTGCATATTGATATGGCGCCGGTCGACCGCATCGAAAAGAATACGCCGCTCATCCCAAAGGGTGCGCGGGGTTTTGGTGTAATGCTGCTTGATGAAATGGCGCGCAGCTGGAAGCCTGAATAAGGCTCTTGCTAAGCGGCAATTCGAACCTACCTATATGAGTAACACACCTCCGCTTTGCGGGGTATCAAGGGATAGGGACATATGAACCTCGAAAAGTTTACCGACCGTTCAAAAGGGTTTCTGCAAAGCGCACAAACCGTTGCGATCCGGATGAACCATCAGCGCATTACGCCTTCGCATTTAGCCAAGGCGCTGCTCGAAGATGAAGAGGGCATGTGTGCTGGACTGATTACCCGAGCGGGCGGTGATCCGGCGCGTGTGGTTGAAGGTATTGATGCGGATTTGGATAAGATTCCGGCCGTTTCGGGCGGCGGTGCGCAACAAACTCCGGGTCTCGACAATGATGTTGTGCGAGTTCTCGACCACGCAGAGACGATTGCTGAAAAATCCGGCGATAGCTTTGTCACGGTCGAACGCCTTTTGGTTGCGCTTTCCCTCGCGACCACAACAGCTGCCGGCCAATCGCTGAAAGCTGGCGGTATCGATCCGAAAACTTTGGAAGAAGCGATTACGCAGCTTCGCGGCGGGCGCAAAGCGGACAGTGCCTCCGCCGAAGACACTTATGATGCGATGGAGAAATTTGCCCGCGATCTGACCCAAGCTGCGCGCGACGGTAAGCTGGATCCAGTGATTGGCCGTGATGAAGAAATCCGCCGCACGATCCAAATTCTCTCGCGCCGCACAAAAAACAATCCTGCGCTGATCGGTGAGCCAGGCACGGGTAAGACCGCGATTGCCGAAGGGCTGGCATTACGGATCGCCAATGGCGATGTGCCGGAAAGCTTGAAAGGGCGCACTTTGATGAGCCTTGATATGGGCGCGCTGATTGCGGGCGCGAAATATCGAGGTGAGTTTGAAGAACGGCTAAAGAGCGTTCTCGACGAGGTGAAGGGCGCAGACGGGCAAATCATCCTGTTTATTGATGAAATGCACACTCTTATTGGGGCTGGCGCTTCTGAAGGGTCAATGGATGCCTCGAACTTGCTCAAGCCTGCTTTGTCGCGCGGCGAGTTGCACTGCATTGGCGCGACCACACTCGATGAATATCAGAAATATGTCGAGAAGGACCCCGCGCTGCAGCGGCGTTTCCAATCGGTCTATATCGATGAGCCGAGTGTTGAGGATACGGTTTCGATCCTGCGCGGGCTGAAAGAGAAGTATGAACTGCACCACGGAGTGCGGATTACTGACAATGCTCTGGTGGCATCGGCCCAGCTTTCCAATCGCTACATTCAGAACCGCTTTTTGCCCGATAAAGCCATCGACCTGATGGATGAGGCCGCATCGCGCATCCGTATGGAAGTAGAAAGTAAGCCTGAAGAGATTGACGAGCTTGATCGCCGCATTGTGCAGCTCAAAATCGAAGAGTCGGCGCTGGCAAAGGAAGATGACGCTGCATCGAAAGATCGGCTGGTGGCTCTGCGCAAAGAGCTATCCGAGCTTGAGCAGGAAAGCACTGAGCTGACCACGCGCTGGCAGAATGAACGCGATAAAATCAATGCAGAGGCTGAGCTAAAAGAACAGCTCGATGCAGCGCGGCTGGAATTGGAACAGGCAGAGCGTGAAGGTGATCTCGCCCGAGCTGGTGAGCTGTCCTATGGCACAATCCCCGAGCTGGAAAAGCAAATCGCAGAGGCCGAAAGCCTAACTGAAAATGCCATGCTGCGCGAAGAAGTGACCGAGGAAGACATTGCCAGCGTCGTCGCTCGCTGGACTGGCATCCCGATGGAACGCATGATGGAAGGCGAGCGTGAAAAACTGCTCGAAATGGAAGAATTGCTTGGCAAGCGGGTAATTGGCCAGAGGCAACCTATCGAAGCTGTATCCAAAGCTGTTCGCCGCGCTCGTGCTGGTTTGCAAGACCCGGGCCGCCCGCTTGGCAGTTTTCTGTTCCTTGGCCCCACAGGCGTCGGCAAAACCGAACTGACTAAGGCTTTGGCCGAATTTCTGTTCGATGATGATAGCGCAATGGTGCGTATCGATATGTCGGAATTTATGGAGAAGCATTCGGTCGCGCGGTTGATCGGTGCGCCTCCGGGCTATGTCGGTTATGATGAGGGGGGCGTCTTGACCGAAAGCGTGCGCCGCCGGCCGTATCAAGTTGTGCTGTTTGATGAGGTAGAAAAAGCGCACACGGATGTCTTCAACGTGTTGCTGCAAGTGCTGGATGATGGCCGTTTGACCGATGGGCAAGGGCGCGTCGTTGATTTTTCAAATACGCTGATAATTCTGACATCAAATCTTGGCAGCCAGTTCCTCGCCAATATGGACGATGATCAAAAGGTTGCAGACGTTGAGCCGCAAGTGATGGATGTGGTGCGCGGGCATTTCCGGCCAGAGTTCCTCAACCGGTTGGATGAGATCATTCTGTTCCACCGCCTTGCGATGGAGCACATGGCGCCGATCGTGGAAATTCAAGTGAAGCGTGTGCAGAAATTGCTCGATGACCGCAAGATTACGCTTGATCTGACAGAGGCTGCTTTGCGCTGGCTTGGGCGGGTTGGGTATGACCCTGTTTACGGCGCGCGGCCATTGAAGCGTGCGGTGCAGCGTTATCTTCAGGATCCGCTGGCAGAGATGCTGCTAGAAGGAAAAGTGCCTGATGGAACCACTTTGAAAGTGGATGAGGGCGATGGTGAGCTCAGCATGGAAGCTGCTTAAGCTGTCAAAGCTTGGCGTCATTCACATGTGTTGAGGATCTGTTTTTCCAGACTGCCAATGCGGCAGGATTTTTAGTTCGTCAGCCTGTCGCTGCGCGCAATAAATGAACAACCACCTTGGGTTTTGTGTGATTCAGGCAACATATTCCAAACATGTCGCGCAGATTAACATGCTGCGCTTTGACTCCTGATAGGGGCTATTGCAGACCACATGACAGGGATTGGGGCTCAATCCGTGAAAAATCTTTAGTTTTCAATGCTTGCGGGGGGAAATCGCATCATCTGAGAGCGAATCAGGGTTGGGCCTTAAAAGTCTATGATCATGACTGGAGTAATCATGAAGAAATTGTACAATACGCCTACCAAAGGTCTCGCATTTTCCGCTTCGGCGATCGCGATGATCGTATCTGCACCAGTTTTGGCGCAAGACGCTGAGCAACCTGCAGAAGAGGAAGAAGAAGAGCAGGTTGATATCACCGAAGATGGTGAAACAGCTGCCCCAGCCGGCGGTGCCATCACCGTTACGGGTTCGCGGATTAAGCGTGATACATACACATCTATTTCACCGCTTCAGGTTCTGTCGACAGAGCAATCACGCGAAAGCGGTGCATTTGATCCGTCGCAAATTTTGCAACGTTCAGAAAGTGCTTCTGGCCAGCAGATTGACGCTACCTTCCAAGGCTTCGTACTTGATAACGGGCCGGGTTCAGCGACATTGAACTTGCGCGGTCTTGGCGCTGACAGAACATTGCTTCTTCTGAATGGCCGCCGCCTCGCGCCTGCTGGCGTTGAGGGTGCTCCAACAGTTCCTTCGATTAACCTTCTGCCAGGCTCATTGATCGACCGTTACGACCTGCTTCTTGATGGTGCGTCATCAGTTTACGGATCAGATGCTGTTGCCGGTGTTGGTAACGTCATTCTTCGGAAAGATTTTGACGGCCCTGAATTGTTCGCTCGCGGCGAAATTAACCCTGACGGCGCTGGTGAAGATTACACAATCAGCGGTGCTTGGGGCTTCAATACTGACCGCGCATTCTTTGGCATCGGTGCTGAGTATGATTTCCGTGATCAAGTCCGCGTTCGCGACCGGGATTTCTTCCGCGGTTCGACTACCCAATTGGAAATCACCCAGGACGGCGAAATCCGCCGCCTTGGTATTGACCAGCAAGCCAATGCTTTGGCCGATTCGAACGGGTTGATTACGACATCGGCGTCTGAAGCTATCCAAGACGGCTTTAATGGGCGGATCATTATCCCATTCACCAATTTGGGTTCGGTCTATTATCAGCAAGGCAATAGCAACACGGGTATTCCAAACTTCAATGAATCGTTCTTCGCCGGAAGTCCGGTTGATTCGAACGGTGACGGCATTCGTGATGTCGATTTCTTGAATGATCAAAACCTAAACGGTATCAATCAGGATCAAACATTCTTGAGTAAGCAAAAGCTGTTCAACGTAATGGCTTATGGCGAGTATACCTTTGACGGCGATATGAACATTACGCCTTACTTTGAGGCAAATTTCAGTAGCTCGAAAATTACTGCAGATAATGAGTTCTTCGCTCAGATTTTCCCGCAAGTGCCGGATAATAACCAATTCAACCCGTGTAATACTGCCGTAAGCGGTATTGATTGCCGTTCGGATACGGAAGCTGCATTGCCAGGCTCTGGTTTGTTTGGGTTTGGTCCAATTTCTGTTCGCCCAGTTTTCGCGATCCAAGGTGACCGGAACAATACAGACGTAAAGCAAGACCAGTATCGCGGCGTTTTGGGTGTCCGGGGTGACTTGCCCTTCATTGGCTCCAGCTGGACCTTCGATGTAGCCGGTGTATATTCGCGGGCTGAAGGTACTTCAAATGTCCGCGGTATTCGCGAAGACAAGCTTGCCTTTGCTCTCGGCATTGATCCAACCATGGACTTCGATGGCGATGGCGTGATTGATAACAATGGCGACGGCATTGCAGACGATTACATCTCTGGTCAAACCATTGGTAACTCATTCATCGCTCAGGTAACTGGCGGGCTACCTGCGATTGCACCTTGTGATGCGTCGGCATTGTCCAATCCGAATGCGGCTTTGGCTGACCTTACGCAGGGATGTGTTCCGGTGAACCTGTTTGCGCCAAGTGTTCTTGGTGTCGGCATTGGTGATTTCGCCACTCAAGCAGAGCGCGATTACGTATTTGGTGATAGGTCATTCGTTACAAATTACGAACAGCTCGTTTTTAACGCGTTTGTCACTGGTGATTTGTTTGAATTGCCTGCTGGACCCGTCGGGGCTGTGTTCGGCTTCGAGTATCGCAAAGATAAGATCGAATCGATCGCAAACTCAGTTGCTTCAAACGGCCTGTTCTTCGGCTTCTTCGCTGATAGTGGCGCAAGCGGCAGCAAGGAAATCAAAGAAGCCTTTGGTGAAATTGATATCCCTCTAGAAGCGGGCAAGCCTTGGGTTCAGGAGTTGACCCTGAACCTTTCTGGCCGGATCACTGACGAGGAATTCTACGGAACCAACGCAACGTATTCAATCAAAGCCGGTTGGCGTCCGATTGAGTCGCTGCTCTTGAAAATGAGCTATGGTACATCGTTCCGTGCACCTAACTTGCGTGAAAACTTCCTTGGTTCGCAAACGGGCTTTAACACTCTGTTTGACCCATGTGCTGTTCCAGATGCGGCGTTCAACACGGCAACCAGCAGCTATGATGCTACCTTGGAAACACGCGATCAGTTCATCCTTGATAACTGTGTGCGTGAAGGTCGCGACCCCACGACCGCGGGTCTTCAAATCGATCCAACCACAGGAACTGCGTTGGCTCCAACGCAGTTCAGCAGCGTAGAAGTTGCTCGCGGTGGTAGCTTGGATATCGATCCAGAGACATCGCGCTCTATTACAGCGGGTGCCGCCTTCGAAGAGACTTTCGGTGACGGTTTCGATGTAAGCCTCGGTTTCAACTATTACGATATCAAGCTGAAAGACTCGATCATCTCGCCAAGTGCGCAGTTCATCATCAATGACTGCTATGCCCGCGAAGATGGCCAGCGGAGCACTTTCTGTGACCGTATCACCGTATCCGGACAAGGAACCCAACTGGTTTCAGACATCTTTGCTGGCTTCATTAACTTGAACCAAGAAAGCGTTCGGGGAATGGATTTCAACGCCGACTTTGGCAAAGAAGTTAACGTATTCGGATCTCTGGTCGACTTTGGGGTGAATGTGACCGCCAATCATCTGATTGAGCGAAGCAATCTCTTCATTGGCGACGATGGCAATGAAACATTCGATGAAGATGCAGGTGAATTCAGCCTTCCAAAATGGACTGGCCGTGCAATTTTCCGTGCGGAACTGGACGAATGGCGTTTGTCTTGGACAACGCGCTACACTGGCGCTGTTGAGCAAGACGAAGACAACATCGATCCATTCTCTGACGTGTTCGGCTTTGATCCTGACGGCAACTTTGTTGGAGCAAGCAACACTTGCTTGGGTGGCGGTTCGCGTGATGCAGCTGGCGTCCCTGATGGCGTCGTAGCTGGTGACGGTGTGTATTGCCGCGATGTAGGCTTTGCTGATGAGCAATTCTTGCACACAGTTTCACTGCGTTACCGTGATGACAATATGACGGTTATTCTGGGTGTAGATAACATCTTCAACACTGCGCCACCTCAGGTTGACAACAGTGAGGTGCTATCAATTGCAAACACAGCACTTGGTGCCGGATATGACTATGATGGGCGCGAATTCTTCGCATCGATTCAATATGCGTTCTAATTGCGTTCATACATGATCGACTAACAAAAAAGCGGTTCCATCCTATTGCGATGGGGCCGCTTTTTTGGTTTTATACAAACCATTCGCAATTCTTAAGAGAGTTGAAACATGAAACTATTGAAAACTCCCCTTGCAGCCGCATTCCTTGGCGCATCAACATTAGGCCTCACCTTTTCATCTGTAACTGCACAGCCGAGCCAAACCGTTCCCGTGGACGTCTGGGCTTTGCGCAACGTTGTGAACGCTGTTCAGGTGTCGCCTGATGGTAAGCACTTGCTGGTCCACAAGGTTGAGAGCCGCGAAGGTAATTATGTTCTTGAAGTCTATAAGACTGATGATCTGTCTAAGCCGCTGCGCCGGCTTGCCGCCGACCCAATGGAAATTATCTCAGCGAGTTGGGTGAGTGATAACCACATTTTTGGCTCAGCTTGGCAGGAAGTGCGGAAACGGGTCACACGCCCAGAGCAGAACCACCGAAGCTTTAAGGCATATTTTTATAACCTTGAGAAAAACAAGTTCAGCACGGTCGATGGCAACTTCGGTATTGAAGGGACTCTTCCCAAAGAGCCGAACAAAATTCTGATCGGCTCAGGCAATGCGATTCCTGACCCTACGGGTAAGGATCCGTTTGCAGCGTTCCGCCCGCGTTCTTTTTACAAATTTGACCTTAACAGCGGTAGCAAAAGCTTGGTTATTAAGGGCAATGAGAAATATTCGAACCTTGCTTTTGATAGCGACGGTTACCCCCGCTACGCAGAAGGTTACGACAACGCGACTAAGAAGCTGCGCTATTACTTCCGCCGCCCTAATGAAGGGTCATGGAAGCAATTTGGCGAGGAATATGACCTTGATGACCATGAAAACCTTTACCGAGTTCTTGGTGGGTTTCAGGGCCTTCGCGGGTTTAGCTCTGAGGATCCAAACGTTGGGTACATTGTCGACAACCGCAACGGCGAAGACAAAGCCGCCCTGTGGGAATTCGACTTTCGCACGGGTCAGTTCGGGAAGAAGCTTTTCCAGAATGAAAATTCCGATGTAATGGGCGTTGTGTCGCACTCAATTCCCGGCAATGATAAGATCGTCGCCGCTACGTATCCGGGCGCCAAGCGTGAACGTCACTGGTTCGACGAAGAAGAAAAAGCTCTTCATGAAGCGCTGGAGAAACAGATACCAAATGCGCATCAGCTCGGTATCTCCAGCCGTTCACGTGACGGAAACACCATGGTGGTGCAAAATTCCGGTCCAAAGGATCCCGGTTCATATTGGCTTGTTCAAAACGGAAAGATGGCCAAGCTCGGCAGCCGGAACCCTCTGGTCAATCCATCACAACTCTCTGACGTTAAATACATCCGTTATAAAGCGCGTGATGGCCGGATGATCCCTGGCTATGTGACTATACCCAAGGGCGAAGGACCGTTCCCGCTGGTTGTGCAGCACCATGGTGGCCCGCACGTCAACGCGGTCCAAGGTTATAATGAAATTGGTCAAATGTTGGCAAATAATGGCTACATGGTTCTGTATCCGCAAAACCGCATTTCTACAGGTTGGGGTAAGTCGCACTTTGATGCTGGTTACGGTGAGCATGGCCTCGCTATGCAGGATGATAAGGATGACGGCGCCAAATATCTGATTGAGCAAGGCTTGGCAGATCCAGATCGTGTCGCTTTTTATGGATGGTCTTATGGCGGTTATGCAGCATTTGTTGCATCACAACGGGAAGACCAGATATATCAGTGTGCAATTACGATGGCTGGCGTGTCTGATCCTGCCAAATCTTACAAAGCACGCAGCGGTCCAGGTTCGCCGAAGGCATTGGACGATTGGGGTAAGCGCCGCGGTATGATCGGCATCAATCCGATTGAGGATGTGGCCAAGACAAATATCCCAATTTTGGTTGCACACGGTGATGTGGACTCACGCGTTCGCTATTACCATTTGAAGGATTACAAGAAAGCGATGGAGCGTGCTGGAAAGAGCAATTTCGGCCAGTTCCTCACCTTGAAAGGCGTTGATCACAACAATCTGATGTTCAACCATCAGAAAACGCTTTATACTAAGATGCTAGATTTCTTGGCGAATGATTGCGGTCCAGACGGATTGTAAGAAGCAACTAAATCAGACAAAACGAAAAAGGGCTCGCCATTTCGGCGGGCCCTTTTGCTATCTGAGGAACTGCAAACAGTTACGTCTCACCGAACGCGGCGTCCCTTTACCCCCGTTTGCCCGTTAATCCGGATAAAGAAACTGCCCATTGCGGCCCGCTTAAGCACTACCGTTTGACCGACTTTGACTGTCCTAAGGCGGCTAGGAACGTTCGAAATCCGCCAAGTCGCGCCTTCGGTAGTGACAAAAAAGATTTCGGTCGGCTTTGAATAGTGAACGCTGGTTATTGTGGTTTCCAGCAGTTCGCGTTTCTTTTTTGCCTCTTTGCTATCATCCTCACTATCACCAAAAATCTTGAGCTTCGGCAGCGACAAACCGAACAGATTGCGGCGCGTTTGCTCCACATCCTTCTCGTCCAGAATTTGCAGCTCGCCGCTATCGGTCGCGGTCACAATGGAGCCTACTGCGCTGTCAAAGCAGGCCAATCGGGCGGCGTCCTCGGCAATGGTCTGACACGATTTAAGCCGGTCAACATAATCCGCGTCGCCGCTGCTATCAGAAGGGGCATTCTGGGCCACTAGGGGGGAGCCAACCGCAAAAAGCGCGACTATTGCTGTGGTTCTATAAGGCGTGCGCATCGAGAAATCCTTTTGGGTGTTCGAAACCATAGCTGGCACAAATGGCCAGTGTTACCAACTGTAACAGGAATGCCACAGTTGCTCATATACGTGTCAGCGTCATTCGTGCTGCATTGCAGTAAGGGGGGCGCTTGGCCTAAGGGGCGCATATTCGAGGATAGTCTCGATATTGTATGACATTTATACGGCCATCGTGGTGGTGACCGTTTTCTAAGGGGATTGGAATGTCCAACCGTTTGAATAAAGCTACGTTGCTGACCGGTACTTTCATGGCAGGCGCCATGATTGCTGCTCCAGCGCACGCACAAGATGCTGAAACCGTCGCTGCTGAAGAAGCTGCAACCGAAGGTGAAGCGATCATTGTTACTGGTTCGCGTATTGCGCGCCGTAATGTTGAAACAGCTGCTCCAATCGCAGTTGTTGGTGCAGAAGAATTTTCGCTGTCAGGTGCAGTCAACGTTGAGAACGTTGTTAACTCGCTACCACAGGTTATTCCTGGCACGACCGCATTCTCGAACAACCCAGGTAACGGCACATCCACCCTAAACCTTCGTGGTTTGGGTACAAGCCGCACCATGGTTCTCGTTAACGGCCGTCGTTGGTTGTCATTCGACACTGCGCAAGTCGTTGATTTGAACACCATTCCAAACTTCCTCATCGAGAGCGTCGATGTTGTGACCGGTGGTGCTTCGGCTGTTTACGGTTCTGATGCTTTGTCTGGTGTTGTGAACTTCAACCTTAAATCAGTTGATGGCATCGAAATGGGCGCTCAATATGCTCTGACAGACCGCGGTGACGGCGAAAGCTATCAAATCCACGGTGCAATCGGTACATCTTTCGCTGACGGACGCGGTAGTGCGACTGTCTATGCTGAATATTTCAACCGTTCAGCAGTATTCCAAGGCGACCGCGCGTTCTCAAACTTTGCTTTGGGCGGCGAAAGCTTCGGCTTGAACCAACTTCAGTTTGGTTCGTCCACGCTTCCTAACGGTGTGATCCGTTACTTCGGCGATGGTGACCGTACGGGCACTGACTTTGCTGCGAACAATGCTGTTGTGTTCGATAACACACCTGGCGATTTCCGTGAGCGGGCTGGTGACACATACAACTATGCTCCAGTGAACTATCTGCAAGTTCCGCAAGAGCGTTATTTGGTTGGCGGCTATGCCGACTATGATATCGGTGGCGGCCACACGGCATACACTGAAATCGCATATGTGAATAACCGTGTTGCTCAGGAACTGGCTGCTACGCCAACAACCGGTACGTTCAATGTGAACTTGGCGACTATCCAGCCGTTCCTCGATGCTGGTGACTTCGCTCAACTGCAGCAGCTGAACGCAACGGAAACCGACGGTGATCCGGACAATATCTCATTGTTCTTGCAACGCCGGACAGTTGAAACTGGTCCGCGTAACTCGCTTGATGAGCGGAACGCATTCCGTGTTCTTGCTGGTATCAAAGGCCCAATTGGCGACTATCTGAGCTACGATGCGCACTATTTCTACTCGCGCACTCGCAATGCTAACGTCCAAGAAGGCAACATCTCGCGTTCGGCGTTCCAAGCTGGTCTCGACGGTACAGCTGCTCCGATCAACATCTTTGGTCTTGGCACGCTTACACCTGACATGGTTGCTGCGATTTCGATCCAAGCTCAGAACGGTGATATTTCCACTATGGAAGTGGCTAACGCTACTCTTTCCGGTACCTTTGGCGATTTCTCCATTGGTAATGCGTCACCAATCGGTTTCGCAATCGGTGGTGAGTATCGTAAGGTTGCATCGCAGTTCATTCCGGATACGGCATTGTCTTCGGGTGACGTGATCGGCTTTAACGCGGGTAACGCCACTCAAGGTGGTTACGATGTGAAAGAAGTGTTCGGCGAGCTGAACATTCCTGTTCTCGACACTGATGGCGGTATGCGTCTCGAGCTTAACGGCGCGGCACGTTATTCCGACTATTCTGTGAACACAGTCGGCGGCGTATTCACTTATGCTGGCGGTGTGCAATTCTCACCAATCGAAGACGTCATCTTCCGCGCACAATATCAGCGTGCGGTTCGTGCTCCTAACGTGGGTGAATTGTTCGGTGGTACAGCCATCGGCTTCCCAGGCGCAACCGATCCATGTTCGGTTGCCGGCGCTCAGAATGATGCGACTTTGAATGCGTTGTGTGTTGCAAACGGAGTTCCTGCGGGAAGCGTTGGTAACCCAGCAATTCAGTTGAATGCTCAAATCCCGGCGCTGTTCGGTGGTAACGCAAACCTGACCGAAGAAACTTCGGACAGCTACACCTTTGGTGTCGTTCTCCAGCCTAGTGTCCTTCCTGGTTTGACAATCACAGCCGACTATTTCGACATTGTTATTGAAGATGCGATTAGCACGGTTGGCCTGCAAACTCAGTTCGACCTCTGCTTCACGCAGTCGCAAGATCTGAATTCACCAGAGTGTTTGCCATTCCAAGGCGTTCGTAACGCTGCGGGCATCATCACAACCGCTTCACCTCCTGGATTGGGCGGTCAAAACGTTGCTGAACTTGGTGTGTCGGGTATCGATCTCGAAGTGAACTATCGTACTTCACTACCATTCTCGCTTTTGAGCAATGGCGGAGAGTCCGATCTGAACCTCAACTTCTTGGGAACATGGACTGAATCGTCATTCTTCATCGCTCTACCGGGCGCTGACACGATTGAATGTTCAGGACTGTTCGCTGGTCAGTGCGGCGAGCCGACACCAGAGTATAAGTGGACAAGCCGTTTGAGCTGGATCGATGGTCCGGTAACGACTTCACTTCGCTGGCGTCACCTAGGCAGTGTTACATCGCAAGACTCAGTATTGGTCGACCCCGCTGGCGGTATCGACTATTCGAGCTTCAACGGTCGTGACAAAGTCGGTGCCTATGATCTTATCGATCTGTCATTCGCGTTTGACGTGAATGAAAACATCGTGGTCAACTTTGGTATCAACAACCTGTTCGATACTTTGCCTTCGGCACCAGAATTTGACGCTGCTGGTTTCGTGACTAACGCACCTAACTCGCTTCTGCTTGGTGATAACCAAGAGCAAGCCAACACATACCCAAGCACATATGACGTGCTGGGTCGCCGTTACTTCGCTTCGATCGGTTTCAAATTCTAAAACCTGATCGCTGCAAGACAGCATAAAGAGGGCGGTGGACTTTCGGGTCTGCCGCCCTTTTTCTTTGCCCGATGGAAATAAGAATGTAATCCGCGCACAAGTTTGCCGCCGCTTCAAACAGCCTTCTTGCATAAGCTAAATTTTAGGGACGCTACCGATTAATGCGGTAAGTGCGAAAATCCGCGAAAGGCGCGGTTTGTCCAGTTTCTGTTACCGGCTCATTGCTTTGCTCATCAAAGCCAGCATCCGCCAATGCCGCAGCAAAAGAGGCTTCATTTGCGGTGGTCGCACAGGCCGCCTCTAAAGAGGCGATGCGCCCCAATTCATTGTGCGCCCTGCTAACAATCGTATCAATCAGCCGTGCGACATTGGCGGGATGATCGCGCGCGCCCATAACCAAGCTTTGCCTGATGGCTTCGGCAATTTCCCATGCCGCTGATTGTGCGCCATGAGCAGCAGCGCCCTTAGCCGGTGCATTGGTGATTGTATCTGGAACGACAGCGAGCCCCGCGCTGCGCATTTGTAGGCTGCGTTTGGCGAGCTCAGCGAGACCTTGCTCTTCAATTGCCCATTTGATTTGCGCGCGCCGTTTTAGGTTATGGGCAAGGATAGGCCCGTCTTGCCGGTGTGTTAGAATTGTAAGCACACCATCATCGCGCAATACGCGTGCAGCCTCAGCAGCAGCCTTAGGCGTGTCGCCGTATTCAAAGCCGAACTGGCTTGTGATGCAGGCGAATTGCTTGTCGGGATAGGGCAGAGCCTCCATCCGAACGCCGCCTTTCACTTTCGTACCGCGCGGCGGTTGGGGCAGCTCTGGGGCCATATCGCACCCGCTGACTTTCAGATCCCGCCTTGCTCCTAAAAGCCATGCCATCACGCGGCCGTCCCCAGTGGCTAGGTCGAGTACGCGGGCGTTCTTAGGCAAGGTTTTTGCAAATGCGGCCCAAGCGGCAGACTGCGCGCCATTGATGCCTTGATAACCGGCGGGCAGACAGCCGCCGTCTTGACCAGAGCTTTTATTGAGTGCCCAAAATTCATTCCATGCTGCATGAGTATCGCCGGCCATAGCTCTTACTCGCTGCTCACTAGATCGAATGCAACCGTCATTCGCTGGCCCGCGCCAAATGGCCGTGTTCCGTGGTAAAGCGTGCTGGGGAATAGAGCGAGATGACCGGGCTTTGGTTCGACCATTGCCAGCGGGGGAAGGTCCAACTGTAGGTCTGCAGGAGAGCGACCAATTTCCAGCCATCCTGCTTGCTCATCTTCCGTCGCATCCCCTTCTGGTACTTCTAAGTATAGTGCAGAGGAAACCAGCCCCTGCGGGTGGATATGCGATGTGTGGTGATCGCCCCCGCCCGATAGGCGCACGGACCATGATCCAAGCATATCAAGGGAGCGCTTGCGGTGGCGAAGCATAGGATGGGCGAAGTCTGTATCTGGCAAATCGTTCCAATAGGCGGCTGCGGTCGTCAAAATTGCATTCTTCAAAGCCGCAAACTCGGGCTCCATCCGGTCGAACAGATTGCCGCGCGTTTGCGTCCCTCCGCGCAAGGATTGACCCAGCGGCAGTGGCGAATTGTCATGGAGCTCGTGCAGTTTTGTAATGGCGGCAGGTAGGACTTTTTCCGCATTGTGCAGAGGTAGGGCGCAGTAAAGCCCTGCCTGCTCGTGTAGCCAATCGGCGCGGCCATCGCCTGTGCAGCGCCAGATTATCCCGCGCAAAGCCCAAGCAGAAATGCTCCAAGGTTCAGTTTGGATCACGGCGTCTAGCAATGTTTCAGCCCGGTCAAATTCCTTGCGCCTGATGCGGTGACGGGCCTCGTGCAATTGCCGGTCTATCCCGCCAAATTCCAGCGAGGCAAAGATCTCCTCTGCACGGCTTTCATCTCCAGCAGCGCCAGCATTTACTGCCTCCAGCAAGGTGAAATAGAGTTGATTTGGAAAGCGCAGACGGGCCTCTGCTGCAATGTCAGCCGCTTCGTTTGCATAGTCCAATCCCGCCAGCTGCGTGATCCAGTCACTCAATACATTGGGATCTTGCGGAACCGTGTCAACGGCGGTTCGATAGTGATCTGTAAAATCCTCTTCGCCCGCGCCAAGCCGCAATTGTGCCATGAATTTGAGGCTTTCGGTCCAGGCCGGCGCTTGGTCCACCAATTGCTGAGCGATGATGCGTGCTCCTGCCGTGTCGCCGTTCACGTCAAGCGCTTGCGCTTTGCCTAGCCAAAGATCGGCATTGCCGCTGTCGATGGTGAGGGCGTGATCAAAACGTGCCAGCGCGTCTGGTTCTGCGCGCTCTATTGCGACGCGGGCCCGCCCGTTGAGCGCTTTCAGATGTTTTGGATTGAGGCGAAGGGCGGCATCATACCAATGTGCTGCCTCTTTCAATGCGCCAGCGCCGCGTGCGGCATTCGCTCGGACAGAACAATAACGTTGGTCGTTTGCGCCAGCCTGTTCGTGCGGATGAAGTGCTTTCAGAGCGGAGGGATTATCACCATGGGCTGACAGCGCAATGGCGTGATTGATCGCATATTCCAGCGACTTTGGATCAGATTTTGCCGCTTTGCCAAACCGCATCGCCGCATCGCCTGCTTGCTGAGCGCGCATCGCAACATTGCCGGCAAAGTTCCATAGGTCTGCGCTTGGTTTACCCTTTGTCAGTTCACTATCAAGCCAAGCGAGGGCTTTTGCCGCTCCCTGTTCACGCTCAACAGTTTGAGCCTGCGAGCGAAGCATCTGCCCATCCATTTGAGTCATTGTGTGCGCAGCCACCCTGTCACGGCATAGCGCCCAATTGGCGCAAAAGGTGCGACAAAAGACACCGCATGGGCTTGAGGTACGCGGAACAGGTTGAGCGAGTTAAAGCGTGGCCGGAACCCTTGCACAATATCCCCATCATCATCCAGGAATTGAAGGTATCCACCCCAGTCAGGATGCCAATCATCAATGGTGAAATTCATCACATAGGCGATTTTCCAGCCTTCCATCACATGGCTGTCGATATGACGGCCGAGGAATTGCTGCTTTGCATAAAGCGTCGCTTGCCCGTCAGCCTTCATCAAACCTGCTTCACCGGTAATGTCGCGCGCGAGCTGCATAAATTCCGGTGCATTTATATGTTCCAGCAGCACTTCATGCGGGCTATCCGGCGCCCAGCCTTCTTGAACGGCTTGAAGGATGGGATATTGCGCAAAGCGGAACGCATAATCCCCGCGCGCGGCAGAGGCATCGGTGGCTTGCCCAATTTCGCCAGCCCGTTTCTGCGCTGCGGGATCGCGCATATCCTGCGGTAGGATTTGCTGCGGTCCGTTAAATGCGCTGCCATCAGCCTGCATGGCGAGCCCCCAGGGGGTTGCAGTGGCGAGAATATCGCGGATCTCTTCAGCCGTATCTTGCGTCAGAAAATCGCGCACTTGCACCCGCGTGTTGGCCGCAAATTCCGCCGCCAATGCGCCGCGGTCCAGCGCCGGGTTCAGTTCGAAAAGCTTCTTGGTCATGGTTGCCGCCAGCTTTATCCTTTGCGCCCCGCAATTGGCAAGCATAGGGACACGTCCTTCAACGTAGTTATATAAGTAAGTTGACGCCTCCGTAAGCCGTGCCTAGTTCTAAACCCGATCATTTTTCAGACGGAGAATCACTATGGCCACCGCCTATATCGTTGACGCTGTTCGAACCGCCGGAGGACGGCGCGGAGGCCGCCTAGCTGGCGTGCATCCGGTCGATCTGCTTGCGCAGTCTCTCGACGCGGTTGTCACGCGAAGCGGTATCGATCCAGCCGCGATTGATGATGTGGTGACTGGCTGCGTGAGCCAAGCCGGCGAGCAGGGCGGTCAGGTAGGCCGCATGGGCGTGCTCGCATCGAAAGTTCTGCCGCAATCAACCCCTGCTGTCTCGATTGACCGTCAATGTGGTTCTTCGCAGCAAGCCATTCAATTTGCAGCCCAAGCGGTGATGAGCGGCACGCAGGATGCCGTAATCGCCAGCGGTGTGGAAAGCATGACCCGCGTGCCGATGGGATCGAACATGACCCTGCACATGAAAGAGGGGCTGGGGCATTATATGTCACCCGGCGTTCAAGAGAAGTTTCCCGGCGTGCAGTTTAGCCAGTTTATGGGCGCTGAAATGATCGCGCAGAAACACGGCATGAGTAAAGATCAGCTCGATGCCTTTGCCTTTGCTAGCCACCAAAAAGCTATCGCAGCCACTGAAGCGGGAGCTTTCAAATCTGAGATCGTGCCGATTACGGTCGAGACACCAGAAGGCGAAGAGCAGCATATCGTCGATGAAGGCATCCGTTTTGATGCAACGCTGGACGGTATCGCAGGCGTGAAACTGATTGATCCCAAAGGCATGGTAACCGCCGCCTCTGCCAGCCAAATTTGTGATGGATCATCGGCGGTTCTGGTTGTTTCAGAAGAAGCGCTGAAAGCGCACAATCTCACCCCAATGGCGCGCATCCACAACCTAACCGTGACCGCTGGCGATCCGGTGATCATGCTAGAGGAACCTTTGTTTGCGACCGACCGCGCATTGGAGCGTGCGGGCATGAAAATCGATGACATTGACCTTTATGAAGTGAACGAGGCGTTCGCGCCTGTTCCAATGGCTTGGTTGAAGCATACCGGCGCTGATCCGGAAAAATTGAACGTCAATGGCGGCGCGATTGCTCTGGGCCATCCGCTCGGCGCGTCAGGCACGAAATTGATGGCGACTATGGTGCATGCGCTGAAAGCACGCGGCAAGAAATACGGCCTGCAAACAATGTGTGAAGGCGGCGGCGTTGCCAATGTCACCATCGTTGAGGCTCTTTAAGAACTTTATTCAAAACAAGGAATTACACTGATGGAAGTATCTGCAAAAACCCCCGCTGTAGTCACTGGCGGCGCATCAGGTCTGGGCGAGGCAACCGCGCGTGCGCTAGCTGCGAAAGGCGCAAAAGTCGCAATTTTTGACCTTCAAGAAGAGAAGGGCAAAGCTGTCGCTGCCGATATTGGCGGCATCTTTTGCGAAGTGAATGTCACCGATGATGACAGCGTGGATGCAGGCTTTGCCAAGGCGCGCGAAGCCCACGGCCAAGAACGCATTTTGGTAAACTGCGCAGGTACAGGCAGCGCGATCAAAACTGCCAGCCGCGATAAGCAGACGGGCGAGATTAAGCACTTCCCACTCGATGCATTTAACTGGCTGATCCAAATCAATCTGGTTGGTACATTCCGCTGCATCGCCAAATCGGCTGCAGGCATGATGTCTGCGGATCCTTTGAGCGATGACGGTGATCGCGGTGCTATCGTGAACACGGCATCTGTGGCGGGCGAAGATGGTCAAATCGGCCAAGCGGCTTACTCCGCTTCCAAAGGCGGTGTTATCGGCATGACATTGCCTATCGCGCGCGATTTGATGCGCGAAGGTATCCGTGTGAACACGATCCTGCCCGGTATTTTCAACACGCCGCTGATGAATGCAGCACCGCCGCAAGTGAAAGAAGCGCTGGCTGCATCTGTGCCTTTCCCGAAACGTTTGGGCGAACCATCCGAATACGCTCACCTTGCGATGACGATGATCGAAAACGGTTACTTTAATGGCGAAGATGTGCGGCTTGACGGTTCGATCCGGATGGCGCCGCGCTAAACAATTTAAGAGGAGGGGGCGGCCATCGAGCCGCCCTTTTCATATCAGGAGAGAACGCATGAGTTACACGCAAGTCCTTGTCGATAAGGCTGATGGCATAGCCACGATCACGCTAAACCGTCCTGAGAAGATGAATGCCTATACCCGCACTATGCAAACCGAAATTGTTGCGGCGATGGATGATATTGACGGCGATGATGAAATCCGTGCGGTGATCTTTACCGGCAGCGGCGACAGAGCTTTTTGCGCAGGCGCTGACTTAACTCCAGAGGGCGGTGGACAGATTTTCTCCAGCGGTGAGCAAGTCTCTGACCTTTCCGATCCATTGGTTCGCGATGGCGGCGGCAAGCTGACTTTGCGCCTGTTCCAATCGCCCAAGCCGCTGATCTCTGCCTGCAATGGTGTAGCAGTCGGGGTTGGCGCAACAATGCAGCTGGCAATGGATATTCGGCTTGCATCAGATACGGCGCGATACGGCTTTGTCTTTGCGCGCCGCGGAATTGTGCCAGAGGCGTGCTCTAGCTGGTTCCTCCCAAAAATTGTTGGCATTTCCCAAGCGCTTGAATGGTGCTTTTCGGGCCGCGTGTTCGATGCTGAAGAAGCCAAAGCAGGTGGGCTAGTGCGTTCCATTCACGCCGGTGATGATTTGATGGCAGAGGCGGTGAAGATCGCGCGCGAGATTGCTGATAACACATCCGCACTGTCTGTCGCCATGACGCGGGCGATGATGTGGCGGCTTTCTGCTACCGAACATCCGATGATGGCGCATAGGATTGATAGTAAGGCGATCTACACCCTTTCACGCGGTGTTGATGCCAAGGAAGGTATCGCGAGTTTCCTTGAAAAACGCGAACCCAGCTATCCTGGCAAAGTCTCATCGGACATGCCGGATTTCTACCCTTGGTGGGACGAGCCAGAATACGAATAGGAATTCGCAGCGCGTGAAGCCTTGCGATTCACCGCGCGATAGCTAAAAACTGGTAGTCATGGACGAGGCAAGCAACGACACCGACTTTGGCGAATTTGGCCGTTTGGCTGATTTTCTTCCTTATCAATTGTCGGTTACCTCTAATGCAGTCAGCAGCTTGATCGCCGAACGTTATCAAGCGCGGTTTGGACTAAAAGTGCCTGAATGGCGGGTGATGGCGGTGCTTGGCGACGTTGGCTCAGCCACCCAGCGCAAACTGACTGAGGCAACTTTGATGGACAAAGTGGCCGTCAATCGAGCGTGCAAAGTTTTGGGCGAACGCGGGCTGATTGCGCGCGAACCCAATGCCCGCGATGGTCGGTCGCATTTGCTGGTTTTGACGGACGAGGGAAAGGGTATTCACCGCGAGGTTATGCCGCTGGCTCGTGCGATTGAGGCAGAAATATTTGCAGCTCTTGATCCAGCGGAAACTGCGCAATTGCGATCCGTTCTGACTCGGGTTTTTGATGCGGCCAGCGCGATCCACTCGGCCAGATAGCAAAAAGGGGAAGCAGTTTTCGCTGCCTCCCCCCTTGTCGTTTCAGTGCCGTTAGGCTCCGCTTCCTGGTGGTCCATCTCCGGCAAAAGCATCGGAGATCGAACAGGCCGCTGGGCCAAGGATCACAATAAACAGCACCGGCAGAATAAACAGGATCAGCGGTACAGTCATAATAGCTGGCAAACGGGCTGCCTTTTCCTCAGCGCGCATCATCCGCTCGTTACGGAATTCTGCGGATAGAACGCGAAGAGCAGAAGCGAGCGGCGTACCATAACGTTCGGTTTGAACCATGGTTGTTACAACCCCTCGCACAGCGTCCAAATCGACGCGGTAGGCCAGATTGTCGAAAGCTTGCTTACGTTCGTTGAGGAAGGAAAGCTCAATCGCCGTTAGCGCAAACTCGTCGCCCAATTCAGGATAAGCGCGGCCCAGTTCTTTCGCCACTCGGTTAAAGGCGGCATCGACGGTAAGGCCGGCTTCTGCACAAATGACGAGTAGATCGAGAGCGTCCGGCAGACCCTTTTGGATCTCCTTGGTGCGCTTACTTGCTTTGTTGGCAAGAAAGGTTTCAGGCGCTTTATAGCCAGCAAACACTGCCGCGCTAAGGGCGCCGATGCGTTTGATGCCGCCCCATTCAGGGAAGTAATCCACCACATAGATGAGCAAGAAAGCGCCAATGCCCAGAACAATCGGCAAGATCATCCGTGCAGTCAGCACGAACACAGCCAGTTCCTTGTTGCGGTAGCCGGCAAAGGCAAGTTTTTGCTCAATCGCAGCAATTTGACTTTCTTGCAGGATCTTCATTCCCGCAAGACGCTCTTTCATTGCGTCAGTCGTATCGGTTTTGCGTACAAGGCTTGCGCGCTTTTTGGCGCTAGCGGTGACAATGCCTGCTTTTAGCTCTTCGCGCCTGTCAGCCAGCGCTTTAAGGCGCTTAGACATAGGGTCTTTTACGGTTACGGCAGCATAGACTGCAAGGATCATCGCAAAAGCGGCAATGCCAGCTAGCATCGTGCCCACGAGCACAACATCGAAGCCGAGCAGGGTTGGGCCAGGTTGACTGTTTATCATATCGCCTGTTCCTCGCCTAAATCTCGAAGTTGACCATTTTGGCCATGATAAATCCGCCAATCGACATCCAGACCAGCCCGCCTAGACCAGCCACGATCAAGCGATCCTCGTAGAAGAAACCCTCAAGATATTGCGGGTTAATCCACCAAACCATGGCGAAAACGATGAACGGCAATGAGCCAACGATGTAGGCAGATGCTTTGGATTCAGAGCTCATCGCCTTAATCTTCAGTTTCATCTGCGAGCGTTTGCGAAGTACTTCCGCAAGGTTCGACAGCGTCTCTGCCAAGTTACCGCCTGTTTCGCGTTGGATAGCCAGTGTGATGCAAAAGAAGTTGAACTCTGGAATGCCTAAGCGGTCGGCAGTTTCCTGCAGACTTTCTTCCATCGTGCGTCCGATTTTGATGCGCTCAACTATGCCTTTAAATTCAATCCCAACCGGTCCTGGAACTTCGGTTGATACAACCGCAAGTGTTTCGGTCACAGGAAGACCTGAGCGCAGTCCGCGAACGAGCAATTCAATTGCGTCGGGAAACTTGGCGTTGAATTGATTGGTGCGCTTATTGATGAAAAAGCCGACTACAAAATGCGGGATCCCGGCACCGATAACTGTTCCGATACCAAGGGATAGCAATAGCGCTCCCGATTTCAGATAGATTAAAACCGCAGAGACAAGGATGATACCGAGCGTTGCATAGAGATACTGCGTGACCGTCCAGCCTTTGCCGGTCCGGTCAAGCCGCATAGCAAGGGCTTCTGAACGCGAAGCAGATCCGGCAACTTTATGCGCTTTTGGCTTACGCGCAGCGATCGCCTTTTTAAGCTGCGATTCAACTTTTGTATCTGTGCTTTCAGAATGGCGGAAACGCAGCTGTTCTAAACGCCGCTGGCCTTCTTTGGCTGGCGACGCTCCATTAAGGAGCACATAAGCGATGATAATCATCCCAAATATGCCGCCCCCAATAAGCAAGGCTTGGATTATGCTCATCGCTCTGTGTCGCCTTTCATTCTCTTCATCAGTCTAGGGTCAAGCATTTTGACTTCCCGGCCGGGGTGATGCGGCGGGAATGACAATTGCCAGTCCTATTCAGCCGGCTCTGCTGCTGTTTTCGACTTATCTTTCTTGACCAAAAGCGATTTCAGATCGAAATTGCCCAGCAGAGACTTCTTCTCGTCCACTGATTCAGCCAGATCTTCTTCGCTGGCGCCCATTACGCGTTCGCCGAGCTGCTTGATAACGGCAGAAGCCTTGCTGCTGCTGTTGGCTTCGACAAACGTCTGGCCCAACTTGGCAGAATTGGCAGCTGCTTTCGCGTCATACGGAACAGTAAAGTCGATCTTGCGCTCAATTGACGCTTCGAAATCGGCTTTGCTAATCTCTGCGATGCCAGACTGTACTTTGTTGGCGATAATCAGAGGGTGGGCATGCGCTGCATTTGTTTTCAACCAGCTCAAAATCCGGATGGTGTCGCGGGCCGAGGCAAGCGTCATATCCGTTGCAAGTAGAACCACATTCACATCGCCAAGAACTTGCGGGAAGTTGATCAGCATGTTGCGCGGCAGATCGATCACGGTCATTTCAAATGCTTGGCGGAATTCTTCCTCCAATTGCACGAATGCAGCGCCATCGGTCATCAGCGGCGAGTTAATCGGCGCTTCTGCAGACAAAATTGACAGCTTGTCATTGGCGCGGATCATTGCGCGTTCAATGAACAATCCATCGATCCGGCTAGGATTATCGATCGCATCGGTTAGGCCGCGGCCCGGTTCAAGATCAAGCGCCAGAGCGTCAGTGCCGAAATGCACATCAAGATCCAGCAACGCAGTAGCTGCGTTATGTTCTGTGCTGAACAACCATGCAAGCGAGGTCGCAAGCGTTGAAGCGCCTGTTCCGCCACGTGTGCCAACCACAGCGGTGGACACGTGGTTTTGAGTCACTTCGCCTTCAGCGTTTTTCGGCGCGGCAAAAACCGCTTGCGCTGCATTCAGCGAGTCGCGGACTTGACCAGCCGACAATGGCTTAAGAAGGTAATCGTGAATGCCGCTAGCCAGCAGATCGCGATAAAGGCGCACGTCATTGACTTGACCCACAGCGATCACAACGGTGCCAGGTTCGCAAACCTCTGCCAGTGCGTTGATATCGTTCAGCGGATCACCGCTTTCAGAAAGGTCAACCAGAAGAATGTTTGGGCTGGCGCTGACAGAAAGCGATTGGATCGCATTGCGCAGACCGCCTTTGTTGCATTTTTCAGGCTGCCAACCGAGCTCGATCACTACCGGACGCAAAACGTCTAGTGCAGCATCGTCGCAAATATAGGCTGCGAACGGGTCGCGATTGCCTGGCATGCCGGATTTCCAAGGAGCACTCATGTTCAATTGCCTCCTGCGGCTACATCGCCGCCATTGCCTGACGGTGCGCGTTCACGGAAGCTATCGATAGCTTTTGTGCCGCTCATGATGACAGTTTCACCAGTACCACTTTGACCTTGAATAAGGTCTTCTGGATTGGCGATCATGGATGCCAGATTGCTGTTTGTAGCGCAGCCATAACCTTTGGCAGTGCCATTGTAGTAATCCGCGTCAGAGCTTTCGCTCCAATCCGGGCAACCTGGAACTGACGCGCTTGAGCGGGTCAGAACAATGCGAGCATTGCCGGGCTGCACAAAGCCCTGCGTAACCGGCGCGCCTTTTTCGATCAAAACGCCATGCCGAGCCGCAAGTTCACCAACGGCATCCATAGTGGCTTTGCTAGCCATTGGATCGTCGATCGAAACACGGTCGCCATATCCTAGCTTCATGGTTTCAAACCAAGCCGCTACGCGCTGTTGTTCTGAAATGCTCATACCGCTTTGTGCGGAACGCACGTCGAAAGTATAATTGCTGCGCTCTACGACCGGTTGTTTCACCGAATAGAGGCTTTGATTGCTTGGCATTCCGCCGCAACCTGCAACTGTTGAACCAAGCGCAAGGACGAGCGCCATTGCTGGCGCTTTGGCCAGCTTGCTGTGATTTGCAAAGGGCATCTTATTCACCTTCCTTACGATTAAAGGCTAAAGCCAGGAGCGGGCGTTTCAGCGCGGCGATCCTTGGGATTGGTTTTACCGGTTGCTTGGCGCTCCTTGTTAGAAGGCTGACCAGGCAGTACGTTTTCCGTATCAATCGTGCTAACAGCAGGCGCTTGACCAGAGGATGTCACACTGGTTGGAACAGGACGTTTGGCGCCTGATTTTCCGGCATGGCTTTGGAAGCCAACAAATTGTTGCGCTTCGTTTGCATTGCGGAAGCCGTCAGTTGGCAATACGATGTCATTCGCATTCACCGGCTTCACCAGATATGGCGTAACAACGATGACAAGTTCGGTTTCGCCCTTGTTGAAAGAGCGAGAGCGGAACAAATTGCCCAAAATTGGGATGTCGCCAGCACCAGGTGTTTTTGACAAGGTGCGTTGAGCGTTGTTGCTCATCAAACCGGCAATCATAAAGCTTTGGCCCGAGCCTAGCTCTACTGTTGTTTCAGCGCGGCGGGTGGTGAATGATGGAATAGAGAAACCATCGATTTCAACTGCGCCAGCGTTTGACAATTCCGAAATTTCAGGACGAACCCGAAGAGAGATGCGGCCATTGGCCAGCACTGTCGGCGTGTAAGTCAAGCTAACGCCGAACGGGCGGTACTCAACCGAAGTCGCACCCAAACCCGAACTGGACGGGATAGGAATTTCACCGCCAGCAAGGAAGTCAGCGGTCTCGCCAGAAAGCGCGGTAAGATTTGGTGTCGAGATCGTTGTCGCCAGACCGTGCGTTTCTGCAAGATCTAGTGTTGATGCAAGATCAAGGCCAAGGAACCGGCCCAAAAACGCAGCCGTTGTTCCGCCAGCAGTGTTAATCACCGTCGTGCCATCACCGCCATCTGTAACGTTGACGCCAGCTGGACCGCCTGGATTATATTGGACAGCGGCGCCGCGACCTGTGCCAATACCAAATTGGAAGCCATTGGATTGATCTGCGGACGTTAGGTTTGAACCCATCGTGCGAACCAAAGTACGGCTAACCTCAGCAAAGCGAACTTGTAGGTTCACTTGCAGCGGAGTTGCGGTCTTTAGGCGAGTGATCACATTGGTTTCATCGCCAAGGAATGCTTGCACGAGGCGCTCTGCTTCGGCGGCATCTTCAGGCGCTTTAACAGTACCGGTCAGCAGAACTGTGCCGGTGCCCATCGTAGAAACTGCGACTTTTGCTTCTGGCATTGCCAGCGCAAGCATCTGATCAATACTACCGATGTTATTGCCCACACGGATGTTGGCAGACCAGATCACGTCGCCTGCACGGTTGCTGGCATAGATGGTTGTTTCGCCGCCGGCTTTGCCAAAGACATAAAGCTGACGCTGCGATTTCACCTGAACGTCGGCGACTTTATCGTCGGCGATAAACACGTCGGCCATATTGCCAGGGATCGAAATCAACTCGCCGCGGCCAATCGAAATGACCACATCTTGCGACGGGCGATTGATCGACTGTGCGTTTGCACTCGTCATTGGCACGCTTGCCAATGGTGCAGCCGCTAGGCTGGCGAGCAGTAATTTGGCAGTGAGACTGCGTTTCATGGTCTTGCCCCTTGATTGGAACCGATTGGCCGAGTTTGCGGCGTAAAATTTGCTGTTGGTCGGCATTTCGGCCCCCTTATCTAACCAGCATCGCGCCAGCGACAGGCACAGTTTGGCCTGCGTTGGAGACGTTGCCGGCACCCTGCTGGAGCATGCTGTTTGCAATTGCTCCAGAGCCTACTGGTACTTGAGTGGTTTGCTTGCCGCGTGTCACACGGACGGCTGGTCCAGTGTTGACGGGCTTGCCATTGACTTTAGCCGGAACACCCAAAGCTGGCCGTGTGCGTACAACTGGCGCAGGTGCTGGTGGTTTCGGTTTTGTCTTCGCAGGAATAGAAGAACGTTGGAAACGGGATACATCGCCGCCGGTTGAGAAAGTCGTGCCCTTATCAACGGGACGGCTCATTGCAGCCGCGAGGATTTTCTCTTCTTCTTCCTTCGTTGCATTTTCAGGAATGTTCACATCACCTGATGCAATGGCGCGCTCCAGTTCAGCCTGATTGTCAGCGATTGAGCGCAATGCAAGGCTAAGCGTGCCGATTGTTTGCGCAACAGCAACTTTTTCAGCCAATTTCGGTGTCACTTCGAGTGTGACAGTACGGAAAGCGCGGACAACAGTCTTGCCTTCTTCATTGGTTGACTGACCGGTCCGTTGGTCGGTCGCAAGGACGCGCAAGTTACGCAGAACAGTTTCAGCCGCTTTCAATGCTTGACCTTCAGCGCCTTTAACAGACTGGGTCAAAACGATATCGACGCGGTCACCCGGGAATACAAAGCCAGCAACGCCGGTTTTGGCCGATACAGGCACTGTAACCGCGCGCATGCCAGGGCCAAGCGCCGCAGCAAGAAATCCGCGATCGCCAGGGCTAACAAGCGAGCCTTGCGTTACCGGCTCACCAGCGGTGATAGGGTGACGCACGACTGTGCCGAGCAGCTGGGAAATATCCGATTCGCCATCAAGGAAATAGGCATCCTGCACCAGCTCTTCGGGCCACTGTTGGTAACCCATCGCATCTGCAGTGATGATTGTGCCTGTTGGCAAAGCGCGATTTGCAACCAGAACTTTGGGTCCGGTTGGCACTGGCGCTGCTTCTGCTTCGGGCGCACCGCCGCCAGCAAACATGCTCCGCGCTGCAAATGCTGTGCCGATCGCAATGATCAATGCACCAAGCAGCAATACAAGTTTCTTCCTATCCATGGCTAGTCTAGCCCCTTCATTCGGCCCTAAAAAAGATGCGGGCGGGTATCTGAAAATTTGTTTACAAGTGGATTGGTTAAAATCAGGTTCACCCAGTCACATTTGTCGCGCCGACACTCGGCAAATAATGGATCGACAGGACCCACAATCCAGCAAAGGCAATGGCTACTCCGTATGGAACGGCCAGCTTTTCACGTTGCCTCTTCATGAAATGATATGCGCCCATAACGATTGTCAGAACGCCGCCAGCCAATGCCATGATGATCACCAATTGGAGGAACCAGCTGGGTTCAATCCAAAGCGCGAGCGCGGTGAGTAGTTTTACATCGCCGCCGCCCATCATACGAATGGCAAACAAACCAGCTGTCACGGCAAAGGTTGCAATCGCAACGCCGATATGCATCGCAACACCTGGCCACAGGTCAACGCCGCTGGCCCACCAGAACGCAGGAGCCGCCAGAGCGATTCCTGCATTCAAGACGTTGGAGATCGTGCGGCTCTTTATATCGGTGAAGGCTGCATAAAGTAGTGCGCAGGCCAAACCGCCTAACAGTGTATATTGAAGAATGTCGTTCAACGGATTGCCCCTAACGCGAAAACCTATTTTCACTTGTTGACGCGTTGCTAGAGTGTATCGCTTACTAAATAGTAACCAAGGCAAGAGGCATTTGATGAAGCATGGCGCGAAAACAGCGGAAACGGTGACGGGTAAGCCGATCAATCGCCGCGCTATTCCTGCGCATGCGGCCGAGAGTTTTTGGACGGCAGGTGATGGTCATCAGATCCGCCGAATCGATTGGCCTTTGCTAATTGCTGATGCGCCGCGCGGCTCGATCCTGTTTTTTCCAGGGCGAGGCGATAATTACGAAAAGTATTTGGAGACTTTGGAGGAATGGCACCGCGAAGGTTGGCGCGTCACGGCTGGCGATTGGCGTGGGCAGGCTGGCTCTGGCCGTTTCGGCGATGACGACATTACCGGCCACATCTCTGATTTTTCTGTTTGGCTTGATGATCTTGAAGCGATTTGGGCAAAGTGGGTAAAAGAAACACCAGGACCGCATATTCTTGCGGCGCATTCGATGGGCGGGCATCTGATTACGCGGGCAATGGTGGAGAAACGCGTGATCCCTGATGCTGCGATTTTAGTCGCACCAATGCTGCGAATGGTGGGGCCGCGGCTACCGCTAACCGTTCTGCATGGCGCGGCAAAAGCTATGCTGCGGCTTGGCAATCCCAAGCGCCCAGCATGGAAATGGAGTGAGAAACCCGGCGAATTGCCAAAGCACCGCAAGCTACTGCTCACCCATGATGATGACCGTTATGAAGATGAGATTTTTTGGCGCGATACACGCAAGAAATTGATTATGGGGCCGGGCAGCTGGGGCTGGGTGGAGCGTGCCTATGCCTCAATCGCTATTATTGAAAAGACCGGGGCTATGGAAGCCGTGACCACGCCGATATTCATAACGTCGACCTTTAACGATAAGCTGGTCAGTCATCAGTCTTGCCTCAAAGCGGCCAAGCGCTTTCCTAATGCCGAGCTGCTGACTTTTGGCTTTGAAGCGCGGCACGAAATCTTGCGCGAAGTGGATAAGGTTCGCGATAGGTTGAAAGACGCTATCCGAGAGTTTCTTGACCGGACTGCCCCGGCACAAGGTGATGAAACCAAACCGTGAGCGAGCCGATTTACGACTTTGCGATTATCGGTGCAGGTATGGCTGGCGCAAGCCTAGCGGCAGAATTGTCGCATCACGCTAGCGTTCTAGTGCTGGAGGCGGAAGATTCGCCCGGTTATCACGCGACAGGACGGTCAGCAGCGTTTTGGGACGAATGTTATGGCGGGCCTGACGTTGTTCCGCTGACCTTGGCATCAGGACACTATCTGCGCGAGCATGGATTTCTATCACCGCGCGGTGCTTTGCATATTGCACGGGATGAGGATTTGCCGGCGCTGGAGGAATTTCAGGCGACCTTTGGCGGTACCGGTGCGACAATTGAACGGCGCGGGCGCGCTGACATAGAAAAAAAGACACCTCACATACGCCCGGAATGGCAGCATGCGATCTGGGAACCGGAATGCGCTGATATCAACGTGGCTGGGCTGCATCAGCATTATCTTGGCCAAATGACTGCATCACGCGTTTCTTTGCATTGCCGGGCTGAAATTGCATCGGCGCGTTTTGCAGAGGGTGTTTGGGATATTGCTACACTGTCTGGTGAGACATTCCGTGCCGCAAGTTTGATCAATGCGGCAGGGGCATGGGCAGATGTCGTGGCGAAGATCGCAGGGGTTAAGCCGCTTGGCATTGCGCCCAAACGCCGCACGGTTATTCAATTGCGGGTTGTGCCAGAGGCTCCTGCGGACTTGCCTTTGATCCTCGATATCAATGGCGGCTTTTACTTTAAGCCGGACAATGGCCGAATATGGCTTAGTCCGCATGATGAGGTGCCAAGCGAGCCATGCGATGCCGCTCCCGAAGAATTGGATGTTGCGCAGGCCATCGACCGGTTTGAGAGCGTGACCGATTGGTGCATCGAGAATGTTGAAAGGAAATGGGCTGGATTGCGCAGCTTTGCTCCTGATCGATTACCCATTTATGGCCGTGATGCGCGCCAACCTGCTTTTGCTTGGTTTGCGGGACAGGGAGGTTTCGGTATCCAGACCGCGCCAGCGGCTGCGCGGTTCATGTGCCAGCAATTATTGGGGCAAGTATCTGATAAAATGACAGTTAACATTTGTAACCAACGCTATTCTCCGGCCCGTTTTGACTCGTAAATTCTGCCAAAAAGTGTAAATGTAAACTCATCAGCAACAAGGGAGAAAGACAATGGGTCACCATTTTGAAATCTACAAAGACAAAGCCGGCGAATTCCGCGTGCGCTTCAGCTACAATGACGAAGTGATGTTTTCAACGCAGGGCTATTCATCGAAAGCCAGTGCGAAAAACGCCATCGCTTCGATCCAGAAAAACGGTCCAGGTGCGAAGACTGTCGACAATAGCTAGTCTGTTGCCGCAGCACCCAAATCAATTGAGCCGGGTTCCTTAGGGAACGCGGCTCAATGCTTTTCGGGCTTAGGTTTAACCCTCGTCAGCTTCGTTCAGCGCGCGCAATTGTTCATCAGCAGCGTCGCTAGCCAGCCGGTCAACCCGTTCATTGTCAGGGTGGCCATCGTGCCCTTTCACCCAGTTCCAATTGACTTGGTGTTGCGCCGATTTTTCGATCAGCTCATGCCATAGGTCGGCATTGCGAACGGGCTTCTTGCTGGCATTCATCCAGCCGCGCTTTTGCCAACCCTCGATCCATTTGGTCATTCCATCGAGCACATATTTGCTATCGGAATAGAGGTCGATTTCGCATGGCTCGATCAACGCTTCCAATGCGCGAATCACGGCCATCATTTCCATCCGGTTGTTCGTTGTATCCGCTTCACCGCCGGAAAGTTCTTTTTCATGGCCGCCCATGCGCAGCAAAACACCCCAACCGCCCGGGCCGGGGTTTCCTTTGCAGGCGCCGTCAGTATAAATTTCAATCCGCTTCATATTACGTCTTTTGCCATGCACTTTGCCTCAAGCAAAGATATCTTGGCCTGCACCCCTGTAAAATTCTAGTCTTTGCACGAAATCCATCGGGTCCTTGCGTGAAACCAATGCATCTTGCGGTGTATTAAGCCAATCATCTGCACGCGATGAAATAAAGCGCATCGCGGCCCCGCGTGCCAAAATGGGAAGGGCAGCGTGTTCTTCGTCACCAAGTAGACGGACTGAATTGTAGCCGCGCATTAGGCTGGTTGCGATATCGGATCGGAAGGCGCCATTTTCTCTGTCGAAGCACCATGCAGCGTGGGTGACCGCCAAATCATAGGCGAAGAAGTCATTGGCTGCGAAATAGAAGTCGATCAGTCCGCTGACAGTCTCTTCCAGCATAAGCACATTGTCGGGAAACAAATCGCAGTGGGTTACGCCGCTGGGAAGCATGGATGGCCAATGCGCGGTGAGATACTCCAGCTCTCCTGAACACATTTCTGGCAAGTCTGCATGGATCGAAGCCAGCGCATCTTTGCCGCAAGCCTCGAGCACACGCTTCCATTCTGGAAGGCCCAATGATTGAGGGCGCGCTTGATCGAAACTTTGGGCTGCGAGGTGTGTTTGCGCCAAAGCTTTGCCTACGCTTTCCGCCTGTGCGGGTGTTGGACGATCCACCGAAACGCCCGGTAGGTATTCGATCAGAGCAATGCTCTTTCCATCAACCTGCCTGTGACTTGCACCAGAGCTGTCGTGGATCGTGCGCGGAACGGGGCAGCCTTGGTCCGCAAGATGATCGAGCAGCCCGAGAAAAAACGGGAGTTCGGCTACATCGATACGGCGTTCATACATTGTGAGGATGAAGCGGGACCCGCTGCCCGAAATCCCTGTGGTTTCAATCAGCCAATTGGAATTGGAAACGCCTTCCGCAATGCCTTTGGCGGAAACCAGCTCACCCACATTATAATGCGCGATCAGTTCGGCAAGATCCTCTGCTCCCAAATGCGTATAGACCGCCATTACCGCTGTGCCCCCACCAACTTTACGCTATTCGGTAAGCTGACGCGGCAATTTGAAGACCATTTTTTCTTCTGCTGCCATAATGGTGTGTTCGGTCACGTCGCGCCATTCACCGATTTTATCGACGACTTCGCGCACCAGTTTTTCTGGGGCTGAGGCACCGGCTGTGAGGCCCAAAGTGCTAATTCCATCAAGCCATGCAGGATCAATATCGCCCGCGCGCTGGATCAACTTTGCCCTAGTGCCAAGGCGTTCGGCCACTTCAACCAGCCGCACAGAATTGGATGAATTGGGCGCACCAATGACCAAGACCAGATCAGCGCCCGGTGCGATTTGTTTGACAGCGGTTTGCCGGTTGGACGTCGCGTAGCAAATATCTTCTGCTTTGGGCCCGACGACTTGCGGAAAACGCGCCTGAAGAGCGGTGATAATCTCTGCTGTATCATCAACCGAAAGCGTCGTTTGTGTGAGGTAAGATAGGCTGGTGCCCGCATCAAACTCTAACGTTGCGACGTCATCAACGGTCTCGACCAAGGTCATCTGCCCTTCGTCAACTTGGCCCATTGTGCCGATGACTTCGGGGTGGCCGGCATGGCCGACAAAGATAATGTGCTGGCCTTTTTCAATCTGGCGCTCTGCTTGCCGGTGGACCTTGCTGACTAGCGGGCAGGTTGCATCAACATAGATCATTTTGCGCCGTTCAGCTTCGGCTGGCACGGATTTGGGCACGCCATGCGCGCTAAATACAACTGGCGCATCGTCCGGCACTTCGTCCAATTCTTCGACGAAAATAGCGCCCTGCGCCTTCAAACTGTCGACAACATAGCGGTTATGGACAATTTCATGGCGCACATAAACGGGCGCGCCATAGCGTTCTATTGCGCGTTCAACGATTTCGATGGCGCGATCTACACCCGCGCAAAAACCGCGGGGTGCTGCGATCAAAAGGGTTATGCCGGGCCGGTTTTCCCCGGTTTGCGTATCTTGAAAGGGAGCGTTCATGTGCCTCCCTCTAGCGCTTTCGGATGCGCGCCGCTAGGGCGGTGTGACGCGTTTTTGATGCCGCAAGGCAGAACTAGGGACATGAGCTGAACAATGACAATCCGGAACCGCATTTTTGTGACCAGCGCATTAGGATGCGCTCTTGCTGGTTGTGCGAACACAGGTGAATTGGTGGTCGACCAAGGCGTAGGCATTACAGCCGTCCTTTCATCATGCCCTGCGGTTGGTATTCCTGACTACACTGGTGATGTAACAACGTTCCGGTCTGCTGGCATTCAAACTGCGAGCAATATTGATGTGACCGCTGCGATCACCAATTTGCGCAGCACATGCGACGATTCGACTGCTAAGGTCTATACAGGCGCGACTTTTGATGTTGTCGGTAGGCGCGCTGATACGCGCGGTGCACGCCAAGTGACTTTGCCATACTTTACAACTGTTCTTCGCGGCGGAAGCGCTGTTGTGACGAAGCGCGTGGGTTCGGTCACATTGAACTTTGCAGATGGGCAAGAGCGCGCCTCTGCCAGCGGCAAAGCGGGCGCATTTGTTGATAAAGCATCCGCTTCGCTTCCGGCTGATGTGCGCGAGAAAATCACCCGCCGGCGCAAAGCTGGTGATGTGGATGCAGCACTTGATCCACTCGCAGATCCCGCCGTACGCGCAGCGATCCAGCGCACAAGCTTTGAAATGCTGATCGGCTTTCAGCTGAATGAGCAACAGCTGGCCTATAACGCCACGCGTTAATTTATGCGCTACCGCTGCGCTACTCGAGCGCGCAACGGCTTTGCCTTCGCACGCTTTTGCGCTAGGCGCGCGGGCATGTCTGAGACAACCAAAACAACACAAACTGTTCATGCTGCTTTTGCCGCAAAGATTGACGCTGTGCTTAGCGCTTTGGAAGCGGATGGTGCGCTGCCTGCTGATGCGCCCCGCAATGGCGTAACAGTTGAGCCTCCCCGCGATCCTTCCCACGGTGATTTAGCCACCAATGCAGCCATGGTGCTTGCGAAACAGGCAAAGACCAATCCGCGCGAGTTGGCGGGAAAAATTGTTGATAAATTGCAGGCTGACGCTCAAGTAACCAACGCCGAAATCGCTGGTCCCGGCTTTATCAATCTACGCCTTGATCCATCGGTTTGGATTGAGGAGTTGCGCACAATCGCCTCTCTCGGTGAGACCTATGGGCAATCGTCAATAGGCAATGGCGCAAACGTCAATGTCGAATATGTCTCAGCCAACCCCACCGGCCCGCTCCATATGGGCCATTGCCGCGGCGCGGTGGTGGGCGATGCTCTAGCCAGCTTGCTAGAGTTTTCCGGCCACACAGTGACGCGCGAATATTATATCAATGATGCAGGTGGTCAGGTCGATGTGCTCGCCCGGTCTGCGCATTTGCGATATTTGGAAGCGCTAGGCGAAGATATTGGCGAAATACCAGAAGGGCTTTATCCGGGGGACTATCTTATCCCAGTTGGCACAGCTTTGGCTGATAAGCACGGCGACACTTACAAAACTGCATCTGAAAGCGAATGGCTAGCCATCTTCCGTGAAGGTGCGGTTGCCCAAATGATGGATTTGATCCGCGCAGATTTGGCGTTGCTGGGCATTGAACATGACCTCTTTTCATCAGAAGCTGCCCTGCATGATGCGGGCAAGGCGGATGAGGCTGAGGCTTGGCTGCGCAAACATGACCTTGTTTTTGACGGAATGTTAGAGGCGCCTAAGGGCAAAACTCCCGATGATTGGGAGCCGGTTGAGCTGCCATTGTTCCGCTCTACCCAGTTTGGCGATGATCAGGACCGCCCGATCAAAAAATCGGATGGCAGTTGGACCTATTTCGGCGCGGATATGGCCTATCATTTCCAAAAGGCTGAAAAAGCCGATGCGCTGATCAACATTTGGGGCGCGGATCACGCTGGCACGGTTAAGCGGATTAAAGCTGCTGTTGCTGCTTTGACCAAAGGGGCAGGGCGCGAAATTCCGTTTGACGTAAAACTCGTTCAAATGGTGCAGCTAATGCGCGATGGCGAACCGCTAAAAATGTCAAAACGGTCCGGCAATTTCATCACACTTGCCGATATGATCGATGAAGTGGGCAAAGATGTAGTGCGTTTCACCATGCTTACCCGCAAGCCAGAAGCGCAGATGGATTTCGATTTTGCCAAAGTCGTGGAATCGTCGAAAGAAAACCCTGTTTTCTACGTTCAATATGCCAATGCGCGAATAAATTCGAACCGGCGCAAGGCGGCAGAAGAAGGCTTTGTGTCTTCCGCCGATCACCTCGAACTGCTTGGCGAAGAAGAATTGGAACTGATCAAACAGGCCGCGCAATTCCCTCGCCTAGTCGAGGCGGCGGCTTCTGCGCGTGAGGCGCACCGCATTGCGTTTTACCTTTATGAACTCGCGGGCAGCTTTCACGCCTATTGGAATTTGGGTAATGACCGACCGGATAAGCGCTTCATTGTGGCACAAAGTCCTGATTTATCAGCGGCTAGGCTTTTCTTGAGCGAACAGTTAGGGCAGGTCGTTCGTAATGGCCTGCGCATTTTGGGCGTGACGGCGGTTGAGGAGATGTAGTGATGATGGTCGCAAATGGTACGATCACCGGCGACGACGATTGGGTAGACGATGCTTCTGATGAAGTAGCGGAACTTGAATTGCACGATGATGAAAGCCTGCCTTGGCTCGAATCGGACGAATATGATGATGATGCCGGAACAGTAGATACCGTGCGGATTATTGGCTTTGCAGCGCTTTTGTTGTTGCTGCTTGGCCTGATTATCGGCGGGCTATGGTGGCTCACCAATCGCGACGATGGCGCCAATGCTGTTGCAGATGGCAGCACAATCGAAGCGCCTGCTGGCGATTATAAAGAACGTCCAGATGATGCTGGCGGCAAAGAATTTGCTGGAACGGGCAATGTTGCTCCGGCTGTTGGTCAGGGTGAAACCCGCGAAGGTACAATTGCGGATGGTTCTTCCGGAGCTGGCAATGGTGCAGCTGCTTCGAAAATCGAAGACTCTCCAGCCGCCAATGCGGGTGCATCCTTCACCAACAAGAACGAGAAAGCCGAAGGCGGCGCAGCAGCGAAGAAACCTGCCGCACCGGCGCAAGCTTCTGCTGGCGGTGTTGGCGTGCAAGTTGGCGCCTTTGGCTCCGAAGCGCGCGCGAAAACCGGTTGGAACGAACTGCGCGGGCAATCGACTGCTCTTAACGGTGTGAAATACCGCATCGTGAAAGGCACGGCTGACATCGGCACGGTTTACCGGCTTCAAGCGGTTACAGCGAATGCTGCGGCGGCTGATCAGCTTTGCGCTAAGCTGAAAGCTGATGGGCTTCCTTGTCAGGTCAAGAAATAGGCCAAGTGAAGCGCTAATCTGACGTTAAAATCTGCGTCACACGCGGCAAATGCGTGAAATGGGGTAAAACGGTTCAAAATTGGACTGTTTTGCCCCATTTGCGTTGGGTTTTGGCTTGCTCAAAACGTGCCATGCTGCGAGCATTTACGCATGACACCGGCTATTTTTGGAATTGCGGGCGAGAGCCTTTCAGCAGAAGAACGCGCCTTTTATAAGGAATGCGATCCGGCCGGATATATTCTCTTTGCGCGCAATTGTGTGACGCCAGATCAGCTTCGGGGTCTTACCGATGATTTGCGCGACATTCATGGCCGCGACGACACCCTTATCTCCATTGATCAAGAAGGCGGGCGCGTTGTTCGGATGAAGCCGCCTGAATGGGCATCTTACCCATCGGGCGAAGTGTTTGACCGACTCTACCAAACCGCTCCTGCCACCGCGATAGAGGCTGCTCGCATCAATTCCCGCGCGATGGGGGCAGAACTGGCCAGCATGGGTGTAAATGTCACTTTCCAAGCGCCGCTCGATGTGCGCCGCGAAGAAACGGACAATGTGATCGGTGATCGCTCGCTTGGTAGCGACCCTGTTCAAGTCGTCGCATTAGGCCGCGCCGTGATCGAAGGGCTTGCAGAAGCAGGCGTAACCGGGTGCCTTAAACATATGCCAGGGCATGGCCGCGCGATGGCTGACAGTCATAAGGAACTGCCGATTGTGACGGCGAGCGCGGATGAGCTTGAAGTGGATATCGCCCCGTTTCGCGCGCTCGCATCCAAAGCGAAAATCGGGATGAGCGCGCATATTGAATTCACCGCTTGGGATGCTGACTTGCCCGCGACGCTGTCACCAGCTGTCATCGACAATATTATTCGCGGCGCAATCGGCTTTGATGGTCTGCTGCTCACCGATGATATCGATATGCAAGCGCTTAATGGCACTATTGCTGATCGTTCTGCCAAAGCGCTAGCGGCTGGCTGCGATGTGGTGCTGAACTGCTGGGCGAAGATCCCCGATATGGAGGCGACGGTTGAAGCTGTGCCTGCTTTGACCAAGCGTGGTGAAGAGCGTTTGGCTGAAGCCTTTCCGGCGAAACCTGCAGCAATCGAAGAGAGCGAACGCAAAGATCTGCTCGCAAAACGTGATGCTCTGCTCGCAGTGGCGAATGCATGAGCGAAGATGATCTCATCATTCAAAATGGGCAAGAAAGCCTGCCTCTGCCTCCGGCAGATCAATGGGCAGGTATTGCCTCTGACCAGCCGGAGGACACATCCAAACTCTATGTTGAAGTTGAAGGTTGGGAAGGGCCGCTTGATCTGCTGCTTGATCTAGCGCGCCGTCAAAAGGTTGATTTGCGGCAAATTTCAATCCTTGCTCTTGTTGACCAATATCTGACCTATATCGACGAGGCAGAGGCGCTGAAACTGGAATTGGCCGCCAATTATCTCGTCATGGCGGCATGGCTTGCCTACCTCAAATCAGCCATGCTTCTGCCCAAGGATGAGCAAGAAGACCCAAGCCCAGAAGAGCTCGCCCTGCGCCTTCAATTGCGGCTGGCACGGCTTGGTGCGATGCGAGAGGCTGCGGCGCGATTGATGGGCCGCGACCGGATTGGGCGCGACATTTTTACGCGCGGTGCACCGGAAGGCTTGCGGATAGATCGCAAGGTGCAATGGACCTGTGATAGTTTCGCTCTGATTCAAGGGTACGGGCAAGTGAAAGCGCGCACTGCACCGAAAATCTACCATGTCTCAGACCGTCCAGTGATGACGCTGGATAGCGCCCTGGAGCGGGTTTCCTCTATGCTTGGCGTGACGCTGGAATGGATGAATTTGCGCGACTTTCTGCCTCCACATGCTGGACCAGAGCTGCGTAAATCTGCGCTAGCATCCAGTTTTGTCGCCGCTTTGGAGCTGGCGAAGACGGGTAGGGCGGAATTGGATCAAGACGAATGTTACGGCACTATGCGCCTTCGGCGGATACCAGCATGACCGATGAGCCAACAGAACACACTGATGAAGTGTTGCGCGCGGTGGAGGCGACATTGTTTGCTTCTGAAGAACCGCTGAGCGTTGATGCACTCGCCGGGTATTTGGGCGATATGGATAAATCGTCTGTGCGCGATGCGCTGGACACTTTGACCAAGCATTATGCAGATCGCGGGATCAATCTGGTTGAGCGCGGCAAGCGCTGGCATTTCGAAACTGCACCTGATCTTGCGCATATTTTGCGGCGGGAGCGTGAACAGGTCCGCCGGTTAAGCCGCGCCGCGACAGAAGTGCTGGCGATTGTGGCTTATCACGAACCTGTCAGCCGCGCAGAGATAGAGGCGGTCCGCGGTGTCCAAACCGCAAAAGGCACTCTTGATGTGCTGTTAGAGGCGGGTTGGATCAAACTTGCCGGACGGCGCGAAGTTCCCGGACGGCCCGTGATATATGCTACGACGCCGGAATTCCTCGATCATTTCGGGCTGTCTTCTCGCAAGGATTTGCCCGGCATGGATGAATTGCGTGCTGCCGGCCTTCTTGATCCGGTTGATGACGCTTTTGAAGCACTGATGGGCGATGATGGAGAAGAGATCGCCGAGGATGATGCTGCGGAAAATGGCGATCAAAACGAGGAAAATCGCGAGGATAGCGAAGCCTGACTGGCGCTTTGCTGTTCAAATCCCTATATTCTCCTCAAGCTACTCAATAGGAAGCAAATCTCATGGGTCTAAGTGTCTGGCAAATCGCAATTATTGCCGTTGTGGTGCTCGTATTATTCGGGCGCGGACGCATTTCAGAAATGATGGGCGATTTCGGCAAAGGTATCTCCAGCTTCAAAAAGGGCATGAATGAGGAAGAAGAAACCTCTTCATCCAGTAAACCCGCGGCACAAATTGAACCCGCTGATAAAGATGCGCCAGCCGCCTCTGCAAAAGATGCTGCTCCATCTGAGCGTAAGGATTAGACCGGTATAATTGGCGCCTTTTTAGGAAGGTGCCCGACCGGATAGGCGCAACGGGAGAAACCCATCATGTTTGATCTCGGCGCAGCAGAAATTCTCGTTATCATTATCGTGGCGATCGTTGTGATCGGCCCAAAAGACATGCCTATGGCTTTGCGTGCAGCTGGGCGTTGGATCGGCAAAGTGCGCCGCGTATCTGGCCATTTCCGCAGCGGTCTCGACACGATGATCCGCGAAGCCGAATTGGAAGATATGGAGAAGAAGTGGAAGGAGCAGAACGCTTCGATCATGGCAGAGGCTCCCAGCATCTCTGATAGCGCATCTGCCGAGGCTGCGATTGACCGCGATGATCCCGTCCCTGACCTTGATGGCGAAATGACGGGGCCAACTGAACCGCAGGTCGAACCAGCGGATGCACCGTCAGACGATCCGGCCGCCCCCGCTGCGAAAAGCGGCGAAGCAAAAGAATAGGCGCGGCGGTATGGCAATCAAACTTCGAGATCTGGATGAAACACAGGCTCCGCTGCTTGATCATTTGATTGAGCTTCGCACCCGCCTGCTTCGGGCGGCGATTGCATTGATGATTGCTTTTGCCGTGTGCCTCTATTTTGCCGAGGATATTTTCGGATTTCTGGTACGCCCGCTGACTGCTGCATTTGCAGAAGGGCAGGGCAAGCTCATTTACACGCAGCTGTACGAGGCGTTCTTTGTTGAGCTGAAGGTCGCGCTGTTTGCGGGCTTTTTCGTGAGCTTTCCCATCATTGCCAATCAGCTATGGGCGTTTATTGCACCGGGCCTTTATGCAAAGGAAAAGCGCGCGTTTCTGCCGTTTTTGATCGCGACACCTGTATTGTTTACTGCTGGAGCATCACTGGCCTATTTCGTCGTAATGCCAACGGCGTTTCGTTGGTTCCTTGGCTTTGAAGGAAGCGTAGGCGGGCTTGATATTGAGGCATTGCCGGGCACAGGAAATTACCTTGGGCTGGTGATGCAGTTCATTTTGGCTTTCGGCATAACTTTTCTGCTGCCGGTGCTTTTATTGCTTTTGAACCGCGCAGGCATAGTGACCAGAGAGCAATTGGCGGCCGGTCGGCGCTATGTGATCGTTGGCGTTGTCGCGCTTGCCGCGATTGTCACACCGCCTGATCCGGGATCACAATTGATATTGGCAGTGCCGTTACTGCTGCTGTTCGAAGCGTCGCTGCTGCTTATGCGCTTCCAAAAGCCATTGGTTGATACCTCAGTTGAAAAAGACGAAGCACTGGCAGAATAGGTTGGCCAGTTGCAGCCGAAGGCAGTGATGACCGGGCGAGTGGCTAAAACAATTTTCAATACATACAAAAAGGGCCCCCGTTAGGGAGCCCTCAATGTGATTAAACTGTTGTTTAAATCAGACGCTGATTGGATCATCGTCGCCGCCGTCAGCAGCGATTACGATACCAGCGATGATTGCAGCTGCAGCAAGCAGAGCAATGATAAGGCCTGATTCGCCTTCAAGTTCGCTTTGACCTTCAACAGGTGCAACAGCAGGAGCTGAAGTGGCTTCAGCGATTGCTGGTGATGCTGCCAGAGCAACAGCTGCAGTAGCAACTGCGAAATTACGGATCTTCATTTTGTCTCTCCTTAGGAGCTCTACATTCAAACTTCTTGGTCGCATTAGGCGAGCTTTCCGCCCGATACAACCCTATTTTTGTCGCAATTTGTTACAATATCAGGTCAAAACTGCGCGATTAAGCGTCAAATTTCCCCGTAATTGTAAAATCACTCCAACTTCGTCTTTCAAACGCTCCATCCAGCAATTGGTTACTCGAACCACTGCCAGACGCGGCATTTTTTCTCTTCTTGTCCCAATCCCCTCCGTAAGGAGAGCCTTTGAACACCACCCGATGAGCATTTAACTCTGATGTTGGAGCTATATGCGATCAGCCAGCTTGTCACCCGCGCATTAGTCTTAATAGGATTAACAGGGGGTAAATTGCGACGAATTTTCCTGTTGCGAACTTCAATGTTGCTGCGCTGCAACATAAACTAGATCAGTTTTGATCAGCAGAGTCGTAAACTTTGCGCCCTCCAACCCAGGTTTGCAGCACTTTTGTCGCGCGAATATCCTGCGGAGAGGCAAGGAATGGATCGCGATCAACCAATACAAAGTCTGCACGCTCGCCTGCGATTAAGCGGCCAAAGCGCCCTTCGCCAAACCCTGCATAGGCCGCATCGCTGGTAAAACCGGCAAGCGCGGCGGTGCGGGAAACGACTTCGGTGGCTCTCCATCCACCAAAAGGCTCGCCTTTGGCATCGGTGCGGCTGATCGCCACTGCTAGGCCGGCCCACGGATCAGGGCGTTCAACCGGTGCATCGGAACCAAACGCCAATTTTGCGCCCGCCGCTGAGATGGAACGCCAAGCATAAGCTCCACCCAATCGGTCCGGTCCCAATCGCGCTTCAGCCATTAAGCGGTCTGAGGTTTGATGGACGGGCTGCATGCTGGCGATGATACCGTGCTTACCAAAAGCAGCAATATCTGCCGGATCGACGATTTGTGCATGCTCGACCCGCCAGCGCCGGTCGCCTGTGTAAGAACTGCTCAGCCCTTCAATAGCGGAAAGAATATCGGCGTTGGCTCCATCTCCAATCGCGTGAACGGCGAGCTGAAAATTGTTGAGCGCAGCGCGGCTCATCAAATTGCGCAATTGGGCAGAAGAGAGCAGCGGCAGTCCTTTATTGTCCGGTTCATCTGCATAGGGCTGCTTTAAAACAGCGCCGCGCGAGCCCAATGCGCCGTCCAAATACAGCTTCACGCCGTTCATCCGGAGCTTGTCACTATAAAGCCAGCGGGTTGGGCGCGGACCGGCGACCTGCGCCATTGTGTCAACGTCGGTGGCATAGGCCATGATCCGCAGGGTCAGCGCGCCATTGTCGCCTGCGCGGCGGAATGTGTTCCAATCCTGTGCTGAAGTGCCCATGTCAGCGGCCGCTGTTACGCCGTAAGAATGCAGCAGTTTTTGCGCCTCTTGAAAGGCAAGATCGCGAGTGGCAGCGCGCGGGGCAGGGATGGCTGAAAGCACAAGCTGCTCAGCCGCATCGACGAATACGCCGGATGGTGCCTTCGATCCGGCCTGCCTGATAATCCGTCCGCCGCTTGGCGAGGTTGAGCTGGCGTCCACGCCTGCGCTTTTCATAGCGAGGCTATTGGCCCAGCCTGCATGTCCATCGACGCGGCCTAGGTAAACGGGGCGGTCGGCAACCACCGCGTCCAATTCGGCGGCGGTTGGGAAGCGGCCAAGACCCCATTTTTCTTGGTTCCAGCCGCGGCCCAAAATCCACGGACGGCTAGGGTTTTCATCGGCGAAGGTTTTGATTGCAGCCAGAGCTTCTTCGATTGAATTGGTCTCGGATAGATCGAGCGTCAGCGCGCCAAGGCCTAGCCCCATCACATGCAAATGCGCGTCGATCATGCCGGGCAGCATCACTTTGCCGCCGCCGTCTTCTTGAAAATCAATGTCGCGCGGGCGCTCTTCGCCGCTTTTCAGAACAGAGCGGATGCGTCCATCATTATCGATCACTAGGCCGGTAAAGCGTTCCAGCTCGCCATCCTTGCCAATCGTGACGCCTTCGACATTTTCGATCAAAGTGTCGGCATAGGCAGGCCCAGCGATAAAGGCAGCGCATGCGGCCAGCGCAGCGGTAAATGTGCGGATCATGTGTTCTTTCCTTTTGGCAGGCGGGAAATCAGCGCGCTTGTATCCTTGCGCCCGCCGCCATTTGCCTGAACTTCAGCATAGAATTGATTGACCAGTGATGAAATGGGGGAAGAAAGGCCCAGCGCATTGGCTTCGTCCAGCGCATATCCCAAATCTTTGCGCATCCAATCAATTGCAAAACCGAAGTCAAATTCATCCTTGGCCATGGTTTCCCAGCGATTGTTCATTTGCCAGCTTTGCGCTGCGCCGCCCGATATAGCCTGATAGGTTTTGTCCATATCAAGGCCCGCCGCCTCTGCCAGCCGCATGGCTTCTGATAATCCGCCAAGAACGCCTGCGATGCACATTTGGTTCGCCATTTTGGCCGTTTGGCCGGCGCCCGCTTCACCCACATGGACGATGGATTTGGCGTAAGCATCCATGATGGGTGCCGCGTGCTCCATTGCAGATGCAGTGCCGCCGCACATAATCGCAAGCTGTCCGTTTTCCGCGCCCGCCTGTCCGCCAGACACTGGCGCATCGATTGCGGCAAGTCCGCGCGCGCTGGCTTCTTCATCAATGATCCGCGCCATGTTGGCAGAGACGGTGGTGTGATCCACAAACAGCCCGCCTTTGGGCATGGCATCCAAAGCGCCACTTGAACCAAAGGCTATGCTTTGCAAGTCTTCATCATTGCCAACACAGGCAAAGGTGATGTCAGCCTCGCCCGCAGCTTCAGCAGGTGTGGCGACGACCGCGGCATCAAGTCCGGCCGCTTGCTGATCCTTCAACCAGCTTTGCGCTTTTTCAGCCGTCCGATTGTAGGCGATCACGCGGTGTCCGGCGGCTGCCAAATGACCAGCCATGGGTGCGCCCATCACGCCCAGCCCCAAGAATGCGAGTGTTTTTTTGCTCATGGCCTTGGGGTTAATTCCAATTCGAACCAATGCAATCGAAATCACTTCTAACAATCGAATTGCAGGTGTCAGCGCAAACCACTAACGCTGCAAGTATTATGACGTCCACTTCGGCCTTTGCCAGTTCCGATGCCGCGCTTAGCGCGCTGACCTTAGATGATGTGCGCGCGGCGGCTGCGCGAATTGATGGCGCGGTTGTGCGCACGCCGATGATGTATTCGCAGACATTGTCTACGATTACAGGCGCTGAGATTTGGCTGAAGTTTGAAAACTTGCAATTTACCGCAGCATATAAAGAACGCGGAGCGCTGAACGCTCTGTTGCTGCTGGACGAGGCGACACGCAAACGCGGCGTTATTGCCGCATCAGCGGGTAATCACAGCCAGGGTCTTTCCTATCACGGCACTCGGCTTGGCGTGCCAGTGACTATTGTGATGCCGCGCACAACGCCCACAGTGAAAGTGATGCAGACCGAGCAGGTTGGCGGCAAAGTCGTGCTGGAAGGCGAGACGTTTGATGATGCTTATGCTCATGCACTGAAGCTCGAAAAAGAGCTGGACCTCACCTTCGTTCACCCATTTGATCATCCGCATGTTGCCGCTGGTCAAGGCACCGTTGCGCTTGAGATGCTGGATGAGCAGCCGGACCTTGATTGCATCGTTGTGCCGATTGGCGGGGGCGGGCTGATATCGGGCATGTCGACAGTCACTCGCGCGCTGAAACCCGATATGGAAGTTATCGGCGTGCAGGCCGCGCTTTACCCCAGCATGCGTAATAAGATGAAGGGCGAGGCGGCGAGCTGCGGCGGCGATACTCTGGCCGAAGGGATCGCTGTGAAAGCGCCGGGAGCCTTTACCTCTTGGATTGTTGAGGCGCTGGTGGATGACATCATGTTGGTGCCTGAAAACCGGTTGGAACGCGCCGTTTCACTACTCCTCCAGATTGAGAAAACCGTTGTCGAAGGGGCAGGGGCTGCTGGCCTTGCCGCTGTGCTCGACAATCCCGATGCATTCCAAGGTAAGCGTATCGGCCTAGTCCTTTGCGGCGGTAATATCGATACACGCCTGCTTGCCAACGTCCTTTTGCGCGATCTTGCACGGCAAGGGCGGCTTGCCCGCCTGCGGGTGACTTTGCAGGATCGGCCCGGTGCGCTCTTTAAAGTGATGCGCGAATTTGATGCACATAATGTCAATATTATTGAGATTTATCACCAGCGGATTTTTACTGGGCTGCCTGCCAAAGGTCTGATCACCGATATCGAATGCGAGGCGAGAGACCGCGATCAATTGGACGCTCTTGTGAAAACCTTGCGCGAAAAAGGCTATTCAGTTGATCCGGTTGAGTTGAACTGAACTGGCACATTTTTGGGGTTTGCCACCGTTTTGGATCCATTTTTCCAGCATCCAAACCCTTTTTCTTGGTTAAGACCCTTTAAGGTTTGCCCCTGAGAAGGCATAGTTTGCCCTTGTTCAACAGCTGCCTGCCGATTCTGTTTAGATCACGGGCGCTTACAAGGATTGCATCAGGCTCGTGACCGCTCCGATTCGTTTTCCTCGGTTTTTCGTCACCAGCCCAGCGCCTTGCCCGTATTTGCCGGGACGCAGCGAACGCAAAGTCTTTACCGAGCTTAAAGGCGATAATGCCGATCAGCTCAATGAAGCGTTGGGCCGGATCGGGTTCCGCCGGTCACAAACGGTTGCCTACCGCCCCAGCTGCATTGGGTGCCAAGCCTGTGTTTCTGTTCGCTTGGTGGCAGACGAGTTTAAACCTTCTGCGACACAGCGTAAAAACCTGCGCCGTAATGGCGATTTGATCGCAACCGAATGCCGCCCTTGGGCAACGGATGAGCAGTTTGAATTGCTCCTCAAATATCTCAAGCAGCGTCATCCAGAAGGCGGCATGGCCGCGATGGAAGACATGGATTATGCCGATATGGTCGAGCATACGCCAGTCACCAGCTGCGTGATTGAATATCGCGAACCGACCCCAACCGGCGAACCGGGCCGATTGGTTGGCGCCTGCCTAACTGACCGGCAGGCTGATGGTCTTTCAATGATCTACAGCTTTTATGATCCAGAGCACACCGCGCGTGAAGGATTGGGGAATTACATCATCCTTGATCATGTTCGCCGGGCGCAGGCGGATGCCTTGGGCTATGTCTATCTCGGCTATTGGGTCGAAGGCTCGCCGCGCATGCAATATAAAGTGCGCTACCGTCCGCTGGAAAAACTCACCCGCGAAGGGTGGCAGCGCCTTGATCCAGCAGAGCAATCGCAATTGATCGCTGACGCAACCAAGCCGCGCGATAAATCCGCTGAAAGCCTGCCTGAATCCGCTAATAAGGATGGGCAAGCGGTACAGTTCGCTCCCGAAACACCAGCACGCGCCGATTAACTACCCGCTAGCATAAAGCTTTGCTTCATCTGCGCGCCTGCGTGACAGTCCTTTCATCACGCGTCCGCCTGCTCTGTTCCAGCGTTTGAACTCCGCCAAGGCTCCTGTGAAATCGCCAGCTTTGTGCTTTTTCGTCAAAGTCGCGCGGCCAATAGCGCCAGTATTGTAGTGAAAGCTGACCAAGGCATCGAATTGCCTCTGACTGGTCGGCGCGCCATTTAACGCGCGGGCGACATCGGCGGCATAGCGGATGAGGTCACGGGTCAGGCGGGTGTCGCACTCCCCTTGCGTCCATACGGTGCCGGGGCCGATGCCTTTGCCGGTTGCGCCCCAGCCAATTGTCCATGGATGATTGCCAGTGCCGGGGTCCGGATAGGCTTCAACCAAGCCATCGCGCCGCAACCGAGCGCAGCCTTCAAATTTTTTGATCAGCGCGGTTCCGGCATCGCCAATGGTGCGAATATCGCTTTTGCGCTTGGCGTTTTCGGAAGCCTTGTTGTTTACACTTGGCACACTGTTCAGGGGCGATGTTTTTTCGCCTGAAAGCGCAGCATCAATTGTGTCATCAAGATTGTCGACTTCGGCTTGGCGAAACGGACGGCCAAGCAGGTCGCGCACAGTATCAAACAATGGCTTACGGGAAAATGGAGCGTTCATGGGTGTGGGCCTTCTGTTGGTGAATCGAAGACCAGCGGATTAGGCAGAATTTGCGCGAGTAGGAAAATGGTTTCGTGCTGTGATGGGGTGTTCAAGTGCAGAATTTTGGCAGCGAATTGACCCAAGTGGATCAATCCGGCAGTCTCGCACCATGCCGTTTTTCAAGAAGAAGCCTCCAATCCGTGCCGATGAATATGAGTGGCTTCTGGCATGTTTTGCTTGGCTGAGAACAGTTTTGGATGATGCCGATATCCGGCCCGAATTGATCACTCCCAAACATCCCGCGTTGTTGGCAGCCAAAACCGGTCCAGAATTGTTCGAAGCGGTACGTAAACTTGCCGGAATGGAGCAATGGGATTGCCGACTTGAAAAGGTGGAAGTCAGCGAAGCCAATCCAGAATTGGGCCTGATCGAAGGGGCAAGCGCCTGCGGAACTTTCTCTATAGAAAACGGGCAAGCAGTGATCCGCTATAGCAGCGCGATGCTGCGCAATCCCGATGCGCTTGCGGCGACTTTCGCGCATGAGCTGTGTCATTTCCTGCTCGCGGCAGCAGGCGATCCGCCCGGCGGCCCTGATCTGATGGAGCATTCCACCGATTGCGCGGCTGCCTATCTCGGATTTGGAGTATTGCTTGCCAATTCTGCGCGGCAGTTTGATCAATGGAGCGAAGGCGGGATGCAAGGCTGGCGTGCGTCAAGTTCGGGCTATCTCTCGGAACAATCCTTGGTCACTGCCACAGCCATGTTTGCAGCATTGCATGGCCACGATACGGCGGATGCGCGCGGTTTACTCAAGCCCTATTTGCAAAAGGATTTTGTGAAAGCAGACAAAGCGATTGCTCAGGATTTTCCCGATTTTAGCAGGGCGCTAGGCGAAGTGGACTTAATGCAGTGGGCCTTTGAATAAAATCTACTCGATCACCAATTGCAGCCGCACGGTGAAGTTGGGCTCGTCTGGGTCGGTAGCTGGGTTGAGGCTGCCGGTGGGCAAAAAACGCACATGCGTAATATTGGGGTCCGTTCCATCGGGAAGGGGAACCGGTGTGTAGCCAAAATTGGTGCCATCGATCGAGAATTCTACCCCGTCACTGCCATCACCAACGCCGCCCCAATTGAGTGACAGGCCGCTGGCTGGTGTGCCATCAATCAGCTCAAAAGCATTCACGCCCACAACCACTAAACGCGTTTCAGGCGGCAATGTGTCGAGAATATCAATCGTTGCCGCATCCACGCGCTGACCGGTGTTGGAAACGCCAATTTCATACGTAACGGTCGCGCCAGGCAACGCAAAGTCTGTGCTGAATTCATCGAGGAATTGGGCCGAATTTTTGGTAACATCCAACCCAATCGGGCAGGCTTCCCCCACTGTGCTGGTGGTCACGGTAATATTGGTACAAATGGCAGAGCGCAGCGTAAAATTGCTGGTGCGCAGATCGGTGTAGCTGCCGCCAGGCGGGCGGGCCTGAACTTCGATAGGTCCGTCGCAGCACCCTTCGAAACCAAGCGCTTCTAACCGGTGCCAGCCTGCCGCCAATGTACGCGATCCTTGCAAGACATCGGCATTGGCAAAGTTAAGCGCCCACCACAGGTCATCGTTCCAATCGCCTTCTAAATCCACTTCATCAACGCGGAAATGTCCGCCGCGCCCAAAATCGAAGCCGCCGCGGAAATCCCAAGTTCCTGCCTGTGCAGGGCTAACGTTGAGCATGGTGCTCACGCAAAAGCCGTAATCACCCGTCGTTCCGCCGAAAGTGCGATTGTTGATCCGAAAGACATCGGGTCTGACCACATCGGCTATGGTCGAAGAGGCTGCCTGTAATTCTGCCAAACCTTGTGCCGCGCTCGTCGGATCGGCGGCTGAGACGCGCGATAGGACCCGAATGCCGGTGCTGGGAAAGACGCTATTGGCATCAGAAGCATTGGCGATGAGACCATTACCGAGGAAGAAATTGTAAGTTGCCGAACTGCCTGCTCCAATCGCGGGCGGGCGGATGAAGATCACAGCTTCTTGCGCAAAGGCATCCCAGCGAGAGATAAAAAACGGGATGGCCGTAGTGTTGTCGCTGGCAAAAACGCGCAAATCATCGCCATCCGCGCTCATTGTGTAACCGGCTGGAAAGTCAGCTGCGGTTAGATCAACGCGGATTTCTTCATTATGCGCAGCCCCGCCCGCTGTCGCGGTTACGGCTATGGAGTGCGACCATTCACAGCTAAGGCGCGCTTGCGCGGAACTTGGTGAAGGGACCGGCGCAGCAAAGATACTGCCAGCAAGCAGCAGTACAAATGCGCTCAAGGTCAGAAGTGTTCGCACGGTATGGGAAGCATACGCCTTGCCGCATTGCTAATCAAATTTAGGCATGTCTTCGGCGAAGTTTTCCGCTTGCAGGAGGCTAAAAAAAGGCCCGACATTTCTGCCGAACCCTTTGATGTATATAGTGAGCGGGGCTGGATTGCCCATCGCTCCAAATTAACTGCTGTAATACATATCGTATTCAACCGCGCATGGCGTGGTTTCTGTGCGCATCACTTCTTCCCATTTCAGTTCAGCATAAGCTTCGATCTGATCTTTGGAGAACACATCGCCTTTGAGCAGGAATTCATGATCCGCTTCCAGAGCTTCCAATGCTTCGCGCAGTGAACCGCAAACGGTTGGCACTTGGCTCAGCTCAGCTGGCGGAAGATCATACAGGTTTTTGTCCATTGCATCGCCCGGGTGGATCTTGTTTTCGATCCCGTCGAGGCCCGCCATCAGCAAAGCTGCGCCAGACAGATATGGGTTTGCCAGCGCATCAGGGAAACGGAATTCCACCCGTTTCGCTTTCTCGCCTGCACCATAAGGGATGCGGCATGAAGCAGAACGGTTACGCGCTGAATAAGCGAGCAGCACAGGCGCTTCAAAACCTGGAACCAAACGCTTGTAGCTATTGGTGGTCGGGTTGGTGAATGCGTTACAGGCTTTCGCGTGCTTGATCACACCGCCGATGTAGAAAAGGCAGGTTTCCGACAGACCGGCATACTCATCGCCAGCAAAGATCGGCTTGCCGTCTTTCCAGATCGACATGTGTGTGTGCATGCCGCTGCCATTATCGTCCTTGATCGGCTTCGGCATGAAGGTTGCTGTTTTGCCATAAGCATGCGCGATTTGGTGCACGACATATTTGTAGATTTGCACGTTATCAGCGGTTTCGGTCAGCGTACTGAATGTAATGCCGAGTTCGTGCTGAGCGGCAGCAACTTCGTGGTGGTGCTTGTCCATTGGCAGGCCCATTTCCACCATGGTGGACACCATCTCGCCGCGAATATCCATTGCGCTATCAACGGGTGCCACTGGGAAATAACCGCCGGTTGCGCGTGGGCGGTGGCCCATATTGCCGTTCTCATATTCTTTGCCAGTGTTGGTTGGCAGTTCAATATCGTCGATTGCAAAGCCTGATCCGGCATAGCCATCTTCGAAACGAACATCGTCAAACATGAAAAACTCTGGCTCTGGACCAACAAACACTGTGTCGCCAATGCCGGTTGATTTCAGGTAAGCTTCTGCGCGTTTCGATGTCGCGCGCGGGTCGCGGCCATAAAGCTGGCCGTCTGATGGTTCCACGATGTCGCAGAATACAACCATCATTGGCGTGGCTGAAAACGGGTCGGGATAAACCTTCGTCAGATCCGGTTTCAGGATCATGTCGCTTTCGTTGATTTCTTTCCAGCCTGCGATGGAGGAACCATCGAACATCAGACCATCGTCAAGCGCATCTTCATCCATGACAGATGCGAGCATCTGAAGGTGCTGCCATTTGCCTTTTGGGTCGGTAAAGCGGAGATCAACCCACTCAATTTCTTCGTCTTTAATCTGTTTGACGATCTCTTTTGAAGTAGCCATTTTGTGTCAGTCTCCAGCTTTGTCTTATGCTTGTTTAATGGGTCGCCTACCGCTCGGCAGGAGAATTAGATTTCGATTTTGCGCTAAGGTCTAAACCTTGGCGCGGGGTGAAGGGTTAGATTGCGTCATCATCCTTTTCGCCGGTGCGGATACGCAATGCAGCCTCGATAGGAGATACGAAGATCTTACCGTCGCCAATCCTGCCGGTTTGCGCAGCGGCTGCGACGGCTTCGACCACACGGTCAGCGATACCATCGGATACGACCACTTCCAGTTTAACCTTGGGCAGGAAATCGACGACATATTCTGCGCCGCGATAGAGTTCCGTGTGGCCTTTCTGCCGTCCAAAACCTTTCGCTTCGGTCACAGTGATACCGGACACGCCAATTTCGTGGAGCGCTTCTTTCACTTCGTCCAATTTGAACGGCTTGATGATGGCTTCGATTTTCTTCACGTTCTCATTCCCCAAGGCGGTGAGCTTAACTTCCGCAAATGAACAGGGCCGATGACCCTTTCAAAAACAGCGCTCTAGTCTGTTCGCCTATTGTCAAAATCCTATCCAAGAATCATGCCAAGGCGTGTATTCAAACTGTTAGAGAACATTCCGCGCCTGTCAAAGGCTGCTGACGCAGGAAAATGACCGAAAATGCGGTGTGAACCGGTGGTTTTGTGCAAAACCTGTTTAAGGGCCAATTGGCCGCTGCCTAAAAATTAGGCAATGACTGCCTCGATTAGGTCAGAGCCGCAGGCCGCTTGTCTCAGGCAGGCCGCACATCAAGTTGAGATTTTGGATCGCAGCGCCGGATGCGCCTTTGCCCAAATTGTCGAGCCGAGCAATGAGGCGGGCGTTCCATCCCCCTTCATTCCCGCAAACGAAAAGCTCCATCCCGTCATGCGCAGGCACGCCATTGTTCAGGAGCAATTCGGCAGGCACATCATCACTGACTTTGATGAGATCGGAAGCCGCATAATACTCTTTCAAAGCCGAGCTAAGCGCGCTTGCTGTGGGCTGATCTGTCATCGCCCCCAAATGCAGCGGCACTTCTACATGCATTCCGCGATAGGCCGGGATAACGGAAGGCGCAAAAAGCACCGGATGTTTCAGGCCCGCATGCGCTTTCATTTCCGGCAAATGCTTGTGCGTTAGATTGTGGCCATAGGAACGGAATGCTATCTCTGGCTCCGCTTCGAACCGAGCGATCATTGCATTTCCGCCGCCCGAATATCCTGAAACGGCGTTCACTGTGTAGGGCCAATCGGCTGGCAGCAATCCTGCTTTGACCAAGGGTGCGATCAGCGCGAGAAAACCTGTGGGATAGCACCCTGGGTTGGAGACAAATTGCGCCGCAGCAATTGTCTCTGCGCCGATTATCTCAGGAAAGCCGTACGTCCAATCATCCGCAACGCGGTGCGCGCTGGATGCGTCGATTATTCTTGTATCAGAACCACTTGCAAGGCGTGCCGCTTCGCGCGCTGCATCATCAGGCAGGCAAAGAATAGCGATATCGGCAGAGTGCAGAGCTTCTTTGCGTTTGGAAGTATCTTTGCGGTCCGTATCACCCAGAACGAGCAGTGAAAACTCATCGCGCCCCGTCAACCTGTCGCGGATTTCAAGGCCGGTTGTGCCAGCTGCACCATCAATGAATACATTTGTGGTCATGGGCGTATCTTACGCTAGCGCGCCAGAGCGGCAATAGCCCGCTGGGCCGTTTGGCCCGCAACACAGCCACACCCAATCGCCCGCAATATCGAGCACTTCCACTGTACTGCCCGCCGCGAGCTGCGCATGGCTTTCCGAGTCATCGGATGGGATCAGCTTTAGCGCGACAGCGGCTCCGCCAATATTGCCTGCCATTGGCACAACATAATGCGCCGCCAAATGCGTGCCTGCGAGGGCAACATGAGCCAAATCTCCCCGCAAGGGCAGCTCGCCAAGGGCAGGGCGCGCAATCGGGCCGGAGAGGCAAAATGGCCCCTCTGGTATTGCATGCGTTGCTGCGGTTTGCGGCGATGCCATTGCGGCTGGTGTCCTAAAATCAGTGTCCCGCATCAGCCCCACGCTAACCGGAAAGCAGCGCGCTTAGACCGGTGCGCGCTTTGGAGCAAGTTTACGCCTACCCAAACCGGGCTTGCAGCATTGCCCAACTGGCGCGCAGGCCCAATGCTGCGCCGCCTTTTGACCGGCCCGGCTTGGGCGAGGGGCGCCATGCGAATGTATCGAAATGTGCCCAATCAATATCCTCACCCACAAACCGGTCGAGGAACAATCCCGCCACGCTGGCACCGGCATAGGGATTGCCGGAAATATTGCCCAAATCTGCAATGTCTGAATTTAAATATTCGCGGTAAGCATCGGGCAAAGGTAGACGCCATGGTTCATCACCGATTGCTTTGCCTGCCGTAATCAGCGCCTCTGCGGTTTCATCGCGCCGTGTCATAAGGGCAGGCAGGTCAGGGCCAAGCGCCACGCGTGCAGCTCCTGTCAAAGTCGCAAAGTCGATGATGAGTTCCGGCTCTTCCTCACTTGCGCGGGTTAGCGCATCGCCAAGGATCAATCGCCCTTCTGCATCGGTATTGCCGATCTCCACCGTCAATCCCTTGCGGCTATTCAAGACATCGCCGGGGCGGAAAGCATTGCCCGCAATCGCATTCTCAACGGCGGGAACAAACAGATGCAGGCGCACTTTTAATCCGGCACCCATGACTAAGCCAGCCAAAGCAATCGCATGTGCTGCGCCGCCCATATCTTTCTTCATCAACCGCATGCCAGATGCAGGCTTTATGTCTAATCCGCCGCTATCAAAACACACGCCTTTGCCGACGATGGCGAGCACAGGGTCACTCTCATTCCCCCAAGTCAGATGGAGAAAACGTGGAGCATGCTTGCGCTCTGCCGCACGGCCCACCGCATGAACCATCGGATAGCCTTCTTCCAGCGCATCACCCTTTGTCACTTTCAGCGTGGCAGAATGTGCTTTCGCAAGCTTTTCGAACTCAGCTTCCAATGCGGCTGGTCCCATATCCTCTGCGGGCGTGTTGACCAGATCGCGGACAAGCATGTCGGCTTTGGCCTCAGCAATCGCAGGTTCGATCCGTTTAACTTCTTCGGTGAGCAAAACGCGCGGACCAGCGGCACCTTTGGGCGCGTCTTTATAGCGGGCAAAGCGGTATTGCGCCGTCTGCCAGCCATGCATTGCCAATCCAGCATCTGCGCCAGCGAGCCGGTATGTGCCTTCTGGCAGGCTCGCGGCGATCCCCGCCAATGACCATGTGCGAAGCGCGCTTAAAAACGCCGTTCCGCAGGCGGCAAACCACGTATCACCATCGCTGACAATTGCGCGCTGACCAGACTTACCGGTAAATTTCTGCGCGGCCAATGATGCGCGCTGTGCGGCGGACAAAGTCTTTGCCCAAGTTTCAAATCCGTCTGTGTCGACCAGATGGATCGTGATTGCGTCTTGGCCTCTATCGGGCTGGATAAGCGGTGTTTTATCAGTCATACAGTTCCACATAATCAAGCAATCCTGCTTGTCACGCTGATATTTGCCGCAGGAGGCCCGACAATGATCCGTTTCGCTTTGATGATCGCAGTAACAGGCAGCATTTGCGCATGCAGTTCGCCAGAAGATGTTGATGAACGGCTGATGGTCGCGCAAACAAGCGCTTCCTCCGCCTCAACTTCCGCCTCAGCATCGGGTGCAAATAGCAGCGCTACCGCCACGTCGCGGACAAGCGAGGGCGGGCTAAGCGTTTCCGTAGAGAACGACCAATATCAGTTTGAATACAGTTTTGGCGGGGAGGCGGGCAGCGAGCCGAAGCTGCGCGAGATTCTTGAAGCGCGGCTGGATGCCGCACAGGACGAGGTAAAGAGCCAGTCTGCCGAAGCAAAACAAGATGCAGCGACGAATGACTATCCGTTTCGCCAGCACTTCTTAGAAGTGAACTGGCAAGTCGTCGCTGACCTTCCGCAAATGCTCAGCCTATCGGCAAATATCGCGAGCTATAGCGGCGGCGCGCATGGCAATTCGGGTTTTGATGGGCTGGTGTGGGATCGCAAGAATGCGAAGGCTTTGAAGATGGCGGATTTCTTCGTTTCGGAAAAAGCCATGTCAGCTGCGCTTGCGCCATCCTATTGCCCTGCGCTCAATAAAATTCGCTCTGAAAAGCGCGGCATTCCGGTCGACCCCAATAGCGGCGACAGTTTCGATACCTGCCCCAAGATGAGCGAGCTAACGATTTTGCCCGGTTCTTCGAATGGAAAGACTTTCAACCGGATTGGATTGCTGGCGGGACCTTATGTTGCGGGATCTTATGCAGAGGGGCCGTATGAAGTGACCGTGCCAATGAATGCAGCGATTATGGCTGCCGTAAAACCGGCCTATGCTGAGTTTTTCTCAAGCGGCCAATAGCTCACATCTCGTAATTTGAGTGAAGCCGCGTTATATACCTCGGCATGAACCAATATCAGATCGTTGAAGGTAATGAGACCGTCTACCGTGACGGCACAATCAAACTCCACGGACCAGAAGGTTTTGAGGGGATGCGGCGTGTGGGCAAAGTCTCAGCCAATATCTTGGATGAGATCGCCGATATGGTGCAGCCTGGCGTGACCACGGCGGCGATTGATGACCGCGTGCGCGCAATGATGCTGGATGCAGGCGCAGTGCCTGCAACCATGGGCTATCGCGGCTATGCGCATTCAAGCTGCATTTCACTCAACCATGTAATCTGCCACGGCATTCCGTCTGATAAAGTGCTGAAGGATGGCGATATTCTAAATATCGACGTCACTTCGTTGCTCGATGGTTGGCACGGCGACACGAGCCGCATGTATTTTGCAGGCGAACCGTCAATCAAAGCGAAACGTTTGGTCGATGTGACCTATGAATGTTTGATGCTGGGTATTGAAGCCGCGGCGCAGCCCGGTGCACGTTTGGGCGATATTGGCGCCGCGATTGAAGCGCATGCGCATCAGTTCCGCTATAGTGTGGTGCGCGAATTCTGCGGGCATGGTCTGGGGCGCTTGTTCCACGATGCCCCCGAAGTTGTGCATGCGGCAAAGGCGGGCACGGGGCCGGAACTGCGTCCCGGCATGTTCTTCACGATTGAACCGATGATCAACCTCGGCAAGCCTTGGGGCAAAGTGCTGAAAGACGGCTGGACAGCGGTGACGCGGGATAAATCACTCAGCGCGCAGTTTGAGCATTCTCTCGGCATTACCGAGGACGGTATTGAGATATTCACCGAGAGTTTGGTGGGCCGGCATCAGCCGCCTTATTGAAGGTGACTCTTTGTTGAATATTAGCGAGTTTCGCTAGAAACGAGCTCGCGCCCGCTCACGCCCCAATTCGTTCTTTGGGGTGGGCGCGTTCCTTGCCCACCTGGGCGGCCGCGTGGAGGCAAACCTAAATCGGTTTCATATTTCCGTTTGTCTCTGCTTCTAAACGGTTCAGAATCTCTTGGCAGTGAACCTTGAGAGTCTCTTCTACTTCCCAACCAATTTGACGTATGGTTGCAAATTGCTGACCATATTTTGGAACAGACTTGTTACCCTTTGAGTCAACCCAAACCCCACCTGCTCCAGTGTGACTTCGATTGAGGGCTGCGAAAGTGTCTGCATCCGTTGTATCCCTTTTTCGAAGATCATTGCTTATGTGTGCAGAATTCTCGTGCCTAAAGTGAAAGATTAAGTCCTTTCTGCTCAATTTGTGATTGTCGCTGACTCGTAAGACATCGGTATCGAACCACTTAGAGAACTTAGATTCTCTCGGGCAATTTCTTTTCTTTAGGTTGTGTTCCTTCAATGGGAAAAAGGCCATACCGTCCTCGGTGCTTAAGCTTGCCCCGACCATGGGGGTGGTTAGGTTCTGGCTATTCTGCAGTGGCATTGACGTATCGATCATTCTTAGGTTTTTCTTCTTTTCGACCAACGTGAGCGCAGAAGGTTTGTTCTTGCTAGAGTCGTGTAACAAGGAGAATATAATTGTGGCGATTGACAGTGCGCTGTAGAAGTCTCTCTGATCAAACATATTGTTGTTCGAGCAAAGGCTTTGAAACAGATCATAGAAGTCAGAATCAAGTTCATCTTGAGTTTATTGGATTGAGTAAGGTTTGCTCACTTAACCCTCCCGCGCGGCCCGAATAGCGGCACCTGCCGCAAACGGCGCCATTGCCACCAGAAGCAGGCTTATCGCCGCCGCGAAGCCCAAACTGGCAATATCACCCCGTGCCAAAGCTCCCGCGCCGAAGATCAATATCGGCAGGCATAGCGGGATCAGCAGCAATCCCGACAAAGCCGCGCCGCCCCTTAAAGACGCCGTCATCGCCGCGATCATCAGTCCAGCTGCGGCCAGTCCCGGTGTTCCCGCCAGCAATCCCAGCAGCAGCACATGCAATGTCGCCTCATCCAGATTGAGCAAGGCCGCAGCGGGAAAGCTCGCCAATATCAGCAGCGGCCCAAAGCTGACCCAATGCGCAAACAGTCGCACCGCCATCACGCTTTCTTCGGCCACGCCGCGCAGCCGCAATTGATCGTAAACGCCCAATTCCATATCGCCCGCAACCAATCGCTCCAATGGCAATATTGCCGCTAGCAATGCCGCAATCCAAATCACGCCGCCGCCTGTTTGGGCGAGCAATTCCGGCTCTGGCCCCACAGCGAATGGGTAGAGCATGGCAACTGCTAGGAAGAATAGGAGCGGCAAGGCAGCGCCTCCTGCTCCATTCGCGCCGCCCGCAAATGGGAAAAACCGCACAAGATCGCGTTTCAGCAGAGTCCAGATCATGGCGTGAACTCCGCCAGTTCCAACGACTTCAAACCATCCACTGCAACCGGCTGGTGAGAGGCCAGCACGCACACTCCGCCGCCGCCAACATGCAATTGAATAAGCGATGCAAGCTTTGCCTGCGCAGCCGTATCCAAACCGCTGAGTGGTTCATCCAGCAGCCAAATTGGCGCGCCTCTGTTCAATATGCTCGCCATTGCGGCGCGCTTACGTTGACCAGTGGATAGGTAGCGGACAGGCACATCCAGCAGCGGCTCCAATTCCAAAACCTCAAGCGCAGTTGAGGGATCTATGCAGCCATCCACGCTTTCCCAAAAGCCAAGCGCTTTGCCCAATGGCGCATCCAGATCGAGGGCGGGGCGCTCATCCAAAAGCGCAATCGCTCCCTTGCTTTCTACATCGCCAGCAAAGGGCGATAGCAGCCCAGCCAAAATCCGCAGCAATGATGATTTGCCGATGCCGTTTGCGCCAGTAATGTGCAGAGCCTCTCCCGCGCCAACGTTCAAAGACAGCCCGCGAAAAAGCAGCCGGTCGCCGCGCCTGCACGCCAAATCTGTTGTGGTGATACCAGCCCCTTGCATGGGACGGAGGCTTAGGCGAAAGGGTTTGAGCAAACAAGAAGAGGTGTCCCATGTCTGTTGCCCCGCTCACGCAAAGCGAAATTCAAAAACTGATTTCCGGTCATCCCAAATGGGAATTGACGCGAGATGGGGCAGCGATCACGCGCACATACAAATTTCTGGATTTTAGCGAGGCATGGGGATTTATGAGCCGAGTTGCTCTGATCGCAGAGGCGCAGGATCATCACCCCGAATGGTTCAACGTCTATAACCGCGTAGAAATCACGCTCACCACGCATGATGCTGATCCCGCGGGTGGCGGAGCCTTGTCAAAGCGCGATGCGAAGATGGTAGAAGCTATGGCAATCTGGCTGGCCTAAATCTCAACGCCTATGCCCTGTTTACGCATTTCCTTGCGCACAGTGCCGGGCAGCCACCGCTGCATAAAGCGCAGGCGTTTGGCCATTTTTCCAACGGTGTAATGCAGCTCTTTGCCGTGGACAGCCCGCCAAACTACCTCTGGGACAATGTCGACAGCGTTCACTTCAACGCCTTGTTCGATCAGTTGCTCTTTCGCAGTTTGATTGGAGTCTTCATTCACCTTGCCGATGATAGGCGTGTCGATGAAACCGGGGCAAAGCGATGCCACGGCAATGCCATCATCGGCCCATTCCGCATCCAGGCTTTCGGTCAGTCCGCGCACGGCCCATTTGGTCGCGCAATAGGCAGCAAGGCCGGGTGATCCGATAATGCCGGCAAGGCTGGCTGTGTTGAGCAAAACCGATCCCGGTGCGGTTTTCGCAAGGTGCTTGTGCGATGCTTGAGCGCCGTTGATCACGCCTTTCACATTGATGTCGATCATGCGGGTGATTTCATCCTCATCCTGATCCACCAATGCCCCGCCATCGCCAATTCCGGCATTGTTGAACACAACGTCGATCCGCCCACCTGCTGCGGTTGAGAACGCTTCTAAAGCAGTGTCCCAAGCGGCGCGGTCGCGCACGTCGAGTTTATGGGAATAGGAAAAGCCGCCCGGCAGCAACCCTTCTGTTTCCTGCATTCCTTGCACATCGACATCGCCAAGGCCGACGAACCAGCCGCGTTCACCAAAATATTTGGCAACCTCGCGGCCAATGCCGGATGCGCCGCCAGTAATGAAAATTGAACGGCGTGCCGCCATGTCAGTCTCTCCCCAATATACGTTTTGAAGAGAGACTAGCTTTGTTGCTGAGCTTTGTCAGCCGTTGATTGCGTCTATTAACCCCGCAACGTGGCTGGCGCCTTCGATGATTTCGGCGGTGGATGGTTTAAGGACATCGCCGATGGGTTCTGCGCGCCCGCCCAAACATTGGCTGAGGAAATTTTCGACAATCGCATAATAAGCCATATTGTTGGTTGGCTTGGCAAAGCCGTGCCCTTCATCAGGATAAAGCACATAGGTCACCGGAATGCCGGCCGATTTCATCGCGCCGACAATTTGGTCGCTTTCGGCCTGTTTGACGCGGGGATCGTTCGCGCCTTGGGCAATCAGCAATGGTTTGGTGATTTGGTCGGCTTTATACAGCGGGCTGGCAGCTTTCAGCAGTTTAAGTCCCTCTGGCGTTGATGGGTCGCCCATGCGTTCGTGGAAGATTTTGACCATTGGCGCCCAATAAGGCGGGATGGTTTCCAGCAGTGTTTCGAGATTCGAAGGGCCAACCAAATCGATACCGCAGGCAAAAACTTCGGGCGTGAATGCTAGGCCGGCAAGGGTAGCGTAGCCGCCATAGGAACCGCCCATAATTGCGACTTTATCTTTGTCCGCAATGCCTGCTTCGACTGCCCAATTCACTGCATCGATGAGGTCATCATGCATGGTAAGGCCCCATTGCTTGTTCGATACATTGATGAAGTCTTTGCCAAAGCCGGTCGAGCCGCGGAAGTTGACTGACAACACCGCATAGCCGCGATTGGCGAGCAATTGGTGCTGCGAATTAAACCCGTATCCATCGCGCGCCCATGGCCCGCCATGCACCAGAAGCACCATTGGGACAGGCGCATCGGGTACACCGTCTGCATTGCTATCGGATTGAGGCGGCAGGGTGAGATAGGATGGCAGGGTAAGGCCGTCTCGCGCCTTTATCTCGCGCGTATGCATCATCTGCAAAGGCGCGCCGTCAAGCTCTGGGCGCGTCACATAAAAGCCTTCCAAAGTGCCTGCTTTCCGGTCGTAAATATGGGTCGCCAATGGCGCGGTCAGCTGATCGTTCCAAATGATCCAAATGTCGTTTGCATCATTGCGTGACAATATGCCGAAATCACCGGTCAGTCGTTCGCGCAGCCAGGCATAGGCGTCACGCAGATCATCTGTCAGCATCGTCCATTCGCTGGTGAGGTAATTGACGCTGTACCCTTCGACCACGCCCGTTTCGCGGTTGCGAATGGTGCCGCCAATATCGGCCTTGTCATTCTCTGCAATCAAAGTCCGCGTGCCGCTTGCCACATCTTCTGCAAACAGAGCAGCCGTGTTGCGGTTCCGGCTATCCAGCCAATACAGCACGCTGCCATCGGTGGTGTATCCAGCGGGAGAAGTCGTCATCGCATCTTCCATCGCCGTGCTGGTGAAGGGCGCGTCCTCCACCACATTGTCAGCCATGCGGAAATAGTCCGTGCCGCCGTCCTCGTTTTGAGCCATCGCCATGCGCAGGGTTAGCGTGTCATCCGCCATGAAACCGGCAAATGCGTTGTTTTCATAAACGAGGTTTAGCTCGCCCGTGTTGAGGTCGAGCAAATGCACATCATGGAGCTGCGGATCGCGATTGTTCAGCCCGATAAGGATTTTGTCGCGGATGATCTCTGACCCGCCGACAATATCGACACGGGTATTTTCAAACGGAGTGAGATCGGTTTCTGTGCCGCTTTCAACGTCCACACCGTAAAGCAGGAAGTTTTCATCACCGCCTTTATCTTGGATATAGAGCAGCGAAGCAGAATCCGGCGACCACATATAGTTGGAGATCGGCCGGTCGGTAGAATGCGTCATCAATCGCGCATCGTCGCGCTTGCTGATTGGCGCGATCCAAATGTTGAGAATGCCGTCCTTTGGCGCAATCCAGCTGAGCCATTGGCCATCGGGACTAATTTTACCGCCTGCGCGCGTTGGATTGCCAAGCAAAGCTTCGCGGGGGATCAGTGTGGCGGTATCAGTCATGGTCTCTCCGAATATTATTTGAACCCTAGTTAGGGAGCTAATCGAAAGAGACAATCGCTGTCAGAAACTAAAGCGCCGGATTGGCGTAGTAATGCCAGGTGAAGATCGCCATGGCTCCCCGATAGGGTGACCAGTCCTCCGCCAGTGCGCGTGTTTCTTTCTCTTTCGGACGCTCCGGCAATTCCAGCAGACGCTTTACGCCTTCTTGCACAGCCAAATCTCCGGCTGGCCAAATATCGCTGCGCCCCTCAGCGAACAGAAGATAAATCTCTGCTGACCAGCGCCCGATCCCTTTGATCGTGGTCAGGCTTTCAATCGCTTCCTCATCATCGGCAGGGATATTGTCAAAGTCGATCGCGCCCGCTTCCACCAGCTCGCACAGACTGCGCGCATAACCCTGTTTCTGGCGCGACAAACCGCTCGCTCTTAAAGTGTCAAAATCGCGCGAAAGCAGATCGGCAGGCGTAAAACCTTCGCCCAATTCCGCCTCCAGCTTGTTCCACATGCTCGCCGCCGCTGCGACAGATACTTGCTGACCCACAATCGTTCGCAGCAAAGTCATATAGCCGCGATCCCTTATGCGCGGTTCGGGATAGCCGACCAGTTTCACCGCTGCATCAATGCGCTTATCCTGCGCCGCCAGCGCATCCATATGCGTTTTGATAGTGTCTGCGCTTAGACCCACGGACTAATCCCTCTCTTGCAAAATAGCGCTGCTGTCCTTAGCTGCGCTCCAACGTTCAACGTCAAGGATTTCATTCAATGCCAAAACTCACCGTCGTCAACCGTGAAGGTGCAGAATCTACTATCGAAGTGGAAGACGGCCTAACCGTGATGGAAGCCATCCGCGACAATGGTTTTGATGAACTTTTGGCACTGTGCGGCGGCTGCTGTTCGTGTGCGACCTGCCACATTGAAATTGATCCGGCGTTCAAAGACAAATTGCCTGAGATGAGCGAAGATGAAGATGATCTGCTGGAAAGTTCAGATCATCGCAGCGAAAATTCGCGCCTGTCGTGCCAGATCCCGTTCGAAGCGGCGCTGGACGGTCTTAAGGTGACTATTGCACCCGAAGATTAATGCGTTTTGGTGCGCTACCGCCTTCGGCTACTTGAGCGCGGGTGTTGCGCCAAATCGCGCTAGCTTCTAATTCGGTGCCCATGAACATCACTCAGCCATATGGCTCTACGCTTGATCTGATCGGCAATACGCCGCTTGTCCTACTCAAAGGGCCAAGCGAAGCGGCTGGTTGCGAAATCTATGGCAAATGCGAATATGCCAACCCCGGCTCATCGGTAAAAGATCGCGCTGCGCTGTATATGATCCGCGATGCAGAGGCGCGCGGGGATCTAAAGCCCGGCGGCACTGTGATCGAAGGTACTGCGGGCAATACTGGCATTGGCGTTGCTTTGGTCGCGAATGCGCTGGGCTATAAAACTGTGATTGTCATGCCAGACAATCAATCCAAAGAGAAAATGGACACTTTGCGGGCGCTTGGCGCTGAACTGGTACTTGTCCCGCCGACCAAATATGCTGACCCTGCGCATTTTCAGCACACCTCGCGCCGCATGGCTGAAGAAACAGATGGCGCCGTTTGGGCAGGGCAATTTGACAATGTCGCCAATCGCCGCGCGCATATTGAAACCACTGCGCCTGAACTTTGGGAGCAGATGGAAGGCCGAATTGACGGATTTACCTGCGCAGCGGGCACGGGCGGCACCATTGCCGGTGTTGGCATGGCTTTAAAAGAGCGCGATGAGAATGTGCGTATCGCTCTAACCGATCCGCATGGTGCCGCGCTCTACAATTACTATGCCAATGGCGAGCTAAGTTCCGAAGGTTCCTCCGTTGCCGAAGGGATTGGGCAAGGGCGCATTACTGCCAATTTAGAAGGCGCGCCGATTGATACGCAATTCCGAATTTCTGACGAGGACGGGATGAAATGGGTCGCGCATCTGCTTCAAAAAGAGGGGCTATGCCTTGGCCTATCATCGGGCATTAATGTCGCTGGAGCTATCGCGCTAGGCAAGGAATTGGTGGCGGACGGCCGCGACAATCCGCGCGTCGCAACGATCCTTTGCGATACCGGTTTTCGCTATCTCTCTACGCTCTACAATAAGGAATGGTTGGCGCAGAAAGGCCTGCCCGTTTTCGATTGGCTGTGATCAGCGCGAATATTGATCGGCGTTGACTGCAACTGACAAACCCCTAGCCTAGGCTGCAATGGAACGACCAAAATTCTTGAATTTGATCGGCACTGCTGAAGATGCAGCCGTTAGCCCGGATGTAAAGGTCCGCGCCCGCGCGCAGACTATGCAGCGTCTGCAAGTCGGCGTGGTTGGTATCTTTGTGATGCTCTTGGTGATCGCTTTGGCTGCGACTTTGACACAGCGCGCGCAGGATGTTGAAGAAACAGCGGTGCCCGATGCCGCGCCAACGACTGAGCCAGAGACTGCAGAGCCGCAATCTGATCCGCTCGCTGATGCGGGCGTACTGCCTGACATTCCTGATGAAGAGGAATTGGAAGCTGAGGCTGACGGCGCTGATGCCGAAACAGCCGGTGCGACTGAAGCAGCTGGTGACACCGCTGGTAACACCGAAGTTGAAGACACTGAAGCGCAATAGGCTCGTTCTTGCATTGGGGGTGCTCATTTTTCTGGGCGCGGCATTTCTGCTTTTGCGCTCGATGAGCGCAGCCAATCCTGACGAAATTGCCGAAATTCCAGAGGCGGAAAAGCAAAGCCTTGGTCTGATGACCAGCCTGCCGATTTATTGGAACGAAGGCGATGTTTTTGCTGACTTCGGTTCTGGCGAGCAGGCTGAATTGCCATGGGTCCGCCAGACTATTGCACAACGCTACCAGATAAGGCCGCTTGATCTTTTGGCGGGGGACGATTTGGGCAATGACCCTTTGGAGGGCTTGCAACGACTGGCGATCATTCAGCCGCGCGGGATTAGCCCGGCTGGCAATGTCGCGCTGGATGATTGGGTGCGGGGCGGTGGCCGCTTACTTTATGTGATCGACCCGATGCTGAGCGGTGAATATGAAGCAGCGCTGGGCGATCCGCGCCATCCCACTGTTACAGCGCTTGTGCCGCCAGTGATTGCGCGCTGGGGGCTGTCGCTTAGCTTTGATGAAGATCAATCAGAAGAACCGCGATTGGTGCAATGGGGCGGGCTAGGAGATGAGCTGATCTTGCCGGTGGTGATGGCCGGCGAATTGTCCACCACTGATACCGCTGATCCGCCATGCACAATTGCCGCTGAAGCGCTGGTTGCTCGCTGCGAAATTGGTAAGGGCAGCGTTACTCTGGTTGCCGATGCCGCTCTGTTTGAACCGCGTGAGGGTAATGCCGAAGCTGAGCATGCCGTTTTAGCGATGCTGTCTAAGGCGCTGGATTAAGAGAGTTTTCGGCATAGGTTCACTAAAACGGGAAATCGCGGGAAACGCGCTAAGAATCTCAACAAAACGCAGCAAAACTCAACTTTTTTGCGACAAAATCAGACAAATAGGGGCGTTTGCTTAGCCAAATAGGCCGAAATCACAAAATTTCTTTATCAATATAATTATTGTATATCAATAGTTTAGCGTCTTATCCCGTAATTTCCCGCAATTTCCCCTTCCATCCCCGCTTTCTCCGCGATATGTCCGTTTTCCATCAGACAAGTCGTCTTGCGCTGCGCGTTGCCATTTGGCGGCGCGAGCTGCTCCCGTTCGCGTGGGGGTCAGCGCGAGGAAGCTTTGTCTCATGTTCGGGGAAGATCGCAAGATCTATTTGGGAGAGGTCAAAATGTCGTTCGGAGGGTATAGCGGTAAAGCCTATTCGCCTGCGGGCGATAAAGGCCGGTTCGTGCTCCCCACGACTTTCCGCAATGCAGTGAAAGAAAGCTCTGGCGGGCGCATCCTGTGTCTTGCCAAGCATGACCGCTGGAATTGCCTGACCGGGTTTGGCCTTTCCCGCAAAGGCGAACTTGAAGATCAGATTAAAGATGAGCAGGAAACCGCGATCCGCCTCGGCGATGCGGACTTTGATCGCGATTTGCGCGCGATGGAGCTTTTTGGCTTCTCTGAAATTTCATTCGACGATAGCGGGCGCTTTGTGATGCCCGATGATCTGCGCAAGCTGGGCCGGATCGATGATGGCCTGTTTTTTCACGGGGCAGGGCGTTTCTTCACGCTTTGGAGTCCGTCAGAACTATCGCAAATGGGCGGCCGCTGGGAAGCGCTGCAAGCATCATGTGATGATTTGCTGGCGAAGGCTGCGGCAAAGGAGAAGCGCAAATGACCGCTTCTGATGCTCCGCACATTCCTGTTCTTTTGGACGAAACCATCGCCGCGCTTAGTCCGAGCGAAGGCGACGTTATTATCGATGCCACTTTCGGAGCTGGCGGATACACGCGCGCCCTGCTGGATAGCGGCGCGACGGTTCATGCATTCGATCGCGATCCTGCTGCGATCAAACTCGGCCGTGGGTGGAGTGAGGCGCAGAGTAAACCTCCGCGCTTAGTGCTTCATCCACGGCGTTTTTCTGAAATGCTGACCGTGATGCGCGAACATGGTGTTGCGCAGGTTGATGGTATCGCGATGGACATTGGCGTGTCCTCCATGCAGCTCGATCAATCAGAGCGAGGCTTTGCTTTTAGCAGTGATGGCCCGCTCGATATGCGCATGAGCCAAGATGGGATGAGCGCGGCGGATTTCCTCAATTCTGCTCAGCCCGATGCGATTGCCGATGTGCTTTACCAATATGGCGAAGAACGCCAATCGCGCCGCGTGGCCCGCGCAATTGTTGCGGCGCGTCCGCTGGAGACGACAGGCGATTTGGCCCGCGTTGTTCGCAAGGCGCTGGGCTATAAACCATCGGATAAAAAAGATCCCGCCACCCGCAGTTTTCAGGCGGTTCGTATCCATGTGAATGGGGAGTTGGATGAACTGCGCGAAGGTTTGTCCGCCGCTGAAGGTCTGCTTGGTGAAGGTGGCCGATTGGCTGTCGTTAGCTTCCACAGTTTAGAAGACCGCATCGTAAAGCAATTCCTGCGCGGTGCTGGTGCCAAAGCATCAGGGTCGCGCCATTTGCCGCAAGTCGAAAGCGCGCCCGCAATCTTCGATCATATTTCCAAGGCTATCCGCCCGTCAGAGGCTGAGATTGCCCGCAATCCGCGCGCCCGCTCATCCACGTTGCGCCACGCATTGCGCACTAAATCGCCCCCTAGAAATCCGGTCCGTCAGGAAGCAGCATGATTATTCAATCCCGATTTAAGCAGCTTGGCTGGATTGCATTGCTCGCGATTTGTTTGAGCCTTTTTATTGCGCTTAGCTTTCAGACGCATTCGGTAAAGACCGAGGTGCTTCTTGCCGAGCGGGAGATCGTCTCTCTCGAGCGCCAGACAATGATTTTGGAAACGGAATTTCAAACGCGCGCCAGCCAGCGGCAATTGTCGGACTGGAATGCGGTTGAGTTCGGATATCGTGCTCCCCGCGCTGATCAATATCTTGAAAATGAGCGGCAATTGGCCAGCCTTGGTTCGCCTGTGCGCGCCGATGCGCCGCAGCCCATTCGTGTTGCGCGCAATGTTCCAACCGGACCAGATGCAGCGGGTTCGGGTGACTTTTCTTCTGTCGCTATGGTCTCGCCGATTACGGGTAAGCCTGTGACTTTGAGCGTTGCTGCAAAGGCGCAAGCAGAAGCATCACTGACCGATGATTTGGGTGAGTTTTTGGCGCAAGCTTCTCCGGTTAAGCAGGCGCAGGCTGCCGAAACATCAGGCGCGCAAGAGGCCAGTGAATGAACACGCTGACTGCCAGCACTGCGATCCAGGCTGGCAAGGTTCAGCTGGTCACTTTTCGGCGACGTCAGCTGACGATGGCGCGTTGGCGCGTGCTATGGGTCGCGCTGCTGTTTGCGTTGGTAGGCCTTGTCGCAGTTTTGCGCATAATCTCATTCGGCTTTTCCGACAGCGCGGTAACGCGCACATCGCTTGAAGATGCTTTGCTGCCTGATCGCGGCGAAATCACCGATCGTAATGGCCAGCCTTTGGCCCGCGTTTTTCCAGCCTATGCTCTTTGGTACAATCCCAAAGCGATGGGCGACAATGGGTCACCTTTGGTCAAGTCCCCGCAAAAAGTGGCTAAGCAATTGGGCCAAATTTTCCCGACGCTGAACATGGCAAAAGTCACTAAGCAGCTTTCATCGGGCAAAGCAGGTTATATCCGCCGCCGCGTTCTTCCCGAAGAGGCCAATGCAGTTATGGGCGTTGGCGAGCTCGCTCTGGAAATGCCGCGCGAAAACGACCGCCACTACCCGCAAGGGTCCATGGGCGCGCATATCCTAGGCTATGTGGCAGCAGATGGGCATGGCCGTGTGGGCATGGAGCGCGTTCTGGACAAGCAATTGCTCGATCCAGCCACGCGCGGCAATTCCATTCCTCTGTCGATTGATGTGCGGGTTCAAGGCGCGCTGGAAGATGAGCTTCGCCGAGGAATGAAACTGGTTCATGCCAAGGGTGCAGCGGGCATCGTTCTGGATGTGGACACTGGCGAGGTTATGGCGCTGGCATCCTTGCCTGAATTTGATCCCAATAAAATCGATGCGGAAGGTCAAAAGCGGATGTTTAACCGCGTGACCAACCAAGTGTATGAGCTTGGCTCAACCTTTAAGCCGCTCACCGTGGCCGCCGCTATTGATGCCGGTGTAATCGGCGATCTGGGCGAGCGCTGGAATGCGCGCACAGTTCGCATCGGCACGATTGAGCGTAGCGATAGCCCAAGCAAAGGCGCGACGCTAAACATTCCGCAAGCTCTCGCTTATTCATCGAACACGGTGACGATGCGGGTGGCCGATGAGCTCGGGTCTGAGCGTATGCGGCAGACGATGATTGATCTGGGCATGAATGAACGCCCGCATATCGAGCTGCCGGCAAAAGGTTTTCCGATCTTTCCCAAAGGCAAATGGTCGAAACTTACCAATATGACTGTTGCTTATGGTCACGGTATTGCGGTTACGCCGCTGCATCTTGCGTCTGCCTATGCGGCGATGGTCAATGGCGGCATCTGGCGTCCGGCAACTTTGCATAAGCTAGAGGAAGGCGAGGCTCCGCGCGGACGCCGCGTGTTTAAAGCCTCTACCTCATCGCAAATGCGTCAATTGATGCGGATGATTTCAATCTACGGCACGGGTAAGAATGCCAATGCACCAGGCTTCCGTGTGGGCGGCAAAACTGGCTCGGCTGAGAAGCCGGGTTCTGGCGGTTACCGCGAAACATCGCTCGTATCTACATTCGCTGCGGCGTTTCCAATGGACCGCCCGCGCTATGTCGTGGTTGCAATGCTGGATGAGCCGCGCGGAACTTTAGCCAGCTCTTACAATCGGACAGCGGCGTTTAACGCGGCACCTATCGTGGGACGTCTTGTCCCGCGCATTGGCCCGATGATGGGGGTTCGCCCCGATAACACTCGCGATGTTGATATCTCTGATCTGAAACCGCTGATCGGAGGCTATTGATGCAGCTTTCGAAATTGGCCGAAAAGGCTGGTATTGCGCTGGATGATGGCGGTTCTGCTGAGGTTACGGGTTTCGCGATTGATCACCGCAAAATCGCACCGGGAACAGTCTTTGGTGCGTTCCAAGGAGCGACTTTCAATGCTGAGGAAGTGATCCCAGACGCCGTGGCATCTGGAGCGGTTGCAGTCGTCACTCGGCCCGAGGCGGTCGTTGATGGCGCCGTGCATGTCGCCAGCGACAATCCGCGCAAAACCTTTGCCGAAATCGCCGCCGGTTTCTTCACGCCCATGCCCGCAAATGTGGTCGCGGTAACAGGAACCAACGGTAAAACTTCGACTGCAGAAATGACGCGGCAAATTTGGCGCATGTGCGGGGAGCGCGCGGCATCAATTGGCACTTTGGGTGTGACCACGCCGGATGAGAGTGTCTCAACCGGATTGACGACACCCGACATCGTTACCTTCCTTTCGAATATGAGCGGGCTTGCGCGCGAAGGCGTAACCCACGTTGCCTTTGAAGCATCGAGCCACGGCCTCTCGCAATATCGGAACGAGGGCGTGCCAGTCGCAGCGGTCGCCTTCACCAACCTTAGCCGCGATCATCTCGATTATCACTCCGATATGGAGGAGTATTTTCTAGCCAAGATGCGGCTCTTCGACGAAGTTGCCGGAACGGACACAGCAGCGATAATTTGGTGCGGCGAGGCCCTTAGCGAGTGGGCTGCCCGCGCCACCGAGCATGCGCAGAAGCGAAAACTGCGCGTACTCACAGTGGGCGAGCGAGGCGACTTCCTCCGTCTCGCCGCCCATACCCCAACCCAATTGGGTCAGGAGCTGGAAATTGTCCATGACGGTGAAACGTATCATGTTAAACTCCCGCTTATCGGCGCGTATCAAGCTGCCAATGCTTTGACGGCGGCAGGCCTTGCACTGGCGACAGGCGCTGGAGCTGCGCAAGTTTTTGATGCGCTCAGCCGGTTGCAGCCTGTGCGCGGACGGTTGGAGCGTGCGGTGATAACCCGCCAAGGGGCACCTGTTTACGTCGATTATGCGCATACTCCCGATGCTTTAGAGGCGGCGATTAGCGCTCTGCGGCCCCACGTTGACAAAAAAGCAGGCGGGCGGCTGATCACAGTGTTTGGCGCGGGCGGTGACCGCGATGCGGGCAAGCGCGCACCAATGGGCACTGCTGCGGCAGCCAATTCTGACCTCGTGATTGTGACAGACGATAATCCGCGCGGCGAAGATCCGGCGAGCATTCGCGCTGAGATTTTAAGCGCAGCTCCCAACGCGCTGGAATTTGGCAATCGGCGCGCTGCCATATCAGGCGCGATTGAGCAGGCTGGACCCAAAGACATTATTCTCATCGCTGGAAAAGGCCATGAGCAAGGACAAATAATTGGGGCGGGCGATGCCATGCGCATCCTGCCTTTTGACGATGTGAGCGTGGCCCGTGAATGCGCCGCGCCGCAGGAGACAAACTGATGAATAGACCTGCATTTTTGAACGAGTGGCCGGCTGATCCGCGCGATGCGCTGCCTATGGCTTTGTGGTCTAGCGACGAAGTGGCTGCGGCAACCGGCGGAACCGCTTGCGAGGCTTTCCAAGCGTCAGGCGTTGAAATGGATTCGCGCGACGTGCAGCCCGGCGATTTGTTCGTCGCGCTGAAAGGCGAGGCGATGGATGGTCACAAATTCCTAGCCAAAGCGTTTGAAAATGGCGCGATTGCGGCTGTCACAGACCGCGCAGTGGATTTTCCGCATGTTCTGGTCGAAGACACCACCGAAGCGCTGCATGCGTTGGCGCATCATGCACGCGCCCGCTCAAAAGCTGTGCGCATCGGCGTGACCGGCTCGGTTGGAAAAACCGGCGTGAAAGAAGCGATCTTCGCCAGCCTCAATCGTGCTTCGCGCGGAATGGCGCACCGCAGCGTGCGCAGCTACAACAATCATGTTGGTGTGCCGCTTTCATTGGCCCGAACACCGGCGCGCGCGGCCTATGGCGTTTACGAAATGGGCATGAACCACGCGGGCGAAATTGACGTGCTTACTCAGCATGTCCGCCCGAACATCGCGGTCATCACCACAATCGCGCCTGCGCATATTGAAAACCTCGGCTCGATGGAGGCTATCGCTGATGCGAAAGCTGAGATTTTCCTTGGGCTAGAGGATGGCGGAACTGCGATCATTCCAGCAGATAGCGAATATTGCGGCCAATTGGTTAAAGCGGCGAAAGCAGTAGGTGCCAAAGTCGTGACTTTTGGATCAAACGAAAGCGCCGATGTGCGGCTGCTCGACGCGATCCAAACCAATAGCGGCGGATCGCTGGTCACAGCAGATATGGGCGATAAGCGCCTTTGTTACACTGTCGCAGAACCCGGCGAGCATTGGGTATCGAACTCTCTTGCAGTGATGGCCACCGTTCGCGCTGCGGGCGGCGATTTGGGATCAGCCGGTCTTGCCTTGGCAGAAATGGGTGGTTTGAAAGGGCGCGGCGCAAGATTTCAGTTCGATGCACCGGGCGGCAAAGCTCTGCTGATCGATGAAAGTTACAACGCCAATCCAGCAAGCATGCGCGCAACTTTGCAGCAATTGGGGCAAACTCCCGCTACCCGCCGCATCGCAGTTTTGGGATCGATGATGGAATTGGGCGATTTTGCTGAAAAGTTTCACCTTCAGCTTTCGCAGCCAATTGACGCTGCACAAGTCGATCACGCGATCCTTGTGGGCGATGAAATGACCGGCCTTGCAAGCGAATTGGGGAAAGGGGCCGCGACCTCGCTTGGCATACCGCCCAGCTTCGCCCATTGCGATAGTCCTGCGAAGGCTATTGCCGCCCTAGAAGAGTATGGTGTCACAAGCGGTGACGTTATCCTCGTAAAAGGGTCCAATTCGGTGGGACTTGGCAGATTGGTTGAACACTTCACGAGCCAGGATGGCTAAATGCTCTATTTGATTGCTGAATGGCTGGGGTTTGAAGGTATCTTCAACCTCGTCCGCTATCAGACCTTTCGCGCCGGTGCGACATTGATCACCGCGCTTTTGATCGGTCTGATCATTGGCCCGCGTTTCATCAATCTGTTGCGCGTTCGCCAAGGTAAAGGTCAGCCAATTCGCGCTGATGGGCCTGAATCGCACCAAGCCAAAGTCGGTACGCCGACCATGGGCGGGTTGATGATCCTGATCGCATTGCTTCTATCGCTGCTATTATGGATGGATTTGCGCAGCCCATTTATCTGGGCCTGTATCGCGGTGACGGCTGGCTTTGGCATTATCGGTTTCCTTGATGATTACGACAAAGTGGCAAAAGCCAGCCATAAAGGGCTTTCGGCCAGAATACGCCTTTTGCTTGAATTTGCTGTTGCGGGCCTCGCCTCATGGCTGATTGTGAGCCAGATCAATACGAACCTTTATGTGCCCTTTGTCAGCGATCTTTCGATCCCCTTGGGGCCGTTTTACTATCTGTTTGCAGCGACAGTGATCGTCGGTTTTGGCAATGCGGTGAACCTAACTGACGGGCTAGATGGGCTGGCGATTATGCCGGTGATTATCGCAGCTGGCACTTTTGCATTGATCGCCTATCTCGTGGGGCGGACGGACTATTCCGAATATCTCGGCATTCCTTATGTTGAGGGGGCAGGCGAGCTCGCCATATTCTGCGCAGCGATCATGGGGGCGGGGCTAGCTTTCCTTTGGTTCAATGCGCCGCCAGCAGCAGTCTTTATGGGCGATACAGGCAGTCTCGCCTTGGGCGGAGCGCTTGGCGCGGTTGCGGTTGCCAGCCATCACGAAATTGTGCTGCTGATCGTGGGCGGATTGTTCGTGGCGGAAACCGCCAGCGTCATCATCCAAGTTTTCTGGTTTAAACGGACCGGCAAGCGGGTGTTCCGCATGGCACCGATCCACCACCATTTCGAACAGCTCGGCTGGAGCGAGAGCAAGGTTGTGATCCGGTTCTGGATCATCTCCATCGTGCTGGCCATGGCCGGATTGGCGACGCTGAAGCTGAGATGATTACATCTTCCGCCTTTGCCGGAAAGAAATATGCGGTCCTAGGGCTCGCACGGTCTGGCGCGGCAGCAACAGAGACTTTGCTGGCGAGCGGTGCGCAAGTGACAGCTTGGGATAGGCAGGATGTAGCGCGCGAGGCTTTTGTGGGCCGGTGCGAATTGGCCGATCCGCTGGAAATTGACCTGACTGGATTTGATGGACTGGTTGTTTCACCCGGCGTTCCGCTGAATACCCATCCTATTGCTGACCATGCGGCGAAGTTCGGCGTGCCTGTGATTGGCGATATTGAACTGTTTGCGCAGGCGCGCGGCGATCTGCCGCGGCATAAAGTTGTTGGTGTTACTGGCACGAACGGAAAATCCACCACGGTCGCGTTGATCCATCACATTCTGCAAAGCGCGGGCATAGCATCGCGGCTTGGCGGGAATATCGGCGTTCCAATTTTGGGTGAAGAACCTTTGCCCGAAGGCGGCGTCTATGTGCTGGAGTTATCAAGCTATCAGATTGATCTGACGCAAGGCCTCGATTGCGATGTGGCTGTGTTGCTCAACATCACGCCCGATCATCTCGACCGTTATGACGGGTTTGAAGCCTATGCCGCTTCAAAAGGGCGCTTGTTCGCGATGCAGTCGGTCAATTCTATTTCGATTGCAGGTCACAGAGATACCGCTCGGTTTGAGTTGAACCAGCTGGCTGAAATAAACCAATTTATCGAAAACGTTTTTCATCCGAACACGATAGCTGCTGATGAGCAAATCAATTGGCCTTCGTTGCAAGGCCCGCACAATGCACAAAACGCTGCTGCAGCCATAGAGGTTTGCGTATCTCTTGGACTGTCGGTTGAGCGAGTGCGCGATGGCTTAGAAACCTTCAAAGGCCTGCCCCACCGCATGGAGCGCACGGCCACCCATGACGGCGTGCTGTATATCAATGATAGCAAAGCTACGAACCAAGCCTCCACTGCGCCAGCGCTTTCTGCATTCCCGCCTGATCCAGCGATCAACGGCGGGGCAAAGCGTGTCCATTGGATTGTTGGCGGCCTGCCCAAAGAAGACGGTCTGGGTGAATGCGAAGAACACCTCCACAATGTCGCGGCTGCTTACACGATCGGAGAGGCAGGCCCACGTTTCGCTGAATTGTTAGAAGGGCGCGTTCCAGTCAACCGCGCTGAATTGCTTAGCGATGCGGTTGCTCAAGCCAAAGCCAATGCGGGTGAAGGCGAAGTCATCTTGTTCTCACCAGCCTGCGCCAGTTTCGACCAATTCCGCGACTTTGAAAAACGCGGTGAGCACTTCCGCCAAGTCGTTGCCGCTCTAAACAGTGCTGAGATCTCCCAAACCGGAGAAGCGGCATGAGCGAAGTTAAGCCTTTCCGCCCGAACCTTCCCAGCGAGATCGGTAGCTTTCAACCGCAATTGCAGCGCGCATGGCGGGATGAATTGCGCATTTGGTGGCGCGAAGTGGACAAGGTTCTGCTTCTGCTTATCGCGCTCTTGATGCTGATTGGAACAGCAGCCGTCGCGGCAGCATCGCCTGCAACGGCTGAGCGGCTTTCGACCGCAGAGGTTCAGCTGGATGAGTTTAAATTTCTAAAAGCGCATATGGTCTGGCAAATGCTTGGACTGGGCACGTTGTTTTGGGCGTCCATGCTTTCGCGCGACAATGCGCGCCGGCTGGGTATTATGCTGGCTGGGGCGATGCTGTTCTTCCTATTGCTGGTTCCCTTTGTTGGTGTCGAAGTAAACGGGGCGAGGCGCTGGCTGCGGCTGGGTATGCAGTTCCAGCCTTCGGAGTTTTTGAAACCCGGTTTTGCCATTCTGCTCGCGTGGATACTCACATGGAGACTGCGCGATCCCAATCTGAAAGTGGTGCCATTTGTTACTGCGATTATGGCCGTTGTTGCCGGTCTGCTGATGCTGCAACCCAATCTTGGTGCGACGATGTTATTTGGCGGCGTGTGGCTGGTGTTGGTACTGCTATCTGGCGTGCCTTTAAAGCGGTTAGCGGCGTTGATCGGCGTGGGTATCGCGGGGCTAACAGCAGCCTATTTCTTTTACGACAATGCGCGCAACCGGATCGATAGCTTCCTTGGCGGCGGCACGGCTTTCGACCATGTTGATCTGGCAGAGCGCACTCTGCTTGCTGGCGGTTGGACGGGCAGCGGACTGTGGCTGGGCATGCGCAAAATGAACCTGCCAGAGGCGCATACGGACTACATTTTCTCAGTCATTGGCGAAGAGTTCGGCCTGCTTGTCTGCGCCATCGTGGTGCTGCTTTATATCGCCGTATTGATGCGCGTGCTGCTTCGCCTGTTTGATGAGGAGAATTTGTTCATCCTTCTCGCTGGTGCTGGCCTTGTGACTCAAATTGGCGGGCAGGCGATGATCAACATTCTGGTGAACCTGCAATTGTTCCCATCGAAAGGCATGACATTGCCTCTGGTTAGTTATGGCGGGTCATCCACGATTGCGGTTTGCCTGACCTTCGGTTTGCTGCTGGCGATAACTCGGCGTAACCCCTTCCTCGACCGCGAGACACCCGGCATTTGGGAAATGGCCCGCAAGCAAGAGGAAAACGCGCAATGAGCGGCACGGCACCAACATCAAGCAGGCATTATGTGCTGGCAGCGGGCGGAACAGGCGGCCATTTGATCCCTGCCTTTGCCTTGGCGAAAGAGCTGGATGCGCGCGGGCATCATGTGGCGCTGATTACCGATGAGCGCGGCGCAGCGATACCGGGTAAACCCGACTTTCTGGCGGCGCATGTTCTGCCAGCAGGCCGCTTTGGCAAAAACCCGCTCAATTGGATAAAAGGCGCGCGAGCCGTTTGGCAGGGGCGCAAAATGGCGCTTCGCCTGTTTGAAAGTTTTGAACCGAGCGCGGTGATCGGCTTTGGCGGATATCCCGCTATGCCCGCTCTGCTCGCATCAACGTCTGCTGGCATCCCAAGTCTAGTGCATGAACAAAATGCTGTGCTTGGCCGCGTGAACCGCCTGCTGGCTGGCCGCGTTCAAGCGATTGCAACAAGCTATTCCGATGTGGAGCGGTTAAAGCCCAAACATCTTGAAAAGGTGCATCTGGTCGGCAATCCGGTGCGCCCGTCTGTTCTGGCTTTGCGTGATCAGGATTTCCCTGCGCTGAGCGAGGAAAGCATTCTTCGCGTTCTTGTAACCGGCGGCAGCCAAGGCGCGCGGATATTGTCGGAAGTTGTGCCCGATGGGCTTGCTATGCTTCCCCCATCGCTCCGCCAACGCTTACAAGTCACGCAGCAATGCCGGGCCGAGGATTTGGACGCTGTGCGCGAACGGTACCGGACGCATGATATTCCTGCAGAGCTTGCGACCTATTACGAGGATATGGAGGAACGCCTGGCCGATACGCATCTGTTTATCGGGCGCGCTGGAGCCTCTACTATCGCAGAGCTGACCGCAGTTGGCCGACCAGCAATCTTGATCCCTCTGCCGATCGCGACAGATGATCATCAGGCGGCGAACACGGCTGAAATGGTCAAAGCGGGCGGTGCACGGATGATCCGCCAGCCCATGTCGACAGTGAAACTGCCAGAAGGGTCGAGCGATAAAGCGAACGCTCTCCGCAAAAAGCAATCAGAGATATTCCAGAAACTTGCCAAGGATATCTCAAAACAAATCCAAGCTCTGTCGCAGGCTCCGCAGTCGCTCGCCAATGCAGCGCATGGTGCGTGGAATTGCGGGCGGCCTGATGCAGGCAAAGATCTTGCCGATCTGGTCGAAAGTTTCGGCGGTGCGGATATGATGGATGTGATCCGTGTTGGCGGGGAGGGGGCCAAGGCTTCTGCAAAGCCTGCTCAAGCGTCGAATAAGGACGAGGCTCAATGAAGGGCGTCGGCACAGATATTGGAACGATCCACTTCGTCGGCATCGGCGGCATTGGCATGTCCGGAATTGCCGAAGTCATGCACAATATTGGCTACACGGTTCAGGGCAGCGATCTGGCCGAGGGGCCGAGCGTAGAGCGCCTGCGCGCACGCGGCATTGTTGTCCATATCGGGCAAGCGAAATCCAACGTCGATGGCGTGGCTGTTGTTGTGACGTCCACTGCAGTCAAACGCACCAATCCTGAAGTTGTCGCTGCGCTGGAAAACCGCATTCCCGTGGTGCGCCGCGCCGAAATGCTGGCTGAGTTGATGCGGCTTAAATCCACTGTCGCAATCGCTGGCACGCATGGCAAAACAACCACGACTTCTATGATCGCGGCTTTGCTCGATCATGGAAATGTCGATCCCACCGTCATCAATGGCGGGATTATTGAACAATATGGTTCCAACGCGCGGCTCGGCACATCTGACTGGATGGTGGTTGAAGCGGATGAAAGCGATGGCAGCTTCCTGCGCCTAGATGGAACCATCGCGGTCGTCACCAATATCGATCCAGAACACCTTGATCATTACGGTGATTTTGACGGGGTGAAGCGGGCATTCGTGGAGTTTATTCACAACGTCCCGTTTTATGGCGCAGCGGTGCTGTGTATCGATCATCCCGAAGTTCAGGCGGTTGTTGGCCAAGTGCGCGACCGGCGTGTGATCACTTACGGTTTTTCACTTCAAGCAGATATTTGCGGCGTGAATATCCAGCCAGACAGCGGCGGCAATGTGTTTGACGTGATCGTGCGCGAACGCGGCGAAGAAGACCGCCGGATAGAGGGCGTGCGGCTTCCGATGCCGGGCCGCCACAATGTTCAAAACGCTCTTGCCGCGATTGCTGTCGCGATTGAAATGGGCTGCGAAGATGATGTCATCCGCGAAGGGTTTGGCCAGTTCGGGGGAGTGCGCAGACGCTTTACCCGCGTTGGCAAAGTGGATGTTGGCGGCGGCGCAAGCGTCCCAGTGATCGACGATTACGCGCATCATCCGGTCGAGATTCAGGCGGTGCTTAGCGCAGCACGCGAAGCGGCCAGCGGCAAAGTGATTGCCGTGATGCAGCCGCACCGGTTCAGCCGGTTGGGCGATCTGATGGATGATTTCCAAAGCTGCTTTAACGAAGCGGATCAGGTTTTTGTCACGCCAGTATTCACCGCTGGAGAAGACCCGATTGAAGGCGTGGATGCCGCAGCATTGGTTGCTGGATTAAAATCGCGCGGCCACCGCGATGCAGCCACGATTGCTGATCAAGATGCTTTGGCGCGTGAACTTTCAGGCGCAATCCACGCTGGCGATATGGTTGTCTGCCTTGGTGCGGGCGATATTACAAAATGGGCTGCCGGATTGGCGGATGCGATCACGCGGGAGCGCGGTAAGGCATGACGCTGGAAACTCTTCCTAAAGTTCGCGGGAAACTGACGGAAAATGCGCCGCTGGCCAAACTCGTTTGGTTCAAAAGTGGCGGTCCAGCTGACTTACTGTTTGAGCCAGCCGATCTGGATGATTTGCGCGAATGCTTGGCGCAATTGCCAGCTGACATGCCAGCGATCTCATTGGGTCTAGGTTCCAATATGATCATCCGTGATGGCGGTGTGCCCGGTCTAGTCATCCGGCTGGGCAAGCCCTTTGCCAAAGTCACTGATTTGGGCGAACAGCGCCTACAATGCGGCGGCGGAGCAAGCGGCATTCTCGTGTCCTCAACCGCGCGCGATGCAGGCGTTGCAGGTTTAGAATTTTTGCGCTCCATTCCGGGCACCGTCGGCGGCTTTGTCCGCATGAATGGCGGAGCTTACGGCAGCGAAGTGAAAGATGTCCTCATAAAATGCGATGTTCTGCTCCGCAGCGGCGAATTGAAGACATTCTCGGTTGATGAGCTGGGCTACACCTATCGCCATTCAAACCTTGCCGATGGCGCGGTTGTGGTCTCAGCGACTTTCCAAGGCAAAGCAGGAAAACCCGAAGATATCCAAGCCGAGATGGACCGTATCGCAGAAGCACGCGAAAATTCGCAGCCGCTGCGTTCGAAAACCGGCGGATCCACTTTTAAGAACCCTGATGGGCACAAGGCTTGGCAATTGGTCGATGAAGCCGGTTGCAGGGGACTGACCATTGGCGGCGCACAAGTGAGCGAGAAGCATACGAATTTCATGATCAATACCGGTAATGCAACCAGCGCAGATATTGAGGCACTGGGCGAAGAAGTGCGTAAGCGCGTTCATGCCAATTCGGGCGTTCAGCTTGAATGGGAAATTCAGCGGGTGGGGCGGCCATGACTCTTCCTGCAAACATCCACATCGCCGTCCTGATGGGCGGCTGGGCGAATGAACGCGAAGTGTCGCTAATGTCGGGCAATGGTGTTGCTGACGCTTTGGAAGCGCGCGGCCACAAAGTCACTCGCATCGATATGGACCGAAACGTTGCAGCGCGTATTGCCGAAGCCAATCCAGATGTGGTTTTCAACGCGCTTCACGGCGTGCCGGGCGAAGATGGAACGGTGCAGGGCATGCTCGATTTGATGGGCGTAACCTATACGCATTCCGGCCTCGCGACCTCGGTGATTGCGATTGACAAGCAGCTGACCAAGCAAGCGCTTGTGCCGCATGGTATCCCAATGCCGGGCGGGCATATTGTTGCGAGTGCGGAGCTTTTCAAAGCTGATCCGTTGCCGCGCCCATACGTATTGAAACCGGTCAATGAAGGCTCCAGCGTGGGCGTTGCGATTGTCACGGAGGATAGCAATTACGGCAATCCCATTGCGCGTGATGCAGCCGGCCCATGGCAGGATTTTGATGAGCTATTGGCAGAACCGTTTATTCGCGGGCGCGAGCTGACCACAGCCGTTCTTGATACAGCCGATGGGCCCAAGGCCATGGGCGTAACAGAGTTGATCGTGAAGTCAGGTTTTTATGATTATGAGAACAAATACACTGACGGCATGACGCAGCATGTTTGTCCTGCTGATATCCCTGCTGATATCGCGGCTTTGTGCGAAGATTACGCGATCCGCGCGCACCAATTGCTTGGATGCGAAGGCACCAGCCGTACTGATTACCGCTGGGACGATGAGCGCGGCGAAGCTGGCTTATTTGTGCTGGAGACCAATACGCAGCCGGGCATGACCCCGCTTAGCCTTGTGCCGGAACAGGCTGGCCATGCGGGCATGGAATATGGCGAGTTGGTAGAGGCGATTATCGCGGATGCGCTTAAGCGCGCAAAAGGAGCGAACAATGGCGCAGATTAAACGCGGCGGCAAAGGCGTTCGGCGCGCTGCCAAAGCCAATAGCCGGGCGAAAACGGCGCGGCGGGCAAAGGCAAAAACTTCAGGCTTTCTTGATGGTGCGATGGCGCTGCTGCCGTTCACCGAGGAACAGCTTCACCGCATTTTCTTGGCGATCATTTTGGGCGGCGCGGTTGCGCTGGCATGGTTCATCGCCAGCCTAGCGGGCGTCCCAGCCTTGGCTCAGGCACAGGTTGCAGGCATCGCGTCAGATGCTGGTTTCGAAGTTCGCCGCGTGCGCGTGACAGGCGTGGACCGCATGAATGAGCAGACGGTCTATGATGCGATCTGGAAAGAGCGCAATGCCGCAACGCCTATGCCGAATGTGGATCATCATGAAATCCGGCAACGCCTTCTGGCCCTACCTTGGGTTAAGGATGCGCGCGTCTCCACCCAATTGCCGCAAACCATCGCCATCGATATTGTTGAACGCACGCCGCATGCTGTGCTGAAAAAGCCGGACCGGTTGATGTTGATTGATCAAGAAGGGGCTGAGCTGGAACCCATTTCGCAAGAAGCATCGAAAGATAACCTGCTGATTTCAGGTCCGGGTGCCGCCCGCGTGGTAGATGGGCTTGACCGGTTGCTGGCAGCCGCGCCCGCCCTTCAGCCGCAGATTAGAGAAGCGGAATGGATTGGCAATCGCCGCTGGAACCTTTCGTTTAAAAGCGGGCAAGTGCTCGCCCTTCCGCAAGGAAATGATGCATCTGCTAAAGCGCTGGTCAGTTTCGCCCGGCTTGATGGTCAAAACCGGCTTCTGGGCGGTAAGGTGGCGACATTTGATATGCGCGCGCCGCCGCGTGTGTACATGCGTATTCCGGGGCGTGCGGATCAGCTTCTCAAAACAGGAACGAAGTAATGGCTAGCGGAAAACCAGCCGACCGGATCAGCAAAGTCTTTGCCGCGGTGAATGCAGGCTCTTTCCGCATTTCCGCAATGATTATGGGTCTGACAGAGGGCGGCGAATTGCAGGTGCTGGGTTCAGGCCACCGCGCCAGCCAAGGCATTAGGCGCGGCTATGTCACCGATATGCCAGCGGCCACCTATGCCATTCGCGATGCGGTTGAGCGCGCGGAGAAAAACGCCAGCGTTTCTGTTCAAGGGGTTTGGATCGGCTGTTCTGGTGCAGGGCTGCAAAGCCAAGTTTCTAAGGTTGAGATTGAGATTGGCGGCCGCCGGATTGAAGAAGAAGACATCGAGCAATTGCTCGTCTCTGCTCGCCAAACAATCCAGCCCGATGGGCGCATGGTGCTGCACGCGCAGCCTGCGCATTATACGCTGGACGGCGCCCATGGTGTCGCCAATCCAAAAGGGCTGCATGCAGAACGGCTTGGCGTTGATATTCACGTTATGCTGGCCGATGGTGCCCCGATCCGCAATCTAACCGAGGGCGTGCAAAACGCGCATCTTGATGTGGAAGCGGTTGTCGCAACGCCATTGGCAGCGGGTCATGCTTGCCTTAGCCAAGAAGAACGCGATTTGGGCGTTGCCTTGGTAGAGATTGGCGGGGATGTAACCAATATTGCGGTCTATGCTGGCGGTATGCTGCTTGGCCTGGTCTCGGTCCCAATGGGTTCCGGCGATATTACTGATGCGATTGCCAGCACATTCGGCATTCGGCGCTTTCAAGCAGAGCGGCTGAAATGCGTATCCGGCTCTGCGATAGCTTCACCTAGCGATCACCGCGAGATGATCCCTGTAAACGGCCCGAATGAAGATATGGGCGATAGCGCCGGCCCGCTTGCACGCGGTGCAGATGAGAAAAACCGGATTGCGCGCGCAGAGCTGGTATCTGTCGTTACCCAGCAAACTGCCGCGCTTACCGATGAGATTGGCCGCGCGCTGAAAGGCATGGGCTTTACCGGCGCAACTGGCGGGCAAGTGGTGCTAACCGGCGGCGGAGCAGAGCTGGCTGGGCTGGCTGAATTCACACAAGGCGCGCTTGGCATGCCGGTACGCATTGGCCGTCCGCCAACGCTGAAAGGTCTGCCAGAGGCACATTCTACACCTGGCTTTGCGACATTGGCGGGACTGTGCCTTTACGCCGCTGATGATCCGATTGATATTCGCGCGATTGGTCCGAAATCGACCACGACTACGCGCTACAATAATTCACAAACCGTAAGCCGTCTGTTCAAAGCTCTTAAAGAGTATTTCTAGTAGGGACTGAAATTAGGGTGTTTGCCCTTGCAAAATGCGCACATCCCGCTGTGGATAAGGGATTGTCCCCTATCTACTGTTTAGCGCCTTTGTGTCACTGTTAACTATATCGGAAGTCAGCGGATTTTCCGCACCAAAGGATTTAGGCATGAGCATCAATATCGGACCCGCCTCAACTGACGAGCTGCGCCCAAAAATCACTGTGATTGGGATTGGCGGCGCTGGCGGTAACGCTATCGCGAATATGATCGAGTCTGAAATTGAAGGCGTCGATTTCATTGCGGCGAACACGGACGCTCAGGCGTTGACCGCATCCTTGGCAGAAAAGCGCATCCAGCTGGGTCCGGATATTACCGGCGGTCTTGGCGCTGGTGCACGGCCCGAAGTTGGTCGCGCGGCGGCTGAGGAAACGGTTAAAGAAATCGAAGATGCGCTCGACGGCGTAAACATGGTTTTCATCGCTGCTGGCATGGGCGGCGGTACAGGCACAGGCGCCGCGCCGGTTATTGCGGAAGCAGCCCGCGCAAAAGGCGTTTTGACTGTTGGTGTTGTGACCAAGCCGTTCTTGTTCGAAGGCACGCGGCGAATGCGCGCGGCAGAGGCCGGTATCGAAGAGCTGCAAAAGCATGTTGATACGCTGATCGTTATTCCGAACCAGAACTTGTTCCTGATCGCCAAGCCTGAAACCACTTTCAAAGAAGCGTTCCAACTGGCTGATGAAGTGCTGCAACAAGGCGTGCGTTCAATCACCGATTTGATGGTGATGCCGGGTCTTATCAACTTGGATTTTGCCGATGTGCGCTCTGTGATGAGCGAAATGGGCAAAGCGATGATGGGCACTGGCGAAGCAGAAGGCGAAAGCCGTGCTTTGGATGCTGCTGAACGTGCGATTGCAAATCCGCTGCTCGACGGCGTCAGCATGCAGGGCGCAAAAGGCGTAATCATCTCGATCATCGGCGGCGAAGATATGAAGCTGCTTGAAGTCGATGAAGCTGCCAATCACATCCGCGAGCTTGTGGATGAAGACGCGAATATCATTTGGGGCAGTGCGTTTAACCCTGACCTTGACGGTAAAATCCGCGTTTCCGTTGTCGCGACCGGTATCGAAGGTATGGCCGAAGGTGCTGGCAGCGCCGATAGCGCGCCAGTTTCACTTTCAAGCAGCCGCGCTCCGAAACGTCCTGTTATGGCGCTTTCAAGTGATGACGGTGAAGGGGCGCAAGGCGACCCGCTTGATCTAGAAGATACTCAGTTTGATGCAGGGGATGATGCGGTCGAGGCCGGCATTGAAGAAAACGCTGATGATGGCATGGCTCTTGATCTGAGCGGTCTGCAAAGCGACGATGATGAAGGTGCTGACGAAGAGGGCGATGATGTCGATGGTATTGTCGATCCACTCGAAGGTTTGCGCAGCGAAGCCGAAAGTTCAGATGAAGGCGATGATGGTGCGCTTGACCTCTCGCTGGGTGATGAAGCTGAAAGCGGTGATGATAGCGCACTCGATTTGACGACAGAGGCGGCCGACGTTGATGCCGCTGCCGAGGATGAAAGTGTTCAGCCAAAAATTAGTGGACGCCGGCGCGGGCTTTTGGGCGGTGTAAAAACCGCTGAGGAGGAAGCTCCGGCAGCTCCAGTAGCGGAGCCTGCTCCAGCAGCAGCGCCCGCCGCGGCCCCAGCTCCTGCGGCTGGTGGCGGTGCAGGCGGCGGCGGAGGCGGCGGTGCTCCCGCTGCCGCTGGAGGATCAACTTTGTTTGAACGGATGGCGAACCTGTCGCGCGGTTCTGATAAGGGAAGCGATAGCGGCGATGATGAAGACGAGGATGATGATGGTGATGGTTCATCGCTTAGCATTCCACGTTTCCTTGGGCGTCAAAACAACCAGTAATCACTTTGCTAGGCGGGCGTTTGCCCATCTTTAGGCTCCATTCGCCGTGCATTCATGCGCGCCGGGCTAGCGCTGTGTTTTTTTGCAGGTAGAAGCGCTGTGGTGATGACAAGCAATAACAACAGCAATCGTGCAGCTGGGCACCGAGTTTCGCTGGGTTTAGCCTTAGCTTTATGCGCAGCCGGTGCAGCGCCCGCTTTTGCGCAGAGCAATTCTGGCCCGGTTTCCCGCGAAGTCGTGCAGGCATTGCCATCGCAAGATGTCCAAAGGCTCAATGATGCTTTGCGCAGGTTAGCCCGAAATTCGCGCAATTTATCCGCCCTAACAGATGCAGGAAAAGCTTCGCTTGCGCTGGGTGATTTGGAAGCGGCGATGGGCTTTTTTGGCCGTGCTGAAGATTTGTCCCCTAATAACCCATCTGTGAAAATGGGGATGGCCGCGGTATTCCTGCGGCGCGACCGTCCAATCGAAGCCTTACGCCTGTTTTCTGAAGCCGAAGCTGCCGGTGCATCATCCAATGCGGTGGCCGCAGAGCGCGGGCTAGCGTTCGATTTGGTCGGTAATAATGCCGATGCGCAGGCGAGCTACCAGCTCGCTTTGCAGCGCGGCGCAGGGCCAGAAGTTTCGCGGAGGCTAGCGATCAGTCACGCAATTGCGGGCAATAAGGAAGACTTTGAAATCATCCTCAAACCATTGGTCGGAGCCCGCGATTTTGCGGCGTTCCGTTCGCGAGCGTTTGGTTTGGCGATTTTGGGGGAAACGGGCGAGGCCAATGCTATCGCCAGCGCAGTTATGCCGCGCGATTTAGCGGCGAGCATGGCGCCTTATCTCGAATATATGCCGCGTTTGACAAAGGCTCAGCAGGCGGCGGCGGCAAATCTTGGCATTTTTCCAAAAGCTGCTGAAATCGGCCGCGATGATCCGCGAATTGCGCAATATGCAGCAGGCACTGGAAATAACGCTTTGGCATCAGCAGCGGGTTCAAATTTGGAACCGCAAGGGGCGCCATTGGGCCGCGCCTCAACCGATCCGCGCAGACGCAGACCGGACCGCACAGGTTCGGGTAATGCTTTGGCTGCGAATACGCCAAGCGCTGCGCCAATTGTCCAAGAACCAGTAAGAGTCGCTGCTGCTCCAGTTACAAATGTCGCTGTAAACGCACCCGCATCTTCTGAAGCATTTGTCCCGTCCGCGGCGGCTAATCCGGCGACCAATAGTACCGAGCTTCCAGCACTTGCTGCCGCCGCTCCGGTTCCCAATGCCACTGCGCCGCTGCAAAACGCGAATTCAACTACACCGCTGGTTCCTTTCCCAAGCGTTGCCACGGTAAGCGCCCCTGTCGTTCAGGCTACGCCGGTTGCTCAGGCTCCGACGGTCGCTGCTCCTAGCGTAGCAATTGTTGATGTTCCGGCAGTGCAGACGGCTGCTGCGGTGCAAACTCCGGCAACGATAGAGATTGCAGCAGCAAGTTCAGTTTCCGCTGCTCCTGTTGTGCAAGCGCAGCCGGTAGAGGTTCTCACGCGTGAAGAAATCGCCGCAGATGCGGATGACAGGGCGCCCGCTCTGGCAGCTGCAACGCAGCTTCCGCTCAATACGCCTCCAGGCACATTGGACGAGATCGTGCAGGTTGCAGCGCCTGTGGGAGACAGCGAGCCAAACAGCATTCCTGCTCCTACTCCAGCCATAAAAACGCAAAGCGCGCAGACATTTGATCTCGCGCGGGCTTCGGAATTGGTCAATGTGACAAGGGGTAGTAACATCAGTGCGGACGTGCCTGCTACAGCACCAATAGAGACAGTCTCAGCGCCGATTGTGCAGGTGGCACCGACACCGGCAATAGAACCAGCAACCTCCACTGAGACAGCCCGGCAAAGCGTCTCTTCCGCGTTCGCTGATTTCTCAAGCGAAGGTCGAACATCTGTAGCGCCAGCAGCTGGCGCGGTTGATCTGTCGGCGATTACTATTGCTCGTGAAGCAAAGCCTGAGCCTCCTGAATCCGAATCACAACCTGAAAAACCCGCCCATCCGAAACGCTATTGGGTGCAAATTGCATCGGTTAGCGATGATGATCTGCTCAAGTCAGAGTACAGGCGGATCGCGCGCAAGGCGGGTGATTTGCTAAAGAACTATTCTGGCCACGCATCAGAGTTGGGCGAAACCAATCGCTTACTTGCCGGACCGGTGACTTCGCTGAAAGCGGCGCAGGCTTTGACCCAAGAATTGAAGGATGAGGGCATTGATAGCTTCGTGCACACCAGCCCCAAAGGCAAGAAAGTCGATAAAATTCAGTAGTTTGAATTCTATGCACAGTCTTCTGTGCACAGGCTTTGAACAAGCTTAAAGCGTTCTCCCCAGCCGGTATTCCCGCCCCCATTGCAATTGCAGGGTCCGCCAAGGCATTTCAGTGTCATGGTGATCAGGACCCCCCAATCATGAATTCCGATCCGGCTAATTCAACTCAAACCGATCTGCTCGCGGACGAAACCGCTGCGCCGATTGAGATGCTTGCTGCCTTGTTTGAAGCGCGCGGCTGGCCGTGCGAAGTTACGCCGCAAGGAGAGGTCACTAGCGAAGTGCAGGGCAGTTGGACGAAATACCAATTGCGCGCGATTTGGCGGCATGAGGATAATGTCCTGCAACTGCTTTGCTTCCCCGATATTCGGCTTAGCGAACCAAAACGCAGCGCGACGTATGAATTGCTTTCTTTGATCAATGAACAGGTCTGGATCGGGCATTTTGATATTTGGTCGAATGGCGACGTGCTGCTTTACCGTCATGGCGCAATGTTGGGCGCAGATGGGCTGCTTTCATTGGAGCAAGCGCAATCGATTGTCGAAACGGCGATTGATGAATGCGACCGTTTTTACCCTGCGTTCCAATTTGTGATGTGGGGCGACAAGGCTCCGCGTGATGCTTTGGAAAGCGCAATGGTGGATGCCGCTGGCGAGGCATAAATGCGGGTCTAGCGGTGCGATGCGTCAGCGCCTACATTACAATTTATGACAAAATTCAACAAAATGCTCATTATTGGTTGCGGCAATATGGCAGGCGCGATGCTGGCTGGCTGGCTGAAAGTTGGCTTTGACCCGTCGCGATTTGTGGTGTTTTCGCGCTCGATGACATCCGCGCCTGAGGGCGTTGAGCTTCACAATAGCCCGCCAGAAATAAGCGATCATGACTGTGTTATGCTGGGGTTTAAACCGCATCATTTGGCGCAGTTTGCACCAGATTATCAGCATCTTGCTGGGAGCGGTGTAACCATATTCTCGCTATTGGCGGGGATTGAACTTGCCAGCCTTACCAGCGCTTTTCCCAAGGCTGGTGCGCATGTTCGGGTCATGCCCAATCTTGCCGTGCGAGTGAATAAATCACCGATAATTCTGGCAGAGACCGGTCTTTCCGGCGATGCGCAGCGCGATGCGGTGAAGGAGTTGTTCGGCGCATTGGGAGAGGCGCATTGGCTGGAAGGCGAGGCCCAATATAATCTTGCCACAGCGCTTGCCGGATCAGGTCCAGGCTTTGTTTATCGCTTTATCGATGCGCTGGCGGCGGCTGGTGAGGAATTGGGTCTAGATGGCGCGATGGCGCGATCCTTAGCTTTGTCGATGGTTGATGGGGCGGGCGATCTCGCGGCAACATCGGATGCGGAGCCCGCTACATTGGCGGACCGTGTTGCCTCGAAAGGCGGAATGACGCGCGAAGGGCTGAATGTGCTGGATGAAGGCGATGCGTTGAAGTCGCTGCTCACCCAAACGCTTAAGGCTGCGGCCGACAGAGGCGATGAGCTGGCAAAGCTCGCCTGAAAACAGGGTTAAACTCTTGCGCTGGCTGCAAGACTGCAATTTCGGGTCATTTTCGACCAGTTTTGCTTGAAAATTGACCAAAAAATACCGATATTGATCGTGAAGGGCGCGCATTTCGCGTCCAAATTTGAGTTTTGGAGAGATATTCCCATGGCTGATTGGAACAACAAAGATCGCCCACAACAGGTCGGTTCAGTTCCCCGCACAAGCGGCGAGATTGATAGCGGCACGACTTTCGATGAAGGTCTGCGCAAATATATGCTCGGCGTTTACAATTATATGGCGTCTGCGATTTTGCTGACTGGCATCGTTTCGATGCTGACGGCGAAGTCGGGCTTTGTCTTTGCGATGATCGACCCAGTAACCGGCGGCCCAACGATTTTTGGTTGGGCAATGATGGCTGTACCTTTCATCCTTGTTATGTGGCTGCAATTCCGCATTTTTAAAATGTCGGTCACCACTGCGAAGATTGCCTATTGGACCTATGCCACTTTGGTCGGTGTATCAATTGCGACGATTTTCATCACATTCACACCAATTTCCATCGCGCAGACATTCTTTGCAACGGCGGCGGCATTCGCTGGTCTAAGCCTGTTTGGCTACACGACGAAGAAAGACCTGTCGGGCTTTGGTACCTTCCTAATAATGGGCATTTGGGGGCTATTCGCCGCCATGCTGCTCAACGTCTTCATCTTCCAATCTCCGCTTGCTGATATGATCATGAGCGGAATTGGTGTGCTGCTGTTTGCTGGCTTTACCGCTTACAAAACGCAGGAAGTGAAGAACATCTATTCGCAGGTTCGCGGTAACACAGAAATGATGGCGAAGACGACCATTTACGGTGCGCTGCACCTCTACATGGCGTTCATCAACATGTTCCTATTCCTGCTGCGTTTTATGGGTTCGCGCGAGTAATCGGCTAAACCAAAAAGCTGGACCGAAATAACCGGTTCAACACTCAATTCACAGATGCCCGGGGCCGGTTAAACGCCTCGGGCATTTGCATTTGTAAAATGAGCGGCTAACCAGTGCGCTTCAGCATTCGGTAAGGCGAGGGGCTTCACCGTTTGTTTTGACGGATCAGCGAATAGGGACGAAGCAAAGAGATATGGCTGCACAATCGACACTGCATAACAAGCAAGCGCAAGGCGCTGGCTTAGCAATCGCGCCAAAGGCATCGCCGGTAAAAATAACGATTATCGGCATGGGTATCGCCGCATTGGCCGCCTGTGCAACGCCGCCTCCCCCGCCGCCACCGCCGCCGCCACCGCCGCCGCCGGTTGTGGTGATCCCTGACCGCCCGACGCCTCCTGGTGGAGCAAGCAATTTCATGGTTGTTCCAGCTATCGGTTTGGATGGCCGCCGTCAGACTGTGAACACTGGCATTTCTGAATTGCAGCAAATGTGGAATGTGCGCAGCGGGCTGAATGTCGCCGCGCTCAATTGCCGCAGCGCGCGCCATGCTGGTCTGGTGGAGAATTACACAGCTTTCCTCGGCACACATAAAAGCCAGCTTGCCGATACGAATAACCGGCTGGGCCGCGAGTATCGTGCTGAGCATGGCTCTGGATACCGCAATGTCCAAGATGCCTATATGACGAAGGTCTATAATTACTTCGCTCTTCCGCCTGCATTGCCAGCATTTTGTGATGAGGCATTGGCGGTTAGCCGCGATGCCATGCTTGTCCCGCGCGGCGAACTGGCTGGCTTTACGGCGTCGGCATTGCCGCGGATGGAAGGCGTGTTTGAAAACTTCTACCGCTCATATGAAAAATACCGCGTCGACGTTGCCAATTGGGATGCAACATATGGAGCCGGCGCGAGCGGTGCAGGAAATACATCTTCATTCGGGCAAGGCACAAAAGTTGGCACGGTGCAGTCTTACTCAGCACCGATTGAGACTATGGGAACAGCGCCATCGACATCTGCGCCTTCTATGCAGATCAATGTGATTCCTGATCCTGCACCGGCTCCAGCGCCGCAATCGGGAAGCGGGCCTGTGTTTGTCTCCAAGCCAGTGGTGCAGACGGGCGATGATGAGGGCGGCAGCTAAGCTAGCCTTGCCCTAGGGCGAAACGGAACCTAAAGAATGCGAGTGCGTGGGGCTTAGCTTCGCGCGCACATGCGCCTCGGTAGTGGGAATGCGGTGTGATACCGCAGCTGTCCTATGCAACTGTAAGCGGTGAGTGATTGTCTCATGTGTGCCTGATCGGTGCACGGCCACTGAGCGTAAGCTTGGGAAGGTGAGGGGATCGCAGCGACCCGTGAGCCAGGAGACCGACCGAAAGCGTGTCGCTCTTGCTGTGGTTCTAGGGTTAGCCCGGCGCGAATTTTCGTCTGAGCGACGATTAACAGGGCTGGATGTTTGCGCATTCAGTCTGTCGCTTAGGACGGAAGGATTTTTCTATGAAGAGACCATGGTTGAACGGTGCGGCATTGGCTGCGCCTCTTGTAATGCTTGGCTGGAGCGGGGCTGCGGCGGCGCAGGATGATAAGGAATTTGAATACGAGCCACGACTTGATGCGATGACAATCGCTGCTATCGATTTTGAACGATGCGGTAAGTTTGATTGCTCAGAGCCTATTCTAGTGACCGCCTCTCGCTCAGAGAATGTAGATATAGGTGACTATGCTGGCTCAGGCACGCTACTTACCAACGACCAACTCCAAAAACGCCAAACCCGCGAAGTCGCCGATATATTGCGCGATGTGCCCGGTGTGGCTGTCACCGCAACAGCTGGTCAAACACAGATCCGCCTGCGCGGATCAGAGGGCAATCATGTCCTTGTGATGGTGGATGGCATCGAAGTTTCCGATCCCTTCGCTGGCGAATTTGATGTCGGCACTTTGCAGGCAGAGATTGGCTCTAGCATCGAAGTTTTGCGGGGGCCGCAATCTGCGCTTTACGGATCAGATGCCATTGGCGGGGTGGTTGCCTATCGCGGCGCGTCAGGCGCAGATGTCGGCGGCTTTTCTGCCAGAGTGGAAGCAGGCAGTTTCGGCACGCTCAACGGTTCTGCAAGGGTAGGAATTGGTGATTATGAAACCAATCTAAGTCTCAACGCCACTATCGTCAGCACGGATGGCACGCCCAACTCTGTTGGCGGCACGCGCAACATCGGCAAAGACAGCTACACTCTGTCCGGCAAAGGCGAAGTGGCCGTGACAGAAAGCCTCACTTTCCGCGCCGCTGGCCGCTACATTCAGACGGAAGGCGATTTCAACGATCAGGATTTCAATCCTGCATCGCCCACGCTTGGCTTTGTTGTCGATACTCCTGATGCGACCTATGAGAATGAAGCAATATATGCGCTAGTCGGCGCGCATCTGAACCTGCTTGGCGGCGATTGGACGCATGACCTTTCAGGCCAGATTGCTGATGTCACTCGTGATACTTTCAATGCGGGTGGGCGCAGTTCGGGAAGCAAAGGCCAGCGTCTCAAAGCATCCTATGTCAGCTCATACCGCTTGGATTCCCGCCACAACCTAACTTTTGCTGCTGATTTGGAACGCGAAGAGTTCCGCAATCGCGATCCTTTCGGCTTTGCTTTCACCGGCACACGTTCAGCGCGCAATATCGGTCTAGTGGGCGAATACCGCTTTGATGGGGACGCATTCGATGCCTCTGCTGCGATCCGTCATGATTTCAGCAATCGGTTCGACGACGCCACAACGTTCAAACTGAGCGCAGGTTACCGGATTACAGGCAACACACGTTTCCGCGCCGCCGTCGGCTCGGGGATCAAGAACCCGGGCTTTTTCGAACTGTTCGGTTTCTTCGATGGCAGCTTCATCGGCAATCCCAACCTCGACCCTGAAAAATCAACCGAATGGGAAGTGGGCGTGGATCAGGATATTGGTGCTGTCCGCCTGTCTGTGACCTATTTCGATGCAGAACTGGAAAACGAGATTTTCACCAGCTTCCCAGCGCCAACTTTCATCGCCACGCCGGATAATCGCGATACGAAAAGCACACGGCGCGGGGTGGAGCTATCAGCGCAGGCTAATTTCGGTCAGTTTGCAGTCCATGGTGCCTATTCCTACCTCAATGCGAAGGAAAATGGCGTGCGCGAAGTCCGCCGCCCCAAACATCTCGCCTCCGCCTCGCTCAATTGGGAAGCGCCGAATGAAGCGGCCTCTGCCGGCATCACTGTGCGTCACAATGGCCAGACAGAGGATTTCGCATTCACTCTGCCCAGCTTTGCGCCAGTGGATGTGACGCTGGATGATTACACGCTGGTGAACCTTTACGGCGAATTGCGGATCACGGATCAAATCCGTGCCTTTGGCCGCATCGAAAATGTGCTGGATGAAGAATATACCCAAGTCTTTAGCTTTGTGACCCAAGGGCGCAGCGCGATCATCGGTATCTCAGCAGAGTTCTAATTCCTCGCTTTTTATCGGGGAAGTGCATATGGGAGCGCCATGCATTTCCTCGATCAAGCCAAGATATTTTTAAAGTCCGGTCCCGGCGGCCCGGGTGCGGTGAGTTTTCGCCGCGAGAAATATGTCGAATATGGCGGCCCGGATGGCGGCAATGGAGGCAAGGGCGGCGATATCATCTTTGAAGCTGTGCAAGGTCTCAACACGTTGATCGACTTTCGCTATGCGCAGCATTTCAAAGCTAAGCGCGGCAATCATGGGCGTGGTCGCGATCAAACGGGCGGCGGTGCGCCGGACATGGTCATCAAAGTGCCTGTCGGAACGCAGGTTCTGTCTGAGGATAAGGAAGAAATCCTCGCCGATTTTACAGAAGTTGGCCAGCGCATCACTTTTATCGAAGGCGGGCAGGGCGGGCGCGGCAATGCGTCCTATAAAAGCGCAACCAACCGCGCTCCGCGCCAGCATCAACCGGGCGAACTGGGTGATGAGATGTATGTATGGCTGCGGCTGAAATTGCTGGCTGATGTGGGCCTGCTCGGCCTGCCAAACGCTGGCAAATCCACCTTTATCAATGCGGTTTCCAATGCGCGGGCAAAGGTTGGCCATTACGCCTTCACCACGCTCGTGCCGAAACTGGGCGTTGTCCATCATAAGGGCCGCGAATTTGTAATCGCGGACATTCCGGGATTGATTGAGGGCGCTGCCGAGGGCGCTGGGATTGGTGACCGTTTCCTTGGTCATATTGAGCGCTGCCGCGTGCTGATCCATTTGGTCGATATTGGCGGAGAAGATCCGGCGAGCGATATGCAAACGGTGCGCGATGAACTTGCCGCCTATGGCGCTGGTCTGGCTGATAAGCCCACGCTTGTTGCGCTCAACAAGCTTGATCTGGCCGATGATGAGTTGGTCGCTGGTTTTGCCGAAGAGTTGCTGGAAGCAGGCGCAGAAGAAGTCTTCGCCATATCTGGCGCAACGGGAGCGGGCATCGAACAATTGCTCGACAAAGTGCTTGGGTACCTGCCCGACCGGACCTCAACCGAAACCAATGCGGGCGAAGTTGAGGAAGAAGCAGAAGTGAGCGATTGGTCGCCCATCTAAACCAATGGCTATCCGCACGCTTCCCGAACTAATCGCCGCGCCGCGCATCGTCGTGAAAATCGGTAGCGCATTGTTGGTAGAGAATGGCGAATTGCGCAGCGAGTGGCTCGATAGCCTCGTTGCAGAGATCGCTGAGCTGCGCGGGCAATACACACAGGTCATTATCGTCAGCTCTGGTGCGATTGCATTGGGCGCAGCGCGGCTGAACTTGCCCAAAGGCGGGCGAGCGAACCTTGCCGATGCACAAGCGGCTGCGTCAGTGGGACAAGTCGCGCTGGCAGGCGTCTGGGCGGGTGCTTTGGGCAAGCATGATCTTACCGCTGCGCAAATGCTGGTCACGCTCGATGATTTGGAGGATCGGCGGCGCTACCTCAACGCCTCCGCCACGCTCGACCGATTGTTAGAGGCGGGCGCTGTGCCTGTCGTGAATGAAAACGATAGCGTTGCAACAGAGGAAATCCGTTTCGGCGATAATGACCGGCTGGCCGCGCGCGTTGCGCAAGCAGCAGGGGCGCAAGGCGTGCTGCTGCTGTCCGATGTGGACGGTCTGTATGACCGCGCACCTGACGATCCAGAAGCGCAGCTCGTGCCTCTCGTCGAAGGGGTCTCGCCAGAAGTGATCGCGATGGCGGGCGATGCTTCATCTTCTGGTTTGGGTTCAGGCGGGATGAAGGCGAAATTGCAGGCTGCTCGCATTGCAGAACGTGCAGGCATTGCGCTGGGCATAGTCAATGGCACAGCTGACGCGCCAATCGCGCGCCTGAAAGACACTGGGACTGGAACGCTGTTTCTTCCCCAAGGAAAAGACTCTGGCCGCAAGGCATGGCTGGGCGGACGTATCGCGCCGGAAGGCGTGCTGACTGTGGATGCCGGCTGTGTTGCGGCGCTGGGTGATGGGGCAAGCCTGCTTGCGGCTGGCCTTACAGAGGTCGAAGGCGAATTTGAACGCGGAGCTTTGGTCAGCCTGCACGGCCCAAAGGGCGAGCGTTTGGGACAAGGCTTGGTTGAATATTCGACCGTTGAGTGCCGCGCTATCCTAGGTCTGAGAGAAGGCGATCAAGAAGCGCAATTGGGCTATGCTCCGCGCGCCGCCGTGGTGCACCGCGACCATATGGTGCGCGGATAATGCGGCTGGCGATAACAGGCGCAACCGGCTTTGTCGGTCAAGCGGTTTTGGATGAATTTTTGTCCTCAAGCAGCGAAGCGATAGGACACATAGAAGTGCGCGCACTGACCCGCCGCGCGCAAGCCCCGAGCGATGGCGTGGAGTGGGTATCCGGAAGTCTATCCGATACCGCATCCCTCAATACGCTGGTGGATGGCGTTGATGCTGTCATCCATATCGCAGGGCTCACCAACACGCCTGACCCAGCGAATTTTGAAGCGGCAAACGTTATCGGCACTGCCAATGTGATTGCCGCGATGAAAAAGGCAAAGTGCAAGCGGCTGGTGTTTGTATCCTCGCTCTCTGCGCGAAAACCCGAACTGTCAGCCTATGGAGCGTCAAAAGCGGCGGCTGAAGAGCTTGTACAGGGTAGTGGGTTGAGCTGGACCGTTGTGCGTCCGCCAGCGGTCTATGGTCCGCGCGATGATGATATGCTCGAGCTGTTCAAGACTGCGAAATGGGGTCTAGTGCCGCTTCCGCCGGGCGGGGCAACATCGATCATCTATGTGAGTGATCTGGCAAAACTGTTGTTCACGCTTGCCGCGGCGTCTGGCCACAAAAAACTCTACGAACCCGATGATGGCAGAGAAGGCGGATGGGCGCATCAGGAAATGGCGCAAGCTATCGGTAAAGCAGTCGGGAAGCGCAGTGTCTTTGCGCCGCATTTGCCAGCTGGTGTGCTGTCAGCGGCGGCTGGTGCATTGAAGCTGATCCAAGGCGACAAAGCCAAGCTAACCGCCGACCGCGTGGGCTATATGTGCCATCCAAACTGGGTTGTAAGATCGGACCGCAAGCCGCCAGAAACACTTTGGAAAGCGGATGTCAGCGGTGAAGAGGGCTTTGCCAAAACGGCCAAATGGTACCGCGATGCTGGCTGGCTTTAGTTCGGCGGAATAATTTCCAAGCCGCCCGCGCCCTCCACCCTTCCACCCGGATATTATCCGAGAATGCTCCGGGCGGAAGGGTGGAGGGCGCGGGCAGGTGATGCCCAAATAGTCAGCCTTAGAGGAAGGGTTCTTCGCCTGGACTATGAATGCCGCACTCTGTCTTATCCCAACCTTGCCAGCGACCTGATCGCGCATCATCACCCGGCGCAACTTTGTGCGTGCAGGGTTCGCATCCGATAGACGGGAAGCCATCTGCCACTAGTGGGTGACGCGGCAAATCATGCTCTGCGAAGTAAGCTTCGATGTCGTCCGGTGTCCAATCGATCAACGGATTGATCTTGAGCCGTCCGGCGCTGTCTGAATTGTCGATTTCAAAACGCGGCAATTGCGCGCGCTCAGTGTTCTGGAATGCTTTGCGGCCCGTAAGGCTGGCATCATATCCATTCAGAGCCTTGGCCAGCGGAATAACTTTTCTGATCTCGCAGCAACCATCGGGATCGTAAGACCATCTTAGCCCCGTCTCGTCTTTCGCGGCGATGTCTGCCTCGTCTGGATGCAGATCGATCACATTGGTGAGACCCAATTTCGCCGTGACTTCGGCCTTATAATCCAGAGTCGCTTTAAAGTGCTTGCCAGTGTTGAGGAAAAGCACAGGCAGGTTCGGTGCAACTTCGCTGATGAGATGAAGCAGAACAACGCTTTCTGCACCAAAGCTAGACACGGTCGTCAGATCGCCGACCATATTGTCTTCGATCATATTGCGCAGCATTTCGCGCGTATCTTGCCCGCGAAACATGCGGTTTAGGCGCACCGCGTCCTCTTCTGAAAAGCGCGGGCCGGTGTCGATACGGTCGATTTTGCGCAGTTCATTCATGGCGCAAATTCGCAATCATTTGGCGGTCATCCGCGGCTGCTTGATAGACTTCTTCCCAGCGGGAGAATGCGGTGTTTGCATCGCCTTCATCCATGGTCACATCGGGCGCAAAGGCATCAAATCCGCAGCGGCGCATGTTGAACAATTGATCGACAGCCACATCGCCCACCGCACGCAATTCGCCCGTAAAGCCAGCTTCGCGCAGGGAGCGTGCAGAGGAATATCCGCGTCCATCGCCAAACACGGGAAAGTTCACTTCGACCAAGGTTAGCCGGTCAAGGCATGGCAGAAGCTCAAGGGCGTCATCGCCTGGTTCAATCCGAACCGCAGTTGCATTAGACTGGGCGCATTGGGAAAACTCGGCCACAGGATCGCTGCTTGGATTGTCATCGCGGAAACGGAACTGCACGTTATCAGTCATAAAGCGCCTCCTTAAATGGGGCCATTCCAATGCGGCGATAGGTGTCGAGGAAACGCTCTTCACCCTCCCGCGCGCTAAGGTAAACATCGGTTACGGTTTCGACCGCATTGATCACGCCATCTTCGTCAAATCCGCGCCCTGTAATCTTGGCCAAGGCGGTGTCTTCTGCCTCGCTCCCGCCAAGGGAGAGCTGGTAGTTTTCCGTGCCCTTTTTATCGACGCCAAGGATGCCAATATGGCCCGCATGATGATGTCCGCAGGCATTGATGCAGCCGGATATTTTGAGCTTTAGCTGACCCAATTCCTTAGTCTTTCCTGACGCAGCGAACCGTTCAGAGATTTTCTGTGCAAGCGGGATGGAACGCGCATTGGCTAGGCTGCAATAATCAAGGCCGGGGCAGGCGATAATGTCTTCGATCGTATCGAGATTAGGAGAGCCGAGACCAGCGGCTTCCAGCTTAGTCCACAATGCGTGCAGATCGGAAATCGCGACATGCGGCAGAACGATGTTTTGCGTGTGCATTACGCGCAATTCATCAAAGCTATATTCGCGGGCAAGGTCCGCCATCAGATGCATTTGTTCAGCAGTTGCATCGCCGGGAATGCCGCCAACAGGCTTTAAGCTGATAACCGCGCTGACATAGCTATCATGCTTATGCGCATTGGTGTTTCGGTCCACCCAAAGCGCAAAATCGGGGTCGCTGCGATCCAAAGTTTTGGGGCCGTCCACGAATGCTGGATCAGCAAAGAACGGACGCAGACGCTCAATCTCTGCCAATGGCGGCTCAACACCTTGGTCGAGCATATGTGCAAACTCTGCTTCGACCTGACGGGTGTATTCCTCTGCGCCCATTTCATGGACAAGGATTTTGATGCGCGCTTTGTATTTATTGTCGCGGCGTCCGTGGCGATTGTAGACGCGCAGGCAAGCCTCGGCATAAGTCACCAATTGATCGAGCGGCACAAATTCGCGGATGCACGGCGCAATCATTGGGGTGCGGCCCATGCCGCCGCCAACATAGAATGAAGCACCAATATCGCCTGCATCACTCTTGACGATCTGAATGCCAATATCGTGCAATTTCATCGCCGCACGGTCGGTTTCTGCTGCGATCACTGCGATTTTAAACTTGCGCGGCAAATACATGAATTCCGGGTGGAAGCTGGACCATTGCCGCAGCAATTCAGCGTAAGGACGCGGGTCAACCAATTCATCACGAGCGGCACCGGCAAAATGGTCAGATGAGATATTGCGGATGCAATTGCCGCTGGTCTGAATGGCGTGCATCTCAACCTTGGCAAGGTCAGCCAGCAGATCGCCAGCCTCTTCCAGTTTGATCCAATTGTACTGAATGTTCTGCCGCGTGGTGAAGTGCCCGTATCCGCGGTCATATTTGTCTGCAATATCCGCCAGCGCGTGCATTTGTGTGCCGTTTAGCGTGCCATAAGGGATCGCAACGCGCAGCATGTAAGCATGCAATTGCAGGTAGAGGCCGTTCATCAGTCGCAGCGGTTTGAACTGATCTTCTGATAATTTGCCTTCTAACCGGCGCTGGGCTTGGTCGCGAAATTCAGCGACCCGTGTGTCGACCATTTGCTGGTCATAATTGTCATATTTGTACATTATACGATCCAGTCGAGCGCTTCGGGCTGCGTTGGTTTGAGGGTTAGGTCAGGGCGCACTGTTGGGCCGAGGGCGCGAACGCGGTCCTTGATATGGGCAGGGCGCACGCCGTTTTCGTCCTGCGTAGCTTCGATAGCATAGGGCACATTGACGCGGCGGGATGCTTCTTCGCTGGCGGCAATGGCATCGGCTTGATCGCCGACATCCACCGCTTCATTGACGTGGAGCGACCATTCACTGCCTGTCCACCACACAACAGCGCCTGATTTTAGATCATTTCCCGTGAGTATTTTCATTGAGCGGCCTCCAAAGCCATGATGCTAAGGGCAGTATCGGTACTGCCAGTGTTTCTGGCCGTTACATCACCGATCACGATCAGCGCGGGGCTTTTCACTTTTTCGGCCTGGACCAGATCGGGAAGGCCAGCCAGCGGCCCGCGCAGAACGCGCATATCGGCCCGCGCAGCATTTTCGATCACGGCCAGCGGAGCATCGGGCGCAAGCCCATCTGCCATCAATTTCTCTGCAATCTGCGGTGCAGTTTTAACGCCCATATAGATCACCAAGGTGCGCCCTTTGCCTGCAAGGCCAGACCAATCTTGATCTGAAAGCCCTTTGCATTGGCCAGCGACAAAGCTGACAATGCTGGAGGCATCACGGTGCGTTAGGGCGATCTGCGTCGCTGCCGCGGCGCCATTGGCAGCAGATATGCCGGGCACGATTTCAACAGGCACACCGGCTGATTTTGCATCTTCTGCTTCTTCGCCGCCGCGCCCGAAAATCAGCGGATCGCCGCCCTTAAGCCGGATAACATCGCGGCCAGCCTTTGCTTCGCGGATGAGCAATGCGTTGATGTCTTCTTGCGGTAGAGTGTGGCGCGCGCGTTTCTTTGCCACCGAGATTAGCCGCGCATCATGCCGCGCCATGGCAAGGATCGCTGGATCAACCAGTCCATCATGCACGATCAGCTCTGCGTTTTCGATTAGGCGCGCTGCGCGCAATGTCAGCAAGTCAGGATCACCTGGCCCCGCGCCGACAAGATATATGGTTCCGGTTTTTGTCATGGGGCCGATATCGGCACCTATGCGCAAAACCTCCAGCGAGAATGGATTTGCATATGGGTAGCAAAGCTATTGCGGTGAAAGTGTAACCGCTATTTTGTTTTCGGTTTGGCGGCGTTTTTGCCCGCCATCACCTCGATCAACTTGTCCATTTGCTTGCTTGATCGCAGATGCAAATCACGCTGCGGGAAGGGGATTTCCACTTCATTTTCAGCAAACAAGGCCCAGACATTTTTGTAAACGTCAGAGCGGATGTTGGCCAAACCTTCTTCAGGGTCTTGGATCCAAAAACGCAGATCAAAATCCACTGAATTGTCGCCAAAGCCCACGATATTGACGCGCGGTTTAGGGCTGGAAAGAATACGGGGAGTATCCTTAACTGCCTGATAAAGAAGTTCTTCCACCAGATCGAGGTCGCTGCCATAGGATACGCCAACGGGCGCCTTCACCCGCACAACTTTGGATGAATAAGACCAGTTTACCACTTGGCTCGTCATCAAAGTTTGGTTGGGAATCAGGTATTCCGTCCGGTCGCGGGTTACCACGGATATGGCGCGTATACCGATCTTGCGGATCTGACCGAAGCTTTCATTGCCCGCTTGGTCAGCGACAGAGATCACATCGCCAGGCTTGATTGACTTGTCCATCAGCAGCAAAATTCCGGCGATCAAATTGCCGAATGTCGTCTGCATGCCGAAACCAATAGCAAGACCAAATGCACCGGAGAAAACGGCAAAGGCCGTGAGGTCTATCCCCAGCATGTCTATGCCTACGAAGAAAGCACCGGCCCAGATGACGATTGTAATCAGCTTTTGTGCGAGCAATTGCTGCGAACCGTCCAAACGGGTCGCCTTTTTAAGCAGGGAACCACAGAGCCGTGTAATCACCATGGCGAGGCCAATAACCAGCACGATGACGCCAAGAACCAGCAAAACATCCAGTATGGATATGGTGGTATCGCCGACGGTTAGAGCGGCTTCATCCAATGTTTCCAGCAAGCTACCAGCTGTTTCGCTATTGGCGGAAACGGCATCGACCAAACCTTCTGAGGCAACCAGAGTTTCCTGTTCTGGGGCTGGTTCACCCAGACTCCATGCTTGACCCGGCGTAGATAGGTCCTCGGCTGCAGGCGTTTCGGCGGCATCGGGTGCGTTTGGGGCGGTCATTTATTGGCTCATTCTAGCAAAGGCTTGTTGGAGGTCAGCGATTAGGTCAGCTGGGTCTTCTAACCCGATCGATAGCCGAATGCCTAAGCCGTCGCCAGCATCAAAGCCAGCGGGCGGCCAAGAGGTCGCGCTGCGCGTGGTTTCGGCATCAAACACCAGAGCAAGGCTTTCATAGCCGCCCCAACTATAGCCGATGCCAAACAGGTCGAGCGCATCGACTAATTGTTCGCGCTGCTCATTTGTGCCGCCTTTTAAAGTGAAGCTCAAAAGCCCGCAGCCGCCGGTAAAATCGCGGCTCCACAGCTCGTAACCCGCATCGCCTTCCAGCATGGGGCACATCACATGGGCGACTTCGCTGCATCCGTTGAGCCAGTCCGCAATCTGAACCGCGCTTGCAGTGCTGCGCTCCAACCGCACGCCCATTGTTCGCAATCCGCGCAGTGCCAATGCAGCATCATCGGGCGAGACGATATGACCCAATTGCTGCGCTGTTTGTCGAAGGCGTTTGTAGTATTTGGTGCCCGCACTGGCGCTGCCCATCATCAGATCGGAATGCCCGCCCACATGCTTGGTCAGGCTCATCACAGTAATCTCGCAGCCATGGGCGAGCGGGGCAAAGCCCAATGGAGAGGCCCAAGTGTTGTCGATTATGCTTGTCGCACCATGATTGCGCGCGATCTTTGCCAATGCTGGAATATCGCAGACTTCCATCGTCAAGCTGCCTGGGCTTTCAAGCCAGACGGCCTTGGTATTGTCACAAAACGCTGCGGGGAAAGCATCCAGATTAAGTGGATCGAAAAAGCGCGTTTCAACGCCCCAGCGTTTTAGAATGCCCATCGCTGCCAAACGCGTCGGCTCATACGCATTGTCCGATACCAGCAGCACATCGCCGGGACGCAGAACCGCCATTAGCGACGCTGTGATGGCTGCCGCCCCGCTAGGGTAAAGCACAGTGCCGTCAGCGCCTGGTTCCATTTCAGTAAGCGCTTCTGCCAGCGCCCACTGCGTCGGTGCGCCGCGCCGGCCGTAATAGAAAGCTCCATCGGTATTGGATTTCAGCCCCGCCTTGCGGTCCGCCTCGCTGGCATACAAATGCGTGCTAGCGCGCCAAACCGGCGGATTGACGACTGCACCGGTCCATTCCGGTTTTCGGCCAGCCTCGACCAATTGGGTTCCGGGGCGTCTGTCTTTATTGCTGCCTGACATAAACGCTGATCCTAAACGCTGGCTTTGGGCGTATCAGGATCGCTACCCCAATCGGACCAGCTTCCATCATAAAGCGCTGTATCCTCGCGGCCGATCAAATTCAGGGCAAACAGCAAAACACTTGCGGTAACGCCGCTGCCGCATGTTGTTGTTACAGGCCGGTCTGCCGTAATTCCCGCGGCGATAAAGACTGCCTCAAGCTCCGATACAGATTTATACGTTCCATCTTCTGCAAACAGAGTGCCAAAAGGAAGATTGCATGATCCGGGAATGTGCCCGCTTGGCATGTTATGGACGGTGTCCACCACGCTGCCCGAAAAACGGCCATTGTCGCGCGCATCCAGTACTTGTTCAGCCTCGCTATCCAGATTGGCTCGCATGTCTGCTTTGTATCGAATGCGTTCCGGCGCTGAGAGGGTCATGGGAGCGGCGGGCGCGATGTTTGGTGTGCCGCTTTCTAAGGCGCGCTCTTCAGACTTCCACTTGGCAAGGCCGCCATCAAGAATCGCGGTGTTTTCAATCCCATGGGCACGCAGCAGAAACCAAGCCCGTGCCGCTGTTCGCATCATGCTGTCGTCGTAGATGACTATGCGCGTATCCGCTGTCACGCCGCATTTCGCGAGCAAATCAACCAATTGTTCAGGGCGCGGATGAGCCGATGGCACGTTGGAAGTTTTATCGACCAATTGTGTAAGATCAAAAAAGCGCGCACCGGCAATATGGCCAGCGGCAAATTCTTCTGCCGCGTTTCGCTTTGCCGCCGGTAGATGCACCGATGCATCCAGCACTATGAGATCGTCCGAACCAAGCTGGTCGGCAAGCCATTCTGTCGTAACTAAACTATCCATGCATGCTTGGTAACGCGCAGGCGCACCAGCGTCGAGGCTTAGCTGGTCTGATCGTCTAGCGCGCGGTGGCGAACATTGGGGAAACTGCCCGGTATTCCGTCAAGCGGCACGGGATGCAGTTTGGTGCTAGCGGTTAAGGATGGATCAGCTGCAATGCCCACAATGAATGTGCGGTAAAGCGGCTCTGCGCCTTTTGCATCCATCCGCACGCGGACAAGCGGCACGCACAGCGGTTTATCGCCCTGCTTGAAAATAGAAAGCTGTTGCAGCGGCAAGGTTAGCGTTGCCGGCGCGGAAAACGTCTTATGCGGGCCGATTCGTTCATCGGAGCCAATCTCTGGCAGAAACGCTGTTTCGCCCGCCGTTTGAGCTTCCATCGGCAGGGCGCGATTGGCGCTAACAAGGTCAGCAGACACGGTGACATCGCGGGCAGCTTTGTCCGACCGATTGGCCAGTGTGACGCGGCATTTCAGCGACATCATCATCATCGAGCGTGATAGCTGCTCAATCTCTAACTTTAGGTCGAGATTGGGGAGCGTTGCTGCGCTTAATGTTTCCTCTGGAGCTTTTGCCAAAGGCGGCGCTTCGGTTGGCGTTTTGGCAACAGTTTCGGCAGTTTCGGCAGTTTCGACAGTTTCTACCGGCTCGCTTGGTTCTTCTACCGGCTCGGTAGGAGGCGTTTTTGCCAAAGGCGCGGCAAGCAGTTCTGCGCTGGCTGGTTGCGCAGTTTTGCGCCGGCGCCAGAAAAATAGGCCTGCTAACAGCGCAAGCAGCGCCGCACCGGCCCAGTTCAACCATTGGGGCATAGCGGGCTGAGTGGTCGCAGTGTCCGCCGCGGCTGCCCCTTGCTCTGCTGGTGCAGCGTTTGTCGTCTCAATCGGTGAAGTGGGGGCGGCACCGGTTTCTGCGGTATTATCCGCTGGTTCTGTGCTTTCGCCGGTTGGCGTCTCTGTCAGCGGTTCTTGCGCATCGCGCGTCGCATTCACTCTCGGCAGACTTTCCCGCTCAATCGGAACGCGGGTTTGAGTCGGCTGGGGCACACGGCGCGTTTGCGGCGACGGCTGGGCTCTACCTGTAGAAGCCGGAATGGGCTGAACAACTGGACGCGATGCTGTGCCGTTTGGCTGGGCCGATGGCGCTGTTGTTGGCACCTGTGTAGGCGTAGGCGTTGGCCGCAAAACCGACGTCGGCCTTGGCGAAGGAGCGGGAGTCGGTGCCTGAGTACTCGCCGGACGCGGCGCAACGGGCACGGGTCCGCTATCATCAACCGGCCCCTCAGCCGATGGAGTGGGCGCAGGCGTGGCAGAGGATGGTAGCTGAAAATCGCGCGCTGAACTTTGCGCAGATAGCGGTGCGGCAGAACTTGCCGCTGCAAGAGCTGCTGATAGGGCGATAAGGGAAGAGGCTGCGCGCATAATTCGTATCGGCGTTCTATATAGGCTTTTCAAATGATTGGGCTGTAATTCAGACCGCGTGAATAGGCACTTTATCGCCTGCGTCCAGCCCAAGGCTTGCACTAATCCTCACTTCGCGGCAACAGCGCGGCATGAGTGACACACACGATAAAGCGCCCAAGTTTCTGGGCCAAGACACGCCGCTGCCCACTTCACCAGAAGAAGCGGTATTGGATTATGTGCCCAATCCGCGCGAAGGTGCGACCTATTTGGTGCGCTTTGCCGCGCCTGAGTTCACCTCGCTTTGCCCTGTAACGAACCAGCCGGATTTCGCGCATTTGGTTATCGACTATGCGCCGGACAAAACCATCGTGGAATCGAAAAGCCTCAAACTGTTTTTGGGCGCGTTTCGCAATCACAATGGCTTTCACGAGGACGTGACTGTTGGGATTGGACAGCGCCTATTTGACGAAATGAAGCCGAAATGGCTGCGCATTGGTGGATATTGGTATCCGCGCGGCGGCATTCCAATCGATGTGTTTTGGCAAAGCGGTGCTGCGCCTGATGGGCTATGGGTGCCCGATCAAGGTGTGCAAGGATACCGCGGGAGAGGGTGATTAACAACGGTGCCGGCTGCACGATTCGAACGCGCGGCCTGATGATTACAAATCAACTGCTCTACCACCTGAGCTAAGCCGGCAATCCGTTGTTGGAACGCCCTTTGATTCAAACTGCGCCAAATGTCCAGCCCTCAGTTTGCGCAATTTGCGGTGTTAGCCCTTTTGGAGACCATTTTTTGGGGTCATTCGCCACTTTTCTCAGCCAAGCTGCGGTGATCAACGCATCTGAGGAATGATCATCGATTGCGCCTCTGCCCTCGACGGGTGGAGAGTTCAAATTGCCCAAAGCTACGTTCAATTCTTCGTAATTGCGCATTTTGCTGCGGCTGGAGGAGCGCCCCGCATCCATCGCAGCAAGCGTCGTGTAAATTTCGGTTATCACGCTGCCAGTTGCAGGCAGGGGATCAATTGGCCAGACGGGTATCGCGCCATGTAACTGATGCAGCACGCGCATTCCGGTCAGCGAGCTTTTGCCAACTTGTGCTGCGCCAACCAAGTTGAAGTTGGAGGTCGGTTTACAGCCCATTGCCCCTTGCGCATGTTCTGCCGCGCGGAACCGCCCGCTGCCGTGCTCTGCTCCATCACAGCGAAATTGCGCCCCCTCGCGGCCCTTGTCGCGGCGGAAGAATGGCGCAATGTCAGGGTGATCGACAAAGCTCGTCACTTCCAAATTGGGATCATGGGCGCAAATCTGATCAATCAGCGCCCATAGAGCTTTCGCATCCTTTGGCGATTTATCCCAACCGGGAAAGAACGCGCCGCAATCGGCAAAGGGCAGCGATATGCCCAAATCCATTCCAACCAGAGTGTTGGGCGGCAAATTATCGCGCAGCAGTGTGAGAACGTCTTCGCGCGACCAGCCCGTCTTTGCATCGAGCAGCTTTGGCGCACTGCCAGTGCCACCGGCCAAGGCTAGCGCTATCCCTTTTTGCCGAGGGCCTTTTGCGCCTGACCAATCAATCGCGAGGAAATTGTGGAAGCGCGGCCGCGCCACTAACCCCGCTCCTTGCGCAGCTTTTCCCAATAATCGATCCGTTCGCGCACCTTGCGTTCAAAGCCGCGTTCTACCGGTTCATAAAAAACCTGCGGCTCCATTTCTTCCGGCCAATAATTGTCGCCGGAAAAGCCGTCTTCCGCCTCGTGATCGTAAGAATAGCCTTTGCCGTAACCAATGTCTTTCATCAGGCTGGTCGGCGCGTTGAGAATATTGGCGGGCGGCATCAGGCTGCCAGTTTCTTTGGCAGCGGCGAAGGAGGATTTCTGCGCTTTGTATGCCGCATTCGATTTGGGCGCTGTCGCCAGATACAGACATGCTTGCACAATTGCGACTTCGCCTTCTGGAGAACCAAGAAATTCATAAGCATCTTTGGCCGCAAGGCATTGGGTGAGAGCATTCGGATCGGCCAGCCCAATGTCTTCGCTAGCGAAACGCACCAGCCGCCGCAGCACATAAAGCGGTTCTTCGCCCGCTGTTAGCATGCGCGCCATATAGTACAGCGCCGCCTGCGGATCAGACCCGCGCAAGGATTTGTGCAGAGCGGAAATGAGGTTGTAATGCCCCTCTCCATTTTTATCGTAAATCGCCACGCGCCGCTGAAGAAACTTGCCAAGCCCCGCCGGATCAAGCGGTGATTTCAGCTGAGCATTATACAGCGTTTCGGCTTGATTGAGCAGGAACCGCCCATCGCCATCCGCGCTGGCGATCAGTGCCGCACGTGCTTCTGCGGTCAGGGGTAGGGGGCCTTCGAGAGCTTCCGCGCGGCCAAGCATTTGCTCCAAGGCATCTGTGTCCAATCGGTTGAGGATCAGAACCTGCGCACGGGAAAGTAGCGCGGCGTTGAGTTCAAAGCTGGGGTTCTCGGTTGTTGCGCCCACTAGCGTCACCGTGCCTGCCTCAACAAAGGGCAAAAACCCATCCTGCTGTGCTTTGTTAAACCGGTGGATCTCATCCACAAACAGCAGCGTGCGCCCCTTATTGCCATCGCCGATTTTGGCGGCATCGGTTGCGGCAGCGAAGGCTTTTTTAAGGTCAGCTACGCCGGAAAAAACCGCGCTGACCGCTTGATACCGCATGCCCACTGCATCCGCGAGTAGGCGCGCCATGCTGGTTTTGCCTGTGCCCGGCGGCCCCCACAGGATCATGCTGGAAAGCTTGCCTGCCGCCACCATGCGCCCAATTGCTCCATCGGGTCCGGTCAAATGGTCCTGCCCGATCACATCGTCTAAGGATGCGGGGCGCAGGCGGTCGGCTAGCGGAGCATCCTCACTAGGTATTTGAGCGGAGTTGCTCTGGGCGGGTTCATCGGCAAACAGGTCAGCCATGCATTATCCCTTAGGACAGATTTTGGGAGGGAGGCAAAAATGGATGGCGATTCATTGGGTGATGAGAATTGGGAGGGCAGCTTTGCAGGTTTTGCCAAGCCAAAACGCCGCCGGACCCGCATGTTTGCCTCTGGTGAATTGCGGCTGGCGCTCCTTCATCTGATCGGACAGCAATCCCGCCACGGCTATGATCTCATCAAAGCAATCGCAGCGCTAACCGGCGGCACATATGCGCCAAGCCCCGGTGCGATCTATCCCACGCTGGCCTTGATGGTGGATGAGGGCGTGATCAAAGAAACGCCGTCTAACGGCATGCGCAAGAGCTTTGAAATTGCGCAGGAAGGCGTGGCGGAATTAGATGTGCGCAACAGCGAGGCAAAAGAATTGCTCGTGAAACTGGCGTCCTATGGCGAAAGAAATTCCCATACCGCTCCACCGGAATTGCTACGGTCGATGGGCAAATTGGGTAATGTCTTAAAGCATCGAGCCGAAACCAGTGACCTTAAATCTAACGCTCTGCAGATGGCCGTCGATATGATTGATGATGCTGCAAAGCGGATCGAGCGCTTCTAACCGTGCCGCTTCAATTATTGCTGTTGCATTTGGCGCAATTATCAAGTGCTGCTACCATCCGCCCACTAAAAAGGGTGGAGGGGACAAAATATGACAGATGGAACAAAAGCGCCGTGGCATCTATGGGTGGTTGGCGTCTTATCGCTGCTGTGGAATTCAGGCGGCATCCTTAGCTATTTATCGACCAAGCTGGGCATGCTCGACAGCTCGACTATGCCGGCAGAGCAAATCGAATATTACAATAATTTCCCGGCACTGGCATCGGCGTTTTGGGCCGTCGGTGTGTGGGGCTGTTTCATTGGCTCACTCGCGCTTTTGCTGCGCAAAGGATGGGCAGTGCAATTGTTTGGTTTCTCCATCATCGGTCTGATCGGCACGACCTATTTCCAATGGTTCGCTACAGAGCTGCCTGAAAGCCTAACCACCGCTGGGCACAAGGGTTTTGCCGCAGCGATCTGGATCATCACTTTTGCGCTGTTCTTTTACGCTCAGCGTATGCGGTCCGCAGGCGTTTTACGCTAAATCAAGCGGTGTCTTCGCTGGCTTTCAACTCTTGGCGGTCTTGGACCAGCCTTAGGTAAGTGTCAGCGACCACTTTATTGATCGCATCCCAGCTATATTCACGCGATTTTGCTTCGCCTGCCGCGCCGTGCTTGGCGCGCAATTCGCTATCCAAGCAATAGGGCGCAATGGCTTCTGCGAATTTCTTAGTGTCGCCCGGAGGAACAAGGCAGCCGCTATCCCCGCAGTTAACGAGGCTGGATGCACCCGTTGCGCCTGCGGCCACCACAGGCAATCCGCTCGCCATGGCTTCTAAAGTGACATTGCCAAAGGTTTCAGTGATGCTCGGATTGAAAAAGATATCGCCGCTGGCCAATGCGCGTCCCAGATCAGCGCCCGTTTGAAAGCCTGCGAAAATCCCGCCGGGCAGGGCGTTTTCAAACCATCCGCGCGCTGGACCATCACCGATCACCAAGACTTTGTGCGGAGCTTGCAATTTTCGAAGCTCGATGATGCTATCGGCAAAAACGTCTAAGCCTTTTTCCATCACGAGCCGCCCAAGGAAGATGATCGCAACATCATCATCTTCGAGTCCGATTGATCGCCGCCAATTCATATCGCGCTTGCTAGGGTCAAACACGGTTCGGTCGACGCCGCGCGACCACAGGCCGATATCATCATGCATGTCTTGCTGGATCAATTCATCAATCATGCTTTGTGACGGGGCAACCAGCCCATCGCAGCGATTGTAGAAACGGCGCAAAATTCGCTCAATGCCCGGCTCGATAAAGCCCATCTTGTAATAGCGCGGATAGGTTTCAAACCGCGTGTGGACAGAGGCGAGCACGGGGATGTCAGCATCTTGCGCCCAGCGCAGCGCGGCATGGCCGGTCATATCGGGCGATGAGGTATGGATGATATTGGGATTGAACTTTGCCAGATCAGCGCGGTTCGCTTTGCTAAGGCCAAAGGGAAATTGATATTCAGAACGGCCCGGTATCGGCAGGCTAGGAACGCTGACTAGATCGCCGGTCGGCTCAAAGTCGGGTTCTTCAGTCGTTGGCGCATAGACGCGCAATTGCGCGCCCTGCCGCAGCAGATATTCTGCCAAGCGGTTAAGCGCCTGATTGGCCCCGTCGCGGATATAATTATAGTTCCCGCTGAACAGAGCAATGCGAAGTTGCGACATCTCCATGGCTTTCGCTTTAGGGCGGCTTGCGCGGAATGGCGAGAGGAGTTTGTGCGCAATTCACGAAACTCCATTGACTTGCTGCGCTGCACCATTACTGCGCCTCTTGGGCCACGCGGTCCCAACGCCGCGCGAGCTCTCTGTAAGGAGAGAATACAATGACTGAATTGCGTACCGAGCCGGCGCTCAAACCTGAACGCCCTCAATTTTCTTCTGGCCCTACGGTGAAATTCCCGGGCTGGTCCCTCGACAAATTGCAAACCGAATCGCTTGGGCGTTCGCATCGTTCTGCGCTGGCTAAGGGCCGGCTGAAATATGCGATTGACCTGACGCGTGAACTTTTGGGCGTGCCTGATGATTACCTCGTCGGGATTATGCCGGGTTCTGATACGGGCGCGCTGGAATGCGCGATGTGGACGATGCTGGGCGCTGGTCCTGCAACGGTCGCTGCATGGGAAAGTTTCGGCAATGTCTGGATTCAGGATGCGGTCAAACAGCTTAAGCTGAAAGATTTGCAGGTCTTGGACGCTGATTATGGCGAGATCCCTGACCTAAATTCTATTCCGCAAGAAAACGATGTCGTCTTCACTTGGAACGGCACAACTTCTGGCGCAAAAATCCCCGATACTGACTGGCTAGAACCGGGCCGGGCTGGCATCACGATCAATGATGCGACCAGCGCCGTTTTCGCTCAAGAAATGGATTGGGCAAAGCTGGATGCGACGACATTTAGCTGGCAAAAAGTCATGGGGTCTGAGGCGCAGCACGGAATGCTGATCCTGTCCCCCAAAGCAGTCGCACGGATCGAAAGCTATGATCCGGAATGGCCGCTGCCAAAACTCTTCCGCGTGAAGAAAGGCGATAAGGTCAACACTGGCATCTTTGCTGGTGCGACGATCAACACGCCGTCTTTGCTGGCAACAGAAGATTATATCGCTGCGCTGGAATGGGCGAAATCCCTTGGCGGACGCAGTGCAATGTTCGCGCGCGCTGATGCCAATGCGAAACTCGTGACCGATTGGATTGAGGCCACGCCTTATCTCAAAAATATGGTCAGCGATCCGGCAAAGCGCACCAATACTGGCGTCTGCATGCAATTCACTGGCGAATGGTATGATGGCTTGTCAGATGACGACAAAGCCGCTGTTCCGAACAAGATTGTCGCCATGTTGCAAGACCGCGATGTCGGATATGACTTTAACGGTTACCGCGATGCGCCGCCGTCTCTGCGCATTTGGTGCGGCGGAACGCTGGAGCAAGAGGATATCAAACGTCTCTTGCCGTGGATCGACTGGGCTTATGAAGTCGTCAAAGCCGAGCTTTCAGCCTAATTTTTGAATGGTAGGCGGCTCAATTTTGGGCCGCCACCTTTCCTCCCTTTGAAACATCTTCAGCAGACATGCTGGATCGATGGATGGAATTTCACATGACAAAACCAAAAGTACTTATTTCCGACAAAATGGACCCCAATGCAGCGCGCATTTTTGAAGAGCGCGGCTGCGATGTGGACGTCATCACTGGCGAAACACCGGAAGAACTGATCGCGCGTATCGGCGATTATCACGGGCTGGCAATCCGCAGCTCAACCACAGTTACGCCCGCAGTATTGGACGCGGCGAAGAACCTAAAAGTCATTGGCCGGGCAGGGATCGGCGTTGATAATGTCGATATTCCCTATGCCAGCGGGCAGGGCGTAGTCGTGATGAATACGCCTTTCGGCAATTCGATCACAACGGCTGAGCACGCGATTGCGATGGTCATGGCGCTGGCCCGGCAAATCCCGGCGGCGAATGCGCGCACGCAGGCCGGTGAATGGCCCAAGAAGGACTTCATGGGCGTTGAAGTGACCGGCAAAACGCTTGGCCTGATCGGGGCCGGTAACATCGGTTCTATCGTCGCAAGCCGCGCGCTGGGTCTGAAAATGAAAGTGATCGCCTATGATCCCTTCCTGACAGAAGAACGCGCGATTGAAACCGGTATTGAGAAAGTTGATCTCGACACGCTGCTATCGCGGGCTGATTTCGTATCGCTGCACACTCCATTGACCGATCAAACCCGCAATATTTTGAGCCGTGAACGGTTGGAAAACGCAAAGCCGGGCATCCGCATCGTCAATTGCGCGCGCGGCGGATTGGTTGATGAGGCTGCGCTGAAAGATTGCCTCGAAAGCGGTCAAGTTGCCGCAGCAGCCTTGGACGTGTTTGCTGAAGAACCAGCGAAGGATAACCCGCTGTTCGGCACGCCAAACTTCATCTGCACCCCGCATTTGGGAGCATCCACCACCGAGGCGCAGGTGAATGTCGCGTTGCAAGTGGCTGAGCAAATGGCGGATTACCTCGTCAATGGCGGAGTGACCAATGCGCTGAATATGCCGTCGCTTTCTGCTGAAGAAGCGCCGAAGCTAAAACCGTATATGGCTCTGGCTGAAAAGATCGGTAGCCTTGTCGGGCAACTCGCCCACGGCAATCTGACAGAGATCAGCATCGAACGCGAAGGCGCCGCAGCTCAGCTCAATGGCAAGCCCATTACTGGCGCTGTTCTATCGGGCTTTATGCGCCGCTATTCTGATACGGTGAATATGGTCAACGCACCTTATTTGGCGAAGGAACGCGGACTTAAGGTTAGCGAAGTGCGCCATGACCGCGACGGTGCTTATAACACGCTGATCCGTGTCAACGTGGCGACCAGCCAAGGCGACCGCAGCGTTGCTGGCACTCTGTTTGGCAATTCCGCGCCGCGCCTGGTCGAGATTTTCGGCATTGGTATCGAAGCTGATCTGGACGGTCACATGCTCTATATCGTGAATGACGATAAGCCGGGCTTTATTGGCCGCATCGGCACTATGCTGGGCAATCACGGCATCAATATCGGCACGTTTAACCTTGGCCGGCGTGATGCAGGCGGCGAAGCTGTGCTGCTGCTAAGCGTCGATCAGTCGATCAGCGCAGACGTGGTAGCTGAGGCTGAAAAGGTTGAAGGCGTGAAAATGGTCAAAGCGCTGGAATTCTAAGGGGCGATGGGGCAGGGGCTTTTCAATGAACAAAGCTGACGATCTCCTGCCCATCGGTCTTAAAGACCGCCTTCCCGCAGATGCTGCGCGTATTACGCAGGCGATGCGGGCTAGTCTCGATACGTTGGAAAGCCACGGCTATGACTGCGTGCGTCCGCCTTTGGTGGAGTTTGAGCAATCGTTAGCGGGACGAATGGCGGATGGTAGCCACGGCGACCAATCGCGAAAAATGTTCCGTTTTACCGATCCCGCTAGCCTACGCACGCTTGCTCTGCGGTCAGATATTACTCCGCAAATTGGCCGGATTGCCTCCACCAGTATGGCATCAGCGCCGCGCCCCTTACGCCTTGCCTATTGCGGCGAAACATCGGTGATCTCTGCGGACCAGCTCGATCCTGCGCGTGAACGCCTGCAATTGGGCGGCGAGCTTATCGGCGCAGACACGGCAGCGGCAGCGAGTGAAATAGTGACCGTCGCGGTTGAGGCACTGATTGCGGCTGGCCTTACCGGTATCTCGGTGGATTTCACTCTGCCCGATCTGGTCGATACTTTGTCGGCTAAGGCTATGCCTTTGGATGCGGGCCAAGTGGATGCAGTCCGCCGCGAACTTGATACAAAAGACGCTGGCGGGCTTAAGGCTGCAGGCGGAGAGGCGTATTTGCCGCTTCTTTACGCCACTGGGCCGCTGGACGAGGCGCTGCCAAAATTGCGTAACATCGACGCCAATGCGAGTTCGGGCGGCGCACTCGCCAGCCGGATCAAAGGCTTGCAAGATATTGCCGCAGGATTGTCTGACAATATCCGCATCACCCTCGACCCGACAGAGCGTCATGGTTTTGAATATCAAAGCTGGTTCGGCTTTACGCTTTATGCAGAGGGCGTGCGCGGCGCGGTCGGACGCGGCGGAACGTATAAACTTGCCGGAACCGGGGAAGCGGCGACCGGATTTACGCTCTATGTCGACCGCATGGCAGGCGGCGCGCGAGCTCCGCAAAAGTTTGACACTGTATACCTGCCACTCGGTCATGATCGGGCTGAAGCAGCACGGCTTCGTTCCGGCGGATGGCGCACAATCGCAGCGCTAACCAGCGGCGAAGATGCAGCAAAACTCGGCTGCACGCACATTCTTGACGGTAAAGCGCCCAAACCGCTTTAGAGCGCCTTGCGACTCGCTTGCTAGCTCGCTAGTCGGATGACCGCACACTCTGGGATGCAACAACGCCTCCCATCCATTCACATCCCGTAGTCGAGTCCTGTCGAAGGACTGCGTGGATCCCTCTGGCAGGGAATGAGATGTAGCTATGGCCAATGTAACTGTTATCGGTGCCCAATGGGGCGATGAAGGCAAAGGCAAAATTGTCGACTGGCTGGCGAGCCGCGCCGATGCGGTTGTGCGTTTCCAAGGCGGCCATAACGCTGGCCATACGCTTGTGATTGATGGTGAGGTTTACAAACTCTCGCTTCTGCCATCGGGTATTGTTTCTGGCACGATGAGCATGATCGGCAATGGCGTGGTGCTGGACCCATGGGCTTTGCGCGACGAAGTGACCAAGCTTGAAGGGCAAGGCGTTGCGATCAGCGATGATAATCTTGCCGTGGCGGACAATTGCCCGCTGATCCTGCCGCTACACCGCGATTTGGACGGTCTGCGCGAAGCTGCGGCTGGCACAGGTAAAATCGGCACGACAGGGCGCGGCATTGGCCCTGCTTATGAAGATAAGGTTGGACGGCGCGCCATTCGTGTCTGCGATCTGGCGCATTTGGATGCGATGGACGCCCAGCTTGACCGGCTTTGCGCGCATCATGACGCTTTGCGTGCTGGTTTTGATCAGCCGCCGGTTGACCGCGCTGCATTGCTGGCTGAACTGAAAGAAATTGCGCCATTCGTGCTGCGGTTTGCGCAGCCCGTTTGGAAGCGTTTGAAAAAAGTCCGCAAGGCTAGCGCGCGTGTTTTGTTTGAGGGCGCGCAGGGTGTGTTGCTTGATGTAGATCACGGCACATACCCCTTTGTCACCAGCTCCAATACGGTCAGCGGCACAGCTGCATCGGGCAGCGGCCTTGGCCCCGGATCAACCGGCTTTGTGCTGGGCATTGTAAAGGCCTACACGACCCGCGTTGGCTCCGGCCCATTCCCAACCGAGCTTGAGGATGAAATCGGGCAGACTTTGGGCGAGAAAGGCCATGAATTTGGCGTTGTCACGGGGCGCAAGCGCCGTGTCGGCTGGTTTGATGCGGTGATTGTGCGGCAATCTTGCGCGATAAGCGGAGTGACCGGCATCGCGCTGACCAAGATCGACGTGCTTGATGGATTTGAAACGGTGAAGATTTGCACCGGATATCGCCTGCGCGGAAATGTGATCGATTATTTGCCTAGCCATGCAGGCGATCAAGCAGAGGTTGAACCGGTTTACGAAGAGATGGAAGGCTGGGAAGGGACCACTGCTGGCGCGCGCAGTTTTGCCGATTTGCCTGCCAATGCGGTTAAATATATCCAGCGTATCCAAGAGCTTATCGAAACGCCTGTATCATTGGTTTCGACCAGTCCAGAACGCGATGATACGATTTTGATGCGCGATCCGTTTGAGGATTGATGGCGGTTTTGGAGCAGCGGGCAGTTAAGGTCGCTTTCAACACTGCACCAAAATTAGACTAAGTGTTCATCCCAATTGTGGTGGAGGGCAGTGATCGATATGCATACATTTATGCGATACGGTTTTCTTACATGCGCTTTCCTAATGCTGGGATCAGTAAGCTGCTCCTCTCCTAAGCCTGAGAGTTCGTCGAATATCGGCGTCAACACTGCGGTGCCTTTCGCGCCGGAACGTTATGCTTACCGGTCCTATCCGCGCAATGGCCGTGTGCAGGGCGATTATGTGGTCGTCGACAAATCGGACCGGACTTTGACCGTGTTTCAGCGCGGCAATGTTCTTCGCGTTTTTCAAGGTTTGCAATTTGGCGATGCACCCTATGGACACAAGCAGTTTCAGGGGGATGAGCGCACACCAGAAGGGCGCTATACTATCGACCTGCGCAATCCGCAGAGTTCGTACTATCTCTCGCTGAGAATTTCTTACCCCAATGCCAATGATCGTGCCTTTGCGCGTCAATGGGGGCGTTCACCGGGCGGTGATATTTACATTCATGGTCAGCCCAACGGCATGAATTATGGGCGGATGCGCGGCGATTGGACCGATGGCTGTATCGCGCTGACTAATGACGAGATTACTGAGCTTTGGGAACTAATTCCAGACGGAACTACTATAGTAATTCAGCGATAAATTACTTTACCAATAAGTTTTATTATTGACCTAATCACCTTTTGTTCTAATTGTGTTCTGTGTTAAAGGGGCATGATTCGATGAAGCAGGCTGATTTTTCGTATAGTTCCGCGTCCAGTTCTTCCTCTGAAGCTGTTGCGCCTATTAGAGCGCATGTATTCCATCAAAATACATTTGGCCGTGCCCAAGTAGCCGAAGATTTGCACAATGCTGGCTATCAAGTCGGTTTTGAAGCTGACGTTGATGTGCTCTTTGCCCAAGGGGTTGAGGATTTGGGCGACATCATCGTGCTTGATTGCGCCGGTGTGGATGCGCAGCAGCTGGCTGGTCTGGCGCGTTATGATATGCTTTTGGCGCGGTCGTCAGTGCAATTGGTGGTCACAACATCTATCGACAATTTGGATGATGTCTTTGCCTGTTTTGACCAAACAAATCCGCAAATTCTTGTCGACCCAAGTAGGGCAGAACGGATGGTTGCAGTCGCGCGGCAAGTCAATGCGATTGGCGGCAGTTCTGTCCGCGAAATGACGGATGAAGAACGCGTTCGGATGACGCGCCTTTCTGAACAAGTGGATGCCTTGGCGCAGCGAATGGATGGCGGCGGGTCTGCGCCTATCTATTTCAGCGATACGGGCGCAAATGCAGGCGATAATGCGCATATCGCAGATGCGGCTTCAGATGCTCCGCTTGCCCTGCCGAGCCCGCGATTTATCCGCCAGATAATTCGTCAACGTCAGGCGCGGGCGCGCTTTTTCGATGCGCATCTGTTTGGCGATCCAGCGTGGGATATGCTGCTGGATCTGTCAGCAGCACATGGTGAGCGCCATCCAGTATCCGTCACATCGCTTTGCATTGCATCGGGTGTGCCAGCGACAACGGCGCTGCGCTGGGTCAAGCAAATGGTGGAAACCGGCCTGTTTGAACGCACAGAGGACACTTGCGATAAACGCCGCGCTTTTATTGGGCTTAGTGAAAAGGCTGCGGCCGCCATGGCGCGCTACTTTGCTGAGTTTCGGGCTGAGACATCGCCAGCATAACCCGCAATTAGCGCCGCCGAATAATCAGTGTTTGCCCTTTTGCAGGAGTGTTTTCAGCATTTTGAGACCATTCTGACCGCTCTGCATCGGCGCGTGCACGGGTGAGAATTTCGGCAGGGATAACTCCGTCCAATAGCAGCCTGTCCGCTGTGCCAAGCAGGCGTGCAGCGCGCAGGGTGAGCTCTTCGGGATCATCGCTAGTGACAATGATGGTTTCGATACTGTCAGCAGCGGTCAAATCATCGCTATCAAACCACGCTTTCAAGCGTTTGTTCGCGCCCTCGGTGAGCGGATCAAGCGCACCGCCTTCGCGTAACGCCTCATCAATAACGCGGCGCCGGTCGGCCCCATCAGGAAAACGTTCCCGCAATTGGGGCCGGATCGCGGCAAATGCCCGAGCGAGCTTGCCAAGGCTTTGCGGCAAAATCCGCTCCAATCGCAGACGCACGTGCTTTGCCAAACCAGCAGAGGCACCGCCTGTTCCAATCGCGATGAGCAATGGGTCGCGGTCTAAAATGCTTGGCGTGGTGAAATCGCACAGTTCGGGCCGGTCGACCACATTCACCAGCAATCCTGCACAGCGCAAATTTATCGCTGCCGCTTCGCAAGCCTTGACATCATCGTAAGCGACAAAGGCGATGCGCACCCCTTCATCCACGGCCTGCTGCAAATCGGAAATGACTTCAGCTCCAGCGCGTAGGATTAGGCGGCGTTTGGGTTCGGCGGCCTCTCCTTCGCCAAGCAGCAGTATCTTTTGCCCTCGCACCTGATGGAATAGCGGAAGGCTGGCGATACTCACGCAAGGAAGTCCGGCACGCGTTCTGCGTCCAAAATCGCAGCAGCATCGATCCGGTCAGCGACTACGGCATATTGATCGCCATCGACCATCACTTCAGCCACAAAACCTCGCGAGTTATAGCTTGATGCCATGGTCGCGCCATATGCGCCTGCGGTGCGGAAAATCGCCAGTTCGCCCGATGCCAGCGCATCACATTTGCGGTTTGTGGCAAAAGTATCGCCGGTCTCGCAAATCGGGCCAACGATGTTCGCTGTCATCTGATCGCCTGTTGGCTCGACCGCTTCAAAATCATGCCACGCGCCATAAAGGGCGGGGCGAGCCAGATCATTCATCGCTGCATCCACAATGACGAAAGGCGGGCCATTACCGCCGCGTTTCACCCTAACGACCCGTGTCAGTAGAACGCCTGCATTGCCCGCAATCACGCGGCCCGGTTCGAAAGCCAGGCGCACGTCCCAATCTTTCGTCGCAGCAGCAACCATCGCGCCATATTCTGCGGGAGTGGGGGGCACCTCGCCCGATTTGTATGGCACGCCCAATCCGCCGCCCAGATCAACATGAGTGACCGTGTGACCCGCGCTGCGCAGATCAGCGACCAACGCGCCGACTTTGGCAAAGGCGGTTTCTAATGGCTCCAGATCAAGCAATTGACTGCCGATATGGATGGCCACCCCGCGCAAGTTCAATCCCGGCAATCCCGCCAATTCAGCATAGACTTCGCGCGCGCGCATCAATGGCACGCCGAATTTATTCTCTGCCTTGCCAGTTGAGATTTTTTCGTGCGTTTTGGCATCGACATCGGGATTGATGCGCAGAACGCAGGATGCTTTTTCACCGCGCCCGGCTGCCACTTCGGAAAGCTCGCGGCCTTCTTCGGTGGATTCAATATTGAACTGGCCAATATTTTTATCGAGGCCCAATTCCAGCTCGGCGCGCGTCTTTCCTACGCCGGAAAACACCACATCGTCCGGCGCCACTCCGGCGGCCAAAGCGCGGGTAAGCTCACCGCCGGATACCACATCTGCGCCGAAACCTTGGCGTTGCAATACTTTGAGGACAGATAGGTTCGGATTGGATTTCACTGCAAAAGCGATCAGCGGATCACCATCTTTGCCCACGCCAGCGAGCGCTTTTTTAAACACTTGCGCATGGCGCTCCAGCGTAGCGCGTGAATAGATATAAACAGGCGTGCCCACCTCCGCTGCGATGCGGGGAAGGGGAACGTTTTCGGCGTGCAATACGCCGTTTTTGAGTGCGAAATGGTCCATTGAAAGCGTGCTTATCTATTCAGGCGGCAGATCGAAAGGATCATCTTCGCGTTCTTCTGATCGGCGGCGCAATTCCACGCTGCGTTCTGGCGCTGCCTGCGTTTCCAATGTCAGCAATTCTTCCGCTTCTGGAGCAGTGACAGCGCCGTATGGCGTCTGCGGCAAGGATGTGCCCGCACGCGGTTCCAGATCGGCGCGCTGCCCGCATCCAGTCACCGCCAAAGCGCAGCCAAGGATGAGCGATATTTTGACTGAATTGCGCATTAGCTTTCCTCCGCCAGACGTTTCTTTGCCCGCATCACTTGCTCTTTTACCTGAGCAGGGGCGGTTCCGCCATAGGAGCTGCGCGCCCGCACCGAACTGCCCACGGACAAAGCTTCGAACACGCGGTCATCAATGCGCTCGTCAATTTCTTGCAATACGGCAAGCGGCAATTGATCGAGTGCCACCCCGTCTGTTTCTGCGCGCTTCACCGCTGCGCCAGTGATATGATGCGCCTCGCGGAAAGGAATGTCGCCTTCTGTCACCAGCCAATCGGCAAGGTCGGTGGCTGTGGCATAGCCCAATTCCGCTGCGCCGCGCATGCGTTCGGCATTGAAATCGCTATCTGCGACCATGCCGGTCATGGCAGCGATGCTAAGCTCCATCAGGCCGGCAGCCTCGAACACGGGCGGTTTATCGTCCTGCATATCTTTGGAATAGGCCAGCGGTAGCCCCTTCATCGTGATCATCAGTGCGGTGGCGCATCCGATCACGCGCCCCGCATGCCCGCGCACCAATTCAGCGGCATCGGGGTTTTTCTTTTGCGGCATGATCGAGCTGCCGGTGGACAGCGTATCGGGCAGGTGAACAAAGCCGAAAGGCTGACTGGCCCAGATCACAAATTCCTCTGCCAGCCGCGATAGATGCAGCGCGCATTGGCTCGCCGCCATCAGATAGTCGAGCGCAAAATCGCGGTCCGATACAGCATCCAGACTGTTGGCGGTTGGCCGGTCAAAGCCAAGTGCCTGTGCCGTCATATCGCGATCAATCGGGAAGCCTGTGCCTGCCAAAGCAGCCGAACCCAGCGGGCTTTCATTCATCCGTTTGCGCGCATCGGCGAACCGCGAACGGTCACGCGCAATCATTTCATAATAAGCAAGCAGATGATGGCCGAGGGTCACTGGCTGCGCTGTCTGCAAATGGGTGAAACCGGGCATAATACTGGCGGCATGTTCTTCTGCGCGTGTGACCAGAGCGGATTGCAGCGCGGCAAGCGCGCTGTCCATCGCATCCATAGCCTCGCGCACCCAAAGCCGGAAATCGGTTGCAACCTGATCATTGCGGCTGCGCGCTGTGTGCAGGCGGCCAGCAACCGGTCCGATCAATTCGGAAAGCCGCGATTCGACTGTCATATGAATGTCTTCAAGGTCCCAATCCTCTGGAACTCCGTCTGCTTCATACTCGGCAGCAACAGAATCGAGGCCTTTCGTGATCGCCGCAGCATCATCGGCGGTGACGATCCCGCTCGCGCCCAACATCGTAACATGAGCCTTGGATGCCGCGATATCTTGCCGCCACAAAGCCTTATCGAAAGGGATTGAGGCATTGATTTCGCGCATGATCGCACTAGGTCCACCGGTGAACCGGCCACCCCACATGCTATTGCCTGTACCCTGTTTGGAGCCCGTTTCTTTGGAGTCTGCCATGTTTTACCGTTCTTTGTCTTTTATCGCAGCTTGTAGCCTGATGCTTATCGGATGCGATAGTGGCGCAGAGGGGCCGGTGCAACAACAGGAGAGCTTGGGCGCGGACAAGCAGCTGTTGAGCGGAGAGATCGACCGGACATTTGCGGGTACGGCCATGCCCTCTGTTGAGCTTACTCACACAGATGGAAGCACGATGGATTTGGCGGAGTTGAAGGGCACGCCGGTTCTCGTAAACGCATGGGCAACATGGTGCGCGCCTTGCGTGGTGGAAATGCCAATGTTGGATAATCTCGTCGATGAAATGGGAGATAGCGTGCGCGTGCTTACCGTCAGTCAGGATTTAACCGGGGCTGAGGCGGTTGCGCCTTTCTTTGCCAAGCACAAATATCGCAATTTGCAGCCATGGATGGACCGGCAAAATGTGCTGGGCTTTAGCTTTGGCGGGATGAGCCTGCCGATGACTGTGCTGTATGATGCGAAAGGGCAGGAAGTGTTTCGCATCATGGGCGGCTATGAATGGGATAGCGAAGAAGCGCAGGCGCAGATCGCTGAGGCGCTGGAGGAGTAGGGGGCGCTCAAAAGCAAAAGGCCGCACCGCAATAAAATGCGGAAAGCGACCTCAAATTCTCGTGAAAAGGAATGGTGGGCGATGACAGGCTCGAACTGCCGACCCTCTCGGTGTAAACGAGATGCTCTACCAACTGAGCTAATCGCCCATTCCGTTCGTTGGAAGAGGCGCTTCTAGCGCGCAAATCTTGAAAATCAATTGCTGATATGGCTTTTAATTTTTTTCGCGCCTATCGGATGACCCCATGAGCGACCCCAAAATCCTTGTTTTGGCAACTGGCGGCACGATTGCGGGCATGGCTGGTTCTGCGACAAAAGCGGCCTATCAGCCGGGGCAAATCGGCATTGACGATTTTCTGAAGCGGGCGGAGAATTTGCAGCTCAATGCTCAGATTACGGGCAGGCAGATCGCCAATATCGGGTCTGAGGACATCGGGCCAGCTGATTGGGCGGCGCTGCATCAAGCTTGTGATGCGGCGATGAATGACCCCCAAGTCGATGGAATAATCATCACTCATGGCACGGATACGGCTGAAGAAACCGCATTTCTGCTCGATCTGACTTTGCCCACGAAAAAGCCGGTTGTGATTGTCGGCGCAATGCGGCCAGCTGATGCGGTCGGCTATGACGGCCTACGCAATTTTGCCAATGCTGTGCGAGTCGCTAGCGATCCCGATGCGGCAGGGCGGGGCGTTCTGATTGTGATGAGCGAAAAAGTGCATGCGGCCCGCGATGTCAGGAAAGCGGCGACGCGCGGCACCGACGCTTTTCGCGGATTTCCCCGCGATGCAGTGGGATTGGTAACGCCTAGCGCATTGGATTGGTTTGGTGCGCCGTGGCGACCTGATGAAGCTGCGCGCTTCGCCTTCGCAGAGGCGCTGCCGGACGTTCCCATCCTTTTTATCCATGCAGGCATGACGCCAGATTATGTAGCGCGGCTGGTGTCAGAGAGTACGCGCGGTGTTGTCGTTTCAGGCGTGGGAGAGGGCAATATGCCTGACCCTGTGCGGCAGGAATTGGTGAAGCTCGCTGCAAAAGGATTGCCGGTAGTACGCGCCAGCCGATTGGACGAAGGCTTGGTGGACCGCGAGCCTGAGGATGATGAAAACTGTTTCGTCGCAGCCCGCGCGCTCACTCCGCAAAAAGCGAGGGTTTTGCTCAGCCTGCTGATCGCCAGCGGAGTAAAAGACCCCGCCAGCGTTCAGTCAGCCTTTGATGGAAGGTGAAAAGCTGAAGTGTATTCCAAACGGCGACGCAGTCGCCGCAAGGGCGACCGCCCGCCCGCAGCGACGCGGCCTTTAGGCCGTGTGAGCGAGGAAACCGCACGCCGGACGGCGTGCGGTCATCAAATCAACTCCACGGCGTAACGAGATATTTCTCGCCGGTTTTCATCTGACGGTAATCGCTAATCGCTTCTTTCGTCAGCATCTCTTCCAGATTGACCTTCGCTTTGTAGTTAGAGGCAAATGTCGTGCCGAGGTTTTCGACAACCCGCGTGCGCATCCGCACCACCGTTTCCATGCCTGCCTTGGCGAGGAACGGTGTCAGCAAGAAACCTGCGATTGACCATTGCAAACCGTAGCTCGGCGTCAGGATTGTCGGGCCAAGGTCAAGCCGGCCATATTGATACATCTTCTTTTGCTGATCCGCGCCATAACGTGAAAACTCAGCCATTTTGGAAACCGCAACTTGCTCCATCGCTTTCAAAACGCCGTCAGCAGCCTGTCCGCCGCCAATCGGATCAAAGCCAAGGTACGCATCGGTTGCATCAATCGCGGCGCGCAATTGCTTCATGTAATCATCATCGGATGAATTCACGACATGCTCCGCACCTGCGGATTTCAGCAAATCGACATGTTCCTGCTTGCGCACGATATTGACCAATTTCATGCCATCCTCGATGCAGATTTTGTTGAGCATCTGGCCAAGGTTGGATGCAGCGGCCAGATGGATGATCGCATCATGCCCTTCCATCTTTGCAGTCTCAACGAAGGCGAGGGCGGTCATTGGATTGACGAAGCTGGATGCGCCCGCTTCTGCACTGTGATCGCCAAGCGGCAAGCACATCATCGCATCGGCGATTGCATATTGGCTGAATGCATGGCCGGGCACGCAAGCGACACGCTGCCCCATCAAAGCTTTCGCCATATCGCTGTCACCGGTTGCGACGACGGTTCCGGCGCCTTCATTGCCTGCTTCCAAGCGTTGACCATGGCGGCCTTTCTGACCAGACAGGAAAGGCTCTGGCATTTGCGCGACCACTTTGCCGGGTGAGTATTCCGCGGTTTCAAAATCAGCTGCACTGGCAAGGATGGCGAGATCCGATGGATTGATCGGTGCGGCTTCCATTTTGACCAAAACTTGATTGCCGGTTGGCTCTGGAAAAGTGCTTTCGACCACTTCCAAAGTCAGCGCGCCGCCTGCGTCAAGCGTGGTGAAAAGTTGTTTGCCAGTGGTCATGAAATCTCTCCTAAAATGTGTTGAGATCAGGGCTAGGCCACATCTGCGGCCTTGGCCAGAGTGACGTTGCGTCAAGCGGCAGAGGTATCATCGTCTGGGTAGATCGCCTCGACAAAATACAGCCCGTGCGCGGGTGCATTATGGCCCAAAGCCTGCCGGTCGCGCGCGGCAAGCGCCTCTGCAATGCGCGCCTCTTCCCAAGTGCCTGTGCCGACCATTTTTAAACTGCCGACAATGCTGCGAACCTGATGGTGGAGGAAAGATCGCGCGGCCACATGGACGTGAATTTCTTCGCCATAGGGGCCGTCTGCGCGCACTACGTCCACTTGATCGAGCGTTTTTACGGGGTCTTTCGCTTGGCAGCGGACAGAGCGGAAAGTGGTGAAATCATGCTGCCCGATCAGAGCCTGCGCCGCGCGGTGCATTGCCTCTGCATCCAAGGTCGGCGCGATTTGCCACACTCGGCTTGCATCCAGCGTTAGCGGACTGCGGCGATTAGCAATCCGGTAAAGGTATTTGCGCCCGATACAGGAAAAGCGCGCATGCCAATCCTCACCCACCACCTCGCAGTGCGTGACCGCCACAGGATCGGGGCGAAGATGCGCGTTTAGCCCCTCCATCAGGCGAAAAGGGGTGAGCTCTTTTTCAACGTCGATATGGCTGCGCATGGCGAGCGCATGGACGCCCGCGTCAGTGCGCCCCGCGCTGAGCATTTGCACATCCTCGCCCGTGATCGCATGGGCAGCAGCTTCAACCGCACCCTGAACGCTGGGGCCATTGTCTTGGCGTTGAAGGCCAACGAATGGCGTGCCGTCAAATTCCAATGTCAGCGCGTAACGGGTCACTTGAGAATTGTGCCCTTGGCGACTGAATTGCCGCGCAAGAAGTCGGCAAGGTCCATCGCTGGCTTGCCCGCCCGTTGCAGTGTCAGCGGACGGATTGCTCCTGAACCGCAGGCAATAGTGAGTGTGTCGTCCAGAACCTCGCCAGCCGTGCCGGAACCCTCAGCAAGTTCTGCGCGCAAAAGTTTCACCCGCGTACCCTCAATCTCAAACCAAGCGCCGGGGAAGGGGGCAAGGCCGTGGCAATGCCGCACCAATTCATCAGCCGAACGTGACCAATCAATTCGGCCTTCCGCCTTGTCAATCTTCGGAGCGTAAGTCGCCTCATCATCATCCTGAGCCACGGGCACATGGTTGGGCAATTCGCGCAAGACCTCCACCATCAGCCCCGCGCCCAATTCCGCCAGCTCGTCAGTCAACTCGCCCGTCGTTTTGTCCTCAATCGGCGTGCGAATGGTCGCCAGCATCGGGCCGGTATCCAGCCCCAACTCCATCTGCATAATGGTAACGCCCGTTCCTGCGTCCCCCGCCATAATCGCGCGGTGAATAGGCGCAGCACCCCGCCATCGCGGCAGGATAGAGGCGTGAATATTGATACAGCCATGTGCGGGCGCATCCAGCACAACTTGCGGCAAGATCAATCCGTAAGCCGCGACAATCGCGACATCAGCCTTCAATGCCGCGAAGTCAGCGCGCGCTTCGTCAGGTTTCAAAGACTTTGGCGAACGCACAGGCAATCCCAATTCCTCTGCCGCCAATTGCACCGGCGAAGGTTTCAGCTTCTTTCCCCGACCCGCAGGGCGCGGCGGCTGGGTATAGACACAGGCAATGTCGTGCCCCGCTGCATGAAGCGCGTGCAGTGCTGGCACCGCAAAATCGGGCGTTCCCATAAAAATGATGCGCATGACTGTCCTCGCGGGTCTTTCTCACCTGATGCAAAGCCCCTATCCCCCACGCCATGGCATCGCAAGAGATTGAAGAGCTATCGGGCGCGCTCGCTCGGCTTCCCGGATTGGGGCCGCGCTCTGCCCGACGCGCTGTGCTGTGGCTGGTGAAGAACCGCGAACAGGCTTTGCCCGCTCTGCTGGATGCGCTGGGCGCGGTGCAGGAAACGCTGGTTGAGTGCGACACTTGCGGCAATGTTGATACGCAGAATCCTTGCGGAATATGCGCAGACCCGCGGCGCGATGCGAAATCGCTTTGCGTGGTGGAGGATGTGGCGGATTTGTGGGCGCTCGACCGGTCGCGGCTGTTTTCTGGGCGTTATCATGTGCTGGGCGGGAAGCTGTCGGCGCTGGACGGCGTTCGGCCAGAAGATTTGGCGATTGGGTCTTTGCTTGAGCGGGTGGCTGCTCGAGAAAATGGCGTTGGCATTGATGAGGTCGTGCTTGCCATGAACGCCACGCTAGAGGGTCAAACAACTGCGCATTATATCGCAGAGCGGCTGGAGGAGCATTCGGTGCGGATAACGCAGCTTGCCCATGGTTTGCCGGTAGGTGGAGAGTTGGATTACCTCGATGAGGGCACTTTGGCGCAGGCTTTGCGGGCAAGAAGGCCGGTTTGAAGTTCATCATTAGACAATTGATCATCGCTGCCGGCATATCTCTTGCCATTCCGCTTGTTTGGATGGCCTTGGCAGCGATAACTGACAAGAACGGTGACTTTGAGTATTTTTGGGCGTCAGGTTGGCTAAGCACTTCGCTTTGGTTCGCAGCCCTATTATATCTTCCTGTGTTGATGGTCGTGGCCCTGCTTTCGCGTCCGAAGTAAGAGCTATGCGTGCTTGCACCTTGGCAACTCAGCCCCTAAATCGCCCACATGGCTATTCACGAAATTCTCGAAGTTCCCGATCCGCGTCTCAAAACCGTCTCCAAAGATGTGACGAAGTTTGACGATGATCTCAAAACCCTCGTCGCGGACATGTTTGAAACCATGTATGCCGCCAATGGCATCGGTCTTGCCGCGATCCAAATTGGCGTGCCAGACCGCGTGCTCGTTATCGACCTGCAACCAGAGGATCCCGATGCGGAGCCTGAACAGTGTGATCACGATCATGGGGACGGCCATGCCCATTCCCATCAACCGACGAAGAACGAGCCGCGCGTCTTTATCAATCCGGTGATTGTCGATCCGGCGGATCAACTTGCAACTTATCAGGAAGGCTGCCTGTCAGTGCCCGATATTTTTGCCGATGTTGACCGGCCAGAAACCTGCACTGTGCAGTATAAGGATGTCGATGGAAAGCCGCATGAAGAAGCGCTTGAAGGGCTTCTTGCAACCTGTATCCAGCATGAGATGGACCATTTGAACGGCGTGCTGTTTATCGACCATCTGAGCCGTTTGAAAAAGCAAATGGCGCTGAAGAAACTTAAGAAACTGCGGGCTGCTGCTTGAGTTTATGAAGCCGTTCAGTTTGAAAAAGGCCGCGGTTGGAGGATTTTTCTACGCAATCATTATGTGCAGTTGGCGATATTTCACAAAAGAGCCTGACTTTGATGAGCTTGCCATTTTCTTTGCCGCGTATTTTTGTATTTTCACTTTTGGATTTCGGTTTCTGTACAACTTGTTCGCTAAGCGAAGGGAGCCGCCGAAAACGTAATTCTGAGGACAAGCTTGGTAAGAGACTGGCGTTCTCCATTCGTTCCTTGTAGGGTTGCAGCATGGACTCTACACTTCTCGCGATAATTTTGCTCATTCTTGGTCTGGCAGCAGGCGCAGCTGCCGGCTGGTTTATGGGCTCGCGTCCAGCGGCTGATTGGCGCAACCGTTTTGAAGAGAAAGAGGCGCAAGCGAAGGACTTGGACGACAAGTTTAAGCGCGCTGGTGCAGAACTTGGTCAGTCGCAGATTGAGCTGGGCGATGCGAAGGTTGAAATCGCCACTTTGAAAGCGAATGAAGCGAATTTCGACAAGCAAATGCATCAGATGAAGGAAGCGCGGGAAGAAATGCTCGCGCAGTTTAAGGCCACCGGTGCAGAAGTGCTCCAACGCAATCAGGAGGATTTCCTGAAGCGTGCCGAACAGCGTTTCAAGCAATCCGAAGAAGCGGGCGAGGCGAAGATCAAAACGCTGCTTAATCCAGTGGGTGAACGTCTTGAAAAATATGAAAAGCAAGTGGAAACGCTGGAGAAACAGCGGGTCGATGCCTTTGGCCAGCTAACCGGCCTGATCGCCACTATGCGCGATGGCCAAGAAGAAGTCCGGCGCGAGGCGCAGCGGCTTGGCAATTCACTGACGAATGCGCCCAAAGCGCGTGGCCGCTGGGGCGAACAACAGCTGAAAAATGTGCTCGAGCAGGTTGGTCTGGCAGAGCATACCGACTTCCAATTGGAAGCCTCGATCGAAACCGACGAAGGTGCGCGCCTGCGTCCCGATGCGATTGTGAGGATACCGGGCGGCAAAGTGTTGGTGATCGATGCGAAGGTCTCGCTCAACGCTTATCAGCAAGCGTTTGAGGCGGATGAGGATGCGGCGCGCGATGCGGCATTGGCCGATCATGTACGGTCGATGCGCAATCATGTGACGCAGCTTGGAGCGAAATCTTACCAAAGCCAGTTCGAAGATGCGCCGGATTATGTGGTGATGTTTGTGCCGGGCGAACATTTTGTTGCTGCTGCTTTGGAAGCTGATCCATCACTGTGGGATTTCGCCTTTGATAAAAGAGTTTTGCTTGCCACACCGACCAATCTGGTTGCGATTGCCCGCACGGTTGCGCAGGTTTGGCGGCAGGATGGCTTAGCGAAAGAAGCGCAGGAAATTGGGCGTATTGGCGCGGAGCTTTATGACCGCCTGCGGGTCAGCGCAGAGCATTTGAAACGCGTTGGTGGCGGGCTGGAATCGGCGGTCAACAATTACAACAAATTCGTCGGCAGCTATGAACGCAATGTGCTGTCATCGGGTAAGCGTTTGGCGGACAAGGGCGTTGAAATTGGCAAGGCGGAAATCGCAGAAGTTCCGCTGGTCGAAGCCGCGCCGCGATACAATGCTGATGACGCTATCGCATCGGACGCAGCGGAGATGGATTTGATCGAAAATCAGTCCGAAGCGGAAGCACCTAAACCCGCCAAAACTTCATAGGCTAAAACCGCGCCCGCGACAGAGGCGTTCAAACTGTCGGCACGGCCTAGCATGGGCATGGTGACGCGCAAATCGCATTCCGCTTCATAGCTTTCCGGCAGGCCTTGCGATTCGTTGCCGACCAAGATGAAGCAGGGCGATGCATAGGGCGCCCCGCGATAGGGCACCGCATCGCGCAGGGACGCTGCGACCAGCTGGCCATCACCATCCCTCAACCACGGCAGAAACTCTGCCCATTCAGCGCGCGCAATGGCTTGCGTAAACACTGCGCCCATGCTGGCGCGCACCGCCTCAACCGAAAACGGATCGGCGCAATCATCGATCAGGATCAACCCGCCTGCGCCCACCGCATCACATGTCCGCAGCATTGTGCCCAGATTGCCTGGATCGCGTAGGCTTTCCGCCACCAGCCATATTGGCGCAGCGTTTCGGTCAATCGCACCGAGCGATGTATCAAATTCCGCAAACACACCCGCGACTGATTGAGCATTGGACTTGCCCGTGATTTTGGTGAGGATATCCGGCGTGGTTTCAATCACTTCGCCGCCGCTACGCGCAACATCGGCTTCCAGCGCATCCAGCAGAGTGTGTGGATCGCGCCGGTTCGACAGCACAAGCGTTTCGGGAATATGGCCGCATTCCCGCGCATCGGTGAGCAGACGAAGCCCCTCTGCCATGAATTTGCCAGCGGCCTTGCGGTGCTTTTTCTCCCGCAGGCTGCGCAAGAATTTCACTGTTGGATTGGAAAAGCCGGTAATTTCGCGACGCATTACTCTGTTCCGCTCAATTCGCGCGTGAAAAGCGCTTACTCTTCGCCAAAGCCATCTTGAACCAAAGCGCACAAATCGCCCAGCACAGCTTCGGCGTTTTCGCCTTCGACGATCAGCTCAATATCATCGCCCTTTGCTGCGCCCAGCATCATCAGGCCAAGGATCGATCCCCCGCCTGCTTCATTGCCGCCCTTTGCAACGCGCACAGTCGTCACTTCGGGGATTTCTGCCACAGCGCCCACAAATTTGGCGCTCGCGCGTGCATGCAACCCGCGCTTGTTTACAATGGTGACGGTCTGACGAAAGGTCATGCGTTCGCTTCTTTCTTAGGCGCACCTGCTTCGCCCAAAAATTCCGAAGCGACAGTGATGTAGTTTCGGCCTGCATCTTTCGCTGCGGCAACAGCCTCAACCACGCTCATGCTTTTGCGCGCGCCAGCCAAACGGATCAGCATAGGAAGGTTGATGCCTGCGATCACTTCGACCTTGCCGCGTTCAAGCAGAGAAATGGCAAGGTTTGATGGTGTGCCGCCGAACAGATCGGTCAGCATGATCACGCCTGCGCCGTTATCGACTTTGGGGATGGAGGCGGCGATTTCGGCGCGCCGCTGTTCCATATCGTCATTCGGTCCGATGCAGACGGTAACGACCGACTTTTGCGGGCCAACAACATGCTCCATCGCATTGACGAATTCTTCGGCCAAAGACCCGTGCGTGACCAAAATCAAGCCAATCATGTGCGCAGTGCCTTCATCAAAAATTCCGTGCTGAGCTACAGCTTCATCTGTTCGATGGCGTCTGTCGCTCGCGAACCCAAATTGCGGTGCCGGACAGTGGGCGAAAACCCTTGATCGCGCAAGTTTTGTGCGACTTGTTCAGCGGTAAAAACCGAACGGTGTCTCCCGCCGGTACAGCCCAATGCGATGTGGACGTAGCTTTTGCCTTGGGCGGCATAACGGGGAAGAAGATCGCTGATTAAGCCGGCAATCCGGTCGAAAACCGGTGCAAATCCAGCATCTTTTTTGATGTGTGCCGCAACGGGTTCATCAAGGCCTGTAAGCTCGCGCAGGCCATCAATCCAATGCGGATTGTCGAGAAAGCGCATATCAAACACCAGATCCGCGAGTGGCGGCATGCCGCGCGCAAAACCAAAGCTGGATACGGTCACAGTCATCGGCTGCTGTGCGCTTGTGCCAAACAATTCGCGCACATGCTGCTGAAGTTCATTCGTTGCAAAGCTGCTGGTATCGACAACCATATCGGCCCATCGGCGCATGGGTTCCAGCAGCTCGCGTTCGGCGCGGATACCGTCTTGCAAAGGGCGGCCCTGCGCCATGGGATGCCGGCGGCGCGTTTCATTATAACGCCGTTCCAATTCACCAGAAGAGCAATCGATAAACAAGGTGGTCAGCTGGATTTGCGGAAGATCGGTTAGGTCTTTGACCAGTTCGATCACATCATGCGGGACGAAACCTCTGGTCCGCGAATCAAAGCCAATCGCCAATGGCCCGTCTTGCTGATCCGGGTTGGAAAGCAGGCTTTTCAGCAGGCGCACCGGGAAATTGTCGATTGTCTCCCACCCCAAATCTTCCAGCACTTGCAGTGCGGTTGACTTGCCCGCGCCGGATAGGCCGGTGACGAGCAAAATGCTCTGCTTGTCAGATGGGGTAGGGATGCGTGTTGAGGAACTCATGGTGGAGCGCTTTGTGCGCCCCATTGCCCGCAATGAAAAGCCCTTTTTACGGCAATGTCCCTAGCCGAACCTTAGCCCATGCACAGCCCATGCAGGGTGAGCGCCCATTCTGCGCGTAACGCCAGAATTGGATCATGCGCGGGAAGGGTGATGCAGGGGACCGAAATTCCCTTCACATCACGGCGCGGTGCTTCATCCACAAAACGCGGAGCATCTTTGCCGAGCGTGATGATAAGGGCAAGCGGCGCCGAAGTGACCGGAACATCAGCAATCCCGACATGACGTATTTCCAGCTTGCCAGTGATATTGGGCGGCGGACTGGCCAGCACTCGGTCACTCTCAAGCGAAAGCCGCACACCATCATCGCCGATCAGAACCGCACCGCGATCAATCAAAGCAAGCGCGAGGCTGCTTTTGCCAATGCCAGATTGCCCCTCGATCAATAGCGCGCGGCCGCCGATTGCAACTGCGCTAGCTTGGACCAGTGCGGTGTCTGGACCGGATGTCATTGCGCCGCTGGCAGAGAGAGCCGCAAGCACGCACCTGCGCCGCCATCGTGCCGCGATATAGCGGCGAGGGACCCGTCATGCGCCTCTGCAATGGTCCGCGCAATCGCCAGGCCAAGGCCGGAATGATTGCCGAAATCCTCTGCTTCTGGCCGAACAGAGTGAAAGCGTTCGAAAATCTTTTCGCGGGCACTTTCTGGAATACCCGGTCCTGAGTCGCTGACGGTAAGCACAACATTTTCTCCATCATTGTCGAGTGCTACCTCAATCGGTGCGCCTTTGGGTGAGAATGACACCGCATTGTCCAGCAGGTTTTCAATCACCCGTTCCAGACGCGGTGCAACGCCGACGACTATTGCTGACCAACCTGTATGATTGATCGCGATGGAGTGGCTCATATTCTCTGCGCGATCTTCGCGTGATCCGACAATCGCATTGACAAGATCGGTAAGGTCGATCCGTTCCAGCGTGGCGCGGGACATTTCCGCATCAATCCGGCTGGCATCGGAAATCTCGGTCACTAGCCGGTCGATCCGCCGCACATCATGGGTCGCAATATCGAGCAATTTACCGCGCAATTCTGGATCTTCGACACGGGGGAGGGATTCAATCGCGCTGCGAAGTGATGCGAGTGGGTTCTTAATTTCATGCGCAACGTCAGCGGCAAAGCTCTCTACCCCGTCAATCCGGCTACGAAGTGCTGCGGTCATATCGGAAATGGTGCGCGCCAGCGATCCAATCTCATCACGCCTTTCGGGCAGGCGAGGAACCTCAACATCGCGGCCGCGCCCTTGGCGAACGCGGATAGCGGCATTGGAAAGCAAGCGGATCGGGGCCACGATGGTTCGCGCCAAAAACAGCGATAGCATGGTCGATCCAAACAAAGCGAGCAGCACGCCAATGCCCAAAGTCGTCCGCGCGCTGCGCACAGATTCGGTGATGTCGACAGCATTGCGGGTGGTCATCAAAGTGGCACCGTTCAGGCCGACAGGTGCCGCTGCTGTTACGACCGGGCTGCGGTCGGGTGCGCGGCTCAGTTCGATCTGGGTGACCCCTTCATCACGGGCACGGGCCAGCACGGGCCAAGCATCCGCCTGCTGCGTTTCCGGTTCTACATAGGGCGGTACGGGCTCTGCGCTAACAATGGCTTCGACCCCGCGATCGAGCCATCCAGCCGTGCTATCGCCCCAAGTCTTTGCAGCCGGATCAGCGAATGTGAAGGCAGGTTCGTCCAGTTCAAAACTATCCGCCCAAAGCAGCCCCTCTGCATCAAACATGCGCAGCCGCATTTTTTGCTCTTTGCCGATTTGGATGAGCAAAGCTTCTTGGCGTTCGCGGCTGGCACCGGCCAAAGCCTCAGCGGTAATTTGTGCCTCGATCCGCGCGAGCTTATAGCGTTCTGACAAAAGCTGAGCGCGGTAACTATCGATATAGAATATGCCGCCGCCAAGCAGCGCCAGTGGCAAGATGTTCACGAACAATATGCGCGCAGTTAGCGTTAGCCTGCCGCTTCCGCTGATCCGGTCGACCCGTTCGCCCCGTTCGCTTGGCAGTTCGCCTGCTTCAGCCATCGGTGTAGCTATAGCCTGCACCATAGAGCGTCTCTATCGCGGAGAATGTCTTGTCAGAGACGCGGAATTTGCGCCGCATACGTTTGATGTGGCTGTCGACAGTGCGGTCATCCACAAACACATCATCGGGATATGCCGCATCCATCAGCTGATTGCGGCTTTTGATCACCCTGGGGCGGGTCGCGAGCGCCTCTAGGATAAGAAATTCGGTCACGGTTAGGGATACGGGCACATCGTCCCAAGTGACTTGATGCCGCGTTGGATCCATAAACAATCGCCCGCGCGAAACGATGGGGTTCGCTGTTTCTCCTTCGGCCCGGTCGGCATCCAGCATGCGGGATGGGTTCGCGCGCCGCAAAATTGCTCTGATGCGTGCTGTGAGCAGGCGCAAGCTAAACGGTTTGGCGATGTAATCATCCGCGCCGAGTTCCAGCCCCTGTTCCTCATCCATTTCATCATCTTTACTGGTGAGGAAAATGACCGGTAGAGCGATATGCTCGCGCACTTTACTCAGCAGCTCAAGCCCGTCCATCTTGGGCATTTTGATGTCGAATACGGCCAAATCTGGCGGATTTTCCAGCAGCGCTTTTAGTGCGGTTTCGCCATCGGAATAGATTCGCGTCACATAGCCCTCGGCTTGAAGTGCGATAGAGACCGACGTCAGTATATTGCGATCATCATCGACCAAAGCGATAACAATATCGTCGGCCGTGCTAGCTGTTTTGCCGGCTTCATCGGCCATTTTGTGTCCTTAAGATCGCGTGCATGGTGGCAGATTAGCGCCTTTGGCAGCATGAAACAATGCAGCGCGAATTTCTGACGTACCAAACCCGTTATCCTTCGCATTGCGGTAAAAGCTGATAAACTATGGTGCATGCGTTTGACGGCGCCTTTTGCGCCCTCTATGCGATGCGCATATTCAGCGCATTCGTATGCAGCGATTCCCTTTTCGCCATCGCAATGCCCGTTTCACATATCCGTTTCAGGAGAAATCTGTGCCGACCCCTCTTGCTCAATCCCTTAGTGACCAAGGTGTTCAAACCAAGGCTGCCATTCACCCCAATCTTGGCACGTCCGAATTGGTCGAAGCCGCCATTCGCGGCGGTGAAGGCGAACTGTCGAAATATGGTTCCTTGGTGGTGAAGACGGGAGCGAAGACGGGCCGCAGCGCAAATGACAAATTCATCGTGCGCAATGCGACGACCGAAGACACCGTTTGGTGGGGCAAGGTCAATGCGGGCATGACGCCGGATCATTTTGCCGCGCTGAAAGAAGACTTCCTTGCCGCAGTGGGTGATAAAGACACGCTCTATGTCGCGGATCTGTTTGGCGGTTCGCAGCCAGAACACCGCGTGAATGTGCGCGTGATTAATGAGCTGGCATGGCACAATCTGTTCATCCGCACATTGCTGGTGCGTCCTGAAGCCGCTGAACTTGCTGACTTTGCGCCAGAATACACCATCATTGATCTGCCCAGCTTTAAAGCGGACCCTGCGCGTCACGGCACCAATAGCGAAACCGTGATTGCAGTGAATTTGACCGAGAAACTGATCCTGATCGGCGGCACCAAATATGCTGGCGAGATGAAGAAAAGCGTATTCGGCATCCTCAACTATCTGCTGCCGGTTAAAGGCGTAATGCCGATGCATTGCTCTGCCAACATCGGCCCAGATGGCAAAACGGCTGTATTCTTTGGCCTGTCGGGAACCGGCAAAACCACATTGTCCGCCGATGCCTCGCGCACGCTGATTGGTGATGATGAGCACGGCTGGTCAGACACCGCAGTCTTCAATTTCGAAGGCGGCTGCTATGCCAAAATGATCAAATTATCCGAGGAAGCCGAGCCAGAAATTTTCGCCACCACGCGCAAATTCGGTACGGTACTCGAAAATGTCGTGATGGACCCGCAGACACGCGATCTCGACTTTGATGATAACAGCCTCGCGGAAAACACTCGCGGCGCATATCCGCTGGAATATATTCCGAACACGTCTGAGAAAAACCTTGGCCCCGTGCCCAGCAATGTGATCATGCTGACAGCGGATGCGTTTGGCGTGCTGCCTCCGATTGCGCGGCTGACACCAGACCAAGCGATGTATCACTTCCTTTCGGGTTACACGGCAAAGGTCGCTGGTACCGAGATTGGCGTAACCGAGCCTGAGGCGACATTCTCCACCTGTTTTGGCGCGCCATTTATGCCGCGTCACCCATCGGTTTACGGCAATCTTCTGAAAGAACGCATTGCATCGGGCGGCGCACAATGCTGGCTGGTCAACACCGGCTGGACCGGCGGCAAATATGGGACAGGCAACCGGATGCCGATCAAAGCCACGCGCGCTCTGCTCAACGCGGCTCTCGATGGCAGTTTGAACGATGCAGAGTTTCGTAAGGATCCAAACTTCGGCTTTGACGTGCCAACAGCTGTCGCCGGTGTAGATACAGCGATCCTCGATCCGCGCAGCACGTGGGCAAACGGCGAAGAGTATGATGAAGCGGCAGCCAAATTGGTCCAGCTTTTCATCGACAATTTCGCAGAATTTGCCGATCACGTTGATGAAGGTGTGCGTCAATCCGCGCCAAGCGGGCAAGCAGCGTAATCTGAATAGAATTTTACATTTAGACTAAAGGGGGAAGGCCTCGTCTCATCGGATAGTTCCGGGGGAGCGAGGCCTTTTCTTTTGCGCGCAATACGGCCACACTCCGCGCATAGTTTAATTGGAGAAACATAATGAGCATTCTTGATGGAATTTTGAGCCAAGTATCCGGTTCCCCGGACACTGTTGCAGCAATCGCTGAAAAGGTTGGCCTTGACCCTGCCATGGCGGAAAAAGCTGTCGCAGCATTGGGCGCATCGCATGGCGAAGACGGCGATACGGTTGAGCTGGCGGCGGAAAAAACCGGCCTTGATGCAGGTGCGCTTGGCGGCATTATGGAGCAAATGGGCGGCGAAGGCGCATTGGGCGATCTGGCTGGCAAAATGCAGGGCGAAAGCGGCGAAGGCGGCATCCTTGGCAATATTGCAGGCATGCTCGACCAAGATGGCGACGGAAACCCACTCAACGATGTGATGGGCATGGCCAAAGGTCTGTTCGGTAAGAAGTAAGCTTCAAACGAGAGGATAGCATTATGAGCCTTGCACAAATGTTGCAGCAATCCGGCGTGATTGATTCCATGGCGGGTGAGCTGGGCGTTGACCCGGCCACCGCCAAAACCGCAGCCGGCGCTCTATTGCCAGCCATCGTTGCGGGCATGGGGCGCAGTGCCACTGGCGGAAGCGGAGGCGATCCGTTGGGCGGTCTCGGCAGCCTAGCGGGCGCGGTTCTTGGCGGGGGAGGCGGCGGGTTGCTGGAAAGCGTTCTTGCTCCAAAACCCACGCCGATGAACCAAGGCAATGACATCCTCGGCAATATCTTTGGCAGCAAAGATGTCAGCCGCGGCGTTGCTGGCGAAGTCGCTGCGATCACTGGCATTGATGAAGGCATCTTGAAAAAAATGCTCCCCATCCTCGCGATGGCGGTTGCCGGTCATATGGCGAAGAAAGCGGGCGGCGGTAATGGAGCAGGCGGCGGCGCATTGGGCGGCATCCTTGGCTCAATCGTCACCGGCATGATGAAGTAAGCATCTGAAAGCCGATTTGGAAATTCAGCCAGCGAAGCCCCTGTGCGTTTTGTTATTTGTGCGGCGCCTAGAACAAATTTTTGCACGTTTACTGGTCATTTGCGACATCCGCTGACTTAATTCTGGAATTGGTAGTTTGGGTTTGAGCTGCGTGTAACGACCCTTCCGAAGCTCATTTTCCTACATTTGGAATGCCTGTTAACTTTGCGGCTTGCTTTTTTACGCTTGGAGACGCGCGAATGATGCGGTCCCTAGTAAAAAGCACCGCCCGCGTATGTGTTTTGATAATGAACCCCCAAATCGCGCCATCGTTACGCTGCGACTCGCAAAATTTGGATGGCTCAAAAATGAAACGAGAGCTTACCCTTTGGCGCCAGCGATATAGCGGTCCACATTCTTCGCCAGCACGTCCATTGGTGCATTACCGCCCAAGACTATGGCATCGTTGAACGCTTTCATATCGTATGCAGAGTCCAGCTGGTTTGAGGCCTTTTCGCGCAGTTCCACAATCCGGCTATGACCCAATTTGTAGCCCGTCGCTTGGCCAGGCCAGCTGCAATAACGATCAACTTCGCTTTCGACCTCTTCGCGTTTGGAACCGTTACGCTCGACAAAGAAGCCAACCGCTTTGTCACGGCTCCAGCGTTTGGAGTGCAGGCCAGTATCTACCACCATGCGGCAGGCGCGGAATGCGAGGGATTGGAGATAGCCGAGGCGGCCAACTTTAAACTCGTCATAAGCGCCCAATTCGTCTGCCAATTGCTCGCCATAGAGCGCCCAGCCTTCTGAAAACGGATTGAACGCTAGGATTGATCGGATTAACGGCAGGCGGTTGGAATATTCGCCCTCCCACACATGGCCGGGGATTGCCTCGTGAAATGTGAGGTCGGCAAGGTCATATTTGCGGTGGAGGTCGGTGGTGCGCAAATTGATCCAGAAACGCCCGGGTATGCTGCCATCCTTGCTACCAGCGCCGCCATAAGCGCCCGGCGCGCCATCCTGTTCATTGATCGGGATACGACGAACTTCCAAATTGGGATCAACCAAAGTGTTGAACGCGCGCGGCATTTGCCCTTTGATCCATTCGATCCGGTCATCGATAAATTCGAAGATTTCTTTGCGGCCTTCATCGCCATCTGCAAATTTGTAGCGCGGATCATTGGAAAGACCCTGCATGCGTTCGCCAACGCTGCCTTTGGTATAGCCAATCTCTTGCAGGATCGGGTCCATGCGGGCGTGAAGCGATGCGAGTTCTTCAAGGCCTTGCTGATGAATTTCATCAGGAGTGAGCGTGGTTGTCGTGCTTGAGCGAAGAGCCCATGCGTACCATTCATCACCTTGCGGCTGTGCCCACATGCCCGGATTGCCTTTGGCTTCCTTGCGAAGCTCATTCAGCTCGGCCAGCTGTGCTTCCAATGCGGGCGCAATTTGGTCTGTGATGATTTCTTTTGCACCCGCCAAAACGGACGCATCGCCGCCAACAATATCGGCCGTTTCTAGCGGGGCGAGCAATGCGCCGCCCTTCATCGTATCAAGCAGTGTGTTTTTGAGCTGCGGAATGGCCTTGTCGAGCAAGAAATCCGGAGCGATGACGCCCATCGCGCGGGCTGCTTTTACACGCTCTAACTCGCCATTCAGCACGTCAGGCAGCGCGGCCAGACGTTCGGTATAATAGCCGACATCGTCGCTTGTGTTCAGCGGCACGCCTGCACCAAAAAAGCGCTGCATATTGATATATGTACCGCAGTTCTGGATCACCAAATAAGGGTTGGTTTGCCAGCTACCGATGGGCGCATTGCCATAGGGCAGGGCCATGCCATCGAGCGCCAGTGTGTAGCCGCTTTCGACCACGTCGAGATTGGTGATGGTCTCAGCGTCCAGACCTTGCCTTTTGACATACCAGACTAACTCAAGATCTTTGCGCAAAGTCGCCGCCAAAGCGTCTTGCCCTGCTTGCGATTGGTCCTCCAACTTGCCGCGCAATCCGGCATGTTCGCCTGTATCAACACCCACACCGGTTGCGCGCTCTGGCTGATGGCCGAGCAGACGGTAAGCGATGTCTTCCAGCAATGTATTCGCCGAGGCAATGGCTTGTTTGTCGACATATGGAGGCGGGGGCGGACTGATCGTGAGGTTTGATGCCGCAGGTTGTGCAGCGCATGCTGGCAGCAATGCAAATGCAGAAACGCCGCCAAGCCCTCCGCCGATTTTGGAGAGGGCCTGACGGCGCGAAATGTTGGCTTTGCTGGATTGGGTCATGCGCCAATTTCTGACGCGCTCTTGACCCAGTGTCAAATCAGCAAACTAGCCTTTCATGCTGTCGGGCACGATGCCGCCCGCATCCGCAATACCTTTCATCACGGCTTTATGGAGAGCGATATTGTCTTCTGCCGATCCGGAATAGCCAGTATTGCCCAGTTCGCCTGCCAATTCCTTGCGGTTTTCATAGCTTGGGTCGATTTGAACCAGCTTCATCAGATCGACAATAGAGTTTTGCCAATTGAGCTTGTCAGAGCCTGGGATGCTTCCGATGCGAGCGACAACATCGACGCCGCTGATCGCAGCGCGTTTTTCCGTTGCAGCTTTTGCCGCGCCCGCGGCTGCCGTGGCTGCAGCGGTTGGCGCTGCGCCTTTGTCATCGTCATCGCCAAAAATTGCGCCCTTGATTGAACTAAAAATTCCCATGAAAAATCTCCCTTTGATGCGGGTCCAAACCCCGCGAATCCATGGGGTTAAGATGGGGAGTGGATGACAAATTTGCAAGTGACTTTCGCCGCTCGGCAAGCATTGCTAGAACCGGGATCGCAATGAACATTACTCTGTCCATTATGATGCTGGCTGCGATTGCTCTTTTGGCGGGAGCAGCATTCCTTTGGTTCAAGGGCGGTCAGCGCAAGCAGGCCGGACTTATGGCTCTGCTTGCGCTCATTATGATCGCGAATATTGCGATCTGGACCGTGCCTGATGAAAGCGGCGAGGCGCCGGTTTCAGCGGTTGAGGAATAGCGAGTTTAGTCAGGCAAATTCCACCGGATTGAGCTTGAAAAACTGCCCTCCACCGTCTTGCCGCTGCCATCCTTAGCGGGCGTGAATCGCGCGCGTTTGGCGATCAATTTGCAAGTCGCATTGTCCAACGCATCATAACCGGTTGAACTGGTAACGCGGCAATCGGTTACGCGGCCATTGGTGCCAACGCCAAGGCTGAATTTTGCGACACCGGCCATTTCTCGCCTGATCCAGCTTGATTTGTAATCGCTGTCAGTGACCCAGCGCGAGGCATTGTTGCGCGGACTTGCTGATACAGGGTTAAAGGCAAGTGTCGGTGTTGGCGTTGGTGTGGGTGTTGGTTTGAAATCCGAGAGAGCACCGCCCCCGCCGCTACCCAGGCCAATATCCCCCAATCCTCCGCTGCCAAGATTGGGAATCACTGGATCAAAAGTGCCCATTCGCGGTCCGGTATCCGGCGGAGAGAACGGTGATGGCGGAATAACAATCGGAGGGATCGCGGGGTCTTTCACCTCTGGCGCCGCAATTTTTGGCTTGGGTTTGTCAGGCTCAATAACGTCTTCTGGTGGGGGCGGGGGAGGAGACCAAATATTGGTTGCTTCAAACGTATCCTCTTCGGGTTTAGGGTCGATAACAACTGTTGCTGCCAGCCCAAGGACTATCAAAGCCCCCAGACCGGCGTGGACTGCTGCCACTCCAGCGATCCCTGCACCTTGCTGCCGTAAAGTCATTGCGTCCGAATATGCCATTATTGATCTCCTCTCATGGTCTATATGTTCGCGCTTCGCCGCTTTTCGCTGGTCTTATGCATCAAACATATCAGGTATGTTACAACATAACATTATTGAGATCAAGTTAAGGGGCGCTTGGACAAAGCTCCGCTGTCTCCAGCAAGGCTGGATTTAGCGTGTCATCTGCATGAAATGCTGATTTGGCCTTAGCTAATCGGACAATCCGGAGAGAGGCGGAAATTCAGGTAATTGTCCACTGAACCCATCAATTGCTCAATCTCATTTTCAAAGAAGTGATTGGCCCGCGGAATCTCTTCATGATGGATTGTGATGTGCTTTTGCGTGCGGAGCTTATCAACCAGCTTTTGCACGGCAATCGGCTGAACAACGGTATCAGCGGCCCCCTGAACAAAGATACCGGATGCAGGGCACGGCGCAAGGAAGCTGAAATCATACATGTTCGCAGGCGGCGCGACGGAGATAAACCCGCGCACTTCTGGACGGCGCATGAGCAATTGCATGCCAATCAGCGCGCCAAAGCTGTAACCAGCAACCCAAGTGGTCTGCGCCTCTGCATGGATGGACTGCACCCAATCAAGCGCAGCGGCCGCATCGGACAATTCGCCTACGCCATTGTCAAAGCTGCCTTGGCTGCGGCCAACACCGCGAAAGTTAAAGCGTAGAACTGCAAACCCGCGATCCGTGAATGTCTTATACATGCGCTGCACGATCCGGTCATTCATCGTGCCGCCGCCTTCTGGATGCGGGTGCAGGATCATCGCAACGGGTGCGCGCGGACGGGGTGGGGGCGTAAAGCGCCCTTCGAGGCGGCCTTCGGGACCGGGGAAAATGACGGATGGCATTTGCGAACTACCTGACAGAATATTTGTGGGCCAAAGCGCCGGTTGGCGTCAGCAGAAGGCGCGCTATATAGGCAATGTTACAAAAATCGCAATCAATTCAGGTCTCGCTCCATTTCGAAACGCATATATCTTGATCATGCTGCCAGTTCTCCGCTTCGGCCAGAGGCGCGCGCAGCGATGGAAGAAGGCTTTGCGATCTGGGCGAATCCATCCTCTCCGCATGCCGAGGGGCGCGCTGCGAAATCGGTGCTAGAAGATGCGCGGGCGCGGATAAAGATTGCGCTTTCATGGGATGGTGAGCTGATTTTCACCTCCGGTGCGAGCGAGGCTTTGGCAATTGCGCTCAACCAGTCGAAAGCGCAACGCCGCATAGTCAGCGCGGTGGAACATGATGCGGTGTTTCGTGCAGCTTCCGATGCGGAAATTTTCTCTGATGATGCGGTTCTGGATGAGCATTCGATTTTGGCTATCCAGCACGTGAATTCTGAAACGGGCGTGATCAATCCGGTGTCGCAAATGGCCGAAACGGTAAAGCGCCCAGGCGCTTTAGTCCTATCGGATTGTGCGCAAAGTGCTGGCAAACTCACTTTGCCTGACGCGGACATGCTGGTGGTATCGGCACACAAATTTGGCGGACCGATTGGCATTGGCGCTTTATTGGTGCGCGATTACGCTATGCTTGAACCCATTGGCGGCCATGAACGCGGATACCGGCAAGGGACAGAGAATATGCCCACAGCGCTTGGTATGGCAGCGGCATTAGAGTCAGGCGATTGGGCGACCACTTCTGATCAGCGCAAAGAGTTTGCGAAAGGTCTGGGCGAGCATGTTCTGACCTTTGGCGAGCAATGCGATTATATCTATGCGCTCACCCATCCTAGCATGAGCGCGCAGGCATTGCTTATCCGGCTTGATGCGGCAGGTATTGCGGTATCTGCGGGCAGTGCGTGTTCATCGGGAACGCTAAAGAAAAGCCGCGTGCTTGATGCCTTTGGCGTTTCTGATGACATTGCCGCGCGGACCATTCGCGTCAGCATGGGCTGGAGCACGACTTCGGATCACCTAGCTAAGTTTGCGGATGCTTGGAGAGGTCTCTTATGATCTATCTAGATTATCAAGCGACCACGCCTTTGGCGCCAGAAGCGCGCGAGGCGATGCTGCGGTTCCTTGATGGGCCAGAAGGCACTGGTTTTGGCAATCCGCACTCCCCGCATCGGATGGGTCGGCAGGCAGCAGCCACAATTGAGGCGGCGCGCGACAATGTCGCGGCACTCTTTCCAGCGGGCGGCAAAGTCATCTTCACCAGCGGCGCGACAGAGGCGCTGAACCTTGCGATTAGAGGCACGGCAGGCGAAGGCTTTGTGGCCTATTCCGCGATTGAACATTCCGCTGTTGGCGACACAGCAAAAACCTCAAGTCAACATGAAGTTTTGCTGGTTGAGGCGGACGGAGTTTGCGACCCTTCACAAAATTTACCCTCAACCACGCAAATGATTGCCGTGATGCAGGCTAACAATGAAATTGGCGCGATCCAGCCCATCGCTGAATGGGCCGAGCGAGCAAAGGAATCCGGTGCGCTGATGTTGGTCGACGCGGTGCAAGCCTACGGAAAAATGCCGGTTGCGGAGGCGGATATGATCGCCATCTCCGCGCACAAATTTCACGGTCCAAAAGGTGTCGGCGCGCTTTGGGTGCGCAACGGTGTGGAACTTTCCGAGGTGCAAACCGGCGGCGGGCAAGAACATGGCCTGCGTTCCGGAACGCTCTCGCCAGCACTTATCGCGGGGATGGGCGCAGCAGCGAAACTTGCCGCTGCGCATATGGAAGCAGATGCCGCGCATGTCGGCGAGCTTTGGAACCGTGCGCGCGAGCTCTTTGCCGATTGGACGCTGAATGGCAGCGCCGAGTACCGCTACAAAGGCAATCTCAACATCCGCAAAGATGGCGTGGACGTCGCCCGCCTAATGTCGGATTGCCGCAATATCATGTTCTCCGCCGGAAGCGCCTGTGCCAGCGGATCGGGCCGGCCAAGCCATGTGCTTAAAGCGATTGGGCTGACCGATGCTCAGGCTAAATCCTCCATCCGCCTGGGCTTTGGCCGCTACACAACACTCGAAGAAATCGAAGAGGCGGCCGCTGCGATCAAAGCCGCTGTAAAGGAACAAGAATGAGCATCCGCGTGCAGTTCACCGATCCCAAGGGCAAAAATGTTGAGGCTTCCGGCGAAGCGGGCGATAATTTGCTGCGCGTTGGACAGGCAGCGGGCCTACCATTGGAAGGGACGTGCGAAGGGCAAATGGCCTGCTCAACCTGCCATGTGATCGTGGCGGATGATTGGTTTGCCAAACTGCCACAGGCGCAGGAACCAGAAGAAGATATGCTCGACTTCGCTGCCGGTGTTCGCCGCAAATCGCGCCTCGCCTGCCAAATTGACCTCACGCCCGAATTGGATGGTTTAGAGGTCAGCGTGCCAGGCGAAGCAAATGATGCGCGCGGGCTTTAAAGCCTAACTCTTTTCGCTGCCTTCGGCGGGATCATTATTCGGCTCGTCTTTCTTCCAAAAACGCAGACGCAACCCAAATTGATGCAGCGCCCAGCGCAGACCAAACACCAGCAAGGCGATCGGGATTAAAACCGTTAGTGCATAGATGAGTATGCCAATGGTGGTGCCTAAAACGGTGCCGATGGATTGGAATGCCTCCACAATCGGTCGGGAGAAACTGTCGCCAGTTCGGGAGCTGGAATTGTAATCAATGCTGACACGGCTGAATGCCACGCGTCCGCGCATTTCATTAAGCCAGCTGCGCGATTGATCGATCTCCTCATTGACCTGAGCGACTCCGCGTTCAGCCTCAACCAATTCAGCAACGGTGCCTCTGCGAGAGCGCAAGACCTCCATCAACCGGTCGCGCAGCAACGTGCGCGCGCGTAGCCGAGCTTCTGTATCGACGATTTGCTTGGACAGGTCTTCACCAGAAATGGCGACATTGATTTGTTCTCCGCCAAGTCCCTCAGCAGCTTCTCCCAAGTCTTCGCCAAATGCGCGCGCCTTGCTGGATGCAACGGCCAGTTCCAATTCGCCGGATCCGTAACTGCCTTCTGAACCCGATTGACGCAGCGAAATGACGCGGCAATCTTTCGGCCCGAGCTTCTCGCAAAGATCAACATGCGACTGGGCAAGTTCCGCGATTTCATCGGCCTCGATGCGGAAACCATAATCGTAGACATAGGCAATTTGCGGGGCACTAGTGGCTGGTGTGCTTTGGGCAGATCCGTCACTGGATGGGGCGCCTTCCTTGGCCGATTGGTCCTGCGGCGCATCGGCAACGGCTTCGGCGGCGAGTTCTTCCACTTCGGCTGAAGCGTCAGCCGCCACGGCTTCCGCGTATTCACCGGGTGAAGACATTGTTGCCCTCTCGCTTTCGCTACACCCAGCAATGAAGATGGCCGTGCTGGCCGCCAAAAGAGCAAATCTACGCATAGTCTTTCTCCCACTGTCCGAGCCTGAAAAGGGGGCGACTCGGAACCTAAAACACGATTTAGGGCGTGCTTTGCCTTATTTTGGACACATTTGGTCGAAGAAAGCAAGCCTTTGAGTTTTAGAAGGCGTTTTTCAGTTTCTGAACACGGTGCTGAAACGGGGATAGCGAAGTGCTGCTCATTGTCGGCTGCGCCACGGCGATGATAGGCGCTACCCATGCAAGCAGACATTTCCGCCGACATCTCCCTTCGCCAGCGCGCCCAAGCCATCCTTGAAACCGGATGGTTCGAAAAAGCGATCGTCACTGTCATCATCGTGAATGCGATTGGGTTGGGGTTGGAAACCTCGCCTTGGGCGATGGAGCGTATTGGCGGCATTGTGGAAATGCTCGACACAATTGCGATTTCGATTTTCGTGGTGGAGTTGGCGCTGAAACTTTTCGCCTACCGCTTTGCATTCTTCAAAAGCGGCTGGAACATTTTCGATCTGGTGATTGTCAGCGTGGCCCTGATCCCAGCGGCTCAACAATTCTCAGTTCTGCGGGCGCTGCGTATCTTGCGCGCGCTTCGTTTGATCTCTGTCGTGCCCAGCATGCGCAAGGTTATCACCGGACTGTTTGCCGCAATTCCCAGCATTGGAACGGTGATCGTCATGTTGCTGCTGCTGTTCTACATCAGCGCAGTAATGGCGACGAAATTGTTCGGCGAGACTTTCCCCGATTGGTTCGGCAATTTGGGCGCATCGCTCTATTCGCTGTTTCAGATTATGACTTTGGAAAGCTGGTCCATGGGCATCGTGCGCCCAGTAATGGAGGTTTATCCCTACGCATGGGCATTCTTCGTTCCGTTCATCCTTCTGACCAGTTTTATCGTGCTCAACCTGTTCATCGGTGTGATCGTCAATGCGATGGCAGAGGCAACGGGTGAAGAAGCGCATGGTGAGCGCGAAGAGATCATCGCGCGACTTGCTGCGCTTCAAGAAGAGGTCTCAAGCCTAAGAAAATCATCACAAGAGGATAAATAGCGCGAAATTGGCGATAGTTCTGTGGAAACCCCTCTCCCCCATCGCATATGTGTTTGCTAGCAAGCAGCCATGTCTGACGTGACTGATATTCCTGCTGAAGATCCATTTGATGCGCTGGTCGATGTGCCGTTCGATGCCGCATTGGAAGAACGCTATCTCGTTTATGCGCTTTCCACCATTACCGCGCGTTCACTGCCTGACTTGCGAGATGGGCTGAAACCGGTGCACCGGCGGCTGCTGTGGACGATGCGTCAGCTAAAGCTAGACCCCAGCAATACGTTTAAGAAATCGGCCCGCGTTGTGGGCGAGGTTATCGGCAAATATCACCCGCATGGCGATACGGCTGCTTATGATGCGATGGTGCGGCTGGCTCAGGATTTCTCGCTGAGATATCCTTTGGTCGAAGGGCAAGGGAACTTTGGCAATATCGATGGCGATAACGCCGCTGCCTACCGCTATACAGAGGCGCGCCTAACCAAAACTGCGATGCAGTTGATGGAGGGGCTGGATCACGGCACGGTTGATTTTATCCCGACCTATAATGGCGAGGAGGAAGAGCCGGAATTGATGCCGGGCCTGTTCCCCAATCTGCTGGCCAATGGCGCAAGCGGGATTGCGGTGGGCATGGCGACCAGCATCCCTTCGCATAACGCTGCTGAAATTATCGATGCCACGCTGGAGCTGATCGACAATCCGCATGTTGAGCACAGCCGGTTGATGGAACTTTTCCAAGGGCCGGATTTCGCAACCGGCGGACAGGTTGTTGATAGTGCTGAGCATATCGCAAATGCCTATGAAACGGGTCGGGGATCATTCCGTGTGCGCGGGCTATTTCATGCGACAGAAGCGGAAAAGAAAGAGGACCGCGAGGCGGGGATTGAACGGCTGGGCGGAGGGCAATGGCAACTGGTCATTTCCGAAATTCCCTATCAGGTACAAAAGGGCAAATTGATCGAGCAAATTGCGCAGGCGATTGCTGACAAGAAACTACCGATCCTCGACGATGTGCGCGACGAATCAGACGAAGATATCCGCATTGTGCTTGTCCCGCGCAGCCGCAATGTCGATCCGGAATTGCTGAAAGAAAGCGTGTTCAAACTCACCGAGATGGAGACGCGCTTCTCGCTTAATTTGAATGTGCTTGATGCGACACGCACGCCAATGGTAATGGGGCTGAAAGAGCTGCTGGAACATTGGACCCGCGCGCAGATTGAGATTTTGCAGCGCCGCACGCAGCACCGGCTCGATCAAATTGCGAACCGGCTTGAACTGCTCGAAGGCTATATCATTGCCTTCCTCAATCTTGACCGCGTGATCGAGATTATCCGAACCGCGGACGAGCCGAAACCGGTGATGATGAAAGAGTTTTCGCTCAATGATCGTCAGACCGAAGCGATCCTCAACATGCGTCTGCGGTCTTTGCGGAAGCTGGAAGAAATGCAGCTGCGCGATGAAAAGACGAAACTTTTAGAAGAGCAAGAGGGGCTGGAAAAACTGCTTGGCTCACCCGCCCGCCAGCGCACCCGTTTGAAGCGCGATTTGAATACTCTGCGCAAGGATTATGCTGAGGATACCAAGCTGGGCGCGCGCCGCACCAAAATCGAAGAGGCCGCCCCCGCGGTTGAATTTTCGATGGATGCGATGATCGAGAAAGAGCCGGTCACGGTCATTCTCTCCAAAAAGGGGTGGATCCGGGCCGCCAAAGGGCACGTCGGACTGGACCAAGAGTTCAAATATAAGGAAGGCGATGAGCTGGCCTTTATCGTCCATGCGCAAACAACCGATAAATTGCTGATCGCGGCGGAAAATGGGCGCTTTTACACGTTGGGCGCTGACAAATTGCCGGGCGCGCGCGGTTTTGGCGAGCCGATTGGGTCGATGGTGGATTTGGAGGCAGAGGCGCGCATCGCCAGCATGATCGTCCATAAGGATGGCGGGCGATTGCTGCTCGCATCCTCTGGCGGAAAAGGCTTTGTTGCAGAGACCAAGGAATTGCTCGCTGAGACCAAAAAGGGACGTCAGGTCGTCAATCTAAAAGGCGACACAAAGTTCTGCGTCATGCATGAAATTGGCGCAGAAGATGATCACGTTGCTGTCGTTGGCGACAACCGGAAACTGGTTGTCTTTAATTTGGAAGAAATGCCCGTAATGGCCAAGGGGCAGGGCGTGATGCTGCAAAAATACCGCGATGGCGGTTTGTCTGATGCCAAAACGTTTAAGCTGGATGACGGTCTCAGCTGGGCGATGGGCGGCAAGGGTGACCGGACCCGCACTGAGGGCGAAATGTGGCAATGGAAAGTTGCGCGCGGCGGGGCGGGCCGTTTGCCTCCGCAAGGCTTCCCCAAGAACAATAAATTCTAGCTGAGCGCATCATCCAGCATTTGCAGGACGCGGGCTTCGTCGGGAAAACCTTCTGATACCCAGCGGGCTTCTATTTCTCGCATGATCCGCGCGACTTCCGGTCCAGCGCCAACGCCGCGTGCGACGATTGCACCTCCTTTTAGCGGAAAGCGCGGAGCTTCCCAGCCTTTGAGCAGTTGCGCATCTGCGCCTGCCATCAGTAGCCGGTCAATCGCGCTTTCATTCTTATATTTGTAAGCGAGAGCTTGCGGATTTTCTGCGTCCTCACCCATGCGCTCAGCTGCTGTCATCAACCGGGCACGCTGGGCTCGCGACAGCCGCAAACGCACAGCCACAGTCTCTGCAACCGGAGCAAGAGGAGGAAGCAAAGCGGCCAAGCGCCGGATCGGATCGGGAGCAAAACCTTGGGCTGCCTCAGCTGCGATCAAGCCTTGCAAAGCGGTCATTTGAGCAGGCGTTGTTTCTGGTAATATCACCGCTAGCACCCCAAGCTCGCGCATCCGTTCAAATGCCGCATATGGATCAGGCAAAGCGCAAATGGCGAGCAATTCCATGGCCACGCGTTCACGGCTGAGGCCTTTCAAAGTCGCCGATAATTCCTCGCAAGCGGTTACCGCCTCATCGTCCCATTCCGCGCCGAAACGTGCCTGAAAACGAAAGTACCTTAAGATGCGCAAGTGATCTTCTTTGATCCGCTGCCGAGCATCACCGATGAAGCGAACTGTGCGCGCATCCAGATCATCCAGCCCGCCGAAATAATCGTCAATTTCGGACGTTTCGGGATGAGCGTAAAGTGCATTGATTGTGAAATCGCGCCGTGCTGCGTCGTCTTTCCAATCGCTCGCAAATGCCACGGTGGCGCGTCTGCCATCGGTCGCAACATCTTGGCGCAGAGTTGTGATTTCAACCGGCCCGCCTTTGAAAACTGCGGTGACTGTTCCGTGGTCAATGCCCGTGGGCACCACTTTGATCCCTGCATCTTTGCAGCGTCGTATCACTTCATTGGGCAGATGAATGGTCGCGCAATCCACATCATGCACATCGAGAGCCAGCAAAGTATCGCGCACGCATCCGCCAACCCAGCGCATATGATCAGCGCCCAGCGCGACGACCAGCTCGGCTAAACCTTCGCGCTGCATCCAACCGGCTTGCGGAAGAACACTCATGCTTTCTCCTCCCAAGCCAACCTTTTCGCCAAATTGGCGATGATCGCGGCGGTCACGCCCCAAATACGAAACCCTTCATAATGCATTTCAAAATAGCGCCGCATTTCACCCTTCCAAAATGCTTCTTGGCTGGACCACCCGTCGCGCGCAAGCAGCAGATCAAGCGGCGCCTCGAACCACGCCTCAACCTCATCAGGGTTGGGGATGAACGGCAGATCGGGCGGGATGGTCGCCAAAACCGGCGTAATGTCAAAGCCTGTAACAGTGTGATAGCGGTCAGTCGTGCCGATCACTTTGACGGCTGTTGGAGGCAGGGCAAGCTCTTCATCCGCCTCTCGCAAAGCGGCCGTGATCGCATCCTCGCCCGGGTCCAATTTGCCGCCGGGAAAGGCGACTTGGCCGGGATGGCTGCGCATAGATTGTGGGCGCTGAGTGAGTATGATCGTTGGCCGAGGGCGCTCCGTCACCGCAATCAGCACAGCGGCATCAGTGGATCGGTCCAGTTCGGCAAAGCGCACATCGCTTTCCAATTCGCCCACATCGCGCCCGTGTCCCTCAGCCAGAGCCGCAGAGAGCTTTGCGTGAAGGTCGTTCATTCTGGCAATAGCGAGTAGGTTTCACCCGCGCTTTTTACTGAGCTTCCATCGCCCTGTTCCAAAGCAATCTCAACCAATTGACCCCAAGTGCTGCGGTTGAGCCGCGCTTCGCAGCCGCGCCGAACATGGACATAGATTGCGGGCGTATCGGCATCACCGGCAGCGCGGATCGGATGGTCCGGTCCGGCAATTACCAACTCATCTGTGTTGATACGAAAAGCCAATCCGCCTGACTTTTCAATACAATCCACCGCGACAAACGGTGCATCTTCAACTTCGATAGTCAGCTTTTCAAACGGAGTGACGAGCCAATGCTGCCTCGTTTCATCCCGTGTCATCAACCCCGCAAAGGCGCGCACCATCGCCTCGCGCCTGATCGGTGATCCTTCATGAAGCCATGTGCCATCGCGCAGGATACGCATAAAGCTATCGCCCTGCTTTTCAGGCGCCCAATTTTCGACGGGAGGCAATTTGCGGCTCGCGACTTGCTCCGCAATTTCGGTAAGCGACAATTCGGCGAGATAGGGGGGCGGTTCGTATGGCATAGTCTGCGTATGAAGTGCCAGATGCGCCGCGCACTGCCAAGCCTAGGCTCAGCCCTTATCTGGGGGTAGCGCCCGTCATGACTTAGCCAGCGCTGTCTGCGTTTCAGCAGTCCACGGGCCAAGCATACCTTTTTCGGGCAAGATCGCAGGGCTGGCTGTTCGGACCATCAATCGCTCAGGATCATTGGGGCCGGGGCAATGCCAACCGCTGGTATGCTCAGCGGAAAAGCCAAAAAATCGCCCGTAATATTCCGGATCCCCGATCAATACCTGCGGAAGCGCGCTGGATGATGCGCCGACCGCGTCGAGAGTGGCCAACATCAAAGCTTTGCCGAAACCTTCTGTCTGACGCTCTGGCACGACAGCTACAGGGCCGATCATCAGCAATGGATGCGGGCGTCCGTCAGGGTCGGTAAGCGCAACCGGCCAAACTTGGATTGTGCCGGTGAGCATGTCTGCGTCATCAAGCGCAGCAAAGCTCAAAGCCTCTAGCCAATCGGTCCCTTCGCGAATGCGATATGCTGTGCGCGCAAAACGGTCTGCGCCAAAGGCACGGTCTAGCAATTGCTCGATCAAATCGGCTTCGACATTCGCGAGGGGGATTATACTGGGCATAGCAGCGCGCGCTTAGGGGGAGCACCCGCGATTGTCGAGCAGGCTTTTACATGCTCAGCTTAAGCAAGTTTCCGCCATCGCCATCTTCTAGCACCCAGATCGCGCCATCTGGCCCTTCTGTAACAGCGCGGAGGCGGTTGCCGTTAAGCTTTATTCTTGCGCGTTCACTCGCTTTGGTCCCGTCTAAATCAACGTGAACAAGCGATTTCGAGCCAAGACCAGCGACCAAGGCGTCGCCCTTCCATGCGGCAAACATATCACCGCGATAGACCATCATATCGCCCGGTGCGATTACTGGCGTCCAATCCATCACTGGTTTTGTGAAGCCATCATCAGCTGTGTGATCGGGAATATCTTTGCCGCTATAGTGATCGCCATTGGAGCGTGTTGGCCAACCGTAATTCGCCGCTCTTTTGACCAGATTCAATTCATCGCCGCCAGCGGGGCCATGCTCAATTTCCCAAAGCTGTCCGCTCGCATCCCAATCCATTCCCAAGATGTTGCGGTGACCCCAAGACCATATCTCATGGGCGGGGTCATTGTCCCCTTCCATAGGGTTCCCCGATGCCGAGGAGCCGTCCATGTTCAGGCGGACAATCGTGCCCAAATTGTTAGTCGTATCTTGCGCAGGCTCAAGCTCTTGCCGGTCGCCGCTGGCAATATACAAATGCTGTTCATCAGGAGAGATCAGCAGGCGGTGCGAATAATGGCCGCGTTTGCCAGTTTTGGGCGCTTGCCGCCAAATGATCGCCATATCGCTTACGGCACATGCGTTGCTGCAATTAAGCCTGCCTTTGCCAACCACTGCGCCTCTGTTGCCGCCAGTGCCAGCCTCGACCCAGCTCATATAAATTGTGCGCGATCCGACGCCGTCAGCGCTTTCGCTTTCAAGGAATGCGACATCGCCCAAACCGCCTTGGCCGCCAAAATCGACTTCGGGAAGGCCGCTTACTGTCATGCGCTCCTTGTTCGCAGTGTTTTGGACAAACATCTCACCGGATTTTTGCGTCACCGCCAGCATGTCGGTACCCGGGACAAAGGCTAGCGCCCAACCTTTTTCAAACGTGCCGTGTTCAGCGACGGTCATTTCGCCATCCGAACCAGATGATGCATCAGCTTGCGCTGCATCCACATCTTGAACTGGCGCGCAGCTTGCTAGGGTCAGCGCGATAGGGGATGTAAGGGCGAGTAGTTTGGATATTTTCGTCATGCTGTCAGGAACTCCCGAAACTGGTTTGGGCGCCGCGCAATTGATCATCGGTGTCGATGAGGCTGGTCGCGGCCCGCTTGCAGGGCCGGTTGTGGCGGGCGCAGTCGTGCTTGGCAAGAGTGCACCCGTTGGTCTGGCGGATTCCAAAAAACTGTCTGCCAAACGCCGCGCTATACTCGATGTGAAAATTCGGGAAAGCTGTGCATGGGGCTTGGGCGTGATTGAGCCAGCGCAGATTGATGAAATCAATATCTTACAAGCGACTTTTGAAGCGATGACGCAGGCGGTGGCTCGGTTGTGTGCCGTTTTGAATACTGTCCCAACTCAGGTTTTGATTGATGGCAATATGACGCCGCAGGGGCGCCGGGATGGTTGGATTTGGCCAGCGCGCGCAATCATTGGCGGGGATGGAAGTGAACCTTGCATCTCTGCTGCCTCCATCATTGCCAAGGAATATCGCGACCGGATTATGATCGCAGCGGCCCAAGATCATCCCGAATATGGCTGGGAAAGTAATAAGGGTTACGGGTCTAAACATCACATGGACGCATTGAAGCAGCATGGCCCAACATCGCTGCACCGGCATAGTTTTGCGCCGGTAGCGCAGGCAGCTTTGCTATGATGCAAGTGGGTGGCTTGGCACTGCAAGCTAGTCTAGGCGGTCCTGCATGACTGAAATGATTCTGATGATTTTGGGCGGTCTGGTTGGCCTTGCCGTAGGCGGTGAACTGCTCGTGCGCGGTGCGGTGGGTATCGCGCTGAAAGCGGGCCTCTCGCACCTTGTCACGGGCGTGGTGATTATCGGTGCCGCGACAAGCATGCCCGAATTGGTCGCATCCGTTCAGGCCTCGCTTGAGGGATCACCCGACATCGCTTGGGGCAATATTGCAGGCTCCAACATTGCCAATTCACTGCTGATATTGGGCGGAGCGGCATTGGTTGCGCCGATAATGCTTACCGGCGCGGGCAAGCGTGATGCGATCAGCGGCTTAGCAGCGGTAGGTTTGCTATGGGGCATTGGCCTTGCCGGTGTAGGGGCCATTTGGATCGGCGGAGCGCTGCTCGCATTGCTTGTCGCCTATATTTACTGGCGGGTAAAACACCCCAGCAAAGCCCATGATTATGAGGAAGAAGAGGAAGATGCGCCCGATAGTATCTGGGTCGCGATCATTCTGTTCGCTCTGGGCGTGGGCGCGCTCATCCTAGGCGGCAAATATCTGGTCATTGGCGCAATTGATGTAGCCCGGCTCTACGATATTCCAGAGACGGTCATCGGCCTGACCGTGGTTGCGATTGGCACCAGCCTGCCAGAGCTAGCGGCAACAATTGCCGCTGCTTTGAAAGGAAAATCAGGACTGGCGCTGGGCAATGTTGTCGGCTCAAACATTTTCAACCTGCTGCTGATTGGCGGAGCCACAATGGTCATCACGCCAAAGGCAATCCCTTACGAATTGTTCGATTTGGAATGGCCGGTATTGGCGGCAACGGCGGTTATGCTGGTGCTGCTTTGCCAGTTCGCAAAACGGATCGGCCGCGGCTTAGGTGTGCTTTTGCTCGCTGCCTTTGCCATCAACACGGCTGTTCTGTTCGCTTAATTCGCAACTGAGTCCTGCGGGCAACACACCAGATATCGAGTCCCAAAAACCGGCTTAGACTCAATATGTTGTGCCGGACTCTTTTCGTTCTCCCCAAACTGTGGGGTGCGTAACCACTCATTAACCATAATCGCCGAGAAGATAGTTCTTGACCTAAAGCCTGCGGGGACTCACCCTGTGGATAACTCAGGGCATAAGAGGTGAATAATGGGGGTCCAAGAGACCGTAAAGATGCGCGCTGGGCGCAGTGTGAAGGAGGCTAAGCCGTCTCCCGCAGAAGTGCGCGCGCAATTGCCCTTGGGCAAAATTTTGGACGGTGATTGCATCGCCGCCATGCGTTCCATTCCAGACGCCAGCGTCGATCTGGTGTTTGCTGACCCGCCGTATAATCTTCAGCTTGGCGGCGATCTCAACCGTCCTGATGGCAGCCAAGTGGATGCGGTGACCGATCACTGGGATCAGTTCGACAGCTTCCAACTCTATGACAAATTCACCCGTGATTGGCTGATAGAGGCCAAGCGTATTTTGAAACCTGATGGCGCATTATGGGTCATCGGCAGCTATCACAATATCTACCGTGTTGGTGCGATTTTGCAGGATCTGGGCTTTTGGATCCTCAACGATATCGTTTGGCGCAAAACTAATCCCATGCCCAATTTTAAAGGCACGCGTTTCACCAATGCGCATGAGACTTTGCTCTGGTGTTCACAGGGCGAGAAATCGCGATATCATTTCAATTATCGCGCAATGAAGACGTTGAATGACGAACTTCAGATGCGTTCTGATTGGGTGCTACCGATTTGTTCAGGCGGCGAACGATTGAAAGAGGGCGGCACGAAAGTGCACCCGACGCAAAAGCCAGAAAGTCTACTTTACCGTGTATTGCTAGCGACGACGGAAAAAGGCGATGTAGTGCTCGACCCGTTCTTTGGCACGGGCACAACCGGCGCTGTTGCAAAACGGCTGGGGCGCGAATGGATTGGCTGTGAACGCGAAGATATTTACCGCGATGCCGCCTATAAACGCATCAAAAAAGAATTGCCGCTGGATGAAAGCGCGATTGAAACCATGCAATCGAAAAAGGCTGCGCCGCGCGTTGCTTTCGGAGCTTTGGTGGAAAACGGCCTGATCAAACCGGGCACCAAAGTCTTTGATAAAAAGCGCCGCTGGACTGCGAGCGTGCGTGCCGATGGCTCGCTAACGCTTGATGCGGACCCGAAACAAATGGGTTCGATTCACGGGCTGGGCAAGACTTTGCAAAATGCGCCAAGCTGCAATGGTTGGACGTTTTGGCATTACGTTGATCCGTCCAGCAAAACAGGCAAAATTGTGCCGATTGATGCAGCACGCCAGCTTCATTTGCTGAGTATTGAGGACTAATCGCCGCAATCCAGAAACAGACTATCGGCTTTTGCCTTAGGGCACCTGATTTCTGCACAAAACCACAATCCTACGTTCATCTGCGCCGCCACATTTCGGTTGGCGGGGGCACAAACCAACGTGTTTAACAACGTGAGGATATCATGAAATATACCCCCCTTCAGGCCGTAGGTCTGGCTTTCATTTCTACCCTTATCGCCGTCCCAGCCTCGGCCCAATCCGAGAGCAAGTCCGGCCCCTATATTGGCGTCAGTGGCGGCATCGCTTTGCCCGGAGACAGCAGCAATTCCGGCGAATTTGACGCCGATGTTGCCGCAACACCGGACTTTGACGCCATCCCTGCTGGTACAGAGCTGGGCTGGGAGACGCAAAACGACAATGGCTACGCGATTAGCGGCCAATTTGGCTATGCCTTTGAAAATGGCATTCGCGTGGAATTAGAAGGCTCCTACACCGACTATGACGTTGGCACACATACCGGACTAACGGTTGGCGGTGCGAACATCGATGACGTCGATTCAGCCGTACTGACCCGCGGAACAGCCGATGCTGCAAACCCCACAGTCGGCGCAGTCATTGCCGATGGGCAGGGATCGGTGAAAAACTACGGCCTGTTCGGCAACGTCTTTTATGACATTAACACGGGCAGCGCGATCAAACCCTATGTCGGCGCGGGGCTTGGCTATCAATGGACTGAAGTGAACTACAGCCCGTCCGGCGTTGACGTTGGCGATGATGATGACGGCGTGCTGGCCTATCAATTGATGGCGGGTGCCACTTTCGAAATTTCTGATCAGGCTGAGCTGTTTGGCCAATACACTTACCGTGCCAACGCAGAAGATGCCGATATTCCGCTGAATTTGCTCCCTGCGACATTGGGCGTGGAATCGGATCAGTCGATTGTGTCTGCTGGCATTCGTTTCCGTTTCGGCGGTAAGTAAGCCTCTAACGAATTAGCATTGGAAAAGGGGCTGCGTACTTAATCCTGCGCGGCCCCCTTTTTCTCAGCTGAGGATTACGCGGTGACACTGCTATCGCGCGGGCCCAAGCATAGGCTAAGCGGTAGCCATGTCAGAAAGCATCTATATTCGCCCCACCGGTTTCGCGAGTTCCCCTCAATCAGCAGAGGGCGCGGCGATCCGGCTGGCTGGCAGCATGGTTTATGCTGACCGCTTTGCCGTCATTCGCACCGAGAATGGCACAGTTGTATCGAGAGAGCTTTGCAGTGTTTCGTCTTTAGAAGGCACTATCTCCGAGCTACCGGATAGCCTGCAAGAAGAGGCGAGCAAGCAGTGGCAAGCTCTTAAAACCATTCATGAACCGCTTCAATTGGGTGAGCGAACCATCCGCCTCGATCAACCGCAGATAATGGGTATCTTGAATGTTACGCCCGACAGTTTTTCTGACGGCGGCGAATTCTTAGAAAATCCCGAACATGGTCAGGCTCACGCATCTGCAATGCTAGAGGCAGGCGCGGCAATCATCGATATTGGCGGGGAAAGCACGCGTCCCGGTGCCGCTGCAACTTGGGAGGGGGATGAGAAGGAGCGCGTTGTTCCAGCGGTTGAATATTGCGCTTCTATGGGCGCTGCGATCAGCGTTGATACGCGCCGTGCCGGCGTATTGGAGGCGGCTTTGGCGGCAGGAGCGCATGCCGCAAATGATGTGTCTGCCATGCGTTATGATCCGCGCAGTTATGAAGTCGCAGCGGGCAGTGAATGCCCGGTGATCTTGATGCATGCTCCGGGAAGCGGCGATGATCTTCATGAGGGCGGAGAGTACGTCAATGTGGTGTTCGACGTGTTCGATGCCTTGCGAGCGTTCCGCGATGCTGCGGTGGATGCAGGTGTTGCCTCTGAAAAGATCGTGCTCGATCCCGGTATTGGGTTTGGCAAAACTTTGGCTGAAAACCTCGCGCTGATTAATGCGCTGCCTTTGTTCCATGCTCTGGGCCATCCGCTGATGCTGGGCATCAGCCGTAAGCGGATGATTGGCGCGCTAAGCAATGAAGCTGGTGCGCACGAACGGCTTGGCGGCAGTGTTGCTCTGGCGACCCTCGGCATGAATGCTGGCGTGCACATTATTCGCGTCCATGATGTTGCCGAGACTGTACAGGCCCGCAATGTGTGGCGCGGAACGCGTGATGCTGCATTGACCGACTTTTCCGATCAGTGTGACTGAACCAATCAATTCGAAGTTTTGTAACGAATTTGGCGGCCCTGTCGAATGATGTGGTGAGTGTGCAGTAACCCCCGCTGCCCGCCGATCATTTCTTTTACGAGGATCCCTTCCAATGTTGAATTCCAAAACGCCGCTTTTGGCGACCATTAGTGCTGCCGTTTTTGCAGTCACTCTTCCCCAAGTAGCCCAAGCCCAAGATGGTGATTTTGAACTGGATAGCGGCCCCTACATAACCGCGACGGTTGGTGTGACATCACCCAGCGATGAAACATTCGAAGGCGTGCAAGCCCCCACCGGCACGTCACCGGGTGTGGCAGGAGCACCTGCTAGCGTGGCAGCTGAGTTTGATGAAGGCTTCACCTTTGCCGGCGCGGTTGGCTATCAAATTCCAAAGCGCATTTTTGGCGTTTTCCAGCCGAGCATTGAATTGGAATATAGCAATGCCATTTCCGATGTATCGAACGGTGCATTCAACGGCGGAAACCAAACATTTGACGGCGATATTGATGTGAACACTTTCACCATCAATTACCGTTCAGAATTGCGCTTGAAAGAGAACCAAACTGTTGTTCCTTTCTGGGGTGGCGGCATTGGCATTGCGGATGTCGATGCCAACATCACTTATTTCCCAAACAATGGCGTTGTCACGGCACCGACATTTGCCGTTCAAGGCAGCGACACAGCGCTGGTATTGCACAGCAATGTCGGGTTGAGTGTGCGCCTATCCGACAATGTCGATTTGGAAGGGCGCGCGCGGTATCAGCGCACATCCGACCTTGATCTTGAGCGGCGCTTTATCGCCGACAATAGCGGATCAGTGAATGCGGATGTCAGCGGCAATTATGAAACAGTCTCTGGCCTATTGGGCCTGCGTTATCGCTTCTAATCCTCGCCGATCAGCGAGTTCGAACGAAGGTTGCCTGCATATTGATGTGGGCAACCTTTTTTCGTTTCGTCAAACATTTGTCACAGTGCTAGGGCATGCGGAGACCATAGTTTCTTTCCGGAGTCTCGCCCATGCGCACCCTTGTTCTTGCTACCGCCGTTTCTGCTCTCGCTTTAATAGCGGTTCCCGCTACGGCTGACGGTCATAAGGGGCATTCCGATGGCGCAGTTTCGATTAGCGCGGATGAGATGCTGGCGCCATATTATGCGAAATTAGCAAAGCAGATCGAGCTGCCGGTCGCGCCGCTGAATGCGTCACTTTCGCCCGATACTAATATTTCTCGGCTGGCTTTTGGCAGTTGCAATCACCAGTCGCGCAGCCAGCATATGTGGGCACAAATCGCGGCGACTGACCCTGACATGTTTCTGTTTATTGGAGACAATAATTATGGTGATCAGTTTTGGAAAGGTGATGCCAGCCTTAGCACTCTGCGCGAGGCCTATTCTGTGATGGCCAAAACGCCTGAGCTGACCACTTTCCGTCAGCGTATTCCGATGATGGTGACATGGGATGACCATGATTTCGGTTTTAATGATGGCGGTGCAAATTTTGCTTTTCGCGGCTGGTCAGAGACGATTTTCGAAACCTTTTGGGGCTCATCAGCTGAGGTCAGGTCGCGTCCGGGTATTTACGAAAGCGTGACCTATGGTGAAGCGGGCAAGCGCCTTCAAATTATCACACTAGATACGCGTTTTTTCCGGTCTGACTTTGATGCGATTGCGTATTCTCGAGAGCGGCCGCCGCTTGGCCCCTATGTGCCGTCAAATGATACATCAAAGACCATGCTTGGCGATGCACAATGGGCGTGGCTGAAACAGGAGCTAGCGAAACCTGCTGACTTACGGGTGGTCGTTTCTTCAATCCAAGTGATCACAAACGCGCATAATTACGAAAGCTGGGAGCAGCTGCCTGCGGAACGCACCAAGTTTTATGGAATGCTCGCTGGGCGTGCGGATAGCGGCTTGGTGCTGCTTTCGGGCGACCGGCATGGTGCGGGCATTTACAAAGAGTTGATCGGAAGCGAAAGCGACAATGAAACCGTGTGGGAACTAACCAGTTCTTCGCTCAACTATTCGTTTAGCAGCACGGCGCAAAATACCGCCCGCGAACCGGATGCAAAGCGGACGACCGACTTTATCTCAGAAGAGAACTTCGGGCAGATTGTGGTCGATTGGAAAGCCGGTGCCTTTACCATGAAGCTGAACGGCAACAAAGGCGAAGAGCGCGCTAGCCAGACGGTGAAGTTTTAGGCTCAGCTAATTAAGCGCGTTTAAAGCGTAAATCCGCCGTCTGATACCAGCACAGTGCCAGTGATGTTGGATGCTGCATCCGACATTAGGTAGAGTATCGAATCCGCCATCTCGTCGGATGATGCAAAGCGGCCATTGGGCGTGGTGGTTGCCATGCCTTTGATCGCGGCTGCACGTCCATGCTTTTCAACTGCGGCAAGAAATTCTGGTGATCCTTCCCAAATGGCTGTGTCCACTCCGCCCGGCGCAATGGCGTTTACGCGGATGTTTTTGGCTGCGTTTTCTGCCGCTGCAATACGCGCCATGTGGGCAACTGCTGCTTTAGAAATACCGTAAGGGCCAACGCCAGGCACAGGTTTCAGCCCTGTGGTTGATGCGACCACGACAATGCTGCCGCCGCTTTCTGGCATTGAGCGCAAGGCGGTGGACAGCGTTAGAAATGCCCCGTCTAAGTTCACATCCATGACGCGGCGCCAATCGGCCATGCTCAACTGATCAATCGTGCCGCCCGCACCGATGCCGGCGTTCACAACCGCATGATCAAGCGTTTCGCCAGCGCTTGAAAGGTGATCTTCCAATTCGCCCCACAACGCGGCATCAGCGACGCTGCCAGTGATGGTTTGTACCTCGCAAGGTAGGTTCAGAGCTTTGATGCCAGCTTCGTCCACATCGACAAGGATGAGCTTGGCTGCGCCGCGCGCGGCAAGAGCTTTTGCGCAGGCCGCGCCAATGCCGGATGCTGCACCTGTGACGAGGGCGGTTCGGCCGCTGAAATCTTGGATAGTGGTCATGGGGCTGCGCTAAGCGCTCGCGCCCACTACATCAAGCGGCGTTATCGATCCCGAGGTCGGAAAGCTTGCGATAGAGCGTTGAACGCCCAATGCCGAGACGCCGCGCAACCTCTGTCATGCGGCCGCGATAATGGCCAATGGCAAGGCGGATCACATCAGCCTCAATCTCTTCCAGTGGACGCAGATTACCGTCTTCGGTGTAGAGCATCACGCCAACCGCTTCATGGATGGCGGCAACGCTTTCTTCTGGTTCGCCAAGCAATTCGCACAATTGCGGAAAGCTCTGCGGGGTCAGCGTTTGATTGTCGCAGAATACAGCTGCGCGGAAGAGAACCGCTTGCAATTGACGGACATTGCCCGGCCAATCATAGGCGGAAAGCAAAGACAGAGCGGAATCCGAAATCGCCAGCGGGCGAAGGCCCGGCTGTTCACCAATGCGGGTCAAGAAATGCCGCGCAAGGCCCGGAATATCGCCGGTGCGTTCGCGCAAGGGCGGCAGATTAATCGTGGTCGCGCCGACTTTTTCGAGCAATTCCTTGCTGAAATGCCCTGAAGTTACCAGCGCATCCATCGGCAGATTGCTTGCGCACAAAAGCCGTACATCAACGTGAAAGCCGTGTTTTGCGCCCAGCGGGCGAACAATGCCGCTTTCCAATGTTTCGAGCAGACGGCCCTGCAATTCGCTGTTCAACCGGTCCAGATCATCCAGCACCAATGTGCCGCCATCGCAGTGCTGCAATGCGCCAATCTGGCGGTCAAATGCGCCGGGGAAGGCGTTTTGTTCATGACCGAAGAGGACCGATTCCAAACTTGTGGCAGGAACGCCGCCTGTATTGATAATGCGAAACGGTGCTTTGGAGCGCGGGGATGCGGCATGCATTGCACGCATCAGCATTTCTTTGCCGGTTCCGCTTTCACCTTCGATCAATACGCTATTGTGGCTGCGCGCAGCCTTGGCTGCTTGGGCCAGAGCCGTGCGAAAGCTGGGCGCAGTGCCGATCATCGCATCGAAATCGAGCGCAGCGTTCATCTTTTCAGCGAGCGGTTGAAGCTCGTCTTGCGGTGCTTCTTGTTCCGTTGCGGAGCGTAAAGCTTCCATCAAACGGTCCGGAGCAACCGGCTTGATTAAGTAATCAGTCGCACCGGCACGCATTGCATCCACAGCTAGCAGCGGCGATGCGCTGGTGGTCAGCATCAGTATGGGCAGGGCAGGACGGCGGCTTTTCAATTCTTCAATCAATTGACAGGCATCATCGCCCGGCACCCACTGATCGAGGATGATTGCGGACAATTGCATCCCTTGGCGCGTGCCAAGCATCGCAATCGCGCTTTCCGAATCGGGCGCGACCAATGTGCGCCAGCCTTCACGCGCAGCGAGAGCTGAGATGAGCCGGCTTTGCGCCGGTTCATCATCAATCAGCATCAGTAATCGCTGGTCGAATTCAGCCATAATCTTCAAACTTGTCCCGCAGTGATACGAGCAATGTCTCTAACGCGTAGGTGTAAAGACCAGATTAAGGCTATTGACGGAGTGGATCATGGCTCGCGTAGCACTTGAGTAGAGGGGCGGAGCGCGATAGACGGTTCGCAACGCATAATTTTTAAAGAAAAGGGGCAAAGCAAAACCATGGCTTCGCAAGATATGAAATCGGCAAAGAGCACTTACGATAGCTTCATCGCAACATTGAAGTGGTCTGTGCCATTGCTTGCGGTGATTACGCTTCTCATCGTTGTCTTGATCGCCGATTAAGGCGGAGCGGCTCTCTTGCGCATTGCGATATTGAAAGAACGAGCAGCGGGCGAAGCCCGCGTTGCTGCGAGCGCTGAAAGCGTGCGCAAATTTATCGCGCTTGGTGCAGATGTGGCCGTTGAAAAGGGTGCTGGAGTGTCTGCCGCGACTGCGGATGCAGACTTTGCCGATGCAGGAGCATCTGTGGGCACCGCTGCTGCAACGGTAAAAGGTGCTGATATTGTTCTCGGGATTCAAGCGCCTGATGTGAAACTGCTAAAAGGCGCGAAAAAAGGCGCAATGGTTGCAGCTTTGTTTGATCCGTTTAACGCGCCCAAAACTGTGGGTGCCTATGCCAAAGGCGGTTTTGAAGCGCTGTCGATGGAATTTATGCCGCGCATTACCCGCGGGCAATCAATGGATGTGCTATCCAGCCAGTCCAATCTTGCCGGTTATAAAGCAGTATTGGCAGCAGCCGATACCTATGGCCGCGCATTTCCGATGATGATGACGGCAGCGGGCACGGTTCAGGCCGCGCGCTGTTTTGTTATGGGGGTGGGCGTTGCTGGCCTTCAAGCGATTGCGACCGCGCGGCGATTGGGCGCGCAAGTGTCTGCTACCGATGTGCGCTCCGCCACCAAAGAACAGATCGAAAGCCTTGGTGCGAAACCGATCTTTGTTGAAGATGTCGCCGGTATCGAAGGCGAGGGTAGCGGCGGTTACGCGACTGAAATGAGCGAGGAATATCAAAAGGCGCAGGCCGAACTTGTTTCCGCTCACATCGCCAAACAAGATATCGTGATCACGACCGCATTGATTCCGGGGCGCGCGGCTCCGCATCTAATTTCTGATGCTCAGATCAAAACGATGAAGCCGGGCAGCGTCATCTTTGACCTTGCTACTTCTGCTGGCGGCAATGTCGAAGGCTCCAAGGCTGATGAATTGGTCGAAAAACACGGCGTCACCATTATGGGCTATGCCAATACGCCCGCACATCTTCCCGCAGATGCGAGCGCATTGTTCGCGCGCAATCACTATAATTTTCTCTCCGCCTTTTGGGATGAAGCCACTGGGGGACCTATTCTCGATGAAGAAATCGGGGATGCGGTTCGGCTGACCAAGGACGGATCAATCGTCAATGAAAGGCTGAAGTCATGAATAAATTTGTAAGCTTGGGGGCCGCTTTGGCCATGGGCGTAACTTTGGCGGGTTGCGACAGCATTGGCGGTGGTGGCTATTCAGCCAGTGACGCAGCATCCGGCGCATCATTCCGCCATCATGCGCGTGATGTAGTCGCAAAGTTCAACCTGCAATGTCCATACACAGAAGATGTGGCTTTGCTCGCTCAATATGATGAGTCGAAGAAACGCTTTGACGCATTGAAAGAGAGCATTTCGGGCCGTTCTTTTGAAACCGATCTTGCTTTGGTTGAAGCGGATTACAATTACTTCTGGGAAGTGAACCCGCTGGAATGTGCTGCACCAGATAGCGACGGTGCTGCTGAAAAAGTCGCTCAAGAAGTCGCTATTATCGATGCGCAACTTGAACAGCTTGAAAAGATCGTCGGCGGGATTTGATCAACAACCGTTTGATCATTGCTGATCGGGTTGGGAGATAATTAGTGGGCTTATTGAACGCGACTACGGCTGGCGCTGATCAATTCATCGCTGACCATGGGCATTGCCTTGTCGAAGGTGAAGACGTGCTGGTTTGCTTCAAGACCGTACGCGACTGGATCGCCTTTTCTTCATGGCGGGTCATCCATGTCGATGTTCAGGGGCTGACGGGTAAGAAAAAACAATATCTGACAGTGCCCTATCGTTCGATCAGTGCCTATTCCATTGAGAGCGCAGGGACGTTTGATTTGGAGGCAGAGGTTAAGATTTTCCTGTCTGGGCACAATCCGATTGAGTTCAAAATAGGCAAAAACTCCGATGTCAGCGGGCTCCAGATCCTGATGGCTGAAAAGTTGGATCGGTAGGTGCGCGCCACGCGGTTCTTGATCGTGGCAGCACTGTTGGCCTTTGGAGCTTGCGCTCAATCGCCTGCTGTGTCTGCCGCCAGTGGCGCTCCATCAAACGCTTTCAGTAACGCTGAATTTATTGAAATGCGTCCCAACGAACGGGCTTGGTTTCGCGCCGCTGTTCGCAAATACATGGCTTTGTTCGGTGGCTGTCCAAGGGTAGAGATCCCTGAAGACAAACCGATGATGGAAGTGCTTAGGGCTCGGCAGGCTGGCATCTGGGCGAAATACCAAATGTCGCCGCTTAGGTTTGATTTCAATGCAGCGGTTTTGGATGCCAACATCATGAATATGAATCGGATGGCGACGATACGGTGCGCAAGCCCCAATCGAGAGCCCACGGATATCGACCGGCGTTCCTCAAAAGCACTTATCAAAGAAGCTAATGCAGTTATTGACGAGATTGAAGCAGCAGCAAAAATCGCGCTTAAAGGGCTAAAATAATGGACTTTATCAGTATCCTTTCGATTTTCGTGCTGGCCTGCTTTGTCGGCTATTACGTTGTGTGGTCGGTAACGCCCGCACTGCATACGCCGCTGATGGCGGTCACCAATGCAATTAGCTCGGTCATTATTGTCGGCGCGCTGATTGCGGCAGTAGAGGCGAGCAGCCCGCTTGCCAAATGGCTCGGCCTGCTGGGTGTGGTTCTGGCGAGCATCAATATTTTTGGCGGCTTTGCCGTCACCGCGCGGATGCTGGCGATGTATAAGAAGAAGGAGAAAAACTGATGTCTCTTTCTATTTTCGCAAGCGGTGCTGATGGCTCTGGAGTCAGCCCATTTGTTGCGCTGGCTTACCTTATTTCAGGCGTGTTCTTCATCCTAGCATTGCGCGGGCTATCCAGCCCTGCAACCAGCCGAACGGGCAATCGTTACGGTATGATCGGTATGGGTGTTGCCGTGGTCACGACGCTGATCATCCATTGGCCAACCGAAACTGGCGATTCGCTCAATAGCTATGTCGGGCCGGATGTTGAGACCATCGGATTGATTGCCGCAGCGATAGCGATTGGTGCGGTGATCGGGCTTACGACTGCGAAAAAGATCGCGATGACAGCGATGCCGGAATTGGTCGCGGCGTTTCACTCGCTTGTGGGTCTTGCCGCCGTGCTTGTTGGCTGGGCAGCCTATTGGGAGCCAGAAGCGTTCGGGCTGCTTACAGATGAATTTGTGATCTCTCCGGTGAGCAAGATTGAGATGGGGCTGGGCATTGCAATCGGCGCGATCACATTCTCAGGCTCGGTCATCGCATTCTTGAAATTATCAGGTAGGATGAGCGGATCGCCAATCCTTTTGCCGATGCGGCATGTCATCAACCTTGGCACATTGCTGGCGATTATCGTCCTCACGGGCATGTTTGCAATGGCGCAGGGGCAGTCTGAGACTTTGCCATTGGTAATCGCACTGACGGTGCTGGCATTCATCATCGGCTTCCTGCTGATCATCCCGATTGGCGGCGCGGACATGCCGGTCGTGGTATCCATGCTTAACTCCTATTCCGGCTGGGCGGCGGCAGCGATGGGCTTTACGCTGGGCAATACGGCCATGATCATCACCGGCGCATTGGTCGGTAGCTCCGGTGCGATCCTAAGCTACATCATGTGCCGCGCGATGAACCGCAGCTTCATTAGCGTGATCGCTGGCGGATTTGGCGCGGATGATAGTTCATCTGGCGGCGGTGAAGCACGCGAAGCTCGGCCTTACAAACAAGGCTCAGCCGATGATGCAGCCTTTATGTTGGAACAGGCGGAAAGCGTCATCATCATTCCGGGATACGGCATGGCTGTGGCTCAAGCGCAGCATGTTTTGCGCGAAATGGCTGATACGCTGAAGGAAAAAGGCGTGGATGTGAAATACGCCATCCATCCTGTCGCAGGCCGCATGCCGGGGCATATGAATGTGCTGCTGGCAGAGGCGAATGTGCCCTATGATGAAGTATTCGAGCTTGAGGACATCAATTCCGATTTTGCGCAAGCTGATGTCGCTTTCATTATCGGAGCGAACGATGTGGTGAACCCGGCGGCAAAAACCGATAAATCCTCACCGATTTACGGCATGCCCGTGTTCGATGTGGACAAGGCCAAGCAGGTATTCTTCATCAAGCGGAGCATGGGCGGCGTAGGCTATGCCGGCGTCGACAATGATGTGTTCTATATGGACCAAACCATGATGCTTTTGTCGGATGCGAAAAAGATGGTCGAAGAGATCGTGAAAGCGCTCGATTAGGCCATGAAAAAGCTCATCATCCTTTTGCTGATAGCGGGCATCGCTGTTGGTGCGTGGTTTATCTATAGTGGCGGACTGGACAGAGTGACCGAGGACCGTGTCGAAACCGCGCTGCTTAACAATGGTGTGCCGCCAAAACTGGCGGAATGCATGGCGCCCAAATTGGTTGAGGATCTGTCGATTCCTCAATTGCTTAAGTTAGAAGAATTGGCCCCTGTCGATGGAGAAGGGCGCTTGCCCAGTTCACCCGGTGAAGCGATTGAGCGTCTGCGCCGCGTCGATGATACAGAAGCTGTGACAGCCTTGGCCAGCGCGGGCACATCATGCGCAATTGGGTCAATTTTCGGCTAAACTTGCCTAAGCGCGCAGGCCAAGCGATAAGCTGGGCGCATGAAAAAGTTTTTCAAAATCCTCGCAGTGCTGGCCGTAGTTCTTGGCGCGTGTTTCTTCATCTTCCGCACGCCCGATACCGATGCGGCGGAAATGCGCGCGAAATATGGCGTTGCACCTTCGCAATTTGTCACGCTTTCCAATGGGCAAGAGGTGCATTTGCGCGACGAAGGGCCAAAAGACGCGCCCGCCATTATCCTGCTGCATGGCGCCAATAGCAGTCTGCACACTTGGGATGATTGGGCGCAGGCGCTCAAAACCGAATACCGCGTTATTCGCTTTGACCAGATGGGGCACGGGCTAACGGGCCCTGCCAGCGATGGCGACTATTCCAAGGCGGGTTTCGTCGCCGATGTTCAGAGCGTGGCCAACCATCTGGAGCTTAAAGAATTTGTGTTGGCGGGCAATTCTATGGGTGGCTGGGTTGCGGCTGCCTATGCGCTTGAAAATTCAGAGCGTGTGTCTGGCTTGGGCCTGCTGAATGCCAGCGGTGCGCCGCGGAACACGGAAGAAGAACGGCTCTATTTGGGAGCGGCCATTGCTTCTACGCCTGTGCTCAACAAAGTCATGACCAGCATCACGCCGCGCAATTTGGTGCGTGCCAGTATGGAAGATGCGGTGGCTGATCCAGCGATGATTACGGAACAGCTGGTTGACCGCTATTGGGAATTGCTGCGTTTTCCCGGCAATCGTCAAGCGGTTGTTGACCGCGCGAACACGGCGCGTGGCGGGCATTTTCAGCCTGAAAACCTTGCCACTTTAGCAATGCCTGCCTTGGTCATGTGGGGCGAAGAAGACCGCGTTACGCCCACCAGCGGGGCAGAATATTACACCGAGCATTTGCCTAACGCACAGCAGATTATGTATTCCGGCGTTGCCCATCTACCGATGGAAGAGGCGCCGCAAAAGTCAGTCGATGATTTCAAAAAATGGCTGGTAAATGGTCCGTTCAAGGTCGAGGCTCCTTAGAAGAATTATACGATGCGCACCCCCTATGGCGCACCCCTCAATGTAAGAGAATATGATGCGAAAAATTGGCCTTATTGGCGGGATGAGCTGGGTCTCAACCCGCATGTATTACGACTTCATCAACCGCGAGGTCCAGAAACGCAGTGACCGTATGGTCTCGCCGCCGATCTTGATCGAAAGCCTCAACTTTGCGGACCTTCACGGGTTAGAAGCGGCTGAGGATTGGGCGCGCGCTGGTGAAGTGCTGGCCGAAAGCGCAAAACGGCTTGAGGCAGCAGGGGCGACTGCTTTGCTGATCTGCGCGAACTCTATGCATAAAGTCTATGATCAAGTTGCAGGCAGCGTCGATATTCCCATCTTGCATATTGCGGAATGCGTGGGTGAGGCGATGAAGGCGGCGGATTGCAGCAATGCTGCGCTGATCGGCACGCGTAATGTGATGACGGAGAGCTTTTACCGCCAGCGTTTGATCGCGCACGGCGTTGATCTTAGTCCGCCCGATATGGTCAATGTCGATATCGTCGATACAATCATTTATGAAGAGCTGATGGTCGGCAAAGCGACCCGCGATGCAGAGCGCGCATTGCGCACCATCATCACCAAAAAGCAGCAGGATGGCGCGCAGGGAATTGTGCTCGCCTGTACTGAACTGGACTTGGTTGTCGATGTGGACGCCAATGTTCTGCCGATCTTCGACAGTACGCGCATTCATTGCAAAGCGGCAGCTGATTGGATCCTTGACGAAGGTTGATTGGCTGGACCGGAGCGATAACGGGATGAACAGCGCGGAAAAAGGGTGAGTTGCCATGCTGTTCCCGTTGCCGCGATTGCTGCGCTGGCTTAACCGTATCTTCGATGGAAAGAGCACCTTACGCAGCTGATCCCGCGACAACGCGCGGGCGCGAGTTTAGCCCGCAGAGCGCCGGTGCCAGTTCAGTGGCGACCCGCGGCCCCCGCAGCGAATTTCAGCGTGACCGTGACCGGATCATTCATTCGATGAGCTTTCGCCGCCTGCGCTCCAAAACGCAGGTTTTCATCGCACCAGAAGGCGACCATTACCGCACGCGGCTAACCCACAGCCTAGAAGTCGCGCAGATTGGCCGCGTTATCGCGCGCGCGCTTGGGCTGGATGAAGATTTAACGGAGGCGCTTTGCCTTGCGCATGATCTGGGCCATCCGCCTTTCGGGCATGCTGGGGAAGATGCTCTGCAAGAGGCGCTCGCGCCCCATGGCGGCTTTTGCCACAATGCGCATGCGCTACGCACAATTATGCGGATCGAAAACCCCTATCCATTGCATGACGGGCTGAACCTAACTTGGGATTTGCTGGAAGGGCTGGCAAAGCACAATGGCCCGGTTTCAGAGCCGAGCTGGGCACTGGCCGAGCTGGACGCTGATTTCCCGTTTGAATTGACGCAGTGGGCATCTTTGGAAGCGCAAGTGGCGGCCATTGCCGATGATATTGCATACGACAATCACGATATTGATGATGGTTTGCGCGCCGGTTTCCTTGAACTGGATGATCTGCTGGAATTGGACTTTGTGAAAGATCAATGGCGCGGCGTTGAAAAGAGTTATCCCAATGCCCCGCGTGACCGCCTTTTGCGTGAATTGGTGCGCGGGCAAATTGGCCTGATGGTCAATGATGTGCTCACCCATACGCGCGCGCAGATCACCGGTTTCACCTCGGTTGATGAAGTGCGCGCTGCAGGGCGTATGCTCTCTGGTTTCTCGCCCGGAATGGCGGCGCAGGAACGCACACTCAAGGCGTTTATGTATGACCGGCTGTATCTGCATAGCGAGCAAGCCGCCGCTGCTGATAAAGCGCGCGAAGTGGTCGCAGCATTGTTCACTGCCTATGCCGCTGATGCGGAAACTATGCCGGCAGAATGGCGGATGAAACTGCCCGATACGCAGCCTCAGCGCGCGCGCGTGATCGCTGACTTTATCGCGGGAATGAGCGACCGTTTTGCGATCGAGCAATACCGTGCACTTCATGGGAATGTGCCAGCGGGGCTGAGCAATGTATAGGTGCCTCCATGGCCGGTAATTCCGATAATTCCGCTAAACCGCTGTCTATCGCGCTGGTCGGTGCAAGCGGCCTTGTGGGCCGGATGGTGATGGAAGAAGCCATGGGCCGCGAAGGCGTACGCCTGACTGCAATTGCTCGGCGCGAATTTCCTCTGCCACATGGCGCCAAGATGGAATTGGTCGTCGCTGATCCGGCGCGCTGGGGCGAGGTGATCGCCGATGTGCGTCCAAACGCGATGATTTGCGCTTTGGGCACGACTTGGAAACAGGCGGGCCGCGATGAAGACGCCTTTCGCGCGGTTGACTATGATCTTGTTATGGCAACGGCTGAGGCTGCGAAAGAACACGGCACCGAACGCTTTGCTGTGGTGAGTTCAGTGGGCACAAATCTCGTCTCCAAATCGTTCTATCTTCGCGTGAAAGCAGAGGTCGAAAGAGATTTGGCCAAGTTGAAATTCAAACGGCTCGATATTCTCAAACCCGGCCTGCTTAAAGGTGCCCGAATAGATGATAGCCGCGCAGGCGAGGGGGTCGCTAAAATTTTGAGCCCCATTCTTGATCCTTTAATGATGGGCGGTTTGCGCGATATGCGTTCGATCAAAGGTGCAGAAGTCGCAGCGGGAGCTTTGGGCCTAGTCAGTCACAAGGCTGGCGGGCGATTTGCGCATAATAATGACAGTATCAAACGCGCGGCGCGCGAATGGTATAGAGCTGGTGAGGAAGAGGAATAGGCGATGAGCTGGGATGCAATTTTTGGGGCTGCAAACTTGCTGGCGCTGATTTCTTGGGTAGCGCTGGTGTTTTTGCCGCGCTGGCCCGCGCTTCTATCGGCGCTGCTGTTTTTGATCGTGGGCGGATTGTGCCTGACCTATTCCATTGGACTGATCGGAATAACCACCGGATTGCTCGACAATGGCGGGCCTGATGCGCCGTTAGATTTTGGCAGTATCGAAGGCATCCGCGCGCTGTTTGCCAGTGATGGCGGCCTGACCGTAGGCTGGATTCATTATCTCGCGTTTGATTTGTTCGTTGGGATTTGGATTGCACGCGATGCCGATAGCAAAGGGTTCTCTCGCATTTTGCAGGCACCGATATTGTTCTTTACATTGATGGCAGGGCCGCTGGGACTGCTGCTGTGGCTGGCTATCCGCGAAGGGCGCGCTCGCGCGCTAGGCCGCTGGGAATAGCTCGTCCAGACAGAAAGGATTGCAGTTCCGCACCTATTTGGCATAACCTTTGACCAAGAGGACCATAAGCGTCCCGATGGAGAGTTTAATGCCCGCAAATGCAGCGAAGAATGCCTATCACGACTTCACCACATTTGATGAAATCATCAACCATTGGGCCACAGAACGCCCCAATGGACCGGCGATTGAGCAAGAAGGGCGTCTTACCAATTTTACCGAATTGGAAGCAGTTACACGGCGGCTAATTGGTTTTTTCCAATCACGCGGTCTGGTCAAAGGGGACCGGATCGCTTGGCTGGGCAAAAACTCTGACTTGCATTGCCAGCTTTATCTTGCAGCGGCCCGTATGGGCATTGTCATGGTGCCGATTGGTTGGCGTCTCGCTCCGCCGGAAATTGCATTTATTTTGAGTGATACAGGCGCGAAATTGGTCTTTGCTGGCGAGGCATTTGAGCAGACTGCGAAAGACGTAATTCACGGCCTTGAAACCAAGCCAGAATTGATTGGGGAAGGGGCCGCGCGCGCTGCCTTGGCCCATCATGATGCGGGCGAGTTTGAGCCTGCCGGCGTCGATGATCCGATCCTGCAGCTCTATACATCCGGCACCACCGGCAATCCCAAAGGGGTGCAATTGTCCAATGGCAATATCCTGCATTTGCGCATTGCCGGTAATGAAGCAGGCGTGGATTGGAACCATTATGAGGCTGATGATTGCGTGCTGTTTGCCATGCCATGCGCGCATATTGGCGGAACCGGCCTGATCAATAATGCGGTTGCAAACGGGGTGCGCTGCCGCGTCGATGCAGAATTTACGCCTGATGGAGTGCTTTCAGCGATTGAAGCGGGCGCCACGCATTTGTTCATTGTGCCTGCTGCGCTGCAAATGGTCGTGCAGCATCCGAAAGCTGCCGAAACAGACTTCAGCAAACTGAAATTCTTAATGTATGGCGCTGCGCCCATGCCGCTGGAGCTGCTGAAAGAAGCGGTGAAAACCATGCCCAATGCCGGTTTTGTGCAGCTTTACGGCATGACGGAGACCACCGGCACTGTCACCGCGCTTGATCCAGAAGATCACACGTTAGAAGGCAATGAGCGCATGCGGTCTGCGGGCAAAGCAATCCCTGGAGTAGAGGCGCAAATTCGCGGGCCGGATAATAAAGAGCTACCCTTGGGCGAGATTGGCGAGGTGTGCATTCGCTCGCCGTCAAACACAGAGGGCTATTGGAACCTGCCCGATGCCACCGCCAGCACCATTGATGCAGAGGGCTGGGTGCACACTGGCGATGCCGCGATCATGGACGCAGATGGTTATGTCTATATCCAAGACCGGATCAAGGATATGATCATTACTGGCGGCGAAAATGTTTATCCCGCTCAAGTGGAAAGCGCGATTTACGGTCATCCTGCCATTGCAGAAGTCGCCGTGATCGGCATTCCGAGCGAAAAATGGGGCGAAGAAGTAAAAGCATGCGTCGTGGCAAAACCGGGTCACGATATCGATCCCAATGATGTGATTGCCTATACGCGCGAGAATATCGCTGCGTTTAAAGTTCCCAAAACCATTGATATTATCCCTGAATTACCGCGCAATGCCTCTGGCAAAATCCTACGCCGCCAATTGCGTGCACCCTATTGGGAAGGGCAGGAACGCGGGGTCGCTTAGGCAGGTTTCGATGAAACGTCATGCGCCCGCGACCCTGCGCAATCGGGAAGCTATCGCGGACATTCTGGCTGAGGAACTGCCTGAAAGCGGAACTGTTTTAGAAGTCGCGAGCGGCAGCGGCGAACATGTGGTTTTCTTCGCCGAAAAGTTCCGGCATCTTGAATGGCAACCCAGCGATCCGGATGCAGAAGCGCTTGCCTCTATCGCTGCCTATCGCGCAGAATTTGGCGGTCACAATGTCCGCGAGGCTTTGATGGTGGATGCGCAGTCCGCGCCTTGGCCAATCGAGCAAGCGGATGCCATTCTCTGCATCAATATGGTTCATATCAGCCCATGGGATGCCGCCGCGGGCTTATTTGAGAATGCGGCGAAATTGCTCAAAACCCGTGCGCCGCTGATCCTCTACGGCCCCTATTTTGAAGATAGCGTGGAACCTGCACCTTCCAACCTAGATTTCGACAAAAGTCTGCGTTCGCGCAATCCCAAATGGGGTATTCGCGATCTGGCAAAGGTGAACGATTTGGCTGCAAGCACGGGTTTCAGCCTGACATCGCGCTGCGCCATGCCGGCTAATAACCTGATGTTGATTTACAGGCGCGCCTGAACCAGCGGCCTAGTTGATAACGTCTTCGCCCGTGCGGCCAACCGATTCAATATCTTCGCCAAGACCTTTGACTGTATTGCAAGCCGTGCTGGCCAGTGAAAGGGCCGCTAGGGTGGAGGCGAGCAGCAATTTTTTAAACATGGATGTGCTCCTTTATTGAATGCGCAGGCTAAGCCGGCTCAGATGAATGCGGCTTGACCTTATTTTTGATTACATACTCGCGCCAAGTAATGATCAATCCTGCACCGATAATCAGCGGCGCGCCATACCAAACTGTAGTTGATGGCAATTCTTCAAACACTGTCCAACCGTAAATCGTTGCCCAAAGCAAAGCTGTGTAATCGATCACGATAATCACCGCTGCTGATCCAAATCGCAGCGATGTTGTCAGCAGCATTTGCGCCACTGCGCCGCTCAGCGACATAGCAACAATGATCGCCCAAACCTCTGCTGTATGACTCGATGCGACAAAGGGCAGGGTGAGCGCGACCAATGGCGTAGTCAGCGCGGTGAACCAAAACACGATGCTCCACGGAGTTTCAGTATTGTTGAGGTCTTGAATTTGGAAAGAGATCAGCGCGACCAGAAATGCCGCGACTAGTCCGACGACGAGGCCCACCGGATCAATCGCAAGGCTGGCTGGCTGAACGATCACCAATACGCCCACAAAGCCCAAAATCACGGCAGACCAGCGGTACAGGCCGACTTTCTCTTTGAAGAATATCACCGCCAGCATGACCGCGAAAAACGGTGTAGTAAAACTGATCGTGGTCGCCTCTGCCAAGGGAAGAAGGATCACCGCGCCATAGACGAAACACATGCCCGTAATACCGTAAATCGCGCGCTTTGCATGCGCGCCGATCCGCTTAGTCTTAACGCTAGCCAGCCTGCCGCCAGCCCATAAAATCGCGCCGATCACAAACAGAGTGATTGCTTGGCGCCAAAATATCAATTCGAACAGATGGACGCCTTGCTCACTGCCCAATTTGAGCAACATCGCCATCGTCGCCAGCGTTAATGCCGTGAGCAAACGCAAGCCTAATGCAAGGAACGGGCGGGGGCGGGCAATGGAACCATCCATGGGACATCCGCCTTAGGCGCATTGCAGCGCTAAGCAAGCATGCTTACATGCACCGGCGATGATGGAAGTGCTTCACAAATTGACCTTTGCCAGTGAGGCAGAAATGGTCGCCTTAACCGGTGCGGGATTTATCCTGCTCGCATTGACGGCGCTGTTTATGGACAAACGTCGCGCAAAAGGGCGCAGCATCGAACGGCTGGAAAAGGTCGGCTTTATGCCATGGACTGCGATATTTCTAGGCAGCATGATTATCGGAGGCGGGATGCTTGCGCTTGCGCTACCCCGAGTAATCGGCGGTTTGATTTAACCTTACAAACACGCTTCCAGATACGCTTGGTCAAACCCGTACTGACGCGCTTTTTCCAGCGTGTAAGGGCGAAGACCCTGACTGCGGAACTCGCCAAGGATCTTGCCGTCTTCACTCTCGTCCAAATATTCGAATTTGAAGAGATTTTGCGTCACGATCACATCGCCTTCCATCCCGATCACCTCGGTGATGTCAGTGGTGCGGCGTGAACCATCGCGGAGACGTTTCACCTGAACGATCAGGTCAACCGATTCCGCAATCTGTGTCGAAATCGCCTGCTTAGGGATCTTAATATCCCCCATCAGGATCATGTTTTCCATCCGGCCAAGGCACTCGCGCGGGCTGTTGGCGTGAAGCGTACACATAGAACCATCGTGGCCCGTGTTCATGGCAGCCAAAAGGTCGAAACATTCTGCACCACGAATCTCACCTAGGATAATCCGGTCAGGACGCATACGAAGGGCGTTTTTAACAAGGTCGCCAATGGTAATCGCGCCTTGCCCTTCAAGGTTAGGCGGACGCGTTTCCAGCGGCAACCAGTGTGGCTGTTGCAAGCGAAGCTCGGCGGCATCCTCAATCGTCAACACGCGCTCGCCCGGATCGATCATTTTCGACAGGGCGTTGAGCATAGTGGTTTTACCCGAACCCGTACCGCCCGAGATCACGATGTTCATCCGGCATGCGCCTGCAACTTTTAGCGCAGTACACATCTTTTCGCTCATCGAGCCGAAGTCTTTGAGCATGTCGAGAGTAATCGGCTTCTCAGAGAACTTACGAATAGAAATCGCAGTGCCTTTGAGTGAAAGCGGCGGCACAATCACGTTTACACGCGAACCGTCTTTCAAACGAGCATCGGCAAGCGGTGTGGTTTGGTCGACGCGGCGGCCAACTTGGTTCACGATCCGCTGTGCAATTTGGAAAAGGTGCTGTTCATCACGGAACCGGATCGGTGCGATGACAAGTTTGCCGCTTTTCTCAATATAGGTCTGGTCGGGGCCATTGACCATAATATCGGAGATGTCTGGATCGCCCAGCAATTCTTCCAATGGACCAAAGCCGAGCAGTTCATCAATCAGCACTTTTTCTAGCGCAAATTGCTCGCGGCGGTTCAGCGTGACCTTTAGATCGGCCAGCACTTCCATGATAATTGGGCGGAATTCTTCAGACAATTCATCTTTAGAAAGCGTCGCAGCTGCTTCGGGATCAACCCGTTCTAGCAAGCGCGGCAACACTTGTTCTTTGATTTTGTGAACGCTGGCTTCGAAGCCGCCTTGGTCATGCTCTGTGGCATGGGTGGCGTTCATGCGTTCGGTAAGGCGGTCCATCGCATCGTCTGCGCCCGTTTTGGGGCCCGAAGACGCTGGTGCTGGTCCTGGTGCTGGCGCGGCTTTGGGCGCTTCATCAGCTGGCAAAGGCGGGAATTGCTCACCACCCTCGGCCGGCTTGTCTTTGGTAATCGCACGCTCGCCAGCCTTCATAGGCTTGGCAACGCCAAAAGAAGGCTTACCGCCACCAGATCCTGGCTTTCTGCCAAATGCGCTCATTTCATGTCCCCAAGGGCAAAATTAATTCGAAGCTCTCTGCGCACATGGCGAAGAATGCCTCTCGAGAAATGGTGAATAGAATGGAAACCTTATTTTTTCCCTAAGGTTTCGGCGTTTCAACTTTTGGCAATTGAGTGCAGTGTGGCGGCATCTTTCATCAGGTCGCTATTGCCCAATCAGGTGGTCACAAAAGATTTCCAGAAAATGATCAAAGTGGAAAACTCTGCCATTTGTGCATCGTCATTGGTGGACCTGATGCGGGACTGCGGTAAACCAACTCCAATGAATATACTCATGCTCACCTCAACTTTGCCGCGATTTGCCGGTGATATGCAGGCAAATTTTGTTGGTGAGCAGGCAGAAGCATGGCTGGCCGCGCGTCCGAACGCTGCAATCACAATTCTCGCGCCGCATGATGCTGGCATTGCACGTAAGGAAGAGTTGGGAAGACTTACAATTGAGCGGTTTCGCTATGCGCTTCCTGAAGGTCTGCAAAAGCTCGCTTACCCGGCAATTCTTCCAAATATTCTGCGCAATCCCTTGCTTGCGCTCTTGGTTCCTTTTTTCATCATCTTCCAAGCTTTCGCGGCCAAAAAGCTGTTGAGGCAAAATGACTATGACCTGATCTATGCGCATTGGGTGATGCCGCAAGGGTTGGTCGCAGCTTGGTTAAGCCGTAAATCCGGTGTGCCCTATATCTTGCAAACGCATTCCTCTGACCTCACTGTTTTTGATAAGTTTGGATCATTGGGCCGCAAAAAGCTTTCTGGATTGCTACGCGGCGCCTTGCGATTTTTTGCTGTGAATTCGGATCAGTTGGGCATCGCTAAGAGTTTTTTGGAAGAGGCGGAGCATGCGGCGTTCGAATCGAAAAGCTGCGTCCTTCCAATGGGGGTGGCGCAGCTCCAATCGGCAGATGAGCAAGGCAAAGGGGCGCAAATCGGAACCATTGGCCGATTGTCCCGCAAGAAAGGCTTAGACTTGCTCATTGCGGCGGCAGAGCAATTGGCAAGCGAGGGTGTTTTGCCGAAAATTGCAATCGCGGGGGATGGTGAAGATGCGGCTGATCTGCGCGCACTTGTGGGCAATTCAGATGTTAACTTTCCCGGTTTTTTGAGCGGCGATAACAAGGAAGCTTTTCTGGCGAGCTGCGAAAGGTTTGCCTTTCCGGCTCGGGCCATTGATGGCGATGTAGAAGGAATGCCTGTAGCGCTATTAGAGGCTTTGATGCGCGGTCAGCCAGTTCTTGCCTCGCGTGACACCAACATCGAATTATTGCCCGAATGGCCCGATATTCAAAATGATGTGGTTTTCGTTGCAAATCCAGCAGACATTGATGGGTTGGCTGAAGGGTTGAGGCAACTTCTTGAGAGGGCGCCCGGCTCGGCGAAGGGCGCAGCCCGCGTGCTAGAGCGTTACCTTTGGGAAAATTTGATCGAGGAATATCTCAAACCAATCGAGCAGTCGCTCTCTAGTCGCGTATAGCGTCTAGTTTTTAGCCGGCTTTTGCGCGACGAGCACATAGCCGAGCGGCAGCTTCTCCTTCGCGTTCTGCCCCCTTGATCGGATAGAAGCGTGACTTAGCAAGCGTGCCATTGGTCGCCCGACCAGCTTTGCCAGCCGCAAACTAACAGCAGCAAGCGCGCGAACCGTAAGATCGACCAGCACATCGGCGCCGCCGCCATATGGCTCAAGTTCGACCACATTTAGACTGCGTTCTTCGCATGCCTTGGTTAGCGCATGGCGGGTCCAACGGAAGTAATCATGCGGTTCCTCGTGCAGCCAGTAAAGGAACGGCACGATGAGAATAATCTTGCCGTCTGGGCGCAACGTACGGGTCATCTCATCCCAAAACACATCATGCTTCCAAATGTGTTCGAGCACGCTGGATGTGAAAATTGTGTCGAACTGATCGGCGGGAAGGTCGACCGGCTGATTAAGATCAGCGACAACATCAAGATGCTGCGTTTCATGCGGCGATGATGGCCAATCGATCCAGCACACGCTGTCTGCCAGCCTGCTATACTCTCCGTAGAAAGGCGCAGTGCCGCAGCCAAAATCAGCCAAATCACCGCGCGCATGATGTTTTAAGGCTATGAGAGTGCGTTTCATCGCCAATGTCGCAGAGATGGTGCTGGCCGGCGACAGGTCAGCTGAACTGGTCGAGGTTGCCCAAGTTCCCCCGCGTTGCCGGTACTTAGTCGGACGCCAATCTGCTTTAGCTTTCATTGAAAACGGCCGCCTTATGCCCCAAAAAATCCACCGCGAATTTGGCGCGGTCTGTATCATCGGTCATCTGGCGCGCGTTTATTGCGGCCATTGTATCTACGTTTTGCAAGACTGTCTTGACCACGCTCAGTTCAAGTTCGGCAATTTCGGTTTCGATCCCAAAGTGCTCTGCTAGGCTGTCATTCAAATCAGCCGATTTGACCACCATCGCAGCGGCAGTGTTCATTGCATCTGCATTGGACAGATCGAAAGATTCCTCTTCGCCTTCGCGCTTCAAAAACACGATAGCTTCTAGCTGCGAAGGGAGGCCCATCTTTACATCCATGAATTCGTCAGCATGCGCGCGCGTAGAGATAAGGAATTTTTTGCCAGTGGTTATTGCGATGCCTGTGCGGATCACATCTTTAAGGAAGATAGCTGCACGCACATTCAGCGGCACTTTTAGCGATTTCAAATTATAGGTGAACAGATGCAATGGCCGCGCGTAAGGATGAACGATGCCGGTCTTTGCCTCAACCATCATCAAATCATCGCCCATCAGATCAAATCCCATCCGCATAAGGGCGAGAGACAAGGTCGTTTTGCCGGTCCCTCCATGTGCTGGGAATACAAAGCCTTTTCCATCCTTGGAGACACCCGCAGCGTGCATGAAGAGGATATCTGCGCGCAGGAGGATGAGGTAGATAATCGGCTCCAACAACTGCCCTTGGACAAATGCGCCAACAGCAGTGGTATAAAACCTGTCGAGCCAATGGCTTTCAAATTCAATTACCGGATTTGATGTATCCAATTCATAGGCGGCAAAGCGAAACCGGAAGAGACCCTTGTAATGAATCTCGCGGGCATTTTCGTGCTGCAATTGATCCACTATTTTGAGCGTCACAATCGGTGCGCCATCGGCCAGATGATCGCTTGAAATACGCTGATACTCATTGTCGAAATACGCGCAGTAGCGAGGCGCGGCTTCCAAAGCGATCCGTACCAAGCCGTTGAGATCATAATTGCGTGATGCGTTGTTGCTCATTGCTTGGGATCACTAATGCTTGCCGAGTGCATGGGAAAGGTGCTGAACCAAAGCGCTGCACACATATTTACAGCTAGCCCAACCAAGCGGCCGATCGCAGCAGCGATAAATGCGGCGGCTGGATCAACTTCGACAGCCCCAGCCATTAGCGCGGACAGGCCTTCACCAATGCCAAGTCCGGCAGGCACTATCGACGCGGCCGATCCTAGTATCAGGGCGAAAGCAAACGCCAGTGCATCTTGCGCGCCAACGGCGATGCCAATGACAGCAAAGGCTACGATCACTCGCAGGCTAACAATCGATAAACCCAAAATCCGCAAAAAAAGCGCGCTAATCGCGATGGCCCATCCAAAGGACGTGCCGAGCCAAAGAACAATCCCTGCGATCAGCGTAACACCGCCGATTAGCGGCGCATATGCGGCAGGGCTGATATGGAGCAAAGCCAAGCCGCACCCGGCGGCTGCGCATGCAATCCACAGCAGCGCAAATGCCACAACAAGCCCTGCGCTATTACCTGTTTTGCCGCCGCTTTTCATCAGGGCTGCTGTGCGGACAATCGCGCCACCGGGAATAGGAAGCAGTTCTGCGATTTGGGCAAAAGCGCTTATCTGCGCGCCGTACAGAAATCCAATTTTTGTTCCGATCGCTTTGCCCATTAGCTGCATGTTGACCGCGCTATAAGCGACCGAAAGCGGGGCAATAACCAATGCGAGCAAAGCAATTGGGGCAAGCGCAACATCGCTCCATTTCAAACCTAAAGCGCTGATTGACCAGATCATGCCAATAACGAAGGCGATAGCTGCCAGAATCAAAATAGGTATGCGGAACCGTGCCAGCGGAGCCTTTGCGCGCTTTGCCCACTGGCTAAGAGAGACAAGAAAAGATGGCATTTGCACTGCTTTTGCCACCTTTAAAAATCCGTCCAATAGGGGCGCTGCGGAACAGGTATATCGGGCGCTTTGGTATCCTTGCCCCAGATTAGTCCGGTTGTTTTATCAGCCGGAGCAATCAGCGAAACCTTGCCGCGCTTTAGGTCGACATAGTCACCCTTTGCATAAGAGGTGCCATTGACGGTAATCGCTGCATCCGCAGTGTAAGTGCCCGGTACCCAAACGCGCCATTCGCGGGTTTCGCCTGCCGTAAGCTCAACTCCCGCAACATAAAGCGGGCCCCACAATTGCCGGTAGGTTGTTTTAAGCGCTTTGAGATCCTCAGGAAAAAATTCAAACCCGCGCGGAATGTCTGTCATCGCGCTGAGCAGGCTTGGATTGCGTTCAGGATCAATTGCCGCCAGCATTGGGATCGGCTTTTCGCTAAGTATCTCGGTGAATTTTGGCCGATTGCCAGTGACGTAATTGCGCAAGCCCCATCCGGTGAGGAAGAAATTCGCCTTTCGGTGACGCGGCAAATAGCCCGGAAAGTCGAGATAGTTCACCGGCTCTGTAAACATCTGATTGGCAGCCATTTGGATCGTGCGCTGCTTATCCAGCTCGCTTTCACCGTCGCCTACCCAGATGAATGCGGCCCATCCGGCCATCACTGCGATTAACAGCCTGCGCCCATAACGGTCTGACAAAACCTGCATTGCAACGCCAAGAGCAGCAGCAATCGGTGCCAGCATGAACGCAAAGAAATATGGGAAAGTGTTGATGTAATATAGCGGTGTAACGATCATCGCGGTCATACCGGCAAGGGCGATTTTCTCCGCTGAGTTGATCTTTGTTTGCTGGCCTATTGCAACAGGCAGGATCGCCAATGCCAAGGTCAGGGGGATGGCAGTGCCCAATGCATAGACGAAGTAGCGCAGGTTCGGTGAACCGCCCAGGCTGAACATGCTTTCGCCAGAATGGCTAACCAGCTTGGCTGCTTCACCAGCAGGTGCAAGGCCCAGGCTGTGCCATGCAAACAGCGCTGCGGCGACAGCCATTGCTGCGATTGGTCCAGCCGCGATTTGCACCGCGCGGCGGATAGTGAACTGATCTTCTGACCAGCGCAGCCAAGCAATTCCGGCAAAGGCTGGGGCGAACAGCACGATCTTAATCGTCACCATAAAGGCTGTGCCCATCAGCAATGCAAAGACGGCGATCGCGCCCAAGCTAAATCTGCTGCGGGCAAGAATTGCCAGAGCGCTCATCGAAAGTGCAGTTGCCATCGGATCGGTGCGGAAAGACCATCCATGCTGCATCACATATCCCGCTGACAGGTAAGCAAGCGCGCACATAATCGCAAAAGGCAGGCTGACAAAACGCCGCGCAATCATCACAATTGCGCCGCAGGTAACGCCTTCTGCTGCCAGCATAAATAGGCGCGCAATACGGATTTGATCTACACCTGCCATGTCGAGCGGGGCCAGCCAAGCGAACATACGCACATGCAAAGTCTGCATCGGTAAGGTTAGCTCACCGCGCGTGAAATTATGCAGCTGACCAAGGAAGTGAAATTCATCCCAATTGATCGAGCGGGTCAGTGCCAAATGCACTTGCAGGGTAAAAATGAATGCGGCGGCAAGCGCAGGCAAGAAAGCCTCGCTGCGCATAAACGCAAATGGCCGCGTCTCTTTGCCCGGCTGAATTTCAGAGGAAGGGAAGGTTGTGGCCACTTTGGACGCTTAGCTTGCTTTGCGCGGGGCGACTGATTGCTCATCCGAAAGCGTATCAGCATCCGCTGCATCTTGCGCCTCAAGCTTGTCGCGCAATTGCCGCATTTCCAGCAAGTTTGCCTCTATCAGCTTGCGGTTGGAGGCTACTAGATCAGCCAGCACGCCTAATATGCCGAGCAATACGCCGACAACCAATAAAGCGCTGCCGATAACCAGCGATTGGATGTGCCCATCGCCATTGCCCGTCAGATAAAACCACACAAAGCGCAATATCGGTAATGCGCCCAGTGCTGCAATCACCATTCCAGCACCAACAAATGCTCGCAAAGGCTTATAGGTTGTATAAGCGCGCGCCATTGTGACGCCTTGGTTCATGATGAAGTTCGGGATTGAAGTGAACAGGCGCGATGGGCGCAATGTCGCATGGGTGCGGATGGGCACGCCGATAACTGCCATGCGTTTGCGTCCTGCTTGGATCAGCATATCGGTGGTGTAGCTAAATTCGGTCGTGATCGTCAGTCGCTGTGCTGCATCACGGCTAAATGCGCGAAATCCGCTAACCGCATCAGTGATTTCAGTCCCGGAAAGCCTGCGCACGATAAAGCTGCCAAGCCGCTGCAATTTGCGTTTGAACGGGCCAAAATGAGCATTGTCAGCCACGCCGCGGTCACCCACGACAATATCGGCTTCACCGGCCAAAACCGGCGCGACGAGTTTTGCGATGTCTTCGCCCTCATACTGCCCATCAGCATCAGTGTTGACGATAATGTCTGCACCCTCTGCCAGCGCGCGGCGCACACCGTTTTGGAAAGCTGCGGCTAAGCCTTGATTGCGGCGGTGGGTTACGATGTGCTGCACGCCCCAACGGGTCGCCACACCGGCGGTATCATCGCTGCTGCCATCATCGATAATCAGCAGTTCAATCACATCAACACCCGGAATGCTGCGCGGCAATTTCGCAATTGTCGCAGGCAGACTGTCCGCTTCGTTCAAGCAGGGGATTTGGATGATCAATTTGGTCATAAGAATTTCGCGGCTTCCCTCGGTATTCATCAGCCTTTTGAAGGGAGGGAATTAAGGAACCGTAAACCATAAGTGACAAAGCGGATTTGCAGCGCTTGCTTTTGAAGGTGCGACGCGCCTAGTGGGCATGACTTACTCCACTCCTTTTGAAAGACGCAGCGCTTTGGAACAATCTGCCCGTGCGGGCCTTCTTTATGCTGTGACCGGCTTTGCTATCCTTTCGGTGGGCGATGCTGTGATTAAGGGGATGGCGGGCGCTTATCCCGCTTTGGGGGTCGCAATCCTGCGCTTCACTATTGGCGCAGCGGCATTGTCTGCTTTCTTGTATCATAAAGAAGGCGCAGCGGGCTTTCGGCCCAGCAATCCAGCGTTGCAAATCGCCCGCGGCGTATGTTTGGCTGCCGCATCGCTGTGCTTCTTTTCCGCGATTTACCTGATGCCGCTGGCTGATGCGATGGCGATTGCTTTCCTTGCGCCAATCCTAACCGCCATATTGAGCGGGCCGATATTGGGCGAGAGAGTGCGCCTGCCAGCATGGATCGCCTCGAGCGTTGCATTGGGCGGGGTGGTTTTGGTTCTTCGTCCCAATCTCGCCGCATTGGGGTGGCCAGCGATTTTGCCGGTCATTTCCGCCTTTTTCTTCGCGATGATGGTGGTGCTTAACCGGAAAGCAGCAGGACAAGGCAGCGCGCTTTCCATGCAAGTTTTCGTGGCGATCATTGCCAGCGTCATTCTGATCGGCGTCGCTATTATCGGGCGCGGGTTTGGCATTGAAAACTTCACATTCGGCGCGCCCAGCTGGGATATTGTCGCGCGCTGCGCAGTGGTTGCGGTCACCGCCAGCACCGCGCATTGGTTGGCATTTATGGGAACGATGCGGGCAGGGGCCGCGCAAGTTGCACCGGCGACTTATGTGCAAATGCTGGTTGTGACTGTCTTGGGCTGGGCGTTCTTTGATGATGTCCCTGATGCGCTCACGATTTGCGGGGCAGCCATCATTATCGGGGCCGGGCTTTTCCTATGGCGGCACAACATCGCTGAAGAGGCCAAAGCCCGCGCGTAATGTAAAGAGCGTTTAAGGACGCGATTTTTCTCGCTAAGAGCAATAAGATATTCACGAACACGGCGCTATGGCGGCTGAAACCTTACCGAATTGGGGCGAATGAAATGTGCGGAATTATTGGCATTGTCGGCGATGCACCGGTTGCAGAACGTCTGGTCGATGGTTTGAAACGGATGGAATATCGCGGCTATGACAGCTCCGGTATTTGCACCATTGATGGCGGAAATCTTGTCCGCCGCCGGGCAGAGGGTAAGCTCGCCAATCTGGTCGAGGTGCTGAAAAACGATCCGGCTGATGGTTTGATCGGGATTGCCCACACACGCTGGGCCACTCACGGCGCACCAACGTCCAGCAATGCGCACCCGCATGCAACCAGCGAAGTGGCATTGGTGCACAATGGCATCATCGAAAACTTCCGCCCTCTTCGCGAAGAATTGTCGGGCCAAGGGCGCACTTTTGAAAGCGAAACCGATACAGAGGTTGTCGCGCACTTAATCTCAAGCAAGGTTGAAGCAGGTGCTAGTCCTGAGGATGCCGTGCGCGAAGTTTTGCCGAGCTTGCGCGGTGCATTTGCACTGGCGATTGCGTTTAAAAGCCACCCGGACATGCTGATCGGAGCGCGGCTGGGTTCGCCGTTGGTCGTCGGATATGGCGACGGAGAGATGTTCCTCGGCTCAGATGCGCTTGCGCTCGCGCCGCTCACTCAAAAAATTGCCTATTTGGAAGAAGGCGATTGGGTCGTCATCACCAAAGGCAGCGCGACCATCTATGATGCAGAAAACAATGAAGTAACCCGCGAAGTGCAATCATCCGGCGCATCGGCTGCTGCGGTGGAAAAAGGCAATTATCGCCACTTCATGCAGAAAGAGATTTTTGAACAGCCGACCGTGGTCGCGCAAACGCTTGGCTCTTACCTGCGCCAATCGGACAATTCTGTGGCTCTGCCGCAATTTGATTTCGACATTTCGCAGATTAAACGCATTACCATCGTCGCCTGCGGCACATCCTATTACGCCGCCATGGTCGCCAAATATTGGTTTGAACAATTTGCGCGTGTGCCGGTGGATTTGGATTTCGCATCCGAATTTCGTTACCGCGAACCTGTTTTGGAAGATGGCGGCCTAGCGCTGTTTATCTCGCAAAGCGGAGAGACGGCGGACACGCTTGCCGCGCTGCGCCACTGCAAAGAAAACGGTCAGGTCATTGGTGTTGTCGTGAACGTGCCGACCAGTTCCATGGCGCGCGAAGCAGACTTGCTGCTGCCAACCCATGCAGGCCCAGAAATTGGTGTTGCCTCTACCAAAGCGTTCACTTGCCAGCTGGCTGTGCTGGCCGCTTTGGCTGCGCATATGGCCGTGAAAAAAGGCTATATGAGCCGCGAAGAAGAGCAGGAAGTGGTCAAACATTTGTTAGAAGCGCCAGCGGCTCTTAACGCTGCGCTTGACCACGATGAAGACATTGCCAGCATGGCGCATTTGATCGCGCCGGCCCGTGATGTGCTTTATCTGGGGCGCGGACAAGATTATCCGCTCGCCATGGAGGGCGCGCTAAAACTGAAAGAAATCAGCTATATACATGCCGAAGGTTATGCGTCGGGTGAGATGAAGCATGGGCCGATTGCGCTGATTGATGAAGATGTGCCGGTGATCGTTCTGGCGCCATCTGGGCCGCTTTTTGAAAAGACTGTCTCCAATATGGAAGAGGTACGGGCACGCGGCGGGCAAGTTGTCTTGATCTCTGATGCAGAAGGCTTGGCTCTGGCGAGCGAAGGTTGCATTGCGACTATCGAAATGCCCAAAGTTCACCCGCTGATCGCACCGCTTGTCTATTCCGTGCCAGTGCAATTGCTTGCCTATCATGTGGCCGTTGTGAAAGGCACTGATGTGGATCAGCCGCGCAATTTGGCGAAATCTGTAACGGTTGAGTGATCGGTTGATGCAAGTGCTGATGCAGGTTCAGGGGGGATGCCACTGCGGCGGTGTGCGTTTCACAATTGAAACAGAGCAATCCCGCGAGCTAATTGATTGCAATTGCACGATTTGCGCGAAAACTGGCTACCTTCATCTGAATGTCTTGCATGACAAATTCACTCTAAATTCCGGTCAAGAACTGCTTTCCAGCTACCGCTATGGCAGCGAGCAGGCGGAGCATCTTTTCTGCAAGAACTGCGGGATAAAGAGCTTTTACCAGCCGCGTTCTCACCCGGAATGCTGGAGCGTTAACTTCAATTGTTTGGATGATGATCACGGTTTGAACGCTACATCTTTTGCGTTCGATGGCCGGAACTGGGAAAAGAACGTCGCTTCGATAAGCGACAAATAGGCAGGCGCTGCCGTAACTTTTTTCTCGAAAAGCTCGCTATGCTTTACCCCGCGATAACCTTTGCTGGGTTATGGCGCTCGCGTGAGCAACTACGACAGCAACCTTACTGAGACGCAGGACGTTTTGCCGCTCTCGGCCATCCTTGGGATTAAGGATGTGTCAGACGGGCCAGCTGCACAGTTGCGAGCATTACAAATTTCATCGATTGCGAGGTTCTCTTTTCACTCGCTTTTCGGTCAAGTCGCAGCTGGCGCTCTCACAGTGTTTCTTTACATGGAGTACATCGCTTGGCCGTTGCTTGGTCTTTGGCTCGCTACGCTAGTTGCAATCCATATTCACGGCGTGTTTCAGGCCCGCCGAATGGCCGAAGAACTGAAGGCTAGCACTGCTAAGATTCAATTATCTCGAGAACTAAGACGGCCGGTCTTTTCTGGTCTGCTGTGGTCCGTCGCTCTGCTTGGGTTTGCTCCGCTCGGCACTGGATTTGAACAGCTTTCGTTATGGGCCGTCGTCGCGGTGCTGATCGCCGGATCCGCGCTGATACTGACTTTTACACCTCTCGGCACGGTAGTGTTCACCTTGATGATCGGTGCTGCTGCGAGCGGAGGGTTTATTCTGCAAGAGCAATATACGCTTGCCGGGATTGTGCTGCTGTTTGTGATCGTGACACTGATCGGTGCTTTAGAAAGCGCACGCGCCAATTTCAGCGCGCGGATCGTTGAACATGGTGCGGCGGAAAAAGACGAGGTTGTTTCGCTCCTGCTGCGCGAGTTTGAAGAGAACGAAGCGGATTGGCTGTGGCAGATCGACACGGCGCGCCGCGTGCGTTCAATCTCGCCGCGCTTTGCTTATGCGCTCGGTCAGGATCAATCTGAAGTCGAAGGGATGCCGCTGCTCGAACTGATTGCAGGAGACAGTTGGGAAACGGGCAAATTTGCCTCCAGCCTTCACGACCTTGCCGAACAGCTTAAACATCGCCGCAGTTTCTCCAACCAGATCGTGAATGTTACGATCAAGGGTAAGCAGCGCTGGTGGGAGCTTTCAGGCACGCCAATTCTGGATGAGCGCGGCACCTTTACCGGTTTCCGCGGTGTTGGCTCTGATGTTACTGAACAGCGTGAAACGTCTGACAAAATCGAATATTTGGCGCGCTACGATACACTCACTTCGCTACCTAACCGCTTGCAAGTGCATGAGACGCTTGGCGAAGCGCTGCGTTATGCGGAACAATGGCGCACGCGCTGTGCGTTTCTGATGGTCGATCTTGACCGGTTTAAGGCGGTCAACGATTCGCTTGGTCATATGGTCGGCGACCAATTGCTGGCGCAAGTTTCCAGCCGGCTCGAAAGGATTGCTGGTGACAGCTATTTCTGCGGCCGGTTAGGCGGAGATGAATTTGCGATTGTGATCCGCGATGCAACCGAACGCGAAGTTGTCGAACGTGTTGCGCGCCAAGTGATCGACCAATTGTCTGAGCCCTATAAGGTGGATCACCACACGCTTTATGTTGGTGCCAGCGTCGGCTCGGCTGTCGGACCGCGCGATGGCAATTCGGTAGAAGAATTGATGCGCAATGCCGACCTTGCACTGTATCGTTCTAAAGACGAAGGCGGCGGCGAGCATTTCGCATTTGAACCGTTCCTGCATGCATCGGCTGATGAGCGCAGGCAGTTAGAGGCGGCTTTACGCGGCGCATTGGGCGGCGAAGAAATGTTGCTGCATTACCAGCCCGTGGTCGGTGCCAAAGACGAAAATATCGTCAGTTTCGAAGCGCTCTTGCGGTGGAATAGCAAGGAACACGGCTTTGTCAGTCCGGGCAAATTTGTGCCTTTGGCAGAAGAAACACGTCTGATTGTTCCCATTGGTAAATGGGTTTTGCGGCAAGCCTGTATGGAAGCGGTCAATTGGCCCAGCCATGTGAAGGTGAACGTCAACGTGTCGCCTGAACAGCTGCTAGAGCCGGGCTTTGCCGATGAAGTGGTGGCAGTGCTTGCGGAAAGCGGCCTGCGTCCAGAACGGCTTGAGGTTGAAGTGACCGAGAGCATTTTCTTGCGCGATGCCAGCGTTGCGCGCGCGGCGCTGGAACAAGTGATGGCGCTGGGTTGCAGCGTGGCACTGGATGACTTTGGTACGGGCTATTCCTCGCTTGGCTATCTGCGCAAGCTGCAATTCTCAACCATCAAAGTCGACCGCACCTTTGTTCAAGGGGCAGCGCAAGGTGTAGCTGAGAGTATTGCGATTATCCGCGCAGTTGTCGCCATGGCACAAAGCCTAGAGCTGACAACCACTGCTGAAGGTGTTGAGACAGCAGAGGAAGCGGAGCTTATTCGCGATCTAGGTTGCGACAAGATCCAAGGATATTACTTTGGACGGCCAATGTCGGCGGCTGATGCAAAGCTGATTTTTAAGCGCAAGAGCGATTTGCGCAGAGCGTAAGTCTAGGCCGCTCAAGGTCTCAAGCAGAGACTAGGGCTGCAATCGCATTTTCAAACAAACGCTTACCATCACTGCCGCCATGCGCCTGCTCAATCGCGCGCTCTGGATGCGGCATCATGCCCAGCACATTGCCCGCCGCATTGGTGATACCGGCGATATCGCGCTGTGATCCGTTTACGGGCTCAAAGTAGCGGAAGACCACGCGGCCTTCGCCTTCTAACTCGTCAAGCGTGTCTTCATCAGCGAAGTAATTGCCATCATGATGCGCAATGGGGATATTGATTGTCTCACCGGCTTCATAGGCTCCGGTGAACACAGTGCCGGTGTGTTCAACTTTCAAAGGAACCGTGCGGCAGATGTAGTTTTGACTTGTGTTGCGCATCAAAGTGCCGGGAAGCAGACCGCTTTCGGTCAGGATTTGAAAGCCATTGCACACGCCAAGCACTGGTACGCCTTTGGCGGCAGCTGCGGCGACCGAGCGCATCACTGGGCTATTCGCCGCCATCGCGCCTGAACGCAGGTAGTCGCCATAGGAAAAACCGCCAGGCAGGGCGATGAAATCAAGCCCATCGGGCAGTCCGCTATCCCCGTGCCAAACGCGGATTGGCGCAGTGCCAGATATTTGTTCCAGAGCAACCGCCATATCGCGGTCACAGTTTGATCCGGGAAAGGTGATGACGGCGGATTTGAAAGCCATCAGGCCGGCTCCACCTGATCCAATTTTTCAATCGCATAATTCTCGATCACCATATTGGCGAGGAGCTTTTGGCACATGTCATCCAATGCCGCATCGCTGGTATTATCGGCCACATCGAGCTCGATCATGCGCCCAATGCGCACATCCTCTACGCCTTCGAAACCCAAGCCCTCTAGACTGTGGTGCACAGCGCGGCCTTGCGGGTCGAGCACGCCGGGTTTGAGATTGATCAGGATACGGACTTTCATGGGCGCTTCACCTTAGCTTGGATCAGGAGTGTCCTATAACGCGCAGACCGCGCCGCGCAATGCGGCAAGCTGCGCTATTCACCCATAATTGGCGGCGCGCTGGGTTTGATTGTGTCGGCAGGTTCAGCCGGTTCTGCCACATCAGGCTTTTTCGGCGTAACGATCACTTCCACCGCATCATCCTTAGCCAGATATTTCATCGCCGCCGCCTGCATATCTGCGCCGGTAAAGGCTTTGAGGATATCGGGCGCCTCAAAGAACCGGTCGAGCCGGTCTTCTTCGCTTTGCGCACGGTCCGCAAGGCCCATCCAGCCGCCAAGCGACTTCAGCGCATTATCATAGCTCTCTAGCGCCGGTTTGCGCGCACGGTTTAAAGTATCCTCGTCCAATGGCTCAGCCACCAGATTTGTCAGCATGGCAGCGATAGCAGCGCGGGTTGGCTCAACCTCTTTCACATCAACCGATGCCGCCAGATTGAATGTGCCGTAACCGGGGTAAATCCGCGATGTGGAAGAGTTGGCGGACGGCGAATAGGCTTGGCCCAAATCTTCACGCAATTGTTCCTGCAATTTGATCCGCACAACGCGGCCAAGCAGGCTGAGGCGCAAAGCCTCGGTCAGATCTGCATCATCAGTTGTCGGCCATGACATGCGTATTAGTGCTTGATCAGGCTCACCGGCATGTTCCAGAGTGCGCGTGCCGCGATTGTCGGTGAAACTGCGGACACGCGCATCTTCGCGGCGGACAAAATATGGTTCGCGGGCGGGCAAGGCCCCCAATGTGCTGGCAACGGCGGCGGTCGCTGCATCTTCATCCAGATCGCCCACCAGCGCAATTTCAATCGCGCCACTGTCCAGCCGGTCGCCGATATCTTCTTTCAGCTTGGCAAAGGATAGCGCTTGATAGGCTTCCTTGCTTTGCAGGGTAAAACGCGGATCATTGTCTGACAAAATCCCGCCCAATGCATTGCTGAGCACGCGGCCCGGTGTCGCATCCAGATTGGCAAAGAAATTGTCGATGCTTTTGGCGTAGCGTTCCTCTGCTTCCTTACGGTAGCCCGGATCAGTGATAGCCGCGGCAAGCAATTGCATTTGCAGCGCTAAATCCTGCGGAATGGTGGAACCAGACATGGTGAAACGGTCTGCGCTTGCTCCAATGTCGGCAGAAACGCGTTTTCCCGCAAGGATAGTCGCCAGCTCATCCTGGCTATGTTTACCCAATCCGCCAGCAGCCAGATTTCCGACCAGTGCGGTGACCAGCGGGTCGTCCACTGTGTTCAGCAATTGCCCGCCATCAATGCCCATGCGGTAGCGGATTTGATCTTCGCGAATATCGGTTTTCTTCAGCGTCAGGCTGACACCATTGGCAAAACGGATGGCGCGCAGGCCAAGCTTGTCTTCTTTCTTATCAGCTACAATTTCGCCAGCCGGTCCAAAATCCGTGTAGCCAAATGCTGCCGTTTCAGTGAATTCAGGTGCAGTGATCGGCATGGCCTTTGCCGCATTCCACGCGCCGCGCAGTGCATCCGCGCCTCCTACCGGTGCAGTGCGTCCGGTAAAGCGGATCAACGGATCGTAAAGCGGCGTGGCATCAGCCATGACAGCGGCAAGGGCGCTATCCTTAGTAATTTGACCTGCAATGGTCTCAAACCGTTCAAGCGAGCTTTGCGGAGTAGAGGGTACGCGCTCTTGCTCAATCAGCACAATTGCGCCGCCCAGCAATGCGCCATTGGTGCGCGTGTCGGCGGAACGCGCGCTTGCCTCTATCGATGCACGGATGCGGGCGACTTGTTCAGAAACCTCTGCATCGGAAAAGCCAAACTGCATCGCTTTGCGCAATTCCAGCGTGGCGGCGGTCAGCCCTTTTTCCCATTCACCATCGGCAGAATTGATGACAAGATTGGTTTGCCGCGCATCCTCAAACAGATCGCTTGCGCCAAAACCTGCACTGCGGAACGGTGCGCTTTCGCCGCGGGCGAGTTTGGCAAGGCGGCGGTTGATGATAGCATAACCGACCTGACGCTGGATCGCATCGCGGCGTGTTTGAATGCTGTCGGGCCGGTCCTGCCACTTGCCATAGCGCCAGACTTGAACGCGCTCTGACAAAGCCAGGTCAGTGTAAATATCGGTCTCACCCTTGCGGTCTATCTCAATCGGACCCGTCACCGGATCAGCAGGGGCGGGGGCAGGGCTTTCCCAGCTGGCAAAGTGCTTTTCCAGCGCGGTCTTCATGACCTTCACCGGGTAATCGCCAACGATGATTAGGGTCGCATTTTTGGGCACGTATGTGCGTTCGTAAAACCCGCGAAGGTCGGCCGCTGTCGCCTTCTCCAAAATCTCCAAAGTGCCGATGGGCAAACGTTCATTATAGCGCGCGCCGGGGGTTGAGAACTCCAGATTGTCTTCCAGATTCCGGTAAGCAAAATTGCGGCGGTCGCGGCGCTCAGCCAGAATGACGCCGCGTTCGCGTTCGACCGCTTCCTCGCTAATCGTCATTTCGCTGGCGGTTTCGCGCATAATCATCAGCACCGTGTCGAGCAGGGCTTCATCATTGCGCGGCATGTTGAGTTTGTATGTCGTCGCCTCAAAACCGGTGGAGGCATTGGTATCCGCGCCAAATGCCAGCCCTTCGCGTTCGAGCAGAGCGATCATTTCGCCCTCTGGCACATTGGTCGTGCCGTTAAACGCCATATGTTCCAGATAATGCGCAAGGCCCAGCTCGCTGTCTGTCTCATCAAGCGACCCTGACCCGATATGAAGGCGAACAAGCGCTTGCCCCTCTGGCGTGTCATTTTCGCGCAGGATATAGCGCATGCCATTGGGCAGCACGCCGAATGTGTAATCGGGATCAACCGGAATATCGCTGCTATCAAATGCCCAAAGCGCTTTTTCTGGCAATTTAGCGGTCGTTTCAGGGGATTGTTCCTCTGCCGCCAATGGCGATGCGAAAAGGGTGCCAGTGGCAAGGGCGGTTGCCGTGAGGAGCGCAAGCGCGCTGGAAGTGATTTTTTGCATAAGTGATTGCTGCCCTATGGCCGCTTGGCTGACAAGAGGCTGAATTTCCTAAACTTGGCCCGGATTCATTCATGCGCTTGCACATTTGCGTCAATTTTTTGCGCTGCTTGCTCCGATGCGTGCCAAGGCGTAGTCTTACCGCGCAAGGCATGGGGGATGCACATTGGCCGATCTATTCATAAGCTACGCACGGGCCGACCGGCCGCGCTGCATTCAAATCCGCGACGCGCTTGAGGCGCTGAAACTCGACATTTGGTTCGATGCCGGGATCGATGCAGGCGATAATTTTGACCGCAAGATTGAGGCTGAGATTGAGGCGGCATCGGGCGTAATGGTGCTGTGGTCAGAAACCAGCGTTGAATCCAATTGGGTCCGCAATGAAGCCCGCGCTGGGGCAGAGCGTGACCGGCTGGTTGCGGTGCAATTGGAAGAATGCACTTTGCCGCTGGAATTTCGTTCCATCCATGCAGAGACATTGAGCGAAGGCGCCGAAAAATCCGGCAATGCGGTGTGGTACCGTATTCTTGAACGGATTGGCAAAATCGCGGATCGCCCCGGTATCGCCAGCTATGCGAAACTTCAGGCCGAGGATGCCGATGTAGCAAGCTGGCGCGCATGGCTTTCGCAATATGGCAATGATCCGCTGGGCGATGAAGTGCTCGATACGATCATCGGTTCCGCCAATCCTGAAATGCGGCGGCAATTGGCCGAGGAAAAAGCGAAGCGGGCCGCATTGGAAGCTCAGTTGGACGAGCTTAGCCACAGCTCCAAAGCGCATTCGGGCGAAATTGCGACCAGCGCACGCGAGGCATCGCGGCTTAAACATGATCTGGAAAAGGCGCAGCATGAATTGAGCGCAGCCGAGGTTGAGATTGACCGCCTGCGCGATACATCCGGCCTAACGCAGTCACGCGGCTTTTGGGAAAGCGACAAGTCGGCGGTTGGTTTGGTCTTGGACGAGCGGCTGGGCATGTATGTCGGCGCGCTTTTATGGGTGCTGACCGCATGGTTCCTCTGGGACCCGATCAAAGCGCTGATGGAGGATAAGGCGGGCGTCACAACCATAACGCTGATGATCGTGGGTATCATCCTGTTCCTCGTGCCGACAATTATCGTTTCAATCCGCATTTACATTCACCGCAAGGCGATGGTGGCAGAGGCGCTGGCCGATCCTGTCCATGAAGAAGTGGTTAGCCAGCCCAAGCTGGAGCAGGGAGCTGACACAGTGGACGCAGATGATGGCGTTCCGCTTGAAAGTTCAAGCAAAACGGCAGACTAATCAGGCGTTACTTCTTTGCCCGCTATTTCTTAGGAGGCGTTGTCGATCCGCGAAGCCGGTTGCGGTGGCTGGATAGGTCCAGCACTTCGCCCGGTGAATTGTCTTCATTCTGAAGCAGGCCAAGGCGGCGCGCGACTTCCTGGTAGGCTTCTTCTTCGCCGCCGAGATCGCGGCGGAAGCGGTCTTTATCAAGCTTTTCGCCCGAGTTCATATCCCACAGACGGCAGCCATCGGGACTAATCTCATCGGCGAGGATTACGCGGCTGAAATCGCCATCATACATGCGGCCAAATTCCAGTTTGAAATCAACCAGACGGATGTCGATGCCGGCAAACATACCGCAAAGAAAATCATTCACGCGGATCGCCATAGAGGCGATGTCCTGCATTTCCTCTTGGCTCGCCCAATTAAAGCAAGCGATGTGTTCCTCAGCGACCAGTGGGTCGCCAAGAGCATCATCTTTATAGCAATATTCGATCAGAGTGTGGGGCAATTGCTCGCCCTCTTTCAGACCCAGCCGTTTGCAGATGGAGCCTGCAGCAACATTGCGCACGATTACTTCAATCGGAACGATTTCAACTTGCCGTACCAGCTGCTCGCGCATGTTGAGGCGGCGGATGAAGTGCGTGGGAATACCAATATGGGCAAGGCGGGTGAACACATGTTCGCTGATCCGGTTATTGATCACGCCTTTGCCGTTGATGGTGCCCTTTTTCTCCGCATTGAACGCGGTGGCATCATCTTTAAAATATTGGATGATCGTGCCCGGCTCAGGACCTTCATAAAGGATTTTGGCTTTGCCTTCGTAGATTTGGCGACGACGGCTCATAGCGTTCCCTTAAAATACAAGCGAATGGTGCCCGGGGGCGGATTTGAACCACCGACACGCGGATTTTCAATCCGCTGCTCTACCCCTGAGCTACCCGGGCATTCGCTGCAGCGACGACACTTTAGAAGTGGCGGCGAGCAAATGAAGGACGCGCTATGGCGAGGGTGCGCGCGAATGGCAAGAGGAAACAGTCATAAGTTTAAGGCTTTTGCTCCCATTCCTCGCGTGCGATCTCTTCTGGGTCGGCTGGCGGGCCTGCAACGGCATAGCCATCGCCGAACCATTGCATCAAATCGCGGTCTTTGCAGCGGGCGGAGCAAAAGGGTGAAAAGTCCTCGGATCGGGCCTTTTTACAGATTGGGCATTTTTTAGTCATGGCTGACAATTTGTGCTTGCGAGGCTTCGAGCGCAAGGGCGGGATTGGCCTCTATCCGCACTTCGCGTCCGGTTCGCGTTCTTAGCTCCACCAGCCATTCTTCTTTTAGATGCGCCTGAACTGCAGGATGGCAGGTAAGCAGCAAAGCGCCTGCGCCTTCTTCTCGTTCTGCCTGACGCAGCAAATATCGCGCGCAAGCAGCAGAGCGGGAGAGCTCCAATCGGTGCAGCAAAGATGGCTCATCCAACCGTGCAACCAGCTGCACAAAGCCAAATCCGTTCATGGCGGTGGCTTCATGCGGCCAATCATCCAAAGCATCTGCCAATGCAGCGTCCACCGTCTTGCGATCTGCCTTTGCCTCCACCGTTGGAAAATCAATCCCAATTGATCCGGCAAGGTCAAGCTGGCGGATCGCCTGCGCTATGGCGGGCACAGCGGCCAAAGCAAGCTCGCGGGGGCTGCCAAACCCATCGATATCGATCAACGTCATTGCTGGGGTAGGGCTGATGGTGAGGTTGCCGCCTGCAAAACCCATCGTGCCTTCTGCGGCAAGTGACCACACCTCTTCCCATGCACGAGCGGGAAAGCGGCGTATCCGTGGGCTGTCGGCAAAGATATTAGTGGGCAGGGTGTAGGGCTTTTCATCGCTAAAATAGCGCCCAGCAGCGCGTTTCATTCGGCCGCGTTCTGCCATGGGTTCACGGGTGATGATTACGCGCACTTCGCTGCCCTCGCTCGCTTCGCGGGGCAGGCCATCGAGCATAATCTCTACGCCTTGGTCCGATGTGCCAATCCCGCGCGATGAACCCGGTGCGCGCGAGATAATTTTCGCCATCAATAGAGTGCGCGCGGTCATTTTGCTGAGCCAATGAACCTTTGCCGCAATGACTTCGCCGTGATCGAATAGAATCGCACGGTCCTCGCCAATGCCTTCCTCGATCAGCCAGCCATTATGCGCAGTATCAACCAATGGCGAAACCGGCCGCTTTCAGCAAAGCGCGTGTCTCATACAAAGGCAGTCCCATCACGCCGGAATGCGACCCTTGGATCCACTGGATCAGCCCCTCTGCGCCGCCTTGAATTGCGTATCCGCCCGCTTTGCCTTCCCATTCTTGCGAAGCCAAATAGGCTGCGATTTCATCAGGAGCCAAGTTTTTGAAGCGCACGATGGTTTCATTCAGCCGCTCACGCTTAGTCCCATCGGGCGCAAGCAAGCAGATAGTGGACAGAACACGGTGACGGCGTCCTGAAAGCAGCTCAAGACATTTCCTAGCAGTCGCTTCATCCTCAGCTTTGGGCAGGATACGCCGACCCGCCGCCACAACTGTGTCACCGGCCAGAACATAGCTTTTATCAGAAGCGCACGCCGCCGCTTTTTCCTGTGCCATTCGCTGCGCATAGTCGCGGGGAAGCTCAGCCTTTACCGGCGTTTCATCAATATCAGCTGGCGATACCGCATCAGGTTCCAATCCCAAGCGTGCGAGCAGGTCGCGCCGCCTTGGGCTAGCCGATGCCAATATTAGAGAAGGACCGCTCATCTAAAGAGCAGCTGCGTTACGCAGAAGGACCGGGCCCTTGGGACGTGTTTTGCCCGGGGCCGCCGCGTCCGGGCATAAAGCGGTAAGTGATCCGCGCCTTGGTCAGATCATACGGTGTCAGCTCACAGAGGATTTCATCACCAACCAGCACGCGGATACGATTCTTCCGCATTTTGCCAGCAGTGTGACCCAAAACCTCATGGCCATTTTCAAGTTCAACCCGGAACATCGCATTGGGAAGCAGTTCAACCACTTTTCCGCGCATTTCGAGGAGTTCTTCTTTAGCCATGTAAATCCTTAAGTAATCTGTCTTGGTTCAGGTGTTGCCGCGCGCTTTAGCTGCGAAGGGCGCAAAAGGGAAGCCTACTGCGTTAACGAGGCGGAATGTGCGTTGCGTCTTAGCAACGTATCACTTCGTAGCTAAGCTGTTGGGCGCTGATGCAAAGTGATACAGAGAGCTGCTTGTGCAGCGCGAAAATATGGTGAATGCACTTCTTATGAAAACCCCCAAATTCCCCGCTTTGATTTTGCTGGCCTCTTCCAGCTCGCTCGCTTTCTTGCCCGCTCAACTGCATGCGCAGAATGTGGGATCAGAGGCAAATGCCGCTGAAGAAGACGGTGAGGGTGAAATTATCGTTCAGGCACAGCGTTTGCGCGGGCAATTGGATGTTGAGCAAGCGCCCGTGCTTGAACTGAATGAAGAAGATATTCGGGCCACTGGCGCGACTTCCATTGCCGAATTGATCGAAACCATCTCTCCGCAAACCACATCATCGCGCGGGCGCGGCGGGGGTGGGCGGCCCGTATTCCTAGTCAATGGTGTGCGCATTGGCAGTTTTCGCGAGCTGCGAAGCTATCCGCCCGAAGCCATCGTCAAAGTCGAAGTGATGCCCGAAGAAGTCGCGCAAAAGTTCGGATTTCCGCCTGATCGGCGTGTGGTGAACCTTATCCTGAAGGAAAACTATTCCAGCCGCGAGATCGAGGCTGAATATGAACAGCCTAGCCAAGGCGGCTACCGCGCGGGCGAGGGCGAGTTTACTCTGCTGCGGATCAACAAAAATGGCCGCACGAACTTTAATGTCGAGGTTGAAGAACGCACTCTGCTAACCGAAGCGGATCGCGATATCATCCAAACGCCGGGTTCAGTTTCCGATGTGGTGGGTGATCCCGATCAAGCGCTTTTCCGCAGTCTGATTAATGACCGTTTTGCATTCGAGGTCAGCGGCAATTGGGCGAAAACCTATTTGGACAGCGGTTCTTCGGTAAGTCTCAACACGACTTACGAACGCGAAGAGCAGAACGGTCTTTCGGGCCTGAACACGGCTTTATTGACAGCGCCTGACGGCACATCTGCTTTGCGGACATTGGATGCGGCAAATCCATTGGAAGTGCGCACCACAACCGACACAATCTCCAGCGCGGGAAGCTGGACGCAGCCGGTGGGCACATTCCGGCTCAACACCACATTTGATGCCAGCGTTACCGATAATGTGCGCGAGATTGATCGGCGCGGCGATACATCGGCCTTGGTTACGCAAGCGGCGGCAGGCACTTTGGCGATTGATGGCGCTTTGCCTAGCCTAGCGGATGCAGGGTTCGACACAGCTTTGACCGAGACCATCTCAGCTGAGGCGAAATCGGTGCTGCGCGGTGTATTGCTTGATCTGCCAGCGGGCGAATTTTCGACCACATTCGATGTGGGTTACGGCTGGGACCGCATCACCAGCTCTGACACGCGTTCGGGCGCGGATGCACAGCTGACACGCGGCGATGTGGAAGGCGGAGTGAACGTCGTTATACCGCTCACCAGTAGGCGCAATTTCTTTGCCGATGCTTTGGGCAGTTTCACGCTTAATGGGCAGGCGGGTTTCAATCATTATTCCGACTTTGGAACGCTGTATGATTGGAGCGCGGGGCTTAATTGGTCGCCGTTCGATAGCCTCAACCTGCAAGCGACCTATGTCTTTAATGAAAGCGTGCCATCACTTTCTGCATTGGGCGCGCCGCAAACGACAACGCTGAACGTGCCGGTCTTCGACTTTGTGAACGGCGAAACTGTGTTGGCGACGGTCATTTCAGGCGGCAATCCAAACTTGCTGGCTGAAACGCAAAAAGATTGGAAGTTTAGCGCCAGTTGGGAGCTGCCCTTTTGGGATAATACACGGCTATCGGGCGAATACATCGTCAACCGATCAGAAGACGTGACCGGCGGCTTCCCCGCGCTTACGGCACAGGTTGAGGCGGCGTTCCCCGGCCGCGTTACCCGCGATGCAGGCGGAACTTTGCTCAGCCTTGACCGGCGGCAAGTGACGTATGCGAACAGCCGAAGCAAAAGTCTGGTGTTTGGGCTGACGACGCGTGGTTCATGGGGCGCTGCAAGACCGAGTGGCGGTGCGCAAGGCGGTCGTCCGCAAGGTAGTCGCCCTCAGGGTGGTCGTCCGGCGGGAGCAGGCAGGCCAGAAGGCAGGCCAGCGGGTGCAGCTAGGCCCGGCGGTAGAGGCGGTCCCCCTTCTGCTGAACGCCGCGAACAATTTATGGCATTCCGAATGCGGCTTTGCGCGGATGATGGCATGGAAATGCTGAACAAGCTGGTCGCTGCGGTGGACAATGGCGAAGATGTTTCCGCGATCATTCCCGGCTTCAATCCAGAACGCCTAACCCGAATGTTAGACAGGGCGCGCGGTGAAGATGGCAAAATCGACTCTGAGCGCCTTGCGCAATTCAGAGAACGCATATGCTCTATGGACCCATCGCAAATGCGCGGTGGCGGCGGGCCTCCACAGCAGGCAAGTGGAGGCGGACGTCCGGCTGGTGCAAGAGGCGGCGGCAGACGCGGCGGTAGAAGCCCATTTGGCGGCGGCGATGGACGCGGGCGCTATTTCTTCAACCTGAACCATACGATTGCTTTGCAAAGTGAAGTGCAGATTATCGAAGGCGGCTTTGTGTTCGATAATCTTGCCGGCGATGCGCTGTCCAACACTGGATTTGCGCGGCACACAACGCGGCTGGAAGCGGGCGCGTTTCGCAATGGCTTTGGCGTGAGGCTTTCTGGCCGATACACTGGCAAAGCGCGGATCAATGGCAATGCGGCCACCGGCACAAGCCCATTGTTCTTTGGCGATCTGGCGACTTTCAACCTGCGCCTGTTCACCAATCTGGGGCAGGTGTTGAAGAAAGATGACGGCGTTTTCAAGAACCTGCGCCTGTCACTGCGCGCTGATAATGTCTTCGATGCGCGCAGGCGTGTTGTGGACGAAAACGGCGATGTGCCGATCACATTCCAGCCCGATCTACTCGATCCGACGGGCCGCTATGTCGGTATCCAATTGCGGAAACTGTTTTAGTTTCAGTCGAGATTGTTCTGCGGGAACATCCAGCGCTGGCTAGCGCTTGCTTTAAACGGTGCCCAGCTGCCTTCTTCCTGACGCAGACGGTCGGCAATCGCGATCATCACGCTGGGATTGACGCCTAATCCGCAGTGACTCGCGATCACTTCAATGTTTTCAAACGGCGTATCGGCCGGTTTTTGCACCGATCCGCGCCAATGCACGACGCCATCTGTGCGGGTGAGGATGGATGTTGTTGGTACGGGCGGTGCATTATCCAGCCCGCGGAACTGACCATCGCGCATCGCCTCTGGCTCTTCGCCATTGAACATTTCGAACAGACGCCGCGCATTGGTGTGATTGCGGTCATCAGAGATGGGGCTGCCGAGAGAGATTACGCCGCGCACATCGTCAGGCTGCAATTTGGCAATCTCGCGAGCGAGAACCCCGCCAAGGCTCCAACCAACCAGCGAAACCTTGCGCCCGCTTTCCTTGCGTAGTTTGGTCAGCTGGTTCGTCAGCTTTTCAACCAGAATATCATCGACCCGCAAATTGCGCCCGCTATCCCAGCCATGCGCATCATAGCCAAGGTCGTTCAGCAGGCTGCGCATGGGAATGGTGGAGCTGTTTGTGGCCATAAAGCCGGGCAGGGTCATCACCGCATGGCCATCACCTTTTGGCAGAGTGGAAAGCCACAGGCGGCTCATATAAAACGCGCCCAGTTCAAACATGGCGCGCCCTTCGCTCAGCGTCCAAAACCGGTGCGGCGGACGCGCGATAGGCTTGGAACCCTTGGTAGGCGTTTTATCCATCGTTAGTGCCTGACTTGCCATTCAATATGCTTCCCGTTGTATTGTAATCGCGCAGTCTTATTTTTTTGCGCGTGATTTCTTTTTCGATTTGGTTTTCTTTTTCTTCTTCGCCGCTTTTTTGGCGTCCGGTTTACCCACTGCTGTAGATGCTAGCAGAAGCTCGTCGAAGCTATCCTGAATGCATTGCGAGTAAAATTCCGGGTCAGGCATAATATCGCGGCATGCGGTAAAGCTAATGATCGCTTCATCCACATAGCTTTGCACAATATGCGCTAGGCCAAGGCCATCGGTTAGGCAGATTAGCGATAGCGCCATGCTCTCCATCCGCGCACCGGCGGAATAGATCGGCACTGGCGGTCCGGGGACATTGGTCACGACCGTATTGAACGGCATGGCGAATTTATGCGCTAGACTCACGCGGCTGAACAATTGCGCGCCCAATGCCATGTAGAGCAGCGGATTGACCTTGCTCACCTCGGTCATATTGCGCGCGCCAATCGCGCCGGTCATCGCCTTTGAATTCTTTGTCTGATTGTAGACATAATCCAGCCGCTCTGCCGGATCGAAAATATGGCTTCCCAGCGGAGCAATCATAGCCGCGACTTGATTGCCCATATCACCTTTTTCGCCCGTTTCTCGCACGGAAATCGGCGCCATGGCTGTCATGGTAGAGGTGGGCAGATCATCTTTTGCGGTAAGATATTTGTTCAGCGCACCGCCAATAATCGTTAGCGCAACATCATTGACCTTAGCCTCTGGCAAAAGCGCTCGGATGGATTTCAGCTCCGCCAGTTTGAAACTGCGCCCTTCGCATACGCGGTGGGTGGATATGCTGCGGTTAAACCGAGTGCGCGGCGGGATGTAATCGCTGCTGAGTTTGAAATCCTGCGTGACCAGCCCTTTGATCGCGCCAGCAATTGAGGGCACGGCTTGGGCGGCAACGCGGGCCTGCTTCACCGGATTAACCAGCGCATTGAGATAGGATTTGCCCAGCAATTGCACCGGACCCGGCTTTTTCTCAGGTTGCCATGTGTCAGGCGTCTCTGGCGGGCCAGCATCGGGGGCAAGCGTATGGATTGCCTCCATCAGATCAATCCCGCTCATCCCGTCAATCGCGGAATGGTGCATCTTAGTGACGAAGGCAAAGCAGCCGGGCGGAAAGCCGCGCACATTGTCCAGCCCCTCAACCACGGTGAACTCCCATGGCGGGCGGTTCAAATCCATCGGGCGGGCGTGAATGCGCGCGGTTTGGATACACAATTGCCGCCAATCACCCGGCTTTGGCAGAGCAATATGGCGCAGGTGATATTCCAGATCGAAATCTTCATCCTCAACCCAATAAGGGTAATCGAGGTCAAACGGCACGCGGACAAGGCGTTGGCGCATGGTTTTCGATAGCTGCAAACGCGATTGGAAAAAGTCGAGAATATCTTTGAAACGGACAAAGCCGCCTGGCGCAGTTTCAGGATTATAGATCAGCAGATTCCCAATATGCATTGGCGAGTTCGGCGATTCCATCGCCACGAATGACGCATCCATGCCCTGTAATTGGCGCAAATTATATTCCTCTCAAGCCCGTAGGCTAGCAGATTGTGGAGGGACAACAAGGTCACGTTTAGGACAGGGGTTTACCTCGCGTAAGGGCGGCATTTTTTGGCCAAAATGGGGAACTTGCTGTGCTAGCCTTTGCCATGGCGGATTGCGCGCCCTATCTGTGGCGGTGATGGCAGATGACAAAACTGGCCGACCTCACGATCCAAGAGGAAAAGAGCGCTTCAATGAAGAACGCGCCGCCTATACTGTTGCGTCCGCTCAGCCCAATTTGGAAGCCGGCATTGCCGCGATCAAATCAGTTGTCAAAACGCTGAAACCCGTGCCCGGTGTTTACCGCATGCTCGATAAGCGCGGCGATGCGCTTTACGTGGGTAAAGCGCGCAGTTTGAAAGCGCGGGTTGCGAACTACACGCAGGTCAATGGCCTGACCAACAGGCTACTGCGGATGATTAGCCAGTGCCGTAGCATGGAGATCGTCACCACCAATTCTGAGGCTGAGGCGCTATTGTTAGAAGCGCAATTGGTGAAGCGGTACAGGCCGCCGTTCAACGTATTGCTGCGCGATGATAAGAGTTTTCCATTCATTCTTTTGCGGTCAGAACATGACTTTCCCCGCATCCAGAAACATCGCGGCGCGCGGCGAGCGAAAGGCAATTATTACGGGCCGTTTGCAAGCGCAGGCAGTGTGAACACCACGATCAACGCCTTGCAAAAACTGTTCCTGCTGCGGAGCTGCACCGACAGCTTTTTCAGCAACCGTGACAGGCCATGCCTGCTTTATCAGATCAAGCGCTGCTCAGCGCCTTGCGTGGACCGGATTAGCAAGGATGATTACGCTGCGCTCACCGATCAGGCGAAGGATTTTCTCAGCGGTAAATCGGGCGCGGTTCAGGCCGATCTTGAGCAGCAAATGGCGAAAGCGGCGCAAGATTTGGACTTTGAAACCGCTGCGATACTGCGCGACCGATTGCGCGCTGCGACTTTCATTCAAGGCAGCCAAGCGATCAATGCCAGCGGCGTAGGCGATGCTGATGTCTTTGCTCTCGCAGCAAAGGGCGGACAGGTTGGCGTGCAAGCATTCTTCATCCGCGGCGGGCAAAACTGGGGCCACCGCGCATTCTTCCCCACCCATACAAAGGGGGTTGAGGAGGATCAGGTTCTGGCCAATGTGATCCTGCAATTTTATGAAGAAGTCCCGCCGCCAGCCACGATTTTGGTGGACCGCGAACTTCCTGAAAGCGCGCTAATTGAGCAGGCTTTGGGCGCGCTTGCCGAAAAGAAGGTCACGCTTTCTATTCCCCAACGCGGCGACCGGCGAAAACTGATGGAGCAGGCTAGCCGCAATGCAGGCGAGGCATTGGACCGGCGGCTGGCGGAAAGCGGCACAAAGGCGAAAACCTTGCGCGAAATGGCCGAATTTCTTGAGCTGGATGAAGTGCCGCAGCGGATCGAGATTTACGATAATAGCCATATCCAAGGGGCCAAGGCTGTCGGCGGAATGGTTGTCGCTGGCCCCGAGGGTTTCATCAAGAACCAATACCGCAAATTCAATATCAAAACCGCGCAAACCAATGATGATTACGGCATGATGCGCGAGGTGATGGAGCGCCGATTTGCCCGCGCTATGAAAGATGATCCTGATCGCGAAACCTCTGGCGAAAAGTCGGTTTGGCCCGATCTTGTCCTGCTAGATGGCGGTAAAGGGCAGATGAGCACTGTGCGCGACTGCCTTGCCGAAATGGGTATCGAGGACGTACCGCTGATCGCTATCGCCAAGGGACCCGATCATGGCCGCGAAGGGCGCGAAGTGTTTCACTTCCCCGATGGGCGGGAAAAGATGCTGCCGGTCAATTCGCCGGTACTCTTCCACCTGCAAAACCTGCGCGATGAAGTTCACCGCTATGCCATTGGCGCACACCGCGCCAAGCGCAGCAAGGCGATCACCGCATCACCATTGGACGAAATCCCCGGTATTGGACCATCGCGCAAACGCGCTTTGCTGCTGCATTTCGGCACGGCCAGCAAAGTGCGCGCGGCTGCTCTCGAAGACCTTCAACGCGCCCCCGGCGTGAGCGAAGGTGTGGCGCAGACGATTTGGGACTTTTATCACGCGGGTGGATGAAGGGATGGACGATGGCGCGCGCAAACATCGCGGTTAGCCTTTTCGAGCATTCCGCCTATATTGCGCGCTATGCTGACTTCCGATCTGATCTCTTCCGCCCGCGATCTCGCCCCTGACATTATCGCTTTGCGCCGCGCTATTCATGCTGAGCCAGAGCTTGGCTTGGAAACGCCCAAGACGCTTGCGAAAGTGCGCAAGGCGCTATCCGACATCGACCTTGAATGGCATTTGGGAACATCCTGCACCGGAGCGGTGGCAACGCTGAAAGGCGCAAAACCTGCCGCCGCCGGAAGGGCGCGCGTATTGCTGCGCGGCGATATGGATGCGCTGCCGATGGATGAGAAGACGGGGTTAGACTTTACCTCCACCATTCCGGGCCGGATGCATGCTTGCGGACATGATACGCATACAGCGATGCTGGTGGGCGCCGCGCGATTGTTAGCCGCACAAAGGGACCAAATCGCAGGCGAAGTCGACTTTATGTTCCAGCCCGGTGAAGAAGGGTATCACGGCGCGCGCTTTATGCTTGATGACGGCCTGCTGGGTGGTTCCGGCGCTGGTGAACGGGCGCTGCCCGATGCCGCCTTTGCATTGCACATTATGCCCAATGCACCGTTTGGCGTTATCGGCGGACGCGAAGGCCCGCTGATGGCGGCAGCTGACCAGTTCACGATTACAGTCGAAGGGCGGGGCGGCCATGCCTCTATGCCGCATGATTGCCTTGACCCAGTGCCCGCAGCAGCGGCGATTGTCGGCGCGCTTCAGGCCATGGTGACGCGGCGTTTTGATGCGGCGAGCGCGGTAGTTGTCACCGTGTCGCAAATCCATGCCGGCACTGCGCATAATGTGATTGCCGATGATGCGAGCGTCGCGGGCACGATCCGCACGCTGACAGCGGAAAACCGGGCAGAGGCGCATGCACTGATAAATGAGGTCGCGGCATCAACTGCGGCAGCTTACGGTGTGACCGCCACTTGCGAAATTCAGCGCGGCTTTCCCGTGACTGTGTGCGACAAGCGCGCGGTTGATCTGGGTGCAAAGGTCACGCGGGCAATCGGCGGAGAGGCGGCATGGCGCGACCTGCCCAACGCGATCATGGGCGCAGAGGATTTCTCATACGTGCTGGAAAAAGTGCCCGGCGCGATGTTCTTCCTCGGCGTGGCACCAGAAGGGGACGATTGGAGCGCGTGCTGCGCGATCCATTCCCCGCGTATGCATGTCGATGAAAAGGCACTTCCCATGGGCTCCGCCACGCTTGCGGGATGCGCGATTGAGTTTTTGCACGAAGGTTGGGCGTAGGTAGGTCTATGAAAAAGACACTTGGATTGGCGGCAATCATCGGCTTGCTTTTGCGATTTTTGGCTGGAATCCCTTTGCCGCAAATCGCGATACATCCGGCATTTTGGATGAAGGCTACACTGGGTTTGAAACCGGTATAGAGCGCCAATCCAACGGCGTTTACAAAGTCCGCGCGCTAACCCGCATGCCAAACGTCAATGCGGAAATGGTCCGCTGGTGGTTTGCTGATTACATGCAGACGACCGAGCATTATGTCCGCTGGCATCCCAAGGCACACAAATGGATGGATTGGGAGAATAAACAACCCGGCGAGGTTATCGGCGCGGCCCATTTGGTGCATGAAACTTTGGGAGCCGACCCAACGCTTCACAAGCTGCGCATACAGTTCGTGGAGCCAACCGAATTTCTGCCCGATTGGGAAGATGCACCCGGCAAGACAGCGATTTGCGCCTATGCTGGCGCATTGGAAGAACCGATGAACTTCACCACAATGTGCCATATTGTGCGCGATACGGAATTTGGCGCCGAGATGCGCTCCGTTTTCTGGATGGGCCATGTGTCCAAACGCGCGCAGCTTAGCAGCAGCAATGAGACAGTCTGGTCACCCGAAGGGGTGGCAGGCACACTTGGCTAGCGCGCAACATTCTGATCGATGAGGAAATGGCGACTAATTTGATGACCCATGCAATTGAAGAGATGGGCATTTTGGCCGATTTCCTGCCTGATCTTTATGAAGAGGAAACCGCGGAAGATGCAGCTCCCTCAGAGGCAGGACCCATTGCCGCTGACATTGGCTTGGAAGCCGATGGCCGCAGCAGAGTTTCCGGTTACGCTAGTCGCTGTGCCGACGCCCACTGATGAACCGCCCGACACATTGGCCGAATTGCCCACGGCAGTTGAGTTATTGCCGGTGGCCCGCGCAACTGTACCAAAAGCGGCAGCGCCAGAAGCTGAGGCGAGCGAACGGTTGCCAACTGCCGTTGCGTTGACTTGATTGGCCACTGCATCCGAACCAAAGGCAGAGGAACGATCCGCCGTTGCCCGTGCGCCGATAGTATTGCCATCATTGCCATCATTGCCGTCACCGCCAACGGCAACCGAGCCATTGCCGCCCGACTCGCTCGCCACGCCGATTGCGATAGAGGCAATGCCTGTGGCCCCAGCACTCCTGCCAAGCGCCGTTGCATCAATAGAACTGGCGTTTGCATCTGCGCCAAACGATGATGCTCCGCTAGCCGTCGCTTGCGCGCCCAACACATCGGCATCGCCCGCGTCACCGCCGACAGCAGTGGCAGATGAGGCGGTTGCCCTTGAGGATGTGCCAAGAGCCGTAGCATTGCTAAAGGTGGCTTGTGCGGCCTGTCCAACAGCGGTGCTGTTGACACCGGTGGCGCGAGAATTCAAGCCAAGAGCTGTCGCATTAAGCTCGGTTGCGTTTGCGCCCACCCCGTAAGCAGAGGCATTCTCGCCTTCTGCGAGCGCATTCACACCTACAGCAGTTGAAAAATCGCCCGTTGCGTTCGCCGTTTGACCGATAGCTGTGGCAAATATGGCGTCCGCTGTTGCGAGGAAACCAATGGCAGTGGCGGCGCCGCCAGTTGCATCAGAATCGGCGCCAAGCGCGGTTCCGCTGCCTGTTGATGATGCACCGCCTCCTAGTGCTACGCCTGAACCGCCGGCTGCACTCGCGCTGTCGCCAATCGCGATACCACTGGCAGATGCTGCGTTTTGACCAAGCGCAATACCGGAACCTGTAGACGTTGTGTCCAATCCGATCGCGATACCGCTGGCTCCCGCAGCATCTGAGTTATTGCCGATTGCGATCGAGTCTGACCCGCCTGCATTGGACAATATGCCCAATGCAACAGATCCCGCTCCCGCAGCATTGGAATCAGCGCCGATTGATGTCGCGCCTATGCCGCCCACATCCGAACTTTGACCGATGGCAGTTGAATCGACGAAATCCGCAATGGCAGCATCGCCAACGGCCGTTGATTGCGCGCCCGATGCGAGCGAGGTTGCGCCAATGGCCGTACTATCCAAGCCGCTAGCGACCGAATCCGCGCCTACGGCTGTTGCATCATTGGCAGTGGCATCAGCGCTATTGCCCAGCGCGGTTGCATCGTTATCGGTTGCTGTTGCATCTTCGCCCACTGCAGTGGACTGCGTTGCAGTGGCAGACGCATTCTCGCCGACTGCCGTGGTTTCAAAGCCTGTCGCTTCGGCATTGGCGCCAATTGCTGTTGCGCCGGCACCCCCGCTGGCCACTGAATTGCGCCCGCATTCGAGCGAGTCGAGCGCGGTGGTTGCATTTTCATTGCATTCCGGTGTCGCATCAGCCTTTGCCGATTGCGGCATAGCGGCCAATCCCATCGCAACCGCACCCAAAGCTGTGGCTGTCAAAAGTGTATTACGCATCGTGTTTCTCCCTCAAATGGTGAAAGAGGCTTTGTGCGCGACCCTATTCTGTTCTTGCGGCAGAAAACGTGACTGTCTGCTTACTAAGCCTCTGTTATATTTTGTTTTGGCTTTAACTGATGCCGATGGGCCTAGGGGAAGTTTTGGGTGCCGAATTGGACAATTGCGACAACTGCATCAGACAGGCTGCAAGTGCCCTTGATAGGACGCGATATGCCCCGCAATCGGCTCGGTGATATCAACGTCGAAAGAGATGGGCGAGGGAGCTCAGGAGAGCATCAACTAAAGTCACGCTTCTTTAGCAAGCAATATCCGAAATTGGGGGTGGAAGCGGACAACCGACCGTCAACCCTACAAGACCGCTCGCTCAGCCGCACTGGTTGAGTGGCAAAACCTCATCGCTTGAACCAGTTCTGGGAAAGGGTATCTTGCGTCAATCAGAGACAAGTTGCGATTAGACTTACAGCACCCTCAATGGCAAAGTTGTGAAAACCGAGGTATGGAAATCAAAAGAAATGGTGGCATCTCGTGCAAAAATTTATCCAATCGAGATTTTGGCTGTTTCCACTAATTTTGACGTCTTGCTCAGCAGGAAATGTAGTGAAGTCCTGCCATAATGAGGTGGAATTAGCTCCAAATGGTTACTCTGAGGTGAGCTTAGAAATAATAACGTTCACTGACATGCCTGACAGTAGAATCTACCTGAGAAGTAAGACCTGCCCCGATTCGGAAATAGTTGGGATTTTTTCCGAAGAAACGAAACAAGCAATTCACGTTTGGCTAGATGAAAGCGGTAAGCCGCTAGATTCACACATGGCAATTGGTTCTGGCCGCTTAACGATCTACAAACACGACAAAGGCAGCAAATATTTTTTTGTGACCTCGTTCATTCAGTGATTTCTTTGGTGAAGCTTGTCAGATCGGTGTTGTCAGAGCAAATGCACCAGCTAGCGTAAGTCGTATCATGGGTTAGGGACGCGTGATGCCCAGACCTCGTAAGCCAGCCAGTCCCTTTCGCTATTTCAACTCTAATCCAGTTGTCTGCAATTGGGTCGTTAGCGGACAGTCTGTTCTAAGCGAATGGAATGAGAAGGCGGGCATTTTCCTACATCGGTGAAAGCGGCTAGGGCGCGCGTCAATTACCGATGTTTGACATTTGTATCCCGCTTGCGCTTTGCTTCCCTAAACCCCGTTTCGGCCCGCTTCATCGGCGCAGCCAAGCGGGGTTTCGTGCATCTGGGATGCGCAGCTAGATATCGCATACCCCGCGCATGTGTTTCATCAACTAACTCGTGTGCGGTGAAACTCTGCATCTTTGCGCAATTGGTCGTTTTCAACCCAAGCTGTGTGCACGCCGCTGCTGATCTTGTGCGGTAGAGCGAGCCTGCAAACCGGGCCTTTGGTCACATCGCTTGCATCCAAAATCGCGCATTCAGCAGTGCCGGAATTCTCATCAATCAGGAAGGTGATAAGATATGCGTCATCTTCCGTGGCAGAATTCTTCTTAGGAATAACAGGGCTTTCGCTAGCATAGACTCCGTCCGGCAGCCGGTATACTTGTTCCTCGCCCGTCTCGGTATCGTGCTTGCAATAGCCGTTAAACAGGAACCAACCGGGACGCGATGTGGTCGACCAGACATAGCGCGACTTATCCATCAAATGCGCCGGATTGATCATGCCAAATTCGACGATCCGGTCAGATAGGCGTTCCTCGGTTGTCTCGCCTGTCTTCAAATTAAACCGCCAACGGTGCAGGCGCGATTGGAAAGAGTGCTCATCTACATAAGCCATCATATGGCTGTATTCACCCGCTTCTTCTAAGGGATCAGGCATGGGTTTGTCCTGATAATACCCTTCAAGAATAACCTCATCGCCTTCTTCCCATGCATTGGTCCAATGCAGCACATAGGTGGGTGAGGCTTCGAACCACCGGATATCTTCTGGTTGGCCGTGACGCGGGATCAAAGCAAAGCGGGTAGGCTCGCCTTCATGAATGCGGGCAGCGTGAATGTCGCGCTTTAACAGCTCACTATCCCAATAAAGCGGCATATCGTTGAGGATCGAATAATTGCGCGTGATTGCCATATCATGCGGCAGGCGCGGACCGGACAGCGGGATGGGCACGTAGTGCACCAGCGCTCCGCTGCGGTCCACAACGCCGTAATGCATGAAGGGCGCATGCTTTGAATAGTTGAAGAACATCAGCTCGCCTGTGCTTTCATCCACCTTTGGATGGGCAGAGACACCATCAAGCGGACCCCAGCTGGCTTTGCCGCGATTTTCCAGCGTTACAGGGTCCATCTGCCAAGCCTCGCCGCATTGGTAGAAGGTGGCCAGAGCGGTTCCGGCATGGACGATAATATCGGTCGAGCCAGTGTCTTTTAGCCCTTCATGCGCGCCAAATCCGGGACGGTGAGAGGTTCCTTTGGGGTCCATCAATCCGCCCCACAGCGCGCCTTGATTGATCTGTTCGGCATCGAAGCAATGCGTCCGGATGTAACGGTTACGGTAGCTTGCTTTGCCGCCGGAGATATTGACTTGATGTACCATTCCATCCCCATCAAACGGGTGGTGCCGGCCAAGCGGTTGGTGGACGGGGTTTTCGGTATTGCGCAGATAAATGCCGTCAATGTCAGCAGGAATTGTGCCCTCAATCACTTCGAGCTCATCCACGGTCACTTCTTCGTGAACAGGCGTCCACGGGCCAGAAAGATAGGGATGATTGCTTGGCTGGAGCGTGTGAACCAGCGGCTTCTCGCGCGTGATGGTCGGCATATTCGGTTGTCCTCTCTGCGCGCAAGTTAACCGATGCGTTCGATCACGCAAGCGCTTAGACTTTGGCTTTACGCTTCCGCATCATGCCCTCTTGCGCGACGCTGGCTATTAGCTCGCCCGACTGGTTGAAAATGCGCCCGCGGTTAAACCCGCGTCCAGATCCCGACCACGGCGCGTCTGTGGCATAGAGCAACCATTCATCCACGCGGGCAGGGCGGTGATACCAGATCGCATGATCAAGGCTGGCTCCGACAAGCTCGCCGCGCATCCAGCTTAATCCGTGGGGCAGGGCCGACGTGCCGAGCAGGGTGAAATCGCTGGCATAGGCGATCAATGCGCGGTGCAGAGCAGAATTGTCATCGTCAGGCGCAATCGGTGCAGCTGTGCGGAACCAACTGAAAGCGCGGGGTTCGCGCGGCTCAGAATTCATCCAATGCAGCTTGCCATAAGTGCGCATTTCAATCGGGCGAGGGCGAAGCATTATGTCGCGCGCGGGGCCGGTGATGCCCGCCTTTTCAACATGTTCGCGGCGCAAATCTGTGTCTTTGGCAAGTTCTTCCGGCGGCGGAACGTCTGGCATGACATCATCATCGTGGGTCATGCCTTCCTCTGGCCGCTGAAAACTGGCGGTAAGGTTGAGGATTGGGATGTCTTCGCCATCATCGCCTTTTTGACTGGCAACGACGCGGCGATTGGCAAAACTGCGCCCTTCGAAATCTGCCGCGACGCTGTAGTTCGTCGGTGGGCCTTCTTTTCCGCCACGCAGGAAATAGGCGTGAAGCGAATGCGCTTCTTTCCCGTCTTCAATCGTGGCTTGAGCGGATTGCAATGCTTGCGCGATCACTTGGCCGCCAAACATTCGGCCAAAACCATCCTTTTGCACACCGCCGGTAAAATGGTTTTTGCCGTTTGGCGCAACTGTCAACAATTTGACGAGATTGGCGACGAGTTGTTCGGTAGAAGTATCATGATCCATCGGCCGCAAGCTTTGCCGCGCGCCAAGTTTCACGTCAACTCGTGAAGCGTATTCAGCCCAACCCAATTTTGCGCAATGTGCGATAGGCTGCGGATTTAAAGCCATTGGGATGCGGCCAGCGTTTTGGGGCTTTTGGGGACAGGCCAATCCGCCGCAATTGGCGGTTAAACGCGCGCGCTTCGCTTTCAGCAAAGCTCCAACTGGAACGCCATGTGATGGAGAGTGAGACTGAGCTTTCTGGACCGTTTTTCACGAAATGCGGCGCCATGACTGGTACGTAAAGCGCTTCGCCTGCTGACAGTGCAAATTCGCGGCCTTGGGACAAAAAGCTATCGTCCCATGCCAGCTCGCGAGCGCCCCCAACATGATATTGCTCGTGAAATTCATCGGGCACAAACCGTGTATCGCTTGCCGGATATTGCGTCATCACTTTGCTGCCCTGCAATTGCAGCAGAATGTTGTGTTCTGGATCGAAGTGAAATGGAGTGACTGCATCGGGGCTTGAGATAAAGATGAAGCCTTGTGGACGCAGCATTTCGTCAGTCTTCGCCGCGATCTCGCTCCGTATCTCGCCAAGCAATTCCATCAGAAGCGCTTCGTAGACGGGCGCTTGTTCGATGTTTTTCAGCACCGCCCAGCTGTTTGTTTCGTGAACGCGGCGAATAGTCTCGCCAATGGGGATGCCGGTACTTTCCGGTTTTTCATCAACGCCAATCGGCACATCGCCGCGATTATATTCAACGCTAGCCTCTGGTAATTGTTCCGCCAATTCAGCAAGGGCTGGCAATTCCAGCATCGGGCTATCGCTAAGCGAATGGGGGAGCTTATGCGGCTGTTCGGGATATTGCCATGCGAATTTGCGGCGCGCTTCAAATGAAAAGACATCAGTCTTTTGCGCGGTATCAATTGGCGGCGTGGTTGAGGCGTTCATGAGCAATTCTCGCGGGCTTCTGAATGCAAAGGCGTGTGGGTTTCAGCGCGCAGCCAGCCTGCGAACATAGCGCGGCGAACCGGCCCGCCAATCGCTAAACTCACACTGATCATGCGGCGTTTTTCGCGCCAGATATGTTCGATCATGGGATGACCGGCAGCAGCGCAGCTATCGCACCAATCCACATCGTCGCGCTCAAGCAGGCTTAGATTTTCCTGTTGCAGCAGCACGCCGGGTGAAAAACGGTAATAATCCTCGTCAAAGGCAGTTTTAAAGCTGTAGCTGCCCGGCTGGGTGATGAAATTGGCCAACATGGCGATGGGCTTATTATCGAGCCGCAGTGTTAGTCGTTCTAGCCGCCCCGCTTGTGCTGCACCGGAAAGCGCGGCTTCGAATAGATTGCGGGTTGCATCTGCCTCGGCCAAGGCTGAACCTTGGTCGCCTTTCCAACCAGCCTTCTCAAGCGTTAGAAATTCTTCTGTCCATTGTGATGAACCGGTGGCATCTGTTTCGCGGGAGAAAGTCAGTTCTCCCATCTCCTCCAACCGGCGTTTTTGGCGGCGCAGTTCTTTGCGGCGTTTGTTTTTGAGCGAGGCGCCAAAATACTCTTCCGCATTCATTTCAGATTGCAGCATCGCGCGAGTGTGGCTGTGAACCACGGCTGCTTTTCGGTTCTGCTTGCCGCAAACATCTGACAGAGCGCGTGCCATCGGCCCATCAGCGGGCAGGGCAGGCAGGTGGAAGAACAGCGACTTTCCGGCGCTCTGGTCGATATGATCAAGCAAGGCCTGCCAAAATGCGTGCTCATGACCCTTAGCCGCCAGGGGCGCACCGCAGAACATATTGTCGTGCGTCCATCCCGCCAGATGCGGCACGGGATATTTGTAATAAAGATTGCTGCTTGTGATCGGAAAAACACCGGTCAATCGAGTGCCATCGAACGTCGCGAAGATTTGCGCTTTACCCGCACCTGCAAAATTTTCCAGCGATGGGATTAAATACCAAGGTTCGAAAAACGGGTTGGGTTCAGCTGCGCAAGCAACCAGCGATTGCCACTGGGTCAAGAACTCTGGCGTGCTTGCTTGCCCCGCCGTCATCAGGCGCGCGGGCGTGCTTTCAACCGTGGGGGGTGAAAGGGCATTGTCGCGGAAATTGGTCAGCGCTGCACTGGCCATAGGCGGCATAAATCCTCAAACCCGCGCAGAATTGCGCGCGAGGGTGGCATAGCAGCGAATATCTAGGGAAGGATTAAGCCCTGAAGCGGTGTCCATTTTTGGCGCAAATGGCTTGAGCAATGTAAATTCTTGCGCGCGCAAAAAACCCCGCCGAAGCGCAATGCTCCAGCGGGGTGTTTTGTTACCAAATAGCCGCGCTCAAGTAGCGCAGCGACTTTCCGTCAGATCAATGACCGCCTGCCAAAGCAGCGAGCAGAAGCAGCGCCACGATGTTGGTGATTTTGATCATCGGGTTCACAGCTGGGCCAGCGGTATCCTTGTAAGGATCGCCAACCGTATCGCCGGTCACAGCAGCTTTATGAGCCTCTGACCCTTTGCCGCCGTGATTGCCGTCTTCGATGTATTTTTTTGCATTGTCCCATGCGCCGCCGCCAGCGGTCATGGAAAGCGCAACGAAGATACCCGATACGATCACGCCCAATAGCAATGCGCCCAAGGCCGCAAATGCGTTGGCTTGATCAGATACGAGGTAGATCGCGAAATACACTACAATCGGTGCAAGTAGCGGCAGCAGCGAAGGAACGATCATTTCTTTGATCGCCGCCTTCGTTACCAAATCCACTGTTCGGGCATAGTTAGGGCGGCTGGTGCCATCCATAATGCCTTTATCCGCAGCAAACTGCGCACGCACATCAACAACCACATCGCCAGCCGCACGGCCAACAGCAGTCATACCCATCGCTCCGAAGAGGTAAGGGAGTAGCGCGCCGAGCAGCAATCCGACGATCACATATGGGTTCTCAAGACTGAAGCTGACTTGCAGATCAGGGAAGAACTCTTTGAGATCGGCTGTGTATGCACTGAACAGCACGAGAGCCGCCAGACCCGCTGAACCAATGGCATAGCCTTTGGTCACAGCTTTGGTGGTGTTGCCAACTGCATCGAGAGCATCTGTCTTTTCACGGACGCTTTCATCCAGCTCAGCCATTTCAGCGATACCACCAGCATTGTCAGTGACAGGGCCGTAAGCATCCAGAGCCACGACCATACCGGCCAGCGCCAACATGGATGTCGCAGCAAAGGCAATGCCCATCAGGCCAGCCAGTTGATATGTCACGATGATACCAACCACGATCACCAATGTTGGCAATGCGGTGGATTCAAGTGAAATAGCCAGACCTTGGATCACGTTAGTGCCGTGGCCAGTTTCCGAAGATTTCGCGATTGAGCGAACCGGACGATATTCCGTGCCGGTGTAATATTCGGTGATCCAGATGATCAGGCCAGTAACAGCCAGACCCACCATCATCGCCCAGAACAGGCTCATGCCGGTGAAGGTTTGCTCGCCGAGTTTATACTCGGTGCCAAGACCAATCGCCGCATCGGTTGCGAAGTAGATCGCAGGGATCGACAGAACGGCTGTGGTGATGAAGCCTTTGTACAAAGCGCCCATGATGTTGTTCGACTTGCCGAGCCGCACGAAATACGTCCCGATGATCGAAGTGACGATGCAAACACCGCCAACAATCAAAGGCAGTGTCATCAGCGCTTTCAGATCATCAGCAGCAAGGCCGGTGAACAGCAAAGCGGTAAGAACCATGGTCGCACCAACGGTCACAACATATGTTTCGAACAAATCGGCTGCCATACCAGCGCAGTCACCAACGTTATCACCTACGTTATCAGCGATAGTCGCTGGGTTGCGTGGATCATCCTCTGGAATGCCTGCTTCGACTTTACCGACCAAATCGGCACCAACGTCAGCAGCTTTTGTAAAGATACCGCCACCCAAACGCGCAAAGATCGAGATGAGCGATGCACCAAAGGCAAGACCGACGAGAACGTCGATAATCTCACGTTTTTGCGCTGTGTCAGTTAGGCTCAGGCCCATGACATCAGTCAGCACATAGAAAAAGCCAGCGATGGCCAGCAGCGCAAGGCCAGCGACCAGCATGCCGGTTACGGCACCAGCGCGAAACGCGACGGTCAGGCCTTCTTGCAAGCCCTTGTCAGCAGCAGCAGCTGTCCGCACGTTTGAGCGAACCGAGATGTTCATCCCGATATAGCCTGCAACGCCCGACAAAACCGCGCCAACGACAAAGCCAACCGCGGTCAGAAGACCGAGCGGCGAGATTGCGATGATGATCGCGACAACGACACCAACGATACCGATGGCTGTGTATTGACGGTTAAGATAGGCCTGTGCGCCTTCTTGAATGGCGCCCGCAATTTCTTGCATTTTGGCGTTGCCGGCATCCGCGCCGAGCACTTGGCGGCTGGTCACAAAGCCGTAAATTACGGCAAGTAGTCCCAGCAGAATTGATAATAGAACAAGATCCACGAAATATCCCCTCTGTTAATGCGTGGAGAAATGGCCTGCATTTGCGCAGCTTCATTCTGTGCTGCGAGGCTATACGGGTTGTTAACGTGGTGGCAAGGATTCAATGCGCTTACGAATGCGCTTATCGCCAGAATTGCTAGGAAATGGCGTGTTTAGGTCGCTCTATCCGTGCTGATAGCCAAGGTTATCTGGAGGGAGAATGGCTCCATCGACCACAATTGGTGCCTTGCCATCATCGCCGACGGTACCGATCCGCGCGGCAGGAACAGGCAAAACGGCGTCTTGGGCTGCAGTGAAAAGCAGTTCGTAATCATCACCCCATCTGATGCACTCATCGCGGCGGGCAGGATCGGCAACAGGGATTTCGGCGCTTTCCAATTGCAACGTCACATCGCTTGCTTTTGCCATTCGGTAAGCATCGAGCAGCAGACCGTCGGACACATCCATCATGGCTGTTACATGCGGTGCGATGGCTTGCCCTTCGGAAAGGAGCGGGCGAGGGCGATTGAACGCCTCCAAGTGCTCAACATCCCCTTCAAAACCTAGCATTGCGCTTCCCAATGTGCCGGTCACATAGATCGCATCGCCAGCTTTAGCGCCGCTGCGTGAGGGCACAGGAGTATGCGTTGCGCGCCCGATCGCAGTTAAGCCGAGCGTGCGCGGGCCTTTGGCCGCAATGGTATCTCCGCCGAGGAGAGGCACATTGTATTCTTCTAATATTTCGCGCAGCCCGGTCAGAAACTGCTCGTCATGCTCGCCCAGAGTGTAGCCGAGCAAAACGCCAATAGGCTCAGCCCCCTTTGCCGCAAGGTCAGAGAGGTTGGAAGCGACCAATTTCCAAGCGACACCGGCCATATCGGCGTCTTGTCTATAATGCGTGCCTTGCGCCATGGCATCATGCGTTAGGATTAGCGTTTCACCGCCGAATTGCAAAACTGCGCAATCATCGGCCAATCCGCGCGCAGCATCGTGCAGCGGAAGTGTGCGCAGAGCGGAAATAAAATCGTGCTCGTTCATTTGTTTATGACTACTGCTTCGTCAATTGAGTGCAAGCAAAACGAAGCCGAAGGCTTTGCAAGGGCGACTGCCCGCCCGCAGCGATGCGATCTATGATCGTGTGAGCGAGGAAATCGCGCGCCGGATGGCGTGCGGAAAACAAATTAGTTTCTTACTTCCTTGCCCAGCGCATCCAGAATGCCGTTCACGAATTTGGCTTCGCTATCGTCGAAAAATGCTTTGGCCACATCGACATATTCGCTGATCGCAGCAGCTTTCGGCACATCAGCCCGCGCGATCAATTCGTAAGCGCCGCAGCGCAGGATTTGCAGCATGGTTTTGTCCATGCGCGCAATCGTCCATCCATCGGCAAGTTTGCTGGCAATTGCGCTATCCACTTCATCACGCCGCGCATCAACGCCTGTGACCAGATCATCAAAAAACTCCACCTCTGCATCAGCGAGGTGGGTTTCATCAATTTCCTTGCCCAAACGGTGCTGATGAAACTCATCAAGCAATTTGACGAGCTTTGTCCCCTCCATCTGCTGTTGATAGAGAGCTTGAACGGCGGCGAGACGCGCGGTTGATCGGGCCTGAGAGCGTGCAGGAGTGTTCATTTCTTAAGGCGTCTTTCAACAGAGTGGGCATGGGCAGGAAGCCCCTCAGCATAGGCCAATTCGGCGGCTGCTGGACCAATGGCTTTGAGCGCTGGCTCATCCAATTCGATAAAGCTGGTGCGCTTCATAAAGTCGAGCACGGATAATCCGCTGGCAAAGCGCGCGCGGCGGCCGGTTGGCAAAACATGGTTGGGGCCAGCGACATAATCTCCGATAGCCTCTGGCGTCATACGCCCTAGGAAAATCGAGCCAGCGTGGCGGATGCTTTCTAAAAACGGTTCAGGATCAGTAACGGCCAGCTCGACGTGCTCAGCGGCCAGATCATTGGCGAGCTGAATTGCTTGCGAAAGTTCATCCACCAGAATGATAACGCCGTGATCGTTCCAGCTTGCCTGTGCGACTTTGCTTGTGGCCAGCTGGGCGCTTTGCACATTCACACAGTCTTCTACGATGGCGGCAAAGGCAGCATCATCGGTAATAAGGATGGATTGCGCGGCAGGGTCATGTTCGGCCTGCGAAAGCAGATCAGAGGCGATCCATTCCGGATCATTGTCTTTATCGGCAATCACCAAAATCTCAGACGGTCCGGCAACCATATCGATACCAACCACGCCATAAAGCTGGCGTTTGGCTTCTGCGACATAGGCATTGCCGGGGCCAGTGATGACATCAACCGGTGCGATTTTGTCTGTTCCGTAGGCCAGCGCGCCAACGCCATGCGCGCCGCCGATGCGCCAGATTTCATCCACGCCTGCCAAATGCGCTGCGGCGAGCACAAGCGGATTGCTTTTGCCTTTGGGGGTAGGTGTTACAACGACCAGTCGTTCAACGCCTGCCACACGGGCCGGAATGGCGTTCATCAGCAGTGATGAAGGATAGGCTGCGCGTCCGCCCGGCACATATAGCCCGGCCGCATCAACGGGCCGCCAAATTGCTCCTTGGCGCACGCCTGCATCATCGGTGAAGTCGCGGTTCGCGGGCAATTGGTCTGTGTGATAGGCGCGGATGCGGTCAGCGGCGAGTTCCAATGCAGCGCGTAGTTCTGGAGCGCATTCTTGGTACGCTTGGGCACAAGCCTCCTTGGTGATTACCCAGTCTTCGTCATTTGTAAGCGGGTAACCATCGAAACGCATGGAATATTGCGCGACGGCATCATCGCCGCGTGCTTTTACCTCATGCAGGATATCGCGCACTTGGCCCGCAACACTTGCATCGCTTTCACGGCGCGCGCGCACAATGCGGTCAAACTTCTTAGCGAAGTCAGCGTCTGAGATGTTGAGCTTTTGCATTGCGATGCGTCTTAGCCGTTTTCCGCCAAATCGCGAAAGGCAGAAACCAAAGCCGCAACACGCGGATCTGTTTTGAGCGCTGCACGATTGACGATTAGCCGAGCGGAAATATCAATTATGCGGTCGGTTTCAACCAATCCGTTTTGCTTCAAAGTTGCGCCGGTTGAAACCAGATCGACGATCCGGCTGGCAAGGCCAAGCGACGGTGCTAGTTCCATCGCGCCGTTCAATTTCACGCATTCAGCTTGCACGCCTTGGCTTTCAAAGTGGCGGCGTGTGAGCGATGGATATTTGGTTGCAACCCGCAAGTGGCTGGCGCTTGATTGCGGCGTTTCAGCTTCATCCGCCAGCATTGCGACAGATAGCCGGCAATGCCCAATATCAAGATCCACTGGCGCATAAAGGTCAGCGTAATCAAACTCTTCCACCACATCGCTACCGACAATGCCGACTTGCGCTGCACCATGTGCTACAAAGGTTGCAACATCAAATGCGCGAACCCGGATCAGGCGGTAATTGGTATCGGTGCAATCAAAGCTAAGCGAGCGATTGGCTTTATCGTGAAAACCATCTTCTGGCACTACGCCAGCGCGCGCCATAACTGGCAAAGCCTCATCCAAGATGCGGCCTTTGGGAATGGCGAAAGTTAGCGGTTTGGTGGACAGTGTGCTCATATCGACCGCGCAGATAGGCACTGGCCGCGCAAAGGGCAACCAAAAGGGTTAGGCAAAAGGGTTAGGCAAAAGGAGACTTATATGAAAGCAGGCGCAATCATGGAAATGAACGATGTGGAGGCAGCATTTGCGTGGCAAGCGGATCATGCAGAGAAAAACGGTGCGCCTTGCACAGCGCGGGTGGTCCGCGCTTTGGGCAGGCTCGCGGACGGCGGAACCCAAACGGGTAAACGGGTTGCATCTTGGGAAGGTCTAACGCTGAAAGACGCTCTGCCATTGCGATTAGCAGGCGGAATGCACCATCTGGTTCTGAGCGGCGCGGACACACGATTGGAAGCGGTATATTCTGGCGGGTTGACCGATCAGAATGCGATTGATGCGCTGATTTTGGAGTTGGCAGAAACCCATGACGATGCGTTGCTCCCATGGCTCGGTGGGCCGCCGCAAACAAACGAGGCTGGGCGTTCTGCTAGTATCATGGCGGGGCTTTTGTGGTTGTCCGGAAAGGTTGGCGCAAAGTTTGATCTGTTCGAGCTTGGCGCGAGTGCGGGCGTCAACACGATGATGGAACGCTATCATTACAAACTTGGCGAGACGGAAACCGGCCCAGCAGGTTCGCCAATGCATATTGAGCCGGAATGGCGCGGAGCTTCCCCGCCACAAAATCAGGTTGAGATTACGAGTATTTGCGGCTGCGATCAGCAAATTGTCAACATTTCTCAACATTCCGCAGCACTAAAGCTGAAAAGCTATGTCTGGCCCGATGCGACCGAACGGATGGGACGGATTGATGCAGCGATTGGTTTGGCGGGAGAGCGCGCGCCGGATTTGATCGAAATGGACGCTGGCGAATTCGCTTTGCAGCAGCTTGCAAAGCCGCAGGAAGCAGGCGTTACCCGCGCCATGTTCCAGTCGATCATGTGGCAATATATGCCAAGCGATACGCAAGATGCGATTACATCCGCGATGGAAGCAGCAGGGGCAAAGGCAACGCCAGAACGCCCGCTAGCTTGGGTTGCGCTTGAAACTGATCCAGCAACTTTCCGACACGAGCTAAAAGTGCGTTTCTGGAATGGCGGCGTGGACGATGGAGCCGAACATCTGCTTGCTTTCGCCCACGCGCATGGCGCTTGGGTGGAATGGGTCGGCGCTTAGCTAAGAAAGCTGTCCATTGCGGCAATCACGGGGCCGGGCACTTCCCAAGGAATAAAATGCTCAGCACCGGGTATTTTCACGAGGGTTAGATCGTCGATTCTGTCGTCCATCCCGTCCAGATTTTCTGGCGGCAGAGCGCGATCATCCATCCCCCACATTACTAGGGTGGGTATGGTTAGCTGCGGCACTTGCGGCGTTTCAAACCCGTCTGGCAATTCAAATGGCGCATCCATTGGCGGCACATCCAATGGTGTCGCGCGGTACCAATTGAGCATGGCGATGGCAGCATCACGGTTTTCCCAGCTTTCCAGCAAAGCATCGCGTTCATCTGGCTCCATTGCATCTGTCGCTTGCCAATTGGTCACTGCGTTTAGCAGCCCGCCTAGGCCTTTCTCCGCAACAATCGCATCATTCGCCGTATCGCGGAAAGCGCGCATATATTGGCTGCTTTCACGCTGATGCCGGTTCGTCCAAAGCAGCTCGGGGAAGATCGCGGGGTGCGGCGCATTGGCGATAATCGCGCGGTCCACTCGCGCATTTTGCCCGGCCAGCGCAATGCCCCATGCAATCGCGCCGCCCCAATCGTGACCCACAATCGTGAATTTTGCGATGCCGAGCGCATCGGCGAGTAGGAATATATCGCCGATCAATTTGTCGGGAGTGTAGGCGTCCACTGCTTGAGGTTTGGATGATCCGCGATAGCCGCGCTGATCGGGCGCAATGCAGCGAAAAGTCTCACGGAAATGCGCTATCTGATGCCGCCAAGTTCGGTGGTTTTCAGGAAAGCCGTGAAGGAAAATCAGAACCGGCGCGTCAAGGGGACCTTCATCCACCACATCCAGTTCAATCCCATTGGCAAGCGTCACCCGTTTCTGCGGCAGGTCAATCACGGCCTAAGCCTCCATTTTGTCCATATAGCCGTTTGCGACCATGGCCGCGGTTTGATCGAGCAATTCTTCGGGCGTGCGGCGCGCTTCGCCCATGGCTTCTTCGAACCCCTGAGCGACGATAATTTCGCGTTCTCCGTTTGCCACGCCGTCGATCATAGTTTTGGCGGCAACATCAGCGGGAATGCCTTCATCGATTGCTTTGTCGCTGCGGCCACGCTTCGCCCCATCGGCAACCATCGCATTGCGTGCGACATCAGTAGCGACAGAGCCGGGGTAGATGGCGTGAACGCTTACGCCGTTGATCGAAAGTTCTGCGCGTAATGCATCAGCATAGCCGGCAAGACCGAATTTAACGGCAGAGTATGCCGTGCGCATGGGCACGCCAACTTTGCCCGCGATGGAAGAGATGAAGAGCAGATTTCCGCTGCCGTGCTCCGCCATATGGCCGATCAATCCTTGGCTGAAAGCAATCTGCGATGTCAGGTCAATATCGATAATATCACGGTAAACCTGCATGTCGGTTTTCAGTGCACGTGACCGCTGTGAAACACCGGCATTGGCGACAGCGATATCCACGCCGCCTTTCCAAGCGATTGCTTTTTGGATGGCATCGGCAAGAGCCGCATCATCGCGCACATCAAATGGTAGGATCAGCGTTTCGCCGCAATCCTTGGCGACTTCTGCAAGGCGCGTCTCGTCACGGCCAGACAGGATTAGATGCGCGCCGCGCTGGGTCCAATCGCGAGCCAATGCTGCGCCAATCCCAGATGATGCTCCGGTGATCCAAATAACTTTGCCAGTGAAATCCATAATACCTCTTCCCCGAATTTTGTTTGAGGCGTTAGTCGCGCGCTGATCCACCCTTGTCCAGAAGTTCTGTAATATTCGCGGGGAAGACCGCCTCGTGCCAATTGTCCAGCTCTTGGGGCGTAAACCAGCGATGTTCCTGCATTACGCGCTGTTCAAGTTCGGTATGGCCCGATGTGTCGATCGTATCATTGGCAGTGTGAAGGATGAAATAGCGCTCATCAGCCTGAACTGGCTCGCCCTCGACTGTGATAAATTCCGGCTGGATTCGGGCAATTTCGGAGCCGGGATCAGCGGTTATGCCGGTTTCTTCTAACAGTTCACGCCGCGCGGCATCCTCAAAGCTTTCACCAGCCTCGCATTCACCGCCTGCTGTGACCCAAAAGGGTGGGCGGCCTTCCACGACGAAGCGAAACATCAACACTTTGCCAGCTGGATTGATGCAAATGATCCGCGCAGCGCGGCGGATACGCTTAGTCTTCATACCGGCTTTCTTCGCGCAGTTTTAGGCCAGCAGTAAGCAAGGGCGTTGTTGCATCCTTAAATTGCTTAGGCGTCATGCCCGCGAAATGTTTGAATTCCTTGCTGAGATGCGATTGATCGAAGTAGCGAAGTTCCGCCAATAATTGCTCGCTTGGGCTGGAAAAACCGCGCATCGCGGCAGCCATATCTAAGAATCGGCTACGGCGAAGAACGGCCTTGGGGGTGTGGCCAAAACAATATTTGCATCGCCGCTCCAACTGCCGGACGGAAAGGCCGATCTGCTTTGCTGCTTCATCAATTCGGATCGTACTGTCTTGCCTCACGAAGACTTCAAATCTAGCCATAGCTTCGTCAAAGTCATATGTGCCCAAAGCGTCCAACCGCTCGGCAAGCACTTTTTCGACAACTTCGATTTTTTGCCCGTCATTTGTGGCAGCGGCAGCCCCATTAAACAGAGTTTCGGCCAATTCTCCCCAAACGTCATTAAGCGACAATAAGCGGTCCGAAAATTCAGAATGTGATTGAGTGAATAGAGCGCGCCATCCGCTTGGTCTGAAAGCGATGCCAACATTATTGAGGCTGCCGGTTAGGCGCACTTGGTAAGGCTTGCTGTTTGCTCCTGAAAACAGCGAATAACCTGCCTGTGACAATTCCTCAGGAACATCGCTGCCCCGCCAATCGCCTTCAATAAGGCAGCGCACAAAAGCCGTTTCCGCAAGCAGAAAATCGTCGATCACATGATCGCTGGGTAATGGCGCCTCAAAAACATAATAGCGCCGAATATAGGGCGCGAGCTTGGGCGATGGGAGATAATTGCGCGACAGCACTACGCGTTACATTCCAGCATTCTAGCGACCCGTGACTTTCCTAAACTGCGCGCCGTGACCGTTCTTATTGATTATTGGCCTGGCGCGCTTGCCTTAATCGCGACAGCATGCACGCGTTCGCCAACAATGTCACCCAGCGCTGCGATCACTGCGCGCTGCCGTTTTAGCCGGTTCATATCGGCAAAGGCTGCTGCCTCTATCACAATGGTAAAATGCGATTCGCCTGATCCATCATCGCCTGAATGGCCTGCATGCTGGCCGCTATCATTGATGATTTCTAGCGTTGTTGGAGCAAAGGCCTCTGTCAGCAATTTGGACATTTCGTCAGCCATTGTTTTGGGCATTTTAACAGGCATTTCGGTTTTCCTATTCACATCACTGGTTGGGATCACCATTGTTACAGGCGATGGCTCAAAGCAAGTTTCATGGCCGATTTGAAGATGTGGGCGAGCCTTGCGAAGTTCCCGGCTGCGCAGAGGCGGGCGAATTTCGTGCGCCCGGTTCCTTGCGCGGGGGCTTTGATGGGCCGGGCAGTTACCGCTGGTTCTGTCTTCAGCATATCCGCGAATTTAACGATGGCTATGACTGGTTCGAAGGGATGAACGCCGAGGAGATTGTCGCTGCACAATCGCCCGCTGCTGGTTGGCAAACCGAAAGCCCGGCATTCTCTCCGACGGCTGGCATAGACGGCATGCCAAAGTGGTCGGAGTTTTTCGATCCCTTAGATGCTATTGGAGCGCGCGCTGCTGGAATAAAAGCGCGGGCTAGGCGAGAGGCTGCAAAAGCTCCGAGTGGCTACAGCGCTCCGCGTTTCGGTGCAGAGGAAGCCAAGGCTCTCGATGAGATGGGGTTGGGATTAGAGACGGACCGAAAACAATTGCGGCGGCGCTACAGCGAACTTGTGCGGCGTTATCACCCAGACCGTAATGGCGGGGACAGGCAATATGAGGCGCGGCTCGGGCGTGTGGTTGATGCCTATCAACTCTTGCGGAAAAGTGCCGCTTTAACAGAGCGTTCTAATTCTGCTTAAACGCCCAGCGCAAAGTTTTGCCCATGCCCCAAGTCGCTGCGCGCGCGGGCAAGGCTGCGATACCGGGCCGGGTCAGACCCAGCATTGATCTTGCATAGGACGGCAGCAGATCAACCGCTGCTGCGCCAAGCATTGTTTGCACGCCGGGCGGGGTGCCAGCGGGCTTTTGGGTGAGCACCAATTGCGCGACTTCGCGGGCCTCTGCCGAAGGGCGTAGATCGGCCCGCAATTCGCGAAAGATCGCTTCGGCCTCTCTGCGGCTTTCCGGAATGGGATCAGCGCCAAGCCCGCGCGCTACCAAAGCAAACTGGCGGTAATACTCGTCTTGTTCGTGGCCTGGCATATCGGGGCGCACATGGCGAAGGTACGCGGCAAGGAAGCTGGTCGCCTCTGCCACATGGACGAATGCAAGCGTGCGCGGATCGCGGGCGGAATAGGTCGAGCCATCGGGCAAGGTTCCGCTGACGCGTTCATGGATGCGGTTCACGCGTTCTATCGCTTCAGTCGCGCGGGCTTTTTCACCAAAAGTCGTAACCGCAATAAAGCGCGCAGTGCGCTGCAACCGGCCATGCATGTCTTCGCGAAAGTTGGAATGGTCCAGTACCCCTTGCAAAGCGTGCGGGTGCAGCATTTGGATCATCAATCCGCGTATCCCGCCAACCATCATCCCGACCAGATCGGCATGCACCATGCGAATGGACGAATCGGGCTCGAACAGAGCATTGTCTGATGGCGGCACTGGCTGCTGACCCGATGCCTGGTCATTGAATACGCCGCGCACTTGATCGACAACGCGTAGTCGCAGGTTTTCAATCGGATCAGCCATCACCGCTGAAACTAGCCTCAAGGCCTTCGTTTGGCGAGCGGCTTTAAAATGCGTGGTTTGCCCCTATCTTTCACCCATGAAGATAAACGCTGATTTTGATGCACCCATTGCGTTGCGGACCGAGCAAATCGAATGGCAAGCGTCACCCATGAAGGGAGTGCATCGCCGGATGCTCGACCGGATCGGGGAAGAGGTAGCGCGGGCAACATCACTTGTACGATATGCGCCGGGTAGTCACTTTGCAGACCACACGCATTCGGGCGGAGAGGAATTTATCGTGCTCGAAGGCACGTTTCAGGATGAGCATGGCGATTACCCAGCAGGCACTTACGTTCGTAATCCCATAGGCACGCATCACGTGCCGCGCTCTGATGATGGCTGCGTGATTTTTGTGAAATTGTGGCAATTTGATGCAGAAGATCAGTCGCAGTTCTCGATTGATCTGAATACTCTGCCATTGGAGCAGGTGGAAGGTTGCGCAGGCATTGCTCACGGCATGCTATCCGAACGCAATAATGAACTGGTTGTCCTCGAAGAATGGGACCCCAACATATTGCGATCCTTCGGCGATGATGGCGGGGCAGAATTGCTTATCTTGGATGGATCAGTCCTTTGGCAGGGTGAACACTATGGCCGCAATGATTGGATTCGCTTGCCGGGCGGTAAAGAATTCACTCTTAGCGCGGCGGCTAACGGCGCACGCGTTTGGATCAAAACACGTCATTTACGGAACGTCACTGGGCCTCAAGCCCCAAACTAGCAAAATTACCGTCAAACACCCGCTTGCAGCTTGGCAGAGAGGCCGCTAACCGTCGCGGCATGGCTACAGTTATGAAGACCGACGGCGAGGGTGCAGACACAACCCTGATGAGCGCCCCTAACAAAACGATCAAAGTCCGCGAGGCTTTTGGCATTGATGTTGATTGGGAAGTGCCCGCTTTCACGCAGCCTGATGAGCGCGTACCAGAAGTCGACCCGTCCTATGTGTTCGATCCGGATACGACTTTGGCGATCCTAGCCGGCTTTGCGCATAATCGCCGCGTGATGGTTCAAGGCTATCATGGCACCGGCAAATCAACTCATATTGAACAGGTCGCAGCGCGGCTTAACTGGCCAAGCATTCGGATCAATCTGGATGCGCATATCAGCCGGATCGATTTGATCGGGCGTGATGCAATTGTGCTGCGTGACGGTTTGCAAGTCACTGAATTTCAAGAAGGTCTGCTGCCGTGGGCTTTGCAGCATCCAGTTGCTCTGACGTTCGACGAATATGATGCTGGCCGTCCAGATGTGATGTTCGTGATCCAGCGGATATTGGAAAGCTCGGGCCGGTTGACACTGCTTGACCAAAACAAAGTCATTACGCCAAACCCCTATTTCCGCCTTTTCGCGACTTCGAACACTGTCGGCCTTGGCGATACAAGCGGGCTGTATCACGGCACGCAGGCGATCAACCAAGCACAGATGGACCGCTGGAATATCGTGGTTGCGCTCAACTATCTCGAACAGGATGTTGAGCTAGAAATCGTCAAATCCAAAGCGCCCGATATGGACGATCAACTGATCGCCAATATGATCAAGGTTGCGGACCTGACCCGTCAAGGCTTCATTAACGGCGATATCTCAACTGTGATGAGCCCACGTACCGTTATGACTTGGGCGCAAAATGCTGAGATTTTTGGCGAGGCTGGGTTCTCTTTCCGCCTGTCCTTCCTCAACAAATGCGACGAAGCAGAACGGATGCTGGTGAGTGAATATTACCAGCGCGTATTCGGTGAAGATTTACCGGAAAGCGTCGCCAACGCTGGCTGAGCACAAGGATGATTGCGCGGGCTGTGTTAATAAGCTAACACAGTGCATATGTTGTCTTGGCTCCGTCCTCCAAAGTCAGAATCTGAAGATGAGCCTCGCGATTCCTCGCAGCGGGAAGGTCGCGCAAAGGCGGGTTTTTACGCGACGCAAGACCCATATGGCAGTGCGCTCGATGACTTCGACGACAAGTTCGATTTTGAATATGATGATGAGTATGGCGATGAAGCTCTAGCAGAGCCGGAGCGGCGATCGCGCGGATGGCGTTTTTGGCGCAAGGAATCATCGACGGATGATTTTGCTGATGAGCCTGAATATGGGGATGAGGATTACGAGCATAATCCAGAAAACCCTTACCCCGATCCGGAACCACAATTTCCGCGTAAAAAATCCCGCAAATGGAAATGGATTAGCCGCGGGATAGCCGCTTGTTTGCTGATGGTGTTCCTAACCATTGGTTGGCTCGCTTTTACCGCGCCGCTTTCCAAATCACTCGAACCAATTGCGCCGCCGCAGATCACACTTTTGGCAAGTGATGGCACCCCGATTGCACGCAGCGGAGCCTCCGTTGCGGAACCGGTGAAAGCTGCCGATCTTCCCGATCATGTCATCGAGCCATTTCTCGCCATTGAAGACCGCCGTTTCTATTCGCACCTCGGCGTTGATCCGCGCGGCATTGCGCGCGCCGCCTGGACGGGCGTTGGCGGAGGCAGCACGATCACGCAGCAGCTAGCGAAGTTCACTTTCCTTTCGCCCGAACAAACGCTCAGTCGCAAAGCGCGAGAGGCGTTGATCGCCTTTTGGATGGAGGCTTGGCTGACGAAAGATGAGATACTCGAGCGCTATCTTTCCAACGCTTACTTCGGAGACAATCAATACGGATTACGCGCGGCGTCACTCCACTATTTCTACCGCAAGCCGGAAAATCTGCTGCCGGAACAAGCGGCGATGCTGGCGGGCCTGCTGAAAGCGCCATCGCGGCTGGCCCCGTCGAAGAATTATGATCTGGCGAAAGAGCGAATGGATCTGGTTGTAGGGTCGATGGTTGATGCAGGTTATCTCACCCAAAAAGAAGCCGATGCCATGCGCGCACCTAAAATCGATGTGCGGGCCAAGCGGAGCCTGCCCACGGGCACATATTTTGCGGATTGGGCACTTGGCATTGCGCGCAAGGATGTGGCAACTGGTTATGAAGCGCAAACGCTGACCACCACGCTGGATGCGCAATTGCAGCGATTGGCAAACCGCGTCGTCTCGGGTTCGAAACTGGGTGATGCTCAAGTCGCGCTTGTCGCGATGAAACCCACGGGTGAAGTCGTCGCGATGATTGGCGGGCGCAATTATGCAAAATCGCCGTTCAACCGCGTGACCCAGGCGAGGCGTCAGCCGGGCTCTACCTTTAAACTCTTCACCTATGCCGCGGCGTTAGAAGCTGGTGCGCAACCCGATGATGTTGTCGCCAATACGCCGATTGAGACGGGCACTTACCGCCCGCGAAATTCTGGAGGGCGATATTCTGATAGCCTGACCATTGAACAAGCGTTCGCGCGTTCGAGCAACGTCGCCACAGTCCGCCTGTTCAATGATGTCGGTAGCGAAGCGGTGATTGAGCAAGCGCGCGCAATGGGCATCACTTCGGACTTGCCCGTTGGTGATCCCAGCGTCGCATTGGGCACGTCGACGGTTACTCTTCTTGAACTGACCAGCGCCTATGCCGGACTTGCAGCAAATAATTTCCCTGTCTCTCCGCACGCCTTTGAACAGGAAGAGCAAAGCTGGTTTGAATGGTTCTTTGGCGATGAAAGTTCGCTGAGTTCTGGCGATCATGAAGATATGGAGCAAATGCTGCGCTCTGCGATCAATTCGGGCACCGGCAGGGCGGCGATGCTGCGCATTCCAAACTTTGGCAAAACCGGCACAACGCAGAACAATCGCGATGCCTTGTTCGTGGGATATGCGGGCGATTTGGTGGTCGGTGTTTGGGTCGGCAATGATGATAATTCGCCGCTGGACGGAGTGACAGGCGGCGGATTGCCAGCGCAGATTTGGCGCGACTTTATGATTGGTGCGATTGCAGAGGCGCGCGCTCCCGCCAAACCAAAACCGCGCCCTGATCCGAGCGGAGCAATCGAAAAGCTCGATCTGCCCGATGGCGCAACCATACCGCTGGGCAATAATGGTTCAGAGATAGAAATTGATGGCGATGGCGCTGTTCTGAATACTCAGATTGAAGGGCTGCCGATTGAAATTCGTGTCGATGGGGACGGTGTGGCCGTAAATGCCGAGGAATAGGCTTTGCGCTATTCAGGCTCGGCAATCATGATGTTCATAACGGCCGATGCGATCAGCCGCTCGCGATCATCCTGCCATGCCTCAACCGTAACATTGGCGCTGCGCCGTCCAAGCCGCGTGATCCGCCCCAAAGCATAGGTGGGCTTTGGCAGGCCAGCAGCAAGATATTGCACCGTGATGTTGACTGGTTTCAAAATGGCCTCGCGGTCATCAGCGGCCAATTGCGTTCTGAGTGCGGCATATCCAGCGGTTTCTAAAAGGCCAGCGGTTGCTCCCCCGTGGAAAGCGCCGGGTCGCCCTTCGATAATATTGCTGAACTCAATCGTCAGCAAGGGCAGGCCGCCTTCCATCCCGCCCACTTTAATGCCTAGGGAGCGCGCATAGGGAGTAAGCTTAGCTGTCGCCGCCACAGTATCGGGCACCGGTTCGGCCAATGGTTCGTTTTGGCGATCAACCATTGATCTGCTTCTTTCTTGGATCCTTGGCGATATTCATAAAGACCCCCGCCATAGTTGCGACGGGGTTTTCCGGATCGCCATCATGCGCAATACCGCGGACAAATGCGGCGGAGCGGGTGACTTTGTAGCATTCAGCGCGCCCGATTACCGCGCTGCCTTCTTTTGCAGGGCGTTGATAGTCGACGCGCAAGTCCAAAGTCGCAACGGGTTCAAACGCTTTTGCCGTGGTCCAAATGCTCATACCTGATGCCATGTCGAGCAGGCTGATAATCGGGCCAGAAGCGAGCACGAGCCGGTCTTCTTCGCCAAGCAAATCCTCTCGCCAAGGCAGTTCTAGCGCGACCCAATTTGTCCCATGATCGTGATAACGCAGGTCCAACCATCCCGGATGACCGCCGCGCGAGAACATTTTGCACATTGCTTCAGGATCGAATTGCACTGGCTTGCTTGTCATTAATTCTCCCTGCGACGGGCAGTGTCCCATTTCAATCTTTTAATTTTGTTTGAGCCGCTTTCCCGCACACCCTTTGATCGGCGCAATAGGTGATCTTGCCTAGGTTGCGCGGTGAAAGGTTGATCGTATGAATATTCCGCAGATTGAACTTAGCGCATTGCCAGGCTTGGACGTGGCCACAGGTGTTTTCGGAAGCCTGCCGCAAAGCACGGCTCCCTATAGCGATACGGTCGTTGCGATCATGGTCTATGTTTATGACACCCTGCCGCCCGATGCGCTCATTTAGGCGCCAGTTCGCCGATGAGAATTGACCATCAGATTGCAGTGCTGCGGAGCGACGCCGCTCTGCAGCGCTGCACCCAAGCGCCGCTGTCTGCTGCCAAAAAGGCATGGGCTGCCTCCCCCGGTGTTGACCCATTGCTCGCCGAATTGCGGCAATTTGGAGAGGGCGCGGCGCTTGGGCAGTTGGGGCATTTGCGCGGGCTTTTGTACGACAGGGAAGAAGCGCAGAGGTTTGTAGGTGAATGGACAGCGCGATTTTGCGATGCGCTCAGCCAGAATGCGCTTGGCCAAGTGCCGTTCCGCCATTCTTACTCAGGCAATTGTGCAGCCATACAGTTTGCAAGATGTGGGCGCGCTGCGCTGAGCCTGATGGTTTATGATCCTGTGCAAGATGGGGCAGAACCCGTCACTGCCAATTTCGCTGATCGTGACCAGTTTGAACTTGTGTTGAGCGGTGAAGGGATGGCTGATGTTAGGCGTTTGGATGACATTCGAAACTCTAGTCAGCGACCTTGTGTTAGTTCAAGCCGGTTGGCGCTGAAGCCCGGTATCACTCTGGATACCAGCGGACCGAACCTTGCGCGCCATATCAGCGGTGTGCGCAGCAGTTTGGTTATCCTTCAACTGGCGAGAGCCCCCATCAGTCCGCAGCCAAGCCGTGAAATTCGGCTTTCCGATGGTATAATCATCCATCAGGCATGCGGCCACAAACGCTCTAGCCAAAATGCAATGGCAATCGAGGTGTTAGGAGCGATGAACCGATTGGACGCCGCGCCAGTGATGAAGGATATCGCGCTGCAATCTGGCCCTGACCATTTGCGCTAGGAGGCTGTGCGGCAAGGACTTCACCTTGATCCCATCGCCGGTTTTTCAGCGCTAACCCAAATCAGCGCGAATGCATCTGACGAATTGTCTATTCCGGCGGCTGCTTTGCGCGAACATTTGCTCGAAAGTCATCCTCAATTGATAGAAATTGAGCAGACCTGATGCCCCAATTGATCGAGAATGATCAGCCGGGCTGCTGCTCATTGGCGCAAAGTATCGAAGCCATCGGCAGCATTGGCTTTGATCCAACTTGTCCGCAGCGGCTGGAAGAGACGGCAGGCTGGCTTCAGAAACTCAACAACAACCGAGAATTTTTGGGCGATCTTTTGATTGAACAGCTCAAAAGCAGGCACTCGGATGATGGTGATGAAAGCGGATATGGTCCGCAGGCAATTATCCTCAGCCCCCTTCGCGGAGATGTGTTCCTGCGCGCGAATATCTGGCCATCGGAGCAGGACCAATGTTTCAAATCAAGCGGCGCGCGAACCTTTGTTTACGGCGTCCCGCATGATCACAATTTCTCTTTTCTAACCAGCGGGTATTTTGGTCCCGGTTACAAAAGCGATTACTACGAATATGACTATTCGGAAGTCGCCGGATATCCGGGTGAAAAACCACCGCTTCGTTTTATCGAACGCAGCGCGCTGAGCGAGGGTAAGATCATGCTCTACCGCGCGCATAAGGACATACACAGCCAATTGCCGCCCGATAGTATGTCGGTCTCGCTCAATATTATGCATGTCAATCAAGCGCAGAGCTGGTTCGATCAATATGGCTTTGATCTGGAGACGGGCGAGGTCACAAAGGTTCTCAGCCCCAATTCCACCGAGGTATTTTTGCGGGCGAGCGTGGCAACCGGCCATGCTGATGCTTTGGATCTCGCGGAAAGTTTTGGGGCAAATCATCCTAGCGACCGAATGCGGCTTGCTAGTTTTGAAGCGCGCGCAAATTTGCTGGAGGATCGAAGTGAGAAAGACCAGCTTTGGCGAAGTGCAGAACAGGCGGGCAGCGAAATGCTTTGTGAAATCGCGAGGGCAAAGCGGGAAGCGCTTGCAGCGTCCTGACAACTAAATCGCTGATCCTGCCAATGCGTCAATTGCGCCTTGTAAGATAATCGCGGCGGCATGGCTGTCGATACGCTCAGCACGTTTTGCGCGGCTGGTATCGCTGGCGATCATATCGCGTTCCGCACTGATAGAAGACCAGCGTTCGTCCCACAAAAGCACGGGTAAGGCAAGCGACTTAGCCAGATTGTCCGCGTAGGCTCGGCTCGATTGAACGCGGGCGCCGGTGCTGCCATCCATATTGCGCGGCAAGCCAATTACCACACCAACGGCGCGCCTTTGCTGGACCACTTCGCGGATTTTTGCCGCATCAACTGTGAACTTTCCGCGCGGCAAAGTTGCGCCCGCTGTGGCAAAGCGCCATCCCGCGTCGCATGTCGCAACGCCGATGGTTTTTGTGCCTAAGTCTAGGCCAAGAAGAGCGCCGCCTTCTTCGCCGCCATGGGGCAGGGCATCACGAAATTCGGCTGTGCTTTCAGTGACGAGTGCTCGCGGGCTTACTTGTTCGACCATGCGTCCACACGGCTAGCAACGTCCGCCTTTGTATTCGCCCAAAACAGCGGAATATCATAAACATGGTAATTATTGCCGGGCAGAACATAGCTGCCCATTTCTGGCGGATCACCAATCAGCAGCAACCCGCGATCATCACAGCGGGCAGGCACAGCGCGGGGCACAAGTTCGCCGGTGGAAAGGTCATCCTCGGGAACCAACGTGCCAAGATTAAGCTCTTGTTCTGCGTCAGCTCTTGCGCCGCCGGTTAGCGGATTGGTGCAAAGAATGGAGCTTTGTCCGCGCGCTTCGCCGTCAAAGCCAATCGAGGCCGCATAAGTCTCCAAAACGTCAGAAGGATCAGCAGGCTCGGCAAAGCTGGACCAGCTCATAATGCAGCCTGATTGATCGGCGCTTTGACAAGCAGGCAAAGGCAATTGCGGCAAGTCGCGCTCTAGCGATATCGGCCAGCCTACGACGTAAGCTGCGGCGATACGCTGAGCATCCTGTGAACCGGCAATTTCCTCGCGCAGAAGCCGCAACAAATGCAGCGACCCTTGAGAATGGCCGACCAAAACAATCGGCGTATCGGCATCAATGCTGCTGCGGAAATAGGCATAGGCTTGCGCAACATCGGCATAGGCCGCCTCAATCGCTTTTTCCGCCTCAGGCGCATCGGTTAGGAAAGCGCCCATTGTCGCCTGCCGGTAACGCGGCGCCCAAATTTCATCCGCGGCATTAAACGCGCTGGCCATGCCGCGGACATAGAGCTTTGCGACGCGCTCTGCCTCGGCATCGCCAGCGGGTGCATTCCACGCATTGCGGTTGAGGTAGCTGGTCGGGTGAACGAAGAAGACTGCATAATCAGGCAATGACTGCTCTGCCGCAACCGGTAAATCGGTGCGCTCACCCTGAATAGCCGGTTGCCAGCGCGCCGGGTCATTCGTGCCCATTCCCGGACGCGAATACCAAAGGCTGGGATCATCATAGGCATTGTCTTGCAAGGCTTCTTGCTGGGTGAATTCCGTTGTCGGGACAAAGGCAACTTCGGCAAGCTCGCTCGCCCAAATCCGCAATGCGAACAGCACCGCCAATGCAATCACGATGAGCGCTGCAATGATCCAAAGAAATTTGCGTGCCATTTTGCGCGTGCCCTATTCTTCCGCCGGCGCGTTATCTGTTTCAGGGCCAACTGTTTCTGGGCCATCCGTTTCAGGTAGAGCGGGGCGCAAAGTGGACCAAGCGCGGTTTCCCCCGCGCATGCTGGTGAACCAGCTAATCGGGTTCCAAGTGGTCGATCCATCAAGCGAGAATGTGATAAACTCAGCGCGCCCGCCGATGTTTTCCAGCGGGATGGGACCCTGCAATCCATTGTCGCTGTAAAGCTCTCGGCTATCTGCGGAATGGTCGCGATTGTCGCCCATCACAAATACGTGATCGTCTGGGATCGTCGTTTCGGCAAAGTCATCAAGCGATTGGTCGCGCAAGTGATCGATAATCAAATATGACGCGCCATTGGGCATCGTCTCGCGGTAGGTCGGCGGTTCATAGAACTGTGAACCGTCCGGTTCGCGCACGCGGTACGCATCAAAGTCTGCGAGGCAAGGCATTCCATTGCACATCAGTTCTGGCTCATACGGAATGCGCACTGCCGGCACGACTTCTTGTGGGACAGGCTTGCCGTTCAGGATGATCTGTCCTTCGTTTACAGCAATCGTATCGCCGGGCAGGGCAACCACGCGCTTAATATAATCCTCATCCCGCTTTGGATGGACAGGGATCACGATGTCGCCATATTCAGGGGTTGATCCGTTCACGCGCCATTCGCCGCGCGGCAGCAAGTGGAAAGACGCAGATGCCCATGACCAGCCATAGGGATACTTGCTCACCACCAGCCTATCGCCAACAAATAGGCTCGGCATCATGCTGGTCGATGGGATGTAGAAAGGTTTTGCGATCAGACTGTGGAAGAACAGCACAGCGATAAGCATCAAGGCAAGGCCGCGAAACTCCGCGAACCAATTGACTTTTTCTTCGTCAGATTCAGAAGCGGTTTTGTTTTTCAATGGGTTGATTTCGGTCACGTGTGTTCGCTGTTCTCTTGGTGGATCAATTACGCTGGGAAGGCTTCGATAATGACGAACGCCTGCGCCCATGGGTGATCATCGGTGAGGGTGAGATGAACGTGGATCTCATGGCCATCTGGCGTCAATTCTGCAAGCCGCTTTGCAGCCCCTCCGGTGAGAGCAAGCGTCGGCGCTCCAGACTTTGCGTTCACAACGCCGATGTCTTTCATGAACACGCCGCGCCGAAACCCTGTGCCGACTGCTTTAGAAAATGCCTCTTTGGCAGCGAATCTCTTCGCGTAAGTTCCCGCAATCGTAAAAGGGCGCCGCTGAGCTTTGGCGCGCTCAAGCTCGGTAAAAACGCGATTTTCGAACCGTTCGCCAAACCGGTCGAGCGAATTTTGAATGCGCTCAATATTGCAAAGGTCTGATCCCAATCCGATGATCATACAGCAACTCCAAACAGAAGCGGGACCATCCCGAAAACCATCAGCAGGCTCACCCCAAATATGATGTAAGTTGCGGTGTATTTCTTAGCATTCCACAGCAAAACAGTGACAATTATCAACAAAAGTGTCGCTATTAAGGGTCCGGAGACCAGCAATAATTCTTGAAGCGGGATGCCTGCGCTGCGGTAGGCTTCTGATCCAAAGGCGAGGCCTAATAAGAGTAGCGCACCGCTTCCGATCAGCAGTAGTCCGTAGAAAACCAGCATCGCAATCAAGGGCCAGATCGGTTGCTTTGTTTCGCTCATGCTGCTTTTCCTAAGGTTGCTCCGATCAAGGCCAATGCGATCCAATGGATCATTACCTGACTAATCCACAATGGATGGGCAAAGTCGCCTTTTGCGCGGTTTATCGCGCCGACATAGCCCAATATTTGTAGTGCAGGCCATGCCACTGCCAGCACCATTACAGCGCGAGTGTTCAGCGCATATCCCAAGAATGCGAGGCTCAGAAGAAACGGTATGGCCGCAGCCAAAGCCCAGAGTTTCTGCTTGCCAGTTAGAGCAAATTCTGGAGCGCTACTGGGCATGTCAGCGGGCATCATCCATCAGCTCGCGCATTTTGCGCACTGCTGGCTCAAGTCCGGTAAAAACGGCCTCTCCGATCAGATAGTGACCGATGTTAAGCTCTGCTAGTTGAGGGATCGCAGCAACTGGCTGGACGTTCTCAAACGTCAATCCGTGGCCGGCATGTGGTTCAATCCCGTTTTTCGCAGCGAGAGCAGACATATCGGCAATGCGTTTAAGCTCCGCTGCCACCCTCTCATTATCTCCGTCCAAATGCGCATGGGCGTATTCGCCGGTGTGAAATTCCACCACGGGAACCGCTAGCCGGTTGGCCGCATCCAATTGCCGCTCGCTCGCCTCGATAAATAGCGAAACGCGGATGCCATTGCTTCGCAATTCTTCCACAATCGGCGCAAGAGTGTTGTGCTGTCCAGCGGCGTCCAATCCGCCTTCTGTTGTGCGCTCTTCGCGTTTTTCTGGAACGATGCAGGCTGCATGCGGCTTGTGACGCAGCGCAATGGCCAGCATTTCATCAGTAGCGGCCATTTCAAGGTTTAGTGGAAGGTCGGTTGCATCTTGAATGCGGGCAAGATCTTCATCGCGAATGTGCCTTCGGTCTTCACGAAGGTGGGCTGTGATCCCGTCTCCTCCGACAGCAGCCACAATTTCAGCCGCGCGCACAGGATCGGGGTGATCGCCGCCGCGCGCATTGCGGATAGTGGCGACGTGATCGATGTTCACGCCCAGTCTAAGCGGTGATACCATTTACTTGCGGCTCCCCGGTTTGGTGACGGGAATAGCGGCCAGTTCAGCTGGCAATTCAGCTGGATCGTAGCTGGGGAAGTTTATTCCGATCAGCGGGGTAAAAGGTACGCCCAAGTCGACTTTACCGCCTGACCGATCAACCAAGGCAACTTCGCCAATGACTTCGCCGCCTTCGCGCGCGACAGCGGATATTGCTTCACGGCTGGAAAGGCCTGTGGTCACCACATCTTCGACCATCAAAACTTTTGCTCCAGGTTCGATTGCGAATCCGCGTCGCAAATGAAATTCACCATCAGGCCGTTCAAGAAACACTGCGTCTTTTTCCAAAGCGCGGCCCATTTCATGGCCAATGATCGGGCCGCCCATTGCTGGCGAAACAACAATATCCACAGCGGACCGAATCTCTCGCGGCAGTTTTTGTGCCAATGCAACCGCCAGTTTTGCGGCGCGCTGCGGGTTCATCAACACTCTCGCGCATTGTAAATAATGCGCGCTCCTGCGCCCTGAACTTAGCTCAAAATGCCCCTCAAGCAGAGCCTCGCACCCTCGGAATTCAGACAGAACTTCTTCATCAGTCATTACGGTAAACCACACAAGTTTTTGGTCAGATTGCATCAGGTTCATCCCCGATTGCATATTTTTATCCCTAGAACCGCTTGAGGCTCTCGGCAAGCGGGCCTATAGGCGCATCGAACTTGGGTGAAAATCCGAGCAAGCTGCGCGTGCCTTGTGGGTTTTACATGGCGCGAAAGCAAAAGAGCAGGAAGCGTAAGACTGATGATTCTGGGCCAGAGCCTTAAACGGGCATATACTTATATTATCCTTGGATTTGGATTGGGGCTGCTTGCTCTGACCCCGAGCAATGCGATCGCGCAAGAGGAAACTCCTGCGACAACGGAGGCTACGGCAGAAGCGGATGCGGCTGCTGCGGGCCTCTACACTCCGATGGGTAATGACCAGATCAAAGGCCAGCCGGTTGCTGCTGAAGATGATTTTTACGGCAGCATGAATGTGCAGCCGCAATTTACCGACATTGGTCAATATGCCGATGGTTTTCACATCGCGTTGATCTGGATCATGGCGATTATCAGTGTCTTTGTGTTGGGACTGCTGTTTTGGGTTATTGTTCGCTATAATAAACGTTCTAACCCTAATCCATCAAAAACAACCCATAACACAGCGATCGAAGTGATCTGGACTTTGGTCCCAGTGCTGGTGCTTATCGGTATCGCGCTTCCTTCGATCTCGCTTTTGGCCAAGCAATATGAAACTCCGCCAGAAGATGCGATCACGGTCAAAGCGACAGGCGCACAGTGGTATTGGGAGTATTCGTTCCCCGATTACGGCGTTGAATACACATCTTACATGCTGAACCCCGCTGAAGGTGACGAGATTAACAATGGCATCCGCCGTGTTGGCAGTGAGCCATTTGATGGTCCTGCGCAGCTTGAAGTTGATAACCGTTTGGTGGTGCCTGTGGGCAAGCCGTTGCGTTTGCAGACAACGGCTAAGCAAGTAATCCACTCGTTTGCTGTCCCAGCGCTTTGGTTCAAATTGGATGCGGTTCCTGGACGCATTAATGAGCGGCTTTTGACCATCAATGAGCCGGGCATTTATTACGGCCAATGTTCAGAGCTTTGCGGTGTGAAACACGGTTACATGCCTATCGCTGTTGAAGTGCTGCCGATGGATAAATTCGAAGATTGGATCCGTTCGCGTGGTGGCACCGTACCTGGTGATGCTCCTGTAGAGGGCGAAGCTGCAGAAACGGAAACTCCGGCAGAAGTTGCTGACGTGACTGAAGAAGCGCCGACCACAGAAACAACCGAAGCTGCTGCTGACGCAGCTGCCGCTGAATAGACTTAAGAACGGATAGAGTAGAGCATATGGCTACCACCGCAGAAGGTTTCGACAACCCAGCTCATGGGCACACAGATGATCACGCGCATGATGCGGATCATAAGCCGGGCTTTTTCGCTCGTTGGTTTATGTCGACCAACCACAAAGACATCGGAACGATGTATCTGATCTTTGCGATTTTCGCAGGGATCATTGGCGGCGCAATCTCTGGCGTGATGCGGATGGAGCTGGCTGAACCTGGCATTCAATATCTGCAATGGTGGGTGGAATTCCTCGGCGGTGAAGCCAGCCTAGAGGCCAACTTCCACATATGGAATGTGTTCATCACAGCTCACGGCCTGATTATGGTTTTCTTCATGGTTATGCCAGCGATGATCGGCGGTTTTGGTAACTGGTTCGTTCCATTGATGATTGGCGCGCCCGATATGGCGTTCCCGCGTATGAACAACATCTCTTTCTGGCTGACGGTAGCTGGTTTTGTCAGCCTGCTTTTCTCTATGTTTGTACCGGGCGGTATTGGCGGTAACGGAGCAGGCGTTGGTTGGACGGTTTATGCGCCGCTATCGACAACAGGCTCTACGGGCCCAGCGGTCGACTTTGCGATTTTCTCATTGCACTTGGCTGGTGCTGGTTCGATCCTTGGTGCGACAAACTTCATCACCACAATTTTGAACATGCGCGCGCCGGGTATGACCCTGCACAAAATGCCGCTGTTTGTCTGGTCAATGCTAGTAACAGCGTTCTTGCTTTTGCTGGCACTGCCAGTTCTGGCGGCAGCGATCACAATGCTGCTGACTGACCGTAACTTCGACACCACCTTCTTCAATCCAGCAGGCGGGGGTGATCCGGTTCTATACCAGCACCTGTTCTGGTTCTTTGGACACCCAGAGGTTTACATCATGATCCTGCCCGGTTTCGGCATGATCAGCCAAATCGTGGCAACGTTCAGCCGTAAGCCAGTGTTCGGCTATCTCGGCATGGCATACGCAATGGTTGCCATCGGTGTTGTTGGTTTCGTCGTTTGGGCGCACCACATGTACACCGTGGGCATGGACGTGAATATGAAGATGTACTTCACAGCGGCCACCATGGTGATCGCGGTGCCAACCGGCGTGAAAATCTTCAGCTGGATCGCGACCATGTGGGGCGGTTCAATTGAGTTCAAATCACCAATGGTCTGGGCGCTTGGCTTCATCTTCCTATTCACCGTTGGCGGTGTAACGGGCGTTTATCTTGCCAATGGCGGTATCGATGACGTTGTCCACGACACATATTTCGTGGTCGCGCACTTCCACTATGTTCTCTCAATGGGCGCAGTATTCTCGCTGTTTGCAGCGTTCTACTACTGGTTCCCGAAAATGAGCGGACGGTGGCACTCTGAATTCCTCAGCCATGTGCATTTCTGGCTGTTCTTCATCGGCGTGAACATCATCTTCTTCCCGCAGCACTTCTTGGGCTGGCAGGGCATGCCGCGCCGCTATCCTGACTACACAGAGGCGTATAGCTATTGGAACGAGATCAGTTCACTTGGTTATCACGTGATGGCCTTTTCAATGCTGATCTTCTTTGCAAATATCGGCTATGCGCTGGTCGCGGGGCGTAAGGCAGAAGGCAACTATTGGGGCGAGGGTGCAACCACGCTTGAGTGGACATTGTCATCGCCTCCGCCATTCCACCAATTCGAAACACTGCCTGTGATCGAAGATCATCACGATTATCACGATCACACGCCGAGCAAGGCGTAAGTGCTGGCGGCTTATTGAAGCTGCTCAGTGAGACAATCGGGTGGGGGCGCGGCGAAAGTTTGCGCCCCTAACCACATAAGACACCGGATCAAGAGAAGGCTGAATGACCGTTACTGCAACTCCAGATAAGGCTCAAGCATTGCCTGCTGATTGGCGCGATTTTTTTGCGCTGACCAAGCCGGGCGTGATCCAGCTTGTGGTGTTTACGGGGCTTTGCGGATTGCTGGCGGCGCCCGGCTCGATCCACCCTGTCATCGGATTCACCGCTATCTTAGCCATCGCAATGGGCGCGGGCGGTGCAGCTGTGCTCAACCAATGGTGGGAAGCGGATATCGATGCGGGCATGAAACGTACGGCCAAACGCCCACTACCAACCGGTAAAATTGCCCGAGTTGATGCGCGTGATTTCGGCATCGGACTATCGGCCGCATCGGTGATTGTGATGCTGGTTGCCGTCGGCTGGTTGCCGGCTGTAATCCTTGCAATATCGATTATCTATTATTCAGTGATTTATACGATCTGGCTTAAACCGCGCACGCCGCAGAACATTGTTATTGGCGGCGGAGCTGGTGCTTTCCCTCCGCTGATCGGTTGGGTCGCGGTCACGGGCGATGTTACTCTGATGCCGGTGCTATTGTTTGCAATCATCTTTTTCTGGACACCGCCGCATTTTTGGGCGCTCGCTCTGTTTGTGAAAACCGACTATGCAAAAGTCGGTATTCCGATGTTGCCTGTTGTGGCGGGCGAACGGGTTACGCGCCGACAGATACTCGCATACTCCGCTTTCCTCGTCCCGCTCGCAGCTTCCCCGTGGTTCATTGGCGGGACGGGTGCAATTTACGGAATTGGAGCGCTTGCACTTTCCCTTGCGTTTTTTGCGCTTTCGATCCCTGTTGGGATGCGCGAAAGTTCTGAAGAAGATGCGATGAAACCGGAAAAGCGGCTTTTCGCATTCAGCATCGTCTACTTATTTGCATTGTTTGCGATTTTGGTGGTGGACCGTTTTGCTGCCGCGCAAGGATGGATTTGACCATGACGCCAGAGGAAAAGGCTGAGACGAAGAAGCGCCAAAAGAACCGCAATCTTGTGGTTGGCGGGCTGCTGCTGTTTTTTGTGTTCCTTTTTTACGCGATAACTATTGTGCGTATGGGGGACTGACCTAGTGGCTTCTGCTGCACTCAATGATCAGAAGAACACTCGCGTAGCTTTGCTGGCGCTAATGGGCGCAGCGGCTATGCTTGGCCTCGGTTATGCAGCTGTGCCGCTGTATGATCTGTTCTGCCGCGTTACTGGCTTTGGCGGAACCACCCAAGTGGCAAGCGAAACTGATGCCCAAGTCGCTGAACGCATTGCGGCAAGCGCTGGAGGTGAAACGCGTTCGATCCGCTTTGATGGCTCCATCGCAAAAGATATGCCGTGGACGTTCAAGCCGCAGCAAACCACAGACACTGTACAAGTCGGCATTCGCGATATGGCGATCTACACCACCCGCAATGATGGTAATGAGGCGGTAACGGGTACGGCGACTTTCAATGTTGAGCCTGAGCAGGCTGGCCAATATTTCCATAAAATCCAGTGCTTCTGCTTTACGGAGCAAACATTGCAGCCGGGCCAAGAGGTGCAAATGCCCGTGCTTTATTATCTCGATCCGGCGATCTTAGAGGACGAGAACGCGCGGGACATTGAACAAATCACTTTGAGTTACACTTTTCACCGCGCAATTGAGCCGGATAGCTGAATAGGTGGCGCTACCCTCTGGACCGCTGCATCAGGTGGGTTTAAGGGCTAGTGCAAGAGACAAGCAGGAACAGACAAATGGCTGGCAATAAAACCCACGATTATCACATTCTTGAACCCGACATCTGGCCGCTGATCGGCTCGATTTCGGCACTCACCTTCACCACCGGAATGGTGATGATGATGAATGATGGTTTCTTCGACAGCAGTTGGAAAATCGTGCTGGGCCTTGGTGTTGCCGGTCTGATCGCAACGTTCTTTAGCTGGTTCGGCAATGTCGTTCGCGAAGCAGAAGGCGGCGAGCACACGCCAGTTGTTCAGCTGCATATGCGTTACGGTATGATCCTGTTCATTGCATCAGAAGTGATGTTCTTTGTCGGGTGGTTCTGGGCGTTCTTTGATTTTGCGCTGTTCCCTGATCCGATCCAAGCTGTCGATCTGGAGAAGAATATCTGGGAAAATCTGACTGGGCGAGAAGGCGCAGCGGGCCTCGATCAGTTCCCAGCAAAGGGTATTGAGGTTCTCAACGCATTCCAGCTTCCGCTTCTGAATACGCTGATCCTGCTGTGCTCCGGCACTACGGTAACATGGGCGCATCACGCGCTGATCCACGGCGACCGTGAAGGTTTGAAGATGGGTCTGTGGGCGACGATTGCCTTGGGCGCAGTCTTCACATTCATTCAGGCATATGAGTATTCCATCGCGCCGTTTGCCTTTGGCGGAAACACTTATAGCTCTGCATTCTACATGGCGACAGGCTTCCACGGCTTCCACGTGTTGGTTGGTACGATCTTCCTGATCGTGTGCTTGGCTCGCGCTTACAAAGGGCACTTCACCCCGCGCCAGCATTTCGGTTTTGAAGCAGCGGCATGGTATTGGCACTTTGTTGATGTGGTGTGGTTGTTCCTCTTCATCGCTGTCTATGTGTGGGCAGGTTGGGATGCGCCTGTTCATTGATGTGAACGAGAGCGATTCTAAAATGACAAAGGGGCAGTTTGGCGAACCCGTGCATTGGGGCCGAGCTGCCCTTTTTGGTTTGTGCCCGCGGTGCGGTTCGCGCAGCCTGTTTGATAGTTCGCAATTTGATGGCGTTCTGAAATTTGCGCCTAATTGCTCATCCTGCAAACTTGATTTTTCTAAGTTCAACGTTGGTGATGGGCCAGCGGCATTCGTCACTCTGATCATCGGTGCTTTGATGGTCGGTCTTGCTCTTTGGCTGGACTTTACGGTGAACCCGCCGCTTTGGGTCCATGCTCTGATCTGGATTCCGTTGACAGCCGCCGCGGTGATTTACGGCCTGCGCATTGGCAAGGCAGCTCTGCTGACAAATGAATATACCTATGCCGCGCAAGAGGCAGTTGCTGACGATATAGCTGACGATTTGGAGGATAAGACGTGATCCGCCGAATACCGATCATCCCGACGATCATTGTTGTCTCAGCGGTGGCGACCATGATCGCATTGGGATTATGGCAGTTGGGCCGCGCGGATGAAAAAGAAGCGCTGCTGACGAGCTATGCCCAAGCCGGTGACAATGCCGAACTGGTAGTGTTTCCGGCAGAAGGTGAAGGGACAGAAGTCCTTTACCGCCGCAGTTCCGTAGAGTGCGATACGGTGCTTTCCATAGATGCGAGTGCAGGGACAAGCGAGCGCGGCGCGAAGGGTTGGGCGCAAAAGGCGGTCTGTTATGATGGAAAGAGTGACGCTGAATTGCTGGTCTATCTGGGCTGGTCACTCGCTCCAGCTCCGCCAGAATGGGATGGCGGCTTGGTAGAGGGCATCATTGGTCCCGGTCCGCGCCTTGTCGCTATGCCAGCACAGGCGGGTTTGGAGCAGCTTGCGCGGCCTGACCCTGCTGACCTGCCCAACAACCATCTGGCCTATGCGGGGCAATGGTTCTTCTTCGCTTTAACTGCGCTTGCGATTTATTGGCTCGCGCTGCGGCGGCGCTGGAAAGATGCGCCGGAAGAGTAACGCTTGAGGCGTCCCAACACTCGCTTGCTTGCCTCGCGGCGGCCACGCGGCTAACCGAACCTGCAATGGAATACATCTCAACTCGTGGTAGCGCGCCCGCGCTCGATTTCGAAGGTGCTACGCTGGCTGGTCTTGCTAGCGATGGCGGACTGTATCTGCCGCGCGAATGGCCCAAATTCACTAAAGACGAAATCGCCGAAATGGCGGGGCTTCCTTATACCGAGTTAGCGGCCAAAATCATGACGCCATTTATTGGCGATGCCCTGACACAGGACGAATTGCTGGAATTGTGCGAGGCTGCCTACGGACGCTTTTCGCACAAAGCGGTGACACCGCTGGTTCAGTTGGATGAGCAGCAATGGTTGCTGGAATTGTTTCATGGGCCCACGCTGGCGTTTAAAGATGTGGCACTACAATTGCTGGGACTGCTGTTTGAACGTTTCCTCAGTCGCCGCAAATCCAGCCTAACCATTGTTGGTGCAACTAGCGGAGACACGGGCTCTGCTGCGATTGACGCGGTGGCTGGCCGTGAGCGCATCGATATCTTTATGCTTCACCCTTCTGGCCGAGTGAGCGAAGTTCAACGCCGCCAGATGACGACAGTGCGTGCTCCCAATGTCTACAATATCGCAATTGACGGCAGCTTCGATGATGCGCAGGCCATGGTCAAACGCATGTTCAATGATACTGATGTGACGGGCACGTTTAACATTGGCGCGGTAAACTCAATCAATTGGGCGCGGTTGATGGCGCAGGTCGTCTATTACTTTGCCGCGGCCCTGCAATTGGGAGCCCCGCAACGCAAAGCTGCATTCAGTGTGCCAACAGGCAATTTTGGCGATGTGTTTGCCGGATATGTCGCGGCGCAAATGGGATTGCCGATTGAGCGGCTTATTGTTGCAACCAATGTAAACGACATTCTCCACCGTGCTTTGTCGACAGGCGATTATTCAGCGGGAGAAGTGACGCCGACTGTCGCGCCATCAATGGATATCCAAGTCAGCTCGAATTTTGAACGGCTCTTGTTCGATTGCGGAGACCGGGATGGCGCCGCCTTATCAGATCAAATGCGCGGGTTTGAGGCGTCTAAGGCGATGCAACTGACCAATGCTCAGCGTGAAGGGGCAGCGAAGCTCTTTACCAGTGTGCGCGCTGACAGCGACGACCTTTCTCAGGCTTTGCGCTGGGCACACGAGAACGCGGGACAAGTGCTTGATCCGCATACGGCGATTGGCCTGCATGCTGCGCGAACGTCAGATATCGATCCTGAGACTCCAGTTGTCACTCTTGCCACAGCGCATCCCGCCAAGTTTCGCGATGCGGTTGAGCGTGCCGTGGGCATACGGCCGGCACTACCAACGCGGGTCGGCGATCTGTTTGCGCGCGAAGAAGCCTATGATGAGCTGGCCGGTGATTACGATGCGGTGCGCGATTACATCACTGCGCGGGCTACACCTGCGAATTAAATGGCTGAGCTAGTCAAAAATCCTGTTCTGATGGTGGGAGAAGGGTGGGATGCCTACCGCTTGCTCGACAGCGGGCATGGGCGCAAATGGGAAAGTTTTGGCCCGCATTCCTTCATTCGGCCCGAACCGCAGGCAATGTGGTCTCCGCGCAATAGCGATTGGGATGCGGCAAGCGAATTTGTACCTGGTTCTGATGAAGATGGCGGCGGACGGTGGAGTGATGCGCCCGATCTTCCTGACAATGGTTGGCCGCTATCTTGGGAAGAGGCGAGGTTTAGTGCGCAGCCGACCCCTTTCCGTCACCTACAATTCTTTCCCGATATGGCGCCTGTATGGAACTGGATGCGGAGTTTGCTTGTCGGCCGTGATGATGCGGAGACTCTCAACTTGTTCGGCTATACTGGTGTTGGGTCACTGGCTTTGTCGCGCCATGGCCGCGTCACGCATGTTGACGCGAGCAAAAAGTCAGTCGCTCAGGCGCGTGAGAATGCGGCGCTATCGGATATGCAAGACGCTCCCATTCGGTGGATTGTCGATGATGCAGCGAAATTTGCTGCACGCGAGGTTCGGCGTGAAAAACGCTATGACGGAATAATCCTCGACCCCCCAAAGTTTGGGCGCGGGCCAAAAAATGAGACATGGCGTTTGGAAGAAGGGCTTCCTGATCTACTCGCCGATTGCCGCAAATTGCTTGATGCGGATAGCAAATTCCTTTTCCTGACCGTTTATGCAGTCCGGATGAGCAGTCTATCGCTTGCCGGGCTGATGGCAGAATTGTTTGCAGACTTGCCGGGCACAATCGAACATGGCGATTTGGCTGTGCAAGAAGTGGGCGAGGTTGCACGCACACTACCCACGGCAATCTTCGCACGGTGGAGCAATTCAGGCTAAAGGTTCGTGATAATGACCGATTCGCTAACACTCGAAGTTGCCGACTTAGAAGTCGATGTCCTGACCGGAATTTATTCTGAGGAAACCGGTAAGCCGCAGCCTTTACGGATCACCATTCAGGCCGAGATGGAAGTCGCAGAGCGTTACGATCCCGATACGCCCTTATCTGCAAGCAAGAATTACATGGATTTGAAGGATGTAGCGCAAAACCTGCCCAAGGGTGTGCACTTTAAACTTATCGAATCTCTGGGTGATCACATTTGCGCCAAGTTATTTGCTGAAGATTCGCGGGTTAAAGCAATCACGGTCAAAATCGTGAAACTTGCGATTGCCGAGGCGAATGAGAAAATCGGCATGACTTTGCGGCGCGAAAGGCGCTGAACAGGGCAGTGAAAACTATCGAAATTGCCTTGCTTCCACCTGCGTCCATTGACGCTGCGGAGGTATTCTTTCGGAAGCATTTGAATAAGGTCACAGCGCATTTTGAACAATCTCAAGGTGATCTTGTACTGATTTTTCCGCATGCCGAAACCGATCATGATGATTGGCGGAGGGCGGCGGCACGTGATCTTGCGCGCAAGTTTGCGCCGCAACGTGTCAATATTATCAGCGGCGGTGAAGAAAGTGATCAATCCGAAGCGCTGGTATATTTGAGGGATGCGCCCGGGATAACAGGGCAGTATCTACCCTTGGCATGACCAGAACGCGCGATCTTCTTGATATAGGCACGCCAGCCCCTTTGGTGGATAGCTTTGCACGTCAAATTAGCTATTTGCGCCTGTCAGTTACGGATCGCTGCGACTTGCGCTGCACCTATTGCATGCCAGAGCGGATGCAGTTCTCGCCGCGCAAAGAAGTGCTGACGTTGGAGGAGCTGCATCAATTGTCGCTCGGCTTTATCGCGCGCGGCGTTACCAAATTGCGGATCACTGGCGGAGAGCCGCTTGTTCGGCGCGATATAATCGATCTGTTTCAGGCGCTCGGTCGCAAGCTAGGTAACGGACTGGAAGAACTGACACTTACCAGCAATGGAACGCAGCTTACCGGATGTGCAGATGATCTTGCAAAGGCGGGTGTGAAACGGATCAATATTTCGCTCGATACGTTGGACAGGGCGCGTTTCCAGGAACTTTCCCGCCGCGATGCTTTGCCGCAAGTCTTAGAAGGGATTGAGGCCGCGAAAGAAGCAGGATTGAAGGTTAAGCTAAACACTGTCGCGATGAAAGGTGTGAACGAAGGCGAATTGCCTGACTTGATCGCTTGGGCGCATGGGCAAGGACACGATCTTACGCTTATCGAAGTGATGCCACTGGGCGAGGTTGACGGTGACCGGGTCGATCACTTCCTACCGCTATCAACTGTGCGTGATGATCTAGAGAAGCGGTGGACCTTAACGCCGTCATCTAAATCAAGCGGCGGGCCAGCGCGCTATGACCGCATAGAGGAAACCGGCGGAATGCTCGGGATGATAACCCCGCTTACCAATAATTTTTGCAGCGGTTGCAACCGGATCAGGGTGACGGCGACTGGACAGCTTTACCCTTGCCTCGGCGGAGGGGAGCGGGTGGATTTGCGGTCTGCTTTGCGTAGTGATGATCCGGAGAGAAATCTTGCGACAGCTTTGGCAGAAGCGATGCATATCAAACCCGAACGCCACCATTTCGATATCTCCAAGCGCGGCGCCGAGCCGGCGCAGCCGCGTCATATGTCAGTGACAGGGGGCTGAAAGCCATGGCGGTGACGATCCTATTCCTTGGCCCTTTGCGCGATTTGGCAGGTGAGGAAGCGCGTGAGGTTGCTGCTCCGCTTGATTGGAATGGCTTGATCGAAGCGGTTGGGGCTGAAGTGGCAGAACAATTGCAAGAAGAGCGCGTCAATGTCGCCTGCGGCGGAAAAGTACTGACCGACAAAACAGTGTTACGCGCACAAGATGGTGATGAAGTCGCTTTGCTCCCACCCGTTAGCGGAGGCTAAGAAATTGCGCGACATTCGCCTGCTGTCTGGTCCGCTAGATCCCAATGCGGCGTTAGACGCGTTGAGCGATGCAACGCCGAATGCTGGCGGCATCGCTTCTTTTACGGGCAAAGTGCGCGCTGGTGATGACGTCGAGGCACTGGAGCTTTCCCATTACGAACCGCTGACATTGGCGGGAATGGATGGGCTTGCCGACGATGCCTTTGCGCGGTTTGACTTAATGGGCCTGGTCATGCTCCACCGCACCGGATTGCTTACGCCGGGCGAGCCAATTGTCTTCGTTGCCGCTGCATCTAAACACCGGCGCGATGCGATTGCCGCGACAGATTTTGCGATGGATCACCTCAAAAGTGCGGCGTGGTTTTGGAAGCGGGAAAAGCGCGGCGCGCGCTGGCATTGGATTGAACCACGCGATCAGGATTTTTCTGACAAAGCGCGTTGGGAATAAATTTGTAAGAAAAATTCTTCCAGTTTGATCCAGATCAATGCGCGGAAACGAAAAGCGCGGCAAAACTCTCCTCACCCTCAAGGAGACCAAAAATGTCAAAACGTATCGTCACTGAAGAACTCGTCAAAAAAGCCCACATCGTCGACGCGCCAATTGCTCAGCAGCATGCGCTGACAGTGGTTGATCGCAGTTTCGAAATGCCCAGCGCGCTCTATGCAACCACAGTGGCGCTATATTTGGGGTTTTTGGCAATTATGTTTGTTGGCTTCTCAACACCGGGCCTGATTATTCCGATGGCGATCTTCACAATCTTTGTGGTTGGCGGATTTGGAGTGCCAGCCGACTGGACCCAAATGCAGCCTGACAATCCAGCTAAACCCATGACTATGGGTAAATTCGCTCGCGATGGCATCATGACAAACACAGGCCGCTTGAATGCCCGCGAAGCAACTGTCCAAATGCTAATCCTGCCTGTCTTAATCGTGGTTTGGGGGCTCGCGGTGGTAACCATCGCTGCTCTAGTGTGAACTAGAGGGTCAGATTGAGGGGACTAGTCCCCGATCACGCCTGACAAGACTTGCAGATGCGCGGGGTCGACCAGTTCGATCCCGCGTTTTCCTTTGCGCAATATCGCCCCGTCACGTTCCAGCTCACCCAGTTTGCGGCTGACGGTTTCGATGGTTAGGCCCAGCAAATTGCCCATTTCCCCGCGGGTCAGCGGCAATTCAAAGCTTTGCGTGGGATGGCAGGGCGAATTGCTGGCCGCACGCGCAAAACCGTAAATCAGCGCTGCCAGCCGTGCCTCTGCGGTGCCATGTGCGGTCAGCTCCAGCATATTGCGGGTGTTGTGCAAATCTTCTTGGCTGCGGCGCAGCAATGCGCGGGCAAGGGCGGGATAATCCTCTATCGCGCGTTCCATATCGGCGCGGGCAAAGGTGCAAAGCTGGCTATCGGTAAGTGCAACCACATCATGATGCGCAAAAGGGGCAAACATCTCGCCTATAAAGCCTGATGGATGGACTAGACTTAGTATCTGTTCGTTTCCATCGGCATCATTTGCGCAAATCTTTAGTGCTCCGGTTATCAAAGTGGCACAGGCGGTTTGTTGGTCCCCTGCTGCGAAAAGCATCTCGCCGCGTTTCAAGTGCCTCGTCCGTCCTGCTTTTGCCAAAGCATCACGCTCTTCATGCGTCAGAACAGAACAGGCAGCGCTGTCGCGCACGGGGCAAGACGCACAAGCAAGGCTCATACGGCGGCTCTCAAAGGCCCGCTTTCAATTGTGCGATGCTGCGATCTTGACTGGCCAGCATGGCGGAAACTTCATTCTGGATGGCGCGAGGGTAATCCGCGCCCTTGGCCGCTATGGCGGTTTCCACGATCAGCAAATCGACATCACCCAAAACGATCGCAGTTTGGCTGCGCTTGCTGATCAAGTCGGCCAACGCAATCTGCGCCTCGGCCCAGCTATCACTTGTCGGTCCTGCCCCGCGCGCAGCAGAAACCTTGCGCCGTGTCGCAGGCAAGGCGGCTAAAAAGGCGGAATGCTGGCTTTGCGCTCTTCCGCGCGCTTGATTGAGTGAAGCCAAGGTCGAGTTTGAGATAGTAAACGTCTGCGATGGTGTAGCAGCTGGCGCGACATTTTCAGCCGTTTGCGGGCTTCGTTCAAAATCCCGAATAGCGAGCGAAGGATATTTATCAGAGGAGGCTGCGCATCCGCCAAGAACCATCGTATGGGCAAGGAACAAGAGGCCGAATTTGCGTGTCTTTTTGGTCATCTTTGCCCCCATAGCATCTCAGGGCGTACCTGCCACCCATCAGTCTGCGTCAAATTTGCAGCATTTCACAGGCGATCTGGCGTTGACTTGGCCTCTTCATTCGCTTAACGGCTCCATCTTTCCGGCGGCCTGCATTGCGAGGCTTGTCGGGTGCGCTTTGTCCATACGGATGAGGCACAGCTTTAGATTGAAAGAAAAACCACCATGTTCGCAATCGTGCGCACGGGCGGCAAACAATATCGGGTTGCCGCCGGAGACAAAATCGCAGTCGAAAAACTTGCCGGTGAAACCGGTGAGACAATCACTTTGGGTGATGTCCTTTTGGCGGGTGAAGGCGAAACCATCGCTGACGCTGCAAAAGTAACCGTTTCGGCAGAAATTATCGCTCAAGCTAAGAGTGAAAAGGTCGTCGTTTTCAAGAAGCGTCGCCGTCATAATTATCGCCGCAAGGCTGGCCACCGTCAGCAAATGACTTTGCTACGGATCACTGATGTGGGCACCGGCAAAGCTCCTGCGAAGAAAGCTGCACCTGCTAAGAAAGCAGAAACCGCTGACAAGGCTCCGGCCAAGAAGCCAGCAGCGAAAAAAGCTCCAGCCAAAAAAGCAGCTACTAAAGCTGCCGACAAGAAATAAGGACGACCTGATCCATGGCACATAAAAAAGCAGGCGGCTCCTCGCGCAATGGTCGCGATTCAGAAGGTCGGCGCTTAGGCGTTAAAAAATACGGCAGCCAAGGCGTGGTTGCTGGCAACATTATCGTGCGTCAGCGCGGCACCAAATTCTACCCGGGCTCTAACGTGGGCATGGGTAAGGATCACACTCTATTCGCTCTCGAGCATGGCGTGGTGCGATTCCATAAGGGCAAGCTAGGCCGCAAATACGTATCAGTTGATGCGTTAGCGCAAGCCGCCGAATAAACGGACGTTTCGATAAAGGGATCGTCCAATAGGATGGTTCCAGCTGATTGATCAGCACACCAGAGGGAGATGGAACCATCCTGCGATTGCAGGGAGTTCCGCTCCCTCTTGTTTTTCTCCTTCGAAAGAGGCTGACGCGAAATCACTCGCGCAGGCTTAGCCAAATTGGCTGAGAGGAGAAAAACCGTGTTTCACCGGAGTAAGCGATTATTGCTGCGCCCCGTATGGCCAGAGGATTGGCAAGCGATTTACAGCGGCATGAATGACCGCGATCTGGTGCGCAATTTGGCGCGGGCGCCGTGGCCTTATCGGGCCGAGCATGCACAAGCCTTTGCCCGCATTCAGCAGGATCCGTTTGCACCGCGTTTTTTAATCACGCTGGCGCAAAGCGGGACGGTCATTGGCTGTATTGGCCTTGATCCGGTTGATGATGGTGCTGCGCTTGATGTGGGATATTGGATTGCGCGCGGGTATCGCGGGCTCGGATATGCCAGCGAGGCGTTGTTTGGCGCTGTCGCGCTGGCACGAATGATGGACAAAAAGCGGCTTTGCGCCAGTTTTTATACCGATAATCCTGCCTCTGGCAGAGTTTTGCAAAAAGCGGGCTTTATGCCAAAACCGCAGATCGCAATGCACTTTTCATTGGGGCGCGGTGAAGATGTACCCACCATTGAATGCGTCCTCGATCTGGAGGAAATTGCACCGGAAGTGCGCAAGGCGGCCTGAGCGATAAATAGGGCTTAGGTCGCCGATCCCGCCATCCCCAATCACAGAAGTCCGGGTCTTGTCGTATCTAGGCAAGGTCATTAGGCCCATGTTTGATGACAAGCCGGAAGAGATTATCGCCTGAAGAGTCGCGTAATTCTGCGCTGGAAGCCGCGCGCGGATTGCTGATCGAGGCTGGGCCGCAATCCGTGACGTTAAAGGCCGTTGCTGCGCGTATTGGACGTACCCATGCAAACCTTCTCCATCATTTCGGATCAGCCGCGGGTCTGCAGAAAGAGCTCGCAAAACATCTTGCCCTGACCGTTTGCGAGACCATCAAAGATGCGGTTCACGCTACGCGTGCCGGACTAGGCAGTCCGCGCGAGGTTGTGGATCTCACCTTTGATGCATTCGATAAAGAAGGGGCAGGTGCGCTCACCAGCTGGATGATTCTTACCGGGAATGAGGATGCGCTGACCCCGATCGTGGAAACCATTCACGAGCTTGTGGACGAGATTGCGCCAGAAGAAGCAGGGGAGCATGGGGATCATCAGGGCGAAATTATGCGCGTTCATGAAGAAACGCTGTCGCTCGTTTTGTTGGCGATGGGTGATGCGCTGATCGGTTCCGCTCTTGCCCGTTCGCTTGGCCTGCCAGAGACCGCAGCACGGGACCGTGCGCATTTGATGCTTGAGCGTTCTTTGGAGCTGGTTAGTCCGCCGAAGTAAGTCCCGTCTGCATCCATTCTGGCGCAGCATCTTTGTTAATATCGTCCAACCTTAGATGATCGACGGCTAGCCCAAGCTCCGCATGAGTAATCTTGCAGCGCTTCTCCTGCGATTGAGCAAGCGGTACCACCACTAAACGGCGATTGACTTTGGATCGCCAATTCATCCGTGCGGTGTTTTCTTGCCCGATATAGCAGCCCTTTTCGAAATCCACGCCGTTCAACTCAACAGCATTGGTTTCCAACCATAAAATATCGCCAAGTTCTGCATGACCTTCTGGTACGCCAAGCGACAATCGGTGCGCGAGCCATGCTGCATCTGCGCCGCCGTCAGCTGTATTGGCCGGAGCAATCCAGCGGTGCCCAAGCGCGCTTAGCCGGGGGTCCGGCGACGCTCCCTCTAAGGCATCATTACTCCAAAACACGCCAAGGCTCTCATCGCGGTCAATCGCGATCTTGCGGCGGAGGCGGTAAAGTGAAAGGCGTTTCACCAGATCAGCACAGGCCGCCGCTTCGCAGTCAAGCAGCACATCATCGCCATCTGCCCAGACCAGAAAGTCGAACATGGTTTTGCCTTGGGCGGACAAGAGCGCCGCATAGACAGGTAACTCGCCTGACACATCATTAGTGACAAGGCCTTGCAGAAAATCGCGAACATCCTCGCCCGCCTCGGTGACACAAAGGCGAATTATTGCACGGTTTTTAAGGGTATTAGAGGCCATTATCAGGAAATCCGTTTTGCAATTGCTTGAGCAAGGCGGTTGCCCAATTGCGGCCCTTGCTCTGGATAGAGATAGGGTTCGATCATCTCTGCTTCCATAAGCAAGAGCGTATCATTCGTCCCGCGCACCATATCTATGCGGGCGTAAAGTGGCGGATCGAAAGGCAAAGATGCAATGATTTTAGCGGCTTGCGCTGATTCGTTTGCGCTTGGTGAATAGTCTTGTTCATAACCGCCATAGAGCGATTGTATCCGGTATTCGCCATCTGCGGCGACCTTTCGCAACGCGTGACTGAACTGACCGTCTATAAAGACAAAGGAGAACTCGCCCTCGCTTTGAATGGCGGGAAGAAAAGGCTGCAGCATCGCCTTGTGACCATAGCGCCAATCGGGTGCAGGAAGATCATCCTTGGCAAAACTCAGTTGCCCTTCTGCACCGGCACCGATCTGGCGTTTCACAACCAGTTTCTCGCAGTCAAAATAGGCGAAGGCATCGGCAATATCGGTTCCGCTTGGATCATCCAGCCACAATGTCGGGATAGTTGCTGCGCCTTTATCGGCAAGCTCGCGGAGATAGGTCTTGCGCGAATTCCACTCCACGACCTCTGCAGAATTGCACAAAATGATGCCGTTTTGCTGCAATTTGTTGAGTTTTGTTGAAAATTCGGCGTGCTTATCCTGATAATCCCACGAGGATCCAAGCATTGCGAGCGAAATTCCAGCAAATGCGCTGATGTCTTCTTCCCATCCAATTACCGCCAATTCCAACCCCACTTCACGTAAGGCTGGCTCAAGCGCGGCAACCATCAAATCATGCTCATACGCATCTTCGCGGCGCTGGCTCGATCCTGGAAGAGTCGTTTCGCAAGCAAGAAAGGCAATCTTTGTCATGGAAAGGTGCCATAGGGACCGTGTTCTGCACTGGAAAGAGCTTTGCTAGCGAGCTAGATGCAAAACCATGATCCAAACACTCACAATTGCTCGCCCCGATGATTGGCACGTTCATTTGCGAGATGGAGATATGCTGCGCGACGTGACGGAATATACTGCCCGCCAATTTGCCCGAGCGATTGTGATGCCGAACCTATCGCCGCCGGTTACAGATACAGCGAGCGCTGAAGCCTATCGAAACCGGATCATGGCGGCCGTGCCGGAGGGCGTCGATTTTACCCCGCTGATGACATGCTACCTAACCGATACGACCGATGCGGATGATCTGGTGAAGGGTGCGGAGCAGGGTGTGTTTACCGCCGCCAAGCTTTATCCCGCCAATGCCACCACAAATTCAGCGCATGGCGTCAGCGATGTGGCGAAGCTTTATCCTGTATTTGCAGCAATGGAGAAGGCAGGCATTGTCCTTTGCATCCATGGCGAAGTGACTGATGATGATATTGACGTGTTCGACCGCGAGGCTGAATTTATCGAGCGGCATTTGCGTGCCATCGTGCGCGACTTTCCCAAGCTGAAGGTTATTTTTGAACATATCACCACCAGCGATGCCGTAGAGTTTGTGAAGGCAGCGTCAGACAATGTTGCGGCCACAATCACCCCGCAGCACCTCCATATCAATCGCAACGCTATGCTAGTGGGCGGGATTCAACCGCACGCTTATTGCCTGCCAGTGGCAAAGCGCGAATTGCACCGATTGGCTTTGCGGGCAGCGGCCATATCGGGATCGCCCAAATTCTTCCTTGGCACGGATAGCGCGCCGCATACCCGCGAGACGAAAGAAAGCGCTTGCGGCTGTGCTGGCATCTTCAACGCGCCATTCGCTATTGAGAGCTATGCGGCGGTGTTTGACGAAGAGGGCGCTCTAGACAAGCTAGAAGGCTTTGCCTCGCTCTTTGGGCCAGCATTTTATGGTTTGCCGGTTAATGCGCAGCAAGTGACATTGGAAAAGCGCGAAACCCAAGTTCCAGAAGCTTTGCAAGCAGGGGGCAGTGAAGTTGTTCCTTTTCATGCAGGAACGATTCTTGGATGGACACTGCACGTCTAGAAGTACGGATTTAACATCTTCAAACGTCATTTAATCCGGCGTTACAATTGAAGCAGTCCAAACCGTAAATTTATTCCAAAAGTTTACAACAGTTCATCAGATAAGGGCGATTCACGTCCAATTGTTGCATTCCGTTCATAAACTTTTGGCTATAAAAAACTCACAAATTGAGCAGCTTAAAGCAACGGCTTTTTCCTTGATTTGTTGAGGCCAATCTCTTCCGGCCGAGAAATTTTGATCTTGGGCCAACCCACCAAAGGCCCAGGCGTGGCTCCCACCAAGCCGCGGAAAGCGTCTCTTTGCTCGCACCGGTCCTGATGTCGGGTGAGGGGGCGCTTTCTACCTTTTTACAGTCAGATGAAATCGGTTTTTAACCATATGCGGTGATAGCGTTTGGTGAGATGCGATATTTCCTTTCCTCATTTCTTGCACTGAGCGCTTTTGGCGCTCTTTCGGCGTGTTCTGGCACGGCAGAGGAAGAGGATGTGAACGACACCCGCGATCCATTGATCGAGCAAGCTTTGGGCGACCAATTGCTAGCCGACCTTGACCTTGCTTCACAAAATGAAGCGAATGCTGCGCTAACGGTTGGGTTTGATAGTTCCATCCCGCCTTTGCCAACCGGACCAGAAAGCAGGGCTAAGGCGCGGACAGCAATGCGTGCTCTTTTGCTAGAGGGCGGCGAGATCGTCGATCTGCCGGAGGCCAATAAAGATGCCGAGTTAGAAGAACTCGGTGGCGCTTTGACTGCGGCTGAACTCGCCTCGCGGGTGGGTTTCGCCAAAGAATGCGCCGAGCGGCTCAATTATTCGGCCATTTGGGCTGCGCGCCTGCCAGATCAAGCGGCAATTGCACCAGGCGGTGCCGTGATTGAGGCAGCGGGTAATCCGCAAAAGCAATGCAACATTCGTATCGTGACCTATGTCACTGACCTTCCGGTGGACGAGGCTTTGCAATTTCATTTCAATATGGCGCGGCGCGCGGAACTCAAACCGGCCTATTTTAAGGGGGATGGTGACGGCGCTGAAAGCGCGGTGCAAGCTATCTCAGGCAAAGCGAGTATTGCTGTTCATGCGCGCGAACGCGGGGGATTTCAGACTGAAGTGAACATTGTTAGCCGCGAGTATGCTGGCAAATAATACGCACGTTCCCGCTTATTTCAGCCCTACGCCAATGGTAGCGCGTGGTTGCTCCAATTCAGAGCTAGCGACTGGATAGGCGCAATAATCCGCTGCATAAAATGCCGCTGGTCTGTGATTGCCTGAAAGTCCCACGCCGCCAAACGGTGCCGCTGATGAAGCGCCATTGGTTGGGCGGTTCCAATTGATTATGCCTGCCCGTGTATTGGCCCAAAACCGGTCATAATCAGCAGGTTTACCTCCGATCAGTGAAGCGGAAAGGCCAAAGCGGGTATTGTTTGCCTCAGCAATGGCAGCGTCAAAATCGGGCACTTTGATCACTTGAAGAACTGGACCGAACAATTCGGCATCGGGGCGTTCTGGCATCGCAGTCGTGTCGATAATGCCTGGCGTTAAAAACGGGAGGTCTGGGTTCGGCCGCCTCATTGGCATCAATGCTTTGCCGCCATGAGTGACCAAATGGACGAAACTTTCGTTCAGACGGTCAGCGGTGTCATTGTCGATTACACAGCCCATAAATGGCGCTGGATCGGCAAAAGGTTCATCCACGATGAGCTTGCGCGTCAGGCCGAGCAAATGCTCCATCATTTCATCATATGCGCTTTCAACCACCACCAAACGGCGCGCGGCAGTGCAGCGCTGGCCTGAGGTCGTAAACGCGCTTTGTACAGCAAGCACAGCAGCGTCGGCCATTTTGGGGTTGGGAAGGACCACGAGCGGGTTGTTTCCGCCCATTTCCAGTGCAACGATTTTGCCCGGATCAGAGGCTAGCTTGCGATTGATTGCTATGCCGCCCTGCACAGATCCGGTGAACAATACGCCGTCAATGCCATTATGCGCGATCAGCTCTTTGCCTTCTTCAAGGCCGCCAATCGCCAATTGGATCGCCTCAGGCGCGACCCCTGCTTTGTGGAAACAATCGACAAGGAATGCGCCAACAGCCGGTGTTTTTTCGCTCGGTTTGAATATCACTGCATTGCCCGCGATGAGAGCGGGAATGATGTGGCCATTGGGAAGGTGCGCTGGGAAATTATACGGGCCAAGAACCGCCATCACGCCATGCGGTTTGTGGCGCAGCGCTGCGGTCCCTTGCAAAGCGCTGTCGAGCTTTTTCTTACCCGTGCGTTCGGCATAGGCTTTGACCGAGATTTCGACCTTGCCCATCACCGCGTCAACTTCGGTGCGCGCCTCCCAAAGGGGCTTGCCGGTCTCACGCGCGATAAGCTGCGCAAATTCATCGCTTTCTGCCCGCACAACATTGATAAAGCGCCGGAGCAATTCAATTCTGTTGGCAAGCGGCTGCGCGGCCCATTCCGGCCAAGCGCGCCGCGCCCGATCAACACAAGCGCCAATGTCGCTGCGTGCTCCGCGCCACAACTCCTCACCCGTTGCCGGCTCATAAGATATAAGCGTTTGTTCTGACAAAATTTTGTTGCTTTTCACCTATCTAATGTTCCCGATAGTCGAACATTATGAACTTGGGAAGAGCGTCCGTTAAGGATTTACACCCTGAATTGTTGCGTGACCTGAAGCCTTAGGAGCAGCGCCATGCGCCTCACCCATCCGGCGAAGATTGGCAATTTTTTCTTCTAAAGGAGCCCAATCATCGCGCTGGTCGATCGCTGACCACAGGGTTTCAACTTCATCGATCAACATGCTTTGTGGAGCGCCTTCAGACCAATACGCATGCTCATCTTCAACGGGATGATAGGTGTCAAAGATGTCGCCCAATTCGCCATCTGCGTCTCTTCCTCCGCGATGGGTGTAGAAGAACGCATCGGGCTGTGTTTTGGTTTCGCGCATGGCTTTTTCGCAAGCGCCCACCAGTCTTTGATCCGAATCGCCGCCTTGCGCTTTGACGCCGAGGCGCCAACACCAACGGCGCGCGGTAGCCTCCATATAGAGCGGGCCAAACCGGTTGAGCGCTGCCAGCAATGGCTCCGAATCGGCAAGCATCCGCAGCGCCACTGCAAATTGGCCGAGGTTCCAATGGATTGCCTCTGGCTGGCGGCCAAACGCATAAAGCCCGCTTTGATCGAAATAGGCTGCGGTAAAGCCGGGGTTCCAATGGGGCAGCCAGCGCCATGGGCCGTAGTCAAAGCTCTCGCCCGAAATGTTGAGATTGTCGGTGTTGAGCACGCCGTGGACGAAACCGGCGACCATGTAACTCGCGGCGAGATCGGCCATGCGCTCCACCACCTGATGCATCAAGATGACCGCTGGCTCATCGCAGGCCGGTGCATCATCGGGCGGCATGGGGCCGGGAAATTGGGAAAGGCAATATGCTGTCAGCGCCTCCATCTCATTGCGTTTGTCCAGTGCCAGCAAGCGCTGGAATGTACCGATGCGGATGTGTCCATGGCTAAGCCGGACCATGACGGCAGAGCGGGTTGGGGATGGCTCATCTCCGCGCTCCAAGGCCTCGCCCGTTTCAATGATGGAGAAGGTTTTGCTGGTGTTGACGCCAAGCGCTTCCAACATTTCGGTTGCCAATATCTCGCGCACGCCGCCTTTCAGCGTCAACCGGCCGTCCGCGGTTCGGCTGTACGGCGTAGTGCCAGACCCCTTGGTGCCAAAATCGAGCAGCCGGCCTGCACCGTCACGCATCTGCGCAAACAGAAATCCGCGTCCATCGCCAAGGTCTGGATTGTATGTACGAAACTGATGCCCGTGATATTTCAGCGCAAGCGGGCGCGGTAAATTGTCCTCCAATGGCTCAAACCGGCCAAAATGCTGCGCCCATGCTGTATCATCGAGCGCTTCCAATCCCACAGCTTTTGCCCAGCGATCATTGCGAAAACGCACCTGTGTTTGCGGGAAGTTCGCAGAGGCAACTTCATCTCCCAGCCAATCAGCAATAGAGAGGATTTGTGGATCAGGGGTGTAGGGCGACGAAGAGGGATCAATGGGCATGTTATGCTAGTGACGCGCGCGAACCGCTTGCGCAAGCGCCTTGCCCGCTTCATGGGACGCGGTAATAGGAAGGTTCGCTATTTCAAGCAGAGGGTAAGCGGCGAATGGGCAAGAATTACGAGCATAAATATTGGGCTTCACCTGATGGGCTGAAACTTCATTATCGTGACTATGCTGGGCCTGATGGCGGTAAAAAAACGCCGGTGCTGTGCCTTCACGGCCTCACCCGCAACGCACGCGATTTTGCTCCATTGGCAGATGCGATCTGCGAAACGCGGCGCGTGATAGTGCCGGAAATGCGCGGGCGCGGACGCAGCGAATATGCGAAAGACACGAGCACCTATAATCCGCTAACCTATATCGGCGATGTGCTAGCCTTGCTCGCCGAACAAGATATCGCACGGGTGGTTTCCATCGGCACATCTATGGGCGGGCTGATGACCATGCTGATGGGCGCGCAAAACGCTGATCTTTTCGAAGCGGTCGTGCTCAATGATATTGGGCCAGAGATTGATCCAGAGGGGCTTTCGCGCATTGGCGGTTATGTCGGGCAGGGCGGCAGTTATCCAACTTGGATGCATGCAGCCCGCGCATTACAATCGGTGCATCACGCAGCCTTTCCCGATTACGGGATCGACCAATGGCTAGAGATGGCAAAACGCACTTTGATCATCGGGCAGAACGGGCGGCTCACCTATGATTATGACGTTGGCATTGCAGAACCGTTTAAGCAGCCGGGCAATGCTGCGCCGCCTGATCTTTGGCCTGCATTTGATGCTTTGAAAGACATTCCCATGGTGCTTATTCGCGGTGAACTCAGTGATCTTTTGGCGATAGATATCGCCGCAAAAATGGTTGAGCGGCATTCCGATTGCGCGCTGGCGACTGTACCGCGCATTGGCCATGCGCCAATGCTGGATGAAGCCGAAAGCACAACTGCAATCAACGCCTTGTTGGAGCGCGTCAAATGAGTAAGATCAAACACAAACGCTCGACAAAGGTTAGGTCCGGTCAGGGCAAAACTAAGCGTCGCAAGCCCCATATCCTCCATTTGCATTCCAGCTTTAACCCTGGCGGGAAAGAAGTGCGCAGCGCTCAGTTGATGAACGCATTTGGCAGTAAGGTTGAACACACTTTGGTGTCTGCCGTGCCTGAGCAGATGGAGGCAAAAAAGCTCATCCTCCCCCAGATAAAAGTGAATTATCAGCCTGCCGACTTTCCTTCGCTGCAAGGAAAGCCGAAGCCCCGCCGTCTGCATAAAGTCGCGCAAGCGCTCAAACCGTTTGACCTTATCCTGACCTATAATTGGGGGTCGATGGATGCGGTGATGGGGCATACGCTGTTTGCTGAAGTCCTTGGCCTGCCTCCGCTCATCCATCACGAGGATGGTTTTAATGAAGATGAGGCGGTTAAGCTAAAGACCAAGCGCAATTGGTTCCGCCGGATCGCTTTGGGTAAATCATCTGGCCTTGTGGTGCCTTCTGAAACTTTGGAAGAGATTGCGCTGACCACTTGGATGCAGCCAATGGGGCGGGTTAAGCGCTTCCCCAACGGGATTAAGACTGGGCTGTATGCGAAAAAGCCGAAATCTGATGCGCTGCCGGTTATCAAACGCGATGGAGAGCACTGGGTCGGAACATTGGCGGGATTGCGTGCGGTAAAGCAGCTGCCTTCTCTTGTTCGCGCCTTCGCCGCTCTGCCCAATAATTGGCAGCTGGTTATTGTCGGTGACGGGCCAGAAAAAAACGCCATTCGGGCTGAGGCGGAGCGGCTTGAGATAAGCCACCGCGTGCATTTGCCCGGGTTTGTGGCCAAGCCAGAAAAATATGTCGGCCTGTTCGATGTTTTTGCGCTTTCATCGAAGTCTGAGCAATTTCCAATCTCTATGATAGAGGCAATGGCGGCAGGAGTTCCGGTGGCATCGCCTGCAGTTGGCGATGTTGCGAGCATGATCGCGGATGAAAACGCGCCATTTATTACGCCTGCAAATGACGAGAGTGCGCTTTCAGATGCTTTGATTCAGCTAAGTGAAAACCCCGAATTGCGCGCGAAAATAGGTGCGGCCAATCAAGCAAAAGCATGCGCAGAATTTGATGAGGCGGTGATGATCGACCGTTACAAACGGCTCTACGCCAGCGCGATGGAGCGCGAGATTTAGACGCGAAAGCTGGCCGGTGCCGCTTAACCCAGCGTTCAAGTGACGGTGGACAGGGTAGTCTTCCCATTGCGGTTACCGCGCCGCCCCCCTAAAAGCGGCGCAAATTTGGTTAAACGCAAGCGAGAAAGATACTTTTAGTGGCTTCGACACCTCCCGGCGGCTCAGGCTCCGACCCAAAAGATCAAAACAAAAAAGACGCTCAAGACGAAGTTTTGATGCGCGAAATTGACGACGCCGTCCGTCAGGATGAAATGACCGACTTCATGGGCAAATATGGCAAGCCATTGCTCGGCCTGCTGGTCGCTGGATTGCTTGGTTTTGGCGGGTATCTGTTTTGGGACAGCCGCAATGAAGGCGCGATGGAGCAATCCTCGGAAGATTTGGTCGCTGCTTTGGATCAGGTGAAGGCAGGCAACCTCGACAGTGCAGATAGCGCCGCTGCGACCTTGGCCGATGCCGATAATGCAGGGGCAAGCGCGGCGGCTGGTATGCTGCGCGCAGGTATCGCTCTTGAACAGGATAAGGGCGAAGAGGCGGCCAAGCTATTTGGCGAAGTCGCTGCGGATGAAAGCGCGCCGCCAGCTTTGCGCGATCTTGCGAAAATTCGCGAGATGACGGCGACTTTTGATACGCGCAAGCCTGAAGAAGTGATCGCTGGTCTTAAAGACCTCGCCGTGCCGGGCAATCCATGGTTCGGCAGCGCGGGTGAGTTGACTGCGATGGCGCATTTAGAAGCGGGCGATAAAGACAAAGCCGGCGCAATGTTCGCAGAAATCGCCAAGGCTGAAGATGTGCCGGAAAGCCTGCGTTCGCGCGCCCGGCAAATGTCCGGACTGCTGGGCGTTGACGCGATCGAAGACGTTGATGAATTGCTCGAAGAACAAGGCATTCCAACCGCTAGCGCTGCTGAAGAAGCGGCGGCTGCGGCAGCAGAGAATGATGATGCTGAATAATATCGCACGCAGAACAGGACCCATTATGACATCTGTGACGACCAAAATTTCTGGCAAATTTGCCGCAAAAGCGATCATAGCGGGCGTTCTTGCCACCGCGCTAACCGGCTGCGCTGGCGGCCTTTTCGGCGGCGGCGGTGATGATAAGAAAACTACGCCCACAGTTGGCAAGCGTATGCCGGTTCTCTCCCGCATTGAAAGCGGGGCCAGCGTCGATCCCGCATTGGCTAGCGTTTCGGTGGTTCTACCGCCAGCGCGTGCGAACGCTGCTTGGGCGCAAGTCGGCGGTTCGGCGAGCAAATCCTACGGGCATTTGGCATTGGCAGAGGCGCCAGCGCGCGCTTGGTCTGCCAATATCGCCGGATCGAGCAATCGCCGCCGTCTTGCTGCTGCGCCAGTAGTTGGAGATGGCCGATTGATTGCGGTTGATACTGATGGTGTGGTTCACGCGCTCGATGCGAAAACCGGCGCGCGTGTCTGGACGCACCGGATGGAAATTGATGACAAGATGGAAGCTTCTGCCTTTGGCGGCGGGGCAAGCATCGATAGCGGACGCGTATATGCCACCAATGGCGTAGGCGAAGTCGTCGCGCTGAACGCGGCAGATGGCTCTCAGATTTGGAAAGCGAAACCGGCCGGTCCTCTTCGCGGATCACCGACAATTGCTTTCGGGCAAGTCTATGTGATGACGCAGGACAATCAGATTTTTGCCCTTGATGCAGCGACAGGTAAATTGGCGTGGAATGAAGGCGGTTCCTCAACACAAGCAGGCGTGTTTGGCGTGGCTGCACCTGCAGCTGGACAAGGCACTGTAATCGCGGGCTATTCGTCCGGAGAGTTGAACGCGCACCGCTACGAAAATGGCCGGACGTTGTGGGCTGATGCTTTGGCGCGCACATCCATTTCAACCGAAGTTGGCTCGCTTACCGATATTGACGCTGATCCGATCATCGATTCGGGCCGTGTTTATGCCCTTGGTCAAGGCGGGCGGATGGCCGCATATGAACTGGTCACAGGGCAGCGCGTTTGGGAACTCAACCTTGCAGGGATTTCTACACCGGCGATTGCAGGTGAGTGGATTTTTACTTTGACCGATGATGCGCGGCTGCTCGCGATTGCGCGTTCCACGGGTAAAGTCCGCTGGATCACCCAATTGCCTCGCTGGCGCAAAGAAAAGAAAAAGGAAGACCCGATTTTCTGGACCGGCCCTGTGCTTGCAGGCAATCAGCTGTGGGTCGCAAGCTCTGAAGGGCTATTGTACAAAGTCAGCACTGGCGAAGGCTCTGTTTCCAGCCATGCTGATTTCAAACAACCCATCAGCCTGCCGCCAATCGTAGCCGATAATATGCTATATATATTGGACGATAGCGGCCGGATTAGCGCTTACCGCTAGTTTTGGCTCTGCATTAACTAAACGCATCTGCGCTGTATCAAAGCGGCCCTTGGCCGTGCTTGACCTATGATCATGCGTATTTTCAGGCATGCCTTACCGCGGTTTTAACCTTTTTCAGGCTAAGCGGCGAATGTAATGGAAAAAGCGTCACAAAAATCGGGCACCGCTGTGCCATCTCTGCCAAAGAGCGACGTCTCTGCTGGCGTAGGTCTGGCTGGTCTTTTGGGGCTGGTGTTTTGGCTACTGTTTTGCCGGAACTATCCGGTAATTGCCGATTTCTTTGACCTTTCTGGGTCGCGCGGAAGGCTTTCTGGCCCGCATGCAGCGCTGGCTGCTTTGCTTTTCTCGGCCGGACCAATGGCGGTCTGGTCTCTGCTGGTAGACAAGGTGCACCTGCGCCCATCAACTGGCATCGATTGGAAACGCGTACGCCCGCACGGCGCGATCATGGATGTGTCCGTGGTCAAAATCGGCGGACTTTGGGCGACTTGGGGCATATTGGCCGTAATTTACTGCCTCGCGCGGTGGTATTGGAACGGGCAATATCTGTTTGCTCTCGAAATTCTGTCCTACGCAATTCTGCCGATGATTGTGCTGTCGGTTCCCTATGTCATCTGGCTTGATCGCCGAATGGTGGAGCCAAAAGATCATGCTTGGCACTTTGGTGCGATGCTAATCGGGCGCGAGGCTTGGGACCCAGAAGAGGTCAAAAAGCATTGGCGCGCATGGATTATCAAGGGTTTCTTTGGAGCCTTTATGATCTCCATCCTACCGCCGGGCTGGGCTGAACTGGTACAAGCGCAACCGGCTGATCTGATCAATGATCCGGTACGCTTTGGCATGCTGCTAATCACGGCTTTATTCGTGATCGACGTGCAAATCGGCACGGTGGGATATCTCTTTACCCTGCGCCCGCTGGACGCTCACATCCGCAGCGGCAACCCTTTTCTTGCAGGCTGGCTTGCTGCGCTGATCTGTTACCCGCCATTTGTCTGGGGCATTATCGGCAATGGCCAAGTGCTGTCTTACGAACATAATGTTGCAGGCTGGGGTCATTGGATTGGCGGAACACCGGCTCTGCTATGGGTATGGGCTGCTTGGCTCGTATTCCTCACCGGTATCTATGCATGGGCGACAGTGGCATTTGGCATCCGCTTTTCAAACCTGACCTATCGCGGCGTGCTGACAAATGGTCCGTATCGTTACACACGCCACCCGGCCTATCTGAGCAAGAACCTGTTCTGGTGGTGCTCTGTTATGCCGTTCCTAGTGACCAATGGATCACCGAGTGATGCGATCCGCAACACTTTCTTCCTGCTCTGTGTGAACGCGATCTATTTCTGGCGTGCGAAAACAGAAGAGGCGCATTTGTTGGCCGAAGATCCCAAATATGTTGAGTATCACGCTTGGATGACGGAGCACGGCGTAATTACTAGCCGTCTCGCCAAAATCACTGGCGCGATTAAACGTCGCCGCGGACCCAATGCGGTGCGCGGCAGCGGCGGCGAAGAATTCAGCCAAGAACCTGCTGAGTAGGTAAGCTACATTAGCGCCTGACCGTCGGATGCTTCATATTTGAGCGCTTCTTCAACCGTCACATCAAGGTTCGCGAGAGCGCCCTGAAATGCGGCCATATGCGGTGTGGCGAAATGTGCAGCGAGTGCCGCATCATCGGCCCACTTCTCAACAATCAGCATCACCGACGGGTCTGAAATGCTTTGAGTGAAAGTGTAGGCGATGCAGCCTTCTTCGGCTCTGGACGCCACTTCCATGGTCGCAATCGCATCGCGGGCGGCATCAATGGCGCCATCGCCAACTTTCGCTTTGGCTAGAACTATCAGCATGTCTCTCTCCGCTTGAGTGTGTTGGTCTTAAAAACTGTGTTCATAGGCGCGAGTGATATCGCCGTTCCACTCTCCATTATAGAGATCGAGCAGACGCTGTGCGGGCACTTTGCCGCTCGCGACAATTTCATCAAGCGGTTCAAGAAAGCCCGTTTCATTGTCGCCGCTTTGACCAAGCTTTCCGCGAGCTATCAGACCGCTACGGGCAATTTCCAACACTTCTTTTGCCAGATCGCGCATGGTGCCGCCCCGCGGCAATGGCGCATCCAAGGCTAGCTTAGGCGCGGCATTGCGAAGCGCCTCGCGCTCTTCCATCGTCCAGTCTTTTACGCGGTCCCACGCTGCATCCAGCGCGCCTTGATCATAGAGCAGGCCGGTCCAGAATGCGGGAAGGGCGCAGATCCGGTTCCACGGTCCGCCATCTGCTCCGCGCATTTCCAAAAAGCTCTTCAGGCGCACTTCGGGAAAGGCGGTAGAAAGGTGATCCCACCAATCGCTTTCGCGTGGCAATTCACCAGGAAGCGCTGGCAATTCACCGCGCATGAAGTCGCGGAAACTCTGCCCAGCGGCATCAATGTATTTCCCATCTCGAAACACGAAATACATCGGCACATCGAGCATGTAATCGGTCCAACGTTCATAACCGAAACCGTCTTCGAACACGAAGGGCAGCATGCCAGTGCGCTGCGGATCAGTGTCAGACCAAATGTGGCTGCGGTAAGAAAGGTATCCGTTCGGCTTGCCTTCTGTAAATGGTGAGTTCGCAAACAGGGCTGTGGCCAGCGGTTGTAGCGCCAGACCAGTGCGAAACTTCTTCGCCATGTCGCTTTCCGATGAGTAATCCAGATTGACCTGAATGGTGCAGGTCCGCAGCATCATATCAAGGCCCAGATCGCCCACTTTGGGCATATGGTTCATCATGATGCCGTAACGCCCTTTTGGCATCACCGGCAGCTCTGCACGGGTCTTATCCGGCCACATGCCAAAGCCCAGAAAGCCCACGCCGCATTTTTCGCCGATGGCTTTCACCTGCTCCAGATGGCGGCCGGTTTCATTGCAAGTTTGGTGGAGGCTTTCCAGCGGTGCGCCGGACAGTTCAAGCTGACCTGCAGGCTCTAAACTAACCGCGCCATCTGTGCCTTTCAGCGCGATAACATTGCCGCCTTCTTCAACCGGTTCCCAGCCAAATTGCTTCATGGCCATGAGCAGATCGCGAATCCCGCATTTCTCTTCGTAAGAGGGTGCTTTGAAGCTTTGGGTGCAATAGACCAGCTTCTCATGCTCTGTGCCGATGCGCCAATCCGCCTTTGGCTTTTCACCGCCAGCCATAGGCGCAATCAATTGATCGCGGCTTTCGATGATGGGATCGGCTTCGCCAGTGGTTTCGCGCGTGCTCATATCAGTTTCTCTATGCAACTTAGCTGTCTATGGAAAGACCTATTCTGCATTTTGCCAATCACCCCTAATTCCCATCCAAAGCGCAGTCGCGGCAATCGCTGCCGTCTCGCCTCTGAGTATTCGCGGACCAAGGCTGATTGGTGACACTTTGGCGTGAGACCGCAACATTTCCCGCTCTGCATCGTCGAACCCGCCTTCTGGTCCGATTAGCAGCGCGGCTGGGCTGTCTTGATTGGTGAAGGCTTCAGCAGCAGGCACACCGCCTTCTTCATCAGCGAAGAACAGCGTGCGATCATCTGGCCAATTGCGCAGCATTGCGTCCAGCTTTTGCGGTTCATGAAGGTATGGAAGCGCGGTGCGCGCGCATTGCTCAGCGGCTTCTGCGATCAAAGTGCTGGCGCGAGTATGATTGAGCTTATCCGCGACACAGCGGCGCATAATCACTGGTTGGATTGCGCGCACTCCAAGTTCTGTTGCTTTTTCCAGAACCATGTCAAACCGGTCTTTTTTGAGCAGAGCAGGGCAGAGCCAAAAATCCGGCACTTCCTCTCGCGGACGAAGGTGTTCCGCCGGTTCTAGCCACACTTCGCGTTTGGAAACGTCCGCCGCTTTGCATGCCCATTCACCGGTCACATCGTCGCAAAGGATTACTGCGTCACCCAGCGACAACCTCATGACCTTGGATAGATAGTGCGCTTGATTGCCGCTGATGCGAATGTTGCGACCAGCCTCTACCGTCTGCTCCACGAATAGGCGCGGCGCACTCTTTGGCGGCCAAGCGGGGGTCCGAGGGAGAGAATTACTCATGTCTTCCCCCTAGGCGCTGGCAAGGCTAGGGAGCAAGTATGAGTGCGCCCATGAACCCAGAAATTGTTCCAGACACGCAAGCGCGCGGCCTGATTGAGCGTCTGCCTCAGTTTCCGCGCGATTTGGCGCAATTGGCACGGTTTGACCGCCCGATTGGCTGGTGGCTGCTGTTTTGGCCATGCGTTTGGGGCGTGTGGTTGGCGGGGGCAGGCGCGCAATTCGTGCTGCTCGCTTGGCTTTTGCTGGGTAGTATTGCCATGCGCGGCGCGGGCTGCGTCTATAATGATATTCTTGATGCAAAACTGGATGCGCAGGTTGCACGCACGGCCGCACGGCCAATTGCCAGCAGGCGGATCAGCAAGCGCGCTGCGTGGGTTTGGCTAATCGCACTGTGCCTGATCGGTTTGCTTGTGCTGTTTCAGCTTCGGCAAGAGGCGCAAATTGTCGCCTTAGCCAGCTTAGCCTTAGTCGCGGCATATCCCCTGATGAAGCGCATTACATGGTGGCCGCAGGCGTGGCTGGGCATGGTGTTTACTTGGGGCATATTGGTCGGCTGGACGCAGCTACAGTTTGATCAGTGGGAAGTGCTTGCCTGCGCCTATGCCGGCGCGGTCCTTTGGGTGATCGGCTTTGACACGATTTATGCCCTGCAAGACCGCGAGGATGATGCGATGGTTGGCATCCGCTCTTCTGCATTGCGACTGGGGGGGCATGTGCGCAGCGGCGTGGCGCTGTTTTACGCTGGCGCTGTGTCGCTATGGGCGGCGAGTTTCTGGCTCTATCGTGCAGATTGGGTGGCACTCTTGGCGCTGATACCGGTGGCCCTGCATCTGGCTTGGCAAGTGACCACTTTGGATGCGGAGGATGCGGATAACCCGCTCGCCCGTTTTCGTTCCAACGCATGGGCTGGCGCGCTGATGGCGGCGGCCTGTTTCGTAGTCGGCAATGCTTGAAGGCCGGACCTAATGTGCAACCTGTACCGCATGACCAAAGGCAAGGATGAAGTCGCCAGCTGGTTCGATGCGGTTGACCGGATGAGCGGCGCAAACTTCGGGTCAGAGGTCTATCCCGGATACCTCGGCGCTGTAGTGGCAGAGGGCGCTGTGCGCTCCATGAATTGGGGCTTCCCGCTGGTTATGAAGGGAAAAAGGGGGCAGCCTTTAAAGCCCAAGCCCGTTAACAATGCGCGCACCGATAAACTCGATAGTTTCTTTTGGCGTGAAAGTTTTGCCGAGCGGCGCTGCCTCATTCCGATGACCGGATGGGCAGAGGCGCAAGGGGCAAAAGGCGCGATGACCCGCACTTGGATGAGCTTGCCCGATGTGCCTCTATTTGCAGCGGCGGGCGTGTGGCGGATAAGCGATGAATGGGGCGCGTGTTTCTCCATGGTGATGACGGACAGTAGTGGCTCACAAAGCGCGGAAATACATGCTCGCATGCCGGTGATTTTGGCTCCCGGCGACTATGAAGCATGGGTTGCGGGCGATCCGAACAATGCGATCAATCTCTGCCAAGCCTTTACCGGCCAGTTGAATGTCGACCGCACTGACGAAGGTTGGACGCGCACGGTGAAAGTGGATGGCGGCAAAGAGCAGGGGCAAGACCCCGATGCCGCGCAACCTTCGCTTTTCTGAGATTTCTTGGCCGGCGCGGCGACTTTGCCGAACATGGGTTCGCGCGGAATGATCTCGTTCATGCTGCATCTCCGGCGCCGTTTTGGGCATAGCTGACCACTTCAAATTCGATCCCGTCCCAGTCGAAAAAGTAAAACCGCCGGCCTGGATCATAATCATCATGACCAAAGGGTTTCAGGCCAGCATCGGCGACGACCTTTTCCGCCTTGTCCAAATCATCAACGGTAAAGGCGATATGGTTCAGCGGTGCGCCCTTTGCGTATTCCCCCTGCACATGTTCGCCGGTGTAAAGCGCGAGGTAGGACGCATCATTTCCGACATGGATTGTCCGGCCATATTTCTGGCTTGGTCCCCGCCAACGTTCGCGCCAGCCGAGCATTGCTTTGAGCAGTTCAGCGCTGCGTTCTGGATCGGTGACAGAAATGTTTGCGTGTTCTAATTGGCCGATTGGCATAGTTAGACTCCTATAAAATAGCACAAAATTGCGATCGCTTTTGACATTCCGAATCGCTGATTTGACCATTGTGCAACCTCAAGTTAACTTGAGGTCAAACGTTTTCTGCGACCAAAATTCTGAACTGAAAAATACCCTTGATAAAGCGAGATTGTGCGAGATGAGCACCAGACCAACATCGAAAGACCTGATATCCATCGGTGAAATGGCGAGGCGAACGGGACTGTCGGTTTCTGCCATTCGCTTTTACGAAGACAAGCACTTGGTTGAACCCATTCGCACCAGCGGGAACCAACGGCGGTTCTTGCGATCTGATATTCGCCGCTTGAGTTTTATTTTGATCGCTCAGCAGCTTGGATTGGCGCTGGGTGAGATTGAGGAGCAGCTTAAAAAGCTTCCTATGGGGCGGACTCCCAATGCGCGCGATTGGCAGAAAATTAGCCGGTCCATTCGCGGCGCAATTGATGGCAAGATCGCTCAGTTAGAGCGCACACGCGATCGGCTTGACGGGTGCATTGGTTGCGGGTGCCTTAGCCTGACGCATTGCCAACTTTACAATAAAGATGATCGATTGGCTGAAGAAGGCACAGGGCCGCGTAAAGTTCTGATTTAGATCAGTATTCTGGACCTAACTCTGGGTCTAAATCACGCGGGCGAGCAAAATGGGCGAGTGTTCCAACACCGCCGCGCAGCTCGCTCCAATCGTCAATCTTGCATTCGATCACGGCAAAAGCCGCGGTTGGAAACTTTGCTGCGGCTTCATCAAATAAAGCGTTTTCGCGGTGGGGCGGAACCAGCTCCATCATCAATTCCTGCAATCCAGGATTATGTCCAGTGATGAGCACAGTATCAGGGCCGTCTGAACCGCCTGCTTGAGTGGAAACCGCCTCGATCAAAGTGTCCGAACTTGCGAGATACAGCTTTTCATCAAAGTGGGGCTCGACGCCCAAGTCGGCGACATCTAGCGTGCGTTTCACTCGCTCAGCGGGGCTTGCGATAAGAGTGCCCCATTTGATCCCATGGTCGCGAATATGCGCGCCGATTAGCGCGCCGCCGCGCCGCCCGCGATCATTCAACCCGCGGTCAAAATCGCGTGTCGACAAATCATCCCAATCGGACTTGGCATGCCGCATGAGGCCCAAGATTTTCATGGTTTTGCTGACAATTGTTGACACTTTTCGACCAATTTATGCGTTTTCCTCACCAATTATACTGTTTGGGGCGCTAGCCTGCGTTAGCGAGACACCAGTCTCGACCCGTTGTAAAGCCTCCTCCAAAGTCAGCCGCGTAACAGGTGTGCCATTTGGAAAAGCTGTGAGCAGGCGCGAAGGAAAGGCCGATGACAGAACAACGAAGTGCCCCGCATCATCTTTGGTGCGGATCAGCCGTCCGAATGCTTGGGCAAGGCGCGCGCGGATAATCCTGTCATCATAGGCAGAGCCGCCTGAGCTGGCTCGGCGGGCCTTGTGCAGAATATCGGGGCGCGGCCACGGCACTTGCTCCATGACAACGCAGCGCAGCGAATTGCCGGGCACGTCCACTCCGTCTCGCAAGGCATCGGTGCCAAGCAGAGATGAACGCGGATCATCGCGGAAAATATCCACGAGAGTTCCCGTGTCGATCGGATCTACATGCTGAGCGTAAATCGGCAGGCCAGCGCGTGCCAGCCGGTCAGCAATGCGGCCATGCACTGCGCGCATTCGGCGGATGGCAGTAAACAGGCCGAGTACACCGCCGCCCGATGCCTCGATCAATTTGGCATAGGCTCCCGATAAAGCGGGCAAATCGCCTTTCTTGATATCGGTAACGATCAGCACTTCTGCACGGCCAGCGTAATCAAACGGGCTTTCCGCCGCAGAAAGGCGTGGCTGCACTTCGATATGCTCGGTTCCGCTGCGCGCAATTGCGCCCTCCCACGCATCCCCTTGGTCAGAATAGTCGGTAAGGGTGGCGCTGGTCAGCATGACGCCGTGCGCGGGCTCCAACACGACTTTGGCAAAGGGTTTGGACGGGTCGAGCCAGCGGCGATGGATACCAACATCAAATTCACGCGCGTCAGAGCGTTCAACGCAAAGCCAATCGACAAATTCTGGATCAACCGGCCCGCCAAGCCGTTCCAGCAAAGCCTCCCATGCGGCAAGCAGATCAATCCGCCATTGCATCGCAAAACGCGCGCCTTCGATCCGCTGGCGTCCTGCGCCATCCAGCCAATCGGGCGGGTCTGCATAAATCGCCTCCAGCCGAGTGCCGAGTTTCATTAAGGGAGCGCGAATAGCGGCAAGCGCTGCTTGTGCCTCACCAGCAGCCTCAATCAATTCGCCGGGCAATCCGCTGGCTTCGGTTTCGATCCCGTATCCTGCCTCTTGCCCCGTTTCATCGCGGGCATAGGTCGCGGAACGCACTTGGCTGAGCAGTTTTTCAACTGCGCCTATGGGCTCGCCTTCGTTCAGGCGTTGAAGCCAGCCTTCTGATGGTAGCGCGCTGGCCGCTTCAACCGCGTCTTCTACCGCAATGCCGCCTTCATCATCATAGGAGGATACATCGGCTAGCCGCGCAGATAGCCCGCGCCTGCGTCCGCGATTTTTGCGTTCAGGCCCGATGATCCAGCGGCGCAATTCGATGGTTTCTTGTCCTGAAAGTGCAGCGGCAAACGTGCTGTCTGCGGCCTCGAACACATGATGTCCTTCGTCAAAGATGATGCGGGTGGGGCGGGCTGCATGGTCGCGGCCCCGCGCAGCATTCACCATCACCAAAGCATGATTGGCGATCACCAGATCGGCTTGAGCGGAATCCCTCGCGCTGCGTTCGATGAAGCATTTTTTGTAATGCGGGCATCCAGCATAAACGCATTCGCCGCGCTGATCGGTGAGGGCGGCGATCCCGCGCTTGCGGAACAGCGTGCCGAGCCAGCCGGGCAGATCGCCGCCGATCATATCGCCATCTTGGCTGTATGCGGCCCAGCGTCCGACCAATTGCGCAAGGATGCCCGGGCGCCCTGCGAAGCCGCCTTGCAATGCATCCTCTAAATTCAGCAAGCAGAGATAGTTTTCGCGCCCCTTTCGCACCACAACGGGCTTTGAGCCGTCTGGTCTGCGGGCGGGCCACGCGCGCGCACTTTCGCTGCGCAACTGCCGCTGAAGGTTCTTAGTAAAGGTCGAAACCCAAACGGTGCCTTCTGCCGCTCCTGACCAAAGCGATGACGGCGCGAGATAGCCAAGCGTTTTGCCGATTCCCGTCCCTGCTTGGGCTAGAAGGACATGCGGCTGCCCTTGCTCTTTGCGCGGGCCAAACAATGAAGCGACTTCGCTAGCATAGCTGCGCTGACCATCGCGTTTTTCAGACCCCTCACCGGTAAGTTCATCAAGGCGGGTGAGAACCGCCTCCTGCGGCAAGTTCACTTGGCTGGGCTGGGGGCGTTCGGGCGTCTCTTCCCATTCGGGCAGGCGCGAAAACAGCCATTTCTCTGCCTGTTCGGGGCGCGCAATATGCGGTCCCAAAACCTGTGCCCACGGCCAGCGGAGTTTGACCATGGATTGCAATACGCTCCACGCGCCTTCTCGCTCAGTCCAATCTGATCCACCGCACCGGCCGATCAATATGCCCGCAGCCTTTTGCAAGAATGCGGGCACATCGCCATCATCGGCGGGAGCCTCTATCGCCAAAGCCTGCGCCAATCCGCGCGGCGTCGGCACGCAAAAGCGGGCAGGGTGGATGAAGGCAAATAGCTCCAGCAGATCGAGGCCGGAGAGGTCCGGATAGCCCAGCCGCGACGCCACCAATGGCGCATTCAGCAGCAAAACGGGCGTATCGGCGGCGGCCATAATCGCATCGCCTTTTGACACTGCGCTTGGCTCACCCGTAGGCGGGGCAATCCATTGACCGGAATGGCTGGCGTGCAGCGCGGGAAGGGCCAGGGGAGAAGGCGATGAATTTGTCACTACCGGATGGGATGGGCGGGCCTTTGCGAAAAGTAAACGATTGCGCGGCATTCTGCTCAGCGTTTCTCGGGGAAAGTGCCTCGAACGGGTAAGATGATAAGGGGTTTTACTATGCGCAATTCAACTATCGGAGCCGCCGCTGCTGTCTTTTTGACTGCTGGCAGTGCGATGAGCTTGCCTGTTCATGCCGCAGAAGCGCAGCCTGTATCTGCTCAGGAAACGGCAGCCCACGCGGCGGCGGTTCAACGCCATATCAACGCATATAGGGCGCGCGATTTGGATGCTTTCACAGCGACATTCGCACCCGATGCAATTGTTGTTGCTAACGGTATTCCGGCACGCGGACGCGCACAGATTCGCAGCTTTTATGCCGCAAACTTTGCACCTGATGCGCCGACTGTTCGGGTCAACGCCAGCTATATGAGCGATGATGGCGGGTCGCGGCGGCTTTATATGGAAACCGCCTATATCCTTTCCGACGGGCAAGAAATGTGCTGTTCGCAAACATTCTACACCGTCAAAAACGGATTGATTACGCGGCTGGATGTGACAAGCTAAGGACTACCGTGCAGTCTTCGCACTTGCACAATTGCTTGCAAGTGGGTGCGCGCCATGCCTATGCGCTGGGGTATGACTGACACAGCACTGATCACCGCCGCACGAAACTCCAAAGCATGGCCTTTTCAAGAGGCTCAGCGCCTGCACAAACGGCTTGGCGGGGCTAAGGCTGACGGCGCGCCTGTACTGTTTGAAACGGGTTATGGCCCATCAGGCCTACCGCACATCGGCACTTTCCAAGAGGTGTTGCGCACCACATTTGTGCGCCGCGCATATGAAGCGCTGACAGGCGGTGCGCCCACGCGTTTGGTGGCGTTTAGTGACGATATGGACGGCCTGCGCAAGGTGCCGGATAATCTGCCGAACCAAGCGATGCTGAACGAAAACCTCGGTAAGCCTCTCAGCCGTATTCCGGACCCGTTTGAGAAGTATGAAAGTTTCGCACATCACAACAATGCGATGCTGCGGGAATTTCTTGATCGGTTCGGGTTCGATTACGAATTTGTCGCAGCCTCTGACCGTTACAACAGTGGCGCGTTTGATGATGCGCTGAAGAATGTGCTCGCTCACAATCAAGACATTTTGGACATTATGCTGCCGACATTGCGGGCAGAGCGTGCTGCGACCTATTCGCCCATCATGCCGATCTCGCCAACTACCGGCGCGGTGTTGCAAGTTCCGGTTGAGGTGGTGGATGCCGCCGCTGGCACCATCCGCTTTACCGATGAAGATGGCAGTGTGATCGAACAGAGCGCACTTGGCGGAATGGCTAAGCTGCAATGGAAAGTTGATTTTGCCATGCGCTGGGTTGCGCAGGGCGTTGATTATGAAATGTATGGCAAGGACCTTACCGATACGGGCATTCAATCAGGTAAGATTGCGAGGGTTTTGGGCGGAAAGAAACCAGAAGGGTTAATTTACGAGCTGTTTCTTGACGAAAATGGTGAAAAAATCTCTAAATCCAAAGGCAATGGCCTGACAATTGAGCAATGGCTGGAATATGGGACACAGGAAAGCCTTGGCTTTTATATCTTCCCTAATCCGAAAAGCGCGAAGCAGCTGCATACTGGCGTAATCCCGCGTGCTGTCGATGATTATTGGCAATTCCGTGAGCGTTTGACTGAGCAGCCGCTCGATAAGCAGCTCGGTAATCCGGCGTGGCATTTGCTGCGCGCGAATGAGAGCTTGCCTACGCCTGATGCGCCCGGTGCCGGGGATACTGTGCCGGTTAGCTTTGGTCTTCTTCTCAATCTAGCCAGCGTGCTGGGTGCAGAGGCAACAGCGGAAAACGTTGCCGAATATCTCACCAGCTATTTGGGCGCGCCAGTGAGCAATCCCGCGATTGATGCGATGATTGATGCCGCTGTAGCCTATACGCGTGATTTCATCGTGCCGACACTGAACAAGCGCGCGCCGACGGCGAATGAGGCATCTGCCTTGCGAGCTTTGGATGCAGCATTGGCAGGGGCGCCTGCGGGCGCCAGCCCTGAAGATCTGCAAACCGAAGTTTATACTATCGGTAAGGTCGAGGAATACGGTTTTGAAAATCTGCGCGATTGGTTCCGCGCGCTTTACGAAACGCTACTCGGCAGCGAACAAGGTCCGCGCATGGGCAGCTTTATCGCGCTCTATGGGATCGAGAACAGCCGCAAACTTATCGCAGAGGCGCTGGATCGGGCTTAGCTACGCTTAGCGGTTTTGCCGTGTGCGGTACCATTTGGTGATGATGTATTTCTCACCTTTAATAACCGGCGTTCCTGCATGCATGGTGTCCTGATTGGGTGTGCCATCAGGCAAGGCATTGTTCCAAATTAGCAGCACGCCGGGTTTAGGCTCGATCCCGATGCCCAAATGCGTGAATTGCGTATGGCCGCCTTCTTCCACTTCATTGAGGAAAGCCATGGCGGTCCAGCATCTTTGCCCGCCGCGCTGGCGTTCCGTCTGCCAATATTTTTCGGTCGTATGGAACCAGTCATTGTGCGGCTTAAACTCTTGCCCGACCAGATAACGCTGTCCCTGAACTGGCTCGCCGCAAATGGGGTTCATGCCCAGCAGATCATCAATCCGCCGCGAGATACCCATCACAAAACTATCATGCGCATCAAGATCGCCGGAATAGCTGGTGCGGAAGCCGGTATCGTACCCTTCCTCGTGCAACGTGCTGGGCCGCGCGATCAGATCGATCATCATGCGAAGGCGGTTGCATTCATCCAACGACAAGAAGTCTCCAACAGCAAAGACTTCTGCGCGCTTGTCCTCAACAGTATAGACTTGGGGATCAACTGCCAGCCGTTCGCGCACGCTTTTGCCAACGCGCTTTAATGCGGCTTTGTCCGGTATGATTGCAGTCTTTGCCATGGGGACATCCTCTAACAATTGGTCCCATTGGTGCAAGGGTGAAGTAATAGAAAAGCCCCCGCGAGCTTTCTAGGCTAGCGGGGGCTGTGTTTGTTGGGGTGCTTAAGGCTCTTGGCCCGAGCAGATCACCAGAAGAAGTTATGGATCACATCGACCACTTCACCGGTGTAAATGTTCACCAGGGCCACATCGTCGTAGTAACGAACCCAGCGGTAAGGGCCATAAACGCTTGGCAGACGGTACTGCCACGGATCATTGATCCAATAGCGGCTGCCGAAGAATAGGCTGTCCAAGTGGAAGCCGATGCTAAACCGGTTGTAGCGATAGTTCCGGTACGGCGAATAATAATGGCCTAGGCGGAAGATGCTGCGGTTGTACCTACGGTAATTGTACCAGTTGTAGCGATTGTTTTTCCTCCAACCATACCGGTCCCAGCGTTTGTGCCGGCGATTGTAATGGCTGCGATTGCCATTGCGATATCCGCTACGGTAGCTGCTGCGGTTGTCACGGCGACCTGCGCGGCGGTCGGCTCTGCGATCACGGCGATCTGCGCGCGCTTCTCCGCGAACACGGTTTATATTGGCGTTGTTCGCTGTGCGGCGCGTGTTGTTCACGTTCTGAGTCCGCCTTGTTTCAACATTGCGAGCTGCGCGGCGTTCGGTCCGGTTAACTTGCTGAGTACCCCGATTGCCAACACCGTCCGCTTGGACGTTGCGATTACCGCGACGGACACTCTGCCGCTGCTGCCGATTGCTTTGACGTTCAGTGCGAACTTCACGGGTCTGGCGTGTCTGCTGCTGTTGAGCGCGTCGCTGCGTATTTTGTTGGCGAGTGCTCTGGCGGTTCTCGCTGCGCTGCTGGCGATTGCTTTGCCGGTTGGCTTGGCGGGTAGAACGCTGCTGCTGGCGGTTTGCTTGGCGGTTCCCGCGATTGCTCTGACGGGCCGCGCGGCGATTACTGCGGCGATCCTGCGCAAGTGATTGCGTTTCAGAAGCCACATTCGCTGTGGTCGAGGAAACGGCCAATTCAGCCGCCTCTGCTTCCTCAGCGGGAAGGGCGGTAAAGCTCAATGTGACAGCAAGGGCGGAGAGCGCGCTGCCTTTCAAGAAATCTGCTAATGTCATCTGCCTGCTCCTAATTCGCCGCTCCACCACAGACGGCCCCTGTTTTGTTCGATTTTCATCGATTCGTTGTTGTTGAGGACTGTAATAAGGGAGTTCCCCTGACCCAAATGTGAATAATGTGTTTAGGCTCCCGTTCATGTTCGCGGATACTTATCTGAACATTGAAAATCCGTGATAGCTCAATTGACACAGGCTGGGCGCGCGTGTTTGAGCATCGTCTATGTTTGATACGCTTGATGATGTGAAAGCTGAGATTTTTCAGCGGCTGGATATGGGCGCAAAGCAGCGCAAGTCACCTATGCACTCGCCGGTTGTGGGTACTGCTGATGCCGACCAGCGGATCATGGTTTTGCGCGAATTTGATGCAGAGGCGCGCACCCTTCGCTTTCATACAGATGCGCGTTCACCCAAATGCGACATAGTGGGAGCGGGCGCTCCTGTTGGCGTGCTGTTTTACGATTTTGAGGCAAAGACTCAGATCAGGGCGCGCGGGCTGGGGCGAATTGAGAGCGAAGGCGCGGTGACTGATGCGGCATGGGCGTCCAGCACCAATTTTGCCAAGCGCTGCTATTTGGCTGAGCATGCTCCCGGCGATGGATCTGGGGAGGGCACATCCGGCCTTCCCGAATGGGCAGAGGGGATTAACCCCACGGACGATCAAGTCGGTCCTGCGCGGGAGAACTTCGCTGTGTTGCTAGTTGAGCTTAACCGGCTTGATTGGCTCTATCTGGCGAATTCAGGGCACCGCCGCGCTGTATTCGAAGCGGACGAGTGTGGTTGGAATGGCCGTTGGGTTGTGCCTTAAGGCTTGCCGAAATCGGGCCTTACTCAGCCGCAGACCATTCAACCAAACGCAGGCCATCCAACTTACTGCGCGCTTCATTAGCATCGCGCGTTTCCAAAAATTCAATCGAGCCTTGCAGTGCGCCCATGTTTAGTTTGGCATCGAGCAATACAGCCTCGCCCGCGCCAAGAGTGACCGTTTGCGAAGTCGCAGTGCCTTTTGTTTGGCTGGCCATTTGTGCAGCGACAACATGATCGCCGGGTTCAATATCCGCCTTAACAAAGCGGCCCGTGCGGAACTGGGTAGTCAGATCATCGTCGATCGTGATGTTAAGGCCTTGCTGACCGCCGACAAAACCTTTGCGCATCACATAAATGGCTGCTTTGCCATCTTCTGCGGTAAATTCGCGCGCGCGGGCCGCTGCGCCTTCACTGGCTTCTGAACCGCCCTTGTTGCGCATCAAGACGAAAGCCACAAAGCCTATCGCCGGGATCAACATCAAAAGGCCGAGCAATGGGTAGATAAAGCCTAGGATCAGACCGATCAGAATGGCGCCGCCAAAAAATGCGAGATTGCGAGGGGTCATATTCATATCTGCAAGTCCTTTTGGTTCGTTCCTAACGCGAGTTTAGCGTGTTAGTTTCTTATACGCCAAACGCGTTGGACGGTCCGCTGCATCGCCGAGCCTACGTCGTTTGTCTTCTTCATAGGCTTCAAAGTTCCCTTCGAACCATTCGACGTGTGAATTGCCTTCAAACGCCAGAATATGCGTGGCAAGGCGGTCAAGGAAGAAACGGTCGTGCGAGATTACCACAGCGCATCCTGCGAAGTTTTCAATCGCTTCTTCCAGCGCGCCGAGTGTTTCTACGTCCAGATCGTTGGTCGGCTCATCCAGCAGCAGCACATTGCCGCCTTGTTTGAGCATTTTGGCCATGTGAACACGGTTGCGTTCACCGCCCGATAGTTTGCCGACGTTTTTCTGCTGATCGCTGCCTTTGAAGTTGAACGCGCCGACATATGCGCGGGTTGAGGCATCGTGCCCGTTCACCTGCATGTAGTCGTGCCCTTCGGAAATTTCTTCCCAGACATTGTTCGATGGGGTCAGGTCATCGCGGGATTGGTCGACATAACCAAGATGCACTGTGTCGCCGATATCAATCTGGCCGCTATCAGGCGTTTCTTGTCCCGTAATCATCTTGAACAGAGTGGATTTGCCCGCGCCATTGGGGCCAATTACGCCCACAATCCCGCCTGGTGGCAGCATGAAATCTAGGTTTTCAAACAGTAACTTATCGCCATATGCTTTTGAGATGCCCTTGGCTTCGATCACCTTGCCGCCAAGGCGCTCTGGCACTTGGATAACGATTTGTGCTTTGCCCGGCTTGCGGTCTGTTTGCGCATCCTGAAGCTGTTCAAATTTGCGCACGCGTGCCTTTGATTTGGTTTGGCGCGCAGCGGGTGTTTGCTTGATCCATTCCAGCTCGCGCGAAAGCGCTTTCTGGCGGCCGGATTCATCGCGGCTTTCTTGCGCCATCCGCTTGGATTTTTTCTCAAGATAGGTCGAATAATTGCCCTCGTACGGGTAGTAGGACCCGCGATCCAGCTCCAGAATCCACTCCACCACATTGTCGAGGAAATAGCGGTCGTGCGTGATCATCAGCACAGCGCCAGCATATTCTTTGATGTGGTTTTCCAGCCATTCAACCGATTCTGCATCCAAGTGGTTGGTAGGCTCATCGAGCAGCAGGATGGACGGTTTTTGGATGAGGAGGCGGGTGAGGGCAACACGGCGTTTCTCTCCGCCAGACAGGCTTTGAACGCCCATATCAGATGGCGGGCAGCGCAGAGCCTCCATCGCAATTTCAAGCTGATTGTCGAGCGTCCAGCCGTCAACCGCATCAATCTTTTCCTGGAGCACGCCCATTTCTTCCATCAGAGCATCGAAATCCTCTGCATCAGGATCGCCCATCAGGCCCGTAATCTCGTTAAAACGTTCAACCATGACGGCGGTTTCGCCCGCCCCTTCGCGAACGTTTTCGAGTACAGTTTTGCTTTCATCCAGCGTCGGTTCTTGCGGCAGATAGCCGACAGTGATGTTTTCGCCCGCCCATGCTTCGCCCTGAATGTCGGTGTCGATACCGGCCATAATCTTGATCAATGTAGACTTGCCTGCACCATTCGGGCCGACAATGCCGATCTTTGCGCCTTGGTAAAATTGCAAATTTATGTTCGACAAAACTGGCTTGGGTGCGCCGGGGAAAGTCTTGGTCATGTCTTTCATGACATAGGCATATTGAGCGGCCATTTTGGGCAGGTCCTTTGGGATCAAATGTAAAAGGTGGTTATCGCTAGTTCAGATAGGGCGTGGGCGAGGCGGGGGCAAGCGCTGAACTATGCTCCAAACGTAGGGAAACATTCACCGGTTTATAACCAATTTGAGCATATAGCAGGATACCAATTGAAAACAGGCACAATGCAAGCGCAAATATTCACCTTTGTAATTCCAGCTATGGCGTTGATTTACGCCTTAGTTTTGGGTGCCTTATGGTGGCAGAGGCGCGATCAGTGGCATATCCTGGCCTATTCTTACTGCTTTGGCTCAATTGCTGCCGGTGTCTTGGTCAATATTTGGATCATGGGTGCCGTCGGCGCTTTGGGAATCGTAGTCTATCACCTGCTTTCTATGTCAGGGATTATAGCCATGATGTGGGGAACATCACGGCGAGTCGGTCAAGATATTCCTATCTTCATTTATGGCTTCACGGTGGTAATCGCCTGCGTATTGTTGGCGATAGCTGGCAGTGTTGATGATATTGCCACGATGAAACTGATACAAAACACTGGCTCCGCCCTCTTATTGGCATTGGCCGCGCAAAACCTGTGGTTTGCGAAAAAAAATCATTTGGTCGATCACGCATTGGTTTGGGTACTGGCCCTGTTTTCAGGCTTTGGTTTTATTCGGCCCGTGCTGACCGATCTGTCCATTGTTCTGTTTGGTGAAGGTGACCAAGGCATTGCTCTGCTTACATCACTGCATGCTCTCCTAATGACCGTCATGATCACTTTGATGGCGCTATGCCTCGTTTCTTCTGTCATCGCGGACAATATGGCTGAGCAGCGCCGTAAGGCAGAAATTGATCCGCTGTCTGGCTTGCGGATGCGAGGGGCGTTCGAAGTCGAGGCAGAAGCCATGATCGAGCGCGCTCATAAAGCAGAAGTGCCGGTAAGCATGATTATAGCCGACATCGATCACTTCAAATTGATCAATGATAGGCATGGACACTTGATTGGCGACAAAGTGATTGCGGAATTTGGGCGGCTAATGCTCAAAGCGATCCGGTCAAAGGACATCGCGGGCCGGTCAAAGGACATCGCGGGCCGGTTGGGTGGCGAAGAATTTGGTCTATTGCTTTGGAATTGCGACGGTGAAGCTGCCGAATCAATGGCTGACAGGCTAAGAGTGCAAATCCATGATGTGGGTAGTTCGATAGGGATGAAAGCAATGCGTTGCAGCGCAAGCTTTGGTGTTGAACAATGGTCCAAGAATACCGGCTTCTCCAAGGTTTTTGAGCGCGCCGACGCAAACCTTTATCGCGCTAAGAACGGCGGGCGCAATCAAGTCTGCGGCGCCCGTAAAAGGTCATCTTCAGGTTCCGATGAGGAAATTGGCTACGAGGCAGCAAGCGGCCAATCCAATGTCATCTCCATACCAAAGCTGGGACCCAGCGCACGTTAACCCGAGGTGCGATCGTAGGTTTGGTCGCAGCAGGTGTATTTAGCGCCAAGCGGGTTCAGCCCAAAGAAAAACCCTCCGTAAGCGTGAGCTAACGGAGGGTCTTAATTTATTCAGTCAAACCCTTTTCGGGTTTACACTGGCTTAGCCAAATTAGACTGAGATTGGATCATCATCACCATCGTCAAGCAGCAGAACGCCGCCAGCAATCGCGCCAAGGCCGAGAAGGATTGGCAAGAATGGGAAACCGCCTGATGCTGCTGGAGCAGGTGGCGGAGGCGGTGCTTGAACCACTGGCGCAGGCGGAGGCGTTGGCGCCGGCGGTGGTGGCGGTGTGGCATTCGGCAATGGCAGGATACAACCGCCAGCTTGCTGAGCGCACAATGTTGAAATGTAAGACATTACCGTGCTGCTCAAAGAAGAGCTTGCGGTTGTCGTTGCGGTTTGCGCTTGCGCAGCAACCGGTACGGTGACCATCGACAGTGCGATCAAAGCACTGGTCATATTACGAAAAGACGTCATTTTTCCTCCACGAGTACATAAAATATAATGACATGAAAAAGCTGACGGTCCCAACTCCGGCTTGCCCACATCGTAGAATAAGGGCGATTCGTTCACCCCTAACCTGTATTAGCGACCTACAATGGCCATGTCTTTCAGGAAAGTAAATAGCTGTAACGCAATCCTTATAAGGTATTTATGCGTGCCTTAGCGGCATTTTTCACTTTTTCGGGGGTCTTGGTAAAATTTAACATGACGGCAGCGGAAAAACCGATTAACAACAGTGTTCTAATTTTTTGAACGCCGGGTTTGGGACGACTGGCACACCATCGACTCGACTGAGGGAGACTATTAAATGAACCGTTTCGTACTGCTTACTGGAGCCGCTGCAATGGCAACTGCCATCGCTGCACCTGCTCACGCTGATAATGACGCTGGCGAAGAACTTCGCGGCCAGACAGTAGATATTCAATTTGCTGATGGCACACGCAATTCCGTGTTCTTCGGATCAACTGGTGTTGCAACGATTTCTAACTCGACTGGCCAATCAGCAAATGCGAATTGGTTCATGCAGGGCAACCAAATCTGCATGCGCGCTTCTTCAGCGACCGAATGCTTTAACTATTCTGGCCGTTTCGCAGCTGGCCAATCGGTTGCAATGACAAGCAGCTGCAATTCACGCTCAACTTGGACGGCTCGCAATGTGAACCCTCCACGTCAAAAAGTTGCACCTACTATGGGTGAGCGCGGTTAAGCGATTGATTATGAGAAAGAACGCTTCGGTGAAGCCGTTCCTTCGAAATGCAATTACATTGGTGGGCGCAGGTCTTATTGGCCTGTGCCCCCAATTCGTTTTGGCTCAGACAAATTCGGTTGAGCCCAGCATTTCGGTTGCGGACGTTTTTGGCCAAACTCCTGCACCATCTCCTGTTATCGCTCCTGCACCTTATGGCGGCGGCGATGGCATTAACTCTGTTTACGTAGAAAATGGTGACGCGAAATTGCTGTTTGAGGGGCAAGCGCCCCCAGGCAGCGAAAACGCGGTCAATTCGTTTGAACAAAGACTGGCAGCAGCTCATGCGCGCTACATTGGCGAGTGGTCGAGCCTGCCTAATGTTTCCATTCCAGCCGGTGCCGATATGGTTCTGGGCAGTAGCGGATCGCGCGTGTCTTTGTTGCGGCAGAGGCTCGGTCTGCCAGAAGGGCGCACGTTTGACGCTGCGACCGCTGAAAGAGTCCGGCTTTTCCGGCAGATGCACGGTTTGAGCGATAATTCGCGGGTGGATCGCGCAATGTTGGCGGCTTTGCGCCGCGGACCTGCGCATTATACACGCGTGCTCAAACGCAATCTTGACCATGCGGGCGAGCTGCCTTCCTATCTCGGTTACAGATATGTCCATGTCGACCTGACCAATCAGCGTCTTCAAATGATCGAAGATGGCCGTGTGGTTGACGAAATGGCCGTTGTTGCGGGTAAACCTGCATCGCCCACGCCGATTATGGCGGGGCTTTTGCGTCATGCTGTGCTCAAACCTTATTGGAATGTGCCGCCTGATTTGGTGCGCGCGACTTATGCGCGGCGCATAATCAATGGGGGCAGCGCCTATTTACGCCGTACCGGCTTTGAAGCCCTGTCGGGTTGGGATGAAAATGCCCGTGTTTTGCCGGCGTCGTCTGTCGATTGGCGCGCGGTAGAGCGCGGCGAATCCGATGTGCGTCTTCGCCAGAAACCGGGACCGGGCAATGGCATGGGCAAAGTAAAGTTCATGTTCCCCAATGCTCTTGGCATTTATCTGCATGATACCGCCAGTAAGCACTATTTTGCTAAACCAGAACGGCTGTTTAGCGCAGGTTGCGTAAGGGTAGAGCGCCCGCAAGACTTTGGCGCTTGGCTGTTTAACGGTCAAATGCCAGTGTCGAACGGTACGCCAGAAGAGCAAGTTAACCTGCCATTCCCTGTGCCGATCTACATCACCTATTTCACGGCTTTGCCAGACGCTGCATCGCCGCGGATCACATACCGTGATGACATTTACAGCATGGATAAGGCTCAACTCGCGCAGTTAATGCGCTAATCGCAACGTGAATTTCTGTGGCGGCTCCGTGGTAGACACGGGGCTGCCCCGCGATTAGTTTGGCATCCATGAAATCACACATTCTGGCGGTATCCGCCCTTTCGCTATCGCTCCCCGTAACCGCTTTTGCTGCGCCCGATTTAGAGGCTGCTGCCGATGCTGCATTGACGTCTGACAAAGTCGCATGGGACTTTGTAGAAGGCATCACGACAGAGGTCGGTCCGCGTCAGGCGGGAACGGAGGCAGAGGCGCGGGGACGCGTTTGGGCTATGGCTTGGCTGCGCAAGCACGGTTTTCAAAATGTGGCGGACGAACCGTTCGAAATGGAAACATGGGTTCCGGGCGACACGCATAAGGCTGAAATCACCTCGCCATTCCCGCAACCTTTGGTCATCCAACCTTTGGGGGGAAGCGGATCAACGGGCCCCAATGGCATCACAGCCGAAGTGGTGGAGTTTGAAACTGTCGCTGCTTTACGCGCTGCACCAGTTGGCAGCTTAAAGGGCAAGATCGCCTATATCTCACATTCCATGACGCCAACGCAGGATGGATCGCAATATGGCTTTGCCGGACCAGCGCGCTGGGTTGGGGCAGGGATTGCCGCGAATAAGGGCGCCGTGGCCACTGTAATCAAATCGGTTGGCACAGATTATCACCGCAATCCGCATACGGGCGGCACGACTTTCCGCCGCCCTGATGGCTCAACCGACACAGGCAGAGTGGTGCCAACGCCCGCGGGCGCGCTCAGCCTGCCTGATGCCGCCAATCTAGAACGCATGTTTGACCGGGCAGAAGAGCGTCCGATCACGATGAAGCTAACGCTGACGCCGCGCGATTTGGGCACGACGACTAGCGGTAACGTTGTGGGTGAGATTGTCGGAAGCGATCCTTCGCTGCCTCCTGTATTGCTTGCTTGCCATCTGGATAGCTGGTGGAATGCGCCGGGTGCATTTGATGATGGCGCAGGCTGCGGGATTATCGCGGCTGCGGCGCTGAATGTGCAGAAAAGCGGTCAACCTTTGCGCACGATCCGCGTTCTTTTCGCAGGGGCAGAAGAGGTCGGCCTGTGGGGTAGCAAAGCCTATTCAGCTGCTCACATCGATGAACCCATAGCAGTCGCGTTTGAAAGCGACTTTGGCGCTGATCGCGTCTGGCGTTTTGAAAGCAATTTCCGTGAAGACAATGCAGAATTGCACAACAGACTAGCCGCATCGGTAGCGCGCTTCGGCGTAGCAAACTCCTCGATCAAGGCGACGGGCGGGGCTGATATCAATATCGCCCGCGATCAAGGCACGGCGATCATTGATTTGCAGCAAGACGGCACGCGCTATTTCGAATTGCATCACACGCCCGATGATACGCTGGATAAGATTGATCCGGTGCAATTGCGCCAAAATGTTGCTGTTTGGACTCAAGTGGCCGGTGTTCTTGCCAATGAGAAAAACCCGATTAAACCGCGGTAACGCCAGTATCCTTTTGAGCTACCGACGATGTATCCTTTGATCGGATACTGCGAAAGATCACTCTACTAGGAAACGCGCCCGTAGCGAGAATGATCCGTCTCCGGCAAAGGCTCCTTGCGGGTTCACGCGAAAATCGGTGATCGCTGCATCGCAGCCATCTGGATCTGCTGTTGGTTCGTAATCCCATGTCGCGCCGCCATCATCGGAAAACGCAAGATCATCGCCAAGGTTGCCGAGCGCGATAAAGCTATAGGTTAAATCAGAACTGGTGCTTCCATCGATAAAGTTCACTGGTCCGCTGCCGCCAATGTCGGTCACGCATAGTTTCGTATCCGATGGCACGGTGTCTACAACAAACACTGAGTCTTCATCCGCGTCAGAGATGCCAATGTTGGAAACCCCGATATTGTATTCGATCAATGCGCCGGGGATAGCCTTTGGATTGGTCGTATTGTTGACCGGATCAGAGAAGACCGTGCTTGTCTTTGCAACAGACAGTTCAGTTGCCGGGGCGCAGATTTCGAAATCATGGATTGCAATCGCTTGACCGTCCGGATTAACCGGCGCTGCGCTGCCATTGCCGTAGCTGATAATGATAGTATCAATCGGTTGATCGAATGTGACCTCGACATTGCCATTGCCCGAATTGTTTGCCGACGTTGAATCGCCAATGGCCGTATTGCCAACAACATAATTGGCCACCCCATTTGTAAGCGTCGGTATCACAGTTGCACCGTTATAGCTGCCCGTAACTGTTAGTTTGTCGGCAAAGTCATTCGCGGCAAAATCGATGTCGAAAACGGTGAACTGTGTGCCAGCCACTCCATTGGGCAAGGTAATTGTTGTTGTTGCCACTTCGAACCGGTCGTTAAAGTCAATATATTGGTGCAGTGTATCTTCGGCCACGGCCAAGCCGCCACTGTTCTCTTGCGATATGGCCGGTGACAGGCCGCCAAAAGCTGGATCATTTACCCAGGTTCCTTGATTGACGATCGAGAAGTTCACATCACCAAAGCTTGCGATGGCATAAGTGTTATTGGTTGAACCTGCAGCCCAAGTTGTTGCGTCCCAATCAAACACATTGGTTCCAGCTGGGCAGGTTAGGATTGGCGCAACGCCTGCTGTGCGTACACCTTGCACGGTGAAGGGCGCGCTCGCGTCATCATCTTCTGTGGTGCTGCCATTGTTCGGCGTAGAATCAGCGTCAAATGTCGCTGTGCTAAACACCTCAGCGCTATTGGTGATCGTAACGCCTGCCGGGGCGATCACATCGCCGGTAATGGTCAGCACGCGGCTTTGCCCAGAGGCTATCGAAGGAATAGTCCAAATGCCGGTCGCGTCATTATAGGTTCCGAAACCGCCAGAAGAGGTAAAGTCGACGCCCGTTGGGAGCAGATCCAAAACCTCAACATTGTTTGAGGCAAGCGGGCCATTGTTTGTCAGCGTCAGAGTGTAGGTTACGCTGGAACCTTGCGCAGGAGTTGGGTTGTTGACCACTTTCGTGAGCGACAGATCGGCCACATCAACATTCTGCTGCCATGTGAAGTCAGAAACCGCCAAATATTGGAAATTGCCTGATGGATCGGTTGCAGGTTGCTGCTGTCCGAAACGATAACGGATGCGGACGCGTTCAACAGTTGTTGTGCCGAAGTCTACGCGGATATCACCTGTAGTGCTGGTGATCCCGCCAGAATAGGCGATGCCGTGCCACCCTTGCTGGCCGCCCACCGTGGTGGTTCCAACAGCTGAGCCAAGCGTTACAGCGCCCGCCAAATTGCGAAGGTTCTGCCAAGCGCCGGAACCCGTGTCATATTCGATAATCACCGCATCATGGAAATTGGCAGGGTTACCGCCTCCATCCGTGCCAAAGAATCGGTCAACATTACCAACAGTGAAGTCTAGCTGATCCACTGCATCATTAAAGGTGTAGGTCGTTTCGAAATAGTCGCCAGCATCGAACACGGAATGGTCATTGCTGTAGAGCAAATTTCCGGTGAAAGAACTCACTTGGCCAGCAAAGTAAGACAGGTTTCCGGTCGAATAGAAATTTGTGAAGTTTCCATCATTTCCGTCGCCATCGGTCACTACAGCAGTGTCAATCGTAACCGCATTGGGGCCAACAGTTAATACTGTGCCGTCATTGACCTCTTGCAAGCTACCATTGCCCAAATTCGTCCAATCCGCAGTCAGCGTGGTTTGAGCGTTGACGGTTTGCGACGTCAGGCCAAGACCAAGGCTTGCAGCGACGAGCAGCCATAGTTTCAAATACTTTGTGAACATGGCCCCGCTTTACCGTCCCAATCCAAGGAATGAGAATGTGTCTGCATCAAACTTAATCCGCACAGATGCGTAGAGCCCTTTGTCAGTGCTGCGAGCGTCAGAGAAGTCTGCGTCACGGAAACCTTCGACGTTATACCCAACTGTCAAAAGCATGCCGTCGGCAGGAACAAAACCGATTTGCGGACCGTAAGAGAAACTGGTCACATCATCTTCAAGGTTGGCGCGAACAGTACCGGTTGCACCCAATTCAAAACGTTCACCAATTCCTATGCGTGCGTCCGCGCCGGCCAGAACCGATGTGCCTTCGAATTCTATGCCTTCGAAACGGTCGAAATTGTAACGCGTGCCAAGGAATACGCCAAATTCATCGCGGCGAACCTGTTGGTCCACGCCATTGTCATCTTCGTCCCAGCCGCGCGGCGACCAATTGGCCGAAACGCTGGCAAGTACGCGGCGTGAAGTCGCAGTGCCATCGACGAGCAGAGCGGTTTGACCCGCTGGGCCAGCGCTGCCAGCAACTGCGCCAGTAATGGCATCGCTGCGGTATTCAAGTTTAGAAAGAACCGCGAATTCGCTGCCATCTGGACGGTGCGCGAAAGCGATCGACGCATCGAAGATTTCAGTTTCTGCGCCGCCGTTGGTTTCAGCAGTGGTCCAGGTAAAGCCTGAGCCAACAATGCTGCCTTCGCCCAGTTGACGGATCGCGCCAGCTGTTACGCCTTTGCGGTTTGCGAACTCACCATCACGGTATTCACCGCGAGCTGTCGCGCTCCACCGGTCTTTGCGCCATGCAGCACCAAGGGTCACGGCTGTGAAGTCTTCGAACAATGAACCGTTCGAGATATGACCGCCGCTTGCCACAGGCTGAGCAGGGTTGATCACATCGGACACATTGCCTGTGCCGTTCAAAGTGCGGCTGCCGTCAATGGTCGCATCCAAAGTCAGTGTTGGTGACACTTGCAGCGATTGCGATAGGCCGAAGGCTGCGTAAGAACGCTCACCAAATTCATCAATGCGCTGTTTGCCCACTGTAGTAACCGCTTGCGCGCCATTCCAAGGTGTCACTTCGATACCGCCGCTAATGCTGCTGGTTTCGATGTTTTCGCCATCGGCACGCTCATACTGGCCAACAATGCGGACATCGTTGGAGACTGCATAGCGGGCGCTAAACCGGTGACGGTTCGGCAGATCAACGCTTTCAGTATTGTCGAGCGCGATGCTGGATGATGCAGACAGTTCAAGCTTATTATCAGCCAGACGCTGGGTCGCACCAACTTCTAGAACGGTTGACTTGTTGCGTGTGCCATCAGCCAATCGGTCGCTGAAATGCGCGATACCAACGCGGGCATCGGTGTTCTGTGTGCGATAGGCAAGGTCAGCCTGTGCAGCGCGGCGGCGATTGTCATTCGTCAGACTATCATCCTGCCAAAGGCTACCGACGACGCTAAACTCATCATCCAGCAGCACGCGGCCATCAACGCCAAACTTACGGCGGCCAAGCTCTGCGCCCGATTGCTGGCCAACGCCGTAATCAGCGTCCAGTTGGCGAGCATAAGCAAGCACATCAACATTGCCCGTGCGGTGCTGCACCTCGGCCATCCAGCCGGTTGCGGTTTCACCTTCAGAGCGGCTCATAGCAATCTCAGCACGAACTTCTGTGTTCTCACCCAGCTCGGCGCGCAGATCAATACCGCCAAGGTTGGTACGGGCATTGTCGCCTTTATCCGAAACGGCGGTTGCACCGATGCGGATCTTGCCAGATTTGTCAGTCCAGTCAGCGCGCAGGCCAGCGTTCATCTTGCCATTGCCGCGGCCATCGGTTTCGTAGCTCACCACGATAAACTGCGGGTTGAGGTTGAAATCACGGCTTAGGATAGGCTGTTTGAAACTGATCGTGCCTGAAAGCAGATCAATGTCATAATCGATAAAGCGGACAAGCTCGCGGCTGGTTACGATCAATTCGCTGCGGAACCGGTCGCGTGTTTCCAGAACGATCTTTTCAGAGTTCGGGATCAGACCGCGGCTCGATAAAGCATATGGTCCAGTGATGCCTTCGCCTTGGAATTCATCGCGTTGGAAACGGCTGGAGATGTCAGCTGCAAAGCCTTTTGCCTTAATCGCGCCAAAGCGTGCTTCACCCTTCACACCGGTTGCAGTGCGGTTGTAGCGGGTAAGGCGTGTTTGGTCGAAGCCAGTTTCGAAATCGCCATACAGCGCATAGAACGTCGCGGTTTCGATGCGGACATAAAGCTTTTCACGGCTCGCAGCGTCAAAGCGGCGGCTCGAACCATCGGCAAAGACGGTGTAATAGGCTTCTGGGTCCAGCGTACCGAGTACGCGCTGATCATCACGCTGTTTCGCGCTGTCATAGGCGAGGGTGAGCAAATATTTGCCCAGCACACGGCCTTTTGCATACAAAGCAACGCGGGCATTATTGCCAAGGTCGCTGTCAAAGCGGCCAGCGCGTTCCATATTGTCAGCAACGCTGCGCGCACCCACGGTACCTTCTGCAAGGCCAACAACAGTCCATTCGATATCGCCTGGTTCAATCCATGTTTCCAATTCTTGCTCGCGAGTTATCTCGCCATCAACGAAACGGAAGTTCAGGTTGAGCGAGCCGGATACCATGGTTGGTGCCAGCTCAATGTGAGCCATGCCTTCTGAGCCTTTGATAACCCAGCGAGCAGACGACGAACCAAGGCCGGTCAGCTGATTAAGCTGCTGACGGTCAAGCTGATCTGCACTCTGATACGGAGCATTCAGGCTAAACTCGCCAGAGATACCTTCGCGAAGAGGGCGATTGTTGCGGTCAAGCACGCGGATCGCCAGCACAGGACGTGTGCGTCCGTCAGCGATCAGCTTGGACTGCTCTGGCACGAATTCAACTTTTGCAGCGGTGGTCGTGAAATAGACCTCGCGCTCAATCGTTTGTTTCAGCGTGCCGAATGTGTTGAAGATGTCAGCTGACAGAACACTGCGTTCTTTCAGCAAAGGCACACCGCGCCATTCGCTGACCGCATAGCGGCCTTTCTTAGGCGTGCGGGTTCCGTCAAAGGCAAGCGGATCAACCGGCTCACCATTGATGCGCAGGTCAACTTTCTGACCTTTGCGGTGACGGATGGCTACGCGGATCGAAGGAGCGCGCGGGTTTGCATCCAATGCCGGTGCAAGGAAGCCATCTTCGCCGTCACCCAGCGCAATCCAATCTTGCGTAGGAGCAATGATCGGGTTCGCAGGAGCTTGCGGTGAAACAGCTATGCTGCGCTGAATTTCAGAGAGCGCACCTGGGCGGTCTGCATTTGCCTTAGTCGCAGGGATGCTGGCCACTGGCGCGTCAATCGCATCAGTCTGCTCAAGCGTCGCTAGCTTATCGTGCACTGCTTGTGGAAGGACAGCGTGGAAATCAGCAACTTTAAGCGAACCGCCCTGTCCAATGACGAAGCGCGAGGTTGCGCTGCCGGCATTGCGGGTAGAACGGTGACAGTCGATGAACTCGCCGCCTTCGGGCAGGGTCATACGCGATGTCTGAACCACGTGAGTTCCGGGCACTACGCCTTCAAAGTGATAACGGCCATCTGCATCAGTGATAGCAAAGCTGCCATCTTCCATCATGACGCGCACACCGGGGATGCCGACACGCGGATCATCGATAGTGCAGGGGCCAGATGTGATACGGCCAATGATTGTCATACGGCCCGCGATGCTTTCACGCTCAATATCGACCACGGCGTTTGCTGTGGCGGTACGGCCTAGGCTGTCGGTAATGGTCGCTGTGTTCACAGCGTCACCGGGAGGCGCATCGGGCAGCACGCTCATAGCATAGACCACGCGGCGTAAGCCACCGCCAGCAATGTCGCCCAGATCGATCGTGATCTGCCGGCCATCGGTAGTGGTGGTTACAGCGCCCGGAGCAGGGGCACCATCAATCCGCACTGTATCGCGGCGCAGACGCATCCAATTGCTCGGAGTATCCACAAGGGATACTTCGCGTTTTACGCGGGTAGGATCAGTGTTGCGCGCGGTGAGTGTGTAGAACACAACGTCGCCGGGCTGAGCTGATGCACGCGACGCATTCTTCGTCAGCGCAAGCGCGAGTGAAGGGCGATCAAGCGGGATATCTATCTGAACCGGCGTTGGGTCTGTCAGTTCAAAGGAGCCGCCGTAAGAAGCCAGCGCATCGATAACAAAGGCACGGCCGTCTGGGCGGGTAATCTGCGCGATACCGGCGGGATCAACCACTGATGGGGCTGTGTATGGGGCTGGCGGAGTGATTTCGAGGCGGTACTGACCAAGGAATGTCAGCGGGAACCAGAATTCACCCGGTGCCATGACAGTCACATTACCGGCGCCATCGACGATAGGGTCGCCAGAAATTACCGTTGAAGGCCAAGGCGTTACGCCGTCCTCGGCAAATACGGTAGCGGGTAGGCCGGTCGCTACATCAATGAGGGTTACGGTTGCACCATCAACGGGTTCGCCGGTTTCACTATCGAAAACAACGCCAAATGGATCGGCCAGAACTTCAACATCGGTAGAGATGATGATGGCGTCTTCACCTGGACGCTGGATCGAAATTTGCACCGTATTGCCGTCTGCAAGGCTCAACTCGCAGTCACCCTGCACAGGAGCCGGCGGCATGCGTTTGGTGCCGATTTGTCCGATAAAGATACCGGTGTTGGCGCCGCTTTCGAAGATTGTGATTTCTTCGCGGTCGCCTGAATTGGTTTCGATAATCGCGTCGAGGCTATCGACTGCGTTAGGATCGAGGTTGGCTGCAGCTGCGTTCACTTCAAAGAACAATTGCTGTCCAGCGTTCACGACATTGGTCTGCTCAACAGATGCTGTGGTCGTTTGGGTCGTTTGACCACTGCTTTGACCTGTTTGCACCATCTGATTGCCGCCGCAGATCGGATTCTGGAAGACAAGCTGCGTATTTCCGCCCGCTGTGGGCCGGAAAGCTGTAATTTCGGGCGGCGTTGGATCAACTTGGACCACAACTTCGTTAGAAGTGGTATCGAAATCCACTCCAGAGAAGGTCCAATTGGCCTGCGCCGTATTGGTAATTGTATTGTCTTGCGCATGCGCCACGCCCCCAGGCAGCGCAAAGGGCAGCAGCACTGTAGAAAGTGCCGCTGCCAAGCGTTGCCAAGGGGAGTGTTTACGCACTGTGCTTCTCAATCCCGCTCAGATCAATCGATCGTAACGCGGAAGTAGAGCGAACGTGTAGTCGAAGCCGCGATGTCGCTAAGCGCACCATCAACTTCGTTGTCGGCAGCATTGTAGCTACCGCCAGCAACACCGCTTGCGCATGATGCGTTGCCGTCAACAAAGATGCCAAAGCCAGCGTCATAAGTAACGTCAGCAGGCAAAACGTCGTTCACGTTCACGCCGGTCGCCGTTGCAGCGCCCGCAGCGTTAGCCACAGTGATGCAATATTCAATCGTCGCGCCAGGGATGGCTTTCGGATTGCTTGTGCCATTTACAGGGTCGCTAACGACGCTGCTTGATTTCGCTACGGTGATGTCCGCTGCGCCAACAACATATGTGTCAGTGTCAGAGTGGTCACCTTCATTGGCGAGGTCTTCGTCGCCTGCGAGATCGGCCAGAACCGTATCAACACCGGCGGTATTCGCGCCAGCTGTATCGGTCAATTCAGCGCCAAGAGTGCCAGCGCCGCCGCCTGTGTGGGCATCGGCAATCAGAGCTACATCAGCAGTATCGCCATTGGATGCGCCAATTGGAACGTCGCCAACCACGTGAACGGTGCGCGTTTCATCTTCAGCCATCTCGTCGAGGAAAGTGATGAGTGTATCGCCTGGGCCAAACACGCCATCGCCATCATCAAGATAATACTCAACATTGGTCAGAACAAAGTCATTGCCGGGATCTTGAACGTCGGAAAGGTCAAGGTCGACAACATCATTGGTGTTGTTGGTGACATCAAAAGTCAGCGCGGCTTGTGTTTCACCAGGTGAAACTGAAGTGGACGCGCCGCCAACTTCTGCCACAGTCACGTCAACCTTGCGGTCAACCACGAATGTGTCAGAAGCGGTTTCTTCTGTCTGATCAACGCCGCCGACCTGATAGGCCACCGATACGTTGTTGGTGATCGAGTCACCAGCTGTTGTGCCCGCAGCGAGTGCAGGGCTTGCACTGAGACCGACGAGAGCTACTGCACTCACGGCACCCAGCAATTGCTTAGTGCGTTTCATTGTATTGGTCCTCTAAACCGTCTCGCGCTTCCCCTTGCCGCCCGCGAAACATTGGCGACTTACCTTTCGCTGGGATCAGCGAATGATGGCTGGATATTCGAGACGTCCCTTTGCGCCCGGTGCAACGACCGAGAGGACCCAACGAACATGTGTTACATCTGCATGCGCAGCTGCACGGGCTTCCCCGGCGTCGCTGGCCACAGTTAAATCGGCGAGCTTGCCCCATTTCTTGCCGCCGTCGACTGAGACAGAAAGCTCAGGATCGGCATCAGATGCGAGGCGCACAGGCGCGGGCAGCGGATTGGTCACAACAAAGTTTTCGACCGCATCACTGCCTGAGTTTGAATAATCTGTGCCGAAAATCAGGCGATCACCTGGCACGATGGTTTTGGGCTCAACCAATTTGGTTGTGCTTTCGCCCGCTGCATTGGTTTCGGTTTTGACCATCATCACATCTCCGGCGAGGGAGATGGGCTGTTCTTGCGCTGCTGCTGGCAGAGCTAGACCCGTCAAAGCCACTAAGGCGATTAAAGATTTCACAAAATTTGTCATAATTCCCAACCTCTTGTTAGAGTTCCTTCACATCAATCAATTGTTACATCAAAGGTCACGGCGTGGGTGTTTCCGCCCGCGACTGTGCCCAAATCGACAGCGATATCGGTGGTTGATGCTTCCCCTGCATCATCGCCCGCTGCATCGGTCAGTGGATTGCCGTCGAGCGTTAGTGTGCCCGCCAAATAAGTGGTGTCAGCTGGAATGGCATCGGCGATCACCAGGTCATCGACCGATGTTGATCCCGTTACATCCGCTGTAATGGTAAAGGTGATGACCGAACCGGGCACTGCGCTTGTTCCGCCGAATGGATCGACCACGCTAAATGCCTTTGTCAGGTCGACCGTTGTAACGCCCACGATAAAAGAGCCTGTCGCGGTATCGTCTGCGCCGGTTAGGCCAACAATCGCATCAACGCCGTTTACGCCTTCGCCAGCAAATGTGGTGCCCGGTGCGCCAGTGCCCGTTACGGCCTCGGCTGTTAGCTCAACATCGCTTTCTTCTGTATCAGCAGCGCCAGCCGGTACAGTCGTGATTACGAAAACAGTGATGTTTTCATCTTCTGCCAGAACAGGTGTCGTTTCTGGTCCTGTCAGAAGCGTATCTACGCCTGGATCATACGTGCCATTGCCGTTTGTATCGATTGCGATGCCATCAATGGTTGTATCAAAGTCATTGCCGCCAACAGCTGGATTGGCTGTGAGTTCAAACGCTTCAGGTCCGTTACCAGTGTTCGTCACTTCAAAAGTGAGAACCTCTTGACCAGGGTTTGTCGCGATTGGGCCGGGATCAAGCGACGTAACTGTTACATCCAACAACTCATCAACGGCTACAACGACAGTATTAGAGTCGACCGTCTTGGGCGGCCCGTCTCCATCATCATAAGTCGCTGTCGCGGTGTTCTCAATCAGCGATCCAGCACTGACACCTTCTGCATGCACGGGGGCAGCAAAGAGGGTGAGCAGCGGGAGGATCGCAAGCGAAAAGTAAATGGTGCGCTGTGTTTTCATACGCATCTTATCGGAGAAAATGGTTATCGAACCGTTAGGATTTCGTCCGAAAACGGCACAAACGCGTGAAAAGATGTAAATTCTTGCGGGCTTCGACCCAGAAAAGGTGCTTTGAATATTAACCTAAGCTGCAAAGGCTTGGCTGAATCGAAGTGCTCTTGGGGGCACGCAGGCGGGGCGCAGGCAGAAAACGCCGGAACATGGAAGTTTGGGCCTTACTCCGGGACGCCCGATGTAAAATCGGTTGAAGTTCGTCCCAAAGCCTATCACCGCAGGCTAAGGCACAGTATGCTCCTCCCAATCCAATAGGAGGGATCAACCATGTTGAAACGCGCAACGCTCGGTTTGGCAGCAAGTTTTGCCTTGACCTTGAGCAGCCCCTTGACCGCCGCACCTGATGGCAATGTCAATTACACAATGGAGCGCGGCGATACGCTAAACGCGCTTGCTGACGACTATTTCTCGAACCGCGCAGGTGTGCGGACGGTCCTGCGGATCAATGGCATTTCAGATGCGCGCCGCATTCCAGTCGGACAAAAAATTCAGATCCCGCGCCGTTTGTTGAGGTACAAACCTGTAAATTTGCGGGTGCGATCATACTCTGGTCCGGTTGTCTTGCGGAGCAAGGGAAAGCAGGCTCAGCTCAAAATAAACCGGCAAATCTTAGAGGGTGATGAGATACGCACTGGCCGCAATGGCTTTATCTCGATTGCTGGCTACGGCAATTCGCGGCTCTCACTTCCTTCCAATTCGCGGGCCCGTATTGTCGATGCAAGGCGCTATTTAATCAATAACTTAGTCGACATTCAGGTAAAAGTGCTTGAAGGCCGTAGTGAGGTTGTAGCGCCTAAACTTCGTTCGCAGGAACGCTATCGTGTGGGTACTCCTGTTGCAGTAACGGCGGTGCGCGGCACGCAGTTCCGCGTCGGTTATGAGGCGGGCAGTGATCTGGGCGTGTCTGAAGTCGTCGAAGGGAATGTGGTGGTCGGCAACGGCGCAAGGGCCGTCGAGGCGCCAGCGGGTTTCGGCGTGTCCGCTTCAACGGTTGGCGTGCGCGATGTGGAGGAGCTTTTGCCAGCGCCTAGCTTAGTGTCGCCTGGCAAGATCCAGACCGATGAAGATCTGCGCTTTGCGGTATCGCCGCTAGAGGGCGCGATTGGATATAGAACTCAAATATCGAAAGATGCCGGGTTTTTAGAAGTCATTGGTGAGGCTGTTTCTAAAGATTCAACCGCAGTTTTCGGTGGTATCGATGATGGGCGTTACTTTGTTCGATCAAGGGCGATTGCTGAAAGCGGGCTTGAGGGCGTCTCAGACATCTACACTTTCCGCCGTAAGCGCCTTGGTGTGAGCGCGGTTGCAGAAAAGTCAGACTTTTCTGATGCCTTTAAATTTGCATGGCAAACAGAGGGTTCTGGCGAATCCTTCACAGCATTTCAGCTTTGGGAAATCGGGAAGCGTGATGCGCTGATAGTTGACGAAATCGGTCTCACACAGAGTGATATGTTCGTTAGCAATCTGCCGTTGGGGGACTACCGCTGGCGGGTTGCCACATTCCAAGTGGTTGATGGTGAAGCGGTCAAAGTTTGGGGCCCTGTCCAAGAACTCAAAGTAACCGATTGATCTGGCAGTCTGGTGGGGGCCAAGCCAAGCTATGAGTAAGTTAAGGCTCTTTACGGAGTGGTTTGTCCTGCTGCTTTTGGCGGCCGTTCTGGTCGTTCTTGCCAATAATCGCGGATGGACTGAGCGGATTGATCTAAATTTGCTGGATTTTGCTAGCTCGCTCATGGCAGGCGAGGGCAGCCAGGACATTGCCATTGTTGAAATTGACGACTTAAGCCTTGAAGCAATAGGCACTTGGCCGTGGGATCGCTCGCGCCATGCAGAGCTAATCAATCAGCTATCGGCGTTTGATCCAGGGGTTATCGCAGTCGATATACTCTTCTTAGAAGAAAGTACGCAAGAAGCTGATGCTGCCTTGGCCAGCGCGATAGCTAAAGCTGATAATGTGGTTCTACCCCATACATTTATCGAGCGCCAAGATGGGGTGGATGGCTCTTTTCCTGCATTTCCAATTGCCGCTTTGGCCAATGCCGCAGCAAGTCAAGGTTACGTTTCCATCGACCCTGATCGCGATGGAGTAAATCGCCGATTTGCCCCTAAGTATCAGATGGATAATTCTAAATATGAACACTTAACTGTAGGTACAGCAAGGCTTGCCGGCCATGACAATGTGGCTCCAGAGAACAGCGGCATTTTGGCTCATTCCGATGCGCTGCCGATAATCCAATACCAGCTGCCTGGTAGCTATCAGTCTATCCCGGCGTCAGCAGTCCTTGATGGCGGCGTAGCCAAGGACTTTTTCGCAGGCAAAATGGTGTTGATTGGCGCAACTGCCCAAGGGCTGGGTGACCGTTACGCTGTCCCGACTTATGCTGGGCGGATCATGAGCGGGGTTGAATTGCAGGCCAATGCCCTGGATTCGCTTATTTCTGGCAACACTATAGCTGCGATAAACCCATGGTTGGTTACGGCCTTGCACTTGGTAGCTATTGCCTCGCTATTCGTGGTATATTGGCTCCGCCCACCAGCAGAAGCATTGCGGTATTCCTTGTTGCTAATTGCCGCATTGGTAGTCGCTGCTTTTGCAAGCGTGATCCTGCTTGATATTTGGCTGCCTGTTGCGCCGGCGCTAGCAGCGATATTGATCGCCTATCCACTTTGGGGTTGGCGCAGATTGGCAACTGTTAGCCGGTTCCTTGATCGCGAAGTGGCTGCATTGCGCGCAAGTGGTCTAAAGGATGCTGATCAAACTATTGATGAAAAAGATGAAAGTGCGAGTTGGTTTGCATCATTTGGACAATCTTCTGCGGGTTTTGATGTGGTCCAACGTCAAGTTGCAAGCCTGCGCGGCCTTACTGGAGAAGTACGAGAAAGATTGAGTTTCATCCAAGATGTTGTGGATGCGTCACCTGATCCGATGATGGTATTTGATGGGCAGGGGCGCCTGGCGCTGTTTAATGTGCGCGCGCAAGAGATTTTCCTCAAAGATGAAAAGCAATCTGAGCTGACTTTAAACGAGTTAGTTGCCGATCTTGGCGGTAATATTGACAATCAGGCTCATGAAGTAAGCCTCCCAAACCAAAGAACTTTTCTGCTTGCTTCGGCTCCCTTGGATGTTGGGCTCGGTAGTGAGATTGTTGCCATGCGCGATATTACTGCAATCAAGCAAGGCGAACAGCAGCGCAGAGAAACATTAGAGTTTCTTTCACATGATATGCGCTCTCCGCAGGTCGCGATTATTGGCCTTGCAGGCAAAGCGGGCAAGCCATTGGAATTGGACGATCGGCTTGACCGGATTGCAGAGCAGGCACGCCGGACGCTGACTTTGGCCGAAAATTTCGTGCAGATTGCCCGGCTTGAGAATGAAGGCATTCGTGCTGAGGACACTGAAATGGGCGCTTTGATCTATGAAGCAGCGGACCGTGCCTATGCCATTGCTAAGCGAAAAAGCATTATGATTGACTGCGTTGTGCCCGAAGATCCCATCTTTTGCGAGGTGGATGCGTCAGCCATTTCGCGCGTCGTCGACAATTTGCTGAGTAACGCGCTCAAATTTTCACCCAACGCCAGCCGCGTGCATCTGAGCCTCGCGGAAGTCGCAAATGACCGCCTTAGCCTTGTTTTGGAAGATCAAGGCCCTGGAATGCCTACAGAGCGACAATCGCAGCCATTTGCGCGCTTTGGGGCGCACGATACCAAGGCTGGGCCTAGCGCTGGGCTGGGGCTGGCTTATGTGAAGCGTGCGATTGATGAGCACGGCGGCGCCATTGCTGTGCAGTCGGGAGCCGGCAATGGCACTCGGATCGAGATAGAATTGCCCGTTTCTCAGGTCGCTGAAGAAGCTGCGGAATAGGTTTGATTATAGCAGCCAAGCAATTCAAAAAGTTGCACTATAATGAATAGAGTCTAATTTGGAGCCAGCAATGCGTCGCGCACCAGCAGGTCAGCCAACTCATTAAGGGGGACGGGATCATCCACGCAGCCTTGGCTTTCTCCTGCTGCACGGTGTACCCTTTCGCCGCTTGAGCGGTTAAACAGTACGAGAGTAGCGCGGTAACGGACTGCTTCGCAGTTATCGAACAGCCTTTCTTGGCGCTGAGCTGATTGAACTATCAAACCTGCACTGGTGCTGGAATCGGGCGCATCTGGGTTGGATGTCGCGATAGACATATCTGCAGGCATCGTCGAAACGGCAAAATCGCCCATAATTTCCGCTTTGGAGTCTGCCGGAACGCCCCGCGCGCGAAATGCAATTTTCAGATGTTCAGCAAAGGCGGTTCGTAAACTTTGATCGGTGGCGGTCTCTAAGATTGCGACGTCACGCATGCCAGCAGCATTACCAGTGCTGCCTTGAATGGACGGTTCGGAGTGAACTGTGCAACCAGCTGTTAGCGTCGAGGCGAACAGAGCCATAATTGCCAATCTCCAGTGTGGAGAGGCCTCTTTGGCGCTGAACATTGCAATCCCCTATGCGATTTGAGCTTCCTGATCGTCGTCAATATACTCATCCATGCGGTATCCGAAACCGAAAACTGTTCTGATTACGAAACCATTTTCTGGATTGAGGTCAAGTTTAGCCCTTAACCGGGAGATATGCACGTCGATGGTGCGGGTTTCCATCTCGGCATTTCCGCCCCAAACGCGGCTGAAGAGATAGCCGCGTGACAATGGGCGGTGAAGATTTTGGAAGAACAGATCGATTAGATCAAATTCTTTTGCAGTCACTTTGGCTTCTTCATCCTTTACAGAGATAGATTTTTCCATTCTATCAAGTGTATAGGGTCCAAAGTTTACATGCCGTGATTGAGTTTCTGCGGCGTTTCTACGGCCAGCAGCTTCGACTCTTGCGCGGATTACCTCGTCTGATTCTGGCTTAACGATGTAATCGATAGCGCCAGCCTCTAAACCCCGAACGATGTCGGTTTTATCCGGCCTGCTGGTAAGCAAAATGAAGGGAGGGCACGAAGAAATATTGTCCATGGCCCACTCAAGCACTTCAATGCCTGTTCGCCCGGGCATGTTCCAGTCGAGCATAACCACATCAAATGTTTCGCGTTTTAGAGCGTTCTGCAGATCGAGACCGTTGCGATAACATGCGACCTCGTGCCCAGCGTTCTGCACAATAGCAGCCACTTGATCCAGAATCTCTTGCTCATCATCAGAAATTGCGACTCGCATGTGCTTTTCCACCCTTGCTTAGGACTACCTCTACTGAAGCTCTCTTGTTACATTTAACGCCAATCGGCACCAGAGACAGCGGGTTTTGAGTGGGTGGATTTTACAAGTCTTTACCGGGCAGGGTTAAGCAGGCGATATTCGTCGCCCATTTCCGAAACGATCTAACGTGATTGTGAAAGAAAAATGGTCGGGGAGACAAGATTCGAACTTGCGACCCCCTGTACCCAAAACAGGTGCGCTACCAGGCTGCGCCACTCCCCGACCGATTTAAGCGCCCTTTTCCAACGAGAAGAGCGCGGGCATTGCGTTCATCGTGTCCGCCTTTTCTAAGAAAAGGTGGTGGGCCCGGCAGGATTTGAACCCGCGACCTAGCCGTTATGAGCGGCCAGCTCTAACCAACTGAGCTACAGGCCCAATGCCATTAGCCTACACGATGTTGCGTAATGCAGGGGGCGCCCTACAGCGCCTTTTGCATGGTTACAAGCGATAGCAGCGCCAAAATCGAGAAATTTGCAGCTATCTTACGGCAGAACGCATTATTTCAGCCAAATTGGTTGGCCGAACGCCGTGCTGAGCGAGATAAGCGTGGACGGTGGCTATCCATTCGTAAAGACGTTCAACACCCGCTTGATCGCGCACATATGGCGTGAAGCCAGCCGCTAAAGATGGGCTGTGGAGTGATAGGTTAATCACCGGCAGCCCTTCATCGATTGCAATGTCCGCACCGCGCAAGGCTTCTTCGATCGTCACGCCTTCTGGGGTAAGCGGGATTTTCTCTAGCATGCCCAATCTGGTCAGAACGCCGCCAAGGGCGGGAATTCGCTGTGTCAGCGGGCTGATCAACCGGCCCTGATGGCGCAGCATCCCAAAGAAAACTGTCGTCACCGGCAACTCAAGCAGCCGCTTTTCGCTATCCACCCAATAAGGTTTGAGCGGATGGCGCGAATAATCGGCACCGTGCCTGTCGCTATAATCGTAATTCGCCCGCACTGATGTATCGACCGCAATGCCGTTTTCGATAAGCAATTCGGCTGTATCAGGACCCAAGCCATACCGTCCTGCACGATACACCATCGGTTCAATATCAAAGCGCTCGACAATCGCAGCGCGTAGAGATTTAAACTTGGATTTTTCAAGGGCTTGCGGAAGGTTTCCAGCAAAGGAGTTGCGCGTGTTGACTTCCTCATCATGCGGAGGGTTAACCCAAGGGTGCAGCTGAATGCCCACTTCTGCTTTGCCGCGCTTCACCGCATCACCCAGCAATTCTGCGGCTGCATCATCTTGTACAATGGGCCAGTCCACCAGATAGAGCGGCGAAACCCCCAGGCCTTCGCAATAGAGTTGAAAGCGCTCAATCGCGGGAACATGTTTTAAACCGTGATCCGTCGCACTAAACGGCGCGTTCCAGTCAAACTCTTCTTCTGTATCGATTGTTAGCAGCATTCGTTGGCCAAATTCTGGTACGAATTCAGCTTCTTGGCCTGCCAAAGGCGGTGCAAGCATCGATAGCTTGGAAATGACTGCGCCCTCTGACCCTGATTTACCCCACGCCTTTACAAGGCGCTTATTGAGCTAAAGCCGCTGCGCATTTGGGTCAAGGGCACGAGCAGGCAGCGCTCAAACAGGACGAAGGTTAGGCTTCGTCAGGTGAAAGCGGCAGAGACAGAACAATTGATCCATCTTTTATGGTTACATCACCGCCCATTGTCTGTGCTTCTGCGCGGGCAAGACGCAAACTAAAACCGGTACCGAACAGACCCGCTGATAGCCCGCCGCTGCTTGGTTTAACCTCCGAGGCAAATGGGTTTGCCTCTGCCTGCAATTGAGATGGCAATTGTAGGGTAACCTTGACCGCCGATTTGGTTTTCTCAAGCCGTATCTGCAATTTCTCAGAAGCTGCGCATGAACCAGCCAGTGTCGCCATTATGCGCCAGATCATCGCCTCGGCATCGTCTGGAGCAATTGCAATTTCGCACGTTTCCGGAGCTGCATCTGAAAGGATAAAGCCAGCCAAGCGCGGAGCCAAAACAGTTTGCAATTGCGCAGCCATATCGGAAATAATGGAAGCGAGATCACAAGTGCCTTCTGCCAGAGAAAGGGCACCGCTTTCCAGCCGGGCTAGCCGTTCTAGCTCGTCAAATCCAGCCAGAATTCGGGCAGAATCACTTGCGATATTGGCTGCTAATGCTCTGTATTCATTTGGAACTGGGCCAAACAATTGCTGCTGGATCAGTTCGGCAAAACCTTGCGTTGCATTGACCGGAGTGCGCAATTCATGAAGCAATTGCCGTACACGATCAGCTTCGCTTTTGGCGCTGCTCGATGAAGGAGAAACGGGACGGCGCATACGCCCGACATATCCATGGAACCGGCCACCTTGTGAGGCAAAGCGGGGCTGCGCATCCACCACCCAATCTCCGGCAATTGCTGGTGCCCCTTCAAGCGTGAGCAAGGCGCCCGAAATCGGCTGATGGCGCGTAAACGCATGCTCCGCGCTGTCTAGTGAACTTTCTTGCTGATTGCGTGAAATTCCCAATTGCCGCGGCGCGATCAGACGTTTGCCAATCACCATCGGGGCGACATTGTGCTCGGCCCACTCAATGCGCCCTGCTGTATCGGCAGCAAAACTAAAATGGGTCGGCGCTTTGTTTCGCGAAGACGTTCGAACGCCAGCCGGCTCATCCAACGGAAGCCGCGGCGAGCTTTCGGTGGGAGCAGAGGCGGGGTCTCGGTCTTTTTGGAACTCCGCGATCCTTTTCACCAATTCGGCAATTTCAGATTTCTCTACGTCATTGCTTGATGGAGGTGAGGGCGCTTTTTCAACAACGGCAGTTTTGGTAGGGGCGGATGGATTTTTCGTTGCATTTGTATCCTTAAGGGATACTGCCGTCTCGCTTTTGTCGGTTTCTACATAGCCAGCTTCCGGCATAGGTAGGCCGCGATCATGCACACCCAATTGTTCGAGCAAAGCCTCTGCATTTTCTGGTAGGCCGGTCTGAAGCCTCAGGAAACCGCGCGCCCTAATCGGCAAATGCGGGATCAGCGCAAGCCAATTGTCTTCCGTTAGTTCCGCCCGGCTTATCGCGGCAGATGCCACATCAGGTTCATTCTCGGCCAAATGAGCGACAAGTTCAGGGTTGTGCAGCCGCCAACCAGCTGCCCTAATAATGCTAGCACGCTGTTTTACTGGAATAATTTCGCTAAGTGCACCAAGCCGAAGCCAGGCTGCTGCAACCAAGCTGTCATCGCGATTGGGTTCGAGCAAGACGCTGTCATGGCCAAGCAAATCCAATAATTGCCGATATTGCGTGCGCGCGGCCGCTTCGCCATCTGCGCGGTGGCGCAAAACTGTGGCAAGGCGATCATCGAAAAACATGCGGCGGCTTTGAGGCTTTCAGGCGTAAGCGGGAAACAGAACAGGCAGGCGTAAGCCGCGCAATAAAGGCGACAGGATGCTGTATCAGCAAGGACGCCGTACCGAAGGCCTCATGCGGGCGCGTTGCAAAGCGGGACAATTGCTGGCAGTACTAATAATATTAGCGTAGGCTGCGCAATTGTAAGCGTTCATTGCTTTCGCGTGCATTGAAAAATGGGTGCACTTTGCTGAAAGTTTCGCAAAGCGTGCCATCAACGGGGTAACAGGCGGTAACATGGCCAATTTAGATGATATTGATCGTCGCTTGCTTTCAGAATTGCAAGCCGAAGGGCGGGTTACAAATGTTGAGTTGGCGCAGCGCGTTGGCCTTACCGCGCCGCCTTGCTTGCGCCGTGTTCGCGGGCTTGAGGAAGAAGGTGTCATTCGCGGCTATCACGCTGATCTGGACCCTTCTAGTTTAGGCTTTGCGATCACCGTGTTCGCGATGGTCAGCCTAAAATCGCAGGCGGAAAGTGCGCTTCGCGAATTTGAGGATCATATGGCCGAGCTGGACGAGGTGCGCGAGGTGCATATGCTCAATGGTGAGATCGACTTTATCTTGAAAGTTGTGAGCCGTGATTTGCAGTCTTTTCAAGAGTTTCTGACCAGCAAGCTCACCCCTGCGCCCAATGTCGCTAGCGTAAAAACATCGCTGACAATCCGCACGGCGAAGCATGAACCGGGCGTTCCGATCTAGGTTTTTTATGAACCAGATTGGCGTGCGGTAACGCCAGGCAACAAATTCTAAACATTCTTGCGTTAAAAACTCTTGCTCAATGAACAGTCATGGGTGGGAGCAATAACGTGAAGGCAATTTTTGCAGGGGCGGCTTTACTGGGGCTGGCTGCCGGATTGGGCAGCATTTACGTCGGAGGAGAAGGCAGCGTGTTTGCCGGCTCTGATTATGAACCAAGCAAATTTTACGAAAAATGCGATAGGGATTACTTGCAAAGTGCGCCTCACCTTGGCTTTCGCGCATCATCAAGTGAATGCGAGTGCTTTGACGCGGCATTGCAGAAGTTGACGCCTAGTCAGCAAAGCGCAGCCTACAAAACATTAGAAGACCGGCTGACCTTGGCATTTATGGGAAAGGCTGGAGCAAAAGTACGCGGTAATAATGTGAGCTTCCACGACAAAGGTCTAGGCCAAGTCAACGCTGAGCTGACGGTTGAGACCAGCGGCAATGCGATCATGCAGCGATGCGAGATGTTTTGAGCTTAAGCTATTGCTGGGCGCTCTTCATTGCATTCTGGCTCAGTTCCTTGGCGTAGCCGATCTGATAAGCCCAAGGGTCGTCCGGACCTCTTCTTTGGTGATAACCGAAATAGCCGGTCTCTCCATCAGGCTTGCGATAGAAAAAACGCATCCGGTTTTCTTCCGGTAGCGCGCCCATCATGCGGTATGCCCGTTGCGGGAATTGAAATGTACGAAAGTGCACGGTGTCGGTTTTCGTAGGATCTTTTTTGTTCGGGATGGTTGCGCTTTCTACCGGGTTCAGATCAATCAAGACACCTTCGCCTTCCTCAGCAAAGATCGTCAGCCCAGAGATATTGTTCAGTAAGTTAACCGCCACCTTCGGATTGACCGCACCAGCGACGCTATCATCGTAGATAATGCCTTCGTGTCGGCCTTCCTCAGTGATGCCAATATAAAGGCGGTAGTTTGTAAACATACCGGGCTTTTCTGCCAGATCATCGGAAACAGCATACCAGTTAAAATTCGCGGCAAGATGCCGAATGGAGGCCAAATCACCCAGCGGCGCACGTAAAGAAAAGAGGTGCTGTAAGTTTGCCTTGTCGCGCCAAATATTATCGACGTCTGTTTTTGGTGTAGCAGCTGATTCTTCTGTCTTTGAAGACCTTTTGCGCTGTGCTTGAGCGTCTATCGGATTGGCGAGCAGGCTCAATGCAGCAAGAGTCAAAGTAGATCGGGTAAAATTGATCATCTAGTCTTTCCTTTTGATTGCAGCGATGCGGGAGATTAACTCACGCGTTCCTCCAGCCATTCTTCCAGCCATTTGATCGAGTAATCACCGTTCAAAATATCATCCTGCGTCAGAAGTTCCTGATGCAGCGGGATATTTGTAACCGGCCCTTCGACAACCATTTCCTGCAAAGCGCGCCTGAGCCGCATGATGCAGCCTTCGCGGTTGCGGCCATAGACGATCAATTTGGCGATCATGCTGTCGTAATAGGGCGGGATTTTGTATCCGGCGTAAAGCCCTGAATCCACCCGCACATGCATGCCGCCTGCGGGGTGATAATAGGTCACTTCGCCGGGCGATGGTGCAAAGGTGAAGGGGTCTTCTGCATTGATCCGGCATTCAATCGCATGGCCATTAAATTCTAGCTCATCCTGCGTAACCGAAAGCGGTTTGCCATCCGCAACACGAATTTGTTCGCGGACCAGATCAACGCCGGTGATCGCCTCTGTTACCGGATGTTCAACTTGCAGCCGCGTATTCATTTCGATGAAGTAGAACTCATTGTTCTCCCAAAGAAATTCAATCGTTCCAGCGCCGCGATAGCCCATGTCGCGCATCGCTTTTGAGCACACTTCGCCCATCCGTGCGCGTTCTTCATCAGAGATGACGGGGGAGGGCGCTTCTTCCAAAACTTTCTGGTGGCGGCGCTGCAATGAACAATCGCGTTCGCCCAAATGGATTGCGCCGCCATTACCGTCGCCAAAGACTTGGAATTCGATGTGGCGTGGATTGCCGAGGTATTTTTCAATATAGACGGTGGCATCACCGAAAGCGGCTGCCGCTTCGCTGCCCGCTTGGCTCATCAGGGTTTCGAGCTGATCTTCGCTTTCGCAGACTTTCATCCCGCGTCCGCCGCCGCCGCTGGCTGCTTTGATAATGACGGGATAGCCGACTTCTGCAGCGACTTTCTTGCCCTCTTCTGGGTCAGAGACAGCGCCATCGCTGCCCGGCACCAGTGGTAGGCCCAGATCGCCGGCCGATTTCTTAGCCGCGACTTTATCGCCCATCGTATGGATGTGTTCAGGCTTGGGCCCGATCCATTTGATCCCGTGGGCCTCTACGATTTCAGCGAATTTGGCGTTTTCCGAGAGAAAGCCATAGCCCGGGTGAATTGCATCACAATCCGTGCATTCAGCGGCCGAAATAATGTTCGCAACGTTTAGATAGCTGTCTGTTGCGGCGGGCGGGCCGATGCACACCGCTTGATCGGCAAGCCGCACATGCATGGCATCGGCATCAGCGGTGGAGTGCACCGCCACCGTTTCAATGCCCATTTCATGTGCCGCACGGTGGATGCGCAAAGCGATTTCGCCGCGATTGGCGATTAATATGCGGGTGATTGCCATGCTCGCTTGCCCTACTTAGCCGATCACGACGAGCGGCTGGTCAAATTCAACCGGCTGCGCATTGTCGACGAGGATCGCTTTAACTGTGCCAGCTTTGTCGGCGGGGATGGGGTTCATCACCTTCATCGCTTCGACGATTAGCAAAGTGTCACCCTTAGACACGCTATCGCCTACAGAGACGAACGGCGGTGCGCTTGGCTCGGACGAGAGATAGACAGTGCCCACCATTGGGGATTTCAGCGCATCAGCGTGATTGTCTGCAGCGGGTTCTTCTGCCGCCGCCGGTGCTGCCGCAGCAGGGGCAGGGGCGGCTGTTGGTACAGGAGCGGCCATCGCAGCCGGTGCAGCGGCGACAACGCCTCCGCCGCGTCCGACGCGGACCTTGCGGCCGCCGTCTTCGACTTCGATTTCGGTAAGGCCCGTTTCATTGAGCAATTCTGCGAGCTCGCGGACAAGCGCAGTATCAACATTCATACCGGATTTCGCTTTACCACCTGACTTACGTTCAGCCATCAAATTCCCTTACGTCACTATTTGAAAGCGTGATTATGCGTGGGGCGCGGCTGTGGCAAGGGGTAGGCGCTTAAACTTTGCCGTCCATCACCATGTCGAGCGCGATTTCATAGGACTTTGCGCCGTGCCCTTCGACTGTGGCGGCAGCGGCCATGCCAACATAGGATGTGTGGCGATATTCTTTGCGGGTCTTGGGATCGGAAAGATGCACTTCGATAACCGGAATGGTTATGGCGCGGATCGCATCAAGCAAAGCGATAGAGGTGTGAGTATAGGCTGCTGCGTTGAGCAGAACGGCGCGCGCACCGCTCGCATTGGCTTCGTGAAGCCAATCGACCAGCATCCCTTCATGATTGGTTTGGCGCATATCGATAGTAAGATCGCCGCTGCGTGCCTGATCCTCTAACCGTCCGGCAATATCATCCAGCGTATCAGAGCCGTAAATCTCTGGCTCGCGCAGACCCAGCAGGTTGAGGTTGGGGCCGTTAAAGACGTAAACAGTGTCGGATGTTGCGCTCATCAATGCGTCTTAGCCGTGAAGCGCTCTACTTATCAACGCCCTTCACTTTGCCCCATTGGCGCGCCGCAGTGTAGCCGAGGTATCCGGTACCAAACAAAGCATAAAGCGGCTCTGGCAGACCATTCAGATAGGCATTCATTCCGGCGGCGATGTCTTTCGCTGTGGCGGGGTTGAACGCGGCGAGAATGCCCATTGGCAGCGCCCACAATATCATCGCATACATTACATAAAGGACACTGGGGCGAGCACGACTAGTCCATGGATCGGGGCTTTGCGCTTCGGCGACGATGGCTTTCAATTGCGCCTCAATCATAAGCATTTCCTGACTGCCCTCTAATCGGATCAGTTCCAGCTTAGCCTTGGCGCGGGCTTCTTTATCGGGAATGATTTTGTCGATGATGGATGCGATCGGGCCGATCAATGTTTCGAGAATAGCCATGGGGGTGCTCCTGCGTTCGAGTCGCAGTATTGCTAACCAAATAGGTTCGTGTAGGAAAGCGCATTCGCCAAGAATGACCCGCTATTGTAAAGGCCGCGATGCCAATCAGCAGGGTCTTACGGAGGGTCCAATGGTCGGGACGAGAGGATTCGAACCTCCGACCCCTACACCCCCAGTGTAGTGCGCTACCAGACTGCGCTACGTCCCGATTCCAATGGAGCGCCGCGTATAAGAGCAGCCTATCTGGCTGGCAAGCGTGCATATCGATGCAGCATTGATTGCGAGGCACTTGCCCAGAGACTTGCAATACTGCTACGCGCGCCCACTTGAGAGATGAGGCCTGAGAGAAGAGGGAAGTGGAGAGAGTGCAAACACAGCACAATCTTTTGCGCCCGCTCACACGGCACAAAAAATATTTGAACGGATTTGAACTGACATGATCGAGATACTCGCTGCTGCTGCCGGCCCTGCGCAGCCACCCGCTTGGATGACTTGGGCGCCGATTGTCGGCATGATCCTGATCTTTTGGTTCTTGATTATCCGCCCGCAAATGAAGCGGCAGAAAGAGCACGCGGCCAAAGTCGAAGGACTGAAAAAAGGCGATGAAGTCGTGACCGCGGGCGGTCTGGTCGGCAAAATCACTAAGGTTGATGATGCTTACGTTGATCTTGAACTGTCCAAGGGCGTGAAGGTCAAAGCGATTAAATCGACGATTGGCGATGTCATTCCAAAGGGCGGCAATGCAGCCAATGACTGATCTGACCGACTTGCATACTGACGTTAAAGGTTCCGCTTAAAATGCTCGAATTTCCCCTTTGGAAAAAGATTATGCTGTGGGCCATCGCGCTCGCAGCGGCATTGTCGGCAGTGCCTTCGCTGACCAGCAATAGCGGGCTTGAATGGCCTAGCGCGCTACCCGATCCTGAGATCAATCTTGGCCTCGATTTGGCGGGCGGTAGCCACTTGCTGCTTGAGGCTGAACGCGATCAAGTTAAGGCGCAGCGACTTGAAAATGTTGAGGAATCTGTCCGCAGTCTGATGCGCAATGCTGAACCGCGCATTCGGATCGGTGATGTTGGCACAAGCAATGGGAAGCTCTCCTTCCTGCTCGATGATGCGGCCAATTTGGACAAGGCTCGCGGGCTGCTGGAGCCATTGATGGCGGGAGCAGGATTGACCCCTGAATGGGAGCTTTCTGTTGTTGATGGTCAGCGAATAGTGCTGACGCAAACGGATGATGGCCTCGATACGGCGGTAACGACCGCGATGGATGCTGCAACAGAAGTGGTCCGCAAACGTATCGACGCTCTTGGCACGCGCGAACCGACGATTATCCGCCAGGGTGACACTCGGATCGTGGTTCAGGTGCCGGGATTGCAAGATCCTGAAGAATTGAAAGAGCTGCTGGGTAAAACTGCAGAGTTAGAATTTAAGCTCGTGGATTTGACCGCTCTGCCAACGGATGTGGCCGCAGGCGTCGCGCCAGCAGGTGCGCAAATATTCCCATATGCGGCAGGCACACCGGGCGAAGGCACGAACATTGCAGTTCGCAGGCTTGGCGGTATTCGCGGCGATAGCCTGACCAATGCGCAAGCAGGCGTTAATCCGGAATCAAACGAAGATATCGTCAACATTACTTTCGATTCAACTGGCGGGCGTAAGTTTGCAAAGCTGACTACGGACAATGTCGGCAAGCCATTTGCGATTATCTTGGACGGAGAAGTGCTCTCTGCCCCCAATATCAATGAGCCAATCCAAGGCGGTCAGGCGCAAATATCAGGTAGCTTTACGGCTGACAGCGCCAACCAATTGGCCATTGCGCTAAATTCCGGCGCGCTTCCGGTGAAACTGACCGTGATCGAAGAGCGCTCTGTTTCCGCTGAGCTGGGTCAAGACTCCATCGAACGCGGACTACTCGCGCTGATGATCGGTTCCGTTGCCGTTATCGCACTTATGATTGCGACATATGGCCGGTTCGGCGTCTATGCGACAGCGGCGCTCATCATTAACGTGCTGATGGTGCTGGGGATCATGGCGATCTTCAACTTCACGCTAACATTGCCGGGCATTGCGGGCTTTGTGCTGACAGTCGGTGCAGCAGTGGATGCGAACGTGCTGATCAATGAACGCATTGGTGAGGAACGAAAACGCGGCCGTAAAATCATCGCTGCGGTGGAAACGGGCTATAAAGAGGCCAGCCGCGCGATTTACGATGCGAACATCACCAACTTTATCGCTGGCGTATTGCTCGTGTCATTCGGCTCAGGACCAGTGCGCGGCTTTGCGATCGTGCTGATTATCGGCCTTGCGACAAGCGTGTTTACCGCCGTTACCATGACCCGCATGTGGGTTTCTGGATGGCTGCGAAAATCGCGCCCCAGTGAATTGAAGATTTGAGGATACGGCCATGAGATTGCTCAAACTTGTCCCAGACAACACCAATATCCGTTTCCTCAAACTGCGGATGCCATTTCTTGTGGTCAGCATATTGCTGATCCTTGCCAGCTGGGCGCTGGTCCTGACCAAAGGTATTAACTTCGGCGTTGATTTCGTCGGCGGTCAAGAAGTGCATTTGACCTTCACCGATATGGAGCAGGCGCCGGTTGCAGACTTGCGGACTACCGTCGGCGAACTGGGTTTCGGCACGCCGGTGGTGCAAGAATTTGGCGATCCGAATGTTGTCTCAATCCGTGTGCGCCTACCAGAAGGGGCGGAGAAAGAAGCCGCGACCGAAATTGGCAACACTGTGATTGCCGAAATCAATAAGAATTACGACAATGTTCGCGCTGACAAGAACGACACTGTTTCCGGCAAAGTGGCTGAGGAATTTCAGGATAGCGCGATCATCGCATTGCTCGCGGCTATGCTGGCCGTAGCGCTGTATATTTGGATCCGTTTTGAGTGGCAGTTTGGCGCAGGCGCATTGTTCGCCCTGTTCCATGATGTGTCGCTAACGCTTGGCTTTTTCTCGCTGTTCCAGCTGGAATTTGGCCTGCAAATTATCGCTGCGATCCTGACGATCATCGGTTATTCTTTGAACGATACCATCGTCGTTTATGACCGTATCCGCGAGAATTTGAAGAAATATCGTAAGATGCAATTGGTTGAGCTGCTCGATCTGTCGATCAATGAGACTTTGGCGCGTACCGTCATGACGTCATTGACGTTGCTAGTGGCGCTAATCCCGCTGCTTAGCTTTGGACCGGCCAGCCTGTTCGGTCTGGTCGCCGCGATCACATTTGGCCTGTTCGTGGGTACATATAGCTCTGTCTATCTCGCATCGCCGATCCTGATCTGGCTGGGCGTGACATCGGACAGTTTCGTTCCGCAAGAAACGGAAGCTGACAGGCAAGAACGCAAAGCCCGCGAAGAGGCCGAAGGATCAATGGGGCAGCTTTAATTTCGCTATGCTGAGTTGCTGAGACGCTCCAAATGGGCGGCTAGGCCCGCTCCATTGTTTTCCCAGCTGAACTGGCTGACGTTTTCAGAAACCTTATCCGGCTTGGGCGGATCGGCGAGAATATCGGCGATCGCTTTGGCAATCCGGTTTGCATCGCGCGGCACCAAACGGCCCGCATCTGGCGTTGTGAACAATTCGCCCGCGCCGCCAACATTGCATGTAACGCACGGCGTTCCGCAGGCCAGCGCCTCAACCCAAGCGTTCGCAAGCCCTTCGCTGGCAGTTGGCAGCACCATAATATCGGCAGCTGAAAGGATTACAGGCATCACATCATGATCTTGCGATCCAGCGAAATGCACGCGATCTGAAAGTTCCAATTTCGCCGCGAGTGCGCGCAATTTTGCCTCATCCTCTCCATTGCCGACTAAGACTAGCCGCGATTTCGGGATTTGCGCCATCGCTTCCAATATCAGGCCTTGCCCCTTACGCTCTATCAATGCGCCCACAGCCACCAGCAGCGGCGCATCGGCGGGCAGTTCAAAACCCAATTGTTTGGCAAGGGTAGGGCGCAGGCTAACATTGCCCAAAGGGCGGAAGCGGTCGCGGTCTAAGCCTGTATAATGGATCGTGATTTTCTTGCGGTCGATGCCTAGCGCGGCCATCTCATCCGCCAAATTCTCAGAAACGGCGAGCAGTCCGGCGGCTTTATCCGCCGCCTCTAGGATTTGTGCTTTGCCAAAATCTTTCGCGCCCCAAAGGTTGATGTCACTCCCGCGCGCCTTGATCGAAACGGGAATGCCCAGTTTTTCGCCCAATATCGCTGCGGCTGGCCCGTCTGGATAGAAGAACTCCGCATCAATTACATCAATCGGTGTGCGCGCATGAATTTCGCGAAGCAATGGCAATGCGGCGCGGGCAATTGCGCCGGGATTTAACCGGCCGCCAACTTTCGGCACAAGGGTGAAGCGCGGGCGGTGGACCGTCAGCCCGCTTTCGATAGCGACGGGCGGCAAGGTCGCCAGATCGCGGTATCGGCCCAATGCTAGCGGAGGGAGACCGATGGGATTGACCACGGTGACGCGCCAGTCACCGCGCTTTGCCAAAGCCTCCAATGACCGCGCGACAAATGTCCCGAAACGCGGGGTAATCGCATTGGGATAGAGCGTGGCAAGGGCAAGGACGTGCTTTTGAGCCGCGCCATCTGCTTGGGTATCAGTCATAGGGGACGCACCAGCATTTGTGCGACTGCAATCCATGGCGGATTATCGATCACTTGTTGTTTTTGCCCTGCACCGGGGGGAAGAAGTCCGACGAGGCTGCCTTTGCGGTCAATCAACCGGCCAAAAGCAAACCGCCCACCGGGCTTGGGGATCAGACAGTCACGATTGATTGCACTGGCGGCGTCACTGGGCGCCAGCTGTTCAAGCCAGAGCATGTCACCGGGACGGAACTCGCCCACGCTTTCCTCGATAGAAAGCACCATATGGGCGGCATCATCACTATCATTTGCAGCCAGTTCGGTGGGCAGCACGGCTTCACGCTGAGCGGTGAGAGCCTCTGGCCCGCTGCTGTGCAGAGTAGCCACAACCATAGCCTGCGGTGTTTCCTCAGATCGAACAAGCGTTTCCGGATCCACTTCCAACGCGCCCGCAATCCGGTCCATCCATTTGATCGAAAGATTGCGCATGCCGGTTTCTAACCGTCCGATAGTCTGCGCCGTTGTTGGCGGATCGCAGGCTTCAGCCAGATGAGCCAACGTCATGCCTTTGGCTTTGCGAATGTCGCGGATTCGGTTGATCATATGCGCGCTCCATTGGAGGGATGAGAAACGTGTAACCAAAATGGTGATTTTTCTTTCCTACAATAACCGCATGAATGCAAGGGATGAATTGGGGGTCATACTCAGCCTCTCTCATCACCGGCATTCAATTGGACAGGAGCACATCACTATGCAGCGCAAATTGGTCGAACGCGAACTCACTGAAGAAGGTCCGCTAAGAGGGTCTGGAGCCAAGCCTAAGAAACGCAGTGTGACGATGAATTTGGCTGAATCGCCGCTTAGCTGGCTGCATTCGCGCGGGCATTTGGATGACCGCTTGTTTGATGCGGGCGAGCGATTGCGCGCTGATTACGAGCGCGCGCAAATGGGCGCGAGTGTCACTATGCGGTGGGACCCCGTGCGGGCGAAAACCACGGGTGAGGGCAGCATGGCCCATGCAGAGCGGCAAGCGGCGGCAAAGCAGCGTTTTGATGCGGCATTATCTGCGGCGGGAAAGGGCTTGGAGGACATACTGTGGCGCGTGGTGTGCGCTGGCGAAAGCCTGCCCGCAGCAGAGCGTACACTGACTTGGCCCGCGCGCAGCGGCAAATTGGTGCTGAAACTGGCGCTAGACCGTGTGGCGGATTACTACCGGATTGCGTGAACTCGCGCTGCAAAACGCAGCCTACTGTCCGTAAAAGAAGCGTTCCTCGGTTATTTTTCCGTCAGCAATCGAATAAATCGCAGTTTCTGATGATTGGGTGCGTTCACCCATCATGGTCACATCCATGGAGTAGTTTACCGCGAATTGTTCACCGACCACAAACGGACCTTCCATTTCGAACCCGTGCATTTCGGCGTTTTCATTCCACCATTTGTGCTTTTCCAGCAGCTGCTCGCGCCCTTTTACATGCGACATTGGACCATCACCAGGCTCCATGCTTTCAATATCGTCGGACCACAAGGCTTGGTAATCAGCCTCACGGTCTTCTTTGACAGCGGCGCAGAAATCTTGGGCGATTTGTTCGATAGACGTTTCGGCGGACATGGGGTGTGCTCCTGAATTGTTGAAGCATTATTACGCTGAAATTGTGACCAGATTGTGCCGGATCAACTACCAAAGCAGAGCGTGAACCCTTGATCGAAGATGGGGAAGCAACTCCGTTTCATACCACGGGTTTTTCGCCATCCACATGCGCACCCGCCAAGCTGGATGGGGCAGAGGCAAATAGGGCGTGTAGTCGGCATATTGGCGCACTCGGTCTGTCATGGAATGCCGCTTTGTTTCCGGAAGGTAATAGGCCTGCGCATAGGTGCCGACCAAAAGGGTTAGTTGCACTTTGGGAAGGAGTGCAAGCACACGGTCATGCCACTGCGGCGCGCATTCTTTGCGGGGCGGTTTATCTCCGCCGGATGCTTTGCCGGGGTAGCAAAAACCCATTGGGATGAGAGCTATGTTGTCGGGATCGTAAAAGGCGGGTTTGTCCAAGCCCAGCCATTCGCGCAGGCGGTCGCCGCTATCATCATCCCACGGTGCGCCGCTGGCGTGGACTTTTGAACCGGGGGCTTGGCCGATGATGCAAATGCGGCTTTCAGCGGAGAATTGCACGACGGGGCGCGGTTCGTGGTCTAGCGTTTCTGCGCAGATGCGGCAGGCGGCAATATCGCGGTGGAGTTCGGCGACAGGGCCGGTCATCCCTCGACCTGTTCGGCAAGCTCCAGCCAGCGCTCTTCTGCCGCGTCTTTCTCTTCCCGCGCATTCTCTATCCCCTTGGAGATATTGGCGAATTTCTGCGGGTCGGAGGTGTAGAGATCAGGATCGGCGAGGATACTTTCGCCTTTCACAATCGCTGCTTCCAACTCCTCAATCCGCGCGGGCAGCAGTTCATAATCGCGCTGATCTTTGTAAGAAAGTTTGGTCGGAGTGCTGGCAGCTTTGGCTGCTGGAGCATTGCTGTTTGAAGAAGCGGCTTTGTCTTGCTTTTTTGGGCGTTTCGTCAATTTCTGACGTTTTGCGGCCCAATCCTCATATCCGCCTGCCACCACATCAACACGGCCCGTGCCATCAAGACCCAGCGTAACGGTTACTGTCCGGTCCAGGAAGTCGCGATCATGGCTGACGATTAGAACAGTTCCATCATAATCCGCGATCACTTCTTGCAGCAGATCGAGCGTTTCCAGATCGAGGTCATTGGTCGGCTCATCCAAGACCAAAAGATTGGAAACACGGGCAAATTCGCGCGCCAGCAGCAGACGCGAACGCTCACCGCCAGACATCGTATCAACCTTGGTATCGACGATTTTGGGATCAAACAGGAACTCTTTGAGATAGCCCTGAATATGCTTCCGGTCACCGCGAACATCGATCCAGTCGCCGCCTTCTGCCAAAACTTCGCGCACGGTCCGCCCGCCTTCCAAAAGGCTGCGCTGCTGATCAATCATCACGCCGGACAGCTTGTTGGAGCGGGTGACTTTGCCTTGATCAGGCTCAAGCTCTCCGGTCAGCATTTTCAGCAAGGTTGTTTTGCCCGCGCCATTGCCGCCCACGATACCAATCCGGTCACCGCGCTGAATACGAAGCGAGAAGTCTTTGATAACGGCGCGATCATCGTAAATTTTGGAGATATTTTCCGCGACGATCACCGATTTCGATTTGAATTCGGCATCGCTCGACAGTTTGAGTTTCGCTGTGCCGCTATCTGTAATCATGGCCGCTCGGGCTGCGCGCATTTCCCACAATTTCTCAAGCCGCCCTTGGTTGCGTTTGCGCCGTGCCGTTACGCCGCGTTCCAGCCAATGCGCCTCTAGCTTAAGCTTCGCGTCCATTTTGTGCGCAGCACGCGCCTGTTCAGCGTAAACTTGCTCTTCCCACGCTTCATACCCTCCAAAGCCCACATCCTTGCGCCGCATCCGGCCATTTTCCAGCCATACGGTCGCATTGGTCAGTCGTTTGAGGAAAGTTCGGTCGTGACTGATCGTGATAAAAGCGCCTTTATAGCGTTTTAGCCAATCCTCCAGCCAATCAATCGCGGAAAGATCAAGGTGGTTGGTCGGCTCATCCAGCAGCAGCAAATCCGGGTCTTGGGCAAGGGCGCGGGCGATGGCCGCACGGCGTTTTTCACCGCCGCTGGCGGTCGCAGCATCACGGCTCATATCAATGCCGAGCTGGCCCGCGATTGCCTCCACCTCATGCGCGGCGGGCGCGCCCAACAGGCCGCCTCCCTCAGCAAGGGCAAAGTCCATAAGCACGTCGCAGCCGGAAAAGTCGGGTTCCTGCTCCAGAAAGACGATCCGCATATTGGGCTTAACCGAACGCGTGCCGCGATCCGCCTCAATTTGATCATCGATCATCTTAAGCAAAGTGGTTTTGCCCACGCCATTGCGCCCGATCAGCGCCAGCCGGTCGCGCGGACCAATGTGAAGCGTGATGTCTTCAAACAGCCAGCGACCGCCCTGCTGAAGGCCAAGGTTTTCCCAGGAAAGGATCGGAGGCTGTGCCATAACTCCCGCGCAGTTAGGGGCAGTGCGCGCGCATCACAAGCCGCTTCATCATTATCCCGTGGGCCGGCGTTACATCACTTAACGCCTCTGAACGCGCAGCAACGCGTGCATTCAGTGCTTGTTCAATGGGTGAAGAGTAGGCAGAGATGCATGATGACCAAAGCGCTCTCTTTCAGCATCGCCAGTGCAATGGCCTTTGCCAGCCTTAATGTCGCGGTGAGCGGCGCAGATTTCAATGCGGCCTATGCCAAGTCGGCCGCATCGTCTTCGGTTTCGCAAAACCGTTCGCAAGCTCAGGCGCAAACCGATCAGAGCAAAGCGCGGATGGAAATGCGCGCTGGCAATGTGCTTTCACTGCGCCAGATCGAACGGCGCATACTGCCGCGGATGAAGGGTAGCGAATATCTTGGTCCCGCATATGATTCCGCAGCGCGCGCTTACCGGCTGAAATTTATCAAAGATGGCCGCGTCACCTATGTCGATGTGGATGCCAAATCGGGCAAAATCATCAACCGGTCCAAGTAAGTATTTTCGCAGATTTTTGACGAACGGCGGGGACGAATGATCCTCTACGCTTGACGCCGTTCATCACAGGTTCCAACAGTTTCGCCATACGCTTTTGAGACACGATTTTACGGAGTATTGGTGAACCATGCGGATCCTGATTGTCGAAGACGAACCGACACTGGGCCAGCAGCTCAAATCAACGCTTGAGCAAACGGGCTATGCGGTCGACCTTTCTACAGATGGCGAAGACGGGCATTTCCTTGGGTCTACCGAGGATTATGACGCCGTTATACTCGACCTTGGCCTGCCGGAAATTGACGGGCTGACCGTGTTGGGCATGTGGCGCAAAGAAGGCCGCGAATTCCCCGTACTGGTGCTGACCGCGCGCGATAGCTGGTCTGACAAAGTCGCTGGTCTTGATGCCGGCGCCGATGATTATCTCGCCAAACCGTTCCAAACAGAAGAATTGATCGCCCGCCTTCGCGCGCTGATCCGCCGTGCATCGGGCAATACATCGTCTGAGCTAACGGCTGGTGATGTGCGCCTAGATACGCGTTCTGGCCGCGTCACTTTGTCGGGTGAGCCGGTGAAGTTAACTGCGCAAGAATATAAGCTGCTTTCCTACCTTATGCATCACAAGGGCAAGGTGGTGAGCCGCACAGAATTGATCGAGCATATTTACGACCAAGATTTTGATCGCGATTCCAATACGATCGAAGTTTTCGTTACCCGCATTCGCAAAAAGCTCGGTGCAGAAGTGATCACAACTATTCGTGGCCTCGGTTACAGTCTCGACGACCCCCAAGACGCGCCAAGAGCCAACTAATTTGGATCCCGCGGGTTCTGAGATAGAGGCCAAGCGCAATTCGGAGATGTCTGCTTCGCCCGATGGTGGCGATGCGGATAGTGGTGCCAAAAGCGCTGCTTCATCTGAGAACCAAGGCTCGCTGGCTCGCCGAATGGTGTTGATCGCGGCTGGGTGGATATTCATTTTGCTGCTGGTTGGCGGAATCGCGCTGGAGCGCACTCTATCCAGCCAAGTTGAGCGCAATTTGGATGATCAGCTCAATTACATGCTTACGGCCATGATCGCCTCTGCCGAGGTTGATCCGCTGGGCGAGGTGTTTTTCAACCGCTCTCTGGGCGATCAACGGTTTTTGGAGCCCAATAGCGGGCTGTATTGGCAGATCAGCGGAGAAGGGTTTGAACCCTATCCATCGCGCAGCCTGTGGGACCGCACGCTGGCTTTGCAATCCGATCATTTCGACAATGATGCGCATTTCTACAATTCGGATCAATATGAAGGCGAGGCCGTACGGATCGCTGAACGATCAGTGATTCTACCGGGCAGCGAGACGCGGTGGACCTTCGCCGTGGCTTCCGCAAAGGAAGAGGTTGACGCGCAAGTGTCGCGAATTCGGGCGATCTTGGCTTGGAGCTTTGCGATTCTTGGTATCGGCCTGTTCATCATGGTGATGCTGCAAATCCGTTACGGCCTGTCACCACTCAGACGGGTGAGGGCCGCCATCGTCAATCTGCGCTCAACCGGCGCAAACCGGATTACGGAGCCTTTGCCATCCGAAGTGCAGCCATTGGTGCAAGAATTGAACGGCCTGCTGGCACATTCTGAGCGCCAAGCAGAAGAAGCGCGCACCCATGCGGGCAATCTGGCTCACGCATTGAAAACGCCGCTGACGGTGGTGAATAATGCGGCCACTGCTCATGCTGATGATTTGGCGGATACGGTCATCCGAGAGGCGCGCACAATGCGCCGCCATGTCGATCACCACCTTGCGCGGGCAAGGGCGGTTGGTCGCCGCGCCGTTGGCCATGCGCGCACCCCTGTTCGTGAAAGCGCCGATGCCGTCCAGCGCGCGGTAGAACGGCTGTATCCATCAGGGCGTTTTGACGTTGCTGGCGGGCGCGAATCCATGGTCTCCATCGAACGGCAGGATTTGGATGAGATCCTCGGCAATTTGATCGAAAATGCGGCCAAATATGGCGGCGGCAGCGTGTTCGTAACCCTCGATGCGGAAGAGGACGAAAACGGCAATCCAAGCCAGCACTGCGTCATCTGGGTTGAGGATGACGGCATGGGCATTCCGCCTGAAAAGCGCGAGCAATTGTTCGATCGCGGCGCACGGCTTGACACGGATAAGCCGGGCACAGGACTTGGCCTAGCGATCGTCCGCGATGTGGCGGAGATTTACGGCGGCGGGGTCGAGCTTCACGAAAGCGAAGATTTGGGCGGACTGCTGGTGAAGCTCATCCTGCCCAGAGCGAATACAGGCGCCAATTCAGGCGCAAAATAGCGCGAGTTAGCCGCGCTGCGCCTTTTCATGATGGCGGATCACCTCATCGATAATGAAGCGCAAAAACTTCTCGCCAAATTCCGGATCAAGATCGGCTTCCTCTGACAGTGCGCGTAGCCGTTCAACCTGCCGTTTTTCGCGCATCGGATCGGCGGGCGGCAAAGTCACTTTAGCCTTATACTCGCCCACCGCCTGCGTGATGCGAAACCGTTCAGCCAGCATATGGATGATAGCGGCATCGATATTGTCGATGCTCTTGCGAAAGCTCGCCAAAACTGGGTCTGGATCAGTATCGTTGCGCGAATGTGAATGTTCGTTTGACATAATGCATCAGGCTAGCAGCAATTCGTATCTTGCCAAGCGGGCATCGCACGCGCATGAGTTTTTTGCATGAGCGCCAAGGTGATTCCTCTTCCCCGCAAGCAGCCCACGCTGGACCCGATGCTGGCTCTAACGGCGCAGGGCATGAACGATGTAAACGCCGTGATCCTAGAACGGATGCAGAGCGAAATTCCGCTTATTCCGCGGCTGGCAGGCCATTTGATTTCCGGCGGCGGTAAACGGTTGCGGCCTATGCTTACTCTCGCTGGTGCTGAGCTTGTCGGCTATCAGGGCGAGAGGCATCACAAGCTAGCAGCGGCGGTGGAGTTCATTCACACCGCGACTTTGCTGCATGATGATGTTGTTGACGGCAGCGAATTGCGGCGCGGTAAAGCGGCGGCCAATATCATCTTTGGCAATCCCGCAACTGTGCTGGTCGGCGATTTTCTGTTCAGCCGCGCGTTTGAACTGATGACAGAGGATGGCAGCCTGAAAGTGCTGAAAATTCTCTCCAATGCCAGCGCCGTTATTGCTGAAGGCGAAGTCGCCCAGCTTACCGCGCAGCGCCAGCTCGACACCAGCGAAGAACGCTATCTTGATATTATCGGCGCCAAAACCGCCGCTTTGTTTGCCGCCGCCAGCCAAATTAGCGCAGTTGTGGCCGAATGTGACGAGACAAAAGAGCGCGCTTTGGAAAACTATGGCCGCAATCTCGGCATCGCGTTCCAGCTGGTCGATGATGCGATTGATTACGATTCCGACGCCGCTGAAATGGGTAAGGATCAGGGTGATGATTTCCGCGAGGGCAAGATGACCTTGCCCGTAATTCTCGCCTTTGCGCGCGGTGATGAGGAAGAACGCAAGTTCTGGAAAAGCGCAATTGGCGGCCACCGGACATCCGATGATGATCTGGCCCATGCGATTGCTTTGATTGATCGGCACAATGCGCTGGCTGACACCCGTGCACGCGCGCAGCATTTTGCCCAACGCGCGATTGATTCCATTGCGATCTTTCCTGAGAGCAAAGCCCGCAGCGCCATGGCAGAGGCAGCTCAGTTCGCGGTCGCTCGCGGTTATTAAGCAGCGGCTTTGCGCGGCGTATCATGAGTAGCCGCCTTCCTATTTATGACGTTCTGGATGAGCTGAAATCGGCTCTAGCGGATAATGGCGCGGCGGTTATGGTCGCGCCGCCCGGTGCGGGTAAAACCACCGCAATTGCGCCTGCATTGCTGGATCAGAGCTGGTGTGACGGCACGATCATCCTCACTTCGCCTCGCCGTGTTGCCGCGCGCGCTGCTGCGGAACGCATGGCGCAAATGCTGGGCGAGAAACCGGGCGAGACGATTGGCTACATCACTCGGCTCGACTGCAAGCAATCGGCAAAAACCCGCGTTCTGGTCATGACAGAGGCGATTTTCGTCAACCGGCTGGTCGATGATCCTGAACTGGCGGGTGTATCGGCGGTGCTGTTTGACGAAGCGCATGAACGGCATCTCGATAGCGATCTGGGCCTCGCGCTCGCATTGGAGACGCGCAGCATAGTGCGCGAGGATTTGCGCGTTCTGGTCATGTCGGCAACGATTGATGGCGCACGTTTTGCCAATTTGTTGGGCGAGGGCGCGCGCACTATCGAAAGCGAAGGGCGCAGTTTTCCGCTTGATATTCGCTGGCTGGGCAGCTCGCCGCAAATGCGCATTGATGAAGCCATGACGTCAGCGGTAATGACCGCTTGGCGCGATGAAGCAGACGGCGATATTCTCGCCTTCCTCCCCGGCGTGGGAGAGATTGAGCGGGTGCGCGAACGGCTGGAGGCAAAGCTGCCTGATACGCCGATCCTGCCGCTCCATGGTCAGGTTGATCCCGTCGCTCAGCGCGCGGCGATAGCGCGGGATACTCGGGGCCGCCGCCGCATTGTGCTTGCAACCGCGATTGCCGAAACCTCGCTCACATTGGATGGGGTGAGCATTGTCGTTGATAGCGGTGTGGCGCGCATGGCCGAGCATGACCGCGCCGCTGGCACTACACATCTTGTCACGCGCCGCGCATCGCAAGCAGCCGCCACGCAAAGGGCAGGGCGTGCTGCCCGGCAAAGTGCTGGCGTTGCATACCGCTTGTGGGAAGAGGGCGGCCATGGCGGGAGGCCCGAATTTGCTCCGCCGGAAATTGAGACAGTCGATCTGACCCCGCTGATGCTCAAGCTTGCGAAATGGGGCACTTCTGATCCGGCTTCGCTCAGCTGGCTTGATGCGCCGCCCGAGGCTTCTGTGGCCGCCGCGCGGGACCGTTTGCAAAAGCTCGGCGCGCTTGATCATGCTGGTGCAATTACCCCTTGGGGCAATCAGATCAGCCATCTTCCGATGGATCCGGTTGCGGGTGCCGCCGTGCTGTTTGGCGCTGAGGTCAGCCAAGCCGAAGAAGCCGCGACATTGGTGCTGTTGATGCAGGAACGCGGGCTGGGCGGAAATGGTGAAGATTTGTTGGCGCGATTAGACCGTTTTCGCGGCGAACGCGGGCGGCGCGCTGATGCTGCACGAAAACTGGCGGCGCGCTGGGCAAAGTCTGCGGAAAAGCTGATTTCAGGGGCAGAGCCTGATCCGATCAATCCTGCCATTTTCCTAGCCTTTGCCATGCCGGATAATATTGCGCGGCGGCGCGGGGCATCGGGCGAGCATTGGATTTCGGCTGGCGGGCGCGGCTTTATGCTTGATCCGGCTTCGTCACTGGCGCGTGCTGAGTGGCTGGTCATCGGTGATGCTGTTGGACAGGCAAAGGGTGCGCGGATTACGGCGGCGGCTGAGTTGTCGCAGGCTGAGGTGGAAGAGAGCCTGCATTATCTCATCGAAAAGCGCTCAATCATTCAGTGGAATGCGGCAGAGAAAAGGGCTGAGGCGCGGTTGGAGCGCAGGCTAGGAGCGATCACGATGGCAAGCGGCCCTGATCCCGATCCGGATCCGGCGGCGATTGTGGACACCCTTGTGGATAAGGCTTTGGATAGTCTGGGGGAACTTTTACCCGCAGAGCTGCTTGCCCGCGCGAAATTTGCTGAGATTGAAGGGTTTTCGCAGGCGGCTCTGCATGAAAGCGCACCCAATTGGCTCGCGCCCCTTTTAGAAGGGCGCCGCGATCTCAAACTAGCCAAAGGCAAAGTAGCCGAAGCTTTGCTAAACCAGCTTGATTGGGACACGCAGCAAGCGCTGAAAAACGCCGCGCCGCGCGAATTTACCTCGCCCGCCGGCACCACCCATCCGGTGCAATACACAGGCGATGATGCACCCAGTGTTGAGGTGCGCGTGCAAGCATTGTTCGGGCTGGAGGCGCATCCGATGATTGGCAGCACGCCGATATTGCTTAAACTCACAAGTCCCGCAGGCCGCCCAATCCAGTCCACTCGCGATTTGCCGGGTTTCTGGCGCGGAAGCTGGGATGATGTGCGAAAGGATATGAAGGGCCGCTACCCCAAGCACCGCTGGCCTGATGAACCTTGGCGTGAAAAGCCGAGCCTAAAGACGAAGAACCGCTTTTCAGACGAGCAGAAGTGAATTAGGGATCGCCCTAGATTTAGGAAGAGAACAAAATGCCCGCCAAGATTTTCCAACGCCCAAAAAACGCGATGCAATCCGGCAAAGCTCGGACTGATGATTGGGTGCTTGAATTTGCGCAATCAGAAGCGCGCAAAGCCGATCCGCTAATGGGTTGGACGGGCAGCAGCGATACGCAGGCGCAAGTCTCGCTCAACTTTCCTACAAAGAACGCTGCGAAAGCCTATGCCAAAAAGCATGGGATTGCAGCGCGCGTTCACACGGCCCCACAAAAGTCGCTCAAAATTCAGGCTTACGCAGACAATTTTCGCTGATTTTGACCTATTCCGGTCAACTTTTCTCAACTTTTGGTGACTTTTTGTGCGGTTTTTAGGTCGTAATCGGGGTCTCTGACATCAGTTCCAGCAGGTCTTGAGTTGTTAGCCCCAGTTCGGGTGTAGCCGAGCTGCCCTGCCATTTGACTTTACCTGCTGCGAAAGCGGCTTTGCAGTCGCTGGCATCATGGCCGATATCTTCTGCGATGAAGATCATCTTGTTTGATCCGGCACCCACGAACCGCACGTCGTCGCATTCACCATCCTTGGCAAAGTCAGAACTATCATCGCCAAAATCAATCGCTTCGTCATTGGCTGGAATGGCATGCATTGCGCTCACGCTGATTGTGCCAGCTTTAAAGGCGGCTTTGCAGTCGGTCGCATCCTTACCAATGCTGTCGGTTAGAAGAATTTCGGCCATGCCATCGCCGGTGTAGCGCACGTCATCGCATTCGCCATCGCTTGCAAATTCGCCTGTATCATCGCCAAACTCTAACGCCGCCTGATCTTCGGCAGACACGCTGTGGAGGGGAGTGATTACGGCGAGCGGAGCAGCGAGATATGCGAAAAATGGGCGTTTGGTCATGGAGGCTCCTGTTTGAGGTGTCGCAAGCATAGTGGCACGGCGACCTTTATGTCACTTGAATAATACAGACCTTAGAATGAAGGAGTTTCTTGCATTGGCTCGCCTGCTTCGCCATAGGGCTGCGCGGGAGTCGGGTGGACGTTTGCGTTTGCTCACCGGGTCAGGTCCGGAAGGAAGCAGCCCAGGTGGATTGCGGCGGGTCGCTCGGCTCCTTTTAAATGGCGGAATAAGCCTTTTTTCCTCTATCCTAGACCATGACATTGCAGGCTCGAGCGCCTAACATACGCGGGTGTCCGATTCTGATATCAACAATGCTCCCGAAACTGAGGAAGAACAGCAGCCTAGCGCCGCTGAGCTAGAGGCTGCGGGGCAAGATAATATGTTTGGCGGACCGGCTGAAGAGCCTGCTGCGAAAGTTGAAGCAAGTGCTCCCGCACAAAGCGCGCCCAAAGCTGAAGTTCCAGCAGAAGAATCCAATCAGCCTTACCGTGTTCTCGCCCGTAAATATCGCCCGCAAACCTTTGCCGAGTTAATCGGGCAAGAACCGATGGTCCGCACGCTAGCGAACGCAATTGAGCGCGACCGGCTTGCGCACGCATTTCTGATGACTGGTGTTCGCGGGGTCGGCAAAACCTCAACCGCGCGTCTAATCGCCAAGGCGCTGAATTGCATCGGCCCAGACGGGCAGGGCGGCCCTACCATTGATCCATGCGGTCAATGCGAGCCATGCACCGCCATTGCCGAGGGGCGGCATATGGATGTGATCGAAATGGATGCCGCATCGCATACCGGCGTTGATGATGTGCGCGAGATTATTGAGGCTGTGCGCTATGCTGCGGTCTCTGCGCGCTACAAAATCTACATTATTGATGAAGTCCACATGCTTACCCGCAATGCGTTCAACGCTTTGCTGAAAACGCTGGAAGAACCGCCAGCGCATGTGAAGTTCCTTTTCGCCACGACCGAAGTGGAAAAGCTGCCGGTTACCGTGCTGAGCCGGACGCAGCGTTTCGATCTAAGGCGTATTTCTGCTGAAATGTTGCAAAGCCATTTTGCGCAAATTTGCGTGAAAGAAGGTGTTGAGGCTGAGGCTGAGGCGCTCAATATCATCGCCAATGCTGCCGAAGGATCGGTGCGCGACGGACTCTCTATTCTCGACCAAGCGATCGCGCATGCGGACTTAGAAGAAGGCGGAAATGTTACTGGCACGCGAGTCCGTGATATGCTCGGTCTTGCAGACAAAAGCGCGCGGCGCAAATTGTTGGGCACGTTACTATCGGGCGATGCAAAGGCGCTGCTGGATGCAGTAGAGGAACAATATTCGCTGGGGGTCGAGCCGCTGGCGCTGATCCACTCGCTAATGGACCTCACCCATACGATTACGGTTGCTCAAGTATCTGGCGGAGAGGCGAACGCCCCGACAGAGGACGAACGCGCTGCGCTAAAAGATTTTGCTGATCGGCTTACTGCGGGCCAGCTTCACCGCCTGTGGCAATTGCTGCTTAAGGGGCATTCAGAAGTGCGCGCCGCGCCTGATCCGCTGGTTTCTGCGCAAATGGCGCTGCTGCGGGTGATGCATGCCAATGATATGCCGGACCCGGGCACGCTGGCGAAACGGATTGAGGAGTTGGCCCAAAATTCGGCAGCAAGTGGGCCTGCTCCTACTGCGGCGCCGTCATCTGAAGCTGCACCGACATCTGAAACGCCCGCCACTGGCGCGCCTTCGCCATCGCTGGATTGGGCAACATTGGTCAGTCAAATCGAGAATGCGGGGCAATTGCGTGTCGGCCAGCTAATGCGCGATTGGATACGCGTGATCGAGCTTGCGCCTGAAAAACTCACCTATTCGCTGGCAGATGGCATTTCCGAAGATCCCGCAGCGGAACTCCGCGATGCATTCTTTAAGCACACGGGCAAGCGCTGGATTGTTGAACGCGGTACGGTCGAAGGCGCACCGAGCCTTCGCGAACAGGAAAGCAAAGCGGCGGCCGATGCCGATGCGCAGATGCGTGCCCATCCGCTTGTGAAAGCTGCCACTGACGCTTTCCCAGATTCAGAAATCCTTCCCCCCAATGATAATGTCGCCCGCGCTGAAACAGGCAGCGGACGCAAATGGAGCCATTAAAATGAAATCGATGGAAGAAATGATCCAAGCTGCTCAAAAAGCGGCAGAAACGATCCAAGGCCAGATGAATGATATGCAGGCCAAATTGGACGATATCGAAGTAGAGGGCAAAGCGGGCGGCGGTCTTGTCACCGTGCGCGCCAGTGCCAAAGGGCGCATTTTGGGCGTCGCAATTGATGACAGCCTGATGAAGCCCGAAGAAAAGCATATGGTCGAAGATTTGGTGACCGCCGCTTTTAACGATGCGCGCGACAAAGCTGACCGCGTTTCGGGCGAGGAAATGGGTAAAATTCAAGGCGGTATGGGTCTTCCTCCCGGTTTTAAACTCCCCGGCATGGAGTGATGTCTTTGCCGAAACAAACGACGCTATTTGGACTGCTTGCGGCTTGTATGCTTTTAATAAGCGGTGGCTTGTCAAATGCACAAGAAACAGAAAATAGCGTACCGGCAGAGTCCAGCGGTATGAATGGAAGTATGTGCTGGGCAGCATTGGTCGAGTTGACCTATCAGGTCGCCACGCGCTGCGACTTAGGTGAAGATGAGCCTAGCGATGATGCACTTATGGCTTACAAACGCGCTCGTGCAGATTTGGCCGCAAAGTTTTTGACAAGCGGTTGGGATACAGAACGACTGGATAAGTTCCGCAATGAGCAAGGCGGTGGAGGAGTTCCCGATGAGCATCTGTGCACATTTGGCGGAGACCCAGAAACTGAAGGTTTCATCCGTGATCTTGCAAAATTAGATTCGAAAGTCATCGTTGAAAATACGCAAGCTGCCTTGGCAGTGCCTGGTAAACCCAAATGGGGAGACTGTCTTTAAAATGGGTCTTAAATGACGCTGAACACGCCGCATTCATAGCTTCCTTTCCCTTGCCATTGAAGGCAGCACGGGCGCTTCCCATATCCACCGCAAAGGCGCGGCATCCATCGCGCAAACAATTCTCAACGGACCCCATATGACTCAGCACTTTCCGCTACTTCCCCTCCGCGATATCGTAGTTTTCCCCGGCATGGTTGTGCCGCTATTCGTGGGCCGCGATAAATCTGTTGCGGCATTGGAAGCAGCGATGGAGGCGAGCAAGGATATCTTTCTCCTCGCACAGCTAGACCCTGCTTGCGATGATCCAGAAGCCGATGATCTCTATGATCTGGGCGTGGTTGCACAGGTTCTGCAATTGCTCAAATTACCCGATGGAACTGTGCGCGTTCTGGTGGAGGGCAGCACGCGGGCCAGCCTAGATAGCCTTCGCGAAGAGGGTGATTACACTCTCGCGCAAGTTTCTGTGACAGAGGCTGAAACTGCCGCCGGCAATGAAGTTACCGCTTTGATGCGCCAAGTGACCAAGCAATTTGGCGAATATGCCAAGCTCAATAAGAAATTGGGCGAGGATGCCGTAACCGATCTTAGCGAGATTGATGATGCGGGCGAACTGGCGGACAGCGTGGCCGCTGCCATCAATGTGAAAGTGGCCGAAAAGCAGGCTTTGCTAACCGAGGCTAGCCCGCTGAAGCGGCTGGAAATGGTTATGTCCTTTATGGAGGGCGAGCTTTCTGTGCTTCAGGTCGAGCGTAAAATCCGTGGGCGTGTGAAACGCCAGATGGAAAAAACGCAGCGCGAATATTATCTCAATGAACAGATGAAGGCGATCCAGAACGAGCTGGGCGATGGTGACGGGGAGGGCGGGGATGAGCTGGCCGAACTGACCAAGAAAATCACCGAGACCAAGCTTTCCAAAGAAGCCAAGACTAAAGCCGATGCCGAGCTGAAAAAGCTGAAAGGCATGCAGCCGATGAGCGCAGAGGCAACGGTGGTGCGCAATTACCTTGATGTGTTGCTGGGTCTGCCATGGGGCAAGAAATCGCGACTGAAAAAAGATATCGCCAAAGCGCAGGCTGTGCTGGACGAGGATCATTACGGGCTTGAGAAAGTCAAAGACCGGATCGTGGAATATCTTGCGGTACAGGCGCGCACGAACAAGCTAAAAGGTCCAATTCTGTGCCTCGTCGGCCCTCCCGGTGTTGGTAAGACTTCTCTGGGTAAGTCGATCGCCAAAGCAACGGGGCGCGAATTTGTGCGCCAATCGCTTGGCGGTGTGCGTGATGAGGCTGAAATACGCGGTCATCGGCGCACTTACATTGGCTCAATGCCGGGTAAAATTGTCAGCAATTTGAAAAAGGCTGGATCGAGCAATCCGCTGTTTCTGCTGGATGAAATTGACAAGCTAGGCCAAGATTTCCGCGGCGATCCGGCGTCGGCTTTGCTTGAGGTTTTGGACCCAGAGCAGAACAACAAATTTCAAGATCATTACCTCGAACTCGACCTTGATCTGTCGGATATTATGTTTGTCACGACAGCCAATAGCCTCGACCTGCCGCAGCCATTGCTCGACCGGATGGAGATCATCCGGCTCGAAGGTTACACTGAGGATGAAAAGGTTGAGATTGCAACGCGGCATTTGCTGCCCAAAGTCGTCGATGATCATGGTCTGAAAAAGGGCGAGTTTGCCCTGACCGAAGACGGTCTACGCGATCTAATTCGTTTTTACACCCGTGAGGCGGGCGTACGCACATTGGAGCGTGAAATTGCAAAATTGGCGCGCAAATCCCTTCGCAAAATCCTTGAAAAGGATGCAAGTGCCATCACGATTACTCCCGAAAATCTCGGTGAGTTTTCTGGCGTGCGCAAATTTAAACACGGCGTTTCTGAAGAAGAGGCACAAGTGGGAGCTGTCACCGGCCTTGCTTGGACATCGGTTGGCGGCGAATTGCTCAACATTGAAAGCGTGACCACGCCGGGCAAGGGCGAGGCGAAATCGACCGGTAAGCTGGGCGATGTGATGAATGAAAGTATCTCTGCCGCGCTCAGTTTCGTGAAGTCGCGCGCGCCCGCTTACGGCATCAAGCCGAGCATATTCCAGCGCAAGAATATCCATATTCACCTGCCAGAAGGTGCTGTGCCGAAAGATGGCCCATCAGCCGGTATCGGTATGGTTACAAGCATTGTGTCGGCTTTATCAGGCATCGCTGTGCGGCCCGATATTGCGATGACGGGAGAGGTCACATTGCGCGGCCGGGTGCTTGCGATTGGCGGGCTGAAAGAGAAGTTGCTGGCGGCACTGCGCGGCGGGATCAAGACCGTTCTCATTCCAGAAGAGAATGTGAAAGATTTGGCTGAAATTCCGCATAAGGTGAAGCAGGGGCTCGAGATTATTCCGGTCTCTCATGTTGATACTGTGCTTGAGCATGCTCTGGTTAGCCAACCTGCGGCAATCGAATGGACCGAAGCCGATGATTTGGCGAGCCAGCCAGCCCCCCTTTCAGGTGGTAGCGGCGGCGAGACTGCGCATTAGTTGCCGGCGCATTAGTTGCTGGTGCGTTAGTCGCCAACACATGCGTCAACTCGTGAATCGAGTGCTCAAGCTAATGTTGTGAAAAAGACAACCTTGGGCAATCTATGTTGCAAATTGAGAAACAGTTATCATTTGGGCCGGAAACAGCCAAAATTCTCGCTTTAGGACGCTTTTGAACTCTATTTACCCTTGAAAAACTCTGTAAAAACCGGTCAATGGCAATATGCATTTGTGGTTTATCCACAGAGTTACCGAAAGAAGTACAGGACTAGGGGGGTTCTCAAGAATGAATAAGAACGATCTAATCGGCGCAGTGGCTGAGACGAGTGGTCTTTCAAAAAGTGATGCTTCAAGCGCTGTCGAAGGTGTTTTTGATTCTATTACTAAGGCTTTGTCTAGCGGTGACGAAGTCCGGTTGGTCGGTTTCGGAACATTCTCCGTTGCCAAGCGCAAAGCATCGACTGGCCGTAACCCCCGTACTGGCGAACCGATGACGATCAAAGCTTCAAACCAGCCCAAGTTTAAGGCCGGCAAGGGATTAAAAGACGCCGTGAATTAGGCAGATCATTGCTCAGCCTGCAGGTTGAGCCTTTAAAGAGAAACCCCGCCGGACGCATAGTCTAGCGGGGTCTCTTTTTGTCTGAACCAAATTTGCGTTCATTCGGCCAGTTACGGCGCGAGTTTTACAAGGGCTGTTGGAGCAGTTTTGCGTTGCGGGGTGATCGCCCAGCTTAGCGCTTGAATCCCGTCTTGTGCGGCAGGTCCTTCGTCAGTGTTGTTCGCAAGGATTTGTCCATCGGTTACGATTGTAAAAGTGCCATCAATCTCAGGCATGCTGGACATTAAGTCTGTGCTCTCGCCCCCCTCGCTTGCCATGGCAGTTGCTAGGCCAGCCATGCCGCTCATCATTCCCCCTAACAATCCTGTTGAAGGAGGAGAATTTTCATCAGGCATGGCAAAACCGGGCGCATTCACGCGAACAATATTGTCTTTTCGGATAATGGTTTTCACAAAAGTGCTGTTGTCCGCAAAACCTTCGATCACTGGAAAGGCCATGCCATGTGTCAGGGAACCTTCGATCGCATATTCCACATCATACAGACCTTCGCCTTTGTGGATTACCGAATTCCAGCCCTGATGGCGCAGCAGCAGTTGTTCCAGTTTAAACGCCGCTTCGGGATCGGTCGGATCAATACCGCCCATCATGGCTGCCATTTGCTGAGCCTGTTTTTCTGCTTTGAGCGCGCGTTCCGGCGCAGCAGCATCCCATTCAGCGCGTTGCTCAGCTGTTTCAGCTTCGGTGCATTCGCGCGGAAATTCATCTTCACCTTCGCACATGGGAGAAAACGTCTCTTCGCCTGCACCCATTTGCGCGAGTTTAGACAGGCCAAGGAAATTGATTTCACCATCATAGGTGAAAGCAAAGTCACCCCCATTTTTCAGCACCAATTCCGATGTAAACTTGCCCGGCAGAATGAAGCATCCACTCAGCATCATGGCGCAGGCCGCCAATATGGCTGCTCCGGAAAAACGTTTTGTTTGATGCATGTTCATTGATCCCACCCCTTATGTGTTCAGTCACGTGTGACGGCAGCGTAAAGCGCAATTGCTGCTGCATTACTAACGTTCAGGCTTTCAATCGCGCTTGAGATTGGCAATTTCGCCAGAGCATCGCAATGCGCTTCAATATTGTGGCGCATGCCTTCGCCCTCTGCACCTAGTACCAGCGCAACGGGACCGCTGGGCAAAGCAGTTGCCAAATTTTCATCGGCTGCGCCCGTCAGCCCTATCCGCCAATAGCCAGCCTCTGCCATTTGCTCGAGAGATCGGGCTAGGTTCACAACTCGCACCCATGGCACTGTTTCCAATGCGCCGGACGCTGATTTGCCGATCACGCCGCCTTCTGGTGGGGCGTGGCGGTCTTGCGTCACCAGAGCAGCCGCTCCGAACGCCGCGCATGACCGCAGGATAGCGCCGACATTGTGCGGATCGGTGACTTGGTCGAGGATGATGATCGGCTTTTCCGGAGTGCCATCTAAAAAGCTATCTAGGAATTGATCCTCTAACGGATCGCATTCCAGCACTAACCCTTGATGAGGGGCATCTTTTGCGACCATGCGGGCCAGATCAGTGACTTCTGCATATTCAACCGGAAAGCCTTCTGGCAATTCACCATCTAGCGCCGCCACACCGTCGCGTGTGGCCCAAAGCTTGTGAAAGACCCGCGCAGGGTTTTTCAGCGCAGCTTCAACCGCATGTCTGCCCCATAAACGCACATGACCCGGTGAAGTTCGGCCCGAACCGCGCCCACCTTTCATTCGGCCTGCTCTGCCTCTTAGAGCGCGTTTACGCTCGCCCTTTGCCATGTTGTATTTGTCCTGATTGCTATTTGATTGGCTCTACTGCCAGCCCGCCCATTGACAGGCAAGCATTGACAGGCAGGCGGGGCTTCGCCATTGGGGCGCCTCTCGGCAAATGGAGCGGGCATTGTCCCGCACCGAAATACCGCAGCGATGAATGTGGACAGGTGGCCGAGTGGTTAAAGGCAGCAGACTGTAAATCTGCCCGCGCAAGCGTACATAGGTTCGAATCCTATCCTGTCCACCATTCGCCCCCAAGCCTCGTTATTGGCATGCGTCTTTGTCACTCGGCGGCTCTGACTTTGCAGGACGCAGTTTCTGTGCCAAATCCGCTGTCAGATATCGTTTGAACGATACACAATATTACCGCTTGGGGGCTGGCGACGCTGGTTGAGCAATCACTTCGCGCACAAAATCCATAACAAACGGTCGCACAGCTCCTTCGTACAAAACGAGGGAATGAACATGCGTAGAATCTTAATGACCGTCGCTGCTTTGGGCGCAATTGCTGCTGGATTGAGCACAGGCGAGGAGGCACGGGCCGCTGAATGCCTGCTCGATACCAATAATGATGGCGATGCCGATAGCAATGTCGACACAACAGGCGGGGCGAACGATCAGGACGATTCAGAAAGCCTAGCCTGCGGTAACTCATCTAGCGCCAACTCGAACAATACCAACTCCGACGGCGCTGTCGCAATAGGCAGCTTTGCCAATGCCTTTGGAGCAGGCGCTTTGGCGATTGGTAATGATGTAAATGCAACAGGCGATGACGCGCTGGCAGTGGGCGGTGATGCGGATTCCAACGGTTATGGATTAACCAGCGCGACGGCCAATGGCGCATCTGCAATCGGTGTGGGCGCGGATGCAACAGCGCTCAATTCAACAGCGGTTGGCTCGCTCGCTCAAGCAACAGCGGCAAGCGCGATTGCACTCGGCCACCAAAGCGATGCGATAGGCAATTCCTCAATAGCGATTGGCGGCGACGGTCTGGATGCCGATACCAACGGTGCGCAAGCGACTGGCGGCGAAAGCGTTGCGATTGGCCCAGATGCTGCATCGCTTGGCAATGATAGCGTTGCCTTGGGTCATGGTGCAAGTTCAACAGCGGCCGCGAACGAAGGTATCGCCATTGGCCGGCTTGCTGCCGTCACAGGCGACGGTGCTACAGCTATCGGAGCCCGCGCGAACGCTGGCGGCACAGGCAGCGCCGCATTGGGCGAAGGCAGCAATGCGTCAGCCAATTTCAGCGTAGCGATAGGTGCCAGCGCCAATTCAACAGGCAATATCAGTACAGCAGTTGGGGCAAGCAGCAGCGCAGGCGGCGCCTTATCTTCGGCTTTCGGTCGGCTTGCCAATGCCGCAGGCAACGATAGTGTTTCCATCGGCAATGCCAGCGATGCGGCTCTAGACGGTGCAATCGCAATTGGCGGTGATGGCGCGGACGGCGATACTGAAGGCGCGCAGGCCACCGGTTTACGCTCGATTGCCTTAGGCGCGGATTCCATTGCGAGTCAGGTCAATTCTTTGGCGTTTGGCGCGGGAACAGTTTCTAGCGGCAATGGCTCTGTCGCTATTGGCGGGGACGGCAATGACAGTAACACAATCGGTGCGCGGGCAACGCAGGATAGAGCCTCTGCATTCGGCGCAGATGCTTAAGCAACCGGTGTGAATGCAACAGCAGTTGGCAACCGTGCTTTGGCCTCCCGATCGGGTTCAGCAGCATTCGGCGTGATCGCGCGGGCAACTGGCAATAACTCAACGGCGGTGGGTAACTCTGCGCTTGTAAGCGGCGGTT
>JBDWMF010000005.1:0-6413 GCA_039972775.1 Erythrobacter sp.
CAGCAGAATGCGCGGATATCGAAACTGGCGTTGGCACGTTGATGAGGTTTTCGTAAAGATCAATGGTGAGACCCATTACTTGTGGCGGGCTGTCGACCACGAAGGTGAAATTCTAGAGAGCTATGTCACTAAGAAACGGGACAAAAAGGCAGCATTGAAGTTTCTACGCAAAGCGCTGAAGCATCACGGCCAAGCAGAAAGGATCGTGACCGACGGCCTCAAATCATACCCCGCTGCGATGCGTGAACTTGGCAATGAAAACCGCCGCGAGATGGGCAGATGGAAGAACAACCGGGTGGAGAATTCGCACTTACCGTTCCGACGAAAAGAGCGTGTCATGCAGCGGTTCCGGCGAATGAAATCCTTACAGAAATTCGCCTCAGTCCACGCCAACATCCACAATCACTTCAACTCGCAGCGCCACCTCGTAGACCGTCAAACCTACAAGACCGCCCGTTCAGCAGCATTGGCTGAGTGGCAATTTCTTGCTGCCTAAACCCAACTCGACCTTGCCATAGATCCGCCAATCGGAGACAAGTTGCGATTAGTCTGACAGCACCCCCCCGGGGGCAAGCATCCAGCTGAGAGGGGGGCATACCCCCCCCTGCCGGACCAAGCGTCCAGCGGGCCCATTATTTATATCTGACTATGGGGCTAGCTCGGGCAGGTCGGGCCCACAGACCGCGAAAACATATTCTCAATTGGATGCTGGGTTCGGCGGCTAGCTACAAAAAGGCTGGATCGGGGCAAGCTTTACTGTCGATCTGTTCCTAGCATGGGCAGCCCACTATTCTGCATTGCGGGTGTTGTCAGACCAACGGGGCATTTCGAAAGAGGTTGTGCTAGCGATAGCAGATGAGCCGCAAATCAAGAGCCAAACCGGCTAGCCCATTCAAACATTTCAACTCATCGCCTGAAGTCATTCGTCTTGTTGTGATGATGTACGTTCGCTTTCCGCTTTCACTTCGAAATGTGGAGGATTTGCTGGCCGTACACGGCATCGATATCTGCCATGAAACGGTGAGAATGTGGTGGAACCGGTTCGGTCCGCTGTTCGCAGCCGACATCAAGCGCCAACGGATCAGTCGAATGCGCGGATATAGAAATTGGCGCTGGCATGTCGATGAAGTGTTCGTAAAGATGAACGGCGAAACTCATTATCTATGGCGAGCGGTCGATCATGAAGGCGAGATTCTCGAGAGTTATGTCACTAAGAAAAGGGATAAAACGGCAGCGTTGAAGTTTTTACGCAAGGCGTTGAAGCGTCACGGGCAAGCAGAAAAAATCGTTACTGACGGTCTCAAATCATACCCTGCCGCGATGCGCGAACTTGGCAATCAAAGCCGCCGCGAGATGGGCAGGTGGAAAAACAATCGAGCGGAAAACAGCCACCTTCCGTTCCGACGAAAAGAGCGCGTTATGCAGCGGTTTCGACGAATGAAATCACTGCAGAAGTTCGCTTCGGTTCACGCCAACATCCACAACCATTTCAACTCGCAACGCCATCTCGTCGACAGACAAACCTTCAAGGAAAGCCGCTCAGCCGCATTCGCAGAGTGGCAAAATTTTGCTGCCTAAACTCAGCTCGGCCTTGCTACACTTGCGCCAAACGGAGACAAGTTGCGATTAGACTGACACCACCGCATCCAGCATCTTCCTCGGTGCGGTTATAAGTATTTGGGCCTATCTCGGGCTTTGGCTGGAAGAGCGCGGTGTCCCGTCAGGCGATATTGCGCCGATGTTGACCGCATCAATGGTGGGGCAGATGGCTGGCGCTTTGGCGGCAATATTTTTGAGCCAATATGGGCGTGCTGGAACCCGTTTGATTGCGATGACGATGGTCTTGCTGGTCGTTGTTGGAGTTATGTTCAGCATCCAGACAAGCGGCATCACCGGATGGATATTGGTTGTTTCGGTCGGTGTCATCTGGATGATCACCACGCCTGCTTTGACCGGCTTGGTGCTGGAAGCGGACCCAACTAGGCGCAGCGTTCCCTTTGCAGCGACCGCGCAACTGTTGGGCGCTGCAACTCTGCCTACGTTGATCGGTTTGGTCTTTGCTTCTGATGGGATGGATTCAATTGTTTTGGTAAGCGCAATTTGCATTGCTGCCAGCCTACTGCTGGTCGTTGCAGCGCTACGCTTGGCGTGTCCAATCCATAAAAGAGCCAAGTAAGGCTTGGGCTGGATTTCTATGGGCGTTGCAAGGCTGAATGCACCGGATTGAGATCCGACCGATTTGGGCTATGCCGAGACCATGCTCAGGCGCATGAAATCAGCGGGTCTATTTCGCTAATTCAATTCATCGTCTGAAGTGATCCAATCGGTCGTGATGGCGACTGATCGGTTCTCTGTAAACTTGTAGTGATTAGATGGGCGGGTGATCACTCGATGAACCAATATGATGGTATAGTTAGTTCCACAATTTGCCTCAAATACAAAGTTATTTCCTCAAAAATAGATCAAAGTAGATCATTTGTTCTGAATTTGGTGGTGTTTTGCGCAGATAGACTTTTCGAGTCGAATGTCGTAGACCTTGTTGATGGACAAATTTGATTGGAAGATAGTGCGCGAGTTAGAGCGTGATGGGCGGCAGTCATTTACCGACCTAGGTCAGAAGGTAGGTCTTTCGAAATCCCCATGTTGGACCCGTGTTCGCAATCTAGAAGAGGCTGGTGTTTTGCAGGGGTTTGGCGCTCGGCTTAATCCGTCTGCTCTTGGTCTTAGTGTACAGAGTTTTGTAAATGTCCGCATTGGGTTGGATATGCATGCAGAATTCGAGAGCAGCGCTGTTGATCATCCAGCAATTATCGATTGTTACACGACCGCGGGTGACAGCGATTACTTGCTTTCAGTGATGGCTTGTTCGGTGGAGCATCTCGATGATCTGCTGCGCCATGATCTTTCAAAGCTTCCTGGGGTGACCCGGCTTTCTTCGATAATATGCCTGAAATCGATCAAGCGCGGTGGATCGCTTTCGGACTGGGCTGATATTAGTCAGGAGGAATCCCGTGACGATACGTAAGCATGAAGAAGGTGGGGTCGAAGTCTTCGAGGCAAAGATTGATGGTGAAGTGATCACTTGGGATAGCGGTCTAACCTATGCGCGCCATCTTCAGACTGAGCAGTTGCTTAGCTGCCAATTGCCCGTTTCTGATAAGCCCGACGAAATGCTGTTCATCATCATGCATCAATCGATGGAGCTTTGGATGAAGCTGCAACTACACGAGGCAGGCCAGTTGATAAAGCACTTGCGCGAAGACCAAATTTCGCGGGCATGCAAAACGCTGCACCGGATGGATGCCGTTTTGCGCCACATGACAAATAGCTGGGAAGTCTTGGCGACCCTAACGCCGCATGATTTTATCACCTTCAGGGGCCATTTAGGCAGAGCCTCTGGGTTCCAATCCCATCAATTTCGTGAGCTCGAATTTCGTTTTGGACTCAAGCGAGCGGACATGATGCTCGTCCACCAAGGAAATCGTGTTGCAGAAGCTGCGCTTGGGGCTGCATTGAAAGAACCCAGTGTGTATGAAGAGCTCTTGATGCTGCTGGCGCGCCGCGGATATGCAATCCCTGAGGATGTGTTGGTCCGCAAATTTGATGAAGAGTATGTGCCAAACGACGCGGTCGAAGATGTGTGGCTCGAAATCTATTCCGACCCTGATGCTCATAGGGATGAATTTCGCCTTGCAGAACGGTTTACCGCGCTTGAATACTACTTTCAGGAATGGCGATTTAAGCACATGAAAACGATTGCGCGAATTATCGGTCATAGGCCCGGTACCGGGGGATCTTCAGGCGTAGATTATCTAGTCAAATCGTTGGGCCTTACCTTCTTTCCTGAGCTTTGGTCGATGCGGGCACGCATGACTGCAGATCAATCTGATGCGGCCTACGGCGTTTCGCAAGCTCCGGTGCAGTAATGGGCAAAATCTGGGATATCTCACAGGTTTTGAGGCCGGAACTGCCCGTCTGGCCCGGCGAGCCAGCCTTTTCGTTAGAGCAGCATGCTGAGATATCCGAGTCCTGCCCAGTGAATGTGGGCGGGATGCAAACCGGATTGCATGCTGGAACTCATGCAGATGCGCCGTTTCACTATGCAAAGAATGGTCCCGCTTCCGCAGATTGTGATCTGGAGCCCTATATCGGGCGGTGTGTTCTTATCGACGTCACGGGAGCGGTTAAACGCGTCGAAATGAATGACTGTGACTGGGGAGCAATTGTAGGTCACAGCCGCGTCTTATTGCGTACGTATAATTGTTTTCCGCATGAGGCATGGGATTCGCAGTTTAAGGCAATCGCACCTGACGTGATTGGGCGAATGGGTGAGGCGGGAGTGAAATTGATTGGCGTTGATGCGCCATCGCTTGACCCCGAAACATCAAAGACAATGGATGCGCACCACCAAGTACTGGCCCATGATATGCGTATTTTGGAAGGGTTAGTGCTTGATGATGTGCCTTACGGCGCATTTGAATTGGTTGCGCTGCCTTTGCGAATTGCCGGTGCAGACGCGAGTCCGGTAAGGGCGATTTTGCGGGAGATTGCTGAATGATCGACTGGGTAGCTAGGGCGCAGGACCTTGATCGCGGCGATCCCTTAGCGCATTTTCGCGAACGTTTCCTTTTGCGCGATGGGCTTATTTACCTTGATGGAAATTCGCTCGGCGCGCTCCCTCAGACTACTCCTAAACGCATAGAAAATACCGTTGAGAATGAGTGGGGAGAGGGTTTGATCTCCTCTTGGCTCGATGCTGAATGGGCGACCGCACCGCTTCGTATCGGAGACAAAATTGGCCAATTGATTGGTGCTCAGCCTGGTGAAGTGATTGCGGCAGATTCCACGTCTATCAACATTTTCAAAGTTTTGACGGCGGCTCTTTCGTTGCGTCCAGAACGCATGACGATACTAACAGAGACAACGAATTTCCCTACCGACTCTTACATGATGCAAGGGATTGAGGCCTTTTCCGGTGGGCGGATTACCGCCCGGGCTGTTGCTCCTGAAAACGTGTTAGAGTCGCTTGATGATAGTGTGGCTGCGGTGCTTCTTACCCAAGTTCACTACAAGTCTGCGCTCGCTCGCAATATGGCTGAAGTAACAGGCAAAATTCAACAAAGCGGCGCGCTAGCGATTTGGGACTTGAGCCATAGTGCCGGTGCTATCGAAATAGACTTGGATGCCGCTAACGTCGATTTTGCAGTTGGTTGCGGATACAAGTTTCTCAATGGGGGTCCCGGAGCGCCAGCATTTCTTTATGTCGCAGAGCGCAACCAAAAAGCTGCCCCAGTGCTGTCGGGTTGGTTTGGCCATACAAAGCCATTTGATTTCGATGAAGACTACCGGCCTGCTGATGGTGTCGAACGGTTTTTATGCGGCACGCCCCACATAATCGGGCTTGCGGCTTTGGAAGAGGGGGTCGATTTGATCCTTGAGGCCGATATGTCGCAGCTACGCCAGAAGTCTGTTTCGCTCGGCAAAATGCTAATCGAGCTGATGGAACCTCTATGCAACGAGTTTGGTTTTGAGTTGGTTAGTCCAAAAGATCCAGAGCATCGGGGAAGTCACATTGCTTATGCGCATCCTGAGGCTTACGCCATCGTCCAAGCGTTGAAGGAAAAGAATGTAGTTGCTGATTTCCGAACGCCTGACATCTTAAGGCTTGGCTTAACGCCGCTCTATTTACGATATGCAGATATTCCGGAGGCAGTTCAGCGGCTCGAACATGTGTGCCGGACAAAGAGTTGGGATAGGCCAGAATTTCGTATCAAAGCAGCAGTTACTTGAGAATACCGCATTGGCAAGAATTGCTCGCAGGTTTTGTGCCGGTTGCGCCCGTATATGAATTGGGGGCCGCCATTGCCAAACTCCGCTCAGATGGCATTATCTGATCTGCGATTGGGGGCTGAGGCATTATGGGTAAGTTATCTGGCATAAAAGTTGTCGATCTGACGCAGTTTCTGCCCGGTCCAATGCTGACCGTTATGATGGCGGATCATGGTGCAGAAGTGTTCAAGATCGAACCGGCTGTTGGCGATCCTGCGCGAAGCATGCTGCCGAAACAATCGCACGGCGATGAAGAGCATTCGGTTTGGTTTGCGAACCTTAATCGCGGAAAGCAAAGCCGTGTGCTCGACCTAAAGAGTGATGCTGGCAAAGCTGAATTGGTTGAACTTTGCCGCGATGCGGATGTGTTTGTTGAAGGTTTTCGGCCCGGCGTTATGAAACGGCTGGGTTTTGATTATGACAGCGTCAAAGCGATTAAGCCTGACATTGTGTATTGTTCAATCTCTGCATTCGGGCAGGACGGCGAATTGGCGCATCACCCTGCGCATGATATGGCTGTTCAAGCGCTTGCAGGTTTCTTAGCCGTAAATGATGGTCCCGATGGAGCGCCCGTTGTGCCCGGT
>JBDWMF010000006.1:0-161850 GCA_039972775.1 Erythrobacter sp.
GCGCGAGATGAAATTTGCGCGCAATCTGCTAACAGCTTTGGGCCGCGAAGATTTGATCGCTCATGCGGAACGCGAAGCAGGAGAGCAAGACGAGCTGATCGCGTTTTTGCGCGAAACGTTCTCTGGCAAAACCCGCGAGGAGTGGGTGGAGTGGTTCGCGGATAAGGACGTGGCGTTTTCACCTGTGCTCGATTTTCGTGAAGCATTCGATCAGCCGCATATTGCCGAGCGCGGATTGCTTGTTCAAAGCGATGAAGGGGCGCATCATATCGCGCCGCCAATCCGTTTTGCAGGTGAAGAATGGCAGCCGGCATCTGTGCCAAAACTGGGCGGCGGACCTGCGCCCAAATGACCCTGCCATGCCTACATGTTAAGATGGATATGCAAAGCGCCGCCGCGTGTGACCGCTGGCTGAACTGTTGTGCCGGATCCGCGTCTGGGCGCAATCAAACCTTCCGATTGCAGGCGTTTCAGCGCCTCTCGAACGGCAAGCTGACCGGCAATGATCGCCTGGCGCAGCTCGCTGGCCAATTGCGAATAGCGAGGGGGCTTGCGTTCCGATGGGGCGGCAGTCTTGGGCAATCGTCTCTACACACTCGCTCTTTCGAAAAAGGGGACGTCGGGTGAGCGAACGCTTACTTACAAAAGTCAGTAATAGGCTTGCACGCAATGTTGGAGATGACGAAAGGCATCGTGCGCGTCTGCATTTGCTCGATTGGCTGGCCTGTGTTGCAGGCGCTAGAGACACAGAAGCTGGGCATCTGGGCGGACTAATATCGCGGCTTGGGTGGGAGCGCGCGACGTATCTGGGCAATGCGTTGGAGATGGATGATGTGCACCATGGTGCGACAGGTCCGGCTGGTCTGCTCGAAGGGGTGCAGGGGCTTTTCGAAGCGATGACCGAACAGCCCGGCAAATTGGCGGGTAATGATAAGACCCAGCTATCACAGCGCGTTATCCGGCGCATTTCGGCGCGCGAGTAAATGGACATGAAATTACCGATACGCTGGGCGATCCAGAACTCCTTGTTAGCGAAGACCGTATCGTCGAAAAGATGCATACTCTGGCCAAATGGGGTGGGGTTTCAATAGATGACGCGAACCGCGCAGTTGATCTGGCACTAACGGGCAGTGATCCTGATGCGATTGATGCCATGCTTGAGGAGTGGCTGGCATGAGCGCCACTCAAAACCTTCTCGATTTTGCTGCCGCTGAACATGCCCTGCCTGCTCAAACTCGTGCAGATGCTGTTCGGCTGTTTGGCGATACTCTGGCGATTGGTGCTGCTGCTGCTGCTGTTGGCGCACCGGGAGAGGCGCAAATGCTGCAAGCAGCACGCGCGATGGGATCGGGCGGTGTGGCGCGACTGATAGCCACGGATGAACGTCTGCCAGCGCACTCCGCCGCATTGGGCGCTGCAATTGATCGGCGCGGCGGGGGTGATGCAGTTTTGGCGTCAAAAACTGGAGCAGCGGCATAAAATAGCCTAATCAAATAGAGGCTACCGCAATGCGATCGAATGAACCTAAATGGCAGCAATATATGGTCAGCAACGGCCAATTCTTTGAGGTATATATGACTGGTTTTGCCCGAATATCTGCGTTTTTCGCCATGTTGGCTTTTGCGGTCATAGCGCGTGCAGAAGACGCCCCTAAAACCAGCCCATACCAAGAAGTCACAGTCTATCAGGCGAAGTCCATCATCACGATGGAACCCGGCTTTCCCGAGGCAAAATATGTCGCCACATCGGATGGCATCATCCTTGGTCTAGCTCAAACTGAGAAAGAGTTGGAGCCTTGGACTAAGGGGCGCAAAGTCACAGTCGATCGGCGCTTTGCAGACAACATCCTGATGCCCGGTTTTGTCGAACCGCACATCCATCCGATGCAGACGATAATGATGCTGCCCATTCCTTTCATCAGTCCGGAAAGCTGGGAGCTGCCGGGTAAAAGCTATCCCGCGATTGTCGGGGCTGAGGCGTATGAGGCGCGGCTGCGCAAAGTGCTGGCAGACAGTGACGAAAAACTCTTCATCACATGGGGCCATCACAAGCTGTTTCATGGGGACATGGACCGCGATAATCTCGACCGGATTGCGCCGGGCCGTGCAGTGATAATCTGGCAGCGCAGTTTTCATGAAATCATCGCCAATACCAAAGCGCTTGAATTGCTGGGGCTGGGGTCAAAAGAGGCGTTTACGGCTGAATTTGCAAAGCCGGGCATTGATCCGTCTCATGCCGATTACGCCAGCGGTGTGATCCATGAAACGGCATTGTTTCGCGGGATTGAAAAGCTGCGCCCATATCTCTTTCCGCCTGCAAAGATGCGCCAAGGTTTGATGGATATGCGCCAGATGATGCTGGAAAACGGCGTGACGACCAGCGCCGATTTGGCCTTTGGCGGGTTCGGCGGGGTCGATGTTGAAGCGCCCTTGTTCAAAAGCCTTTATGACCTGCCCACCACGCCTTCACGCATTCTTGCAATACCCGTTGCTCCGCTGGTTGAAGGCGATCCGAATGAATGGCTGGCGCAGATCAAAGCCAAGCATGACAGCGACAAATTCTTCTTCTCAAACCGCGTGAAGCTCTTCGCCGATGGCGCATTCTTCGCGCAATATATGCAGATGAACCCGCCCGGATATAGCGATGGTCATGAAGGAAAGTGGCTGACCGAACCGGCCGAACTGCAAAAACAGGCGGCACGTTTTTGGGATGCTGGCTGGGATATGCATACGCATGTAAACGGCGATAAAGGTTTGGATGTCGTGCTGGACATTGCGGACAGTCTGGAACCGCGCGGCGGGCAGGATTTTGTGCTCGAACATTTGGGCTATTCAACAGAAGCGCAAAACCGCAGAATTGGTGAGCTGGGCCTCTATGTCTCCGCGCAGCCGAATTATATCCGCATCCTTGGCGATGCCTATGCGCGCACCGGTCTTGGCCCGGATCGTGCAGCGCAAATGAACCGGCTGGGTTCGCTGGAACGCAAAGGTGTGCCGCTTGGCCTGCATAGTGATTTTAACATGGCGCCGATTGATCCTCTCTATCTGGCTTGGGTGGCGAGCAACCGCGTGACATTAGAAGGCAATGCGAAGGCTCCAACAGAACGCATCAGCCTAAGCAAGGCATTGCGCGCGATCACAATCGAGGCGGCACAAGTCATCGGCATGGATGACCAGGTTGGCAGTATCGCCTCTGGCAAGAAGGCGGATTTCACTGTGCTAGACCGCGATCCGCGCAAAGGCGGTGCAGCGAAATTGCAAGAGGTGGAAGTGCACGGCGTTGTGTTTGAAGGGAAATGGTTCCCGGCAAATTAGAGCCTGATCTGGCGAGTGATCTGATCCCCGCCGCTTTCAAACTTTGTTCCGGCCTCGACCGCATCCAAACCATATTCGCGATAGACGCTGTAAAGCGCGCAGGCGATCCGGTAATCTTCAATATAGTCGATATCGACGGCCGCGAGTTTTGATAGGCGTTGAAGCAGTGGGTTTTTGCCGATGAAATATTCCCGTTCTAACATCAGCGCGCGCGGCGCCATATAAAGGCTATTGGTCACTTTGAACCATTTCGGCAATTCTTGACTGATCGTGTGATTGCGGCTGGCTTCGTAATTGATCGGGCCGGCTGCTGACCAATAATAGTCTTGAACAGGATCCACTCCGATCAGCGAGTCATACTGCCCCCTGATCACATCACTGTGATAGGCACCGAATGCAGTCAGATATTCGCTTGGTGCCATTAGCGGGCAGACAACCGTCGCCCATGCGATATGCTCATGCGGGATATCGCGGACGATACCGGTTATGACATCGCGAAACGGGGCAATGTGATCCACTGCCAGTTGGGGGTCGCGTTGGTGACGCGAAACACCCATGTTCTTTGCAAGATCAAGGAAGGCATCATCCTCACTCGATAGGTAAATCCGGTGCGGTTCGATGACCTTGCAAAGCTGGGCCAGCTTCCACTCGATCAGCGTTTCAGAATCGCCAAATGGCAGTAAGCACTTTTCCTTTATGCGCGAGCTGCCGCGCCGGGCGGGAACAACCACTCCAAGATCATACATTCATTGTTTCCAGTTCTGTCTTATTGTGTTGAGCGCGGTAACGGGCGATGGATTCGGTCCAGCGCTCCGGCGCATTGGGGATGAGCGCACGGTCGATGATTTCTTCGCTGCTAAGATTATCGGCGGCGGGATCGAAAGCGTTATTGGCAAGGTGGTAGCCAAACCAACGCCGCGCGAGTTTCGGGTCAGGGCGCCTTGCTTTGCCGGAAGCAATATCGGTCAGAAATTCCGGCATATTGTTGTAAGTGCCAAGCCAGTCTGCGTTCGCGAATTTGGACAGGCGGAGGAATGGAACACCTTGCGCTGCGCAGGCGCACCAGCTTTTGGAATTGGCGATAATCATGCCGCTTGCATGCTGGGCAAGGGATAGCGTTGTTTGGCCCGCCGTCTCGCCGTTTTTGAGCAGAATTGCGTTGCCGTTGCTGGTTGCCACCGCTTGTTCGATAGCGCTATTGTCGCTGTAAAGTTCGTTCAATGGATGGTTGGTGATCGCCAGCACGTGCCGCTCATCCAGCTGGTCCAGAATGGCGCAGATCATCGCGGCATTGCTCAGGTAGGGGTGATGCTGAAGGAAGAAGTTCTCTTCATGCTCATATTCCAGCGCAAGGCCGATGATGGCCCTGTCCGGTGTGATACCTGTCTCAATTAGAAAACCATGGCGCGATGGAACGCGCTCTATGGCTGCGTGTACGTCCGGCCAAAGCTGCTCTGCCAACCTATCAAGCTGCGCGGTTTGAGCATGGGTGAACTTAGGCAAGATGCCCGCATCAAACAGCGTCGGCGCAAGCCAAACCCATTGCGGTTCCGTTTCAAATGGCGGAGCGGCCGCTTCCATTATGTAACGCACTCTGCCGGGGAAAAGTGCAGGTGTCTTGATGTCAGCGCTGCGGCAAAGCGTGATTTGTGGCCCTATTTCCCGAACAAGCTCAATAAGATCAGCCTGATCGCTAGCATTTGTTCTCAGGAGTGGATGATCGGGACCGTCCAGCACATGCCAATGCACATGGGCAAGATCAGCGATCAAAGGCACTTGGTCGGGACCAACTCCAGTGTTCCGCCAAAGCGGCGGCACCATCACATGCACTTCGTGATCGCTCGCCAGCTTGCGGATCAGATGGATCACAATATTCTCAAACCACCAAGGCGTGATCACGGGCAAATAAAAGAGCACGCGCAGCGGCGATTGGGGTGGGGTGTTGTGCATCATCTCTTTCAAAAGCAATGCTTGTGCCAATGCGCCTGTTTAGTGCCAGCCCGTGCTGCAGTTTTGCGGAAACCGGCAACAATTTGCAGAAACCTGCAATTTTTGGTCAACTAAGAGCACTTTTTTGCCGTCAAATTTCGCCACATCCAAAGTTTGACGAAATGCCCGTTGCGGGGCAAAGTTCGAAAGTAACTTCAAGAAAGATTGCATTATGAAAACCCGCGCAGCCGTAGCTTTTGAAGCCAAGAAGCCGCTTGAGATTGTCGAGCTTGATTTAGAAGGGCCAAAGGCTGGAGAAGTGCTGGTCGAGATCATGGCAACCGGCATTTGCCACACGGATGCTTACACGCTTGATGGGCTGGATAGCGAAGGAATCTTCCCCAGCGTTTTGGGTCATGAAGGTGCCGGTATTGTTCGTGAAGTTGGTGCGGGCGTAACCAGCGTTGCGCCCGATGATCATGTCATCCCGCTTTACACGCCGGAATGCCGCCAGTGCAAAATGTGTCTGTCTGGTAAGACGAACCTTTGCAGTGCGATCCGCAATACTCAGGGCCAAGGTTTAATGCCCGATGGTACATCGCGCATGAGCTATAAGGGCGAGGCTATCTTCCACTATATGGGCTGCTCAACCTTCTCAAACTTCATCGTCCTACCTGAAATTGCAGTTGCAAAAATTCGCACCGATGCCCCGTTTGAAACGAGCTGCTATGTTGGTTGCGGCGTAACGACAGGCGTTGGCGCTGTGGTGAACACGGCAAAGGTGCAACCCGGCGATAATGTCGTGGTGTTCGGCCTTGGCGGGATCGGGCTCAACGTATTGCAAGGCGCGAAGATGGCGGGCGCTGACCGCATCGTGGGCGTTGATATTAATCCCGCTCGTGAAGAGTGGGGCCGTAAGTTCGGCATGACCGATTTCGTCAATCCAAAAGACACTTCTGATGTGGTCGCGCATCTGGTGGAAATGCTCGATGGCGGAGCGGATTACACTTTTGATTGCACAGGCAATACCGATGTGATGCGGCAAGCGCTTGAAAGCTGTCACAAGGGCTGGGGCACCAGCATCATCATCGGCGTTGCAGAGGCGGGCAAGGAAATCGCGACACGCCCGTTTCAGCTTGTCACGGGCCGCAATTGGCGCGGCACTGCTTTCGGCGGAGCGAAGGGGCGCACTGACGTTCCCAAGATTGTCGACTGGTATATGAACGGCAAGATCGCAATTGATCCCATGATCACGCACCAGCTGACTTTGGAAGAAATCAACAAAGGGTTCGACCTGATGCATGCGGGCGAAAGCATCCGCAGCGTGGTGGTCTTTTAATGGCTGAGAGCGCTCCAAAGAAAATCAATCTGACCGAGAAGTTTGCGCATTTCGACGGCGTTTGGGAGCCGCGCATTGCCGCTCATTACAATGGCCATGAAGTCCGTATTGCGCGCGCGGAAGGCGAATTTCCTTGGCATTCGCATCCCGATAATGATGAATTGTTCTTCGTTTTAGAGGGCGAATTGTTCATAGATTTTCGCGGCTCTAGTGAAAAATTGGACAAAGGCGAAATGCTGGTTGTCCCGCGCGGGGTTGAACACCGCACCCGCACCGAAAACGGTCAGGCAAAAGTGCTGATTATCGACCCCGCGGACACGCCCAATACAGGCGATCCCGAAACTGCATTTACAGCCACTGAAATTTAGGCGGGTTCGGGCTCCCACATTTTGATCTTGGCCGGCGGCGGAGAGGGATTGAATTCGGTTTCTTCCAAAGCTTCTAAAGCGCGAGCGCGATCAGCATCGGTGAACTCGCCAGAGGTCAGACAAAACTCCACTGCATTGCAACTGGGGTCGGTAGTATAGATCGAATGGCACCAATTGTGGTCGATTTCGAAAACAGGCAATCCGGCCTTTTGCCATTTGACGCGCCAAGTATCCAATTCATCAACGCTGTCCACGTTGAAAGAGTAGTGATTGGTCATTGGCGGAAGGTTAGCAGCCTTGTTTAGGTCGAAAATGTAATCGTCTGCGCCGGGTGCATCGTTGATTTCCCAAAAGGCGATGAATGATGTGTCGTTGCCGTCCATGCGGTAGAAGAAATGCTTTCCCCAACCGCCGGTCATGATGGGTGCGACTTCGACTTTGACGAGTTCAAACCCCATGATCCCTTCATAAAAAGCGTGGGTGGCTTTCATGTCTTTGGCTGCGAGTGCGAGGTGGTGGTAGGCCATCAATCATCATCCCTTTTTGTATCAACCATGCTCATGACATCTGCTGAATTGCCGGCATCGGGGGCAGGCACTTCGACAACCCGCTCATCCACATCATCATATTCTAGCCGCAATGCGCGGCTCATCACGGCATGCATCATGTAAGTCGCGGTGACATAGGTGAGCTCGAGGATTTCTTCGTCGCTAAGGTGCTCTTTCAGCACGGCAAAGACACCGTCCGGTACGCGCCCACGTTGCAGTACTAGAGCATCCGTATAGGCCAGTACCGCGCGCTCAATCGCGCTGAAGCAATCCGCAACCTGCCATGATGGGATCGCAGTGATTTGTTCTTCGGAAAGGCCAGCATCACGCGATGCTTTGCAATGCTGGGAGAATACGAATTGCGATCCAACCGAATACCCGGCGCGCGTCTGGCCGAGCTCGCGCAATTTCGGGTCAAGCTTACGTTCGGGCGAGCGGTAAAACATGAACCCTTCTGTTGTGTGCTTAAACGCATCGGGCACAATGTTGAAAACAGTCCACCAATCGCCCGGAGTGCCTGTTGCCGTGCCGGGGTCTTTAACCGGATCACGCTCCCCGAACAGCAGGTTGAAAATGGGTTCGGCGTAAGCATTTCCTGCCTCGCGCCCTGCTTGTTTTAACCGAGGCATTGCTTGCTCCTTCTAAACGGCGACCACATTCTGCTCGATCGCGCCGAATATTGAGTGATTGTCCGCATCGCGCATCTCGATCCGCACGCTGTCACCTGCTTGCATAAACGCCGTTTTGGGCGCGCCGTCAGCTATCGTTTCAATCATACGTATCTCTGCAAGGCAGCTATAGCCGAGGCCGCCTTCGGAAACGGGTTTACCGGGTCCGCCATCTGCGCCCTTGTTCGAAATGGTGCCGCTGCCCACGATAGCGCCAGCGCCAAGCGCGCGAGTTTTTGCGGCATGGGCGATCAATTGCGCCATGTTGAAAGTCGCATCTTGATTGACGAGGGGGCGGCCAAGCGGCGCTCCATTGTAATCGACCATCATTGGCAGATGGATGAGATTGTCTTTCCACGCATCGCCCAGCTCATCAGGCGTGACGCAAACGGGCGAGAATGCCGATGAAGGCTTGGATTGGAAGAAGCCAAACCCTTTCGCCAACTCACCGGGGATCAGCCCGCGATGGCTTACATCATTGACCAGCATGATGAGTTTGATGTGACCTGCTGCGTCGCCTTCTGAGACACCCATCGGCACATCATCAGTGATAACTGCCACTTCGCCTTCCATATCGCAGCCATAGGCCGGATCGCCCAAGGGGATATCGGCGCGCGGCGGTAGGAACGTGTCGCTGCCGCCCTGATACATTAGCGGGTCGGAGTAAAAGCTTTCGGGAAGTTCAGCTCCGCGCGCTTTACGCACCAACTCCACATGATTGATATATGCGCTGCCATCGGCCCATTGGTAAGCGCGGGGAAGCGGCGAATGCGCCTCGCGTTCGTGGAAGCGTTCGCATGGGACAGCTTCATGTTCGACATCGGTAGCCAGCAGTTCCAATTGCGGCGCAATCCGTTCCCAATCATCCAATGCCGCTTGCAATGTTGGGGCGATGTACCCTGCCGCACAGCAGCGAGTGAGATCTTTGGACACCACAACCAATTTGCCGTCGCGCGTTCCATCATTCAGTGTCGCAAGCTTCATCGGTTAGTCTCCTTTGGGCCCGGAATAATCAGGGCTAGTGGGTTGATTGTCAGGAAAAGCGCGCTGGAACGCGGGCAGGGAAAGACACGCATCCTCTATGCGCAGAATATGCGGCAGGGCGCTTGGGTTGTATTTGAACCGGCGCGCATTGTAGATTTGCGGGAGCAAAACCGTCTCAAACAGACCCGGCTTATCGAGCAGGAAGTCACCTGTGTTCAAGGCTGCAAGCTTGGCCTCAACTGGGATCAATGTCCGGTCGAGCCAAGTGTGATACCATTTCAGAACAGCGTCCTGATCCGCGTCCAATTCTTCGCGCAGATGGTTCAGGAGTGGCGGGTTTAGCGGGGCATGCAATTCTGTTGCAATCGCATAGGTCAGCTCGCGTACGGTATAGCGATCTTCAATGTCCGCTGGCAGTAGCGGAGTTTCAGGATAGGCTTCATCCAGCCATTCGATCAGCGCCATGCTTTGCGCACGGTCGCGGCCATCTGCTTCCAGCATGGGAACAGAGCCGAAGGGATTGCGAGCAGTAAAATTTGTGTCCTTTTGCTCGGTCTTCACCAGATCAACCGGCACATTTTCGAAGCTTAACCCTTTCAGCTCAAGCGCTATCCGCAAGCGGTAACTGGTGGAGCTGCGATAATAACCGAATAGCTTCATTAAAACGCTGCCAGCCCTGTGATACCGCGCCCCAAAATCAGCGCATGAACATCATGCGTGCCTTCGTAAGTGTTGACCGTCTCTAGGTTCACCATGTGGCGGATCACTTGGTATTCGGACGAGATACCATTGCCGCCATGCATGTCGCGCGCTGCCCGGGCAATATCGAGAGCTTTGCCAACATTATTGCGCTTCACGACAGAGATCATGTCGGGCGCGAACCGGCCTTCATCAATCAAGTGTCCAACTCGCAAACTGGCTTGCAGGCCCAGCGCGATATCGGTGAGCATATCGGCGAGCTTTTTCTGGTAGAGCTGCGTCCCAGCCAGCGGGCGTCCGAATTGCTGCCGGTCCAGACCATATTGCCGCGCAGCATGCATGCAGAACTCAGCTGCGCCCATTGCGCCCCAGCTAATGCCGTAACGTGCACGGTTGAGGCAGCCAAATGGCCCCTTCAATCCTTGCACATCGGGCAGCAGAGCATCCTCGCCCACTTGCACATCATCCATCACGATCCCGCCCGTGGTGGAAGCGCGCAGGCTAATTTTGCCCTCGATCTTGGGCGCAGAAAGCCCCTTCATCCCCTTCTCAAGCATGAAGCCGCGGATGCCGCCGCCATGTTCTTCTGACTTGGCCCAGACGACGAAAACATCCGCAAAGGGCGAATTGGAAATCCATGTCTTCGCGCCATTGAGCACGTAACCGCCGGGCACTTTCTTTGCCGTTGTGGTCATGCCAGCAGGGTCGCTGCCAGCATCAGGTTCAGTGAGGCCAAAGCAGCCGATCAGCTCGCCCGATGCCAGACCGGGCAGATATTTGCGCCGCTGTTCTTCGCTGCCGTATGCGTTGATTGGATGCATCACGAGGCTGGATTGGACGCTGGCCATGGAACGGTATCCGCTATCCACGCGCTCAATCTCGCGCGCGATCAGACCGTAGGATACGTAGCTTGCGCCGGCCCCGCCATATTCAGGCGCGATGGTTGCGCCCAATAGGCCAGCCTTGCCCATTAGGGGGAAGAGTTCAGGCGCATCGACTTCATTGTTGAAAGCTTCAATAACGCGCGGTTGAAGCTCGGATTGCGCAAAGCCATTGGCGGCATCGCGCACCATGCGTTCTTCGTCCGTCAGCTGGCTTTCGAGGTCAAAGGGGTCTTCCCAATTGAAAGGGACCATATCGGCCAAGTTAGTTACTCCTGAAACTTGTTTGCCTATCTCTTACAGGTCTGATGTAGCGCATCAAGCGGTCATGTTGCAGGTCTATTGGCGACCAAGTCATCAACCACGCTTGGGTCCGCCAATGTAGAGGTATCGCCCAGACTTCCCATGTCATTTTCGGCAATCTTGCGCAGGATACGCCGCATTATTTTGCCGCTGCGGGTTTTGGGCAGGCCAGGCGCAAACTGAAGCACATCAGGCGTTGCGATGGGGCCGATTTCCTTGCGCACCCATTTGACGAGTTCAGCGCGCAAATCTTCGCTATCCTCAACGCCCGCATTGGTGGTGACATAGGCGTAAATGCCTTGCCCCTTAATATCATGCGGCATGCCGACAACGGCGGCCTCTGCAACTTGTGGGTGAAGCACGAGCGCGCTTTCCACCTCGGCTGTGCCCATGCGGTGACCGGAAACATTAATCACATCATCAATCCGGCCGGTGATCCAATAATAGCCATCCTCATCACGGCGGCAGCCATCGCCAGTGAAATAATATCCGGGATATTGGCTGAAATAGGTATCAAAGAAACGTTGGTGATCGCCGTAAACGGTGCGCATCTGGCCTGGCCAGCTATCTGTGATGATAAGCGCGCCAGAAGTCGCCCCGTCCAGCATGGTGCCTTTTTCTGGATCGACCAGAGCAGGCTGTACGCCGAACATTGGTTTGCTCGCGCTGCCGGGTTTCAAGTCGGTTGCACCTGGCATTGGGGTAATCATCGCTGCGCCCGTTTCGGTCTGCCACCAAGTGTCCACGATGGGACAGCGCCTCTCGCCCACCACGCGGTGATACCAATCCCACGCCTCTGGGTTGATCGGCTCGCCCACGCTGCCAAGCAGGCGCAGGGATGATCGGTCAGTGCGCGTAACAAATTCATCGCCTTCACGCATCAAAGCCCGCAAGGCTGTTGGTGCAGCGTAGAATATCTCGACTTTGTATTTTTCGATCACTTGCCAGAAGCGTGAGTGATCAGGGAAATTCGGCACGCCTTCAAACATCACCTGCGTCGCGCCATTGATAAGCGGTCCGTAAACGACATAGCTGTGCCCCGTGACCCAGCCTACATCCGCTGCGCACCAGTAAACGTCGCCAGGATTATGATCGAAGACATATTCATGCGTCATGCTTGCCCAAACACCGTAGCCGCCGGTGGTGTGCATCACGCCCTTTGGCTTGCCAGTGGAACCAGAGGTGTAGAGGATGAACAGCGGATCTTCGGCGTCCATAACTTCGGGTTCGCAGGTGGCAGGCTGATCCGCGATAGCATCGGCCCAGCGAATATCTCGCCCTGCATGCATGGGAACATCTTTGCCTGTGCGCTCCAGCATGATGACGGTATTCACATCGGCGCGCTCGCATGCCGCATCGACATTGGCTTTCAATGGGATAGGCTTGCCTCCGCGCAGCCCTTCATCAGCGGTCAGAATGATAGTTGATCCGCAATCGGTGACCCGTCCGGCAAGCGCTTCGGGAGAGAAGCCCGCGAACACGACCGAATGAATCGCGCCAATCCGCGCGCAGGCAAGCATGGCAACAGCGGCCTCTGGCACCATCGGCAAATAGATGGTGACGCGGTCGCCCTTCTTTACGCCTTGCGCCTTCATCGCATTGGCGAAACGGCACACATCGCTGTGCAATTCTGCATAAGTGATGGTGCGGTCAGTTTCGGTCGGAGTGTCCGGCTCCCAATAGATCGCAACCTGATCGCCGCGCTCTTTCAAATGCCGGTCAAGCGCATTGGTGCAAAGGTTTAGCTGACCTTCTTCGAACCAGCGGATACGGAAGTCGTCCTTATCGTAGCAAGTGTCTTTGACCGTTTCAAACGGGCGTATCCAGTCTATCCGCTGCGCTTCTTCGCGCCAGAACCCATCCACATCTTGCGTAGAGCGCGCATATTTCTCAGCGTAGCTTGCCGCATTGATCTTGGCATTGGCGGCCCAGTCAGCAGGCACCGGATAGACGGCTTCGCTCATTCACTTATTCTCCCTAGCTTTGGATGGAGCGTAGGGCAGGAGGCGAGCCTAGGGAAGGAAAAGCTTTAGCCGGCTCTTTTAGCCGTTATTGCCAAACTTGTCGGCAAATGCGCTGGTATCGCCTGCGCTGAGATGCTTCGCTTGCTCAACCCAACTATCGCGCGTGATGCGTCCTTCGAAACGGCCTAGCGTCGCATCAACGCGGGCAATGTCCGCATCGTTCCAATCAGCGATTTGGGCAAAACTGGTGATCCCTTGCTCGTTCAAAAGTGCTGCGAGTTTCGGGCCAAGCCCTTTGATCTGGGTTAGATCATCCCCGCCTTTTGCAGGCTTTGGCGCAGGCTTGGGAGCAGGTTCCGGTACAGCTTCGGCCACAGGCACTTCTTCTACACTTTTTTCAACTCCGGCACTTTTAACCGGCGCGTCAATCAGCGCCTGATTGCGGGTTGCTGGCCCAGCATCATCATCCAGCACATCCTTGCTGATTGTGACCGATGTTTTCCGGCTAGCCTTGAAAGCGAACCAAGCGACCGCAATTCCGATCAGGAATGCGGCGAGGATATAGGGCCAATAGGCGAGGATCAGTTCAGGCATTAGTCTTCGCTTTCATTCAAAGATTTATCGGGTATATTTAACCCGCTACCCCAAAATAGCCAACCTACGCCAATGCCAAGCGCATAAGCGGCGAGCGAAAGAACCAGAATTTCTGACCAGATTGGCATAATTTACCCCTCGATCATCTCAGCGCGGTCCCGGCGTATCGACAGGAGCAGGGCGCAATTGCCGCTTGGCGACGACTGCAAACTCGATCCGGCGATTGGCGGGGTCTTCGCTGGAAAGCCCTTCAATCGACTGCGAAGATCCAAGGCCGCTGGCACGCAATCCGTTCGCAGGGATGCCGCGCGTCTGCAATGCCTGCTGAATTGCGGCGGCTCTATCGCGGGAAAGGGTGAGGTTTTCAGGCTCGGGCCCGCTAGCATCGGTATGACCGGTAATGGCGATGATACTGCCGACACATGGTTTTAGTGCTGCTGCCACTTCATCCAGCAATTGCACGCTGGCAGGGGCAATATCACTGCGGGATTCTTCAAATCGAATGGAGCGCGCGCTGAGCAATTCCTGCACGTCATCTTCGCAATGATTGGCAGACATAGGCGCGCCCGCTTCTGCGATCATTGTTCCGTCAGCCCAGCTGACCCCGCCAACGCCGGCGATGCTGCCGACAGCCTTGGCAGCATTATCGCGTGTCCCTTCGTCTAAGTCCTCTCCGCCGGAAAGAACCGGATGACGCGTGGGCCATGCATCGCGGGTCACAAATCGGGTTTTGACTTGACCGGCGTCAATTTCAGCAAGGTTCGCATCAGCTTGGCCTGCAAGATTTTTTGCAAATGCTGTATCATCTATCCGCGCGCCAAAGATCGCGAGCGCGCTGACAATCAAAGCGCCAGCGATAATCGCTGTTTTGGGACCGATGACCATGGCTGCCGCTTTAGCCGGAAGCAGGTGCAAAAGGAAAGCCGCGCTTCGTTAAGGCGGTTAGCCTCCGCTGCGCGTATCTTTCAACGATGCAGCAACTTCGGTGAGTTTTAGAAATTCCTCGCGCCAGAAATTGGGCTGACGCTGCGTTCCGGCAAGCCGTTTTACATCGTCAAAACTGAAGTCCTGCATTAACTCATCACCGCGTAGCAATTGCCCGAATGCAGCAACCGATGTGGCGAAGGCAAAGTCGCCGCGCGGCGCGCGCGCGTTCGTAATATCGCGGCTGGTAACGACATAATCGATCAGCTTGGATGTATCGGAGTTGGGCAGTTTGTAGCGCAGTTTAACATGAGCAGCCTCTGCCATGCGGCGTGATGCAGCCTCTGGCACTTTGTCTTCATACCGGCGCGGAGCAATCCAGCCCTTCTTACCGGCAGGGACAACTTCGTAGATCGCCGTGACCTGATGGCCTGCGCCAATGTCGCCAGCGTCAATCTTGTCATTGTCGAAATCTTGCTCTCGCAATGCACGGTTTTCATAGCCAACCAACCGGTATTGGCTGATGATGGCTGGGTTAAATTCAACCTGGATTTTCACATCCTTGGCGATGGTGAACAGCGTTGATTGCATTTCATCGCCCAGCACTTTTTTCGCCTCTAGCGCGGTATCGATGTAAGAATAATTGCCATTACCGTGATCAGCAATTTGCTCCATCATGGCCTCGTTGTAATTGCCGCTGCCAAAGCCCAGCGTGGTGAGGGTAATGCCTAGATCACGCTTTTCCTTGACCATATCAACCAATGCGCTGCGATCCCGAATGCCGACGTTGAAATCGCCGTCTGTGGCTAGGATTACGCGGTTCACGCCGCCTTTGATAAAGTTGTCCTCTGCGATCTGGTAAGCAAGCTGAATACCTGCTCCGCCAGCGGTTGATCCGCCTGCACGCAATTCATTCAAAGCACGGCGAATTTTGCGGGTGTCATTGGTCGGCTCAAGCACCATGCCAGCAGCGCCAGCGTAAACCACGATAGAGACAGTGTCTTTGCGGCCAAGTTCACTCGCAAGTCCGGAAAGTGCCGTTTTAACAAGCGGCAATTTGTCCGGCGCGCCCATGGACCCCGATACATCCATCAAGAACACGAGGTTGGCTGGCGGGCGGTCCTCGCGCGGTAAATCATATCCGCGCAGGCCAATCCGCATCAGATAGGTGTCATCATTCCACGGCGTTGTTGCGACATCGGTGGCCACGCTGAACGGCTGAGAACGATCCTTTGGCTTGGCGTAATCATAGCGGAAATAATTGATCATTTCCTCTGTCCGCACTGCTGCCTTTGGAGGAACTTGGCCCTGCGTCAGGAACCGGCGAGTATTGGCATAGGCACCGGTATCCACGTCCACACTGAAAGTAGAAACAGGCTCTGATGCGACCATTTTGACGGGTGAAACTTCTTTACCGTCATATTTTTCACGGTTCGGATCAGACGGCACGATAACCGGCGGAATTCCAATGATTCCAGGCGCTGGGCGGCGAGATGCTCGGCTTATTCCAGCAACATCAGCGCGGGCCGTTCCGGGACGGCGCACGCCGCTTACGACGACTTGTTCTGAACTCACAGGTGAAGGCGGTGACACCATAGGAGGAGGAGGTGGTGGTGGTGGTGGCGGTGCTTGAGCGATTACCGGATTGCTCGCATCATTCACGGCCACATCATCCGCTGTGCCCGCGCAGCCTGCGACCATCACAATCACAGCTACACCCGTTACAATCCGCAAAACCCGCATCACCACTTCTCCCAATCCCACACTGGTGTGCAATCATTGGCAAAATGCTTGAACGCTAACTGAATGCAGCTGGAAGCGGAATGAAAGCTATGAGTTAAGTGGCTGGCGGGCCGCCCATATTCTTTCGGAAAAGCACGCGGTCTTCATCAGCAAATCCGCGTTTCCAAATTACATAGCCATAGGTGATAAGGATGGCCGGAATGCCGAGCAATAGCTCCAACCATTCGGGCAGCAATGTGGCAAGGAAACCGATCACTACGGCAGGCGCTGCTGCCGTCACCAATGCGATGCGCCAATTGCTAACAGGTGCGCCAAGCAGTTTTTTGAGGAATTGCGCTTTCACAATGCTGGATACGCCCAATGCGATCAGCAGAGCCATCGCTGCTCCCGCCGCTTTAAACCCGTCGCTCCAGCCTAAATAATCGACCAGTTTGATAAAGCCGATCGTAAGCGCGATTTGCAGTGCGATAATGCAAGTAGAGATCAGCAGATTGCGCTTGCGCGCCATATAGACCAGCACGCTTTCCGAAACGACTGCCATGCTGGCTGCGACTTCCGCTAAAAGCAGTAATGCGAGCGCGCCTGTACCGCCAACAATTGCCGGTCCGCCAAGGCCCATTACTGCCTCACCCGGTATCGCCAGAGCAAGTGCAATTCCCGCCTGCAATGCGATGATCCAAAAGCCGACTTGGCGGATTTGCGCAGCGATGGCTGTGTAGTTTTTCTTCTTCAAATTTTTAGTGATAACGGGGCTTAGGATCGGTTCAAAACTGGATTTCAACTTTTGCGGCAGACTGGCGATTTCCTTGGCAAAAAAGTAAATGCCCACGGCCACTTCTGTGGTGAATATGCCGAGCAGTATCAGATCGATCAGCCGCGTTCCCCGCTCGATCACATCGGCACCAACCAAGGGCAGGGCGCGTGTGGACATTTCCAGCATATAGCGGCCATCGGGCTTCCACCCGACTGGCAGGCCGTATGTGCGCAAGAATGACCAAGCAGCGGTCGCAAGTCCTGCATAGATCGCTGCGGTAAAAGCAATCGCCAATCCGCCCTCGCGTATCCATGGCGCATCGGTCAGCAATAGCGGCAGATAGAAGCAGGCACCGACCAATATGCTTTTGGTCCATGGTTCAACCACAGCGCGGGCGCGTACAGTCGTCGCGATATCATATTTATACGATTGCGCAGCGAGCAAGATCTCAGTCAGGGCAAAGGCAGGAATGGCCGCAATCATGATCAAATCCACGGGACCATTCATGCCATTGGGGAACATGATGCTCGGGAAAATTAGCAAGATGATTGCGATAACGCTCGATAGGATCAGCGAGGCGGTCATACCGTCAAAAACCAGATTGGTTTTCAGTTTCTCGCTTTCCGGCCCTTCACTATCGACGCCCTCTGTCAGGCGCTGCGCCAGCCCGCGTTTCTCGCCCAAGGCGCATATCAAAGCGATAATCTCAATGATGACGAGGGCAAAGGCGAAGCGCCCCATCTCCTCGACACCGTAAAGCCTATATCCAATAAATAAGAATGGCGCATTGCCCAGCAGGCGCACGACGAAACCCATCGTGTTGGTCCGCCCGCCCTTGGCCAAGGCTTGCAAATCTTCTGTGTCTGCGCCTGAGGCGGCTTGCTGCGGAGGCTTGCTCATGCAGGCTTGCCCAATTCAGCGGTCAGAGGGCGTGCGAGCAATTGCGCAACCACTTTATCGGGCTGTTCGCCTTCCAATATGGCGTGGACTGCCGCTACGATTGGCATCGGTATCGCTTTGTCCTGTGCCAATGCATGCAGCACCGGCGCGGTATGCGCGCCTTCTGCCACGGTGCGGCGGTCGGCCATTAAATCGGATGCTTTGCCGCCTTCGCCCAGCGCCTTACCCAGCGAGAAATTGCGGCTGGATGTGCTTGAGCATGTCAGCACCAAATCGCCTAAACCGCATAGGCCGGCCAGCGTCTCTGCCCTTGCGCCCATTGCATCGCCAAATCGCAGCATTTCAGCATAACCGCGCGCGATCAGTGCGGCGCGAGCATTTTGGCCAAGGCCAAGCCCGTCGACCACGCCGCAAGCAATCGCCAGCACGTTTTTGATCGATCCGCCGATCTCTGCACCGGTTACATCATCGCTGTAATAGGGACGGAAAGCGGGGCGTGCGATATTGCCGGAGATGCGGTCCCATTGCGCCTCACCGCCTCCGCAAGCCAAAGTAACAGCAGTTGGTAGACCGTCCGCTACCTCATGCGCAAAAGTAGGTCCAGATAGGACCGCGATATCACTCTCTGGAGACGCGGCCTTGGCGACTTCATTCATCAGGCGTCCCGTGCCTGCCTCAATCCCTTTTGAACACAGCAAAAGGTCGCGTGGGCTAGAGGGCAAACCAGCCAATACCGAACCCAAATGCTGGGCTGGAGTAACGGCTAAAATGCAATCTATCTCAGTAAAGTCAGCGATGTCCTTGGTGGCTTTGATATTAGGCAAGAGCTTCGCCGATGGCAGGTAAAGGCTGTTGGTATGGGATGCGTTGATCTCATCCACCAGTTCGCTTTCCAAAGCCCAAATCAGCACGTCTGATCCATCGGAAGCCAGCATTTGTGCAAGCGCTGTGCCCCATGCTCCTGCGCCCAATACGCCTATGGTTGTGCCTTGGCTCATGCTTTTACTCCAGCGCCCGGAGCAGACATCGCTTCGGGATCAAGCGGCCAGCGCGGCCGTGCTTTGAAATCCAGCGGATCATTTTGCCTGAGGGTCAAACGCTCACATCCAGCCCAAGCAATCATGGCTGCATTATCCGTGCACAGCGCCAATGGCGGGGCGGAAAAGCGCATATCATGTTCAGCGGCGAGAGTTTCTAGCGCGCTGCGAACCGATTTATTGGCCGCAACCCCGCCAGCCACCACAAGTGCTGGTGCAGAATGTGTTTTCAGTGCTTTGCGAAGGCGGTCTAAAAGACAGTCTATAGCAGCGGCTTGGAAGCTGGCAGCCAAATCCGCATCGTTATGCTCGCCGGTTTGGTGCGCGCGGGACACTGCACTTTTTAGGCCAGCGAAAGAGAAATGTGGTTCTTTCGATCCCTTGAGTGGACGCGGCAGAAGCACAGCAGATGGATCACCGCCAAGAGCCAGTTCTTCCAGCGCAGGCCCGCCGGGATAGCCAAGGCCAAGCACTTTTGCGCTCTTATCAAATGCCTCGCCCAAAGCATCGTCAATCGTGGTGGCAAGGCGGCGATATTCGCCAACCCCTTCGACCAACAAAATTTGGCAATGTCCGCCGGACACCAGCAGCAGCATGTAAGGGAACGCGAGATCAGGATCGGCAAGGCGCGGCGATAATGCATGTCCTTCCAAATGGTTGATCGCCAACAATGGTGTGTCCGACGCCATCGCCAAAGCCTTTGCACTGACCAGTCCGACCATCACCCCTCCGATCAATCCGGGACCAGCGGTCGCTGCGATCGCATCGCAATCAGCTAATGTTGCGCCCGCATCGCGCATCACTTCATCCAGCATCGGGGCAAGGCGCTGGGCATGGGCGCGCGCGGCGATTTCCGGAACCACGCCGCCATAGGGCGCGTGTTCTTTTACCTGACTGGCGATACGCTCGGCCAAGATCACCCGGTCTGTATCCACGAGTGCGACGGCTGTTTCATCACAGCTGGATTCTATGCCCAAAACGAGGCCCATGGCGCTTTCCCTTAAGGCATTGCGAGGCTAGGGCAAGTGAACCGATGGAAAACGCACAAACTTCATACCCGATTATCCGTTTGGGGACCCGCAATTCTCCGCTCGCCATGGCGCAGGCGCATGAAGTGCGCGCGCGGCTATGCACAGCGCATGATTGGCCGGAAGAGGCGGTTGAGATCGTTTCTGTGACTGCCAGCGGAGACAAGGTTCAAGATCGGCCTTTGGCGGAGATCGGCGGCAAGGCGCTTTGGACCAAGGAGCTGGACCAATGGTTGTTTGAGGGCAAGATTGACGCCAGCGTGCACTCAGCCAAAGATGTCGAGACTATCCGTCCGGCAGAGCTTTCCTTTGCCGCCGTCTTGCCGCGCGCAGACCGGCGCGATTGCTTGATCGGGGCTGGATCGATTGCGGAATTGCCCAAGGGAGCCATTGTTGGAACCAGTGCACCGCGTAGGGCAGCGCAATTGCTGCATATGCGGCCTGATTGTGAAGTGGTCATGTTTCGCGGCAATGTCGCAACGCGGCTGGCTAAGTTGGAGGCAGGCGAGGCAGACGCAACGTTTTTGGCTGCGGCTGGGTTGGAACGTTTGGGGCAAAGCGCTGTTGGCAATCCGCTTGATCCAAATGATTGGCTGCCCGCAGCAGGGCAAGGCGCAATTGTGGTTGAGGCGATGGCGGATAGCGACGCGCAGAAACAAATCGCGGCGCTCGACGATGCGGCCACTCATGCGGAGCTGAATGCAGAGCGCAGCTTACTCGCTGCACTAGGCGGAACGTGCCATTCTCCGGTCGCAACCGAGTGCCTCTTTGCGGACGGCATTCTGAGCATGCGTGCCGCGATTTTTAGCGAAGATGGAACAGAGCGTGTTGACGCTTCGGCTGAGTTTGCAGCAGGCGATCTCGATATTGTGACTGCTTTGGCGCACGATCTTTTGGGCCGCGCATCGCCAGCTATTCGTCAACATTTCACCGGTCACGAATGACCCATCAAATCATCGCAGTCCGTCCAGAACCAAGCCTTTCTGCGACTTTGGAATTGGCGCAGGAGCTTGCACTTCCGTTGCAAGGCTTTGCTCTATCGCGCGCGCATCCTTGCGATTGGACGGCGCCTGATCCGGCAGATTTTGACGCGATTTTGGCGGGCAGCGGCAATGCCTTTCGCCATGGCGGCGCGCAGCTTGCTAAGCTTACTTCGCTACCAGTATTTGCCGTTGGCGCGAAAACCGCTGAAGCTGCGGTAGAGACAGGCTTTCGAGTTTCGCTTGAGGGACAAGGCGGTCTGCAAGTGTTGATCGATAGCCTCGGGCCCGGGGCGCCTGAGCGCCTCTTGCGACTTTCGGGGAAGGATCACGTAACTCTTAATCCGCCAGAACAGGTCAGTTTGCACAAGGTCATCACCTATCGGATGGAGCAAATTTCGCTGACGCAAGCGCAAGCGGACCTCCTCCAACAACCCGCGATTATCATGCTCTATTCCGCTAGCTCGGCTGCTCATTTTCGTGAGCAATGCGAACAGTTTGATGTCGATATTGCGCAAATCACAATCGCTGCATTGGGTCCTCGCATTGCTAAAGCAGCCGGCAATGGATGGGCAGCCGTTCATGCCAGCGACAAGCCATCAGAGGCAGAGCTGCTAGCCTTGGCGATAAGATTGTGGCAATTGAAACCAAATGCGTCACCTGGTGGCGGTGCAGAGGACGAATAGAACTAATTATGGCATCAAAACCAGCCAGACGATTTGGATCACGGCGAAAAAGCAGCCGTTTGCAGCCCGTACTGTGGGCGGCGCTGGCTTCTTTCATAATTGGCGGCGGCGCTGTCGGCTACTATATGTGGCAGGCGGATAAAGACCGCGCGCCTGCGATTGCCGCGCCAGTGCCAACCGAAACCGTTCCAGCGCAAGGGCTCGATACGTTAAAAGTCGGATCTGGAAATACCAATACCGTTGACCTTGCTGAAAGCGCCGAAGAAGTAACCGAGGCTGCTGAAGAAGCAACCGAAGCGGTAGAGCGCGTTGCAGAACAACAGGGCGGACTGGATTCGCGATTGGCTGCGGCTGAACAGCGTCTCGCCCGGCTTGACCTTCAAGCTCAGGCTGCTGCCGGTAACGTGGCCCGCGCAGAAGGTTTGCTGATTGCTTTTGCAACGCGGCGGGCGCTGCAACGCGATCAAGAATTGGGTTATTTGGCGGATCAATTGCGTCTGCGTTTTGGCGATAATTGGCCCAATGCTGTGCGCACGGTTATCGCGTTCTCGCGCAACCCAGTGCGGCTAGACCGGCTGCAAGCGCGGCTAGAAGGTTTGGGACCAGAAATCACCGATGGCGGCGGCATCAGCTTTGCCAGCGTCCGGCGCGAGATTTCCGATCTGTTCGTTATTCGCAATGAAGACACACCTTCGCCCCAGCCTGAGCGGCGGTTAGAGCGGGCTCGCAATTTCTTGGAAACGGGACAATACGATTCCGCAATTGCCGAAGTGCGCAATTTACCTGGAGCAGCCAATGCAGAAGGCTGGATTGCGGATGCGGAGCGCTATGCTGCCGCGATGGAAGCGTTAGAGACCATCGAAACGGCTGCCGTTGTGGATTCAGACCGGATGAGCGACGGAGCGGGTAATCCGATTGTTCAGCCCGTTGGAGAGACGACCAATTAAGCTTTCAGCAATTCCGGCAGGTCTCCAGAAACACCGCGTGCTTCATCCATAAAGAAATCTTTTAGAACTGGTGCGCGCTGAACACCCGCCATGCCAATGCGGCGGATTGCAGAGGCGGTATTGCCGCCCACGCCAAACAATCTGGTCAGCCCATCTGTTGCCAGCGCGACCATAAAGCTGTCGAGCCCGCGCCAGTTTTCATACCGCTTCAAAAGCTGCGCATCGCCTGGATCGAGGCCAATCCGGCGGCCTTCTTCGATCACTTCGACCAATGCGCCAACGTCCCTCAGGCCAAGGTTGAGGCCTTGCCCCGCAATCGGATGGATACCGTGGGCCGCATCGCCGATAAGAGCGAGGCGGGTGTCGGTAATCTTTGCCGTATGGTGGAAGCCCAACGGATAAGACGAGCGCGCGCCAACGCTAGTAATGTCGCCAAACATATCGCCCATGCGCTTGGTCACTTCGGCCAGAAATGCGCGATCCGAAAGTTTCAGCGTGCCTGCCGCGTCTTTCTCATCAACCGTCCACACAAGCGAGCTGCGGTGCCTGTGATTGGGCGTGCCGTCGGGATCATCCTGCATCGGTAAAAGCGCGAAAGGACCGGCGGGATAGAATATCTCCCAAGCCACGTGGTCATGCGGTTTTTCATGAGTAAGCCCGGCGATAATCGCGCGGTGGCTATAATCCCATTTGGCGAGTTTTATGCCAGCATCATCGCGGGTGGGTGATCCGCGCCCTTCGGCAGCGACCATCAATGGTGCGGACAATTGCGTACCATCTGTCAAAGTGACCGATGTGCTGTAGTCATCGCGCGTCCGGCTTGCGATCTCAGCCTTGGAATGCATGGTGATGAGGGGCTCTGCTTCTGCCGCCTCAAACAAAGCAAGGCGCAGTCGCCGGTTCGCAAACATGCGCCCCAATGTGCCATCTTCTGGGGCGGGCTGAAAATCGAGCCGTCCCGGCTTCATCTGATCGCTCACCGCAATGCTGGAAATGGGTGAGGCGAAGCTTTCCAAGGCGGGCGCAATCCCGATATTTTCAAACAGGTTCCAGCTTGCCGTTGAGATAGCAGAGGCCCGTCCGTCAAACCCTTCTGCGGTTAATTCAGCAGGGTCAGCGCGGTCGACGACATGGCTGGTAAAACCTTTGCGTGCAGCAGCTATTGCCAAAGTGGTGCCAACCAAGCCTCCACCCAAAATCAGCAAATCTGCGCTGCGATCGGTCAAACTGTCACCTTTGCTCATATTATTGCGAATAGTTCATCATGGTCCTAGAGGCACATTCGTGATTGGCGCAAGAAACTTCCATGGCCTGCGGGCTGCATTCTTAGCATGGCTGATTGCATGTCTTGCATTCGGCGCTGCATTGCTGAGCGCTGCTGTGCCGGTAAATGCGCAAGAAGTTCGTTTCGGCGATGAAAATATCGCGGTTGAGCTTTATACAGATGGCGCGCCTGTTGCTGGCGAGGAATGGATGCTCGCATTGCGCTTTACGCCGGATACTTCGCGCGGTGAAGAATGGCATGGCTATTGGTCGAACCCCGGTGATGCGGGTCAGGGCATGCAGTTGACGCTGAACCTGCCAGAAGGGTGGGAGCAGGGTGCAGCGCTTTACTCCGTGCCGCAGCGCTTTGTGCAGCCATTGGAAGGCAGTGCGGGCCTGATGAACCACATTTACAAAGGCGATTTTACGGTATTGGTGCCTGTAAAAGTGCCTGCGGATGCGGATGTGAGCAGCGCCCGCAGGGTCACCGGTTTTGTCCAATATCTTGCTTGTTCGGACATTCTGTGCGTTCCGCAAGATGCCGATTTGATTAGCAAGCAAGCGGCTGAGCCAGCTGAATTTGCGCGTTGGCGGGCCGCGACCGCACCGCTTCTGGATGCCGATGCGAGCTTTGAAATTGCAGATACCACCTTGCGGATTGCGATCCCTTTGCCCGATGGTGTTGAGCTTTCCGATCCGCATGTCTTTGTCGAGAATGCGCAATTGGTCGATTACATTGCACCGCAAAGTTTGGCGCGCCTCGATGACATGCTGATCGCAGACATTCCGTTGAGCGAATTAGCGAAAGATGCGTCTGATAGGGTCTCCGGCATATTAGCATTCGGTGATGGTATCGGCGTTCGTTTTGAAGCAAACAAAGGCGGGGTGCCGACTGGCGGTGAACCTGTCGCGGCTTACCATACTCCGGCTGAAACCCCTTCGATTTGGTTGTTGTTGCTGGGCGCACTGGCGGGCGGGTTGATCCTCAACATTATGCCCTGCGTCTTCCCGATACTTTCGATCAAAGCGCTAGCGCTGGCGAAAGCTGGAGGAGACGAGGGGCAAGCGCGCAGTGACGCGCTCGCCTACACCGCAGGCGTGGTGCTGGCCTGTGTGGCGCTGGGCGGAATAATGCTGGCTTTGCGCGCAGGCGGTGAGCAAGTGGGCTGGGCGTTTCAATTGCAATCACCCGGCGTTGTGGCCCTATTGCTGGCACTTGCGATTCTGATCACAGTCAACTTTGCGGGCATGTTTGAACTGCCGCAATTGTCAGTCACAGGCGGCGCGGGAAAGTCCAGCTCGTTCGCCACCGGATTGCTCGCCGCATTCGTTGCGACCCCGTGCACTGGTCCGTTTATGGCGGCAGCATTAGGGGCGGCATTGTTGCTCCCGCCTCTTCCCGCTCTGCTATTGTTTGCAGCATTGGGTTTGGGCCTTGGCCTGCCGTTTCTGGCGATTGGTTTCATTCCGGCCTTGCGGCGTATGTTGCCAAAGCCCGGCGCTTGGATGCAAGCATTCCGCAAAGCCATGGCAATCCCGATGGGGCTGACCGCGCTCGCGCTGATCTGGCTCACTGTGCAATTGGGCGGGCGGCCTTTTGCTTTGATCGCCTTGCTGGTGTGCGTGGGTCTTGTGATTGCGCTGGCTGTGGTTGGCCGGTTGCAGCGCGCGGGTAAGATGGCATGGCCAGCATTTGGTCTGATCGCGGCGCCGTTTATGATCTTCGGAGCCTTTGCCTTGCCTGCAAGCTATGCGGAGCAAATCTCGCAAACTGCTGAAAATTCCATCCACCAACCACAAGAATTCAGTGCCGAAACTCTGGCAAAGGCACGTGCTTCGGGGAAACCTGTGTTCCTTTGGTTCACCGCCGATTGGTGCGTGACGTGCAAAGTGAACGAGGCGGCTGCGATTGAACGCAAAGACGTTCGTGCGGCTTTTGAGAAGGCAGGCGTTATCACGATCGTAGGCGATTGGACGCAGCGCGATGAGGCGATCGGCATGTTTATCGCTGAACAAGGCGCAGCGGGAGTGCCGCTTTATCTGTGGTATGAAGGCGAGGCGAAAGCGGAACAATTGCCGCAGGTTTTGACGCCGGATATGCTTATTCAGCGGGCAGAGCAGCGGCGGGCGGCAAATCCACGCTAAGATTTGTTGAGATTTGTTGACCTGGTTCCGGCTTCAAGAACATCCAAAGCGGGTTCTGGAGTGGTTCTGGCAACACACTCGCTGACCAGAGCTTTCATTCGCTCGCTTGGGTTCAGCGTAACCATACCAGCACCCGGCAATGTCGCGGTAATTTCTGCGGGGCCAGTTAGAGCCGCCATCTCTGGATGGTCGGCAAAAATTTGACCCTGCCAAACAAAACCGCCGGTGACTTCTGTCGCATCAACCGGAACGCGCAAAACATGGCTGTTACCGACTAGAGCAAAGAAGGCTTTGCCCCCTTCATCTGCTGGCGAAAGGCGGGTGATTTGCAATTGCGCAGCCATGCCTTTGCCAAGACATTGCATCGCCATCAGCGGAGCCTTGCCCCCTTGCCCGTAAATGATCCGGCCACCTTTGCTCATATTGGCGTCTTCGCTATTCGCCCAAAAAGCGCCTTCGCTATCTGGGGAATCCAGCGGGGCAGGCGGAGCATCGGGCCCAGTGCCAAATGTGCGGCCCGTGGTCGCTTCGTCCGTTGCTGGCGGCTTGCATGCGGCCAATGTAAGCAATGGCAGAATGAGCGGTAGGAAGAGCGTAGTCGCGCGCATCAGCTTTTGCCAAACCCGCGTTTCTGCCGGCTGCCATATTTCGTCTTGCGCGTGCCGGGACGTCCAGCGTCTGAGCGGCCAACCCTAGGCGCGGACTTTTGCTGATCCGGTATCCCCAACTCATCATCTTCCAGCTTGCGGATTTCATCGCGAAGACGGCCAGCCTCTTCAAATTCTAGGTCAGCCGCAGCGGCCCGCATGCGTTTTTCAAGATCCTCAATATGGCTGCGCAGATTGTGCCCAACCAGATTGTTTTTCTCATCATCGCCAGTGCTAACCGTGACACCGTCTTGCGCAGCGGAATGCGCGACAATATCGGCAATATCGCGTTTGATCGTCTGCGGCGTGATGCCGTGTTCAAGGTTAAAGGCGTTCTGCTTTTCGCGGCGGCGATCGGTTTCCGCCATGGCGCGTTCCATGCTGCCAGTGATGCGGTCAGCGTAGAGAATAACGCGGCCATCGACATTGCGCGCCGCGCGGCCAATCGTTTGAACCAGCGAAGTTTCGGAGCGCAAGAACCCTTCTTTATCGGCATCCAAAATCGCGACCAATCCGCATTCGGGAATATCGAGCCCTTCGCGAAGCAGATTGATGCCGACCAGCACATCATAAACGCCTAGGCGCAAATCGCGGATCAGCTCGATGCGCTCCAGCGTTTCCACGTCGCTATGCATATAGCGAACCTTCAGGCCTGCTTCGTGCATAAATTCGGTGAGGTCTTCTGACATGCGCTTGGTCAAAGTGGTCACAAGCGTGCGATAACCAGCCTTTGCCACTTCGCGGCATTGATCGATGCAATCTTGCACTTGATCTTCGACAGGGCGGATTTCGACAGGCGGATCAATCAAGCCGGTTGGGCGGATCACTTGTTCGGCAAAGACGCCGCCCGTTTGCTCCATTTCCCACCCGCCGGGGGTCGCGGATACGGCAACAGTTTGCGGGCGCATCGCATCCCATTCGTTGAAGCGAAGCGGACGGTTATCGATGCAAGAGGGCAAGCGAAAGCCGTGCTCTGCTAGAGTAATCTTACGGCGATGATCCCCTTTTGACATAGCGCCGATTTGCGGCACAGTCTGGTGACTTTCATCGACAAATAGCAGCGCGTTTTCGGGCAGATATTCGAACAATGTTGGCGGCGGTTCCCCCGGCAAGCGGCCCGTTAGGAACCGGCTGTAATTCTCAATCCCCGCGCAGCTGCCTGTCGCGGCAATCATTTCCAGATCGAAGTGCGTGCGCTGTTCAAGCCGCTGATGCTCTAGCAGCTTCCCTTCTGCCTCCAGCTCTTTCAGCCGCTCTGCCAGCTCAAACTTAATCGCATCGGCTGCTTGCTTCATGGTCGGACCGGGCGTGACATAGTGCGAATTTGCATAAACGCGCACTGTTTCTAACTTAGCGCCAGTCGTACCGGTCAGCGGATCAAACTCCGCAATCTCCTCAATGTCATCGCCAAAGAAGCTGATGCGCCATGCCATATCTTCATAATGGCTGGGGAAGATCTCCAGATTGTCGCCGCGCACACGGAAACACCCGCGCGCAAATGCGGTGTCATTGCGTTTGTATTGCAGCGCGACGAGCTTGCGGATCAATTCGCGCTGATCGACCACAGCGCCCTTTTTAATGTCGAAGATCATTGCTGAATATGTCTCAACCGAACCGATACCGTATAGGCATGAGACTGAGGCGACGATGATCACATCATCCCGCTCCAGCAATGACCGCGTGGCGGAATGGCGCATCCGGTCAATCGCCTCGTTTACGGAGGATTCTTTCTCGATGTAAGTGTCACTGCGCGGCACATATGCTTCGGGCTGGTAATAATCGTAATAAGATACGAAATATTCCACCGCATTGTTGGGGAAGAAGCTCTTAAACTCGCCGTATAATTGCGCAGCTAGGATTTTGTTCGGCGCAAGGATCAGGGCAGGGCGCTGTGTTTCCTCAATCACCTTTGCCATGGTGAAGGTTTTGCCGCTGCCAGTTACACCCAAAAGCGTTTGCGTCTTCTCATCATCCTTTGTGCCTGCAACCAGCTCTTTAATCGCACGCGGTTGATCGCCAGCAGGCGAGTAATCAGAGACTAGCTCAAACGCTTTACCCGGCATTGATTTTTCAGGCCGATTGGGCCGGTGCGGGGTAAACTCCTCGCTAGTGTCGGGCTCTTCCAACCCGCGTCTGATGATCAGTTCCGACATGGCCAGTGATATGGCGGCATGAGCGTTACTTGTGAAGAGGCGACAATCTGGAGGTGAGGGCTTGCCCACTCTTTGACGCGCAGTTACCTCGGCGAAATAGCAAATAAAGGATTGGTGACATGAAACGGATTTTGGTTTTGACTAGCGCATGCGCGTTGATCGCGGCATGTACCGATAGCGCGCCCGCTGATGAGGCGGCCGGCACAGACGCAGCAGATAGCGGCGAAGAGATTTCGCTAAATGAAGTTCAAGAGAAAATCGCTAGCGAGCAAATTAAGCCGCAGGCGGGCCAATATCGCTCCTCGGCCAAGCTAGTCAGTATCGATATCCCGGGCGCACCGCCGCAACTTGCCGAAATGATGGGCAAGGCGATGGAATCCCAAACTTCGGAATATTGCCTTACTCAAGATCAGGTCGATAAAGGTTTCGAAGAAATGGCCAAGGAATCGCAAGAAGGCGATTGCTCGTTCCAAAAATTCGATATGGATGGCGGCGATATCGATGCCAAAATGACCTGCACAGTTCAGGGTGATGCTCAAATGCAAATCGCCATGAACGGCAAAGGCACTGAAACTTCAATGGATATGACCATGACACTTGAAGGAAAAGTCCCGCAGGCCGGCGAGATCAAAATGGTTATGCAGTCTAAACAAGAGCGCATTGGCGATTGCAGCTAGGCGCTTTTCGCGTTTGATTGAACATTATCGAAGCGCGCGCTTCACATAACATTCACGCCTTCGTGCGATAATCCGAACTTATGGCAAGCCGCGCTTCTTTTTCTGGATTGATGCCTCCGATTGGGGCCAAGGGTGAGCTTGCGCGCCGGTTCGCACTGGCGCGTCAGGCAAAGGCGGACTTTGAGCCCGATGATGCACCCATTTCGCGCCCTCATCCAAAGAAGATGCTGGGCGAAACGAAAAGCCTTGCGGGGCGTATCCACCGACACTTCCAGCGGATCGCTGTTGAAAAGGCTGCTCGCGCCAGAACGGTGATGATCTTGCCCGGTTTCGCTACCCATCCGGTTCGCATGCGGTTTATGGCGAAACAATTGGAACGCGCAGGTCACACTGCAAAACGCTGGGGCCTTGGCTTTAACATGGGTGCTAGCGAGGCGAGCTTTGCTGTTCTCGAACGGCGTTTGCTGGAATTGCGCCGGCGCAGCGGGGAACCGATTGTTCTGCTGGGCTGGAGCCTTGGCGGGATATTCGCGCGTGAATTGGCGCATAGGCATCCTGAATGCGTGGCTAAAGTCATTACCATGGGATCGCCTTTTTCCGGCAATCCGCGCAGCAACAATGTGTGGCGCGTCTATCAATTTATCGCCGGGCATAGCGTCGATAATCCGCCGGTTGAGGCGAATGCAGCGGCCAAGCCTCCGGTGGAAACTGTGGCTTTATGGAGCCCGCGCGACGGTATTGTTGCGCCGCGCTGTGCGTGCGGGAAGCCTGCTGAACGTGACCGCGCGATTGCCCTGCGCTGCACGCATCTGGGCTTTTCATCTGATCCTGAGGCGATTGGCACTGTGCTTCAGGAACTGGATTGGAAATAGATAGAGACGATGTGTCGCAAAAGCTGCGAGTCGTTAGGTCATTGTCTTAATTTTTGACGTGAATTGGTGCATTTCGTTGATCAAGGCATAAGTATTCCCACCGATTTCCGATTATATTACGTAAAACTCTGTCCAGTTTGGATGGGAATTTAACTCCAGCAGCGCCGCTAAATGCGACCGAAATACTTATAATTGGTCCGAAACGGGGCTAACCTCGCGTGATTTGCGGGAACCATTCGCTCAGAACACTGGGCATGACCAGAAAAGCCATCCTCCACTTCATCGACAGCTCAAGCCGTACGCGGGCAGAGCTGGCTCGGACTGGGTTCGATCTCGGCCACCACGCGGAAGTCTATGCGGACATATCGGACCTCACCGTCCACCCTCCGCGAGAAGGAATCATCATCGCCCGTGATGATGCAGAGGCTGGCGGCATTGCAGTGATCCTTGACCGGCTATCGCGGTTGGGCATTTGGTTGCCGCTCATCGCGGTTGATGAAACTCCGCGACCTGGCCGGATTGTTGAGGCGATAAAGGGCGGGGCACTCGACTACATGGCTCTTCCGCTAGATGATGAAAAGTTCTCGCGCTGCCTCATGCGAATAGAGGGCGAAGCGGAACTGTTTGGTGAAGCACGCAAGCGTATGATTGAAGCGCGCAATCGCATCTCCAACCTATCTCGGCGCGAACGAGAAGTGCTTGAATGGCTTGCAGAAGGGTCGAGCAACAAGGTTATCGCTCGTCAGCTTGAAACCAGTCCGCGTACCGTTGAAATTCACCGGGCGAATATGATGAGCAAACTGGGCGCCCGGCATGCGGCTGAGGCTGTGCGCCTAAAGCTGGAAGCGCAGATGGATGCTCGTCCCCAAATGGAAGCCCGTCCGCAAATTGGCGCCTTAGGGTAAGTAGCCTAAGCAACGCAGCTAGGCAGCCGAAAGAGCTACCAGTGATGAGGGACTCTCCCCCGAGCAGCGCTCTACCTTAATTGGTGGGGCGCTGTTTTCATTTGCGATGCTTTGGTTAAGCAGCAGGTGCCAAAAACCTAGCGGCAGAAGCCTTTGCCTGAACGCTCCATATGGAAATGGTCGCGGTGCGCAGCGTTGTAATCCGGGCCAAGAACAGTGCCAAACCGTTTGCAAGCGCTGCGGTGAACAGTGCGCAGGAACTGGCGTTCCTTTTGGCTTCCGCCATCCCAATCACCAGCAAGGCTGATACGGCGGCCATCGGCAAATACGAATGCAGATACGTCAATCGCTTCGGCTGTTGCATGGGCAGAGCGCTTAGCTGATCCTGCGACATTGCGGCAAGAATATGTGCCCATGGTCTCAATGCGTTCAAGCCGCGTGCCAAGGATTTGTTGCGCGGCACGGTCAACGCCAAAGCGCGCCCAAGCGGTAAAGGTTTGGGCGGTGTCGCATTGCAGAGGGCCGACGTTGGAAAGACCAAACTCAGCTTTGTCGCCCATAATGCTCGATAACTTTACGGTGTTCAAATTGGTGCAACCACCGCCGAAATACTGGTCTTTAAGCGGCTGGAACTGCGTGCCTGTCGCGCCCAGTTTTGCGAGGCAAGTGCGCGAAGAACCGCTGGCCGCAATAGGGCGGGGCGCAGACATCGGAGCTTTTACGCGTCCTTGCGTAGACGCTCGCACAGCGGAATAGGTGGCATTGGAATAGCCGCTAGCTGCCGCTTCCCGATCTGCGCCCGTTACGCTCGGCACCACGCCCCCGCATGCTGCCAAAGTCATTGCGCTAGCCAAGGTCAAAGCGCTGCGAATTGTCAAAACCGTTCTTTGCATGAACAGGCCTATGCGCAGGGCTTAGTTAATTTTGCCGTCCGCAATTCTGGTTAACAGCGCCCTAACCTTAACCAAGTTTAACATGCGCTTCCCCCTCGACAATCGGCGCATTTCAGTCCGAACAATGGTTAAATTTGAATCTCGGTTTTAGCGGCCAATCCGCATGGTTTGGCAAGGGATGCAGCTCACTCAGGAAGCTCTTCGGCCACCTGTTCCCACAGCTCGATCTTCACCCCATTGGGATCAAGCAACCATGCAAATTTGCCGTAACCTTCGTCTGCTGTGTCCAGCACATCCACACCCTTACCTTTCAGCAAAGCGACAAATCCATCCAGATCATCAACCCGCAAATTGATCATGAAATGCGGATTGCCAGGCTTCAAATACTCATCACCTGAAAAATGGCTGATGAGCGAGTAAGGGTTGGGTGCGGTTTCTTCTGACCAAGCAAGTTGCGGCCCGTATTCACCGTCCACGCCCAGCACATCGCGGTACCATTGGCGCGTCGCGGCGGGATCCTTCACCACATAAAATACGCCGCCTAAACCGGTTACTTTCGCCATCTCGTATTCTCCCAATGTCCGAGTCGAAGCGTAACGATAGCGAAAAATGCAGAGTTAGTTGATGAAACTCTCACACGGGGGCGTTCGCTTTAATCGCAAGTTTTCTGAATTCGGCATTGCGATGAGGCGAGAGAACCCAGGTCGAAGCTGGCAGCGACACAGAATGTAGGAAAGCGAGGGGCATCGGGAAGAGCAGTATTACCCGGCACCGCGTCCAACAGTGTGCTTGTCAGCCGGCTCCAAACCCGTCACTTTACTGGAATAGCTCTGTGGGAGAACTTTATGCCGTTTCGGTTTGCATTGTTAGCCATTGGTTTCTTCGCACTTGTGGGTCCGATATTGCTGCAGGCTTTAGCGGCTGCTCCCAACCCGCAAGTCTCTGCATTGGTCGATGGAGTGAACAATGGCAGCGAAGGGCCGCAGCTGGTTATCGAACGCTTTGATATCGAGATTAATCAGCATGGTTCGATTGCTGATGTTAAGTTCACGGTTGAATTGCTCAACCCGTCTGATGATGAAGTTGAGGGCCGATTTACCCTGCAATTGCCGCGCGAAGCAGTGCTAACCGGATATGCGCTCGACATTGAAGGGCAGATGGTGCCCGGTAGTCTTATCGACCAACCCAAAGCGAAGCAGATTTACGAAGATGAAGTGCGAGGCCAGATTGATCCCGGGCTGGCTGAGATTTCCAGCGGCAATGTGTTTTCCACCCGTATCTATCCCATTCGGAAGGAAGGAAGCCGAACAATATCGCTTAGCCTCACTGCGCCAATTGACTTGGCCGCCGGTTTTTCCCTTCCGTTAGAGACAGCAGGGCCGATTGGCGCACTATCACTCAATGCAGAATTTGGTGGGCTGCGTTCAGCGCCGCAACTGAGTTTGGGGGAAGGCCGCCGGATTGCTTTAGAGCGCAAAGGTCGCGGTTGGATCGCGGAAAATATCACTCGGGGAAATGAGGCGCTGACCGGCAATTTGACCATCACAGCTGTTGAATTACGCAGCAAAGCGCAGACAAGCACCCACAATGCGCGCGAGACCTATTTTGCGCTGGATGATGCGGTCACGGCCAAGCCGTTGGCGAGCGAGGATGTCGAACGCATTCGCATCTATTGGGATCGTTCGCGTTCGCGCCGCGATGCCCTGCTGAACGAAGAGCGTGCGTTGCTGGGAGAGGTTTTGACCGATCTTTCCCCGCAATCAGTCGATATTGTACGCTTTGCCAGCGATAGCCCAGACTTTGCCACTTTCGATGATTTTGCGGCAGTTGATGCCCATTTAGCAGGTGCCAAATATCGCGGCGCGACATCATTCGCGGGGCTGGATGATCGCGATATGGTTGAGGCAGATCTGTGCATCCTATTCAGTGACGGCGGTTCAACAATAGACCGTAAGGCTGAATTTGCGCCAGATTGCCCACTTATGATTGTGGCCTCCGGAGATGCAATTGATGGAGCAAACCTTGATCAATTGGCGCGCGATAGCGGCGGTACGACATTGTTCTTAACAGCAGACAATTTGGCACAGACCGCGCAGGCGATGAACCAATTGCCATTGTCCGTAATTTCTATCCGCGATGCTGATGGGCGGCGGGTGAAGTTTCGCAATGTGGCGACCAGCCCGGGCCGGCTGAAAGTGGTGGGCCAAATGCCCAAATGGAACGAATTGACTGTGCGCCTGTCAGGTGTTGCGCAGCGGGACCGCAAACGGGTTTATCAAGTCGACCGCGATGCCTCTGCACGCCATGATGGAGCGGGTGTTTTATGGGCGAGCGAGCAGGTTGCGCGCCTTTCCGATGATCCTGATGACCGCGATGCGATGCGCAAAATGGCGCAGCGTTATCAGGTGGCCAGCCCGACAATGGCGTTTTTGGTGCTGGAAACACCGCGGCAATATATCGCCGCTGAATTGACCCCGCCCGACCGCTTTAACGAGGAATGGGTAGAGGAATATACCGAGGAGAAAGCTGATTTCGATGAGGAGCGCGCGGACTTGCGCGCTAAGCATTTTGAAAATGTTCTGGAACAATGGGAAGAGGCCAAAGAATGGTGGGAGCGTGACTTTGATTTGGATGCTGCGCGGACGAAATTGGCCGCTTTGCAAGACGCTGGTTCTTCGCAAGGCAACTTGCCGCCTCCTCCATCATCATCACCTCCTCCCCCGCCAGCGATGATGGCTCCCGCACCGCCCTCTCCTACTGAGGGTGCGGTGGAAGAAGTTGCCGAAGCGGGCGGTGTTGCTGCTGATGCAGGGGTCGTTGCTTCGTCCAATGCGCCAGAAGAAGAGGAAAATGTGATCATCGTTACCGGAAGCCGCAGGACCAGCGATCTTCAAGAAACGCCAGTTTCTCTCACCGCACTCAATGGCAAAGATGCGCAGGGCCGCGAAGTCGCAATTAAGTTAGAAGATGTTCTGTCCGATCAGCCCTATCTCAAAGCTTTGGATGAGGCAGCGCCTGATGCCCGCCTGACCGTTTTGGCGGAGCAGGAGCTTGCCTATGGCAAATTGCCAGTATTTTATATGGATGTGTCGGAATGGTTCCGTCTGCGCGGCGAGGCGGCGCTGTCGCGCGAGCTGCTTTTGTCAGCGCTTGATCTGCCAACCAGCAATGATGAAACGCGGCAGATTGCCGCTTTTCGCCTGCTGCGTGATGGCGAATATGATGCCGCGATCGCTTTGTATGAGGCTTTGGCGGCGACGACAGAATATCGCCCGCAGCCTAAGCGTGCGCTGGCATTGGCTCTGGCACGGCGTGCGGAAACTCTGTCAGGCAGTGCAAAGCGTGATGATTTGGAACGGGCGTTTGCGATGCTGAAAAGTGTGGCTTTGGACCAGTTCACCAATAGTTATAAAGGGATTGAGGCCACTGCTTTGATGGAGGCCAATCAGCTCATCCCGATTATCGATGCAGCAAACGGCAAATGGTCGCTGGACAAACGCCTAGTTGCACTGATGGATATGGATGTTCGCGTTGTAAGCGAATGGACCGATGCAGCCTCTTACATTGATTTATGGGTGACAGAGCCGACCAGCGAAGGTTCCGGCTATACCAATCAACTAACCGCCATTGGCGGCAAGATGTCCGCCCATGAAGAGACAGGTTATGGGCCGGGCGAATATCTGCTGAAACGCGCATTGGAAGGCGACTATATCGTGCGAGCGCATGGCTATAGCGGCGACCGGATCAATCCTAATGGACCAAGCCGGGTCATGGTGCGGCTGATCCGAAACTTCGGGCGTGCGGATCAGTCAGAGCAGTTGATCGATGCAGAGATCAATTTTGACCGTTCAAACCGCAATGAAAATGATCGCGCAATGGCGACGCTGACGGTGCAATAGTTTGAGCAGACGCGCAGTCAGAATCTCGTCGTAAACTCCACCACACTTTGCGGCAGAATGTCGAGTAGCGCGGTTTCGATCACCTTATCCAAACCAGTGATCACAAACATGCCCACCAGCAGCAGGCTGATGCCGAACGCTGGCTTGGCGTATTTGGCAATTGTTTGCATGGCTTTGCTGCGGTCGCGCATCGCTCTGCGTGATCCATAGGCAAAGATCAGGATGGATGCGGCAACGCCCAATCCGAACACCAGAAATGTGATGAAGCTTATGAACAGATCATCGCCCACGCTAGCCGCGGCAATCGCTACGCCCAATGTTGGCCCAACGCAGGGCGCCCATACCACGCCGAGCAGCAGGCCGACGAGGTATTGTCCGCCTGCACCGTCGCCCGATACTTTGCCAAGACGCGCGTGACCAAAGTTGGAAATGGGCGCGGCAATTGCGCTTAACGCTGCCTGCAATCGCGGGATCAGCAATACGATACCTGCGAGTAGTAGCAGCCCACCTGCGCCGATGCGGATCGCTTGTTCATTCAGGCCGATGGAATAGCCAAAGGCGATCACGCCAAAGCCGAACAGGGTAAAGCTGGTGACCAATCCCGCCGCCAATGCCAGCGGGCCCATCCTGCTTTTACCCAGCGCCGATGTGATGAGTATCGGCACCAAAGGCAGCACGCAGGGGTTAAGGATCGTCACCAGACCGGCGACGAAGGCAAGCAGCAGACTGGTGGTCATGGCGGGTTCTTAAAGCGCGCTTAGAACGGCTTTTCGCAATGCGCTGCGATTGGTTTGAGCGATCGAGCGCGCGACTTCTTTTCTGCCCTTAAAGACTAGAACGGTTGACTGGCGCGGGATGCGATTGGCGCGAAGGAAGGCCTTGTGATCGTCGAAATTGACCTTCACAAAGATCACATCTTTCGATGCTTTTTCAGCGCGCAATTCGTCCAAGATCGGTGCTTGTGCGCGGCAGGTTGGGCACCATGTGGCATAGACATCAACGACAATGGTTTTGCCTGAACTTTGCGCGGTTGAGAAACCTTTGGCGGAATAATTCTGCCAGCCCGGTGCTTCTGATTTGGCGGTTAGCTGAGTGGCTGCGGCGAGAATGCCGACGATCACTGCTATAATTGAAATAATACGAAACATCTGTTTTCCCTCACGAAAATCTTTGCCGAGCGCGGATTATGCGCGGCGCTCATCAGAGTGTTCGGCGCTATGCGTGAAAAGGTTACAGGCGCTTTGCAAAAAAGCTTATGACTTAATATCCCGCTGCTTGTCCGTCTTTGCGCATCTCTGTCGCTCCGGTCAGAACGCCGGTTTCCGGATCGCGGGCAATCGCCTGATACCCGCCAAACATGATGCCGTTGCTGACCACTTCGACATTGTGGCCCATTGCGCGCAGGCGTTTAACCGTGGCCTCTGGAATGCCGGGTTCAACGTTGAGAGTGCCGCGCGGGTCTTTTGCCTCACCTTTAAGGGCTTCCGTTGGTTGGCGTCCGCCATCGTGATTGATGCGCGCAGCATCGCCGGCTTCTTGCAAGTTCATACCGAAATCCACGAGATTTATCAGCACTTGAACGTGGCCTTGCGGCTGCATACCGCCGCCCATCAGACCCAGCGTCATGTAGGGTTTCCCGTCACGTTTGACGAAGGCAGGAATGATCGTGTGGAACGGGCGCTTTGATGGTTCATAAGCATTGGGATGTTCAGGATCGAGGCTGAACAATTCGCCGCGATCTTGGAACATAAAGCCCAATCCGTCGGGCGTTAAGCCGCCGCCCATTCCGCGATAATTGGATTGGATTAGGCTGACCATCATGCCGTTTTTATCAACGACAGTAAGGTAGGTCGTGTCGCCTTCGCCTTCTAGCTTGGGTGCGACTTCCAGATCGCCCGGCATAAATTCCGGTGTGGCGCTGCGCGGATCGATCAAGTCGAAACGTTCCTTGCCATATTCATCGGTGAGCAGTTCGGTTGGCAATCCGGCAAAATCAGGGTCTGCGTAAAAACGCGCGACATCCGCATGGGCGAGGCGTTTTGCCTCGGTCACAAAATGGATCAGCTCTGGTGATCCGCGATCAAGTTTCGATAGGTCTTTGTTTTTAAGGATATTGACCATTTGTAGCGCGGCAAAGCCTTGGCCGTTTGGCGGAAGTTCGCACAATTCATATCCGTCTTTATACATGGCGCAGGCCGGATCGACCCATTCGCTTTCATGCGCGGCGAAGTCTTCTAAAGTGTATGCGCTGCCCTGTTCTTGCAGGTAAGTGACCATGGTCTGGGCCAAAGCGCCTTTGTAAAAAACATCGCGTCCGCCGCGTCCGATGGTTTCCAAAGTGTTCGCCAGATCGGGGTTTTTGAAGACATCGCCAGCCTTTGGCGCTCCATCGGCAAACCACGTTGCGCGCGCATTGGAAAAGTCGAACGGCGTGTCTTTCTGACGGCTTTCATATGCTTTTAGCGAGCGGTCCAAATACATGGCGATAACCGGCGCAACCGGATGCCCTTCGCGCGCATAGCTGACCGTTGGCGCAAGCACGCGGGCCATGGGAAGCTTGCCGTATCGGCCATGCAATTCAAACCAGCCATCAACCGTGCCGGGGATGGTGATGGGCAGAGGACCAACGGCAGGCAGAGCATCTGCGCCGTTCAATTTTGCTTTTAGCTGATCGAGCGTTTGACCCGCAGGCGAGCGGCCCGAACCATTCAGGCCCACCAGCTCATCCTTCGCCGGATCATAGACAATCGCGAACAAATCGCCGCCAATGCCGTTGCCAGTTGGCTCCATTAGGCCAAGCGCAGCATTCGCTGCAATCGCCGCATCCACCGCGCTGCCGCCATCTTTCAGAATATCGAGAGCGATTTGCGTGGCGAGCGGATGGGCGGTGGCCGCCATACCGTTTTGCGCGATCACCGGACTGCGCGACCACGCTTCGCCAACAGGACGCCCGCCCGCAGCGATTGTATCACCGGGGTTGGAGGCCGCATCACCAGAGGAAGCGCCGGGCACGGGTTTGCAAGCGCCAATGCCCAAGCTGAGCGCGGCGGCGGCTGCAAATAAAACGGGTAAGCGCATGAATAGGTCTCTCATCAATCCGGTCCGATTGGGGAGGGTCTAGGTAGAGCAAGCCAATCGCGCAAGACAACTGAGCGTTAATTATGCCTATTGAAAACGTTACTAATCGTCACACTGATTGCTCAAAAATTCATTTGTTCCATAGCGGGCGAGGCAAGTGCGCAATTCCGTTTTGGTATTGCCCACCAGACCTTTGCGTTGCAGCCATGTGCATTGTGCGACAGACCCAACGTAATAGGTGGCGAGCGGGGATTGGCTATTGAAACGCTGTCCATTTGCATCGGTGTCTCTGAAATAAGTTGTATGGATTTTGCCCGTGTCTGGAGCGAACCCATGAAGAATTTCGTGAGAGAGGGTGTTGATTGCGCAGGATTTCTTAAACGGGTCGTCTTTCAAATATCGTTTGTGTAGCTCGCGTCCAATGAGGATTTCCAAAAGAGTGTCTTCACCTGGCTTTATTGCTCGATTTGTTGCAAACTGGTTGGTGTTATTATCTGTGAATTTTGCCCTTTTACATGGGAGTGGGCTCGGTCCGGCTGGATTTGAACATTGCCCAATATACATTGGGCCTTGGTTCCAATAAGTTCCCATTAGGGTCACAGATTGCCGAAATTTCCACATTCCCGATTGTTTGAATTGGAGGATAGAGGTCAGCTCCTCAACTGAAATTGGGACCGGAACCTCAGCACCGCTCACAACTTTAAAGTCGCGCGCAATAATATCGCTTTGATCAACTCCATCCTTTAGATTGCGAAAAAATGCATCGCTTTCCAAAACAGACACGGTGGTATTGACCAAGGTACTAAGTTCAGCTTGTTCTTGACCAACGGCGGCGACTGATAATCGCCATGAGGTGTGTTCGTAATTGTGAGCTGCGGCGGACACGCCCAGCGCAGCAATAAGCCCAGCAGTCAACCCCGCCAGTTTTAGAATTGAATACTTACCGTGCATAACTAACCTCCACCATTTCGCGAGCTAATTGGTCAGTTATTTTTCATCCTGTATTGTATTCAAACGACAAACATTAACCTGCTTCTTTCTTACGCTTCATCTTTTTGCGCTCATGCGGGCACAGGGCCGATTTGCGCAGGCGGATGCTCTTTGGCGTGACTTCGACCATCTCATCATCATCGATGTAAGCGATGGATTGTTCTAGCGTCATACGGCGCGGCGGGGTTAGGCGGATGGCATCATCCTTGCCCGAGGAACGCACGTTAGAAAGCTGTTTCGCTTTCATCGGGTTCACTTCCAAATCATCGGGCTTGGCATTTTCGCCGATGACCATGCCTTCATACACTTTGACCGTGGCGCCAACGAACATTTCGCCGCGTTCCTCCAGCATGTTGAGAGCGTAAGCATTGGTGTCGCCATCTGAATTTGAGATCAGCACGCCGTTATTGCGTCCGCCAACGGCGCCTTTGTAAGGGCCGTATTTCTCAAACAAGCGGTTCATAATGCCAGTGCCGCGCGTGTCAGACAGAAACTCGCCGTGATAGCCGATTAGCCCGCGCGATGGGGCGGAGAAGGTGATGCGGGTCTTGCCAATGCCCGATGGGCGCATTTCGGTAAGATCAGCCTTACGCTTCTGCATTTTCTCAACCACAGTGCCGCTGTGTTCATCATCCACATCGATGACAACGGTTTCATATGGCTCAAGCCGTTCGCCGCCTTCTTCACGGAAGAGAACTTTCGGGCGCGAAATGCCCAGTTCAAATCCTTCGCGGCGCATGGTTTCAATCAGAACGCCCAATTGCAATTCGCCGCGGCCAGCAACTTCAAAACTATCCTTATCGGCGCTTTCAGTCACGCGGATGGCGACATTGGTTTCAGCCTCGCGGGCCAAACGGTCGCGGATCATTCGGCTGGTAACTTTATCGCCTTCTAGTCCGGCAAGCGGGCTGTCGTTGACGGCAAAGCGCATGGCGAGCGTTGGCGGATCAATCGGCTGGGCCTCAATCGGCGTTGTCACAGATGGATCACAAATTGTGTTGGAAACGGTCGCTTCTTCAAGTCCTGCAAGAGCGATAATGTCGCCAGCTTGCGCGCTTTCAACCGGCACGCGCTCAAGCCCGTCAAAACTCATCAGCTTGGTTGCGCGGCCCACCTCAACGACATTGCCGTCCATATCGATGGCGTGGATCGGATCGTTGACTTTCAGCTTACCCGATTGGACGCGGCCGGTTAGCACGCGGCCCATGAAATTGTCGCGGTCAAGCAAGGTTGCAAGGAAGCTAAATGGTCCGTCGGCGTCTAGGCCGGGTGAGGGCACGTGATCGGTAATCAGTTTAAACAGCGGATCGAGCGTTCCTTCGCGTGCTGCTTCATCATTGCTGGCATAGCCATCGCGGCCCGATGCCCACAAAGATGGGAAGTCCAATTGTTCGTCGGTTGCATCGAGTGAGGCGAACAGGTCAAACACTTCGTCCAGTACTTCTTGCGGGCGGCCATCAGGACGGTCGATTTTATTGACAACGACGATGGGTTTTAGGCCCAGTGCCAGCGCTTTACCGGTAACAAATTTGGTTTGCGGCATTGCGCCTTCTGCGCTGTCGACAAGCAGGATAACGCCGTCGACCATGCTGAGAATACGCTCAACCTCTGCGCCGAAATCGGCGTGACCCGGTGTATCAACGATGTTGATGCGGGTTGTTTCGCCGTCATGTCCCCATTCTACGCTGGTGCATTTGGCAAGAATGGTGATCCCGCGTTCTTTTTCCAGATCGCCTGAATCCATCGCGCGCTCTTCGATCCGTTGGTTTTCACGGAAAGTGCCCGATTGGCGGAACAATTGGTCAACCAATGTAGTCTTGCCGTGGTCAACGTGTGCGATGATTGCGATGTTACGCAATGTGTCAGTCATAATTTTGCTTTCAAGAGTGATCGCGGCTGGAAACAGCAATTCTCTGCTGCGCCGCACAATATGCCGCGCGCCTAGCGCAAGCGGGCCTTCGCCACAAGGCGCGTGGTGGATGGGGCGCAAGTGTGGCTAACCAGCAACAATGACAGGCGGCGCGTGCGGGCGTGCTTTTGAAACTTGTCTGAATTGATAGGGAGCTTTAATAACCGCGCATTCGATCCCATGGCCAAGAGGCCTTCGCGCGTGGGGAGCGTATGGGTATCGAGGATTTTGTGAGAGGAATATCAATGAGTTCTATTAAGACCGGCCTCAACGGCCAGGCCCGCTTTACCTTGCTTTCGGGCGCGGCTGTAGCAGCCCTTACCCTTCCAGGCGTCGCACATGCTCAAGCTGCCGAAGATGCAGCAGAGGAAGAATTTGAAGATTCCAACGTAATTATCGTGACCGCGACTAAGCGGGAGCAAACACTGCAAGAAACACCGATTTCTGTTTCGGTGACTTCGGGTGAAGTTCTTGAGCAAGCGCAAATTCGCGATGTGCTCGACCTGCAAACGGTTGCCCCATCGCTGCGCGTTAGCCAGCTGCAAACATCGTCTGCATCGACTTTCATCATTCGCGGTTTCGGTAACGGCGATAACAATTTCGGCATTGAGCCATCTGTCGGCGTATTTATCGACGGTGTATTCCGTTCGCGTTCTGCTGCGGCTTTGTCGGATCTTTCCAATGTTCAACGGATTGAAGTTCTGAACGGACCGCAATCAACATTGTTTGGTAAGAACGCATCAGCCGGTGTTATCTCGGTTGTGACCCGCGAACCGCAATTTGAATTTGGCGGCGCAGTTGAAGCAAGCTACGGCAATTTCAACGCTGTTGTTGTAAAAGCCGATGTTACCGGCCCGATCACCGATAACGTCGCATTCTCCCTCGATGGAAGCATCAACAAGCGCGATGGTTATGCGAACATCGTCAACCTTGGTGAAGAGCAAAACAACCGCGATCGCTGGTCAGCGCGCGGTCAGCTTTTGATTGAGCCTACGCCTGATCTGAAAGTCCGCCTCATCGGCGACTATTCTGAAATTGACGAGGTTTGCTGTCAGGTGACCACATTAGTTTCCGGCCCTGTTACCGGCGCTATTAATGCTGTTGGCGGACAGATCAGCACCGACCGGTTCAGCTATGACGCATTCTTGAACTTTGTGCCGACCAATGAAGTGAAGAATTACGGCGTTTCGGGTCAGATTGATTGGTCAACCGGTCCAATTTCTGTGACGTCGATCACATCATATCGGAAGCTTGAAAACTTCTTCCTGTCAGACATTGATTATTCAAGCGCCTCGCTTGCGACAGAAACACGCGATCAAGAAGCCAAAACCTTCACGCAGGAAATCCGGATTGCTTCGGACTTTGATGGCCCGGTTAACTTCTTGCTCGGCGGTTTCTATTTCGATGAAAGCATCACACAAGATAGCGCCATTCAAAATGGCGACGACATCCGCGATGTGTTTGAATTGCTGGCTGGCGGAAACCCTGTTGACGTTCTGACCGGCGCGCCTAGCGTGTTCAACGGTGTCGAGGCTGCCCTTGGCTTGCCGCAGGAAAGCATCTTCCTCACTCCGCTGCTGAGCCAAGAAACGTTCAGCATGGATAACACATCCTATTCGATCTTCGGTACGGTGGATTTTGAACCGTTTGACGGCCTCGTGCTGACAGGCGGGTTCAACTATACTGACGATAAGAAGGACTTTGCGCTTGCTCAGGTCAGCCCCGATCCATTGGGTCAGGTCAATCTGGTTGATGCGTTCATCACTTTGGCATCAGGCGGAACGGTAACAACGCGGGATCAATTCCAAGCGCTTCCGCAGGCAAACCAGGATGCATTGCTGGGTGCGGCAACCAATCCGGCAGTGAATACGCTGCTGCCTTTGTCTGGTTTCCAGTTTCAGCCGCCATTCCTGACCATCCCGAACGCTGTCGAAGATGGCCGGACACGCGATGATAAGCTGACATATCTGATCCGTGCAGCCTATGAGATTTCACCTGAAATCAACATCTATGCCAGCTATGCAACCGGCTTTAAGGCCAGCTCGGTGAACCTGTCGCGCGACAGCCGTCCATCAAATGCAGACTTTACTGCTGGACCGGGCGGATCAACTTTCGCGGCACCTTCATCGCCGATCCTTGATGCTGGTCTGGCCATTCCGAACCTTTCAACCGGTTCGCGTTTTGCTGGTCCAGAAAATGCTGAAGTTTACGAAATTGGCCTGAAAGGTCAGTGGGATGGCCTTAGCGTGAACCTCGCGATCTTTGACCAAACGATCGAAGGTTTCCAAAGCCTTGCGTTCACAGGCACTGGTTTCGCTCTGCAAAATGCGGGTCAGCAATCGGTCCAAGGTTTCGAAATGGATGTAAAAATTCAGCCAACTGATGGTCTGTTGCTGACTTTTGCGGCAACCCATCTTGATCCGTTGTTTGATGATTTCCCGGGCAGTGTGCTTGGCGATCTGACGGGCGTTCGTCCCGCTGGTATTCCGGCATGGGCTATCGCTACATCGGCGACTTACACGCATGACTTTGGTTCAACCGGCAATCGCTTGATCACGCGGATTGATTACAATCATGAAAGCAACACCGATATCAACAACGGTCTGCCAACCTTCAACGCAGCTTTGGGTAACACCGAGATTTTCCGCCGCGAAGTGAACCTAGTGAACGGTTCGATGACCTTTGCGATGGAAAATGGCGTAGAGGTCGGCATTTGGGGCCGTAACCTGCTTGACGATCAATACATCTCGACCGTGTTCGATGGTGTGGCGCAGGCCGGTACCGTCTCAGGCTACCCAAGCGCACCGCGCACCTATGGCGCATTGGTTCGCTTTAAGTTCTAAGCCTTACTTAGACACTAGCCGAATAAATCAGGGGCCTTGCAGCGATGCAGGGCCCCTTTTCTTTGATGCTTTTGATCGCTCTATTCGTGGGCCCGCTTGCATCGGCAGCACAAATATGGTCGATTGCCTTCACAAATTCTTGGTGAGGGGAAAATTCAATGGAATATATGTTAATGCCGATTAAGCGGTACGCCGATTTTTCAGGAAGATCGCGCCGCAAAGAATATTGGATGTTTGTCCTATTTCAAGTCATCGTGATGTTCGCGATGGGCATGGTGCTGGGTGTAACTGGCGCCCTCGATCCGGACGGCGGCGGCGTTTTTGGTTCCATTGTTATGACCCTGTTTACATTGGCTTTTCTGGGGCTGTTCGTCATTCCCGGGATCGCTGTCCAAGTGCGCCGGTTCCATGATCAGGACAAATCGGGCTGGATGCTTTTGTTAGGCTTTATACCCTTCATTGGCGGTTTGATTGTTTTGGTGTTCATGTGCCTTGAAGGTACACGCGGCCCCAACAGTTACGGCGAAGATCCAAAGAACTCCACTAATGCGGATGTGTTCGAGTAACCAGCACAAGCATTGGGTTTAGGTAGCATTAGACGGGGTGGGTATGTCGATTAGTGTAGGCAATGTGTTTTCGACCGGCATTGAAATGTTCGGCAAGCGGGCATTGAAATTGGCCGGACTGTGGTTGATTTTTACCATCCTGTCCTATGCGGTGAGCTTTGGCCTTATCTTTGCCGTTGGTGGTGGCGGATTGTTGAGCGGCAGTTTTGGCGGCGCGGACCCTGACTTTGGCGCGATGGGCGCAGGATTGGGGATCGGAATTGGACTGGTTTATCTGATCAGTTTCTACATTTCTGGTGCGCAAATGGCATCTATGGCCTCCATGGGATCGCGGCTAACATCAGGCGACTTTGGCACATCATTTACTACTGGTTTTACCGGCGGACTGACATTGATGGGTGTATTCCTATTGTTTCTGATCGGCGGCTTTGTGATTGCCCTGCCATTTTCTCTATTCGCAGACGGACCACTTGGCGACGGCGGCGGGGCATTGGCGATCCTTCCCCTTTTGCTGCTAGCTGCAATGGTCTTTCTGACTTGCCGGCTGTGCCTAGTCTTTCCCGTGGTTGGCGTGGACGGCGTGCGCAATCCGATCACGGCAATCACGCGTAGCTGGCAGATGACTAAGGGGAGCGGGCTGAAGATATTCCTGATCCTCATCATCTTCTTTGTCATATTGATGGTGCTTGTGTTTATCCTATCGCTGCTGATGGGCGGCGTGATGATGGGGGCGATGGCGGGCATCGGGTCAGGCGGAGTCGACGATTTTGGCGCGGCCGATATTGGCAGCATGATCGGTGTGTTTGCCGGTGTCGGGCTGGTTTTTCTGCTGGTGATGTCTGTAATAGCTGCTTTCACAACAGCAATTTTTGCCGCTGTTCACTCAGAAATTTCCGGGACCGAGGCAGAGGGCTTGGAAGAGACTTTCGTCTAATAACGCCGCATCCGCACGCGTGGGAGGGTTTAGAGCTCTCTCAGCGCTTGCGAAGGCTTTGCCTTTAGCAGTGGCAGTGATCCGCCCAGGGCAAAGGCAACGACCAGAACTAGGCCAAGGCCAAGCACGGCAAGGATCTCGCCCCAATTGGGCAGCCAATCAAATTCGAACAATTGCGTGATGACTAGCCACGCTAGGCCGGTTCCCACGCCCAATGCTACGCCTGCCAGCAGCAGGGCAAGAAAGCCGTACTCCGCCAACTGCATGAGCAGGATTTGGCGGCGGCTCGCACCAAGGACGCGCATCACCACCGTGTCATACATGCGGGCCGCGCGCGCTGCGGCAATCGCGCCCATCAGCACGGCTAGACCGGCCAGCACGGCAACCGATGCCGCGGCAAAGGTGGCAAGGCTAACTTGTCCAAGAATCTCGCGTGCTTGAACCAGCACATCACCCACTTCGATAGCGGAGCTTGATGGGAATTCGCGCACCAAGTTCTGCAAGAGTGATCCGGTCTGCGTCCCTTCTGCAAGATCAACCGTGGCGGTGAGGTTGTGCGGCGCATCTGCCAGTGCATTCGGGCTGAAGACAAAAACGAAATTGAACGTCATGCTTTCCCATTCCAGCAATCGCAAATTGGCGACTTTCGCTGTGCGCTCAACCCCCAGAATGCCAACTGTAATATAGTCGCCAACTTTCAATCCGATGGAATCGGCAGTGTCTTTCTGGATTGAGACAAGCGGCTCGCCGTCATAGTCAGCGCTCCACCAGTCGCCATCGATGATACTATTGCCCTCTGGCACAGTGTCTGAATAGCTTAAGCCGCGCTCGCCGCGCAGCGCCCATGCGCCATCGGGAATTTCTTCCAATTCCGACACGCGGATCATCGCGTCTTTCTGGCCATAAGCGAGGATGGAGCCGCGCAATGTTGGCACAGCGCGAATGGCGGCATTCGGATCGGTTTGTGCCACTAGGTTTTCAAACTGGTCGATTTTGTCACGCGGAATATCGAGCACTACGAAATCGGGAGCTTCTTGCGGAACGCTGCTCACGATATTGCCGTTAAGGCTGGATTGGATCGCAGCGAGCAGGACGAAAGATACCAATCCAAAGCCCAATGCAGTCACAAGCGAGCCGGTTGGCGCGCCAGGGCGGTGCAAATTGGCAAGCGCATTGCGCAGCAGCGGATTGGATGGGCGGCCAAGTCTCTTCGCGCCCCAAGTGACTGCGCGGCCCAGCAATGCGAGCAGGATTAGCAATCCCGCAGCTCCGGCTAAGAACCCGCCGGCAATCAGAGCATTGGAACTTGTCAGCAGGACCAAAGCGATAATCGCCAGCAATCCGCCGCCGACCCATGGCCATGCAGCCTTGTCTTTGGATAGCGGCGCAGCGCGTGCGCGCATCAATGCCATTGCGGGGAAACTGCGAGCCCGCATCAAAGGCGTAATGGCAAACACCAGAGCAACCAGCAGACCAAAACAGGCCGCACGGATCAGCGCGCCTGCATCGACTACCAAGCCGCCTTCAACCGGCAGCAATCCTTGCAATGCAAAGCCAAGGAATGGCGTTGCCGCGACGCCCACGATCAATCCAGCGACTGAGCCAACCAGTGCCGCCGCGCCGATTTGCAGCGCGTAAATACGGGAAATATCGCGCGATGATGCGCCCAAAACTTTCAGCGTGGCGATGCTGGTCCGGCGCGCCTCAAGATAGGATGATACGCCGCCGCCTATGCCGATCCCTGCGATCACCAATGCGGCAAGGCCGACCAGCGTTAGAAACTCTCCCATACGCCCAACGAACCGGTCCGCACCGGGGGAAGCACGGTCTCGCGTGCGGAAGTCAAAACCGCTTTCGGGGAATTGTTCTTCCAATGCTTCTTCGACATCTTTGGGATCAGCATTGCCGTCAAAGCGGACGCGGTATTTGCTTTCATACAAAGCGCCGGGGGCCGTTAGCCCAGCATCACCGGGTAAGTTTTCGGCCACGATAATGGTCGGGGCGAGCTGAAACCCTTCTGATAATTTATCCGGCTCATTCGCGATTACGCCAGCGGCGGTTAGCTTGGCCGTGCCGACAGTGAACGTATCGCCGACTTCAATGCCAAGCCGGTCGAGCGCGCCCTGTTCTAGCCATGCCTCGCCCGCTTTCGGTGCGCCGGTTTTGCGGCCATCGGTGAGAGCGAACTCGCCATACATCGGCCAGTTCTCATCAACCGCTTTAAGCCCAGCGGGTGCAGCGGCATCGCCGGTATTGGGGATCGCTTGCAGGCGGGTGCCGCCCGACACTGTGCCGTAAGATGCGAGCGCTTCTTTTTCTTCAGCGGTGAGGTCGCGCTGAGAAACCTCTATTTCAATATCGCCGCCAAGCAGCACTTGTCCGCGGCTGCCAAGCTCACGCTCAATCGCTGCTGTCAGCGTGCCAATTGCGGCCAGCGCTGCTGTGCCAAGGAAGATACAGACGAGCAGCAGGCGGAGCCCTTTAAACCGCGCGTTCAGATCGCGCCGCGCAATTGTCCACGCCGCGCCCCAGCTTAAGCCTGATGTGTCTTTGACGCTCATTTCGCGGCAGTGTCAGAGGCGATCACGCCATCCGCCATTGTGATGATCCGGTCGCAGCGCTCTGCCAGTTTCGGATCGTGCGTGATGACTAGCAATGTCGCGCCCGTTTCAGCACGGCGGGCAAACAAAAGCTCGATAATCTCATCGCCCGTCGCCACATCCAGATTGCCGGTTGGCTCGTCGGCAAAGATCAATTGCGGACGCGGCGCGATAGCCCGCGCGATGGCAACGCGTTGCTGTTCACCGCCGGACAATTGCGTGGGGTAATGACCGGTCCGGTGACCAAGTCCCACCGCTTCCAATTCGGCGGAGGCGCGAGATGCCGCGCCGGCTTCACCGTTCAATTCCATCGGCGTCGCGACATTCTCTGTCGCGGTCATCGTCGGCAGCAGGTAGAACGATTGCAACACAATCCCGATCCGGCCCCGCCGTGACTGCGCCAGCCCATCTTCATCCATGTTGGTGAAATCTGCGCCTGCGACATTCAGCGTTCCGCCCGTTGCGCGTTCTAGCCCTGAGAGAACCGCCATAAGCGAGCTTTTGCCGGAACCCGATGGGCCGAGCAGGGCGACGACTTCGCCCGTGCCAATATCGAGATCGATCCCGCGCAAGATGTCGACCGGCGCGGCATCACTGCCCAGCGTTAGGGTCAGATTGCGGGCGCTAATGGCGAGAGTTTTAGTCTGATTTGTTGAGGGCACAGTTTTGTCTTTGGCTCGCATAAATAAAGGGGTCGAGATATCGGCTCTAAATGGGTAGGCTCGGTTTAGAAACCCGAACTTGCTGGAATATGGGAAGAGTTACGCATGACAAAAGGCATAGGCCGCATTTTTATTGGCTTGGTATTGGCTGTATCCTTGGCCGCTTGCGATAGCAGCGCTTCGGAACAGGCTACTGAGGCCGCCGATCCCTCCGCCGATCCTACCGCCGATATGGACGTTCCCGTAATGGGCGAGCCTGTCAATGTGCTGGCCTTTGGTGACAGTCTGTTTGCAGGGTACGGCGTCGACCAAGCAGAGGCTTATCCGGCTATTTTGCAGAATGCTCTGCGCGCAAAAGGGATCAATGCAGCCGTAACCAATGCGGGCGTTTCCGGCGATACGACGGCGGCAGGTTTGCAGCGTTTCGCCTTTACTCTGGACGCGCAAGAAACGCAGCCGGATCTGGTGATCGTTGAGCTGGGCGGGAATGATCTGCTGCGCGGGCTTTCGCCTGACGAAACGCGTGAAAATCTGGATGCAATGCTGGCTGAACTGAAAAAGCGCGATATTGATGCTTTGTTGATGGGCATGCGCGCACCGCCCAATTACGGACCTGAATTTCAGGCAAAGTTTGATGGGCTCTATGGTGATTTGGCCAAGCAATATGATGCCGACCTTGTGCCGTTTTTCCTAGAGAGCATCTACCGTTCGCCAGAGCTGTTTCAGTCTGACCGTATTCACCCCACGCCTGAGGGTATCGAGCAATTGGTTGCCGCGACTTTGGAAACGGTTGAGGGTGCGCTTCCCGTCTCTGGGCCAGAGAAAGCGGAGTAAATTACAAACGCTCTAGCGTTCCATCACTGACCCGCCAGACGGCAGCTTCGTCCAAAATCTCTGCAAAAGGCGCAGTTTCTGTGCCGGTGAACCAAACCTGCGCGCGCCCTTGGCGTAAACGGTCAAACAGTGCCGCACGGCGGACCTCATCCAGATGAGCGGCGACTTCATCAAGCAGTAAAACGCCGGGGCGTCCTTCTGAGGAGAGTGTCGCATGAGCAAGGGTGATTGCAATCAACATCGCTTTCTGTTCACCGGTTGAGCAATTGGCAGCTGGCTGTCCGCTGCCAGTCATCACTACTTCCAATTCATCGCGGTGCGGGCCGGTAAGCGTGCGCCCAGCGGACCGGTCGCGCCCGCGTGACCTGTTCAATTCCTCGCGTAAGGCATCAAATTCCGTGGGTCCGCCAGCGCGGTATGTTAGGATCGGCTTGGCAAAGGGTTCATCGGGCAGGGCGGAAAGCTCATCCGATAGAGCATTCAGTAGCGCCATGCGGGATGCGCTTACGCTCGCGCCAAATTCTGCCGCTTGAGCCTCAATGGCATCAAGCCAGCGCGCCTCTCCATTGTCTTCCAGCAGCTTGTTACGTTCACGGATTGCCGTTTCATAGCGGGAGGCATTGCGCGCATGGGAAGGATCGACGGCAAGGGCCAAGCGGTCCATATAACGCCGCCGTGCGCCTGCGCTGTCGGTAAACAGCCCGTCCATCGCCGGTGTCAGCCAGCCCATCGCCACCCATTCGCCCAGACTTGCTGCGCTGGCAGCTGCGCCATTGATCCGCACAATGCGCCGCTTGGGTTGGTCGGGCTCTACCGCTGTGCCGATGCGCGCGCTTTCATGGCCCTGTTCGCGTAAGGATGCTCCGATAGTGAAACCGCCAGAGCGGCCCTGTCCCGCCATCTCTGGCAAAGGCGCACGCCGCAATCCACGCCCGGGCGCAAGCAGAGACAAAGCTTCAAGCACGTTGGTTTTGCCCGCGCCATTCTCACCCACAAGCAGATTAAACGCGCGCGTGTCATCCAGCGCAGTGTCTGCGTGGTTGCGAAAATCGGCCAGAATGATGCGGTCTAACGCCATGGTGTAACCAGATAGGCATTGACTGCGAAATTGGCCATGTCGGCATTGACGAAATCACCAATCCCGAATGTTAGGATATTTCACCAATCTTTCGGATTGATGAACGGGTTGTAAATCTCGAAAAGTCAAAAAACCGCAGAATTCCGCCATTTTTCAAAACTGGCACACCCTCTGCATTGCATAGTTCATCCAGCAAGACGGTCTTACTGGAACCCAAATTGAAAGGAATACACCAATGCCTGCCACTTCAGACATCAGCAACAAGCTCATCGCAGCCATCTTCTCAGTCGCTATTTCTTCGGTCTTGATGGCCACTGCAATCATCCCCGCAACAACCACCGGCGTCTTCGCTTAATCGCATCGCCGCTTATTCAAACAGGAATACTACCATGACCTTCACTTCAAACTTTTCAAACCAAGCAATCGCAACTTTCGGTGCGCTGGCTCTTTCAGCTCTGATGTTCGCCACAGCGATTGTGCCAGCCACAACCACCGGCGTGTTTGCTTAATCGCACTGCCAACCACTCAAACAGGAGACTCAATAATGTTCACATCTGCCAATTTTTCAAACCAAGCCATGGGCGTGTTCGGAGCGCTCGCTCTTTCAGCCCTGATGTTTGCCACTGCAATCGTTCCTGCAACACCTGGCTTCACGGTGCTAGCATGAGCAAGGTTACGAAGAGCGATCAAAACGGCACGCCGTCACGCAATTTCCGCCTCGCCCAGTCCAATTCAAAATTGATGGGCGTATGCGGCGGTATCGGCAACTATCTTGGTGTTGACCCAATGCTAGTGCGCGTAGGCTTTGTCATCGGCGGCCTAGTAAGCGTCGGAACAGCTGGCCTAATCTATGTCGCAATTGGATTGATTGCCGACTGATAGCGTGGCCACGTAAAAGCGGATCCCGGTTTTTCGGACCGGCCACGTTCCAGAATTGTCAAAACCGGGAGGGGCCAGCAGAAATGCGCGGCCCCTCTTCTTTTACATCGCGCTTATGCCGCCATCCAGTTTCAGCTCAGCGCCCGTCATAAACCGGCTTTCGTCAGAGGCCAGATAGAGCACCGCATTGCCGATATCATTGGGTTCGCCCACGAATTTCAGCGGGATTTGCCGCGCGAGCTTGTCCATTAGAACATCTTTATCGAGCCCTGAAGATTTCGCTGTCCCGTCCAAGATCGGAGTATCAACAAAGGTTGGATGCACCGAATTGCAGCGGATTTGCATGTTCTTCTTCGCGCAGTGCAGGGCAATGCTCTTCGACAGCATCCAGACTGATGCTTTTGAAGCATTGTAAGCGGGCATTGTGTCGCTCGCGATCAGACCCGCAATAGAACTGATATTGACGATCGAGCCGGGCGCATGTTCGCGCATTAGCGGCAAAGCTTTTTGGCAGCCGTGGAAGATAGAATTGACGTTAATGTCAAAGCAGCGCTGCCAATCGCCAAAATCGCAGGCTTCGATATTGCCCGGTACACCGATACCGGCATTGTTCACCAGCACATTTAGCCCGCCAAGATTGTCGCGCGCCGAATCCACCGCTGCTTCCCAACTGGCGGGGTCGGTCACATCATGCTGGGCGGAGAAAGCTGTGCCTGCGCCCATTTCCGCATTGATAATCTCTGCCGTGTCTGCCGCACCTTCGCCATTGATATCGGTGGCGAGAACGCGTGCGCCCTCTTGCGCCAAACGGATTGAGTGCGCTCGGCCAAGCCCTTGTGCTCCGCCTGTGACAAGTGCGAGTTTACCGGCAACGCGGGTTCCTGCGGTGGTGGACATTATGTGTGTTCTCCCAAAAGATATTCTGCATTCGCCGCGGCCATCAATATCGCCATGCGTACATCCACTGCATTACCGGCTTTGCGCCAATCAGCAACAAATTGCGGCAATTCGGACAAAGCAATGCGGTGTACGGTGATGTTTTCGCCCGGCGTTCCCCCGCCTTCGCTTACCTTCGTCAGGCCATGCGCGCGCATTAGGGTAAAGCTTTCAGAGACCATGCCGGGGCTGGAGTAAAACTGCCCAAGGTTTTCCATCCGGTCCGCGCGGTAGCCGGTTTCTTCTTCCAATTCGCGCATAGCGGCTGTTTCGTCCGCTTCACCTTCGCCGCCCGCATCATCACCTATTAGACCAGCAGGAATTTCGAGGGAGATTTTGCCAAGCGGGACGCGGTATTGCTCAACCAGCAATACATGCCGCGTGCCGTCTGGATCAGTGTCGATGGCGATGATCGCAGCAGCGCGAATGCCGCGTGCACGGCCCACATACTCCCACCGGCCACGTGTTTTGGCGGTTATGAATTTGCCTTCCCAATGAATTTCTTCGGGAAGGTTGGCGTCTGGATCTTGTGGAGTATCGCTCATGAAAGAGCGTTAGACTTCGATCAGCCTATCGGGAAGCTCATTTTCATCATCGTCGGCGCGCGGGAAGTGATCGGAGAGCACCGCGCCTACATCGCGCACACCGGCGGCCATGCCTTCTGCAATCGCGCCCTTTTTAATCTCCACCAGCATATCGGCCATTGCCTCGCCCCACACATCGGCAGAGACTTTTGTGGCGATCGGTTTATCCGCGACGATTTCTGCGCGATGTTCGGACATGGACAGGTAGATGAGAATACCGGTGCGGCCGTGGGTGCGCGCCTCTGCGCCAACCTTGAAATGCTTGATCGCTTGCTTGTGCACCCGCTGCAGTTTGACGGGGCCGGGAATGGCGAAGAACTTCAGCGGCTCCCACAGGAATATCAGCCACGTCACAGTGAAAGCGATCAGCCCTAATGCGATGGTCATGCTGGCAATCTCGCCAATCGACCATTCGTGCATCCAGCCGCCAATGATGCTGTCCCACAGCTCCATAAATGGGGCTGGGAAGAATGCGAACAGGCTCATCGCGGTAAATGCTGCCGCCGCTGCATAGACCATGGTGACATCGGAATAACCGTCTGAGCGGTCGGCCAATACGGTTACGATTTCACCAGACGTGCTGAGTTCCGCTGCCTCGACCGCATCAGAGACAATTTTATGCTGAGCTTCATTGAGATAGGCCATTGCTTACCAGCCTCCTGAGGCGCCGCCGCCCCCAAATGATCCGCCACCGCCGGAAAAGCCGCCGCCGAAACCGCCGCCGCCTCCAAAGCCGCCGCCTCCAAAACCACCATCGCCCCAATCATCGCCGCCAGACATTGCGCCGCGCACAATTGCGCTGCCCACTTCCCACAGGATGATATCGCGAGCGGTATCACCCATATCTCTGCTGCCTGAATAACGTCTACGCCGCCTGCCGCCGCGCATCATGGGTAGGATGAAGAAAAAGAATATGAAGCCGACCCAGATTAACCCGCCAAAGGGGAAACCGCCTTGGCTGGTCCGTTTTTGGCTGGCTTCTGCAGCGATCTGGCGCGCTTGATCTTCTGGCAATTTGAGTTGAGCGATGATGGCATCCGTTCCGGCCATGATGCCGCCCGGATAGTCATCCGCCTTAAAACGCGGGAGGATCGCGTTCTGGATGATGAGCGAGGATAGAGCATCGGTTAGGTAGCCTTCCAATCCGTAACCGACTTCGATCCGAACTTTCCGGTCATTGGGCGCAACGAGCAATATCGCGCCATCATTGCGCTGCGCATCCCCAATGCCCCAGCTGCGTCCCAGCTGATAACCGTAGTCTGAAATGTCATAACCGCCCAAATCAGGCACAGTGGCGACGACCAATTGCCGCTGAGACTGCGTTTCGAGAGCCTCTAACTTGGCATTGAGTGCTGCTTCTTCAGCCGCCGGAATAATGTCCGCTGCATCCACAACGCGCCCCGTTAGCTCAGGAAAATCTTGCGCGGCCAGCGGCGCAGCGATCAGCGTCAGCAGCGCTGTAAATAAGATTGCAAAACGCTTCACGCGGCTTCCTTCAATTGTGCAGGGGAAACTTCAATTATGAGGCGATCCACGCCTCGCGAAATCCCTTTTTCAAAATCCCCATTTTGAAAGGCTGGAATGATCGCTTCCTCAACAATTTTTGCCGCTTCTTCGTCTTTCACAGATGCTTCTAAACCCAGTCCCACTTCTATCCGAACCTTCCGTTCCTTGGGGGCAACCAGTACCATCAAACCATCATTGCGTTCTTTGCTGCCAATGCCCCAAGCGTTTGCCAGTTCGAAGGAATAATCACTGATGTCATGTCCCTTCAAATCTGGAGTAGCCGCAACCACGAGTTGGACTTTGGTTTCAGCTTCCAATTCAGCAAGGCGCGTAGTGAGCTGATCCTCAAACTGTGGTGTCAGAATTTCCGCTGCATCCACTACGCGGCCTGTCAGCTCAAGCGCGGGCCGCTGATTGTCCGCGCCATTTGCCTGAGCGCATCCGCTCAACAATAGAACAAAACAGACCAGAATTGCCCGCATTAAGCGCCAATCACTCAGATGTCATATCGAGCGTCGGTGCTTCCTCAGCGCCTTCTGTCGTCGCTTTATATGGGACCAATGGTTCAGCGCCGTGGATGATATTCGCGCCGATCGTATCGGGGAATGTGCGGATCGTGGTGTTATAATTGCGCACCGCTTCATTGTAATCGCGCAGGGCGACTGCGATGCGGTTTTCTGTGCCTTCCAACTGGCTTTGCAGCGTGAGATAGCCCTGAGTCGATGTGATATTGGGATAGGCTTCGAAACTGGCGAGCAAGCGTCCGATGCCTTGGCTCATTTGCCCTTGCGCAGCGGCAAGCTCACCCATTTTTGTCGCATCGCCCAAGTCGTCAGCGGTCACATTGATGCTGGTCGCTTTGGCGCGTGCCTCGGTCACTTCGGTAAGGATATTGCGCTCGTTCTCCGCCGCACCCTTGGCGACTTCTGCCAAATTAGGGATCAAATTCGCGCGGCGCTGAAACTGTGCCTCAACATCGGCCCATTTGGCTTTTGCGTTTTCTTCAGCCGTTGGAACTGAATTGATACCGCAGGATGCAAGGCCGAGTGAAACGGCGGCGACAATTACAGCGCGCTTGAATGATGTGAAATTCATGTCGGATATCCCCTTTGGTGCGGCAACCTCTCCTGCCGCTTTCTAATCTGTATTGCTTATATAGGACACCTTGGCGCAATTTCAATGTGGATCTTGGGCTGTCTAGACACTTGGCAAGTGATTGATTTGCTGCGAAAGAGCCTTCCACATCAGGGTTTAAGAGGGGAAATACACATGCTTTCAGATTTTAAAGACTTCATTGCCAAAGGTAATGTCATGGAATTGGCCGTTGCGGTTATCATCGCGGGCGCCTTTGCCGTTATCGTTGCATCGCTTACCGCAGATTTGATTATGCCGATCGTCGGTATGATCTTTGGTGATGTTGATTTCAGCAACAAATACATCGTTCTGTCGGGCGAAGTCGAAGCTGGTGCCAGCCTAGAGGCGGCACGTGCAGCGGGCGCGAATGTGCTGGCATGGGGTGCATTTGTCACCGCAGTCATCAACTTCGTGATCCTTGCCTTCATCATCTTCATGCTGGTTCGCTATGCTGAAAAAGCCAAAGCGAAGATGGAAGGTCCGCAAGCTGAAGAAGATGCAGGTCCAAGCGAAATCGATCTGCTGACTGAAATTCGCGACAGCTTGAAAAAGTAGTCAAAAGCCTTTTGGTTTTAAAAGAGCCGCTCGTCCTGATCAAAAGGGGCGGGCGGTTTTTTGTTTTGCGCAACACCTCCGTACTGCGATATCCTCGCTCATGCGATCCAAAGATCGCGTCGCTGCGGGCGGCCACTTGGCCTTGCGGGCTCCCATCGGGAAGCCCGTTTTGGTTGTGGCTTGAAATGTATCGGCGAGTGTTCAACGAGCCGCAAGGGCGCATGCCCGTCCGAGCTTATGCGAGGAAAGCCAAGTGAACGAACGTGAACGCCGGCGTTTGAGGCTAAACAAAAAGTCCCGCGTAAAACAAAGAATCTCGCAATCACTTCATATTCATCAATTTAACGCTATATAAGAGGCGTCGGGCAACCGACTATGGCGATAAATTGCTGCGTGCAATAGATGCAACGGACCCGGGGGCAGTACCCGGCGGCTCCACCATAACCCTCTGAAATCAGAGGATCATGACGGGGCCGAACTAGGATCGACGTGTGTTGAAAAGCGTAGTTTTTGCCCGGGTTGAGAAACCCCGTAAAAGGCTCATTTTTATAAGTGCAAACGATAATGAAGCACTCGCAGTTGCAGCGTAATTTGACGGCTTAACGGCCTGAATTTACAAAGTAAAAGCGCGGTTGAACCCACCGGGCAACAGAAGGGAATTCGGGGCTCCGGGGGTAGCTAGCAACAGAAACCCCCACTCACATCATTTGTGTAATAGCGCTTAGCTTCCGGCTCAATCTATCGAAATGATATCTTTAGGTTATTAAGCGCCGCATTCGCGCTGGATAGTTCTAAGTTGCAACGAAATGATTAGCCCTCTTTGAGCTCAACCCCCGCACACTCAACCGCTTCCCGCTCCCGCTCATATGCCAATGCGTCGAGGATTTTCGCGCCAGCAAGGAACACTGCGCCAGTGCAGGCGAGGAACAGCATTTTTCCGCCCCATCCGGGATATTGGACGATATATTCTGAACCGCGGGCGGTTGCTCCCAATGCGAGCGCGTAAATGATCAGATACGCTTCAAAGCGCGTCTTGATCACAAACAACCGTCCTAACTTGCGAAACATTCCCGTCCTCTCGTTAACATTTAACTTTGCAAGCCCTGTGCCAATGGCGCTTTACTGCGGGATGCGGTGGTTAATGCAAATACAAGTGTAAGGCCGCTCGACACAGAGTCCAGAGCGTTAACTAGAGCTGGGTCAGGTCAAGTGTCTCAAGCAGGGACCCGCGCGCGGCGATTACCGCGCTGGCGAGCGTTTCTGAACCCAGATCGGACGAGTCGATTTGTTCCGGCCAATGCGCCGCAATGCAAGCCTCGATTGTGTCCGCTTTCGCCTCTGTCAGTAAAAAGCGCGGATCGACGGTTTCAGGGTCGCACACCACGCGCAGGCGCAAACAAGCAGGCCCGCCGCCATTGGCCATGCTCTGCCGCACATCAACGGGGATGACTTCGCGGATGGGGCCATTTCCAGCGAGCATATCTTGGCACCATGCCCAAACCCTTTCGCTCTTTTGGCAATCATCGGGAACGATCAATGCCATTCCGCCTGTTGGTCGCGTTACTAATTGCGCATTGAAAAGGTATGTGCGGATCGCCTCAGTCAAGCTAACTGCGCTATCGGGAACTTCCACGACTTGTAGCGCGGGAAAGGCTGCACGCATCGCATCATAGGCGGCTTGGCGGTCGGCAAAGGCGCGCTCATGGGCGAAGATCACGCTTTCATTCGCAACGGCCACTACATCATTGTGGAAAGCTCCGGCGGCAATGGCTTCGGGGTTCTGCTCAATGAACACGGTGCGATCAGCGCTTAATCCATGCAGGCGAGCGACCGTCCGGCTGGCTTCCAAATGTTGGCGCGCGGGGAATTTTCCGCCGCGTTCACCGTAAACGAACACCTCCACACCAGCTTCGCCATGCTCGCCGCAAAGCCGCATATGATTGGCCGCGCCTTCATCCCCGAAAGTGGGCGGCACAGCGTCATGCACGGTGAAGTGGTCGGTGTTGGCAAAGGCCAGCCTTAACTGCGCCTGCGTATCGCCCCATTCCTGCGCGCGGTGGAGCATTGTAACAAGGTTTGCAGGCGTCAGGTGACATTTGCCATCTGCTGTATCGGGAGCAGGCGAAACGGTTGCTGCATTGGCCGTCCACATGCTGGATGCCGACCATGCAGCGGCCAGAAGCTGGCGCGGCGCAGTCTCATCCACCGCCAAACCTTCCAACAGCGCACCATTGGGGCGGGGCAGAGGCAGCAGAAACCCTTGATGCCCGAACCGGTCCAGATTGCCGCGCATTTTTGCAACGCCTTGCAAGGCCGCAGCGCGCGGGAAGGACGCATCGCCGCCATGCGAGGCGCTGGCGATATTGCCCAGTGAAAGCCCGGCGTAATTGTGGCTTGGACCTACGATGCCGTCGAAATTGATCTCTTTGAGGCTCATGCGACAAGCCTTAACTGAATAGCAAAATCTGTAAACTATAGCGCACTCAGCCATGAGTATTCGCACCAAAGCCTGCACCGCGATCAGCCGCCGGTTAATGACCGCACCGGACGCGCGCACCGCCGCGTCTGATGAATATTTCGGCTGGCGCGATGATGCTTTACTGGCGAGTTGGCGGCATTTCAGCGATGATGAACTGACCGGCAAAGATGTGCTCGATTTCGGTTGCGGGGCGGGGCCGCTTGCGTTTCTGCTCGCGTCCAAGGGGCTGGCGAAGTCGATTACCGGCGTTGATTTGTATGCGCATGATTTGGCGCGCGCTGAAAAGACGCTGTCGGATCATCCCGAATATGCCGATGTGCTGCGTTTTGTTCAGGGGGATGCGATGCGCATTCCTATGGAAGATGAAAGCGCCGATCTGATCACAGCATTTGATTGCTTAGAGCATGTTATGGAGCCTGCTCAAATCCTTGCCGAATGGGAACGCGTGTTGCGTCCCGGCGGGCGCGTGCTGATCGAATGGTTCCCTTTTAAAGGGCCATGGGGGCCGCATATGGAGGCGCTAATCCCTATTCCATGGGCGCATGTGATCTTTGGCGAAAAGGCGATGTTTGGTGCCGCTGCTGCGATTTATGATGACCCTGATTTCGTGCCGCGCCATTGGGATTTGGACGCGGATGGAAACAAGAAACCGAACAAATGGAAACAGTGGCGCAGCTTTAAAGCGCAAGCCTATGTGAATGAGCTGGACTTGCCGACTTTCCGGAAATTGGCGCGCACAGCCGGCTTTACAATCGACCGCTTAGAAACGTCGGGTTTTGGCCGATCTGGCGTGAAAAAAGTGGTCGGCGATGCAGCCATGGCGCTGCCAATTCTGGGCGAATATGCGACCAGTTTTACAGTGATTGCGCTTGAGAAACCGCGCGCCTAACGCGCTGCGCTAAATACAGTATCGCCGATCTTCACATCGAGCAGATCAGCCGCAACAGAGTCGATCTCAACCTTGCCATTCCCATCCAAAGACCGCGCGCTGTAACAGCAGCGGAAATCGGAAAGTTGTCCGGCGGCAGTGATTGCCTTTTCGCCGTCTTCGCATTCGATATTGCTTAGCGCTGCCTCGCTTGCTCCTGCCACGCTTTTTACAGCGTCAGTCTTCGCCAGCATGGTCGGCCCGCCATCGAAAATATCGACGTAACCTTCGTAAGCGAAACCTTCCTTTTCAAGCATGCGCATCGCTGCACGGCCAGTGGGGTGGGGCAGTCCGATGACTTTCTTCGCCTCGGCATCCAGCATTTCGACATAGACGGGGTGTTTGGGCATTAAGTCAGCGATGAATTGATTGCCATTTATGGCGTTGAAGTAATCCGCCTCTTGAAAACCCATTCCGAAAAAGCGCCCTGCAACACCGTCCCAAAATGGCGAACCACCGCGCTCATCAATGATACCGCGCAATTCGGCGAGTACGCGGTCAGCAAAACGCGCGCGGTGCATCGCGATGAAAAGATACCGGCTGCGCGCCAGCAGCAATCCCAATCCGCCCGCACGCTCATTGGGGTGAAGGAACAGTCCGCCAACTTCGCTCGCGCCTTCCAACTCAGTTGTTAGGCTGAGCATTTCTGCGCGCACTGTGCGGTCCAATTCCTTGGAATATTGAGTCAGCGTGCCGAGGCGGTAGGAATAAAACGGCCATTGCTGACCGACCTTCGTCATCAACTGGCAAGTGCCGCGCACAGCGCCCGTTTCGCTGTTTTCCAGCACCAATACGAAAACCTCATTGGTGAGCGTGTCACCCGTGTTTGCAAATGCCTTGGCAGAGGTTTCTAGCTTTCCCGCTAAGGCATCACGGTCAGCAGGCAGATTGGTGAAACCGCCACCGGTTAGCTTTGCCATTTCGTACAGATGCTCAAGATCAGAAGGGCGCGATGCGCGCATGACAAAGGTCAATTAAGGTCTCCTAAGGAATAGCCATCGGCCAGCCGCGAAATGACCAGCGCAGACAGTGCTGCGCGTTCAGCAAGGCTGGGCACGATCAGAAATTCATCGGGTGAATGTATGGAACCGCCCCGCACGCCCATCGTGTCGACAACCGGCACTCCGCAAGCAGCGATATTGTTGCCGTCGCAGACACCGCCAGTGCTTTTCCAGCCGATTTCTTGGCCAAGCTGTGCCCCGCAATCCTTCACCAAATCGAACAGTTTTTGCGCAGGTGCATCAACCGGCTTTGGCGGACGGGTCACGCCGCCATGGCGGTGAGTGCTGATGTCGTGCGTAGTTTCTATTTCGGACAGAAGATTGCCCAGAGCATCGTCGAAACTCTCCATCGCCTCTGTGGATTTGGGCCTGATGTTGAACCGCAATACGGCGTGATCGGGCACGACATTATTGGCAGCCCCGCCTTCCAGCTTTGCAGGATTGATCGTGATATCATCGCGCTCCATGGATTTGAGGCGCAGGATCAGATCAGCCGCCGCGACGATGGCATTGCGCCCTTCATGTGGATTGCGCCCTGCATGGGCGGATTTGCCGGTGATCGTGATCGAATAATTGCCCGTGCCGCCGCGCGCATGGGCTAGCGTGCCGTCGGGTAGAGCGCTGGGTTCATAGGTCAGCGCCGCCATTTTGCCGCGCGCCATTTCTGTGATCAGAGCGGACGATGCGAGCGAACCGGTTTCTTCATCGGAATTGATCATCACATCATAACCGAGGCCATCAATCGCGCCCGCGTCTTCCAATGCTCTAAGCGCATGCAGAATGACCGCAATGCCGCCTTTCATATCGGCCACGCCTGGTCCGTTGAGAATGGGCCTGCCCAAGACATCGTCTTTCAGCCATGTGAGTGATTGAAATGAGTGCTCTTTTGGAAAGACTGTATCCATATGGCCGGTCAGCAATATCCGGCGATTGGCTCGCGGGCGGACGCGCAAAACCATATGCTGGCCGTGGGGTTTTTCAAACTCGGTTCCGTCGCTGGCAATGGCGGTAACGGGCGCTGGATCCACCAGCTCAACGTCTCCGGGCAGCGCGCTAAACGCATCGGCGAGCAGCCCTGCTTGTTTAGCAAGCCCATCAAGGTTTGCAGTGCCAGTATTGATCGCGCACCATTCTTCGACCTCGCGTAGCATGGCGGCAGCATCGATAGTATCGGGCAGAGATTTGGAATCTATTTTCATTTGCAACCAACTCTAGCCGTGCCGCGCGCCTGTTCCAACCCCGTTGCAATTCGCAGCAAAGCTCGCCATATCGCGGCTCAGCTCCTCCCCGGACAGATTGTTTGAATTATTTGCGTGCAGCGACCATGCTGCGCGCTGGATTTTTGCGAGGAAAAATGAGCGATATTGTCACCAAATCGGGTTTGAATGTGGATGCTGCGCTGGCGGGCTTCTTAGAAAGTGAAGTGCTGGCACCATTGGGCCGTGATACTGATGCTTTTTGGGCCGGTTTTGCTGAATTGTTGGCGGATTTTGTGCCAAAAAATGACCATTTGTTGACCAAAAGAGCCGTTTTGCAGCAGAAAATTGACGATTGGCACAAAGAGCGCGTCGGTAATCCGCATGATGCAGAAGCCTACAAAGCGTTTTTGACCGAGATTGGCTATCTGGTTCCAGAACCGGATGATTTCACTATTGGCAGCGAAAATGTCGATCCTGAAATCGCGACTATGGCGGGCCCTCAATTGGTGGTGCCAATCCTAAACGCGCGCTTCCTGCTCAATGCCGCCAATGCGCGTTGGGGCAGCCTGTATGATGCGTTTTACGGATCCGATGCTTTGGATGCTCCGCCAGCCAAGCCGGGCGGATATGACAAGGTTCGCGGTGATGCCGTGATTGCACGCGGACGCGAATTTCTGGATCAAGCGGTGCCATTGGCGAGCGGCAGTTGGGCTGATCTGACCGATGCGACACGCGGCATTCCCATTGCCGATGAAAGCCAATATGTCGGCGAGACGGAAAAGGGGCGGCTTTTCAAAAACAACGGCCTGCATTTTGAGGTGGTCTTTGATGCGGATAGCCCGATTGGCCGCGATGATGTGATCGGTATCGCCGATATTCTGATCGAAAGCGCGCTGACCACGATTGCCGATTGCGAAGACTCCGTTGCGGCCGTTGATGCAGAGGACAAATTGCTCGCTTACTCCAATTGGCTTGGCGTGATCCGCGGCGATTTGTCGGAGAGTTTTGAAAAGGGCGGCAAGACTCTGACCCGCCAATTGAACGGTGACAAAGCCTACACTGCCGCCGATGGTAGCGCGGCGAGCCTGTCGGGCCGCAGCCTATTGTTCGTGCGCAATGTCGGCCATCTGATGACCAATCCGGCGATTACTTTACCAGATGGCAGCGAAGTTCCTGAAGGCATTATGGATGCCGTGTTCACCAGCGCAGTCAGCGCTTTGGACGTCGAAGGTAAAGCCAAATATGGCAATTCCAAACATGGCTCGATCTACATCGTGAAGCCCAAAATGCACGGGCCGGAAGAATGCGCCTTTACCAATGATCTGTTCGATGCGGTGGAAGATTTGCTTGGTCTGAAACGCCATACGATCAAAGTCGGCGTGATGGATGAAGAGCGCCGCACATCTGCCAATCTGGGCGCATGTATCCATGCAGTTCGGGACCGGATCGTGTTCATCAATACCGGCTTCCTCGACCGCACAGGCGATGAAATGCACACCAGCATGCAGGCTGGGCCGATGATGCGCAAAGGCGCGATGAAGGGCAGCGAATGGCTGACAGCATATGAAGCGCGCAATGTCGGCATTGGTTTGAAACACGGCCTTTCGGGCAGAGCGCAAATCGGTAAAGGCATGTGGGCTGCGCCTGATCTGATGGGGCAAATGATGCAAGAGAAAATCGGTCATCTGCGCGCCGGAGCCAACACCGCATGGGTGCCTTCGCCAACGGCAGCCACTTTGCACGCGCTGCATTATCACAATGAAAACGTGTTCGATCTGCAAGACAATGTGCGCGATATTCCAAGCCTTGATAGCTTGCTCGCCATTCCGCTGGCAGAAGGCACCAATTGGTCCGAAGACGAATTGCGCGAGGAATTAGACAATAACGCGCAAGGTCTGCTCGGCTATGTGGTGCGCTGGATTGATGCAGGCGTTGGCTGTTCGAAAGTGCCGGACATCAATGACGTTGGCCTGATGGAGGATCGCGCGACCTTGCGGATATCCTCACAGCATATGGCGAACTGGCTGCTGCACGGTGTCGTGACGCAGGAACAGGTCATGGATAGCCTCACCCGAATGGCGGCCAAGGTGGATGCGCAGAATGCAGGCGATCCCTCCTATGTGCCGCTAACCGGCAATGAGGATGGCGCAGCGTTTTCCGCAGCGCGCGATTTGGTGTTTAATGGCGTGGAGCAGCCATCAGGCTATACCGAACCTTTGCTGCACCAATGGAGACTGGCGAAAAAGGCGGGTTAGCGCGCAGGCGAGCCAGTCGCTAACCTTCAGGCAGGTTGGCCCAAGGGTTCTTTCCAGTGACATGGATGATGACATTGGCAGCAACCGCTGGCTGGCGGCCGCTCGGACAGGTTTGGGTTACGGGCATCAAACGTTTGCCCTCCACGTACCATCCATTTGATTGCGATTGACCTTTTTCAAAGTGGCATATTGCTGCGCGCTGGCCATCTTTTGAAACAGCGATTGACCAGTTTCTATCGGCGCACTCGCGCGGCTGGCATCCATTGTATAGCACCATGCCTTCATGCTCTTTGATTGGGCTAGAGACCGCATTGCCTAGCACGCGTTCTTGAAGGGCTGATGGCGCGTTTTTGAGCACACCCATTCGCACTGATTTGTGATTAAGGAACTTTGTTCCTGACACCTCGTCAAAAACATATTTGCCAACATAGCCGCTCAGCGCAGGCTCGCCATCTTTCGCGCCAAGCCCTGTGGCGGACAAGGCGGCTGCTGCTGAAACCAGTAAAAATGTCCTAATCATGTGGCGGCCCCCTTTTTCAGGATCCGGTTGCCATGCCGATCATGAATGGACGCTGATCACTGTGCCGGCCGTGGTGCATTTTGCTTGCGGTCTTTGATCTTTTCTAATTTCAGTTAGCGAAAAAGGCGGTAAAATTGACCGGCTTCTGAACTCTAGAGCACGGTATTCATTTCCAGTGATTTGGCCACATCTGCACCATGCTCAGCTTGCAGTTTCAGCTTTTGCAGAGCGCTTTGGACAGAGGCGGATAGCATTGCGACTTCCTCTGCCAGATCATCCATCGTAGTCCCCTCGATGAATGTCACGCGATTGACGAGTGAGACGTTGCACGATTGATCGCCAGTGGCTTCAAATTCGTAGATTTCCTCGCTCATCGCCATCCGTCCGCATTGCGGGCTGATCGTGCAAGTGAAGGCGTATTTGGATGGGGCTGCCGCCTCGCTGACATGAAAGCGGAAATCAAACTCATCCATAGCTGGCATTGTCATGTGAAACAGGTTGGGATCGGTTTCATCCTGAATGATTTCATTGCCAGTATTGCGTTTCGCATTGCGCGGATCAGCCCAATCAATCAGCGCATAGACTTCCTCAGCAGGGCAGTCGATTTCGACGTCGCCGATGAATTCTACCGGCTCTTGCGGAGCCATTTTGGGTTTAAACAGGCCAAACATTGAAAGTCCTCCACCATGATTTGGAAGAGTAATTAGCGATATTTGACTAAATTTGTGTTTGCCCGGGGATTTACGAGAGCGTGCGGGCCAGCGCCACGAATTCATCCACGCTAAGTGTTTCCGCGCGGCGGGTCGGGTCAATGCCGACAGTTTCCAGCGCATCCAATGCGCCCGCCACGCCTTTCACGCTTTGGCGCAGCATTTTGCGGCGCTGACCAAAGGCTGCCTCCGTCAGGCGTTCCAAGATTTTTGCGTTCACACCATCTGGCGCGGATTTGGGTGTTACATGGACGATTGCGCTCATCACTTTGGGCGGGGGGGTAAAGGCGCTGCGGTGAACTTTCATCGCCAGTTTCGCCTCGCTGCGCCACTGGGCAAGCACGGCCAATCGGCCAAAGGCTGACCCGTCCGATGGTGCGACGATACGTTGGGCGACCTCTTGCTGGAACATCAGTGTAAGCGATTGCCATTGCGGCGGCCAATCCTGCCCTGAAAGCCATTTCACGAACAAGGCCGTGCCAACATTATAGGGCAGGTTTGAAGCGATGTGGAACGGCTGCTCACCCATAATAGCGTCATGATCCAGCTTCATCGCATCGCCTTGGATCACGGTAAGCTGGCTCGGAAAAGCTTCGCCCAATTCAGCCAATGGGGGCAAACACCGCGCATCCATTTCAATCGCAGTGACATTGGCACCAGCGCTGAGAAGGGCGCGGGTCAGTCCGCCGGGGCCGGGGCCGATTTCTAGCACATTCTGTCCGGTGAGATCGCCGGGTATGGCCGCGATCCGGTCCAAAAGCTGAGCATCGAACAGGAAATTTTGTCCCAATTTCTTGGAAGCTGATAGACCATGTTTGGCGATCACTTCGCGCAATGGAGGCAGCTCAGGCATTTGATCAGCCATGCGAACGTGCTGCCGCGCATTCACCAGCCATGCGGATGGCGGCTATCATCGCGCTGGGATCAGCAACGCCTTTGCCTGCGATATCAAACGCCGTGCCGTGATCGGGCGATGTGCGAATGATCGGCAGGCCAAGCGTAACATTCACGCCTTCATCAAATTCCAGCGCTTTCAATGGGATCAGTGCTTGATCGTGATACATGCAGAGCGCTGCGTCATAGCCTGATCGTGCGCGGGGCGTGAACAAAGCGTCGCCGGGGTGCGGACCGCTTGCGTCAAAGCCTTCTGCAACCAAAGCCTCAATCGCGGGGGTGATAATGCGCGATTCGTCGCTGCCGAACCGGCCATCTTCGCCTGCATGGGGGTTGAGGCCGGCGATTGCGAGGCGAGGGTTTGTGATGCCGAAATCGCTTTGCAAAGCACGCGCAACGATCCGCGCTTTGTGGATGATCAGATCGCTTGAAAGCGCTGTGGGAACCTCGGCAATCGCAATATGCACGGTGAGCGGTACAGTGCGTAGGCTTGGTCCAGCGAGCATCATTACTGCATCATCGGCGGCCATACCGCAGGCAGCGGCGAAAAATTCGGTCTGGCCGGGAAATTCAAAGCCCACTTTGGAAAGCTGAGATTTGGCGACGGGTGCGGTGATGATTGCGGCGGCTTCTTCGCGCAGAACAAGCAGCGTGGCCTCCGCCAAGGATTGCAAAGCCAATGCCGCGCCAGCCTCATCCGGTTTGCCCGGATGGTAGCGGCCGTTCTCTCCATCAAGCACTGGCAGACCGCGGGCAAAGGCGGTTTGGGCTTCGCTGGGGGATGCCACTTCGACAATTGGGCATTGGGTTCCGCGTATTGCGGCGGCTTTGCGCAGAACCTCTGCGCCGCCGGTTACGACAAAAGGGTGTAATTGCTCAGCATCGCGCCGAGTCCAAGCTTCAACGATCAGCTCTGGACCAATGCCCGCTGGATCGCCCAAGGTTACCGCCAAGGGGCGCATCGCGGAACGCTCAGCTAGCGAAGACGTGCTCAATTGTACTCAATATAGGCGTCATTGCGCAGATCGCGCAGATAACGCTGGGCGCGCTTGCCAACGCGCTCTTCTTCAATCTCGCGCACGATTTGCTCGATTGATTGCACAGGAGCCGCTGCTGGATCATCGCGTCCGCAAAGCATTAGGACACGCACGCCGTCTTGGATCGAACCAAAGGGCGGAGTGGACTGGCCAACTTGCAGTCCCAGCACCAATTGCTGAAGCTGTTCGGGCAAGGACCGCGCTCTAATTCCGTCATTGGTCACTACGCTGGCACCGAAACCTGCCGCAGCCGCTTCGGCATCGCCGCAGCCGCGCATAGCGGCCACGCCAGTGGTGAAAGTTTCCACTTTTGACGCAGCAGCGGCTTCGGTTGTGCCTGCGGGGAATGAGATTGAAACCTGTTTCAGGCTGAGCATCGCATCGCGCGGATCAGCCATCGCCACCTGGCGTTTGTCGATCAGATACATGATGACAAAGCCGCCCGGAATTTCAATCGGCCCGACCAGCTCGCCTGCTTGGATAGAGCGTGCCGATTGCGCCATTGCAGCGGGCAAAGTGTTTAGCCGAACAAAGCCCAAATCCCCGCCAACAGATGCGGTTGAGCTTTCAGAGAATTGCCGTGCATAGGCGACGAAACTACCGCCTTGGCGCAATTGTTCCATAATCCGCTGACCGTTTTGGAAGACGGCTTGTTTGTTTTCAGCCGTGGCAGAGAGGTAAATCTCGCCAATCCGGTATTCATCAGTGCCGCGATCAGCCTCGCGCTTGGCCAGCACTTCTTTCGCTTCTTCTTCGGACACATTGACGAAAGGACGCACATTGCGCCGCTGCAAATTGCTCCATGACAATTCGCCTTGAATCTGGCGTTTGAGCGAGCTGGCTGAGGAGCCGACGCTTGCCAAATATTTGTCCATGGCCGCCAAATCCGTGCCAAAGTTCTGGCTGGCAACGCGGGCATAGGTCTGGTTGATTTCTTCTGTAGCAGGGGCAACTTCTTGCTCACGCGCAGCCTGAATTTGCAGCGTTTCGTCGATCAAATTGCGCAAAACCTGCATCCGCAGACGCTGGCGTTCTTGGTCAGATATCTGATTTTGCGATGCGGAGGTTACCAAGGCGACGCGCTGTTCAATATCGGTGCCGGTAATGACTTGCCCGTTGACGATGGCGGTGGCGCTGCGTTCATTCGGGTTATTATTGCCCAAAATCGCAACATTTTGCGGAATGCCCAATGGGTTGGCTGCTGCTGGCTGTGCAGCGGGAGCTTGCGTGGCTGCCTGCTGGGCGTTCACCGCGATAGGCGTGCTTACAAGCGATGTTGCAGCTGCCAGCAAAAGGGTATTTTTTGTTAGTTTAAAGAACACTCGATCATTCCAATTGCAGCGCGATATGTGCGCCCATTTTGTAACACGATATTTCATCATTGTGCTGAACCTTGGCTGAGCAACGCGCTCAGCAGCCCGTTCAGACTATCCTTAACGCGGTCAGTTAGCCTGCTTTCGCCTCTGTGCCAATCGCCCAGACTAGCGGAAGCCCAGATTTTTCAGGCTAAAGAACAGCTGGAACGTATTGCCGCGCTCTGCATCGCCTGCGGTCACGTAATCGCGCCGCCATGTCAGGCCAAATTCAAGGCAATCATCCTCATACGCGACACCCAGACGTGTGCGGATAGGCTCAAAACCGTCAGAAACCAGCGTCGGGTCTTCATCGCGGTCGGTCAGATTGAACACGCCAGAGCCAAATACCGACCAATACCGGTTAAAGCTGACACGGGCGGCCGCGCGCAATTCTTCGCGATCCTGCAAATCTTCAAAATTGGTGATGTCGCGGTCAAGTTTGAGATAGCCCAGCTCAACATAATCACGCTCATTGCCGATGGTCGCGTCAAATTCATTGCGGCGTATGGTGAAATTGTCTTTGTCGAGCCGGTACCGGTGGGTGAGTTTCACCCTGTCACGGAAACGGACCTCTGTACGGCCCACAAAGTCAGAAACCCGCTCAGACAGGCCGGTGCCATCGGGCAGAATATCCTGATCGCGGTCAAATCGGTAAGATTGTCCCAGCGTTGCTTTGACCCGCCAACCGGGACGCAGCAGCTCCCAATCCAGCCCATAGGTGAGGCGAACGCCGTCTTCGATGCGGTCATATCCGGGAAACCGGTTGAGCGCGAAGAGGTTGCTGTCTTCCAAATCAATCGCACGCGCATCTTCGTTCGGGACAGCCAGATTGCGAATAGGAGGCGTGGCGACCAATTGAATACGCGGTTTAAATACCTGCGTGCCGCCAAATGCCTCGCCCAGGAAAGGCCATTCAATATCGACAGCGGCCAGTGCAACGGCGCGCGTTTCCCAGCCGGGATTGCCGCGATAGATCGCCGTCGATGTCAGCAGAGTTTCATCGGTGTGATAGACATCCCCGCGAGCCAGCGCTGTTAAAGTGACCACTTGGCCAAGATCGGTCAGCTTGCGCAAATCCCATTTGGCACCGGCGAAAGCGCGCTGCGTATCTTGCCCAACATCGCGCACAATCGCGAGGCTATTGGCCTGCAGCTCAATCTTGCCGCCAAACAGCGGGTCGGCAATGCGTTTGCGGTAATCAATGACCGGCAGAGCCAGCGGAACTTGCCCCTGCGGTGTGCCCAATTGCAGCGTTTGTGTGGCCCAGCCTGCGATAGAGAAATAGCTATCATCATCAATCCGTTCCAGATTGAAGGTCGACCGCAGCCTGTCATCGCGGCTAATGTCATATCGGCGCAAAAATGTGCGGTCACTGGCAACCCGAACAGAGCCGGTAAAGCTCCATTCCGGCGTGAACTGGAACCGGCCATTGGCGAATATATGCCCGCGTAAATCACTCTCGCTGGTCGGTACGCCGGTAAAGGTGGAAATGCGGCTGGAATGGGTCGCATAGCCGGTAATCTGGTATGCGCCTTTTTCTGTCAAATGCCGCCATTCTGCGCGGCCCATTGGCGCAGCTTGAGTGTAGACATGGGCGCCCAGCAGCAGGTCTTTATTCTCGCCCATGCGGATGTAATAATCGCCGCTAACCTCTACCCCATTGCTTTCAGAGATACGCAGGTCAGGGACCAAAAAGCCGCCGATCGCGCGGCCATCTGTACGCACGGCAAGGCCGGGCATAGGCAATATGCGGCGTCCGAACAGTTCCAATACGGCTCCGTCGAAATCAACTTCATTGGTTTCAGGATTGAAGATGACGCGGTCCGCAGTGATCCGCCAGCTGGGATCTTTGCCGCAGCCATCGGGGTCCTGCACTTTACATGCGCTATAGGCTGCATCGTTGAGGATAACGGTGCCATCATCACCGCGCTCGCCCGAACGCGCTGCTAACCTGCCGCCAGCCCGCAAAGCCACGAGCATTTCCTGCATCGCGCCCGTTTCAAACCCATCGTCCAATTCAACGGATTGCGTGTAAAGCTGGTTGCCGCTTTCATCGACAAGGCGGACATTGCCCGAAACCTCGATCGTCTTCTTGGCAAGGTTCCATGATGCTGCGTCCCCGCGAACAGAGCGGTCACCGCGCCGGACAAGGATATTGCCATTGGCTATAATCGTTTCGGCCCGCCGATCCCATTCGACACTATCTGCGCGCACGGTCTGCTCGCTATCGGACAGCAAGACATTGCCGCGCGCTGTCACAATATCGCGGATATTGTCGTAATCGAGCGCATCGGCTTCAAAATCGACAAAACGGGATTTCGTGACGCTGGTTTCTGTTGGCGGCGTGGGGACTGGGTTTGTTTCTAAATCGGCGCCTTCGGGCACCCGCTCCATGCTTTGCGGGTCCATTATCTGTTCGAAAGTCGGTGTCTCTAACCCGTCAGCGCTTTGTGCAGCGGCCATGCTTGGCACGAAACCAGATATTGCAACCAAAACTATCGCCAGCGGCGACATGCCCATCGGGCGCAAGCGGTATTCAATGGCTTGCGGACATGGCTTGGGCGTCGGGAACATGACTTGCCTATCGCACCGCTCGCGCGTAATCGCAATCTCCATTGATCTTGTGGCCACAACATTTGGCCTGATCCGGCTTGCGGTGGCAGGTCGCCTCATTTTTCTCTCACGGAGTTACCATGCAAATTTCATTCAGCGGCGCAGCTTCCGATGGTACGCGCCTTACCGCTTCTATCGTCAATCATGGTGCATTGCCCGCCGGTCTTGAACCGGAACTGACCGAGGGCACAAAGGCTGCCCGTTTTAAAGGCAATGTCGGACAGGTTTTTGAAGGGTTTGCTAAGCGTGATGGCAAATTGGTGCGCGTTGTGCTGGCTGGCGCGGGTAAGGCTGATGCCGATGACCGGCGCGGCAATCTGGAAAAAGCGGGCGCTGCTATCGCTGCAAAATATGGCGCATCGGGCGAAGAAAGCGTTGCGGTTGATTTTGCAGGGTCGGGATTGTCGGGCGAAGAAGCAGCCAGCGTGCTGCTTGGTCTGCGTCTGCGCACATGGCGTTATGATGTGTACCGCACGAAATTGGCTGATGAGAAGAAGATCACTCTGAAATCCGCTGAAGTGCTCAACGCACCAGACGGCACAGAGGCTGTATGGGCGGAAGCCGAAGCGCTTGCGCAAGGTATTGAGTTCACACGCGTATTGGTCGCTGAACCTGCCAACATTGTCTATCCGATCAGCTTTGTTGAACGCTGCGAGGAAGCCTTTGCCGGAACAGGCGCAGAGCTAACCGTGCTGGATGAAGATGAAATGGGTAAGCTCGGCATGGGCGCATTGTTGGGCGTGGGTCAGGGGTCAGAGCAACCTTCGCGCCTAATGGCGATCCGCTGGAATGGCGGAACTGATGGCGAAGAACCCACCGTATTCGTAGGCAAGGGCGTTACGTTTGATACAGGCGGCATTTCTTTGAAACCCGGCCCCGGCATGGGCGATATGAAGTGGGATATGGGCGGTGCAGGCGCGGTTGTTGGCGCGATGCTTTCCCTCGTCAAGCGCAAGGCAAAAGCAAACATCGTTGGCGTTGTTGGTCTGGTTGAAAATATGCCTGATGGCAAAGCTCAGCGTCCCGGCGATATTGTCACCACGATGAGCGGGCAGACGGTTGAAGTGCTCAATACCGATGCCGAAGGGCGGCTGGTATTGTGCGACGCATTGCATTGGGCGCAGGAACAATACTCGCCCAAAACCATCGTTGATTTTGCTACGCTAACCGGCGCGATTATGATTGCGCTTGGCACAGATCACGGCGGATTGTTTGCCAATGATGATGATCTGGCGGACAAACTGCTGGGTGCGGGCAAAAACTCTGGCGACAAAATGTGGCGGCTGCCCATCGGCCCTTCTTACGACAAGCTAATCGACAGCCCGATCGCGGATATGATGAACATTGGCCCGCGTGTGGCGGGGTCCATCACGGCGGCGCAATTCCTTGGCCGCTATATCAAGCCGGGTGTGGCTTGGGCGCATTGCGATATTGCAGGCATGGTCTGGGCTGATAAGCCGGGCGCGACTTGGGATAAGGGTGCGACAGGCTTTGGTGTGCGGCTGATCGATCAGTTTGTTAGCGAAACCTGCGAGTAATCTCTCATTCCCAAAATGCGCAAGAAAGGCGATTTGCCGAGCAAAATTTGCGCGGCTTGCGGTCTGCCGTTTAACTGGCGCAAGAAATGGGCGCGCGATTGGGACAATGTGAAATATTGCTCTGATCGGTGTAAACGCGAGAAGTAAAATGGTTGAGATGTTGATTGCTGGGATCGCGCCTCAAGTAGCGAAGCGGTAGGCGAATAAAGATGAAAGTCGATTTTTGGCAGCTATCTTCTGACCCCGTGGAAAAGGTCGTGGCGCTTATCGCTGCGCGCGTTCTTGGCCAAGATGAGCGCCTGTTGATTGTCGCCAAGGATGCAGATCAGCGCAAACAATTGTCGCGCGGCCTGTGGCAGGCTGGTCCCGACAGTTTTCTAGCCAATGGAGAGGCGGGCGCGGACGAATCGAAGCGTCAGCCTATCCTCCTTTCCGCTGAAAATGACCCCAAGAACGGGGCCGAAAACGCGGCCAGCCATGTGATATATGCCGATGGTGAATGGCGCGGCGCAGACGGCTTTGACCGTGCATTTCTATTGTTTGATGATAGCAATGTTGAGGCAGCACGGGCAACTTGGCGCAGTCTAGATGGCGGCGAAGATATGGAGCGATCATTCTTTCGCCAAGAGGCTGGAAAATGGGTGAAGGTCGCCTGATCCTGCCAGCGCCCGCTTGATGGATGCTGCAAAATCAGCGATGTTCAGCGGCATAAAAGGGACAGGGTCTATGCGCACACACTTCACTTCATTCAGCCTATTGGCCGCTGCATCATTGCTCGCCGCCTGCGGGGGCAGCTCCAAACCGGCGGAAGAAACCAAGTTCATCATAGATGAAGACAGCGGCGCAATTGACGCGCAGATCGCCACTGATGAGGGCACAGCGACGCTGAAATCTGGCAAGCCGGGCAAAGATGCCTCATCCGAATTGCCGCTGGGCTTTACTGTCTTTCCCGGCGCAGACGTGGTCAGCAACACGACCTTTGAACAGAAAGACAAAACCGTCACCATGATCAGCCTCGCTAGTGATGTTGGACCGGGCGAATTGGTCGATCATTACCGCAAGCAGGCAGAGGCTGCGGGCATTGCGATCAAACTGGAAATGTCAGTCAATGACGGGCAAATGATCGGCGGCGATGATGGGAAGGGTAAAACCTTCTCACTCGACACGAAAAAGGTTGGAGCAGGCATGATCGACCCCGATCTGGCGGAAATGGATGAGGACGACAAAGAGCTGCAAGCCTTCCGCCCTGAACAAGAGACGGGTTCAGGCGATGAAGAGGCCAGCGCAGCCAAAACCACCGCAACTTTAACCCTAAGCGGCGATTTTTCGGATTGAATTCGCTGATTCAGCAGCCCAGCTGGCTTTCTACAAAGCTTGCAGTCCTCGCAGGGCGGCGTTATGGGCGCGCGCAACACATCAACACCCCCTCAAAATTACAAAGGTATTTCCCATGGCGGTAACGCGCACATTCTCGATCATCAAACCCGATGCCACTCGCCGTAATCTCACCGGCGCAGTAACCGCCATGCTAGAGGGCGCTGGGCTCCGCGTGGTCGCATCCAAGCGTATCCATATGACCAAAGAACAAGCGGAAGGCTTTTACGCGGTTCACGCAGAGCGCCCTTTCTTTGGCGAATTGACCGAGTTCATGATGAGCGAGCCGGTTGTTGTTCAAGTTCTCGAAGGTGAAGACGCTGTGAAACGCAATCGCGACATTATGGGCGCGACCAATCCAGCGGACGCCGATGCGGGCACAATCCGCAAGGAACACGCGCTGTCTATCGGTGAAAACACCGTTCACGGCAGCGATAGCGATGAGAATGCGAAGATCGAAATCGACTTCTTCTTCTCAGCTGACGAAGTGGTTGGCTAAGTTTTAAGGCGCGTTTTGCGTTTTAAAAAATTCATCCAATTGAGCGGAGTGGTCATGATGGCTGCTCCGCTCATTGCGTTTTAGCTCGCGGCGCATGGCGGTGAGAGCTTGCGGTGTCAGGCCCATTTCTAGCTCGGCATAGGCGCGGGTGATGGCGGCAATCGGATCAGCGTTTAGCTCTGCAAACGGCAAATGCGTGACCGGACCAGTGAAGTCGGCAAGGGCTGCGTTCAGCCGATCATTGCGCAAAACCAGCTTGCGCCGCCACTCGTTTTCTATCCAGCCAAGGTCCGCCGTGTCTGATTGCACTGCCATTTGATTAGCCACTAGTGAGATGCAGCTGTGCAGCACGGCATCATCATCGCGGCTGGCGATTACAAGGCGCGCATCAGGAAATTGCTCGATCAGTTCAGGCAGAATTTCAGAGAATTGCGGACATTTCATCACGCGGGGCAAATGCGTATTGCCCGCATGGCTCGCATCACTGCGCAGGATACGGGCAAATTCGCGGGCCAAGGGAGCCGCATCGCGCACCTCGCTCCACCGGCTGAATGTGGGGATGCGCCATTGCGCTTCATATGTAGCATGATCGAGCGCGCCAGCCAGCCACCCCAGCTCCTCATCCGCGCGTGCAGCGCCAAAGGGGTGAACGGTATCCAGCCACGGATTGACCGCGCGGGCCATGGCTAGCGCCATGGAGCTCCATAACGGCCGCAAGTCTGGTTTGTTCTTTGCTCTTGGGGGCACAGGTGCCCAGCTATCGCAAAAACGTGTGGCTGAATGGGCTGGATCCGCCGCCAATAGCCGGTGAATGCGCGTGGTGCCGCTGCGCATTTGCCCGACGACAATGATCGGCGGAGCAAGCTGCGTTTCCAGCAATTCAGGACGCTTTCCCCACAATGTGCCCAGATCGCTGCGCAGATTGATGACGCGTGACAGCTGGCCATGTGCAATGGTTCGGCCTAGCGAATTGAGCTGCGCCTCTTCGGACAGAGCCGCGCACAAAGCATCGAGTCGTTCGTCAAAATCTTTTGTGTCTTCAGCCGAACGTGCGCTGGTTTCCGCAACCCCGCCAGCTTTCTCTCGAAGCACATCCGCTTCCAGTGATGGATAGTTCGAAAGTCCGCGTGACCATGCACTTTCCAGCCACCGGTTCAGCGTATCAACACGGTTGCTGCGGTCGAGCGGATGGAGGCGTGGTGGTGCTTTTCCTAGGGGCATTGCCTGCCCAGCCTAGAACTGATCGGCGGCATCGCGCAATCGGGTAAGGCGCGCTGGTGCGACGCTTTGCCAGCTGCGCTCAATCCAGTCCGCGACATTGTCCCAGTCCACATTTGGGCGGTTGAGGATGATCCCGATCCAGCCGCTCGCCCCGTAATAGGCCGGTTTGAAATAGGTTTCCGGCTGGTTTTCAACCAGATTCAAAAGCTCATCCATACTTGAAGTTTTGACGAGCAAAGCAATATGTTCAACGCCGTGATGATTTTCGGAGAAATGCGCGAAAAACTTACCCGATTTCTCTGTGCCAACCCGCCAACCGGGTGAGCCATGGCTGGTCTTCGCATGGGTTTCAGGCAGGGCGAGCGCCAGCGCTGCAATCCGGTCATGAAGATATTGCGGATCATGCTCACGGTTTAAAAATTCACTCAGCACATGCGGGTAAAGCTGATGTTCGGCAAGCTTGACGCGCTCTGCCAAAGTTTCCGGCGTATCATCTGCCGCAATAACAACTTTGGCCCTACCCAATACATCGCCCGCATCCAATTCCGGCGATACCAAATGCACGCTGGTTCCGGCCACCGTGTCGCCTGCCTCAATCGCGCGAGCATGCGTGTCGAGCCCCTTATACTTCGGTAGGAGAGAAGGGTGGATGTTGAGCATGCGCCCGCTCCACCGCTCTACAAATCCATCGGACAAAATACGCATGTAACCGGCCAATGCGATCATTTCGGCGCCCGCATCCAAAGCGGCGGCTTCCATCGCCGCATCATGCTCTGCGCGGATCATCCCCTTGTGAGAGAGGGTGAACGTCGCGATCCCTTCCGCCTTTGCCAGATCCAGCCCAGCGGCAGAGGGCACACTGCTGGCGACAAGCACCACTTCATAAGGGGCATCAGGTAGTCGGCTGGCATAGAGCAAAGCGGCCATATTGGTGCCGCTGCCGGAGATAAAAATGGCAAGCTTGGTTTTGGGCTTGGTCGGCGATTTAGCCAAGGTGGACCGCTTCCCAATCAGCAGTCGCGCTCCAGCAGCCTTGCGGGCCGGAGACGGTGCAGCCTTTTTCGCCAGCCTCAATTACACCGATGGTGAAAGCGGTCTCATCCGCTTTGGCGAGTGCAGCCAGAACTGTGTCCACCTGATCGGGAGCCACCGCCAGCACCATGCCAACGCCGCAATTAAACGTGCGCGCCATCTCTCCTGGTTCAATATTGCCCTGCGCTTGCAAGAAAGCCATCAATCCGGGCTGCTGCCAAGCTGATGCGTCAATTTTTGCATGCGCACCATCGGGCAAGATGCGCGGAATGTTTTCAAGCAATCCGCCGCCCGTGATGTGGGCCAAAGCGTCCACTTGGCCTGCGCGGATGATCGGCAGCAGGCTTTCCACGTAGATGCGGGTCGGCTCAATCAGAGCATCGATCAGCAGGCGTTCGGGGTCAAACAGGGCGGGACGATCCAATTTCCAGCCCTTGTCCGCTGCCAAACGCCGGACGAGGGAATAGCCATTGGAATGCACGCCTGAGCTAGCAAGGCCGATCAGAACATGGCCCGCTGCCACTTTTTCACCGGTCAGCTGCTCGCCGCGCTCCACCGCGCCAACGCAAAAACCGGCTAAGTCATAGTCGCCATCTGCATACATGCCGGGCATTTCAGCCGTTTCGCCGCCGATAAGCGCGCAACCAGCGACTTTACAACCTTTTGCGATGCCAGCGATCACGCGTTCCGCGATCCCATTTTCCAAATGACCTGTTGCAAAATAGTCGAGGAAAAACAGCGGTTCTGCGCCCTGAACGATCAAATCATTCACGCACATGGCGACCAGATCAATGCCGACATTATCGTGGCGGTCATAATCAATAGCGAGCTTAACTTTTGTGCCAACACCGTCGTTCGCCGCGACAAGCAGGGGGTCTTTATACCCTGCAGCTTTCGGGTCGAAGAAGCCGCCAAAGCCGCCGATTTCGCTGTCTGCACCGGGTCGCGCAGTGGCTTTGACTAAGGGGCCGATGGCTTTCACCAAAGCATTGCCCGCAGCGATAGAAACGCCCGCGGATTCGTAGGTATAATTGTCGGGTTGGGGAGTTTTGGATGACATAATCCCCATGCTTTAGCCTTTCGTGCTTGGAATTCCACTCGCCTTTCGGCAAAAGGCCCATGGTTTTCCCCGATGGTTCAATCTCTCGCCTCTTTCCGGCCCTTTAGCCGCCTTTCACAAAGCCCCAGAAACTGGGTGTGGCTGGGCGTGTTGGGTGTGCTCGCAGTGGTTTTGGTCGCGGCGAGTTCTGCCGGTTTGTTTGCGCAGGTCGGCGGTGACCGCGGGATCGCACCGATTGTTAGCACCACGGATATTGATGTCAGCGGCATTGATGTTGATGTGAAAGGCAAGGATGCCACCGACGCGCGCGAAAAAGGCTGGATCGAGGCCCAACGCAAAGCATGGGCTAAGGTCAATGGGCCGAAACTGTCCGATGGTCAGTTGCAAGGCTTGGTCGCAGCCGTTGTTATCGAGCGTGAGCAGATCGGGCCGAAACGCTACATCGCACGGCTAGGCGTGATATTCGACCGCGCGCGGGCAGGGCGGTATCTTGGTGGAAGCGCGCAATCGCGCCGCTCTGCTCCGATGCTATTGCTGCCCGTCACGAAAAGCGGCGGCACCTATCTGATGTATGAAACGCGCAATCCATGGCAGCGGGCTTGGGCGGAATATCAGGCAGGCGGAAGCCGGATTGACTACGTCCGGCCATCGGGTGCTGGCGGCGATTCGCTGCTGCTGACCTATGGTCAAACGGGCAGGCGCAGCCGGCTGTGGTGGCGCAACATCCTCAATCAATTTGAAGCTGGCGATGTTTTGGTGCCGGTGGCTGAACTGAACTATTCCTATCCCGGCGGGCCGATCACGGGCGAATTTACCGCGCGATATGGCCCTGACAGCATTCATCTCGACAGCTTTACCATGACCGCGCGTAGCAATCGCGATCTGCCTGAAATGATGAAGAAAGCGGTTTTGCGTTTCGATACAATTTTCGAAAAAGCTCTGTCCGACGGCAAGTTGAAACCGGATCCAACGCTGAATTCAGGCGGTGGTTTGGGTGTCGCTGATCCTGTGATCCAGCGGCTCATTCAAATTGGACGGTCGGTGCAAGCGCAAGAAAACGCGAAAAAGGCCGCGGCTAAAGCTGCTGAAAGAGCGTCTTCTTCCAGCTCGTCTGAAAACCGGACCGAACGCACTGAGACAACCGAAACCGCGCCAACACCGACGCCAACACCGACGCAGGCAGCGCCCACAGCGACATCGTTCTCTGTCCAATTTGCGACCCCAGATGCGGCAGCCTTTGACGGGACGTTTGCGACTGTGCGCTCGACATCGGGCGTTCGCGGAGCGGCGATTAACAGCACCGCGATTGGCGGTACTTCGGTCATGGTCGTGACCTATGCCGGTTCGCTCGACCAATTGGCAGCAGCCCTGCGTTCGCGCGGCTTCCGCGTATCGCAAGGCGCAACAGCCCTTTCTATCAGCCGCTAAACGCGCGCATTCTTTAAGCATCTTCTCAACATCAAACGTGCAAGCTATGGCGCAGACCATGTCGCAAATCGCATTGCCATTGACCCAGCGCAGCAGCGCCGACCCTGCGCGGATTATCGTCGGCAATGCTATTGCGCAGCCATATGAGGCGCTGAAGGACCCAGCAGCTTGGCCCTATGGCACGGCTGTTCTGACAGGGCCGCCCCGTTCAGGCAAAAGCCTGCTTGGCAGGTGGGCGCAGGATCAGGGCATCACCGTGCTGGATGATGCGGACAGACACGATGAAACAAAGCTGTTTCACCGCTGGAATGCTGCTCAGGAAAAGGGCGAGACTTTACTACTGATTGCCAGCCGCCAAGATTGGCAAATATCTTTGCCAGACCTGCGCTCGCGATTGGGCGCAGCGATGCAGCTGGAGATTGGCGAACCCGATGATGCGATGGCGCAGTCTTTAATCGAAGCAATTGCCCTGCAGCGCGGACTGGCGCTCGCAGAAGGCGCGGCAGAATATCTCGTTCCGCGCACTGAGCGCAGCTTTGCCGCAATTGAAGGGCTTGTTGTCGCAATTGACCGCCTAAGCCTTGAACGAAAAGTTCCCGCTACCATGTCGATATGGAGGGCGGCGCTTGAACAAGTGCATGGCCCAGACCAGCAGCGCTTGCTCTAGCGGCTAAATGGTGGGAGATAGATGCCATGTTCACCCGGCTGACACAGCATTTAGACTCGATTAGGGCGCGCGATCCTGCGCCCCGTTCGCGCTTGGAAATCCTGCTTTACCCCGGTGTATGGGCGATGTTTTACCACCGGATTGCACACCGGCTGTTTCGGATGCGGTTGTATTTCCTTGCCCGAATGGTGAACCATTTTTCCCGGTTTCTGACTGCGATTGACATTCATCCTGGTGCAAAAATCGGCAAGAACCTTTTTATCGATCACGGCTTTACGGTGATCGGAGAGACCGCTGAAATTGGCGATAATGTCACAATCTATCAGTGTGTTACCCTTGGCGGAACAAACCCCGCCAACGGCAAAGGCGGCAAACGCCACCCGACATTGACCGACAATGTGATCATTGGATCGGGCGCGCAGATTATCGGGCCAATTGTCGTTGGTGAACGCAGCCGAGTGGGTGCCAATGCTGTTGTATTGGAGGATGTGCCAGAAGGCGCAACGATGATCGGTTTTAAGGCGCGCTCAACGCTGATCCCGGCAGAGGAATGGATCAAGGATTTCATTCCCTATGGAACAACGCCTGAATGCGAAGATGCGAACGGCAACCGGATAGACTGCATCGAAAAGCTTGAAGGCGAATTGAACTCTCTCAAAGCTGAGATTGAAGAGCTAAAAAGCAGCATCACACCATCAAAACGCAGCGGAACCGATGATTGATGGATAAAGCGCGTGGCGGCGGAGCGGCTAGCGGATTGTCTTCTGGCTCGGTTCTCACTTTTCCCGGAAAGACCAGCGGCCAAGTCGGCTTTGAACGCCAAGAATTGCAGCGTATCCTCGATCTGTATGGACGGATGGTGGCCAGCGGCGAATGGCGCGATTATGCGATGGATTTTACCAAGGATGCAGCGGTCTTTGCCGCATTCCGCCGCGCGGCTGAAAAGCCCAATGCGCGCATCGAAAAGCGTCCGTCCTTGCGCAATAAGCAAGGGATGTGGGCGCTGTTTGGCGAGCATGGCCAAGTGCTAAAACGCGGTCATGAACTTGCCGGCGTGTTGGCTCCGCTGGAGCGAAAATTGCTTAAAACGGTTGAGGATTAGGCTGGCTCAGCGCCTTTGAGTTTGCGGTGAAGTATCAAAAGCAATCCGATGCCCACGGCTAGGTCAAAACCTGCACATAAATACGGATACCATTCTGCCACGCCGGTATGTTTGCCGAAAAATGCGTCATATGTGCCGTGAAGGAATATGACGATTCCAATGGTTGGCAGCCATTTTTGCATCGCAAACCACGTTAGGCCCAATGCGATATTGACCGCTACAAATTCGGCAATAATTTCGTTCATAGAACCGGTGACCAGCCGAGCACCGAAATAGATCGAAACCATGATCGCGAAGGCCAAAAAGCCATAATCTGCCAATGACTTCGCTGATAGGCGTGAAAAAGCGGCAAGCAGGATTACCCCACTCGCCGCTCCTATCAAGGTTTCAATTATGGGCAAAACTCAACCGCGTGTCCAAACGCGCCCTTACCCGCGCGTGCTGGAAGGTCCATCGCCGGTCACAAGCTGCATCGCTTTCAAAATCGCAGCAGACTGCTCGCTGCCTGATTGCGGAGCAACGAGGTTGGTTTGTGAATTGATCTTTTCCCAATTGGCCGCAAAACCTTCAACCGTGCGCTCACCATCCGGCAGCCACACAGCATCATTCATCATCACCCATGCAGAGTGGAAACCGCCTGCACCAGCGCCAACGATCTGGTTGGTCGGACCATCTTCGCTCACGAGATACAGAGCTGCTGGAACCACGTTTTCAGGAGCAAACAATTTGAACGCTTCTTCTGGGAAGAGGTCTTCTGTCATGCGCGTTCCGGCCACTGGTGAAAGCGAGTTTACGCGAATGTTGTATTTCGCGCCTTCAAGCTGGAGCGTTTTGGTCAGGCCAGCGAGGCCCAATTTCGCCGCGCCATAGTTTGCTTGGCCAAAATTGCCGAACAGCCCGGTAGAGCTGGCTGTCATAAGGATGCGGCCATAGGCCTGCTCGCGGAATGTTTCCCAGCATGCTTTGGTGGCCATAGCTGAACCGTTAAGGTGCACGTCGAGCACGAAGCGGAAATCATCCGGTGTCATTTTGGCGAAGGTTTTGTCGCGAAGAACACCAGCATTGTTGATCAGAACATGCACGCCGCCCCAAGCTTCTTTCGCCTTTGCGACCATTTCTTCCATCTGGTCAAAGTCAGTGACCGAGCCGCCATTGGCCATGGCTGTGCCGCCAGCCGCTTCAATCTCGGCAACCACTTCGCCAGCTGCATCTGATGAGCCTGTACCATCGCGCGCACCGCCAAGGTCATTGACCACGACTTTCGCGCCGCGTTTGGCCAGTTCCAATGCATAGGCTTTGCCCAAACCGCCGCCGGCACCTGTGACGATTGCGACCTTATCCTTGAAATCGATGCTCATGAGTATTTCTCCGCTTAGGGTAGGGGGCACGCTTTACGCGCCCGTAAACTGTTCAGGCGCGCTGGTTGGCAGTTTTGCGTGCGCGTTGCAACAGGCGAAACGTCCAATGCGGGATGCCGTAGGGTCAGCCGCTTAGCTCTAAAGCGCTTCGAGAGTGGGAATGAGCTGATCGAGCGAATCGATGACCGCCTCTGCGCCCATTTGGTGGGGGTCTTTGTCATGATATCCGTAAGTCACAGCGATTACCGGAACGCCCGCCGCTTTGGCTGCATTCACATCATACGTGCTGTCGCCGATGAAAGCGATTGGTCCGCCGCCGCCAATGCGCTGGGCCTCTTGGATCGGATCGGGATGCGGTTTTGAAAGGTATTTGCCATCTGGCCCTTTGCCCATGGAATCCCCGCCAATCACAGTTTCAAAATATTCGATCAGGTCAAGCTGGGTCAGCACGCTGCGCGCAAATTCTTCAAATTTGTTGGTGACGACGACCAATTTGATGCCGCGAGCCTTTAGGGCTTCCAGAGTTTCGACAGCATGCGGGTAGGGTCGCGAGAAATCTGCATTGTGATCGGCGTAATAGGCGAGCATTTGCTTGTAGAGCTTACGAAACTCATCATCCGGCATGCCGCCCTGTTTCTCGACCGCTTGCAGCAGCATAATCTTTGCGCCGCCACCGATCAGATCTTTGGAGCTTTCCACCGAAACCCGCTCAAACCCGCCCAGCTCAAGCGCGTGGTTCACTGCCTCGCCCAGATCGCGAAATGTATCGAGCAAAGTGCCATCGAGGTCGAAACCGACCGTATCAAAGGGGAAATTTGTCATATCCTGCAAACAGGTGGCGCAAGGTTCTTCTTTCCGCAAGCATTTGCTGGCAAGAGGTAGGCCAAGTATAGGAAAACGCATGACAGATTTTGCCGCCATCATCCTTGCCGCGGGCAAGGGCACTCGAATGAAATCAGACACGCATAAGGTGCTGCATCCCATTGCGGGCCGCGCGATGATCGACCATTTGCTCAGCAGCGTTGACGAGTTGGAGCCTGCGGAGCGGGTTGTGGTTGTCGGTGCTGGCCGCGAACAGTTGGAAACGGCACTGGGCGACCGTGCGACCACTTGTCTGCAAGAACCGCAATTGGGCACGGGCCATGCTGTTCAAATGGCTGAGACGCCGCTGGAGAAATTTTCAGGCGATGTGCTCATCCTTTACGGCGATGTGCCTTTCGTTTCTGCAGAGACTATGCGTGCGATGATTGCGCGTTTGAATGCAGATGATGCGCCCGCCGTGGTTGTGCTGGGCTTTGAACCTGATGATGCTTTGCAATATGGCCGCGTGATTGCGGATAATAGCGGCGCGATCAGCAAGATGGTCGAATTTAAAGATGCCAGCGATGCAGAGCGGGAATGCCGCATCTGCAATTCCGGCCTTATGGCGGCGAAATCGGATGATCTGTTTGGGCTGCTGAACCGTGTTGGCAATGACAATGCGCAAAAGGAATATTACCTCCCCGATATTGTGAACATCGCAATCGGCGATGGGCGTACCTGCGCCGTGGTGATTACCGAAAATCCTGATGAGGTTGCTGGCATCAATAGCCGCGCCGAACTGGCTGAGGCTGAAATGCGCTGGCAGGCAGAGCGCCGCCTTCAAGCAATGGCGGACGGGGCCAGTTTAAAGGCTCCTGATACCGTCTATTTCAGCTGGGATACGGCGCTGGGGCGCGATGTGACGGTGGAGCCGCATGTCGTGTTTGGACCCGGTGTGAGCGTGGCGGATGGCGTGCATATCAAAAGCTTCACCCACCTAGAGGGCGCAACCCTTGGCAAGTCAGCGCAAGCTGGGCCTTTCGCTCGCCTCCGCCCTGGAGCCGTGCTGGAAGAAAACGCCTTCATCGGCAATTTCGTCGAGATGAAAAAGGCGACTTTGGGCAAGGGCGCTAAAGCCAGCCACCTCTCTTACATTGGCGATGCCACCGTGGGCGCTGCGGCGAATATTGGCGCGGGAACGATCACCTGCAATTATGATGGCTATTTCAAATATCAAACCGTGATTGGTGAGCGTGCCTTTATCGGATCAAACAGCGCATTGGTCGCTCCGGTCAATATCGGAGCAGACGCGATTGTAGCCGCAGGCAGCACGGTTAGCCGCGATGTGGGGGCTGGCGAGCTGCGGATGGTGCGCGCCGAACAGCTGGTGAAACAGGGCTGGGCTGACCGTTTCCATGATACGATGAAAAAGAAGAAGGCTGCTCAAAAGAAAAGCTAATTGCTCTTACGGATAGACTTCCGCTTTAAACCGGTCGAGCATGGCGGTTAGGTTGCTATGCCCTTCGATCATCGCCTTCATCGGGCTGGTAAAAGCAACATCTCGGATATTGGCGAGCAGGGAATAAACAGCAGCATCAGCCATGCTGGGTCTTTCTCCGAAGAAGTACGGCCGGTTCCCTAGCATTGCTGCCAGTGCATCAATATCGCGGCTAGCAATACATTCGATGTCTTTCGCCGAATGAAGGCCCATACCGTGACCGGATAACTGCTTTTTCACTCCGCGCCGTGCAATCGGAGCGAGGAACATGCGGATCGGCGTAGGAATCTCGCCAAGCACCGACCCTTTTAGGATCGGCCAATTTTCTGTCCGGCACCAACGGTCATAGACCATCGCCCAATACAGGTTTTCTTCGACAAGGCGCTGGATCGCGACTGCCATTCCGCGTTGGCTATCGTCTAAATGCGTATCGGGGTCGACGCCAAACTCTTCCATCAAAAAAGCGATAATGAGTGAGGAATCCCCCAATTTCTTGCCCTTATATTCGATCCAAGGGGCCTTGTTCTTTGGGCCGGGGAAGGGGGTGGGAGCGGTCTCGGCCTCATGTTCAATGCCAGTTAGCCGCAAGAACGCATCAAGCCTCAGGCAAAACGGGCTGACTGTTGGCAAGCCCCAGCCGCCAGGTAAGTGAAACACGCGAAGCTCAGCCATCACATCCTCTCCCTCACTTTTCAGGCTAGACTTTTCCCAAGCGAACGCAATGCTTGCTGCATGCTTGAAGAACCGAAGACTTGCTGGCTATGTGGACGCGGGTTTGAAACGCGGATCCAGTGGCATCACACTGTGCCAAAGTCTAAGAAAGGGCGCGAAACCGTGCCTGTCCATCCGATCTGTCATAAGACTTTGCATAAGGCTTTCACCAATGCTGAGCTTGCCCGCTTTGGCACTGATCGGGAACGTTTGATGGAGGATGAGACGCTGGCGAACTTCGTCAAATGGGTGGCGAGTAAACCACCCGATTTTCATGCGAAAACCCGTTAAACACGCAGATTGCATGCAGTTTTGTGCATCTTTTGGCTGTGTATTTTCGTAACTTAGGCCAAATAAAGGGGCTCTGAGTATGAAAAAACTGACCAAAATCGCAATCGGCATTGGCGCTACGCTAAGCGTTGCAGCGCTCGGCGGGGTTGTCGCAGCGGCGCAATATCGCGAAAATATCGAAGAGCCCGCGCACGAAGTCATCGCGACAGGTGAAGGTTTTGAACTGCGCCAATATGCTCCGATGATCACCGCTGAAGTCACGATAGAAGGGGACCGCCGCCGCGCGACACGTGCAGGCTTTCAGCGCCTTGCTGCCTATATCTTTGCGCAGGACCGTCCCGGAGCGGCTAAGGATGCCGATCAGAAGGAAAAGATCGCTATGACTTCCCCTGTCATGCAAGATCAGACGCAAAAAATTGCCATGACCTCGCCCGTGATGCAGGACAATCAGGATACTGAAGACGCAAACGGCCCTTGGCGCACGCGCTTTGTCATGCCGTCGAAATATACGATGGAGACATTGCCTGAAACACCGTCGGACATAACTCTCAACACTGTCCCAGCACGCCGTATGGCCGCCGTTATGTTCAATGGTTTTGGCAGCGCTGATGATTTGGCAGTGATGGAGACCAAATTGCGCACTTGGATTGCGGAAAAGGGTTACGAGACTGACGGCAAGGTCGAATATGCCTTTTACGATGGTCCATGGGTGCCGGGGCAATATCGCCGTAACGAGGTGCTAATCCCAGTCGCAATGCCGGATACAAATGATTAGGGCGCAACACAGTTTTACAGGTGAATTGGTAAAGACCTTAATCCCTGCCCTCATAAACCAGATGCATCAGACGCAATGCACATTGAGGGGTCACAACGCATGCATACACAATCTATCCCTAATCCGCCTCAGCGCGGTGCGGCGATATTTGCTCAAGGCCAGTTTTGGTCGGCGGGCATTGTTACGATTGATGAGTTCCATTCCTGTCTTACTATCCCAGTGGAATTGGATTTAGGGCTACGAGAGCGTTTGGCGCTGAAACTTGGCAACTTCCCTAGCTTCCCCGCGGAAGTGCTGAGTGTGCGCGAAGGCCGGGTTAGGCTACAATTTGTCGGGCCGGTTCATCCAGAGGTGATTGAACGGATCGTATTGGGTGAGTTTGACGAGGTTTTGGCAGCTTAAATCTGAGTCGATTTGCTGTAGATATGAAAAGGGCGGCCCGTGCTGTTACGCAGGGACCGCCCATAAATCTTTGTTTGGATTTAAAGGAGCCTATTCAGCTTCCTCAACATGTTCAGCCAGAACGGTCAGGCCAGCATCGCCAACTTCGGCAAAGCCGCCTTTGACTTGAATGGTTTCGGGCGCAGCGCCTTCTGATTTGAAGACTTGCACTTCGCCGTCGCGAATGGTCGACATGAAAGGCGAGTGCCCTTCCAATACTCCAAAATCGCCCTCAGCGCCGGGTACAACGACCATATGGACGTCTTCTGAGCGGACTTGGCGGGCAGGTGTTACGAGTTCAAAGTGAAGTGGCATTATTCTTCCCCGAGCAGATATTGCTGTATCAATAGCGGCGCGTCTTTACCCAAGCTGGATGTATCAACGAACTGCACGCCGTAGAAAACTTCATCCAGAGTAGGTGTGCGCATTGTCTTGATTGTTACACCATTGTTGTTTGAACTTGCGTCTTTATCGGTCAAAAGCGCCTGATCCAGCAATTGCGGATCTGCTAAAAGCCGATCAAAGGCCTTCTTGGCACCTGCTCCGCTCATTCCGACTTGGCACAAAGAAGCCGTACGAGAGTTTGCAATCCAAACCATACCGTCTTCTGTTTTCTTCTGGACTATATCGAGGCGGCCGAAGCGCGGGTGGTTTCGGCTTCCTTTGGCTTCATACCCGCGATCCTTGATGCTCTTTGCTTCGGCGAGAGGAGTTTCAAGCTCCATCAAGTCTGAGCAAAGCTCCAAAACCGCTTCACGCGCAAGCTCTTCGACCGTGCCTGCTTGTGCAGCGGATGGCAGCAAAGCCAGTCCAAGTGCTCCGGCTAGCAAGGTTAGAAAAGGACTTCGCATCTTAGCTTAGGCGTCCTCAGCCATTTCAGCGGCTTTCTTAACCACGTCTTCGATGCCGCCAACCATGTAGAACGCTTGCTCTGGCAGGTGATCATATTCTCCGTCCACAACCGCTTTAAACGAGGCAACAGTGTCTTCGATCTGCACGAAAATGCCGGAGATACCGGTGAAGACTTCGGCCACGTGGAATGGTTGCGAAAGGAACTTCTGGATCTTACGCGCGCGAGCAACGGTTAGCTTATCTTCTTCAGAAAGCTCATCCATGCCCAAAATCGCGATGATGTCTTGCAACGATTTGTACTTCTGCAAAGTTTCCTGAACGCGGCGGGCTGTATCGTAATGCTCTTGGCCAACAACGCGCGGCTCAAGCACTCGAGACGTTGAATCGAGCGGATCAACCGCCGGGTAAATGCCCAACTCCGAAATCGCGCGGTTAAGCGTGGTGGTCGCATCCAAGTGAGCAAACGAAGTCGCTGGCGCCGGATCGGTCAAGTCATCTGCGGGAACGTAGATAGCTTGAACCGAAGTAATCGAACCTTTGTTGGTCGATGTAATGCGTTCCTGAAGGTTGCCCATGTCGGTCGACAAGGTTGGCTGATAGCCCACCGCCGACGGGATACGGCCAAGCAGGGCTGACACTTCTGAACCAGCCTGCGTAAAGCGGAAGATATTGTCGACGAAGAACAGAACGTCTTGGCCTTCTTCATCGCGGAAATATTCCGCCATGGTCAGACCGGACAGAGCCACACGGGCACGCGCACCCGGAGGTTCGTTCATTTGGCCGAATACCAGCGCCACTTTCGAACCGTCTGGTGTCGCAACGCCGTTTGCGTCTTTCTTGATAACCTCTGCGTCGAGGAATTCGTGATAAAGATCGTTACCTTCGCGGGTACGCTCACCCACACCAGCAAACACCGAAACGCCGCCGTGGCCTTTCGCGATATTGTTGATCAGCTCTTGAATAAGAACCGTTTTACCAACGCCCGCGCCGCCGAACAGTCCGATCTTACCGCCCTTCGCATAAGGAGCGAGCAAGTCGATCACTTTAATGCCGGTGACAAGGATCGCAGCTTCGGTCGATTGGTCGATGAAGGCAGGCGCTTCTGCGTGGATTGGCATGGCTTTGTCAGCGCCAATCGGGCCAAGCTCGTCAATCGGTTCACCGATAACGTTCATGATGCGGCCGAGTGTTTTGGGGCCAACAGGCACAGAGATTTGCGCGCCGGTTGCGATCACTTCGCTGCCGCGCGTCAAGCCTTCAGTGGCGTCCATCGCGATGGTGCGAACAGTGTTTTCGCCAAGGTGCTGAGCCACTTCTAGAACAAGCGTATTGTCGCCGTTTTTGGTTTCCAGCGCCGAGAGGATCGGCGGCAATTCGCCTTCGAACGCGACATCGACAACAGCGCCGATGACCTGGGCAATAGTGCCCCCTGTCGCTTTGTTAGCTTTAGTAGCTTTGGTCTTTTTACGTGCAGCGGTAGCCATGGTGTTTCCTTAGCCTTCGATTTTAAAGCGCTTCAGCGCCAGCGTTTATGTTGTTGCTACAGCGCTTCCGCGCCAGCAATAATTTCGATGAGTTCGGTGGTGATCGCTGCCTGACGGCGGCGGTTATATTGGATGGTCAGATTGTTGATCAGATCGCCCGCATTGCGCGTTGCATTGTCCATCGCGGTCATTGACGCGCCATGTTCGGATGCTTCGCGTTCGAGCAATCCGCCGAACAATTGCGTTTTGATGTAGCGGGGCAGAAGCTCCTCAAGGATTTCTTCTTCGCCGGGCTCATATTCAACCACTGCGCCTGAATCTTCGGTCGCCTCGGGCGAGGGGACAGGGATCAATTGCGAAGTCGTTGGCGTTTGCACCAATGCCGATTGAAACTTGGGTGCGACCAGATGGGCGATATCGAATGCACCCTCTTCATACATTGCGACCAGTTCATCAGCGATGCCGCCAGCTTCTTCAAAGCCCGGCGTGCGCACTTCGCTGGTGTCGAAATGCTTGGCGATTTGCTTTTCGTAATCGCGTTTAATCGGGGCGCGGCCTTTTTTGCCGATGAGGTAGAATGAGACATCCTTACCCTCTGCGATAAGTTTCGCGGCTTGGATCTTGGCTTCTTTGACGATGTTGGAGTTCAAACCGCCGCACAGGCCCTTGTCCGTGTTGACCACGACCAGCATGTGTTTCTGGTTGGAGCCTGTTCCGGCGAGCAGTTTAGGCGCGCTATCGCCCGACACTTTGCCCGCAAGTGACGCCATGACGCCAGACAGACGCTCCGCATAGGGGCGCGCAGCCTCAGCCGCGGCCTGCGCACGGCGCAATTTTGCCGCTGCGACCATTTGTTTGGCCTTAGTGATCTTCTGGGTGGATTTAACCGACCCGATCCGATCTTTTAGTTCTTTAAGCGATGCCATTTTGGCCTACCTTTAAGCGAACTGTTTTGCGAATGCTTCGAGAGCAGCGACGGTTTTGTCCTTCGCATCGCCTTCGAATTTTTTGCTGTCGCGGATGTCTTTCAAAACGTCTGCGTGCTCGCTGCGGAAGTAAGAGAGCATCGCTTCTTCATATTCGTTCACGCGTTCAACAGCGACATCATCGATGAAACCATTGGTGCCAGCAAAGATCGATACGGTTTGCTCTTCGAAAGGCATTGGTGAGAATTGCGCTTGTTTGAGAAGCTCTGTCAGGCGCGCACCGCGATTAAGCAGTTTCTGCGTCGACGCATCCAAATCGCTGCCGAATTGAGCAAAGGCTGCCATTTCGCGATATTGCGCAAGGTCGAGCTTCATAGAGCCAGACACTTTCTTCATCGCTTTGGTCTGCGCAGCGCCGCCAACACGTGACACCGAAAGACCAACGTTAATCGCAGGGCGGATGCCTTGGTAGAACAGGTCTGTCTCAAGGAATATCTGACCATCAGTGATCGAAATCACGTTTGTCGGGATGTAGGCGGACACATCGCCGGCCTGCGTCTCAATGATCGGCAAAGCGGTAAGCGAACCAGCGCCTTCGCTTTCGTTCATTTTCGCAGCACGCTCAAGCAGACGGCTGTGAAGGTAGAAAACATCGCCCGGATAGGCTTCACGGCCTGGAGGACGCCGAAGCAGCAGTGACATTTGACGGTAAGCAACAGCTTGCTTCGACAAATCGTCATAAACGATCACGGCGTGCATGCCATTGTCGCGGAAAAATTCGCCCATCGCGCAGCCTGTGTAAGGTGCGAGATATTGCAGCGGAGCCGGTTCAGATGCAGTCGCTGCGATCACGATGGAATATTCCATCGCGCCGTTTTCTTCCAATTGCTTCACAATCTGCGCAACGGTTGAGCGTTTTTGGCCCACAGCGACATAGACGCAATAGAGCTTCTTGCCCTCATCCTTGCCAGTGTTGACTGTTTTCTGGTTGATGAAAGTGTCAATCGCGACAGCGGTTTTACCGGTTTGGCGGTCACCAATGATCAATTCGCGCTGGCCGCGGCCAACAGGAACCAATGCGTCAACGGCTTTCAGACCAGTTTGCACAGGCTCAGAAACGGATTCGCGCGGGATAATGCCCGGCGCTTTCACTTCAACACGCTCGCGCTTAACGTCTTTGATCGGGCCTTTGCCGTCGATTGGATTGCCAAGAGCGTCAACCACGCGGCCCAGCAGACCTTTACCAACGGGAACGTCCACAATCGTGCCGGTCCGTTTAACGCTGTCGCCTTCTTTAATCTCAGCATCAGAGCCGAAGATCACGACGCCGACATTGTCCGCTTCAAGGTTCAGAGCCATGCCCTGAACACCATTGGCAAATTCAACCATCTCACCAGCCTGAACATTGTCGAGGCCGTGGATACGGGCGATACCATCACCAACGGAGAGAACAGAGCCGACTTCGCTGATTTCAGCTTCATTGCCGAAACTGGCGATTTGGTCCTTAATGACCTTGGAGATTTCTGCTGCGCGGATTTCCATGACTTAGCCTTTCATCGCATTCGCGAGAGTATTCAAACGGGTGCGGATCGAGCCATCAATGCGCTGCGATCCAATGGTCACGACCAGCCCGCCGAGAACGTTGGGGTCGATCGTAGAATTGAGTTTAACCGTGCGGCCTTCGCGCGCGGTCAATTTGTCTTTCAGCTTATCCAGCTGGGTTTTAGTCAAAGCGTGGGCGCTGGTGACATTGGCTGTCACTTCGCCGCGCTGCGCTGCTGCAATGGTTTGAAACGCAGCGATCATGCCGGGAAGGGCAGACAAGCGGCGGTTCTGCGCCAGCACGCCGATAAAATTCTGTGTGAGTTTGTTGAGCTTCAGCTTCTTGCCCACTTTATCCATCGCGCTGGCCGAATCGGCGCGGCTGATTTTGGGGTTGGTGGTAAGAGCGGTGAGGTCAGCCGATCCTTTCAAAGCTTCATTCAGCTTTTCAAGGTCGGTCTCAACCGCTGTCACTGTACCTGCTTCGGACGCCAAATCGAACAATGCCGATGCGTAACGCCCTGCGAGGCTAGACTTTATACCGGCGGAAATGTCCACGCGTTCGAGATCCTTTTGGAACGTATAAGATAACTAAGCGAAGTTTCGCGGGGGCGAGCCGCCTTTCAGCGTCTCTCACGAAACTGGCGCGCGCCTAGCATCGGGTGTGGCGGTATGCAAGCGGCTACCGCCGCGTTTTGTTGGATAGTGTTTGCATTGCGTGCAATTGGCGATGGATTGCACCGCGTTTAGTGTGATTGCTATTGCCTTGTTATTAGATGCTGGGTGCGGCATTCTTTACCCTAGACCCTTGGGGAGCGGACGAGATGGATCAGTTTGAAAATTTGGAATTGCCTGCCGGTGTTCGCCGCGCTGATCCTGCTGATTGGCGGCAATTGGCAGATATCGCGGCTGAAGCATTTCACGAGGATCCGGTAAACAATTGGATCTTCGGCAATCCCCGCGCAATCCAGTCTGCATTTCGGGTGCTGGCGCGTGATATCTACACCAAGCGGGGCATTTGCCATTTGGCAGCAGATCAAGGCGCAACAATGTGGATGGATTATCGCGCCGGTCATGCAAATGATGACATGAGCAAAATGGCGCAGTGGAGCTTTATGTTTGGGCAGCTGTGTCACGGATCGAAGGGAGTTTTGAAACGCGCCACAGCTGGCGGCAAAGTTATGGCGCAAAAGCATCCGGTTGAGCCGCACATGTATCTATTCATAATCGGTACGCGGCCATCAGCGCGCGGTAGCGGTTTGGGCAAAGCATTGCTCACGCCAATGCTGAATGCCTGTGATGCAAGCGGTACCGCCTGCTATTTGGAAAACTCCAATCCGGCAAACCACAGCTATTACGCCATGCAGGGGTTCGAAACGCGTGAAATTTTTGCCTGCGGCGAAGGCGGCCCTCCATTAGAAGGCATGTGGCGCGATCCGCGTTAGAGCTTTGGCAGAGCCTGAATCCATCTTGAGATTGCGCTGATTTTGCGGCATGTCAGTTTCAAACGGACACTTAAATGATCCGGCAAACATACGATTCGGGAGAGAACACTTGAAACTGACACCAATGGCACCGCGCTGCGGCGTAGAAGTATCCGGCATCCAGCTTGCTAATGCGGATGGCGATGTGATGGAGCAGATCAAGCACACGATTTACGAACATGGCGTGGCTGTGTTTCGCGATCAGGAGCTAACCCCTGAACAGCATCTCGCTTTTGGTAAGCGCTGGGGCGGCATTGATGTGAACCAATATTTCCCGCTGCAAGACGAATTTCCTGAAATTGCAGTTGTCCGCAAAAAGCCTGACCAGCAAACCAATATTGGCGGCGCATGGCACACCGATCACTCTTATGATCAAATCCCGGCGATGGGCTCTATGTTGGTGGCACGCGAATTGCCCCCGCAGGGCGGCGATACGCATTATGCCCATATGGGCGCGGCTTACGATTCTTTGTCAGATGAGCTGAAAGCAGCGGTCGAGGGGTTGGAAGCCTATCATACTGCTGACCACGTTTACGAAGAAGGCGGCCTTTATGCTCAAACCGATATGGGCAAAGAATTGCGCGGACAGGAAATTAAGACGGGCGCGACGCATCCGGTTGTGATCCGCCATCCGCATACAGGCCGAAAGCTGCTTTATGTAAATAGCGGCTTCACGATCAATTTCGTTGGCCAGACGCGCGAGGAAAGCCTGCCGCTGCTGACCGAATTGCTGAATTCCGCTTTGGTAGAAGACAATCAGTGCGTGGTGAAGTGGCAGCCGGGCACCATCGCGATTTGGGATAACCGCAGTAGCTGGCACAATGCGATGAACGATTATCAGGGCCATTACCGCGAAATGCACCGGATCACGTTTAGCGGTGAAGCGCTGGCTGCGTAGTTTGCTGGGGCGTTACGGCTGTGTTGGCTCCGCGTTTCTCGCAGACAAGGCTGTAAAACCCAAGGCGATGACTGCTGGAAGGGTTTGAACCAAAGCGATTGAAGGTGACACCGTCAAAGCGCCGAAGACGCCAGCTATGGCTACGAACAGTAGGAAGCAGATAGCGACCTTCTTGCTCCAAACAGCATCCTTAATCAGCAGCGACCAAATCAGGCCTGCTGCAAGAAAGCCGTTATAGAGCCCTTGATTGGCGGCAAGGGCTGCCGCTGGTTCAAACATATCCGCTGGGAAAGTGGTGAAGACTTCGGGCCCGCGACTAGTCCATGCAAACATTTCAAACCAAGCAATGTAGAGATGCAAAAGGGCGATGAGGCCGATCAGAATTGAAGCGATCTTTTGCACCATGGTTCCCTATTCAGCTTTGCTCTTACACTCATAGACCAACCGTTCGTTCGGCTGAGTGGGAAGTAGGCCAAGCACGCCGCCTTGCTGCTCGCCCAGAGTGCGCGAGGCATCCGATACTCCGCATTGTGGCGGCGTATATTTGCCGCGAGCTGCGCGCGCTTTCTCCATATCATTCGCGCCCAGCAAATAGCGGTCCGTACGGAATGTGCGCGTATCGGGATCATAGCTATTCACAGAAACGGCATCTTCTGTGTCGGGCACGAAAACGCGGGTCCATTCATCGTCTTTAAAGCCATATTGCGTGCGGGAATTGACGCAGCCGTCCCCTTCCCATTTGAACTCCACATCATCGCTGCGCGCGCCAGTGATCCGGCTGCGTTCGGAGGCAAGCGCGCAGATCAGAGTGCCTTCTGTCGAAGCATTTTCTCCGCCGCCGCCAGCATCACCGCCAGCATCATTCATCGCCAAATCCACGCGCCGATCAATGTCTTCTAATCCGGGGCGGGTCATCCAAAGATAGGCTGCGCCAATTATCGCGGCGATAGCAAGTGCTGCGAAACCATAGGTCCGTTTTTCGCCATCCTCTTCATAGCGCGCCTGCAATGCGAAATAGCCCGCACCGATGGCGATCAGCAGCGCAATCATCGCCATAGCCATGGCATTTTCGCGTTCCGCAAAGACAGCAATTTGTGCCTCGAATTGCGCGCGTGAACGCTTGCCCGCAAGCTCAGCATCGCGCGCTTCCAACCGTTCGCGCGCTTCCTCGCGTTGTTCTTCTAACCGCGCGGCTTCCGATGCGTTTAAGTCTGCGATTGATCGGCAGGCCAGGGCGTTGACCCGCGGTTCCACATCATTGTCGCGTAGAAACGGCAGCAGCTCGCGCATGGATACGGCAAAGTAAAACTCTGCATCCGATCCGTCGCTGTCTGCGCCAAAACTGTTCACGCCCAGCACCCGCCCGCAGCCATCCAGCAGCGGTCCGCCGGAATTGCCGCGCGCAATCGGGGCTGTGTGCAATATCGTATCAAACTGGCGCGAAGGGCGCTGGCCGGACAAAAACCCGCGCGCCTTTACCGGCGGCTGCGCTTTAAAAATATCGCCAATCTCTAACCCCTGCGCGCGATCAACATTCATTGGATAGCCCACCGAGCTAACCTCGCCCATATCGCCGGCCATACTGCCCGCCATGGTTAGAACGGGAAGGCGCAGGCTTCCTTCTGTAATCTCAATCAGGGCAAGATCATTCTTGGGACTGACGGAAATTGCTTTGCCATAAGCGGCCTCATCACCTTGGCTCGGCACGATCCCGATCCGAAGCGTATCATCTTGCAAAGCTTCGCGCACAACATGGGCGTTGGTTACGATTTTGCGCGGAGTAACAGCAAACCCGCTGCCGTGGCTGATGGGATAAACCTCTTCGCCATCGCTGCCGATCAAAACGACGCGCACCACGCCTCGTGCAGCTGCGTCAATATCGCCTTGGTCGGCTGAGGCAGGAGTGCTGGCTAAGATGAGCGCAAAAAGCGCAGCGAATATGCAAATAAACCGGTCCATAAAGATGCTTTCTACCCCTTCATCCACATTGACCGCAAGCATCGGGATGCGCAGCGCGGAAATCCGTGGCATTACGCTGTTCATGACGGACAATAGCTCTCTGGATGATGAACAGCGTTGGCAGATCGCTTTGGCGAAAGACCGGCGGTTTGATGGCGTGTTCATCACAGGTGTGCATTCTACGGGCATTTATTGCCGGCCAAGCTGCGCGGCGCGCATGCCTTTACGCAAGAATGTGGAGTTCTTCAGTTCTTGCGAGGCGGCAGAAGCAGCGGGATTGCGGGCCTGCAAACGCTGCGCTCCGGAACAGCAATCGCGCGAGGAAAATGCAATTCTCGTCGCTATCAGAGCGATTAAGGCAGCGGATACTCCCTTAACTTTAGAAAAGCTCAGTACACTCACCGGATATTCGCCAACCCATTTTCAGCGCGTGTTTAAGCGGGCAACGGGGCTGTCACCTGCGGCCTATGCGCGGGCTTTACGCGAAGAGCGTGTTCGCGATGCTTTGGTCAGCGAAGACAGCGTAACAGACGCTATCTATGAAGCGGGGTTTAGCGCGCCTTCGCGGTTCTACGATGGGATGAAAGACAAGATGAACATGACAGCCAGCGATTGGTCAAATGGGGGTGAAGGACGCACTGTCCATTGGGCGGTGATGGAAACGACGCTAGGCGATATGCTGGTCGCCGCCACCGATCTGGGCGTGTGCTGTCTTAGCTTTAATGAAGGTGAGGCAGAGCTGCGCGCACGCTTTCCCAAAGCGGAATTGGTGCAAGGTAGCGCGGAATTTCGTGATCTGTTTGCAAAGGTTCTCAACGCGGTTGAGGAGCCGGGTAGCGCGGCCGCGGATACCATCCCTTTAGACGTGAAAGGCACTGCGTTTCAGCAGCGCTGCTGGCAGGCTTTGCGCGAAATTCCGGCTGGCGAAACGCGCAGTTATGGTGAGCAAGCGGCGATGCTCGGTAATCCCAAAGCATCGCGCGCAGTCGGCAGCGCAAATGGGGCCAACAATATCGCCGTGCTGATCCCATGCCACCGCGTTGTGCAGGCAAATGGGAGCATTGGCGGTTATGCCTATGGCCCGGAAATCAAGCGGGAACTACTAAAGCGAGAAGACAAAGGTTAACCGTTGACTTAGCGCTGCCGTTCTCCTCTTCTCCTAAAGTAATACAGGCACCAGCCCTGTACCTTTGGGAGCACATCATGAAATCGGCTATCGCTAAACATTCTTTGACCACGGCATCTTTGATCGCGTTAGCTATGGCAAGGGCTTTACCAAGCACCGCATTGGCTCAAGAAGAGACCGTCGTAGAAGCTGCCGAGGGAGCAGAAGCCGCCACGCAGACCAATGCTTGGGGTCAAGTCAATATCGATCTGCCAGCCGATGAAGCGATCCGTTACGGCGTGCTGGACAATGGCATGCGCTATGCTTTGCGCAAAAACACCACTCCCAAAGGTGCCGCGTCAGTGCGGATGCATGTGAAGGTTGGCTCTGTTGCAGAGGCGGAAAACGAACAAGGTCTCGCGCATTTCTTGGAGCATATGGCGTTTAATGGCTCGACCAATGTGCCCGAAGGCGAAATGGTCAGCATGTTGGAGCGTGAAGGGTTAAGCTTTGGCCCAGATACCAACGCCTCCACCAGCTTTACCGAGACGATTTACAAGCTGGACCTGCCAGATGCCAAGGAAGCGGCGGTCGATCTGGCGCTGATGCTGATGCGCGAAACGGCCAGCAATCTGACCATTGGCGAGGAAGCGGTTGAGCGTGAGCGCGGAGTGGTTCAATCCGAACGCCAATTGCGCAATACCGCCGGGCTTCGCAGCGCAGTGGCGCAGCTGGCAGTGCAATTGCCTGATACGCCTGTGTCTAAGCGCTTGCCGATTGGAACTGTTGAGGTTGTCGATACTGCACCAGCCAGCCGCATCAGAGATTTCTACCACCGTTACTACCGTCCTGAAAACACCACATTAGTGCTTGTCGGTGATTTCGACACAAATGCGATGGAAGCCAAAATCAAGGCGCAGTTTGCCGATTGGGAAGCGGTTGGCCCAGCAGGCAAGCCGATGGATTATGGCACAATTGATCCGGCTAGCCCGCTAACCATTGGAAGTTTTAACGATCCTTCTGCGCAGACCACAGCGATTTTCCAAAAAGCCAAACCTTACGAGGCAACAGGCAATAGCGTTGCGGCCAATTTGGAATCGGTGCAGCTTGCGCTCGCATCGCAAATCATTTCGCAGCGTTTCCAAAAATTGACGCTGTCTGCAGATGCAAAGATTTTGGGCGGTGCTGCGCCATTCGTCCCGGTTGAGAATATTGCTGAACAGGGGCTTTTTGTCAGCGTGGGTAAAGCGGGCGATTGGCAAAGTGCGGTTGCAGTGGGCGAGCAGGAATTGCGCCGGGCATTGCAGCATGGCTTCACCCAAAGCGAAGTTGACGAGCAATTGGCTAACCTTTCTGCCAATTTGGAAAATACCGCCAAACAGCAGGATACGCGCCGAAATGCCGGTGTTGCCGACGAAATTATCTCTTCCAGCGTTAGCGGCGAAATTGTGCTTACACCGGCAAGCAAATTTGAGGTTCTCGAGGCGCTCAAGCCGGCCTTAACCGCTGACCAGGTTACAGAGGCATTCCGTGCAAATTGGGCTGGTGGGCCGAACAATGTGTTCGTAACGACCGCTGAACCGATTGAAAACGCCGGAGAAGCAATCGCAGCCGCTTTGACCGCTAGCCAGAAGGTTGCTGTTGAGGCTCCAGTTGAAGCGGTGACCAAGCCATTTGCTTATGATGATTTTGGTACTCCAGGGAAGATATCCTCTGACACTATGATCGAGGATTTGGGCATTCGTACCATCACTTTTGAAAATGGCGTTCGGTTGAATATCAAAACGACCGACTTCGAAGCGGGCAAAGTTCGCTACTCCGTGAAAGTGGGTGAAGGCTTACAGTCCATTCCAGAAGGGTCAGGCGGGCTCAATTACTTTATGGAAAACGTTATGGCGCTTGGCGGGCTAGGCGAGCATGACATTGAGGAAATTCAAAAGCTCACCGTTGGTAAATCGGTCAATATTGCCATGCGAGCGGGGCAAGATGCGCTGACTTCATCGGGCACCACCACGCCAGATGATGCGGAATTGCAGTTTAAGCTTTTGGCGGCGCTAGTGACTGATCCGGGGTACCGAATGGCGGCAGACTCCCTTTGGCAAAATGCTCTGCCAACCATCAACACGCAAAATTCTGCAACGCCTATCGCCGTTTTCCGTAGAGATTTTAGTCGTGTGATGGCCAGCGGCGATCCGCGCATTGGGCAAGGCTCGCCAGAAGAAATCGGCGCTATGAATATGGCAAAGGTCAAAAAACTCATCTCTAACCAATTGGACAATGGTCAAATTGATATCGCAATCGTTGGCGATGTGGAGGAACAGGCCGCGATTGATATGGTCGCGCAGACATTTGGCGCTTTGCCTGAACGGCAAACCAGTGGCGATGGCGATAAGACTATTCGTCCGGTCAATTTCCCAAAAGACGCTGGCACGATCACTCTCTATCATAATGGGCAGGCTGATCAGGGCGCGGCTGCCGCGGTATGGCCAACCGATGATTATGATGATCAGAAAGATGATGTAACGCGCGATATCATGTCAGCGGCTATGGGCCTGATCCTAACCGATGAAGTGCGCGAGAATTTGAGCGCGAGCTATTCCACCGAAGCGTTCTCTCGGTCATCCAGCATTTATGATGGCGATGGTTTTGTGACAGGATTTGCAGTGGCCGATCCAGCCCGCATGGATGAAATTTACGCTGCCATTCGTACGGCAGCGAAACAGCTTCGCGATGCTCCTGTGGCAGACGATTTGTTGCTGAGGGCGCGCAAACCAATGCTTGAGCGATTGGATGCACAAGACCGGAGCAATGGCGCGTGGCTTGGCGCTGTTGTCGAAGCTCAACGCCGTTCAGAACGGCTAGATCGTTGGCGAGGACGCAAAGAGATAGCGGCGAGCGTAACTGCTGCCGATATACAAGCGGCCGCACAGAAATACTTGAAAGATGACGCAATGGTCGAAGTGCGCATCATACCCAAACCCGATGGAAAATGATGGAGGGCGGCCTGTTGCAACGGTGTTTTACTTTGACTGCTGTTTCATTTTTTGACGTCCCAACAAAAAATGCCCCAGACTTTCGTCTGAGGCATTCTTATGCAAAGGATCAGCTATTTAGGCGCTAATGGGCTCATCATCACCATCGTCGCCTGAGAAAAAGATTGCCCCGGCAATAACTGCAGCAGCGATCACAGCAAAGGCCAGTCCTAACTTGTTTGTTTCGCCAAGGTTGCTTTCAGCGGTTGTCGGTTCAACAGCGATCTGTGTCTCCGCCAAAACTGGGGTAGCTGCAAGAGCTACGCTGCTGGCGATAAGTGCAATTTTTTTCATGTCTTTTTACCTTGGTCTTCGAATAATCTGTGGCGGTTCATTAGAACAGTATGGTCTTGTGTCCAATGGCTAATGTCTTGTGAGGTCAAAACACAGATCAATTGTGTGCGAAATGCATCAATCCAGCTTTGGCGGCATTCCCGGCTCAGCTTTGGCAAACGCACGTTGATACGCATCACGCCCACCGATCCGTTTCAAGTAAGCTTGCAAATTGGGCATATGGTGGATGCTCATATCGTTGAACGCGCGAGCAGTGGTCAAAGAAAATCCGAGCATGATGTCAGCGGTTGTCAGCGCTGATCCGCCGAAATAATCGGCCTCACCCAGCCGGCGCTCAATTGCGGCCCAAGCATTGGTCACGCGTTTCATAAGAGGCGGTGGCATTTCTGCGCCCACAGCATTGATCGCAATGCCCATCATGCCATTGGTCATCAAAGTCGCATTGGCAAAATGATACCAATAGAGGTGATCTGCAAAATCGGGGTGATCTGCGCCAGGCACCAATTCTGTATCAGGCGCATATTTACCGACAATATAGTCAATGATCGCTCCGCTTTCGCCGAGCAGCGTGTCGCCATCCTCTAGCAAAGGAGCGATTTCCATTGGGTGAAGCGCTTTTAGCTCAGCAGGTGCAAGGCGCGTTTCGGGATCACGATTGTAGAGTTTGAGGTCATACTCGAGGCCAAGCTCCTCAAGCAGCCAGACGATCCGTTCTGATTGGGAAATGCGCAGGTGGTGGACGGTTAGCATTGGTCAAAGGCTCCTCAAGATATCGCTTTGGCCCAACCTTCGCTTGCTGGCTGCAAAGAGTCGAGGAATTTGTCCGCGCTGGCAATGTATTCAGCCTGTTTTGCCTCGCCCATACGGTCCCAAGTGGCAAAGATGCGCCCAATGCGGTGATTGCTTTTTAACCGGTCCCTGTGCCGGTCCATAAAATGCCAGTAGAGCGGGTTGAACGGACAGGCATCATCGCCTGTTTTTTTGCTGACTTTATACCGGCATTCTTTGCAATAATCGGACATTTTGTTGATGTAATTGCCGCTGGCTGCATAAGGTTTTGTCGCCAAATTACCGCCATCTGCATAAAGGATCATGCCTGCCACATTGGGAAGCTCGACCCATTCAAATGCATCGGCATAGACAGCCAGATACCAGTCCTGCACATGCCTAGGATTGATACCGGCTAGCAGGCAGAAATTACCCAGCACCATCAATCGCTGAATATGGTGGGCATGGGCGTTGTCTTTTGTTGAGCGGATGGCATCGGACAAGCAGCGCATATCGGTTTCGCCGGTCCAGAAAAATTCCGGCAGGGGGCGTGTGGCCTCCAGCTCATTTGCATCGGCAAGCCCGGGCATAAAGTTCCAGTAAAAGCCCCGCACATATTCGCGCCAACCGATGATTTGGCGGATGAACCCCTCGACCGAATTGAGCGGCGCTTTGCCATCGCGATAGGATTGTTCAGCGCGCTGGCATAATTCCAACGGGTCGAGCAGACCGATATTGATGCTGGTGGACAGCATGGAGTGGTACAGATCGTCTGACCCGAAGACCATCGCGTCTTGATACGCGCCAAAGTTCTCGATCCGTTCGGCAAAGAATGCATCGGCTGCTTTTTCCGCCTCGTCACTGGTTACCGGCCATTCAAATGGCGTGAGATTGCCAAAATGATCGGGGAAGCGGGCCTCGACCAAATCCAGAACTTCGCTTGTGATATCATCGGGCGTGAATTTGGGGCGAGGGGGCACAAAAAGTGCGCCTTCCAATGCTTCGCGGTTTTCCGCATCATAATTCCATTTGCCGCCTTCTGGTTTGCCATCACCATCCATCAGAAGGCCGGTTTTGCGGCGCATATCGCGGTAAAAATGCTCCATAGTCAGCGCCTTGCGGCCATCCGCCCATTCGGCAAATTCACGCTTTGTGGCGATGAAGCGGTCATCGGGCAGAATTTCGACCTCGCAGGGGAATTTATCCGCCCATTCTTCCAATGATTGTTGGACGCGCCATTCACCCGCCTCGGTAACACGGATATTGGATGGCGAGTGCCGCTCAATTGCGCGCGCAACTTCGCCAGTGAAACTGCCAGCATTATCCGCATCATCAAGTTTTGTGTATTCGACGCTCCAGCCGTCGGAGCGTAATTCTTCTGCAGAGTGCCGCATTGCCGAGAATATCAGAGCGATCTTTTGCTTGTGATGTTTGACGTAAACCGCCTCATCCCAAACCTCCATCATCAGGATTATGCTATCCGCTTTTGTCTGGCCGCGCAGGCTAGCCAGGGTGCGGGTAAGCTGGTCGCCTAGGATTGGAATGAGTGTTTTCATGGTCATGGGCGAAGATACGTTAGCGGGCCCAATTTAGACGAAGCTATAGGGGTCAATATCAATCCCGACGCGGACTCCAGCAGGGAATTGCTGGCTATTGGTCCACGCGCGCAGCACTTTTTGCAAGTTCGCCGTTCGACGTGCGTTGATTAGGAAACGGTAACGATAGCGGCCTCTGAGCAGCGCGAGTGGAGCGGGCGCAGGGCCAAGGATCATAACATCATCGATATTGGGCCGTGCCTCACCCAATTGGTTGGCAGCAGCGCGTGCCTCTTTCTCTTCCTCAGCGGAAATGATGATCGCGGCCCATCTGCCAAATGGGGGTGCGCCGAGCATTTTGCGTGCTTCTGTTTCGGCAGCGTAGAACGCATCACGGTCGCCATTGGCAAGAGCGGTAATTACTGCTGCATCGGGATGGCGCGTTTGGATCAGAACTTCGCCCGGTTTCGCGCCGCGTCCCGCACGCCCTGCAACTTGCGCGACTTGTTGGTACGTGCGCTCTGCTGCGCGCAAATCGCCGCCTTCCAGCCCCAGATCTGCGTCCACCACGCCGACCAAGGTAAGCTCTGGGAAGTGAAAGCCTTTCGTCACCAATTGGGTTCCCACGATGACATCCACCGCGCCTTCTTCAGCTGCTGCGATGAAGGCAGCGGCGCGCTCTGGCGAGCCAAGCGTATCCGAAGTCGCGACCAGCACGCGTGCTTCTGGCAAAATCTCGCGCACCTCGTCTGCGATCCGCTCTACGCCCGGCCCACATGCGACGAGGCAATCCGGCTCTCCGCAATCGGGGCAGGTTTCCGGTGGCGGCTTTTCATGTCCGCAGTGATGGCAGGCGAGGCGCTTAGATAGCCGGTGCTCCACCAGCCATGCGCTGCAATTGGGGCATTGGAAACGGTACCCGCAATTGCGGCAAAGCGTGAGCGGGGCAAAACCGCGGCGGTTGAGGAAGAGCAGCGATTGCTCACCCTTTTCCAGCCGATCCTCCAAAGCAGCGACCAATGGCCGTGCCAACCAGCGTCCGCGCTCTGGCTCTTCTTGGGTCAGGTCAACTGTGTGAATTGTGGGAAGCTGAGCGCCGCCAAACCGGCTTTGCAGATCAAGCTTTTCGTAAGTTCCCGCCTCCGCCATGGCGAGGCTTTCCAGCGCAGGTGTCGCGCTGGCAAGCACCACCGGTATTTTCTCAAAACGCGCGCGCATCACAGACACGTCGCGGGCATTATAGCGCACACCATCATCCTGTTTAAAGCTCACCTCATGCGCCTCATCCACCACGATCAGCCCAAGTTTGGCATAAGGTAGGAATAGGGCAGAGCGCGCACCAACCACGACTTTTGCATCGCCGCTGGCAATCGCCCGCCATGCGCGGCGGCGTTCAGTCGATTTAAGTGAGGAATGCCACAATACTGGCGGTGTTCCAAAGCGCTGCTCAAACCGGACAAGAAAGTTCTCCGTCAGTGCGATTTCAGGGAGCAAAACCAAAGTTTGTCTGCCCGCTCTGATCGCGGCTGCCATGGGTTCAAAATAGGTTTCCGTTTTTCCTGAACCCGTCACGCCATCGATCAAGAAAGGTGCAAATTCATTCGCCTCGACTGCTTCAACCAAACGGCCAGCAACTTCAGCCTGATCGTCAGAAAGTTCGGGCACGTCAAAATCGGGATCGGGCGGCGGGAAGGGCAGGTCGATCGCAACCTCAACCGGTTCAACCAGTCCGGCGCTAACCAATCCGCGCACTACGCCGTCTGATACGCCTGCAATCGCCGCCAGTTCGCGCATCGTGGCTTGTTCTCCCGGCAGAGCATCCAAAGCCTGCTCACGCTGAGGGGTGAGCCGCAGTTCCGGCATATCGCCTTCTTCCACCAAACGGTATTCGGTCATGGTGGTGGGGCCGTTCAGCGCGCCGCCGCTGGCGATCACCATGCGCGCAACCGCGCTGAGGGAGGCGCAGTAATAATCCGCTGTCCACTCAATCAGCCGCCTGAGTGCATCTGACAGTGGCGGGACGGGCATGACTTCTAAGATCGGGCGGAGTTTACTGTCTGGAACCGAATTGGTCGCAAGCCTATCTGCCTCCCACACAATTCCGGTTATCTTGCGCGGGCCCAATGGAGCGAGCACAACCGTGCCGAGCGGCGCTTTCATCCCATCGGGCAGGCGGTAATCCAGCACGCCAAGCGCTGCGTTAAAGACAAGGAGGCGGATGCGGTTCATTGGACTTCTCCTCTATGGCGGGTAAGAGGGGGGCGGGACAAGCAGGAGAGGGAAAACTATGACAAAATCATGTGAGCAAACCGCGAGCAGGCGCAGTTTTATGGGTGGCGCTGCCAGCCTAGCACTCGTCGGTATGTCCGGCGGCGTCGCGGGCTGTGCAAGCATTCCCGGCTTTGGCTTGACCGAAGCGATCCAGCGTCTTTTGGAAGTATCCAGTCAGCGCGCGTTTGCCCGCCTGACTGCGCCAGATGGTTATTGGGATAGCCAGATCGCGCAAGTTGGACTGAACAGTTTTCTCGGCAGTAGGGGCAATGCGCTGGGTTCTCTGCTCACTTCGGGGTTGTTCAAAGGTCGGCTTGAAAGCGCCTTTGCTGGCGTTGCAGAGAAGGGCGCAAACGCAGCTGCCCCAGTCGTTGCTGATGCTGTGCGCAATATCAGTATCGCTGATGCAGCTGCATTGGTGCGCGGCGGACCAACGGCTGCGACAGGATTTTTACAAGGAGCGATGGGCGGCGGTTTAGTCAACGCCATGGTGCCGGAATTGGGCGGGGCACTACGCATCGCCTCTGACCCGCTTGTTGGTCAAGCGATCACAGCGCTTACCGGCAAAGATGTAGGCGCGATGGCGAACCGTGTCTCCAGCAGTGTGGACAGTGCGATTTGGCGAGAGATCGGCGTGGAAGAAGGTGCTATTCGTGCCAATCCGCGAGCCACCAATGACCCGCTGCTGATCGGCGTATTTGGAGTGGGGTCGCGGCTCTAAATTAAGGCGGGCAATTGCGCGCCTGTGTCTAGCCACATCTGCCAAGCTGTGCCACTTATCATCTTCGATTCGATAAGGGGCCAAAACCGCCATGAAATTCTTCGCAGATACCGCTGAAATTGACGACATTAAGGAATTGGCCGCCACCGGTCTGCTGGACGGAGTAACGACCAACCCGTCGCTGATCGCCAAATCGGGCCGTGATTTTATGGAAGTGACGAAGGAAATCTGCGGGATCACCGATGGGCCGGTCTCTGCAGAAGTCGTCGCTCTCGATCATCCTACTATGATGAAAGAAGCCGAAGTACTTCGCAAAATCGCCAGTAATGTTTGCATCAAAGTGCCGCTGACGATTGATGGATTGAAAACCTGCAAAGCACTCACCGATGATGGCACCATGGTCAATGTGACTCTTTGCTTTTCAGCCAATCAGGCACTGCTTGCGGCCAAAGCCGGTGCAAGCTTCATCTCGCCATTCGTGGGTCGTCACGATGACAATGGCACAGATGGTATGGAACTGATCGAAGACATCCGTCTGATTTATGACAATTACGGTTTTGAAACAGAAATCCTTGTCGCTTCCGTGCGCCATGTCACCCATGTTTTGGAAAGCGCAAAAATCGGGGCGGACGTAATGACCGCTCCGCCCAAAGTAATTAAAGCTTTGTTTAATCATGTGCTTACGGATAAGGGTATAGATGGTTTCTTAAAAGATTGGGCAGCCACAGGGCAGTCCATCGTCTAAGCTGATCGCTTAATCACCATGGCTGAAGAGACACCCCTTGATCAATTTAAGGCTGCGCTTACCGGCGCATCGCGGGCCATTGGCCGCGAGCCTGAGGTTGAGGTTGCGTGGAGCGCGGATGCGCCCAGCCAGTCGGGCAAGAACTTTCGCGTGCCCTTACCGGGTCGGAACTTGCCCGATGCACAGGTCGCAGAAGCGCGCGGATTCGCCGATAGTTTTGCGCTGAAATTGCGGCACCATAATGCTGGTCTGCATGAGATGGGCGCGCCGCCAGAACCAGTTGCGCGGGCATGCTATGATGCGATTGAAACGGTCCGCTATGAAGCTTTAGGTTCCAATAATTACAGCGGGATGCGTGAAAATCTTGATAGCGCGTTAGAGGTTCGTACGGCCTCCGATCCGATCACGCGCGCACAGAATGAAAGCGAAGTTCCAGTGCAAGGCGCATTGGCATTGATGCTACGCGAAAAGTTGACTGGACAGGCTGTGCCAGATGCTGCGGTTCCTGCGGTTAATATGCTGCGCGAATGGATCGAAGAAGAGGCTGGTGATAGCTTTGATGACCTAACAAATCTGCTTGATGATCAGGAGGCTTTTCAGAAACTTAGCCTCAATATCCTAGAAGATCTCGATCTTACCAACCCATCTGATCAACCCGACAATGCCGATGGCTCTGATGATGAGGATGAGGAGGGGCAAGAGGACGAGCAACAAGACGAAGCAGAGGGCGAAGGCGACCCAAATGCCGCTGAAATGGCCGGCGAAATGTCCGAAGGGGATGAGCAGGGCGAGGGCGAAACCGAAATGACCTCGGATGAGGAAATGGCGGAAGGTGAGCCGGGCGAAGAGGGCGAGGAAGGCATGATGCCCGTCCGGCCCAACCGTCCTAATGCCGATTTCCCCACAGACCTTGATTACACCTCCTTTACCGACAAATTTGATGAAGAAATCGCGGCCAGCGACCTGTGCGATGCAGAGGAGCTCGACCGGCTGCGCGCCTATCTCGACAGTCAGTTGACTGGCCTTCAAGGGATTGTGACGCGCCTCGCCAACCGGCTTCAACGCCGCCTTATGGCACAGCAAAATCGTAGTTGGGATTTCGATCAGGATGACGGGATCATTGATGCTGCTCGCCTATCCCGCGTGGTCGTCGCGCCAGGCACTGCGCTTGCTTACAAAGTTGAGCAGGACATTGATTTTAAAGACACTGTCGTCACGCTGCTGATTGACAATTCTGGCTCTATGCGTGGCCGCCCGATCAGCATAGCGGCGATCAGCGCGGATATTATGGCGCGCACTTTGGAGCGCTGCGGTGTCAAAACAGAGATACTCGGCTTTACCACGCGCGCTTGGAAAGGCGGGCAAAGCCGTGAGGCATGGCTGGCCGATGGCAAGCCGCAGTCACCCGGCCGGTTGAATGATCTGCGCCATATCGTCTATAAAAAGGCGGATGAGCCATGGCGCCGTGCGCGCCGCAATCTTGGCCTGATGATGCGCGAAGGATTGCTCAAAGAGAACATCGATGGCGAAGCGCTATTATGGGCGCATAACCGGATGATGGGACGGCAGGAAGATCGCCGCATTCTGATGGTTATCTCCGACGGCGCGCCAGTTGATGACAGCACTTTGTCCGTAAACACCGCTGGATACCTTGAGGCGCACCTTCGCAAGGTTATCGAATGGATTGAAAAGGCATCGCCGGTGCAACTGGTTGCCATTGGTATCGGTCATGATGTGACCCGCTATTACCGCCGCGCGGTAACGATTATGGATGTCGAGCAGCTTGGCGGCACAATCATTGAACAACTTGCTGAACTTTTTGAGGATGAGAAGAGTTGAAACATGGGCGGTTTTGGTTTCTTATAGCGGGCAATAAATAGGGGGCTCGCTTGTTTTCTTTAGGTTTTGCGTCGTCATTATTGCTTCTTGGAGGGGGCGCTCAGGCGCAGGCTGAAACGCCCGTAGTTGAAACTGTCCCGCCGCCAGCCATCACTATCGCAGAACCCGCGCCAGAACCCGAAGTTAAGCCTGAGCCTCAACCCGCTCCGCTGATCGTGCCAAAGGGTCACAAAATCCTGATTTCGATTGAAGGTCAGGTCGGCTCCAAAATCAGTAAGGCTAAGGATTTCTTCCCGATCAAGCTCGCAAGGCCGGTGGAGGTGGACGGGGTAGAAGTCTTGCCCGCAGGTATCACAGGCGAAGGGCAAGTTGTGCATGCGGCCAAGGGCGGTTTTGCTGGAAGCGCGGGAGAGCTGATTTTGGCCGCGCGCTACCTAACGCATGATGGCCGCAAAATCCCTCTGCGTAGTTTCAAATGGATCGAAGAGGGCGACGAATTTCTACATCGCGGCAGAGATAATACCGGCGGCGCATTAGCCACTGCGGCTGTTCTAGGGCCATTGAGCCTATTTATTGCTGGCGGCAATACACTTATCGAACCGGGAACTATCGCAAGCGCAAAATTTAAGGCTGAAGAAAAGTTTGAAGGCGCTGATCTTACTCCAGCAGTAAAAGCGCTAACCGAAACGCAAGAATAACAGGGAGCAAATTTATGAGAAGATTTTTGACCGCATTCGCAATGGCCTCCGCCGCACCAATGGCGTTGACGGCCGCCGCGCCAGCTGCATTTGCAAAGGATGCAGAGGAACAAGCCTATGAAATCCCGACCCCGCCAGAGGGTAAGGGGCAAATCATCTTTTATCGCACCGGCGGCCTATCGGGCAAAGCACTGGGTTGCGCAGTGTTTGATGTGGAAGGCGCAGAAAAGCTTAGCTCGCTGGGTGGTGGCCGCTATTTTGTACTTCAATCCGATCCGGGTGAGCGCAGCTTTAAAGTGAAGTCTCTGGAAACGAAAGACAATCTCACTTTGGAAGTTGAAGAAGAGGAAACGCAGTTTGTTCGCTGCAAGATCAAAATGGGTTTCCTTGCTGGCCGCGCCAACATCTCACCCAGTTCCGAAAAGGAATTCCGCAAGCGGTACAAAACCCCTAAGCTGGTCGATGAAGACGATATGTCGGAAAGTGTTGCTGCAATGAATTATGAAACCACGCCAAGCACGGCGGATGCAGTGGTTGAGGCGGCTGAGGCCGCAGTTGAAGCTGTATCCGAGTAATTAAAACAAGCGCCCCGCTCGGCCCTAGTTTTGGGATTGAGCGGGGAAATTGGTTTCGCCTGTCAAAGGACCTTTTATGAACGTATCAGAAGCCGTCAAATCCCGTCGCAGCGTGCGCGCCTTTACCGATCAGCTGGTTGAACTCGATACTATTCGCCGTGTGCTTGATACGGCGCGTTGGGCCGCATCAGGCTGCAATTTCCAACCATGGGAAGCCAGCGTTGTCACCGGACAGCCGCTGAAGGACTTGCAGGCTAAGCTCGCTGAAAATGGCCCCGAAGCAGCGGAATATGATTGGAGCGCGCCAGGCACAGAGGATGTCTATAAGGAGCGGCTCAATGGCGTTTCCGCTGGCATGTTTGGCGCCATGGGCATTGCCCGTGATGATGGCGAAGGCCGGATGAAAGCGATGATGCGCAATCAGAACTCATTCGATGCGCCCGCGTTGCTACTCTGCTACTTCCCACGCCTGATGAAAGAGCCGCAATGGTCGGATTGTGGCATGTGGTTGCAATCCATTGCTCTTTTGCTCCGCGAGGAGGGCATGGATTGCTGTTTCCAAGAATATATGGCGCTTTATCCCAATACGATCCGCGAATTTTTGGGTCTGGATCACGAACGTTACATGCTGTTCTGCGGCATGGCGATTGGTTACCGCGATGAAGAGGCGCCGGTAAACAATTACGAACGTGAACGCGTTGCGCTGGACGATCACGTCAAGTTCCTCGGGTTCTAATCAGCGCTTCTTTAAGGCTTCTAACCGGCTGAATTGCGTCATTTCGGGGCATGAGACGGATAATGTCGCAAGCGTACAATAAGTGCGCTAAGGATTGAGGCAGTACCGCTGGGCTGATAAACCAGCCAAACGGGGAAAAACCGAAAACATACGTGGTCGCACATGTATTGAGCCTGGGGCAGACGCTCTGGGCCATACGCTATTGGAGAGACGTGTGCGCCATATTTTGCTGCGATCGCTGGCTGTTTCAACCGCAATATTTGCCATTTGTCCGCCCGTTATGGCGCAGGAGCGGCCTGTTTTGCTGCGTGACAGTTTCCCGATAGGTGATGCCGAAGGTGTCCTTTGCCAAGTGCAGGACCGCAGTGTCCAGAACCCAGCGCGCCGCAATATGTTTGACCGTTCTTGGGCGGTGGTGTGCCGCGATAGTGCGGTGCCTGTTGCAACCATCTACGCCTTTCAGGGGCTAAAGACTGATCCGCTAGAATTGATAAGAGAATATCGCCGTGAAGCGGTCGATTGTTCCGGGTCCGGTCCAGCAGCGACGAATGATCTGGGCACAACACAAACATGCAAAGTTGCAGGTTCTCAGCTCGATTGGAGCGTCACGCGGGCTAATGCTGTTAATGTAAGCTACATAGCTGAGGGGTTCTCCGCCTATGACGGTGCAGCTCAGCTCGCTTTGCGTTCACTGATTGATAATTCGCCTGCGCCCGGCACGATTGATATTGCCACCACTTCTGTCGCTGATCCCTTCGCCTTTGCCCGCGTTCAGGCCGGCACTTTGGAGCCGCAGCAGGCTTTGGAAGAGGGGTATCGGCGCAATCTGGGCGGAGACTATGCAGAAGCCGCCGCATATTTCGAAACGCTACAAAAACGGCTTGAGGATGAGGATAAGGGCGATGAAACGCGCGGCGAGTTTCTGATCAACCGCGCTTTGCAAAAGTCGAATTTAAAGGAATTTGCGGTTGCTGATCGGCTGTTTATTTCAGCGGAACAGGAAAATCTCGGTAAGCCAGTGTCGGAGCGTTTGCAGCGTAATTTTGAAGCGATCCACCTTATCAACCAAGGGTATTTTGAAGACGCGTTGGAACGTGTGCGTCAGCCTTTATCAGAAGGTCTGCAGGCGGCAATTCAAACCGAGCAAGGCTTGACCATTTCGCAGCCGATTGCTGCGCGACTGAACGCTGACACCGAAAGAGCGCGTATGCTGGGCTTTGTCGATGATCTGTCTTTATCGCCGGGTGAGCGAGCTGAAATTATTGATGCGCAAGGACTCCAGCTGGAGGGAACGTCTCTGCGGATCATGGGGCAAAGAGCGGAGGCGCGCCGTGCGCTTCTCGACAGCTACACCCGCGCAATTGCGGTGCGCGACGGGCGCGTGATCACTATTGTTCGCTTGCGTGCACAAATCCTTGGCGAACTTGCGGCTCTGTCTGAAAGCGAAGGCAAAAAGGGGCAGGCGGAAAGTTATTTGCGTTACGCCATCGAAATCCTTGAAACGCAATATCCAGAACGCCGCGCGGTCAGCGGTGCAAAGGCGCGGCTTGCGGCGTTCTTACTGCGTGAAGGAAAGGAAGCGGATGCGCTAACCCTTTACCGCGAAGTGATCGACGAAAGTCTGGGTAAGCGCGATGCGGCCAGCGGTTTTGCAAACCAACTGGTTCCATACTTTCGTTATCTTGCTCCGCTTATCGAAAAAGATGCTGGGCTGGCGGATGATTATTTTAAAGCGCTGCAAGTGCTTGTCCGGCCCGGTGTTGCAGAAACGCAGGCAATTTTGGCGCGTGAGCTTTCAGCAAGTTCTGACGAAGCGGCGCGGCTATTCCGCCAATCCACGGATTTAGCGCGCGAAATTGAGCAAGTGCGCATCGGCGTGAAAGCGCTGACTTCTGCACCGCAAACTGGTACCACGCCGGGCAAGCTCGCGGAGCTAAGCGCGCGGCTTGCTGAGCTTGAAAATCAGCAATTGCGCACGCAAGCGAAACTGGGCGAATTCCCTGAGTATCGCGTGATTTCGCCAAAAGCGCTGACCCTGACAGAATTCCGCGAAACCTTGCAGCCGGGCGAGGCCTATGCGCGGTTGGCTATCGTTGGCCAAGACGCATTCATGTTCACGACCGACCGGACTGGCGCGAAAGCGTTTCGCCTTGATCAACCGGAAGAAGAGCTGAACTTTCTGGTTGATGTGATCCGGTCTTCCATTTCCAGCACGGAAGGCGGGCGGGTAGTCACTTATCCGTTTGACATCGAAAGAGCGCATGCGCTGTACAAGACGCTGCTCGCCCCGATTGAAGGCGATCTGGCGAATGTGCAGCATTTGATCTTTGAACCCGATGGCGCATTGCTACGACTGCCGCTTGATCTGCTTGTTCGCGATCAGGCGTCCGTTGATGCCTACATAGCGCGAGCAGATGCAGAGGGGGGCGACGCCTTTGATTTTCGCGGGGTCAATTGGTTCGGCCTAGGCCGCACGATTAGTACGGCGGTTTCTGCAAGTGCATTTGTTGATGCTCGTAATGCGCGGGCAAGTTCTGCGGGGCGCGAATATTTGGGCGTCGGCCGCAATGAGCCGGTTGGTGATGGCAACGGTATCAAAGCCCTAGCGCTCAGCGGAAATGACACTTGCGGTTGGACGGCACGCGAATGGAACCGTCCGATTGCCGATGATGAATTGCGCGCTGCCAGCAACATTGTAGGGCGGGAAAAATCGCAAGTTATCACAGGCGCTCAATTTACCGATGACGGCTTGATGGCGAAGGATGATTTGAACGATTTCCGCATCGTTCATTTCGCCACTCACGGCCTTGTCACACCGCCGCGTCCAGCCTGTCCGGCACGCCCGGCTTTGCTGACCAGTTTTGGCGGAGAGGGGTCTGACGGCCTGCTCACGTTCCAAGAGATTTTTGACCTTGATCTGGATGCTGACCTTATTATCCTATCTGCCTGCGACACGGCGGGCGGGGCGAGTATTGAGGCAACGCGCGCAGCCGGTGTCGGCAGCGGCGGCGGCACGGCTCTTGATGGGCTGGTGCGCAGCTTTATCGGAGCGGGCGGGCGCGCAGTGCTTGCCAGCCATTGGCCAGCACCCGATGATTTTGACGCGACTGAGCGCTTGATGAGCGAAATGTTCCGCGAAGGGCGCACGCGCAATTTGGGCAATGCCATACGCGCTTCGCAAAAACGCCTGATGGATGAAGCGCAAACTTCGCATCCCTATTACTGGGCCGGATTTGCGATTGTAGGGGATGCCGCGCGGCCGCTGCTGACGCCAAGCAATGTCGCGCAGACGGATGACGCAGACAATAGCGAGGCGGCGGCAGAATAATGGAGAAGATGATCAAACCTTTCGCAAAAGTGTCGCTGGTTAAGAGCGGTTCGGTATTGTTGCTGGCAGCTGGATTGGCGTTCCCAAGCATTGCATCGGCTCAAGCTGGCGCGCCTACGCGCGAAGAATTGCAGCGCGACCGGCTCGAGACCGATCTGCGTAGCGATGCCAATTCGCTTTCGGTGGCGGACCAAGTTGAGCGTTCACCTTGCCCGCTGGCTGCGCCGCGATTTGCTGATCTGAAATTCACTTTCACCAGTGCAAGTTTTGCTGGAATGGACGGCGTTGATGCCGCTTTGCTCGACCCAGTGTGGAGCGAATATCAGGGCCAAGAAATCTCGGTTGCGACAATTTGCGAAATCCGTGATCGCGCGGCGACTTTGCTGCGTGCGCAAGGCTATCTTGCTGCGGTTCAAGTGCCTGAGCAGGAAATTGGCGAAGGATTGGTCAAATTTGACGTCATTCTTGCTCGGATCAAATCCATCCAAGTGCGCGGCGATGCGGGCAGTTCCAGCGGAATGCTGCGCCGCTATTTGGCAAAATTAGAAGGCCAAAGCGTATTCAACACAAATGAGGCTGAGCGTTATCTGCTCCTCGCCCGCGATATTCCGGGAATGGATGTGCGGCTGACTTTGCAGCCTTTGCCAGCTGATCAAGGCGGCGCGCCCGGCGATGTGGTGGGCGTGTTTGATGTGGCCTATCAACCGATAATCATAGACAGCAATATCCAGAACTTTGGTTCCAACGAAGTGGGCCGGTTTGGCGGCCTGATCCGTATGCGGGTTAATGGTCTGACAGGGCTGGGCGATGAAACCATGCTCAGCGCTTACTCTGCGCAAGATTGGGATGAGCAAGTCGTTGTCCAAGGGCATCATGAAATGCGCCTTGGATCAGAAGGGTTGACGGTCGGCGTGGCTGGAACGCTCGCCTATACTGAGCCTGATATTCCCGGGCCCAATCTGTTCCGGTCTGAGACCTTTGTTGGGTCGATTTATGCGCGTTATCCGATATTGCGCGGTCAGTCCCAGAACTTGGTTGCTTCTGGCGGATTAGATTTCATCAATCAGGATGTATCTTTCAGCGGTTTGGACTTTACCCAGGACAAAATGCGCGTGGGCTATGCCCGCGTTGATTATTCCGGAATGGACCGGTTTTCGATCAATGGCCAAGGCGGCTTTTCCTCAATTGAACCGCAACATTCCTACCACATCGGACTGGAGGCCCGCCAAGGATTTGATATCTTTGGTGCAAGTCCAGCATGCGGCGTGGGCTTTGCTGCATGTCTTGCCCCGGGAGTAATTGCACCGAGCCGGTTGGATGGCGACCCCACAGCATTGGTGATCAGAGGAGAGACCAGCGCGACGCTTCGCGGTACGCCTTTGTTCGGCGTACGCGCCAATTTGCGTTTCCAATATTCGCCAGATCCCTTGCTGAGTTACGAGCAATATTCCGGCGGCAATTACACCGTTGGGCGCGGCTATGATCCCGGCGCGATCATTGGCGACAATGGTATCGGAGCGCAGTTTGAAGCGTTTTACGGATCACTGGTTCCCGCGACACCTGACCAAGCAGCGGTGCAGCCGTTTATCTTCCTCGATATTGCGCGGGTATCGCTCAACAATGTTGCGAATGATTTTGACCGACTAACGTCGGGCGGGGCAGGAATGCGCATGTCGCTGGGCCGTCAAGCGGTGCTTGATGTGGTCGGAGCAGTGCCATTTGAACGAACGAATTTGGCCACGAACAAGGGCAGCGCGCGGGTTCTCCTATCGCTGACCGTTCAATTGGCTCCTTGGTTTAATTAGGGGCTGGGGATTTATCTGATGGCTGGGCACGAGAACATGATGAGCAAAACTGGGATAACACCGATGCACAATCGCACGCGCAAAAGATGGCTCAGCGGCGGATCTGTGCTGGCAGCAGCCACTGCTCTGATGGCTATCGGAACAGCTGATACGGCCCATGCACGCGGCGGAATGACGGGCCCAAGGGTTCACAGTGCATCTCCGAATGTATTGGCCGGGCGCGCGATTGCTCAGCGTGTTGCTCCGCGTGAGGCTGTTGGCGAAACGATCAATGTGCCGCGTCTGCCGCAGCGACTTCCCAACAATCAAGCCATTCTACCCAATGCGCGCACCACAATGGTTGCGCCTTCCGTGCAGCAACAGATCACAGTTGCGCCTGCGCCCAATGTGCCATCAATACCTGTAATTGAGCCGCAATCTGGCGGAACGCAAACTGGTTCGCAATCCGTTCAGCAAACGGGTTTTTCAACCCAGTCGCTTGCCGCTGCGGTGACAAACGATCCGGGCATCAATGTGTCTGCCTCTGCTGCCTATGACGATACGCGGATCGATTTTAACGCCGGTGTGGCGGTGGATACGGTCAATGTTCTTGCATCCTCTGCGATCATTGATTGGACGACTTTTACGGCAGGCGCTGCTGGTACAGAAGTCACATTCCTTGGGGCGGGTTCAAACCTTGCGTTTACTTCGGCATTGTCTGACTACACGGTGCTCAACCGTATCTTTACCCCCGGTTTTGACAGCGCAGTCCGCATTGACGGCAATGTAACTTCGACCGTTTTGGGCGGAGCAGCTATTGGCGGCAATATTTGGTTCTACAGCCCGGGCGGCTTAGTCATTGGTGCGAACTCAACCTTCAACATTGGCAGCCTGTTGCTCACTACGAGTGCGCCTGATCCGGCTGATGTTGGGATGGGTAATTTTAGCGTCGACTTCCTCGGCGCGCCTGATGCAAACTCGGCAATCGTGATCGAAAACGGCGCTAATATCACGGCCAACAATAACAATTCTTACATCGCTATGGTTGCGCCGCGAATTGAGCAGGGCGGCGCAGTCACGGTCAATGGTTCCGCAGCATTTGTGGCGGCCGAAGAAGCCACTTTGACCATAAATAATGGACTGTTCGACATCAGTGTCGATGTAGGCAGCGCAGATCAAAATGGCATTGTCCATACAGGCACTACGGGCGGTCCGGCGCAAGATTCGCAGTTTGATGAGCAAGGCATCTATTTCGTCGCCGTGCCCAAAAACAATGCGATCGGCATGCTGGTTGGCGGCACGGTTGGCTTTGATGCAGCCACCGTTGCCAGCGAAGTGGATGGCAAAATCATCCTTTCGACTGGAAACCGCATTAGAACAAGCACGCAGAGTGTTTTCGTCCCTAACCCAGCTGGCGGTGGTGGCACTTTTGTCAATAAGGGCATCAATGTTGTTGAGCAGACGGTCGATGCCAGTGATGGCGCTGGCAATATCACAATTGCAGATGCAACATTCACTTCCGCCACTGAAATTTTTGCCGAGGGCGACCTCAATCTTTCGACCGTTATCGCTAATGAAACGGGCCGAGCGGTTGATCTTGATCTGAGCGCGGGCAATGCGCTGACGCTGGATGTGTCCAATGGTAATGCGCTGAATGTAAGCGGTGATCTTAATCTGACTGCCGGCAATGGCACCAATCAAGGCGCTGACATAACCGTCAACGTGTCTGGCGCAGCAGCAGGCGGCGGCGGGGGTGGACCTGTCGTTATCGGACCCGGTGTTGAAGGCTTGGTTGTTGGCGGGAATATGACCGTCAATTCGCGGGCGCGCGGCCTTGATGACTTCTTCACGGTTCGGAACAATGGCAATACCGGCATTGGTCAAGATGCGGTCGCTGGCGACGTAGCGATCAACATTACCGATGGGGGTAATCTGCAAGTTGGCGGTGAGCTGACGATTGATGCCAGCGCGCAGGGCGGTAAAGGTGAGCAGCAAAACGGCTCTGCAACAGCTGGCGATTTTGCGCTAACTTTAGCTGATGGCAATTTCGAAGTTGGCGGCACGTTAAGCGTCGCTACCAATGCAATTCGCTCGCAAGACGGAAAAATTGGCGGAAACGGTGTAGGGCTGCTTGGGAACGATTCGGTCGCAGGCGATGTCACAATCAACCTGCTGGGTGGATTTACCGATTTGGGCGGGCTTAACGTTGATGCTTCGGTTGAGGCTTCCGTTGGCAATGATGACACTACAGCCCAATCCAATGATGCGACTGCGGCTGATTTTGCGCTCAATGTTAACGGCGGGCAGCACATCTTTGGATCGCTTTCGGTTGATCTAACGACGGATGCGGCCGAATCCTTTGATGGGACGCCTGTTTCCTTTGATGGCAATGCTTCGCGCCCAACTGCGGCCATTGCGATTACTGGTCCCGATTCAGGGATTGAGATTTTTGACGATCTTAGCATTAATGCCAGCGTGAGTGGCGCGGTGGCTGATCCAATTGGCGATACCGTTTCAATCAGCGTGACAGATACCGGATTTAACACAGGCGCAGGCCTGATCGTTGGTCAGGATATTATTGTTCAGGCCGGGCTTTCCGGCGGCCAAAGCGGCGCGGTCAATAAGGGCGCAGCGATCAACTTCTCCGCCAATAATGGCGTGATTTCGGCTGGCGGCGACTTGACCATTTCCGCACCATCGCAAGGCTTTATTTTTGGCAGCGGCGGCGACTTAGGCGGTGCTGATTTCACAGGCGGTGATATTGTATTCGTTGCCAATAATGGCGGCCTAATTGATGTAAATGGAACCGGACTGCTTACCGTGGATGCGGTTGCTGCTCCGCAGACGATCACTACCGATTTGGCAATTGGCCAAGGCGGCACGATCAATCTGCTGGCCGATGATGGTTCTATCCGCTTTGGCGACACTTTAAACCTGCGGGCCAGCGGTTTTGGCTTTGGCGGAGTTAACGCCAATGGAGACGTCGGCGAAGGCCGCGGCGGCACCGTTCGCGTTACGATTCAGGGTGCTGGCGGGAGCATTGCGCTTGCCGACTTGAGCACACGCGCGAATGGCGAAGTGGAATTTGATGCAGAGCTTGGCGGATCATTTGACGGTGACGGTACGCCGGCAACCGGCGGTACAACCGAAATCAACATATTGGCCGGAACATTCTCAGCTGCTGATGCCACGATCTCATCGGGCGGTTTTGGCGGTGAAGGAGAAACCGCAGGTGACGGAACAGGGGGCGATGTCGTCTTCAATCTGGATGGCGGCGATGCCACGTTCACCAATCTTACTGTGTCTGCCAATGCGGGCGGTGGCGAAGGCAATTTTGCTGGCCGGTTTGGTGCCGGTGAACCTGGTACGGGTGGCAGTTCTACTGGAGGAACGGCAACCTTCAATGCGACTTCCGGAACGCTCACGGTTACCGACACGCTGACAGTTGCATCAAACGCTACAGGCGGTGACGGCGGCTTTGGCAGCACGAAAGTGGGCGGTGAAGGTGGTAGTGCGACAGCCGGCGATGCAACCTTTAACTTGGAAGGTGTCGATGCAGTCCTCGTAGCCAATTTGGTTGTATCAACCAATGCGATTGGCGGAGAAGGTGGCGGTTCAAGCGATGGCGGCGCTCTGCCCGATCTCGGCGCAGGTGCAGGTGGTGATGCGATAGGCGGCAATGCTGTCTTCAACGATACTTCCGGCAATCTCGCCATAGGTTCGCTGACAATAAGTTCAGACGGAACAGGCGGTGTGGGCGGAGACAGCGACGACGGTGCGGCGGGCGGCGTTGGCGGCAATGGAACGGCTGGTTCGGCGCTGATTTCCCTCAATCAAGATAACCCGAACCAAAGAGATTTCTCCGTGAGTGCCCAAGGCATTGGCGGTGTGGGCGGAGATGGTGCCACCGCCGGAACTGGTGGCGATGGCACAGGCGGCAGCGCCCAAATAGAGATCAACAATGTCAATGTGGACTTGGGACTGGTATCGATCGACGCAACCGCCACTGGCGGCGCAGCGGGAAGCAACAATAGCGCGATAATCCAAGACGGCGCAGATGGCGGTAATGCACAGGGTGGTGACGCATCGTTCGTGGTGTCGGGAGCTGACGCTAACGTCAATGCCCTAAATTTGATTGAAGTCCGTGCTGGGGCAACCGGCGGCGCGGCCGGAGGTGGTTCTAGCAGCGCGAGCACTGCAGAGGCAGCTGGCTCTGGCGGTACAGGCGGCGATGCGATCGGCGGTTCAGCGCAATTCGTCGTTTCCGACAATACGATCTTCGCGCTTGATGCCGATAGCGTCACTTTGAACGCGGATACGACCGGCGGTGCTGGCGGTTTTGGTGGCTTTAACTCTGGCGGCGGGGCGGCAGGTGATGGCGGCGCTGGCGGTGATGGAACCGGCGGCCAAGTTGCCATCGTCGCGACAAATGGCGCAGAACTGGATGTTCAAAGTTTCTCCGTTCCGTTCGCATTGACGAGCAGAGGTGCCGGCGGCGCAGGCGGCACAGGCGGCGGTTTTGACATGGCGCTTGGCGGTACTGCGGGCGATGGCGGCGATGGCGGTGACGGCACTGGCGGTTCGCCCACTCTTAGCGCGACCGGCGCAACGATAACCATCGGTGAAGTTGAAATGTTTGCCGAAGGTACGGGCGGCGCTGGCGGCACTGGCGGCGATGATGGCACTATTGTAATCGGTACAGATGGCGATGGCGGCAGAGGCGTTGGCGGCGCGCCAGTGATCGAGGTGATTGAGGGAAGTCCGGGCATCATCACTCTTGGTGATGTGACGATTACAGCCACAGGCACAGGCGGCACAGGTGTAAATATCGGCATAGGCGATGGCGGTCAGGTTACTATACAAGATATGTCACCCGATCCAGCCGGATTGATAACATTCGATGATTTGGATGTGATCGCGACCGGCGATCCGATTGCAACGGGCGGCAGCCTCACATTTGAAAGCGGAAGCGGCCCGATTACCATCAATGGCAATCTGGACGCGGATGTCGCTGGCGATATCAATTTCAACATGGATGGCACTGGTCAGGTCGTAGTCGGCGGCTCAGCCACACTTCTTGCAACCCAAGATATAATAGCGGCGCACACCAACAATGCGGCTGGCAATGTTACAATCGACGTTGATGGAACGATCGGTGGACTGACGGCGACTGCACTGCGCGACGTGTTGCTTGGTGCAGGTACAGTCATTGATGCCGCGCGAGCGGTGGATATTGAAGGGAACAATGTCGCTTATGACAATATAGCGTCAGCACGCACGGTTGATATAAATGCCAGAGCTGGCTCAATTACTGGTACTGCGACCGGCACAATTACGGGGCGCAACATCAACACGGCTATTAATCTAACGGCCACCGATGACGTGACTTTTGGCAATTTGGTTACACTTGATGGAGACCCAGCAAACCGCGACGGGAATATTAATATTCTTGCCGGCGACGATATTACCGGGGTCAGCGCCCGCTCAGACCAATTTGTGACTATGGAGGCAGCCGGTCTTATTGATGTCGACACAATTCAGTCCGCTGGTGGATTGTCTTCCGTCGCAATCAGCGGCGGAAGCATCGATATCGGAGCCATCGAAGCCGATGGCATCACCAATCTGACTACGACGATTGGCGATCTAGCTGTAGACAATATCGACGTGAGCGATCCGGTTGCTTTAATTTCGGCCGCTGCGATTGATGTCGGAACCGCCAGTACGACGTTCTTTACCGCTACTGCAGCAACAGATCTGACTGTGGGTACGCTTAATACGTCTGGCATTGCTCGGCTCACGTCTGGAGGAACCGCAACTTACACTCAAATTAATAGCGCTTCTCAGATAAATATTGACGCTGTGGTGATCGAAGGCGGCGACATTGCGAAGACTGGGCTTGGCGTTATTGACCTTGAAGCAGAGCGCATCAATATTGGCGATATTGATCTGGCAGGCACTGGCGCAATCAGCCTGATTTCCAATTCCGACAGCATCAGCACCGGTAATCTGAACGTTGCATCAGGCTCGATTCGAGTAGATTCTGCTGCAGATGTGGTTGTCGGTGACGCCACCAGCAGCAGCACTACGCGCATAATCTCCCTCGGTGATATGACCGTTGGTGATATTAATGCAGGCGGTTCAACAGTTCTGAATTCTGGCGGTAATCTAACCGCGGATTCTTTGATCTCCCGCACCAATAGTCCAGGCCTATCTGTAACCGTGAATGGTGATGCTGATATTGGAAACGCCAGTGCAAATGGTCTCTTCACGATCAATGTTACAGGCGCGCTGACTGGCGGGACCTTCACGGGAGCCGGAGCGCTCACCAATGTAAGCGTGACTGCGGCGTCTGTTGACCTTACCAATGTGGAATCTGCCAGTCAGTCAGTTACGATTACCGCCACTAATGGTGATGCGAACGTCGGCACCGCGACTTCTTTGCGCAACACAACGATCATTGGCGAAAATGTAACGCTGAATGACGGTGATGTAGGCGCTCAATTGCGCCTGAACGCAACCTCGGGGTCGATCAATGGTACAGGTACAATTGATGTAGGGAGCAGAATAGATCTTGATGCAACGCAGAATGTTGCGTTCGGAGCGCTGACAGCGGGCAGCACTTTCAATACTATGGCTGGCGGCAACATCACTTTTGATGAAGCCAATACGACCGTTGGCAATGTTGTATTGACTGCAGCCGGCGACATAACCGGCTATTTGGCCACGACGGCTACTAGCTTTGCGGCTGACAATATTATTCTTACCGCAGGCGGAACCGTGGCTATTGATAGCGCGATATCGGGCGAGGGCGTTCAGCTGAGCGGTGCGATCATCAATGCTGGAACGATTAGCGCGCAAACCACAAACACGGTAATTGCAACAGGTGCCGCCACCGTCACTACGGCCAATAGCCTTGGGGCTACTACTATCAGGGCTCCAGAAGTAATGTTGGAGAATGGCACAATTGGTGGAGGCCTGATCGTTGAAGCCACCGCTGGCAGCATCAGTGGAACAGGCACAATTGATGTCACTGGCGCTGTTGATTTTGATGCGACGCAAGACATCGCGTTTGGAACCATCAGTGCGACCTCTACGTTCAATGTGCAAGCTGGCGGCGATGTAACATTCGACGAGGCGACTACCACAATAGGGAACCTGATCATAAATGCTGGCGGCGATCTGACCGGCGGGATGTCGGAGACTGTTGGCAGCTTAGCGACAGCGGATGATATCATTTTAACAGCAGGCGGCACGTTAAGCATCGATAGTGCAGTTTCTGGTGAAGACATCACTTTGAACGGGGCGATCATCGATGCTGGAACTCTTAATGCGGTAACAAACAGCGTGACGGCTACCGGCGCGGCCAGTGTCGCGAATGCGATCAGTGCGGGCAACACAACAATTGATGGCGCCTCGGTTTCTATCGATGCCGGCACAATCGGCGGCAACTTGAGCGCGACTTCGACCGTGGGAGACATTACTGGCGGCGATACGATCACGGTTGCTGGTAGCGCATTCCTTGACGCTGCGCGCGACATTGCAATTGGCACATTGGACGCGAATTCCATGACCTTATTCGCGGCGCGGAATGTGTTGTTTGATAGCCTCATTTCGCCAAACACAATTGAGATTGATGCAACCGGCGGCGAAATTGGTGCCACTGCAACAGGTGCAGGCGATATCGCCAGCACGGGCGGTGATGTTGATCTAACCTCGCTCACGATAAATGTCGGTGATGTGACAGCTGCTGACGATATCACCGCAGTTGCGGGCGGTGGTAACGCGAACTTTGGCGATGTTGATGCTGGCGGCGCTATTCTGATCCAGGCATTGGGCACACCAAGCGTCGCGAGCCTAACCAGCGGCGGCGATTCTACAGTCATTGGCGCAGATGTTGTGCTGAGCGGCGGCAATGTGGGCGGAAACCTTGCACTGGGTGCATTTGGCGGAGATATCACTGTCGCGCTAAATGGTACGGATCAAATCCTGGTTGGCGGAACAACTACGATTACGTCCACTGACGGCGCGATCAGCATCACGCATTCAGATACCACTGTGGGTATACTCTCAATCGATTCCGCCGGTGCGATAGCCATTACAGCACCGGGCGATATCACCTCTACCGATGGTGCGATCATTTCCAGCGACAGGGACGTGACCATCCGAACCGGCAGCGATCTTTCGATTGCCGATGTGCGCGGAGACAACTTCATCGATCTATCAGCGGGCGGCAATGCAACGCTCAATAACGCAACGCTGACGGGCGGTATCACCCCTGTTGGTGCGGGCGCGATTCCGACCGGAGCCATAATTCTCACCGCTGGCGGCGATAATGGACCTCCTGGATCTGAAACTTTCGATCCAAGCGCCACGGCGTTGATCACGGGTAACGTCAATTCGAATGCCCGTATCTTAGTTGAGGCTGGCGGAAATGCGGTCTTCCAAGCAGGCTCCAACACCATATCAGAAAATGACCTGACCGTTGTTACCGGCGATGACATTATTATTCAGGCAGGTGCATTGGTGGAAGCAGCATCGGCCCCTGTCAGGACTGCGGACACAGGAAATCCGTTTGCCACGAATTCAGGCAATCTGGTGCTGGATGCAGGCGCATTGCAGCCGCAGTTACTAACTACCCCGCTAACGCCGATTTCCTCCATTGTGATCGAAGGCACGGTTGAGACTAATGACTTCGCAGCGATCCTAACGGCCAATGCAATTGACGGTCTAGGCGGTACGATCAACGCTAGCTCGCTTTCTGCTGATATCATTGATGCGCCCAATGCCGGTATTGCGCAGACCGATGATGCAGGACTGCTGAGCACAAACTGCCTTGAAGGCAATATCTGCCTCGGCACGATCAATGCGAATAATCAGATATTGATCGGTCAAAACTCAAATAATGACACTATTGGCCTGATCATCGAGCAAGGCACAGTCAATGCGAGCAGGATCGCTATTACTACGCGCAATGACATTGTGATGGGCACTGACGGTATTGCTACCGTTCTCAATGCGACCGATAGTTTCAGTGTGCAGAGCGACACTGGCGACATCAATTTGGTTGATGCGAGTATTAGCTCAGCCCTGCTTGAAATTGACGCGGCGGGCAGTTTGATTGGAACCGCGACGCTGACCAGCACGAATGATATTGGCATCGATGTCGGAGACAGCTTGCAGGCAGCGGCCATAATCACCGATGGCGAACTGACCGGTTCAGAGGACATCGGTGCTCCGATTGAGGGCGCATATGCCGTTGCTGGCAATTTTGACGTTGGTACATTGTCGCTTGGCTCTACCGCCATTGATGTAAGTGCTGGCGGCGATATCACTATCGGTGAGGCGATTTCGCCCGACAATGTCACGCTGACCGCTGATGGCGATGCGTTCCTTGGTCTAGCGGATGTGACCGGCGATATTGATGTGTTCGCGCAGAATGTCAGCTTTGACAATTTGGCGGCTGATGGTTCGATAATCCTGGAGACCAATGTTGGCGCGATTACCGCATCCGGTGCGCAGGTTTTGGATGCCGGCGCGGATGCGTCTCTCACAGCAGCGACTGACGTCGATATTGCGGACATCACAGCAAGCGGAGCGATTGGGATTGACGCAGGCGGAGCGGCTGCTTTCGGCGACCTTACCGCAGGTTCTGATGTCACGGTCAATGCGGCGGGCAATGTTACAGGCGGCGACGTTAATAGCGGCGGCAACACAGCGGTTGATGGTGGGGCTATTTCGCTCGGCGATGTCACGGCAACGGCTGGGACTGCAGCGATAACGGGCAACTCCATTGCGGTTGGCAATGTAATTGCGGATCAAATCGATCTCAGCAGTCAGACCAATGTTCTGTTCGATCTTCTGCAGTCGTCCAATGCTATCGCGGTGACTGCAACCAATGGAACAATCGGCGCAAACACTGGCGAAGGCGACATTGATAGCGATGGTAGCGTTACCCTTACCGCTCAAGATATTGCGATTGGTGACATTGATGCAGGCGGCGCGGTTAATGCGGCAGCGACAGCAGGCACTTTGAGTGTTGGTGATGTATCCAGTACAGCATTGGGTGGTTCCATAAGTCTAAGCGCGGCCGGTGCCGCTGGCGATATTGTCGCTGGAGCCTTGACCGCAAATGACGGCGACGTTCTGCTTAGCAGCGGTAATGATATTACCCTTGCCGGGGCAGCCACTTCGGCTGGAACGCCCACAGCAGGCAGCATCGGCATACTGGCGGCAGGCGATGTTACCGTAACCGGCGCGCTTAACGCTGGCGAGGATGTTGCGATCCGCAGCCTTGGCTCTGCGACGCTGGCAAACGTGACCGCAGCTGATGATTTCACTGTTGATGCGGATGGCGCAATCGCGATTGGCGAAGCAACTGCAAATGGCACCGGACTTGACTTGTTCAGGGTCGTATTCACCGATGCAAGCGCTGGGCAGGCTGGGTCAATCCAGTTCGCAGCTGAGACTATAGCAAATTCAAACATCGTTTTGACTAGCGGCGCTGAAATCACGGGCACAGGCACGCTTGATGCCGATAATGCTGTTACGATGATTGGCCAGTCAATCGATGTGAACGAAGTGCTTGCCGGCGGTGATGTAAATGCGACCACCACGGCGGGCGAGCTGATTATTGATAACACGATATCCGGCGGCACAATTACGCTCAATGGGCAAGGCAATATTCTTGTCGACCATGCCGAGGCTGATGGTGATTTCGTGGCGACGGGCCAAGCGAACATCACCACCGGTTTGAACTCGATTATCACGATGGGCGATATTATTATCAATATGCCATTTGGCATTGTTGATTTGGGCAATTCCAGTGCGGGCGGCCTGGTCGATGTGACAGGGGAGCAGATTGACTTTGTTACGCTGGCAGCTGGCGGAACAGTTGACTTGATCACTCTCGATCAAACTGGCGGTTCTGTAACCACTGGCAATGGCAATATCACCGGGACTGATCTGACGGCGGGAGTTGGTGCGAGCAATATCACTGCAACATTCGGCAATATCAACATTGGCGGCAATACGCTGATAGGCGGAAGCTTGGTTGCGGATGCGTCAGGCGATATCTTTACCAATCTGCTGACTACGCAGGGCGGCGGATATACAGGTACGGCTGGCGGCCAAATTGGCTTTAACGGCATCACCAGTGCTGACTTTGTTGATCTGGATGCAGCGACAATTCTGGGCAATGGGCCGATCGATGCAGGCGGCGATGTGATTGCAGTTGGCACTCTAAGCGTGACGATCAATGGCGATATCACAAGCGGTGGTCTGGTAGATTTGCTGTCGCTTGATGGCCCAGTTGATGTCGATGAGATTGATGCGGCAAGTGACGTCACAATCAATGGCATTGGTATCACTACGGGTAATGTGACCTCTGCAACAGGCAATGTGGATGCCAATGGTAATGCTGGCAATGCAACCATGGGCGCGATTGATGCAGCTGGTTCGATCGATGTTGTAGCAGATGGCACTGCGACAGTGGTCTCTCTGACGAGTGGTACAGATAGCACTGTAACCGCGGGTACAGTGAATGTGGGCAGCGGCAATGTGGGCGGCAATCTGGCGCTTACCGCCAATGCGAATGATTTGGATGCATCAGGACCCTTTACCGTAGGCGGCGCGATTGGATTGAATGCAGCGGGAGATATCGACTTTGGCTCGATGGATGCGCAGGGCGGCGCGTTCACTGCTAATGCTGGAGGAGACATTGATTTCACCGCAGCAAGCGCAACTGGGTTGGTCGACTTTACCGCTCAAGGGCCAATCAATGGCGGCGATATAAGCTCTGATACAGAGATAGATATTGATGCGGTGAATGGCTCAATAGCGGTCGGTGATCTGACGGCTGACGGTCAGATTGATGCGACGTCGGCTGGCTCTTTCACGGCCAATGACATTACACAGACTGCCGGTAATCTAGAGATTGATGCGGTTGGCGACGTCATTTTCGCGAATGCAAGCGGTTCAGAAAATGCAGCGATCTTGTCTTCAGGCGCTGCAAGCAGTGTAACCGGCGCTTCGCTATCAACAACCGGGCAAGCTCTGGTGCAAGCTGGGACTGGCGGGATCGACCTTGGCACATTGTCGGCGCAAGACGCTGGTCTGACAGCCACGGGCGGCCCCATTGATGTGGATGAGGCTGTGATTGCCGGACTGCTCACTGCGGATGGCAGCGCAATTGAGGTTAACTCCAGCACTGATCTGGCAATTGATGCGGCGGCCACTGCTGGCGGAATTCAAGTGAACACAACGGGCGATTTGGATGTGCAAGCAGCAACGGCCACTGGCGATATTTCGCTTGTTAGCCTCGGCGGGGATGCGACCATTGCGGATACGGCCGGACAAAATGTGACATTGTCTGCCGGCGATGGGCTCAACATTGTCGCAAACGTTGATGCAGCGGGCACTTTGGTTATGGATGCCAATGGTTTGTTGAGCGTGTCGGCGACAGCTGTGGGTCAAACTATTACCGCCAATGTAGGCGATGTTGACGTGACAGTTGATGGCAGGATTGGCGATGCCACGGTCACACAAAGCGTTACGTTCAACGGCTTTGATGAGATATATCTAGGCGGTGCAGGCGGAAGCGGTGCTCCGTATGAAATCGACAATGATGAATTCACCCGCATCCACTCTGCTGGAGATATCACGGTCAATGTGTTTGGGCAGGGCGTTACCGGAGCCGCAGGCGGACTTATCACAGTCGATACGCTCGATATTCTGGCTGGGGATGGCTCCAGCGCAACGGGTCAGAACATTGGTCAAGGGGCTGGACTAGTGCTGCAATCTGATGGCGACATTGCGGTCATCGGCGATGCAACGATCAGCAACGCCACGCTGGACACACTCTTCATCGCAGAGGCGGCTGAACTCATCCGCGTCAACACGGCAACGGGCGGCATATTTGTGCTGGATGCGAACGCCGCTCTTGCTGGTGTAATCCAGATCACTGCGACTGACTTTAATGCAGTAACGGACGCAGCCTTCGCCGATATTCAAGGAATGAGCGTTGCCGATATTGATGCGCGCCTTGCCAATAGCGACGGTGTGGACCGGCCCGATGGCATCTTACGCGCCGACACGCTCGATATAGACACAACCGCTAGCCAAGTATTCATCCAAAACACGGTGCCAGGCACTGACTTTGCCGAGCGGCGCGGTTTCGATGTGAACACATTGCTGATTGCGGATAGCGGCGGCACTATCCAGCCGATTGTGATCAATGGTGTGATCGGAGGCGTGACCGGCATCGACACTATCCCGTTGGCAGATATAATGAGCACTTTCGATGCAGCCTCTACAATCAATGGCTGCTTGATCGGTAATGTGGCTTCTTGCACGCCGATTATCATGACTCCGGTAAACCCAGTTGATCCGCAGTTTGGCAGCAATGACACGCGCGATCTGGTTGAAGAAGGCCTTGATCCAGAAGGCAATCCAATCTCTGGCAGCATTCAGGCCGGACTTTTGGAATATATCCCGACGGCTGAATTCGGTCAGGAGCCGCTGATTGATGAGCCTGTGACCGGTGCGGGCAATGAGGATCTGTGGGTTGATCCTGATTGTCCTCCGGGTGCGGATCCAGAAATTTGCAGCGTGGAGCCTGCTGAATAGCGTGACCGCTTAGGCTTGACCAAATGGGGGCGGTGGCGGCAAGGCTGCACGCATGACCAACGTGCCTCTCAAATTGTTCAATTCGCTCACCCGACAGCCGGAAGAGTTCGCCCCTATTCATGACGGGGAAGCGCGCGTTTATACTTGCGGACCGACGGTCTACAATTACCAGCACATCGGCAATATGCGCGCCTATGTCTTTGCCGATACGCTTGGCCGGACGTTGTCGTGGAAAGGGTATAAGCTGCGCCATGTGATCAACATTACTGATGTTGGGCATCTTACCAGTGATGCAGATGCGGGCGATGATAAGATGGAAAAAGCGGCCGCTGCTCAGGGTAAATCAGCATGGGATATTGCGCGCTATTACCAAGAGGTTTTCGAAGCTGATCTGGGCCGTTTGAATGTTCGCGCACCCGCTCACCCCCGCGCCACCGAATATGTTGAAAGCATGATCGAATGGGGCAAGCAAATGGCGGACAAACATTGCTATGAATTGGATAGCGGGCTTTATTTCGATATCTCCACGGTGCCTGAATACGGACGCCTTGCTCGGGCTGTTACAGAGGAGGGGGAAGCGCGCATCGAAACCGTCGATGGCAAGCGCAATGCGGCCGACTTTGCGATCTGGCGCAAGACGCCAGCAGGCGAAGACCGTCAGATGGAATGGGATAGTCCGTGGGGTAAGGGCGCGCCCGGCTGGCATTTGGAATGCTCGGTGATGAGCCAAGAATTGCTTGGCCATCCGTTCGATATTCATACCGGCGGGATTGACCACCGCGAAATTCATCACCCCAACGAAATTGCGCAGAACCAAGCGCATAATTGCTCATCAGACAGCGCCGCCAATATTTGGATGCACAATAATTTCCTGATCGACCGTCGCGGTAAAATGTCGAAGTCGACCGGTGACTTTCTGGTGCTGCAAACTTTGGTGGATCGCGGGTTTCATCCGCTGGCATACCGCATGCTGTGCCTTCAAGCGCATTACCGCAGCGAGTTGGAGTTCACTTGGGAAGGGCTGGAGGCTGCGCTTACGCGGCTGAAGCGGATGGTGATGCTGGTCGAACGGATTGCGGATGCACCAACTGGCGGAGCAACCGATCACCCCAAATTTGCGCCAATGCTTGAAAAGTTTGCGGGTGCCATTTCCGATGATCTCAACACAGCGATTGCTTTGACCGCATTGGAAGATGCGCTGGCGACGAAGAAAGTGGATGCCGGCATAAAGCGCGCCGTGGTTGAACATATGGACGCGGTTCTCGGCTTTGGCCTGTTCGATCTGGCCCGCACTGATCTTCGTATCCAGCCCAAGGATGCTCAGATCACAAAAGAAGAAATCAATGATGCTTTAGAAGCACGCAAGGCCGCCCGAGCGGACAAAGACTTCGCCAAATCAGACACTATCCGCGATGAATTAATGGTCAAAGGGGTCGAGGTTATGGATGGCGATCCGATGGGCTGGGAATGGAAAATCAGCTAGCTGGAACTTAGCTATCCGGCGTGAAAGTAGCTTCAGGGAATTGCACCAGATATTCGGTATTGGTCGCTCCTTTCCACTCCAAATCAATCGGAATGACAGCGGTTCCGCCGCAGCCAGTGAACGTCCATTCCTCGCGCCATTTGCCGGAAAGGTACGTGCCGTAAAACTCTTTACCCCAATCGCCTGATTGGCTGACAATCCGCATATCAGGCGGTGAGATCCGCTGCCCTTCGCAATCAACTTTTTTGGTCGCATAAAATTTCAGCAGATTGTCGGCCAACACCTTACTAAGGTCATAATGGATGTTGAGATTAATCAACGTTTCTCCAGTTCCCATCCGGATTGGCAAAAGCGTGCCGTCCATTCTTTGGGCGACAGTATAGACGTTCGCGGGAAGCTTGCCGCAGCCCTTGGGTGTGTGGGTTACGATCCATGCATTCGTGATCTCTTTACTAGCGATATATTGCCGAATAACCGGGGCAGCCGTTGATGAGGAAACTTTGAATTTCGTAGAGGTTTTCGGCACACAAGTGCTGTTTGCTGCCGCCTTTCCAGTTTCAAGTTCATTGATGGCAGCGGCGAGTTTGGCTTTTGCTGGAGCGGGATATTTCGCATTGTATGCATCAAGATCGCCGCGAAACGTGTCCGCTGGCATATTGTTCATTAGCATAAACAAAAGCGCGCCCTGCGATTGCAGGATGACCGGGCGAGGGTCGTTTGGATCAACCGTTTGTTCTGCGGGAGCTTTGGGATTGCCGGGCGCATCATTGGGGTCTTGAAAAACGACAACGCCGGGCCTTTTTTCGGGCTCTTTTTGAGCGGAGGCCGCCGCGCCCATCTGCAATGCAGCAATGCTTATGAGTAAAGCTGTCGTGGTTCGAATGTTCATATGCGGCCCCCTTTTACGAATTTTGATTAAGCTGCCCTTCCCAAAATGAACCTTGGATGAGTTGCGTAGTTTGATGATGGTGCTATATGGGTTTCATGTTGCAACCCATACTTTGGCTAATTCTTGCCGCAATCCACGCAATGCCTTCGCTTGCGCTGTTTCGTCCCGCGACCCTAACCACGCTTTATGGGATTGCGCCGAGCGATCCGTTGTTTCTGTTGATGCAGCACCGTGCGGGTCTTTTTCTCGCAGTGTTTGCGGCATGCGTACTGGCAGCGTTCATGCCGGAGGGACGCAGAATCGCGGTTGTCATTGTCGCGATTAGCATGGTGAGTTTTCTCGCACTATTTTGGCTAGGCGGCTCGCCTGAAGGGTTAAAAATGATCGCAATTGTCGATTTGGCTGGACTTCCGGTGCTTGCAGCAGTGGCGTGGCATGCGTTTCGCAGCTAGGCTTAGCCCATGACCATCCTAGCCATATCCGGACTTATTCGCCCGCTGCTTGAGCCGCGCCTTCCATCTGACCTCGATGTGCGCTGGTTTATGACCAAGGAAGAGGCGCTAACGGCTATGCCTGACGCTGAGATTGGCTGGTTCGACATGTATGAACAGCCCGCCATGGCGGATACGTTGCGCGCCGCGACAAATCTAAAATGGCTCAATTCGATTTACGCTGGTCTCGATTTCCTACCCATGGATGTGCTGATTGATCGCGGGATTACCGTCACCAATGGGGCAGGCATCAACGCCATTACTATCGCTGAATATGTCGTGATGGGGATGCTTAACATGGCAAAGGGGTACCGCGATGTTGTGCGCGCGCAGGAGAGGCGCGAGTGGTTGCAAGATAGCCCCGGAAAGCGCGAATTGCATGGGTCAAAAGCGCTCCTGCTCGGATATGGCGCGATCGGCAAACTGATTAAGCCGCGGCTTGAGGCGTTCGATGTGGATGTAACTGTGGTGCGGCGTTCTGGCGGTGCAGACACTTTGAAGCCCGATGAGTGGAAGGCGAAGCTGGGCGAATTTGATTGGATCATTCTTGCCGTGCCAGCCACGCCTGAAACCGACGGAATGATAGGCGAGGCAGAGCTTGCGGCGATGAATTCCAATGCCGTGATCGTGAACATTGCGCGCGGTTCTGTGATCGATCAGGCGGCGCTTACTTCCGCCTTGAAAGAGAAGGCAATCGGCGGCGCATTTCTGGATGTGACGACGCCGGAACCGTTGCCAGCCGATGATCCGCTTTGGGCGCTGGATAACACGCATATTTCGATGCATTTGTCAGGCCGCGCGACAGAGTTGATGTTTGCCCGATCGGCCGAGCGCTTTTTGCAAAACCTTGATCTCTATCTGGCGGGCAAGCCAGTTGCGCCCATTTTTGATCCTGTTCGCGGATATTGATCCAATCCGGCACTGACCTTGTGTTTGGCGCACTTGTGCAATGACAGGGCGAAAAACCTCTGTTAGGAACCTTGCAACAAACAAAACAAAGACAACTCGGATCGCACAATTTCTCAAAACTGCATGAGGCGTAGGTCGCCCATGTCAGCGAAACAGGGGTGGGCTGCGATGAGTAAAACGACCAAATCTTCAGATCTGTTTATTGAATGCCTTGAGGAAGAAGGCGTTGAGTATATCTTTGGTGTTCCGGGCGAGGAAAACCTCGATTTTCTGGAAAGCCTTTCCGATTCCAAACAGATCAAATTGATCCTCACCCGCCACGAACAAGGCGCGGGGTTTATGGCGGCCACATATGGCCGGCACACAGGCAAAACCGGCGTTTGTATCGCGACGCTTGGCCCCGGCGCGACTAATTTTGTGACCGCAGCAGCCTATGCTCAGCTTGGCGGAATGCCGATGATGATGATCACAGGGCAAAAGCCGATTAAAAAGTCAAAGCAGGGTCGCTTCCAAATCTTGGATGTGGTGGCGATGATGGAACCCATCACCAAATTCACCGAGCAGCTGGCAGCGGGCGACAACATCCCCAGCCGCGTGCGCGAGGCGTTCCGTCTGGCCGAGGAAGAAAAGCCCGGTGCAGTGCATATTGAACTGCCGGAAGACATTGCCGAAGAGTCTGCCTCCACCCGCCCGATCAAAGCATCGGTTGCGCGGCGACCTAGTGCCGAAGACAAAGCTGTACGCCATGCGGTAAAAGCGATTGAAGGCGCGAAGAATCCCGTTCTGGTGATCGGTGCTGGTGCCAATCGGAAGATGACAGGCCGTATGCTCAGTCAATTTATTGAGAAAACCGGTATTCCTTTCGTCACGACGCAAATGGGCAAGGGCGTGATTGATGAACGCCATCCGCTATTCCTTGGCTGCGCAGCTTTGTCGGCGGGCGATTTCTGTCACCGCGCGATTGAGGATGCCGATTGCATCGTCAACATTGGCCATGATGTGATCGAAAAGCCGCCCTTCTTTATGCATGATGACGGGGTCACGGTGATCCATGTCTCAACCCGCACAGCAGAAGTTGATCCGGTGTACTTCCCGCAGATCGAGGTGATCGGCGATATCGCCAATGCGATCTGGCAAATTAAAGAGGACATCGTGCCATCGGGCGCGTGGAATTTTGACCGGATGCTGGAATATCGCGCAGGCGAAGTGGCGCACACCACTCCGCTAGCAGAAGATGCTCGTTTCCCGATCTTTCCCCCACATTTGGTTGCGCAAATTCGCGGAAGCATGCCTGATGATGGCATCATTTGCCTCGACAATGGCGTTTATAAAATCTGGTTTGCGCGCGGCTATGACGCCTATCTGCCCAATACCGTTTTGCTCGACAATGCGCTGGCGACCATGGGCGCCGGACTGCCCTCTGCGATGATGAGCGCCATGCTCTATCCCGACCGCAAGGTGATGGCGATTTGCGGTGATGGCGGCTTTATGATGAACAGCCAGGAGATGGAAACAGCGGTTCGCCTTGGCCTCAATCTCACCGTGCTGATCCTCAATGATAGCGCTTACGGTATGATCCGCTGGAAGCAGGCGAATATGGGCTTTAAGGATTTTGGCCTGACTTACGGCAATCCTGATTTCGTGAAGTATGCTGAAAGCTATGGTGCGCATGGCCACCGCGTTGAAAGCAGTGAGCATCTTACCGAAGTGCTCGCCCATACGCGCGATACGCCGGGTGTGCATTTGATCGATTGTCCGGTGGATTACACTGAGAATGATCAGATACTTAACATCGATATCAAAGAGCTTTCTGCCAAGCTTTAAGGGCCGCAAAACATGCATAAAGTCGTCAATCCATTCGACCTTTCCCCCATTGGCGAGGTGCCGACAACTGATTGGGAAACTGTCGATGGTTACCTTGCTAAAGCGGATGCGCTTTACAAAGATCGCTCAAGCTGGATGAAGCCGCATGAGCGCGCAGCTATCTTGCATAAGGCGATGGAGATCATGAAAGATCGCCGCGATCATCTGGCGCATCAAATCGCGGATGAGGGCGGCAAGCCATTGGTCGATGCGCGGGTTGAGGTGGACCGGGCGATTAACGGCATGGAGCTGTGCATTCATGAAATCGGCGCATTGAAAGGCAGTGAAATCCCGATGGGGCTGACCGCTGCGGGCGATGGCCGGATCGCATGGACCACGCGCGAACCAATTGGGATTGTTGCGGCGGTGTCTGCCTTCAACCATCCGCTCAATCTGATCGTCCATCAAGTCGCGCCCGCTGTGGCGACAGGCTGTCCCGTAATCGTAAAGCCCGCTGGCGATACGCCGCTTTCATGCTTTGAGTTTATCGACATTCTGCACGAAGCGGGCCTGCCAGAAGATTGGGCGAGGGCAGTGCAGCCGCCGCGCGATGTCTCAGAGAAATTGGTGACCGATCCGCGGGTCGCTTTCTTCAGCTTTATCGGTTCAGCAGGCGTTGGCTGGTCGCTCAGGTCAAAACTTGCGCCGGGAACACGCTGCGCATTGGAGCATGGCGGCGTTGCACCCGTTATCGTTGACCCTAGCGCGGATATGGATGCCACTATTGCCAGCCTAACCAAAGGCGGCTTCTACCATTCCGGCCAAGTCTGTGTTTCGGTTCAGCGTGTGTTCGCGCATAGCTCAATCGTCGATGATTTGGGGACGCGACTGGCAGAAGCGGCAAAGGCACTGAAAGTTGGCAATGCTATCCATGAAGACGTTGATTGCGGCCCGTTGATCCGGCCCAAGGAAGTGGACCGCGTGGCTGCTTGGGTGGATGAGGCCCGCGATGCTGGCGCGCAGGTGCTTTGTGGCGGAGAGAAACTTTCGGATACGACCTACGCGCCGACGGTGCTGCTCAATCCAGACGTGGGTGCGACAATTTCCCGCAATGAAGTGTTCGGACCAGTTGTGTGTGTCTATTCATACGATGATGTGGATGCAGCGATTGCGCAGGCCAATTCGCTTGACGTCGCGTTTCAGGCGGCGGTCTTTACCAACGATCTGTCATCCGCAATGCACACTTATCGCAATATCGATGCGAGCGCAGTGATGATCAATGACCATTCGGCATTCCGCACCGATTGGATGCCATTTGCTGGGCTAAGAACATCGGGCCACGGCGTTGGCGGCATCCCTTACACCTGCCACGAAATGACGCATGAAAAGATGATCGTTATCAACGCCTGATCGGTTTGATTGGGAAGTGGATGGCGCACAAGACCCCTATGTAGTGCGCGCCATCCGGCCTGCGTGATCCTGCGCGGGCTCATACCTCAGGATTAGGCGTCGACCAGCATTAGCACTGTAACGCTCACCGTCATTTTGGGCTGCGGGAAAGTCTTGTGATCGATCCCTGTCACCAGCGCATCGGCAACCAATTGTCCCGGAACCGTAAATTCGTGATCGGGCAAGATAGCGGCAAACAGCTCGCCTGAAACGACTGCTTGCGGCCCTTCAAATTCAAACACCATTTCGTGCCGCGTTCCGGAAAATGTGATCGATGCCCATGCCGTTTCCTGATGGGTGATCAGCGTACCATTGCCAGCGGCAAGCTGGGTTAAAGCCTCGCGCAGCCTATCACCGGGGCTGCGGCGACCGCGAAAACTGCGCGTTTTTGTCTCCGGAATAGTATCAAGCATAATGCGCGCCTCCGCTAAAGGATTTAAATTCTACCGCTGGGGCATATTCGTTCATGAAATGTTCTATACGGCTTTGTGTTTCAGGGCGCGGGATACGGCCCATCCGCAAGTCTAAAACAAAGCGCGGGTCATGCGCGGCAAGGCGGCCAAATTTGGTCGCTGGCATTTCGTGTTCGCGCAAGAATTTCTCGATGGTCCTGATAAGCATATTGAACTCCCTCTTGATGTGACGACTCAGCTGAATGATCGGCTGTTGGACTAAGACTTGCGTTTGTTTTCCTAGGGAATTATCCCTTTCCGACACGTATCTGGAGTCCGACTCCCAAAAACGGGAGGGCGGTGATATGAGGGTTGGATGGAAGCAAATTTACAGAGGCAACCGACTGCATGGCTTGGTAGCCTTAGCGGCCTATCTTGGCTTGCCCAAGAAGAGGTCGCTCAAATAATGGACGCTGACCTATGGCGAGCCATACCTTTTGGCTGGCTCGCTATTATCCTTGCGGCCTACTCTGTGGGGAGAAATTTTTCCTTTTTTTTCGCCAAGTTCGAGCAATTTCGATCACACGCGTATGTAAAGGAATTTAAGCGTGGCGGCAGTGGTTACAGCCTACCTCTGATTGCAGAAGTCCACTTCGTAAGTAGGTTCGATGACTGCAAAATTGAAATTGAAGTTTTCTCAGATGCCTGTGGCAGCACCATACTGGGGGAAAGTTGTGCCTATCACCGTGTTGGCAGGCACACACTCAGGATGGGTGATTTGGCTCCCAACTCTTTACGTAAAGTTGAGATACTCACCTTTAATGAGTTCACGCAACAGCGCAGCAAAGGCAATGAGTTACTCAAGGGCGCTATAGCGCAATCGGGCAAGGCCGCGTGCCGCCAAGCTGACTATAGGATTGTGATATCAATTTCGGGAAAAAACCATAAACGCTCAAAGAGGGAGACGCTAAGTGTTTTTGTGCCCTCTGGCGATTTTCCTAACTACATAATGCACCATATTCAAAAGAGCTGCCTATCTAAAGCTGCAGGGATTCATGACGCAGACTCGCCGGAATACTTTGAGACTTCTTCATGACCAATAAATTCGACCAACTCCTAAGCGCCATGCTTAAAGGCGAACCGCCTAGAACGAAGTCATCAACTCGTGCAGCATCATCTCAGGATGCTTGCGCCAGTTATGGCGAAACTCAAACTCGCCCAGATACTTCGAAAGATGCTTAGGACTAACGTGGATATGAGTGCCGTTAATTGAGCGCTTTAGCTGCGCCCAGAAGCCTTCGATTGCATTGACCGTTACGCCTTCGGGGCTGACATACTCGCCTACGCGGTGATTGACTGTCTTATGGCTAAACCCGCGAACCATTGGCAGGCCTTTGTAGCCGGTCAATTCATCGGTATGCACTTCGGTATCTGGCAGGACGTTTTGAGCGATGAACGGCGTCATGGTGCGGATTGTGCGGTCTGGGATAACTTGCGTCATTAGATCACCGCCGCGCTGCTTCATGCCAAGCACGATAGTCTTGCCTTTGCCGCCCATTGCGCCTTGCTCATATCCACCGATGAACGTCTCATCAATTTCAACAATGCCGCCTTCGCCACCTAGGGGCGCGTTGCCATCAACTTGGCCCATATACTTACGGATTTCGTGGCACATTCTCCACGCGGTTTTGTAAGTCACGCCGATCTGGCGCTCAACTTCCTTAGCCGCAACGCCGTTCCGCTTAGTGGTGAACAGGAACATGACATAAAACCAATCACGAAGGCTTGTGCGCGTCCGGTGGAAGGGTGTGCCAGCGGTGGGGTAAACTTGATGCCCGCAATGCTCGCAACCGTATGAGCGGCGCTTCTTGATGCGGTAATATTTGGCCTCAACGCCGCAGCCCTCGCAATCGTGGCGCTCGCCAAACTTCACCAGCTTAAGGTGTTCTAGGCAGGCTTCCTCAGTTGGAAAGCGGTCTTGGAATTGGCGAAGTGTAGGTGCTTTGGTCATACCCATTATGTAGCACAAAACCCTACGTGTCGCAAGGGGATAATCCCCTTTTCCTACATGTCTAGGAAAAATACATCCTTGAAGGATTGTTATGACTAAAGTGGCGAGTAATTTGACGGATGTTGATGGCGATGCCGTGCGCATCAGGCTGCTGGAACTGGCGCAGAAAAACGGATCGAGCCTGTCCTCACTTTCTGAGGTGATTGGGCGTAACACCACGTATTTACAGCAGTTTATTCGAAAAGGTAGTCCAAAAAAACTGGAGGAACAGGACCGAAAAACGCTCGCTCAATTTTTTGGAATTGACGAAATTGAGCTGGGCGGACCGGTACAGGAAAACTCCTATTACAATACTGCAACACCTCCAAAACTTGCTCCAAAACGGATGCAAGACTGGGTTGAAGTGCCGCGAATTGATCTGGGGGCCTCTGCTGGGCCGGGTGTGTTGGCGGAACAGGAACAGGCGTTTGATACGTTCCGCTTCTCTAAAGCGTGGCTGCGTGAGCAGGGGCTGGGCGCAGCGAAACTTTCCGCCATTTCGGTAAAGGGGGATTCGATGGAGCCGCTGCTGCGCGATGGGGATGAGATTCTCGTCGACCTATCGCCCGGTCCATTTCGTGATGGCATTCATGTGGTGCGATTGGGCGATGCGCTGATGGTGAAGCGCGTGGCGGCAGGCGCACCGGGGCGCTTTGCCTTGATCAGTCAGAATATGGCCTATCCCCCGATTGACGTTGCAGCGGATGAGTGTGAGATTATCGGACGGGTTGTTTGGAAGAGCGGGAGACTTTAGGTTTTTGAGATTGTCTGGATATGGACTTAGTTATCTCTCTAATTCATAGAGCATTTATGAAATCTATTTTGCCGATAAGCCTCTTATTTTTTCTCGCGGCATGTGGAGAGACGCCTCCTTGCGAGCGCGATGTTGAGGCTTTTGTAATGTCGCAGACCTTTATTGAAAGAAAACTTCGAAGCCCTTCCACTGCCGAGCATCCGTCTATCACTGACGCGGGAGTTTCGGTTCGTGCGATTCCAAAAGGCGAAGGTTGTTCATTTGTAGTTATGACCCATGTTGACGCGCAAAACGCTTTCGGCGGAACTATCAGAGAGAACTTTATGGTCGAGCTTGAACCTGACGGCGGCAGATCTTGGAAGCTAATTGGAATCAATGCTTACTAAGCTAATTGACTAGCGTCTTAATAGCCGCGAGGGGGAGCGAGCCTCTTGCCTGAAGCCGAGCAAGACTCCATGTAAGTTCTATGACCGAAACACCCACAAAACCCACCCCGCCCATGAAGGCCGCGATCCTTCCCGTGACACCCTTGCAGCAGAACTGCTCGCTGATCTGGTGCACAAAAACGATGCGCGGCGCGCTGACCGATCCGGGCGGCGACCTGGACAAGTTGAAAGCGGCGGTCGCCAAATCAGGTGTGACTTTGGAAAAAATCCTCATCACCCACGGCCATATCGACCATTGCGGTGAAAGCGGCATTTTGGCCAAAGAACTCGGCATTCCAATCGAAGGCCCGCATGAGGATGACCGTTTCTGGATTTCGCGCCTTGATGAAGATGGCAAGAAATACGGTATCAATGGCGAAATTTTCGAACCTGACCGCTGGCTGGGTGATGGCGATACGGTCACCGTGGGTGAGCTAACTCTTGATGTGATCCATTGCCCCGGCCACACGCCCGGCCATGTGATTTTCTTTCACGGGCCGAGCAAGTTTGCGATTGTCGGTGATGTTCTGTTCCAAGGGTCCATCGGGCGCACCGATTTCCCCATGGGCAATCATCAAGACTTGATCGATGCGATCACGCAGAAGCTGTGGCCGCTGGGCGATGATATCACGTTTATCCCTGGGCACGGGCCAACCAGCACGTTTGGTCAGGAACGCAAAACCAATGCGTTCGTTAGCGACTATGTGTTGGGGTGAGTAGCTAAGCTACATAATCCCCATAGTGATTAGCGCAGCAACCACGCCCAGCCCAAGCAAGGTGAGCATAGTAATAATGGTGCCGACGATGCGCATTGGCGGTCCGTCGCCGCTCTCCATCCCAAATGCATGGGCGATCCGGCCAAGGAAATAGAGCCCCGCTACATAAGCGAGCCATGGTTCGCCTTTGCCCGAAATCTCTATCGCGGCGATCAGCACAAGGACAAAAGGCGTGTTTTCGATGTAGTTTGCATGCGCACGCATCCGGCGGATGACTTTATCATTGCCGCCATCGCCAACGCTGACCTTTTCTGTCGTGCGAACCTGACCCACGCGGATCATAAGCCAAATCGCCAAAATTGCAGCAGCTGCAGCGGATGTCAGTGTAACCGGAAGTAGCTCGCTCATTATGTGTCCCCTCAGATAAATTTCATATCGAAACTAATATGCGGATTTCGTACTGGTTGCAAGTTGCCGGTATGCGGCCAAGAACCGGCTTGCAAAGGGGAGCAAATTCGGTATAGCGAGCCTCTTCCCCGCAAAGACTGCGGCATTTTCACTTGCGCAATCCCTTGTGCAGGCGAAGGCCATGGCCTAGAGCGGTTTCATAGACCCAGCACTGGGTTCAAAGACATAGTGTCAAACAACAGATTTATTTGAGGGTTGAGCGCCGATATGGCTGTCCCAAAGAGAAAAGTTAGTCCGCATCGTCGCGGTAATCGCCGGGCGCATGATTCGCTCAAAGTGGAAGCTTTCCACGAATGCAACAATTGTGGTGAGCTGAAACGCCCGCACAATCTTTGCAATGCTTGCGGTTTTTATAACGGCCGCGAAGTCGTCGCGGTTGGTCTTTAAGACTTTCCGATTAGCTGGAGATTAGAAGCATGAGCATGCCGCGTATCGCTATTGACGCGATGGGCGGTGATGAAGGCGTGCGCGTAATGGTCGAAGGTGCCGCTTTGGCGCGCCGTCGGCATTCCAGCTTCAATTTCCTGCTTGTCGGCGATAAAGACGCGATCGAGCAAGCGTTGGAAAACCATCCCACTCTGCGGGATGCCTCCGAAATTCTCCACTGCGATGACGTAATCGGCGGCGATGAATTGCCAAGCCGTGCGATCCGCCGTGCCAAAACCACCAGCATGGGACTTGCCGTGAATGCGGTGAAAGAAGGCAAAGCTGGCGCTGCCGTATCGGCTGGTAACACTGGCGCGTTGATGGCGATGAGCAAGCTTGCGCTGCGCACCATGCCGGGGATCGACCGTCCAGCATTGGCCGCAGTCATGCCCACGCTGGAAACCGATGATGTTGTCATGCTCGACCTTGGTGCAAATACAGAAGCCAACACGCGCAACCTAGTGCAATTTGCGATTATGGGCGCGGCCTATTCACGCATCATTACTGGACGCGATGAACCGCGCGTGCGCCTGCTGAATATCGGCACTGAAGATATTAAGGGCACCGAAGATTTGCGCGATGCCGCTGCTCAATTGCAAGCAGCAAAAGGTCTGGCCATGTCGTTTGATGGCTTTGTCGAAAGTGACAAGATCAATCGCGGCGAAGTGGATGTTGTCGTGACGGATGGTTTCTCCGGAAACATAGCCTTGAAAGCGATTGAGGGCACAGCGCGGTTCGTAACGGACCTGCTCCGCAGCGCATTCACTAGCTCAATCCGTTCGAAAGTCGGCTTTCTGGTTTCACGTCCGGCGACAGAATTGCTCAAACATCATCTCGATCCCAATAATCACAATGGTGCGGTGTTCCTCGGCCTGAACGGCGTAGTAGTGAAAAGCCACGGCAGCGCCACAGTAGCGGGCGTCGCCAATGCGGTGGCGGTGACAGCAAAGCTGCTTGAAAACAATCTCACCCAACGCATCACTCAGGATGTCGCCGCGCTGGGCAATGGTTCTGCAAAAGAGACTAAAGCGTGATCCGCAGCCGGATTACCGGCAGCGGTTCTTCTCTGCCGCAGCGCTGTGTTTCTAACGCTGAACTTGCTGAAACAATCGATACTTCTGATGAATGGATCGTTGAGCGATCCGGTATCCGCCAGCGCTATATTGCGGGCGAGGGTGAGACGACTTCGACGCTGGCTATTGAGGCGGCGAAAGCGGCGATCAAAGATGCTGGAATTGATGCCAAGAGCATTGATCTGATCGTGCTAGCCACGGCCACGCCGGACAACACTTTCCCATCCACAGCGACCAAGGTCCAAAATGCACTCGGCTGTAATGGCGGCATTGCTTTTGATGTGGCGGCTGTGTGTTCAGGCTTTCTCTATGCGCTCGCCACGGCCGAAAGCATGATGGCCAATGGCATGGCAAAGCGTGCGCTTGTGATCGGCGCGGAAACTTTCAGCCGCATCTTGGATTGGGAAGACCGCACGACTTGCGTCCTTTTCGGTGACGGTGCTGGCGCGATTGTGTTGGAAGCTGCGGAAGTAGCCGATGCCGATGCAGATGCAGATGCAGACACAGCCGCTGGAGTGCTTACCACGAAACTTCATGCCGATGGCGCTCAGTATGATTTGTTGTACGTCGATGGCGGGCCGTCGACCACGCAAACTGTCGGACATTTGCGCATGAAGGGCCGCGAGGTTTTCCGCCATGCGGTCGTCAATCTTGCTGAAGTTCTCAAAGAAACGGTTGAGGCAATTGGCATCACACCTGAGCAAATCGATTGGGTTGTTCCGCATCAGGCGAACAAGCGCATTTTGGATGCGACGGCCAAGAAAATGGGCATTCCAGCAGAGCGCGTGATTGTCACCGTTGATAAGCATGCGAACACATCCGCAGCTTCGGTGCCGCTCGCTCTCGACACGGCGCGGCGCGATGGCCGGATAAAGGCCGGCGATCTTATTCTGCTTGAGGCGATGGGCGGCGGCTTTACCTGGGGCGCCAGCCTCGTTCGGATGTAGACCCCTTCCGCATGTAAAAAACTGTGCGTCTAACGCGCCCAAATGCTTGCAGAATTGTCAGAAACCTATAGCTTCGCAGCCAATCAGGATCACTGTTTTAAGGAGAAATGCGAATGATGCGCTCGGTGGGAACGCTAACTCGCGCAGATTTGGCGGAAACAATCAATCGCAAGATGGGTTTTTCGCGCGCGGAATCACTCGATATGGTCGAGTCAATTTTGGACAAGATGGGCAAGGCACTGGAAGATGGAGAGAACGTAAAAATCTCCGGCTTTGGTAGCTTTGTTTTGCGGGATAAGCGCGAACGCGTTGGCCGCAATCCAAAAACCGGTGTCGAAGTGCCGATTACCCCGCGCCGCGTGATGACATTCCGCGCCAGTCAGCTCCTTAAAGAACGTGTTTCTAAAGGAGCGTAATTATGCCTGCTGATTTCGACGATGGCAAAGAAGCAGGAGCCCTGCGGACCATTGGCGAGGTCAGCGATGCGCTTGATATCAAACCGCATGTTTTGCGGTATTGGGAGCAGCAGTTCCCAATGCTTAGCCCGCTGAAACGCAGCGGCGGGCGGCGCTATTACCGCAGCGGCGATATTGCTGTGGTCGAAGCGATCAATCAGCTTGTGAATGTTGATGGCTATACTTTGAAAGGCGCAAAAGCGGCCTTGAAGGCAGCGGACCGGCGCAGTGATGATCGCCGTAAGGGTGAGCGGCGCGAAGGCGGCGAGACGCAAGAAAGTCCAGCGGACGCTCGTTTTGCAGGTCGCCCGCCCGAGGAAGCTCTGGCATTGTCGGAAGCTATTCCGCAATTGAAAGCTGTGCGGGCGAAACTGGCAGCAATCGTCGAGGGTTAAAGGCCCACGCGCGACTTTACTCAGCGGCGATCAATTCCGCTTCACCAAGATCCACACTGACAAGGCGCGAGATGCCTTTTTCCGCCATGGTCACCCCAAACAATCGGTGCATCCGGCTCATGGTCACCGCATTATGTGTCACGATCAGATAACGCGTTTGGGTCGTGCGAACCATGGAATCGAGCAGGTCACAGAACCGCTCAACATTGGCATCGTCCAGCGGCGCATCCACCTCATCCAAAACGCAGATTGGAGCCGGATTGGTAAGGAATAATGCAAAGATCAGCGCGGTTGCCGTCAGTGCTTGCTCCCCGCCAGATAGCAGTGAAAGTGATTGCAGGCGCTTGCCTGGCGGCTGGGCGTAAATCTCTAGGCCCGCTTCTAACGGATCATCGCTATCAACGAGCGCGAGGTGCGCCTGCCCGCCTTGAAACAGCCGTGTGAACAATTCACGGAAATGTCCGTCCACCTCTTCAAATGCTTTGCGCAATCTCTCGCGCCCTTCACGGTTGAGGCTACCGATGGACCCGCGCAACCGGCTGACCGCCTCGACCAGTTCCGCCTGTTCGCTGGCATTCCCGCCATGCTCGCTTTCGATCCGTTCAAGTTCATCGGCGGCGACCAGATTGACCGGTCCGATGCGTTCGCGGCTGGCGGTGAGCCGGTCCATTTCATCGGATTCTGCGCCGGAATTACCGATGTTTTCTGGGTCAAATTCAAATTGTTCAGCCAGCATTGGCGGGGGGCATTGGAAGCGCTCGCCAGAGATACGCGCCATTTCGCTGCGGCGGGCCTCCTGGTTTTCAGCCTGCGCGGCCAGACCAGCGCGCCCTTCGCGCGCCACGCTGAGTGCTTCATTGGTTTCGGCAAACCCTTTATCAGCGGCGGTCATTGCCACTTGTTTCTCAGCGACCACAGTTTCAGCGGCGGTCAGTTCAGCGCCAAGCTTTTCGCGCATTTTGTCGCCTTGCTCGATCTCTTTGATCAGGCCTTCGGGTTTGGCAGCGATGACGGCGCGCTCTTGTTCGATTTCTTCTGACCGGATCGCAGTGTCGGCCATGCGTTTGGCCGCCTCGCCAGATCGCGCTTCCCAATTGGCTTTTTCGCTGATTTGCGCGGCATTGCGTTCGCGTGCCACTGCCAGACCTTGATCGTGAGCGGCTAGCTGGGCAGCGGCAGCTTGCACCGCGGTGCGAGCGGCATCGTTTTTCGCCCTTGCAGCTTCTAAAGAGGCGCGGCCAACATCGGGAGCGGGCAATTCGGCGCGCTTAGCCTTGGCTGCTTCCAATTCCGCCTCGGCGACTTTCATACGGTCCGCAAGTTCTGCTTCGCCGCTCGCGATTTCTTCCAAACGTCCGGCGAGGCGTTCTTTGTTTGCCTCGGCAGCATCCAGCGCGCGCAAAACTTGGCGTTCGTCTTCACTGGCGGAGGCAAGGCTACGCTCGCGCGCCACCAATTCAGTTTGCAGCGTCGTTAGCGCTGTCTGCGCTGCCGCCTGTTCGTTCTCACAAGTCTGCGCGGCATTTTGCAGTTTCGGGAGCTGGCTTTCAAGTTCAGCCAGCCTATTCGCTGCTTCTAAACGGGCCGCTTCTGCTGCCCCTTCGCCGCGCGCAATAAAGCCGTCCCAACGGCGCAAATGGCCCGCTTTGGTAACGAGCCATTCACCGGGATTGAGATCGCGCGCATCATCTTCGGCTGCACAATGGACAAGGGAGAGCCGCGCTTTTAGCTGATCAGGGCAGTGAGAAATATGGTCCAAGATACTGTCATTGACAGGCTTGGGCGATTTTCCACCGGTCCAAAAACGCCCGTCTGATGCCGCTTCTGGCATGCCAAGCGGCGACTTCGCATCACGGCCAAGCACAGCGGCAACCGCGCGTTCAAATCCGGCGCTGACTTTCAACCCATCCAATGCTGCGGGAAGCCCTTTGCGCTGCTGAGCTTGCTTTTCGCGGGCGTCGCGGTCGCGGGCGAGAGCCTTGTGCTCGCGCTCAATTCCAGCAAGTTCTGCGCGCGCTGCCGATAAAGCGCTGGCCGCATCATCGCGGGCTGTTTGTAGCGCTGCCTTTTGGTTTTGGCCTTCTTCCAATTCGTCACGCAAAGATTGTGTTCGGTCCGCAGCGTCCTTTGCCGCCCGTGCGGCCGCTTCCAAAGCGGCTTGCGGATCGCCAGCCGCGCTAACCTCGTTCCGCATCGAAGCATACCGCTCGCCGTCGCTTTTTAGCCGTTCGATGCGCGTCTCAGCGGCTGCAATTTCAGCCTCGGCGACGCGCCATTCCGCCTCAACCCCCGCATGATCGGCGGTGGCTTTAGCCAAAGCGAGTTCTGCTGTGCGGCTGGCGCGCTCGCTATCCTCTGCTTTGTTGGACAGGGCAGGGCGAAGCTCTTCATCTGCTGCTAGACTTGCGCTGCTATCGGTAATCTCCCGCTCTAATCGGGTTAGCGCTTCTGATGCGTCGCTAGCAACACGGTCGGCGGCGCCGCGATCTTCTTCTAACCGCGTTTTTTGCCGGTCAAGATCGGCAAGGCGCTGCTCTGCTGCTTCCAACTGACTAGTAAGCGCGGACATGCGGTGGCCATGCGCGCTGGCATCATCGCGCCGATCGGTCAGTTCCTCACGCGCCTGCGCAATCGCTTCCGCTGCAACCCGTTGCGCCTTTTGAGCTGCATCTGCTGCCGTTTGCGCCGTGACAACGCGGTCCTCTGCCACCTTTGCCGCCGCGCGCGCTTCATCCGCCGCTGCCGCTGCATCGCGCCAACGGGCAAAGACGAGCCGCGCCTCGTGCAGTTTAATCTGGTCGGAAAGCGTCTTGTACCGTTCGGCCTGTTTGGCTTGACGGCGCAGCGAGGATATCTGGCTGTCCAGCCCCGCCATAATGTCTTCTAAACGGGCGAGATTGCGCTCTGTCTGGCGCAGTTTCAGCTCGGCATCTTTGCGCCGCACATGCAGGCCCGCAATGCCCGCGGCTTCTTCCAGCATTTGACGGCGTTCTGCCGGTTTCGCCGCGATGACTTGCGCGATTTTGCCTTGGGAAACGAGCGCTGGAGAGTGCGCGCCAGTCGCTGCATCGGCAAATGTTAGCGCCACGTCCTTCGCGCGAACATCGCTGCCATTAACGCGGTAAGCGCTGCCTGCGCCGCGCTCAATCCGGCGGGTGACCACCAATTCCTCGCCTTCATCATCCTTGGCTTGCAAGACAACTTCGGCAAAATCACGCGGAGGGCGCGTTTCTGTGCCCGCGAAGATGACATCTTCCATGCCCCCGCCGCGCATGCTTTTGGGTGAATTTTCGCCCATCACCCAGCGAATAGCTTCTAAAAGATTGGATTTGCCGCAGCCATTGGGGCCGACAACGCCGGTGAGGCCGGGCTCCACGCGCAATTCGGCAGGCTCGACAAAGCTCTTAAATCCGCTGAGCTTTAGCCTGTCTATTTGCACCCGTGTCTCCCCGAACCCCGGCTAGGTCAGCTTAGCGCGCTCCGGCGCGTTGCAGCATAGGCTCCAGCGAACCCCAGCTTTGATTGCCGATGCTATTGCCATTGAGGAAGAAGCTAGGCGTTGAATTTACGCCCAATTCCTTCGCCTGATCGGAAGATCGTTTTGAGATCGCCTCAATCGTTTCCGTGTTTGAAAGGCAGGTCTTGGCTTGGTCTGCGCTCAGTCCGCGTGCGGCAAAGAAATCGATCAATCCAGTGCCTTGCGCAATCGCAACGAAACGCTGGTCCATCGGCAGGCTATCGACGTCTTGCAAAGTTTGCGCGCCTGCTTGAACATTGCCCATCACGCTGTCGAAATCGGCCCATGCTTGGTCTGACAAAGGCTGCATGCTTTCAGGCGCTCCGCAGCGCACTAGAGTAGCGATGGTCAGATCCACCGGATCGCGCACCAGATTGCGCAATTCGTATGAGACAACGCCGGTAGAGATGTATTTCTCTTTCAGCGGTTCAACCGCCGCTTGAGAGAATGCCGCGCAGCCGCCGCAAGTGTGCGAGGCGTATTCGATCAATTTAATCGGTGCATCGGGATTGCCAAGGACAAAACCATTGCTGTCGGACACTGTGGTTGTGTCAAGCCAGCTCGCTCCATCAGGCGCGGCGATGGCTTCGATCGGCTCACCTTCCAATGCGGCTTCTGGATCGGTTTCATCATCGCAAGCAGCAAGACCCAGCGATAGGCTGGCAACAACGGAAGCGGTGAGCAGTCGGCGGCTAAATTTCATCGGTTCGTGGTCCTTTAATCGAGGTAACTAAACTAGAGGAGGGCATAGGGCGGGCAAAGCGCAGATTACCGCTTTCCACAAGGCTGGCCCCAGAAAACTGACGTATTTGCTGTAAAAAGTTGAACTTTGTTGAAAATTGAACAAGTTTTTGCGTAAAAACAGCCCGATTTACCCAGCTTACTGCCCTTTTTGAGCATCAAAGAACGCATCAAGATTCTGTTGGAGAACAGGCCAGCTATGCGTCCCTTCCAGCAGTTTGCCATTCAGAGCAAAACTCGGCGTGCCGGACACGTTCATCTCCTTCGCCTCTTCCATAGATTGCATGACCAATTTTACCGCTGCTTCTTCATCGGCAAGGCATTTGGCAATCTCTATCCGTGAATAGCCGCGCCGCTCCATAATCTTTTCAAAGCCGAGATCGCTGGCGATGGCTTTGCGCGCGGCAGTGCGATTGGGATTGCCCCAACGTTGCTGCTGTCCTGGAGTGGCTTCTTGAGCAATTTTGAGCCAATCTTTTTGCCCGCTCATAATCGCCGCATGGTTGAGCGCGAATTTCTCTGGCTCTCCGCAATGGGCGAGCACGGCTGCCGTCCAATCAATCGGGTCGCGGATAACATGGCGGACCTCGACCGAGACTTTGCCTGACGGGATGTAAATCAGTTTGAGCGCCGGATCGCCTTGATCAGCGAAATTGGCGCAATGCGGGCAAGTGTAGCTGACATATTCTTTCAGCTTAGCCGCGGCATTAGGGTTGCCGAATATGTGTCCGCCATCCTTGCGCGTGACGACAGAGTTCCATTTCATCCCCGCGACAGGTTTTTGTGCAGAGCGGTCAGAACGTTGAGCGCCGGCACCCGTGCTGAGCATCATGCCAGCAGACACCGTAATTGCGGCGCCAAACAAAGCGGCTTTGGCCAATTTCACGTCGATCTACCCCTTATCCGTATCATCTTTATCGCCCATGCTGCGCGCCAGCGATTCCAGCACTGTGCGCAGTTCTGGATCGCCAATATCGCGCAGGCTATCGCCCAGCTCCATCGGAATGGGTTTGAGCGAAGGCGGTGGTTTCGCTGTCCCCTCTACAGATGGGGCCTTAACCTCGCCTTGCCGGATTTTGATCCGCGCGACGGCATTATAGCCGAAAAAGCGGTTCACGCGCTCGATAATTTCAGGGATCACTTGCTGGATAAGCGGCGCGTTTGCGGGCACGACGACGAGTTGCAGGATGCCTTCTGATTTTTCACCGGGCGGGAAACGGATCGCCTCTGGGCTGCACACTTTTGCATGGGTCGGCCCAACAATCTCTGGCCAGCGGGTTACGACATTGCTCTGCACAAAGCCGAACCGGCGGAAGGCTGTGCGGCCAATATGCGGCATTAGCTCGCCCACGGATTTCGCGGCCCCTCCGCGCGGGCGTTTGTACTGTTTCACGCCGCGCGCATTGCGCTTAATTGGCTTTTTGCCGGAGTCTTTTGGAGGATCGCTTTCCATTACGCGCTGAGCAATGCCATAGGGCGAGTGTGACTGCCAGCGACAACTCTATTTCTGACCAATTATTGCGCTGGTACGGCGATCACGCGCGGACTTTGCCGTGGCGCAATCCGCCGGGAGCTGAGCGCCCGAGCGATGGTGCATGGCCATACCGCGTGTGGCTATCAGAGGTGATGCTGCAACAAACGACTGTGGCCGCGGTGAAGCCATATTTTGCGAAGTTCGTTGAAACTTGGCCCGATGTGCATGCACTGGCCGCGGCGGATGATGCTGACATCATGAGCGCATGGGCAGGGCTTGGGTACTATTCTCGCGCTCGCAATTTGGCGAAATGCGCAAAGGAAGTCGCGGCAATGGGCGGCTTTCCCGAAACAGAGGCAGAGCTGCTGAAATTGCCGGGGCTGGGCGCTTACACAGCCGCCGCGATTGCCAGCATCGCCTTTGGTCAGCGGGCCGTGGTGGTCGATGCCAATGTTGAGCGGGTTGTGTCGCGTTTATACAATTTGACCGAGGCTTTGCCAGCGTCGCGCAAAGCCATTCGCGAATGCGCTGAAAAAATCACGCCGGAAGAGCGTGCAGGCGATTTTGCGCAGGCGATGATGGATCTAGGCAGTCAGATTTGCACATCGCGCGATCCCAAATGCTTGCTGTGTCCTTTGAGTGAAGGATGCGAAGGGCGCAAAGCTGGCGATCCGGCAAAGCTTCCGGTGAAACCGCCAAAGAAAGCCAAGCCTGAGCGAACGGGCCGCGCTTTCTGGATCGAAAACTATAAGGGAGAGGTTTGGCTGGTGACACGCAAAGGCACAGGGATGCTGGGCGGAATGCGGTGCCTTCCCGATGATGGCTGGAGCGCGCAGATTGATGGTTCGGGCGATGTGCCCTTTGCCGCTGAATGGGAAGAGCTGGGCGCGGTGTCTCACGTCTTCACCCATGCTGCACTCACGCTGAGCGTAGCGCGAGAAACAGGCTTTTCAGGTCGATTGGGTGAAGGTGAATGGTGGCCGATTAGTGAGATTGAAAACGCCGGTCTGCCAACGCTTTTCACTAAGGCTGCTCGGCTGGTTCTCGCTCAAAAACCTTAGAGTATACCGCCGCCAAGCGACAAGCGAACAACCGCAATAAGACCAATGACAAGGCAGAAATTGCGCCCGCCATTGTTAGAAGAAAGCTGCCCCAAGACCACGCCAATCACTATGAGTGGCAAAGCGATCCAATTGGCCCAGCCAAGAAGCGGAATTGTCGCCGGTATGACGATGATAAGCGAGATGATCCCGATGATATATGCAAGTAAATTTCCCATGTGTGTTATATGGGTATGACACCTGCCAAATTCAAGCCCCAAATTTACAATTCTAGCCCAAGTCTTAATTGACCAGACAGGTCGCTTCCCCCACAGACAAATAAAATAGATTTCGGATAAGGACTTACCCCAATGGCATTTCGTGACTTTGACCCAGCCAGTCTCTCGCGCCGTTCACTCCTTCGCGGAAGCGCATATGCTGCGGCTGGCGGCGCGCTAGCAGGCTTGCCATTCAGCGGGCTGATGGCCGCCCATGATGTCAGCACCGATTGGCCCAAACTTGCTGCCTTGGTTGAGAAATTTGTTGGCGGAGGCAAAGTCGCCAATCTGCTGATCACTTTGGGTAAGGGGCAAGAGGATCACGCGCATACCGTTGGCGGCGGTAAGCTGGGCTTTGCCAGCGGCACCGATGTGGATGCAGATTCGCTTTACCGTATCTATTCAATGTCCAAGCCGATTACCGGCATGGCGATTATGATGCTAATTGATGAAGGCAAACTTGGCCTTGATCAGCCACTAGCTGAAATCATCCCGAGTTTTGCAAGCCCGCGCGTTCTGGTGGAAGAAGACGGATCGCTCGACAATACAGTCCCCGCAGAGCGTCCGATTACCATTCGCCAATTGCTGACCCATACATCGGGAATTGGTTATATCATCAATGCGAAAGGTCCGCTTCGCAAAGCTTATGCAGACAATGGCCTTGTCGGCGGACGGGTTAGCCGCCTGCCTATTCCCGGCCTTCCAGAAGTGACCCCTGCGCCAAACTTAGAAGTGTGGGCAGACCGCCTTGCATCACTGCCATTGGTCGCTCAGCCAGCGACTAAGTGGCATTATTCCGCCAGTATCGATTTGCTGGGCCGCATTGTCGAAGTTGTATCCGGCATGGAGTTTGAGGCTTTCTTGCAGGAACGCTTTTTCAAACCATTGGGCATGGAAAGCACATTCTTCACCCTGCCAAAGGATCAAATTGGCCGGATGACCGACAATTACGGCATCTTAAACGGCACGCCTTTGCCCGTCGATCCTGCCAAGAATTCGATCTATCTTGATACACCCACCATCGCATCGGGCGGTGGCGGATTGATCAGTAGCGCGCGCGATTACGATCGTTTCCAGCGCATGCTGCTGGGTTATGGCAAGTTTGATGGAAAGCGCGTGATGGGCGAGCTGGCCGTGCGCGTGGGCACGTCCAACATCCTGCCAAAGGGCGTGGATACGGCCGGCAGCTGGGTCGCTGGCCAAGGGTTCGGTGCTGGCGGACGCAGCGTGAAAGGCACCTATGGCTGGGGCGGCGCGGCTGGAACATTGGCCTCCGTCGATTACGGTCTGAACATGCGGATTGGCCTGTTTACGCAATATATGCCGACCGAAAGCTACCCCATTCGCAAGGAGTTTTTGGAAGCGATTGAGAAAGACACTGCCGCAATGAAAGGCGTCTGATATGGCGGACGCAGCAGCAGGACCGATTGCTTTTGCCGGATCACCGATAGACCGCGCGGATCATATCCGCACCGATGCCGATGCTTTGGGCAAGTTAATGGATTGGCGCGCACGGGTTCTGGCGCTGGACGGTCTGCTTCCGCAAATGGGTGATGATGGGGGCCTTGTATGGGGCACTCTGGCTGATGTGCCGCAAGAAGCGGAATTGGTCTTCCTCGGCATGAAAGACGAAAAAGCGCATTTCGCTGCAGTTCCCGCTGGAGGCGACACCGGACCTGCTTACGCTATGCCGCGCGCTTGGGCTGCGATCCAGCAACTCAGTCCGGAAGATTTGGCGATCTATGGCGGAGCGCGCAGCCTGATTGATTGGCATGCGCGGCACCAGTTCTGTGCCAAATGCGGCGGTAAGACTAAGCTGGCAAAGGGCGGCTGGCAGCGCAATTGCGATTTTGATGGGGGATGCGGCGCGCAGCATTTTCCGCGCACTGATCCGGTCACCATTATGTTGGTTGAGAATGACGGCAAGTTGCTGCTTGGCCGCCAACCGCGTTTTCCTGCTCGTGCATTTTCTGCGCTTGCCGGCTTTGTTGAGCCGGGCGAAACTATCGAAGAAGCGGTGGCGCGCGAAGTGCATGAAGAAGCCGGACTCCGTGTGCATGATGTGGAATATATCGCCACCCAGCCATGGCCTTTCCCCAGCCAGCTGATGATCGGCTGCTATTCCAAAACGGATGAGACCGAGATTACTCTGGATGAGGAAGAGCTAGAAGAAGCGCGCTGGTTCACCCGTGAAGAAGTGCAGCATGCGATGGACACTATCGGCAATGACGAAGGGCCGTTTAACGCCCCGCCAAAAGCCGCGATTGCGCATAGCCTGCTCAAATGGTGGCTAGAAAAGCAAGAGTGAGAGAAAACTGATGAGCGAAGCGGCCAAAAATTACCCGATAACAATCGACATTTATTCTGATGTCATGTGCCCATGGTGCGCGATTGGTTATGGCCAGCTGACAAAGGCTTTGGACGAGCTTGGCGATGAAGTTGCCGCAACAGTGCGCTGGCGTCCGTTTGAACTCAACCCTGATATGCCCGCAGGCGGCGAGGAACAGGGCGCGCATTTGAAACGCAAATATGGCCGCAGTGATGAAGAAGGCAAGGCAGCCCAAGGCAAGATGAAAGAAATCGCCGCCGATGCTGGCGTCTCGCTTTCCTATGAAGGGTCAGACGAAAAGCCCGGCATGATGTGGAATACCCGCGACGCGCATAAGCTGCTGAGTTTCGCTGTGGAAGAGGCAGGGCCAAAGGTTCAGACCGATCTTAAGCTCGCCATGTTCAAAGCGCATTTTAATGAGCGCAAAGATATGTCGGACCATGATGTGCTGCTCGATCTGGCAGCGGGCGTAGGCTTGCACCGCCTGGCGGCAAAGGCAGCTTTGACAGATGCCGATTTGGAAGCGCGCGTTGAGGCGGAAGAACGCCAAGCGTGGGACCTCAATATCTCCGGCGTGCCTGCGATGATCGTCAATGGCAAATTTATGATCCCCGGCGCACAATCGCCCGACGTCTATGTGAATGCGCTGCGGCGGGTGGCGGATCGCGGAATTTAGGAAACGCAAATGACAGCTTTCAATCCTGCGACTGCGGTAATTTCAGGCGGAGCGAGCGGGATTGGATTGGCTACCGGTAAAGCGCTGATCGGGCACGGCATAAAAGTCATGCTGGCCGATCTTCCCGGAGAAAAACTGGACGCAGCAGCAGCCGCAATCGGCGCGCTCGCTCATCCCCTTGATGTGCGCGAAGAGGCGGATTGGGAGGCTCTTGCAACAGCCGCTTTTGAACAACTGGGAAGCGTAGAGCTCTTCTTCAACAATGCAGGGGTCGGCGGACCGCATGGCAAGATGTGGGAAGTTAGCGCCAGTGAGGCTCGCGCGCATTTCGATGTGAATTTCTGGGGCATGTGGAACGGCATCCGCGCCTTTGCCCCGCTGATGGTGGCGCAGGAAACGCAGTCCGCCATCTACAACACGGGTAGCGAAAACAGCCTGTTCTGCGCGGTTCCTAGCACCGCTGCTTACATCGCAGCCAAGCACGCCGTGCTGGGCATGACCGAAAGCCTGCGCGAGGACTTACCCGAACATGTTCACGCTGGCCTAGTCATTCCCGGCTGGGTCTTCACCGGCATTGGTGAAGAACGCTTTATGCAATGGGGCATGGCGGCGGAAGAATATGCCGCGATCATTGTGCCGCAAATGCTTGGCTGTGCGCGCTTTGTCGTCAGTCACAAAAGCAATGTGGCGCAGATTGACGAGCGGATGGGCGCCTTGCGCGGTTCATATGAAGCGCACAGCTTTGATGACACTGGCGCAAATGGCGGGCCCGATTACGATGTTCGCAATTTCATCGCGCGTATGCGGGAAGGGCGCGCTTAAACCTGCTGAGATTTGCATCGCCGCGATCCGTGTGCCTATATTCGCAGCGCGCGCATCCATTGCCGCCGCCAAAAATAGGAACATCGCCATGAAATCACCCAGCACTCTTCGCGTCCTTATCCTAACCGCATCGCTTACAGCGCTTGCCGCTTGTGGAGGAGACAATGCACCTGCTGCGGATGAAGGCGGCGATGCAGCTGCTCCCGGCGAAGGCAGCGAGCTTTCTGCGGCAATCAGCCAGCGCCAAGACGGTTTCGAAGCGATAGGCGATGCGTTCAAAGCCATTCGCGGCGAGCTGGAAGGGGGCAGCCCCGACATGGCCGTGATCAGCGAAGCGGCCACAGCGATGAACGAAAACGCGCAGAAAGTGGGCGATCTTTTCCCCGCAGGAACCAGCGTGGATGACGGTTTTGAAACAGAAGCGCTTGCAGTCATCTGGGACAAACCAGAAGAGTTTGAAAGCAAGCATAAGGCGCTGCTCGATGCCACCGCCGAAATGGTCACCATCGCTGCAACGGGCGATGCTGCCGCGGTAAAAGCGCAAGTCGGCAATGTCGGCCTGTCGTGCAAAGGGTGCCACGATACATTCCGTCTCGATACGGACTAATCCATGCGTTCTATCACGGTTTGGGACTGGCCCGTTCGGTTGAGCCATTGGAGCTTTGCCGTGCTGGTTCCGGCCATGTGGTATACGGCGGAATATTCGCATTGGTATTGGCATACTCGGCTGGGCACCGTCCTGCTGGGCGTGCTGACTTTTCGGCTGATATGGGGCGTGATCGGGTCGCAAACGGCACGCTTTAGCCAATTTGTAAAAGGGCCGCGAGCGGTTCTGAATTATCTGCGCGGATCGGACGGTGAAGCGGAACCAAGCTTTGGTCATTCACCCATTGGCGCGCTGAGCGTGATTGCATTGCTTACGGCCATGCTGATCCAGCTTGGCATGGGATTGTTCGCGGGCGACCCCTATGATGGAGCGACCGGCCCGCTCAATTCATTTGTGGGCGTGATGACGGCGGATCAGCTGACCGATTGGCATGAGGATTTCGTCTGCGTGGTCCTAGCGCTGGCGGCGCTGCATCTGGCTGCGATAGCTTTTTACGCCATTGTGAAACGCAGGAATCTGGTTGGCCCGATGCTGACCGGCGCGAAGAATGCTGAGGGTAAGGCGGCAGGGCTTGCACCCATTGCTCAGGGCAGGGCGATTGCCGCGCTGCTAGTGGCAGCTGGCATAGCGTTATGGGTGTGGTTTGGCGCGCCGCCTTTTGGTTGAGGGTGCCGTTTGATAGCGGGGCAGCCCCCTTTCAGCCTAACGCATGCCATTGCATCTTAACGCGTTTCAGTATGTCTTTCGTACGGAAGCCAAAGCGTGATCGCGCAGCCTTCATTCGGTTTAGCCTCACACTCTAGGCTGCCGTGCAAGGACTGCGCTCTGGCCTGCATATTGCTCAACCCTTTGCCATAGCTTTCGCCGTCTAGGGAAAATCCGCGACCATTGTCGATCACATAAGTTGCAATGCCAGAGGCACCATCCAGCGAGCGTTCTTTGCATCCAATGGTCAGCTGGCTTGCTTGCGAATGGGACAGCACATTGCCGATGGCTTCTTGCATAATGCGCAGAACATGCAGAGCATTGCTCGCATCAAGCCAAGTGAGCGGCTTGCAATCCTCCACCTCCCATTGGCAGGCTATGCCAGCATCGCGCAAATCGCCGGCCATCCGGTGCCGCAAATTTCCGATCAGCGCGATCAAATCGCCTTCGATTGGTTCCAATGAGTCAACCGTGATTTTGAGATCATTGAGCGCGCGGTTCAGTGTCTTAATAGTGGATGGAGGCTGGTCTTGCTGACGCGCCACGGCCAAAGCTGTGATCAGGTTGGACCCAATCCCATCATGCATTTCCTGCATTAAGCGGCCGCGCTCGCTGGCCAAGGTTTGCTCAACCAGCAACTCTTGGCGCGCCGCCTCACTCTCAGCCAGTTCCGCACGGGTTTGCGCGATGCCTTTCTCAAGCAATATATTCGATGCACCCAAATCGGTGAAAGCATCAAGCGCTCTTTTGCCAAAGGATATGATGAACGCTGTGGTGTAGAATAGCCCGCCAAAAATTGCCGCATAGGATGCGCGGCCATCGCCTTGATATTCGATCGCAGCATACAGATCATAAAGAGTCGCCAGCGGCGTGGCCATCATAGTAAAGCCAAGGATGCCATGTTCGATATTGCGGTAACGATTGAGGTTGATGAAGCCGAGAGTAGAAATGCCAAGCACGATAATCGTCGTGGGAATATACAGCACCAAATCTGAGCTGATGAAGAAAGCAAATATGCCGACCAGCACGGCTCCCAATCCAAACATGCCCGCGATCAGCATGTGCCTATGCCTTGTTTTAGTAAAGCACAGGTAGAATGCAGCGGTTGCTGCTGTGGCGAAATAGGAGGCGTGAACGGGTAGTGTGGTGAACAGGTTTAGCCAAAAGGACGGCAGGGAAAAGGGCGCCTGCTCAGCATAATATTGATAGTTTCGTAGAAACCAAAGGACCGTTGAAACTGACAGCCAAAGTAACTCAATTTCCTGCCTGCGCCCAAGCCAGAAGAGAAAGACGAGTAGGCCGACAAACAGCATGGCAAAGTTAGCCGTGCTGGGCGCTGTGATTTGCCAGAAGAATTTGGTGCCATAGTGATTTTGCAAAGATGCCTGCGGCCCAACCCACACCTGACCGATGGCTAAGGATTCTTGCGAATAGGCCTCGATTACAAGCTCGTTTTGCCCTTGTTTAAGCGCGTCTGCGGGCAGCGGGATCAAGAACGGGCGGTACCAAGTGTTCTTTTGCTCCTCAGATGTTCCAAAATTGCGAAAGACTTCTAGGTCATTGACGAGCACTCTAAAATTGTTGCGCGTGCTAATGGTGTAAAGCGCAATATTTTCCGCCTGAATATCGCTGCGATCAAACCGAAACCGCCCTGAAAGGCTGTGATAGTCACCAAATCGCCACTGCGTTTCATTCATCCGGTAAATGTTGGGATTGGGTCGGCGCTCCCATCCTTCATTCGGAAAATCCAGCCCATCGCGCAGGATAAAATCGCCCTCGGTAAACTTAATGACCGAGCCAGCTTCTCGTTTGGCAATGGTGGCTTGATCTACCGACTGCGCCAGCGTCGCGCTTGGCATTGCAATGGGCATTGCAAGAAATGCGAAAAGGAACAAAGCCATTCGCGCCAATAGGGTCAGCATCGCCTTGCTACTCCCGCGCAAGCAAACCTTGTGACGATGCTTCAAACAATGCCTCCGCTCGGCTGTTCACTTCTAACTTGCGATAGATGTTTTTAACATGGGTTCCAACGGTGTGGCCCGAAACGCTGAGTATATCGGCACATTCTGCATTGGAGAAACCGCGTGCGAGCAAATTCAGGACTTCATATTCGCGCTCTGATAAAGGGGACGCCATTGGCACAGGATCGCTGGCTGGATCAGGCTTAATCTCGCCCAGCAATTGCCGCGCGATCATCGGACTGATGGGGGAGCCGCCCCGGCGAATATTCCGGATCGCTTCCATGCAATCCTCGATCCGCTCATCTTTAAGCAAATATCCCCGCGCACCGGCCCGCACCGCGTCGAGAACTTTGGATTGATTGGCGAAGATCGTGATGACCAAAATATCCGTATCCCGGCCTGCCAAAACCTCTTGCCTGATGAGGTCAGCGCCATTGCCATCGGGCAAACCCAGATCGCATAGCAAAACATCATAACCGCCTGCCTCAATCATGCCGGAGGCTTCAGCAACATTTTGCGAAGCAGCGGTCAGCATCATATCGCCCGATGCCTCGACCGCATTGGAAAGCAAATCCCGCATGGCTGGATCATCTTCAATGATGGCAACACGGATCATGCAGCAGGCCTTCTGATAGAGAATAACGCTGCCAGCATACCCAAAAGCTGGCCGATCACCATACCGCGATCGCGGTATGGCTCTCCCTTTGCGCTGCCCAGTATAACGAAAACAGAACATACGATCCAACAGGGGGATTATTATGCGTAACGTATTTATGGCAGCCGCCGCGCTAGGAACTATTGCTGCAGTGCTGGCTGCGCCGGATGAGGCCCGCGCCGCTGAATGTCTGCTCGATACCAATAATGATGGCGATGCCGATAGTAATGTCGACACAACTGGCGGGGCAAATGACCAGGACGATTCAGAAAGCCTAGCCTGCGGAAGCGCATCTAGCGCTAATTCCAACAATACCAACGCCGACGGCGCTGTCGCAATAGGCAGCTTTGCCAATTCGACAGGCGCAGGTGCTTTGGCGATTGGTAATGATGTAAATGCAACAGGTGATGGCGCGCTGGCAGTGGGCGGTGATGCAGATTCCAACGGTTATGGGTTGACCAGCGCGACGGCCAATGGCGCCTCAGCAATTGGTGTGGGCGCGGATGCAATAGCGGTCAATTCAACAGCGGTTGGCTCGCTCGCCAATGCCACTCAAGCAGGCGCAATTGCCATCGGTAATGAATCCGATGCGACAGGAAATTCCTCAATTGCTATCGGCGGAGACGCTTTGGATGCCGATAGCCTGGGCGCGCAAGCGACGGGCGGGGAAAGCGTAGCTATTGGAGCGGATGCCAGCTCAGCCGGCAATGATAGCGTAGCCTTGGGTCATGGTGCCAACACTACGGGTGTTGCGGGCGGATCGGTCGCAATTGGGCGTCTTGCATCGACTCAGAACTTTCAGGCTGTTGCAATTGGACAAGCTGCATCGGCAACCGGAGATAGAAGTGCTGCTTTGGGCGCTGGTGCCGCGGCCAATGGCAATTTCAGCACGGCTGTTGGGACCGGAGCAAATTCTGCTGGCAATATCAGCACAGCAGTGGGCACGGGAAGCAGCGCGGGCGGCAACTTATCATCTGCATTCGGTCGGAATGCCAATGCCGCAGGTGCTGAATCCATTTCTGTTGGCAATCTGAGCGATGCAACCCAAGATGGCGCCATCGCAATCGGCGGGGATAGCACGGAGGACGGCGACGAAGATGGCGCACAGGCGACGGGTGAGCGGGCAATCGCGATAGGAGCAGATGCACTGAGCAGCGCCAGGGATTCCTTGGCACTGGGCCGAAGCGCGAGGGCAACAGCCGTTTCTGCCGTAGCCATTGGCGTGGATTCGCAAGCAACAGCCAACGGTGCTTTAGCAGTTGGTGAACGGTCCAATGCCGCTCTCAATGCTACCGCGCTTGGGAAGGACACTGTAGCTGGTCAATCTGCGGTAGCTGCAGGCATCGAAGCGAATGCTGCAGTTGCAGCAATCGCCGTGGGAGAACGCGCAGCCGCAGCCAGCAGCGGCATTGCGATTGGTAAAGATTCCAATTCTGGCAGCCGTGCCGTTGCCTCTGGAATCGAGGCGAATGCGTCTGGCACTAGCTCCATATCAGTGGGTGATACGTCAGCCGCTAGCGGCTTAAACTCCATCGCTCTTGGCGCAGGAACAGTTTCCAGCGGCAATGGCTCTGTCGCTATTGGCGGGGACGGCAATGACAGTAACACAATCGGTGCGCGGGCAACGCAGGATAGAGCCTCTGCATTCGGCGCAGATGCTCAAGCAACCGGTGTGAATGCAACAGCAGTTGGCAACCGTGCTTTGGCCTCCCGATCGGGTTCAGCAGCATTCGGCGTGATCGCGCGGGCAACTGGCAATAACTCAACGGCGGTGGGTAACTCTGCGCTTGTAAGCGGCGGTT
>JBDWMF010000007.1:0-1006791 GCA_039972775.1 Erythrobacter sp.
ACCGGGCACAACGGGCGCTCCATCGGGACCATCATTTACGGCTAAGAAACCTGCAAGCGCTTGAACAGCCATATCATGCGCAGGGTGATGCGCCAATTCGCCGTCCTGCCCGAATGCAGAGATTGAACAATACACAATGTCGGGCTTCAGCGCCTTTACCGCTTCATAATCAAACCCAAGCCGCTTCATGACGCCGGGCCTGAACCCCTCGACAAAAACATCCGCATCGCGGCACAAATCTGCCAATTGCGCCTTGCCCGCATCGCTCTTTAAATCAAGAACAATGCTGTCTTTGCCGCGGTTGAGATTGGCGAACCATACCGAATGCTCCCCTTCACCTTGGCCTTCTTTGGGTAACATATCGCGCGCAGGATCGCCGGTCTTGGGCTCGATTTTAACGACCTGCGCCCCATGATCCGCCATCATTACAGTCATCATTGGTCCGGGCAGGAACTGCGTCAGATCCATGACCTTAATGCCTGATAATTTGCCCATGATGCGCGTGGTCCTAAATAATACTGGGGTTAAACAATGCCATCACCGCGCAGTTTGGCAATGGCATGATCATCATAACCCAGTTCACTTAGAACCGCATCGCTATCTGCTCCTAACAGTGGCGCCGCGCGGTTGGGAAGCCTTTGCCCATCCAGTTTGATCGGACTGGCAAGCACATCCATACCCTTTCGGTCAGGATGATCGACTTTGTCGCGCATGCCGATGGTTTCCAGCCACGGATTATCCATCGCATCAGCCAGCTCATACACAGGCGCAACAGGCACATATCCGGCCAGCAAATCCTGCCAATGCGCCATCGGCTTTTGTGAAAACTCTGCATCCAGCAGCTGGGTCAGCGCCTGGCGGTTGGCAAGGCGGTCCGCATTGCTGGCAAAGCGGGGGTCGCTGAGCAAATCGCTACGCCCCATGCGTTCGGTCAAAATATCCCAAAACTTGGGCAGCTGACACATCACAAACATCCAACCATCAGCCGCTTCGAACATTTGGCTCGGCGTCGCTGTGGGATGGGCGCTGCGCGGAGTGCGCTGCGTTTCATCCCCCTCATTCATATACCAAAGCGCGGGATAGCTGGTCTGGTGCACCGCAGCGGATAGCAAATCAGTGTCGACATCGCGGCCCTTGCCCGTGCGCTGCGCATCAGTAAGCGCGGCCAGCAAACCGATGGTGAAGATCGTGCCGGTCATAAAATCGACCATCGATAATCCCATTCGCTGCGGTTCTGTCCCCGGCTCACCTGTCACCGCGCAATAGCCTGCTTCGGCTTGCATCAAATAGTCATAGCCGGGCCATTTGGCGCGTTCATTATCGCGGCCATAGGCGGAAAGATGCGCGCAAACCAAAGCCGGATTAACGTCCTTGAGCGCATCATAAGTAAGGCCCAGTTTTTCAGGCAAATCGCCGCGCATATTATTGGCAACAACGTGGCTGGTCGCGGCCAGTTTGCGGAAAATCTCTTGTCCTTCATCCGTGCGCAAATCCAAAGTCAGCGACTTTTTGTTGAGATTGAAAGACTGAAAATACAGGCTTTCGCCCTTGCTCAAGAAATGCGGTCCGACTGCGCGCGCAGTATCGCCGCCACCAATCTTTTTGCCGTCTGGTCCATCCTTGCGCGGCGGCTCGATTTTGATCACCTCTGCGCCCAATTGCGCCAGATGCATCGTGCCATAAGGGCCAGCGCCATATTGCTCGGCGCTGATGATCCTGAAGCCGGTGAGTGGTAGAGATGGGCTCATGCAGACGCGCTCAGATCTTATTCTCTTTGAGGTGCTGTTTGGCGATAATCATCCGTTGCATTTCATTCGTCCCCTCGCCAATGCACATTAGCATGGAATCGCGGTAATAACGCTCAATATCGTATTCCTTGGAATAGGAATAACCGCCGTAAATACGCATTGCTTCTTGGCTGTTTTCTACCGCTGCTTCGGACGCGAAATATTTCGCAATGCCCGCCTCTTTGTCGCAGCGCTCGCCCAGATCATAGGCTTCTGATGCGTCCAAAGTCAGCAAGCGTGCAGCCCGTGCGCGCGTAACCATTTCGCCCAATTTCAGCTGGATCGCTTGATGCTGTGCAATCGGCTTGCCCATGGTTTCACGCTGCTGCGAATATTCGGTTGCGAGGCGCAAAGACCCCTCGGCCAATCCAACACCGCGCGCGGCGACATTGATACGGCCAAGCTCCAGCCCGCCGGTTGCTTGGAAGAAACCCTGCCCTTCTTCGCCGCCAATAAGCTGATCGGCGGGAATGCGGTAATCATCCATAACGAGCTCGGCGGAATCGATGGCCTTATACCCAAGCTTGTCGAACTTCTTACCCGTGGTCAGACCATCACGCTTGTCAGCGATAAACAAGCTCATGCCTTTGTACCGCGGATCAGCGTTTGGATCGGTTTTCACCAGCATCGCAAAGCAATGCCCGTTAACCGCATTAGAAATCCAAGTCTTGGTTCCATTGATGACATAATCATCGCCGTCACGCACCGCCACAGAGCGGATGGATTGCAAATCCGTGCCTGCGTTCGGCTCTGTCAAAGCAAGCCCGCCGCGCATTTCGCCGCTGGCCAATTTCGGCAGCCATTTAGCTTTTTGCTGCGGCGTGCCAAAACGTTCAACAGCCGCGGCCATAATGAGGTGCGAGTTGAAAATGCCAGTGATCGCCATCCAATAGCTGGATATGCGCATAACGATCTTGGCATAGGTTGTTGCAGGCAGGCCAAGTCCGCCATATTCTTGACCGATGGTCGCCCCGAACAAGCCCATCTCTGCCATCTGATCGACAAGTTTTTCCGGCCAAATATCGCCGTGATCGTGATGCTGGATAACGGGGATCACTTCGCGTTCCAACCATACGTCAATCGCATCCATAAAGGCGCGTTCATCTGCAGGATCAATGGTACGGATTTGGTCGTTGAGAGCTGCGGCGGTTGCCATTTGCATTTCCTTTGGGGGTAGTGGTGTTCGAGTTTCTGTAATGAGGCGTTATTCGTCGAGGCCGCCAAAGCCGCGCCGCCAAACCAGGACGGTGCGCTTATAATGGCTGACAATCTCGCCCTCTTGATTTTTGGCGATCGTTTTAAAAGTCACAATGCCTTGCTCTGGCCGGCTTTTGCTTTCGCGCAATTCCAGCACTTCGCTTTCGCAATAGAGCGTGTCGCCGACAAACAAAGGCTTCACCATGCGCACCTCGTCCCAGCCAAGATTGGCGATGGCTTTGCCGCTAGTATCGGACACGCTCATGCCAGTCATCAGCGCAATCGTGAATGGGCTAACGACGAGCGGTTTGCCGAATTCTGTGTCTTTGGAAAGCTCGTAATCAAAATGCGCAGGATGCGTGTTCATGGTCAGCAGAGTGAACCAGACATTGTCCGCATCTGTAATCGTGCGTCCGGGACGGTGCTCGTAAACATGCCCCTCGACGAAATCTTCGAAATAGCGGCCCTGAACCTCGCGAAAGCGCCCAGGAGCGACTTCGATTACACCATCACGCATTGTCTGTTCCTTCTTTACGCGCGAGAACTGCGCGATATTTTTTGACCAAGGGTGCCTCTAACATTTGACCCTTGTAACGGATCGCCTTTTCACCAGCGTCTTCATAAGCGCGCAGCGCGGCAGCGGCGGCATTGACCGCCTTTTCGTCTGGCTCGAATGCCTCTTCAATCGCAGCGATTTGACGTGGGTGGATCGCGGCCTTGGCATCAAATCCGATGCTTTCAGCACGGCGGCTTTCGTCTGCCAATCCAGCCTCATCATCCAATTTGACGAAGGGCACATCGATCGCGGGCAATTTGTGTTCTGAGCACGCAAAAATGAACTGTTGGCGGGCTGTAAGCAACGGCTCCCACGCAAGGTCAACGCCAAGCTCGCCAGAAAAATCGCCGCCGCCGAACATCATGGCCGCATTGCCAGCTGCTCCTGCGATCTCATGCGCGTGGCGCAAGCCTTTGGGCGTTTCGATCAGTGGTATAAGGCCGAGGCATTTACCGCCCAATGCCTTGGCCACCACTTCGACCTCAACCACGCTTTCCACCATAGGCAAAAGCAGGAATGGCGGCAAAGTATCCGCTGCGATTAAGGCCGCAAGGTCTAGAATACCCTCTGCTGTGTCGACCGCATTGATCCGCAGTCCCCAGCCAGCAACATCGCCGCCATCAAACTGCGCGAGCGCTTGCGCCCTTGCATCAGCCTTATCCGCCGCGGCCACTGCATCTTCCAGATCAATGACCGTCAGCCCAGCGCCCGCGCGGCGCGCTTTGGCGAAACGGTCAGGCCGCGAACCTGGCACAAATAATAGACTATTGGCTGCAAACACGCATGCATTCTCCGCGATCAATGTTTTTGAGTTTCTCACTCTTCACAATTTGTCCGGACAAATCTAAAGTCAAGGAAGAATCACGAATTTGTCCGGACAAATACAGATTTTCTCTAGGGAGTATAATAACGAATGGCACTTCGACACGTTTTTGCAGGCCTGAGCGCGGCAGCGCTAATGACCACAAGTTACGCTGCATCTGCGCGAACACTTGATCCATCCGTCCCCGAAGACGCCGTTGAAATTTCAAAGCGACTTCAATGCGGCGTATCCGCTGATGAGCCTGCCGTCTACCATTGGTCTGGCAACATCTATGGCAGGTCTCCTGGCCAACGCGACAAATTGCTTTTCAAAGGCGAAGGAATGAACATTCGTCGCTGCGTCGAGGTTAATGATCCTGCTCGCGGCAAAGGCTGGCGGCTGATCAGCCGCGAGGTCATGCTCATGATTGACCCTGCAACCGATGAAGTGGTCAATGAATGGGAGAACCCCTACACCGGTGAAACCGTGAAAGTGATGCAAATTCACAATGATCCGGTTAACGGACGCCCCAATTTTCCGCGCAGTGCAGATGGCAAGCCCTATACGCTATCTACAATGCGAGAGGCTGGACCATATGTCTTCATGCCGTTTGAAGTGCCTTTGTTTTACACCAACCCTCTGGCCGGCGATTATCAAGAATATGTTGGCGGCAAATATCACGCGATGGAGATTTTTGATTTCGCGGCTTTGAAAGACGAACTGTTCGATGCATCCAAGCCAACCGCTTATCCCATGATCAGCTGGGTGCGCATCTCTGGCTGGGCACCTTGGATGGAAATGGGCGGCCGACCGGGACAAATGGTGTTTAACGCAATGGGCCGCAAACTGCCCGGCGGTTTTGAAGAATTGCCTGACGTGCTAAAAACGGAAATCCGCGCAAACTATCCGATTTATGAGCAAGCACCGCCAAAGGATGACACTCGCAAGAACGAAACGACTTGGACTAAATTTAAGATATTGACTGACAAAGCGCGCGCTGAAAGCGGCGAGGCCAAGCCCAAAGCTCGGCATCAATAGGCTTTAACCCAACCGGCTGAACCCAAAAAAAGGGGCGAGAGAAATGCATCTCTCGCCCCTTTTGTTTTCTGCAATGAATTACCGGCTCAGAAACCTGCAGAGAAGATCACACCAAAGCGACGTCCCGGACGCAAGCCTCCAATAAAGCTGCGGCGGAAGTTTGCATCGCCATCGGCATAGCGAATAATCTGCTGGATCGCGTCTTCGTCGAACAGATTATCGACATAAAGGTGAACCTTATAGTGGTCGTTTTGGATACCCATGCGCGCATCCACTTCAACCGAATCGCCTGTCCGTGCCAGATTATGCACCTGCGCATAATTGGACGAGGTAAAAGTTACATTGGCGCCTGCAAAGAAGTCCCAATCACCGCCACCAATCTCTGTGCTTGAGCGGTAGTCCAGATCGGCAAAAATCCGGTGCTTAGGTGCGCGCGGGATTGATTTACCGACGATGGAACCGAACAGGCTTTGACAACCAGCGACATCTGCAAATTGGTCACCAGTTGAACAATTGACCAGCCGGTCGTCAGCAACATCATTGAGAACGCCTTGGTTCTGATCAACACCCGATGTGAATTCACTGTCTGCAAAGGCATAGTTAGCAGTGAGAGTCAGACCAGCTGATAGCTCGCCAACAAGCTCTGCTTCAAAACCCTTGATCTCGGCACTACCGGCATTGGTCACAACGCTGATTTGGTTCGGCGGAACAGACACGTTTTGAGTCAGCTGATAGCCGTCAATTTCAGTGAAAAAGGCAGCGACATTGAAAATCACTTGCCCGCCAAAGAAGCTGTTTTTGAGGCCAAGCTCGTAAGATGTGTTTTCCTCTGCCTCAAACGTCGCAACATCCACCAGCGGATCGTTCAGGCTGGCATTGATCGCCGTGATCCCGTTGAAACCGCCCGGCTTTTGTCCCTCTGCGTAAATCGCATAGAACAAATTGTCCGGCGTAAACTGCCAGTCAAAGGTAACGCGCGGTGTGAATTTCTTGAATTTGCGGCTGTCTTCAACAGCAGCGGGACGCGCATCCCCTTCATCAAAATCAAACGCTGTCAGGGAGATCGTCTCTTCTGCATAGCGCCCTTCAAAGCCCAAATTGATATCTGGCGTGATGTGCCAGTTAATAGCGCCAAATACCGCGATGTTCTCAATATCCTGCAAGTTCTCATTGCGGGAATTGGGGACAGAGGCGACACTGGTCGGGTCTGTAAAGAAGCTAAAGAAGCAGCCCTGTGCTGGTGAACATAATGCAGCTTGTCGCGCATCGGATTGAGCTTGCGCACGCGCGGACGCGTCAGCTGGTGCATTACGGATATCAAAGCCATCATCGCTTTGATCAAAATAATATCCACCAAGGATGACATCGAACTGATCGCTTTCGTAGATCAGTTTCAATTCTTGCGAAATATCGTTCACTTCGCTGCGATTGGCGAAGGAGAAATCAATCGCTGGTCCATTGACGATACCGATACCAACAGGCCCAGCAGGGAATGTCGCAAAGGTCGCTGGCTGGAAGCTATTGGGTCCATAATCGCCATCAGTCCGCGTGGTTTGGGTGCGATCATTATACCCTGTCAGCGAAACCAAACGCAGTTGATCGGAGACGTCATATTCCATCCGCAAAGATACATTATAAGTGTCAGCCTGAATGCCGACATCGTCTGCATTGGCAAATTGCCGTGTGTAATCCGTGTTGATCACACCGGGCTCGATGATGCCGCAGAAATAGCGCCCTCCGCCGCCGTACAACCCGCCGTCATCCGGCAGGCAATTGTTCACTTCTGCGCCTTGAGCGAAAATCGCTGGCTGGCCATCGTCGGTTTGATTGTAATAACCGCGCAATGTGGCGGTGAACGGTCCGCCATTATCGAAACGCAGCACGCCCGACGCAGAAATTGAAGACTCCTTGCCAACTTTATTGCCATCAAACTGGTTGGTGAATTCTCCGCCTTTGTCATAATAGCGGCCATTCAAACCAATGGAGAGCCCTTCGCTGACAGGGCCGCGAATGCCAGCTGTTACTTCATAACGATCGAATTCTGAAATATCAGCCGTGACGCGGCCTTCCCAAGTGTCGCCGGGCAATTTTGAGATAATGTTGATCGCGCCGGAATAGGTGTTGCGGCCATAGAGCGCGCTTTGCGGACCCTTCACTACTTCGATACGCTGAATGGTATCGACGTCATAATCGGCGAGCGAGCCGGTGTAATAGATTCCATCAATGAAAAAGGCGACGCCCGATTGGCCCAGCACGTTGGCTTGGCCCCGGATTACCGGACGATTGCCATCACGGCCAAAAGAATCGTCAAAGATCAGGCCGGGTGTCGTCTTGGATATATCTTCGAGGTTATTGAGCCCGAGATTGTCGATCGTATCTGCCGTTGCTACTGAAACAGCAGCAGGAACAGATTGCAGCGATTCCTCGCGCTTACGAGCAGTAACGATGATCTCATTAACATTGGCGGCTGTCTCATCTTCTCCCGCATCCTGCGCAAGCACAGCACTTGGCGATAAGACAGTTGCAGCCAGCAATGCCCCTCGAAATATGATTTTCATCGATCCCTCTCCCGTTTTGCGAAAGTGCTTTCACTTTCTTACTCATAAAGAAATATTTGTCCGGACAACTTTGTCCAGACCAATTCCCGCGTTAAGCAACAGCTTTGATAGCTGAACGGCAAAATGTGTCCTTATGGCAACGGTTTGACATTGCCTAAAAATGCGGTCGCGAGCAGCAAAATATATACGATCCACACCCAAATTCGCGTCTTGTTCATCGTGTTCAACAAAGGGATTTCGGTTTCATCACTCGAACCTTTTTCCAAGACCGCGCCAAGCTGCGCGCCGACGGGTTTAAACGAGAAGTCGATCATGATGGCGGCGACAAAGATGAAACCAAATAACAGCGCTTTCCACGCTAACCAATCTGGCGAAAGCGGCGCATTAAGAAGCAGGCTTTGCCCCCCGAGCCAAACGTAGAATGCGCCGACAATCCATCGCAACCATCCCTCAATACCGCGATTGCGCGCGGCGCGCGGGGTCATGTCATGCTTATGCGCATCCCACACCAGCCACAGCCAAAAACCGCCGATGAGCCAAGCAATGACAATGAGCCAAGATGGCGCATCCCACCAGCCGCCCATATCAACCACACTCAGCGACAAGGGCACCATCAATGCCCACGCACTGCGCGGGGTCATATCGATTAATACGAGCAATTTGAGCAGAGCGATCCGCTGCTCCAATGTATACTCTTCCCGCTTTCGGAAATGCTGTCCCAAAAGGAACACGCCAACATCTGCGCCCAACCACAGGACGAACAATAGCAGGTGGGCATATACCAGCATTGGATAGGCAAGATCGGGCAGGCTCATAAGTTGTCTCCATTAGGATGTAGAAACATACAAAACACATTTGCGCGGTTGACAAAAGAGAAATTTGTCCGGACAAATTAATCTCGGGAGAACGAGCGCTCTTGAACCAAGGGCTCTCACATCAATTGACAGGGAAGGATTTTGTGAATGTCGCAGAAATTTTTGACCGCATCTGTATCATTGGCCGCTTGCGCCACTGTGCTTGCGCAGCCGGCTATGGCTCAGGATACTGGCGCCGAAGCGCAAGCTGAACCTGGCGGCTTGAACGAAATTATCGTTACCGCTCAGCGGCGCGAAGAAAGTGTGCAAGACGTCCCAATTGCAATCAGTGCATTTAACGCTGAAGAGTTGGAAGCGCGCGGTATTGGAACCGCATTGGAAGTCGCGCAATATGTCCCTAACCTCGTCGGTTTGAACAATACCGGACTTGGCACTGCTAACTCTTATTACCTGCGCGGCATCGGTAACACTGAATCGATCGCTACATTTGACCCACCCATTGGCACTTATGTTGATGACATTTACTTATCACGGCAAAATGCCAACAATTTGTCATTTTTTGACGTAAACCGTGTTGAAGTTCTACGCGGACCGCAAGGCACCTTGTTTGGCCGCAACACTACTGGCGGCGCAGTCAACGTTTACCTTAGCGAGCCAGGCGATGAAGTCGCTGGCTATGCTGAAATTGGCTATGGCAGCTACGAACGCAAAATGGCCCGGGCCTCTATCGATCTGCCAGTGGCGGACAATCTTGCGCTGAAAGTATCGGGTTATTGGCAAAATGATGATGGTTATGCCAAGAATTCGGTCACCGGAGAACGCACCAACGAAAACGATGGTTGGGGTGTAAGAATTGGCGCTCGCGGCGAGCTAGCCGATTGGGCGACATGGACCGGGTCGTATATCCATACAGAAGCAGACTCCACCAACCTGCTCAATTTCGATTGCGATCCGAACAATCCAACCGATTGCAGCGGCCGCTTTTCAGCCACAGGCCTGCGGTCTGACAGCACATTTAACAGCCCAGTGTTTGGCGATTTGTTGACCGGCGAAAAGAACGGTTTTGGCCTCGGAAACGAAGCCACGATGGACTTTATCTCATCTAACCTAGAGCTTGAGCTGTCCGATGATTGGACTGTCAACATCATCACCGGCTTTGTCAAAATAACGCAGGATTTTGCGCTTGATTTTGCTGATGGCCGCGGTTTGCCGAGCACATCGAACCCAGTTCCTCCTGTTGTCGGCTTTACCTATGGCGGTTTCACCATTGCCAATGATGGCCGCCACGGCCAATTCACGCAGGAAGTGAAGTTTTCCGGCTCGGTTGGCGATGGCCTGCTCGATCTGGTTGGCGGTGTGTATTACTTCACTGAGGACAATACGACAGACTTTGGTGATATCTTCTCACTTGGCATCCCACCTCTACCCGATGGCTTCCCGCTAGTGTTGGCTGATCGGACGATCAACAATACGGCAGAAGCATGGGCAGCCTATGCGCAAGGCGATATCAATGTCACTGACCAGCTCACGTTAACCGCGGGTATCCGGTATACTGATGAAGAAAAAACCTTCGACATTCGCGACAATCGCCCACGTATCGGCGGCGGTCTATGCCAAGCAGCTGCACAGTTTGGACCTTCCACCTGTATCGATACAGCCAATCTGGTCGCGACCAATGGCAGTGCTATCCCGAATGAACAATCGGTAGGCATTTGGACACCTCGCTTCGCGCTGAACTATGCAGTAAATGATGATGTACTCTTGTTCGCATCAGCCACGCGAGGGTTTAAATCTGGCGGTTGGAATGCGCGCGGAACATCAGCGAGCGAGCTGCTGCCTTTCGGTCCTGAGACGGCATGGAGTTACGAGGCTGGTACGAAAACAGAACTGTTTGACCGTATCGTTCGCCTGAACATTACGGCTTTCTACCTAGACGTGGGCAACTTACAGACGCCATCCGCGTTCATTCGCCCAAATGGTTCACTTGCCTTTATCACTCGAAATTTTGCCGATTATGAAAACAAAGGGATTGAGGTCGAATTTACCGCAGTTCCAGCTGACGGACTCAGCCTGTTTGCGGCCATCGGCTATCAGGATGATGAATATAAGATCGATGCGAATGCACCGGCTCTCGATGAGTTCGGCGTTCAAGCGGTAGCAGCGCAGCAAGCGGCCTGCCTAACCCAGCTTGCTGGCGGGTTTATTCCCAACACAGGCGCCGGCGACACAGCGGCATCATGCGGCGTAGGCATCGTGGCTCCCGATGGTTCAATTGCAGAGCCCGTTCGCTCACCTGATTGGACGGTTGCACTGGGCGGAAGCTATGAAATTGACCTCGGCAGCTTCTCTTTAACGCCGGCAATCAACGCGAGTTGGCGCAGTGACAGTGAAACTGGCACTAGCGGGGTGACGTTGTTCGACGGCGCCGTAACCGGTCTTACCGGAACAGTGTATCCGGCCAACACCATCGGGCAAGGTAATCCAATTAACCCGGCGAGCGGGTCGTTCAGTGAAAGTCGCTGGATCGTGAATGCCTCTGTCACATTGGGCAGCGATTCCGGCTTCTCACTGGTGGCTGAATGCAAGAACTGCTTTGACCAAGAAGCTGTGGAATCGGCGCTCGCTAACTTCAGCTATCTTAACCCGCCGCGTACATGGACCGTGCGCGCAAAATACGCGTTCTGATGACGATCAAAACTGCGGCAACGTTCATTCTTGGCGTTGCCGCAGCTATCAGCCTGCACGCGCCGCTTGCTGCCCATTCGCCCGATATTGAGCCGTGGAGCGAAGCCGTTGTTAGTGTCACCGATCTGGAAGACAGTGCTTCGTGGCTGGTTAAGGATGGCGGATGGAAAGCGGTCTCTTCAGGCCCCATAACCCCTGGCGAAATCGCTTATTGGAAATTGCCTGACATCGCCGGCGGTGCATTTCTTAAAATATGCGCGCCTGATGCTCAATCAGGCTGCATCCGCTTTGTCCGGTTTGACAAAGTAAGACAGCGTCCAATCCGCCGCGCCGCCCGTCCATGGGACACTGGCGGCATATTCTCGATCATGGTGCGCAGTGAAGACACGCATGCTTTATTCGATGCTGCGATCAATCGCGGTTGGTGGGCAGAAAGCGATCCTTACGAATTTTCCTTTGGCGGCTCTGATCTTGTCAATGTCGTTGTGCGCGGGCCTCACGGGGTTAATTACGCTGTTTATGAGCGCAAATCGCCAGAGTTTGCCGGCTTTCCAGTGGGCCGTCTCAGCCAAGCGTTCAACTCTATGCGAATGGTCAAAGATCAGCCCGCAAGCCTTGCATTTTACCGCGATACATTAGGCCTTAAAGTGCTGTTTGATGCGCCCTTCACCGATCCGGAACCGCGCGCGAACAATTTCTCTGTGCCCGCCAATTTGGCAACGACACTGGTCCGCCGCGCTGCGGTCGCTCAGCCAAAGTTGCCAGGCGAAACCGGCCGTATTGAGCTGATGCAATTTGAAGGTTTTGATGGCCGCGATTTTTCTCAATACGCGTCGCCGCCCAACCTTGGAATAATTTCGGTGCGATATCCGGTCAAAGATCTGGCCACTTATCGCAAGCAGCTTGAGCAGCTCGGCGTGGAAATCGCCTATGAAACACAGAGTTTGGCAATTGCAGCTGGCAAGCCTGCACCTGCCTTTGCGGTACGCGATCCCGATGGCAATTTGACCGAGTTCTACGATGCTGAATAACGCGGCCATTGCAAAAGGCGTCGGCCGCCGGAGCATTTTGCGCGGCGCCGCTGGCATTGCCTCTGCGACATTGGCGTCGGGCTGCGTTTCAGCCTCCACATCAAGCCCGCGCGACTTTGTGCTGATACATGGCGCATGGCACGGGGGTTGGTGCTGGGAGCAAGTACGCCAATTGCTCGAAAGCGCTGGCCACCGCGTCCACACGCCAACTTTGCCCGGACTGGCAGAGAGAGCAGGCGAGATGAGTCCGGACATTGGTTTGGCTGAACATATCACCGATGCCATTGGCTTTGTCGAAGCATCAGGCCTGCGGAACATTGTGCTGGTTGGCCATTCCTATGGAGGAATGGTTATCACGGGCATGGCTGATGCGATGAAAGACCGGATCGCGCATATTGTTTATCTCGACGCCGCCCTGCCCAAAAATGGCGAGAGCATGATAAGTTACGGCGCACCTCGCTCTCAGGCAGCGATAGATGGCGCTGCAAAAACAATCAAAGGCCTCGCTCCCGATGGCATCGCAATGGCGGCATTTCCTGCCAGCCTGCTGGGCATTTCAGAAGATCACCCTTTGCACAATTGGACGAACGAACGCTTGACCCCGCATCCGCTCAAAACTTGGCTCGATCCGATTGTTTTGACCAATGGCGGATCGGATGGATTGCCGCGCACTTATGTGCATTGCACTAGCCCTGCTCTGCCCCAAACCCAATTCCCATATATTGCAGCCTTAGCCGCAAACGATCCAAGCTGGCAGTCAATTGAGCTTGCCACCGGCCATGACGCCATGATTACCGCGCCGCAAGACTGCGCAGCCTTGTTTGAACAAGCCGCTTTGGCTAGTATACAAGGCTCATAGGAGACACTAATTGAGCGAAACTGTCCCTCTAAAGTCCCCTGAAAAAGGTGAATTTTTCACTGGCTGGAAAGTGCTGCTCACATGCTTGATTGGCGTTGCATGTGGCGCTTCGCCTTTGCCTTTCAATGTCATCGGATTGCTGTTTGATCCCTTAGGCCAGGAATTTGGTTGGACACGCCTGCAAGTCAGCGCAGGCGTCACTGTATTCGGCATTACCGCTGCTTTGCTCGCGCCCGTTTTCGGTGCAGCCTCGGACAAATATGGTGTGCGGCCCGTCACTTTGATTAGCGTCTTTTTATTCGGCCTAACCTTCGCGTCTTTCTACATCATGCCGGGCAATCTTTATGGCTATTATGCCTTGTGGTTCCTTGTAGGATTGGTTGGCATTGGATCAACGCCGGTTACATGGAGCCGCGCCGTAAATCTGTGGTTCTTTAAGAACCGCGGCTTAGCACTGGGCCTTATGCTGCTAGGCACATCGCTGGCTGCCATTGTCGTGCCCAAGCTGGCGGGAAGCATTTTGGAGGCAGGCGATTGGCGCGACATGTTCCTATACCTCGCCGCATTACCCCTGCTTGTATCCCTGCCACTGGCCGTGCTGTTTTTCAGGGAACCGCGCGACGAAGAGCGCCCTGCTGGCGTGGCTCATCAAGGCGGTAACAACACCGGCATTGCTTTTTCTAGCGCCATTCGTGATCGCCGGTTCTGGTTGATTTTCGCATCCATTATGCTGATTGCATCGGCTTATGGCGGCGCCCATATTCACATGATCCCCATGGTCATGGATCACGGTTTTGGCATTGACGACGCGACATCGGTTATGGGGGTTGTTGGCATTGGCATCCTTGCTGGCCGTGTGATTACAGGGTTCTTGCTCGACCGTTTTTGGGCAGGGTTTGTCGCCTTTCCGCTGCTCTCCCTCCCAGCCATCGCTTGCTTGCTGCTAACCGGCCAAGACAGCCCATATACGATGATTGTCATCGCTGGCTTTATGCTTGGATTTGCAGCTGGTGCAGAAAGCGATTTGATTGCCTATTTGACTGGCCGCTATTTCGGCATGGGGCATTATGGCAAAATCTATGGCATGCTTTACCTGCCATTTGGCTTGTTCTCCGCCATCTCTCCGATGATCTACGGCGGAGTGCGAGATGCAACGGGATCGTATGACGGAATGTTGTATGTGGCGGGTCCGATGTTCGTTCTAGGCGGCGCGCTATTGCTGCTGCTTGGCAAATATCCGGAGAGTTTTCCGCCTATTGAAGATACCCCCTTACCCCAAACGGAAGCAGCATAATGGCCACCTTAGCTAAATCTCCCGCCGACCTTGCCGCCGCATTGGAAGCCAGCGGCGCGGATGTTCTAACCGATGCCGCCACACTGGAATTTTACGGCAGCGATATTTTTGATGCCGGTGCGCCGCTCGCCGCAGTGGTGCGTCCAAAGGATAAGCGCCAGCTCGCGGTCGCCATAAAAGCAGCAACCGATGCAGGCCATGTGGTCGCGCCGCGCGGCGGCGGGATGAGCTACACTGGCGGATATACGCCGGACACTCCGGGCGCTGTATTGTTCGATCTGGCGCAAATGACGCGCATTGTTGAAATCAATCAAGAGGATATGAGCGTAACGGTTGAGCCGGGCTGCACATGGGCGGCGCTCTATGCTGCATTGCAGCCGCTTGGCCTACGCACGCCAATGTGGGGGACATTGTCTGGCCTCAAAGCAACCGTGGGCGGCGGGATGAGCCAGAACGGAATTTTCTGGGGAACAGGCCGTCACGGAAGCGCGGTACAAAGCTGCCTTGCCTTAGAAGTCGCTTTAGCTGACGGCAGTTTGATGAAATTGGGTAAGGGTTTTTCCCGCCCCTATGGCCCCGATATGACAGGCTTATTTCTAGCGGACACGGGCGCGCTTGGAATTAAGACAGAAATCACACTCAAACTGATCCAAGAGGCAAAGGCCCACGGCTATGCCAGCTTCGCCTTTGACACGCATGATGCAGTGCTGGCGGCTTTGTCTGATATTGAGCGAGCCGATATTGCGACAGAGGCCTTTGGGTTTGACCCTTACCTAAACGCCATCCGGATGAAGCGCGATTCCATGGCGGCCGATGCCAAGCAATTGGTTGGCATGATGAAGAAACAGGGCAGCGTATTGGGCGCGCTGAAAGAAGGCGCAAAAGTCGCATTGGCAGGCCGCGACTTTCTCAAAGATGCGAGTTTTTCGCTGCATGTCTTGGCAGAGGCGCGCAATCAGCCAAGCGCAGACGCTGACATTGCCGAAGCGCGCAGCATTGTTGCCAAACATGGCGGGCGCGAGGTGGAAAACACCATTCCTAAAATCATCCGCGCCAATCCCTTTGGCCCGCTCAATTCCATTCTTGGCCCTGATGGCGAGCGTTGGGGGCCGATCCACGGACTGTTTGCGCATAGCCAAGCCATCCCTTTTTACGAAGCAACGATGGCCTTGTTTGAAGTCTATAGCGAAAAGATGGACGCGCTTGGCATGCATTATGGCACGCTGATCGCATCGGTTAGTAAAGCCGGCGTCGTGATCGAACCATGCCTCTACTGGCCCGATGCCCGCAATGCCGTAATCGAAGACACAATCGAGGACGCGCATTTGGCAAAGCTTCCTAAGCTGCCCGCCAATCCGGCGGCGTGGGATATGGCCAAGACGCTCAAACAAGAGCTGGTCGATTTAATGTTCGCGCATGATGCGGTGCATTTTCAGATTGGGCGCACGTATCGCTACCGCGACAGCCTTGATCCGGCAGCCGATGCTTTACTGCAAGCCGTCAAGGCGCATGTCGACCCACACGGGCTTATGAACCCGGGTTCATTGGGTCTGTGACCTCATGGGTTTTGAGCTAGCCCGAAGACAAGCAATCGCAGCAGGCTTTTGTGCATCAATCGCGGCTGGAGCACCTTTTGCTCAAGCTCAAACCAAAACATCTAAAAGGAGCGCCGCATTGGCCGATCCAAAGACCTATTCCGCCGTCGCCATGCAGCTGACCGCTCGCAGTCTAGAGAAACTGGATGATGAAGCATCGGCCCGCGCCGCGATGCTGCAGCATATTGCCGATATCGAAGGGCAAATTCGCGGATCAACTATCTTCATCGCACAATATAGCGGCAATCCTGTGAAGCTGGCGGTGTTGCCAGAATATCTTTTCACATCCTATCCCGGGCGCATCGGCCTTTCCGATTTTGCAGCCAAAGTCGGCTTTGCAAAAGACGGGCCTGAATATGAAGCATTGGGGGGAATGGCGCAGCGCCTCGGCATGTATATTGCGGGCAATGCTTACGAGCAGGATGCCAATTTCCCCGGTTTCTATTTCCAAGCTAGCTTTGTCATTGCACCATCGGGCGAAGTCGTGCTGCGCTATCGCCGACTGCTATCCATGTTTGCGCCCAGCCCGCATGATGTTTGGGAAAAATATATCGATATTTATGGCCTCGAAGGCGTGTTCCCTGTTGCCAAAACTGAGATTGGCAATCTGGCTTGCATCGCCTCTGAAGAAATTCTCTACCCCGAAATTGCTCGCGCGCTGGCGTTTCGCGGCGCAGAGGTGTTTCTGCATTCTTCCAGCGAAGTTGGTTCGCCGCTTGCCACCAATAAAGATATCGCAAAGCAAGCGCGCGCATTTGAAAACATGGCCTATGTCGTCTCCGCCAATACAGCCGGTATCAGCGGATCGACCCTGCCACTCAACAGCGCAGAGGGGAACAGTTCCATCGTCGATTACCGCGGCAAGGTGACGGCGGAAAGCAATGATGGCGAGACCTTTACCGCCTTTGCCAATATTGATCTGGGCGCATCGCGCGCCGCTCGCCGCACGCCGGCAATGACCAATTATCTCGCCCGCCAACGCCCGGATCTGTTTGCTCAGGCCTATGCCGCAGCTGCACAAGATTTCCACCGGCCCGACGGCATGTTGGAAGGCGGCGGGGCCAAGGTGCCGGAACGCGAATATTTCAAGCGCACCCAAGAAGAAGTCATCGCCAGACTGGATAAGGCAGGAGTGATCTGATGCAGCCCCAGATGAGGCACCGCAATGTGCGCGGTAAAATACTCTACACCTCGACAAAAGAGGGCATGAAGGGACAGGAGCGCGGGCGCGAATGGTTCAATTTCTCGCACCATGCAGACGGCTCTGTCATTATGAGCGCACAATGCGAAATTGCAGAACCTGATCCCACTGTCCTGCGCAATATCACCTATCATATTGGCCCCGATATGGTTCCGCAAAATTTGCTCGTGCACCTCACATTAGGCGATGAATTTCTTGGCTCTGGCTGGATGCGCAATGACCATGAGAACGGCCAAATCACCTGTGAAAGTTATGGACCGACAATCGGCCGCAATTCTGAAACCTGCGATGCCGACGGCGATTTTGATGGATTTGGCACACATCCGATTGTGAGCGATGGCTTTCTCACTCGGATTATGGATTTGAGCAAGGGCCCGCACAAACGCAAACTGCGCGTGTTCCTGCCCTCACCCGATCACCGCGGCGCAACCCCGCCGCAAATCTCCGAAGTGTTCATCACCTTGGAATATGTTGGGCGCGAGGAAAAGTCCTGCGCCGCGGGCACATTTGCATGTCGCCACCTGCGGTTCATCGACGATAGCGATGAAGGCATGGGCGGCACGTCGCACCCTGTCTATGACATGTGGGTTACCGATGATGATGACAGCATCCTCGTCTATGGCGCGATCGATGGCTATATGCAGAACCGCTATGAATTGGTGGAGTTAGACCGATAGTGCCGCATTCCCCTATCGCGGTAATCGGTGCGGGATTGGGCGGGCTGACTTGCGCAATTGCCCTGCTTCAGCGCGGGCTCAAAGTGGATGTATTCGAGGCAGCGCGTTCCATTGAGGAAACAGGCGCTGGCCTGACATTAGGCCTAGGCGCGCAGCATGTCTTTCGCGCATTGGGGCTTCAAACAAAAGTCGCAGCCACCGCATGTCCAGCCGGAGGCCTGCCGTTTTTGCATTATAGCAGTGGCGCAGTTCTGCTCGGCGAACTCGATAAAGGCAGCGGTGCCCCTGATGATGGCGAGGCCAATATCATTCGCCATATCTACCGCGCGGATTTGCAAAAAGTGCTACTCGCAGAATTTGAGAAGCTGGGCGGAACCGCACATACTGGCAAACAGTTGGAGCACTATTCGCAAAACACCGGAGCTACATCGGCACATTTTAGCGATGGTTCACAGGCCTCAGCCGGCGTTTTGATCGGTGCCGACGGCGTGCGCTCTGCGGTGCGAACTCAAATGGTTCCAGATGACAAGCCGCGCTTCACCAATCACGTCGCCTATCGCTGCCTTGTGCCGATGGAACGAGCCCGCGAATTTATGGGTTTGGGACGCAGCGCGATTTTTATCGGACCGGGCCGCACCTTTAACCGCTACACCATGGCCAAGGGCGCGGTCGTCAATTTGGCAGGGCTAGTCGAAACAGATGAGGAAGTGCCAGAGGGCTGGTCCACCGCTGCACCGCGCGCGGAGGTCGCTGAAGCATTCAGCGGATGGCACAGCGATGTCACTGGCCTGATTGCCGAGGCAGGCGACAGTATCAAATGGGGGCTATACGACCGTGCGCCGCTGTCCACTTGGAGCGATGGGCGCGTCACAATGTTGGGCGATGCTGCCCACGCTATGTTGCCCTTCCTTGGAATGGGCGCAGCAATGGCGATTGAGGATGGCTATGTGCTTGCTCAAATGTTGGCGCAAAATGCTGATACTCGCGAAGCTTTGGCCCAATATGAAGCCTTGAGAATTGCCCGCACACAGGAAGTCCACTCCGCATCAAAGCGCCAAGGCGAGATCACACAAAGCATCGATCCAGACAATTTCGCGCTCGCTGGTGCGCCGGTCAACAACCGTGCGATGATGGAATTTGACCCGACGATTGGGCTTGGCTGAAGCGCCTAGTCAGAAACGCGGATCATCACCTTGCCCATATGCGCGCCGCTTTCCAGATGCGCATAGGCTGCGGCGGCATCTTCGAATGCAAACTCGCGGTCGATCGGCATTTTGATGTTCTTTTCTGCGATCACTTTCAGCGCATCGACGAACATCCCCCTGTGTCCAGAAGTGATGCCTTTGATCGTAATGTTTTTGCCAAGGATAGGCCCTTGGCTAAAGTCGGCCTGGTCCGCGGGACTGCCCGATAATGCGCCCAATGTCCCAATCCGCCCTTCCAGCGCAGTGGCCGCAATGGTTTTTGAAAACTCGCCAAAGCCGACGGTGTCGACCACAATATCTGCGCCGCGCCCGCCTGTTTGTTCCAGCAAAGCCGCCGCCCAATCATCCGCCTCGCGGTAATTGACGGTGTAATCCGCACCCATCGCCCGCATCTTTGCCAGCTTGTCATCGCTGGACGAAGTAATTGCAAATTGGGCGCCCATCGCTTTTGCTAGCTTCAGTGCAAATACAGCCATTCCGCCGGTGCCTTGGGCAAGGGTTAGCTTTCCGGAAAGATCGGTTGCTCCCTCTGCCCCAAATGCAACCATGGCATGCCAAACCGTGCAAGCAGCCACAGCCAAAGTCGCAGCGGTTTCATCGCTCACACCGGCCGGTAATTTAATCGAAGCATTGGCGGGAAGCACGATTTTCTCAGCCAACCAGCCATCTGTAGAAATGCCCATATCCTGCCCAAAGATATGAAATCCAAAACTGCTTTTATCGAGCCAAGGCAAGAAATTTTGGACAACCACACGGTCGCCAATCGCAAGGTCTGAAACCCCTTCGCCCAGTGCCTCAATTACGCCGACACCGTCACTCAATGGGATGCGATCATCAGGATTCTCAGGTCCGTAGAACCCACGCAATTGCATCAGATCACGGTAATTTAAACCCGCTGCAATCACTCGGACTAGCACCTGTCCTGGGCCAGCCACAGGATCGTCACGCTCGGCCATGCGCAGGCCGTCCAAGCCGCTTGATCCGCTGCCTCTAGGCCCGATTTCCCATGCCCGCATCTGTTTAGGCCTTTCTCACCGGTTCAAAGACCCGATTGATGAATTCCGTCACTTTGGCCTCTTTATCTACGCTTTGGCCTGATTTGGCCTCTTCCAATGCGAGCAGGCGTTCTTCTTGCACCCACACTTCTTGAGCGAGGTTCATCACCACCGCGACAAAGCGGTCCATGGCTGGGTCGGCGAAGAAGCGCGCATTGCCATGCTCGTCATAGAGATTTGGCGGCGCATCCTCTGGACGAAGCGGCGAAGCGGCTCTTGCATCATCGCTCATTTCTTGAACGCTCCAAAACCGTACCACATTACGCCTTCTGCAAGGCGTCCGGTTGTCTCCTGACCAACAGCTTCTGCGCGATCACCGGCTGCTGCCTCGCGCACGGCATCCTCGCCGTAAATGCTGATGGAAGGCACGACAAAATCGAAATAATCATCGCTCGCAAAGCCTGCGTGCGCCGTCAAATCTGCTGGAATTTCATCGCGATAGCCTTTGTAATAGGGCTCATTGTTGTAATAGCTATCCCAGTCCAGATAGAAGCCATCAAACGCGCTCATTTGATCGTTTGGCGGCAGTTCCATATGCACGACCAACCCGCCGGGTTTCAGGACCCGGTAGGCTTCTTCAAAACACTTCGCGCGCTGCTTCTTAGAGAGTTCATGCAGGAACATGCTCGACCAAACAACATCGAAACTTTCGTCCTCATAAGCCAGATCATCGGCGCACATTTGCTGGAACAAAACATCCTGCCCCTGCATTTTCGCGCGCGCTGAACCATAGGCAAGCGGGCCGGGAGCAGCATCAATCGCAATGACCTCAGCACCGGGATAGGCTTGCTTCCATGGCAGAGTGTTATGCCCAATCGTGCAGCCCGTATCGAGAATGCGCTCAGGCGCGAAATCGGGAAAGCGCAGCTTGATATATTGCGCCATTGATAGGCCAATATCATCCAAGTTTGCGCCCATCAGTCCCATTGAAAACACGGCCAAGCCGCGGTCATAGACTGCGCCCGCTTCTAAGCTGTCCGCGCCGCGCGTGTAGCTACCCGGCATCAAATGCACGTCGATGGCATGGACGTTTTTGGGCACGTCGAGGTCAGGGTTAAGTTCAGCGCCGCCCGCTGCATCTGCGACTTTTGCCGCTTCGCTCGCCAGCCGATCGCTTTCGCGCTCCACACTGTCGGCGACGCTGGCCCAAACCATTTTTTGCGCTTGAACGCGCATGGCGGAATAGATGTTGAAGGCCGGATCGCCGCGCAAAGCTTCATGCGCCTCGCGGCTGGATTCGGGATCGCGGCCATTGGCTTTGCGGAATTTGGGTGCGGCGCGCTTTTCATAAGCTGCCCCCATATCACCTGCCAAATCATTGAGGATCAGGCTGCGCATTCCAGATACAAAACGACCGCGCGCAGTTTCTTGCGGCGTTGCATCGGCTTTCATCGGATGCTGGAGTTCAACGCTCATAGCTATTTTTCCTCATTTGCTGTTTCGGCCTTCGGGCCAACCACTGGCATTTTGACTTGCGGCACGTCTGGATCAGAGAAATCCTCTGTAAAGACAGGCGCTGTCACTTTGCCTACCATATCTTCGCGCAAAGGCGCCTCACCATAAATGGTAACGGTATAATCACCCGCCGGTGCAGGGTTTTGGCGGATCGGAAGGATCGTCTCTTGATAGGCTTTGCTGTTCCAAAACGCGCGCGCATTTTCGATACAGGGAAAGCGTACGGTGAGGTTCACATAATTGGGCTCGACATCGCCTTCAAACACTTCCAAGGGACGCGGCATGGTGACGTAATAGCCACCAAGCTTTTGATAAATATCGCTTTCTGCAATTGCCTTGCCATAGGCCATCATCCGCTTCAGATCGAGAGTGCGGCCCTCGACCACCATATAAACTGGCTTGTCGCAGGTTGATTGAGGCGGAGGCGGCGCAGCGCCGGCAGGTATGCCTTGGAACGCCATCAATAATGTAGCTGTCATCATGGTGCGTCAATTCTCCATTCGTCACACAAAGTGCGTTTCCACGGGCGGCCATCCTTGAACCATTGCCATGTCCGTGCCCGGCTTTGCCCATCTGGGGCGATATTGATCATTTCGACATAATAAGCGCCGGGCTCGTCCAAACGATCAAGCTTGAGCATGAGTGTATCTTCATTGGTTTGCCAGCAATATCCGCTAAAACGGTCAGTGTTCCAGCGCAGATATTGACCGTCTAAACGTCCATCAAATTCATACACTTCACTGCGGCCATCATCCCAGCTTAGCCAATTGTGTTGGACATAATGCGCCTCTCCGCTGTCGGGAAATTCGCAATAGGTTTTGACCTTGTGAGCATCGATTGGCGTGCCGTCTGCATCGAAGTGGCGGTACCAGCCGTCCCACCAGCCATCATGCAGCAGCATGGCGGGCATGGCGGCTTTTAGTGCAGCACGATTACTCACGCCCCTTGCCCTTCTGCAAACATTGCGATGGTTGCCGCATCGCCCGTTTGGCGGATCATGGCTTGCTCTCGCAGAAAGCGCAGCATGCCGGTATTGCCCATGCGGCTTGGGCCTAGGCCTGATGCTTTGCGCGATTGATTGGTTGCATCCCCGACCATGCTGGTGAGCGCGCCGTCCTGCAGGCTTATTGCGCCTGCGTCCAGCCGCACACCGATTGCGGCAGCTTCCTCCAATGAACCGGCAAGCACTCCAGCCGATAGTCCATATTCTGTATCATTGGCCTGCGCGATTGCGGCGTCCAAATCATCGTAGATTGTGATGGGAAGAACCGGGCCGAACGTCTCCTCGCGCATCACCGCCATATCAGGAGTGACATCGCTGAGGATTGTGGGGCGCAGATATTTGCCGCCGCCAAGGTCTTCGACCGTCCCGCCAGACACCACCTGTGCGCCATTTTTGAGAGCATCATCAATCTGGTTTTGCACCTTTTCCGCTTGGCTTGGAAAGATGAACGGCCCGATGTGACCAATCTGCGGGTTCGGATGTGTTACATCAACTTGCTTAGCCTTTTGAGTGAGGTGGGCGAGGAATTCATCGGCAATGCTGCGCGCCACAAATATTCGTTCAATCGATTGGCACGCTTGGCCAGTTGCGACGATGCTGGAGCGCAAAGCCACGCTCGCGGCCCATTCCGGATCAGCATTGTCAGTGATGATCAGTGGATCTTTGCCGCCCAGCTCCAGATTGGCCGGTATCAAATTGCGCGCGGCCGCCTCAGCCACCTTGCGGCCCGTCGCGGTTGATCCGGTGAAGCAGACATAATCCACCTCCTCGATCAACGCCCCGCCCACGTCCGCACCGCCGATAACATAGGCAAGCGGCAGCTCAGGGAATTGTGCAAGCACTTCGCGCATAGGAGTTACCCAGCGCGGAGTGATTTCAGAAGGCTTTACCAGCGCTGCTGATCCGGCCATCAATGCCGGCACAGCGTCAATGTGGCTGAGGATCACAGGAAAATTCCACGGGCATATCGCACCAAATAGCGGGAATGCCGAATATTCGGTGGTGATCTCAATGCCAGGTGTGACGGATGGCTTTGGCCCGCGGTCTAGCCCAGCAAACAAAGGCGGAGCTTTCGCGGCCCAACCGCGCATATTGCCCACACAGCCCTGCACCTCGACCCAAGAAATTGCGCCGCGCCCAGTATCCACAGTTAGCGCAGCGGCGATTTGCGGTGCGGCAGCTTCTATTGCATCGGCAAAGCGCATGAGCACAGCAGAGCGGCCTTGCGGCCCCATGACTTCCCAAGCAGGTTGAGCCTCGCGCAATCGGGCCGCTTCAACAGCGATCTCCTTGCGTGTGCTGACTTCAAATTCAAAGTCCGCCTCGCCAGTTCTAGGGTTGATCGCTTTCATTGCTGCGCCTTCCATTGTGTGACGATCTCATCGCCACTCTCAAACCAAGCGTCCTTGCGCGCGCAAAGATCAGCCAGCAATTCCTCCAAAGCACCGATCCGATAAGGAAGCCCCATAATGTAAGGCGTCAGGTGAATGGGCAGGATGCGTGCTGAGTTTTGCGCTGCGGCCTCTTTCGCCAGCCAACCATAGGCATCGCGCATGCTTTCAGCCCAGCTATCAGCGCTTTTTTGCTGAACGGTAACAATCTGCCGGTCAGACAATTCATGGTTGAGCGGCATAGCCGTCATTCCATTGGTGAGTTTATACGGCAATTCATCATTCACCCAATCACAGCAATATTTCACACCCGCTTCTCTCAGCAGATCGAGCGTGCGGAAGCTCTGCTGGCGCGCAATCGATAGCCAGCCTTTGGGCCGCACGCCGGTCGCCGCCTCCAACCGCGCCATTGCATCCAAAATCAATGCGCGCTCCGCATCTTCACCAAGGCTCGAATCAATCGTGCCGTTCATATCGGTGGAATGCGCGATGATCTCATGCCCGTTTGCCTGGACTGCCTCGATAAGTTCGGGATATCGTTCTGCCACAACCGCATTGACCGCAAAGCTGGCCGTGACGCCAACGCTCTTAAACGCATCCAGCACACGCCATACACCAACACGATTGCCATAATCGCGCGCCGTGTAATGGCGGTAATCGGGATAGGGAGTGACCATATGGCCGGGCGCTTTGAACGGGCCATCGGGGGTGATAGGGAACCATTCAAGGCTAACGCATAGCCACACCGCGACCGATTTTTCCTCAGGCCATTTGATGGGTGCGCGCTCATGGATGTTCGACCATTCGTATAGGTGATGATCATAACCCGCGCGCCGCTTTGGATATTGCGTGTAGCTATCTGGCAAAGTGCTCATTGCTGGGCCCTCCACGCATCAACAATCTCACCTGCTTTGGCCAGCCATGCGCGGCCATCCTTTGCTATATGCTCTAGTGCCTCTTCAAATGGGCCGATCCGGTGAGGTTGCCCAATCAAATAGGCATGCAGCGGAATGCACATAACTGTGCCAGATTTTTCACCCTCTTTAGCCAAACGCTCATATTGGCGCACAAGCGTATCGGCATATTCGCGGCCCGACATATTATAGACGAAGAAGCCGTAATGGTCGTTTACTTCCAAGCTGTACGGAATCGACGCCAATCCATTAGAAGCCACCTTCACCGCTTGAACTTGGTCATCATGATAAAGGTCGCAGGTGTAGTCGAAATTATACTCCGCCAGCAGGTCAAGCGTGCGCGTCGTATGCGTCAAAGCAGGGGCGAGCCAACCTCTGATGCGCTGACCCGTTGCATCTTGAACCGTCTTAATCGAATCCTCGATAATGTTGCGTTCCTGCGCCTCGGTCATGTCATAGGAATAGCGCGTGTTATAAATGCCGTGACTGAAAAATTCCCATCCGCGCGCGACCCCATCGGCAACGACTTCGGGATGATGCTGGCACAAAGCCACCGATAGGCTGACCGATCCGGGATAGCCGTGGCGGCTCATCACATCGGCCATGCGCCAATGGCTAACGCGGTTGGAATGGTCGCGGTGGGAATAGCCGACAACGCTGGGCGCTGGATGCGGCCACGGATTGCGCTTTGGATGAATCGGCGGGTCAACCTCGTAATATTCCAGATTGGGCGCGACCCACACTGCGCAAGTCTTACCCTCGGGCCAAACAATTTTTTCCCGCGCATTATAGGGGTGGTAGTCGTAGAGCCCCGGATCGCCTGCGCCTTCGAGCATTAGCGCGCCTCCAACCAGTCAATCACCGTCTGCACCTGTTCAACATCGGCATATTTCAGTTGAAGATCGGTGAGATTGGCAAAGTGATAGCTTTCATGCTTGTCCGCGCATGTCTCAATCGGGACAATGGTTCGGTATCCATAGCTGAGACTGTCAACCGCCGTTGCTCTCACGCATCCGCTGGTCGAACCGCCGGTGACCACAACCGTGTCGACCTTATGAAAGGTGAGGTAGCTTGCAAGCGGGCTTTCGAAAAAACTGCTCGGCATGCGTTTGGTGAATTGCAGATCATTGGCGTCCACCTCGCATCGCGGGTCAAAGCTGTGCCGCTCGCTGTCATATTTGATGTTTTGGAGGCTATCTTCTGTGTCCGTGCGCGTGCCCCAAACCCCTGCATCCGCCGCATCATCCTTATAGGCAACGCGGCTCCAAATAACTGGCATTCCGTTTTGGCGAGCAAGGTGGCTGATCGTATTGATATATTCGATCTGGCGCGGGTCAGTTTCATAGGCGGTTTTGAACATATCGGTGCGGGTGTAAGCCTGCTGCACATCGACGTTTACAATCGCCAGCTTCTCGCCAAAACCAAACTTTTTGCGCGCAGGATTGGCCATGACCGCGTCAAAAAGCTCACGCGCTGTCTTGCCATCTTCGACCATTTTTGTGCCAATGAGTTCAGTCAATTTTCAGCCTTTCGATTCTGCTTTGACGTGGACAATAAACTTGCGTAATTGGTTGTCGAGACAAATTTGTCCGGACAAATTTCTTATGTGCCGATCAAAGAGGGAATTCGCATTGTGATCACGCGCCATGTCTTGAGTGTCCGCAGATCGGATGGTGGCACTCGCAAGGTACACTACCGGCGTTGCGGCAAAGGTCCACTGTTGCTGATGGTGCACCAAAGCCCGCGATCTTCGGCCGAATATGCTGAATTGATGCTCAAATGGGGTGAGCATTTCACTTGCATTGCGCCCGATACACCAGGGTTTGGTCAGTCGGATGCGTTGCCCCTTACTGATGGACGCGAACCAGAGATCAATGACTTTGCCGATGCCTTGGCGGAGTTCGTATCAGCCTTGGGTATTGCGCAATGTCCCGCTTACGGTTTCCATTCGGGCGGGATTATTCTGGTCACGGCAGTTAAACGCCATCCTAAATTGTTTAGTGCGCTAGCGATCGGCGGATATGCGATTTGGACCAAAGCCGAAATGGATCTGTTTGGGGAAAGCTATCTGCCCGAATGGCACCCCAGCGATTATGGCGAGCATTTGACATGGCTGTGGAACCGGATGCTCGAACAAAGCTGGTTCTTCCCGTGGTTTGATATTCGCGACGAAACCCGTTTGACGGTGGCTCATGCGGACGTGGCGCGGGTCAATCAGGCGGTCTCTGAAATGCTGGATGCTGGCAATGACTACCGCGCAGGCTATGGCGCGGTACTGCGCGCGCCCCGCGATATTCCTGAGGATGATAGCGCCCCTCCATGCCTTATCACCGCCTATGACGGCGATCCATTGCAGTCGCATATCGACCGGCTCGGCACCATGCCGTCAAAGTGGCGCGCTGAGAAAGTGGCAACTCCGCAGGACCATCAAGCCGCCAGCCTCGCCTTCTTGCAGGACCATGCAGATGCGGTGCCTTGCCCTGACTTGGCCGAGGAAGAGAATGAAGGCTGGCTTCCAATTGGTAACGGGCTAATCCACTGGCGCGGCGACAAAAGCGCAGGCAGGCTAACTTTGCATGGTCCCGCTGCCCAGATGGAGGAAGAGAATACCGGTGCCCTAGCCATTGATGTGCCGGGCCACGGCTATTCCAGCGCGTATGACGATATGGCGGGCACAATCAAACAGGCCGCCGAACTGCTTGGCGCTAAGGAAATCGAATGGCCCAGTGCGTCCCTAGGTGATCCCGATCAACTTTACCCTGATCTCATCCCCGACCGTTTCGGCAGCCATTTGACCCGCGCATGGAGTGCAGCACGCGCGCAGGCGATGTTCGAGCCTTGGTACAGCGCAAATTATGCTGATTTGATCCCGGTCAAAGCCGAAGACCTTGCCCCCTCTAATTTAGCAAAGCGCGCCTATGCGCGACTGCGCGCTAGCGATGCCGCCAAACGGTTTCACAATCTCCTGTTAGAGAGGGACAATAACTCATGATCGATATTGCAAAAGAAATGCCTTTGCTGGCCCGCCATGAAGGCGTTTGGGACGGGGTTTACACCTATTTCAATGCAGCCAATGAAAAGGTCGATGAGCATGCCAGCCGCCTATTGTGCCGCATGCCCGACACAGGCGATATTCCCTATCACCAAACCAATCACTACCGCTGGGCCGATGGCAAAACGGAAATTCGTGATTTTCCAGCCGAGTACCGTGATGGACGAATTTGGTGGGACAATGACCTCATCCAAGGCTGGGCAGCTGAGGTGCCGCTTGATGAATATAACCGCACAATGATGCTTTATTGGCAGCGTACTGGCGACCCTTCCCTCTATCTATATGAACAAATCCAACTATCTGATGATGGTCAGAACCGGTGCCGGACGTGGCATTGGATCCGCAATGGAATGCTTGAAACTCGCACCGCAATTCAGGAAAAATTCGTGACCAAAGACTGGCGTGCAATGGATGCAGAAATGACAGCAGATGCTGAAAAAGGCACAGTGGTCGAGTTTGGCGGCGGCCCTGGTTTTGGCGGATAAGGACTGAACAAAACGCGCTCTATGGCACAAACATTATTCGATAAAATATGGGATGCTCATCAGGTGACGCAAACCGCCACGGGTAGCCATTTGATCGCCATCGACCGCGTATTCCTGCATGAGCGCACAGGGGCCGCTGCGCTCAAACGGATGGCAGAAACGGGCCGCAAAGTGCTCGATCCTGCGCGCGTTTTTGCCGTAATGGATCATATTGTCGACACGCGGATCGGGCGCGGGGATTCCACACTGATGCAAGGCGGTGAGGCTTTCATCACAGAGACGCGCGCTGCTTGCCGCGATGCCGGGATCACCCTGTTCGATGTGAATGACCGCGATCAAGGCATTGTCCATGTGATCTCTCCTGAGCTTGGCATCGTATTGCCCGGCGTGACTTTGGTTGCGCCCGACAGCCACACATGCACACAAGGCGCATTTGGCGCGCTGGCTTGGGGTATCGGCTCTAGCGAGGCGGAGCATGCAATGGTCACCGGCACGCTCCGACTGGCGAGGCCCAAAACCATGCGTGTGCGCTTTGAAGGGCAATTGCACGGCGGGGTGACAGCGAAGGATATGGCGCTGCATCTTATCGCGTCACACGGCGCGAGCGGCGGCCAAGGCTACGCCGTAGAATTTGCGGGAAGTACAGTGGAGGCGCTGTGCATGGAAGGGCGCATGACCTTGTGCAATATGGCGACCGAATTCAGTGCAATGGCCGGAATTATTGCACCAGACGAAAAGGCCTTCGATTGGCTCGCTGGCAAGCGCTATGCCCCCGCCGATTTTAGCGATCCATATTGGGCTGAATTGCGCAGCGAAGCGGGCGCGCATTTTGATGCTGAGATCGTGATTGATGCTGCAAAGATCGCACCGATGGTCAGCTGGGGCACCAGCCCGGAACAAGCCATCGCTATCGGCGCGCCTATCCCTGTAGGCCCGCAAAAAGTGCATGATTATATCGGTCTAAAAGACGGTGATGCGCTTGCAGGAATTGCCATCGATGTTGCTTTTATTGGCTCCTGCACCAATAGCCGGATCAGCGATTTGCGGCGCGCTGCAAAATTGCTGGAGGGACGGCATATTGCACCCAATATCAAAAAGGCGATGGTCGTACCCGGCTCGCTTAGCGTTAAACGTCAGGCAGAGGCAGAAGGCCTAGATACAATATTCAAAGCCGCAGGTTTTGAATGGCGGATGAGCGGCTGCTCGCTATGCTTCTTTGCTGGCGGCGAGGGCTTTCCTGCAGGCAGCCGCACGATCAGCAGCACCAATCGCAATTTCGAAGGCCGCCAAGGTCCCGGCATCCGCACCCATATTGCCTCGCCGGAAACCGTGGCAGCCAGCGCGGTAGCTGGCGTCATTTCCGATCCGCGAGAATTGGCACATGGATAAGCTTCTGGAAGCGTGGGGCGATGATGCAGCGCCGTTGATGGTGGATAATGTCGATACCGATACGATCATCCCAAGCCGGGAAATGCGCAGCACGGGCCGCGCAGGGCTCGCCGATGGGCTGTTTGCGCCGTGGCGCTATATCGATGCCGATGCGCGCACAGAAAACCCCGATTTCATCCTCAACCAAGCAGCACATCGCGGTGCAACAATCCTTGCCAGCGGCGAAAATTTTGGTTGCGGTTCCAGCCGCGAACACGCCGTCTGGGCCTTGGCCGAATATGGCATCACTGCGATTATTGCCGTCAGTTTCGCGCCGATATTTTACGCCAACTGTCTGCGCAATGGGATTGTACCGATAGCCTTGCCGCGCGAGGCGGTGGAATGGCTTGCAAATGAATATGTCACCATCCGCCTTGCCGATCAGCAAGTCTTGAGCGCAGGCAAAATATATTATTTCGAGATTGACGCAGAGGCCAAGCAAATGTTGCTCGAAGGGCTAGATGCAATAGACCTCACTTTGACCGACAATGCAGCGATCGACGCTTGGACACAGACTGATCGCAGCGCCCGACCTTGGGTATATTTGGAGCAAACGCCATGACGCACATTCTCATATCCGAAGTCGGCCCGCGCGATGGGCTGCAATCGATCAAGCCGGTTATGTCGCTGGAGGCAAAGAAACGCTGGATCGAAGCCGAGGCCGCCGCTGGCGTGCAGGAAATCGAAGTGGGCAGTTTTGTGCCGCCCGCCCTGCTCCCGCAAATGGCAGATACGCCGGCGCTGGTGAAATTCGCCAAGACGATCCCCAGCCTCAACGTGGTCACGCTTGTCCCTAATGCTAAGGGAATGGAATTTGCCGCCAAAGCAGGGGTGCACGGCGCAAGCATTCCTTTCTCCATGAGCGAGACGCATTCGATAAAGAATGTGCGCAAGGATCACCCCGCCATGCTGGAGGAAATCGGCAAAGCGGCGGCTATCGCAAAAGAGCACAGCATTAATTTTGCTGTCGGGCTCAGCACAGCCTTTGGCTGCACCATGGAAGGCGCAGTTGCCGAAGACCAAGTCGTGCGGTTGGCTGAAAAAGCAGCTGAGGCTGGCGCGCAGGAATTTTCGCTTTCCGACACCTCTGGCTACGCGGACCCTGCCCAAGTGCGGCGGCTGACGCGCAAAGTAAAAGCAGCGGTTGGCGCAGATATGCTCACCACTCTGCATTTGCACAACACGCGCGGGCTTGGCCTCGCCAATGTTGTGGCTGGATTGGAAGAAGGGATCACTACTTTCGACAGCTCATTGGGCGGTCTTGGCGGATGCCCCTTTGCGCCCGGCGCTAGCGGCAATTTGGTCACCGAGGACCTTGTGCTCATGCTCAATTCCATGGGGCTGAAAACCGGCATTGATCTGGAGAATTTGCTCGCCGTGCGCGCGATTGTCGCAGGCGCCCTGCCGGATGAACCGCTCTACGGCTTCACGCCAGATGCTGGCCCAATGCTCGATTACAGCGCAAGGGTGGCAGCATGAGCGCCGCCGATACAAACAGCGGACCGCAGCCGCTTGCAGGCATTAAAGTGGTCGAGTTTACCCACATGGTCATGGGGCCGGCCGTGGGTCATATTCTTGCAGGGCTTGGCGCTGAGATCATTCGGATTGAACCTATTGGCGGAGACCGTACGCGGCGATTGCTGGGGTCCGGCGCAGGCTATTTCCCAATGTATAATCGCGGCAAGCAATCCATCTGCCTTGACCTCAAAAGCGATGACGGTCTGCAAGTGGCAAAGGACTTGATCCAAAGCGCTGACATTTTGGTTGAGAATTTTCGCCCCAGTGCGCTTGATCGTTTAGGCCTAAGTTATGAAGCGACCTCAGAGACCAATCCGCGCCTGATTTATTGCAGCGAAAAGGGGTTCTTGCCCGGTCCTTATGAAGATCGCACTGCATTGGACGAAGTCGCGCAAATGATGGGCGGCCTTGCTTATATGACCGGCCAGCCCGGTAAGCCAACCAGAGCAGGTGCCAGCGTAATCGATGTGACCGGCGGCATGTTCGGCGTGATCGGTATCCTTGCAGCATTGGAAGAACGCCACCGCACAGGCAAAGGCCAAAAAGTCGTCGCCAGTCTGTTTGAAACCACAACCTATCTCGTCGGGCAGCATATGGCGCAATATGCCGTCACCGGCTCGCCTGCCGCACCCATGCCAGCGCGTGTTTCCGCATGGGCGGTCTATGATGTATTTGAAACCAAGGATGAGCCTGTGTTCATCGGCGTTGTTACCGATGCGCTGTGGGAGAAGTTTTGCAAATTGTTTGCGCTGGATGATCTATGGGCGGATGAAACCTTGCGGGAGAACAATGCGCGAGTGCTTGCGCGTGACCGGATCATACCAGAAATCAGGGCTTTGATCGGCACAATGACAGCACATGAAGTCATCGAAAAGCTAGATGGATCAGGCCTGCCCTTTGCCCCGATTGGCAAACCAGAAGACTTGTTCGATGATCCGCATTTGGCGAAAGGCGGCCTTGAGGATGTCACGCTAGATGATGGCACCCAGGTGCGCTTGCCTACGATTCCTCTACAAATGGATGGCAAGCGTATTGGCTCCGCTCAACAATTGCCAAAAGCAGGTGATGACAAAATCGTCGTTCTAACCGCCCTTGGGTATAGCGATCAGAAAATCGCCGCTCTGCAAAGCAGCGGCGCATTGGGAGAAACAAAATGAGAGTGATCGCCGCCTTATTGCTGGCCGCCGGATTGGCTGGCTGCACCGTCAACACTTACAATCAGCCCGTTGCCAAAGCAGGTGAGCCGGTTGCAGCCGGGGTTGAAGCGCCTAAAACCCGATTGCCCACAGATGTTAGACGCTCAACGATCATTGTTCGCAACATCGAAAACTCGCTGAAATTGTACCGCGATGTCATCGGGCTGGAAGTGAATTACGATACGACAGTAACAACCTCTGGCGTGGCCTTGCCCGCAGGCGAACCCGGCGCAACGGCGCGCCTAGTCCTGCTCAATTCCAATGACCCATGGGTTGGCTGGGTTGGCTTGATGGAATGGGTGGAGCCCGCGATCCCAGCAGGTGATTATCCCAAACGCATGGGGCCAGGCGGCGTTGTTATGGTTCTCAACACTGATGATGTGGAAGGGCGCTGTGAGGCGGCCAAATCAGTGCCGGGCGTGACTTTTACCGCAGAGCCTCGGCTCCAGACCTATCCAGGCCGAGATGGCGGGCCAAATATTCGCGTTATGGGCTGCAATTTCTTTGATCCGGACGGCATTCTGATCGAGCTCAATCAGATTTTGGAATAGACGATAAAGCCTAGCTATTGAGCGCCTCTACAATGCTGGGTGCCTCGATCAGGAGCACTTGGCATTCAGCTACGCCTGCGCGCAGTTTCTTGGCCTCGCCATATTCTGGACTGTTCCAGAATTTCAACGCTGCAGCCTTATCGGGCCATTCGGATATGACCATTGAAGCGCCGGCGCCAAAGCCGCCTTCCAGCAATTCAGCGCCCGGTCCGCGCAATATATATTTACCACCAAATTTGGCGACCAACGCGCCCGCTGTCGCACCATAGCCGGCAATGAATGCATCGCGGTCCTTAATCGTAGCGGTAACAATCATATAGGCTGGCAAGTTCATTCTCCTGTCGTGCGGTCGCGTGGCCAATTAGCCTATGGCTAATCTTTGGATAGCTTCTCTACCCAATCTTGGATCGGCGGATCTCCTGCCTCCAGCGCCTCAACCTCTTGTTGAAAGCCTCGCATGATGCGCGCAACATAAGCGCGCGTGGCTAGGCCCCGCTCTTCGCCCTCTGCGCGGTCTGGCACAAATTTTTCGATATCACCGCGCGAGATTGTACCATTTTTATCGAGCAGACGTTCAACCGTATCGCTGCGATCTTTCAAGACCGAGACTTCAGCGACTAAGGCCATCACAACAGAATATAATCTGTCGAGCGCAGGGTCTTCGAAATACTCAGGCCGCTTGCCCTTCGCCCGCTTGCCCGAAGCCGCAATCCAGTCAAAATCCTCGCTCATGCCGCTGCCGCCTGCATCTCAGCTTTCCACGCGCCATAAGCATTCCATACCGCAGCACGGCCAAAATCCTCCTCGCCATCATCCGGCGAAGGCGGGAATATTTCTGGATCGACCACAGCGCGAACGCCGACAGTAAACTGATCATCGCGCGCGAAACCAGCCTCGGCCATCACTTGCTTTAAATCCTGCGCATGCATTGCTGTCCAGAAAGGTTCATTATTGTTGAACGCATCCCAGTCGCGCATGAACTGCTCAAACAATGGCATTTCATCTGAATATTGCGGCTGTTCAATGTGAAAAATGAGACCGCCGGGCGCAAGCACGCGATTGGCTTCTTCAAGCAAGCGCGGCATGGCTTTGGATGAAAGCTCGTGCAGGAACATGGTCGTCTGCACCCAATCAAAATATCCATCATCCCATCGCGAAAGGTCCTCACCGCTGGCCTGAATGAATTTGATATTTGTCACGCCCAATGCCGCAGCGCGCGCAGCACCATAGCGCAGGGATGCGCCCGCTGTATCAATCGCAATAACCTCAGCGTCCGGATAAGCCTGTGCAATCGGCACTGCATTATGCCCCACGGTCGCGCCAATATCGAGGATGCGTTTGGGCTGCCAATCGGGGCGCTCCTTCTTGGCCCACTCAACGACAGCCTGACCGCCGCCATCGTTTAGACCCCCGAGCGCGCCGCCGGTAGTTGCAAAAATTCCAACGTCATAATTGGCACCAGCAACAACATCACCCGGCAATTCCTCAGTGTGATATCCGCCAGGCTGACAGTGAATATCAACCGCTTGTTGATACCACGGCTGCTCGACAGAAGGGTTAAGTTCAAGCTGGCCAGATTGACCATTAAACGCATCTGCCTTTGACACGAGCGCCTCAATTTGACGAAGCACCACTTGCCTGCCAAACTGCTGACGCATCTCCATCGAATTGCGTTTCAGCGCGGACCAATTGCGATGCCAAGAATCTGCATTCATCGCCTCACGCACTTCACTGCGATGCTCTGGGGGGCGCCCTTTTTCCGCCAAGAATTTGGGCAGCACCCTTTTTTCATAAGTGAGTGCATTGCCCTGACCGATGCTGCCGGAAAGAAAGCGGTTGAAATGGGTCAGGAAATTGAAGCGCGCGGCTTCATCATGATTGACCTCAGGCATCATATCGTGACGGGTCAAAGCCGTGTATGGAGGGGGTAGATCAGGCACAAATCTTCCTTCGAACTTGTCCGGACAAATTTGCCAAGCGCATGGATGCGTGTCAATGGTGCTGTCAGTTTAATCGCAACTTGTCTCCGATTGGCAAAGCATTCCTTACCCCGTTCGGGTCTCAAGCCATGAGATTTTGCCACTCAGCCAATGCGGCTGAGCGAGCGGTCTTGTAAGATTGGTGGCTGCATGATTGAGCAAGGGAGTGGAATGCAGCCTCAAAGAAAGGTGCTACCCTTCTTCTCTCAACACAAAACCACCTATTTGCTACCTGGTTCAACAGACGGCATGCGAGAAAGCAGATAAGTCATTGAAAAAGTGGTGAATGGCGCAGTCTGCGACGAACCCCTCTCTATGGCAATTTCCCTGTTAAACAGGGAAATAACAGGGAAATTGTCGTTTTTCGGCCGATAAACAGACAGTTTTCACCTATTCTCGGCAATTTTCTTTGAATGATTTTGTTTAATTTCAGATAGTTAAGCTCCTAAACTGACCGTTTCCCTGTTTTTCGACGGAACAGGGAATTAATCCCGCCAAACAGGGTATTTAATCGACACTATCAGGGCGTTTAGTCAGCGAAACAGGGAACTATTCCGCAACTCCGCAATCTTGCTATTACCAAGACAATATCAGTACAAATTGGTCTGCTCTTGGGGCGCAAAGCCGCCACTCATGTTATTATGCAAATATTGTCATCAGTGCTTGCTTTGGTGACATACAATCAAACCAAGACATGTCTGAAAGTGGGGGTGGAAGCGGACCTTATTGCGGGCAGCTTTTCGCTGGAACTAAATCTATGTAAGATGACTGCAGAGGTGGAAGGTGTTTAGTTTTTTCTATGCCAGTGTTGCTAGGTTTGTTCTGCCTTTAGCCGTATATCGCTTCTTATTGCAGAACATGCCGCGATACGTCTTTCCAGTCCCTGCTTCGAAAACAGACTTAGAACTTTCGGTCGGATAGTCGACCTTCAGTGTCATCTTGCCTTGCAGTTGAATGCGGTCGTGAAAGTCTATCTGGCAAGATAAGGGCTTCCTAGCCATAACCAAAAGTAGAACGTCCGCTTTCACCCCCAAAAGCGGATGCTCAACGGTAACACGGCGGGTGCTAGAAGCTGACTGTCAGCTAGCTAGGTTCACGAGTCATTTGCTGCCTGTCTGCCAACGACCCAATTGCGAACGTTAGCTATCAGCTTGGCCCCAGTCCTCTTGAGATAGAACTAAGAAGCACCCCTATCGCAATGCACTGAGGGCGCTATACTTGCCCAAATATGTTTGAAACCCTCGACACAATAGTCCGCTTGATAGCTGTAGGGGCAAGTTTGCTGCTGCTCGTTTTGCTTATCGCCGGCAACGTGAGGCGTGATATTAAGGTCACGCTGGCAGGTTTGATATTCGGCGCATGCGGATATCTTCTCAACGCCTCTCCGCTCACCGGTCCAGAAAGCCCGATTGATCCATGGGTCGATTTGGTTTCCATTTCTACGCCATTTTGGCTCTGGCTGTTCGCCCGTCGCCTATTCGAAATAGAGCCACCGCGCATTTGGATTATCGGTATTGTCACGGCCTATCTGGCGGCATGGTTCAGCGGAAATTTCCTAGTGTGGACGCGGCCAGTGGGGTTTTACACCATCCACGTTTTATCACTGGTGCTGATAGCCGATCTGGTGCGGGTCGCGTTTCAGGGCCGCGAAGATGACCTGTTAGAAAAACGCCGTGTTATCCGCTTATGGCTACCGCTGCTTATCGCGGCGCAGGCATGCGGCATCTTGATCTTTGAGCTGATCTTCGGTGCTGCGGTCCAAGTTCCAGCCGTGCAACTGGTCAATGGTTTGCTAATACTCTTGTTGGTGCTGTTTGCTGGACTTGCGCTGATGAAAACCGATGAGCAATTGCTTCTGGAAACCATCACAACCGCTCCTGAGCCGGAAAATACCGATGCCCTTACTCCGCAAGAAAAGGTGCTGTCGGATAAACTCCTTTCTTCGATGGGAGAAGGCTATTACCGGACGCCGGGCCTCACCATTGCCAGCCTAGCCGAGCATTTGGGCACGCCCGAGCACCGCCTGCGCAGTTTGATTAACCGACGCATGGGGCACCGTAATTTTTCCAGCTTCCTCAACCGCCACCGGATTGGCGAGGCAAAGAAAATTCTTGGCGATCCTGAGCAAGTCAACCTGCCAGTGCTGACGATTGCGATGGATTTAGGATATAATTCCTTGCCTACCTTCAACCGCGCATTCCGCAGTGAAGCCTCTGTAACCCCTACAGATTTTCGCCGTAAAGCCATCGGTCAAAACTGAAGAAATCACATCATTTCCGAAATTGTTCGGCATTGTTCGGAAACGCGAGGCATTTGCGAATTTGATCGGTCAGAAAGGCTCCAACGAAACGCAATTGGAGCATCATCATGAGTATCAACTTTACAGCAGCAGGAGCGCTCATAACAGCTGAACCGAGCCTCGCTGAAAAAATCGGTCAACACATCATCCATGCAATGTATTTCGACGGCATGCGCTACATCATCGCGGTGGGCGTGTTCTTTGCGATCATAAGCATCTTCAAGACTTATGCAGACAAACGCCGGATCCAGAAACGCGCTGCCCAAAAGAAAGATTATATCCGCGAGATCGCCAGCAGCATCCGCACCGTTTTCATCTTTGCCTTGACTACGATCAGTACAATTCTGCTGACTGAGGCAGGCATTGTGAACATCCAGTTGGAGGGGGTAAGTGCAGACATTTTGATCGCGCAAGTCGCTGTTATTATCCTTGCGCATGATACGTATTTCTATTGGATGCATCGCGCACTGCACCACCGCAAACTATTCCGTGCCACGCATTTGCATCACCACAAATCGCGCACGCCAACCGCCTTTGCTGCTTACAGTTTCTCAATCTGGGAAGCCGCGAGTGAAGCCGCCTTTGTGCCGATCTTTCTGCTGATGACGAGCTTGCTCGGAGTAGCCTATGCTGGTTTTGCGATCTTCATCTTCCTGGGTTTTATGATCGTGCGCAATGTGATGGGGCATTTGGGTGTTGAGATGCATCCGGCAGGCTGGGTCGATAATAAGTGGATAGGTTGGATCAACACCACCACGCACCACGATTTGCATCATTCAAGCGGCAATCACAATTTTGGCCTCTACTTCACATGGTGGGACCGGATGATGGGCACAGAACATCCTGAATACAAACAGCGCTTTCGTGAAGTGGCCCAACCGCTCTTTGCCAAGTCGGCTCCCATTACACCGCGGGTGGCTGAAAAACTGGCCATTACATTGATGGCGGTTTTTGCAACCTCAACAGCGCTTTGGAATGGGATGGGCGCGATGGGTATCTAAGCAGAGCACGATATTCCTTCAAACTCCATGAGGGAACCTTCAGGCCTCTAGCCCCAATTAACGACAAGGCCTGAAGGGCAAGCGGTCACCTCTCTCTCACGATGGTGGCCGCTTGTCTTTTGTAAGCGTTTCAAGATATTTTTGCTTCGAACATTTCTTCAAAGGCTTGCCGTCACCCAGTTCGAATGGCTTTTATCAGTGCTTCAACCGCGTCCACATGGCCTGTAAGAGGGATGTCAGGGTCAAAGACTTGTATCGGCAGTTGCGGCTCTATGCCTTTGCCTTCCCATTCATCGCCAGCATGATCAGTGTAGACTTCGTTCGACAGAGTGATCTCCCATCCATTGGGTAAATATTTGACCAGGACGTCTGAAAGCGAGCCGCGGGTTGCTTCCCCTGCATGGGTGACATGGGGCAATGCCCGCAAGCTCATCGCAAGGGATTCTCCAGCACTGACCGTCATGTCAGAAGTTAGGACATAAACTGGTCCAACAAATCTCTCACCTGAGCTGGGTTCGATATAGATTCGTGTGGGCGATTTGTTCTGCGCATCATACGCAAATTTGGAGTACACAAATGTTCGATCTTTCGCGAAACGAGCGGCAACTGCCCGTCCAAGGTAGTCGTACCCGCCGCTATTCACACTCAAATCGATAATTACCGCCTGCACCGAGTTTTCGTTAAAGAATGCCATCGCTTGATCCAACGCAGGCTCCAAAGCTGCCAGCTCTTCTTCCGGAGATGCGTCTTTGCCGTTCTTGCCGCTGGCAAAACCGCCTTCTGACATAACCGCCATATACCCTATATCACCGCCGGTTATGCCATATTTGATCCGTTCATTGGGGAAGTCGATCCCCTGTCCACCCAAGATCGCATCTTCTATGTCGCGCCGCAGATATTGCCTGCCGAATGCCGCCATTGCGCTGCCTTCGCCGGAATGTGTTCGCTGGATCGCTTCATTGGTGCGGCCTGGATAGGCAATAAATTGACCCTCATCCCCATCAACTGTTGCCGATATGCTTACATGTCCATCTTTCAGCTGCGACAGCAATCCAATGAATGTCTCCACTAATTCTTGTTCGCTGCTGTCAAAGGTCAGTCGAGCACGCGCCTCCGCAGTGGCTTGCGTCCATTCCACACCATGAGTGCCAAAAAAAGCATAGTGTTTCGCATAAGTTTCCGCGAATACATCGAAAATTGAAAGTGCATCTGTTGCCGCTGGAGCGAGGCAGGAATCAGGCAAATCACCAATGCGGTCGAACCCAATTTCATGAGGTTCAGTAAAACTAGACAGAAATAGCCTTCTTTCGTTGCGATCGAGCCTGAAGCGATCAAAATATATCAAAGGGCTTTCTTGATCGACTTCGATCAGTTGGCAAAAATCGCCAACGACATTGTACACTTTTGGCGCGTCGGCATTGTCCAAGATGTAACCATAGCCATCTGATTTCCATATCCCAGGTGCTGATCTTGAAAGCGCAGCCTGATCAATCATTGGCACAAATTCCGAGATGAGGGTGGTGGTGCTGCAGCCGCTCAAGAAAGCGAGAGGGAGTATAGCGTTATACTTCGGTGGCATCTTGGTCGCATCCTTTGACTAGGATTTTAGAGGTTACACCGATCAATCATCCTAATCTCGCCTAATATCTTTGCTAAATCGGCGATTATCTGCGTAGTTGAAATTCTGATGCTCATTTTGTGCAAACCATGCTAAATAGCTTAGACGATTTTGATCGCGCAATTTTGCGGTCCGTCCAGATGGACAATCAAAAGACCCATGCCATGCTCGGCGAGGAAATTGGATTGTCTGGCTCTGCCGTGCGGCGCAGATTGGCAGATTTGAGGGCTTCCGGCATTATCACAAGTGATGTCTCTTTAGTCGACGGTAGCGACCTTGGAGTTACGTTAATTATTCAACTCAGCTTCGACACTGATACGCCTGAGGCCTATGATGAGTTTGATCTCGCGATGAGATCGCTGCCAAATGTTAAACAAAGCTATCATGTGTCCGGATCGGTGGATTATGTGTTGATCGTCCAAGGTGAAAGCCTGCCATGGTATGAGGAATGGGCCAAGCAGCATTTGATGAGCAATTCAAACATCAAACGACACGACACCAGCGTTGTGTGGTCGTGCAAGAAGTTCAATACCGCATTGCCAATTTAGCGCGAGATCACCCCACTATTTGAGCGCACGCTAGGCTCCCAGAATTTTTTTCGGTCGGTGACCTGTTTCGTTGTTCAATGCTATGACCGCTTTCACCCCCAATTGCAGACTTTCGCCGATGGCTTGAAGTGGGCCGTTTGCAGACTGTTTGCTTTAGTCCGATCAGAGGCCAAAAGCAGGCATTCTCGATACGACACATTCGCCCAAATTCATGTCGCCCTCAGTCTATTAGAAGAAACATTACAGGTTCGAAACCAACGCAAAACTGATCCCGGAGCCAAGCTAATCTGCCCGCGCGCTTTATATCCGACAATGTAGGATAATACAGTCGATAGCTTATCCTTTTCAAAGTAGCTTAGGCCGTGCCCCAGCGTTCCAATTTTCGATATATGGTGGATGGGCTTACATCCAGTTGCCGCGCGGCCTCGCAAATGTTGCCCGCGCTTTGTGAAATCGCTTGTTCAATAGCCATACGTTCTACTTGTTCCAGCGTCATACCAGCAAAGCTTGCTCCAGCTGGAAGTGGGTTTTCAGTTGTCGTCCAATTATCCGCCGCAGCTGGCGGTACACTGCCGGCTGATGTGAGAGGTTCATTCGCAACAGGAACGAGCCTTGACGCGGATTGCCTAGCAGAACTGGTCAGTTCGATCTTTGTCCCGCTAGCAGTGACGATCGCACGGCGGAGGGAGTTTTGCAGTTCACGCACGTTTCCTGGCCAAAGATGCTGGGCCAGAAACGCTTCGCTTTGGGCAGTAAAACCCATTATTTCGCGCCCTTCTTCTTTCGCAATCCGTTTTGCCAATTCCTTTGCTATGAGAGCAACATCTTCGCCACGCTCCCGCAAAGGAGGCAGGGAAATGGGTATCACGTTTAATCGATAAAACAGATCTTCACGGAACCTGCCTGCTGACACCTCGAGCTCTGGGTCACGATTGGTGGCGCATATAATACGAACGTCGACTGGCTCGGCTGCGGAAGAGCCGACGCGCTGAATCATTTCCGTTTGCAAGAAACGCAGCAATTTCACTTGCAGCTTGAGGTCCATCTCGCAAATTTCATCGAGGAATAGAGTACCTCCATCTGCAGCTTTGGCGGCACCAATTCGGTTTTCTACAGCTCCTGTAAAAGCGCCTTTCACATGGCCGAACAATTCAGACTCGAGCAGGTTTTCAGGTATCGCGCCGCAATTGATAGCCACGAAGGGACCTTTGCTACGCCTGCTGGTGGCGTGAAGTGCCTCAGCCGTAACTTCCTTACCTGTTCCGCTTTCTCCTGTAACAAAAACCGTTGCCTTTGAATTGGCGACACTTTCGATCGTGCGAAACACAAGCTGCATTGGAAGTGAATTGCCAATGAAACCGTGAAAGTTATTTTTGTTCGCAAAATCGATTTTAGCAGGCTCCACAGCAGCGACCGTATCAGATTTACCCCCTTGATCCGCGGCCCTGCTAACTGTTGTTAGAAGCCTTGAACCGGAAACCGGCTTCACTAAGAAATCATAGGCACCCATCCGCATCGCAGAGATAGCACGAGACAAAGAGCCATCCGCTGTTACGACCACAATGGAAGGGAAGCCGACAGCATTTTTTAGGTTATCAAAGATCGTGAGCCCGTCGCCATCAGGAAGCTGGAGGTCGAGCAAGACAGTATCGAATTCTTGGGTCGCAAGCGCTTTGCGAGCTTCTGCCAAATCTTCGCTGAGAGTAACCTCATGCCCAGCCTCTTCCAATTGAGCGGCATAGCCCAAGGCCAAGGACGGGCTGTCTTCTACGATGAGGACTTTCGCATTTTCCATTATGCGATCCTGAACTGCGCAGTTTTGCCTGAAGGATCTTGGTCAAGCCAAGTGATCACGCGTTCATCACCGAAATGCGCCATACATCCTTGGACCAACCCATAAGCGATATGCGCGAATGGCCGATGGGAAACATATTCTACAACAAAACCTTCATCGAGCTGACGCGATGAAACCTGCGGCGGCTGCGCATCTGGATAAAGAACACGCACTTCCTCATGGATGTGGCTCTCCACATGCATCAGCATTTCCTCAGCACTGGGATAGCGATTGACTATTTCAGTGTAGAGCACAGTAAAACGTTCGAACAAAAATTTGCCGAAAGCTTCGCACAGCGCATTCGCATCTGCGCCTGTGATTTTTGAAGCGGCGGTTACAACCTGTACCGCTTGCTCCCATGGGTAACGCGATATTCGCGAGAATGCGCCACCATGGGGCAAGTTGGCCTCAGCTAGCACCTGCTCGGTAAAGCTTGGGCCACCTTGCTTGTCTAGAAAGCCGACGAGCTCTGCATAAATTATTCCCTTCATTTATAGTACCTCAATTGCGTTGAACTGATTTGCACGGTGCAAATCGCATGCCGGAAATAAGAGTGTGCCAAGGGGGTATTTTCGCATACCATTGCCGCATAATGCGAAAAAGTTTGCAAAATGCAAAGATCGATGACGCAAAATGCGAATTCGGCTATTCGCAAAATGCACAAACCGCGGAATTCTGGGGTTTAGACCGTTTGGCACGAACCTTGATCAATGGAAGCCCAACCATTGTTTTAGGAGTTCACCTGTGCCGACATCTTTCAAATTGCCTTTACTGACCTCAGCATCTGCCGCTTTGCTTACAGCTGGCTGCGTGGCAGGTCCTGCACCAGCCAATAACGTTCAAGCTATCTATGCTCCAGGCCAAGTAGCGCTGCTGGGCAGCAAACAGCCGCAAGGTGATTGGGTTGAAGCGGCTCAATCGGCACGCAGAACTCCTGCATGTATGCAAACCAAGCCAGCCGCCATACGCAATATGAACCGAGTGGCTCCCACAAGGCTGCTTGATCGCGCAGCACCTTTAGCTGCAGGCGATCGGCTGGAGATCACAGTTTTGGGTGACCGTGACAAGTTGACCGGCATTTATGTCGTTGAAAGCAATGGCACAATCGCCTTGGACGGTCTTGCGCCCATTTCTGTAGTAGGACAATCGCCGCAAACTCTAACATCCCAATTGCGCCAATCATTGGTCGCTTCAGGTATCGTTCGACCACTTCGGAATGCTGTTCGAGTGGCTTTGGTCGAAGCTGCCGGCGCATCAGTGGCTGTCGCTGGCGCGGTCTTCGTTCCTGGCGCTGTAAGAGCTGGTGAGCGCAGTTCAAAGGATCGTGTAGGCCTTAAGGAAGGTGCGGTTACCGGAGATAACAACGTAACCCGCACGATGGCCGGAGCGATTAGAGCAACGGGCGGTGTCCGCCCTGATGCAGATGTGTCGCGGGTCTATCTCATCCGCGGAAAGAATTACGCCGAGATTGACCTTTCTGGTTTGGTTGATGGTTCCTCAACCCAAGATGTTGCAATTGCCAACGGTGATCGGGTTATCGTTCCGAGCCGCAATTGCTTTGACGAGGATTTGGTGCGTCCAACGCCCCTCACTCAGCCCGGTATTCGTATCCACATGTCGAACTTAACAAAGGGTGCCAACAACAATGCAGGCGCCGCCATTGGTCGCCAGACAACGTCCTTTCCATATGGAACGCGGTTGCTTCAAGCATTGGTCGCCGCCAATTGCGTTGGCGGCAGTTACATGCAGTCGGACCGTCGCGCCGTACTAATCTCGCGCAACCCGATCAACAAGCGCAGTATAGTGATAGAACGCGACATTGAGAAGATGGTCCGGGGCGCAGACCGCGATACACTCGACCCCTATCTTATGCCAGGCGATTCCATCGCTTGTTATGACAGCCGATGGACGAATTTGCGCGAGGCCGTTGGGCTTGTTGCGCAAGTGGGCAGCACCGCCACACCGGCAATTCTTTTGGACAATGCGCTATGATCGAAGCACCCGCCACGTTTGCCGGAGCAAAGCCGGAGACCCCTCGCCTTATCCTGCGTCTATGGACAATAGTACGCGATGGCCTGCCTTCTATTGGCCGCTATCGCCGGTATATCGCTGCGCTGGCAGGGCCCCTTGCAATCATTTGGGGCATTGCGATTGCATATATTGCTCTCACACCAGACCGGTTCGATAGCCGGATGACTTTGATCCTTCCCGGTAGCGGCGTAGGTGCAACAATGAATCTTGAGTCCATTGGACAAGCATCGGCTAGCACAACATCAGCATTCTCTAGCGCAACACTCAGCCCAACTGAAAACTACAAGCGGCTTTTGATGTCGCATCTAGTTTTAGAAGCAGCGGCGCAGCGCACCAAGGAAGATGTGAAGTCCTTTCCAGAGCCGTCCATAAAGCTGGTCGATCAAACGAATTTGATTGAGGTTCGCATGCCGGGCGGTTCGGCCGATCAGGCGCAGGAACGCATGGAGGCTTTAAGCAATGCATTTCGTGATGCGCTTGAAAATCTGCGCGAAGACGAAGCCAGCAGCCGCGAAGACGTGGATTCAGAACGCATTGCCGAATTGCGCAAGAAAGTTGATGAGGCCCAGCAGGCCTTGCTGAAATTCCAATCGCGCACGGGCCTTGTATCGCTCGATCAATTTGCCTCGCGAATGACAGCGCTTGACCAGTTGAAAACAAGCGAGCGTGAACAGCGCGTGCAACTTGCTGCGAGCAATTCATCAACCAAAAGGCTGGGTTCGACTTTGAACATATCGCTGGGACAAGCGCGCAAAGCGATGCAATTGAAAGCGGACCCTGAATTCAACAGTCTTTTGAAACGATATGCTGCGACGACAGGTGAGCATAGCGAAAGCAGTGCAACTTTAGGGGATGCGCATGCAACAATCGAAGAACTCGCTGCAGAAAAAGCATCGCTTCGCAGTGCGCTTTCGCGGCGCGGAAAAGCTCTGACCGGCATGGGCGGCAATCAGGTTATAAAATTCGCTGATCTAGCAGTCTCTGACACGCGAGAAAGCTTGTTCGCTAGCCTTAGTGAGCGCGACAGCAACCGTGCTGGTAACGGTGCTGCTGTGGCAGAATTGCGCAGACAAATTGCGGCACAATCATCGAAAACACGGCGCCAAGTTGGGCAGGCAGCAGAGCTGGCCAATCTAACCCGCGATTTGCGCGTCGCAGAAGCAGTCTTCAGTTCTGCGCTGGCTCAACTCGATACCAACAAGTCGGATCGATTTGCTTCATACCCGCTGGTGCAAACCCTCGAAGCGCCTTCATTGCCGCGTGAAAAATCCGGCCCGTCAGCACTGATTGCCATTGCCGGAGCGATCGGCGCGTCACTCTTCACCTTGATTGGATTTCTTTTGCTATGGATGCGTCAGCCTATCATCCGCAAACTCCTGCCGAACGCTTAGTCGCTCGGACAATAGAGTACACCTGGTTGCTTTGGCTGCTGGGTGCGCTTTATATTGTTGGGCCTGTATTGGGCTGGGTCCTGTCCGTGCTTGCATGCCTGACCTTGTATCTAAGCAGCCGCGATACGGCAACTGCTGACACGCGCACATTCTCCTCTATTGCAGGACTATGGCTTGTCGCGATGGCAGCAATGCTCGTCATACTTTGGGTGGGACACAGCACAAATGAGCTGGGTGCTGGCAAGACAATCAAGTCGAGTATTGGATGGGCGAAAGGTTGGGCGCTCATCGCCCTTTTCATTTTTGCAGGCGCCACGCTTCAGGTTCGCGCCGAGGTCATTTACCGAGCCGTTTGTCGCCTTGGTTTGCAAACGCTTGTCCTAGTGCCACTCTTCATCGCTGCGCCTTATGCTGGCCTGCCTGAACAATTGTGGGTCTCACCGCTTAAATTTCTTGGCGGAGCAGGACCTGAATACTTCGCAGCAACGCTATACACAATTGAGCCTGGTGCAGGCACGCCGAGATGGCAATTCTTTGCCCCATGGTCGCCGGCTGCAGGATTGATGGGGGTCATTTATGTACTGCTATCCTCGCAAGAACAGCACCGGGGTTGGCGGCTGATTGGGATTGCAGCCGGACTAGTTTTGGCCGTGCTCTCACAGTCGCGCCTTGCTCTAATTGCGCTGATTGTCATCGTACCAACGGTCAGGGCAATTGCGCGCGCTAACAGGGGCTATGTTTGGCTGATCGCCGCACCTGTATTACTGTTCGCAGGACTATTTGGACCTACTATGCTAGAATTGATTGATGCCGCTATAGCCGAATTTTCAGCCGCCCGAGCTGACTCCAGCAGGGTCCGCGCAACGCTTGGCCGCATCGCAATTGAGCGGTGGCAGAATGAAGCGTTTTGGTTCGGACATGGAACTGTTGAAAATGGTCCACACCTTGTCGAGTACATGCCCATAGGCAGCCATCACAGCTGGTATGGCCTTTTGTTTGTGAAGGGTCTTTTGGGCGCAATTGCTCTCGCTGTTCCATTGGGACTGACGGTCATTTGCCTCGCTTACCGCGCAACTACCTTGCCAATAGCGAGGGTCGGTTTGGGGCTTAGCCTTGCGCTGGTGCTCTATTCATTTGGCGAGAATTTAGAAATTCTAGCCTACCTCTATTGGCCAATCCTGCTGATAATCGGAACCGCGTTCGGCTCGAAAAAGCGCACCTAGGCTGCGCACCAAAATAAGAAGGCCGTTGCACCAGACTAACAATCTGGAGCAGCGGCCCGGGTACTGGGCAGCAATTCAATCACCACCCCAAAAAGCACAAACCTGTAATCAGCCCTTCGCCAATTCTTTAAAAAGCTGGCTCCATCCAGCCAAAATGTCCTTATGCTGATTGCACACGTCTTCACGGCCTGCTGCACCCATTGCGGCAAGCGGCGCGCGGCGTGCTTTTTGTATTGCTGAAACTATTTCTGTTGGCGTTCTCAGCTTGGTCACTATTCCAGAGGACGCTTGCTCCGGCAGCCCGTCAACATCGGCAACGATAATGGCTCGACCAGCCAGCCGCGCTTCTGTTGCGACCAAACCAAATGACTCATAATGCGAGGGCATAATCACTGCATCACAATTCTCCAGATATGCATCAAGCTGATCTGTGGGCCCAGAGATCGTAACATGAGGCATCCTCTTCGCCATTTCGGTCAATGCCTCTCGATCCGGCCCATCGCCAAAAACTGTCAGGTCGACCTCATCAGCGCGAAACGATTGCATCGCTGCAATCAATGAATCAAAGTTTTTCACTGCGGCATAACGGCCATAGGCCAATAGCCGCAGCGGCCTACCATTACGCGGTGATGGGGCACTAATCGACTGCAAATCGAGCCGGCCACTCCAAGGATAAATCACTTTGAGTTTTGAAGCTGGAATGCCAACACAATCGCGCATCCAATCGCGCTGTGCATTCGACACACATACGATCTTGTCGAATAGCAAAGCGCTTATGCGGATCATAGTTCGAAAGCGTGACCGGGAATACACCTGCGATGCTTCGAACGCTTTAGTGTAGCTATGTTCGACATGAACGATCGCCGCCTTTGGATTTCGCAACCGAAGGCTCAGCAGAAACGCAAGGCGTCGCCATGAAAGCGCCATATGATCCACAATGACGTCCACATTCAAGGCGGGTGCTAGTTTTGCCGTGGAAGTAACAGGCACGATTTCAGAACTGGCTGTCTGAGCAAGTTTGGTGTTCTCGAAGACGGTGAGTGCCCGCGTGACACCTCCCATTCCGAAATCGTCCAAAAGATGCGCCGCCTTCAACATGCTGCTTCTTTCAGAAACGAACGCAGCAGGGCAGAAAAGCGCTGCTTGCCTAATATAAGACCAGCAAGAACTGCCCCGCTTGTAATTACGGACTTGCGAGGTTCTTCAATTATGATTTTTGGCTTCAACTTGAACGAACGGGCAAGGAAATCCCTTGCAAGTACCACATTACCGAGCTGCAACGAACGGCGAGCGAGATACCGCAACTGGTAAGCGCGCGCGCGATCACCATGCTTTGCAGTAAATTCCGGAGCATATTCAGCCGTTTTACGCAGCATACGGTTCCAGCTTAGATATTGTTTGACTACATTGGCTGACAGAGCTCCGGCGATGATCCGGTATTCTGTTAAAAGCCCGCCAATGCCCTCGAAAAGCACACCGTGTTTCACAGCTAGTCGCACCCACATCTCAATGTCTTCAGACTGACGGAAACTCTCATCGAACCAGCATTTTCTGTTCGCTATCTCAGCATGCATATAGGCGGCGCGCTCCAAATGATCGCGTCGCAGAACAGGTGCACTTCCGTTACCAATGGGGTTGCGGCAGAGGATATCGCTTGAAGAAATTGGACCAATCTTGGGCCGCATTGCGACATCCAACTTTGCGCCGTTTTTATCGATGAAACGTGAACCAGCATAGCTCACGCCGACCTGCGGATTGGCTGTCAGATGTATAAAGTGCAGCATCAATTTGTCTTTGTGCCAGCAATCATCTGAATCCAGCAATGCCACGAATTCACCGTTCGCATGTGCGATGCCGCTGTTTCGTGCTGCGGCCAAACCCATATTTGCCTGGCTAACAATGCGGATGCGGGGATCCGTAAACTCTTGAACGATCTCCATCGAACGGTCTGTTCCGCCATCATCAACACAAATCAGTTCGAAGTCTTCAAAGCTTTGGAGCAAGACAGAATGAATCGCATCGGCAACATAAGGCTCGACATTAAAAATGGGCATTACGACAGAGATTTTGGGATTGGTCATGATTTTTCCTTGGAGAATTTTTGTATTAAGCAAAGACGGAGCGGCGCATAGCGGCGGGCATGGCGCCTCCGGCGATTGCGCCGCTGAGTGTCAGCAGGCTGCGTTTACCGCCTGACAGAAATGTCTGCTTGTCCGACCGCAAACCGCGCCGAACCAATGATCGGGCCACAGAAATTTCAGCTCCTGACCGAAGGGCGCGCCGGGTCAGATATCGGCAATAGATAGCCTCGGCCTTCGCGAGCTCTTCGCTTCCTAGCCACTCAGCTGCAAAGCTACGCCAATTGTGAAGCATCGCTTCAAAATCACATGACAGGCCATCTTCACTCATCCGATATTTGACGAGGCATGCTGAGATACCTCTAATTAGCCTCCCTTGCTCAATGAGGCGGACAAGCAGCTCTTGATCTTCAGCGTAACGTAGACTTTCATCGAAACCGCCGATTTCCGCAAATGCCACGGCATCGATCACTAAGTTGGATGTCGTGCAAGTAGCATTTTCAATCAATACGTCTGACAGGTCGATATAACCGTATGGTGTTGCCGAGACGCTCCGACCATCTACAATTTCGCCATTCTTTTCGGGGCAAAATGCGACCTTCGCAAAACTTGCATCGATCAGTTCGTCAGCTTCGTGAATAGCAAGATGGTATACCAATTTATCCGGTTGCCATTGATCATCAGCATCAAGAAAAGCCAAGAGGCGCCCTCGTGCCATTTTTGCGCCAAAATTGCGGGCTGCAGATACCCCTGAATTGCTTTGTGAGATCGCGCGGATACGCGGGTCTTCGCTAGCAAGCTCCAGCATGATTTGAGTTGTTTGATCCGTTGATCCATCATCCACGATAATGATCTGAATGTTCTTGATCGTTTGCTTTTGAGCACTTTCAACAGTGCTGCGCAGAGTGGTAGCCGCGTTGTAGGCTGGGATGATTACGGAAAAAGTCGGATTAGACATCAAATGTCTCCTTTGAACATGCTAGATTTTTTGGAATTGCGGGAAAGTTGCATGGTTGCAGCGGTAAGAAAGACTGCCGCCAAACCAGCGCCGAAACCGGTGCAAGCATCGGCAAGGCTAAATTTTGCGCCGATCACTAGGCCAAGCAGAGCAGCGACTGTTCCCACGGCCATCAGTGAAGTTTCAGCATAAGGATTGCCGCTAGCGCGGTGACGTGCACCGAGCAGCGAACCGGCATAAAGCGGCAATGCGGCGCAGCTTAGTATCGCCAAATATGGCGCAGCTGCCGCCCAATGCTCGCCAAAGACAATCGGCACATAACAGGGTGCAAGCAGAGCCTGACCCGCCACGAGCGGGGTTAGGAAAGCCAGCCCTATGAAAAAGGAGACACGAAACTCACGCTCAAGATTGGCAGATGATTGGTGAGCCAAATGCGGGAACAAAACCATATTGCATGCCGCGACAAAGGATTGAGCAATCCCCAGACCAGCATTGAACGCAAAGTAATACAATCCCAGCGCCTCTGTGCCGAGCATCGCGCCGATCAGGAGCTTGTCCCCGTGCAACCGTGCTGCACCCAATAATTCTGATCCGAGAATGGCTGGACCAAACGACCTGAATGCAGAATACGGAGCGCCAGCAATCGCTTGGTCAGCGCGCCAGGTGAAAGTACGCCGGGCCAAGATTAGCCAAATCGGAGCCGTCAAAACTTTTGGTAGTACAATCGCCCAAGCGCTCGGCCAGATCAGCACCAAGATGAGTGTCAAAACGCAGTCGGCACCATTTTGTACTGCAGCAACCTGGGCGGTCGCACCCATTTTTTGGAGGCGCATGGCACGAAAAATTTGCACCAGGCCTGCCGGCATGAACAAATAGACTGCCGCCAAAAATGCCAGCATCGCAGCTGCTTCTCCCGCTTGCCAGATCGTCCACGTCAGAGCGGCTGCAAGCAATTGCAAAGTGCAAACTGCGATGCATACGATCCAGAAAAGGCGGTGGGCGGATTGACTTATAGCTTCGACTTCATCGTCACCGGCTACAATTATGCGCTGACCAATACCAACATTTGCAAACACACGGATGAGCTCAAAAATGCTCAACGCAAGAGCCGCAGTGCCCAGCATTTCTGGCGACACTTGGCGTGAGACAACCAAAATTGCCGCAAGCCGGACGATGCGAGTGAATGCCTCTGCGCTGCCATAGGCCAGCACACCATTGATGAATGGGTGCAGCCCCGAAGGCTTTTTCAATTTGGCGGCGATGGCGTTCATTTGTTCCTCATGCTTGTTTCAAAGCCAAGGTTTCAACTTCCGTGCCAAACTCAAAAATGGCCGAATTCTAGGGTTTTCTAAATTTGGCACAGAGAATTTTCGCAAATCGAAAGCTGCAATTCGCAAATTGCGAAATTTTCTGTGCCAAAATGCGAATTTGGCTAGTCAATCTGAGAACACTCAAATCAACTATGGGGTTTTGTCATTTAAAATCATAATATTATGAGTTTGGCACGACGCTTGCGACTTCTGAGGCAACCACATTTCTGGAGCCGTTCAAATGCATAAATTGTCAGCCACTCATTATAATACGTTGGATTACCTTACCTTTGAAACACGCATCGCGCCTGACCGGCAATGGCCAACAGTGCCATTGTTCAACTTGCCTTTAGTGCAAGCTGGTCGCGATGAGATCGCTCGGCACATCGTTGCTCTTTCGCAATCAAAGACGAAGACGTCGATCAACTTCATCAATGCCCACTGCATCAATGTGAGCCGCAAGGATGAGGAATATTGCGAAGCGCTGTATTCAAGCGACCTTCTATTGCCGGACGGTATTGGAATTGAGATCGCCGCAAAAATGCAAGGCCAAGAGCTGACCGACAACCTCAATGGTACTGACCTGTTCCCTGATTTGTGCTCCCATGCACAAGAACGTGGCGCTAGCATCTTTCTGTTGGGCGGCGACCCCGGCATCGCAGAGGGCGCGGGTGAATGGGCACAGTCACAATATCAGGGTTTGAAAATCAGTGGCACACATTCAGGCTATTTCGACAAGGCCGAAGAAGAAACTTTGATCGCTCAGATTAATGCATCCCAGTCTTCGCTGCTTTTGGTGGGCCTAGGGGTTCCGCTTCAGGAAAAATGGATAGAACGCAATCTCGACCGACTGGAAGTCCCAGTGGCTATGGGCGTCGGCGGGCTATTTGACTATTACGCCGGACGAATTCCGCGCGCACCTGCATTGGTCCGCCGCTTCAAGAGCGAGTGGGTTTGGCGTTTGGCAATGGAGCCGCGCCGCATGGCTAAGCGCTACATTTGGGGTAATGCGGCCTTCCTAAGCTATGCTGCACTAGAAGCAGCCAGACTATCCCAATTTCGTAAAAGCGCCAATTTGGGCGCAAAGCGAGGCATTGATATTTTGGTGTCTCTTGCGATGATACTGTGCCTACTGCCGCTTTTTATTCTTACAGCGGCCGCGATTTGGCTGGAGGATAGGGGGCCTGTATTCTTCAAACAGACGCGAATTGGCGCCGATGGTTCTCCCTTCAAAATGATCAAATTTAGATCTATGTACCAAGATGCCGAGGCAAGGCGGGCAGCACTCATCGCCCAGTCAGATCGCAGCGGCACATGCTTTAAGATGCGAGAAGACCCGAGAATTACTCGGACTGGTAAATTCATCCGCCGGTTTTCGATCGATGAGCTTCCCCAGCTTTTCAATGTGTTGAGCGGATCAATGGCGCTGGTTGGACCGCGTCCGGCTTTGCCTGGCGAAGTGGTCAATTACGAGGGCCGCCAATGGCAGCGCCTATATGGCAAGCCTGGTATCACTTGTACTTGGCAAGTCAGCGGCCGTGCAGAAATACCCTTTGCGCGGCAGGCCATTATGGACCGTGCCTATCTTAAGCGCGTGAGTGTTTGGGTTGATATCAAGCTGTTGTTGTCAACGCCGCGCGCAGTGTTGGGCGGACGGGGAGCTTATTGATCACTTCCAACCAAAGCCTCGAAGAGATCGTCAAAGGCCAATAGGCTAGAGGCAATCTCGCTTCTTAAGGCTGTGGTAGAGGCTGCCGTTCCATTGTCGCAGTTTTCGCGAAAAAGGCTTAACTGCTCGACGATCCCAATAGCCCCGACGTTCAAAGCAACGCCTTTCAGACTGTGGGAGGCTTTGGATATCGCCTCGTTATCGTTTGATACAGCGGCATCAAGCACGGCTGCACCATAATCGCTAATGTCTTTCTTCGCCGCTGTGCGCATCCGGTCCCGGTATGCCGCAGGCAGATCAAAAAAGACGCGCTGGAAAACTTCATGATCAAATTTAGCGCTATTGGAAGGAGCAGAATTACCGGCAAGCATGGCCGATGTGATTGCGGATTCTAACGTTTCTCGCCGCAATGGCTTGGTCAAGACTGCATTCATGCCCGCAGCAAGCAAGCGCTCCCGCTCTGCTTTAAGGCTATGCGCTGTAACACCGATAATTGGGATTTTGGAAACGGGCCCGCTCAAATCCCTGATCACTTTGGTTGCCTGCTCTCCATCCATCAACGGCATCATTACATCCATGAGGATGAGATCAAATTTGTTCTTCTTAGCGGATTCAACAGCCTCAACACCATTGGTGACCGCTGTTGCTTCGCAGCCGAAACCTGTCAGCATGCGCTCAATGACATATCGATTGCTTTCAGTGTCCTCTGCCAGCAACACTTTTGGTGCTTGAACCAGCGTCTTCTCGCTTTCTATGAAGCCCTTGGGTTCCAGTACCTCATGCGTTGCCAGTATTTCGCTATCATCTGCGGGAATATCGGCCTGCTTGATGAGCTGTGAAGCTATCTCAACCAAACGATCGGATGCTTCCTTTACGACCGCAAAATCAGCATTCTTTGGATCCAGTTGGTCAGAAAGCAATTCCAGCCCACCGGTCAAAGATCCAAGCGGGGTTCGAATTTGATGAGCCATTTCAGTCAAAAATTTGGTGCGAATGGCCAAGGCCTTTGCAGTCTTCTCTTTTTCACTGGTCAGCTGCCCGCTCAGCCGGTCAAGCTCTTCGACTCGGCGTTCCGCGCGCAATTGCAAAGCTTTGACGCCACGTTCATTCGCGCGGCTCAGGGTGATGTCTCTAACAGTTCCATAGGTTGCAGCTGGCCGATCCTTCTGCACCAACTCGCGGCGAATGACCCAACTTAGCCAATGGGTAGCACCTGTGTCATAACGCTTGATCCGATGTTCAAAAACATGATCTTTAGCCGGCGTCATCTTAGTAAAAAACTCTGTCGCTGACCGGATAATCCTCTCTTTATCTAAAGGATGAATGGCTTTGATCAAAAGGTCAGGGGTCAGCTCCGTAAGCGGCTCAAGCCCCAGCAATTGCGCCGCCTCGCCAGATGCAGAAAACGAACTATCTTTCTCACCATAAATTGTCGCCATATTCGCCGTCGAAAGTGCGGCCAGCAATTGACGGCTTTCAATATTCAATCGTTCCGCCAGTTCACTCTCGCGGCGGCTTAGTTCCTTGTTGGCACTGTCCAATTCCCGCATACGCGATTCGAGAGCCGTTTCGGTCTCTAGTAGAGCGCGTTCTGCCCGGTCCAAACGGATGGCTAGAATCCGAGCACGTTCTTCAAGAGGGAGTTCTTCAAACGACGACAATTGGTTTGCTTTCAAATAATTTCGCCAGCTCAAGCGTCAGGTCATCGTGCTCTATACGTGTCGCACATTTTTCTAGCCCAATCTCAATCTCGCAATTTTCCGCACCATCAATGAGGATAATTTGCGGACTTTCTGCGCCTATATGCTTTTTAGCAATCTCGTGGGAGAGGTGCGCATCCACAATCAAGACGGCGGGTTGTTCCTCGGGTAGAATAGCACTCTCAAAATCAGCCAAGTCGAATGTATTTAGCCCAATCCGATTGGCAGCTGCCTCAATTTGAATTCGGTGGGACGCGCTTTCAACATGCACAAAGGCGGCCCCTCGCACTGATCCGCCGGCGCTATCGTCAGCACTTTGGAACGGTACGAGCGGCAAACAACACGTGAAGGTTGACCCTTGGCCAAGCTCGCTTTTTACACTGATAGTTCCCTGCATTAGATCAACGAGTTCTTTGGTGATTGAAAGGCCAAGTCCCGCGCCATTGTTCCTGCCCAGGGTGTCCGCGTTGCTGGGCCCAAATGCCTCAAAGACTGAAGCGGCTCTCTTTCTGTCCATGCCTGACCCTGTGTCAGCTACGGCAAATGTCCAATGATTAGAATCAGAAGTTAGCCGAGTGACCAATATGCGCACTTCGCCAGAATGCGTGAATTTTACGGCGTTAGAAACAAGGTTAGCGATAATCTGTTGCAAACGTGCTGGATCACCAATCGCTTGATCTTCGGAAGAGCATTCAATTTCAATCCGGATGCCTTTGCGGCGCGCCAATGGGCGGAACAATTCTGCAACCCTTTGAGCAACAGCCTTGGGCGTAAATGGCTTGGTATCAAGGTTTTTGAGATCGTGACCAATGCGCGTCTGCTGTAGCAATCCATCAAGCGTATCAAGCAAAGCGTCGCAGGAATCTTCGATGAGGCGAAGAGCACGCTCTCTTTCTGTGAGAGATTGCTCGTTTCTAAGTTGGTCAATTATACCAAGAATCCCGCCAAGAGGTGTCCGGATTTCATGCGACACGACTGCCAAAACATTGGTTCTCGCAGCAAGCTCTCGTTTCGCTTCTTCATTGGCGATGCTAAGGCTTTTTTGGCTTGCTTTTTCTTCAGTTACATCGCGGACGATACCGAAATACCCGACGAGGCCTGATTGCGTTTCGGGATTATCGAAGGCAGCAATGCCGCTTACTTTTTGAACACGGGTTAAGCCGTGCACCGTGACGACCTTGGCCTCAAACTCAAACTCAGCTTTTGAGGACATTGCCTTCGCAACTGCTTGAGTAACATGCGAGCGATCATCCGGAGCGATAATCTCCGGCAATCGTTCAAGCGGAATCGGCAGATCGTGGAGGCCCAAATTCTCGCGAACCCATGATGACAATTCGATAGTTTGTGATGCGGGATCGAGCACAAAATGTCCCATGCCCGCCGCAGCATGAGCACGTTCATGGAACAGCATCCGCTGTTTGAGCTCTGTAATCCCGTCCAAGGGTTTCGACTCGCCTTACTTGCATGTTGATTAGCTGCAAATATTAGCAGGAAATACTGAATAGGGTCTCAACAAATGTAGAAAGTGACTTTTGCATCTGGTAAGCAGGTTTGGTGCAAATTGAGAAAATAAGTTGAGTGGCAGGACAATTTTTGCTTGTTCATATTGTATAGGGCTGGCCACTTAGAATGTCTGCTTTCAGGGCTTAAGAATTTGGGTGACGATGTCCGACACTAGGGCGCATTGCAGTCATTCAGAAATTGAAAGAGCAGCCTTCACAAGTGCGGCGATCTTAGCTGATGCTTGCCCGAGGCCCCCTAGCGACGCCTTTCGCTCGTCAGCCGACATACTCCCGAGCGTCAGAGCTTGACCACTGTGATCCTCCATCAGCATGCCGATCTTGGTGCAGAGCAAGTTGATGAGTTCACTGTCTATGTCATCCATAAGCACCGGAATGCTCGAATGTACGGCCAAGTCCACTGCAAAGATCAGAACTAAGCACAATCCACTCGACTAGTGCGCAGCTTCGAGCATGTGTGACGGTCATGGATACAGAAGCAAAGATCGCCGCGCTCGAAACGATGAAACCCGCTGAGCTGCGTCTAGCTTGGCGCAGTGCTTATGGAACGCCCGCCCCGCCAGCTCTTAGCGCGGCATTGCTGGTTCGAGCTTTGGCATCATACTATCAAGAACAGAAGTTCGGTAGACTGACCAAGTCGGAGCTTCGCCAATTAGGTGCATTGGGCCGGAAAGATGATCGCCGCAAAGAAGGGCGCGTCTCCACAGAGGCTATCCTTTGTTGCAGGAAGCCGCGGACGAAGGTTTCGAGTGGGCGGCGGTCAGACTTGGCTGGATGTTCGAGTATGGCCACCACGTTGCAAAGGATGCAGACAAGGCAATACATTACTATCGGATAGCCTCCACTGCTGATGAGCCTGACACATTCTATCGAATGGGTGGATTGCTTCAAACGATGGAGAAGAAAGCTGATGCAGCAGATGCTTTTGAGAAAGGAGCTATGCGCGGTCACATTGGCTGCATGTACTGGTTTGGCTGGGGCTTGTTCGAGAACGCCGATTGCGACGCGGATAGAAGGAAAGGTCGCGAACTAATCCAAAACGCTGCAGCTAGGGGGCACGTTTGGGCAAAGCACCGATTGATAAGTATCGAATGGCGCGAGACGTCCTCACCTTTTCGTAAAATGCGCTTGGCTGCCGAGATTGCAATTTGTGCCGCATTGGCTTTCAAAGCCGCGTTTAGAGACCCATACCCTGCCGAACTTCACTAGGGACATTGTTTCCACAAATGGGTCGAGTTAGCACGCAAATATGATGCAGAAACTGAAAATGAAAATCAGTCCGTGTTCCAGTAAGTTTTGAAATCCGGATGATTTACGAACAACTCATTGAAGTTCGGTTCGTAGATACCAAGGATATGGAGCTCAATCTCATCTATCGATGAAAAATCTTGGATTGAAATTGCTTCGCTTTTGAGTGCTGACCTGTCGTGCCTTTCAAGTCGAAGGATGTCGCCCCGATCTGCGACATAATCGCCCTCGATGACGTTGGCATGCCTCTTAACATCATATGCACTCGATGGTTGAAATTTTGCCATTGCAACACACATCGGCGGATCAAGTGCGAAGACTACCGCTTCTCCAACAAGCGTTTCAGCTTCAAATACCAATATCTTCATTTCAGCAATATTCACGAAATCACAAACGTCTGCAATTGCGTCGTTGGCAGAACTACCGCTCTTAGTGTCGAAAGCTAGCTAGCTGCCAGTCAGCTTCTAGCTCCCGCCGTGTTACCGTTGAGCGTCCGCTTTTTGAGGGTGGAAGCGGACCTATAGGAACGCGCTACTAGCCGACTTTCAATACGATTTTACCCACATAGCCTTTTTCAGCAAAGGCTCGCTGGGCTGCATCGATGTCTCGAAGGGCGAAAGTGTCTGCCACAAGTGGTTTGATTTTTGACGTTTCGATCAGATTGATCAGGCTGCCAAAAACCTCAGGCTCCAGGACTGTGCAGCCGAAAAAACTAAGGTCCTTCAGATAGAGCGTTCGAATATCAAGCTCGACAAGTGGACCGGCAACCGCTCCTGCCACGGCATATCTTCCGCCAGTATCAAGAACATCAAGCAAGGCTGAGAACTTCTCTCCCGCAACTAGATCTATCACCACATCCACGCTTTTGGCTCCGAGCTCAGAAACGTAATTGTCCGTGCGCAATAGAGTCCGGCTTGCGCCCAGTTCGCGAATTGCTTCCGATTTGGCGGCATTAGTCACAGCGATGACTGTGGCTCCACGTGCACGAGCCAACTGCACAGCTGCCGATCCCACCCCTCCTGATGCCCCTGTAATGAGAACTGTTTCGCCCGCAGATACTCCAGCACGTGTCAGCATATTCTCTGCGGTTGAATAGGAACAAGGAAAGGATGCCAATTCCACGTCCGACAAGTCGCTATCGATTAGATAAGCATGGCGCGCAGCTACGCGGGTATATTGGGCAAATGCTCCATCACATTCCGACCCGAAGAACCACGGTGTATCTAACGTTTTCGCGTCGGCCTCAAGCAGACAGGGCTCGACCAAAACCCTTTCTTCGACACGCTGTGCCGATACGCCTTCGCCAACCGCGGCAATAACACCGCAAGCATCGATGCCCTGAATGCGAGGGAAAGAAATAGGCGACCCCGACCAAGTTGCATCTTGCGCTTTCGCGCCTCTTTTCGAATACCAAGCGGTGCGTGTGTTTATGTCGGTATTGTTCACCCCAGCCGCGCTGACCTTGATCAGGACTTCACCAGCAGAAGGCTCTGGAACCGGCAAGTCATCGCCCCACTTGAGCGTTTCAGGACCTCCATGCGCAGTGAGGACTACGCCCGACATGAGTTTTGGTAAGGTCACAAACTTTCCCGTTACTGTAGAAAATAACCCGAGCGTTTTAGCAACAACAAGCAGTCAATGCATGGTCCCTTTGCACTGCGCTTCCAACGTCCGCAATTGGGTGGTTAGCGGATAGGCGGCTTTGGGCAGTTGCGGTCACGAGAATGAGCAGGCCGCCTTCGGCTTCAGCAATTGCTTTTTGGCTTGCAACTTCGTGGTATCGAAGCAAACTGAGTATGGGCAGACGGCTGCCTCAACTCAGCGAAACCGTTAGTAGGTCACCAAATCGAGCTGGGAGAACTTTGCTCATTTGTAACGCGATTCAGTAGGTCGTTTGGTCTCCACTTGGGATCAGCGAGAAACACGCGGCTGCAAAGCCCCGGAAATAGCGGCATAAACTGGTTTGCAGACGGGAAGAGTGCCTTATTGTTTAAAAACAAGGACTTAGTGGTGAGCCCTGCTGGGTTCGAACCAGCGACCTACTGATTAAAAGTCAGTTGCTCTACCAACTGAGCTAAGGGCCCCCACGGGGTGGTCGGCTGTGTTGGTAGTCGCCGACAAGAGCGCTCCCCTAAGCAGCGCGCGCGCTGCGGTCAAGATAATCGTGCATCTAAATTGGAAAGCACAAAAATTTTCTTAGCTTTGTGCGTGCACAATCGCATAGCGGCTAGCAATTTCGCGGTTGTTTGGAGCCGCACTGCGCGCCTTTGCAAGCAGCGAACGAGCCTCTGCTGGCGCAGTCCCGCTTTGCCAAATCGCCCAGCCCAACGTGTCCATTATTTCAGGGCTGGAGGGAGCAAGCTTCAATGCTTGCCGGGCCAATGCGACGGCCGCTTCATGCTCACCCAATTTCGATTTCACCGCCGCTGCATTATTAAGCAGCGCAGGATCGCCTGCGCCCTTACCCTGCGTCAATGGTGCATAGATCGCATCAGCCTTTGCCCAATCGCCTGCGCGAATGGCTTTGCCAGCCTCGATCATCGGTTTTGCAATGGATGGCGCTTTATCGCGGCGCGAAAGGGCTGCGCGAATCGCAGCGGGATCACCTTGGCCTGTTTGCTCAGCAAGACGAAGGCCAAGGATCAGTGTCGCACCATCTGCCTGAGGGTGGCTCACAACCGGACTGAGCGCATCCCATGCCTCGTCAAATTTCTTCTGCGCAGCAAGATTTTCCGCAAGCAAGCGCCGAGCCAATACATCGCCATCAGTACTTTCAGTGTAACGCAGCAGCGCGTTGATCGCGACTTGGCGCTGACCGCGCGCAGCAGCGATAAAGCCAGCCAAGCGCTGATATTGCGGCAGACGGGCCAGCTCGGGTGGGAATTTTTCGAGCAATTCATTCGCTCGGTCCATATCTCCGCCATCGTAAGCCATTTGTGCAGCAAACAGCAGTCCGAGCGGCTGCGGCGTACCATATTTGTTGGTTTCATTGATCCAACGCGCAGCCTCTGTCTCATTGCCCCGATCACGCGCAATTGCGGCCATCGCTAGCATAGCGGTTTGCCGTGCTGGACGCACGGAAAGGACTTTTTCAAAATGTTCCTGAGCGCGCACAGGTTCGCGATTGTTAAGCAACATTTGGCCCGCAAGCATATGTGCCTCTGGCACTGCTGGAGATACCGACAATACTGGCGAAAGCCGGTCCGCGGCTTCTTGCGGCTTTGCGCTCATAAACAGGCGCTGCGCATCCAACGTGACCAATTGGTGATCTTGCGCGAAATCTTCCAGACCTTGTGAGACCAAAGAGAAGGCCGATCCATTATCGCCCTCTGCCATCAGATAGCTGGCATTCACGAAATAGGCATACGCACTGTCCAGCGGAACGCCATCAAGCAATTGCTTGGTCATGCGCATATTGCCATTGGCGAGATGTGCCGCTGCCAGCCTCAATTTGGCCTCGGCTGCCTCTGGCGCATCGGGCGCCACCTGCTTTAGTTCAGTGATCGCACGATCCGCATTGCCAAGAGCCATCGCAATCTCAGCCGCCAGCATGCGCGCTTCGGCACTTTGCGGATTGGCTTCGATCGCTTTGCTGGCTTGGGCCAACGCAATTCGCGCCTTGCCTGCATCAAAAGATGCACGCGCTGCCTCCATAGGATCGGAAGGCTCACTATCGCATGAAACCAGAAGCGGAGAGAGAGCCAGCGATGAAACCGCGAGTGTGCGAAGCAAAGAAGTTCGAATAGTCATTTGGCGCGTCATAAAGCGCGGTTCTTAAAATAGCGGTAAAGTTACGCGAGTTAACAAAATTCTGTCGGGTTTCTTGACAAATCGGCGCACCGGCTTTGGAGCGTTAACCTTTAAAACCCCCGAAAACTGCGGGTTTGAGCAAGAATGGCACGCCCTTTGCATCTTTCCGTTTACCACCGCCAGCTATAATCTGGCTCAGTTTGATGAAGGGGTTGCGCCCGAAACGCTAAGGGGAAGTATAATGGCTAAGTTCTTTAAAACAGCAGCGATCGCTCTTGCCGCCACAACAATGGCAGCAGCAGCGCCGGCATCTGCAACAATCTTTGAATATGAAATGACCAATGGCGATGTTTTGACCATCGACACTGACACAGCTTCAGGCACATGGGTCGGCGACCGTATCGACGCCAGCTTCACTAGCCCTGACCTTGCCAACTTTACTGGCGGTGAGAACCCATCGTTCATGACAATCCTAACATCGCTTGATGGCACACGCATCATCAATGGCGTTGTAACCACTGACAACGACACAACCCACGCTCAGAAGCTTATCTTCAACGGCAGTGACCGCGTGAACCTGTGGTCGCACTGGGGTGATCCAATCACTGGCGGTGACTATGTGAAGTCAATCGGCGGTTTCTCTGTTGTTGACGTTCCTGCACCTGGCATGCTCGGCCTGTTCGGTCTTGCACTTGCAGCGCTCGGCCTTGGCTGGCGTCGCCGTAAAGCCGCTGCATAAGTAGGCTTACAGCTTAAGAATTGGTCTTCTAAGCGAGTAAGGGGCCCGGCCGGTTGGTCGGGCCCTTTTCTTTTGTCTGAAGCTAATTTGGACGGATTAGGCGGGCATTGATCTGGTTTAAAGTCAGTCCCAATAGCGGATGACGCCATTCGCCCGCAATCTGTGCGGCGGGGCCAATCACAAAATCACGTCTAGCCATTTCAGGATGCGGGATTTGTAAGTCGGCCGACTGCCAAATGCCGCCGCTCCAAAGCAGAATATCAAGGTCGAGCGTGCGCGAGCGCCACCTTTGGCCTATTCTGCTCCGTCCAAACGCATCCTCAATATCGTGCAGCAACTCCAGCAAGTCTGGCGGGCTAAGCTCAGCCTCAATTGCAGCCACGGCATTGGTATAAGTGCGCTGCGAAGGGCCAAGTGGCCGGCTTGAAATCGCTTTTGAGATGGCAAGCACGTCTAATCCAGCATCGACCATAGCACCCGCACCGGCCCCAATTACATGTCGCGGGCTACCAATGCGCGGATGACGCATATTGGAACCAAGCCCAATCAGATAAAGCGCGTTCATATGTTTTGGTTCAAATGTCCTGCGCCAAGCGGCCATAGAGTTCAGGCCGTCTGTCGCGGAAGAAGCCCATGCCTGCGCGGTGTTTGGCTGCTTCGTCTAGGTCCAAGCCCGCGACCAAGATGCCCTCTTCATCAGCCCCAAATTCAGCGACTTTATCGCCCCATTCATTAGTGATGAAGCTGTGGCCGTAAAAGGTTTGAGCGCCCTCCCCTTCACCCTCTGAACCAATCCGATTGGCCGCAACGACTGGCATGCAATTTGATACCGCATGGCCTTGCATCGCGCGCTGCCACATACGGCTGGTGTCTAGATCAGCATCATAAGGCTCTGAGCCGATGGCTGTGGGATAAAGCAGCACTTCTGCGCCCATCAACGCCATGGCCCGCGCAGCTTCGGGATACCATTGGTCCCAGCAAATACCCACGCCGATGCGCACTTTCGCTCCATCACAAAGCGGCACGTCCCAAACTTTGAAACCGTCATTGCCGGGCCGGAAATAGAACTTTTCTTCATAGCCCGGTCCATCGGGAATATGGCTTTTCCGGTATGTGCCCATCACTTCGCCGTCAGGGCCGATCATCGCGACAGAATTGTAATAATGGTGCCCGTCGCGTTCGAAGAAACTGGTGGGGATCGCGACATGCAATTTCTTCGCAAGAGCGCGCATAGCGATAACGCTGGGATGTTCGGCTGTGGGCCGAGCAAGCGCAAAATTCGCCTCATCCTCTGTCCGGCAAAAATAAGGCCCGCTGAAGAGTTCAGGCGGCAGAACAATCTCTGCCCCGCGTGCAGCAGCCTGCTCAACCAGTTCAGCCACAGCCGCGATGTTATCCGCCTCATCCGTCAGTGCGAGAGGCAATTGGAGGGCGGCCAGCGTTACGCCGCGCTTAGAATCGCGCATGTTCCGCCCTCCTGCAATTGCTTAATCCGCTTTCTTGAACAGCAAAGTCATCCGGTCGCTTTCACCGATGGAGAGATATTCGCTGCGCTTTGCATCATCTTTGCCTGTGGCCAGCACTGGGGGCAAAGTCCAAACACCGCGTTCCCAATTGGCGGGATCTTTGGGATTGGCATTGATCTCGCTTTCCTTGGCAAGCTCAAAGCCATTGGCTGCAAAGATCGCGACAACATCTTGCTTGCGCATGTATCCGCGTTGGCGTGCGCCATACTCATTGTAGCTTGCGCCTTTTGGTGCGCGGTGCTGTACAACGCCAATCATGCCGTCATCTTTCAGCAATTTGCGGGCCGCTTTCAATACGCTGTCGCCGCTATTGCCGATATTGAGGCCGTGCATGCTGCGGAAGATTAGCACGCGGTCAGCAGTTCCCGCCATTTCCTCTGGCACTTCATCAATCTCAAACGCATTCACATCTTCTGCTTTGCCGCCCATCATTTCAGCAAGGCCGGATTTGAACCGTTCGGTCCAACCTTTAGCGCGAGCTTCGCGGGCTCGCGTGGTGTAAGAGCGCGCGTCGCTATCGCCATTGATCGCGATATATTTGCCATTTGGCGTGATGTAGGGCGCCAGAACGCGGGTGTACCAGCCGCCACCGGGTCCGTATTCCACGACAGTCATATCGGATTTCACTCCGAAGAAATGCAGCGTTTCGGCAGGACGGCGATATTTGTCACGCTTGGCTTCTTCTGCACGGTCAGGCGATGCCAGCACCGCGGCCAGCGCAGGATCAGTGGCATGACCATCAGCGATTGCAGGGGCGGAGAGCGCGATTGTGGCCGCACCGGCCAAAGACAGAATTGCATTTTTCATGAGTTGGGGATCCCCTTTGGTTAATTGCATTGGCGATGTTCTTAATCGCTAGGGTCCTGATGACAAGGGGCGATGACAAACCGCGCCGCGCTCCCTATCTGATAATGCAGCAAGGAGTTCAGGCAAATGACGACCCAAAATCAAGCGATCATCGCAGGCGGATGTTTCTGGTGCACAGAGGCGATCTTTCGCATGTGCGCCGGCATTACTGAGGTGGAAAGCGGCTATATCGGCGGCGATGTAGCAGACCCGACTTACAAAGCGGTTTGCACCGGCTCCACTGGCCATGCCGAGGGTATCCGCCTGACCTTTGATCCTAATGCAATCAGCCTTGCTGAAGTTTACGATGTGTTTTTGGGCACGCATGATCCAACCCAGTTGAACCGTCAGGGGAACGACATTGGCACGCAATATCGCAGCGCGATCTTCCCGCTAGATGGAACGCAAGGCGCTGAGGCAGAGGCCGCCATTGCCCGCTGGAATGCCGATAATGATGGAACTGCCGTTACCACCATCGAAGGGTTGTCAGGCGACACGCAATCTCACGCTTGGTATTCTGCTGAGGGGTATCATCAGGAATATTGGGAAGGTGAGGGTCAACGCAATCCCTATTGCCAAGCGACAATTCCGCCGAAACTCGCCAAGCTTCAAAAGAATTATGCAGCCAAAGTGAAGGGGTAAAACGCCCCGAGCCGCGTTCTTTTAAGTTACACATGTTACCCAGTCATTGGGACAAAACCTCGCCCCAATTTTCTTGCCGAAAACGGGTAGCAAGAAAGTGCGGCTTGCGGATGGCATGCCCGCGAATTAGCGCAGCTTTGTGCCTGTAGAAAAGTCGCTTCTTCGAACGTCAGGGTTTCACAAAGCGTCCGATAAAGAACCCGTCCAGCCCGCCTTGCTCTTTTAGCATGCCGGGATGGGTTCGGACCCAACCTTGCTTTGTAGGTTTTAGGCCCGCGGGAAGCTCTTCAGCGGAAACGGGTTTGAGTTCCAGCCCCGTTGTTTCTGGGATGCGTTCGGCCTGTTCCTCGCCCTCTTCTGCTTCCAAAGAGCACACTGCGTAAATCAACACTCCACCCTGTTTCAGCCATGTGGCGGCTTTTTCAATCAGAGCCGATTGGATCGACGTCATCTCTTCAATCTGGCGCCCGCCAATCCGGTGAAGCACATCGGGGTGACGGCGGCATGTTCCGCTGGCTGTGCAAGGAGCATCGAGCAGGATCGCATCGAACTGATTTTTCGGTTCCCACGTCAGCGCATCAGCGCGCACAGGCGATGCTTTCAGGCCTGTTCGTTTCAGATTGTCTTTGAGCAGTTCCAGGCGGCGTTTTGACATATCCAGCGCGGTCACATTCCAACCTGCTGCGGCCAGCCCCAGCGTTTTACCGCCCGGTGCCGCGCATAAGTCGAGGACGTTTCGCCCCTCGCCCTTACCCAGCAGGCTTACCGGAATTTGCGCGGCCAAATCCTGCACCCACCATGCGCCGTCTTTATAACCATCCAGCTTTTCAATTGCGGTACCGCGCGGCAATCGCAGATGACCCTCTGCAAGAGAGACACCTTCCATCGAAGTCGCCATACTTTGCGTTTGCGAGGCGTCTTTCAAAGCCAGATCAAGTTCGGGCGGATCGCCTAGCCCCTTCGCAATATCTTCCGCCAAATCGCCCCAGCGCACCATGACACTATCGGGCAAAGTCGGCACATCAGGCAGCGTCACCTCTTGCTTGGAAAGCGTTGAGAATACTCCGTGAGCAAGTCTGCGCGGCCCGCCAGTAAGCAGCTCCAGCCCTGTCGCAATCACAGCGTGCGGCGGCGTTTCCAGCCGCAGCCAGCCTGCCAGCATCAGCCGCAATACGCTGCGCGCTTTCGCATCATCGGGCAGACGCTTTTTCGTGGCGCTATCAATCAACAAATCGAGATCGGTCAGCCACCGCAAAGCCTCTGCCGCCAATGCCCGCGCCAAAGCTCTGTCAGCGGGCGCATGGATGCCGGACAAAGCCGGGCCTTCTGCCTGCTCCATCGTCTCACCCCGCCGCAATACGGCATCTGTGATCTTAAGCGCGGCGCGCCTTGCGGGAAATCCTGAAATTTTGGCCATAGGCTGCCGCCCCTATACGTGCTTGCATGATCGCGCCAGTGCCCCCATCTTTAGGCGCATGACAGAGCGAGCCACAAAACGTCCCGAAAACTTCGCCAAGCCTGCGCATTGGAGCAATGATCCGCCGCCCAAGCCGGAGAAGGTTTTGGATGATAAAGAACCGCGCGAACTTTCTCCCACCCGCTATGGCGATTGGGAACGCGAAGGGATCGCTTGGGATTTCTAGAGTTTTTTAAACTCGACCTTCAGACCGTCTTTCGGCTGCGGGATAGGCCAAGCCTGCCATTCCGGTTCATAGCCATCGGCCACAACAACCTCATAACGCTGTAAAATTTGCGCCATCAGCACTTTGATCTGCATGTAAGCAAAATGTAGCCCGATGCACATATGCGCGCCGCCGCCAAATGGTGTCCAAGCGTATTTATGCCGCGCCTTAACCGCCTCATCAGTAAAGCGCATTGGGTCGAATGTGTACGGGTCCGGCCAAATCGCGGGGTCATGATGCACGTAATGCGTGCCAATGCTCACCGGCGTTCCGGCAGGGATAGTGTATCCGCCAAATTCAAATGTTTTCAGCGCGCGGCGCGGCATGCTGGGCACGGGCGTATAAAGCCGCAATGTCTCTTTGAACGCCATTTCTAGCAGTTCCAGCTTGCCCATATCATCATAGTTGAGCGGGCGCGCTTCCCCATCAGCATCCGGTCCGCCGGTAACAGCGACAATTTCATCGCGCAATTTCGCCTGCCATTCAGGGTTTTTCGCCAGCAGATACATGAAGCTGGTTGCAGACGAAGTGATCGTGTCATGCGCTGCCATCATCAGAAAGTTCATGTGATCGACGACCTGATCGACAGGCAGCAGCGTGCCATCTTCATGTGTGGCGGTGGCAAACTGGCTGAACATGTCCTGCCCGCCGCCTTCTTTGCGGCGCCGGTGCGTTTCCTCGGTAAAATAATCGACCAGATATGCGCGCCCATCAACGCCGCGCTTCATCTTGGTAAAGGGATAGGGCTTGCGAACAGGAGCAACGCTGGCCTGCACCATATCGACGAATGCCGTGTTGATTTTGTCTGCTTCTGGACCCCACGGAATGCCGATGAAGCTTTCCGCTGCCAGATCGAGCGTTAGTTGTTTGATCGCGGGATTGAACAGCATGGCCCCTTCCCACTTAGAAACTTCGCGCGCGATTCCGGTGTTCAGCGCGCCGGAATAATGCCGCATCGGGCCCGGCTTAAACGCAATCGACAGCGCGCGCCGGTCCATCCGGTGGTGATCGAAATCAAGCAGCATAAGCCCGCGCGGGAACAATTGGTCTAGCACCGGCCCCCAGCCTTGCTCGCTGGAGAAAATCTTATCTCGGTTGAACAGAACCAGTTCCTGCGCATCGGGCCCGATCAAATTTACGTGATGGCCGCCAAACGCATGCACTTTGTAAACCGGTCCGAATTTTTCGACCATACGCCGCGTGAAAGCGTGCGGATCGGCCAATTGGGTGAAAGTGTTGCCGACAAGCGGCCAACCTTCATCGCCGGGAATATGCGAAAGCGCATCTTCTGATAGTCTTTGAGTCCAATGGTCTGGTATGAATTCTTCAGAAGGCTGGGCAAGCGTCGCCATGGCGGGGATCCTATCGGCTGATGAGGCATCCAACATAGTTATATACGTTGCTTGTGAAAACCCTTAAATCCAGCCAGCAAGCTCGCGCCGCATCAATGCTTCAAGCATATCCATGCCTGCATCCGACGTGTTGAGGCAGGAAAGCACGGCAAAATCTTCTCCGCCAGCCTCTTGAAATTGCGCTTTGCCTTCGATCGCGAGCTCTTCCAGCGTTTCAACACAGTCTGCCGAAAAACCGGGCGCTGCAATGGCGAGACGTTTGGTGCCCTTTGCGCCTTCTGCTTCAAGCGTATCATCGGTAGCAGGGGTTAGCCATTGGGCAGGGCCAAAGCGCGATTGGAAACTGGTTTCGATACGCAAATCCGCAAATTGCGAATCTTTTGCCAAGGTTTCCGTCAGCAGGCGCGCAGTTTTGCGGCAATGGCAATGATACGGATCGCCCAGTTCCAGCGTGCGCTGCGGCATGCCGTGGAAACTGAGCAGCAGCACTTCCGGTACAAAATCCAATGCGGCCAATTGGCGCTTCGTATCTGCCGCCAATGCATCAATATAATGCGGATCATCGTAATACGGAGGAAGCGTGCGCAGACTTGCTTGCCAGCGCTGCTTGCCCAAAGTTTCAGCGGCTTTATCAACTACGGTTGCGGTCGTCGCAGCGCAATATTGCGGATAGAGCGGAGCCAGTAAAATGCGATCACACCCAGCCTCTTGCAGGGCGGTGATCTGATCAGGGATCGATGGATTGCCGTAACGCATGGCATATTTCACATGCACTTTTTCGCCTAGGCGATCCTGAAGCCCCTCTGCCTGAGCTTTGGTAATGAACGCCAATGGAGAGCCATCCTCGGTCCAAACCTTGGCATAGGCTTTTGCGCTTTTCTTAGGCCGGGTATTCAGGATGATCCCGCGCAGGATCGGCTGCCAGACAATCTGCGGAATTTCGATCACGCGCTTATCAGAGAGAAATTCGCCGAGATATTTCTTCACCGCGCGCGGCTCTGCTGCCTCTGGCGTGCCAAGATTTACGACAAGCAGGCCGATATTGCCGCTTTGCACCTGAGGGTGGTCGGCGGGGAGCTGTGGTTCAATCCAAGTCATAAGCCCCCTGAAAGTAGGGGCAATCGCCGCAGTCTCAACCCCGTGGCGGAATGCAGCGCATTGGCGATGGCAGGCGGCGCAACCACAGCGCCCAGTTCGCCCGGGTCAAACGGCGTTTTGCTACTCATCACAAAATCCACTTCAACCTGCGGACTATCAGCAAGTTTCGGCAAGTTCATTTGGCCAAGGCTTTGCGCGGTTGGCAGACCGTCTGCATAACGTGTGCTTGCGCCAAGCGCTTGCGCAAGGCCAAATATCAGCCCGCCTTCTATCTGTTGGCGCGCAATATCCAGATTGACGATACGCCCTACGTCCACCGCCGCGACCAGCCGAGCGACCTTTACGCCGCCTTCTCCGGCTTGGGCAAAGGCAACACAGGCGATCCGCCCGCCATTATCCCAATCGCCAATCCTGTGGCAGGCAAGCCCTTGCCCGCTTTGCTCTACGCCGCCATCCCATCCTGCAAGCCGCGCCGCGCGCTGCAAGCATTCGACCATACGCAGGTCTGACCCCAGCAGAGATATACGGTAAGAAAGCGGTTCGCGTTTGTACCGCGCTGCTGCTTCATCGATGAAGCACTCGGTGGCAAAGGCGGTATATCCGTGCGCATTGCCGCGCATGCGCCCTGTAGGCAGGCCAATATTGGCTGGCACATGATCGACCGAGACATCTCCGATTGCATAGGCTGGCATTGCGCCCTCCACCGCCATGGGATCGCGTTTTCCGGCCACATCATCCATCGCCGCCCAGCTGGTTTTATTGTCGAACAGCCTACGCCCAAATTCGTGATTGGTGGGCGAAGTGGCGATGCGCGTTTGCATGCCGGTGATCGTGCCCTGATCTTGGCTGCTAACTCGCGCGCCGATAAATACGCTGGCGGGTGTTCTCGGCCGCGTGCGCAATTGTTCCTGCCAGCGCGACCAGATCAGCTGAACGGGTCGCGGGCCGTCTTTCGACAATTCGCGGGCGAGCATGGCGACTTCAATCGCGTGATCATGCTCCAGCCGGCGGTCAAAACTGCCGCCAGCGGGCATCGGATATATGACCACGTCATCGGGCGATAGGTCGAGCGCTTTTGCCGCCGCAGACCGCGCAGCCTCTGGCGCTTGGCTAGCAATCCAAAGCTCTAGTCGGCCGTCTTCCACACGGGCAGTCGCTGTTGATGTTTCAATCGTGGCATGAACCGCCGGATCAAAGTCATAGCGCGCGGCGATGTTGGATTTGCCGCCAGTGTCATAACCCTGCCCGCGTTTTTCAATGCGGTATCCTTGCCCATCGCGCATGGCGGTGTCTAAGGCTTCGTCGATTATGTCGCTATTGATCTGGCGCTTTACATCAAAACGCGGTTTCATCGCATCCAGCGCGCGCTCTGCTGCCCACCAATTGGTGCCGGTAGCCGCTAACCATCGCTTACCCTCAACCGCTGTAGTAAAGCCCTGCATACCGTCGGCTGCTGATGCATCGAAAGAGGCAAGTTCAGCTTCATCAACCGGACCGTGACGGATCGCGGCATAGACCATGCCCGGCAGGCGCACATCGCCCGCAAACAAGAAACTGCCATCGACTTTGGAGGGGAAATCTATCCGCGCATAGGGGCTTTCCGGCCCGCCTTCTTCGCGCCTTTCGATAGGCAATGGCTCCTCGCCATAAGGCTGCGAGCGAAGCGGCACAGGGTCAGGCGGTGTCTGTTCAGCAGCAGCGGTGGCAATCTCGCCAAAGCTCAGCCGCTTTTCTTCAGCGCCTTCTTCAGCAGGGGTATGAACGATAAAGCCTTTGTCAGCGCGGCATTCCTCTGGCGCGACATCCCATTCATCCGCCGCCGCCTGCGTCAGCATAGCACGCGTTTTTGCCGCAGCGATCCGGCATTGCCTTTCAAACGCTGCCAAAGTGGTGCCATCGGCTGTCGCGGAAAATCGCTGAGTTTGCGCATAACGCTCCGCCAGATACGGCCCCGCCTCATCCGCTAGTTCCGGCTCGTATGGTATCCATAATGGCGCCCATTTCTCAGCCAACGGTACATTGGCATAGGCACCGCTAACGGGCGCTGGCTCAACCGCCATTTGCCGCCAATCTGCGCCCAATTCTGCGGCGATTATCTGAGGCAACAGCGTGGTAACGCCCTGACCCATTTCCAGTTGAGGGACCGCCACTGTCACCACACCGTCGCGGCCAATTTTCAGCCAAGCGTCAAAGGCCAGCTCATCACGCCCCGGTTCCAACGGATTGGGGTAAGTGCGCGGGAAAAGCGCCCATGCAGCCAGAACGCCGCCGCCAATCGCTGCTCCGGTTAGAACGCCGCGGCGGGTAAAGCCCATGGTCTAGCCCGCGTTCTCTGTTGGGTTTTTCAGCCAAGCCGCGATTTTCGTTGCAACCGCGACAAAAGGCTCTGCCACCGCGTCATCACCTGCAGCCAGCGGCTTGCCTGCATCGCTAGCCTCACGAATGGGCAGAGCCAGCGGTATCCGGCCCAAAAACGGCAATTCAATTCGCTCTGCCACAGCCTCAACCCCGCCTTTTCCAAAAGGATCGGAATGTTCGCCGCAATGGGGGCATTCATATCCTGCCATATTCTCAACCAAGCCAATGATCGGCACATCGCCCTGTTCAAACATTTGCCCCGCGCGCGCTGCATCGATCAGCGCCATATCCTGCGGCGTAGAAACCAAAACCGCGCCATCGGGCTTGTGTTTGGACAGCATAGAGATTTGTACATCGCCTGTGCCCGGCGGCAAATCAATGAGCAATAGCTCCACATCGCCCCATTCTGCATCGACCAGCTGAAGCATAGCATTGCCCGCCATCGGCCCGCGCCATGCCAATGCTTGCGCAGGTTTGACCAGAAAGCCCATCGACAGAACCGGTACACCGAATGCAGATGGCACTGGGATCATCTTGTCACCGGCTGCCTCAGGCTTTTTACCCTCAAGCCCTAACATCTTAGGCTGAGAGGGGCCGTACACATCGGCATCAACAATACCGACCTTATGCCCAAGCTTCTGCAAAGCGATAGCAAGGTTGGTGGTCAGCGTGCTTTTACCAACGCCGCCTTTGCCTGATCCGACAGCAATAATCCGGCGTGTCACTTTATCCGCCATCATCGCCACCCGAACTTCGCCCACACCCTCTTGCGCGCCAAGAATATCCGAAATGGCGGTTTCCATATCGGTGCGCTGATTTGCGGTTAGGCCGCTGGCTTCCAACACCACAACGGCGCGTTCGCCCACCATGCGGGCAGATTTCACCCGGTCTGCAATTGAGCCCGGCAGGGCGGCAATAAGTTGCTCTTGATCCATAAAAGCGCCCTTCCACAAGAATTTCGCATACGCCACCCCTGTTTTTCGCGCACAGGGTGCCTATAAGAGAGTTATGCAAAGTTTTGATGGTTTTAGAAAATCGATCGCGCTGGCCATGGCCGGAAAGAAAAATCCCTGGGGCGGAAGTGCCGGAGGAGGCGATGGCCCCTCTGGTTCCGGCGAAGGTGACGGAGACAAAGGCGGCGGGGACTCCGGTTCTGACGGTCCGCGCAATCCGTGGCTGCCCGGAAGCGGTGGCGGCTCTGATAAAGGTCGCCGCAGTGCCAATATAGAAGACATCTTCAAAAATCGCGGTCCAGAAGGGCCGCGGCGCAGCGGTGGCGGCGGGGGAACCAATTTCCGCATGCCCGACCGGCCCGGCGGGAAAAGCTGGTGGCCAGTCATCCTGATCGTGGGCGCTTTGCTTTGGATCGGATCAAGCTCAATCCACATTATCGGCGCAAAAGAGCAGGGCGTTGTCACCACATTTGGCAAATATTGGTCCACTTTAGAGCCGGGCTTTAATATGACTGCCCCCTACCCCATCGCATCGGTTGACGTTGAACCGGTCAGCACATTCCGCATTGAAACCATTCCTGATGGCAATGCTGAAAAGCTGATCCTAACCGGCGATCAAAACTTGGTGAACGTATCCTACCTTATCCGTTGGAATATCAAGGATTTGAAGGATTATAAATTCCAACTGGCTGAACCTGACAACACTATCCGCGAAGTGGCAGAGGCGGCTATGCGCGCCGCGATGGCTGAAAAAACGCTAGAGGAAACCTTCTCTGGTCAAGGGCGCGCGGCTATCCAATTGGATGTTCGCGAACGCATGCAAGGTCTGCTTGATGCCTACCGCGCAGGCGTGGCCGTTCAGGGTGTTGAGATCAATAAGGCTGAACCGCCTGCAGAAGTAAACGAGGCGTTTAAGGACGTTTCTGTGGCCGAGCAGGATGCCAATGCTGCGGTGAACACAGCACGCGGTTTTGCCCGCCAACGGATTGAGCGTGCAGAAGGTGAAGCAACAGCATTTGACCGCGTTTATGAAGAATATCGCCAAGCGCCGAACGTGACCCGCCGCCGTCTGTATTATGAGACGATGGAGCGCGTTCTTAGCCAGACCGATAAGACGATTGTAGAGGGGGATGGCGTCACGCCGTACCTCCCACTGCCTGAAATCAAAAAGCGTGCGGCTGCCGCACCCCCTGCTCAAGAAGGAGGCCAGTAAGATGAACGATCTGCTTCAAACCTTTAAGCTTCCCTTGATTATCGCCGGTATTGTGATTGTTGCATTGCTGATGAGCGTCACAATCGTGCCTGAAACGCATCAAGGCGTGGTTGTCCGAACAGGTGAACCAGTGCGCACGATCAACCGGTTCAAACCGGGCCAAGATTTTGGCGAGACAGGTGCGGGCGTAGTTTTGCGCCTACCCTTGGTCGAATCGGTTCAAATGGTCGATAAGCGCATCCTCAATCTGACGATGGAGAATGAGCAAGTTCTCTCCAATGATCAGCAGCGTTTGCAAGTGGATGCTTATGCGCGTTTCCGCATTATTGACCCTGTGAGAATGGTTGAGAATGCGGGCAGCACAGCTGGTGTGCGCGCTCAGCTGGAGCCGATCCTGAACTCGGTTCTGCGTCAGGAATTGGGCCGCCGCACTTTCCAAGCCATGCTGACAGCCGAACGCGGCAAAGCGATGGAGACGATCACCGCCAATCTCGACCGAGAGGCCCGCCAATATGGCGCGCAGGTTATTGATGTGCGTGTGAAGCGTACCGATTTGCCTGAAGGCACCCCGCTAGAGTCAGCTTTCCGCCGGATGCGTACCGACCGTGAAAGAGAAGCACTCACCATTCGCGCGCAGGGCAACCGCAACGCCCGCGTGATCCGTGCTGATGCCGATGCAGAAGCCGCGCGTATCTTTGCTGAAAGTTTTGGCAAAGATGCTGAGTTTTATGACTTCTACCGCGCGATGCAGAGCTATGATGCCACCTTCTCAAAAGGCGATGACAAGGGTGAAACCAGCATTATTCTTTCAGAGGACAACGCTTATTTGCGCCAGTTCAGAGGCAGCCGTTAAGGTCGCTTTTCTGGGCGGCAGGTAACAATTGCGCGGTTATCGACGAACACCAAAGATAAGCATGCAAAGAACATGCGCATTTGGTCCCGTTCAATTGCGGTTAAGTGCATCTAGCCTCAAATTGGAGGCGTAACTTAAAGACAAATGCGCAAAACCTGCGCAAATGTGCAAAATAAGGAATGAGAGGACGTGAAGCCAGTGCGTTACGTTTACGGATTAAGCTCAGCATTATTGCTCGGTGGTGCAACATTATCTTTGGTGGCTGGTTATCCAGCGGGCGCGCAAGTCGCGCAGAACGATTCGGGCCAAATGCGCTCTGTCGTCCCGCGTGCAGGTGCCCCTGAAAGCTTCGCCGATCTCACTCAGCAATTGCAGCCCGCCGTGGTCAATATCGCCACGCGCCAGCGGGTAGAGGTTCAGCGCAACCCCTTTGCCGGAACGCCGTTTGGCAATATGTTCCAGCGCCGCCGCGGTAACAATGGCGGCAATTCAGCGCCGCAAACGCGTGAAGCGCAATCGCTAGGCAGCGGCTTTATCATTTCCGCAGATGGCTTTGTCGTGACCAATAATCACGTGGTTGCGCCCAATCAGCGCGCAACATTGGAAGAAATCACCGTCACCATGCCTGACGGGATCGAATATGAAGCGGAACTGGTTGGCGCGGATGCCGCATCTGACCTCGCCGTGCTTAAAATCAAAAGCGATAAGAGCTTTCCTTTCGTGAAATTTGGCGATTCAGCCGAAGCCCGCCCAGGTGACTGGGTGGTTGCCATTGGTAATCCGTTCGGCCTTGGCGGAACGGTAACATCCGGCATCGTTTCAGCGGTTTACCGCAACACGCGCCAAGGCGGCGCATATGATCGCTATATCCAAACCGATGCTAGCATTAACCGCGGCAATTCGGGCGGACCTTTGTTCGATATGCAGGGCAATGTGATCGGCATTAACAATGCAATCTTCTCCCCATCAGGTGGAAGCGTGGGCATTGGCTTTGCTATCCCTTCCGAAATCGCGGCACCCATCGTCGACAAGCTAAAAGTCGGCGCAGAGATCGAACGCGGCTTTCTGGGCGTCGGCATTGATCCTATGAACGATGATCTGGCCGATTCCCTTGGCCTGCCGCGCAATCGCGGCGAGATTATCCAGCGAGTGCAGGATGATGGCGCAGCGGACAAGGCGGGGCTGAAAGCTGGCGATATTGTCACCAAAATAAACGGCAAATTGGTCACCAGCGAACAGACTTTATCGTTCCTGGTTGCCAACATAACACCGGGCACAAAAATTCCGATTGAACTGATCCGCGACGGTAAGCCGCGCACGGTCAATGCCACTGTGGGCAAACGTCCGACGGAAGACGAGCTGCGCGAGCAGCAAATGTTTGATCCCGATGCAGAACCGGAAACGCCAGCAGAAGATACTGACGGCGCGGTTGCAGAAAAGCTTGGCCTGCAGGTCCGCGCATTGACCCCGCAGATCATCGACCAATTGGGCGCTGATGCGGATACCGCCGGTCTAGTGGTCACAGCTGTCGACCCCAACTCCGATGCGGCGCGCAAAGGGCTTCGCCGAGGGGACATTGTGCTGACAGCGAACTATGCTGCAATCTCAGGCATCGCTGACCTTGAAAAGGCGATTACCGATGCGCAAGGCGCAGGGCGTGAAGCCGTGCTGTTGCGGATTCAGCGGCGCGGTCAGCCTGCTCGCTACATTGCGGTTCGGATGCGTTAAGCTGCTCTCAGGCTAGGCCTGTAACCAACTATTAAAAGGGCGCTGAAAGGAAACTTCGGCGCCTTTTTCGTTGGGCGGGAGGCGGGCGCCGATCAATGACCCTTAATTCGGTGCAGGCTGCTGCTGAGGTCCAACCTCTGGCGGGTTATCAGGAGCCAGCGGGCGTCCGATAGCTTGCTCTAAGAAATCATCATCCGCCGCCTGTTCTTCTTCCGGAATACCGGGCGCGAGAGGGCGCAAACCGTCGTCAGGCAGCTGGCTGGGTTCTTGATCAAACGGTTCGCCGCTGGGGTCGCTGTCACGCCGACCATAACCCTGCCCCGGCTCGATCAGATTGCCTTGATCATCAATGTAGTAATAGTCGTCCTGATCGCCGAGCATGTTTTCATCATCGGGTTCGCGCTGCCAATCCGGCAGGTTAAGTTCAATGTCGAATTCCTCGATCGGGCGGTCTTTTACGGCATATGTCATATAGGCTGCAAAGGCGCGTGCTGGCGCGCGTCCGCCCTGAAGGCGAGCAACCTTTTTATTGTCATCGCGGCCCATCCAAACACCGGTTGTAATGCCGGAGGAAAAGCCGACGAAATAGCCATCTTTGTTGGATGATGTGGTGCCGGTTTTGCCCGCCACTGGACGGCCAATTTGCGCCGCTTTGCCAGTGCCTTTTTGCACCGCTGCTTGCAAAAGATCGGTAATGCCCGCCGCAACGTAATCCGGTATCAATTCCTTCGGCTCTTCTTTCTTGTGCCGGTAAATCGTCTCGCCGCTAGCGGTAACGACTTTGGTTATGCCGTAAGGTTCGATTGATTTTCCGCGGGCAGACACTGCGGCAAAGGCGCGCGTCATCTCGATCAATCGCACTTCATTGCTACCCAAAGTCATGCTGGGAACCGCGCTCATCGGGGACGTCACACCAAACCGGCGCGCCATGCTGGCAACCGTGCCAAACCCGACCTCATTGCCCAATTGCACCGCGACCGTATTGACAGAACTGGCAAATGCGCCGCGCACACTCATTTCGCCAGAGAAACGCCCGTTGGAATTGCGCGGGCTCCATCCGTCTATCGTAACCTTAGTGTCTTTGACTTTATCGTTTGGCCGATATCCGGCCTCCAATGCGGCAAGATAGACGAACAGTTTGAACGATGATCCAGGCTGACGCATCGCGCTGGTTGCACGGTTGAAATTTGTTTCAACATAATCCGTACCGCCCACCAGAGCGAGGATGGCCCCATCACGGTCTAAGCTGACCAAAGCGCCTTGCGCGCCGCCGGGCGTATTGGATTTGATCGATGCGGTCGCAGCGCGCTGCATGCCAGTATCAATCGTAGTCCAAACCTCAATCGGTTCATACGTTTCCTCGGCCAGCAGCAGGTCGAGCTGCGGCAAAGCCCAGTCCGTGAAATAGCGCACGGAATTTTGCCCGCGCTCTTTCTTCAGCTTAACCGCATCCACATCGACGTTGGCCTCGTCCGCTGTGATAAAGCCTTGCTCGCGCATCAGCCGCAGCACCACTTGTGCGCGGTCGACAGCGGCATCCACATCGGCAGTAGGAGAATAACGCGATGGTGCCTTTACCAGCCCTGCAATAATGCTGGCCTCACCCACGTTAAGCTCGGTGGCAGGATGGCTGAAGAATTTTCGGCTGGCGCTATCAATGCCATACGCTCCGCCGCCGAAATATACTTTGTTGAGGTACAGTTCGAGGATCTGTTCTTTTGAAAACTTCCACTCCAGCGCCATCGCCAGCACCATTTCGCGCATTTTGCGGTCAATAGTGCGGTTGTTGTTGAGGAAGATGTTGCGCGCCAATTGCTGCGTAATGGTTGATGTTGCCGCCAGCCTGCCATTGCCGGTTGCCGCAACATAGCTCGCACGGCCCAGCCCAATCGGATCAATCCCAAAATGCGAACGGTAACGGCGATCCTCAACCGCGATCATCGCATTGGTCATATTTTTTGGAATATCGTCATAGCGCAGCCACTCGCCAAAGGTTGGGCCAATCTCAACGATCTGCGTGCCGTCCCGCGCTCGCACCACGATGGTTTGTGCGTTTTGCGTTGCTTTCAATTCTGAGAAATTGGGGATCGATCTTGCGGCAAAACCCACAGAAACGGCGACAAACAGCACGCCAATGAGTGCCAGCGCTGTGCCCCAGAAGAACAGCCGCTTAAACCAGCGCCAGAATGCAGATGGCGGTTTTTTGCCGCCTCCATTGGACGAAGAACGGCCCTGCCCTGCGCGAGAAGCAGCCTTACGGCGGCTTCCCCGTTTACCAGCAGACTGGCTGCGCATTTTGGCTCCACGTTTAGAGGTCACGTCAGCGCTTTATCCAAATTCCCACCCACAAGCTATGGTTGAGCACATTTAGTTATAATCGCGTGTGAACGAGATGCATTGGATGCAAGTTTCGCGCTAATCCTTCGCCTCAAAATCTAAAGAAGCGGAATTGATGCAATAGCGCAGCCCGCCTTGATCGCGCGGACCATCGGGAAAGACATGGCCCAAATGCCCGTCGCATTTTGCGCACGTCACTTCCGTGCGGATCATACCGTGGCTTTCATCGCGGTGTTCAGCGACTGTTTCAGCGTCCGCAGGCTTGGTGAAAGCAGGCCAGCCGCAGCCGGAATTGTATTTCGCGTCGCTGGTGAAAAGCTGCGTGCCGCATCCAGCACAGAAATACTCGCCAGCGTCATAATGCTTGTCATATTCACCGGTAAAGGCGCGCTCCGTGCCCGCTTCGCGCAGGACATGATATTGTTCGGGCGTAAGCTTTTCGCGCCATTCGGCGTCTGTGGTTGATTTCGGATCGTTGGTCATAGGGCTACCTCACTATCTAACGCTAATATCGGTTTGCTTTATGCAAACCGCAAGCCCGCATGGGCGTCCGCAGCGACGCGACCTTTAGGTCGTGTGAGCGAGGATATCGCGCTCGCGCAGGCGAGTGCGCAAAACAAAAGCGTCACCCATCAAGCTGCGCATAATGCGCAGGCGGCTGAATCACATCCATGCGTTCTGACAATAAGGGGCGGAAACTAGGGCGACTTTTGAACGCTGAATACCAGCCATGCGTCTGTTCATGCCCAGCCCAATCAATCCCGCCAAGGTAATCCGCGACAGAGATTTGTGCCGCTGCCGCTAGATCCGCAAGGCTCATGCTGGAACCTGCAAGCCACGGACGATTGTCGATCAACCAATCCATATAATCCAGATGCCCGTGGGCCAGCTTCATCGCCTGCCGGATCAGCTTGGAGTCAGGCGGTTGGCGCAGAACCAGCCGCTTCTTCATCCGCTCAGACAATAAAGGCGCGGTCACATCGGCATAGAAATTTTCATCAAACAATGCGGCCAATCGGCGGATTTCGGCACGGTTCACCGCCGTGCCATTGATCATCGGCGCGTTTTGCACCGTCTCTTCGAAATATTCAGCGATTGCGCGGCTATCGGCCAGCACCAGCTCTTTATCAGCCTCAACCACCACAGGCGTCCGGCCTGCCGGATTGAGATTGAAGAACATCTCTGATGCCGTCCATGGATCCTCGCGGACCATTTCATAAGCGATGTTCTTCTCGCTCATCAGAAGCCGGATTTTGCGGCTAAATGGGCAAAGGGGAAATTGATAAAGTCGGTACATTACGCCGCTAGTCATGCCGCAGCGCACGTGTTTCGTCCATACGCAGCCATGCTGCGCTGACATGAATTGTGTGAATTAGTCGGCGCGCCGAACAGTTTGCCGCCAATTAGCGGCGTTCGCGGCCCTGCTTGCCGCGCTCCATCGCGCCGCGCATCTGGTCAGCCATATTCATCAGCGCTGGCAGCATTGCTTCCATTCCGGAAGCCATGCTGGACATTTTGTCCATAGCGAGCGGCAGCTTTTCTATAACTTGCCCCTGCATATTTTCAGCATCCGGAGCAATATCGCGCAATTTGGCGTCGGGATCGATCGCGGGCGTGCGGCCATCAGTGGCCTTATTCATCGCATCAGCCATTGGACCAACCGGCAATTCCAGCATCATTGCCACAAGAGCTTCACCCATGATTGCGGCCTGATCTTGAAAGGCAGGATCGGCGAGCTTTTCAGACAGCTCAGAAAGCGGTTTGGTGTCAGGCGCATCTATCGAAGCGTCTTGAGCGTGAACGGCAGAAGGCAATGTCAGCACCATTAGTGCGGCAGCAGCTACGGGAAGAGCGCGCATATTGTGTCCTTTCGAATTAAACTATTGATCCACTTTTAGTTCATCCTGCGTGATCCGAAGCTGAACAGACGAAATCGCGCAATGGGATTTTACATATGGATCTGAGTTACAACCCCGCGCCCTCTAACATCAGCAAACAGGCAGGCATCACTTTTTCCAGCGCATTGTTATCAATCAATTTCTGCGCTTCTGCGGCCAATTTCTCAGTCACAGCTTCACGCGACAAACCGGTTTCATCCATGACATTGGCCGTCGTGCGGACGAAAAACTCGCGCGCCGGCGCTTCTTTCACGGGCCATTTCAGCGCATCTGCATTTCCTTGCGATTGGCCATAAGACACCAAGGCAAAGGCGGCTGAGCAACGCAGGGAGGTCGTTTGCTCTAGGGTGAGGCGAGCAGTTTGCGCGCTTTGATCCGCAGGAACATCACCGGTTTGAGGTGCTGCCTGCATAGCAATGAGGCCAAGGCTAAGGATCGGGGCGGCAAAAAAGCTAATCATCATCACGCTTTCCTATAGCGCAGCTGATGAACCCCATGCTACCAAATTGCAGCAACAATAACTCACAAGGAGAGAGACGACTATGCTCAACCACATTATGATCGGAAGCGGCGACATTGAACGCTCCAAAAAATTCTACAGCGAAGTTCTCGGCGTGCTTGGCGCAGGCGAACCGATGGTGAACGTGAATGACACTGGCCACACCCGGCTTTTCTACATGCACAATGGCAGCACATTTTCGATCAGCGAACCGATCAATGGCGATCCTGTGAACCCATCAAATGGCAGCACAATCGGCTTTGCTTGCGACAGTCTTGAGCAGGTCACAAAACTGCATGATGTGGCAGTTGCCAATGGCGGGACTTCTATCGAAGATCCTCCGGGTCCGCGTTCGGGCAGCATGGGCGTGATGAACCTTTGCTATTTCACCGATCCAGATGGCCACAAAATGTGCGGCATCCACCGCGAAGGCTAAATTGCAATTTTGAAATTTTGAGGGGGCGCTGCTGGAGCAATCTGGCGGCGCCCTTTTTCTTGGCGGGATCAGTCCGAATTTAGCAGAAACAGTGCGAACTCACCGCGCCAGTTTGCGCTGGATGCGCCGATTTCTTTGCCGCCACTAAAGAACCACTGCTTTTCGATTGTAACGCCCTTTTCGCCCAGCAATTCGCGGAAATCCGTGATCGTCACATGATGGATATTGGGGGTTGCATACCAGCTAATCGGGATGGCCTGTGTCACCGGCATTTTCCCGCCAAACATCAATGCCGCTCGCGTGCGCCAATGGGCGAAATTGGGAAAGCTAACGAATGCGCGCTTACCCACGCGGAGTAATTCATCCAGCATCTGGTCTGGCCTTGCGGAGGTCTGCAAGGTTTGGCTTAGGATGGTATAATCAAAAGCTTTATCCGGATATTGTGCCAGATCGCGGTCGGCATCCCCCTGCATCACTGAAAGCCCGCGCGCGACGCATTTCTCCACGCGGGTAGCATCAATTTCCATACCTCGCGCATCGACGTTATGGCGCGCCTGAAGCTCAGCCAGCAAAGTCCCATCACCGCAGCCAACATCCAGCACGCGCGTGCCGGGCGCAACTTGGCTAGCGATCATTTCAAGATCGACGCGCAGTGTTTTGCCATGACTTGTTGATGGAGCGCTCATTTCAGAAAGCCCTCAACCACTCGGTCGAGTGCCGGCAGTTCAAGCAGGAAACTGTCATGGCCGTAGGGTGCAGACAATTCTACAAAACTGACCGGTGCGCCGACAGCGTTCAAGGCGTGGACGATGTGGCGGCTTTCTGCGGTTGGATAGAGCCAGTCCGTATCAAAGCTAACAAGGCAGAACCGCGCGCCCTTACCCATCGCATGTCCGGCAAAAGCGTCCGCCAATTTCGCGTCCCCTTCACCCGATGCGAACTCTTCCGCCAGATCGAAATAGTCCATCGCGCGGGTGATGTAGAGGTAGGAATTGGCATCAAAACGCTGGGTAAATCCGCTTCCCTGATAGCGCAGATAGCTTTCCACCTGAAAGTCAGCGTCAAAGCCGAAACTTTTTGAATCGCGGTTTTGCAGGCGGCGGCCGAATTTATCGGTCAGCCCCTCTTCGCTAAGATAGGTGATATGCGCGGCCATGCGCGCCACAGCCAGCCCGCTATCGGGCGCGTCCCCGCTGTAATAATCGCCTTCACGCCAATTGGGATCGGCCATGATTGCTTGGCGGCCAACCTCATGAAAGGCGATATTTTGCGCAGAATGGCGCGCCGTGCTGGCAAGAACCAGAACGCGCGCTGCACGCTCCGGAAAGTTTGCCGCCATGCTCAGCGCTTGCATCCCGCCCATCGATCCACCGATGACAGTGTGCAATTGCGCTATGCCCAACCCATCGAGCAGACCAACAAGCCCGCGCACCATGTCGCGCACGGTAATCACGGGAAAACGCATCGCATAAGGTTTGCCGTCGCTGGCCTTACTGGCAGGACCGGTGGACCCCATGCAGCTTCCGATCACATTGGCGCAGATCACATAGAGATTGTCGGTATCGACCGGCTTTCCAGGGCCAACCATCCGTTCCCACCACCCCGGCTTTCCTGTCATTGGATGATCGGAAGCGACATATTGATCGCCGGTTAGCGCGTGGCAGATAAGCACGGCATTCGACTTATCGGCGTTCAGCTTGCCATAGGTTTCATAAGCAATCTCGACTCCGCTCAGCGCCTCGCCATTATCAAGCGGCAAGGGATCGGGCAGCGTATAACTGCTGAGGGCGGGCGTAACGGCCATAGAGGGTCCGATTGGGCGAGAGCGAAGCTCGTGTCAATTAGACTGTTTTTCAGCAGCCAAAGCGGTTATGCGCCCGATTGATATGTCAAACAGGCCCGAACCCAAACCTTGGATCAATGCAATCCATGCCTATGTGCCCGGTAAGGCAAGCGGCTCTGATGGCAAGCCGTTGGTGAAACTCTCTGCGAATGAAAACCCCTTGGGATGCAGCCCTGCGGCATTAGAAGTACGGGGAAAGGCGCTGGGACCAGCATCCTATCCAGATCCTGATAGCAAGGAATTGCGCAGCGAAATTGGCGCAGTCCACGGCGTCGATCCAGCGCGGATTGTCTGCGGAACGGGGTCTGACGAATTGCTCAATCTGGCAGCGCAAGGATTTGCCAGCATTGGCGATGAGGTGCTTTTTAGCCGCTATTCTTTCTCAGTCTATGATATTGCTGCAAGACGCTGCGGCACAACTCCGGTTGAGGCTGCGGATGATGATTTTGGCTGCGATGTCGATGCATTGCTTGGCGCAGTAACAGCCAAAACACGGGTGGTATTCCTCGCCAATCCCAACAATCCAACCGGCACGTATTTGCCAGCAACCGAAGTCGCGCGGCTGCATGCTGGTTTGCCAGCCGATGTGCTGCTGGTGGTGGATCAGGCCTATGCCGAATATCTGACCGCCGATGAAGATGATGGCGGAATGGCGCTGGCCGCTGCCCATGACAATGTGCTGGTCACGCGAACATTTTCTAAGATTTACGGGCTGGCGGGTGAACGGATTGGCTGGGCCACAGGAGCGCCGCATCTGATTGATACGCTCAACCGGATACGCGGACCGTTTAATGTCACGCAAAGCGGGCAAGCAGCGGCCGTTGCAGCAGTGCGCGATCAGGGATTTGTGAAGGTTGCGCGGGATCACAATATGCGCGAGCTAACGCGGTTCGCAGATGCAATCGAAGCTCTGGGAAACCACGGATTGCGCGCTATCCCTAGCAAAGCCAACTTCCTTCTGGTGCTGTTTGAAGGCGCTGTGACAGCACAAACTGCTCTCGGCGCGATTGCAGATGCTGGATATGCGGTGCGGCATTTACCGGGTCAAGGGCTTGGACAAGCGCTTAGAATTACGATCGGCAAGGCAGAAGACATGGAAGTAATCGCGGATACTCTGCGCAATCTGGTTGAGGGTGCAGCATGAGCGACAATTCTATTCAAAGCGTTACCATTATCGGACTTGGGCTGCTCGGCGGATCGGTTGGTCTTGCCATTCAGGAGCGCACTCCCGCGATCACGACCACCGGCTTTGATGCTGATCCAGATGTGCGCGCCAAAGCTGCTAAACGCGGTCTTGTTGGCACTGTTTGCGATGATGCGGCGAGCGCAGTTGCGGGTGCCGATCTGGTAATTCTTTGCGTGCCAGTGGGCGCGATGGCTGCTGCCGCCAGTAACCTTAAAGATGCGCTGAAAGCCGATGCGATCATATCAGACGTCGGCTCATCCAAGCAGAGCGTATTGGATGATCTCACCGCTGCCCTTCCCGATCATACGATCATCCCCGCGCATCCCGTTGCGGGCACAGAGCAGAGCGGGCCAGAGGCTGGCTTTTCGAGCCTATTTGAAAATCGTTGGTGCATCCTCACTCCGCCCGATGGAGCGGACGAGGAGCAGGTTGCAAGGCTTGATGCGTTCTGGCGCGGCTTGGGTGCACGCACGGAAATTATGGAGGCTGAGCATCACGATCTGGTTCTCGCCGTGACCAGCCATATCCCGCACTTAATCGCTTACACCATCGTGGGCACGGCATCTGATTTGGAAGATGTCACCCGCAGCGAAGTGATCAAATATTCCGCTGGCGGCTTTCGTGACTTTACCCGCATCGCAGCCTCCGACCCGACCATGTGGCGCGATGTGTTCCTGCAAAATAAGGGTGCAGTGCTGGAAATGCTGGGCCGCTTTACCGAGGATCTCACCGCGCTCCAGCGGGCGATACGGTCAGGCGACGGCGACACTTTATACGATCTGTTCGACCGGACGCGGACCATTCGCCGTTCCATTATTGAACAAGGTCAGGATGATGAAAGCCCCGATTTCGGCAGAGATCATTGAGCGCGATCACTAATGCTTTGCGCAATCGCATTTGCGAGCGCGATTGAAGCCTAACCGTTCAAACTATTGATCGCTGCGTGAACTTTCGCCTCTGCCTCATCGCGCGGTAAGCCAGCCGGTATCACTTCGCCCACACGGTAAGTGATCACGCCTTTGCGTTTGATCCACCGGTGATAGAGCGGCCCGCTATCCACAGCGATTGGCACCACAGGCAATCCGATCAGCTTGTATATACCAGCAAAGCCAGAGCGCATTGGCGGTGTCTCGCCATGCGGCACGCGTGTCCCTTCCGCAAACAAGGCCAGCGGGCGTCCATCCGCCACCATTGCTTTTGCCGCGCGCAGCATTTCGCGCAAAGCGCTCGCCCCGCCATCGCGCGATACCGGCACCAGACCATAGATAAACGCTGCCTTTCCCCAGAACGGAATGTCGAACAATTCGCGCTTGGTGAAGACAGACGGCCATGGCAGCAAAGTGGGCGCGTCAATCGCTTCGAAAAAGCTTTCATGCTTCATCACATAGAGCACTGGCCCATCGGCAAGCTGCCCTTCAACGCGCACTTCAATGCTGAGCAAATGGGTGACGCACCAGCGGTGCCAATCGGTCCACCAGCGCACCCAGCGGCGCAGAGCGGTGCGTCCAAATGGCAAAGACAATGCCGCGCCGATAACCAGCACCGCGCTAATCCCGTAAAAGAAGGGATAGAAAATGGCGCTACGCAGAAAATTCATGACCCAAAGCGCCCGTTTACGAGCTGACTAAGCCAGCGAGCCAGCTCGCCAGCAGCTTGTGATATTCAAGGAAGAGTATCGGCAGGCCCGGCTCTGACCGTACCGCATCGCGCACAACAGTGACGTCTTCAGGTAGCACACGCTCCAGCTCTCCTGCAGCGCGCCGCATATGCCAATCGGTTGTGACCAGCCGCAAGGATGTGATCTCGCGGTCTTTCACCCAAGCCGCGATCTCTGTTGCATTGCTGTGCGTATCAATCGCCTGAAAGCCCAAAGTGATGCAGCATTCCATATTCAGTTCAGAGACGCCGAACTCTTCTGCAAATTCCGCCGGTTTCACATCGCTATCGACACCGCTGACGAGCATTGTTGGCGCGAGCTCTTTATTCAGCACTTCGAGCCCCGCTGCAATGCGTCCGGTGCCACCCGTTGGGACAATCACAGCCTCGGTCACGGTATCACCCGCAGCGTCCGGCAGGCTGGTCGCGAACCAGATAAAGCCCGCTACCCATCCCAGAAATATCAGTGCCACCAAGCGCCGCATTATAGCATCCGTTTCAACGCGCGCATGACAGTTGAGCGCGCGGTTAAAACCGCGAGGCCGATACCGAGCAGTGGAATGCAAAGTATCACGATCCAACCGGCCCACGACAGTCCGCCGCCATCCACCATGCCGCTGTCCAAAGCGGCAAATTGCTGTCCGACCAGCATGATGCCTGTCACGCCCATTAGCAGCCCGATACCGCCACCCATGGCCGCATCCTTCGCCACAGTGCGCTGAAAAATACGCGATATTTGCTCATCCGTGCCGCCCAAATGATGGACAATTTCGATGGTTTCGTGATGGGTTGAAAATGCGCTTCGAGCAGCAAGCCAAACCGCCGCTGCACTGGTAATTGCGAGCAATATGATCAGCACAAGTGCCAGATATTGCAGCGATGTGAGCGCAGAATAGACAGGCTGCAACCAGCTTGATTGCGCATCAACGCGCACGCCCGATACTTGTTCGTCCAGCTTACTTTGCAATCGCTCGATCTCTGCTGGAGTTGCTGCCTCTGCCAGCTCAACATCAATCAGCGCAGGGATTGGCACAGCCTCGCCCAAATCGCCCGTACCCACTGCTGAACCCAGCCATGGCTCCAACAGATCGTTCAATTCTTTCTGCGGAACTTCGCGCACCATAGTCACAGCGCTGTCTGCGCCCAAAATTTCAGCAGCGCGCAATGCGCTTTTGCGGCGTTCGTCCAGATCAGCTTCAACCACTTGCACGGTGACCGCGCCCGATAAATCAGCGCTGGCTTTCGCGGCCAGATTGTTGATCGCCATCGCGCCCGCTGCTGCCATAATGGTCAGCGCAATCATGATCGCGATAACCCAAGGAATAGGGCCAGAAATGCGAGCGTTCGGGATTAGGCTAGCCGCGCGCTTGCCGGAAAATTCCGAAATATCCTGTGCCAGCCTGTTTGCGCCAAAAGGAGTTTTGCTCATCAGCTGCGCCCCTTTTTCGGTTTGCGGCTCAATTTGAACTTCTCACTTTTGGATGCTGGCTTTTTCGGCGGCGCTTTAGAAGACGCAGGCTTTGTCTTTGCCTGAGAACGCGGCGGATATTTCAGCGCACCGGTTGGATCGGACAATTTGCCCTTATCCAGCCGCATAATCAGCGATTCTGGCACTTTTTTGAGCAAATGCACATCGTGCGTCGCGACCACTACGGTTGTGCCCAAACGGTTCAAAGCTTCAAACAAGCGCAGCAATTTCAGCGCCATTTCCGGATCGACGTTACCTGTTGGCTCATCCGCCACCAGCATATCAGGACGTCCGATCACCGCGCGGGCGATTGCGACGCGTTGTTGTTCGCCGCCCGACAATGTAGTGGGATAGGCATGCGCGCGGTGCGACAGCCCCACCCATTCGAGCATATCGGCCACGGGCTGCTTAAGGTCAGCCTCGCGCGCGCCAGCCACCCGCAGCGGCAGCGCCACATTGTCGAACGCATTCATATGTTCGACCAGGCGGAAGTCTTGAAACACCACCCCGATCCGGCGGCGAAAAGCGGGCAAATCGCTACGCGGCAAAGTAATCATGTCTTTGCCAAACATCTTCACCACGCCGCGCGATGGGCGCTGCGCGAGATAGAGCAATTTCAGCAGGCTGGTTTTTCCTGCACCACTGGCACCGGTGAGGAAGTAAAAGCTGCCCGGAAACAATGTGAAAGACAGATCACGCAGCACTTCTGCATCGGTCCCGTAACGCAGGCCGACATTGTCGAAATTTACAATTGTATCAGGCGAACCGGTCACTTCATTCATTACGCCGCCCTAACTAATGCGAGCGGCGGGCAAAAGCCAGAGAAGGCTTACAAAAGCGCAATTAACCTTCGCGAATGTGGAAAAAGCGCCATTTGCAAGGCAGTAGGGGGCACAGCGGACTTGCCCGAAACGGGTGCATGCGCCTAGTGGCTGATGTTGCATGATTATTTCCTGCCCTGATTGCCATACGCGCTATGTAGTCCCTGACGAGGCGATTGGCCTCGAAGGTCGCACCGTTCGCTGTGCGAAATGTAAAAACAGCTGGTATCAAGAAGGGCCAGAGCTGGACTTGGGAAAGGTTGGCACAGTTGCCCCGCCTGAGCCAACGCCGGAACCAGAACCGGCTCCACCACCACCTGAACCGGAACCTACTCCACCGGCCCCTGAGCCAGAACCGGAGCCAGTGCCGGAACCGGAGCCTGCTCCCGAACCTGAGCCTGAAGTAACGGTTGAACCAGAAGCACCTGAGCCAGAAGCGCCTGAACCGGAATCTGAGCCAGAAGTTGAAGCCGCTGCTCCAGTTGAACCTGAAGAAGAAACAGAAAAGCCTGCTGAAACTTCAGACAATTCAACAGGCAATTATTTCGCCAAAGCCTTTGGCATTAACACTGGAAAAAGCGCCCCGGCCTCTGACCCTGAACCAGAAACCGACGCAGAAGCAGAAAGCCCCTTCGATGGCCCCCTCTCTGATGGTGATGCCGAACCGGAAAAGAAGGATGCGCCCAAGCCGCTGATCAATTTCTGGAAAACCTTCGATGATATGAAGGGTAAAGGCGCGGCGAAAGACGAAAAACCTGCTTCAAAATCTGCGCTGGATGATGCCCCTAAGGTAGAGGCGGAAAAGCCAGCGAAGCCGGTTGAACGCTATAATCCGGTTACCGGCGAGACCACTATCGAAGAGGTTGATGACGGGCTGCCTCCACCAGATTTCAGTGAAGCTGTGCCTGACGTGCCCGAGCCAGCAGAACCCGTTTCTTCGCGGTCGAGCACCAATGATTTTGTTCAATCGGAATATGATCGCAGCCCTTATCAAGAACCGGCAAGCGACATTGACTCATCTGCCGATGAAGTTTCGCAGTTCGAATATGAGCCGCCTTTCCGTCCGCGCCGCAACCCGCTGAAAATGTGGACCGCAGCAGCAATTGCCTTTGCCGTCCTCGCTTTGGGCACAGTGGCAGCGGTTAGCTATTACGGCGTGCCATCATGGCTGCCGATCCAGCAGCCGACTTGGGCTGTGGCAAAGCCAGAGCTTGAACTGGAATTTCCGCCAGATCAGATCGACCGCCGTACATTGCCCAATGGCACTGAATATTTCGGCGTTAGCGGCACGGTGACAAACACTAGCCCGACGACAGCGGATGTGCCGTCTATACTCATCGTTTTGTATGATGAGCGCGACAAGCCTGTGTTTGATTGGGAAATTGTGCCGCCTAAACAGCAGCTTGCCCCTGGTGAGACAATCACCATTACTGAGGCAACAACGGATGTGCCAGCCTCTGCCAAGTTTGCTGACATTGGTTGGAAGCCTAACTAACTGCGCCGGCTTGGCTAGACGCCGCAATCTGCAAATAGTCCAATCATAGCGCTCCTTTGCCGCCCTCTTCGCAAAGCGCTTGCGGTGCACAGCGCCCCTTGCTAGAGGCGCGCTCCTACCGGAGGGCGCTATGCGCTTCTATGCAGACTGTGTGCGGTCGTGGCGGAACTGGTAGACGCGCAACGTTGAGGTCGTTGTGGGCTAACGCCCGTGGAAGTTCGAGTCTTCTCGACCGCACCATCACTTTCCTGACAAAACCAAGCATATTTGCTCAATTGCCCCAGGCTTTCTAAGGCATCCACGCACTGACTTTGTGGCGATGGAAGAGCCACAAGAGACAATTGCGAGCCAGGAGATCCATTCCGATGATTTCGACTAAGAAGCTAATTTTGATTTATTTGACCATGGCCGCGTTTCAATTTGCTTGGCTTGTGGCGATGACAAGCGATTGCGCGTTGAATTAAAATTGCCGCCGCCGATTGAGTCAAACCTATCTCAGCGGCCGGCTGCGATGAATTGTGCAATGCACTGAAACATCTTGGGCAACTACGTAGGTAACCGCTCAATCGAATAGAAAATTATATAGCAAATACCAGTAACAGCGTTGCCCCAACTCGATAATACGTTTGGAACAATGCTATGAAAATTATCTTTCGCACCTTTGCTTTTGTGGCGGTAACAAGCGCGCTTGCAGCTCAACCGGTGTTGGCGCAATCATCCGGCGATATGCCAGTTTCAGCCACGGTATTGGCCAATTGCACTGTCTCGGCCGCACCAATGGTCTTCGGCCCGATCACAGATTTCAACGCAGGAAATACCGATAGCACTTCAACTGTGGTTTTGTCCTGCTCACCTAACGCAGCATATGAAGTGCAGCTCAATGATGGTCAGAATGCCGATGGCGGGCAGCGCCGCCTAGCAAACATCGCAGCAAGTGAGTTCATCAACTATGAAGTGTATACCGACCCCTCGCGGACGACGCGGTGGGGCGATACGATTGGCAGCGACACAGTCTCTGGTATTGCCAGCCTTGCAGGCGCTAGCACTCTGACCGTTTATGGGCGGATTAGCCAAGGAGAGCCCGCGGTTAGCGTCGGAGCGTACACAGATTTGATAACGGTTACGGTAAACTTCTGAGTCCGCCATTAGCCCAATCTTTGAAGCCAGTATTTAGGGCGGCAGGTAATGAAACATCTGTCGCCTTTTCCTTTACTGTTTGCGCTTATATGCAGCGCCGTCTCTTCGGCCTCTCCAGCGTTTGCGCAAGGCTTCACCGCATCGATGAACATCACGCCGCTGCGGCTTGAGGTTCCGTCACAAAATGCTTCGACACAAATGCAAATCCGCAACCGAACAGCCGCAAAGCTGGATGTTCAATTGCGCGTTTTTGAATGGAGACAAGTTGAAGGCTCTGATCAATATGCTGAGTCAGAGGATGTTGCGATATCCCCTTCGATTGTCAGTATTGATCCCCGGCAAGCTCAAGCGTTTCATGTTATCGCTTTGGGCAAGAGAGATATCAAAGCCGAGAAACGCTACCGTGTCGTCATCGATGAGATACCAGCGGAACCTAAAGCGAACGCGGGCGCTGCACGGACAACCTTGCGTTTGACGGTCCCCTTGTTCGTGGATCGGGACAAGGGGGCAAAGGGTACACTCAAGGTTTCAGAAAAGGTCGGAGCAATCCGTTTCCAAAATACTGGCGAACAAACCGCCCGCTTGGCTCAGATCAGCCTCAATTCAAAAGACGGACCGATTGCACTCCAAACGAACGACACCCTGCGGTACATCCAAGGAGGCAGCTGGGTGGAGATAGCTTTGCCACAAGAACTCACCTGCAATCCCGACCCTATTCAGGTGGCAGGTTTAGCTGACCATCAGGCCTATGATGCGACTGCCGAGCAAACTTGCTCGTAACGCGACAAGCGGTCTTGCGACTGTATTCTTCGCGCTGCATTCTGCACAAGTCGCTGCCAAAAAAGACGATCCGTTTGCTCTTCCGGGTAAGGATTTTCGAGTCTCTGACCTTCCATCCCCATCAAAGTCAGATCAGCCAGCACAAATCCCGCAATCAGAACCGGCGGACGCTTATGTCTTCTTTGCTGATGTGGCGCTTAACGGGGTTGCTTTGCGAGGGATTGCCAAAATCAAAAGCGTCGATGATGAGCTTGCAATCGAAAGCACATATGCGTTTGCGAAAGGCCTGATCGCAACTTTCCCTGAAAAGGACTTCATTCCGATCTCTTCGATCGAAGGAGTGACCTATGATTTCAATTGGCAAACCTACCAGCTGAATATCACCAAGGATTTGCAATCATCTGGCGCAAATTTAATCGATATGCAGCAAAGGTCGCGTAGCCCAGTACCGGAGGCAAATCACATTCCGGCTCTGATCGTTGATTACGATCTATCCGTGCAAGCAGACCGCAGCGGTTTGCGGGTCAATGGGCTGATTGCTCCACGTTTTGCACGGGGCAATACCGTTGTTGAAGCCAGCTTTCGGGCAAGCAGCACTAGGCGCAGAGTGGGCGGCAAAACGACGCGGCTCGACAGTTTCATTTCGCACCGAATACCAGAAAGCTCGACAAGCGTAACGATTGGCGATTTTGTATCGCAAGGGCCAACGGGTTCACGCGCAGTCCGCATGGGCGGGTTGCGAGTTGGCACGGATTTTTCTCTTCGGCCCGACCTTATCACGCAGCCACTGCCTGATTTTACTGGAACGGTTGCAGTGCCGACTGGGATTGATGTTTTGGTCAATGATCGCCGTGTCACCAGTAATAAAGTCGAGCGCGGCGAATTCACCGTCCAATCCATCCCTGTCCCCGCAGGACGCAGCGAAGTTGGCGTGGTTGTACGCGATGCACTGGGCCGCGAAACCTTGCTAACCGTACCCTTTTACAGCGCACGCCGCATCCTCGCTCCCGGCCTTTTCGAAGGGGCGATAAACATCGGAGCAGTCCGTCGCCGCTACGGCATTCGCAGCAGTGATTACGGCCCGTCCGCAATCACCGCAATGGCCCGCAAGGGGATAAGCAGCACCCTCACACTGACCAGCTTTGCAGAGGCATCAAACGGCGTCTTTAACGGCGGCATCGGTGCGGATGTGATCGTGGCAAATGCGGCCCTTTTCAGCCTGACCGCCCGGGCAAGTCATAACAATGACGGACCAATTGGACTGCGATCCGGGCATCTGATCTCAGCCGGGATCGAAAGCACTGGCGCAGTTTTTTCCTCATCATTGGAAGCACGCAAAGTGTCTCGCGGATACACTGACGTAGCCACTGCGAATGGCGATATTGCGCCGCCTTCCTTGATCGCTGCAAACATCAATTTCGATCTGGCGGATGTCGGCCGCTTGCAAGTTTCTGCTGTTCAGCAATCACGGCCAAGCAGGCCTTGGCTGGACAGGAGCAGTGAAAAATTGCGCCTGTTTTCTGCCAGCTACCGCAAACAGCTTTGGCGGGGCGCAGCAATTTCGCTCGATATCTCTCGCCGCGGCAACAATGGCCGCAAGGATTTCTCAGCTTTGGCCGGCTTGTCAGTCACCCTTGGCAGTCGCAGTTTCGCTCAAGCAAGCTATTCCCGGACGCAGGACCGAAACTTCTTCCAAGCAAGTTTTGCCCGGCCTGCAATTGAGCAAGGCGAAACGGGTTACTCCGCATCTTTGGGGCTTGGCGCGATTGATCGGATCGCGGCTGCTATCAGCCGCCAGCTTAGCTTCGGACGGCTGGAATTGCAGGCAGAGCAAGCCAATGGGTCAAGCGCGGCGCGCTTCAATGCGCGCGGCTCGCTGCTGGCTACTGGCGGGTCCATATTCGCTACCAGAAGCGGAAGCGGGACCTATGTTTTAGTCGATAGCGGCAAAATCGGAGGCATTGCCGTAGAGCGGGAAAATCGCCCGAGCGGTCTCACGAATAGGGGCGGAAAATTGCTGCTTGATAGAGTGCCTGCCTATAGCCCCATCAAGATCGGGCTTGATCCGGCAAAGCTGCCAACGTCGGTGATTGCCAAAAGCGTTGAGGCATTCGTTGCCGCCGCGCCGCGTTCAGTGGCAAAGGTGGATTTGCAAATTCAACGCTATTTGCCGCTCAAATTTCAACTTACAGATATGCGCGGCAATATGTTCAAACCTGGTACGCGGCTAACAGCATTGCCATCACGCAAAAACTACATTGTCGGCCATGGAAGTATGGTTGAGATCAATGGTTCTGAAGGCGATATTGAACTTAAGATTGTGAATAGCAGCGGTTCGGTTTGTCAGGCCGATATTGCGGATATCACAGCCAAGTCCAGCCCCGGCCCCGCCCAGCTCAAATGCTTCATGCAGTCAAAGAGTTTTGCAATCCGGCCCTAGGCGGCGATAGGTTCGCATCAAGGCTCCATTCACCTGCTTTCGGTCAACTTACCCTGATCGGCGCGCATTTCCGCGCATGGATCTGGAAAAGAGCAATGAACGAAAGCGAAATTGCACAGCACCGGTTTGGATACGGCCCCCGCTTGGGCGAAGCGGCCTATTCGCGGCCGCGGCGCGCGCTTTTGGATCAGTTGACGCGCTACAATCCTCGGCCCGCTACCTTGCAATCGCGCCCCTCGTCCGAAGATGCGATCGCCGGGTATTTTGCCTTCCGCCAGCTGGTTCGCGAAGGGCGCGATAACCCTGCGGGAAAGAAGGTCGCTCAAGAAGCGCGCCGTAAACGCTCGGATGAATATATCACCTCTGTCCAAGTTCGCGCGCAAATCGCAATCGACAGCCGTGCTCCCGTGGCAGAGCGCTTGGTGCATTTCTGGGCAAACCATTTCAGCGTCTCGGTCGCGAAAAGGCGCCTAATGCTGTTCGCTGCCCCGCATGAAGCAGAGGCCATTCGTCCGCATGTGATGGGGCGGTTTTCTGACATGCTGAAAGCTGCAGTCCTTCACCCAGCCATGCTGATCTATCTTGATCAGTTTAACTCGCTTGGTCCCAATAGCCAGGCGATGCAGAACCGGATCCAGCGGGGCCGTGCGCAAGGCGGTGAACAGATCAATGAGAACCTAGCGCGCGAAGTGCTCGAACTGCACAGCCTCGGCGTCGGCGGCGGCTACAGTCAGGCTGATATTATTGAACTGGCCAAGGCTTTAACCGGATGGACCGTGCCCAGTGCCCGTGCCCAGCGCAGGGTTGAACGCCAGCCCAATGGAGCGATATTCGCCACGTCACGCCATGAACCGGGTGCGCGGCGCGTGCTTGGCCGCAACTATGCAGAAGGCGGCGCATCGCAGGCTTTGAGCATATTGGATGATCTGGCGAAGCATCCGTCAACAGCGCGGTTTGTTGCAACGAAACTTGCACGTCATTTCACGCAAGATACGCCTGATCCGAAACTGATCGCCCGATTAGAGCAAGCGTTCATGCGCAGCGGCGGTGATCTACCCACGGTTTACCGCGCGCTAATCAATGCACCGGAAAGCTGGGAGCAGACGCCGCGCAAATTTCGCCAACCGTGGGAATGGCTGATCGCCGTCCACCGCGGAACAGGCACAGCGATTAAGAACCCGCGCGCCTTTTCACGATTGCTAGTGAATCTGGGTCAGCGCCCATGGGGACCGATCTCTCCAGCCGGTTTTGATGACAAAGCGGCCAGCTGGGCCGGTTCAGAAGCGGTCATGCGCCGCGTCAACATCGCCAATGCTCTGGCGCGGCGTGCGCCTTCGCTCGACGTGGTTGAGCTGGCCGAACAGTGGTTTCCAGAAAGTCTCAGTCAAACAAGCCGGTTGGCGATTGGCAGGGCAGAAAGCCCGCAGCAGGGCTTAACGCTTTTGCTGGCATCACCCGAAATGCTGCGGAGGTAGGCAATGATCCAAAGACGCACTCTGCTCGCTGGCGGCATGGCCGCATCTCTGACCGCATTGGCCTCCCCCGCCCTTGGGCAAAATGTAGCCAGCGGCAAACGCTTGATATTCGTTTTGCTGCGCGGCGCGGCCGATGGCCTATCCATGCTCGCGCCCACTGGCGACCCGATGTTTACCAGCCAGCGCGGGGGGCTTGGCCAAGGGTTTGAAAACGGCGTCAAAGCTGGCAGCGATTTTGCGTTTCATCCCAGCTTGACCGCGATTGGCGACCTTTACGCGAAAGGTCAGTGCCTGGCTCACCATGCCATTGCCACTGGTTACCGCGAACGGTCGCATTTTGACGGTCAAAATATGCTGGAAAGCGGCGGAGCGCGGCCAAACATATTGCGCAGCGGTTGGCTCAATCGCGGGCTATCGGTGATACCGCAAACGACGCCGCGTGCGTTAGCGATTGCGCATTCCGTTCCGCTGGCATTGAGGGGGCCGGAACCCGTTTCCACTTACGCACCATCTGGGGTGCCAGAGGCCAATGATGATCTGATGCGCCGCGTCAGCTCAATGTATCAGAACGATCAGGAATTGAGCGAACTGTGGCAGTCTGCGCTAACCGTTAGAGGTATGACCGCAGGCGATGATCTGCGCAATCTGCGCGATGCCGAGAAAGCTGGGCAACTTGCCGCCTCCCTTGTTAGCGGGCCAAGCGGAGCGCAGGTGCTCATGATCGAGCTTGATGGCTGGGATAGCCACGCGGGACAGGTCAATCAGCTGAAACGCAAGTTTAGCGACTTCGACACGCTCATCTCATCGCTGCAAAGAGGTCTTGGCCGCGAATGGGATGATACAGTCATGATCGTCACCACGGAATTTGGCCGCACGGTTAAGCCCAACCCCAGCAATGGCACCGATCACGGTACGGGAGCTGCCGCTTTGCTTTTGGGCGGTTCGGTGCGCGGCGGACGTGTGCTTGGCGATTGGCCCGGTCTGGCGGATGGCCAGCTGTATGAAGGCCGTGATTTGCGCCCCACTGCATCGCTGGAAAGCATGCTTGCTGGCGCTGTTGCCGATCAGTTTGGGATGGTCCCAAAAACCGCCGCCCAGCGCATGTTCCCGGGCCGCGCGATTACGCCGATGCAGGACTTGCTGAAAACCTAAATGCAGAGTGTGTTCGCCTGAAACCCCGTTCCTCTGGGTTAGGACATACCTTCTAAGTCCCTAGATAGTTTAGTAAATACGGCGTTAACTTAAAATTATCCGTGAGCCGTCATATTGCAGCCTTCGTAATAGATGGTTCGCAAATGTTCGGTTTAAAAGTCAAACTGCCTGTAGTGCCAAGGATGGTTCGCCATGCCTTGATTGCTGCTGCTTTGGCTTTTTTAGTCGCCTTCGTTCATTTGCTACAGCCTGTCGATGTCGTTTTCTGGCGTCTCCAATCCCGACTAGGGCATGTCACGCCTAGCGGCGAAATGCTGTTTGTTGAGATGCGTGAAGACACGCTTGAAGGGCCCAACAAAGATCAAGTTTTGAATGCTGCTCTCCGCGAGCTCGGTCAGGCTGGCAGCAGGACGATATTCATTGATTTGCCTCTTGGACGGTTTGGCAATGGCAACACCCAAAGTGCAGCGCTTGAAGGGATTGATGGACTGGACAAAGTACGCCTAGTAGGGCGTCCATTGCATGGCGATGATGAAGGAGAACTGCGTTTTCCGATTGAGAACGAGCAAGCGTCAAAAATACAGAAGGTTGCGGCTGGCCGGTCTGCAGGGCCGTTCGGATATTTTTGGTCCGTGCCGGGGAAGATTGTTCGAGAAGACCGTTCCTACGGCTCATTTGCTCATGCATTAGCTCGCCGCGACGGCGAGGCAGGCCAAGAATATCACATCGATTATCGTTTTGTGCCCGAAGACTTCCTGACTTTGAATATAAGCGACGTCGCAAATAGTAAGTTTGATCCGAATTCAGTCATCGGTCGAGATGTAGTCATTGGCTTTGTGTCGATGGATACGAACGAGCTGCCTTCCATGCCAGGCTCGGGTGAAGCATCGATTAGCTTTGTGCCGATCTTTGCCGCAGAATCGATGAAAGCTGGCAATGTAGCATTTGTTGATCGCTTTGAAGTGCTCGGTGTTTTTGCACTGCTGCTCTTTCTCGCAGCGGCCTTCCTAAATTCAATCCGAAGGTATGCTTACTTGCTAATCGGAATTGGATTTGCCGCAAGCCTAATCGCTCCCATCTTTACAGCTTTACGTATTGAAAGCGGCGCTAGCCTAATCCTTCTGCTGGCTTACGCGGCTATGCGCGGCCTTAGCCGGTGGCGCGGTTCGATTGAGATGAACTCTGGGCAGACAGGATTGCCTACTCTGAAAGCGCTTACCCGCAAATTGGAGGCTGACCAATTGCAAGAAAGGCGGGCAGTCGTTGCAGCTAAATTGCACGGCCTATCGGACGTTCTTGCTGTCCTGGGTGATGAACAAAAACTCGAATATTTCGGCGGCATCGCCAAACGCCTAAAGATTGCCAACACCGAACTCGAGATTTTCTCCGATGATGGCGAGCATTTGGTTTGGAGTGATGTTTTTGAAGAGCGAGGAATTCTTGAATCGCACCTCCTTGCGCTGAGAGCCATTTTCGCAAAGCCACTAGAAATCGATGGTAAACAAGTGGATGTGACGGTTACATTCAGTGCGGACCTTAGCTTCACCGATGCCGCTTCCCGGCGAATTGGCAATGCCATCGCTTTGGTCGACAAAACCTCGCTTGCAGACTTGCCTATCCTATTGGATGACCAACAAGACGTCATGGACCGCGAATGGAAAGTATCGCTCCAGTCGAGCATTGATAATGCTTTGCAGACGGGAGCAATCTTCGCCGTATTCCAACCCAAGGTCAGTCTTAAGACCGGCAGAATTTGCGGGTACGAAGCTTTGGTCCGTTGGAACGATCCAGAACGCGGCTTCATCAGCCCAGCCTATTTCATCGAACAATGCGAACAGGCTGGCCGGATGGAAAAACTGACCCGCTTTATGCTCGAAGAATCAATGAGAAAATTCCAGGTATCCGACGCCTATCAATATGGAGGCACTCTATCGGTAAATGTGTCATCGACCATGCTGTCCAACACAAGTCTTCCCGAAATTGTCTGTGATATCTTGGAAAAAGTAGGATTTCCCGAAGATCGCCTGATCATTGAAGTGACCGAGACTGCCAGAATTCATGATCAACTAACTGCACGGTCAGTTCTTAGTGCTCTTTCAGCTGTCGGCGTTGGTCTGTCGCTCGATGATTTTGGCACAGGCAGCGCTGGACTTGAAACTCTTTACAATTACCCATTCAGCGAGATTAAGATCGACCGCGCCTTTGTAAAAGATATCACAACCAGCGCAAAAGCGCGCACCATTTGCGAAGAAGTTGTGACGCTAGGCAAAAAATTACGAATGAACCTTGTTGCCGAAGGAATAGAAGACCAAGAAACGCTGCAATTATTGACCGACATGGGCTGCCCAACCGCTCAAGGCTACTATCTTGGTCGTCCTGAACCCACCCCTGCACTTGATGCATTGCAGAAAGTTCGATTAGCAAAAAATTAACCTAGGGCCTTTACTTAGCGTTAACTTTGCGGCATTCTCCACTTGTGCAAATGGAGAAAGACTATGTGGAAATTTTGGGAATGGCTCTAATTTAAAGCCAGTAAAATCAATACATTAAGGGGGCTGCGGCCCCCTTTTTCATGCGCGTTTGAGATTTAGAAAAGTGATTCGCAATTCATTGGAAATTGCCCGCATTCACCAGAGAAATTCGAAAAATCCGCCATTACGCAGGGGAATTGGTTAACGCTACACCCCCCTTCAAGTGCCGCGAAAAGCTACGAAAAGCTGCAAAAAGTGCACATTTGTTGACCCTAAATGGCCCAAATGACCGGATCGGATACCGTCATGCGCACGATTGGGGGCTGCATGGGCAGCTTGCTCCATACCCATGCCGTTAGGCGATCAAATGATCTTGCCGCCAGCCAATACTGTATTTGAACGTTTTAAGGGTTGAGCGAGGCTACGTCGCTATTCAGCTGGTTCCATCTCTTCGACTGCTGAATGGCCCACCGCATCCTTTTGCGCGCTTTCCCGTTCAATGCCCCAGCGTTTTTCAAAGTCGTCGATCCGGTGCAGCTGTTCCTCGCGCTCGCGGCGGTTATGATGCCAGCCATAAACGCCAACGGCGCAGCCAATAGTCAGCAAAAGCGCCAAAGTCAGGCCGGTCACCGTTTCTGTGCCGCTTAGACCAAAGATCAATGCGCACCAAAGCACAATCAGACCGCCCACGCCCATCATTGGCCAGCCGAACATACTGCGCCCGAAAGCCTGCTGACGTTCCTTGATATATTGGTCGCGTTCCGACCAGCCATGCTGCCTGCCAGCTTCAAAATCCGTTTTAGACATAACTTTATCCTCTCGATTTTTCGAGCCCCCGAACCTGTGTCCAATCGATCCAATCGTAATCGTAGCCATATTTTTTGTAGCGCTGAAAATGGCCAATGAAGCCAATTATGATGCATAACAAAGCGACGCCGATTGGGATCATCCTGAGCAAAGAGTAAGCCCAAGGATCGATTTCCAACTGTATTGCGCGCGAAAAGTGGCTGAACAAGCCGACCAAATGGGCACCTGCAGCAATCAATGGCCAAACACGGTTGGCATTAAGCGCGATTGTCACGAAGCTGATGACTAGAATCAAATCCACCAACAGAGCGACCAGATCTACGTGAGAAAAAATCGGCGGGTTCTGGGCGTAGAGTATTCCTGAAAGGAAAAAGACGAACACCTTCACATACGTTGCGTAGAGTTCTGGTTCACCCCCTGTTGCGCCCTTGTATCGCGCAAATAGCTTCCAGCCTGCAAACCCCAGCATAATTGCAAAGACACAATAGTAGAGAACTATGCTGGGGTATTGAAAGTCAGGTAGCAACATTTAGCCGTTAACCAGCTCAAGCTTAGTTACGTTGTCGTTTTGCAATTCAGCTTGTGTATCTGGGCAAGTGAATGTTTCGGAATGAGTTTTTTCAAACGCCTCTGCAACACTCGCATGAGCTGCGACAACTTTCATCCGCGCTTCGATCAAATGCTTTTGCGCATCCGCCATGCGGGCAAGAGCTTTCTGACCAGCAGCTGCGTCCATATCATTGTCGATCCGGTATTCCACCAACTGGCCCATCAAATGCGCCGCTTGACCAATTTCCAGATCAACGCCGTCTTCTAGACCGTGCATCGCCGCGCTGATTGCGTTTGCTTTTGAATCCTGTGTCATACTTATATTCTCCACCCACCATTTAAAGTGGAGGTCCCGGTCCACGGCTAACCAATCAGTTCGCTCAGGGCTGCGGCGACAGATAACATCACCAATGCGATAAGAATAATGGCCATCCCAATGGTAACGATCAGTCCTACGCGCCCCCAGCGGCCAAACCTGCCGTCCAGAGCCTCCAGAAACGGTGATTGCTGGGCAAGCCCTTCAAACTCCGCTTCATGCCCATTGGTTTGCGAGGAATCCGCTGTAGGATCGAGGTAGGTAATTCCATATATGGGTTCACCACATATCGTACGTAGTTCTACGAAGCGGCGGATCGTGGAATTGCGATCGATGGTTTCCAGCTTATCACGCACATAACCCATACGCTGCTCAACCGTGCTGGGGGAAATATCCAGCTCATGGGCAATGACTTTGTTGCTTTTATGCTGGGCGGCCAGCTCCATCACTGCGACCTGACGATCTGTCAGGCTGCCGAGCAATTCAGCTGCCGGTGCAGGCTCAAGGTTGGAGGCAGACAACATATCCATACGGCAATCTACCGAATCTGCCGCCAACTGGCAAAGTTACTTTAGCAACTAGTTTAATGCGCAGCATTAACCCCTTTATCCCTCAGCCGTGTGGGAACCGCTGCACCTCCATAAGACGCCAATCACTTCAGGCGTGCAATGCGCGCGGGGCTGCCCTAATGTGCAGCGGGTTTTACAAAGAGGGGTAAGCCATTGGCCGGTCTGTGGTTTGAAGAATTTAGCGTTGGTCAGACTTTTGAACATGAAGTGCGCCGCACCGTGCTGGAAGCGGATAATATGTGGTTTTCCGCTATGACCTATAACCCTGCTCAGCTGCATATTGATCATGACTATGCCGAAGGTACCGAGTTTGGAAAGCCATTGGTCAATTCGCTTTTCACGCTGGGGCTGGTGATCGGCCTGTCAGTGCAAGACACCACTTTGGGAACGACCGTAGGCAATCTGGGCATGACCGACACCAAATTTCCTAAGCCCGTTTTTGCTGGCGATACGATCCGCGCACAGACCAAAGTGTTGGAACTGCGCGAAAGCAAATCACGGCCCACGCAAGGGATCGTCAGCTTTGAACACATTGGCCTTAACCAGCGCGATGAAATTGTCTGCACTACGCAGCGCGGTGCGCTGATGATGAAGAAACCGGCTTAGGGAGGACCGAAATATGAAAATGCGCAGCTTCCTATTCGTTCCCGGAGATTCCGACCGCAAATTTACCAAGGCATCCTCTGCCGCTGGAGCAGATGCGCCCGATGCAATCATCTCCGATTTAGAAGATGCAGTTGCGCCCAATCAAAAGGCAGAGGCCCGAAGCCGCGTCGCGGGATGGCTCGACCAAGCAGAGACAATCGAGCCTGCCATATTCGTGCGGGTCAATCCGTTCGATACCGATCTAACCCGCGATGATGTGGTGGCCATAGTTAAGCCGGGACTTGCAGGTATTGTCTTACCCAAGGCCAATTGCGGCGCTGATGTTGCGGCGATCTCGGATATGATCGCCCCCTTAGAGGCTGCGCAAGGGATGGAAGCAGGCAGCGTAAAGCTACTGGTCCTTTGCACTGAAACGCCCGCCGCTTTGTTCAACCTAGGCAGCTTTGCGCCGGCCAATCCGCGCTTGATCGGGCTAACGTGGGGCGCAGAGGATTTGGGCGCTGCGCTTGGCGTGACGGCTAATAAGGATGAAGATGGGCAGTGGACCTTCCCCTTTGCCGTGGCGCGCGCGCAATGCCTGTTCGCCGCTGCCAATGCGCAAGTTTCTGCCGTGGATACACTCTACACCGATTTCCGCGATGCGGACGGCTTAGCAGATGATTGCCGCAAGGCTCGCCGCGATGGTTTTGTCGGACGCCTCGCCATTCACCCAGCACAAGTTTCGGTCATCAATTCCGCTTTCACGCCATCTGATGAAGAGCTGGCCCATGCGCGCAAAATCGTCGAAGCCTTTGCCGCCAATCCCGATGCGGGCACGCTGGGCATAGATGGCAAGATGGTCGATATTCCGCATTTGATCATGGCAAAGAAGACGCTGGCTGCCGCTGACTAAGTCGTTTGAACAAGCCACCTGTCCAGCGCTTCGATAAGGCCGCGCTGCGTAACGGGCTTTGCCAAATGTTCTTGCATACCGGCATCCAAACACGCCTCTATATCCGATGGAAACGCATTAGCCGTAAGCGCGATGATCGGCAGTTTTCCTTCGTCAAAGCCTGCCGCACGCAGCCTGCGGGTTGCCTCCAAACCGCTCACCTCGGGCATTTGCATATCCATCAAAATCAGATCGAATGGTGCGCCTGCGGCCTTTGTTGATCGAACTTGATCCACAACCTCAGCGCCCGTGCCAGCCAAGACCGGTGTAAGCCCAAGACCAGAGAGCATTTCGCGCATCAAAAGCTGGTTCACATCGCAATCTTCTGCGACCAACACTTTACCCTGCCGTTTGGCAAATCGTTCTAGTGGCTGCTGACTTTCGGTATTTTGAGCGAGGTCATCAGCTGGCTTTTCCGTCAGCTTTGAAGGGCGCATAAACGGCACTCTCAACATCACTTGCGTGCCCCGCCCCACATGGCTTTCCAATGTCAAAGTGCCTTGCATCAATTGCGCCAATCTGCGGCTGATCGGCAGCCCCAAACCCGATCCGCCATAGGCGCGGCGCGACGAAGCATCGGCCTGCACAAATTGGTCAAAGATCACCGATTGCCATTCGGGCGCAATCCCAACACCGGTATCGCTGATCGCAAACTCAATCATTGGCGGCGTGCTGGATTTTGCAGAACGCAAAGCAACGCTGACCTCTCCTGCATCGGTGAATTTAATGGCATTCCCGATCAAATTGGAAAGCACTTGGCGGACCCGCAACCCATCAAGCATCAATTCTTGCGGGATATCATCCGCAACCTTTACGGTGAGGTCCAAGTTCTTTTGCCGGGCTGCCGCCTTCATCATGCTGCTGGAACTTGCCACCAAATCCCGCACATTTATCGGCTCTGGCGCCACGGTCATTTTGCCTGCTTCAATCTTGGCGATGTCCAAAATGTCATTGAGCAGGGCGACCATAGAATCGCCAGATTCTAAGATCAGCTCGGCATAATTGCGTTGCTCGGCATCAAGCTTTGTGGACAGTAGCAATTGCGCAAAACCAATCACCCCGTTCATGGGCGTGCGGATTTCATGGCTCATGTTAGCCACCAGACTTGTTTTGGTGGCCGCCGCCGCATCAGCTAACTCTTTCGCAATACGAGATTTGCGTTCAGCTTCGGCCAGCGCTTCCATCCGCGCGAGCGCCAATGACCTTTTCTGCTCCGCCAATTTGGACTGGACGGTATCGCGGACAATGACCCAAACCAAGGCTAAAGCGAAAGCCAGCGCAATTGCGCAGCTTTTCACAGCCGCGGCGTTTTGAGCAAAATTTGAAGTCAGCAATGACGCACACAGCAGACCCAATGGCACCAGCAAAAGAAATGGCATGATCCGCAAACGCCAAGAACCCAACCATTCATTGGCTGGGCAATTTTCTGCTGTCCTATCAACCCCGTTTCGGGACTGATTATCTGACCGGGTTAGACCCAAAAGCTCGCAGCTATTGGCCACGTCTGGCGGGCATTGTGCGCAATCCACTTGCGCTGGCTTAAGGGGACCAATGGGTTGAGCAGTCATGGTGCACCGGCCAGTGCGTTTGTAGGTTGCCGTGATGCAGTCTTTGGGATCATCGCAGCTGCAACTTCGGCCACATCTACGCGCAATGCTGCGACTTCCTGTTCGTCTGGCTGCTTCATCAAATCGCGAAGGCGGGCAGAGATTGATCCGTAAAAATCAATCAGTACGCCGCCCATTTCCGCTTGCTCATCCACCGATCGCTGCAAACTGCCCAGCACAGATGCTGCGCGCGCCAGACCGTCCACTGCATCGCGCCTGTCCCCGCGCCCCGCAGCATGGGCAGCACGGCCAAGCGCGCCGATCAAAGCATCGAAACATATGCCGGTTAGCTCGGTTCCGCTCGATCCTTCGATACGGGCATCCAGATCAACGCGCGTATAAAGCTGCGATGGGGTAAGGCGGGCGTGTAGCATGACCTTAACTGTCCGCATTCCAGATCGCGATTTGCGATTGGATGAAACTCAAAGTGGATTGCGATGCAGACACGCGCTGATCAGCTGCAACAAAGCTGCGCGTCATGCGTTCAAGCACGCGCTCTTGTTGTTCGGCAATGTCTGCCAGCCGTTCGTCATTGCGTTCAAGCCGGTCAGTGTAGCGCGTGATCGATCCGCCGAGTGAACCTGGATCGCCCGTTGTGGTGGTATCGCGGACCATGCCGTCAATGGTCGCAAACACGCCAAACAGGCCGGTCGTGAACATCTTTGCAGCACCTTCGGCAGAGGCGGCTAGCGTTTCGGAAAGGCGCGCATCATCCAGCGAAAACGTGCCATCGGCATTTACCGTCAGGCCAAGATCGCCAAGCGTTTGCGGCTCGCCATTGGCGGCATTGGGCATGACGATCTCAGTCGAAAGGCTGGACAACGCCCGCTTTAACCCGCGCGCGCCGCTATCATTGCCAAGCTCCCCGCCAAGGGGTGATGCCACGTCTGCCACAGAAGATGCGATATCATTCAGCACGGTGACCAAATCGCTCATCACATCGGATATGGCGGCCACATTGCTGGGAAAGTCCACGCTGGTTGGCGCACCTACATTGGTGGCCGTCAGTTCGAAAACCATGCCTTCAGGCAGGCCTGTAACCGTATTGCTTTCGCTGCGCTGCTCACTGATGCTGGATAGCAGGCGCAAAGTGAAACGCCGCCGCGAATATGATGCCGCCGTCACCGCACTCAGCCAGCAGTTACAGCGCACGCCATCACGCACGGAAATCGCCGCGCAATTGCAATGCAGCGAGGCGGAACTGATCGATTATGAAGCCGCTGCGACCCGCCTCACTTCGCTTGACGATGCCTATGACGAAAACAGCACCGCTTTTGCCGATGAAGCACCCGATCCATTTGAAATGCTGGCCGGAATGGAAGACCGCGAACGTCTAGTTGCCGCAATGACGCAGCTGCCTGAACGTCTGCAATTGGTGCTACAGCTTTTCTTCGTTGAAGAAATGAACCTAACCGAGATTGCCGAAACGATTGAGGTTAGTGTGCCGCGCGTCCATCAGCTTCGCGGACAGGCTCTGAAAAAGCTCAAAAGTATCATGAGCGAATAAAACCCTACCAAAATGCCGCTTGATTGGACAGGCTAGCTTCGGGCAATGCTTGCCTATAAGTTGGGGATGCGAGCATATGAAACAAGCGCAGGATTTTCACGACGAGTGCGGAGCAATCGAGGCGCTGCTGCGCGGTGTTGCGGCAGAGGACTTCGCGCGTGAAACCGGTTTCAAAGGCTGGACGTTCAACCGCATCCTCACTCACCTTCACACGTTCAATGATGCAGCGTTTCTGGCGCTGGAAGGTGATGAGGCTTTCAAAGGTTTTGTGACCAATCTGGGTACGAAATCCAGTAAAATGGACATGGCTCAGATCGAAGCGGAGTATTGCGGCGGGCTAACCGATACGGCCCTGCTCAACCTATGGGCGGACTTTTACCCGAAGCTGGCAGACGCCTTTGCCAAAGCTGATCCTAAAGCGCGCCTTCCATGGTTCGGACCCAGCATGAGCGCACGGTCATCCATAACCGCTCGGTTGATGGAAACATGGAGCCATGCGCAGGCAATTTATGATGAGCTGGGGCTGGACCGCGCCTCTACTGATGGGATTGAGAATATCGCTGTGCTTGGTTTCAACACTTATGGCTGGACGTTCAAAAACAGAAAGATGGACGCGCCCGAACCGCGCCCGCGATTGGTTCTGACCGCACCATCAGGGGCAGAGTGGGTGATGGGAGAGGATGCAGGCGACGAGCGCATCACTGGCTCAGCAGAAGAATTCTGCCAAGTGGTCACACAAACGCGCAATATTGCCGACACATCCCTTTTGGTCACTGGTTCCAATGCAAAAGCTTGGCTGGACATTGCGCAATGTTTTGCAGGTGCGCCGAATGATCCGCCGCCGCCGGGATCACGCAAAAAACGCGTCTAGAAGCCTAAGCTCTCCGCCACGGCTGAGTTCACAATCTTACCCTGATGCACGTTCAATCCGGGCAGCAAATACGGATCTTCCTCGCACGCTTTTACTCCGCGATCCGCTAGCGCCAATCCGAATGGCAGCGTCGCATTGTTCAGCGCATAGCTTGATGTTAGCGGGACAGCCCCCGGCATATTCGCCACGCAATAATGGATGATATTGTCGACATTATAGGTTGGCGCATCATGCGTTGTTGGCTTTGACGTTTCAAAGCAGCCGCCCTGATCAATCGCTACATCGACCAGCACAGCGCGCGGTTTCATCAGGCCAAGCATTTCGCGCGTGACCAGATGCGGTGCTGACGCGCCTGGGATTAGCACAGCGCCGATGACAACGTCTGCATCACTAATCGCCTGTTCAATCGTGGCGGTAGTCGAATAGCGGGTAGTCGCGCGCCCTTGGAACATTTCATCAAGCTGGCGAATACGCGGCAGAGACCGATCGAACATTTCAACGCGTGCGCCAAGGCCCGTCGCCATCCGCGCAGCCTGTGTTCCCACAACACCGCCGCCCAGAACCACGACTTTCGCTGGCAAAACTCCCGGCACTCCGCCCATCAAAGTGCCGCGTCCGCCATTATTTGCCCGCAAAGCCTGCGCGCCTGCTTCGATGGAAAGACGCCCAGCAACTTCGCTCATCGGGGCAAGCAAAGGTAGCGATCCATCAGGTGCGGTCACGGTTTCGTAAGCAACAGCGCTGCAACCGCTTTCCATCAATCCCTTTGCCTGATCGGGATCGGGGGCAAGGTGGAGATAGGTGAAGAGTATTTGCCCTTCGCGCAATTGCGCCCATTCAGCGGACTGCGGCTCCTTAACCTTCACCACCATATCCGCTCGCGCAAAAACCTCAGCGGCAGTCTCTACGATTGTAGCGCCTGCATCAACATAGATAGCATCGGGTTTAGAAATACCGATCCCAGCGCCCGCTTCTACGATCACATCATGGCCGCGCGCCACATATTCGCGCACCGCCTCTGGCGTTAGGCCAACACGAAATTCCAAGGTTTTGATTTCTTTGGGAACACCGACAAGCATGGGAAAACTCCTAGGTCAGACGACTCAAGGGACCCTACCCTTCGAGACACAAAGTTTCAATCGAAACTAATAATGTTTCTCGCTTGTCCCACTGCAAGCTACTCCCACCAATGCGGCAGTCGCTGGGATGCACCAGTCTCAACCTCATTCATGGTTTTCGCATCGTACAGCCTACCGCCCAGCATGACCTGAGTGATCTTGTCCGAATTGCGAATATCCGCGCTAGGGTCAGCATCCAGCACGATCAGATCAGCCAGCTTACCTACCTCCAGCGATCCAATATCCTTATCCATGCCAAGCGATTGCGCCGCCGATAAAGTTCCCGTGCGAAGCGCCTCAGCAGCGCTCATTCCGCCGCGCGCAAAGCTCCACAATTCCCAATGCGCCGCAATACCGGATTGCTGGCCATGCGCGCCAATGGCAACTTTAACCCCGCGATCGGCCAATTTCTTTGCCTCGCGCGCGGCATCATCATCGACAAAGGCCCAATCAGGCGCTTTCGTTCGGCGCGCTGTGCTGGCGAGCAATTGCTTGGGCGGAGTGTGGACCAGCAGCGGATTGGCAAACACATCGGTCGCTTGCCGCCAGTAGGGATCACCTGCCAGACCGCCATAAGTTACCGTCAAAGTCGGCGTGTAATTGGTCTGCGACTGCGAAAAGAATTGCAGCACATCTTCGTAAAACACCTCGCCCGGAACATTGTGCTCCATGGTGGAATTTCCATCCGCGATGAGGTTCATGTCCATGCCGAACAAAGACCCGCCCTCTGCCACGACCAGCATGTTTTCAGCCGCCGCTGCGCGCGCCACCATTTGCCGCTGTTCACGGCGTGGTTGATTGTAATTTTTAACAGAGATACCGCCCTGCCGTTTGATCCGGCGAACATGATCCAGCGCATCGTCATAACTGTCGATCCGCGCATAAACGCCGGGCGATTTTGCACCATAGATAATCTCTCCGGTTGAGAATATGCGGGGGGCTAGCAGCATGCCCGCTTGCTGGCGTTCAGCGGCAGAAAAGATCATGCTCGCCCGCGATGAAGGGTCATGCATGGTCGTGGTGCCCATCGCGAGGTTCTGCACCAGCGTCCAATTTTGTTGCGGGATAAGATCACCCACACCTTGCGGGCCGTGTGCGTGCGCATCGACAAGGCCGGGCATGATCACCTTGCCACTGGCGTCGATCACCTTTGCGCCAGTCGGAATGCTCACATCACCCGCAGCACCCACGGCCACGATCCGGTCGCCCGTAATCACAATCGTACCGCCATCAATCGCGCCGGTGATATCACTGCTGCCCGCTACCCCGCTCGCCTTCATCGTCAGGATCCGCGCGCCGGTCAGCGCGACCGTTCCCGATGGCTTAGCCGCGCGAACGGTTATCGCCATAGAGATGCCGTTTTCGGGCGGCGCGTAGCTGCTTTTGCCATCAGGCGAGCTTGCAAAGAGAGCCGCTGTATCGGCGCTGAAAAGCTGCGGGCCGAGTGACCAGCTCAACAGCTTTCCGCCATTTGCCCAGCCGATATAATCCGCTCCGCCTTTGCTGAGTTTTGTGACAGGAAGCGAGCCGCCTTTCTCGCTAACATTGACCGTCTGCCCGCCCGGCATAAGCGGCATTGCGAACACTTCATAATTCTGGCGGAAAGCTATCAACTTGCCATTAGGCGAAACACTGAATTGATTGGCAAGCTCGCCCGCTGCATGAACCCGCTTTGCCTCTCCGTTCAAATCGGTGGAGATCAATTGCAGTTTACCGGCTTCGCGTCCGACCATAAACAGCCGGTTTGATGATGCGCCAAATTGCGGGCGCGACATGCCCTTTGCGATGAGGCGCGGTTTGCCGCCGCTTGCACTGATTGCATAAACGCCGGGTCGTTCAGAATAATTAGCAGAGGTTAGGAAACCGCCGCTACGTTTCTCAAACACAATTGTGCTGCCATCGGGCGAAAATTGCGGCTGAGCATAATGGCCCGGAACAGAAGTAATGGTTTTCAGCCCGCGCCCATTGGCACCGCCAACGACAATCTGGCCCAACCCTTCATCGGTCCAGCGCACGAACGCCATCTTGCTGCCATCGCGGCTGAATGTAGGCCACAATTCCAGCGCTTCGCCAGTGGTCAGACGGCGCGGTGCATCCTTGCCGCGCGCGGATTTAACGTAAAGCTTACCCATGCTTTCAAACACAACGCGGCTGCCATTAGGCGTCAGTTGGCCAAAACGCGGGATACTGGTCGTGAAACTATCGGGCGCAACTTCGATTTCAGGATGTGGAGCCTCTGCTACGCCGCGCGTGTCCGAAATGGTAAAGGGAATAGTCGTTGCAGCTCCGCCTGCGCGCGCCACTTTACGCAATTTGCCGCCAGCCCAAAAGACAATTTCGCGGCTGTCGGGTGTCCAATCCATATTCGGATAGACGCCGGTTACCGCCCATGTCTCCTGCAAGTCGAGGTCGAGATCACCGTAAATCATTTGCTCTTTGCCGCTGGCAATATCCTTCACCCAAAGCTGGGATTGATCCTTATCCCGCCTGACAAACGCAATGGCTGTTCCATCAGGGGATGGAGCCGGGCGCACTGCACCGCCATAGCCGTCAACCGCCGTGCTACGCTCTCCTGTTTCGAGGTCATATTTCTCAATTTCAAAAATGCCAGAATTGGAATCTTGAGCGTAAATGAAAGTGCCGCCACCAGTAGTATTGCGGGTAAAGTAAATCGACTTTCCGTCAGGCGCATAGGTCGGCTCGCCCAGCTCTTTTTGATGGGTTTCATTGGGGCGCTTCACCAGCTTAACACCGCCGCCGCCTGACACATGATAAAGCCAAACTTCCCCCGTGCCGAGCGAACGTCCTGTCGTAAAATGCTTCTTCGCTGCAATAAATTCGCCATCGGGCGACCAGCTAGGTTGATTGAGCAGACGGAAGCTTTCTTTTGTAAGCTGCTGCTTGTCCGACCCATCGGCATTCATCAGCCAAATATTATCGCCGCCGCCGCGATCAGAGGTAAAGGCAATGCGCGATCCATTGGGAGAGAAACGCGGTTGTACTTCCCATGCCAGCCCCTCAGCTATGCGGGTCGGCGTGCCGCCGGTGATCGGCATGGTGTAGACATCACCAAGCAGGCTGAAGGCTAGCGTTTGACCATCGGGCGATACGTCAACATCGATCCAAGTGCCTTCGTCTGTTTCGATTTTGACTTGGTTGATAGTGGCACCTTTGGGCGCCATCACATCCCACTTTTCGGCCTCTTCCTTATCCTCAGCCAAAGCAGGCGCGGCTAGCGCACATGCGATTCCCGCAAGCAAGGTCGCGGCAGTCCTGCGAAAAGAGGAATTGTGAAAAGAAGAACGGCGCATAAAGTCTCTCCCAAAGAATGGAACAGACCTTAGCGCCGCGCATCTTTATTACCAGAGGATGTTCGAAAAGAAGCCCTCGGACCGTGTAGTTCAACCGCCTTTTCTGCTGTCCTCAGCCGCTTTCACCAAATCAGATGGCCACGTAACCGGAACCTGTGTTTGCGGGTTGAACACCTCGCCCATATTCGCGCCTTCTGCCGCGGCGATTTCTTCGGCGGTCAGGAACTCGGATGGTTCAAGTTTAAACACATCTACACCGCGTGCGATTTCCGTGCCGTAAATGCGGCCATTGTACCAATATACTGACCAATATCCGCCCAGCACGCCTTGTTCTTCATCGATCGGGCCGCGATCGAAATAAGCGATCTCTTTCGGATTGGCGCTATCGGTGAAGTCGATCACGCTGATGCCGCCCTGATACCATGCCTGCACGAAGATATCGCGCCCGGGTACTGGGATGATCGAGCCATTATGCGCGACGCAGTTTTCCTTGTCGCCCTGCGGTGCGGGAAGTTTATAGAGTCCGCGTGCCTCTAGCTTACCATCGACAATATCGTAGAATGCGTTTGCCCCCCAATCCTGCGGGTCTTGGGCGCGGCAACGCGGACGTCCGCCGCCGCCCCATTCATCGGTGAACAGCACTTTTGTACCGTCATTGTTGAACGTGGCAGAATGCCAATAGGCGAAGCCTTTGTCGACCACCGCATCAATCCGCTTGGGTGCGCGCGGATCAGTAATATCCAGCAAGATGCCATTGCCCGAACATGCGCCCGCCGCCAGATTACGCGTTGGGAATACGGTAATGTCATGGCACTGATTGGTCTGGCGGGTATCCTGCGTGCCCTCGCCATGATCACCGCCAGTCCAAAGGCCAGCGATATTGCCAGTCTTGTTATCGGCAAAAACGCGCGGGCTATCCACGATCCGCGCCGCTGATGGGTTGGCCACCGGAATTTCGATCACGTCGATGCTGAAAAGCGCAGTGCGTGTATCGCCCGGAATATTGCCGATGCAACCGGCCAATTCTTCTTCTTTGCGAACGCGGGCTGTGCCGGAGTTATACAGAACGATTGTTTCATCATCGGCGCTGACGATAGAATGCGTGTGGCTGCCTCTGCATGTCTGCACTTGGCCAACTTGAGTGGGTGAAGCGAGGTTGGAGATATCAAAGATACGAACGCCTCTGAACCGCTCTGCGCTGACATCGCCGTCAACCCCTTCAAGCCCGCAATCGACCCGTCCGCGTGTTTGCTCAACAGACATGACTAGCAAATCGCCGACGATGGAGATATCGCCCTGCCCTCCCGGGCAAACGATCGAGGAATAGAGCGTTGGCGCGCCATCATCTTTGGACAATTTGTAGACGTTAAATCCGTGATAATTGCCTGCAACCATCACATCGCCAGCAAAGGCGATATCGGTATTGGCAAAGTTCAGTAGCGGAGAACGTTCGGAATATTGGGTTTTATTGTCCTCATCCGCATCACGCTCTGGCGTTTCAGCAGCGGGGCTATTGGCTGCATTGGCGGCCAATGTGGCCTTTGCCAATTCAGACATTTCTGCTGCGGTTTCGGCCTCCGCCTCAGCGACTGCAGCTTCAACTTCAGCAATAACTTCGTCAGCTTCCCTTTTCTTATCTTCTTTCTTTGGTTTTTCAGGTTTTAAACCCGCCGGATTGGCCGGATCAAAGAAGCCTGCCGGTTTAGGCAAAGATGCAAGTTTGGTCAGGTGCAGCGATGCCTCGCCCGCATCAAGGAAACCGGCTGCAAGCGAAGAACGCGGATCATCCGCAAGCGATGACAACAACGCATTCATCGCTTCAATCTCCGCTGTCTGATCATTGTCCACATCAGTCACAAAACGGTAAAGCACCGGATCATATGCAGAGCCCGGCGCGCCCAGAAGGTCGTCAACCATCTCAATCGCACCCTTATGATGAGCGATCATCAGGGTCAGAAACATCTTGTCGAACTCAACGCCTTTTAGCGTCGCAAGCTTCGCCATATCTTCAGGGCTGGCCATTCCCGCCATACCAGCATGCATGTCATTCATGGAGTGACCCATGGCAGCGTGATCCATTTTCGAATGGTCCATCTTGGAATGATCCATCGCGCCCATTGCGGTCGTTTTGCCAGCCTCTGGCGCTTTCTCACCGCGCTCGGTCAGCCAATCCTGCATGAACTTAATCTCATCAGATTGTGATGCGAGGATTTTGAGGCCGATATCCAGCACTTCTAAGCGGTTGGTGCGGGTCGGAATCAAATTCGAAAGTTCAACCGCCTGCGCGTGATGCGGGATCATCGCCTGCATAAAGCGAACGTCAGCGGGCGAATAGCGCGTATCGGCCAGCTTCACCGCATCATCCGCCGTCAGCGTTTTGGTAGCGGCACCTGGCGCGCCAGGCTGAACAATCGGCGCGGTCTGCGCAAGTGAAGCGCTGGCGGTCGCCAAAAGTGAAACGCCCACGGCGAGACGTGCGAAAGATACAAGTGTATTGGTCATGGAAAGGTCACCCCAAAAAGAACCTAAGAGAATCTATGGAAAGTAGTCTGCCCAATCTGCGCAGCATGGCAAGTGGCGATGAGCAAGTCTGCTGAAACTGTGGCTTCAAAGCCTCATCAGTTGCGTGTCAGTTAAAATCGCCTTTGCGGGGGCCGAGATAACCGAACAGATAAGCACCCACTTTGCGCATTTGAATCTCTTCTGCGCCTTCGGTGATCCGGTAACGGCGGTGATGGCGGTAAATATGTTCAAACGGTTTGTGTCGTGAATAGCCGATACCGCCATGGGTTTGCATCGCGCGGTCCGCCGCCTCGCATACCAAGCGGTTCGCCCAGTAGTTGCACATGGACACCTTGTCAGAGATCGTTTTCTCAATCTCTTTATGCGGCATATTGTCCATTTGCCATGCGGTTTTGTAGATCAGCATACGCAGCATTTCGCATTGCGTTGCTAGCTCCACCAACGGAAATTGGATCGCCTGATTGCGCGCAAGCTCTTGCCCAAACGGCTTCCGGGCACGAGCATATTTCACGCTTTCTTCAATGCAATATTGCGCCGCGCCCAGCGATGATGCCGCTTGGCGGATGCGGTTTTGGTGAACGAAGCTTTGCGCAATGGCGAGCGCGTTTCCTTCCTCGCCCAGCATCGTCGCTTCATCGGCCCAAACATCGGATATGGTCAGGCGCGGATGATCGGTGGGCATGTTGAACGTCCACATCCATTCCTCAATTTTGATGCCTTCGTTGGGATTGGGCACAAGAAAACAGCTGATACCGCGCGCATCGCCTGCCTTGCCAGATGTGCGGGCAAAGACCGCACAATGCGTCGCTTTGTGCATGCCGGTGATCCACATTTTCTCGCCATCAATGCGGTAGCCATCCACACCGTTGCGGGTTTCTTTGACCGCTTTCGTTTCCATATGGGTGGCGTCAGAGCCGTGATTTTCTTCGGTTAGGCCAAAGGCGACGCGGCGCGTGCGTTCAAACCCGCCAAGTATAAATTCCTGCTGCTGCTCAGCCGTGCCAAACTGTTCGAACATTTCGACGAATGGAAAATTGCCGACAATGCTGTGTTCGTTTTGCAGATCATTGTGGAGGCCTAGCCCCTTTTGCGCGAACTGATCGCGGATCACGGCCATCCAAAGGTTCGACCCATCCTTGCCGCCATATTTCTTTGGCGCGGAGAAACGCCAATGGCCTGCCTTATCGGCGCGCGCGGTGGCTTCTTTTAGCAGCGCCTCCCATTCCTCATTCGGCAGGCCTTCACGCTCCCAATCGGTGCGCGCATCCTCGCGGCGGTGATCGAAGAAACGGTTATTGTCATCCTGCATTTGAAGCGGAGTGATCTCAGCTGCGATAAAGGCATCAAGCTCATCAAGATACGCCTGCAAATCTTTGGGAATTGCGAAATCCATCTACTTGTCTCCATCTGGGTTCTTGGCCCACTTTTTGCGCGCAACAGCCAGCGCGGGATATTTGGGCACATCGGCTGACAGCTTATCGAGCGCTGCCTGCTTGAGATCAGCTAACAATCCAGGCGAGCTAAGCGTTTCCTCGCCTTCCATAATTGCATCGACCAATTCTACACTGGCGCTTTCGGGCAATATCTCATCATCGCGCGCGATCATGCCAAGCGCATTGCGGGCCACCGCTAGTTGAAAGCGGTCATGCCCTTCCATCTTGTCCTTAACCGTAGAAAGCCATTCGGAAATCGCGGCTGCAATCTCACCATTGCTCGCCTCGCCTTCTTCCTTGTCGGTATTGGAAAGATCGACCAGATGAGCGCGCTCCGCCTCCGGAGCATCCACTTCCAGCAGCATCAAAAGGTCGAGTTCCTGCTCAGATGTGCGGCGAGAAATCACTACGCGCTCCAGCATCCGGTCCTCTCCGCTGCGCCAGAACTTCGCCATTTTCAGGCAACCCAATGCCCACCAAACGGTGCGGTGCACCATCCAATAACGGAAACGGACGGGATCAACTTTTTCGCCGCCAGCCGCTTCATAAGCTGCGAAATATTCCTCCAGCGAACCAAGCCCCAGAGCCGGACGATCATAGCGTGCGAAGCGCCACACAGCCATGCAACCAAAGGCGAGATCTTCATGCGCGTCGCCAAAATGCGCGAGCTCCCAATCCAATACGCCGGTCAGCCTGCCATTCTCTGCCAAAAAATTGCCGAGCCGGTAATCACCGTGATTGAGCACCGGCTTGCATCTGTCAGGACAATTATCCTCCAGCCACTTTACACCGAGCGCTATGATGGGACGGTCACCGCCCGCCTCTTCAAATTGATCGCGGAAATCAGCAATCGCTGCGCGATAATCCATTTCCGGCACCTCATTGGGCAGGTCCTCGCGCTTTAACGCATGTATCTTGGCAAGGTCTGTTGCCAACTCGCGCAGCATGGAGCCCGCGCCATCCATTGCTAAAATCTCGCGCGGATTGGGCGTTCCGGAAAGCGCGCGCATGATAAAGCCGCTGCCAATCCCGTCCACCTCTTCCAATTCAGCGACCACTTCCGGCGCGGTCACACCTGCATCAAAAGCAGCGCGGATGACGGCGGCTTCTGTATCGTGACCAAAGGGGCGATCTTTCATGAATTCAAGTGAAGGCGCACGGCGCAAAACAAACGCCTTGCCGCACGCTTCAAACCGCCAACTTTCCATGGTTGCCCCGCCAGTAAGGCGCGATAATTCAGACGGCGCGCCGAGGCTGCAACGCTCACAAATGCGGGCCAATCCCGCTTCAAGAGCGTCTCTATCCACGCTTACACATCCAGTTTGTAGCTATCGCCATCTTCCACAATCCGCCCGCCCGAAGGTTCAGCAAAATGCGTTCCCAGCATTAGCGTGCCAGAGCCACTAAGCTCTTTCAAAACACGGCGGCGTGTGCCGGTTGATCCAGCACGATCAAAGTCGGCAACCGTATCCCATTCGGCCCGCGCAATCTGGCAGGGGTGATGAAAAGCATCGCCAGTAATCAATGCCTTTGCACCGCTTGATGACACCTCAACACTGACATGGCCCGGCGTATGGCCCTGGGTCGGGACAAGAGTGATACCCGGAATGACTTCACAGGGAGGATCGAGCAGATCAACCAAACCTGCCCCGACAACTGGCTCTACCGATTGCAGATGGACCATGCGCTGCGTCGCCTGAAAGCCCGCGCGATAGCGGTCGAATGGACGCTCCAATGTGGCGGGGTCAACCGGCTCTGCTTCAGCTTCGGCCGCCCAATATTCATATTCATCACGCGCAAACAGGTACCGCGCGTTCGGAAAAGTTGGCACCCATTTGCCGTCCACCAAATGCGTGTTGATGCCCACATGATCGAGGTGCAGATGCGTGCACAGCACCACGTCCACTTTCGCCGGATCAAAGCCCGCATCGCGAAACTTTCCGAGCAATCCAAAAGTCTTTTGGTGCCATGCTGGATCGCTCGGCAAATCTTTCTCATCACCCACACACGTGTCGACGACGATCGCCTTACCGTTCAGCTCGATCACAAAACATTGGACAAGGCCAAGCATTTGCCCATCAGCATCGACATAATGCGGGGTCATCCAAGGGATCTCAGCCAGAGCATCAGGTTTTGCTTTGGGGATCAGGCCGCCCATCGACAGAGATTGTTCGACGACCGCAGTAATCCGCGCCTCGCCAATGTGCCATTGCTGCAAAGAGCCCACTGCGCCCAAACCGAACTAGCCTTCGATCTGCTTCTTCATCCGTTTCGCGCGCTTGCTCGGCTTTGGATGGGTACGGAGCAGTTCGACGCTCGGTCCGCCTGCGCTCAATTTGGCAAGCTTTTCCATTGCCGTCACGCAGCCTTGAGCGTTGTAATTGTTCGCCTTCATGAAAGTAACCGCGTAATCATCGGCTTTGCGTTCAGCCTTTTGCGAATGCTGGGCTGTCATCACATTTCCGAACATCTGACCGAGCTGCGAATTGGTAAGATTGCGCGCGGTCCGGCTAGCGGTGCCCGCTACGCTGAGCGCAGCATCACGCTGCAATGCGCCGCGCATACGTTTCTTGCCATGCTCCAATTTCACATGACCAATCTCGTGACCGATGACGCAGCGCACTTCATCATCGTTAAATTCATCCATCATGCCGGCAAAAACCCGCACTGTTCCGTCACCCATGGCAAAAGCGTTCACATCCTTCACCAGATAGGCTTTGATATCGAGATTGAGCCCGTCATAATTATCAAGCCCTTTGGTCAATGCGGCGAGGCGCTGACCATATGGATTGTCTGATCCCGCCACGGGGTTTTTACGGTCCATTTCAGCCGCCATTTGGCTGAAGTAGTTGACCATTTCAGTATCGCTGAAACTAGTGGCAGCAGCGACTTTCTTGGCTGAATTGATGATGTTACCCATGCTCAATTGAGCTTGTGCAGGACCAGCCGATGACCACGCCAAAACGCTAACAGCGCCCATTGCCGCTAGCGCAAAAAACTTGCCGCCTACGCCAAATTTTCTGCTCGCTTGTTTCGTAATAGTCATCGGTAATCCCCTTTTATTCAGACAAATTTGCCTGCCTTTTAGGCTGGCGCATTTTCCTTATTGACCATGATGACTTGCGGGTAGGTGAATTCCAGCAGGCCTTCCTTACCATATTCCGCGCCAAAGCCCGATTGCTTGTGTCCAGCAAATGGCGTGTGCGGCGTAAGTTTCAGGAACTGGTTGACCCAAACGGTGCCGGTTTCCAGCTTCTCGGCAATCTCAACACCTTTGTCAGCATCGGCTGTCCAAACAGCGCCCGCCAGGCCGTAGTCAGAATTGTTCGCGCGTTCGATGACTTCATCCTCAGTAGAGAATTTCATCAAAGGCATTACTGGGCCAAACTGCTCCTCTGCAACGATCCGCGCATCTTCTGGCGGATTATCAAGAATGGTCAGTGGCACGAAATAGCCGGTGCCCGATGGGTCGGTATCGCCGCCGGTTAGGAATTTATAGCCATTGTCCTTCGCATCTTCGATCAGTTCAAGAACGCGCTCATATTGCTTCTTGTTCTGGATCGGACCAACGCCGGTGCCTTGTTCACTGCCGTCGCCAACGGTAACTTGCTTGGCATAGTCAGCGATCGCTTGGCTCAGTTCGTCATAGATATCTTCATGGATATAAACACGTTTCGCTGCGATGCAGATTTGACCCGCATTCATGAAGCTGGACCAGAACAATTGCTCTGCCACTTTCTTAGGGTCAGCATCCGGCAGAACGATAGAAGCATCATTGCCGCCCAGTTCCAGAGTGATGCGTTTCAAATCGGCGCTGGCGCCTTCCATGATTTTCTTACCCGTCGCGGTTGAACCGGTGAAAGTGATCTTATCAATATCAGGGTGCGATGTGATAAGCGGGCCGAGGCTGTCTTCGCCAGTGATGATATTCACCACGCCCGCTGGAACCGTGTCAGCGATCAGCTCTGCAATGCGCAAAGTCGTTAGCGGAGTGAACGGTGATGGTTTCAAAATGATGGTGCAGCCGGAAAGTACCGCCGGGACAATCTTTTGGACCGCCATAGACACAGGGAAGTTCCACGGCACAATGCCGCCAACAACACCGACGGGAACGCGGCGGGTGCGGATCGATTCCTTCTCGCTATCGACGTTCATCTCATCATCAATATCAAGCTCTGCTTGAGTGTTGATCATGTAAGGCGCGCCCATGATTTCTTGTTGAGCCTGAGCATGCGGCTTGCCTTGCTCTGCTGTGAGCAGACGGAACAATTCGTCAGTATTGTCAGAAATGGCTTTGGCCATGGCCCGCAAAGCATTGCGGCGTTCGTCCATTGAGGTTTTCTTCCAGCTTTCAAAAGCTGTCCGCGCAGCGGCAACCGCAGCGTTCAGCTCAGCCTCGCCGCAAGCGGGCACTTGGCCGATTACTTCTTCAGTGGCGGGATTGACGACATCAAGCCATTCGCCATTGTCCACCATCTTGCCATTGATCAAATTTTTGTACTGCGTAGCCATGAAAAACCTCTCATCCAGAATCAGGGTGTCTATCGTTGGAAAGCAGATTGAACCCATCGCGAGCCAAACGCAATCACCAACTTATATAGCTATGTAGAGGTTAGCGCTTGTCCGCGCGCCTATCGAATGCGCTACCATTGATGCGTGTTTCTGGTTATTGGTGGCCGCAAGGTAAAGGGGTTTGACGGCACATGGCACAGGCAGAAACCGGCAGCTGGACAATCGGCGTGATCGGCGGATCGGGCATTTATGCGCTCGAAGGTTTGGAAGATGCGCAATGGATCGGGGTAAAATCCCCGTGGGGCGCGCCTTCTGATGAAGTGCTTTGCGGCAGGATTGGTGATGTACAGCTGCGGTTTCTGCCTCGTCATGGTCGCGGGCACGCCATCTCTCCCGGCAATTTGAACAGCCGAGCAAATATCGACGTTTTAAAGCGTGCTGGCTGCACCGATATTCTGGCGATTAGCGCGGTGGGGTCTCTGCGCGAGGAGATCGCGCCGGGCGATTTTGCGATTGCTGAGCAATTTATCGACCGGACCAAAGGGCGCCCATCAAGCTTTTTCGGCAGCGGGTTTGTTGCGCATGTTTCCATGGCTGATCCCACCTGTCCGCGCCTGTCGGCAATGGCGGCGCAAGCCATCGTGCAGGCAGGCGGAAAGCCCGCTATTGGCGCCACCTATCTCGCGATGGAGGGGCCGCAATTTTCCACTCGCGCGGAAAGCCGCATGTACCAATCGTGGGGCGCAGACATTATCGGTATGACCGCCATGCCAGAGGCAAAATTGGCGCGCGAAGCTGAGCTACCATACGCGCTGATCGGCATGGCCACAGATTATGATTGCTGGAGAGAAGGCGACGCTGTGGACGTTGCAGAAGTCGTCACACAGATGCAAGCGAACGGCGCACTGGCGCGCGACATGCTTGCGGCTTTCATCGCAGCTCTGCCAGCTGAGCGCGCGCCTTCGCCAATAGACACGGCATTGGATGATGCCATCATCACCGCGCCGGAAAAGCATGATCCAGAATTGTTAGTTAAGCTGGATGCGGTGGCGCGGCGATTGCTCGCAGAATAAGCGTTCTCACAAAGCTTGATTACAGATGAAACTAGGTTCAAATCGCGGCTGAAATCGACGCGAATTTGGAGTCGCACTTTTTGGCTAATTCACAACCTATCGATCGTTCTGCCCTGCGCGCTGCATACCGCATGGAAGAAAACACTTGCAGTGCTGCACGCCTAGTTGAGGCCGCACCCGCCAGTACGGTCCATACGCAAGCCGCCGAACTGGCAGGCCAGCTGATCGAAGGAGCACGCAAGAAAAAGGCCAGCGGCATCGATGCTTTCTTGCAGCAATTTGGCCTCGATACAGAAGAAGGCATTGCGCTGATGTGCCTTGCTGAAGCTTTGCTGCGTGTTCCTGATGCCGCTACCGCTGATCTACTGATTAAAGACAAGATTGGCGAGATTGATTGGAGTGAACATTTGGGCGAAAGTTCCAGTACTTTTGTCAACGCTGCGACATTTTCGCTAATGCTAACCGGCGAAGTTCTTGACCCACCGGAAGAACATCAGCGCGGCATGGGTGCGACCTTAAAACGCACGATGGGTCGCTTAGGCGAACCAGTTATCCGCACGGCTACCTTGCAAGCCATGCGTATTCTTGGCGGGCAATTTGTGTTTGGCCGGGATATTGATGAGGCGCTGAAACGTGCCGCGCCAGAACGCAAGCAAGGCCTCACCCATAGCTTCGATATGCTGGGCGAGGCGGCAATGACATATGACGATGCAGCCCGCTACACCGCCAGCTATCGCGGCGCGCTGGATCGGCTGGCGAAAGAGGCAAAAGACGGTGTGGCACGATCTCCTGGAATTTCGGTCAAGCTTTCCGCCCTCCATCCCAAATATGACGAGCTGCATTCCGCCCAAGCGATCCGCGATTTGGTGCCATTGGTGCGCGAGCTTGCCGAGCTGGCGCGCGATGCCGACATCCATTTCACTATTGATGCTGAAGAAGCCGACCGGCTTGAACTGAGCCTGGATATTATCGAACAATTGGTCAGCGATGACAGTTTGTTCACCCTCCCAGATGGAAGTGCATGGCACGGGTTTGGCTTGGCTTTGCAAGCCTATCAAAAGCGCGCCGTTCCCCTGTGTGATTGGGTCGGAAACCTCGCCCGCGCGAATGGACGTATGTTGTTCGTTCGCCTTGTCAAAGGGGCCTATTGGGACAGCGAGATCAAGGTCTCTCAAGTAGAGGGACATGATGACTATCCGGTCTTCACCCGCAAGCGCGGAACGGACGTATCCTACCTCGCCTGCGCATCGCGGCTATTCGCGCATTCCGATGTGATCCGCCCGGCCTTTGCCACGCATAACGCCTACACTGTCGCGGCCGTGAAGTGTCTTGCAGGAGGGCTTCCACACGAATTTCAACGCCTCCACGGCATGGGCGAAGAAGTGTATGACACACTTGCTGAGATCGAAGGCTCGGGAAAAACACCAGTGCGGATTTATGCGCCGGTTGGCGGGCATAAGGAATTGCTGGCCTATCTGGTCCGCCGCCTGCTGGAAAATGGCGCCAACACCAGCTTTGTAAACCGCATGGCCGATAGCGAAATTCCGGTGACCGAGATGACCGGCGATCCAGTGGCCGAGCTCGCGGCCAAAGAACCCAAACGCAATCCGGCGATCCCTTTGCCTGCTGCGATATTTGGCGGAAGAGCGAACAGTTCCGGGCTGGATTTGACAGACAGGCCGGCCGCTGAAGCGCTGCTGGCGAAACTGGATGGAATGGCTGACCGGCACTGGGACGCAGCCCCCACAATCGCGCCAGAATTGGCCTCTGCTGCACCGGCGATAACCTCTCCACAAGATATCTCAGATCAGGTTGGAACCGTATCTTATGCCAGCGAGAATGGCATCGACGAAGCGGTCAAGGCAGCCTCCGCTATCCAACCGGGATGGGATGCATTTGGCGGCGGAAAACGCGCGCTATTGCTAGAAGCTGCCGCTGATCTTTTCGAAGCACACACGGCAGAATTTATCTCGCTATGCCTCCGCGAGGCTGGAAAAACCGTGCCCGATGCGGTTCTGGAATTGCGCGAGGCGGTCGACTTTATGCGCTATTACGCAGGCGAGGCTCGGCGGCTATTCACCGTGCCCCATGTGCTACCCGGCCCAACGGGTGAAGAGAATTTGCTGCGCCATCACGGACGCGGAGTGTTCGCGACCATCTCTCCATGGAATTTTCCGCTAGCGATCTTTATCGGCCCTGCCGCTGCGGCTCTGGCTGCGGGCAATGCTGTGCTGGCAAAACCGGCAGAACAAACGCCGCTGATCGCTGCGCTGGCGGTGAAACTTTGCCATGAGGCTGGTATTCCGAAAGAGGCTTTGCAGCTGATACCCGGCGATGGCGGAGTGGGTGCAGCGCTTACCAGCCACGCTGGCATTTGCGGGGTAGCCTTCACCGGATCAACCAGCACTGCCCAAGCGATCAACCGCAGCCTTGCGGCCCGCGAAGGGCCGATTGGGACTTTGATTGCAGAAACGGGCGGTCTGAACGCGATGATCGTCGATAGCTCCGCCCTGCCCGAACAAGTTGTGCGCGATTGTGTCGACAGCGCTTTTCAAAGCGCAGGCCAGCGCTGCTCAGCATTGCGCGTGCTGTATCTGCAAGAAGACATTGCCGACAGCATGCTTGCGATGATCGAAGGGGGATTTGCCGCGCTGAATATTGGCGATCCGGCGGCGCTTTCAACCGATGTTGGACCTGTGATTGATGCGGAAGCAAAGGCGGGATTGGAAGCGCATATCGCTGCGATGAAAGCTGGCGGGCGCACTGTCATCCAAAACCCGCTTACCGCTGGATTGGATTGCGGCACATATGTCGCCCCGACGATCATCGAGATTGGCGGCATCGCTGATTTGGAAGCCGAGCAATTCGGCCCCGTCCTGCATGTTGCACGCTTCAAGGCAGAGGATTTGGGCAAGTTGGTGGATGACGTCAACGCCGCTGGATACGGCCTGACCCTCGGCCTGCATTCCCGCATCGCTGCGACCCGCGAAGCGGTAGAGGCCCGCGCAAAGGTCGGCAATTTCTACGTCAATCGCAACCAAATCGGGGCGGTGGTTGAAAGCCAGCCGTTTGGCGGCGAAGGGCTTTCTGGCACTGGTCCCAAGGCTGGCGGACCAAACTATGTCGCGCGTTTCGCAACCGAGCGCGTGACCTGCGTCGATACAACAGCGGCAGGCGGTAACGCGAGTTTGCTTGCAGGATAGCCCACACTTTCGGTAAGAGCCTCTAATGACCCGCATTCTCCCCCTGATTGCCGCGCTGCTCGCCCTGTGCTGGACCACGCCCGCTCTGGCGGAGGTAAAGCTCACATTCCACAGCTTCAACGGGTCAGTGGTGTTTGGCCGCTATCCGCACACTTTCGTGTCCATGACCGGCACTCTGAAAGCCAACGGCAAGGCGGTGAATGAGAATTACGGTTTTACCGCAAAAAGCGTTTCACCTGCCATCCTGCGCGGGCCAGTGCTGCATGATATCTCGATTGAAAAACCGAAATATCTCAAAAAGACGAACAAACATTTCACCGTCACCATCAGCGATGCGCAATACCGCCGCATCGTGGCGGAAATGCGCAAGTGGCGCGATGCTCCGGGCAAATATTACGATTTGGATAAACGCAATTGCATCCATTTTGTCGGTTCGATTGCGCAAATCGTGGGCATTAAAGTGACCTATCCGGAAAAGATGCTGCGCCGCCCGAAGAAATGGCTCAACCATGTGTCCGCGATGAACCCGCAGCTCAAAGCAAAAAAGATCTAGCACCTGATATGGGGGATTAGTTTTCCCATTCCCTTGCCCGACTCACCGCACTCAGGAATCGTGCCCGCATGGCAATTCTTTCAGACAAATGGATCCGCACTCAGGCTCAAGAAGCAGGCATGATTGAACCTTTCGTTGAGGGTCAACGCCGCGATGGCGTGATTTCTTACGGGCTTAGCTCATACGGCTATGACGCACGCGTTGCGCCAGAGTTTAAAATCTTCACCAATGTGAACTCCTCTACGGTTGACCCCAAAAACTTTGATGAGGGCAGCCTTGTCGACCGCGAGACAGATGTTTGCATCATCCCGCCCAATTCATTCGCCCTTGCGCGCACGGTGGAATATTTCCGCGTGCCCGAAGATGTGCTGGTGATCTGCCTCGGCAAAAGCACTTATGCGCGCTGCGGCATCATCGTGAATGTCACTCCGCTAGAACCGGGCTGGGAAGGCCATGTGACACTGGAATTTTCAAACACCACGCCGCTACCTGCGAAGATTTACGCGAATGAAGGCGCATGCCAGTTTCTTTTCCTCAAAGGCAATGAACGCCCCGAAGTCACTTATGCTGACCGCGCAGGCAAATATATGGGCCAGCGCGGGGTGACGCTGCCGAAGCTTTAGGGCCAAAGCTATGATTTCAAAGATCCCGTTCTGGCGCGTCGTTCCAGCGGAAAGCATGCGCGAAGGCGATTATGTCCTGCCTGTCACGCGCCCCGCTACAGTCGGGCCGGCAGGCGCAGGCCATGTGATGGGCGGCGCAGCATTGGGCTCGGTGATTGATGCGCTGGAACTCGCCAGCGAAATGCCGCTGCTTTGGGCGAATATGCAGTTCCTCTCCCCCACTCAGCATGCCGAGGAATTGAGCATTTCAGTGGAGCAATGCGGCGGCGGGCGCAGCATCGGCCAATGGCGCGCAGACATATCCGTAAACGGACGGCCCACGCACCGCGTCAATGCAGCCTTGGGCGCACGCGAACCATCGCAGCAGCGCATCTTTGCCCAAATGCCCAATGTTCCTGCGCCCGATGATTGCGAAGAAAAACCCTATGACCACAATGGCTTTGACGACAATCTAATCGGCCAAGTCGAGCGCCGTGTTGCCTTGCTGGATGAGGACAAAGGGATTGAGGCGGCGTGGTCGCGTTCCAAAGCAGGCTTTGCCATTGATGCTGCGTGGCTGGGGCTGGTCAGCGACTTTTTCCTTGGCGCTCACAGCCACGCCCATGGCGGCTCAAGCTTGGATGCAACATTACGCTTCATCCAATCCGCGCCCGCCGGATGGGTGTTATCCGTCACGGAAATGGCGGCGTTTGATCGCGGCGCGGCGCATGGCAGCGCGCGGCATTATGCCGAAGACGGCACGCTGCTCGCCATCTCCAGCCAGACAGGCGTGCTGCCAAGGATACCGCAAAGTGCTTCTCCAAGCATGCCGTAACGGCTTTGACTCGTGGCAATCTGGGGGGCATGATCTCAGGCATTCGACCCCTTAATTTCAGGAGAGCCATTCATGGCCAAAGCATCGGCAGAATTTGATATCATCGTCTATGGCGCATCGGGCTATACCGGACGCCTCGTCGCGGAATATCTCGACCAACATTATGGCTCTCGCAGCGACAAGCCATCATGGGCAATGGCGGGCCGCAGCGAGGAAAAGCTCGCCGCAGTGCGCGATGAAATTGGTGCGCCAACTGATACGCCATTGGTCGTGGCTGATGCCGATGATCCTGCTAGCCTAACCGCAATGTGCGAACGTGCACGCGTCGTGCTGACAACTGTGGGGCCCTACACCAACTACGGCGAACCATTGGTCAAAGCCTGCGTAGAAACCGGCACAGACTATACCGATTTGTCGGGCGAGCCGGCGTGGATGTATCAGATGATCGGCAAATATGGCGATGCAGCGAAAGCCAGCGGCGCGCGCATTTGCTTCTCATCCGGCTTTGATTCCATCCCATTCGACCTTGGCGTGTTGATGCTTCAGAAAGAGGCGCAGGACCGTTTCGGCAAACCTGCATCCCGCGTCAAAGGGCGCATGCGCGGCATGGCGGGCGGCCCATCGGGCGGCACGGTTGCCAGCATGGGCGCAACGATGGTGGCGGTTGGCAAAGACCCGTCGCTGATCCCCGTGCTCAAAAATCCGTTTTCATTGGCAGAGGGTTTTGAAGGGCCCGAGCAGCCAGACGGTGACACCGCTGCTTTTGATGAAAAGCTGGGCAGTTGGGCAGCGCCGTTTGTGATGGCTGTGATCAATACCAAGACGATCCACCGCACCAATATGCTGCTTGGCCACCCATATGGCGAAGACTTCCAATATGATGAAATGGTGCTGACCGGACCGGGCGAAGAAGGCGAGAAAATCGCCAAACATATGCAGGCGAACCCCGGCTTTGGTGATCCGTCAGCCAAGCTTCCTGAACCGGGTGAAGGCCCGACGAAAGAAGAGCGTGAGAACGGTTTTTATGATGCGATGTTCGTCGGTGAAACGGCGGATGGCGAGACAATCCAATACGGCGTCAAAGGCAAATATGATCCGGGTTATGGCTCAACCAGCCGGATGATTTCAGAAACGGCGATTGCGCTGCTGTCCTGCGATGCAGCGGGCGGCATGGGCACACCGGGCGCGTTTCTGGGCGAGGCTTTGGTTGACCGCTTGCAAGAGCACGCAGAGATCACGTTTGCAGTAGAAGACTAATGGATAGCATGGGACCCAGCATTGCGCCGGGTCCCGGCTCCCATCAGAAAGTGAGGCGCAGGCTGGCTTTCACATTGCGGCCAGCCAGCGGCACGAAATCCTTTGTAAAGCTGGCATGGCGGCGGCCCGTCACATCAAAGATGTTGTCTGCCGCTAGCAGCAAAGTTACGCCGCGCTCACGCCCGAACGGACGGTAAGCAACAGAAGCATTCACAAAAGTGAAGCTATCGGTTGGCGTTTCAAAGGTGGCAATGTCGTCCTGTTCAGCGAACCATTGGACTTCGCCGCGAATGTCGAAGCTGTCTGTTTGCGCTTCCAATGCGCCCAGCAGGCTTAGCGGCGGGATGCGAGGGACCGCAGAACCATCGTCCAGCTCTGCTTTGACGTAGGAACCGCGAACATCGGACAAAACCGTCAAGCCTTCGCGGCGCAAGAAAGGATAGGAAAACTCGCCTTCAATGCCAAAGTAAGTCGCGTCTTGTTGAAGGTATTGGAAGACCGGTAGATCATCCTCTTCCAACCCAGTTTCTTCAAGGTAGATGTAATTGCCGAACCACTGGTTGAACACGGTAATGCTGAAATTGCCGCCGCCCAAATTGCCGCGCGCATAGGCTTCGATGCCAAGCGCGCTTTCAGTGTCGAGGTTTACATCGCCCAACTCAAAAGCTTGGGTCGCGATATGCGGCCCGTTGGAGAACAGTTCCTCAGCGCTTGGTGCACGTTCTGCCCGCGACAAGTTTATGCCGAAACGGACATTGTCCCATGTTTCGAACGCGGCCCCGATTGCGCCGGAGAAGGTCTGAAAATCGCGCTCGACGCCCAAAGGTTCGGAGTCCACATCGGTGGTTTCGAAGCGGCCAGCAGCCTCAATTTGAACGGGGCCGCTGCCAAATTCTTGCAATGCGAACAGCGCATATTGCTTGGTCTTGTTCGGCGCGACATAAGCCTCTGCACCCTCGGCAAAGAAGTCGCGATTACTATATTGTGCACCAATCGAACCGCGCCAACCATTGCGTTCATTTTGGACAAGTTCAAGCCGCGTTTCAAAACTCTCGCTGTCGAAAGTGGTGCCAACCTCGGCCCCTTCAAATTCGGTGTGGGTATAGTCAGAATAGCCCGCGCGGAAGAGCAATTGCTTGAAGAACCCTTCGCCCAAAGCAAAGTCGGCCCGGAAATCACTGCGGAATTGGCGCAGGTCGATAGTTACGATCTCTTCTTCCTCGCCCTCTTCTTCTTCTCCGCCTTCTTCACCCTCTTCCTCGCCATGGTGGCCTGCGCCGGGACGTCCTGGGACGCCGTAATTGGTGTCATACCAACCAACAGAGAAACCGAAGTTGCTTTCGCCAAGAAGGATACCTAGCCCGCCATTGACGGTCCAAGTTTCGGTGGCGCTATTGGGCAAGACACCGCGCTGCTCAGCGGCCTCACGGAACTCTTCTGCTTCTTCAAACTCGCCCTCCTCCTCTTCTTCGGCAGCTTCTTCAAGCAGTTCAGCGCGCAATTCGGGCCCGACTTGGAAACCGGCAATTTCTAGATCATCCGACTGTCCGTAAGACCCGTCAAAATGCAGCACGACATTTTCGTGCAACTGCGCATCAAGGGAGGCTCCGCCATACCGGTAATCGCTGGCCGTATCGAACGCGCCCAGCGCATCGAGGTGCAATTCCTTATCCAGTGAACGGCGAGGAATACGTTTATCAATTACATTGACCGCGCCGCCGATTGCTTGGCTGCCATAAAGCAGCACAGCGGGGCCGCGCAAAACCTCGATCCGCTCTGCTGTCAGCGGGTCAATCGAAGTCGCATGGTCGACAGAAGTGTTGGACACATCAGCCGTACTTAGCCCGTCAATCAGAACTTTAACACGCTCGCCTTGAAAACCGCGCAGGATAGGCCGCGATGCACCCGGTGCGAAACCGGTTGCTGACACGCCCGGTAATTTGGCGAGAACTTCACCAATCTGACCGTTGAAATTGCGCTGAATTTCTGCACCTTCAAAAACTGAAGTGCCCGCCAAAATATCCAGCTGCTCTAATCCATTGGCACTGACGATAATGTTGCCGATACTGTCAGTTTGACGGTTATGCAGATCATCTTCAGGCGGAGGAATATCCTTTCCCGTCGAAGTCGGAGCGGGCACCTCTTGAGCGAATGCAGGAACCGCGACAGTGCTAGCGGTAAGCGCACCAAAAATCGCAACGGCCAAAACCGGACGGGAAGCAGAAATTTTTAGGGAGAGCATGCGTCGCTTTCAATGAGAGAGTTTCAGAATGTAATAACGTAACATTACAGATAGGGTATTTACCGTTGTCTGCAATAGAAAACTTGCTTGCACGGATGCTGAGTGTCCTGTGCAGCAAAGCTGCAACACCTTTGCCCGGTGAAGCGGTACAGCTTACTCAGCCCAGAGCGACCTCATACTGCGCGGTCGTTTTCGCCGCCACTTCATCCGCTGTGATCCCGGGCGCAAGTTCGATCAATCGGAACGCATTGCTGTGGTCGGGCCGGTGGAAAACACCCAGATTGCTTACGATCATATCGACTACATTTTGCCCTGTTAGCGGCAGAGAGCATTCAGGGATAAACTTTGGATCGCCTGCTTTGGAATTGTGATCCATCACCACGATGATCTTTTTCACGCCAGCGACCAAATCCATCGCGCCGCCCATCCCTTTGATCATTTTGCCGGGGATCATCCAATTGGCGATATCGCCATTTTCCGCCACTTCCATCGCGCCCAAAACCGTCAGGTCAATATGCCCGCCGCGGATCATACCAAAGCTGGTGGCGCTGTCGAAGTAAGCCGAATGCGGTAGCTCGCTAATGGTTTGCTTGCCTGCATTGATCAGATCAGGATCGGCCTCGCCTTCAAATGGGAAAGGGCCAATTCCCAGCATGCCGTTTTCCGATTGCAGCGTGACATGCATACCATCCGGAATATGATTGGCGACAAGCGTGGGGATGCCAATCCCAAGATTGACGTAATAGCCATCTTGCAATTCTTGCGCGGCGCGCGCGGCCATTTGGTCGCGGGTCCAGCCCGATGCATCGGCCATCACCCAGCCTCCTTCTTCAGGATAAGTCCAATCGCAGGCGGAAACATCAGCCAAAAGCCGGATATCGGCATTAGGATTACGCCAAGGACGATGATTACCAGCAGCGCAATGCCGACTTTCTTAAGGGTAGTCGCCGCGCCCAGCTCTTCCAATTTATCAACCGCTAACCCGGTGGTGAACATGAAGAAGCCAGCGAACAAAAACCACACAACCGCGCCGCGCATCGGATCCGCGCCGACGCCATTGAACAAGCCGTTGCTAGCGATATCGATCAAAGCCGGTCCAAAACCGATCAACCCAAAGATAGTATGTATGATTGCGATGATCAGAATCGCGCGCCCTGTCCAACGTTTCTGTGCCATCACGCGACCTCTCTTTCGCGTGTGGTTAGGAACTCGATCTTCTTATCATAGGGCGCGCCCACAATCATCCGGTTCACATAGACACCGGGCAAGTGAATACAGTCCGGATCAAGCGAACCAGTGGGCACGATCTCTTCTACCTCAACCACGCAAACCTTACCGCAAGTCGCCGCTGGCGCATTGAAGTTGCGAGCCGTTTTGCGGAAGATCAAATTGCCGGTTTCATCAGCCTTCCAAGCCTTTACAATGGCAAGGTCTGCGAAGATGCCTTCTTCCAAGATGTAATCCTGCGGCGCATCATCGCGCCCGGCAAAGGTTTTGACTTCTTTGCCGTCTGCTACCTGCGTGCCTACGCCCGTCTTGGTGTAAAAACCTGGAATGCCAGCACCGCCCGCGCGCATTCGTTCTGCCAAAGTTCCCTGCGGACAAAACTCCACTTCCAGTTCGCCCGATAAGAACTGGCGTTCAAATTCCTTATTCTCGCCGACATAGCTGGAAATCATTTTTGCAACCTGTTTGGTCCGCAGCAATTTGCCAATACCTTCATTGTCGATACCGGCATTGTTGCTGGCAAAGGTAAGGCCACTTACCCCGCTATCTTGAATGGCGCCCAGCAGACGTTCCGGAATGCCGCAAAGGCCAAAGCCACCGCTGGCGATCAATAGGCCGTCTTGCAGCAAACCATCAAGGGCCGCTGAAGCATCGGGATAAAGCTTGTTCATTCAGGTGAGCCTTTAGCTAGAAACCTATTTCAGCGTTTTGATAATCGCTGAGAAATCTTGATCCCCATTACCAGCGCCGGCGAAATCTTCATAGAGCGCAGCTGCACGCGCACCCATGGGCACGGGCGCATCGGATGTGTCCGCCGCTTCCATTGCGAGGCGCAAATCTTTCAGCATTAGTGCAGTGGCAAAGCCGCCTTGATAGTCATTGTCCGACGGGCTTTCAGGGCCAACGCCGGGCACGGGGCAATAGCTTGTCATCGACCAATTTTGGCCCGAAGATACGCTGGAAATATCATAAAATGTTTGCGCATCCAGACCCAGTTTTTCCGCCATCGTAAACGCCTCACATGTGCCCGCCATATGGACCGCGAGCAGCATATTGTTGCAAATCTTGGCCGCTTGGCCATTGCCAGCATCGCCTGCGTGTATGACCGCTTTGCCCATCGCCTCTAGGATCGGTTTTGCTCTGCCAAAGGCACTGTCAGTGCCGCCAACCATGAAGGTCAGCGTGCCGCCATTTGCCGCCGCAATCCCGCCAGATACGGGTGCATCGACCATTTCATACCCAGCATCTGTGGCAGCGGTGATAGTTTCGCGCGCAGTCGCCACATCAATGGTGGAGCAATCGAGGAATACCGCGCCCGCTGGCGCTTTGCCGATCACATCGGATGTATAGACACCTTTCACAATCGCGCCATTGGGAAGCATTGAGACAACCGCCTCTGCCCCCTCGCACGCATCGCTAGCGCTGGTGAAGGTCGCGCAGCCATTGGATTTTGCGGCAGCCAGAGCCTCTTCGCTAAGGTCGAAGGCAGACACGTCATGGCCTGCTTTCACAAGGTTTGCGGCCATGCCGCCGCCCATATTCCCAAGCCCGATAAATGCGATTTTCATGTTCTCTTCCCCGTCAATCAAACTGATCTATCAACAGCAACAAGCCCAACAAAGAGGCCGCTAGGCAGCCTCCAACGTAGCACCATTTCTCAAACCCATTGCTGATCTGCCAAAGTCGATTCTCGCTTTTTACCGATAATGATAGAAACCAGAACAGGCCTGCAAAAACCAAACCACCAATCAGAAGACCAAAGCCGGCAATCACCGCCCCTTCCAAGCACCCTCACGCTTCTCAATAAAGGCGGCCATGCCTTCCGCTTTGTCCTCCGAAGCCGTGAGGATTTGGAAAATCCTACGCTCGACAATCAGCCCTTGATCCAGCGTCATTTCAAACGCGGAATTGACCATTTCTTTATTCGCGATTGTCGCCATTGGCGGCATTTTTGCGATTGTCGCGGCGGTTTTCAAAACGCTAGTAATCAGATCAGCCTGAGGGACAACGCGCACGATCAGATTGCTGCGCTCTGCCTCTTCTGCATCCATCATGCGGCCGGTCAGGCACATTTCCATGGACTTGCTCTTGCCAATCGCGCGGGTCAAACGCTGCGATCCGCCCATGCCCGGTGCAACGCCGAGTTTAATCTCTGGCTGGCCAAATTTCGCATTGTCAGACGCGACGATAAAATCCGCCATCATTGCCAATTCACACCCACCGCCCAGCGCAAAACCATTGACCGCCGCAATCCACGGCTTGCGGGTTTTCTTGACGATTTCAGATGTCCATGGCCCGAAGAAATCTTCGAGATAGAAATCCGCCGCAGCCTTATCCGACATCTCTTTAATGTCCGCGCCTGCGGCAAAGGCTTTCTCTCCGCTGCCCGTCAAAACCGCGCACAATTGCGTGTCGTCGGCTTGATATGCGGCAAAGGCTTGGATCAATTCCTCCAGCACTTTCGAATTTAGCGCATTCAAAGCCTTGGGCCGATTGATCGTCAGCAGGGTGACGCCTGCATTGCCCTGCGCATTGGTTTCAGCGGTGATCGTTTCATAAGTCATAGCGGCTTCCATTCTTCTTTAGCAGGCAAAGGCGCAAAGATTTCGGCCAGCAATTCCTCTGTCACGCCTTCTGGAGTGGCCGGATCCCATTTGGGATCATTGGTTTTATCGGTAATCACCGCCCGCACGCCTTCAGCAAAATCGGGGCGGGTTAGCACGCGGCTGGCGATCCGATATTCCATCACCATGTTTTCCTCAAATGAGGAAAGCTCTTTGCTGACCTGCAATTGCCGCAAGGCGACCTTACATGTCTGCGGCGATTTCGTGCCAAGCGTATCGCGTTCTTTCGCAGCCCAATCGCTTTGCGCTGCATCGAGGCTGGCGAGGATGTCCTCGTAATTATCAGAGGCAAAATGCTTGATAATCCGGTCCGCGTTTTCTTCCAGACGCGCTTTGGGCGGCGTGCCAACGGCCTCTGACAATATGCCAGCTGCGCGCGCCGGTGTTTCAAAAATGCGGGGTTTTAGCTCTTCCAACATTTCGCTCGGCACATAATGCGTCGCAAGGCCCGCCCAGCGGCATTCTGCGCCGTCCAGCCGCGCGCCCGTTAGCGCCAGGAACTGACCGAGCCGCCCGCCAAGCCGCGACAAATACCAACCGCCGCCAACATCGGGAAACAGGCCAATGCCTGTCTCTGGCATGGCAAAGCGGGTGTTTTCGGTCGCAACGCGAATTTTCGCAGGCTGCGAAATGCCAACACCGCCGCCCATTGTGATCCCATCCATAAAGGAAATCACCGGCTTTGCATAAGTGAACAGCTGGTGGTTGAGCTGATACTCATCATGGAAAAACTTGCGGCCCGATTTGCCGCCATCATTCAGCGCACTATCGCGCAGGAAAGCGATATCGCCGCCTGCACAAAAGCCGCGGCTGCCCTCTGCATGGTCAATCACAACGGCCTGAACCGCATCATCATCCGCCCACTGCGTCAATGCCGCAGACATAGCGTGGCACATATCCATCGTCAGCGCGTGCAGCGCCTTTGGCCGGTTAAGCGAGATGCGCCCCACAGCGCCCTCAATTGTAATTCTAACGTCGTCAGTCATGGTTGCACTCATTGTCTGAGCAAATCCCTTCCTACGATCATTCGCATGACCTGATTGGTTCCCTCTAGGATCGAATGAACACGCAAGTCGCGCCAAAACCGTTCGATCGGGTAATCTTTAAGATAGCCATAGCCGCCAAACAATTGCAGCGCATCGTTCACAACCTTGCTGCCATTGTCGGTCGCAAGGCGTTTCGCCATGGCGGAAAAGCGCGATTTGTCTGGCGAATTATCGGTGACTTTGGCAGCGGCCAGATAAAGCAGTGCGCGGGCGCTTTCCAAATCGGTCGCCATATCGGCAAGCATAAATTGCGTGTTTTGGAAGTCCGCAATCGGCGTGTCGAATTGCTTGCGGTCTTTTGTGTAAGCCACCGCTTCATCCAAGCAGCGCTGCGCCCCGCCCAATGAGCAGGCGCCAATGTTTAGCCGTCCGCCGTCCAGCCCCATCATCGCAAAACGAAAGCCCTCGCCCTCGCCCCCGACACGGTTCGCCACTGGCACGCGCGCATCTTCAAAGATCACTTGTGCTGTGGGTGAGGCATTCCAGCCCAGCTTTTTCTCCGGCGCGCCGAAGGAAACGCCCGGCGTATCCTTATCGACAACAAGGCAGGTGATGCCCTTGGTCTTATGGTCGCTGGTGCGGACCATGCAGACATAGACATCATTGTATCCGCCGCCTGAGATGAACTGTTTCGTGCCGTTGAGCACATAATGGTCACCGTCCAATACCGCATTGGCTTTCAGACCCGCCGCATCCGAGCCGCTGCCCGGTTCGGTTAACGCATAGCTGGCGATTTTATCCATGGTGACGAGGTCGGGCAGATATTTCGCTTTCACTTCTGCCCCGCCAAATTGGTCGATCATCCAAGCGGCCATATTGTGGATCGAGATAAAGGCTGATGTGGTGGGACAGCCATAGGCCATCGCCTCCATTATCAGCGCTGCCTCCAATCGCCCTAGGCCGATACCGCCGCTTTCCTCCGACACATAAATCGCGCCAAAGCCAAGCTCAGCTGATTGCTTAATCACATCGCGCGGAAAGTGATGTTTCTCATCCCATTCGGCGGCGTGGGGCGTGATGTTATCAGCGGTGAAACGCTGGGCCAAATCTTGAATGACGAGCTGATCGTCAGTGAGTGAAAATTGTCCGGTCATGCAAGATCATTTAGCTATCTTGCCCAATATTAGAAAGGGGTAAGAAACCGGAAAAGTGACAGGGTCTGCCTGTTTGAGCGCCCAGACCAAAAGCCCAAGACAGCGCGTTCTTGCACTATTTAATCAGCCGGTTTGCCATCTTCCTTCGGGACAGATTTGGCCACGCGGCGCTCAAAAACCGCATTCATGGCATTGGTCCCCATCCAAACGGGCGACAAAGGCGGATCAATATCGCGCTCCCAAGCCATTGAACCGATCAACGTTCCTGAAGAATAGGGAACATCCGGCATTGCGGTGTTGATCGGGTCAGCAAAGGCTTCGTCGGCTGTGATGATTGTCCAACCGCGCCGCTTTGCTTCGGCCACAAAATCCTCAATAAAGAGCGCCGCCAAATCGGTTTCATGCAGCAGCATGACATGCGCAGGGGATCGCCCAAGGGTCAAACGCGCCAATTCATCATGATATTCCAAGCCGCTCATCTGGCTGCCGACGTAAAGCCGGCGCAGGGCTTTCAAATTGATGTCATCACCGGCTTTCTTGGCGTCTTTGGTCAATTGTTCCAGATACCAATCCGATCCATCAGCGGTCACATATCCATTGGACAGGCCGCGCTTTGCCAATCCTGCCCTGACTGCATCTCGCTTTGCCTTGTCGCGGCCACCCTCGTCCAAATAGGGAAAGCGGAACCATGAGCGATAGCCTGCCTTGCCCGCAAACCATGAAGACGCCTTGTCGATGTCGGCCAAATACTCTTTTGCAGTTGAGTTGGATAGCTTGGGATGTGTGCAGCTGTGATTGGCAATAACGTGCCCCGCCTCGACATAGGCTGCAATTCGCTCTTCGCCGCCCACACCATTGGCCTTCGCGAGGTGACACGGATTGAGGAAGAACGCGGCTTGCTCAACGCCAGATGATCGCAGCGCCGCCAACAATGCAGCCGTGCGTTCATCCGGCGTCATAAAAGCCCCAGGCGAACGAGGGATGTCGTCAAATGTCAGCGCAACCCGCTTTTCATTTGCAGCCGCCGGCATCGCCGCAAGGCTCGCAAGCAGAAAACATAGCAATAACCGCAGCACAGTTCAGCCCATTGTCGGAATGATGAAAGCATTGCCATCATCTGCGCTGCCATCGGGCCAGCGCTGCGTGACTTTCTTGGCTTTGGTCCAGAACTTCAGACCTTCCATGCCGTATTGATCTGTGTCGCCAAATCCGCTGCGCTTCCACCCGCCAAAGCTGTGATAGCTGACCGGCACGGGGATCGGCACGTTGATGCCAACCATGCCGACATTCACACGGTTCGCAAATTCGCGGGCTGCATGGCCATTGCGGGTGAAGATCGCGACGCCATTGCCATATTGGTGATCGCTAGGCAGGCGCACGGCCTCTTCAAAATCAGCGGCACGCACGATTTGCAGCACGGGGCCGAAAATCTCTTCCTTGTAGCTTTCCATTTGCGGGGTCACATGGTCGATCAATGTCGGCCCGATGAAGAAGCCTTTTTCATGGCCCTGCAAACTAAATCCGCGCCCATCGACGACGATCTCGCCGCCTTCTTTTTCCGCTGTATCAATCCACCCTTCAACCCGCGCCTTATGCTCTGGCGTAACCACGGGGCCATAATGCGCATCGGGATCGTTAGAGACACCAATGTTGAGCGCAGCGATAGCGGGCAGCAATTTTTCGCGCAGCCGGTCTGCTGTTTCCTCGCCAACCGGAACCACCACTGGCAGCGCCATGCAGCGTTCACCCGCTGAACCAAATGCCGCGCCGGATAGATCATTGACCACCTGATCAAGATCAGCATCGGGCATCACAATACCGTGGTTCTTCGCCCCGCCCATGGCTTGCACGCGCTTGCCGGCAGCAACGCCGCGCTTGTAAACATAATGCGCGATGTCGGAGGAGCCTACGAAGCTGACAGCGGCAATGTCCTCATGATCTAGTATCGCATCGACCATTTCTTTGTCGCCATGAATGACTTGCAGCAGGCCTTCTGGTGCGCCTGCCTCAACGAACAATTCAGCGAGGCGCACAGGCACAGAAGGGTCTCGTTCTGACGGCTTTAGGATAAACGCATTGCCCACCGAAATTGCCATGCCGAACATCCACATTGGGATCATTGCGGGGAAGTTGAACGGGGTGATACCAGCACCAATGCCCAGCGGTTGGCGCATGGAATAAACATCAATACCGGGTCCAGCGCCTTGGGTGTATTCGCCCTTAAGAACCTGCGGAATGCCACAAGCAAATTCGATCACTTCCAGCCCGCGCTGAACATCGCCCTTGGCATCGTCGATCACCTTGCCATGCTCGGAGCTAAGCAGCTCAGCGAGTTCCTGCATGTTCTCTTCGATCAGGCGTTTGAATTCGAACATTACGCGGGCGCGTTTTTGCGGATTGGTTGCCGCCCATGCAGGTTGTACTTCCTTCGCAGTCGCCACCGCCTTCGCTAGCAAAGCCGCATCGCCAAGGCCAACTTCTGCTTGAATTTCACCGGTTGAAGGGTTCCAAATTTGGTGCGTGCGCACGGATGAACCGCTAACTCCGCCTGCTAGAAAATGATCGACCTGACGCATTGGGGAACTCCGTTAAAGCTAGAGCACGCCCAATCGCAGAAGCGCTCCACCGCCACAATATCAAAATAGGGAGCAGGGGAACTAAAACCAGAAAACCCACCCTTCCTTTGCCATGATTTTGGACCCAAACCCTTGCGGCTTTGCAAGCCTTGCGGCAAAGCGCGCTGATAGCACTCAATCACAAGTTTAGGCTGACAAGCGATGGCGAAAACTGACCCTCTTTCCGGCAAACTTATCACCCTGCTCGGCGGCAGTGGATTTCTGGGCAATTATGTCGCACAAAGTCTATTGGGACGCGGCGCGCGACTGCGGATCGTCAGCCGGACGCCCGACAATTCTCACAAGCTGAAACCGCTCGCCAATCTGGGTCAATTGCAGATTGGGCGCTGTGATATTTCTGATGAGCGCAGCCTGCATGCAGCCATTGCAGGCGCTGACGCTGTCGTTAACCTAGTCGGCGTTTTCGACGGGGATTTGAAGGCAATCATGGGCCGCGCAGCAGGTAAAGCGGCTGAAATCGCGCGAGACACCGGCGTATCCAGCTTTGTCCATGTTAGTGCGATTGGGGCCGATGAAGAGTCGCCCGCACAATATGGTCAAGCCAAAGCTCTAGGTGAGAAACTAGTGGCTGATGCCTTTCCCAATGCGACCATCATCAGGCCATCTGTTGTTTTTGCCTCAGACGATGAATTCATCAATATGTTCGCAGGGCTGATCCAAATGGCGCCAGTGATGCCGGTCTTTGGTCCAGAGGCGCAAATGCAGCCCGTTTTTGCCGATGATGTGGCAGAGGCGATTGCCGCGGCCCTTTCCAGTCCTGCAAAGCATGGCGGTAAGATTTTCGAACTTGGCGGGCCTGAAATCATGACGATGATGGAGATCAATCAGCGGATTGCCGGTGCACAAGGCCGCAGCCCAGCTTTGCTGCCAGTGCCGGACTTTGCCTCATCAATCTTTGCCAGCCTACCGCTCACTCCGATGAGCCGCGATCAGTGGGCCATGCTGCAAACCGGAAATGCCGCATCAGGCAAGCACCCCGGTTTTAAAGAGTTAGGCATTGCGCCCAAACCGCTTGGGCTCTTCCTCGACAAATGGATGGTGCAATACCGGAAACATGGCCGTTTTGGTGCAGATACACGCACCAGTGCAAGCTGAGCAACCTTAGTCGAGCGGTTCAACCAAAAGGACCGCACCGTCGCTGCCATTGATGCGCACCCTCGCGCCTTTGGCAACATCAGGTCCGCGTGCCAGCCATTCGCTATCGCCGTGCTTTACCCGGCCTGATCCATCGGACAGCGCCTCGACCACGGTGGCGGTTTCGCCAGTCATCCGGTCGCCGCGTTTGTTCATCATCGGATCGGCTTCTTCGATCGGGTTTTTCCGCACGAAATTGCGGCCTAAGAACACAGCCACGAATGCCAAACCAACGAAGATCACAATCTGAAACGGCAAGGCAATCGGGACCATCCAAGCGATCAAGCCCGTGACCAGCGCAGCCAATCCCAGAAAGATCAGGAACATGCCCGGCACTAAAATCTCAGCCGCGCATAGGAAAACGCCCAGCGCCAGCCACATGTAGTGCTGCTCTAGTGAGTTAAGCCATTCCATCATTTGGTCGCCCCGCTTTTAGGAACGCTCGCTTTTCTTGGTCGTGATCCGCCAGCAGGAGTGCCGCTATCATCGCCCAGCGCTTCCTTAGCTAGCTCGCCAATGCCGCCCAATGTTCCGATCAACTGAGTTGCTTCAACAGGGAATAGGATCGTCTTAGCGTTCGGGCTATCGGCAAATTTACCGACGGCTTTCGTATATTCCTGCGCAACAAAGTAATTGATTGCGGTTGCGCCGCTATCGGCAATGGCTTCTGATACCATTTCGGTCGCTTTCGCCTCTGCCTGCGCTTCACGTTCGCGCGCCTCAGCATCACGGAACGCAGCTTCGCGGCGGCCTTCTGCTTCAAGAATGGCGGATTGCTTGGAACCTTCTGCACGAAGAATTTCAGAAGCCCGGTCGCCTTCTGCTTCCAAGATTTCGGCACGCTTCAAACGCTCTGCCTTCATCTGACGCGCCATAGCCTCTGAAATATCGACCGGCGGGCGGATGTCCTTAATCTCAACACGCGTGATTTTCAAACCCCAAGGCGAAGTTGCATGGTCAACAACAGAAAGCAGCCGCGCATTGATTTCATCGCGTTTGGACAAGGTTTCATCCAAATCCATCGATCCCATAACGGTTCGCAAATTGGTAGTGGTGATCGCCATGATTGCAGAGAACAGATTGTTCACCTCATACGCAGCCTTACCCGCGTCCAGCACTTGGAAAAACACCACCGCATCCACGCCAACCATGGCGTTATCGCGGGTGATGATTTCTTGGCCCGGAATATCGAGCACTTGCTCCATCATATTCACTTTTTGGCCAACGCGGTCGAAAAATGGGATCAGCAGGTGGAAGCCCGGGTCCGCTGCAAGGTGAAACTTACCCAGTCGTTCAATGGTATAGACATGCCCTTGCCGAACGATTTGCACGCCCATGAAGAGAAATATCACCGCCAAAAACAGCAAACCAATGAGTAAGTATAGCATTCAGTTCAACTCCCACCTTTATTCCAGGGACACTAGCGCAGGCCGCGCCTAAATCCAAATTCGGCCAGATTATAGCGCTGTTTTATAAAGCGCCAACTTATCGGCGAAGGCCAATTCGGCAGCCTCTTTCACGTAAGACGGGCTATCGGGAACAGTCCAACCATGATCACCTTCGTAAACGGTGATTTTGGCAGGACGGCCAGCTGCTTCAGATGCGGCGCGCAATTCTGTCTTGTCAGTCGGTGCTTTCGCATCATCATTCTTAGCGATGGCAAACAGATAATGACCAGTAGTTTGGGCAAGCAATATGTGCGGGCTTTCAGGATCATCGTCTCGCACCAATCCGCCGCCATGAAAGCTGGCAGCTGCTTTCACTCGTTCAGAATTAGCGTGAGCAGAATAGACCGTGAACGGCCCGCCCATGCAATAGCCTTCCGCCCCAATGCCCCGCGCCGTATCGACCCCTTCTTGCGCATCCAGCCACGAAATAATTCCTTGCGTATCACTTTTGACTGCCTGCGATGACAGCTTGCTGCGCATTGCCCGCGCACGGTCCCAGCCGCCGTCAGCGAAACTCGCAAAATCAGGCCAAATCACGCCAGTTGCGTCCCGGTAATAGGGGTTCACCAATAGCACGGAATATCCTTCTGCCGCTGTGCGCTGAGCCATAGAAATGTGCGAAGCGCGGATGCCGGCAATGTCTGGCCAATGGATCACTGCTGGCGCTGGACCATTGGGCGCTGCAAAGAAACGCGCATCCATCGTGCCATCTTTCGTTGCGAAGCCGACTTCTGTCCCGCTGTTGGCGGAGGATTGCGTGTCTCCGCCAGCAACCACTTCGCCCGGGGCACAGGCGGCCAACGCGCCCGCCCCAGCCACTACGCCAAATTGACGGCGGTTCATTTGCCCCTTTGCCCATTGTTTCAGATTTTGCTCATCGCACATTGGTCATTCTCCTATAGGGTCAGTGAAATCATTTTCCCGATCAAATTAAGCAGGTCTTAGGCAATGGACAAGCGCGGCTTTGCATTGCATTATGCCACCTAAGGGAGAGATACTAATGATGAAGCGGGCTATGACGCTGGTATTCAGCGCAGCGGCAAGTTTGGCAATTGTGGGTTGCAGCATGGAACCGGGCAGCAGTAGCGGTGACCGGGTTAGTGCGGAGCAATTGCTTGGCGCAGCGTCAGATGGCGACAATTGGATATCCTACGGCCGCACTTACGATGAACAGCGCTTCTCTCCGCTTGATAAAGTGAACGCTGAAAATGTTGACGAGCTGGGCCTGGAATGGTTCGCCGATATGGACACTGCCCGCGGTCAAGAAGCGACCCCGCTGGTGATTGACGGCAAGATTTACATCACCACCGCATGGAGCAAGGTAAAAGCCTACAATGGCGAAACCGGCGAGCTTTTGTGGGAGTTCGACCCAGAAGTTCCCGGCGAAACCGCTGTCAAAGCATGCTGCGATACGGTCAATCGCGGGCTCGCCACATGGGGCGACCGGCTTTATCTCGGCACGCTAGATGGCCGCCTGATCGCTTTGGACCGTGACACAGGCAAGGTTGAATGGACCAAGGTCACTGTTGATCAGGACAAAAGCTACACCGTCACCGGTGCCCCGCGTATCGTGGATGGCAAAGTCATCATCGGCAATGGCGGCGCTGAATTTGGCGTGCGCGGCTATGTCGCGGCCTATGACGCGGATGATGGTGATGAGCTATGGCGTTTTTACACCGTGCCAGAAGGCACCGAGGACAGCGGATCGCCTGAATATATGCAGGCAGCAGCAGAGACTTGGAACACCGAAGTTCTTGCCGGAAATGATGCGATTGGCGGCGGCGGAACCGTATGGGACTCCATGGCCTATGACCCGGATCTCGGCCTGCTCTATATCGGCGTTGGCAATGGCTCCCCGTGGAACCGCGCATATCGGTCCCCTGGCGAAGATGGCACGGGCGAAGGCGACAACCTCTACCTTTCTTCTATCGTGGCGATCAAAGTGGATAGCGGCGAATACGCTTGGCACTATCAAACGACACCGGGCGAGACATGGGATTTCACCGCGACACAGCACATCATGCTGGCGGATATGGAGATTGAAGGGAAGGCCCGCAAAGTGCTGATGCAAGCACCCAAAAACGGGTTCTTCTATGTGCTAGACCGCGAGACGGGCGAGTTTATTTCAGGCGATCCTTATGTACCAGTTAGCTGGGCAACCGGCATTGACGAAAATGGCCGTCCGATTGAAAATCCAGAAGCGCGCATCGATAAAACCGGCAAGCCAGCATTGGTCACACCGGGCGCACTTGGCGGGCACAATTGGCATCCGATGGCCTATCACCCCAAAGAAAACCTCGTTTACATTCCCGCATTTGAGGCTGGGATGGTCTATGCGCCAGAGGCTGATTGGAAGCCGGATACCGAGCGCGGATTTAACGTTGGATTTGATCTGGCTGCGGGCGACTTGCCTGCCGACCAGGGCTTCCGAAAAGCAGCCGCTGGCACGTTGAAAGGAACTTTGGTTGCATGGGATCCCATTGCCGGCAAACCCAAATGGACGGTCGAACACCCCGGGCCTTGGAATGGCGGATTGCTGGCAACAGGAGGCGGATTGGTGTTCCAAGGCACCGCAGGCAGCGAATTTAACGCCTATAATGCGTCAAATGGTGACAAATTGTGGAGTTTTGCTGCACAAACCGGCATCGTTGCACCGCCAATAACTTATACAATTGATGGCGAACAATATGTTGCGGTTCTGGCCGGTTGGGGCGGAGCCTATGCTTTGGCTGTCGACGGCGGACTGATTAAAGACCGCGCGCCGGTGAAGAATATTTCGCGACTTTTGGTCTTCAAATTGGGCGGCACAGCTGAACTTCCAGAAGAACCTGCCTTGACAGAGCTTCCGCTTGATCCTCCGCCTAGCCGCGCGAGCGAAGACGTGATCGCGATAGGTAAGGCAAAATATGGCCGTTATTGCGCTGTGTGCCACGGTCCGGGCGCGGTCGGGTCCACCGTGCTGCCAGACCTTCGCCGTTCGGGCACTCTTAGCAATAAAGCGAGCTGGCAGGCCGTCGTTCAAGAGGGCATTTTGAAGGACAATGGTATGGTCAGCTTTGCGACCTCACTATCGCCAGAGGAAAGCGATGCTATCCGCGAATTTGTGATCTTCCGCGCGAATGAGGATAAAGCAGGCGGCGTTGAATAGGGGCGCTAAGCCGATTGCTTAGCCGCTGAAGAAATTCAGCTCGAGCAGCACATTGTCTGGATCATGGGTGAAGATTTGCTTGAGCCCAATTGATGGCACATCATTGATGGTGTAATCAGCGCTGCGAGCATCCAATCGCGCTTTCACCGTTTCAAATTCGCCGCAGCGCAGCGCGACATGGTGCAGCGCGCCAGTTGTCTCACCAACCGTAACTTTGCGGTCAAAATGGCGCGGAAATTCGGGTGAGTTTAGATGCAGCACCGCCTGCCCGCTGGCATCATACATCCATAGGACGTGTTCTGGCTTCATCGGCGGCGGACCATTGCGCGCTTCCAAATCAAGCAATTCGGCATAAAAGCGAGCAGAGGCTGCCAAGTCGGCAGTGATGATGTTCACATGGTCTAACCGTTCAACAATCACGCCCATTCTCCCAAAACTTAGCCCCGAAAAACAACCGTCCGGCTGCCAGCAATCGCCACGCGTTCTTCTGCGAACAATCTAACCGCCTCCGCCAACACGCGGCGTTCAATATCCCGCCCCTTGCGGACCAGTTCAGCGGGCGTGTCCGAATGAGTGATCGCTTCAACATCCTGATGAATGATCGGCCCTTCGTCCAAATCATCCGTTACGATATGCGCCGTGGCTCCAATCATCTTAACCCCGCGGGCATGCGCCTGATGATAGGGTCGCGCACCCTTGAACCCGGGCAGAAAACTGTGATGGATGTTGATGCAGCGCCCAGCGAAGTGAGCGGACTGTTCGTCTGAGAATATCTGCATATAGCGCGCGAGAACCACAAGTTCTGTATCCGTTTCCGCGGCAATTTCGCGTAGACGCGCCTCTGCTTCAGGCTTCGTTTCTTTCGTCACCGGAATGTGGTGAAAAGGAATATCACCGATGTCGGTTTTGATCACAGCATCGCGCGGATGATTGGAAACGATTGCAACGGGATCAATGTTTAACTCACCCATTCTCCAGCGGTAAAGCAGATCGACAAGGCAATGATCGAACTTGCTAACCATGATGAGCACTCGGCGCGCGCGATCCTTTAAAGATAACTTCCATTCGAGCGATAGCTCGTCAGCCAATGGAGCAAACTCTCTGCGCAAATCATCACGCGATTGTGCACCCGGATCGAAAGCTACACGCATGTAAAAACGCGCGCTTGCATCATCATTGAATTGCTGCGCTTCAAGCACATTACAGCCGCACTCAAACAGAAAGCTCGTGACCCTTGCGGTTATGCCCGGCTGATCTGCGCATCCCAGAGTAAGGATTAAAGTGCCCGTCATAGCTCTTTATCGCCGCGTTAGCGCAGCTTCGCTTTCGGACATTAGAGCCGCGACTATATCGGCCACGGGTTCTTCTGCCTTTACCATACCAACGGACTGGCCTGCCATGATCGAACCGTTTTCAACATCGCCGTCAATCACGGCGTTGCGAAGGGCGCCGGCCCAAAACTTCTCAATTTCTAGCTGCGCTTCTTCCATGGCGATCTTGCCCGCATCAAGCAGCGCGGCGATTTCGATTTGCTTCGCGGTAAAGGCCGCTGTGCCGTCATTTTTTAGTGCGCGCACGGGGATTACCGGCAGGCGCGGATCAACCCGAACGCTGGCCACAGCATCGCGGGCAGAAGCGTGGAAAAACGCTTTCTTAAAAGCGGGATGAGCGATGCTTTCGGTTGCGCAGGCGAAGCGGGTGCCAAGCTGAACGCCGCTCGCGCCCATTTCCAAATAGCCTGCCATCGCGTGCCCTTTGGCAATGCCGCCCGCCACGAAGATCAAATGTTCTTCAGCCAAAACGGGCAAGATTTCTTGCGCGAGTACACTGGTGGAAACGGGTCCAATATGACCGCCAGCCTCCATCCCTTCGATCACAATGGCATCCGCGCCGCGCCGTAACAGGTTCTTCGCCAGAGCAAGTGTTGGCGCAAAACATATCGCCTTTGCAGCTTCTTGCCCCCGGCCGCGAATGGCCTCCAAAGTGCCCTTGGGCGGGATGCCGCCAGCCAGCACAACATGGCTGACCTCATGCTTTCGGCACACTGCGATCAGATCGAAAAGCAGTGGGTGCATAGTGATAAGGTTCACGCCAAACGGCTTATCCGTCAGCGCCTTAGTCGCGGCAATTTCAGCATCGAGCAGGTCGGGTGTCATTGCTCCGCAGGCGATCACTCCGAACCCGCCAGCATTGGATATAGCCGAGACCAGATTGCGCTCTGACACCCAGCTCATGGCTCCGCAAAGAATAGCGGTTTCAGTGCCAAGAAATGCGCGGCCCCGCTCCATTAGCTCGGTCGTTTTAACGGCAGATTTGGAATAGTCGCTCATGCGCTTTCAGCGTTAGGCGTTACGGCGCTGAGCGGCAAGCGCTTCAATCGTTGTAAGTGATCCGAACTGTGCTCGCTGCTTTAGCGGCGCGGGATCGAGCTTCTTGTGTATCTGCGCCATTGGCCAGCGCCACGCCCATGCGCCGATAAGGGCGGGTTATAGGTTTAGCGAAAATGCGAATGTCAGTGTCTTCTGGATGATCAGAGAGCGCTTCTGCCACGCCAGTAAACGCAAAGTCGCTGCTATCACGATCCGCCAGAATAACCGCTGATGCAGCAGGACACACATCCAGCTGGTCCGGAACCGGCAGACCCATAATCGCGCGAGCATGCAAATCAAACTGGCTGAGTGCTTGGCTAGCCATGGTGACCATGCCGGTATCATGTGGGCGGGGAGATAGTTCTGAAAAGATCACCTCATCGCCTGCTACGAAGAACTCAACTCCGAATATACCGTATCCGCCCAAATCATTTACGACTTTTGCGGCCATCTCTTGCGCGGAATCTATCGCAGCTTGCTTCATTTCTATCGGCTGCCAGCTTTCCTGATAGTCGCCGCGCTCTTGCCGGTGACCGATCGGGGCGCAGAAAGAAACGCCGCCTTTATGGCGGACGGTTAGCAGAGTGATTTCATAGTCAAAATCGATGTACTGCTCGACGATTACACGCGCCCTGTCGCCGCGCATATTGGCGACTGCATAGTCCCACGCCGCCTCTAAACCAGCAGCGGTATCGACCTTGCTCTGCCCTTTACCTGATGAGGACATGACGGGCTTGATGATACAGGGAAAGCCGGTTGCCTCAGCGCCGCGGTTCACTTCATCTAAGCTTTCCGCATAGCGATAGGTTGAGGTCACGAGCCCCAATTCCTCTGCCGCCAAATCGCGGATTGCATCGCGGTTCATAGTCAATTGTGCAGCGCGCGCAGAGGGCACCACGTTGAAACCTTCGTTCTCCAAATCACCCAATACCTCGGTTCGGATAGCTTCCACTTCGGGAACAATGAAGTCGGGTTTATGTTTCAATACGGCGGCGCGCAGAGCGCCTCCATCAAGCATAGAGAACACCTCGCGGTCGTCCGCCAATTGCATAGCCGGCGCATTGTCATAGGCATCGCAGGCAATGACTTGCGCGCCCAGACGTTTGGCAGAGATCACAAGTTCGCGGCCCAACTCGCCCGAACCCAATAGAAGTATTTTTGCTGTGTAAGACATGGCTGACATGCCTAGCGCGTTACCAGCTTGCGACCAAGCTTCGGTCTAACCGAGTGGGTTCTGGGTTATCGCAGCCATGCAACCAATCGCCGCATTCTGTTCGTGTTCCGCCGCTAGCCTTAGCGACAGAAACGCCCAATTCCGCGCGGGACAATGCATTGTCGATTGAGCCAGACAGGCGCGCAACGCCAGCACTTGCACTTAGCTGGGTCTTATCGAAGGCCAGATCGGTGGAAATGCGGGCAAAGGTCGCAATCACATCCTGCGTCCAAGCAATTGCGTGTACCAATTCACATGCGGGCAGAAAGATCGCAAAGCGTTCTGCCTCCATCCGCGCTGTAACATGGCCTGGCCGAACGATTGTGGTCAAGAATTTGGCAAAGGCGCCCATAACCTCGTCCCCCATGCTTTGACCAAATCGCAAAGTGATGGCGCGGAAATGGTCGATTTCTATCAAAACAACTGCGCCGTTTTGGCCAGTAATCAGCGCCTCTGACAGGGCCATTTCAAACGCCGGGCGATTGGATAATCCGGTTAATTGATCGGTTAGCGCAGTAGAAAGCAGCTTTCGCTCCAGCTCTCGTTCTTGGCTTACAGCACGCAACACTCCGATTGTCCCGCTTACGCTATCATCCTTTGAACGCATGGGGCGCAGGCAGAGCGAATACCAACTGTCCGATTGTTGACCAGTCGCTTCGGGACGGGCTACCGAAAAGCTAATTGTCTCTACCGGCGACAAGCTGCGAAGGACCATCCGCTGATAATCACGCAGGATAAGAACGTGACTTTCCTTAGCCAGATCGGTGAGGTTGGGTTTGATCAGCATGTGCAACAGGTCGATGCCCAACGCTTTAAGGCCAGCAGAGGCTTCTTCAATAAAGCCATTTGCATCGGTCTTGATAATGATATCGCCCGCCATTTCGGCGAGCATACCCAGCAAGTCTGACGGATCGCCAGACATTTGGGCGGCAGCTTTCGCTTGGCAATGTTGCACAATACGTCCCCGGTGTTGACGACTTACCCCCCGCCAAATCGTGGACATGAAAGCCTGACCAGTATTGGGCAGACCGTTTTAGACATTCGAAATACAAGCCGGACTTTGCGCCAGTGCATTGAATTCGAATCGCTTTGTTATGCGCTGATTGTCTGCTTGTTGCGGGTCTAATCCTACCCGGTTCAGCCCTTAAGACTGACTGCCTAGGGCACTGCCCTAAGCCTAAGTCCTAGGAGAGTCCCTAGAAGCGCTTAACTAAGCGTCTTCGGTCGCGTCGAGGCCGTATGCTGTGTGAAGCACCCGCACCGCCAGTTCGGTCTCATCTTCGTCAATGATCACAGACACTTTGATTTCGGACGTTGAGATTGCTTGGATATTGATCCCGCGATCTGAAAGCGCGCGGAACATATCACTTGCCACGCCCGCATGGCTTTTCATGCCCACACCAACCACGCTGATTTTCGCGATATGGTCATCGGTGATGATCCGGTTGAAGCCGATTTTCTCCGCGCGATCCTCCAGCAAAGCCTGTGCACGGGCAAGATCAGCCGAGGGCACTGTGAAGGTCACATCGGTTTCGCCCTTATCACGGCCAACGTTCTGAATAATCATATCGACATTGATCGATGCATCAGCCAGCGGAGTGAAGATATCGGCCACAGCGCCCGGCTTATCCGGCACGCGGGTGAGGATGATTTTCGCCTCGTTTTTATCATGAGCGATGCCGGTTACGAGTTGGCGTTCCATATCGCCTTGCTCCACTAATTGATCCATTTCCGCATCCGACACGATCAACGTGCCGGGCAATTCATCTGCGCTCGCTGCATCATCATCTCCAAAACTAGAGAGGACTTGCACGCGCACGCCTTCTTTCATGGCAAGGCCTACGCTGCGCGTTTGCAATACTTTTGCGCCCACAGATGCCAGCTCCAGCATCTCTTCGTAAGTGACCGCTTTTTGTTTGCGGGCCTTGGCCACAATGCGCGGGTCTGTGGTGTAGACCCCGTCCACATCGGTATAGATATCGCAGCGATCTGCTTTCACCGCTGCTGCCACCGCAACGGCAGAAGTGTCCGATCCGCCGCGCCCCATGGTCGTGATCCGGTTTTCCGCAGAGACTCCTTGGAAGCCGGGTATGACTGCAATTTCTCCGCGTGCCATGCTGGCGATCAATTCCGGCGCATCGATGGTTTCAACGCGCGCCTTTGAATGCGCCTCAATCGTATTGATCGGCATTTGCCAGCCGAGCCAACTGCGCGCTTTGCAGCCCAGCCCTTGCAATGTCATGGCCAGCAGGCCGGATGTAACCTGCTCGCCGCTGGCGACCACGACATCAAACTCTGCCGGATCGTAAAGCGCATTGGCCTCGCGGCAGAAATTTATCAGCCGATCCGTCTCGCCCGCCATCGCGCTAACAACGACTGCGACCTCATGCCCTGCGGCCTGCTGTTTGCGCACGATATTGGCCACGCGCCGGATGCGTTCCGTCCCCGCCATGGAGGTTCCGCCAAATTTCATCACAATACGGGCCATAGGTCTTATGCGACTCTTACTGGTTCAAACTCTCGCGCGCTGTTAAGGTGATGGCATGAATAAGGCAAATGTATCGAATGTAACCATCCGTCCGGATGAGGCAGCGCATTTCGGCGAATTGGCGCGGGAATGGTGGAATCCCAAAGGTCCGATGGCTTCGCTTCACCAAGTGAACCCCGTGCGGCTGAAGTATATTCGCGATAGTATCGACCGGCATTGGGGCGGCGATATTCGTGCGGCGAAACCGCTGGCGGATAGACTGGCGCTCGATATTGGCTGCGGCGCAGGGCTGGCGTGCGAACCTTTGGCAAGGCTCGGCGCGGATGTAACCGGCATTGATGCAGCGGGAGAGAATGTTGCGATAGCAGCCGCGCACGCAGAGGCTGTTGGCCTTGATATCCGTTATATGGCTGGCGAATTGGCGGCGCTAAACATTGGTCAATTTGATCTGGTGACGTGTTTGGAAGTGGTGGAACATGTCGCCGATAAACCTGCATTCCTTTCTCAAGTCGCTGCCGCTCTAAAACCCGATGGCTTGCTCGTCATGTCCACGCCCAATCGCACCGCTGCAAGCCGCCTTTTACTGGTCGGCGCGGCAGAGGCTGTCGGCTATGTTCCCAAGGGCACGCATGATTGGAACGATTTCGTCACGCCTGAGGAATTGAGCGATATACTGGCAAATAACGGCCTCACCATGTCGGAACCCACCGGCATTGCTTGGCGGCCTGATAAGAGCCTGCACCTTGGCGATGATCTGTCGCTCAATTACATTGTGACTGCCCGCAAGATTTAGGGCGCAAAACCTAACTACTTCTGAGCCTTCACCGCGCTGGCTGTATCGTCGGTAAACACGCCGGTCACACCCGCTTTAGCCAGCATCGCTTGCAGCGCTTCCATATTGCCGCGTCCGCTTGGACCGCCTTCACCTTTAAGAGAGACCGGCAAAAAGTCGTTTTCCGGCCGCAAAGTCCATGCATGCACATCCATACCGTGCGCCTTTGCATCAGCGACCAGAGATTTGGGCGAGCCGTCTTCGTTTAAGATCATGCCAATATATACGCCCACCGCATCGGCATATTCAGCAATGTCTGCAAGGCCTGTTGGCGTCAGCATGTCTTCATAAGTCATGCTCGGCTCATCCGCTGGCCCCGCCCCCGGTTTCGCCAATTGCACCAAAGGATTGTCGACCAACTGGTTCAGCCGTTTCAAAGTGCCAATTTCAAAGCATTGCAGGAATATCTTGGCATCTTCACCGTCCAGCCCTTCATTACGGAGCTGGGTGACAAGCAAATCCACCGCATCAATCCCATCTGCTTGGAGCAGGAAATTGGGATGTTTAAGCTCAATATATATGCCAATTCGGCGGCCCGTCTCTGCCTCTTTCACCCGCACGAGCTGGATAATCTCAGCAAAGGTCGGGACTTGATATAGCCCATCATAGCGCGTGTTATTGGGGCGAATAGTTGGCAAGCGCTCCTTGGCACGCAAAGTGCGCAATTCTGCGAGAGTGAAATCTTCTGCGAACCAACCAGCGACCCGCTGCCCGTCTATTTCTTTGGTACGGTTGCGATCTTCAAACTCTTCGCGGCTTGCCACATCGGTTGTGTCGGAAAGCTCATTTTCGTGGCGCGCTACCAGCACCAAATCCTTGGTCACGACCAGATCAGGCTCAACGTAATCCGCGCCTGCTTCAATCGCGCGGGAATAAGCTTCCAGTGTGTGCTCGGGGCGCTGTGCACTCGCGCCGCGATGGGCAATGATAATCATGTCATTCTCCGCAAGAAGTGGAGCGGGCATTGCGCTCGCCAATACCGCCAAGGCGCTTAGAAAAATTGTTTTCAGCGGACTCATGAGAGAGCATCATCCCATTCTGCTTCTTTAAATCCAACCAGCAGTCCGCCGGAATGCTCAACAACAGGACGCTTAATCATACTGGGGTTTTCTTCGAGGAGTTTGACCGCCTTGGCCCCATCAATATCAGCCTTGTCAGCATCGGACAGTTTGCGGAACGTCGTGCCGCGCTTGTTGAGCACCACATCAACGCCCTTAGCCTCGATCCAAGCCGCGATCTTGCCCGCATCCGCGCCCTCTTTTTTATAGTCGTGGAAAGTGTACTCCGCGCCTTTCACATCCAAATATTTGCGCGCCTTTTTTACAGTGTCGCAATTGGGTATTCCGTAGAAATGGATAGTCATTTTTGCTCCATAAGTCGGGGCGTTAAATTGGCATCGGCAATCGCCACAGCTAACGCATCAGCCGCATCCGCCCCAGCAAGTTTGGCAGATGGCAGAAGAACCTTGAGCATAGCCTGAACCTGATTTTTGTCCGCCGCGCCAGTGCCGACGACAGACTTCTTCACAAGACGCGCAGAATGTTCATTCACGTCCAATCCCGATGCACCGCAAGCAGCTAGGACCGCGCCGCGAGCCTGAGCCAATTTCAATGTAGATTGCGGGTTTTTGTTTACGAAGACTTCTTCGCAAGCCGCTCGGTCTGGTTGATGCTCTGCAATGACAGCTTCGATAGCCGTCACCAAATGAGAAAGGCGCTTCGGCATCGCAGCCTTCGCATCGGTTTTCACCTGACCATTGGCGAGGTGTGAAATGCGCGAGCCTTCGCTGCGGATCACGCCCCAACCCGTGCAGGATAGCGAGGGATCAAGGCCCAAAATTATCATTTAGTCTTGGTCGAGTTTCGCCATAACTTCGTCTGAGATTTCATAATTGCCCCAAACGGTTTGGACATCATCATCATCGTCGAGAGTGTCGATAAGCTTCAAAAGAGTGCCAGCGCCCTTTTCATCCAGCTCAACCGTCAGATTGGGCTTCCAAGCCAGTTTGACTTCTTTTGCCTCGCCCAAAGCTTTTTCTAGCGCGCTAGAAACCTCATGCAAATCTTCTCCAGCGGTCCAGATCGTGTGACCATCTGCTGTGCTTTCGATGTCTTCAGCGCCAGCATCCATCGCGGCTTCTAGAACAGTGTCTTCATCGCCAGCATCGGCTGCATATTCGATCAGGCCAAGCCGTTCAAAACCGTGAGCAACCGATCCTTCGGTACCCAGATTGCCGCCATTTTTGGCAAAGGCTGTGCGCACAGCGGTCGCGGTGCGGTTGCGGTTGTCGGTCAGTGTTTCAACGATCATCGCGCTACCGCCGGGGCCATACCCTTCGTACCGGACTTCTTCGTAATTATCGTCGTCCCCTGCAGAAGCTTTATCGATCGCGCGCTGGATATTATCCTTGGGCATGGACTGCCCTTTGGCCGTGTTGACAGCCAGCCGCAGGCGCGGGTTCATATCTGGATCGGGCGTGCCCATTTTCGCCGCAACGGTAATCTCGCGCGACAATTTGGAGAAGAGGTTGGACCGCTTCTTATCCTGCGCACCTTTGCGGTGCATGATGTTTTTGAATTTGGAATGGCCTGCCATGGTTTATCCTTGGGCGAATTCTTAAATGCTTGAATGAACGTGTTGCAGCAGACCTAGCCTAGCTGCGCCCTTCCTTCAACCGAGCTGCTTTTAGCCAATACCCAATGCGGCCTTATAGGTATCCAGCACCATTTCCATCTCGCTGCGCTCATCAGGCTTCATTTTGCGCAGACGCACAATTTGCCGCATGATCTTAGTGTCGTAACCAACCGCCTTCGCTTCTGAATAGACATCGCGAATATCATCCGCGATGCCTTTTTTCTCCTCTTCAAGGCGTTCGATGCGCTCGATTAAGAGGCGCAGGCGGTCATCAGTGGCTTCGGCCAAGGGGTATCTCCAGAATCGGTTTGTGTGATTTCTTGCCTCGGTTAGCGCTGCTCAATCACTCGCGAAAGTGGCAGTCACAAATTTTTGTGCGTGAGTGTGTGGGCAAAGCTGTCGCGGCCATCCTATTGCAAGCAGGCGTGGGTGCGTTATCTATGCTTCAATTGGTGGGGGCAATTCATGGTCGATGTATTCTTATCGTATTCGCGCAAGGACAAAGAGCCTGTCGCACGGCTGGCGCGCGCGATTGAGGATGAAGGGTATGATGTGTGGTGGGATGCCGAGCTTCCCCCGCATCAATCATACGGCGATGTGATTACCAGCAAAATTACCGAGGCTAAGGCTGCGATTGTCGTCTGGTCGGATGATGCAGCGGCCAGCGAATGGGTGCGGGCAGAGGCCGATATGGCGCGCAATCAGCGCAAGCTGGTGCAGACCGCACTCGGCGATATTATGCCGCCGCTGCCGTTCAATCAGATCCAATATGCCGATATTGGCGATTGGAAGGGTGAGGATGATCACCCCAGCTGGCGCAAGGTAAAAGCCAGCCTTGCCGATCTGTGTGGGCGCAATGGGCCCGATGCCAGCGTGGCAAGTGCGCATGAACCGGCCTATGCTCCGGTTGCAGCTGAACCTGCTGCGGCTGCGGCTGCGGAGGTGTACGAAGAATATGATGAGCCCGCCGCGCCATCCAAATGGCCATTGTTCGCAGGGTTGGGGATCGCAGGCATAGCTGCCGTGGGCGCTGCAGCTTTCCTATTTATGCCCGACGGTGAGCCAGAAGACGATGCTCTTGCCAGTGCGGATATTGCGGTTGATGGCGCGGAAACCGGCGGCGATGAAGGCGATATGGCTAGCACCGATGAAGGCACCGCTCCGCCTCCTGCAACCCGCCCTGATATTCCGGAAAACTGGATCCTTGCCACGGTTGAGGACGCCGATGGCAATTCCAACGTCCGCGCGCGCCCCTTTACTTCCTCTGCGATTGTCAGCACCGTGCAGGTTGGCGAAACTTTCCGCACGCGGCGCGAGGCGGGCAAATGGTGGCCGGTTGAGCTTGCGGACGGCACGAAAGGCTTCATCGCCAAACGCCTGATCCGCGTAACGGGAACGGGTGGGGCGACCCCTGCCCCGGCGCCCGCTCCCGCGGCCAAACGCGTCAATTGCACCTTTAACAATACGTCAGTCAGCTATGATGGAGGCTGCGACTTCACCGCCGGCTCCGATGGTGATTTCAGCACGACAAGCGTCGGCAGCCCCTATTTCATGAATGTCACGCAGATCGATCTGGATGTGACCGCTCCTGGGCAAGGGACACTGAAAATCTATTACCCTAACAGCCCAGTTCAGCAGACAGCCGTTACCCGAAGCACTGCGGATCTTTCCTGTTGGGAAGCACCTAACCTCAGCTTCTGCGCAAAATAGTGGAATCCAGCGGCACCATTGCGCTTTACTGCGGGCATATGTTCAGCGCGGGCAGCGCGGCGGAGGACGTGCTTGCTGAGAAGATCGCATCCGAAGTTTCCGCCCACAACATCCGCATTGGTTACGGTCCGCTGGCATGCGGCGCGGATATTTTGATCGCTGAAGCTATCTTGGCCATTGGAGGCGAGCTTAACGTCGTCCTGCCCTTTGCCGAACAAGACTTCATCGCAGAAAGCGTAGTCTGCGGCGGAGACGCATGGCTACCGCGCTATCGCGCTTGCATGGAAGCAGCGGCTTCGGTCCACTTTGCCACCCCGGGCGCCTATGTGGGCGATGACAATCAATTTGCATACAACACGCGCCTTGCCATGGGACTGGCCGTGTTGCGCAGCCAGAAAGAAGGGTCAGAACCCGTCCAATTGGCGGTGATTTCGGACAAATTCCACTCATTTTCCGCCACAGGATTGGCAGGCACAGTTGCAGACATAGGCTTGTGGCAAGAGCTGGGACGCGAAACCATTGCAATACCGGCTGGCAATGTGCCGCGCGATCTGAGCTTTCCCGATAAACCCCAAATTGGCGACGGGGTACGGCGCGAAATCCGTTCAATCATCTTCGCCGATTACAAAGGGTTCTCCCGCCTTGGAGAACGCGAATTGCCGCTATTTATGGCGCAGGTCATGGGCCGGATTGGCGAAATTCTCGACCGGTATGGCGACCATGTGGAGTTCCGCAATACGTGGGGCGATGCGATTTACGTTATCACCGATGAACCGCGAGAGGCGGCAGCGATTGCTCTCGATCTGCAAACCGCGCTCGCTGACTTGCCTGCGGGCCTCATTCCAGAAGGAGACGTTGCCGGCATGCGCATCGGCCTGCATTTCGGGCCGATTTGGGTGGGCACCGACCGGATAACCGGCAACCGCATTTGGTATGGCGGCGAAGTGAACCGCACCGCTCGGATCGAACCAGTCACTCCTGTAGGCGGGGTCTACTGCACCGAAGCATTTGCCTCAGCCTTGCTAGTCGACAATTACCAAGGCTGCGCCTTTACCTCGATCGGGCGCAAGCAATTGGCAAAGAGTTTCGGCGAGGTTGAGTTGTATTTGCTCGAGCGAGCCTAGCTCACTCACTTGGCGTTCTTAGCAACACTTTCCTTCATCCGCGCCAATTGTTCCTCTGTCGCAGGGGTCTGACGCGTCGCTTTCCAGTCGTCTTGCGGCATACCGTGGATCAGAGCGCGCGCGGCAGCCTTGTCCCCTTCGAACCCTGCATCCATGATCCAATCCGACAGGCAATTGCGGCAAAATCCGGACAATCCCATCAGGTCAATATTCTGAGCATCATGACGATGCTGCAAATGTTTCACCAAACGCCGAAATGCCGCCGCGGCCACGGCATCATCCAGATTTTCAAGATTTTCGGGTGAATTCGTATCCATATTGGCGCTTCCCTTCGCTCATGTCCTTGAGTTGACGCATAGCTGTGCCATAGCTGATGGGTAATGGAACAGACAAAATTAAGTAGCGTTGGCCCTCGCGGCCGTAAGGTAAAAATCCTAGCTACGGTTGGCCCTGCCAGCCGCTCGCCCGAAATGCTGCGCAAATTGTTCATGGCGGGCGCGGATGCTTTCCGCGTGAATATGAGCCACGGCGATCAGAAAACGCATGGCGAAACCATCGCAGCGATCCGCGCATTGGAAGCGGACGTAGGAAGGCCGATAGCGATCCTTTGCGATTTGCAGGGACCAAAATTGCGCGTCGGCACATTTAAGGATGGCAAGGCTGTGATCCGCCACTCGGGGCATTTCACGCTCGACCGTGATCCGGCCCCCGGCGATGAGACGCGGGTTGAACTGCCGCATCCAGAACTGTTCGGCATTCTGGAAAAAGGCCAGCGCTTACTCATCAATGATGGCAAAATCCGGCTGCGAGTGATCCGCGCGGATGATGATGCGATCCTCTGCTCGGCAGAGGTTGGCGGGGTCATCTCCGACCGAAAGGGCGTGAACGTTCCCGATGTCGAAGTGCCCATTCCTGCCCTCACCAAGAAGGACCGAAGCGACCTTTCTTTCGCCGTGGATCAAGGCGCAGATTGGATCGGACTTTCGTTCGTCCAACGTCCTGAAGACTTGGCCGAGGCGCGCAAGTTGATGGGCGGGTACGGCGCGCTTTGTGCGAAAATTGAAAAGCCGATGGCGGTAAACCGGCTCGCTGAACTTCTCGAAATGTCAGACGGGCTAATGGTGGCGCGCGGCGATTTGGGCGTTGAGCTTGAACCGTTTGAAGTGCCCCCTTTGCAAAAACGCATCGTCAATGCAGCGCGCATGGCGGGCAAGCCCGTGATCGTGGCCACGCAAATGCTGGAAAGCATGATCGAAAGCCCAACGCCGACCCGCGCAGAAGTCTCTGACGTGGCGAACGCCGTCTATGATGGCGCAGATGCGGTAATGCTATCAGCGGAAAGTGCGGCAGGCGAATGGCCGGAAGAATCGGTCGTGATGATGGATCAGATTGCTGGTCAGGTTGAGCGTGATGAGGGGTATAAAGAACGCGTGCGTTTCTTGGAAACTCCGCCTGATGCGACCACATCTGATGCACTCGCGCATAGCTGCATGACCATTGCCGACACAGTGCCGATTAGCGCAATCACGGTGTTCACTGCCAGCGGATCAACCGCGCGGCGCGTGGCACGCGAACGGCCTGCAACGCCGGTTCTTGTGCTGACGCCGAGCAACCGGACAGCGCGGCGCGTTGCTCTATTATGGGGCGCGCATGCTGTCTCCACCAAAGACATTGGCAGTTTTGAAGAGATGATCGCTAAGGGTAAACGTATGGCACTGCGCCACGGATTTGGCGAGGCTGGCAGCAAGATGATCGCTCTGGCGGGCGTGCCGTTTGGAACGCCGGGCGCGACGAATTTGCTCCATGTGGTTACGCTGACGGGTAAGGAATTGAATGAACGCGGGGGTTAACGGTTTTTAGCGGCGTCTAATGCCTCCAACCTTCTCTTTGCTTCTACCAAGCCATAAATCTTTGGACCCATATTAATAGGAACGGTTTGCCCAGTGGTGCCATTGCCAACTGGAGGCTGATAAATCCACATCGTGCCGCCGCTATCACTTGCCGCTTTTGCATACATCGTTTTCGCTTTACCCAGATCGCGCTCTACTCCGATTCCCTCTTCGAAACGAATGCCCAATTCTAATTGTGCATTTTTCATGCCATCGCTGGCCATACGAGCAAGCTGATTGCGGCTCATCGCCTCAACTCCGGTAGGGCCGCGGTCAATGCCGAGCTGCTGGCTCATCATTCCAATTTCAGCAAGCATTGCGCCACATTTGAATGACTTGGCTTCTTCTGGCTTTACGGTTTTGAAGCCCTCACTAGTGCGTTCGTAGCAGCCTGACAAAACTGCGACCAACATTGCAAGGCTGCGTTCGCGGTTCAGCTGGCTCTCACTATCACTCAAGGGCGCGACGCTGCCAGCCAAGTCTATACCCATGTAGTGCGTCGGCGCAGAGCAGGCTGACAGCGAGACCACAATACCTAAGATTGCTTTTCGACAAGTACCGATAGTTACCGCCTTTTGTTGTTGTATTCCGCGTCTTAACCAGCAGCCCCGCTCAACCGCGCCCGCGCCTCATCCTCACCGATAAGCGGCAGTAGCTCACCCATATCCGGACCGTGGTTCATGCCGGTTAGCGCTTGGCGAAGAGGTAGGAATAGCCCTTTACCTTTGCGGCCAGTGCTGGCTTTGAGAGCAGAAGTTAGCGCGGACCATGGGTCATCACTCCACGTAAGAGCGTCCGCAGCCTGAGCCAGAAACGCCTTATCCTCATCGGAAAACTCCACCGCCTCAATGGGACCGGTAACCAGCGCCCACCACTCAGTAACCTCACCCATGTGAGCAACGTTGGGGCGGACCGCATGCCAGCCAGCCTCATCCATGCCATCAGGCAGACGGTCTGATACTTCTGCAAAGTCCAGAGCATGCACAATCGCTGTGTTCACGCGTTCCAGCTCAACATCATCAAACTTTGCGGGCGCGCGGCCAAAGGTGGACAAATCAAAAGTCTTAAGCAAGGCCGCAACATCGGCAATCGGCTCCACTGACAGCGACGTGCCCAGCCGCGACAACATTGCAACCACAGCTTCTGGTTCGATATGTTTTTCGCGCAAGGCATCGCAGCCTAGCGAGCCTAGCCGCTTCGACAATTTGCCCTCAACACCCACCAAAAGCGCTTCATGCGCGAATTCCGGATGCGATTTTGCGGTATCTTTTTGTGCAGCAAAACCTGCAGCATAAAGTGCGGTAAACATCTGAATTTGCACGGCTGTGTTGGAGACATGATCTTCTCCGCGAAGAACATGGGTAATGCCCATCTCGACATCATCGACAGCCGATGGCAGCATATAAAGCCATGACCCATCCGCGCGCCGGATAACCGGATCGGACAGCAGTTTGGGGTCAAACTTCGCCGCCCCGCGCACGCCGTCTTCCCACTCAATCACCTCATCATGATCAAGCTTAAACCGCCAATGCGGCTGGATGCCTTCCGCTTCTTTTGCAGCGCGATCTTCATCGGATAGTTCCAAGGCTCCGCGATCATAGATTGGCGGCAGACCGCGCCCCAGCAAAACCTTGCGCTTTAATTCCAGTTCCTGCGCCGTTTCATAGGCTGGATAGACCCGCCCCGCTTCTTTCAGCACTTCGAACGCTGCATCATAGCGGGCCAGCCGATCTGACTGGCGCTCTTCACCATCGGGATGAATGCCCAGCCAAGCGAGATCGGCGCGGATTGCTTCAGCGTATTCTTCTTTGCTGCGCGCTGCATCTGTATCATCGATGCGCAGTAGGAACTTACCGCCCAGTTTCTGCGCCAGCATCCAATTGTGCAAAGCGGTGCGGATATTGCCAACATGAAGCCGGCCAGTCGGAGAGGGTGCAAAGCGTGTAATCGTCATGGTCGTTCGTTAGCCTTTGATGAGCGCAAAACAAAGCCCCGCCAAAGCGCGCCCAATGTTTGGGGGCTCGAGCGGGGCTTTTGGTAGCGCTTCCTATCCTAGGATAGTCATGCGCCGTTTCAGCAAGAGCTTATTCAGCTTCAGAAGTGCCGTCCGCCTCTGGAGCCGCTTCTGGTTTCGCAGGTTTCGGCGCAGCAGCAGCCATGGCCGCTGCCATATCCGCTTCGCTCATCGGAGCATCCGCAGCTGGTTCAGCTTCAGTCGCGCCTTCGGCAGCAAGTTTTTCCTGCTGCTTTTTCCATTGAGCTTTCAGCGCAGCATCACGGCTGGAGGCGGTTACCCGCATCCGGTTCATGCCTGCACCTGTCCCTGCTGGGATCAAGCGACCAACGATGACGTTCTCTTTCAGACCGACCAAAGTATCTTGCTTGCCCTCAACTGCGGCCTGAGTCAGCACGCGCGTGGTTTCTTGGAAAGACGCCGCAGAGATAAAGCTGCGCGTTTGCAGCGAAGCTTTGGTAATGCCAAGCAGGATCGGCACGCCAGTGGCATGCTTTTTACCCTTGCCCAATTTGGCATTATATTCCTGCATCTCAGCCAGATCGACTTGTTCGCCCGGAAGCAAAGTCGTGTCCCCGCCAAAGGTGATCTCAACTTTTTGCAGCATCTGACGAACAATCGTTTCGATGTGCTTATCGTTGATTTTCACGCCTTGGAGACGGTAAACTTCCTGGATCTCATTGACGAGATATTCGGCCAAAGCCTCAACACCCAGAACTTCCAAAATGTCATGCGGGTTGGGCGAGCCAGAGATGAGCGTATCGCCCTTCTTGACCATATCGCCTTCTTGCACATCGATCACTTTGGTTTTTGGGATCAGATACTCAACTGCATCACCCTCTTCCGGAACAATCGCGATTTTACGTTTCGCTTTATATTCGCGGACGAACTCGATCTTGCCGTCGATCTTGGCGATAACCGAAACATCCTTTGGCATACGCGCCTCGAAAAGTTCAGCAACGCGCGGCAGGCCGCCGGTAATATCGCGTGTCTTAGATGCTTCGCGGGAGGCACGAGCGAGAATATCGCCGGCCTCAACCTCTTGACCATCTTCAACCGACAGCGTTGTACCCGGTGCCAGCATATAACGCTGAGCTTCGGTTTCGCCATCATCATCGATTGATTGGCCTTCACCCAGCAAAGTCAGACGCGGGCGAAGATCTTCTTTCTTCTTGCGGCCTGTTGCTCGGTTTTCGGTCACAACACGCTGAGCGATACCGGTCGCCTCGTCAGAGGTTTCCTCCATCGTCGTGCCATCAAGCAAATCTTGATAGCGCACAGTGCCCGATTGCTCGGTGATGATTGGCAGAGTGAACGGATCCCATTCCGCCAAACGATCGCCTTCTTTCACTTTCGCGCCGCTTTTGTGCATCAGCACGGTACCATAAGGCACCTTGTGCATTTCGCGCTCGCGGCCCTCGGCATCGATCACGGCTATTTCACCATTGCGGGCAAGTGAGAGCGTGCGGCCCTTCTTATCCTTAATCGTGGGCATGTCGCGATATTCGACTTTACCATCAGAGATCGATTCAAGATGCGATGTCTCATTAACCTGCGCCGCGCCGCCAATGTGGAACGTACGCATGGTTAGCTGAGTGCCCGGCTCACCGATGGACTGCGCAGCGATAACGCCAACAGCTTCACCGATATTGACCGGCGTACCGCGGGCAAGATCACGGCCATAGCAAGTGCCGCAAACACCTTGGTCGGCTTCACAAACCAGCGGCGAACGGATCTTAGCGGACATAACTTCTGCCGCTTCGATTTCTTTCACCATTGCCTCGTCAACCAGAGTGCCTTTCTTGACGATCACTTCGCCGGTCTTAGCATTCACAAGGTCTTCAGCCGTAGTCCGGCCAAGGATACGCTCGCCAAGAGAAGCAATAACGCTACCACCTTGAACAATCGCACGCATTTCCAGCGCATTGTCAGTTTTGCAGTTTTCAACCACGATCACGCAATCTTGCGATACATCGACCAAACGGCGGGTCAGATAGCCTGAGTTCGCCGTTTTCAGCGCGGTATCAGCCAGACCTTTACGCGCGCCGTGGGTTGAGTTGAAGTATTCAAGGACGGTCAAACCTTCCTTAAAGTTGGAGATAATCGGCGTTTCGATGATCTCGCCCGAAGGCTTGGCCATCAACCCGCGCATACCCGCCAGCTGCTTCATCTGCGTTGGCGAACCACGCGCACCCGAATGGCTCATCATATAGATCGAATTGATTTCAGCTTCACGCCCATCTTTATCTTTGGGCTGTGCTTTAATCTTATCCATCATGGCGTCCGCCACTTGGTCACCGCAACGGCTCCAAGCATCGATCACCTTGTTGTATTTTTCCTGCTGAGTGATCAAACCGTCCTGATATTGCTGTTCGTAATCAGCAACCAAGGCTTTGGTTTCAGCAACCATACCGTCTTTTTCGTGCGGGATGATCATATCATCCTTACCGAAGGAAATACCGGCTTTAAACGCGTGGCGGAAGCCAAGGACCATGATTGCATCAGCGAACAGAACCGTGTCTTTTTGCCCGGTGTGGCGGTACACTTCATCGATAACTTCGCCGATATCCTTCTTAGTGAGAAGGCGGTTGACGATGTCGTAAGGGACCTTGTGGTTTTTCGGCAGGCATTCACCGATCAGCAAACGGCCCGGTGTTGTTTCAAACCGTTTGAAGTGGATTTTGCCCTTCTCATCAGCCTGCGCAACGCGGGTTGTGACTTTGGAGTGGAGCGTAACCGCGCCCACTTCCAACGCCTGATGCACCTCAGCCATATCGGCCAGCACCATGCCTTCGCCTGGCTCACCTTCACGGTCCATTGAAAGGTAATAAATGCCCAAGACCATATCCTGCGAAGGAACGATGATCGGCTTGCCGTTCGCTGGTGAAAGGATGTTGTTCGTGCTCATCATAAGAACACGTGCTTCCAGCTGAGCTTCGAGCGACAATGGCACGTGAACCGCCATTTGGTCGCCATCAAAGTCAGCGTTAAACGCTGAACAGACCAGCGGGTGAAGCTGGATTGCTTTACCTTCGATCAGCACAGGCTCAAACGCTTGGATGCCAAGGCGGTGAAGCGTTGGCGCGCGGTTCAAAAGAACGGGGTGTTCGCGGATGACTTCATCCAGAATATCCCAAACTTCCTTGCGCTCTTTTTCGACCCATTTCTTGGCCTGCTTCAAGGTCATGGAAAGACCTTTTGCATCGAGACGCGCATAGATGAACGGCTTGAACAACTCCAAAGCCATCTTCTTTGGAAGACCACATTGATGCAGTTTCAATTCTGGGCCGGTCACGATGACCGAGCGGCCAGAGTAATCGACACGCTTACCGAGCAAGTTCTGACGGAAGCGGCCTTGCTTACCCTTCAGCATATCGGACAGTGATTTCAGCGGGCGCTTATTCGCACCTGTGATCACGCGGCCGCGGCGGCCATTGTCAAACAGAGCGTCGACCGCCTCTTGCAGCATGCGTTTTTCGTTACGCACGATGATGTCCGGTGCGCGCAGTTCAATCAGACGCTTCAAACGGTTGTTCCGGTTGATCACACGGCGATACAGATCGTTGAGATCCGATGTCGCAAAACGGCCACCATCCAGCGGCACAAGCGGACGCAATTCCGGCGGGATAACCGGCACGATTTCAAGGATCATCCACTCAGGACGGTTGCCTGAATCGATGAAGCTTTCGACGACCTTCAAACGCTTAATGATCTTCTTTGGCTTGAGAGTGGATTTGGTAACCCGCAGCTCTTCCATCAGATCGTCGCGCTCCTGCTCAAGATCGAGATCCATCAGCATGATCTTGACCGCTTCTGCGCCGATACCAGCAGAAAAAGCATCTTCGCCATATTCGTCTTGCGCTTCGAGAAGCTCGTCTTCTGTCAGCAGCTGGAATTTCTCCAGTGGGGTCAGGCCCGGCTCAACAACGATATAGCTTTCGAAATAGAGCACACGCTCAAGCTGTTTCAGCTGCATATCGAGCAGCAGGCCAATGCGCGATGGAAGTGATTTCAGGAACCAGATGTGCGCAACAGGCGCAGCCAGATCAATGTGGCCCATCCGCTCACGGCGAACCTTGGTCACGGTGACTTCGACGCCGCATTTCTCGCAGACGACGCCTTTATATTTCATCCGCTTATATTTGCCGCACAGACACTCATAGTCCTTTACCGGACCAAAGATACGGGCGCAGAAAAGGCCGTCACGCTCTGGCTTGAACGTGCGATAGTTGATCGTTTCCGGCTTTTTAATTTCGCCAAAGGACCAGCTGCGGATGCGCTCTGGAGAGGCAAGACCGATTTGGATTTGGTCGAAAGTTTCTGGTTTTGCCAGTTGGTTTGTGAATTTGGTCAGTTCGTTCATGACTTAGTTCCCTAAAAGGGTGAATATTGAGAGCGGTTAGTGTGGCGGGGGCGGTTAACCCCGCGCCCTATTCAGCCGCCTCCGGCCATTCGTCCTCATCGCCGTCCTCGCCATCGCTCAATGATTTGAGCTCGACGTTCAGACCCAGCGAACGCATTTCTTTCACCAGCACGTTGAAGCTTTCCGGAATACCGGCTTCGAAGGTGTCGTCGCCTTTTACGATCGCTTCGTAAACCTTGGTCCGGCCAACAACATCATCCGATTTCACGGTGAGCATTTCCTGCAAGGTGTATGCGGCGCCGTATGCTTGCAGCGCCCAGACCTCCATCTCACCAAAGCGCTGTCCGCCGAACTGGGCTTTACCGCCCAGTGGCTGCTGCGTGACAAGGCTGTAAGGCCCGATAGACCGTGCGTGGATCTTATCATCGACCAAGTGGTGCAGTTTGAGCATGTAGATAATGCCCACTGTCACCTTGCGGTCGAACGCTTCGCCAGTGCGGCCATCGAAAAGTACCGATTGGCCAGAGCTATCAATGCCAGCGCGTTCCAGCATGGTGGTCACATCGCCTTCGCGTGCACCATCAAACACTGGTGTACCCATTGGGACACCGGCTGTGAGGTTACCGGCAAGCTCAAAAATCTCTTCGCTTGAACGCGAGTTGAGATCATCGTGATATTGCTCACCATAAGCGTTCTTCAGACTTTCCATCACAGCTTCTGGCGGCTTGCCAGCGGTTGGGTTTGGATTGTCACGCTTCCATTCTTTCAGATCATCAGCGATCTGCATGCCCAGCCCGCGTGCTGCAAAGCCAAGATGCGTTTCAAAGATTTGACCCACGTTCATGCGGCTTGGAACGCCCAGCGGGTTCAGCACGACATCGACCGGCGTGCCGTCTTCCAAGAATGGCATGTCTTCAGCAGGAAGGATGCGAGAGATCACACCCTTATTTCCGTGCCGGCCAGCCATTTTGTCACCCGGCTGCAATTTGCGCTTAACCGCAACGAAGACTTTTACCATTTTAAGAACGCCCGGTGCCAGCTCATCGCCGCGCTCCAGCTTTTCTTTGCGATCTTCAAACTTGGCTTCGATACCGGCAACCGCTTCGTCATATTGCGATTTGACCGCTTCGATTTGCGTCTGACGTTTGTCATCAGCAACCGCGAATTTGAACCACTCGAAACGCTCGATATCGGCAAGGATTGCCTCGTCGATTTTCGCGCCCTTCTTCACGCCAGTAGGCGCAGCAGAAACCGTTTGACCAACCAGCATGTCGCGCAGGCGGTTATAAGTCGCACGGTTCAAAATGGCGCGTTCGTCTTCGCTATCTTTGCGCAGACGCTCGATCTCTTCGTTCTGGATGGCACGCGTACGGTCATCGATTTCAATGCCGTGACGGTTGAACACGCGAACTTCCACTACAGTACCGGCCACACCGGGCGGCAGGCGAAGCGAAGTATCGCGAACATCCGATGCTTTCTCACCAAAGATGGCGCGAAGAAGTTTCTCTTCCGGCGTCATCGGGCTTTCACCCTTTGGCGTGATCTTACCGGCCAGAATGTCACCCGGGTGAACCTCTGCACCGATATACACGATGCCAGCTTCGTCCAAGTTGCGCAGAGCTTCTTCGCCAACATTTGGAATATCGCGGGTGATATCCTCTGGGCCAAGCTTGGTATCGCGGGCCATCACTTCGAACTCGTCAATATGGATCGAAGTGAAGACATCGTCTTTCACAATGCGCTCTGAAATGAGGATACTATCCTCGTAGTTATAGCCATTCCAAGGCATAAAGGCGACGAGGCTGTTCTTGCCCAGCGCCAGCTCACCCAGATCAGTCGACGGACCGTCAGCGATGATATCGCCCGGTTCAATCACATCACCCACTTTCACCAGCGGACGCTGGTTGATGCAGGTGTTTTGGTTAGAGCGTTGGAATTTCTGCAAGGAATAGATGTCTACGCCAGATTGGCCCGGCTCAACATCGCCTTGCGCGCGGATAACGATACGGGTCGCATCCACTTGGTCGACGATACCGCCGCGTCCAGCCGCAATCGCAGCGCCTGAATCTCGTGCCACGGTTTCTTCCATGCCAGTACCAACCCAAGGAGCTTCGGCTTTCACCAAAGGCACAGCTTGGCGCTGCATGTTCGATCCCATCAATGCGCGGTTCGCGTCATCGTTTTCAAGGAATGGGATCAGCGATGCGGCAACCGAAACGAGCTGTTTCGGCGACACGTCCATCAAAGTGATTTGCTCGCGCGGTGCCATGAAATAGTCACCGTTTTGGCGGGCCGACACTAGCTCTTCATCAAAGCTGCCGTCTTTCTTCAGCTCAGCCGATGCCTGCGCAACGGTGTGCTTTTGCTCTTCCATCGCGGAAAGATACTTCACTTCGCTGGTGACTTTGTTCCCATCAACTGTCCGGTATGGCGTTTCAATAAAGCCATATTTGTTGACGCGGCTAAACGATGCGAGAGAGTTGATCAGACCAATGTTCGGACCCTCAGGCGTTTCAATCGGACAGATCCGGCCATAGTGGGTTGGGTGAACATCGCGCACTTCAAAACCGGCACGTTCACGCGTCAGACCGCCAGGGCCAAGCGCTGAGACACGGCGTTTATGCGTGACTTCTGAAAGCGGGTTAGTCTGATCCATAAATTGCGACAGCTGCGATGAGCCGAAGAATTCGCGAACCGCTGCCACAGCAGGTTTCGCATTGATCAGATCGTTTGGCATAACAGTCGAAACATCGACGCTGCTCATCCGCTCTTTAACGGCGCGCTCCATACGGAGCAGACCAACGCGGTATTGGTTTTCAAGAAGCTCGCCTACTGAACGAACACGGCGGTTGCCGAGGTTATCGATATCATCAACCTCGCCCTTGCCGTCTTTCAGATCGACCATTTCCTTGACCACGGCGAGGATGTCTTCCTTGCGCAGAGTGGTCACAGTGTCTTCTGCATCAAGTTCCAAACGCATGTTCAATTTCACGCGGCCAACAGCGGAAAGATCATAACGCTCACCGTCGAAGAACAGGCCTTCGAACAGAGCTTCTGCCGTTTCCTTCGTTGGTGGTTCGCCCGGACGCATCACCTTATAAATGGCTTCTAGACCTTCATCACGATTTTCAGCCTTGTCGACTTTCAACGTGTTGCGGATCCATGGGCCGGTGTTGACCTCGTCAATGTCGAGCAATTCCAGCTTATCAATACCGGCATTGTCGAGGATTTCGAGATTTTCGAGCGACACTTCGTCACCCGCTTCAATATAAATGCGACCAGTTTTCTCATCGATCAGATCGCGCGCTGCATAAGCACCGATGATTTCCTCGGTTGGCAGAAGCAAAGTTTTAAGGCCATCTTTGGCCGCTTTGTTCGCGCCGCGCGGAGAGATTTTTTGATTGGCTGCGAAAACCTCTTCGCCGGTCTTTGCATCCACCAGAGCGAATGCAGACTTCTGGCCGCGCCACGCTTCTGCAACAAATGGGATTTTCCAACCGTCTTTCGCACGTTCCCACACAACAGTGTCGTAGAAGTGGTCAAGAATGCCTTCGCTATCCAAACCAAGCGCATAAAGCAGCGCAGTGACAGGCAGCTTACGCTTGCGGTCGATACGGACGTTGACGATGTCTTTCGCATCGAATTCAAAATCGAGCCAAGAGCCACGGTAAGGAATAACGCGCGCCGCAAACAGCAATTTGCCAGAGCTATGCGTTTTGCCGCGGTCGTGATCGAACAAGACACCTGGCGAACGGTGCATTTGCGAAACGATAACACGCTCTGTGCCATTGATGATGAAAGTGCCGTTCCCGGTCATGAGCGGCATGTCGCCCATATAAACGTCTTGCTCTTTAATATCGAGCACGCTGCGGGTTTCGGTTTCCTGATCAACCTCAAACACGATGAGGCGCAGCGTTACTTTCATCGGAGCAGCATAGGTTATGCCACGCTGACGACATTCAGTTGTGTCGTATTTTGGCTCTTCGAGTTCGTAATGAACGAAGTCCAATTCAGCTGAGCCAGCAAAATCGCGGATCGGGAAAACGCTGCGCAGTGTTTTCTCAAGGCCGGAGACATAATCGATCGACGGATCAGAGCGTAGGAATTGCTCGTAGCTTTCGCGCTGAACCTCAATCAGGTTCGGCATTTGCACCGCTTCGTGAATGTCGCCGAAAATCTTACGGATACGCTTTTTCGCGGTTCCCGAAGTCTTAGGGGCTTTTGCTTTGCTCGCCATAGGAGGGGTATTGCCTCTTAATAAGCAAGCCGCCGGTCATGCTTTTCCAGCGACTCGCAATTGAAAACTCAAACTCGTGCTGCGCGCCTGCCTGATTGCTCGGGCAGGGTGTCGAAACGCAAAAATGCCGCAGCAAAAACGCCTCTATTTCAGAGGCTTGCTACAGCGTTTCAAACGTCGCGATATGGATGCCGCCGTTTCTATCCTTGGCTATTCACCGCGCATGAATTGCCGTCTCGAAACGTGCGATTGACACGCATGTAGGAAAGGGGCGGCTCTGTGTAAAGAGGATGTTGAGGCGGAGCACGGTCAGCGAGCCGCAAGGTCATTGGCTGAGCGCAAGACCCAATGGGCGCCTGCAGCGCCGACAGGCGCGAGGAAATCGCAGGTTCGGATGCGCCCGCATAATACGAAAGCTCGCCCCACCATATCACAAAACAATACCGGACATATCGTTTTTCAATATTATTGATTGACAATAAATCGAATCGCGCCTAGCTAGAGATTATTGAATATCAATATGAACTTTAACGGAGAACGATAAATGACAAATATTGCAAACCAAGCTCTTGCCGCAGTCGCTGCAATCTTCCTCACTGTTAGCTCAATTGGCGCGATCGTAACTGTGCCGCCAGCAAACGCAGCGCAAAGTTCAGCTGACCAAGTCACTGAACTCGCCTGATCACCGCATCCCACAAGGAGGTTCTGCCATGAACAATTCAACCACCATTCCCAATGGCCGCAATGATCCGCTGCTGCTCGCCGGACGGATCCTCACTATTATTATGCAAGGGGTGATGGCGATCATCGCTTTAGGGGTAACGATCGCAATTCCGGTGCTTTTCCTATTTCATGACGAAATCCAGACAGACCTGATCGCAAAACACGGCGGGGAAATATCAGCATTCCCCGCCTGGCAAATCGCTGGCATATTGCTTCTGGCCCTTGCCCTTATAGCGACCGCATTCGTCTTTTTTGGTAAGTTGCGCGCCATCATCAATAGCGTGGGCGATGGCGATCCCTTTGCTCCCGAAAATGCTGACCGCTTAACGGCGATGGCATGGCTATCGCTCGGCGCTTATGCAATCATGGCCATGATGGTCGGTGTTGCTTTAACCATCAGCGAATGGGCCAGCCAAATCGACGGCGAGGAGATGAACTTCGAACTCGATTTCGGCTTCGATCTTACCGGCATTCTAATGATCATTGTCCTATTCATCCTCGCCCGCGTGTTTCGCCACGGCGCCGCTATGCGTGATGATCTTGAGGGGACAGTATAATGGCACCCGCTACCACATCAGATGAAGGAGGCCGTATCATGGTCAAGCTAGACGACATATTGCACGATCGGCGCATGACGCTGACTGAATTGGCAGAGCGTGTTGGCCTTACCCTTGCCAACCTATCCATCCTCAAAACCGGCAAGGCGAAGGCGATCCGCTTCTCTACCCTAGAGGCCATCTGCCGCGAGCTGGAATGCCAACCGGGCGATTTGCTCAGCTACGACAGCTAAACCAAGCTCAAAATAACTTGACTCTCAGGGCGTGCAGTCTAATTGCGCGCCCTGATTGTTTTTAGGAACAGTCATCCGTCCGAGACAGTTGGTGAAGGCAATTTGGTCTTCTTAATTTCCAGCCTAGGCGGGGAAAAGAGTTTTTAAGCGCTGCCTCCAACGCAGCGCCTTGATCGCCAGCATATGGCAATCGCCCTCCTTCCCCATCAATGGACTATGGTTTTGCCGGTAAGCGGCAGGGCCAAATGTAGCCGGTCGCCTGACCTTAAAATCAGGCGATCATAGTGAAGGAGCAAAAGCATGGATCGTTCGCAAAAAGCCGACGCAGTTGCTGAGCTTAACGCAGCTTTTCAAGATGTTGGTGTGGTGGTCGTCACCCGCAACCTCGGCCTGACAGTGGATGCCTCCACTGAATTGCGCGGAAAAATGCGTGAAGCTGGTGCAACGTATAAGGTTGCGAAGAACCGTCTTGCTAAGCGCGCCCTCGAAAACACCGACTACACCGGCATCGAAGAGTTTCTCTCCGGTCCGACAGCATTGGCTTGGTCTTCTGACCCGGTCGCAGCGGCGAAAGCTGCTGTTGAGTTCTCTAAAGGGAACGACAAGCTGGAAATCGTCGGTGGTTCCATGGGCACGCAAGTGCTCGACGAAGCTGGGATTAAGGCACTCGCCTCAATGCCAAGCCTCGACGAGCTGCGCGGTAAGCTCGTTGGTCTTGTCAACGCACCGGCAACGAAAATTGCCCAAATTGCGACAGCGCCAGCGAACAAGCTTGCACGTGTTGTTGGCGCATTTGCCGCCAAGGATGCCGCGTAAGAGACGTTCAGAACTACGAATTATTTTACATGTTTGGGGCTGGCTAAACACAATGTCCGCCCCGTTTAAATTGGAGTAACCACCATGGCTGATATCGCCAAACTTGTTGAAGAACTTTCAAAACTGACCGTCCTCGAAGCGGCTGAACTTGCAACCGCGCTTGAAGAAGCATGGGGCGTTTCTGCTGCAGCAGCTGTTGCTGTTGCGGCTCCTGGTGCTGGCGGCGATGCCCCAGCAGCTGAAGAAAAAGACGAATTCGACGTTGTCCTTACCGGCGACGGCGGCAAGAAAATCCAGGTTATCAAAGAAGTCCGCGCCATCACTGGTCTGGGCCTCACCGAAGCCAAAGGTCTTGTCGAAGGCGCTCCGAAACCTTTGAAAGAAGGCGTCAACAAAGCGGAAGCTGAAGAAATCAAAGGCAAAATCGAAGCAGCTGGCGGTACCGTCGAACTCAAGTAATTGGGTCTGCGCAAATGATTTTGCGATAAGTTTTGTGAGTGACTTGAAGCGCTCGCAGATGGGAGGGCGGTACTTTCGGGTGCCGCCCTTTTTCTTTGTGCTGTGTTCAGAGATTTAGGATGACTGCTAGTGACTCAGAGGCGGGCGCTTACTTTCGCTTAATTGCCCAGAAAACAATGAATGCCGCGACTACTTGCTCAATCCATGCCAAAGGCAAAGCAACCCAGATGAATTTGCTAGGGGCGAGGCCCATGTTTACAATGCCAATCCAGATCAACCCAATTATGGTAATCGTGAAAGCGATTGAGCTCAGTATGGCATTCTTTGCCGTTGCTCCAAACTGCTTGAAGAACATCCAATAGAATCCGGCTGCTGCTAAGATAAGAATCGTGTCCCAAAACATCCAAGAGGCAAAGATCGATGGTGAGATAATTGCGATATTATCAACTTTGGGAAACGCTTCGTGGAGCATTGGTTTGATTAACCCAAAGTAGCGCACGACTTCCGATGCATTGATCCATATAAAGTTCAAACCAAGAGCCCACCAGAATGCTGTGGGGATAGAAGTTGCGCCTGCATTTATCTTCAACGTCATTGGGATAGTCTTTCTTCAAGTATGGAGATCAGTGTGCTCGCCTGTGCACGGAGTGTGCTGGCCTTTTCGATCGTTCTCGACATTGACCAGAGGCCTTGTGCCACCATCGTCAGAAAAGAGCTGATCGCGATGCGCTCACTCTTGGGTAAACTTGGTGCATGCCTGGTAATCGCTTGCAGAAAGCTGGCTGTAAGAAGCTCGTTATGGGCCTGAACTTCTGCAGCAACGTCGTTATCATGTGGCGCAGTTTCGGTCATGGCGTTTGCGACAAGGCAACCTGGGCCAGGCAATCCACCGCTCTCAGCCAAGGCAATCTGGATCTCGAAATATCGTCTAATCCCAGCGAGACCAGACCCCTCAATCGCAATCGCGTTTAATGCAGGAGAAACTATCGTTTCCTTGTAAGTCTCAAAACCCGCGAGAAACAATTCTCGCTTTCCACCGACATCAGAATAGATGCCGTGTCGGCTTACACCACTCGCGCGAACAAGGTCATCCATGGAGGTGGCTTCATATCCATTTCGCCAGAATTCATGCATGGCAGCTTCGACCAGTGAGGCTTTGGTATAGGTCTTATGACGAGGCATGTATGATAGGTAACAGAATGATTGTTCTGTTACAAGGTGTCAATCGACTGGTAACGAACACAAGTTCTCTCTGAGTAAAAACCAATGTCCGCTTCCATCCTAAATTACATCCAAAACCCCCACCCCCAAATCTGTAACCCGCATGCCTCAAGCTTGGACTGAATAAAGCGCCAACAGAACTTGCGCTTCCCGTGTTAAGCGAGAAAGCCTATCCGGACCGGCTGCATGAGCGAGACACCAACTCTAGGCACGCCCTCTTGGAGAGGCGAATTTAAGGCGACATTCCTGCTCGCAGCACCGCTGGCGCTCGCCAATCTTCTGCAAATGGCGACCTATGCCATAGACGTTATCTTCATCGCGCGATTGGGCGAGGAACCGCTCGCCGCATCACAGTTGGTGATGGCAGTGTTCGGCCTGATCGTATGGGCACTCTGCTCGCTAACCGCAGCGGTTGCGCCAATGGTATCGGCTGAATTGGGCGCAAATCCCAATGCCGTGCGTCCCGTGCGCAGGGCGATGCGCATGGCATTATGGCTGGCGGTGATCAGCGGCGCGGTGGGCATGCTGCTCGCCTTCAACACTATCCCTTTGATGCGCATAACCGGTCAGGATGAAGCGCTGGTGACATTGGGCTTTCCCTATCTTGCGGTGCTAGTGTTCTCGCTGATCCCAATGGTGATCGCCAATGTCTTGCGCACCTATGTCTCGGCATTGGGACGCCCGATCTTTGCGACCGCCATCACCGCGATGGGCATTGGTGTGAATGCGCTGGGCAATTACATGCTGATCTTCGGCAATTGGGGCGCGCCGCGGCTGGAGCTGGTCGGCGCAGGCATTGCGACCATGATAACCACTACCACGGTAATGCTCACCTATGTTGCAGTGATTAGGCTGGACAGAAAGCTGCACCGATACCGCATATTCGGGCGCTGGTGGCGGCCCGATTGGGCGAGAATGTGGGAGATTATGCGGATCGGCACGCCGATTGCACTGACCGTTACGGCAGAGGCCGGCATCTTTGGCGGGGCGGCATTCCTGATGGGTAAGTTCGGCGCATCTGCGCTCGCAGGTCATACAGTCGCTTTGCAATTGGCGGCGCTCGCTTTCCAGATTCCGTTCGGCGTGGGTCAGGCAGCGACCATTCGCGTGGGCTATTTCTATGGCGCGCGCGACCTTACCGGCATCAAGCGTGCAGGCTGGGCGGGCATGGTGCTGGGCACAGGTTTCATGGCCTTTACCGCGCTGACAATGGTGATCATCCCGCGCCCGCTTATATCGCTTTATGTGGACGTCGATGCGGCGCGCAATGCTGCATTGGTGGGCTTTGCCATGCAGTTCCTATTCTGGGCCGCCGTGTTCCAATTGGTCGACGGCGTGCAGGCTGTGGCAGCCGGAGCGCTTCGCGGATTACAAGACACGCGCGTGCCCATGTGGATGGCGATTTTCAGCTATTGGGTGCCGGGGTTTGGCGTGGCTTTTGTGTTTGCCTTCTACACTCCATTGGAAGGAATTGGCGTTTGGATCGGGCTGGCAACAGGCCTGTTCTTTGCGGCGTTCCTGCTGACATGGCGGTGGATGGCGCGCGACCGTTTGGGGCTGAGTTACAGGCCTCAAAAGAAGCCTGTTTAACTAACAAAAATTTTTGCGCGCGAGTCTTCTTGACTCTCGACAGACGCAGCCCCACATGCCTCTCGCTGGCACTTCCATAGGGAGAGTGCCAATCCATATGTTCAACCACTAAAGAAAGGTCACACTCATGGCATTTCGTCCGTTGCACGACCGCGTATTGGTCCGCCGCATCGAAGCCGATCAGAAAACTGCTGGCGGGATTATCATCCCCGATAGCGCTCAGGAAAAACCATCAGAAGGCGAAATCGTCTCTGTCGGCACTGGCGCAAAAGCAGAAGACGGCACCGTTACCCCATTGGATGTGAAAGCAGGCGATCGCGTGCTTTTCGGCAAATGGTCCGGCACTGAAATCAAACTTGATGGCGAAGATCTGCTCATCATGAAAGAAAGCGACATCATGGGAGTGATGGGCTGAACCCCTCACCCTCCAACGCTTTTCAATCCATAATTTTATTCAGGAGAAACACTCATGGCTGGTAAGGACGTAAAGTTCGGCCGTGATGCCCGCGAAGGCATCCTTAAGGGCGTAGATACGCTCGCAAACGCTGTTAAAGTGACGCTTGGCCCGAAAGGCCGCAATGTCGTTATCGACAAAAGCTTTGGCGCACCGCGCATCACCAAAGATGGTGTGACCGTTGCCAAAGAAATCGAACTTTCAGACAAGTTTGAAAACATGGGCGCACAAATGCTCAAAGAAGTCGCTTCGAAAACGAACGACCTCGCCGGAGACGGCACCACCACAGCAACCGTTCTAGGCCAAGCGATCATTCGCGAAGGCATGACCGCTGTTGCAGCCGGTATGAATCCAATGGATCTGAAGCGCGGCATCGACCAAGCGGTCAGCACTGTTGTTTCTGATCTTCAGGGCCGTTCGAAAGACGTTGCTGGCACTTCTGAAATCGCACAAGTTGGCGTTATTTCTGCCAATGGCGACAAAGAAGTCGGCGAGAAAATCGCTGAAGCGATGGAAAAAGTCGGCAAAGAAGGCGTAATCACTGTCGAAGAAGCCAAAGGCCTCGAGTTTGAACTCGACGTTGTTGAAGGTATGCAGTTCGACCGCGGTTACCTTTCGCCATATTTCATCACCAACCCTGACAAGATGACGGTTGAGTTGGAAAACCCATACATCCTCATCAACGAAGGCAAACTCTCTAGCTTGCAAGCTATGCTGCCAGTACTCGAAGCAGCGATGCAATCAGGCCGTCCTTTGCTGATCATTGCAGAAGACATCGAAGGCGAAGCGCTTGCGACACTCGTCGTGAACAAGCTGCGCGGCGGATTGAAAGTTGCTGCGGTCAAAGCACCTGGTTTCGGTGATCGCCGCAAAGCGATGCTGCAAGACATCTCGATCCTGACAAAAGGCGAGCTGGTCAGCGAAGAGCTGGGCATCACGCTTGATAAAGTCACGCTCGACATGCTGGGCGATGCCAAGCGCGTTACTATCGACAAAGACAACACCACAATTGTTGACGGTGCTGGTGATGAAGCTGACATCAAAGCGCGCGTTGGCGAAATCCGCGCTCAGATCGAAACCACCACGTCGGATTACGACAAAGAAAAACTGCAAGAACGCCTCGCGAAACTCGCAGGCGGTGTTGCCGTGATCAAAGTCGGCGGCGCTTCTGAAGTCGAAGTGAAAGAACGCAAGGACCGCGTTGACGATGCGCTTCACGCAACCCGCGCAGCCGTTGAAGAGGGCATTGTCCCAGGCGGCGGCACGGCATTGCTGTACGGTTCAAAAGCATTGGAAGGCGTCAAAGGCGCCAATGATGACCAAACGCGCGGTATCGACATCGTGCGCAAAGCCATCCTTGCACCGATCCGTCAAATCTCTGAAAATGCTGGCCATGACGGCGCAGTGATCTCGGGCAATCTCTTGCGCGAAGATGATGAGACGCAAGGCTTTAACGCAGCGACCGACACTTACGAAAATCTCGTAGCGGCTGGCGTGATCGACCCGACCAAGGTTGTGCGCACAGCTCTGCAAGATGCAGCATCTGTTGCTGGCCTGTTGATCACTACAGAGGCAGCGATCGCCGATGCGCCAGACGACAGCGCTGGCGGCGGCGCCCCTGCAATGCCTGATATGGGCGGCATGGGCGGAATGGGCGGCGGCATGGGCTTCTAAGCCTACACGTTACTCAATACCGAATACGAGAAGCCCGGCTGGAGGAAACTCTGGCCGGGTTTTTCTTTGCGTTTCCTTATGATAGCTTGCCCGCAAAACAAACGATGGGTCACGCAAAAATGAGAACAGCATGCGCCGCAATATGCCTTTGCGCAGCCGCCACTGGAGCTTCAGCGCAAGACGCAAAGCCCTCCCTTCCCGATCTAACCGCCGATGCCAAAGAATTGGGCGATGAACGCAAATATGTTGTTTTTCACAAAACCGGCATTTCATTCGAAGCAGCTCGGCGTGATTTGTCAGCCTGCGCGCGGCACTCTGCCCGATCACAGCACCGCTCCGCTGGTGATTTTGTTCCTTGGGGTGAAGATGACAAGGGCAATGTCGTGAATTATGACGGCGGCCAATATGGGATGGTTGGCGCAGTTATGGCCTCCATTATTGATGGCCCGCTCAACCGCTCAGTTCGCCAAACTATCATGATCCGCTGCATGACGCCGCGCGGCTATACGCGTTACAGGGCCGGCAAAGATCAATGGCAGGAATTGTTTGAAAAGCGGGATGATTGGATTCCAATTGCAGCCGTGATTGCATCAGGTCCAGTGCCCCCAACACCGGAGGCAAAACCATGATCCGCCGCACACTCAGCGCCGCTGTTATCGCGATTTGCGCTCTTGCTATCAGCCCATCAGCTGCGGCCAAGAAGGCGGAGACAGGCTTTACCCAAATCCGCAAAGAGGCACCCGTCACAATAAAGGCTGACAAAGCCTATTTGCTCATGAGAGCACCAAAACTGAAAAGCTCGGTTTTCGTTTTGCGCGTCCCAACTGAGCAAGAGCTTGCGGATTACCAAACAGCCAAGCGCGCCGAATATGATCGCAAAAAACGCGATGAACCTTTCGAAGCATTTGTATTTGAATGGGAGGGAGCCAGTAATTTGTACGAATTGCGACCGACCAAGCATTACTCTCGCCCCGTCAAGGATATGCGGGTTGTTTTGGCAGAAGCGCCCCCGGGCGACTACATCGTCTATGGGATTGGATATAACGGCATATTGTCGCAGTGCCATTGCATGGGGACGGTCGGGTTTACCGCAAAAGCTGGCCAAGTCACTGATCTTGGCACGTCTTTAATCACACCCGCATGGGAACCCTCACCCTATCCAGAATTGACCCAAGAAGCTGATCTGGGACGCGTTGCCCGAATCGATTTTGGCCTGTTTGCTGCGACAATTCGGCCTGCAAATGCCGATGATACTAAGCCTGCGCTATTGGCCACTTTGCCCTCCCAACCCGCGCAATACCGTGCCATCGGTCCATGGGTTGATACGCGCCGGATATTCGCCAACCGGTTGGGCGCAGTGCCGGGAGTGCTTGAATATCGCGAAGGGATTGCCTTTGATCCCAAGGGTGAAAAGACGCTCAGATTAGCAGAAACACAATAGCGAATGCCTCTTTGATTTGGCCGGATCTTCCACGGCGCACAGCATTCAAACCCGCAGCAAAACCATCCAATCTGGACGGAATCTTTCCCGAGAATGCGCAGATTGTGCTCAGGGGAATCCTCTAATTGCGCCGTATTGGCGGAATCTACCGCTTGTGCGGCACATTTGGTCGAGGATAGGTGCAATTTTGCTTGCCCCTAGGACTCGCTCGATTCAAACCGATGGTTTCATTAACACTGCGCAAATCTTGATTGGTATATACCGTCCAAATGCTCAAAAAATTCAAACTGTTCGCCCCCCGCTTCGCTTTGGCTGCCGCCGCATCAATTTTAGCGGTTAGTGCACCGGTTGCCGCGCAGAACAATCTGGAGTCCGACTTTGATTCCACATTCGGAACACAGCAGCGGGCGCCGCAAACCTTTGCCGCACAATATCAATCAGGCTTTGAACGTCAGATCGCCCAATTGGCTGATGGCGACCGCGGCCGGATCGGTGTTTATGCGGTTGATTTGACCACTGGTAGGGAAGTCACCGTGCTTGCCGATCAGCGTTTCCCGATGGCCTCAACCAGCAAAGTTGCCGTTGCCGCGACATTCTTGGCCGGCGTTGACCGCGGGCGCTTCAGCCTTTCGAGCGAATATCCGCTGCTGACGCGGATAAAGTCAAAGCGATTTTCTTCCCAACGGGCTAACACGGTCTCCAATCGCTATGTTTCTGGGCATGAGCTGATCAAACTGATGATCAGCAAAAGCTGCAATAGCTGCACCGATGCCTTGCTCCGGGTTGTTGGCGGGCCTGGTGCGGTCAACAATTGGATGCGCAGCACTGCTGGTATCACTGAATTTGAACTGTCACGCGATATCGCGACTTTGGTGCGCGATGATGGTGAATATGATCCGGCCGCTTGGATTGATCCGCGCGATTCAGCCAGCCCGCGCGCAATGGGTCAGATGCTAGCTGGGCTTTACAGGGGCCAATGGCTTAGCCCGCAAAGCCGCAATATACTGCTCAATGCGATGTATAAGACAACGACTGGCAGGAATCGGATGAACGCGGCTTTGCCGCAGCGCGCTGATTTAGCGCATAAAACCGGCACCCTTACCCGCACGGCCAGCGATATTGGCTATTTCCGGTTGGATGATGGCCGGATCATTGCTGCTGCGATTTACGTAACAGGGCAAAGTGCCAATTTGACGGATGAAGCCCGCAATAAACGCGGTGCACGCAAGAAACGCGATCAGCGTATCGCAGATATTACGCGCGCACTATATTCCGGTTATTCCAATGAAAGGCCGCAGGGCAATGGCCGCAATTGGACCAATGGCGTTTGGACGGGCGGCTGATCCCAGCGCTTGATTGCTGCGCTCGATTACAACACTTATTGGCAACGTCAGCAGTTTCGCCACACACAATCTCAATCGCGCACGAAAAAGGGCGGCACCATTACGGTACCGCCCCTTCTTAAACCTATGAAGGTCTGCCCGATTACTCGGTAACAGCTTCTTCAGCAGTTTCCATAGCGCCTTCAGCCATTTCGCCGGTTGCGTCTGCAGCGCCTTCAACAGCGTCGCCAGTCGCTTCAGCAGCGCCTTCAGCCATTTCGCCAGTTGCGTCTGCAGCGCCTTCAACAACGTCAGCACCTTCTTCAACAACCGAAGTTGCGTCAGCAGCTACGCCTTCAGCCAGTTCACCAGCACCTTCAGCAGTTTCGCCGCAAGCAGCGAGGCCCAGAGCAGAAGTTGCAACAGCAGCTGCGAATACGATCTTACGCATAATATAATTCCTTGATCAGCGAGTAATATAGAGCGAGGCTCTTTTGCGACCCTCGCACAAAGGGTTTCCCCCTTCGCACCCTCTAAATAGTGGCAACTTTGTGGCAGCGCAAGCTATTTCGCCATATTTTGCCACATTTCATGCCTTTTTTGCCTTATTTCACCCTATTTACGCCGTAATCTATCGCAAAAGGCTGCCTTATTTCAACTCGCGGGATAAGCGCCCTCGCCCATCTTACGCAGCACGCTTGCCCCTGCTAAACCCGCATTATGCCTGATAAACAGCACCTCTATCTCGTCGATGGTTCCTCTTATATTTTCAGGGCTTACCATCGCCTACCGCCGCTCACGAATCCCGAAGGCACGCCGGTTGGCGCGGTTTATGGCTATACCACCATGCTGTGGAAATTGGCCGATGATTTGGATGCAGCCGACGGTCCGACACATTTGGCGGTGATCTTAGACGCAAGCTCCAAGAGCTTCCGCAATGATATTTATCCCGAATATAAGGCCAATCGCCCGCCCGCACCTGAAGATTTGGTGCCGCAATTCCCATTGATCCGCGATGCGACCCGCGCTTTCTCTTTGCCCTGTATTGAACAGCAAGGTTTGGAGGCGGATGATCTGATCGCATCCTATGCCCGCGCGGCGCAGGCAAAGGGGTGGAACACCACCATTGTATCGAGTGACAAGGATTTGATGCAGCTCGTCAGCGAGGTGGATGGCGCCCGCATCGACATGCTCGACACGATGAAAAACCAGCGCATTTATACCGATGAAGTGCATGACAAATTTGGCGTAACGCCTGATCTGGTCGGCGATGTACTAGCGCTTATGGGGGATAGCGTTGACAATGTGCCGGGCATTTACGGGATCGGACCCAAAACGGCGAGCAAGCTGATCGCAGAGCACGGATCACTTACTGCTGCGCTCGACTATGCGCCGGAAATGAAAAAGTCCAAGCTGAAAGAACGCTTGTTAGAAGGCCGCGCAGAAGCGGAGCTATCGCGTATTCTGGTCGCGCTGAAAGAAGATGCAGAGCTTCCTCAGCCATTGGATGAATTTAAGCTCGAAGGCGTTCCGGAAGAGCCGCTGGCCGCTTTCCTGCAAACGCATGGGTTTTCTTCTCTGCTCAAACGATTGGGTGCGGGGTCGGGAAGTCCTGACCGCAAGAATGATCTCAACCCGCCAAAGCGCGAAACCGCATCTGGCGCCAGCGTGGAAGCAGCGGGTGCCCTTCCCGAAATGCCAGCAGTTGATCGCAGCACCTATGAAACAGTGCGGACGATGGAACGGCTGGAGGCATGGATTGCCCGCGCAGTTCGGGCGCGCAAGGTCGCCGTAGATACAGAGACCAGTTCGCTTGATGCGATGCAGGCTGATCTTGTCGGCGTGTCGCTCGCGCTTGGCCCCAATGATGCCTGTTATATTCCGCTAGCGCATGGCGGCACTGATTTGCTTTCGGAAAAGCCGGAGCAGATTGACCGCGATACTGCCGTAGCTGCGCTCAAGTCTCTGTTGGAAGACGATAGCGTCCTGAAGATCGGGCAAAATCTGAAATATGATATCAATGTGCTCGCCCGTTATGGCGTCGACATGGCTCCGATCGAAGATACGATGGTGATGAGTTTTGCACTGGATGCGGGCCGCGGGGAAAGCGGAATGGGAGGCGGTCACGGGATGGACGATCTGTCTATCCGCCACCTTGGCCACACCTGCCTATCCTTCAAAGAAGTATGCGGCACGGGCAAGAAAGCCATTCCGTTCGGCGAGGTCGATTTGCCCCGCGCAACCGAATATGCCGCTGAGGATGCCGATGTGACTTGGCGGCTGGATGCCGTCTTGAAACCGCGCCTCGCAGCGGAAGGCGGCACAAAAATCTATGGCCGTGTTGATCGCCCCTTGATCGCCGTTGTCGCTGGAATGGAGCGCGAAGGGATTAAGGTTGACCGCGCGAAGTTGGCCGGTCTCTCCACCGAATTTGCTACTGAAACAGCGCGGCTAGAAGCCGAGATACACGCAGACGCTGGTGAAGAATTCGCAGTTGGAAGCCCAAAGCAATTGGGCGAGGTGCTGTTCGACAAGCGCGGCAATAAAGGCGGTAAGAAAGGCAAGAGCGGGCAATATTCCACCGATCAAAGCGTGCTGGAAAAACTTGCTGGTGACGGCGAACCGATCGCCAAAAAAGTGCTGGAATGGCGTCAACTGGCCAAGCTGAAATCGACCTATACGGATGCGCTTCAGGCGGCAATCAATCCTAATACTGGCCGCGTGCATACGTCTTATATGCTCGCAGGCGCGCAGACGGGGCGGTTATCATCCACCGATCCAAACTTGCAAAACATCCCCATCCGCACGGCAATCGGGCGGCAAATCCGCGAGGCATTTGTGCCAGAGACGGGGAATGTCCTTCTCGCAGCGGACTATAGCCAGATCGAGCTCAGACTGGCGGCGCATATGGCCGATGTGGGCACATTGAAAGAAGCCTTTGCAAACGGAGAGGACATCCACTCACGCACGGCCACAGAAATGTTTGGCGAAGTGACCCGTGATACGCGCGCCCAGGCAAAGACGATCAATTTTGCGATCCTTTACGGCATTTCGCGCTGGGGCCTAGCGGGCCGATTGGAAGTTGAAGCGGATGAGGCGCAAGCCATGATCGACACCTATTTCCAGCGCTTCCCCGGTATCCAGCGCTATATCGCCGAAACATTGGAAAGTGTCCGTGAGCGCGGCTATTCTGAAACACTGTTTGGCCGCAAAACATGGTTCCCGCGCATCGACTCCAAAAACGGGATGGAACGCCAAGGGTCTGAGCGCGCCGCAATCAACGCCCCGATTCAAGGCACCAGCGCCGACATTATCAAACGCGCGATGGCGCGCATGTTGCCCGCATTGGCGGATGCTGGCTTGCCCAATGTGCGCATGCTTTTGCAGGTCCATGATGAGCTGGTGTTTGAGTTGCCGCAAAGCGATGTCGCCGCCGTCTCGCCGATTATTGAACGGGTGATGGCAGAAGCTGCGCAGCCTGCTATTGCATTGGACGTGCCGCTCGATATTGAAATTGGCACAGGCGCAAGTTGGGATGCAGCACATTGACACAGCCCCAAACAACCAGCGAAAACGCTGCTTCTAACGAACTGTTTGATCTCGGTTTTTGGGACATCAGCAAATGGACGATAGATTGGTCTATCGCGATCATGTCGGCGGTGGCGCTGGCGGTTGGCTTGGTGGTCGCTTATGCGCTTTACCGGCTGATCTTTGCCGCGGTTAGCAAGCTTGCCAAGCGGTCCGACAATCAATCTGACGATCTGATCCTTGAACGCATTCGCCTGCCGATCAAATGGACATTCCTCGCAATCGGTGTCTCCATGGCGGCCCAATCCAATCTGCAACTCGCAGAGTTTTGGGAGCCATTTGGCATGTTCTTGCAGCCAGCATTGCTGGGTTGGATCGCCTTTAACTTGGTCAAAGCGCTAACGGCTGTCATGGAATTGCGGATGGGCAGCAAGGACCCGGTCGCGATGCGTTCGCGCCGCACACGTATCGCGCTTTTATCGCGTCTGGCAACCATTGCGATCATCGTCATCACTGTCGGGCTTATGCTGTTTTCCATCCCCTCTGTGCAAGCCATTGGCACGACCATGCTGGCCTCTGCTGGTCTGGCAGCACTGGCAGTGGGTGCCGCAGCTCAACCAGCGCTAAAGTCGCTGATTGCCGGCTTGCAGGTCGCGCTAACCGAACCGATGCGCATCGGTGATTTGGTTGTTGTCGACGGTCATACGGGCCGCGTCGAAGAAATCCGGATGAGCTTTGTCACGCTACGCATTTGGGACGAACGACTTGTAATCGTGCCAACAGACCGCTTCCTTACCGACAGTTTTGAAAACTGGTCGCGGCGTAGTGAACGGCTTACCGGTCCGGTCTTTCTCCATCTTGATCCAGCAACTGACATTGCCCCCATTCGCGCTGAATTCAAACGTTTTACCGCTGAACACAAATTGCATGATCAGCGCAAAGTGTCTTTGCTGATGACTGAGGCTTATCCTGAAAGTATCGAACTGCGCCTCTCGATGAGCGCAAAAACTATTGGCGATCTGTGGGAGCTGCGTTGCGAAACGCGCGAGCATATGATTGATTGGTTGCGCCGCGAAATGCCGGACGCACTGATCCGGCATAGGCTGGAAGTTGAAAATGCAAATGAGCGGGCGAAGAAATAGGGCAACCCGCCCAAAGCACCCTAATCGTGCTTTTTGTCGTTAATCGGTTCAACCATTCCGTCATGGACAAAACCAATGGGGTTCGCCTGAACCGCGCGCTTTTTCAGCTCGCCTCGCATCTTCTTGTATTCGCTTTCCATCTTGCCAGTGACAGTAGCGCGGCTGTCTTTCAGCGCTTCGGTGAAATCTTCCGCCTCAACCTCTTGAACCTTCCCGCCGACGCGGCGCAGAGCATTAAGGCCAGCGCGGCGCACTACGTCTTCTAAATCGGCACCGGTAAAGCGGGCAGTTTTCTTTGCCACGGTTGCCAGATCGACATCTTTTGCCAATGGCATATCCTTGGCATGGATGCCGAGAATATGTTCGCGTCCCTTTGCATCAGGCGTACCAACATAAACCAGCTCATCAAAACGGCCCGGACGCAGCAGCGCTGGATCAACCAAAGTGGGCCGGTTTGTGGCGCCGATTACGATAACCGATTGCAGCTCTTCTAACCCGTCCATTTCGGCAAGGATGGTGTTCACGACGCGGCCTGTGACTTGCGGCTCGCCTTGGCCGGAACCGCGTGCGGGAACCAATGAATCGATCTCATCAATAAAGATCACGCAAGGCGCCACAGCGCGTGCGCGCTGGAACATTTTGGCGATTTGCTGCTCGCTTTCACCATACCATTTGGACAGCAGATCGCTGCTTTTCATGGAGATAAAGTTCGCCTCAGCCTCTTTCGCGACAGCTTTGGCAAGCAAGGTTTTGCCTGTTCCCGGCGGGCCATAAAGCAGAAAGCCTTTCGCTGGACGGATACCCAATCGGCGGAAAGCGTCTGGGTTTTTGAGAGGCAACTCGATCCCCTCTTGCAGCTTCTCAATCGCATCATCCACGCCGCCAATGTCCGACCAGCGTGTACGCGGCATTTGCACCATGACTTCGCGCATGGCGGATGGCTGAATGCGTTTCAGCGCGCTGAGGAAATCTTCACGGCTGACGCAGAGCTTTTCAAGCACCTCTGGCGGGATCGTCCTTTTATCAAGGTCAAGTTCCGGCATAATTTGACGAACAGCATCAATCGCTGCCTCGCGGGTCAAAGCGGCCAAATCCGCACCAACAAAACCGTGGGTCACGCGGGCGAGTTCCGCCAAATCAACTTTCACTTCCAGCGGCATACCACGCGTGTGAATGGACAATATCTCGCGCCGGCCGCGCTCATCCGGCACGCCAACCACAATCTCGCGGTCGAACCGGCCCGGACGCCGCAAGGCTTCATCAATCGCATCGGGGCGATTGGTGGCTGCGATCACAACCAGATTGGTGCGCGAATCCACCCCGTCCATAAGGGTCAACATTTGCGCGACTAGGCGCTTTTCCGCTTCACCTGGAACTTTGTCGCGTTTGGGCGCGATAGAGTCGATTTCGTCGATGAAAATGATCGCAGGCGCAGCTTTGGTCGCAGCTTCGAACACTTCGCGCAGGCGCTTTTCACTCTCGCCATAACCGGAACCCATAATCTCTGGACCGTTAATGGTGAAAAATTCAGCATCGCTTTCATTCGCAACAGCTTGCGCAAGGCGCGTTTTACCCGTTCCTGGCGGGCCATGAAGCAGAACGCCCTTTGGCGGATCAACGCCAAGGCGGGTGAAAAGTTCAGGATAGCGCAGCGGCAATTCCACCATCTCGCGCAAGGCTTGGATTGTGTCATCCATCCCGCCAACATCATCGTAATTGACAGATGCACGCGCATCACGCGGCTCTTCGAATTCGGCGCGCAATTCAACCTCGGTGTTCTCGTCAATATGGACGATCCCTTTGGGTGTAGTGCTGGCGACGGACAGGCGAATTTGGGTTAGAGCATAGGCGGCGCTGGGCAGCATGCGGCGCACATCATCCGGCACATCTTGCATCGGTTGACGGCCCGAAGTCGCGACCAAATCGCCAGCAAGAATGGGCTTGCCAAAGAAATTGCGTTTTAAGGCTTGTGTCGGACCTTGCAGCCGCATTTCCCGCTGGGCAGGCGCAAAAACAACGCGGGTTGCAGGGCGTGATTGGGCGACTGCGATGGTCACATGCTCGCCCGAGCCGACTTCGGCATTACCGCGCTGAAGTCCGTCGAGCCGAACCACGTCGAGCGCTTTGTCCTCTTCATAAGAGGCCATGGCAATCGCCGCTGTTGCACGCTTGCCGGTGATTTCAACAACGTCGCCTTCTGTAATCCCGAGCGATTGGAACGCAGAACGCGGCATGCGCGCGATACCCTGACCCGATTCCTCTTGCCGCGCAGCTGCCACTTGCAGCCGCACTTGTTTGTCTTTGGTTTCTTTATCGCTCTTGGCCATGGGCACCCATTTCTAAATGTCTGATCGCTTTGCAAAGCGTTTGACCATATAGCTAGGGAGGCATGGCTAGAATTGCAAAAGCCAAGCTGAGCAAAACACCTAAAATGCTGCGCCCAGAAAAAAGCCCGGCCATAAAGACCGGGCTGAAAAGTTTGGGAGAGGATGCCTAATAAGGCAAGACAGGAATATGTTGCGATGCAGCGATTTGTGCAAGTGCGTAATAGTCATATTATGTTGCAAAATGCGCATCTAATAGAATTAGTCTTTTATTATAATGCTTTGAATAATCGATAAAACGCAAGTGACTTTAGTGCATTCGATTGCAGTGCAGCATTTTTGCGCGGGCAGAGCGCCTCATTCCCAATTTGCAAGCTTTGCATGACATGCGTAGCGCGCCGGTTTAAAGCATCGACATGACTAAACGCCTTTGTGATCAACGTCATTTTGGAACCCGCGCTTTGGCAGCGGGTGTAATGCTAGCGACCCTGCAAGGGTGCGTGGCCGCCGCAGTGTTGCCGGTTATCGCTGGCGGGGCGATTGCGACGACGGAAACGCGCAATCGGACTAGCGATAGCCAAGATACAGGTGAGCAAAGCACTTTGCCCGAAGTCGCAACTAAAGCGGAGAAGCCTGATTCCGATCCCGCAACGCAAGAGCTGTCCATGTCCGAATTGGCTGCCGCTGAGATCGCCTCTCAAGCGCAGGATTCCTCCGAAGTAAGTGCAACAGTTCCTGATCAAGAGCTTGGGTTAGAACCGGCACCATCGGTTTTTGCTGACATGACAGCCTATGTCTTGAAGGTGGTCACCGATGAAAAGGGGCCAGCAGCGGGCCAATCAGCGTTACTCAGCAACCCCAGCCGGTTGGATGCGCGCCGGACCAAATGCAGCGCGCCCGCCTACAACCCTTCAGCGAAACGCCCTCCCGCCGTGCTGATCGATCTTGATGATAAGAACGGCATATTCGATCCCACGGTCATCGCACCAACGTATGACGGCGATGCCTATGGGCATTTGTCCCGATTGCGCGAAGCTGGCGTGACGATTGGCTGGATGAGCGCGCTAACCGCAGGGGATGCTGGCGGCATTCGCAAGGCTTTGCAGGCCAGCGGTCTGGATGTTGAAGGCAAGGATGAACTTGTCCTTTTCCGCTATCCCGGCGACCGCAAACAAACACGGCGCAGCGAATTTGGCGCGGCGCATTGCTTGATCGCGATTGCGGGTGACGACCGCAGCGATTTTGACGAACTTTATCAATACTTGCTTCAGCCCAGCAGCGCCGCCACGCTGGAACCATTGATCGGGAACGGATGGTTTCTTCTGCCCACAGGATTGTCGATGCGCTCTGCACCGAAAAACAATCCAGCAGAAGAAATCAGCGAAACGCCAGAGGATGCTTTTCTTAAAGCTGATCCGGAAAAACTCACCGAGCCAGATGCGGAATTACCGCCCGTTAATTAGGCGGTAGCCGCTTTCAATGCATCAACCAGATCGGTGCGTTCCCATGGGAAAAAGTCGCCTTCCGCTGTTCGGCCAAAGTGGCCGTAAGCCGCACTTTTCCGGTAAATCGGCTTATTCAGGCCAAGATGATTGCGGATGCCGCGCGGGGTCAGACCGCCAAGCGCATCAATGCTCTCAATCGCGTTTTCCAACACGTCGTCACCAACCGTGCCAGTGCCATGCGTATCGACGTAAAGCGACAGCGGCTGCGGCACGCCAATCGCATAGGCAAGCTGGATCGTGCAGCGTTTGGCAAGGCCAGCCGCAACGATATTCTTCGCCAGATAACGCGTGATATAGGCGGCTGAACGGTCAACTTTCGTCGGGTCTTTGCCGCTGAATGCGCCGCCGCCATGCGGGCTAGCACCGCCATACGTATCAACGATGATCTTGCGGCCGGTAAGACCGGCATCACCATCAGGTCCGCCAATTTCAAATGCGCCGGTTGGGTTGATGTGCCATGCGGTATCATCCGAAATGAAGCCATCGGGCAGAATGTCGGCCACGGCGGCTTTGACGTATGCTTTGAGTTCCGCTTCTTTTTCGCCTTCGTGATAGCCTGCTGCATGCTGGCTGGAGACGACGATAGCGGTACAAGCAACCGGCTTGCCATCCACGTAGCGAAGCGTCACTTGGCTCTTGCTGTCAGGCTCTAGGAATGGCGCGGCACCAGAATGGCGATCAGCGGCCAGACGCTCCAAAATCTTATGACTGAAATCCAATGTCGCGGGCATGAGATCGGGCGTTTCATCGGTCGCATAGCCAAACATGATACCTTGGTCACCGGCGCCTTCGCCAGCGGCCTCATCCTTATTGCCGCCCTCATCCACGCCTTGCGCGATTTCGGCAGACTGGCCGTGGAGATGATTTTCAAATTCGAGTGTTTCCCAGTGAAAACCGTCTTGCTCATAGCCGATGTCTTTAACCGTGCCGCGCACAACCGCTTCGATTTCATCCAAAGCGCCCGTTGCCCATTCGCCGTTTTCAAAAACGCCTTTGCAGCGAATCTCGCCCGCCAAAACAACGCGCTGAGTCGTGGTGAGCGTTTCGCAAGCGACCCGCGCCTCTGGATCTTTGGAAAGAAACAAATCCACCACAGCGTCGGAAATTTGGTCAGAAACCTTGTCCGGATGACCTTCGGAAACGCTTTCAGATGTGAAGAGATATTCGCTGCGCATTAGATGTCTTTCCGATAGATATAAGGAGTTCTTTATGTGTTGATGAGCGCTCTAACCTGCGCGCCGTCTTAAGGCAACAAAGGATATGATAAGCAGCAATCCCGCCCACCCGAGCGGCAGCGCATTCCCCCACCGCGCAAACAATGTCGGTTCCTTGGCCGGAGGGATAAATCCGCTAACCGCGCCATCAATGCCGCTTGGAATATGCTGCCGCACGATACCATTCGCATCAATCACCGCGCTGATCCCGTCTGTGGTGGAGCGCAGGACCGGTAGCCCTTCTTCGATCGCGCGCATGCGGGCTTGGCCCAAATGCTGCGGCGGGCCCCAGCTGCCGAACCAGCCGTCATTGCTGGGGTTGAAGATGTAATCGGGGCGGTTTTCACGGTCGACTGTTTGGCCGGAGAACACAATTTCATAGCAGATTTGAATGCCAGCCTTGCCGAAACCATCAATCTCAAGGGTTTGCGCCCCAGGTCCGGGAATGAAGTCGATACTGCCCGCCACCAAACGGGTCGCGCCCAATGGCTCGAGCAGCCAACGCAGGGCGAGATATTCGCCATATGGCACCAGATGCGCTTTGGAATAGCGCGTTCCAAGATTGCCCGCCCCGTCCATTGTGGTGACGGTGTTATAAGCGCCAACCGCTGCCTGACGTCCCATTTTTTCGCCAATTTCCAGATCGGTTACGCCGAACAGCAGCATGGAATTGGGGCCGATTGTGCTGGCGATCCTTTTACGCGAATATTCTGGATCAGCGCCCGCTGTCAGCTGATTGTAATAGCGCTGAGGATAGCCATCGCGCAGGTAATCGGGAACAGCGGATTCCGGCCAAAACACCATGCGTTTGGGGTTCGTCTCGTCTGCCGTATTCTTAACTAGCCGCCCAAAATGCTCTTCAAACTTATCGCCGCGATCGCGTTCTTCCTGCGGGATATTGGGCTGGACGAGGGTGTAGCGTGTTGCGCCCTGCTCAAGCTCACCGCTCTCGGGCCAATGCATGACTAAGCCAACAAAGACAGCCAAGGGTGCAGCCTCAGCCAACCGCCACCATCCCTTTTCCTTGCTCAATATTGCCCCCAACCAAGCCGCCAGCAATAGCGCCACGCCCGACAGAGCATAAGTCCCCACCCAAGGAAGTAAGCTAGCGAAACCAGGTGCATCCCAACCGCCCAACAATGCAAGGCCCAGCGGAGGCCAAGGATATCCGGTAAAGACCCAGCTTCGCAGCCATTCGGTTATGATCCAAAGGGCGGCGAATATCGTGCCAAAAGTAAGGACGGATGCTTGTTTGCCTTTGCCAAATCGCTGCACAATTTCATGCGTGATTATCGCGGCCAAGGCAGGGTAAACTGCGAGATAGAGGCAGAGCAATGGCACAGCTAGCCAGCCCAAAGCGGCAGGCATTTCGGCTTGAAAAGTGAATGCCGTAGCGATCCAATTGTTCGCCAGCGTCAAATGCGCCCAGCCGAACAAATAGCCGATCAGTGCAGCGCGTTTGCGGGTCTCAGCTTGGTGAAGCAGTTTGATAAGGCCAGCCAGCGCAATCAACGTCAGCGGCCAAAGCCCAAGCGGCGGAAATCCAGTGGCTGCAATCAGGCCCAGCACCAAGGCCGCAACACGCGGATAGTTTGGCCAAATACTGGCAAATCTGGTCAGGAAAGAGCCAGTTTTGGGTGCGGAGCCTGTTTCGGACATGCCTGCTTCCTAACGCCAGCTCAGATCAATTGCGACGCAACTCTACTCGGCGGCCTCGTCAGCACTATCAGTGCTAATAGCGGGCGGCAGAACACCTACATCAAGGCCTGCATCGTCATCGACTGGCTTCTTACGCGGTGCACGCGTTTTGCGAGCCGGTTTCGCATCATCGCCATCCGCTTTCTTGCGGGGAGCACGTGTGCGGCGCGGCTTAGGCGCTTCTGCTTCGGCGGTATCAGCAGCATCTGTGCTTTCACCTTCGGAAGCGATTGCGCCTTCTTCTTGACGAGAATCCTCACGGTCATCGCGGTTGTCTCGGCGATTCTCATTACGTCCGCCCCGATCATTACGATCATTGCGCCCGCGCCCTCTTTCTTGGCCCCGATCATTGCGATCATTGCGCCCTTGACCGCGATTAGGACGGCGATCTTCGCTTTCTTCGTCCTGAGGCTCTTCGCCATTGGCGATGCGTTCTTCATTGCGCTTGGCCCGCGCTTCATCCTGACGCGCTTTATTGTCAGCGATCACGCGGAAATAGTGATCCGCAAATTGCAGGTGATATTCCGCCTGAACACGGTCGCCATGATGCTGAGCATCCTGCGCCAATTTCTTGTATTTATCGAGCAATTGCGGGGCGTTACCGCGCGCGCGGCTATCAATCCGGTTAAGCGAATTGTTGTTATTGCCGCCGCCAGAATTGCGATTGCCGCGGCCGCGCCGACGATTGTTATTGTTACGATTATTATTCAAGGGAGAGTTCTTCCTCATCCATTTTCCGCGCGCTTGAGAAGTTTTGAGATCCGCAAGAGCGCATATTTATCCGCAAAAGCTGAGCAACGTCATGCTGCTTAATTAGCGATTTGCGGAAGCTTGGTTCCGGCGATCTGGCCAATCCTGATCGAGGAACTGCATATGAGTTAGCCTGAGCAATCCGGTTTGCCAAGCCCCTTTTCCCCAAGGGGGCGGTGCAAAGGAGTTTTAGCCATTCTGGCGCAGGATGACGCAACGGTCGCGCCCGCCCAAATCCTGGCGCAATTCGGAAGCGAAACCGTGCTGGCGTGCAAGGGCTTGGACCGCCTCACCCTGCTTATGGCCGATCTCTAAAACTGCGGCGCCATCTGGGTTGAGAAGCCCCGCCAATTGCGGGAGTATGACCTTGTAATCATCCATGCCATCTGATCCGGCAAACAGAGCCTCTGCCGGCTCAAAATCGCGCACATCCGGTTCGAGGTTTGCAGCGGTTTCAACATAGGGCGGATTGCAAAGAATCAGGTCGAAACGCGGTAGATTGTAATCCCATCCGGCATTCCCCCAATCGCGTTGGAGCAGTCCGATCCTATCGCCAATTTTCAGAGTCCCTGCATTTTTCTGAGCGGTTTGGATGGCATCAGCGGAGCGGTCCATGCCGATACCCAATGCAGCGGGAATTTCGGCGAGAATCGTGAAAAGCAGCGCGCCTGAACCGGCTCCCATATCCAGCACGCGTTTGGGGTTTGGCACTGCCTTGAGCGCGGCATCGATCAAAACCTCGCTATCGCTGCGGGGGATCAAAACACCGGGGCCGACCGCAAATTCGCGTCCGTAAAATTCGGCTGTACCGATAATATAGCCGACGGGCTCATGGTGCGCGCGCCTAGCAACGAGAGGTTGGAATGCCGCCGGTTCCTCCGCCTGCATGTGCTTCAATAGCAAGTCCGACCGCGACACTTCCAACGCATGCGCCATGAGCAATTCGGCATCTAATCGGGCAGTGCCTGACGTTTGTGAAAGCTGCTCCGCCGCCCGCCGGATCGCATCGGAGACGCTCATTCGCGCACTCATTCGTTGAGGGCCGCGAGCCGCTTCGCCTCATCCTCTGCCGTTAAAGCATCGACCAGCTCGCCAAGGCCGCTGCCTTGAATGATCTCATCCAGCTTATGCAAAGTCAGCCCGATACGGTGATCGGTCACGCGCCCTTGCGGGAAATTATAGGTGCGAATGCGTTCAGAACGGTCGCCGCTGCCGACCATCGCTTTGCGCGCCTCAGCCTCTGCTCCTTGCGCCTCATCACGCATTTTTTCGTAAAGCCGCACGCGCAAAACCTGCATCGCTTTTTCTTTATTCTTATGCTGGCTGCGCCCGTCTTGGCAGGTCACGACCAGCCCCGATGGCTCATGCGTGATCCGCACCGCACTATCGGTGGTGTTGACGTGCTGACCGCCTGCGCCCGATGCACGATACGTATCGATTTTAAGGTCAGTGTTATCGATCTGAACATCGACTTCGTCCGGCTCTGGCAGGACAGCGACTGTCGCCGCAGAGGTATGGATGCGCCCCCCGCTTTCGGTCACCGGCACGCGCTGAACACGGTGGACCCCGCTTTCAAATTTGAACTTTGCAAACACGCCCTGCCCGCGCACATTGGCGATGATTTCTTTAAAGCCGCCAACCTCGCTCGCGCTCATCGAAACAGGTTCAACTTTCCAATTGTTTTCGGCGGCAAAGCGTTCGTACATGCGGAACAAATCGCCTGCGAACAGCCCGGCTTCATCGCCGCCCGTGCCTGCGCGAATTTCCAGCATAGCGGGGCGCTGATCGGCGCTGTCTCGCGGCAACATAGCAATGGCGAGAGAGCGCTCTTTTTCGGGCAGGCTTTCGCGGATGGCGCGAAGTTCTTCTTCTGCCATCGCTTTCATCTCAGGGTCGGCGAGCATTTCTTCGAGGCCAGAGATTTCTTCACGCGCGCTTTGCACTTCGGCAGCAATTTTGGCGACCGGTTCAAGCTCGGCATAATCGCGAGATGCTGCGACGAACTCTGCACCTTCTAACTGGCCGGACGCCATGCGCGCCTCTAGCTCAGCAAAGCGCTGCGCAATTTGTTGGAGGCGTTCTGGTGGGATTTGCATTATGTTTTGGCTGTCTTACCCGCGCACTATAAAGTCAACTGCTGAGCGAACGCCCGGGTGGGGGCGCGTTAGCGCTCCCGCCTTGGGCGGGCGGGAGCGAAGCCGTTTCTGACGAAACGTCTTGATTGGTGACGTCACTCTAGAACCAGTATGGAAAATCTAAATCCAATCATCTGCGACGTTCGGACCTGCATTTTGTCGTTTTACTTCTCCATAGTCGGCCGGTATTTTGCGCTCTATCGATTCCCAAATTTGAGCTCTTGTAAAGTCGCTGTAACCAGTACCAGTCAAATAGAGCTGCTCTTCGGCCATTTCATCACCACGCACGTATAACAATGCGTCTACGTAGTGATTGTCACGAAGCGATGCCGCTGCCTTTTTGGCATTCTTCTTGAAGCTTGTGCTGACTGGCACGCCTTGCTCTCTCAAAGCTGCTGCAAGGCAGGAGGCACGAAAAGTCAAATCTGGCGAGTTAGATACGACTCCAATAATCGGGCCTCCTTCTTTCCGGCGGTTCTCTAGTTGCTCAGGTGAGACCAGCATCGCCAGCCGCTCGATACCCGCTGCCCAACCGACAGCCGGTGTTGCTGGTCCGCCAAGGCTTTCCATCAGCCCATCATAGCGCCCGCCGCCCAAAACTGTACTTTGCGCCCCCAAGGCATCAGCCGCAGCAGAGCCTTCATCTGGGATAAATTCAAACGCAGTGTGCCGGTAATAATCGAGGCCGCGCACCAGACTTTCCGCGCGAGTGTATTTCACTCCTGCCGCATCCAGGCCGGATTTCACATCTTCAAAGAAGCGCCCTGCCTCATCGGATAAAAATTCATCAATCTTGGGCGCATCCGCCAAAAACACACGATCGCGCCGGTCCTTACTATCCAGAATGCGCAGCGGGTTCTTCTCTAGCCGCGCTTGGCTGTCTTCGGATAAATCACCGCGCACTTTCCCGAAATAATCTATCAGCGCAGCGCGCCAAGCATTGCGCGTGGTCCCATCACCCAAAGTGTTGAGGTGAAGCGTGACGCCGGAAATCCCAAGCTCGCGCAGCAATTGATCCGCCATTGCCAGCAGCTCAACATCTGCTTGCGGCTCGGCGGCACCAATGATCTCCGCATCGATTTGGTGAAACTGGCGATAGCGCCCCTTTTGCGGGCGTTCATACCGGAACAGCGGCCCGTGTGTTGCCGCTTTTAATGGAGCATGCTGCTGCCAGCCATTCGTCAAATATGCGCGCGCAATGCCAGCGGTGAACTCAGGCCGCAGGGTGAGCGATTCCCCGCCGCGATCATCGAAAGAATACATCTCCTTCGACACAACATCGGTCGTTTCACCAATGGCACGGGCAAAAACCTCGGTCTTTTCAAACACCGGCATTTCCAAACGGCGGAACCGGTAGAGTTTTCGCACACGCTCGAACGTTTCGACCACATGCGAGAAACTTTCCGCATCGCTGCCGAATATATCTTGAGTACCGCGGATGGCTTTAGGAGTGCTTTTGGACATAATTTCACAGCGCTTAGGCGACCAAACCGCTTGCCGCAATATCACTGCGGCGTTAATGGGCGCGGGTTATTGCGCAAGCCCCCTAGCTTGCTCCCCCAATTAAGAGACCAAAATGCAAATCGACAAAATCCCCACCGGCAGCAATCCGCCCGAAGAACTCAACGTCATCATCGAAGTGCCAACCGGCGGCGAACCGGTGAAGTATGAATTTGATAAGGAATCCGGCGCTCTGTTCGTGGACCGCATTTTGCACACGCCGATGCGCTATCCGGCCAATTATGGATTTGTGCCGCACACTTTGTCGCCCGATGGCGATCCTTTGGATGCGTTGGTTATCGCGCGCTCGCCTTTTATTGCCGGTTGCGTCGTGAAATCACGCCCAATCGGCGTTCTCAACCTAGAAGATGAGCATGGCGGCGATGAAAAGCTGATCTGCGTGCCTGTCGACACGACTTTCCCGTATTATTCGGATGTGGGCGAGACGAAGGATCTTCCTTCAATCATTCTGCAACAGATCGAACATTTCTTCACCCATTACAAAGATTTGGAAGCCGAAAAATGGGTTCGGGTCGGGAAATGGGGCGATGCTGAAGAAGCGCGCCGGGTCGTTGTCGAAGCGATTGAACGCGAAAAAGCTTAAGCGACTACCGCTTTATAAATGCCCGTAATCAAAAACGGCAGGCCAATCGCAATCACCCATAAAGCCAGCTGATCACGGCGGACCGCTCCGCCGAATGAGGGATCGGCTGCTTCATCATCACTTAGGAAACGCCAGCGCCGCTCAAACCAGCGGCAGGCAGGAATAATGCCTGCAATAAGAACGACCAAAGCGAAATAGGGCAGGACAGAACTTGATCCGTCTTTCATCGCATGCACGGTCACGAAAATCTGCAATCCGGTGTAAACCAGCAGAGCGTAAGCGACGTGATCGCTCATCGTCTTGCGCCAATCGCGTGCCTTTTGCGTGGCACTTGTACGATGCGCGGATTTGCTCGGTAGGATGTCGTTCATCCGTAGCTTCCCCTATTTCCTCTTCCGAGTCGGGGTTATTTCAACAATTGGCTCATCTGGCAAGCGCGCTAACCATTATGCACTTTGCTGGGGTAAAATCTGCTTACCATGCACAAATCTTGCCAATTTCGAGTTTTCGGGGGTTTCTCGGTAAGTTTTGCCTGCTAAAACCCATTTCATAATGAGCGAAACAGACACTTTATCAGACCATTCTTTCACCTCCGCTGATGCGTCAGCGCCCCTGCCCAATGGCGGGCTTGAGGTGATTTCCATCGCCAAAAGCTATGATAAGCGCGCGGTTCTTTCCGATATCTCCCTGACAGTGGGTAAAGGCGAAGTGCTGGGCCTGCTTGGCCCCAATGGCGCGGGTAAAACTACGTGTTTCTACTCCATTATGGGTCTAGTTCGCCCTGACGCGGGCCGGATTTTGATGGATGGTGAGGATGTGACCAAGCTGCCAATGTATCGCCGCGCCATCCTCGGCATTGGCTATCTGCCGCAAGAAACCAGTATTTTTCGCGGTATGACGGTTGAGCAAAACATCAATTCCGTCCTCGAAATGGTTGAGCCGGATAAACAAACGCGCGAGGCGGAACTGGAGCGCTTGCTCGATGAATTTGGCCTCACCCGCCTGCGCTCATCCCCTGCAATGGCATTGTCCGGCGGTGAACGCCGCCGCTGCGAGATTGCGCGCGCTTTGGCCGCAAAGCCTTCCATCATGCTGCTCGATGAACCCTTTGCGGGCATCGATCCGCTTTCCATCAGCGACATTCGCGATCTGGTGAAAGATTTGAAAGGGCGCGGCATTGGCGTGCTGATCACCGATCACAATGTGCGCGAGACGCTGGATATCGTCGACCGCGCCTGCATTATATATGGCGGACAGGTTTTGTTTGCGGGAACGCCAGAGGCTCTGGTCGCGGATGAAAATGTGAAACGGCTGTATTTGGGAGAGGGCTTCACGCTCTAAAAAGCCACCCCCATGGCCCTTGGTCCCCGCCTTGATTTAAGACAGTCCCAATCGCTGGTGATGACGCCGCAATTGCAGCAGGCGATCAAGCTGCTGGCGGCATCTAACTTAGAAATTGAGACATTTATCGGAGAGGCATTGGAGGCCAATCCGCTACTAGAAGCTGGCGCTGTCTCCCACGAAAAAGGCGATGGCGGCGAACCGGATGACATCCCGCGTGAAGAATTCACCGCCGATCAGCTGATCGGACAGGCTCAGGGTGAGGCCGAGGCTCCGCTCGATATCGACAATTCCGCAATCGACCGCGACCGCGACACGGGGGATGGCGCGGTTGTAGGTACATCGGGCGCATCTGAAAGCGGCGAATGGGGCTCAGCCGGTCTAGGCGTAGGAGGCGGCGGCGGCGATGATGAGCTGACCTCTATCGAGGAACGCAGCACAGCAGAAACCACATTGGCGGAGCATTTGCTCGAACAGATCGGGCCTGCATGCAGCGATGACCGGCAAACATTTGTCGCGCAGCATTTGATCGGCCTGCTGGATGAGGCTGGCTATCTCGCCTTTGACTTGCGCGATGTCGGTGAGGATTTGGGCGTGCCGCTAGCAGAAGTGGAAGCCGCTTTATCCGCCGTTCAAACATTGGAGCCAAGCGGCATCGGCGCGCGCAGCCTATCAGAATGCCTCGCCATACAAGCGCGCGAAGCGGACCGTTATGATCCGTGCATGGAGCGATTGATCGACAATCTTGATCTGCTTGCGCGAGGCGAAATTCCCCGCCTGCGCCGCATGTGCGATGTGGATGAGGAAGATTTTGCCGATATGCTGGCCGAATTGCGCGGCTATGATCCAAAGCCCGGCCTTGCTTACGGTGATGCCGGTGCCAGTGCTGTTGTGCCCGATATATTGCTTACGACTGCGCGCGATGGCGATTGGGACATTAAGCTCAACGAAGCGACCTTGCCGCGCCTGATCGTCAACCGCAGCTATTACGTTGAATTGCGCGAAGGAGCCGCAAGCAAGGACGCGCAAAGCTGGCTGAAAGAAAAGCTCGACGATGCAAACTGGCTGATCAAAGCGCTGGACCAGCGACAAAAGACGATATTGAAAACGGCGGCTGAGATTGTGAAACAGCAAGACGGGTTTTTCCGGCGCGGCGTATCAGAGCTGAAACCACTAACCTTGAGAGAAGTGGCCGAAGAGATCGAAATGCACGAAAGCACGGTCAGCCGCGTAACCAGCAACAAGTTTCTATTGTGCGATCGCGGATGCTTCGAACTCAAATACTTCTTTAAGAGCGGTGTTGGATCGAGCGATGGCGAAGGGGCATCATCCGAAGCGGTGAAAGCGCGGATCAAAGCGCTAACCGATGCCGAAGAACCAAAGAAAATCCTCTCTGATGATAAGCTTGTCGCGCTGCTGAAAGAGGAAGGGTTCGACCTTGCCCGCCGCACAGTCGCCAAATATCGCGAGGCCATGGGCATTGGCTCCAGCGTACAAAGACGCCGCGCGAAGAAGCTTGAAAACCTTTGATAAAGGCTTCTTGCTCAAACCTTAATACCCGATCTTAGGTAAAAACCCCTGTGACTTCAAAGACTCACATTATCGCACGCCAGCAACGAAGCGACTCATTTACGCGATATTAACCTTTTCCGTTCAGACCTTGTGTGGTTAATAAATGACAACGCCTCTTACCAAGGGGTTACCAATTTTAGGGCTAAAGGGGACTTACCCGTGCGTGTACTATTGATTGAAGATGAGCCAACCACCGCGAAAGCGATCGAGCTCATGCTCACAACCGAAGGCTTTAATGTCTACGCAACCGATCTGGGCGAAGAAGGCCTCGATCTGGGTAAGCTGTATGATTATGACATCATCCTGCTCGACCTGAACTTGCCCGATATGCACGGCTATGACGTGCTGAAAAAACTGCGCGTTGCGAAAGTGCAAACGCCGGTCCTGATCCTTTCCGGCATTGCCGAAATGGACAGCAAAATCCGCAGCTTTGGTTTCGGCGCTGACGATTACGTCACTAAGCCTTTCCACCGCGAAGAACTGGTCGCCCGCATTCATGCTGTTGTGCGCCGTTCAAAAGGTCACAGCCAATCGGTTATCCGCACTGGCAAGCTGGCTGTTAACTTGGATGCGAAAACTGTCGAAGTTGACGGTGCCCGCGTTCACCTTACCGGTAAAGAATACGCCATGCTTGAGCTGCTGAGCTTGCGTAAAGGCACGACCCTGACCAAGGAAATGTTCCTCAACCACCTATATGGCGGCATGGACGAACCAGAATTGAAAATCATCGACGTATTCATCTGTAAGCTCCGCAAGAAATTGTCGCATGCTTGCGCTGGTGAAAATTACATCGAAACCGTTTGGGGCCGCGGCTATGTTCTGCGCGATCCAGACGAGCAGCAAGAAGCTGCATAAACGCACAACCCCGCACGATTTAGCGCAAGGCTTTGTGTCCTCTTAGCCGCGCGTGACGCTCTCTAGTTCAGAGAACAAAGAACCCCTTGAACCACCGGTTTGAGGGGTTTTTTGTGTGGGCGGAGCGCACAAGCTTGAGCAACTCAGGCAACACCCTTATGACGCGCGCCATGAGTGCATTTAAAGAAGGCGATCCCACCACGCTAAACCGGCTTTATGGCCGGTCTATTGGCAAACCTTTGCGTCCGCATCAGCAAGGTCTGGTAGAAAATCTGCTGCCCAAAATTTCTGTTCCAGCCGATGGAGAGGTCACAGCGGAGGCGTTGTTTGGCGAAGATTGCCCGATGCATTTTGAAATCGGCTTTGGGTCGGGCGAACATCTGGCCGCGCGCGCAGACTTGCTGCCCAATCACGGATTTATCGGCGGCGAACCTTATCTCAACGGTGTGGCGGCAGCATTGGGCCATGTGGAGGAGCAGCGGCTCGCCAATGTGCGCCTGCATCATGGTGACGCTTTAGAAGTGCTGGGCCGTATTCCCGATGGCGCGCTGAGTTTCGTCTATCTGCTCCACCCCGACCCTTGGCCCAAGGCAAAGCATGCCAAACGCCGGATGATGAATGATGGCCCGCTCGATATGATTGCAGCCAAGCTAAAGACTGGCGGCGAATTTCGTTTCGGCACCGATCATCCTGTCTATCTGCGCCATGCAATGATGATGATGCGGCGGCATTCAGCGAATTTTGAATGGCTGGTCGAAGGGCCGGAAAGCTGGCAAAACCGGCCCGGCGGGTGGGAAGAAACCCGCTTTGAAGCAAAGGCCCGCCGCAAAGGTCACGAAGTCTGGTATTTCCGCTATCAGCGCAAATAGTCTGAAAAAGAGGGGGCGTTAAATAATGCCGAAAGCAAAGCTATTGATCGGCGGCATTTTCACCCCGATGGGCTTGCTATTCTCTAGCATTGGCGGAGCGTTCTACCTCAGCGATAGCACCTTGGATGCAAAAGGCGGCCGCGCAACCGGCACAGTCGTGGCGCTGAACGCAAAGCGCGAAGACCAAAACCGCACGATGTACACGCCTGAAGTAGAGTTTACCGATCCCAACGGGCAAACGCACCGCTTAATCAGCAATATTTCCAGCTCAACACCAGACTATCGGCGCGGCGAGCGGGTTGAGGTTATCTATGACCCCGCCGCGCCCAAAGACGCAGTCATAGATAGCTTTATGCAGCGCCATTTCTTCCCGATGATCTTTGGCAGCATAGGCAGCCTATTTGCAGTACTCGGCGGGTGGTTTTTGTGGAGCCATTGGCAGCGCAGGCAAACCATCGCTCATCTTCAAAAACGCGGGCTACCCATCCAAGCAAAGTTCACTCACAGCTACATTGACCGCAGCACGGAGATAAATGGCCGAAGCCCCTATGTCGTTGTCGCGCAAGCCACCCACCCCGCCACAGGGAAGCTGGCAAGCTTTGAAAGCGAGCATATCTCAATCGAGCTTACACCCACTCTGGATGGCAAGACAGTGCCGGTGTTCATCGATATGAATGATCCAGACGAACACTATATCGACCTATCGCAATGGGTAGGTAAAGGTGAGCGGGCCTAACCCACAACCCCCGCACTCGCGAGCACAGCCAAAGTCAGAACATCAGGTGCAAGAGCGGTCATCGGCACGATCTGAACCGGTTTCTCCATCCCGATCATCATTGGGCCGATTGTGGCATCCCCGCCCAGCTCGCGCAGCAATTTGGCTGATAAGTTCGCCGATTGCAGCCCCGGCATAACCAGCACATTGGCTGGTCCAGAAAGCCGGCTAAACGGATAGAGCTCAGCCACTTTTTCATTCAGCGCAGCATCGGGCGCCATTTCGCCTTCATATTCAAAGCCGGGATCCTCTGCGTCCAAAATCGCCACAGCTTCGCGGATATTGTCGAGCCATTTGCCCGATGGATTGCCGAAGGTTGAGTAGGATAGGAACGCAACGCGCGGATCATGCCCCATGCGGCGCGCAACGGCGGCGGTTTCTTTCGCAATATGCGCCAAATCAGCAGCGCTTGGGCGCTCATTGATCGTCGTGTCGGCCATAAAGGTCGTGTGGTTCTTACCGATCATCATATGGATGCCGAAAGGCAGCGCATCAGGTTTCGGATCAAGCACAAGGTTCACCTCGCGCGCAGTCTGGCTAAACGTGCGGGTCAGGCCGGAAATCATTCCCTCGCCATGCCCCAGCGCGACCAGCAATGCGGCAAACACGTTACGCTCTTGGTTCACCATTCGGCGCACATCGCGCTGCGTATAACCGCGCCTTTGCAGCCGTTCGTAAAGGTAATCGACCATGGCGGGCACATGCTCTGAATCGTTGGAGTTCTGAATCTCAAAACTCTGCGGGTCAGACACAGACAGCTGATGCAGCTTGTCCATCACCGCTTTCGTGCGGCCAACCAGAACCGGCGTTCCGTAACCAAAATCGCGATATTGGATCGCGGCGCGCAGCACCACTTCTTCCTCAGCCTCGGCAAAGACCATGCGTTTGGGATTGGCTTTCGCCATATTATACGTGCCGGTCAGCACCGATGTGGTCGGATTAAGGCGCGACTTCAGCGAGTGCTGATAGGCGTCAAAATCCTCAATTTGAAACTTGGCAACGCCGGAATCCATCGCCGCTTTCGCTACGGCAGAAGATACGACTTCCATCAAGCGCGGATCAAATGGCGCAGGGATAATATAATCCTCGCCAAACTTTTGGTTCTTGCCGCCATAAGCGCTCGCGACTTCTTCTGGCACGCGTTCACGCGCAAGCTCAGCAATCGCAGTAGCCGCCGCAATCTTCATCTCTTCATTGATCGCAGTTGCCTGCACGTCGAGCGCACCGCGAAAGATGAAGGGGAAGCCCAGCACGTTGTTCACTTGGTTAGGAAAGTCGCTGCGTCCGGTTGCGATAATCGCATCGGGGCGGACAGCCTTGGCTTCATCCGGCATAATTTCCGGCACAGGATTGGCCATGGCAAAGATGATCGGCTTATCCGCCATCTTTTCCACCCAAGCCGGTTTCAGCGCGCCTGCTGCTGATAGCCCGAGGAAGATATCCGCGCCGTTCAGCGCCTCTTCCAAAGTGTTGGCGTCTGTGTCTGCGGCATGCGCGCTTTTCCACTGGTCGAGGTTTTCGCGATCCTTTTTGATCGGTCCTTTGCGGTCGCACATAATCACATTGTCGCCCGATACGCCCATCGCTTTGACCAGCGCGGTACAGGCAATCGCGGCAGCGCCAGCACCGTTCACCACAACCTTCACATCTTTGATATTGCGCCCTGTCAAATGGCAGGCATTGAGCAATCCGGCAGCGGTAATAATCGCCGTGCCGTGCTGATCATCATGCATGATCGGAATGTTCATCCGCTCGCGCAATTCCTGTTCGATGATAAAGCATTCAGGTGCTTTGATATCTTCTAGATTGATGCCGCCAAAGCTGGGTTCCATCAAAGCCACCGCTTCGATGATTGCTTGCGGGTCTTCGGTGTTCAATTCGATATCAATCGAGTCCACATCGGCGAAACGTTTGAACAGAACCGCCTTGCCTTCCATCACCGGCTTGGATGCCAACGCGCCCAAATTGCCTAGACCAAGGATTGCTGTTCCGTTGGAAATAACCGCGACCAGATTGCTGCGTGCGGTGTAGCGCGCGGCAAGCGATGGATCATCGGCAATCGCTTCGACAGGAGCGGCCACACCAGGTGAATAGGCAAGCGATAGATCGCGCTGTGTCGCCATGGGTTTTGACGCGACAATTTCGATTTTGCCGGGCCGAATGGTCTCATGATAGAACAATGCCTCGCGTGTGGTAAATCCACCCTTATTGTCGTCCGCCACGTTGCCCACTCCTTCAAAATTGTCCTGATAGCGCCATTCTCTAACCTAGGGGAAAGCGAAGCGATAGGGGAAAGGCGACAGCTTTGCCTTCCCGAATCGGTGACAGCGCAGCTAGGCCAGTGGCATGGCAAAACCGCCCACACCCATGATGCAGCAATTCCTTGAGCTTAAGGAACAGTCTGAAGGGTGCCTGTTGTTTTACCGCATGGGCGATTTCTTTGAGCTGTTCTTTGATGATGCGAAGATCGCGGCGGGCATCCTCGACATCGCATTGACGGCGCGCGGCGAACATAATGGCGAGCCTGTGCCGATGTGCGGCGTGCCGGTACATTCGGCAGAAGGATACCTTGCGCGGCTGATTAAGGGCGGCTGCCGCGTTGCCATCGCAGAACAGGTGGAAACACCCGAAGAAGCGAAATTGCGCGCCAAGGCGCAAGGCAAACCGGTCTCAAAAGCTCTGGTGCAGCGCGATATTGTGCGGTTCGTAACGGCGGGTACGCTGACCGAAGAAGCTCTGCTGGAACCGCGCGCTGCGAACCTGCTGGTGGCTATGGCAGAAGTGCGCGGCATGGTCGGGATTGCGGCCTGCGACATCTCCACTGGCTCTATGCTGCTGGAGGAATGCGCGCCTGATCGCGTCCCTGCAACCTTGGCCCGCATTGCGCCGAGTGAATGCGTAGTGCCAGATGGGTTTGAGGCAGAGTTTGAGCTATCGGGTGAGACGATCACATGGCCAAAATCAGACTTTGCCAGCGATGCGGGCGCTGACCGGTTGAAGGCGGTTCATAACGTTGCGACTTTGGACGGATATGGAGAGTTTTCGCGAAGCATGCTGGCCGCAGCAGGCGGGCTAATCGCCTATCTCGACCATGCAGGGCGCGGGACTTTGCCTTTGCTATTGCCGCCTGCCGTCCAGTCGAGTGACGGCGTTATGGCGATGGATGAGGCAACGCGGGCGAGTTTGGAAATTCTCGCCTCGCAATCCGGTGTGCGTGACGGCAGTTTGATCGCCAGCATTGATCGCTGCGTAACTGGTGCCGGCGCACGGATGCTCGCGGGCGACCTTGCCGCGCCGCTTTACGACAAAGCCGCGATTGATGCGCGGCTCGATCTGGTCAGCTGGGTGCATAATGATCCGATAATGCGAGCCGATCTGCGCGATGCTTTGCGCAAGATACCCGACCTTGGCAGGGCATTGGGGCGGATTGTGGCAGGACGCGGTTCTCCGCGCGATTTGGGGCAGATACGCGATGGTCTGCGGGATGCTCAACAAGTGCGCGACCGGTTGGAAAATCTGCCTGATCGCCCTGCTCTATTGGAAACATTGCTCCCCCAGCTCAGCGGTCATGGTGCCTTGGTGGATCTGCTCAGCCGCGCGCTTGTCGCTGCCCCGCCAACAGAACGCGCCAACGGCGGATTTATTGCAGAAGGGTACGATCACGCGCTTGATGAATTGCGCAGCACATCGGGTAATGCGCGCCGCGCCATTGCAGCGATGGAAGCGCGCTACCGCGAAGACACCGCGATCAGCTCGCTCAAGATTAAGCACAATGGCGTGCTTGGCTATTTCATCGAAGTGCCCAGCCGCCACGGCGATGCTTTGATGGACGCAGGCAGCGGCTTCACCCACCGGCAGACGATGAAGGGTGCGGTGCGATTCAACTCGATTGACCTGCATGAAGAAGCCAGCCGGATCGCTGAGGCTGGCGGACATGCTCTGGCCGCAGAAGACGCGCATTTCGAAGAACTAACGGAGAAAATCTGTGCCGCCGCCAATGCAATCGCGGAAACGGCCGCCGCGCTTGCCCGCATTGATGTATCCGCCGGACAGGCAGAGCGCGCAGCCGAAGGGGGCTGGTGCCGCCCAACGCTGAGCAATGGCAGCGATCTGGCTATCAGCGAAGGGCGCCATCCTGTGGTCGAAGCCGCGCTTACGCAGTCCGGTGAGCGTTTTGTGGCCAATGATTGCACTCTTGGTCTGGCGGACCGGCTGTGGCTGATCGGCGGTCCGAACATGGGCGGCAAATCAACCTTCCTGCGGCAAAATGCGCTGATCATCCTTATGGCGCAATCGGGCGGATATGTGCCCGCAGCCAGCGCCACGATCGGTCTGGTCGACCGCATGTTCAGCCGCGTGGGCGCGTCGGATAATCTGGCGAAGGGGCGTTCGACTTTCATGGTGGAAATGGTCGAGACCGCCGCCATTCTTTCAGGGGCGACCCCCAAAAGCTTTGTCATATTGGATGAAGTTGGCCGCGGCACCTCCACTTATGACGGACTGGCGCTAGCATGGTCGGTTGCCGAGGAAGTGCACACGCGCATCACCTGCCGCTGCCTGTTTGCCACCCATTATCACGAAATGGCGCGGCTGGCCGACACATGCGAGGCGCTTTCTCTTCACCATGTGCGCGCACGCGAATGGAAAGGCGAGTTGGTCTTGCTGCATGAACTGTCTGAGGGGGCGGCAGATCGCAGCTATGGCTTAGCAGTAGCGCGATTAGCAGGAGTGCCGGAACCGGTCGTCAAACGCGCCAAACAAGTGCTGACAAAGCTGGAAAAATCGCGCGAGGAAACCGGCGGATTGGGCGCGGGGCTTGGCGAATTGCCATTGTTTGCTTCCGCAACTGAAGAACCAGACGCTGACCCTGCCGCAGAGCTGATCACCCGCCTTGCCGAACTTGATCTGGATGCATTGAGCCCGCGTGATGCGCTGGATACTTTGTACGAACTGGCCCGCGAGGCTCAATCGCAAAACCAGTCCTAAACCCCGCATACGAAAATTTAACGAGACTGCATTAAGTCTCGCCCCCATGAAATTGCTGGAAAACCCAACCGTCAAAACCTCCCTGATCGTGGGCGCTGCTACGCTTGCCGCCGCAGCGTTTTTCGTCGGCCCTGAGGATTCCCAAGGCATTTTGGCAAATACTGCCTCTAGCTCGCCTTCTGAAGACGCAGAGATGGTGCCAAATGGCCCCAAAGGTTCAGCCAGCGCTGACGGTTCGCGCAAATTGGTGGGCACGCCCACAAACGAAACAGATACGTCGGAAATTGTGGAGTGGGGCGATGAAGCTTTCATCGACAATACCGAAGGGTTCGATCCAACGCCCAGCGACGACGATGATGGCGGGTTCAATCCAAGCCCGGTCGAGGACGATGGCGGTTCTGCATCAGACCCGGAATCAATCTCCGGATCAGCAAGTGATTTGCCAATGCTTGGCGATGATGCAAGCGCGCCAGTGGCAGGCGGCCTAGTTCCGATTGGCTAAGCGCACAGCCTTAAAGCCAGCGCAAAAAGCCGCGCGCTAACCGCCTCAATTACCGTGTCGGAACGGGCGCATCGCCAGAATAATCGTAGAAACCGCGGCCCGTTTTGCGGCCCAGCCAGCCAGCCTCAACATATTTGACCAGCAAAGGCGCAGGGCGATATTTCGTGTCGCGCGTTGTCCGGTACAGCACGTTGATAATATCGAGACAGGTATCGAGGCCCACAAAATCCGCCAGTTCCAGCGGCCCCATTGGATGGTTCAGGCCAAGGCGGCACCCCTTGTCCACGTCTTCGATACCCGCCGTTGATTGGCCGAGAACGAACACAGCCTCGTTAATCATCGGCAGCAAAATGCGGTTGACGACAAAGCCCGGCTCATCTTGCGACAGCACAACTTCCTTGCCCAAATCGCGGGCAAATGCGCTGGTACGGTCAGTGGTTTCTTGCGCAGTGGCAAGGCCGGGGATGACTTCGATCAGACCCATCACAGGTACGGGATTGAAGAAGTGCAGCCCGATAAAGCGCGCTGGATCCGGCATGTAATTCGCCATGCGCGTGATCGGAATGGAGCTGGTGTTGCTGGCCATGATAGCATCATCGGACAGGACTTTGCCCGCCATTTCAAAGATGCTCTTTTTGATCTCTTCCTTTTCAGTCGCCGCCTCAATAATCAGGCTAGCGTCCACCATCGGAGAATAATCGGCAACTGGCGTAATCCGGCCCAGCACGGCCTCTGCTGCATCAGGATCAATCTTGCCGCGCCCGACCAGTTTACCAAGCGACTTTTCAATCGCAGCCTTGCCTGCTTCTGCCCGCGCGAGATCAATATCCGCCAGCATCACTTTCATTCCATGCTGTGATACGGTTTGCGCGATGCCGGTGCCCATTTGGCCCGACCCGATTACGGCGACAGTTTGCATTGAAAATCCCTTTATCATTGCACCCTTCGCAGGTGCAGCAAAAGCCTGTTAGCGGCGAAGGCTGGCCCTGGCTAGGCTGACTTTAGGGAAGGTGCTGGATTGTCTCGCAGGTCACCTATTGGCGCCGGGCACCCACTTCACATCCGATGCGCCATTTTCGTTGCAGACCCGCGCAAGGACAAACAGATAATCGGAAAGCCGGTTGATATAGGCAAGCGCGGCGGGGTTCACTCCGTCCGCTTCTGCCATCCGTGTTACTGCGCGTTCTGCCGCCCGCACGCTGGCGCGCGCTACATGGGTCCGCGCCGCTGCTTCGCTTCCGCCGGGAAGGACAAAGCTGGTTAGCGGTTCAAGGTTTTCATTCAGCGCATCAATCGCGGCCTCTAGCCACTCGGCCTGAGCTGGCACCATGCGCAACACCATTTCAGACGGGACAAAATCACCATCTGGAGCCGGTGTGGCAAGGTCCGCGCCCAGATCAAACATATCATTTTGAATGCGGAAAAGCGCATCAGCATGTCCGGTGTCAGAAGCTGCTGCAACGCCGATTGCGCTGTTTGCCTCATCCACCATGCCAATCGCTTCAATCCGCGCGGAATGTTTGGCCGTGCGGCTTCCATCAACCAGGCCGGTTGAGCCATCATCGCCGGTTTTAGTGTAAATTTTGTTGAGCTTTACCATGGATTTAACGCGCCTTTAGAGCAAAGCCAGATCAGCTGTTTGCGCCAGCCAGCGCCATGATGATGACCACAACAAGAATAGCGAGCGCTTGATACTTAATCCGCGCAAACATCGCCTTGTTCTGGGCCAGCTGCATCTCTGTCACGGTTTCGCCGGTATTGTTTTCCAGATCGACCTTAGTCGTCTTAAGAAAAGCGACGATCCCGCGAATAAGCGAGACGACGACCATCACGCAGATGATGGCGAGCACAATGATGAGGAAAGTTGTCATGGGCAGTATCTAAGCCTTCTGAAGCGAAATTCCAGCCGGAAAACTATGCAAGCGCAGTTGCTCGGCAAGCAACAGCCCATCCTCACCAGCTTCGCGCAGATCGGCAAGCGATGCAGAGCCTCGGCGTTTGGCCAGCTTTTCTCCGCCTTCATCCAGCAGCAGTGGGTGATGATGATATTGGGGCACGGGAAGGTCCATTAGCGCCTGCAAAATGCGGTGCACATGGGTGGCGTGGAACAGGTCAAACCCTCGCGTCACAAGGGTCACGCCATCTGCCGCATCATCCAAAGTCGCCGCAAGGTGATAGCTTGCTGGCTCTTCCTTTCGCCAGATCACAACATCGCCCAATTGCGTCATGTCGACAGGCAGAATTCCGGCGGCTGTGTCGTGCCAGCTTAGCGGGCCGGTAATTGCGAGAGCTTTTGCTGCATCAAGCCGCCAAGCGACGGGAAGATCGGGATCAACCTCTTGCGCCCGACAAGTGCCCGCATAAATCGCGCCCATCGGGCCATATTTGGGATCAGCGCTGCGAATATCGGTCCGCGAACATATGCAGGGATAAAGCACGCCCAACTCGCGCAATTTTGTAGCCGCGGCCTCATAATTTTCCAGCCTGCCTGATTGCGGAGCGACCTCTTCAAACTCCAAACCCAGCCATTTCAAATCTTCACGAAATTCTTCGGCCAATTCCGGCTTGCTGCGGACCCCATCAATATCTTCAATCCGAAGCGCAAACTGGCCGCCCGCTTTTATCGCCAAATCATGCGCAATGATGGCTGAAAAAGCATGGCCCATATGCAAATGGCCGTTGGGACTAGGGGCAAAGCGCGTGATCATAATAATACTGCGCAGCCACTACCCTAAGCAGCGATTTCTTGCCACTTTCTCGGGTGAAATGACGGATTGATGCAATTTTTGGTCAACAAAGTTCAACTTTTTGTGACTTTTGACCACCTGCATACTTGTGGAAAGGAACGCGCATACAGCGTTGACTCTTTTCGGAGGCGCGCCATAATTTGAGTCAATCGGGAGGAAGTCTAAGCCGTGTTCAAGGCTGATATGATCGAGCGCGCTGCGAGTTTTCGCAGCCTTTCAGAGGACGCATCCAGCAATCTGGATGCATGCCCTGCGCTCGTCCTGAATGCGGATTATTCGCCGCTTTCCTATTACCCGCTGAGCTTATGGCCGTGGCAGACCGCGATTAAGGCGGTGTTCCTCGACAGAGTGGACATTGTCGAAAGCTATGACCGCGAGGTCCACTCGCCATCGCTCGACATGAAAATTCCCAGCGTGATTGCTTTGCGGCAATATGTAAAACAGTCGGAATTTCCGGCATTTACGCGCTTTAACGTGTTCCTGCGGGACCGATTTCAGTGCCAATATTGCGGTGCTGGTGGCGGGGCGAGCAGCAGCCTAACTTTCGACCATGTGACCCCGCGCCGATTGGGCGGAAAGACCACTTGGGAAAATATCGTCGCGTCCTGTGCGCCGTGCAATATGAAAAAGGGCGGGCGCACGCCGAAACAGGCGGACATGCGCATCGGGATGCAGCCGATCCGCCCGACCAGCTGGCAATTGCAGCAATATGGCAAGAAATATCCGCCGCATTACCTGCATGAAACGTGGCGCGATTGGCTCTATTGGGACATTGAATTAGAGGCGTAAAACCCCTGCCCTAACCCTCGATAACTTTCGTCGCAGGGTGATGTTTATCAAGGTGTTTTTTCACAATCCGCAGGTTCCGCGTGTTCGACCGAAACATAAAGTCAGCCGCATCGCCAACCACTGGCACAACGCCGAGCAAAGCGTCAAAACCGACATTGCCTGCCATGCGGGTCAAATGCCATTTAGACATGCCCAAATTGCGGGCCTCCCACACCAGATAAGCACCCAAAGCCGTGGTAATAATATCGCCCAGCACGGGGATCAGACCAACCAGAGCATCCAGTCCTATCGGCACGTTAAGGCCCGGCACGGTGAAGCTGCGTTCCAGCAGAATTTCCATCGCCTCTACCCGTTGGCGGATGGAATGGGGATCATTGCCCATGGGAAGCTCAAAACCCATCACAGAAGGGCCGTCGCTTGCCCCGCCTTGAACTTTGGTATTGAGATCGGTCATGCGTTTTTCCTCCTAAGACAATATAGGGTTCCGTCACCGAATTTTCAAGGATTACGCTTCGTAAACCTCTGATAAACAGAGATTAAACTGGCAAGCTAAATGGGCGCGCCGGACAGAGGAAAAAGCGGATGAATACCCCACGGGTTCTCTTCAAATCCGGTCACATCGCTGCGCACCAATGACCAACGGATCGGCGCGCCAAAGGGGATGAAGATCGCTGCATCCTCTAACGCTAATTCCGCCCGCGCCAGCATTTCTGCTTTCAATTTAGCATTTGTCTCAGTCAATGATTGCACGACGAGATCATCTGCAATGACCGCGCATGGTCCATCTTGTATGTCGCAATTGAACTGATTGAGGAACCAGCGCGGCGAGGCAAAACGGGCCGTGCGGTCAAACAATTCCAAATCAGCAGGTTTTCCCGCAGACACTAGCGATGTCGTCACGCCGATTGCGGCAAAGTCCGCTTCAATTCGCCTGTACAATTGCACGCTACCCGGTCCGGGCGGCATGCCGATTGTAACGACTGGCTTTTCTCCGCTGGACGCCGTCCACGCGGCGATACGGCTACGTGCGCGGGCCCGCCTATCTTCTAGGGCAAGCGCTGACCAAGCCGGTTCAGCTGGAACGATATCGCTCCACATTTCGCTGGGCACAGCTGTGTTTGAAGGCAGCCAGCCGCCAATATTAAAAGGCTCCATCAGGCTTTCGCGGTCGATCGCCATCACCAATGCTTGACGCAATGGAGCCTCTGAAAGAACCCCATCTTCATTAAGAGCAATCAAGCCAAAAAGGCCAAGCGATGCATCTAAGCGTATGTTGCCCCGCGATAGAGGGCCGAGATCTGCAGAAGGGAAACTTTCGATTTTGCCATTCAGCACCACATCGGCATCGCCGCTAGAAAACGCATCAACAGCCGCCTGTGCCGGTAAAGCGCGCAGCATTATGGGTCGCACTGTATCCTCCCAATCGCGCAAGGCGGGCAGGCCGCGCGTTTCCGGTGAAAGAGCCAGCAATCCGACAACCGCATTGTCTTCATCCTCATCAGAAACCATCGGCCCTGCGCCTTTGCCATCTTTTAGCAATCCCAATTCCGGCTGAGCGAGCAACCGCAAAAAGCCTGGCATCGGGCTCGCAAGGCGGATTTCAATGACCCGCCCCGTCATCTCGCGAATTTCCGTGATCTTTGCCAGATCATAGCCGAGCGAAGTATTCTCCGCTTGCGTAACCGCAGACAACAGCCGCGCGCGAATTTCACCGCCCGTGATTACATCGCCAGAAGGCCAGTCAGAATTGCGCAATCGGAAAATGTAGCTGAGACCATCGTCAGTGATGATCCAGCGTTCCGCCAGCGCCGGCACGATCTCACCGCTCGCACCAAAGGCGACCAACCCCTCTGCCGAGGCGCTGCGCACATATAAATCGGTGTCTGAAAGCCTGCCGCTGCTTTCTTCCATGTCATCCGCATCACCGATCAGCACTACATTGACCGGCGCATTTGAAGGCCCGCCGCTGCAAGCGGTCAGCACAATAGAAAGGGTTAGGAGCAGCCAGAATCGCATTTGATATGCGGCTTAGCAGTTTGCGTCACGCGGGTCAGCGGCGAAAGATCACCTTTGAACCAATTAGACTTGGAAGGGGAGTTTGAGCTCAGTCGTCCTGAGCAGCGCTGGCTTTGATCATATCATCAAAAGCCACGCCGAACCGTTCGTCTTGAACCCACGCTACGCAGCCGCGCACCGCGCCAACATTCCGCAGATCAACGGTTAAGCGAGTTCCGCGTGCAACGCGCGGGCCGCCTTCACCCATCATGCCGCCATCCGACAGATTGCGCACTTTAACGTGATAGCGAGCCGGATCGTTTTCGACCCAAAGGTTCGCAAACAGCAAGAGGCTGTCGCGCGTGATGCTGCGTGTTTCCACTTCAGACATGTTGGCCTCTTCCTTCAATGCGGCACATAAAATTATGCACTAGACCCGTGGCGGGAATTCGCCGTGGATGTGAAGAAATTATGGGCGATTAGCTAATGAAAAGTTAATCGCCAGATAGCCTGTTCCAAAGGGGGACAGGTCAGTCAGCGCACTGTTTCTAACGCTTAATCGTCGCGGGAGATTTTCTCGCGCCGCTCATGCGCTTCTTGCGCTTCAACGGTCATAGTCGCCACTGGGCGTGCGATCAGGCGTTTGATGCCAATAGGATCGCCCGAAATCTCGCAATAGCCATATTCGCCCTCTTCTAACCGGCGAAGCGAGCTATCGATTTTAGAGATCAGCTTGCGCTGGCGGTCACGCGTGCGCAATTCAATGCCCCAATCGGTTTCGCTGGATGCGCGGTCGCTTGGGTCGGGTTCACGAATAGGTCCATCTTGGAGCGATTGCAGCGTTTGGTCAGACGCTTCATGGATGGAGCGTTTCCATTCCAGCAGCAGCACTTTGAAAAAGGCGAGCTGCGTGTCGCTCATATAGGTTTCGTCATCCGACGGCAGGTAATCCGCTTCAAGAGCGGCTTTCGCCTTTTCAAGGCTGTCGATATCGTCGGATTTACTAGCCATGGCGCGCCTATAGGCATGGGTTCAGCCGCGCACAAGTCGGTTATCCCCGCATGGTCAAACAGTGCGCGGAAAATGTGATTTGAGGAGATAAATGCCAATATTCAAACCATAAAAGTTGCAAAATGTTGATCGTAGTTAACCATTTGTTGACCAAGTTCTGGCGAATTCAGTTTCAGCAGCGCGGCACACGTTCCGATGACTGCAAATTTTGGGGGCGAAAGTTGAACCATGGAACTGAAGAAGATTGATACAGACACAAGCACACAGGTCACCGATCAAGCTGGCGATTTGATGGTAGCGAAATTTTTGGCAGCCGCAGCACAGGGCGATATCAATGCTCTGTTCGAACTGGGCGTTGCCTTCTCAACCGGAAGCCACAATGTGCCATGCGACCTGATCGAAGCGCACAAATGGTTCAATCTGGCCGCATCCAAAGGTCATGAAGAAGCTGGCTGGTGCCGCGCAGATATCTCTGACGAGATGACAGCGCGCGAAATCGCCGAAGCACAGCGTCAGGCTCGCGAATGGCTAGCTGCTGGCCGCCGCAAAGCTGCCTAACTACAGTTTTTTAAACGGCGTGCGTTGATCCAGGTAATTCTGGTCCGCTACCGTTCCCTGCGCCTCGCGCTCCAGAAAATCTGCGATAGCCTCGCGGAAAGATGGATTGGCGATCCAATGCGCAGAATATGTCTTTCTCGGTTCGTATCCGCGCGCAAGCTTATGCCCCCCTTGCGCGCCAGCCTCGACCCGTTTTAGCCCGCGTTCAATCGCGATATCGATCGCTTGATAATAGCAAAGCTCGAAATGGAGGAATTTCTTCTCCTGCGTGCAGCCCCAATATCGCCCGTAAAGCGCCTCTTTCCCCGCAAAGTTCAGCGCACCGGCAATGGGCGCTCCATCCGCCAGCGCCAAAATCATGATGATCTGATCACCCATGCTTTCGCTGAGCAGAGTGAAGGCTTCGCGCGTTAAATAGGGCGTTCCCCATTTGCGTGCGCCCGTGTCTTGGTAGAAAATCCAAAACGCATCCCAGTGCTCTTCGCGGATTTCATCGCCAGACAGATGGACGATCTCTACACCGGACTGCGCAGCTGCGCGTTCTTTTCGCAAATCCTTGCGTTTGCGGGATGTTAGCTGGCCGAGGAAATCATCGAAGCTAGCGTAATCGCGGTTTTCCCAGTGAAATTGCAGATCGCTGCGGATCAGCCATCCGGCGTCTTTAAACAGCGGCACCTGCGCTTCATCGATGAAAGTCGCATGGGCGGAGGACAGCCCGTTCTGCTCACAGACCAACTCCGCCCCCTTGAGCAGATAGGGTGCGAGGCTTTCATCGCTTAAGAGCAAACGAGGCCCGCTTGCCGGCGTAAAGGGCGCGCAAATTTGCAGCTTTGGGTAATATTGCCCGCCCGCGCGGTGCAAAGCGTCCGCCCAAGCGTGATCGAACACAAACTCGCCTTGGCTATGCCCCTTGGCATAGCTGGGCATTGCGGCGAGAAGTATCCCATCATCATCGGTGATTGTGATCGGAACAGGGTCCCAGCCGGTTCCTTCGCCAACGCTGCCGGATTCCTCCAAAGCGCCAAGGAACTCATGGCAGGTAAAGGGATTATCCGCGCCGGAAAGCGCATTCCACTCATCCCCATCCAAACTGCCAATGCTGGTCGCTAGCCGCACAGCAATTCCGTCGTCCGGCGTATCATCCTCAGCTGTTGGAGGCGTTTCGCTCATGCAGACTTAAGAGCGATGATAGCGTCCACTTCCACGGCGGCGGCAAGCGGCAAAGCAGGCACACCCACCGCAGCCCGCGCATGAACGCCCGCATCGCCAAACACTTCCTGCATCAAATCGGATGCGCCATTGGCGACCTTTGGCTGGTCGGTATAATCATTCGTCGAGCACACAAATGCGCCCAGTTTCACCACGCGCTTTACGTCATTCAGATCAATGCCAGCCGCTTTCAACTGAGCAAGGATCATCAGCCCGCAAGCGCGCGCAGCGGCCATCCCATCTTCTAGGCTTACGTCATCGCCCAGACGGCCCGTGACCAAATCGCCATCCACAAAGGGAAGCTGACCGGAAACATAGGCCATGCCGCCCTCCACCACGACCGGCGTATAGCTGGCAACGGGTGCAGCCGCGGCGGGTAAAGTGATGCCAAGCTCGGTCAAACGCGCTTCGATACTCATGCGGCTTTCCCTTCAATTTCGTTCAATAACCACGGCAGCGCCTCTGCCCAATTATCAATTCTGGCGTCCGCATGTCCCGCTTCATGCGCGCAATCAATATGCGGTGAAATCATCGGCTCGGCACACAAATGCAAGCGGCCAAGGTGCGGCACCACTTCCATCGCAGATTTATGATGCTGCGCCAGATCATCAATGAAGATTGAGCGCGAGGGCTGATACTCGTTCAGGATTTTTTCCAGCGCCGGACCTTTTGGCCCTTGATTGGTGAAAACGCGGGCATTGATGCCAACATCCGCCAATTGCTGCGTGCGGCTATCCTGATGCTTATCCTCAAGGTTGGTCAGCACCACCACATCGGCGACTTCAGCCAGAGCGTTCATCCCCTCAACCGCGCCAGTAATCGGCGTCTGCCGGTGCATTTCATTGTCGAAGAAACGGCGCAGAAACTTCCACATATCCATCGGCTCAACCAGCTCGCCAGTTTTGTCCCAGCGCAAAGCATTCGCGAAATCATTGCCTTTCAAATTGAATGTTACGCCCTCGCCCTCCTCTAGCCACTGCTTAAACGGCGTGACCATATAAAGCAGAACTTCATCGCAATCAGAGATGATCAGGGGTTTACTCATTGAATGTATTTACCTTTTCAATTCGTGCATGGCTGCAATTAGCTCTTCTGGCGTTACCGCCAGCGCCTCTGCCGCGCTGATTAAGTCGGGTTCGTGAGCGGCCAGAAATTCCAGCACGGCAACCTGCGTTTGCGTCTCGCCTATTGCTGCGCGCAATGTGTCTGGGTCAAGCCCGGTAAGTGATAAAAACCGCTGAGCACGGTCATCATCTTCTAGCAGCCAGCCAAGCGCCGCCAAAGATAGCACCGCCGCCTCTGGACGGGCCGGATCGCTTGAGCCTATGGCAGACATATTGGACGAGCCTTTAAAAAACGCGATTGGAGTTACGAGCGCAGTGGCAAACAGGATCATGGTTGTCGAGGATAACGACCTCAACCGGAAATTATTTTGTGATGTGCTGAAAGCCAATGGGTTTGAAACTCTCGGCGTGGATGATGGCAATGTGGTGCTGGACGGGGCGCGGCAATTTGCGCCTGATCTAATTATTATGGACATTCAGCTGCCGGGTATCTCCGGTTTTGATCTGATCGTCGCTGCCAAGGCGGATGCTGAGCTTGCGGGCACGCCAATCCTTGCGGTCACCGCCTATGCTGGCAAGGGAGATGAGGAGAAAATCCGCGATGCAGGTGCAGCGGGTTACCTCTCCAAACCCGTCTCCATCATGCCATTTATGGCGGCGGTAAAGGAATTGCTGCCGGCCCCCACGCCAACACCAACGCCAAGCGCTGTCTAAATCGAAATCAGTTCAAAAGTCTCCGCCAGATAGATGATCATGGTAGCGAACAGTCCGACCACGAACATCCGGTAAGCAAGCGACAAAAATTTGTATTTGCGCCGCTGAAGCACTTTGCCGTTCTGGTAAATATCATGCAGCATTGTGCGGAATACGGTTTCATCGGCTTGCAATTCGTTCAAGAGGTCTTCTGTCCATTCCGCCTCATCCAAATGCGAAAAATGGCCGAAAAACAACCGGTTTGGCGGACCCACCGGCGCAGCAGATTGCCCCACTGATGGAATGACTGCGATCACCGCGCATAATGAGCTGACAAATGCAGTGAAGGCCAGCACGAGTATGGCCAGCGATGCTTCCCCGACCAAGGCGCGGCTTACGGTGAGAGAGAAAACCAGAAACGTTGCGCCCATTAGGATCGACGCTTTTTGATCGGCCATTTGCGACAATGTCAGCGTGTTCAATTGCGCCGTTCGCACCAAATGAATGGCATGGGCAGAATAGCTCGGTTCAGCCTCTTTTCTTGGCTCGCTCATGTCCTATTTGTCCCCCATCACCCACCAATCGTCTGGATAGGCAGTCTGACAGCGCGCGGATTGCTTGACAAGGCGGCGCATCCGCCTCTTTGCGATAGGCGAATACCGTTGTAAGGGAGCTTGCAACGCCCGAATTGAAGTTAGAGTTTGAAAGAGACCCTCCCCATGGACCGTGCCGCCGTTGATACTTCCATCCGTGCTTTGATTGAGCCGTTCAATAAAAAGGGCGTCGACATCACCGATGCGACCGGCTTTGCCAATGATCTGGAATTTGACAGTCTGACCGTGATGGATTTCGTGGCTGAGATTGAGGATGAATTCGACATCATCATCAGCATGAACCAACAGGCTGAGATTGAAAATTTCGGGCAATTGATTGACGCCGTCCTCAAAATGAAGGGCGAGTAGGCCGTTATAGGCTTCAGGAGTGAGCATGAACGAGCAAACACCGATCAATTCTGATGCAGGACAGGACGCATCCGGCGATCTCTTCTCCAAATTTGATGAGCTGATCCAGACCCGCGAAACCTTGCTGTCATCCGGCATTGAGGATCCGTATAATCTGGTGATGGAGAAAGTGCTCTCCCCCACTCGCGCGATCTGCAATGGGCGCGAGACGATCCTGCTCGGCACGTATAATTACATGGGCATGACATTTGATGATGATGTCATTTCAGCAGGCAAAGAAGCGCTGACGCAGTTTGGTTCGGGCACGACCGGCAGCCGCGTCTTAAACGGCACGTATCAAGGCCACAAGGAGTGCGAGGACGCGCTTAAAGAGTTTTACGGCATGGACCATGCGATGGTCTTTTCCACCGGCTATCAGGCGAATTTGGGGATCATCTCTACCATCGCTGGCAAGGGGGATTACGTCGTCTTGGATATCGATAGCCATGCCTCCATTTGGGATGGCTGCGCGATGGGCAATGCCGAAATCGTGCCGTTCAAACACAATGATATCGAAGCGATGGAAAAGCGCCTTCGCCGCATTCCTGAAGGCGCAAAGACGCTTGTCGTTTTGGAAGGCGTCTATTCCATGCTCGGCGATGTCGCTCCGCTTACCGAAATGGTGGCGATAGCCAAGAAATATGGCGCAATGGTGCTGGTGGATGAAGCGCATTCCATGGGCTTTATCGGCGAAAACGGCCGCGGCGTTTGCGAAGAGCAAGGCGTGATGGATGATTGCGATTTCATCATCGGCACTTTTTCCAAAAGTGTCGGCACGGTTGGCGGTTTTTGCGTTTCCAACCATCCCAAGTTCGACATTATGCGGCTGGTTTGCCGCCCCTATGTCTTTACCGCGTCACTCCCGCCCAGCGTGGTCGCAACCGCTGCGATATCTATTCGCAAATTGCAGCATGGATCAAACAAGCGCGCGCATTTGTGGGAAAACTCCAAACGCCTGCATTCCGGCCTGATCGAACTCGGTTTTGAGCTGGGCACAGAAACTCCGCAATCGGCTATCGTCGCGGTGATCATGCCCGACCTGACCCAAGGCGCGATGATGTGGGAGGCGCTGCTGAAAGAAGGGCTTTACGTCAATCTGGCCCGCCCACCAGCGACGCCTGCCAATATGACTTTGCTGCGCTGTTCACTTTGCGCAGAACATTCATCCGAGGAAGTGGAAACGATCCTCGGCATGTTCGAACGCGCAGGTAAAGCGATCGGGATTATTAGTTAGGCCCGAATTTCGGTTACATTATCGCAAGGGCCAGCTTCGCCAGCCTCTTCATCGCCGCCTCCAAGCTGAGTGAAGGCAATAACGCCGCCGACCAGCAGCACCACGAACAATGTCGTAAGCCAGCCGAGATATTTGTCGATGATCGCTTTGATCGGCGCGCCGAACAGCTGGAACAATACGCCGACCACCATGAATATTAGCGCACGGCCAGCGATGGCCGCCAGCGTGAACGTCAGCAAATTCATCTCGATAAAGCCGGCGGTAATCGTCATCAGCTTAAACGGAACCGGCGTTCCTGCGGCAAAGAACACTGCCAGCGCGCCCTGTTCGCGGATGTAGCAGGCGGCAACGGGGAAACTCTCTGTCAGACCCAGAAGGCCGATTACCCATGCGCCCACAGCTTCGTACAAGAAGAAGCCGATAGCATATCCGAACAACCCGCCCAGCACTGATGATACGGTCGCCACGATGGCGAAACGGATCGCCTTTTTCGGTTCAGCCAGGCACATCAGACCCAGTAGCGGATGCGGCGGAATGGGAAAGAAGCTCGATTCGATGAAGCAGAAAAACGCCAGCCACCATACCGCTTTGGGATGGGCAGCCTTCTCCATCGTCCAATCATAAAGACCGCGCAGCAATTTCATCATACTCTTGAGCCTTCTAACCGGATGCTGCGCAGCACCTAGCCGCGCCCCACACTCGGCGCAACCCAGAATAAATAACCTATTTGGCACTTTTCTATTGACATTGTCACGCTCTTTGGTTAGAGAAATCAAACATCGCGATAGTGTAATTCGCTCCAATACAAAATCCCTGAGGGGGGTCTGGTTTTCACTTTGAGTGAGCACCCCCTTCGCGTCCGGATTTTCACTTCATAAATTGGATAAAGCGGATGACGCAGCGAAAAAGCGCTCGCCCAGACAACAAACCTACTTACAGACGTGCTGCAAAGCAGTGGCAGCCGACTTTTTTGGCGACACTTGCCCAGACCAGTAATGTATCAAAATCAGCGGAAGTGGCCTCTATCCAACCTGCCACAGCCTACCGTGCTCGGCGGAAAAGCCCTGAATTTGCAGCTGCATGGATGGCCGCACTTTGGGAAGGCTACATCCATCTTGAGATGGAATTGCTCCAGCGCCTTCGTGAAGGCAAACTAACAAACGAGGACGGCGAAAAATATGATTTCGCCAATGCGATCCGCCTGCTTGCCGCCCACCGCGATACAGCGGCCCGCGCGCAGGCTCAGCAGCGCAATGTGAGCGCGGCAGAAGTGCGGGCATCGCTCGACCAAAAGGTGGAGGATTTTCGCATCATGGCTTCAGCGAAAAAGGCACCGAAAAAAGCGATAAAGAACCATGAACGCTGAACGGCTGGATTGGCTTGCTGGCACAGATGAAGAAACGCGCGCAGAGTTTGTCAGCCAGTTGAGCCAAACAGAGCGCAATGTCTTTGCTTACCACTGGCCGATCTGGGCGCGCGATGCGCAATTGCCGCCGCCCGGAGACTGGCGGATATGGCTGGTGATGGCAGGACGCGGCTTTGGCAAAACGCGTGCCGGTGCTGAATGGGTGCGGACGGTGGCTCAGGATAATCCTGATGCACGGATTGCTTTGATATCCTCATCATTGGGCGAAGCGCGCTCTGTCATGGTTGAGGGGGAAAGCGGTATTTTGGCGGTCCATCCGCCGGATGAGCGCCCGAATTTCGAGGCCACTCGGCGTAGGCTCACTTGGCCCAATGGCGCGCAGGCGGTGATGTATTCCGCTGGCGAGGCAGAAAGCCTTCGCGGGCCGCAGCACAGCCATGCGTGCAGGACAAGCCCAAAAAGAATTCTTCGTTAATGAAGCCCAAGTCTTGATCGACGCACTTTTGCAATTGTCTGTTGAACGGATCGAGGACACTCCGCCGACAAATGCTTCCGACGGTCAGTGCTGGATCGTTGGCGCTTCCCCGGTCGCTGATTGGGTCGGGAAAGAAGATGCCATTGCTCTTTTTGCTTCCGGGGAATGGAAATTCATTCAGCCAACGGATGGAATGGAGGCATTTAACAAAGAGAATGGCCAATCATTCCTCTTTGATGGCAACTGGCAGGCCGCTACAATACCTAGCGAGCCGCAAGGTGGTTCAAATGTCGATTCGGGAGCTCGATCCGCTATAAACGCAATAATTTCGATCATGAGAAGCCAAGGAATTTTGGCTAGGAACTAAGTATAACGGTCCAGCCAAAATGCTGCCCAATACGGACAAGTCCTTATTCCTCAGAGATTTGAACGCGTTTGAAGAGAAATTGAGGCTTTATTGCAACAGTTTCCTCGCATTGCCTGCTTGCCACAATTCAAGCGAATGGATAGATACCTCGCTTTACAACAAGTTCGCTTCAAAAGGGGAATATTATAATGCGCAAACTCGTCATAGGTTTGGCGATGGCTTCGACGGCGCTAACCACGCCAGCTCTTGCACGCGACAACGAATGGTACGTTGGTCTCGATGCAGGTCCGATGATCATCGAAGACGTTTCTTTGGACGTTAATGGAACTTCCAACGACGGCAAGATCGATCATGATAAAGGTTACGATTTCGGCGGCGTAGTTGGTCACGATTTCGGAGCTTTCCGTCTCGAAGCAGAAACTGCTTACAAATCAGCTGATGTTGATCAGTTGACTGCAGGAACGCAGGGACTTGTTGCTAGCAGCGGTACACCGGGTCGTGTAGTTAACGGCTCGTTTCCTGCACGCGGAGAAACAAGTGTTCTCAGCTTCATGGTCAACGGCCTTTTCGATTTCGGTCCTGATGATGGCCTTCAAGGCTTCTTCGGCGGCGGTCTTGGTGTTGCTCGCGTTGATCTGAACGGCACAGTCAGCCCCACCGGCCCAGGCAGCTACGATGATTCAGACACAGGCCTCGCTTGGCAGCTTCTTGGCGGCCTTCGCGCTCCATTGAGCGACAGCTGGGACGTTGGTCTTAAGTATCGCTATTTCAATGCGCCAAACGTGGACATCATTGACCCACAGGGCGCTGCGTTTAGCACTGATTTGTCTTCGCACTCTGTGCTTGGTTCGATCATCTACAACTTCGGCGGCGAAGCACCTCCACCGCCACCACCACCGGTAGTGCCTACTGCACCGCCACCACCACCGCCACCACCACCGCCACCTCCTCCGCCACCAGCGGCAGTGTGCAACACCGGTCCTTACATCGTATTCTTCAACTGGGATCAGTCGGATATCACACCGGAAGCGGCAACAATTCTGGATAATGCGGTTAGCGCTTATGCAGATTGCGGTATGGCTCAAGTGATGCTTGCTGGTCACGCTGACCGGTCAGGCTCAGTAACTTACAACGTCGGACTGTCCGAACGTCGTAACTCCTCAGTACGTCAGTACCTTGCGGGTCGCGGCATTCCGGATGGCCGGATTGCAAGCGAAGCGTTTGGCGAATCGCAAAACCGTGTTCCAACAGAAGACGGTGTACGCGAACTGCAAAACCGCCGCGTGGAAGTGACTTACGGACCTGGTTCAGGTATGTAAGCCTCGCTTAAGGCAATTTTCAGGAGGGGCCGGAGCAATCCGGCCCCTTTTGTTTTGCGCAATCCAAATACGAAGTGGTGAGAAGTATGAAGGTTAAAAACATCATAGGTGCCCTTGGCACGATAAGCCTTGCGGCCTGCGCACCTGAAACAGAAACACAATCCGACACAGCGGAAACATTGCCAACGACTTTGGCCTCTGCATCCATTAGTGATGCTGCTGGCGCCAATGTTGGCCTTGCCTCAATCATAGAGACAGGCAATGCGCTTTCACTTAAAGTAACCTTGTCGGGCATGCCCCCAGGCGAAAAAGCACTTCACTTCCATACAACTGGCGCGTGTGACGCACCCGATTTCAAATCAGCCGGCGGACACCTCAATCCTGCTGAAGTCTCACACGGCAAGCTAAGCGATGACGGGCCGCATCTTGGCGATTTCCCAAATATCACTATTGCTGAAGACGGCCTTGCTGAAATTTCATTGCCGGTCGCTGGCACTGCGCAAGGCGCTGCCAAGCATATCCTAGATGCGGACTCCACAGCGATTATGATCCACGCTGGACCCGATGATTACAAGAGCGATCCAGCCGGAGCCGCCGGCCCACGCATTGCATGCGGAGTGTTTGAAGCCAGTTAAAAGAGCCCAAACTGCTACTGCTCTGTGAGTGACAGTGACGCTTCACCAGCTGCTTCAGCCCGCTCCAAGACTGTGTCCGCTGCTTTGGGAACCAGTTTTAGGGCCGCAAGGATCAGCAGCAGACCAGGCGGAACTGCGACGAAAGTCGACAGCACTCCGATTGACAGATCATCTCCATTCACTGCGGAAACGTAGCCAGCCATAAACGGCCCCAGACCCAAACCGACAAGCGTTGTCGCAATGAAGAAAGTCGCCGTTGCCAGCCCCCTCATTCTTGGCAAAACCAACGCCTGACTGGTTGCAGCCGCTGCTCCCAATGCGCTTGCAATCAATGCGCTTGAGAAGAAGCTAGCGATGTAGAACGTGACCAAATTATCCGTTGTATAGGCGATCAATGCTGGAGGAAGCGGTGCAAGCAGGCCAAAAAGCAGCACCCAAATGCGGCCGTCAGACCGCTTTTGCAGCAGAGCGTCGGCGGTGCGCCCCCCTAGAATCACCCCGAGAAAACCAGCGACCGCACCCGGAGCGCCTAGGAAGAGGCCGAGTTCGGACTTTGTCGCACCGAGCGCGCGCTCTGCATAGGGGGCACCCCAGTAAGACGCGGTGTAGGCCATGAATGCAATCATTCCGTAGCCAAGAATAACGCTCAGGAACGCAGGTGAGCCCCATGTTAGCTCAAAGGTTGGACGATCACGCTCACGCAACCCAGCCGCCCAGCTGAATACGGCGTAATAGCCGACACCCAAGAACAGCCATTGGTCTGACACAAACGCGAAAATATTCGCCGACGCAGGCACCAGGATTGTCAGCACAAGCGCTAAACCAGCGAAGAACACCAAGCCCGCGACATTGACCACAAAGGCTTTGGGCCCGCGCCGGAAAGCTCCCCACAAGGTAAACGGCGGAATGACTTGCAGCAGTTCCTGAAAAAATCCGGAAAATGGTTTGGGGTCTTCTGGCGTTTCCAATCCATCAATTGCTCCGCGCACTGGCTCCTTCAAAGTCATGACCCATAGCGCGAGCAAGAGGCCGGGAATGCCAACGCCCAAAAATGCGGCCTGCCAGCCCGCAATCCCGTAAAATTCTCCATTCGGATAGGCTGCGTTCCACCGATCAACGATTTCTGCGCCAAGCAACAGAGAAAGCCCCCCGCCGATATAGAGGCCAGAGGAATAAATCGCGAGCGCCGTTGCGCGAAGCCTAGCGGGAAACCAATCCGAGATCAGCGAGTAAGCGGATGGGCTGGCTGTAGCCTCACCCACGCCCACACCAATCCTAGCGACGGTCAGCGTGGTCGCATTCTTCGCCAAGCCAGAAAGTGCCGTCATCGTCGACCACAGGGCAAGGCCAATTGCCAGCAGGCGCACACGCTTCCAGCTATCGGCCAACTTGCCCAATGGAATACCAAAGAGTGAATAGAACACTGCGAAGGCGGTTCCATAGAGGAAGCCCAGATAGTCATCCTCTACGTTCAAATCAGCTTTGATATCATTGGCGAGGATCGACAGGATCTGCCGATCGACAAAGTTCAGCACATAGACGATAACCAGTACGCCAAGCGCATACCAGCTGTAAGCTGGCACCTTTTGCGCCGAAGGACCGCTTGCTGTTTCAGAAGTGTTTTCCGACATTACGTGCTTCTCTCCCATGCGCCTTTTTAGGCTGCGTATTGCGTCCCATCTTCAAGCCCAGCTTCTGCAAAACCCTTGCGCCTTAGCCGGCAGGAATCGCATTCACCGCAAGCTTTCCCATCTTCCGTTGGATCATAGCAAGACCAGCTTTGCGCCGGGTCCAACCCTAGGCGATAACACTCAGATGCGATGTCAGCTTTTGACATATGTTGCAACGGCGCGTGAATGGTGAATGGCTGACCTCCAACACCAGCTTTCGTGCCCAGTCGCGCGGTTTCAGCAAAACTCTCAATGAACTCAGGTCGGCAGTCGGGATAACCGGAGTAATCTAGCGCATTGACGCCGATAAAGACATCATGCGCGCCTGCTGCTTCTGCGCAGGCAACAGTCAGCGATAAGAATAAGAGATTGCGTGCAGGCACGTAAGTCGCCGGAATATCATCCCCCACACCTCCTTTAGGCACGGGAATGTCATCGGTAAGCGCCGACCCGCCAAATGCGCGCAAATCCAAATCCTGAACAATGTGCCGCCGCGCGCCAAGCTTTTCAGCGATTGCTGCAGCTGCTTCAATCTCGCGCACATGCCGCTGGCCATAATTGATCGTCAATGCGACAATTTCAAAGCCCTGCTCCCGCGCAAGCGCAGCACTGACCATTGAATCCAGCCCGCCTGAAAGCAGAACAACTGCGGTCGGTTTTCCTGATTGTGTATCTAAATCCATGAAAGCGATTTAGCGGTTTATCGCGCCCGCGCAATCGCGCTTTTATCGGCAAGAACCCGTTCGGCGCGCCTCGGCCCGCAATTGAAATGGGCGACCATTAGCAAAACCCTGACTCTCAATCTGGACCAAAGAAGAGGTCTCACGCCGGATGCTTGTCCGGCCATAACCCTTACCCGGGCAATTGTAGTTCACGGTCACTTCGGTCGAGCCATCATCAGTCGACAATGGCTTACACTGCGCCCCTGAGTGCTGAAGTCGGATAAGCTCTTGGCCGGTTTTCACGCAGATCTTGCGTTCAGTGCCGCCGCCACGGAAGCGAACGGTCCACTCTCCCTTAGCAAGGCGGCTAAGCAGCGAAGGGCCGCCAGATTGCGCCGAAATTGGTGCAGCAACCAAGACGCTGAGGCCGAGCGCAATCGCACCCGCTCCGGAAAGCAGCACAGAAAACAGCATTGTAGGTTTGCCAAGTTTCATCACGATTTCTCTTACCATGCGGTTGTGCGATAATGCGAAAGTCTAGTTTTTCTACGATGAACCGTTGCTGATCAACGATAAAGCGCTAAATATCGAGCGAGAACTCGCGCGAACAGAACGCGCAGTCGACTACAATCGCACCCATCTCATTACGCATGGCATCTTGCTCATCTGCAGGGAAGCGTTTGATCAGTTTTTCATAGTGCTCCGGCGTACAGCGGCATCCACGCGACAATTGCGCGCCTGGTTGGACCAAGACTTGCGCTTCTTCATGGAAAAGTCGCCAAACCAGCGCTTCCATCGAAAGTTCCTTATCGACCAGTTCTTCATGGCTAATAGTGCCTGCAATCGCGCTGATATGCTCCCAATCGGGATGATCGAGGCGGACGTGGAGTCTTTCGCGGCCCTCTTCACCATCGGCAAGATGCTGCACTAGAAATCCGCCTGCTATGCATCCCTTGTCGCCGGATCGGATCGCTACGCTGAGAAGTGTCGGAAGCTGTTCTGATTGCACAAAATAGCTCTCACAAGCCTGTGCAAGAGTTTCGCCTTCGAGCGGCACAATCCCCTGATATCGCTGAGCCTTTTCTGTCTCAAAAGTGATCGCAAGATAGCCGTCTCCGAAGAGCGCCGAAAGCGATGGGTTTGCCCCAAGTTCGCCCAGCGCATCTTCATCAAAATCGGCATAGCCGCGCATTTCGCCGTCGCGGTAGTCACACACCAGCAAGCGCACAGCGCCGCCTTTGGTCTGTGCTTGCATCGTCATCTGCGCGCCATCGCCTTTCAGCAATCCGCCCATCAGCGCGCCCAGCACCAAAGCCTCTGCCAACAAATGCTTGATCGGCGCAGGATAATCATGCGCTGCCAGCACCGCATCGACTAGCGCGTCTAATCGCACGACGCGCCCACGCGCGCTGCGATCCGGCAGCGTAAAGCCAAGCAATTGGTCGGCGAAAGTTTCTGTCTGTTCAGCCATGGGCGTCTATATGGGGTTGCAGTTCAAAAGAGTAAGAGGGTGGTCCTTCACTCATTCGGGCTGGTTCAGCCAAGCAATCCCAAACTCCATAGCAGGACCGACTTTTGCGCGTGAATGCGGTTTTCTGCCTCATCAAAGACGACAGAAGCGCTTCCTTCGAACACATCCTCGCTCACTTCATCGCCGACATGAGCAGGCAGGCAGTGGAGGAAAATTGCATCATCCTTCGCTGCATCCATCAAAGCCGAATTGACCTGATAGGGCATCATCGCAGCGCGCTTTTCCGCCGCATCATCCTGACCCATGGAAATCCAAGTATCGGTGACGATCACATCCGCTCCGCGCGCTGCATTCGCAGCATCTTGAGTGAGCAAAACAGTAGAGCCCGCCGCTCGCGCCATATCAACAAATTCGGCCTCAGGCTCATATCCCGCCGGTGTTGCAACGCGCACATTGAACTTCATCAGCGCCGCCGCTTCTAGGACAGAATGCAGCACATTGTTGCCATCGCCAAACCAAGCAACTTCTAAGCCCGGCAGAGCTTTGCCATGCTCAATAACCGTCAATAGATCAGCGACAATCTGGCAGGGATGCGAACGATCGGTTAGGCCGTTGATTACCGGCACGCTGGCATGCTGCGCCATTTCCTCAATCTTGGAATGATCATCGGTCCGGATCATAATTGCATCGCACATCCGGCTGAGAACGCGGGCCGTATCGGCAATACTTTCCCCGCGGCCAAGCTGGCTGGTCGGGCTGTCTAGAATCAGCGCACTACCGCCCAATTGCCGCATCGCCATATCAAAACTGACGCGGGTTCGGGTCGAGCTTTTTTCAAAGATCATCGCCAAAACAAAGCCGTCCAAAGGCTTATCGCTATCGGCTTTGCCCTTGGGCCAACTGCCGCGCGCAGCTTTACGGTCGATCGCATCGGCAATCATCGCAGCGATGGCATCGCCGCCTGCATCGGAGAGATCAAGGAAGTGCTGATGCGCCATCACGCAGCCTCAGGCACTTTGAAATCAGCAGCGCCAGATGAGAGTTTTTCGAAAAACTCGTCAATCTCAGCATCGCCAATCACCAGCGGGGGAAGAACCCGCAAGGTTTGATCGCCAGCAGCAACCGTAAGCAGATCGTGATTGTCGCGCAGATGCACATAGAAAGCGCGACTTTCGACTTTCATCTTAATGCCCAGCATCAAGCCTTTGCCCCGAACCAATTCGAACAGCTCAGGATAATTGCCGATGAACTGTTCGAGTCGTTGACGGATTTTTTCACCCTTTTCCGTGACGCTGGCGAGGAATTCTTCATTCGCCACTGCGTCCATCACAGCGCCGCCTGCCGCCATGGCCAGCGGGTTGCCGCCATAGGTTGATCCATGCGTGCCGAAACCCATGCCGCGCGCAGCTTTTTCAGTGGCGAGGCATGCGCCCAATGGGAAGCCGCCGCCGATCCCTTTTGCACTGGCTAGAATGTCTGGTTCAATACCGTAATGTTCATGGGCAAACAATTTGCCGGTGCGCGCCATGCCGCATTGCACTTCGTCAAGAACCAGCATCAAATCATGCTCATCCGCGAGCGCACGCAGGCCAGCCATAAACTCTTGGGATGCAGGACGAATGCCGCCCTCGCCCTGAATTGGCTCAACCAGAAAGCCCGCTGTCTTGCTGGTAATCAGCGCCTTGGCCGCTTCCAAATCGTCAAATTCGCAATATTTGAACCCGTCGAGCAAGGGCGCAAACCCGTGATGCATTTTGGTCTGGCTGGATGCGCTGATCGTCGCCATCGTCCGTCCGTGAAACGCATTGGTGAAAGTGATCAACTCGCTGCGCTGCGTATCGCCTTTATGCTGGTGGTAAGCGCGCGCGGTTTTAATCGCAGCCTCGACCGCTTCAGCGCCCGAATTGGTGAAGAAGACCGTGTCGGCAAAGGTATTTTCGACCAGCCGCTGCGCCAGCTCCTCGCCTTGCGGGCTGCCATACATATTGGACACATGCATTAGATCAGCCGCTTGTTTTTGGATCGCGCCGATCAAGCCTTCGTGTGAATGGCCGAGCAAATTCACCGCAATGCCGCTGGCGAAATCGAGATAGCGCGTGCCATCCTCGTCGATCAAATGACAATGCTCGCCGCGCACAGGACGCACGCCGCACCGGGGGTATGTGGGCATAAGCGGGGTGATAGACATAATGGAACCTCTTGAAATTTTGGCGCGGAAATCGCGCTCTGAAACGGAAAATGGCGACCCCGTTGTGGAGCCGCCATCTATCCTTTTTCTATGGCCGCTCGCAAGTTGGGTTCAGGCGGCCATGAAGATCAATTGGTCAGCTTTGCACTGGCACCAAATTGACGGCCGAATATTTGCCTCGTCGGTCAACTTCGAGGTCAAATTCGAACTTTTCGCCTTCATTGATCGCAGACAGGCCAGAGCGTTCAACCGCGCTAATGTGCACAAATGCGTCCGGTTGGCCATCATCACGGGTGAGGAAACCAAAGCCTTTCATTGCGTTGAAGAATTTCACCGTGCCGGTCGCTTTATCGCCGGTCAGCTCGCGCTGCGGCGGTGCACTTTTTTCCTCGACAGCGATCACTTCGCCAACGACTTGCAGATCCTGCGCGGACACTTTGCCGCCGCGATCCACCAGATTGAATTCTAGCTCTTGGCCTTCTGCAAGGCCGGAAAGGCCCGCGCGCTCAACCGCACTAATGTGCACGAACACGTCTTCGCCGCCGCCTTCTTGAGCGACAAAACCAAAACCTTTTTGCGAATTGAAGAATTTCACTGTGCCTTTGCCAGTGCCGACCACTTGAGCAGGCATGCGGTTGAAACCGCCGCCTTCACCGCCGCCACCGCCCGGGCCGCCGCGACCACCGCCGCCTGGACCGCCAGGGCCGCGTCCGCCGCCACCGAAGCGATCACCGCCTCCGCCGCCGCCGTAACGGTCACCACCGCCGCCGCCAAAATTATCGCGAGGTGGGAAATTGTCGCCCCCGCCGCCAAACGGATCGAAGCTATCTTCACCAAAACCGTCGCGTTTATCCCGGCCTTTACGGCGTCCTCTATCGTAACCCATAATTCTCGTCGTACCCTGTCACATCGCCAAAAAACTTAGCCAAGATCCGTCGGCGATATCCGAACCTCGCACAGCGGAACTCCAAAAATCAAAAGAGACTCCGCCGAATTTGTTACGCGATATAGCTCAGAATCACTTCGCAAGCGAATAATTTAAATAATCCTGTTCCAATGACGAAAAAATGTGACATTTTCGCATAGGCTCGGGGCTTGCCTAGCAAGCGCTTGAGGGGCACAGTTTCGCTGCAAAAGGTGACTTTTTTCAACAAATCTCAACATTTCTTGACGTTTTACGGCAAATTTTGGTGACTGGAGGCCAATTTATGAGCGACTTTCGAACCCTGTCTGACACTATGCTGGCTAGCCCCCAGATCGGCCTTGATGAAGTTGCCAAAGCCGCAGAAGAAGGCGTCACACTCATCGTAAACAACCGGCCGGACGGCGAATCGCCTGATGAACCGCAAGGCGATGTTATCGAGTCGGCGGCCCGTGCGGCTGGCATGGAATATCTGGCGATCCCTGTCGGTCACTCCGGCTTTAGCTTGCCGCAAGTGGATGCATTGGCTGAAGCGATTAAGGCCACCGATGGCAAAGTGCTGGCCTATTGCCGCAGCGGAACGCGCTCAACATTGCTATGGGCTTTGGCTCGCGCGCGACTGGGCGATGCGCCGGCAGAGATCGCAATAGCGGCGCAGCAAGCTGGCTATGATATTTCGGCGGTGCGGCCCACAGTCGATATGCTGGCGGGCGAAGCGTCGGACTAACTTACTTGCGGTAATCCAGTGGCGGTTCGCGGTCGCCAAGCAAGGATTTGTATGTGTAGTTTTCACCGCGGGCAGCATCAAATTCGCGCTTAGCATCGCCGCGAAGCTGCGGATTGGTGAAGAGTTCCACCGCCATCAAAGTCATCGCTTTGGCCGCCAATTGTGTGCCTTTATGCCCGATGGAATGCCCGCTGGCCGCAACCGCCTGCCAAGTATGTGCACTGGTCCCCGGCACCCAAGTCGCGGTGCGAACGCCAACGGTTGGTGTAGCGTAAGAGACATCGCCGACATCGGTTGATCCGTAACCAAGGCTACGCGAATAGCGCCCGATCTTCGCCGCATTGGACAGTGGTTTCGCGCCTTCACCCAGCGTTTTTGAAATGCCAGAGGCCCATGCGCGCTCTTCCGCAGTGTATTCCACTCCGCCCAATGAGCGCAGCTTTGCATCCATCACTTTTGCCAGAGATTCGTTCACCAGCAGCGGATTGTTTCCGTGGATGACTTCCCATTCCACTTTGGTTCCTGTGCCCATTGCCGCGCCTTTTGCCGCTGCCTCTAAACGTGTCCAAATCGCATCGACGCCAGCCGGGTCTGGATGACGCACATAGTAAAAATTCTCAGCGAAATCAGGCACAACATTGGGAGCATTTCCGCCGCTGGTCACAACATAATGCATGCGCGCATCCTGCGGCATATGTTCGTGCATCATGTTGGCCATCATGTTCATCGCTTCTACCCCATCGAGAGCAGAGCGTCCGCGTTCAGGCGCACCAGCGGCATGAGCAGATACGCCGGTAAAACGGAACTTTGCCGAACGATTGGCAAGCGAGGTTTGCGCCGCTGCGCTATTTTCATCATCGGCATGCCAATGGATCGCAATATCGACATCTTCGAACAGGCCGGCCCGCGTCATATAGACTTTGCCCGACCCGCCTTCTTCGGCTGGCGTTCCGTAAAGCCGAACGCGGCCCGGAGTGCCGGTTTTCTCAAGCCAGCGCTTCACCGCAATCGCGGCCGTCAGCGAACCGGCGGCAAAAAGATTATGCCCGCAAGCATGACCTGCATTTTTGCCAGCGATTTGATCACGCTCAGAACTGGCGGATTGATTGATCCCCGGCAAAGCATCAAATTCGGCCAAAATCGCGATAACTGGCCCTTCGCTGCCCCATTCCGCAACAAAAGCGGTAGGAATATCGGCGACGCCTGCATCAATTCGAAAACCCTGACCCTTTAGCTCTTCTTGCAAAAGACCGGTGGAGCGCGTTTCCAAATAGCCAAGCTCTGCCCAATCCCACAATTGCTGCGCGACGCGGCTGGTGCGCTCTGATTGCGCCGCAACTTCGGCAACGGGATCAAGATGATTGTCAGCACTGAGCGGAGCAGCAAGCGCGATAGTGGCAGCGGCAAATGCGAAGGATGCGAATTTCATTTTGGCAGTCTCCCTTAAGGAAGAGAGCTTGCCGCAATCCGCCGCCCGTGCCAACCCATGCATCTGATGGAAATACCCTTTGCCCTGATCCAATTTGGCGTATCCTTGCTGGCGATATTCGCGCTGGCGGGGCTAGCCTACTGGTTAAAGCTTGGCGGCAAGCCCAGTCTTTCGAGTGAGGATGATGTGGCGCGCGCAGCTGGCGAGGTGGAAGCAGGCTTTGTCCCTGTTCACACTGCCATTTCGCGAAAGGGGGACGCTGCATTGGCAAAAGATGCAAATGGCCGGATTATGCTGATCAAACGGCATGGCAATCAGTTCGCAGGCCGTGTCCTCATCAGCTCTGCAAGGGTGCGCGAAGTGGTTGATGCGATTGAAGTAGACCCACGCGAAACCCAGTTCGGGGCCGTGCGACTGTCGGTCGAAAAGCCCGGATATTGGGCAGATGCGATCAATCGGTTATAGAAACGCCAATGCCTGATTTCTCTCCTACTCAATATGCTGTGCCGTTTTTTGTTCTGGCCATCTTGATCGAGATGATCTGGGCGCGGCTCAAAGCGCGTGAAGCATATGAGCCAAAAGACACTCTGGTCAGCCTAGGCTTTGGCCTTGGTTCAACCGTTGCTGGCGGACTTTTCGGCGGCTTTGCGGTGGCGATATTTATCGGCGCCTATGAATACCGGATCTTTGACCTTGGGCCAGAATGGTGGAGCGTTTGGTGGGCATGGCCGCTGTGCTTTGTGCTGGATGATCTGAAATATTACTGGGTGCACCGCGCTGGTCACCGGATTCGCTGGATGTGGGCCGCCCATGTGAACCACCATTCCAGCCAGCACTATAACCTTTCTACAGCTCTGCGTCAGACGTGGACGGGCAGTTTCACCTTCGGGCTGCTGTTCGCTTTACCGCTGATACTACTCGGCTTTCACCCCGGCATGATCGCCATCGCTGGCGGGTTTAATCTGGTCTATCAATTCTGGATCCATACAGAGGCAATTGACCGCATGCCGCGTTGGTTCGAAGCGGTGATGAACACACCCAGCCACCACCGCGTGCACCACGCTACAAACCCGCGTTATCTCGACCGGAACTATGCCGGTGTCTTCATCATCTGGGACAAGATGTTTGGCACTTTTGAGGCAGAAACTGATGAAGAACGCATCCGCTACGGCATCATCAAACAATTGGGCAGTTTCAACATTCTGTGGTCAGTGTTCCACGAATGGATCGGCATGATTAGCGATATCATCCGCGCGCCGTGGCGGCACAAACTCAGCTATCTTTTGCGGGAGCCGGGTTGGAGCCATGATGGCAGCCGCGAAACTTCTGATATGATCCGGGATCGGTGGAAGGCGCGCAAGCTCGAAGCGAAACCGGTTGTTGAGAACAACGCAATTGCGAATCCGGTAAAGCCTGCCTAGCGTCCCGCACAATGGGCAAAAGCCCGATGGGTAGAGGAAGCGTTATGGACGAGTTTGATTATGTCGTTATCGGCGGCGGCAGTGCTGGCAGCGCAGTAACCGGACGATTGGCGGAAGATGGCAAATCCAGCGTTTGCTTGCTTGAAGCGGGCGGGCGCAACAACGGCATCCGCGTGCGTACTCCCGGCCTCTTTCCCTTCCTTCCCGATAGCGCGAACTACAAATTTGAAACCGTCCCGCAGAAGGGGCTGAACGGACGCATCGGATACCAACCGCGCGGGCGCGGCCTCGGCGGGTCAAGCGCGATCAATGCCATGGTCTATATTCGCGGCAACGCATGGGATTACGACAATTGGGCGGGCGATTTGGGCTGCGATGGCTGGGCCTATGAAGACGTGCTGCCCTACTTCAAACAGTCAGAGGGGAATGTAAGAGGCAGTGATGCGTTTCATAGCGGCGACGGCCCATTGGGTGTCTCTGACCAGAAATGGCCCAACCCCACCAGCACCGCCTTTGTTGAAGCGGCGGCGAAACTGCAGCTGACGACGACAAGCGACTTTAACGATGCCGAGCAAGCGGGTTTTGGCCTTTACCAAGTCACCCAGCGTGACGGTGAACGTTGCACTGCATCCCGCGCCTATGTAGAACCATTGCGGGGCCGCGCGAACTTAGACATTCGCACAGGCACTTTGGTCGAGAAATTGGTGGTCGAAGAAGGCCGCGTAACCGGCGTGGCGATTAAGCGCGGCGGTAAAAGCGAAGTTATAAGCGCGCGCAAAGGCGTGATCTTGTCAGCGGGTGCGTTTAACTCGCCCCAAATCCTGATGCTATCAGGCATTGGTCCGGGTGATCATTTGCAAGAGCACGGAATTGACGTTGTAACCGATAAAGCAGCTGTCGGCAGCGAGCTTCAAGACCACATCGACTATGTCTCCAGCTGGGAGACCGACTCCACCGATACTATTGGTGACAGTCTGACCGCGACTTGGCGCATGGCCACCGCGATCATTGAACACCGCTTTAAAAAGACCGGCATTATGACCACGCCCTATGCTGAGGCAGGCGGGTTCTGGAGCGTTATGCCTGATGCGCCAGCACCCGATGTGCAATGGCATTTCGTGCCTGCCATGTTGGAGGATCACGGACGCGAAAAAGTGAAAGGCCACGGCTTTTCTCTTCATGCCTGTGTGCTGCGTCCGGAAAGCCGCGGTACGGTGCGATTGAGCACCGGCAATGCCGCCGATGCGCCAAAGATTGATCCCAATTTCTTGGATGATGAGCGCGATATTGCCGTTTTGCGAGAAGGCATTCGCTTGTCGCACCGGATTGTCGATGCGCCGCCTTTGTCAGACTATGCGCCAGCGGACCGTTATGAAATTGATCTCAATGATGATGCCGCGCTCGACGCTTTGATCCGTCAGCGTTCTGATACCGTCTATCACCCTGTGGGCACATGCCGGATGGGCAGTGATGAAGGCAGCGTAGTGGATGCCAAGCTGAAAGCGCGCGGGGTCGACGGGCTATGGATCGCCGACGCCTCCATCATGCCGAAAATCGTCAGCGGCAACACGAACGCTCCGAGCATTATGATCGGCGAACGCTGCGCGGACTTCATTAAAAGCGCCGCATAATGCTCTGATTATATGTTTGCGACCTATGGGTCGCGGGGCAATATGATCGGCGAACGCAGCGCGAACTTCATTAAAAGCGCCGCATAATGCTCTGACCATATGTTTGCGACCTATGGGTCGCGGGGCATTATGATCGGCGAACGCAGCGCGAACTACATTAAAGGCGCAGCCTAGCGCACAGTCCCTTCCCATCAAAAAAGAGGCCGGAGCGATCTTGCCGCCCCGGCCTATATAAAGTTGTTCGTTCGCAGGAGGAACATGGGTTGGTGGGAGGAGGAGGGAGAGGAGAGGTTCCTCCCCCCACCAAACTGGGTGTTAGTTGTAAGCGCGCTCTCCGTGTTCGGAGATGTCGAGGCCATCAACTTCGGTTTCTTCATCAACCCTGAGGCCAATAACCGCTTTGACAATTCCGGCAGCGATCAGCGTGCCGATACCGGCCCAACCAATCGTGACAAGAACGCCGAATGTTTGCGTCCAAAGCTGCGCACCAAGCGCGGTTGAACCGTCGCCAGGGCCGCCAAGGAATGGCTGGTAGACAAGGCCGGTACCAATAGCGCCAACAATGCCGCCAACGCCGTGGATACCGAATGCGTCCAAGCTATCGTCATAGCCGAACTTGGCTTTGACCTTCGCAACAAAGAAGTAGCAAACGGCGGACGATGCAATGCCGAGCAGGATCGCGCCAAACGGTCCGCTATTACCAGCAGCCGGTGTTACAGCGACCAAGCCAGCGATCACGCCTGAGCAGAAGCCCAATGCAGAACCCTTATGGCCCGCAATACGCTCGATCACCATCCAGGTCAGCGCACCAGCCGCGGTCGCAACGAATGTGTTGATCATCGCAAGGCCAGCAAATCCGTCTGCTTCCAAAGCCGAACCAGCGTTAAAGCCGAACCAACCAACCCACAGCAGGCCTGTGCCAACCATCGTCATTACAAGGCTGTGCGGCGGCATTGGCTCAGCTGGGTAGCCGCGACGTTTGCCAAGAAGATAGGCAAGCACCAGACCCGATACACCGGCGTTAATGTGCACCACAGTGCCGCCAGCAAAATCAAGCGCGCCATCTTTAGCCAACAGTCCGTCACCGGCCCAAACCATGTGAGCGATCGGGAAATAAACGATCGTCAGCCAGATCGGCACGAATGCCATAACCGCGTTGAACTTCATCCGTTCCGCCGTTGCGCCCAAAATCAGTGCAGCGGTAATCGCGGCAAAGGTCATTTGAAAGCTGACGAAGACGTATTCGCTAATCACTTCATCGGTAAAGGTTGCAGCGGTTGTCTCTGCGCTCATTCCGGCGAGGAAGTAGCTTCCGCCGCTGATGAACTGCCCCATGAAGCCTTCGATAGGTTCAGAACCAAATGCGAGACTAAAGCCCCACATAACCCAAATTAGCATGGCAAGAGCAGCGGTTGCACCGATCTGCGTCATGGTGGACAGCATGTTTTTCGAGCGGGTTAGACCGCCATAAAACAATGCGAGGCCCGGAATAATCATCAGCAGGACGAGGACAGTCGATGTCATCATCCATGCGTTATTGCCTGGGTTTGGCACGGCGGCGGCAGCTTCTGCTGCGGGCGCGGCGAATGCCGGCTGCGCTGCGGCTAGGCCAGCAAGACCCAAGCTAGCAAGCGATAGAAATTTGCGATCCATTTTGAATTTTTTCCTAATCATGCGCCCGCTCACAATGCTGTCTCGCCAGCTTCGCCTGTACGAATACGGGTCGCATTAGCGAGATCGAGGACGAAGATTTTTCCGTCTCCAATCGCATCTGTGCTGGCTGTGCTTTGAATGGTTTCGACCACTTGGTCAGCGATCTCATCGCTGGCAGCTATCTCTAACTTCACCTTTGGCAGCATGTTGGTTGAATATTCAGCCCCGCGATAAATCTCGGTCTGGCCTTTTTGCCGTCCGAAGCCTTTAACCTCGGATACGGTCATGCCCGCAACACCGATGCCGCCCAGCGCTTCGCGGACCTCATCAAGTTTGAACGGTTTAATTACGGCGATGATGAATTTCATCTTTGCCCCCTGAAAATAGTCGGACCCGTTTCCGACCTGGGGAGCTTTGCAGAGACCGTGCCAGACTCTCTAACAGGCAGAGAATCTTAGGTTTTTACGTATTTACACAAGGAAGAACACTGAATAGCTGCCTAATTATTAAGCTGATGCTCAATTAATGGGCAGCCCTACTACTCATCGCCTGCGATGAAGCGGTCCGTCGCGCGGGTTGGCAGGCCGTCAATGCTGCTGATCCGGGTCGACATTTTCGCCGTCCATTCATCCGGATTGGATTGCCGGTGCGCCTTTTTCAAAGTGTCGCGCTCTTCTTCAAACGTCATTTTGGGCACGCCCCAGCCGCAGCTGGTTTGCACGCTTTCGACATCAATCACGAAAATCTGCCGAGTGCCGGGCAGCAAAGTGAAATGCGCGGCCAGCTTCTCCCAACCATCATCCTGCGGCAAAATAGGAATGCCGCGCCCATAAATCCGTAAAATGTTGGCTGGTTGCTGAAAATTGTTGAACATAATGGTGATCCGGCCATCATCCGCCAGATGCGCATGGGTTTCATTGCCCGATCCGCCAAGGTCAAGATAAGCGACCCGTTTGGGCGACAGCACACGAAATGCGTCATACCCTTTTGGCGATAAATTTATCCGCCCCGTCATCGTCGCGGTCGCCACAAAGAACATTGGTTGGGCTTCAATCATCGCAATGTGCTTGTCAGACAGTTCGTTTGAAAATTCAGCCATCAATCCATCTCCTTGCCTACGGCTTGGCGCACGGGAATGCCTTTAGGGTCAAATCCGTCTAGGCAAAACACATTCACGCCGTAACTATCGGGTGCAATCCGTTTGCGGTGAAAGGGGTAAATTCCGCAGGTTTTGCAAAAGAAGTGCCGCGCGGTTTTGGTGTGCCAACGATATTCGGTGAGCGCATCCTCGCCCGCAAGCATCTCAAAATCATCTTCATGCACCCGCGCCATAAGAGCGTTTTTGCGGATACAGATTGAGCAATCACACTGCGTCAGCTCAGGAAAATCGCTGGTAATTGCAAATTGCACCGCGCCGCAATGACAGCTGCCTGTATGGCGAGTTTTGGCGCGAGCTCCTGTCACAAAAAGTCCCGCAATGTTGTCATCCAGCGGTCGAACTGATCGTGATGGAGCCAGTGGCCAGCTTTCTCAAATTCCACCACTTCTGCCGTTTTGAAATGCTTGATCCGTCCATCTTTTGCCGGATTGCTGGCCCAGCTATCCGCGCCGTAAAGCAGTAGAGTGGGCGATGTTATTGCGCCCCAAGTCTGCTCAACAAACTCATCACCAATATCCTCAACGCCCCACACATTAAGATGCGGATCAAACTTCCAAGTATAAGTTCCATCCTCATTCCGATTGACCCCGTGAATGGTCAGATGGCGTGCCTGTTCCTCGGTCAGATATGAGTTTTCTTCAATCATCCGCGCGAAGGCAGCTTCTATCGAATCATACTTTCGCGGAGTGCGCCCCGATGCCTTGCGTTTTTTCGCGATCCATTCTGCCGCGCGCTGCGGGTAAGGGGTTTCGCGTTGTTTCTTACGCACTTCGGGGCTTGGCCCTAACCCTTCGATAGCGACCAATTTTGTCACCATATCGGGGAACATACCAGTATAGCGCAGCGCTACATTGCCGCCCATGGAATGCGAAATAATCCGCACTGGCCCTTCGTCCAATTGATGGATCAGTTGCGCCAGATCATAGACCATATCATTGGCATGATAATTGCCGTCGGAGACCCAATCGCTATCGCCATGCCCGCGGTGATCCATGGCAACGACGTGATAATCCTGCGCCAGTTTCTCAGCTGTCCAATCCCAGCTGCGCGCATGATCGCGCCCGCCATGGACAAGGATCAGCGGCGGCTTAGCATTGCCATCAGCATCATGCTTACCCCAATCGAGGTAATGCAGCTTCAGCTGCTGAGAGATGAAGATTTGTGAAGTCGGGCCAGAAGTTAAAGAGGGTGCAATAGTCATACCCGCCCTCTTGCCGCTAACTGCGCCTCACCGCAAGCTAGCGTTCTTTCGTGGCGCTAAAGGTCAGCTCGGCGTTTTGTTCCTGCTGATAATTCACGTCCCAATCACTCTTCGCCATGAACACCAGATCGCCGTCGCGGTCTTTGGCCAAGTTTGCGCGGTTGAACTGTTCGAAAGTGTTTATTGCGGCATCAGGCCCGCTAATCCAGCGTGCGGTGGCAAAGGGCGCTTCTTCTAGCCCGGCCTCAACCTTATACTCCGCCGAAAGCCGCGAGATTAGCACTTCCAATTGCAGCTGCCCGACCACGCCCACGATATGCTGCGCGCCAAGTTCGGGATAGAACACTTGGATCACACCCTCTTCGGATAGATCATCTAGCGCTTTGCGAAGCTGCTTGGTTTTGGTTGGGTCTTTCAATTGCACACGCCGCAAAATCTCCGGCGCAAAGTTTGGCAAGCCAGTGAAACGGATCTGGTTCTTCTCAGACAAAGTATCGCCAACCCGCAAAGTGCCGTGGTTCGGAATGCCGATGATATCGCCTGCCTCTGCCGTATCAGCAATCTCGCGGTCTTGCGCGAAAAACAGGATCGGTGAGTGGATTGCGATGGGCTTACCAAGGCCCGATGGGGTGAGCTTCATACCGCGTTTAAACGTGCCCGAAACCTGCCGCATAAACGCAATGCGGTCGCGGTGATTGGGGTCCATATTGGCCTGCACTTTGAATATGAAGCCGGTCACTTCATTATGATCAGGCGCGATTTTTTCATCGCCAGCAGGCTGCGGACGCGGCGGCGGAGCATGCTGCGCAATCGCCTCAATCAGTTCAGTGACGCCAAAGTTTTTCAGCGCTGATCCAAAGTAAACCGGCGTCAAATCACCATTCCGGTAGGCTTCTAAATCGAACTCAGGATAGCCGATCTGCGCAAGCTCTGCATTTTCAGCAAAGTCTTCTGGAATGGTTTCGCTATCGTAAGTGCCAAGGAATTCTTTCGATGCCCCTTCTGGCCGCGCGATCTTACCGCTTTGATAATCGAGAATGCCTTGAAACTCGCCGCCCATGCCGATCGGGAACATTTGTGGCGAAACATCCAAAGCAAGCATATCGGCGATCTCATCCAATAGCTCAAAGATGGGCCGCCCTTCGCGGTCGACTTTGTTGACGAAAGTGATGATCGGCACGCTGCGCAGGCGGCATACCTCGAACAATTTGCGCGTCTGCGGCTCGATACCTTTGGCCGCATCAATCACCATAATCGCGCTGTCCACAGCTGTCAGCGTGCGGTAGGTGTCTTCCGAAAAATCCTCATGGCCCGGCGTGTCGAGCAGGTTAAACGTCACACCGTTCCGCTCAAACGTCATGACGGATGAGGTGACAGAGATACCGCGCTGCTGCTCAATCTTCATCCAGTCAGACCGCGCCCGCCGCTGATCGCCGCGCGCCTTCACCTCGCCCGCCAAATGGATCGCCCCGCCTTGCAATAGCAGCTTTTCCGTTAGCGTGGTTTTACCGGCATCGGGGTGCGAGATGATCGCGAAAGTGCGGCGTGAATTGGGTGTGTCGGACATGAAGTTTCGTCGCCGCGCTTAACCGCGCAGCTCCGCTCCTTGCTTTTGCGCCGCTGCAATTACCGCGTCTGAAATCGCTTTCAGCTCGGCATCTTTGAAGCTCTTTTCTTGCGGTTGAAGAGTCACTTCGACAGCGATTGATTTCTTACCTTCTGCCACGCCTTGTCCTGCGAACACATCGAAGATTTTCGCATCCACAATGTTCACTTTATCTGCGCCCTTCACGCTGCGCAGCAAATCACCAGCGGGCAATTCAGCCGGCACAAGGAACGCAAAATCGCGCGTCACGCTTTGCAAAGCGGGCGGGCTGTAAGCGGCCCGTGCAAAACTCGGCGATGCGCCCTTTTTCACTTTAGGCGCAGGGATCGCATCCAAATGAATACCCAGCGCCACAACCGGCACATCAATATCAAACGCATCCAGCATGGCGGGGTGAATTGTACCAAAGCTCGCAAGCTGGTTCTTGGGGCCAAGCCGGAGCGACGCTGATTGGCCGGGATGATAAATGTCGGCGATAGATTCCGCTGGCATTACCATCAATTTGTGCACCGGAGCGCCTGCCGCCTCCAGCAATTGCAGGCACATGGCTTTGGCATCATAGGCATCAAAATGCGTAGGCTTGCCGGTATCCCAGCCGCGCGCGGTTTTCTCACCGGCCAGAACAGCCACCAGCGTAGGATGCTCTCCATCAGCCAAATAACGCCGGCCAATCTCGAACAATTGCAAGCTGGACGCACCGCGATCAACATTGCGCTTTACCGCCGATAGCAGCCCAGGCAGCAATGATGGCCGCATCACTTTCATGTCTTCTGAAATCGGGTTGTCGAGGCTCCACACACCCCCGCCAACTCGTGCCGCTTCCTCTTCAGAAATAAACGACCAAGTGATCGCTTCATCGAGGCCAGCACCAGCGGCTGCGCGGCGCAATTTGCGCTCCAATTTTTGTTCCGGTGAAGCGGTTGGACGCGCCACGCCTTCTGCACGCGGCAAGGCCACACTGGCGACATTGTCAAGGCCGTGAATGCGTACGACTTCCTCGACCAGATCGGCTGGCCCCTCAATATCGTGGCGGCGCAGCGGGCAAGTCACTTTCCAGTCGGCGCCCACTTCAAAATCGAGCGATTCCAAAATTCGGCGCTGCTCAGCCTCGGCCACATCCACCCCGCCCAAAGACGCGGTGAGAGCCGGATCAAACGCGACCACTTTCGCATCGGATGGAGGCGAACCAGCGCGTGTAACTTCAGACGCAGTCCCGCCGCCCAGCTCTACGATCAAGCCGGTGAGCAGGTCCAGGCCATCATCCAGAAATGCCGGATCAACGCCGCGTTCAAACCGAGTGCGTGCGTCCGATGCGAGGCCCAGCTTGCGGCCCGTCACGCCAATTTGCGCTGGGTTGAAGTATGCAATCTCTAGCAGAACGTCGGTGGTCTCGGCGCTGCAACCGGATTCCAAACCGCCCATAATGCCTGCGACATCATGCACGCCCGCATCATCGGCGATAACCGTCATGCTGTCGTCCAGAGTGTAGGTCTTGTCGTTCAAAGCGACGATCTGCTCACCATTTTTCGCACGCCGAGCAACAACCGCTCCGGTTAATTTCGCCAGATCATAGGCATGGGCTGGACGGCCAAATGCAAGCATCAGATAGTTCGTCAAATCGACCAGCAGCGAAATTGGCTTTTGCCCTGCACTCGCCAGTCTTTGCTGGAGCCAGTCAGGCGATGCACCGTTTTTCACGCCCGTAATCACGCGGCCATAAAATGCGGGGCAACCTTCTGCATCATCTGTGCGGATTTCGGTCGGGCAAGCGCCGCTGGCTGCAAACTTAGGAAAAGCAATCGGCTTTAACGTGCCAAGGCCAGCTGCTGCCAAATCTCGCGCAATTCCGTGCACGCCCATGCAATCAGGGCGGTTGGGAGTGATCGCTACATCGATGATCGGCGATGAACCGTGATAATCGGCAAAGCTGTGGCCAGCAGGCGCATCGGCGGGCAATTCGATGATCCCATCGTGATCCTCGCCCAATTCCAGCTCGCGCACGCTGCACATCATGCCATTGGATTCCACGCCGCGAATGGCGCTTTTCTTCAGCTTCATGCCATTGGATGGCACAACCGCGCCGGGCTGGCCCAGCACGCCTTTCATCCCCGCACGCGCATTGGGCGCGCCGCACACAACTTGCAGCTGATCGCCTGATCCGGTGTTCACGGTCAGCACTTGAAGCTTATCCGCATCGGGGTGTTTTTCAGCCGTGAGCACTTCGGCAACGGTGAAGCCCGCCAAACGCTGCGCAGGATCTTCGACGCCTTCAACCTCAAGCCCGATTGCATTGAGCGCATCGGTAATCTCAGCCAAAGTTGCAGATGTTTCGAGGTGATCTTTCAGCCATGTGAGTGAGAATTTCATGGCTTCACTCCTACACCTGCGGAAAGGGTCGGCTGGTCAAAGGCGGAAAAGCCATAATGCGACAGCCAGCGCGCGTCTCCGTCAAAGAATGCGCGCAAATCATCCATCCCGTATTTCAACATGGCGAGCCGGTCGACGCCCACGCCAAATGCAAAGCCTTGATATTCATCTGGGTCCACACCGGCGCTTTCCAGAACGCGGCGATTGACCATGCCGCTGCCCAGCAGCTCCATCCAATCGTGACCATCATCATCGCCCGATCCGCCGACTACACGCCGTCCGCCAGTATTGGCATAGCCCACGTCCACTTCAACCGATGGCTCAGTAAATGGGAAGTAGGATGGGCGCAGGCGCAGGACGATATCCTCGCGTTCGAAAAACGCTTTGAGGAAGGTTTCCAGCGTCCATTTGAGGTGGCCGAGGTGAATGTTCTTATCAATCACAAGCCCCTCTACCTGATGGAACATGGGCGTGTGGGTCGCATCGCTATCACTGCGGTACACACGGCCCGGCGCGATGATGCGAATGGGCGCGCCATTTGCTTTCATGCTGCGGATTTGCACGGGTGAAGTGTGTGTGCGCAGCAACATGCGTTTTTGTTCGCCTACCGCTTCGCTACTTGAGGCGTTTTCGTCTCCGCCTACCGCTTCGCTACTTGAGGCGGGATCAGGGAGGTAAAACGTGTCATGCATCGCGCGCGCTGGATGGCTTTCATCCATATTGAGCGCGGTGAAATTGTGCCAATCATCTTCAATCTCAGGCCCGGTCGCCACTGAGAAACCAAGGTCGGCAAAAATCTCTGCCAATTCGTCCATCACTTGAGAAACGGGATGGACAGAACCGGTTTTCGTATCCGGTGCCGGCAGGGTGAGATCGAGCGTTTCTGACGCCAGCTTCTCTGCCAAAGCCGCGCTTTCCAATGCCGCTTTGCGCGCAGCAATGCTATCCGCGACTTCACTGCGGGTCGCTTGGATTGCGGGGGCGGCCTGCGTCCGTTCTTCCGGGCTCATCCCGCCCAGCGTTTTTAGCGCTAGGCTCACCCAGCCCTTTTTGCCCAAAGCAGCGACGCGCTGCTCATCCAACGCTTCCAGCGTTTCAGCGGCATAAATCGCGGCAAGCGCGGCGGTTTTTTGGTCGGTCAGATCAGTCATAGAACCAGTGCAATTAGCACAGTTGTACAGAGCTGCTAGCCCCTATCTTTCGGGCATATCCAGCGTTTGCGCGGGCGAGCCAAAATCGCGGGCTCGCGCTGCCATAAAGGCCGCTAGAACGGGATGATCCAGCGCCGCATATTCGGTTGGGTTCATCGTCATAAATTCACGGAATTCGCGGGTGAAGTGCGCTTGATCGTGATAATGCTCATCCATCGCCTCGGTCCAATTGGAACCTTGATGGAGCAAGAATGTCGTCAAGCTGCGCATGAACCGCTGGCGCCGCATCAGCAGCTTTGGCGGAAAGCCGAAATAGCGGCTGCAGACGCGTTCCAACGTGCGCACGCTCATCGCAACCTCGCCGGCGAATTCGGCAACACTGGTGAGCTTTACATCCATCAAAGCCTTGTGAACGCGCATGATTTTGGATTCATCGCGATTGGGCTTCATCAGTTTGCGCATGCCATCAATCATGGCGGCGATCTGGTCATCCTCGCTATAGGACGCATCGCACAAAACATCGCACAGCCCAGCGAATTTTTGGAAAGCGGGCAGCTTTTCACCATCGCCGCCAATATTGGCAAGGTCGGCTGCATCCACATCCATAAAGCGCGACCATCCCAGCGGTAGCAGGCCGATACCCCACATGCGCGCAGTGCCAACTTGGAAATTGCTCGGCAAAGAACTCGGGCCTGTCGCCACAAAACGTGCGCCGGAAACCGAGTGATCGCCCAAGGTAGAGATTGGGGTTTCTCCTGCGAAAAAGCGCAATCCGCTCCATTCCGGTTGAAGGTAGTCTTCGATCCGGCCGCCATCTTCTACTTTTAAATCAAACAGGTAAAAGCTGGTGAAGCAGCCATCAAATTCAGACGGCGGAATGATAAATTCACTACGGATCGTACGCTTGACAACGGAAGCGTCAGAATCGCTGTTACAGTCAATGCTTTGTGTCCCACCCATCAGCCGCTTTTGCCAAAGATGACGCCAATTTACAAACGCAAACGGCGCAGACACCCAAATGGATAGTCCGCGCCGCTTGGCATAATATCAAACTGCAGGAAAGTTCCGCTGGCGTTTAAGCCGGAAGCGCAGCTTTCGCTTGAGCGATAATCGTCTTGAACGCCGCTTCTTCGTTCATCGCCAGATCGGCCATGACTTTACGGTCAAGTTCAATACCCGCCAGTTTCACGCCGTGCATGAATTGCGAATAGGTAAGGCCTTCTGCGCGCACAGCGGCATTGATCCGCTGAATCCAGATCGCGCGGAAGCTGCGCTTTTTAACTTTCCGGTCGCGATACGCATATTGTCCGGCTTTTTCGACGGCCTGACGTGCGATACGAATGGTGTTCTTACGGCGGCCGCGATAGCCCTTGGCCTGATCGAGTAGCCGCTTGTGTTTTTGGCGTGTGGTCACGCCGCGTTTAATGCGAGGCATAATATATATCCTTTAAAGCGGGAGCGTTTCGTTCCGCCCCCTCAAAAACCAATCAACCGAGCCCGTATGGAGCCCATTTTTTCACTGTCTTCGCATCTGGATCAGACGCTACGGACGTGCCGCGGTTTTGACGGATATATTTCGCATTGTGGCTCATCAGACGGTGACGCTTACCAGCGACGCCGTGCTTGACCTTGCCAGTTGCGGTGATTTTGAAGCGTTTCTTCACACCGCTTTTGGTCTTAAGCTTGGGCATTTTCATCTCCTAGATAAAGACACGCTCACCAGCCCTGGCAGCCCTAACGGCCAGGCCAGCAAAATGATTCGTGTCGTTGAAGATGCGCGCAATAGCGAAAGGCGCGATTTTGGCAAGTGTTTTTGAGCGTCCGACACGCCGTTAATAGCTGGTTCGCGATAGCTCGGTCACCGACTAGGTGACCGCAAGGGCGCATGCCCGCCCGAGCTTATGCGAGGTAGGCAAGGAATGCGGACGCATCCCGCCCGCCGCTTGAGGGTCTAAACAAAAACACAAAACGTTCCCGCAAACGCCGAGATCCCGCCGCATAGCGCCTGTCTTCATCATTAAACTGTCCTCCCAAAAAGTCCTCTCTATTCACCGCCTTTGACATCACCTGATCTTCGAAGCTTGTGGTAACAAAAAAATAGCCCACCTCTTTCTCGCCCGCTATTTTCGGTTCGCTGATATAGTCGCTTGGGAAGTCCACTTTTTCCAACACAGCAGAAACGGAGTTTGCCCTTGGACTCTCAGCACGCTGCGCCATCGTTGTTGAGGGGAACTTCTTGCCTTCCGTCATCTGCGCCTAAACTCCACCCATAGCTTCAAGCACATCGTCCAATCGCGCAGGTTCGCCCAGCGCCAAAACGCTGCCGTCTGAATTCATATCCAGCGGATTGCCCTGCCAATCGCTCATCTGGCCCCCTGCCCCTTCGACGACAGGCACGAGCGCGGCGTAGTCATAAAGTTTCAGCCCGCTTTCGATCACCAGATCAATGTGCCCGCTGGCGAGCAGTCCGTAATTGTAGCAATCCCCGCCATAGATTGGCTGGGGATTTTCCGGATACGCCTTTGCCACCACGCGCAGATAGGCATCCACCTGCCCTTCGCTAAAATAATGCGGAGACGTTGTCGCAACGCTTGCTCCGGCGAGTTCGGGGCAGGTGCGCGTCTTCACCGGTTCGCCATTGAATGTGGTGCCAAGGCCCAATGCCCCGACCCAGCGTTCGCCCGCAATCGCTTGATCAATCACGCCCAAAACCGGCCAATCGGACTGGCAAAGCGCAATCAAAGTTCCGAAGATCGGACGGCCCGCCATAAAGCTTTGCGTGCCATCGATGGGGTCCAGCACCCATTGCCGCCCTGCGCTTTCGTTGTGGCTGCCATATTCCTCGCCAATGATCCCGTCATCGGGGCGTTCGCGTTCGATCACGGCGCGCATCGCGGCCTCTGCCGCGCGATCAGCCTCTGTCACGAAGCTGCGGTCAGCCTTGCGCTCGCTCGACCATTCGCCGCGAAATAAGGGCCGGATCGCATCGCCTGCCACATCGGCAAGGTGGGCGGCGAGCAGAATGTCATCTTCTAATTTTGGCATGCCGCCAGCCCTAGCGGTTCAGCCCACTCCATCCAAGGCGGAAGTGAAAATGACGCTTTGCCTTTCAAGAACGCCGGATTTGTCCAATGAGCGAACACAATATCTTTGCTAGGTGACGTAAGGGCAAAGGGGCGCTAAACTATAAAAATAGCGCTGGGGGTAACAGTGGGTCGTGAGCGAAAGGACAGTGAACTGGGTGCAAGCCCGGACGCCGATATTTGGCGGCGCAATTTGGCGCCTCTTTCCGGCGCGTCCCGCGAAGGATTACCGCTTTCTGAAAATCGCAGCGCGTCTGATGATTTATCGCCATGGATTGCGCGGCTGGTGTCGGCCAAAGCGACCAATCCTGCCGACATTGTGATCGCCTGCGGGATTTGTAACGATCTGGCCTATACGCGCTATATCTTCAACGGTCGCTGGACTGCCGTTTCGTTAGATGGCCACGGCACTTACGAAAATGAAGTGCTACAATTTGGGCAGCAATCGAAATATATGCCGGTCAGCTGCACGGGCGATATTATGTCGGCGGGTTTCGGACTGAGAGCGGGCGCATTTTACGCGCTCACCGGACGCAGCGCGAGCGATATTGTCGACCGGGTTGAGCAGGCCGATATCTTTGGCATGCTCGCCGATGATGTGCGCGATATATTCTGTGATGATTATTCACCGCAGCAATGGAATTTGGCGATGGAGGAGGTATTGCGGCGCTTTATAGGTCGGCATGACCCGCCGCCGCCCGATCCAATTTCAGCCACTTTCGAACTGGCAGCCTTTGCCGATCCGACCCAGTCGCTGCCGGACTTTGCGGAAAGCCACAATATATCTTTGCGCAAGTTGCAACGAGTAGTGAAGCGCGATTTTGGGATCTCTCCACGTACGGTAATGCGGCGCGCGCGAGTCCTCGATCTGGCAGCGCAATTGTGCGGTGTTGCGGATGAGGAGGAAAAGGCGGAGATGATGCTGCGCTATTTCGATCAGTCGCATTTGATCCGCGACTTTACGTCATTCTTTGGCGTGACCCCGCAGAAATTCCGCGCAAAACCGCGTCCACTTTTGATGATTACACTGAAGCAACGCCAAGCAAGGCGGCTCGAAGAATTGGAGCGTCATACGCCCGGTTCGGCATATCCATGGCGCGGTGATGATAGCGATAGCTCACCGGCACAAAAGGCCGGTTAGGACTTAGTCAAACAGGCTGGACACCGAGCTTTCATCGGCGATCCGGCGCACGGCTTCTCCGATCAGTGGAGCGATAGTGAGCACGCGGACCTTGTCTGATTCCTCAGTCGCTTCGGTGGGCAAAATGCTGTCAGTGATGACAAGCTCTTTCAGCGCCGAACCATTGATCCGCGCAACCGCTCCGCCGGAAAGCACACCGTGGGTGATATAGGCTGCAACGCTCGCCGCGCCTTCTGCCAGCAGAGCCTCTGCCGCATTGCACAATGTTCCGCCGGAATCGACGATATCATCGATCATGATGCAGTGGCGCCCTGATACGTCACCGATGATGTTCATCACTTCGCTTTCGCCGGGTCGATCGCGGCGTTTATCGACGATGGCGAGCGGCGCATTGTCGAGCCGCTTGGCCAAAGCACGGGCGCGCACAACGCCGCCCACATCAGGGGATACAACCATCAATTCTTGATCGCCATAACGCGCCTGAATATCAGCCGCCATCACGGGTGCTGCGTATAGGTTATCTGTCGGAATATCGAAGAAGCCTTGGATCTGGCCAGCGTGCAAATCGACGGCAAGAACACGGTCAGCACCGGCTTCCGTCATCAAATTCGCGACCAATTTGGCAGAGATCGGCGTGCGGGGACCGGGTTTCCGATCTTGGCGAGCGTAACCAAAGTAAGGCACCACAGCTGTAATCCGCTTGGCAGAGGCGCGGCGCAGCGCATCAATGCAGATCAGCAGCTCCATCAGATTGTCGTTTGCTGGGAAGGCGGTTGGCTGAATGATAAACACATCTTCGCCCCGCACATTTTCGTGAATTTCGACGAAGATTTCTTCATCGGCAAACCGGCGCACGCTGGCATCGGTCAGTTGAATTTCAAGGTAAGCGGCAATCGCCCGCGCAAGCGGCAAGTTCGAATTGGCGGACATGATTTTCATGGATGCGTGTTCCCTCGTGCTCGCGCCGGATGCGTAAGTGTTTTGCGGCGCGAATCGTCTGCGAAGAGGCTTAGCCCAGCGACGCTTGTTTGCAACAGAGGGGCAAGCGGTTTGTCTACGGATTGAGGCGTTTGGGGAATAACCGCATTCGAAGACCAAGACCGCTTATATTAGGACAGCGCCTTCACTCATGTTAAGGGCGTTAGGCTTTGTGTCCCAAGTAATATCAAAGTGCTTGGTTCAGCTGCGATAATAGAGGTTTTAGTTTTGGCCGACTTCACAACGATAAAGTGCATTGAACGCCCACTTGCATCTTTAGCTATCGCTAGTTTGGTTCTAGTTTTTCAAGCTCAACCGCTTGATGCAAAACCATTGCCGAGCGAGCTAGCCAAAAAAGAGCGTGCTGTTCGTTTAAGTCCGTCCACGGGTTGGCAGCTTGAAGTGTTGGATGATCGTTGCCGTTTAGCGCGCAAGTTCACTTCGTCAAACGGACCGGGCCTTGCCATGTTCGAACAACTTGCACCGGGTAATACCTTTGATTTGACCATAGCTGGTCCTGACACCGCACGTTCTCGGCGCGGAGCATGGTTTTACGCTGGGATGCGATCAGACCTCGAAATGAAAACAATTGATCCGTTAGAATATGGACTTGCTGGATTTGAAAGCTCGTTAACACTGTCTGGTGTGCGAATTGACGATCAGAAACAGTCATCTCAAGAGCGCAAAGAAACAGTTGCTGCGGAAATTGACGCTGCAAACGCCGAGCGAATGGACAGGATTGTCTTGCAGCGATCAACAACGATAATTTCTTATGGGACAGGCAATATGAAGGCGCCATTAGAAGCGCTCAATGCGTGTTCAAAGGAGCTTTTGTCCATCTGGAAATTGGACGCAGGCGCACACCAATCTTATCGACCAGCGGAAATGCCAGGAGAGGGAGCTTACTTTTCTCGGCTGCACCATAATCTGGTCAACACTCGCGGGAATGCGGGGCATGAATCAATATTGCGAGTAAGAGCGTTAATCGGAAAAGACGGGTCGGTGACGGATTGCTTTCATGAATATGTGTTCTCGTCTGGCGGCGCTGAACCAGACGTATGCAAAGAAATCCGTCCTATGCAGTTTAGCCCTGCAACCAACCAAAGCGGCGAGCCAATCGCGTCGTTCTATTCAAAGTCATATTTTTTGTCTCAATTTGACCCTTGGCAGGCAGATGCGCATGGCGAACGCTAACTGATGTCCAATCTTGGGGTGTCAGCCTAAACCTACCCCAATTTATGCTCGCCCTTAATCCAGCGCACAGTGCCTGACGATGCGCGCATTACTACGCTATCGGTGGTCATAGTGCCGCCGCGCTTGCGCTTAACCCCGTCGAGTAGAGAGCCCGCTGTCACGCCGGTTGCGGCGAAGATGCAGTCGCCTTTTGCAAGCTCTTCCAGCTTATAAATCTTATCCAGATCCTCAATGCCCCATTTGCGCGCACGCCCGCGTTCATCATCATTGCGGAACAATAGGCGCCCGTTGAACTGGCCGCCGACACAGCGCAGGGCCGCTGCTGCCAGCACGCCTTCGGGTGCGCCGCCTTGGCCCATATACATGTCGATAGTGGTGTCTTCGTCTGTCACTGCGATGACGCCGGCAACATCGCCATCACCGATCAGCACAACGCCGCAGCCAATGCCGCGAAGCTCAGCAATAATATCGGCATGGCGCGGGCGGTCGAGGACGCAGACGATAATGTCAGATGGCTTCACGCCCTTTGCCGCCGCAACGCTTTCCACATTCTGTGTCGGCGTTTTGGCAAGGTCGATCACATCATCGGGATAGCCTGGGCCAACCGCGATTTTATCCATATATACGTCTGGCGCGTTCAAAAGGTTGCCTTCTTCTGCTGCTGCCAGAACTGCCAGAGCATTGGGGCCAGCTTTCGCCGTGATGGTTGTGCCTTCCAATGGATCAAGCGCGATGTCGATCTTGGGCCCCTTGTCAGGAGCACCGCCGACTTTCTCACCAATATAGAGCATCGGCGCTTCGTCCCGCTCGCCTTCACCGATCACAACGGTGCCGTCCATATAGAGCGTGTCGAACGCTTTGCGCATGGCTTCAACAGCGGCGGCATCGGCGGCTTTTTCATCGCCCCGCCCGATCAATTCTGATGCGGCAATGGCGGCAGCTTCTGTTACGCGCACCATTTCAAGGACGAGCACGCGATCTAGCGCATTTTTGGCGATTGCGTTTTTGGATGTGTTCATCGGTAATTCAGTCCTCAAACTCTTTGGTATGAAAGTGGTATTTAGGGCGCTTAGACAAAAGGAACATGGCTTGTCGAGAAGGCCTAGCACCCCTGTGCGCAATCCTTTGTATATTTCGGTAGTCGCAGCAGCGATAGTCACTGTGTCCTTTGCACCTGCTCCGCTACGCGCTCAAAATGAATCAATCGTGACACCAGAAGCGGAAAAAGAGCAGCCCGCTAACCCCGATGTCATCGATATTCTTGTCCGACCAGAGACTGGGCGAGTTGATCCATTGGCAGAGGAACGCTGCCGCCGCGATCAAGAAGCTGCGAGCATTAGCGGCGAGATTGTTGTTTGCGGCAGAAGCGTAGACAACAGCAAATACCGAACGACTAGCGACAGCCAAAAACGCTACGCCGAAGAAACCGCCTTCATCAATGATCCCCAAGCGCCCGATGTTGCCGGAGCAGGGATATTCCGCGGGCCAGCCACCGTTGGCGGCATGTGCTTCATTCCGCCCTGCCCTCCGCCCAAAGCGCTGATTATTGATGTTGAGGCTTTGCCAGAGGCACCGCCGGGATCAGATGCAGACCGGATCGGGCGCGGTCTGCCGCCGGTTGGGCAGGATGAGGCGGCTATCCCGCCGATAGAAGTCATTCGCAATGATTTGCCCAGATCAAACATAGGCCCGCAGATTGACTATGTCTCGCCCGCTTTGGGGGAGACTGCTGAAATTGGCACCGGAACTACCAATCCAGACGAAGCGGGTTAGGTTCCTGACGGTGGCGGGGCAATCAAAACTAATATGGCTTGGCGCGGCTGCCACGTCCTTGCTTATCGGAACGCCTGCAACCCTTGTTGCACAGTCCCAGCCACAAAATAGCGATGAAGAGCCGTTCGTCCTCGACCTTGAACTCACCGATGCTGCCGCTGCGCAAAGATGCGAAACGGACCAAGACGCCGCGCGTATTTCAGGCGAGATCATTGTTTGCGCCCGCAAGCGCGATGATGATGAGTTCCGCCTCAACCCAGACATCGGTCCCAGTTATGCAGAGGAAACCATGCTGGCAGGCGATCCCAGAACGCCCGACTTCATATTGGACTGCGCCGATCAAGGCTGGCCGCCGGGATGCGTTCGGCTGGGCTCTGCAAAAGAGCCGGCCTTGCTGATTGATGTGACTGCATTGCCAGAAGCGCCGCCGGGCTCTGATGCGGAGCGCTTGGCAGATACACCCACTAATTCGGCAAGATCGGCAGAACCAGAGGGCTAGCGGTCAGACTGTCCGATCCATCAAGCAATGCCAACGCATCGCGCACACTGCGTTCCTGCCCCTGATGCGTAACCATAGCGACCAGCACATCTCCGCCTTTGCCCGCCTCGCCCTTTTGTATCAGGCTTTCGATAGAGACACCTGCATCACGCATGGCTGCGGTAATCTCAGCCAAAACGCCGGGCCGGTCTGTTACGGTAAAGCGAAGATAAGTCCTCTCCATCCGGTGACCAGGTTCGGTCGGCGCCATGGCTGCAAGCTCGCTTACCGGCACAGAGAATGTCGCGCCAATATCGCCGCGGGCGATATCAATGACATCGGCAACCACAGCGGATGCGGTGGGACCGTCGCCTGCACCTGCCCCTTGAAACAGTAAACGTCCAGAAAAGTTACCCTCTGCCACGACAGCATTGGTCGGCCCGTCAACATTGGCGAGCGGATGATCTTTCGGCACAAGGCATGGGCGCACGCGCTGTAGGAGTGTGGGCTGATCGCCTGCCACTTCCATATCGGCCTGTCCGATCAGGCGAATCACAAAGCCTAGTGCTTCCGCCTGAGCAATATCGACGGCTTTGACCTGAGTGATGCCGGTAACGCGGACCGCGTTGAAATCTATTTTCGCTCCGAAACCAATCGCGGCAAGGATGGCGAGTTTGTGGGCGGCATCGATCCCTTCGATATCGAAAGTGGGATCAGCCTCGGCATAGCCAAGCTCTTGAGCCGCGTTCAGCACATCGCCGAAATCAGCGCCGGTTGCCTCCATTTCAGACAGGATATAATTGCACGTGCCGTTGAGGATGCCGTAAATCTGTTCAAACCGGTTGGCAGCGGCTCCTTCACGCAGTCCCTTCACAACCGGAATACCGCCAGCCACAGCCGCTTCGAATTTCAGCGCCGCACCCTGCGCTTCGGCGGTTTCGGCAAGCGTGAGGCCATGGTGCGCGATCATCGCCTTATTGGCTGTGACGAAGCCTTTACCAGCAGCAAGAGCAGACTGCGCCAGTTCCAGCGCCGGCCCCTCTGATCCGCCGACCAGTTCGACCACCACATCCACATCATCGCGCGCGGCCAGCGCAGTCATATCATCTTCCCAAGCGTATCCGCTGAGATCAACGCCGCGATCCTTACCCTTTGTTTGGGCAGAGACGGCGGTGACTTGCAAAGTTCGACCTGAACGTGCTGCAATCAGGCCAGAGTTGGCAGCGAGCAATTGCAATACGCCAACGCCCACAGTGCCAAGGCCCGCGATACCAAGACGCAATGGTTTAGCTGCATCGCTCATGACTTATGGCTTTCCAGTTTGGGTTGAAGCGCGGTGCGCGCCGAATCAGGGATTGGCATCGGCTTGCCGGTTTCCAAATCAACATGAACATTCACTAAAGTCATCCGAGCCCGCAAATCTGCTTTTGGTTCAATGCCGTGCCGATCGCGGCCCTTGCCGGTGCCCCATAATTCAATCTCGGTCGTAACCGAGCTACTACCAATGCGCGCGGTTGTAGCCCGCCCTTCGACCAATTCATCAGCTCTGATCGGTTGAATGAAATCCACTTCGGCGCGCACAACGTGGAATTCTAACGCACCTTCACCGCTAAAATGCAGGCCAATATCGCGCCAAAATTCGGTTACGACAAGATCGGCATATTCCAAATAGCGGGCGTTAAAGACCACCGCTTGCGGATCCACTTCGGCATAGCGGACGCGGAATGTGTGACTGAATGTATGTTGGGCTGGAGCGTTCATAGCCAAGCCCTCTAGCGCGCAGAGACCCTATCGGGGAACTACATTCCTTTGGCTTTCCCCTAGGAAAGCTTGGGCCGAGCGTTATTAAATAGCAGGCAGTTTCCGATCACAGCGTTCGATCACAAGACCCTAGCGCCGTCACAACAAAACGGTAATCTCGTTCTGCCTGTATCCGCTGTTCGCGGTCGCGTGAAAGATTCGCAGATGACGGCAGGCTCGGCGGCAAATTGCATGCTAGCCGGTACCAACCGATTGTTTGCGGACGCGGCGGGCGAGCGGACTGATCGATAATCTCTCCCCATGACACGCCCCATAATGGCTGCTGCTGCGGGCGGCGAAGAATCGCGATGGAAACAGGCGAGCTATCCGCCGTCTTTAAAAATATTTGCGTTTCCGATTCGCCAGCCAGATTGCCGCTAACCGACAATGCATCACGCACGCCAGTCACCGGAGCAGGCGAATCGGGTTTTGCCAATTCAGCGAGAATCGGACGCAGGCGTTCTTCTAAAATTGGCGAATAAGCCAGCTGCGCATTCGGCGCGACAAGCTGAATTTGCGAAGCTGCGCCGCCTCTCGAATCATTAGCAGACCGCGCGAAAAGCAGCACTTCGGACTTCTTCAGCTTGGGTGCTTTGCCCTTCGCGGTAAGGGGCACATCGACCAAATATCGCAGCGATTCGCCAATCGGCACATTGCCGGAGACCAGCGCCTGCGTACGGGCCTCTATATATAGCCGCGCGAATCCCGCAGCGAGGCCCGGCGCACGTTCGGGTTCGACCGTTATTTGTTTACGAATCTGTGCACGAATCACTAAATCAGCGGCATCAGACAGGCCTGCAAGATCAGCAAAAGTGAGCGAAGTCGCGGCTGATGAGGATGCCGGATCAGCAGATTGTGCATACGCATTCATGGGCAGGCTCGCCAAAAGTGATGCTGCAATCAAATAGCTGTTTATACGTAGTTTTTTCACTTTTCTTACCTTGTTTGCAAGCCGCTTAACCGCGGTCCAGACATCCTATATTATCACAAAATTCAGTGCATTAGATACCAGACAATATGGTCTGAATTCGTGATTAACCGATAAACCCGTTGCTTGGCTGGAATGGTGGCGTTAAGCTAACGGCAGTTGAGTGAAAGTCGGGGGAAGACTTCACTGACATGAGAGATTTCGGGTCAGCACTATTCCCCATCAGGTGAATGTGTTGGTGCGAACACGAGCTGAATGGATTTGTCTATTCGGCTCAAGGGGAATTGAATAAGGGCTAGCTCAAGCATGCTTGGGTGCCCGTTATCAAAATTGGGTTTCGACCTGAGATTGGTAATATAAAATGGAGAGTAAAGGACTGGATGGCCTACGCTGACCAACAGATGAGCGGAAACCGCATGGTTTCCCTGATTATCGTGGCGTTGATTCACATCCTCATCGGCTATGTGCTGGTAACTGGCCTCGCCTATGGCGCGGCAGTGGAAGTTGTTGAACGCATGACCGCGGTTGATATTGAGGAAGAGGTTGAGGAAGAAGAGCCTGAACCGGAAGAACCACCACCGCCAGAGGAAACGGCACCGCCGCCACCGGTAGCGCCCCCACCGCCGATTAATATTCAGCGCACCCCGCCGGATATTACAACGCGGCAGGACCCGACACCGTCTACGCCGGACGAACGCCCACCTTCACCTGCGCCAACGGGAACGCCGGCTCCTACGCCGACGCCAACACCGACGCCAACACCTACGCCTACGCCTACGCCGACACCGACGCCATCACAGGCTCGTACGGCGCAGCCTAAGGGTCAGGCTCGTTGGCAACGCCGGATTATTGACAATTACCCGTCATCGGCACTGCGCAGAGAGATCGAGGGTACCGTCACCGTTCGGGTGACAGTGGATGCCAATGGCCGTGTATCGCAATGTAGCGGTTCAGGCAGCGGATCTTCGGTTCTCGATACGGCTGCGTGTAAGAGTATGAAGCGATACGCGCGGTTTGATCCAGCATTGAATGATGCGGGGGCACCCGTGAGTGGACCTTACACAACTCGGATTACCTACCAGATCAATTAGGCGCCAAGAAATATGGGATGTTCGCCGGGGCGGGCGTCCGAAAACAAGACAATTTTTTAAGAGGATACTTCGCACATGATTATTGAACTACTAGCAGCAGCAGGGGGCGACGGAGCTCCAAAAGCTGAGTTTGGCTTTATGCAAGCCATGGAAGAAGGCGGCCCGATCGCTTGGGCTATTTTGGGCGTGATGATCATCATGTCTGTTGGCTCCTTCTACATTCTGATCACCAAATGGCTTGAGCAGAAGAAAGTCATGAAACAGTTCAGCGCGGTTCAAAGCCAGTTCTGGCGTGCTCCTTCGCTGAAAGACGGCGCTAACAAGCTGGAAAAGAACAGTGCGTGGCGTCAAATTGTTGACGATGCGATCAAAGCTGATGATGAGCACGGCAAGATGGGTGACGATCTTGAAGCGCATGATTGGATGCACGGTTCGCTGCAGCGTTCGCAAGATACGATCAATTCGAAACTTGCTGGCGGCCTGCCTTTCCTCGCAACGGTTGGTGCTACGGCTCCATTCGTTGGTCTGCTCGGTACGGTTATCGGTATTTACCGCGCGCTGGTAAAAATTGGTGCTTCGGGTGAAGCGTCAATCGATAAGGTTGCTGGCCCAGTTGGTGAAGCTTTGATCATGACCGCGATTGGTCTGCTTGTGGCTGTTCCTGCGGTTTTCGCATACAACTACCTGCAAGGGCGTAACCGCCGGATTTCGGAACTGATGACCAGTTTCTCAACCGACATTCTCGCCTTCATCAATTCGAAGGGTGCGGTTAAGCCCGCAGTTACCGCCGCTGCTGCGAAAGCTGCACCTAAAGGTGCCGCACGTCCAGCTGCTGCTCCTGCCAAAAAGGCCTGATTGAGACACGGTGTGACGGGGCGGGCCGCAATGCTCGCCCCATCGCTCCATCTCAATAATTAGACCAGAAAATAACGGATAGGATTTAGTAATGGCGATTTCGACAGGAGGCGGGGAAGGGACCCCAATGTCGGACATCAACACGACCCCACTTGTGGACGTGATGTTGGTGCTCCTGATCATCTTCCTTATCGCAATTCCAGTGGCCATTCAGACCATTGAGAATCTCGAGATACCGCGGATGAACTCACGCGCAACCGAAGCTAAGGTGGAGAATATCCTCCTCACCGTTAGCTCGACCGATGCGAATGGTTTGAGCGCGGGCGAAGAAGGCTACACAGTGCCGTCAATCGATGGTGACTGCCGCGTTTATATCAACAATGTCGTGCCGGTTACTTCGGTAGAACTGTACGACCGTGCGTTCGAACAGCTCGAAGCGTTGGTTGAGCGCGCCGGTGGGCCGGAAGCAATGATGGCTGATCCAGATAAGATCCCTCAGGTTCACATCCGTGCTGACACTCGTTCACCCTGGCGCTGTGTCGCCGGGGCTATCTACAACGTCCAGGCTGCTGGCTATCCAATCATCGGCTTTATCTCCGATCAGGATCGCGCTGCTATGAATGCAGCGGCAGCAGCTGGAAACTAAGCAACTAACGGCTAACCGCCGTAGGAGTACTAATTATGGCAATGTCAGGTGGCTCAGATGATGGCGCGCCGATGATGGAAATGAACATGACGCCGTTGATCGACGTCCTGCTCGTTCTCCTCATCATGTTCATCATCTCAATTCCGATGGCGACCAATGCGCTTGATGTGGATCTTCCAGTGCCTTCGGACGCGCCGGAAGTAGACATCGATCCGATCAAGAACAAATTGTTCATCACAGCAGATAACCGCATTCTTTGGAATGCTGAGCAAGTGACGCAAGGGCAACTTGTAAGTCTTCTCGATCAAATGAATGCGATTCGGCCCACGCCGCAATTGCAGTTTGAGCCTGAGCCAAACGCAAATTACGACTTCACAGTGCGCTTGATCCAATTGGTGAAAGCCAAGGAAGTCGCCAATTTCGGTTTCGTCGGCAACGATCGCTACCGTACCTTTGGTTCTGCTACGGCAGCAGGTCCCGCTGCACCGCAGTAAAACTAACACTATGCATTGACGAAGGGGCGGGCAGCGATGCTTGCCCCTTTTTCTTTGGGCAATGGCATGCGCAAGCCTCAGCACTTTGCTGGGTCGAAGGCATCCTATCTTTCGCACGAAACTGCGAGGATTTGGTGTTTTGGGAATTATGTTATACTATCACATTTGTGAGATGCGTGGGATCAGCCCCCCCTTCTCCTGCGCATCTCACCACTCTTGGCGGCTCAAATGGCTGCCAAGGCTACAATGGGAGAGAATGCATATGACACGTCTCGATACCGCAAACACATCGCCCTCAGGCACATCTCACGACACACAGAGAGCAATCCCGCCGATCATCCGCAATTCTGCGCTGATCATGCGCCGATCGCGGTCAGGGCGTCCAATGCCCGGCCGGTCAGCAAGCCAAGCCGCTTCCAACCGAAACAGGCCGATGGGCGAGATGAACGTCACCCCCTTTATCGATGTGCTGCTGGTGCTGCTGATCATGATGATTATGGCGATCCCTGCCGCCTTTCAGAAAACCGAAGTACCCTTGCCCAGCGGCATCCCCAGCGCATTTGATAGCGTCTCCAACACGGTCAGTATTGATCCGCAAAGCCGCCTGTTCTGGAATGGTGAGCCCATCACGCGTCAGCAGCTGCGCGTGACGGTCGCTCATGCCAGCGCTTTGCCAGAAGAACCACAATTGCGCTTCGCCCCGTCCCGTCAGGCGAATTACGACACGTCTGCCCATACGATTGATTTGGTGAAGGATGCAGGCGCGACCCGCTTCGCCTTTATCGGCAATGCAGCGCATAAGGATTTTGGGCGGTGAAAGCTGCGAGCGCTGGAGTAAGGGAACCGCGCAGGCGCAAGCGGCGCGGTTTCAAGCGCTACGATCACGGAGAGCCGATTAAGACAATCGATACGCGCCCGATGGCGTTTGTGTTTGGGTTTATTGTTCTAATGCTCTTGTTGGTTCAAGAATTGCCAAAGCATGCGCTAGTTATTGATTTGCCCCAATCACTTCCAAGCCCACCGATAGATTTAGGCGGGACAGAACCTCCCCCAATTTATTATATCACAATTGATGCCGGTGGCAGCATTTACGTCAATGATGAGCAGACACCACTAAAAGAACTGCCGGCCAAACTTCGAACCGAGAACACAGAAACAAGTGAGCCGCTTGTGCGCCTCACCCCGTCCGCAAACACCCCTTATGATGTAACATTGAAGGTTTTGGGCGAACTTGATCGACTCGGCCTTACATCATCGGGCCATTTTTGCTTTGGTGATAATTGGAAACATCGGACGTTTGAAACGGGAAGCGCTGGGTTGCAAATATTCAGTGTGATAATTTCAGAACAAGGGCCCGAGTTGGACCAACAATTGGATGTTGACGCGCTCCCAGATCCATACTTTTTTGAGGTTTGCCCTGAATTTGCGCCCATTCACTAAACCCGCATAGCCTCGCCAGCTAGAGTCTCCGCCTCCAGCAGCAATTCCTCATCCACGGCCCCTTGCGGCACAGCTTCGCGGCCAATCATCGTCATAATCGGCACAGCCATCGGGCTCACCCGTTCCAGCTCCACATGGACAAGTTCTTCGGCTGATCGTTCGAGCAAATCCGCCAATCGCCCCACGTCCGTCATCCGCGCGCGGGCATCGGCCCATGCTGCCTGCATCAGCACATGATCGGGCTCATATTTCTTCAGCACGTCGAAAATAAGATCGGTTGAGAAGGTCACTTGCTTGCCGCTTTTGCGCTTGCCGGGATGTTGCCGCTCCACCAACCCGCTAATCACTGCCACCTCGCGGAATGCCCTGCGCAGCAAATGCGATTCCTGCACCCAATCGACAAATTCATCAGCAAGGATATCGGGCGAGAGCAAAGGCGCGGGATCATCAACCGGCTTCAAGCCCCACACACCCAGCGAGTAATCATTGGCAACAAATCCGCCCGGTTGCAGCCCGCGTTCCTCCATCCGCCGCGTGATCAGCATGCCCAGCGATTGGTTCGCATTCCACCCTTCGAACGTATAATAGACACTGTAATGTTTGCGGTGGTGCGGAAAGCTTTCGACCAGCAATTTGCCCGGACCCGGCATTTGGCTGCGGTAATCCTGCATCTCCAACCATTCGCGCACATCATCGGGGAAACGCGCCCAGCTTGGACGGTGTTGCAGCATAGCCTGAACGCGGCTCGCCAAATGTGTTGAGATCGGCAAGCGCAGCCCGCCATAGCTCGGGATAGTTGCGCTTTTTTTCGCGGCGCGCACGATGAGGTCCATGTCCTTAAGGCTTTCCACCCCCAGCGAAGTGCCGGCAAAAAAGAACGTATCTCCCGGGGAAAGCGTCGCGGCAAAGCGTTCCTCCACCCTTCCCAGTTTGCGCCCATTTTTGAACCGCACGGTCAGCATTTCAGCATCGACAATAATGCCCGCATTCATCCGGTGCCGCTGCGCATGTTGCGGATGGGTGAGCCGCCAAACCGCCTCGCCATTCTCATCCGTATCGCGCGTAATTCGTTTGAACTTGTCGTATGCTTTCAGCGCATAACCGCCATTTTCAACAAAGCTGATGACCCGCGCGAATATGTCTGCATCGACCCAAGCGTAAGATAGGCTGGAGCGTACCTCCGCCAGCAAATCGCTTTCACGAAAAGGTTCGGCACAGGCCCGCGCCATCACATGCTGGGCGAGCACATCTAAGCCGCCATCGCGGAAATCTTCGCCATCGCGTTGCCCTTCATCAACGGCATCTTTTGCCGCCGTCGCTTCCAAAAATTCAAACCTGTTGCCGGGGACGAGTATTGCGCGACTGGTCACATCCAACTGGTGCCCCGCTCGCCCGATCCGTTGGAGCAGCCGCGATGAACCTTTTGGAGCGCCCATTTGCACCACACAATCAACGTCTCCCCAATCCACTCCCAGATCGAGCGAAGATGTGCAGACTAACCCGCGCAATTCGCCGCGCGCCATCGCCCCCTCAACCTTGCGCCGCGCCTCTGCCGACAGGCTGCCGTGATGGATACCGATGGGCAGATTATCCTCATTCACTTCCCACAAAAGCTGAAAGATAAACTCGGCCAAAAAGCGCGTATTTGTGAACAAAAGTGTGGTTTTGTTAACTTTAATCGTCTCGTAAAGCTGCGGGATTGCCCAGCGTCCCGCATGTCCGCCCCATGGCACGCGCTCGCCATCGGGAAGCAATATATCGAGCTCCGGATCCGCGCCCTCCTCTCCCATCACCAAAGCCACAGAATCAATATCGCCGTGTGGGGCAAGCCATTCGCGGTAGCTTTCCGGATCAGCGACCGTCGCCGAAAGCGCCGCGCGCTGCATGTCGGGCACAATCGCTTGCAAACGGGAAAGCGACAGAGCCAGCAAATCACCGCGTTTACCGGTGGCAAAGGCGTGGACTTCATCCACCACCACACGCTTTAAACCAGCAAACAAGTCCGCGCTTTCTGGATAAGAAAGCAGCAGAGACAAGCTCTCAGGCGTTGTCAGCAGAATATGCGGCGGCTTGCTGCGTTGGCGTTTTTTCCGGTCAGATGGCGTATCGCCGCTGCGCGTTTCGATGCGGATACCCAGCCCCATCTCCTCCACCGGAGTAAGCAGATTGCGCTGCACATCATGGGCGAGCGCTTTTAAGGGTGAGATATAGAGAGTGTGCAGACCATCATCAGGCTTTGCGTCACCCATTACCGAAGGGCAGAAATCGCTGAGCGTAGGCAAGAAGCCCGCCAGCGTCTTACCCGCGCCAGTGTCCGCCACCAGCAAAGCATGCTGCCCCCCGCGCGAAGCATCCAGCATTTCTGATTGGTGCCGCCGGATGCGCCAATCGCGCCCTGCAAACCATGCCGCTATTTCAGGGGGTATTTGGGAATGAACCGCGATGCCTAAATCACATCATCTTCGACTGCGTCTTCATTGCTTTCAACCTCGATGTCCGGCTCAAGAGCATCGAGTTCTGGTACTGATTTACCCAATAAGCCAGCAACACGATCACGCTCTGCTTCGCTCAGTTCGCTGAACTTACGGGCAGGCGGATAGTTTTCTGCCAATTCTGCAAAACCTTCCACCATTTCTGGGAAGGCTGCCGCCATGGCTGGCCCCATTTGCTCCATCACGCCTAACATTTGCGGGTCATAGTGCACCATGAATGAGCTAAGAGCATATTTCTCGCCTGTGGGAGTCCCGAAGAACTCTAGCACTTCTGTCATTTCCGCATCTTCAAAACGAACAGCCAAGGATTTTGACAAAGCCTCGCGGTAAAACGGTTCCATCGCATCGAACATACCGGTGATCATATTGACGGTAAGCTCGGTGGTCTTGTCAGTGCGTTCCTGCATTTGCGGATCGAAGACATTGAGCGCTTCCTGGGCGGCATCCGAGTCCAGCTCGGCCAAGTCATCTGATTCAACACCGGTTATACTGGATAGCTGTGCCTGTGGATCGCTGGTCAATTGACTCATCATGGCGCCCATCATCGGCTCCATCGTATCCTTCATGATTCCAGCAAAAGAACCAACCGGCATGATCTTGTCCGTCATTTTCTGCGCCATTGGTAGGCGCGCCTCTTGCTCTTCGGTCAGCGGTTCCACCTCGAAGAAATCGCCAAAGATCGAAAACGCCTTGGTCATTTCTTCTTCAAGTTCTGCCAGCTCCTCTTCTTCCTCGGTTAGGAAGATCAGTTCTTCATCTTCACTTGCGACTTCGCCTGATTCAGCAATTTCGCTGGTTTCTGCCTCGGCGTCCTGCGCAGATACAGGCGATGCGGCCATCGCCAATGCAGCGCTGGCGGTGGAGGCAATGATAAAACGGCGGATCATGGGCAGGCCCCTTTGCTGGAAGTAGTGCGCCCTTAATGCCCCACGGTTTCGCCGCGCTCAAGCCCTGACAATGCGAGCTGTTCGTCAATCAGCGCGAGCAGACGGTCGAGACCTTCCTGCGTATCGCTTTCCGCACGGGCCACCAGCACATCCTGCGTGTTGGATGCACGCAATAGCCACCAACCATCCTTGGTCGTCACGCGCACGCCGTCTGTCGCGTTCACTTCATGCTCGCTGGCAAGCAGCCGCGCGGACACTTCATCAATCGCTGCAAATTTGCGGGCTTCATCAACCTGAAAGCGCATTTCCGGCGTGTTGAGCATATCGGGCATGTCACTGCGCAATTGCGTGACAGATTTTCCCAAACGCGCTGTTGCGGCGAGTAATCGCACACCGGCATACAGGGCATCATCATATCCGTAATATGTATCGGCGAAAAACACGTGCCCGCTCATTTCACCAGCGAGGGGGGAGGCCGTTTCCTTCATTTTGGACTTAATTAGGCTGTGCCCCGTCTTCCACATTAATGGCGTGCCGCCATGCTGCGCGACATGGTCGAACAAAGCACGACTGGCTTTAACATCGGCAATGATTACAGGGTTTTGTGATTTGTCTGCGCGGCGGCTGAGCAAATCTTCGGCATAAATCATCAGCAATTGATCGCCCCAGATCACGCGGCCTTTGCCATCGATTGCGCCGATCCGGTCGCCATCCCCGTCAAAAGCCACTCCAAAATCGAGGTTCTTGTCAGCGACAAGTTTCCGCAAGTCCTCCAGATTGGCTTCAACAGTTGGATCAGGATGGTGATTGGGAAAATGTCCGTCGACTTCAGTATAAAGCAGATGATGCTCCCCCGGGAGCCGCAGGGCCAGAGCCTCAAGAGCCGGTCCTGCGGCTCCATTCCCATTGTCCCAGCCGACCTTAAGCCCGCTGATCGCACTGGTATCAATGCCATCAATTCCGGTGAGCAGTCGGTCGATATACTCGCTGAGGATCTCGCGCGTTTCTACGCTTCCTACCCCGCCACTAACCGCAGCATCAGCCCACTCACCGGCAGCGGCCATTCGTCCGATCGCCTGGATATCTTCGCCGAAAAACGGACGCCCTTTAAATACCATTTTGAAGCCATTGTAATTGGCGGGATTGTGGCTGCCAGTTATTTGAATGCCGCCATCCACCTCTTCGGCTGATGCTTCTGCGTAATAGAGCATTGGCGTTGCGCTAAGGCCGATGCGAACAACATCGCAGCCACTCGCAGTCAGCCCGTCGATCAGAGCTTCCTCCAGCATGGGTGAACTGGTGCGGCCATCATAACCAACGGCGACTTTCTTACCGCCTGCTTCGCGGAGCAAGCTGGCAAAGCCGCGACCGATGGCGCGCGCATCCTCTGCGCTTAAAGTTTCGCCAATGATCCCGCGAATGTCATATTCACGTAGGACGGTGGAGTCGAAATTATGGCTCATCGTTTAAGCTTTCACAGCTGCGGCAAGTGCCGCAAGGGGTTGGTTCGGCGAATGTTCGAGCGCGATTAGACGCTGATCGTGAATATGCGACCTTACAATATGGCGCACTACTTCGCCAAGGTTGCGATTTTATTGCCCGCTGTAAAAGCAGTATATTAGGCGCCGTTTTTGGGCGGAGTGGGATCGGGCAATTCATCCAGTAATATATCGCGCGCGGCATTTGCTTCATGCACTTGGTCGTTCGATCCGCCTTTGTCGGGATGCACCATTGTGATCAGCCGTTTGTGGGCCGCCATAATCTCTGCGTGATTTGCGCGCTCTTCAACGCCTAGCAGTTTGCGTGCGCGAAACACCGCCTGCTGCCGGGTCGATTTCCCGCGCAGATAGTCCCATGGGTATTTGCCAAAAATCAGCTTGCAGGCAAAAATCACGACAATGGCGAGGATGATTAGCCGGTACATGCGTCAGGCGCTCTTCTTCTGAACAGGCTTCGCGCCGTCTGCCGCGTCATTTTTAAGCTGAGACGGCGACTTCTTTTTGAACTTGGGCAAGTTCAGCGCTTTTACAAGCTCACGCAATTCCTGCCGCGCAATCAGATGGCTGGTGCCCAGCTCCCCCAGCATACCCTTATCCAGCAAGGTCAGGCCCGATGGGAACAATTCGCGGTAAATCACCCGCTCTGAAAGACCTTGGGCAACGCGAAAGCCAACACGTTTGGAAAGCTCATTCAAAGCCGCCTCAATACGGGTTTGATTGCGCGCCTCTGTATGGCCGGTCCGGTTGCGCACAACGATCCAATCCATCTCGCGCAAATTCGCTTTTAAAGTGGCTCGGCTGCGTTTCAGGCGCGCCTGCCAAATCATCTCGGCAAAGAATGAGAGCTTTTTGACTTTGAAAGTCTCTGGATCAACTTGCCCGATCAAATCGAAATCAACAAAACTGTCGTTCATCGGCGTGACCAAAGTGTCGGCGTTCTCTGCCGCCACACGGGCCAGCGGATCATCGCGACCCGGATTATCAATGATGAGAAAATCAACATCGGGATCAATCCGGTCAAGCGCGACAAGCAAAGATTGATCGCTGCGCCCCTTGAAAACCTGACATTCCGGTGTCGGCAGATCAATTCCGCGCCGCTCCGCCGTTTCGCGCCGGTTTTCAATATAGCGGTCCATCGTGCGTTGGCGCGGGTCCAGATCAAGCGCTGTTACCTTCGCTCCCAAGTATGAAAGCGCGACAGCCACATGCACGGCAGTCGTGGATTTGCCAGTCCCGCCTTTTTCATTGGCAAAGACAATCCGGTGCGCGCGCTTCTCAGGCACGGAAACCCTCAAAAGGCTGCTGGTTGAACAAATTGTCACAGACCACGAGAATTTTGCGCCTTTCATCATCTTGTGCCGCATAGTGCGACCGGTTTAGGGGGGTGCGTACGCCATATCGAAGGGGGTAAGCCCGTGCAAACCGTTAACACGCTAAGCATGTTAAGAAATGCTACCAAGGATTTGCGCCAATCGGGCGAAACAATCGGGCTTGTCCCAACTATGGGCGCTTTGCATGAAGGACACTTAACCTTGATGCGTGAAGCTGCGAAGCATTGTGACCACGTGGTCGCCTCGATTTTCGTCAATCCTACACAGTTCGGGGAGGGTGAGGATTTGGACGCCTATCCGCGTCAATTGGCTGAAGATTCCGCTATGTTAGAGGGTGAAGGCGTCGCTTTGCTTTGGGCGCCCACTGTGGATGCGATGTATCCCGCAGGCGCGAAAGACTTTGCCAGCAGTATTTCGGTTCGCGGGGTAAGCGCACATTTCTGCGGCGCAGATCGTCCGGGGCACTTTGATGGCGTGGCCACCGTAGTGTGTAAGCTGTTCAACCAAGTTCAGCCGGATACAGCATTTTTCGGTGAGAAAGATTGGCAGCAACTGGCGGTAATTCGCACAATGGCGCGCGATTTGGATCTAACGCGGCCATTGGTGGGTGACATTATCGGCGTGCCGACCGTGCGCGAAGAAGATGGATTAGCGATGTCGAGCCGCAACCGCTATCTCAGCGCTACAGACCGCGCCAATGCGGCCACCCTTCCCCGCGCGATGAAAGAAGCCATTGCAGCGATCGGAAATGGTGCAAATGTGCCAGCCAGCTTGGCCGAGCTAGAGCGCGCTTTGATTTCAGCGGGCTTTTCCAGCGTTGATTACGCAGCTCTGGCCGATGCGATGTCTTTGGAACCGCTAAACGCGCTCGGCCATGCACCTGCGCGATTATTGGTAGCTGCACGGATTGGCAGAACGCGCCTGATTGACAATATGGATGTCCCCGCGCTCAAGTAGCGAAGCGATAGCGCGGTAAAGCCTCGCTCAAGTAGCAGAGCGGTAGCGCGGTAAAGACTCGCTCAAGTAGCAGAGCGGTAGCGCGATAAAGACAGGTTTCAATTGACGAATGCGCGTTGCCCGTGGCAATGGCGCTCATCTTGGCGATGAGCGGGTATAGCATAGTGGTAATGCTCTAGCCTTCCAAGCTAGCTAGAGGGGTTCGATTCCCCTTACCCGCTCCATTCCAGCCCGCCCAATCGGCCCTGCACTATCAGCACCGCAAACAAAACTTTGCTTGCCCTTGCCTGTCAAACGCTTACCGCTCCCCTCGACAGCAACTTTCGCTTAAAAGAAGCACCCAAATGGCGACACTTACACACCTACAGCGGCTCGAAGCAGAAGCCATCCACATCATGCGCGAAGTCGTGGCCGAGGCTGAAAAGCCGGTCATGATGTATTCGGTCGGCAAGGATAGTGCAGTGATGCTACATCTCGCGCGCAAAGCGTTCTATCCCGCGCCGCCGCCATTTCCGCTGCTGCATGTCGACACCACGTGGAAGTTTAAAGACATGTACGCGCTGCGTGATAGCATGGCAAAAAAGATCGGCATGGACTTGTTCGTTTGGCACAATGAAGAGGCTGAGGAACGCGGCATCAATCCGTTCGATCACGGACCGCTGCATACCGATATGTGGAAGACGCAAGGGCTGAAACAAGCGCTTGATCATTATGGTTTCGACGCAGCTTTTGGCGGCGCACGGCGTGACGAGGAAAAAAGCCGGGCGAAAGAGCGCGTTTTCTCCTTCCGCACGGCCAGCCATGGCTGGGACCCAAAGAACCAGCGGCCTGAGCTTTGGAACCTGTACAACGCCCGCAAAGCCAAGGGTGAAAGCATCCGTGTGTTCCCGATCAGCAATTGGACCGAGCTGGATATTTGGCAGTACATCATGGCTGAAAATATCGAGATTGTGCCGCTTTATTTCGCGGCCGAACGCCCGACTTTCGAATGGGAAGGCGGATTGTTCATGGCCGATGATATGGACCGGCTTGAGAAAGTCATGGGCAAGAAGCCTGAGATTACGATGAAGAGCATCCGTTTCCGCACGCTTGGCTGTTTCCCGCTGACAGGCGCGGTTGAAAGCGAGGCAGCTACGCTAGAAGATGTGGTGCAGGAAATGTTGCTCACCACTACCAGCGAACGTCAGGGCCGCACCATCGACAAGGATGAAGGCGGTGCCGGCATGGAGAAGAAAAAGCAGGAGGGCTATTTCTAATGACCGATAGCCCAATCTATGAAACCGATGCCCTGATTGCAGAAGACATTGGCGCCTATCTCGACCAGCATCAAAACAAGCAGCTATTGCGCTTCATCACATGCGGAAGCGTGGATGATGGTAAATCAACGCTGATCGGACGGCTGCTTTATGACAGCAAAATGATCTTCGAAGATCAGCTTGCCGCATTGGAAGATGACAGCAAAAAATCCGGCACGCAGGGCGATGACATCGACTTTGCTCTATTGGTTGATGGGCTGGCAGCTGAGCGCGAGCAAGGCATCACCATCGATGTCGCCTACCGCTTTTTCTCAACCGAAAAGCGCAAGTTTATCGTCGCGGATACGCCGGGCCATGAACAATACACCCGCAATATGGTCACCGGTGCATCAACCGCTGATTTGGCCGTCATCCTGATCGATGCGCGCAAGGGTGTGCTGGTGCAAACGCGCCGCCACAGCTTCCTTGCCCATTTGCTCGGCATCAAACATCTGGTGCTGGCAGTGAATAAAATGGACTTGGTCGATTACGATCAAGCAACCTTCGACAATATCGTTGCGGAATATCAGGCCTTTGCTGAAGAAATTGGGATCGAAGGTTTCACCGCCATTCCAATCTCAGGCTTTAAGGGCGACAATATCGCCTCTGCCCCTTCGGCGAATACCCCGTGGTATTCCGGCGTGTCCTTGATCGACCATTTGGAAACGGTTCAGCTTGCCAATACCGCTGCGCAGTCCCGCAGTTTCCGCATGCCAGTGCAATGGGTGAACCGGCCCAATCTGGACTTTCGCGGATTTGCCGGATTGATCTCTGACGGCAGCGTTAAGCCCGGCGATAAGGTCCGGATTGTCCCTGCGGGTAAAACCAGCAGCATCAAAACGATCAGCAGTTTTGAAGGTGATTTGGACGAAGCGGTAGCGGGCCAATCGGTTACACTCACGCTTGCTGACGAGGTTGATTGCAGCCGCGGCGATGTGATTGCGACAGCAGATGATCCGCCAGAAGCATCCGATCAGTTTGAAACCACCATCGTATGGATGAGCGACGAAGCGATGAAGCCGGGTCGCGGATACTTGCTGAAACTCGGTACGCAATCCGTTACTGCAACCGTTCAAGCCCCCAAATACGAAATCGACGTCAATTCGTTTGAGCATTTGGCCGCAAAAACTCTGGAACTTAACTCCATCGGTGTCGCTGAACTGCGCACAGAGCGTCCGATCACTTTTGAAGCGTATGAAACCTCGCGCCAATTGGGCGGCTTTATCCTCGTCGATAAAATCACCAATGCGACAGTGGCAGCAGGTCTGATCCACTTTAGCTTGCGCCGCGCACAAAATGTGCATTGGCAGCCAACCACTGTGGCACGCGAAGATCACGCCAATATCAAGAATCAAAATCCGCGCGTCCTCTGGTTCACGGGTCTTTCTGGTTCGGGCAAGTCGACTATCGCGAATGAGGTTGAAAAGCGGCTGGCTCAAATGAACCGCCACACATTCTTGCTTGATGGTGATAATGTGCGCCACGGCTTGAACAAGGATTTGGGCTTTACTGAGGCTGACCGGATTGAAAACATCCGCCGCATTGGTGAGGTTGCCAAATTGATGGCGGATGCGGGCCTAATCGTGCTCACCGCATTCATCTCACCTTTCCGAGCAGAACGGCAAATGGTCCGCAAAATGCTGCCCGAGGGCGAGTTTATCGAAGTGTTTGTCGACACGCCTTTGGCCGTCGCAGAAGAGCGCGATGTAAAAGGCCTGTATAAGAAAGCCCGCGCTGGTGAACTTGCGAACTTCACCGGCATCGACAGCCCTTACGAAGAGCCTGAGAACGCAGAAATTCACGTGAATACGGTAGATATGAGCGTGGAAGAGGCTGCCGATCATATCATCGCCAAAATACTACCATTGATCTAAGAGCTATGGCCATGACTGACGCAGAACTTGCCGCTCATCTGGCTGAAGCCGCTGGACGCATTCTATTGGAAGTGCGCGATTCTGGCATGTTTGAGGGCAAATCACTTGGCAAAGCGGGCGATCAGACCGCGAACCAATTCCTCGTCCATGCATTGATTTCTCAGCGCAGCGATGACGGCCTGCTCTCAGAGGAGAGTAAGGATACAGACGCCCGCCTTTCAAAATCACGCGTTTGGATTGTCGACCCCGTCGATGGCACCCGCGAATATGGCGAGGAACGCGAAGATTGGGCCGTGCATGTCGGCATGGCCGTGGACGGCGTGGCAGAGATTGGCGCTGTGGCGCTACCTGGGCGCGATATAGTCCTGCGCTCCGATCAAGTTTCACCGCTCAAACCCGCTGCTGCCAAACCGCGCTTTGTCGTAAGCCGTACGCGCCCTGCGAAAGAAGCGCAGGCCGTATGCGAAGCGATGGGCGGCGAGCTGGTCGGAATGGGCAGTGCGGGCGCAAAAGCGATGGCCGTGGTTCTGGGCGAGGCTGAGGTCTATCTGCACTCGGGCGGTCAGTATGAATGGGACAGCATGGCGCCTGTAGCGGTGGCCCGCGCGCATGGCCTGCATTGCAGCCGCATTGATGGATCACCCCTGGTTTACAACCGATCGGATACTTACCTGCCGGACTTGCTGATATGCCGTCCGGAACTCGCCGAAGAGGCTTTGCGCCTAGTCGCCGAAATGGGCTGACTACTCTGGATTAGCCAGCGTGATTTCAACTCGCCGATTGGCCGCGCGGCCCAATTCATTGGGCGATCCATCTGCAAGCGCATTGGGCTGAAGCGGGTTTTGCTCACCAAAGGCCACCACTTCAATTCGGTCTTCATCTACGCCGCGTTCAATGAGCCAAGCGGCGACTGCAAGCCCGCGTTTTTCTGAGGTTGTCAGATTGCCCACATCATTGCCGCCAGAGTCACTATGCGCGCCGAGGGTGATGAGAGCACTCTCTTCTGCTTTGATTTTTGGCAGTGCCGCTTCCAATGCAACCACAGCATCCGCATCCAGCGTCGCTCCACCATCAGGAAAACCAATGGTGAGTTTTAGCGGAAGATCCGCAGCAAGCTCTTCTTTCTCAACCGCCTTCTCTGGCAATTCTGCTTCCGGCCCAAAGATGGACGCAGTTGGTTCAGTTGTGGGCTCAGTTACCGCAGGCTCGCTCACCTCCTCAGCGGGTTTCTCTCCGCAAGCATTCAGCAACATCGCAGCCGGTAGAAGCGCAGCGAAAGCCAGTCTTGTTCGCGAGTTATCTATCATAGCGTCTGTTCCTCTTCTATCGCCGCGCTAAGCCGGTTTCGGGTCTGGCTTTTGGGCAGCCTTTTCTGCCCGTTTCGCGGCTTTTTCCACGGCAACTTCCGGTTGTGGCGGCGCAAAGGAGATGATCGTATCACCGGCGCGCGGTTCGGGCCGCACCGCGTGGGTGAAGAAGCGCAAACGCCCGCTTTCACGAAGGATCAGCAGCAAATGCGCATCGCCCGGAAGTTTGGCTTGAGCGTCTTCGAAAGTGAATTCTTCGGTCAGTTTCGTCTTTCGGAAACACCAACCAGCATCCTGCAGTGCCAGCACGTCACCATAGCCAAAACCAGCCTCAAACAGTGCGCGTCCTCGCAGAGATGGCGGCACAGCATGCCTGTCATGCTCATCGGTCGATCCATCCATCTGATAGACAGAATCCCGCCCAATCTCATGCGCAAACTCATTGCAGACCAGCGTATTATACGCTTCATTATCCGTGGCCGCGACCAGCACTTGGAACGGTGCCAGATCAAGATTGTGCTCGGTTGCCTCGTTCAAAATTTCACCATGGTAAAATGGCAAACCTTCGCGGCGGGCGGTCGATAGTTTTTGCCAACTGGAATCGACGATGGTTACTGGAGTGCCAAGCGCAGACATTTCCTCAGCAAGTGAAGTCGTCCATTCATTCGCGCCGACCAGCAGCAAACCAGGCTGCGTTACCCCTTTCACTTTCAGGAATTTGGCGACGCTGTCGATGGTAAAACCATGCGCGATAATGGTCGCCACAACGACGGCAAAGCTGAGCGAGATGAGCGCATTGCCATCAGCATATCCCAGCTCCGATAATCGCAGAGCAAACAGGCCAGATATAGCCACCAGCACAATGCCGCGCGGAGCGATCCACGCTAGGAACAGGCGTTCGTTCCACGGCACATCACTGCCCAATAGGCTGAGCAATATGGTCGCTGGGCGAACGAGGAAAAGCAGCGCGACAAGGAACAGGCCAAAGCTCCAATTGAGATAGGCCAAATCCTCAATCTTTAGCGAAGCGGACAGCAATATGAAAATGCCAGAAACCAGCATCACCGCGATGTTTTCTTTAAACGGATGGATCGAGCGCATGGAGGAAACATGCATATTTGCCAGCGCCACTCCCATGACTGTGACGGCGACTAATCCAGCCTCATGCTCAATCTTGTTCGAGATGACAAATACGCCAATCACTGTCGTCAGCAGCACTGGCACTTTAAGATATTCCGGGATCGCTCCGCGCGGGAAAGCCCATGCAATTGCGCGTGCTGCGGCATAGCCCAGCAGTCCGGCAAGGATCGCAGCAAAGATCAGCGGCGGCACCACCTCAACAACGCTGGCACCGGGGCTTTCAGCCACTTTCCGGAAATACTCATAAGCGATCACCGCGCATAATGCGCCGGTGGGATCATTGACGATGGCTTCCCATTTCAGGATCGAGGCGGGGCGCGATTGCACCGAGCTTTGCCTTAGCAAAGGCATAACCACCGTTGGCCCTGTCACCACCAATATGCCGCCGAACAGGATCGCAACTGGCCATTCCAAGAACGCAATGTAATGCCCAGCCAATGAGCCAAACAGCCAGCCAAGTACGACACCAATAGTCGCCAAACGCAGCACGCCATTGCCCGCTTGACGCAGCTCGCGGAAATCGAGGCTCAGCCCCCCTTCGAACAAGATCAGCGCAACGCCGATCGCCACCATGGGTTCAAGCAAATCGCCAAAAGCTGCCTCTGGATCGATCAAAGGCGCGCCAAACAGCATGCTTGATACAGGACCAGCCATAAAACCAGCGAACAGCATAAGCACAATCGCGGGCCAACCGGTGCGCCACGCCATCCATTGCGCGCCAATACCGAGCACGCCGACCATTGCGATGACTAGAGCTTGCGATTCCATTGTGATGCTTGTCGGCGCTTAGACGGCTGGGTGCAAGCCTGATTGATCCCTAGTCAAAGACATGCAGTCTAATCTCCAGCAAAATCCATCAGCGACTGGACCGTCACATCAGCTTTGCGCAGTTTATCCGCTCCGCGAAGATCGGGGAGATCAATCACGAAAAGCGCGTGGCCTACGCGTGCGCTGGCTTGGCGAAGAAGCTGGGCTGCAGCGAGCGCAGTGCCTCCGGTTGCAATCAGATCATCGACCATCAAGACATTTTGTCCTGCGCTAACGCCTTCGGGGTCCATCTCTAACCGGTCGGTTCCATATTCCAGCGCATAATCGACGCCGATGGTAGGAACCGGCAGTTTGCCCGGTTTGCGGATTGGTACGAAACCAAGCCCAAGTTCGGCTGCGACGGCAGCGCCAAAGATAAACCCGCGCGCTTCCATGCCCGCAATGGCTTCAGCGCCAGCGTCATCGGCTAATTTAGCAAGGTGCTGGACACTCGCGCGCAACCCGGCGCCATCGCCAATCAATGTGGTGATGTCGCGAAACTGGATGCCGGCGGAGGGAAAATCAGGCACGGTGCGGATCAGAGTGCGCAATTGGTCAGTGGTGAGTTTTGGCTCTTTCATGCTTATATTCTACCGGTCCGCCCTCAAAAGAAAAGCGCCCCGCCACCGGTGAAGATGGAGAGGCGCTCTGAAATTAATGACCCAAGGGTCAGGAATTAGATTTCTTCGGTTTCCGCATCCTTGGATGGCTTAACCGTTGACCAGATCTGCTTCTTGGCAAGGAAACCAAGGATCGTCGCAAAAATCAGGAAAAGTACCACAGCCCAACCGGTCTGCTTACGCTTTTCCATTGTAGGTTCAGCCGTCCAGGTAAGAAACGCGGCAACGTCGGCAGACATCTGGCTGATAGTGGCTTCTGTTCCATCATCATATGTGACTTGCCCATCAGCAGTGATTGGCGGCGCCATCGCAATGTTCACATTCGGAAAGTATTTGTTGAAATAGAGGCCCGGCCCCGTTTCGAAATCAGGGTTTGCTGCCAGCTTAGCCGGATCAGGTTCACCGTATCCCGAAATCAACGAATAGATGTATTCGGGGCCCTTTGGACGCGCTTTCGTGATCAGCGACAATTCTGGCGGGATCGCATTATTGTTGGCTGCGGCAGCTGCCACATTGTTCGGATATGGCATTGGGAAGCTATCGGTAGGCAGGCCGGGGCGTGTGTTTGCTTCGCCCGTGGTCGGATCAATGCCCGGCACGATCCATGTAGCCGCTTCGTTCTTTACCTGCTCTTCTGAATAGCCCAGCTCACCAAGGTTACGCAGGTCAAGGAATTTCAGACCGTGGCATGCGGCGCACACTTCCTTGTAAACCTTATAACCGCGCTGCAATTGCTGACGGTCAAATTTGCCGAGCGGGCCAGAGAAGCTAAAGCCGCCTTCTGGTGCCTTAGGCTTTTCGTAAAAGGCGTAATAGGCGGGCTTTTCGCCCATACCTTCGGTCGCAACGACGTAGGCGCCATTACCAAAGGACCAGAGCGAAGCGACTGCAAAGCCGATACCGATTAAAAGAGCGATGATGCGGATCATATGCTTATCTTTCCTTAGCTCTTAGCGCGGCCGTTAGGCCGCTGCTCCGGCAGGTTTGCTCAAAACTGCGGCGTCATCCTTGCCCAGTACATTTTCAGTGATGGAGTAAGGCAGCGGCTTTGGCTTCTCGACCTGGCTGATGATCGGTACGATCACCAGAAAATGCAGGAAGTAATATGCAGTCGCCAGCTGGCTCATCATGATGAAAGGCTCTTCAGCCTTGGCCCCGCCAAGGTAAAACAATAGCGCCATGTCCGCCATCAAGATCCAGAAGAACACGCGGTAAAGCGGGCGATAATTGGCCGAGCGCACGGGTGACTTATCCAGCCATGGCAGAATGAACCAAATCAAAATCGCTGCGAACATCGCCAGCACACCCAGCAGCTTTGCAGGGATGAACATGAAGTCCACGGTGAAGGCACGCAGGATCGCGTAGAACGGGTAGAAATACCATTCGGGAACGATCAGCGCAGGCGTGGAAAGCGGGTTGGCTTCGATATAGTTGTCCGGATGACCAAGCGCATTGGGCAAGAAGAACACCATTACCGAGAAGAAAATCAGAACGAGGCCGAGGAACCAGCCATCCTTCGCCGTGTAATACGGGTGGAATGGCAGCGTGTCACTTTCGGTCTTAATCTCAACACCAGTCGGGTTGGAAGAGCCCGGAATATGCAGCGCCCAAATGTGCAAGATCACAACGCCTGCAATTACAAATGGCAGCAAGAAGTGTAGCGAGAAGAAGCGGTTCAGCGCAGCATTATCAGGCGCAAATCCGCCCAACAGCCACACTTGCAGACTCTCACCCACGAGCGGGATCGCGCCGAACAGTCCGGTAATAACCTTCGCGCCCCAGAAGCTCATTTGGCCCCATGGCAGCACGTAACCCATAAAGGCTGTCGCCATCATCAATAGGAAGATGACCACGCCCAGCAGCCAGATCATCTCGCGCGGGGCTTTGTATGAAGAGTAATAAAACCCGCGGAAAATATGCAGGTAAATCACAATGAAAAAGAAGCTGGCGCCGTTCGCATGCGCATACCGCATAGCCCAGCCCCAATTCACATTTCGCATAATGTGCTCGGTCGTTGCGAATGCGACTTCGGCATTGGCAGCGTAATGCATCGCCAGAATAACGCCGGTCACGATTTGCAGCACTAGGAAGAAACCGGCAAGAACGCCGAAATTCCACATGTAGTTGAGATTGCGCGGAACCGGATATCCAGCGCCAACTGCGTTATAGACTAAACGCGGAAGCGGTAGCTTCTCGTCAATCCACTGTGTGAAACCGTTTTGCGGTTCGTATTGGCGTGCCCAAGCAAAGCTCATAACAAATCTCTTTTTCTAGCCCAGTGTTTGGGATCAGCCGACTTGAATAACGTCGTCGGTCTTAAATTCGTAATCGGGAACCAGCAGATTGGTTGGCGCTGGACCTTTGCGAATGCGGCCAGCCACATCGTAATGCGAGCCGTGGCATGGGCAGAAATATCCGTTATATTCGCCCTTATCCTCACCTTCAGCGGCGCCAAGCGGCACACAGCCAAGGTGGGTACAAACGCCCATGGTCACAAGAATGTCCTCATGCCCTTCTGCGGTGCGGTCAGCCAGAGTTTCTGGCTCGCGCAGATCGCCAAGGCTGGTCGCATTGGCTTCGGTAACTTCGGCTTCCGTCAAACGCTTCACAAACAATGGCTGCTTGCGGAACACCGCTTTGATCGACTGGCCAGCTTCGATAGCAGAAACGTCCACTTCGATCGTGCTTTCGGCCAAAACGTCAGCCGATGGCGCCATTTGGCTGACCAAAGGAACAAGCAGACTTGCTCCGCCTACGCCAGCTGCGCCGGTTGCTGCGATATTGATAAAGTCGCGCCTGCGAACCCCATCTTCCATCATATCCGTCATTGAGCTTTGCCCTGCTGTTAATTCTACGCCCTGCTCGTATCTGACAGAGCCTTATGCTGTTTTTCCTAAGCATACTATGCGGTTGAATGCGCAGAGCAATGCTGAGGCGAGGCAAATGCGCTGTCTACAGCGAAAACACCTCTATTTGGGCGCGCGATAGCCGCATTGGCGGGCAATGCCAACAGCCTTTTGAACACAGACTGTTCAGTTTTATGCAATACCTGCTGATAAGACACGAATAGGCTTGTGGATAGGCGCTATTTCGCGGGTTTAACTCAGAGCGATTGCACTCATTTGCCGGCCATAATTGGCCTGACTGCGATGAGTCGCGCGGCGGTAGGAGTAATAATCCCCCTCCAGCGCATAAGTATCGAGGTTCATTTGATCGACTGCCCCCACGCCAGCCTTGGTTAGGCGGTGCGCGATGTAGGCGGGCAAATCGAACTGCCAGTGATCATCATCCCTGCCGCTGACAAAGAATTGCCCATCAACGCCCAAGAAATGCGCGCGGAAACCTTTGTCCACCTCGTAACTGCTTTGGGCAATCGTGGGGCCGATGGCTGCAATTACATTGGCTCGCTGCGCCCCTAAACTCTCCATCGCCGTCAGCGTGTTTTCCAGCACACCGAAGTGTGCGCCGCGCCAACCCGCATGAGCCGCGCCGATTACACCCGCATCCTTGTCCGCCAAAAGCACAGGCCCGCAATCCGCTGTGACTATGCCCAAGGCGATGCCGGTTTGATTCGTCACAAGCGCATCGGCAACAGGACGGCCAGCGGCGGTGTCTTCCCAAACTTTAGTCACTGTGACGACATCAGGAGAATGCACTTGATGCGGCATCGCCAGCTTTGCGCCTGCAGCCAACGTGTTCGCGGCATCGGTGCGGGTTCGCGCGATGGTTTCTGGATCGCCGTCTGCGCCATAGCCATATTGATGTGCGCCGCTGCCGGTTTGGAAGAAACCATGCGCAACACCCGATAATTTGGGCGAACTAACAAAGGGCAGCGAATTACCCATCAAGGCTGCGTGTCACTTGCTCTGATGTATCCCGCGAAAGACCAGGGGCTGCCGCAATCCGTTCTAGTTCACCGCGCATCAATGCGGCCCGGCCAGCTTCAATTTTGCGCCATTTACCCAATGCCGGAACGAAGCGCGCGGCAGTTTGTGGATTGATCGGATCGAGCGCGATAATGAGATCTGCCAGCAACCTATATCCCTCGCCCGATGCCGCATGAAATGCAGATGGATTGCCCGCAAACGCCATGTAGAGCGAGCGCACACGATTGGGATTGCTAAGCGTGAAATCGGGATGCAGCGCCAATTCCTTCACATGCTCAAGAGCACGTGGGTGGAGGGACAGCGCTTGCAAAGTGAACCATTTGTCGATCACCAGCGCATTGTCTTTGAACCGTGCATAGAAGTCTTCCAGCGCATCCTCTCGGTCAGGAACCTCCGTTCCGCACAAAGTCATCAGAGCCGATTGTCGGTCGGTCATATTGTCCGCCGCATCATATTGCGCCTTGGCCAAAGCAGCTGTTTGCGCCGGATCGCCCGCCGCTAAAAGGCCCAGCGCCATTGCTGCCACCTTGCGCGCGCCGCGTCCTTTTGGATCGGCGAAGGGCACGGCTGCCGCGCGATTATAATGCGCAATCAAAACATCGTTCAATTGTCCTGCAATCGCCGATTTCAGCGCCTCGCGCGTATCATGAATTGCACCCGGGTCAGCGAGAGCGCCTGTCAGCACAATCTGTTCAAAGATATAGCTCTCAGCCGGTAGCGCCATCAGTTCAGCCCGCATTGAATCGTCCAGCGCTTCATCATCAAGCACCGATTTGATCGCTGTGATACAGGCGGCTTCGCTCGCACTGGCATCAGACAAATTGCCTGTCGCAGCGCCAACCAATTGCGCAACCAGCAATTCCTGCATCGCTTCATAACGCGCAAAGGAATCGTCGTCATTCGCGGCGAGTAGCAGCAGATCATCACTGCTCACATCGCGCTTGATTACCACTGGAGCGGTAAATCCGCGATTGATCGAAAGCGCGGGTTCGCTGGCATATCCGGTAAAAGTGAAGCTCTGCTCCGCCTCGGTCAAAACGACCAATTCTTCCCCTGTGTGCTCGCCTGTCTGACGATCAAGCAGAGCAATCCGCAGCGGAATCACCATCGGTTCTTTATCTGGCTGACCGGGGGTTGCGGGCACGGTTTGCTTTAAAGTGAGCGTGACCGTGTCCCCATCATGGATCAGCGAGACGCTGACTTTCGGTGTGCCTGCTTGGCGGTACCAATTGCGGAACTGTTTCAGGTCCAGACCTGCGCCCTCTTCGATCGCGCAGATAAAATCTTCGCACGTCGCAGCCTCGCCATCATGGCGGTCAAAATACAGATCAGTGCCCTTCCGAAATGCTTCCACTCCGCAAAGCGAGCGCATCATGCGGATGACTTCTGCACCTTTGTTATAGATGGTCGCTGTGTAGAAATTGGAGATTTCACGGAAACTGTCAGGGCGAATGGGATGCGCCAATGGTCCCGAGTCTTCGGGGAATTGGGCCGCACGCAAAATGCGCACATCCTCAATCCGCTTGACCGCCTCACCCTGCATATCTTGGCTAAACAGCTGGTCACGAAGGACAGTAAAGCCCTCTTTCAATGACAGCTGAAACCAGTCTTGGCAGGTGATCCGGTTTCCCGACCAATTGTGGAAATATTCATGAGCGATGACACCTTCGACAGCATCAAAATCCGCATCGGTTGCGGTTTCCTGATCGGCGAGCACATATTTGGTGTTGAAGACGTTGAGGCCTTTATTCTCCATCGCGCCCATGTTGAAATCGGACACAGCAACGATGTTGTACAGGTCGAGATCATATTCACGGCCGAACGTTTCCTCGTCCCACTTCATTGATTTTTTGAGGGACTCCACAGCATGGTCAGTGCGCGCAATGTCTTCTGCACGGACCCAGACGTTCAAAGCTACCTTGCGGCCATTCACGGTCAGAAATGTGTCAGAATTGGCGACTAAATCACCTGCAACCAAGGCGAATAGATAGGATGGTTTGGGCCATGGATCGTGCCATTCCGCCCAATGCGTGCCGCCTTCGCCCTCGCCCGTTGCGATTTCATTGCCATTGCATAGTAGGATCGGGAAATCCGCCTTACTGCCGCTCATCCGCACTTTGTAGGTGGACAGGACATCGGGACGGTCGGGGAAGAAAGTGATGCGGCGAAACCCCTCAGCCTCGCATTGGGTGCACAGCATTCCGCCAGAAGCATATAGCCCCATCAGTGTCGTGTTCGTCGCCGGATTAAGCTCGGTCACGATTTCAACGCTATGCGATGCGCCCGAAAGCGGCACGATCAGATCAGCACCATCCATTGTGTATTCCGCCGCCGCGCCGTCAACCTTAACACTGTGCGCGGCAAGACCATCACCATTCAGGCGCAGCTTAGTCGATGCCTCGGCTGCCGGATTTCGCTCAATCGTCAGCGTCGAAGTGACCCGCGTTGCGGCTACATCCAGCGCAAAGTCCAAGTGCGTTTCGGGCACCAGCCAAGGATAAGGTTTGTAGTCCTTGCGGTAGATGACGGGTGGCTGATCGGCGGTCGGTGTAGCGCTAAGATTTTCCATAGAGCATGATTTAGGTTGCTTTGCCCGTGTGTCCAACGCTTTAAGAGCCATGATGGCACAAATGCTAATCTTTGGACTGGGTTACACCGCATCGCGATTGGCGGAGCGGTTACGCTCAGATGGCTGGCAAGTCGATGCGACTGGCAGCGCGGGCAATCTGGATTTTACAGATGGTGAGGCTGTGAAAGCAGCTTTGGAGCGCGCGACGCATGTGCTTTCCTCTGTGCCGCCAGACCGGAAAAGCGGCCTTGATCCAGTGCTCAGCACCTATGGCCGCGCCTTTGGGGACGCTTGGTATGGCTACCTGTCCTCCACTGGCATTTACGGCGATGCAGTCGGGGCATGGGTTGATGAAAGCGCACCAACAGGTACAGGCCGCCGCAGTGCACGCAGCGATGCGGATACTTTGTGGGTTGAGCTGGGAGCGCACGTGTTCCGCCTACCGGGGATTTACGGCCCGGGACGCAGCGCATTTGAGCGCCTTAATGAAGGCAAAGCGCGGCGCATTGATATGCCGGACCAAGTCTTCTCGCGCTGCCATGTGGATGACATTGTATCGGGCGTTATCGCCGGATTGGAAGCTCCTGCGGGGGCTTATAATCTGTCTGATGATTTGCCCGCCAGTGGCAATGCCGTGATCGAGGAGGCCTGCCGATTGTCGGGCGCGCCTTTGCCTCCAATGCAAAGCTTGGAAGAAGCTAACCTTAGCCCAATGGCACTGGGGTTTTATTCAGAGAACCGCCGCGTCGCCAATGGCAAAGCAAAACGCGTGCTGGGCTGGGCACCGCAATATCCGACTTATCGTGAAGGGTTATTGGGAGTGCGGGACACGGCCCAATAGGGCCGCAAGGGCGACTGCCCGCCCGCAGCATCGCGGAGGCGATGCGCAATCAACGAATCTTTGATCTGAGCGCCAATATCATGCCCACCACCGCCAGAACCATTCCGCCAACGGTTAGCCACGTCCACTGATAGCCTTCAAACACTGTAGAAATCAACATTGCGACAGAGATCGTCAGGATCGAGTTATACGCCGTGCGCCCCGCGCCAATCTCGCGCACCAAATTGTAATGAAGCGGGAATGTAATCACCGATCCGATCAGCGCCAGATAGACGATCCCAAGCCAATAATTGGGCGCGGTAGGAAATGGCGGCGGCCCGGCCGTAATCCACGCAAAGCCTAGATTGAACAATGTGCCATAAAGCATCGCCCAAGCCAGAAGGCTAACCATTGGAACAGCGCGGCCCGTGGGATTGGCTTGCACGACATTGGCAAAGCTCGCGGCAAGAATGCCCAGCAATGCGAGGAAGATCCCAAGGCCAACATTGCCGCCAATCACGCCTGCATCAGGGTTCGCTTGCCATTCGTGAAACAGCAGCGATGACACGCCGATAATCGCAATTGCGCTGCCGAGCAGAAAGCCGCCCTGAACTTTCTCGCCCAAAAACAGCCTTCCAAATATCGCATTGGGTACCATCAACAGGCCAAACATCATCGCGACAATGCCCGATGTCACATAAAGCTCTGCGTGATACACGAAGAGGAAATTGCCGCTGAATTGAAAGACGCCGACAAGCGCCGCGAGCAAATGCTCAGGCCGCGTCAGCCGCAGCCGACGCTTCATCAGAAACGCAACTAGAAAAAGCGCAGGCGTTGCGAGCGCGAAACGGTAAAACACTGACCATGCGGCAGGCACTCCGTCGATCTGTCCGGTGATGATGAACCACGTCGACCCCCAAATCGATCCGGTCAGGATGAAGGGAAGGACAACCCGCCAGCTCAGCATTGATATTGGGGAAGCCGTCAAAGCGCTGCGATCGCTTTGCCCAGAGCAATTGCATCTGCTTCATTGCTATCCCAGCTCGCAACGAACCGAGCCGCGTCATTGCCCCAATCGTAAAAGTCGAAGCCTTGTTCGCGCAATGCGTCGCGCTCGCCTGCGTCCAGCCGTGCAAACACTTCATTCGCTTGGACAGGGTGCAGCAGGCGATCTGCGCAACCGCCCGCGATTTCTGCCGCCGCCGCATTGGCCGCGCGCGCATTGTGTAGCCACAAATCACCGTCCAACATCGCCAAAATCTGCGCGGCCAAATAGCGCCCTTTGCATTGCAAATGCCCTGCCCGCTTGCGGCGATATCTCACCAAATCAGCCTGCGCAGGATCGAAAAGCACCACAGCCTCTGCGCTCATCGCACCGTTTTTGATGCAACCAAACGCTAGGCTATCGACACCGCCCGCCGCATCCGCAGCTGAGCCACCCAAAAACGCAGCTGCATTGGCAAAACGCGCGCCATCCATATGCAGGCCCAAGCCCCGTTCCGTGGCAAAAGCGCTTAGCGCGGCCAGTTCATCGGCAGAATAGACGCAGCCATATTCGCTCGCTTGCGTGATCGTAGCCGCATGGGCTTGGACCTGATGCACATCATCACGGATCGGATCAATCAATGCAGCGATGCTTGCAGGCGCTAATTTGGCGCTGTCACCATCTGCCAGCATCAGTTTTGCGCCGTGCAGAAAGAAACCGGGCGCACCGCCTTCATCGAGTTCTACATGTGCTTCCTTGTGACAGACCACCCCGCCATGCGGCTGCACCATGGTCGCTAGTGCCAGACAATTGGCCGCCGTGCCTGTTGCCACCCAAAGCGCGGCGCATTCACGGCCAAATAGATCGGTGAAGCGCGCGTCCAATTCAGCGCTCAAAGCATCGCCATCATAAGGGGCATCGGCTTGATCAGCGGCGCGCATAGCCTCCCACACTTTAGGATGCACTTTCGCAGCATTGTCAGAAAGAAAAGGTTTGTTAATGGGCATTGAGCCAGTGCTCTAATGCAAGCACCGGATTAGGCAAGGCAGAGCACGTAAATGAACGACCCCAGTACAGACGTTACGATCACTCATGCGGATCAGAATACGCAGCAGACCATAGGCGGAATATATACTGCGCACCTTGCTGGAGAGGATTCAACGGGGACGTTGGAGTGGGAAGAGCACCCTTTTCGCGACCATACCCGCATCGCCACTCACACCATCGTGCCGCCCAAAATTGGCGGACGAGGGATCGCAGGATTGTTAGTGGAACGATTGATTGCTGATGCGCGGACGCACGGTTTTAAGATCATTCCGCAATGCTGGTACGTTAAGGATAAGTTCGACGAAAACCCTGATTGGGCGGACGTTCGGGCTTAATCACAAAATTTTACAAAGGCGCTTTGTTGATAACGCTGAAGTCGGTTTCTGCAATGCTTGCAGCGATTTGGTGTCGCAGGGCAAAGGCCCGCTTAACCGGAATATCTGTTATCGAAAAACTGCCGCCTGCAAGCCCCAAATGAAGCGTCGCATAGCCGCGATGCTGAGCAATCGGCCCTTGCGATACCTCAACCGAATGAAGCTTTACCTGGCTAGCAATTTGAGTGGCGGGGGATAGCAAACCTTCCGTTGAGTAAATCTCAGCGCCGCTCAATGCGTGGCGGTGAAAAGTCCAAGAATATAGGCTGGTGAGCGTCGACACTACCGCCAGTCCGATAGGGATTGCAGTCCACATTATAGGCGCGAAATAACCAACTATTGCAGCCACCAATCCAAAGAATAGCCATTCAAAGATAATGCCGTCCATCCGTGCGGTTTTGCTGGCGCGGTGCCATTCCAAATCGGGCTGCGGCGGTTCAAATCCAGCGGCACGAATGATCGGATCAATTTCAAGACGTTTGGCAAAGGGGGCCACCACATGGCTCGACCCACCAAAGTCTGATGCAAGACTTACAAATTTAAGATTATGCCAGCCGAAACGGTAACGCAGCCACCGTGTACCCAACTTGACCGCTTGGACGCGGTGGGTCGGCATAACAACATCGGTTTTGGTGAAAAGTCCGCGTCTGCGCCTGAACCCGCGCGCTGTCTTTTCCAGCAGAAAACCCCATTCACGGGCAAAAACTTGCGCAATGCCAGTGACAAATCCAAGCACGATTAAGCTGCCAAGCGCCGCAACCCCGCTGAACAATTGTGCATCGCGGCTCAACCCTTCGAATTGCTCCGCTTGCCCAGAAAAGCTTTCTGTCCAAAATTCGCTGTCCCAAATGTCAAAGGGTAAGAAATTGTCAAACTGCGACGCTAAGCCAAACAATACCGCGAATATGGCAAGCGAAAATTGGAATATACCGTTCGTCACAAGGCGCCCCGGCCCCATTTCGAAAAGCGTTTCAGCAGGTTCTTCAGCAGGGATGGGTGCCGCGACTTGATCGCCATCCGCGACCGCCTTAGCCGCCGCGCCCTCGGCGCGTTGCTCGCGAACCAAAGCGCGCAAATGCTCGCCCTGATCTGCGGTAAGATAGGCAAGCTTCATCTCCTCCGCCCCGCCAGCGCCAGTTTCAAACTTCACCTCGACCAGACCGAAAATGCGCGGGAGCAGCTTTTGTTCTAAACTTACATCTTGGATGCGTTCGTAAGGTACAGAGGCCGCGCTGCGGCTGATGACGCCGCTGTCCACGCGAATATCTTCCTCGCCAACAGTGAACGTTCGCCTGCGCCATGCGATATAGGAAAAGCCAACGGATAGGGCGATTACGCCTACAACAGGCACAACAAACAGCCAAATGCCGCTTAACGCATCACGCAAAGCCACCCCGCCGGCAAGCATCGGGAATAAGAGCGACCGGACAGCGCCAATCGCGTTAACAAGCAAGCCAATCGGTTGAGTGCGATTGGGTTCACCTATCTGGATCGAAGATGCAGCGATCTCGCTCACCCCATCGCTCATAGCGTATCCCGCTTGATATGTTCGCGGATTTCCTCACGCATTTCGCGCGCAAGGCTTTCCTCTAACCCCGGCAAATGGACAGATGCATTGTGCGATCCGGCGGTATGCAAAGTCATCGTCGCGATGCCGTAAGACCGCTCAATCGGGCCTTGCTCCACATCGATATGTTGCACACGCCCAAAAGGAACGACGGTATCGGAACGCCACCAAATCCCGCGCACAACGCGCAGCCGGTCGCTGCTCATATTATACCCACGCGCCACAAACCGGCGCATTGGCAATCGCAGAATTAGGAACATGGCAATCACAGCAATCGGGCCAAGGATCAAACCAGGCCAAGGCAAGAACGCCATCACTTCGCCTACCAATCCAGCGATTAAAAATGGGATGCTTGTTAGAATTGCCGTCAGCCGCAAAGCCTTCACATAGTTGGGATGCAGTGCGGTCAATTCAGTATCGCTTTGCACTGTTTGCACAATGTCTTCGGCGGCTGTTTCAGTTGTTTGGTCCATACCAATTCATATGGGCAAGGCGCGTCCTGAGGTCAAATAGGCAGGGTCAATTGCACCTCAACTCCTTTGGTTGAAACGCCGCCCGATCATCGCTGCGGCGATGTTGGTCTTTTGCACATCAATCGCGCCGCCTGCGATACCCCAAGCGTATGAATCGCGCAGACGCTGCTCCATTCCGTAATCCTTGTGATAGCCATATCCGCCCATCACTTGCATGCCGAGCGCGGTGACTTCGCGGACAATTTCATTGGCGTAGCATTTGGCAAGACTGCTTTCATAAACTGTCGGCAATCCATCTGGCTGGCTATCAGCATTGGCCGCCGCGCGGTGAATTAGCAGACGGGCAGAATCCACTTTCATCGCCATTTCGGCCAGCTTTAACTGCACGGCTTGAAAATCAACGATGGGCTTTCCAAACGCCTCGCGTTCTTGCGTGTATTCCAGCGCTTGCTCCAACGCCGCTGCCGAAACGCCCAGCGCTTGGGTGGCGTTGCCGCAGCGTTCCAAACCGAATGCGCTCATCAATTTGCCAAAGCCGCCCGCGCCAACAATCACATTTTCGCCTGGGACTTTCACAGCTTCGATGGCATAATCAGCGGTAGGAATGCCGCGGAAACCCATCAGTTCCTCGCGCTTGCCAAAGCTCATGCCTTCCATGTCTTTTTCAAGCAGGATCGCGCCGATACCTTTTGCGCCAGCATCTTCTGAAAAACGGCAATAGGTGACGTAATAATCAGAATGCCCGCCGCCGCTCGTCCAGCGTTTATAGCCATTAACGGTATAGCCGTTCCCATCTTGCACCGCTTTGGTCGTAAGATCGGTCAGCGCCGTTCCCGCATCGGGTTCCGACATAGAAACAGCAACGATTTTTTCGCCCTTAATAACCTCTGGCAGAACGCGCGCCTTCATTTCATCGGAGCCGAAACGGTCGATAGTGCGCACAGGACCGGTAAGTGCTTCAAACACGGGAAATGCCACCGCGTTGGAGATTTGCGCAAATTCCTCAAGCACCAGCAATGCTTCAACATGGCCCAACCCCAAACCGCCATATTGTTCAGGTAGATTAATCCCGAGGAAACCCATTTCGCCATAGGTTTTGAGCATATCGTGCGGGACGGGAAAATCCTTTGCCTCCATTTCGCGCGCCAAATCCGGCAATTCTGCGCGAGCAAATTTGCGCGCGGTTTCTTTCAATTCGCGCTGATCGTCGGTGAGGTTGAAATCCATGTGAGTGCCCTTTTGCGTTTGCGCCGTTCTTAAGCCCCAACCTAAAGCATCACTGCCCATTTATGCCTAGCGCAAATGTGAGGGGTGACGCGGGCGCGCTTTCGCCTATCCTGTCAGCCAACACATATTCGGGAGAGACAATTATGACAAAACTCTATTCCAGCCTTGGCCCCAATCCGCGCCTTGTTCGCATGTTTGCCGCTGAGAAAGGCTTGGCCGAAGGCAGTGATTTTAAACGCGTGCATTTCGACATTATTACCGGCGAGAACCGGCAGAATGCCGCCTATAATGCCAAAAACCCGCAAGGGACGCTGCCCGCGCTGGAATTGGATGATGGCACTTTCCTCACCGAAAGCTGGCCGATCTGCGAATTTATCGAAGAAGAACACCCTGCGCCCAATCTTTTTGGTGAAACTTCGCGTGAACGGGCAGAGGTGCGCAAATGGGCGCGTCTGTTCGATCAAGAATGCGTTGTGCCCATGACCTTAGGATTCCGCGCCACCGGCGGCCGCCCCATGTTCGAACCGCGCATGACAGTGGTCAGCGACGCTGCAGGTGCAGAACTGACAGCTATGTCGGATGAGAAATGGCGCTGGTTTGACGAAGCCTTGGGCAGCAAGGATCACTTCGCGCTTGGCCGCTTTACCTTCGCGGATCTGATTGTGTTCTGCTTTGCCAATTTTGGATTCACCGTGGGGTGGAAATTGCCAGAGGGCACAGACAATCTTGCCCGCTTTATCGAACTGCATAATCAGCGGCCATCAGCAGGCGTGTGGCAAGAGGCTGAGTAATGCCTGACTTGTCAGGCAAAGCGGCCATCGTCACTGGCTGCGCAAGCGGTATTGGCGCGGCCACTGTGCGGCGTTTGGTGGCTGATGGGGCGCGGGTTTTGGGCACCGATGTCAATGCCTCAGAGGGCCAAGAATTGTGCGATGATGCGGGCGCGTCCTTTGCAGTTCAAGACGTCAGCGACCGCGCATTATGGACAGATATTGTCGCGCAGGCGGTGAGCGAATTAGGCAGGCTGGATATACTCGTCAACAATGCCGGCATTGTCTCTGGCGCAAGCATTGGCGAGGTTGATGATGACACTTGGGACAAAGTCCTCGCCGTCAATCTAACCGGCACAATGGCGGGTTGCCGCGCAGCCATTCCAGCAATGGCCAAGACCGGCGGCGGCGCAATTATCAACATCGCCTCGACCACAGCGATGGCGCCTCTGCCGACAGATGTGGGCTATTCCTCTAGCAAAGCGGCGGTGCGCGTGATGAGCAAATCTGTTGCCACATGGTGCGCGCAGCAGGGCAATAATATCCGCTGCAACACTGTGATCCCCGGCGCGACAGAGACCGGCATTTTGAACGCAGCAGAAGAAGTCACCCCCGGATTAAAAGCGGTCGTGGCCGCCACTTCGCCAATGAACAGGCTAGCTGATCCAGCAGAGCCAGCCGCCGCGATTGCTTTTCTGGCATCGGACGAATGCCCGTTTATGACAGGCGCTGAAATGCTGGTGGATGGCGGCGCATTGTCGATCCATCCGGGTTTCTAATGCGCAGCTTTAATCAGTGAAATCCGCTTCCTGCTTCTTAATCTCGACCCCTGCCCAGATGAAGAAGATGAAGGCCAATGCACCCGCAAAAAATACTGTGCCCAGCACAGCCATATTGAGGCTTTCCGTGCCGTAAGCCGGTGCAAGACTGTCGCTCACCACACCGATCACAAATGGCCCGATGGCTTGCCCTGCAATATTGTTGATGAGCAATGCAAAAGCGAAAGCCAATGCGCGCTCGCCCGCCCCTGTCGAGGTTTGAATGATCGCAATGCTGGGCCCGTTTTGGAACAGGAAGAACAGATAGCCGACAACGAAGAAGCCAAGGAATGCCGTTAGCGTTCCAGCCGTTAGGCAAAGGTAATAGAGCGGCAGGCAGGCTAGCGTGCCGAAAGCAGGTATCCATGCCCTCCACCGGACATCAAATTTCGCCAGCCAATCGGTTAAAATTCCGCCCAAAATCGGGCCCGGTATACCGCCTGCGATGAACGTCAGACCGAGGATCAAACCAACATTGGCTGTATCCATTTCGAAATTGCGCAGCATAATCGGGGCAAGCCAGATCGCCATGGCATAGCCAATGGTTGTCGCCAGCGCCCAGCCCATACAGGTAAGCATCAGCACTTTGTTTTTTAGGAAGGAGGTTAGGCTTTCCAATAGCTTGCCTTGCGGCTTGTTCTGGCCTTTGGGAGCATATCGCCCGCGCGGTGGTTCCCGCATAGTAAAATACACCACCAAACCAAGCACAATCCCCGGCAGGCCAAGCAGAACGAATGCCATCCGCCAACCAAATGCAGCCGCCAGCAATCCGCCTGCAATCAATCCGCCGCCCGTGCCCAATACAGCGCCCAATGTGTGGAAGCTCATCGCGCGGGCAAGTTCGGTTCTCTTAAAATAATCGGCCAGTATAGATGTTGCTGGCGGACCTGAACCGCCTTCGCCAATGCCCACACCCATGCGGGCAAGGAACAAAGTCCAGAAACCTGTCGCAGCCCCGCAAAGCGCAGTCATCGCGCTGTAAAAGGCGAGTGATGCGGCGACGATATTCTTGCGATTGGAACGGTCAGCCAGCCGCGCAATCGGGAAGCCTGCCAGCACGTAAAACAGCGCAAAGGCAAGGCCCGTCAAAAGGCCCAGCTGCGTATCGCTGAGCATGAATTCCGCCTTGATATCTTCCAGCAGGATCGACAATACCAACCGGTCTGCAATGGAGAACATCGCTGCAATCGTCAGCAGAACCAGTACGTAATAACGGTAAGCACGGCTTTCCGGCTTCACGCCTTCGATGGGTGCGCCTGAACCGGAAGAAAGGTCTGCTGTCTCGCCAGCCATTCTAGCGCTCTGGCCGCGCAACAAGCCCATTATCGACCGGATATTCATTGCCCGTGAGGAAGCGTGCCTCGTCTGAGCAAAGGAACAGGATAACATTCGCTACATCGCGCGGATCACCCAAGGATTCCTTGGGCAAAACCCCTTCTGGAATGTCCATCGGTTTCTCGCCCGCGCGGCCCGAAATGCCCATCACCATCGGTGTTTCAATCCCGCCCGGCATCAACACATTAACACGGATGCCGTTTTGCTCATCCTGACAATACATAGCGATGCTTTTCGTCATCGAACGGATCGCGCCCTTCGCCGCTGTATAGGCAGGGATATTGCCATAGCCGAGCAGCGATGCAGTCGACGCCATATTGATAATCGCGCCGCCGCCCGTCTTCGCCATCAAAGGTATCGCCTTTTGGCAGCCGAGGAATGTGCCCTCCACATGGATGCGCATATGCAATTGGAAATGCTCCAGCGAACATTCCAAAATGTCTTCGAAGATCACATTGCCAGCATTGTTGACCAGAATATCGAGCCGCCCGTGGCGTTCCTCAACCGCTCTGATCGTTTCGATCCATTGCGCCTCGTCTGTTACATCAAGCGGAAGTGCATCGCCGCCAATGCTATCGGCGACTTTATGCGCAAGCTCTGCCTCGCGGTCGGTCACGATCACATGCGCGCCCTCTGCCGCCAAACGTTCGCAATCCGCTTTGCCCAGCCCCATTGCGCCGCCCGTTACCAGCGCAACTTTGCCTTCAACGCGCCCATTGCCTGTGCCAGCCATATATCCTCTCCCAAGGTGATTTCTTTGAGCGGCAGACTATCGAGGCTCGCAGCCAGCGCCACTACTTAAAGGGATGAGAAACCTCCCTCAAATGGCAGTCGCCCCAATCAGCCAAGCGTTTACATTCGGCAGTGGGAGATATGACGATGCTTGAACCAGCAGAAGTGGAACGGATCAAAGCGCTGATGGAATGGGAGGCGACGCGCAAAGCTCCGCCCGAAGGTTTCCCGAAACTGCCCGATATGCCAGCGGCGCGTTACACTTCGCCAGAATATTTCGCGCTGGAACAAGAGCATATCTTTAAAAAGAGCTGGCTGTTCGCAGGCCATTTGGATGAGATTCCAGAACCCGGCTGTTACATGCGCTGGCACAATGCTGGCGATCCGATTGTCATTGTCCACGGCATGGACGGTGTGGTGCGCGCCTTTTACAACACCTGCCGCCACCGCGGCGCGCCCGTGGTTACCGAGGATTACGGCAAATCATCGCGCCTTATGTGCGGCTATCACAATTGGACGTATAAGACGGACGGCAGCCTAGTGGGCGTGCCAGAACGCCAAGATTTTCCCGATGATTTCGATATGAGCTGCCGCGGATTATTGCCGGTGCGCTGCGAAATGTTTGGCAAGGTCATTTACGTCAATTTCGATGAAGACGCGATGAGCCTGATGGATTGGCTCGGGCCATTAGCAAGCGAATGGGAAGAATTTGCGTTTGATAAGATCAAATTAGCCGCGCGGCATTCTTTCGACCTAAACTGCAATTGGAAAGTCGCGATGGAGGCCAATATGGAGGTCTATCACGTCCCGTATATTCACCCCAACACAGTGGCTCCGCTGGTCGATCCCAAACGTAATCTCAACACGATTTATCCTAATGGCCACGCGCGGATGATGGCCCCGCCGCCTGCGACGACCGACCGCGAACATGTTCGCGCGATTGAAAGCCCGCCGGGCTGGCAACAAATTGAAAGCGTGGGCGAATTGGGCCGCACCCATACGCAAAGCTATACTTTGTTTCCCAATTGGGTCTCGCCGCTTTCCAATTTCTTTGTACCGCCCTTGGTCTTTTGGCCAACTGGTCTTGGCACAACGCGGTTGGAGCTGGTCACTATGGCGCTGGATTGGGGCGATGAACCAGCGCCTGATCTCTGGACAGTTCCAGACGATAGCAAGCCGAACGGCCGCGATATGAGCCCCATTATCTTGGAGGACACGCAATTTGGCGAGGCGATCCAGCATTCTATGGAAAGCAAGGGCTTCAAAAGCGTGCCACTGTCCTATCAAGAGGCGAGGATTTATTCATTCCACCAAACTTGTGACAAAATGATCGGGCTAAACCGTGTGCCTGAAAACCTCGCAGTTGAGCAGGTCATTGGCGATGAATGGGTCTGGCCAAATGACCCTCGCACAGATCAACTGGATGCTGAAAAGGCTGTCGTAACCGCAGAATAGCCCCCTCTCTAAAGGGCTAGGGGCAGTCAAACTTTGTGTCCCAGACCCGCTCAGAACCCCAAATGCCGTAGCGTCACAGCCTGTGACTTAAATGACGCACAAAATGCAACAGCCTATCGCTTTTGCTAGATGAGGTCATGGCAACCCATCCATACACTTCAATGGTGAAATCGGGTAAATACCCGATGACATTAGGGAATTGGGGCACGGTGTAAAACCGGCCCATTAGGGAGAGTCACGATGATCAAATATCACACTCGCAATCCGTCTTCGCTTCGCTTTGGTCTTTTGGGCGGCGCAGGGACGATGGCACTATGCGCCTTTACCGGCACAGCGCATGCGCAGGATGCAGCGCCGCAAGCCGATGATGGAGTATCTGACGAGAATGTGATCATCGTGCAAGCCCGCCGTCAGAACGAAAGTCTGCAAGAAGTTCCTGTGACGGTGACTGCGATTAGCGGCGAAACGCTTGATAAATACGGCGTTGACCAAGTGGCCGACGTGGTGAGCCGCGTACCAACATTGAATGTTCAAGTGGGTGGTTCAGGTTCAGGCGGCCAGCTATCGCTGCGCGGCGTTGGCTCCTCCAACATTTCATCCTCGTTCGATTCCGCTGTCGCCTTTGACTTTGACGGCGTCCAAGTTTCTAGCATGCGGCTGGTGCAAGCCGGTTTCTTCGACACCGCGCAAATCGACGTTCTGAAGGGGCCGCAATCGCTCTTCTTCGGTAAGTCGGCATCGGCCGGTGTGTTTGCGATCCGCTCCGCTGATCCAACCTCCACTTGGGAAGCGGGCGGCAAGGCGCAATATGAATTTGAAGAGAAAGGCTACACTGTCGGCGGTTATATCTCCGGCCCTGTGACCGACACTCTGGGTATTCGTCTTGCGGCCCAATATAACGACATTGATGAATTCATTCGGCTTCAGGCCGGAACCCCGACAGAGCACGGCGATGCACGCGGTGCAAAGAACTTTGTTGGCCGTGCAACGCTGGCTTGGGACCCGCTCGATAATTTCGATGCCAACCTTAAAGTGCAATATGTGCGCAATGAAAATGACGGCGCGATTAGCCACGGCGACATCAATTGCGGCGCAAATGGCGTAGCTGATCCAATCGTTCTGCTAGGCGGCGGCATCGTGATCGACCCGGGCTATGATTGCAATTCAACCGACCAACGCCAGTTCCTGCCAGATGCGGCCTTCCCATTGGGCGAATCGCTTCCAACGCCCTCATTGGCTGCAGGGCGCGGCGGTGTGCCATTTGGCGAAACCGAAGTGTGGTTCGGACGGCTGAAGTTTAATCTCGGCCTTACCGATGATCTGACTTTTACATCGACCAGCGGCCTGCTTGACCTGTCTGCGACCGATTATGACTGCTATTCTTATGGCGGTCAGTTTGCGCCAGGCGTTCCAGGCGGTGTGGGTTGTTCCGATCCCTTGAACGAATTGCAGCAATTCAGCCAAGAATTTCGTCTGACCTCAGATATTGATGGCCCGTTCAACTTCATGCTCGGCGTGTTCTACGAAACGCGTGATTTTGTCTTTGATACAGCGGAACAAGCAGCCAATATCTCGCTGATTGCACCCGATCCGGTCACAGGTTTCACGACCGATTATGACCGCCGGCATGAAACCAATACAGAGGCATTCTCTGCCTTCGGTAGTGTGATTTTTGACATCACCGATCAGTTGGAGCTGTCGGGCGGTGTTCGCTATACGAAAGAGAATAAGACCAATACGATCAGCATTCCTTATGTTCACGCCTTCCTTGCTGGCGGCGCGTTCCTGAATTCCGGTTTCTTCTCTGGCCCGATTGATTTTGAAGATGACAATATCTCGCCAGAGATCACTCTGAAGTATCAAGCAAGCGACGATATCAATGTCTTTGCTTCATACAAAACGGGCTTCAAATCGGGCGGTATTGATAACTCTGCGCTTCCAACCAACAGTCTGGCCGTGGCAGCTGCTGCGAATGATTTTGGCGCTCTGGTTTACGAATCAGAAACAGCAGAGGGCGGCGAGATCGGGATCAAATCGCAGTTTGATAACCGCAACATCACGATCAATGCGACAGCCTATTACTATGTGTTCGACAATCTGCAGGTGCAGAACTTCGATGCGATTGCCATCCAATTCTCCACCCTAAACGCAGGCGAAGTGACCACACAGGGTCTGGACCTTGAATTGGGTTGGAGAACACCGGTTGATGGCCTCGATCTGTCAGCCAACGTAGCCTATCTCGATGCAACGTTCAGCGACACATTTGTCACTCAATCGGGCGATGATCTTGATGGACGTGATGCGGCCCGTGCACCAACATGGTCAGGCAATATCGCTTTCGATTGGGCCATTCCATTGGGCGACTCGCTGGACTTCGGCCTGAGCGGCAATGCCATCTACTCCAGCAGCTACTTCACCAATGAAGATACGCTGACCGACTTCCGCCAAGGCAGCTATGTCACTTTCGATGCAAGCGTTTCGGTCGGTGATCCTGATGGCAAATGGAAGCTGGCACTGGTCGGCACCAACCTCGCCGATGAAATTTGGACCAACACATCTGGCGGACGTCCGTTCCTGCCAGCAACCGGCGATGATTTTGTGGTCACACAAAACCGCGGCCGCCAAGTCTATGCAGAGGTGAGCTTCAAGTTCTAAGCTTAAAAGCACGTACTCTCACGGAGGGCGGCTCTTTACGGGGTCGCCCTTTTTGATTCTAGCGCAAAACCCTAACCAAAAGAGCCAATTGAAAATCGACGAAAAAGTGAGAAAAAGTGGTAAAATGTTGACGAGTTTGTCCCCGCAGCGCGAAAAGGTAGCCGCAATGTCACGCCAAGAATTGATCGAAATGACCCGCTCTTTAATCGCGCATGGCGAAGCCGATACAATGGAATTGGCGGACGGCGTCGTCAGCGTTCCGGCAAGCGCTTACACCGATCCAGAGCTGTTCGAAGCTGAGAAAAACAAAATCTTCCGCCGCTTGCCATTAATGGTCGCACCCAGCTGTGAATTGTCAGAACCGGGCGACTTCAAAGCCATGGATATTTGCGGCGTGCCCGTATTCCTTTCGCGCCAAAAAGACGGCGAGGTTATCGCCTTTCTCAACATGTGTTCGCATCGCGGCAATCCGATTGTTAGCGGCACGGGCAATGCCGCGCGCTTCACCTGCGGCTATCACGGTTGGACGTTTAAGCAGGATGGCGATTTGATCGGCGTCGCAAGCCCGCAAGACTTTGGCAGCATCGACAAGAGCAAGCACTGCCTCACCCGCTTTCCCGTTTATGAAAGCGCCGGTTTGATCTGGGCCACGCTTGATCCAAATTCGCAATTGTCGATCCCCGATTACCTTTGCAATTACGATGCACTGCTGGACACGTTTGGGTTCAAAGATTGGACGCTTTTTGCCCAGCGCACTTTGGAAGGGCCGAATTGGAAGACTGCCTATGATGGCTATCTCGACTTCTACCACTTGCCTGTGCTGCACAAAGACACATTCGGAGCGGACTTCTTTAACCGCGCGAACTATTTCGCATGGGGCCCGCATCAACGCCTGTCATCGCCGTCTAAATTCGCGCAAAAAACCGGCAGCGATGAAATGCTCGACCTATCGCAGATGAGCGATGATGAACTTCCCGACGACTCCCTGACACAGGGCGTTTGGACAATTTTCCCGCATATCTCCATCGCCAGCTTTTACGGCGGCGGACAGCGCGGCGCATTGATCAGCCAGCTCTTCCCCGGCGATGACGTAGGCACCAGCTATACCACGCAGTTCTATGTGATGGAAAACCAGCCGGAAACAGAAGCAGACGTGAAATCCGCGCATGAGCAGTTTGACTTCCTAGAGATCGTTGTGCGCGATGAAGATTACGCGACCGGCAAACGCCAGCACGAAGCACTGCAATCCGGCCTGATGAAAGATGTGCTGTTTGGCCGGAACGAAGGCGGCGGACAGGTTTTTCACGGATGGGTCGACAAACTGCTAGCGGCTGATGATGCAAAGCTAGCGGCGATGTTCGCGCCGGTTCAAGCAGAGGCGGCGGAGTAGCGCCTATTGCGCGGTATAGCCGCCATCAACGACAAATTCTGCGCCTGTCACATAGGCTGCTTCATCTGAAGCAAGAAACAATACGCAATTGGCGATATCCACTGGCTCACCCAGACGGCCGACGGGAATGCCTGCTTCGATCGCTTCGTAATTGCCAGCATTATCCGCAATACCGGCCGCTGCCATATTGGTGCGGATGATACCCGGGTGCACAGTATTGACCCGGATCCCTTCTGCAGCTGTTTCGAGCGCAACCGATTTACTCATCAGCTTCACAGCGCCTTTAGTCGCTGCGTAAGAGGAACTGGCGCGAAAGCCGACCTTGCCCGCAACCGACGATAGGTTGACAATCGACCCTTTGGTTGATGTTTTCCGCATGGCCCGCACTGCCGCCTGCGTGCCCATAAAGACCCCTTCGATATTGATGGCATATTGGCGACGAAGCCCTTCGACCGCGCCATCGGCATCAATTTCGGAAACCGCGAGAATCCCTGCATTATTGACCAGAATATCAATCCGGCCATGCTCCGCTAGAATATCGGCGATGACCCTATCCCAATCCGATTGGGACGCTACATCATGCATCACGGCAGTGGCGCTAAGGTTCTTTTCAGTGATCAAAGCCGCGCTTTGCGCAGCGCCTTCTGCATCCACATCGCTGAGGATGACAGTCGCGCCTTCTTCTGCCAATCGCTGCGCAATGGCAAAACCCAATCCAGGACGCGATGCGCCGCCTGTGACAAGCGCAATTTTTCCTTCAACTCTGCGGGTCATGCAGTGTCCTTTCATCAAAAAGCGAAGGGTTTAGCAACCTCGCTTGGGCCGTTCTTTGTCGGATTATCATTCAGCACCAATTCCACCAAAGCGGTATCAAACAGCTCGTGCAATTCGGTGATCTTGCCGTCTTCCACTGTCATGATCTGGCAGTAGGTTTGGATATATTCATGCCCGTTTTTGCCCATGCCGCCGCCCTTCATCAGGCCGACAACGCGGTTTTCATCGGCGCACATGATCCGCCATTCACGAGAAAACTGGATCGTTTCGGGCACCAGCTTGCCCACGACCATATCGGCGACCAGCGGCCCGAAACACTCTGCCTTGCCTTCCCAGCGCCCAGATACAGGCGTTGAGCCGACAAGGTTGAACACCACATCATCGCTATGCAGTGCGGCCAGAGCATCGAAATCGCCGTCTTCTAACGCGCGATAGAATGCCTCGCCCACGGCCCTGTTCGCGTCAGCTAAGGCGCTCATGGCTGCACCCGACCCTAACCAAATGCCGGACGGAAATTGCTGTCGCCCCATTGCTGATCAGCGGCCCATTCTTCCATATCCTGAAGCTCTCCCTCCAGTTCGGGGAAGCGTTCCATCACATGCTCCATATCCACCTCAAACGGTTTGGTGGGCGCAGTGTTATTATATTCATAGAACGCCGCGATACCGGCGGACATTTCCGCGCGCGCTTCCTCTGGAATGTCATCGCCTCCAGCGTTCACCAGCAGATCGCCAAACTCAGCCGGTGTGCACGGATCGTATTTGACCTCTTTATCGAGCACTTTACCAAGTGTCTTCGCAACCTCAGCCCCTTGCATCCTTTTTGGCCCGCCAATGTTGAGCCATGCGCCCTCCATATCGGGGCGTTTCAGGCTGGCGAGCATGAACTTCGCAACATCATCCAGACTGATCCAATTGCATTCCAAATGCGGGCCATGCGGATAGACATAGCGGTCTTCATTCATGATAAATGGACGTGCCCAATTGGTCAGCAGATTGTCCATGAAGAGCACGCTGCCAAAAACTGTGCCTGGGCAGCCAGAACGCCACAACGCATTGATGCCTGCCGTATTGCCTGCATAGGTAAAGGGGTCGCCGGGCTTATCCGGGATCCAGCTTGATGTGTTCCACACCAGCCGTTTGACGCCAATTTCCGCTGCCGCTTTGCCAAGGTCGCCGATCAGCGTGGCACGGTCAGCGCGGGCTTGCAGCGGGTGGGTGTAGAAAATGTAATCGCTGCCTTCTAGCGCGGCTTTGTATGAGGACGGATCATATAGGTCCATTGGACGCACTTCGACATCTTCGACGCCTTCGATCGGCGCGCCTGCAAACGGGTCCGCCTGACGCGAGATTGCGCGCACTTTATAGCCTGCTTTCAATGCTTGCCCGACTTGCGCCATGCCTTGACGGCCCGATGCGCCGATGACTGTGATGAGTTCCATTGTCCTGCTCCTTGAATGGATAGTCTGTGCGGTTATGTGTTGCTCGCAGGCTAGGCGAAATGGGCAGCCCCCGCGCCGCCCCATTTTGATAGCGCTTTTTCAAGTGGCCTAGCGAAAAGAGGCGTTGCGAAGTATGGTTTCACCGCGAATTGTGGCTGCCATGAAGAACCGTTTTTGGCGTATCGATAGCCGCCCTGTGGGCAATGATTTTGAGGGCGCTCTGTCTCTGCAAGAGGACGCACTTGGCGCGGCCCCTGATGGACAAATCACCATCCGCAATTCCATGATTTCGATGGATGCGGGCACGCGCATGTGGCTGACCGATCGGACCGATGGCTACCAACCGCCGCTGGAACTCGGCATTCCCATGGTCGGGCTGGTCGTGGGTGAGATTATCGATAGCGCCCATCCCGATTTTGCCGTGGGCGAATGGGTGCGGGCATTTGGCGCATGGGGTGACTATTCACAGGTCGATCCGATCATGACTGGCGCTGTCAAACTTGATCCGGCGGTGGCTGATAGGCGCGCATGGTTTGGCCCACTGGGTATGAATGGCTGGACCGCTCTTTGGGGCGTGGAAGAAACGGGCGCTGCCAAATCTGGCGAAACAGTGCTTGTCTCTGCTGCTGCGGGAGCGACTGGCATCCTTGCCGTGCAGATCGCGAAATTGCTGGGCTGCCGCGCTGTTGGGATTGCTGGCGGAGCAGAGAAATGCGCGTTTCTTACTGAGCAGATCGGCGCAGATGCCGCGATTGATTACAAGGCGGAGGATTTCACTGCGCAATTGGATGCAGCATGCGGTGCAGGCGGGATTGATGTCTATTTCGACAATGTTGGCGGGCCGATCCTTGATGCGGTGCTGACCCGAATGAACCATTATGGGCGCGTGGCCGTCTGCGGGCTGGTCTCTGACTATCATGGAGAGCGCACTGCTCCGACGGAGTTTGACCAAGTGTTGATGCGGCGGCTGCGGATCGAAGGGTTCTTTTCGCCAGACTTTATAGACCAAGGAGAGCGTCTCACAGCGCGCTTGCTTGAATGGGTGAATGCGGGCGAACTTTCCATGCCTTATGACACCACGCGCGGGTTGGAAAACACGCTGACCGCTTATGAAAAGCTGTTCACTGGCGGCAATATTGGCAAGGTTATTGTGGAGCTGGACACATGAGTTTGAGACTAGAAGAGCGCGAAGAAATCCGCGACATCATCACCGCCTATGCCCATGCGATTGACCGGCGGCGGTGGGATATCATGCCTGAACTGTTCCATGATGATGCTGAGTTTGGCTTTGGCGTGATTGCGGGCAGCTGGCGCGATTTTGTGGAGCAAGCGCGCGCGGTTATCGACCCTTGCCTTGCGACACAGCATCAGCTTGGCCAGATCATGTTTTCGTTCGACGGCGATACTTGCCACACCGAAACCTATATGACCGCCATGCACACGATCCCGCTCGGCTATCCTTTGCCCGAGATTTTCCCGCCCAAGGATGAAATTTACTCCGCTGTGATCGCGGGCCGGTATATTGACCGGTTTGAGAAACGGGATGGGAATTGGAAGGTAGCCAAGCGCACCGGCATTTACGATTGGCGCGAGTTCCGCGTCGTCGAAGGGGTCGATATGACCGAGCTTGGACCAGATGGGCAAGGCAAGCATGATGATACCGACCCATCTACCCCTGCAGCAGCAAGGTGGCGCGGTAACTAGCCTTTCTTAGGGCGCATAAGCGTGAAGACACCGCTCATAGTCGCCAATATCGTCTCGCCATCGTAAATCTTGCCAGAGACATGCGCCTGCCGCCCGCCAATCCGGTCAATCGCCGCATCTGCGACAATCCAATGGCCGATGATCGCAGGGCTGAGATAATTCACCGTCATTGAACTGGTCACAACCGGCACGGGCGGCTGCTCGCTAGCGTATGCCTGATACGATAGCGCCACATCCGCCATTGTCGCCAGCACGCCGCCATGGGCCGCATCGCGGTAATTGCGATGGTGATCGACCAACCGCAGCCCGACAAGCGTGCGCCCTTTGTCAAGCTTCTTAAGCTGAAACGGCCCGCCATAATCGAGGAAGCCCAGCGTGAAATTTGCAGGAGTAAATCCCGCATCCGATGTGTAATCAACCAACCCCGTTCTCCCCGCGCAATCCTGCTGCGCTAGCCATTATGCCAATAGAGGCTTTCGCGCTGCTGCCTAAACCGACAAGGTAGCACAGCAAAATACCTTTGGGAGAAGACAGCGCAATGGCTGACCTAGCAACGAAAATCGCTTCAGCAGACACCTTGGTCGAAATGGTGCGGCTTCGCGGAGCAGAAAATGGCGAAGCGGGTGTCTTCACCTTTGGCGATGAGCAGATGAATTTTGCAGAGCTGGATGCAGGCAGCAATCGCGCCGCCAATGCTCTTTTGGCAGAAGGCGTAGGGAAAGGTGACCGCGTCGCCTATCTGGGCAAGAACCACCATCTCTACTTTGAAGCATTCATGGGCGCTGCGAAAGTGGGCGCAGTGATGACGCCGGTAAACTGGCGGCTGGCACCGCCCGAAGTCGCCTATATCTTGGACAATTGCGAGGCTGAAATTGTCTTCATCGGCGAAGGCTTTGAAGACATGCTGGCCAAGGTTCGCAGCGATTGCCCGCGGGTCAAAACAGTGATCGGGATTGATGCAGCAGGTGATGGCGCAAGCGATGACATTGCTGATTACCGGAAATGGCGCGATGCCCACGAACCGGCTGATCCAAACATTTCAATTGGCGAGCATGATCCGTTCTTGCAGCTTTATACATCCGGCACGACCGGCCGGCCCAAAGGTGCCGTGATGACGCATCTCAGTATTCTGTCATCCCGACTGACTGGCGAGGATAGCGATACCCAGACGCGCGAATGGCAAGAACCAATTGAAAATGACGTTAGCCTGCTCGCTATGCCATGCTTCCACATCAGCGGCACTGGCAATGGTCTGGCCAATATTGTCTCTGGCACAAATTCGATTGTTCTAACCGAATATGATCCGACGCAAGCGCTGGAACTGATCGAGAAATATCCGATTTCCAAGCTGTTCCTCGTGCCGGCAGCGATCCAAATCCTGCTTAACCATCCGCGCGCAGCAGAAGTAGATTTCTCTTCCCTGCGTTACATCACATATGGCGCCTCTCCGATCCCGCTTGAACTGATGAAAGAGGCGATGGAGCGATTGGGCTGCGGCTTTGTCCAAATGTATGGCATGACCGAAACATCGGGCACGATTACCGCGCTCGATCCGTCCGAACATGTGCCGCAGGGCAGCGAACGAATGCGTTCTGTCGGAACGGCCCTGCAGGGGGTGGAACTGAAAGTCATTGATGAGGATGGAAACAGCCTGCCACCGGGCACTATCGGTGAAATCGCGACCCGCTCTGCCAAGAATATGGCGGGCTATTGGCGGCTGGATGAGGCAACGGCTGAGACGATTGATAGCGACGGCTGGCTGCGCACGGGCGATGCGGGATACCTCGATGAAGACGGCTTTCTATTCATCCGTGACCGCGTGAAAGATATGATCATTTCAGGCGGCGAGAATATCTATCCCGCCGAAGTTGAAAATGCGCTCTATGCTCATCCCCAAATTGGCGATGTTGCGGTGATCGGCGTGCCGCATGAGAAATGGGGCGAGGCTGTGAAGGCCTGCGTGGTCTTGAAAGAAGGCGCTGATCTAAGCGAGGCGGATATTATCGCCCATTCACGCGAGCATATTGCTGGCTATAAATGTCCCAAATCGATCGACTTTATCGATGCTCTACCGCGCAACCCGTCTGGCAAAATCCTGCGGCGGGAACTGCGTGCACCCTATTGGGAAGGCAAGGATAAAGCAGTGAATTGACACAATGCCAGTGCCCAACCTTCCCATTCGGCAGCTGGCCTATTTCGTGCCGGACATAGAAGCCGCGGCGCGCGATCACTCCGTCGCTTTTGGCTCCGGCCCCTTCTTCAGCTTCAACCATGTAGCACTGGCCAGCAGTCAGCATCGCGGCAGCCCGCATGAATGGGACCATTCAAGCGCTTACGGCCAATGGGGCGATGTGATGGTGGAATTTGTGGCGCAGCATTCTGACGGGCCCAGCGCAATCCGCGATATCTATCCGGCAGGCTCGGGCCGATTTGGATTTCATCATACTGCGGTGTTTGTAAAAGATTTGGACGAAGCGATTGCAGCGTTTGCGGCAGATGGCATGCCCCTCGCGCAATTGTCTGAAACAACAACGGGCACACGCTTTGCCTTTGTTGATGCATCTGAAACACTTGGTCATATGATCGAACTGTATGAACCATCAGAAACGCTGGTCGGCTTTTACGCTATGGTCCGCGATGCTGCGCAAGGCTGGGATGGCAGCGATCTTATCCGGCCTCTAAACTAAATGCGTATTGGGAGAGTAAAATGACAGGCGAAGCACAGCGCGTAATCGAAGAGTTTTGGCGGGTCCAAGATGCGGGTGACTACACCAAGCTTGCCCCGCTCTTTGCCGAGGATGCCTTGCTAGAAGACCCGATTTGGGGCCGCTACGAAGGGCGCGCGGCAATCCTTGGCTTTATGACTACAATGGTTGCCGAAATGGGGGAGCGCAAAATACGCTTTACCGTGGATGAGATTTGCGGCGATGATCATGCCGTTTGGGCGCGCTGGACTATGCATGCAGAAGGCGGCGACCCCCGCAGCGGCGTGGGCATTTACAAAGTCGCAAACGGCCAGCTGACCTATTACCGCGACTATATGGATCCTCCCGCTGAAGGAGAGGCATGAGATGAGCGATAAAGTACTGCGTCAGGATTTCGGCGGATGGGTTCAGCTCACCTTGAACCGGCCGGATAAGCTCAATTCCATGGATGTGGAGATGTTCAAACAGCTGCGCGCGCATGTCGAAGATTTGGCTGAAGCAGACGGCATTGGCTGCGTTGTTTTGCGCGGCGCAGGGAGATGCTTTTCAGCCGGACATGACCTTGGCGGGATATCAGCGGGTGAGCACCCGCCATCCAAAGGCTGGCATTCTGAAACTCTGCGATTGCTTGAAAAACTGCCCATGCCCGTGGTCGCTGCGGTGCATGGCCATTGCTACACTGGCGCATTGGAAGTGGCGCTGGCGGCGGACTTTATCATTGCGTCTGAAAATGCTCGTTTTGGCGATACGCATGCGAAATTCGCGCTAACGCCTGTTTGGGGGATGAGCGTGCGTCTGCCTCGGCGGGTTGGGATCGCCACGGCCAAGCGCCTGATGTTTACCGCGCAAATGTTTGATGCGGCAGAAGCGGTGCGGATTGGCTTGGCAGATTACTGCGTTCCGCAAGATGATTTCGATGCGGAGATCGCGCGGCTTGCCAGTGAGATCGCATCGCAATCCCACTTCAGTCATGGCGCAATCAAACGCTTGCTTGACCGTGCTGATGGTCAGCCCGCTGACAGCGCATTGGTACGTGAATGGATGGATGGAGAAGGGCGCGGTCCCGATATGCAGGAACGCATCGCTGCCTTCACCAAGAAATAGCGGCTACAATTTGCGGTAGAGCGGGTGGTCGCTCACATCCATCTTTGCTGTCGGCAAAGGAAAATCCGGGTTGGGGTCAAAGCCGGGTTGATCCACCAGATCGGACTGCCAATCGAGTAAATATAGCCGCGATGATATGCGCCACTCGCTGCCTCTCTTTTCCCACTCGTCGATGTAGCGCCCACCATACAAATTGCCAGCAAGTGTGCCGTCATCCTGCGGGTTTGCGCCTGCGAAAATACCCAGACATTCGCTGCTCGCCTGCGTGGATGATTGGAACGCGATAATCAGACCAGACAGCATGTGCCAACGGCGCAAGGAACCACGCTCAGTCTGCATTACGATCGGCAGGAAATCGGCAGCCTTCCCTTTGAAAAAGCCGTAATCAATATCGGCATCAGGCCAATAGCAGCTCGCTTGCCCTTCATCATCAAGCCAGTCGAGCGTGCGGGCATAGCGCGCCACCACATCCTCAATCGCCTTTTTATCGAGCAATTCCTGAAGCTGCTTTTCCATTTGCGCCCTCCCCTTTTCGCCAATTGTCGCAGACCCACTATCGCGCCAAAATCCGGCTCAAAGCCATAAGCACTTTAAGGGAGAGCCCGCATGGCCACCAAAGCTGACACACCGCCCAAGCAACCGCAGGTGAATTTGTTCGATTTAGAAGTGCAGCAATGCCCCTATGAGGCTTACAAAACCCTGCGCGATGAAGCACCGGTTTACCGGATTGAGGGCACTGATATGTTCGCCGTCACACGCTATGACGATGTGCGCGAAGTGCTGATGGATCCGAAACGCTTCCCCAGTTCCTCTGCCGACACACCTTTCCGAGCATCTGCTGGTAATGTCGAACGCGGCGCGATGGTTGCTGCGCGTTTTGAGGAAAAAGGCTGGGTGCCCGCTCCGACCCTCAATGGGCGCGATGACCCCAATCACAAGCAAATGCGCGCCATGTTCAATCAGGCGTTCAAGCCAAGCAAGATCAAGGAAATCGATCCCAAGGTCGAAGGGCTAGCTTACGAGCTAATCGATGGCTTTGCGGGCGAAGGCAAATGCGAGTGGGTTAAGCAGTTCTGCGTTCCCCTGCCCCTGTTTATTATTGGCGAGCAAATGGGCGCCCCACGCGACGATATGTGGCGGATCAAACGCTGGACGGATGCATTTTTCCAACGCATTTCACTGATGCTTCCCGAAGATCAGCACATGGAAATGGTCGACCGCGAGATTGAAGCGCAGCAATATTTCCAGCCCATTTTTGACCGCCTGCGTGACAATCCCGATGACACTTTGATCAGCGCTTTGGTGAACACGGTGATTGAGGAATGGGGCCGCACGCTGAACAACAATGAACTTCACGCAGAGATGATGGCCGATACATTTGTGGGCGGGTCAGAGACCACGACCAATGCGCTGGCTGCGGGCATGAAACTGCTGATCGAGAATAAGGATGTTTGGCATCAACTAAAATCCGATCCAGACAAATATATGAAGACTTTCGTTGAAGAAGTGGTGCGGCTGGAATCGCCTGTGCAATCGCTGATGCGCTTTGTAGCGGAGGATACTGAATTGGCAGGCGTGAAACTGCCAGCAGGTTCAATGGTGAACATTCGTTTCGCTGCTGCGAACCGCGATGAGCGCGCGTTTGAATGCCCTGAAAAGCTTGACCTCGACCGGCCCAAGGCGGGCGCGCATATGGGTTTTGGATCGGGCACGCATCACTGTTTGGGAGCGCCACTCGCACGCCGCGAGCTGACTTGGGGCTTTACCGCCGTGGTCGACCGGTTTGAGGATATGTGGTTTGCAGAAGGTAAGAATGACTTCACTTACCACCCGCATTTCCTGCTGCGATCACTCAAAGAGCTACATATCGAATTTGAGCCGAAAAAGGGCTGACTGGAATGTTAGAGCTGATCGGCATGCCGCTATCGCCTTTTGTCAAAAAATGCGAATTGGTGCTGCGGGAAAAGGGCCTGGATTTCGAATATCGCCAGATCTCGCCGCTGATTGATCAGGCCGCTTACAAACAGCACAATCCGCTCGGGAAAATGCCAATATTGCTCGACGGAGATTTCGCTCTGCCCGATAGTTCAGCCATCGCAAGCTATCTTGATGGGCAATATTCTGACCCGCCGCTTTTGCCTGCCAATCCCAAAGACAAAGCATGGGTTTTGTGGCTGGAGGAATTTTCCGACCACGCATTGCTAGAGCTATGCGCAGGCATCTTCCGCTGCCGTGTGATTGGGCCGCGCTTGATGGGGCTGCCTGTCAATGAAGAGGGCGTAGAGCGCTTGCTCGGCAAATCTATGTCCACAGCTTTTGACTATCTCGAACAGCAACTAAGCGATGGGCGTGATTACCTATGGCATGGCGGCTATACGCTAGCGGATATTGCCGTGAGCACGCAGCTTTGCATGTTCGTGCTAGCGGGTGAAAGCGTGGATGGACAGCGCTGGCCCAAACTCAGCGATTGGTTTGCAAGGGTCCAGCAGCGCTCCGCCTTTCAAACTTGCCTCGCTGAAGAGCAGCGATTTTTCAAGATTTGGACAGGCACAGAAATGTTCAAGCCCGCAGATGGCTTTGCTGCAGCCCAGCAATTGAACATGGACACTGGCGAAAGCTAAAGCGGCCCGCCTCTAACGGTTCGCCTGCGCGGCTGTGCGCCCAGCGATATATCCGAAAGTTAGTGCTGGGCCTAGTGTGCCTCCAGCCCCTGCGTAAATCCCGCCGGTTGGACAAGCGATGGCATTGCCCGCCCCGTATAGCCCAGGAATTGCTTCCCCATCATGGCCCAGCACGCGCGCGGCCCCATCTGTTCGCGGGCCGCCATTGGTGCCGAGCAATCCCATCTTGATCTCGACTGCGTAAAAGGGCGCTTGTTCAACTTCGCCAAGAGTAACGGCAGTGCCTTCTCGGCTGCGGTCACCATAGAAATGATCATAGGCTGATGTGCCGCGCGCAAAGTCAGGATCGTGACCGCTCGCTGTATTCGTATTGAAGCGCGCAACGGTGGCAGTCAGAGCCTCTGCATCGATACCAAGCTGCTGCGCCAAACCTTCCAAGCTGTCCGCACGTATCACCCAATCCGGCACAGGCTGCGGCGGCAGGCGCGAACCGATGGGATATTTGTCGGCATATTGTGCATCGAAAATCAGCCAAGCGGGCAGGTTGGGATAATCATAGGTCTGCGGGTCGAACGCATGGAATGCGCCAGCAAGGGCAGAGTAATTCGCCGCCTCATTGCAGAACCTTTTCCCGCTCGCATTGACCATAATTGAATGGGGCACAGTGCGTTCTATCAACACAGGCGCGGCGCGCGTCTCTCCGCTTTCCCAAGGGGTATCCGGCGTGACCAATGTTGGCGCCCACCAACCTTGCGTCATATTGCCCAGCTTTGCGCCAGTGCTCATCGCCAAAGCCAATCCCTCTCCGCGCGCTGTGGGCGGGGAGGCAGGCGCATCCATCGGCCCTTTTAAAAACGCCTGCCGCGCATCCTCATCCCATTCGAAACCGCCAGTAGCGATCACTACGCCTTGGTTCGCGCGCAGGGTTAGCGCTTTACCATCCTGCTCAGCCTCAATGCCGGCTATGCAGCCTTCTTCGATAATCAGCCGCTTGGTTTCGATACCTGTTTGCGGAATGATACCGCGATCCAGACAAGCCTTTAGCAGGCGCGCGACCATTGCTTGACCAAAACCGCGCTCTGCGTTTTCCATCCGCCTGCCGAGCTCTTCTGGAGCCACCACACCAGAGCCTCCGCCCAAAGGTGTTTCACGCAGCATCATTGGTTTGGGTTCTTCGATGGCGTAAATCTTATCCGCCCATTCGCCCAATTCACCCAGCGCAAACAGATCATGGTCAAGCGCGCGCCCGCCTGCTGGCTTTGCGCCGGGGCGGTCCATGTAATAATCGGGATAGCCATCAAGCAAAGAGACTGACAACGCGCCTGTGTCTTCTAGAAAGGCAAGAGCTTCTGGCCCTTTGTCGACAAAGGCCTCCAAAGTCTCATCAATCAAATCGCCATGATCAAGGCTGCGGAAATAGGCGAGCGCTTCATCGCGGCTATCAGCCATACCTGCTGCTTGTTGGCGCGGATTGTTGGGCACCCAAATCACCCCGCCTGATATGGCCGCGGTCCCGCCGACTTTGTCAAAGCGCTCTACCAAAGTCACTGAGGCGCCTGCCTCATGCGCGGCAAGCGCTGCTGCCATTCCGCTCGCGCCGCAACCCAATATGATAACGTCTGTGGTTTCCATGGCTGCAATGTCGCCGGAGCGGGTGCAAACGCCAACTCTCCATTTTCGTGAGGTGCGTTTTACTATCCACGCGCTAAACCCTTGCCCAAACATCTTTGGAGAGACAGATGAAACTGGACGGACAAGTAGCAGCGATTACCGGCGGAACAGCGGGATTGGGGCGCGGCATTGCGGAGGCTTATCTAGCCGAGGGAGCAAAGGTCGCTCTATTCGCGCGTAACGCAGAAAAAGGCGCGAAAGTCCTTGATGAGCTAGGAGCCAAGGGTTTTGGGGCTGACCGGGCCATTTTTATCGCTGGCGATGTGATGAACCAAGCAGATGTCGAAGGCTTTATAGATCAGACTGTCGCGAACTTTGGTACACTCGATATTCTCGTGAATAATGCGGGCGGCGCGGGCGATTTGCAGCCGATGGTAGACCTGTCAGACCACGCTTTTGATGAAGCGATGAAATGGAATGTCTATTCCACCTTTTGGGCAGCACGCCGCGCGCTGAAAACTATGATCCCCGCCAAATCGGGACGCATCATCAATATGTCTTCGATGGAAGGAAAGCACGGCAAGCCGGTCTTCACCGCATACACTGCTGCGAAACATGCAGTGCTGGGCATGACCAAATCTCTCGCGCGTGAAGTGGGCGAATTGGGCATTACCGCAAACAGCATTTGCCCGGGCTTGGTTGTCACGGATATCATCAAGAACAATGGCCCCGAAACCGCCAAAGCGATGGGTATGGAGTTTGATGATATGATCAATATGTTCGCCGCTGAAGCCGCGATTAAGCGTCCCAACACTGTCGAGGAAATTGCCGCGGTTGCGCTGCTGCTCGCCAGTAAAGAAGGTGGCGGGATTACTGGCGCATCGATCAGTGTGGATGGCGGTACGGCGCAATATTAGGACACGGCACCAACCCTACGTATTTATCCTAGGTAACACGCAAGGCAGCCACTCATACTAATTTGTCATTCTGCATGAACGCATTTCAGCGTGACACGCAGAGGGGCATTGCGCCGTGCACACAATCGAAGAACTTCATGCCAAGCATCGCATCGTGCTCACCATGCAAAGCTATAAAGATCATAATCCAGAACAATTCATTGCTGAAACGCAAGCCGCCGCGATCAAAGTAAAAGGCGGCAATCATTATTTTGACCTGCTAGCAGATTTCTCATTGATTATGGTCATGCCGCAAGACATCGCAAAACAAAGCGAGGGATTGGCAGAATGGTTGGTCGCGAATGGGCTGCGCCGGTCGGCCAACATTGTGCCAACCACCACACAGAAAATGCAAATCCAAAGAGTCACAAATCGCGACGCAAAGTTCGGATTTTTTCACGATCTGTCGGCGGCTGAAACTTGGCTGGATGAAGGCCGAAACTAATGTACCGGATCACCCGCAATACGGCGCTCAATCGCGTAACTGTAACTTACGACGGCCCGTGCAACTATTCGGTTTATGTCTTTTGGAAAGAACTCACAGAAGCTGTGCAATTCGCCAAATGTGCTGGCGAGCATTTCGATGTCCTAGTCGATCACACGGCGACAAGCATTATGTCTCCCGAACGAACCGCCAAAAGCGAAGATATGGCGCCATGGTGTATCAAAAACGGTCTGCGCAAATCGGCCAATATCGTCCCTTCGGCAGTTGTCAGAATGCAGTTGCAAAGAATGACTGGTAACAATGAACAGTTCAGCTTTTTTGAAACGCTTAGAGAGGCCGAGGAATGGTTGGCAATCTAGCTCTTCAGGCAAACAGTCCATCCAGTTTATAAACCGTCTTGGCATTCTCGCGCAGGAACTTTGGCCAGACGTCGTCGTTCAATGGCAAATCATCCATCTCACCGAATATCCGTTCGTACGATAGGCCGGGATAACATCCTGCCAACAGCACTTTGTCCATCCGATCGCCCGCATCTTTGAAAAGATATTGCGCAGGGTGATGAGTGAATTCATCAGACGAAGAACCACGCATCAATTTACGCGCCTCTCGCATGCCCATGCCCGCCTTGCCCGCAGGCAACTCCATCATCAAATCAACCGCGAGGATGCTTGAAGGGCGCGCCATTTAGCCTGCGTCCAGCTTCGCCATAGCAGCCCCGATTGACGCTGCCATATCGCCTGCTTGCGGATTGCCGCGCAAGGTCAACCCGCCATTGGGCTGGATGTTTTGGCCAGTGATAAATGCCTCGTCCATGCACAGCCACAGGCACGCTGCTGCCACATCTTCTGATGTGTTGAGACGGCCAAGCGGGTAACGCGGCATAAATGCATCGACCAGACCCGGTGTTTGAAATCCGCCCTCTGTCATCGGGCTTCGCGTAAACGCTGGCGAGACAGTGTTGGCCTTAATCCCGAACTCGCCAAAATCATTGGCGACACATTCAATCATCGCCTCGCCTGCACGCTTGGAACCAATATAGGCAGCATGATTGTTGATGAGCGCTTTGGTGGTGGCAGAGCTAAGGGAAATGATCGAGCCGCCAGAAGGTGCTTGATCCTTCATCGTACCCACAAACGCTTGGAGGAAATGATGCACGCCTTTGAATTGCAGTGCGGCCATTTGGTCGAGCTCTTCCTCGGTGGTTTCCAGCAGGTTGGATAACAATCCCCAGCCGGTGGAATTGATCGCGGCGTCAACTCGGCCCATTTTTGCGCTCGCTTCTGCTGCCAATCCATGCACATCGGAATGGCTGGTAATGTCGCACAGCGCATAATGCCCGCCAATTTCATCAGCCAATTTGGACAAGACATCCTCATTGCGGCCAGCGACCATGACAGTGGCCCCTTCTTTGGCGAAAAGGCGGGCGATAACTTGCCCCATATTGCCTTCGCTCGCTGCGCCCAAAATCACTGCTGTTTTGCCTGCCAAACGTCCCATTTTCGCTCTCCCAATCCTTGTTGTTAGATACACATTAGGCGCAAGGCCCCGCCAGCGCCCTTCCCAAAAGTAACCATTGCCGCGCGCGCCCTTATCCAGCGATAGAGGCATAAAGAGGAGACACACCATGTTTACAGGCTCAGTGGAAGACCGGCTCGCCATTCGCGAACTCAACGATACATATGGCGACGGGGTCGTTCTGATGGATAAGGATATTTGGGGCAGCGTTTGGGCCGATGATGCCACTTGGGACTTTATGGGCATGGAACTGGCCGGGCGCGAAGCGATCGTTGAAATGTGGCTCGGTGCGATGAGCAATTTTGAAAAGGTCAGCTTTAGCTGCGTGCCTTCATCAATTGAGATTGACGGCGACACCGCCACCGCACGCTGCCAAACGCAAGAAGTCTTAAAAGGCAAAGACGGCTCAACCCGCATGATTGGCGGGCTGTATACAGATAGGCTCGCCAAACGGGACGGCGCATGGGTATACACCCATCGCGCTTTTGAAATCATCGCGGAATTCCGGCCAGAAGAAGGCTAAGGACAGGAGCATAAATCATGGCGAAAATTGTAATTTGGGCACGGATCGACTTGCCTGCAGAAAAGCGCGATGCCGCGCTGAAGAAAGCAAAGCCGCTGATTGACGGAGCGCTCTCGCAAGATGGCTGCCTGCATTATAGCTGGGCCGGCGATCCTGAACACCTTGGCCGCGTGCATGTCTATGAAGAATGGGCCAGCGAAGATGCGCTCGCCAGCCACTTCGCCAATGTCCATTATGCCGGAATGGTTGCGCATCTGGGCGAGGTTGGAATTGTGGCCGCCGAAAGCCGCAAGTTCCGCGTCGATGCCGAAGATCAAGTCTATGGCGCAGACGGTCTGCCGACAGAGAAGTTTGGCTGAAAACACTCGGCGCTATTTTAGCAGGCGGGAAAGCGCGCCGTTTTGGGAGCGACAAGGCCCATGCCCTCGTTGGCGGCATGCGCCTGATTGACCGCGTTGCAGATCGCTTGGCCCAGCAATCCGATGCCGTGATTGTGTGCGGCCGGGAAGAGGCTGGCTTTGCATGTGTCGCCGACATGCCAGAGGCCGATATGGGGCCGCTGGGCGGGCTCAATGCGGCACTTGCTTATGCTGAAAACCAAGGGTTTGATGCTGTTCTCAGCGCCCCATGCGATGTGCCAGAATTGCCAGAAGACCTGCATGCTCAATTGGCAGATGGGGTAGGCCAAACGCCAGACCATGCCATTTTTGTGGCTGATCAACCGGTGGTGGGCCTATGGCCAACGGCGCTGCGCGGCACGCTTAGCCAATATGTGTCAGATGGCGGACGGGCGCTTTATGGCTTTACCGAAATGGCAGGAGCGCGCGGCATTGCGCTGCGCACGCCCCTTGCCAATATCAATCGTCCGGAAGATTTGCCCTAAAGCTTCAACATTTGCTTGCCGCGATTTTTGCCGACAAACAAACGCTGCAAAGTCTCCGGCGCGTTTTCAAAACCTTCTTGAATATCTTCCTGATATTTCAAGCTGCCATCCTGCACGAAGCCTTCCAATCGCTTGCGAAGCACGGGGAATTCAGCAGCCCAATCCAGCACGATAAAGCCTGCCATGCTGGCGCGGCGGAAGATCAGATTGAAGTAATTGCCCGGACCAACCGGCGTTCCGCCAGATTCGTAACGGCTGATGCCGCCGCACACCACGACCCGCGCCGCTGTGGTAATATTGGCCAGCATATCATCGAGGATCGCGCCGCCTACATTGTCGAAGATGACATCGACACCCTTGGGGCAGTGCTCCTTAATCTGCGCCTTCACATTGCCGGCCTTGTAATCAATTGCGGCATCATAACCTGCTTCTTCGACTAGCCATTTGCACTTTTCAGCGCCGCCCGCGATGCCAACAGCGCGGCATCCTGCAAGCTTTGCCAATTGCCCAACGATCGATCCCGTTGCGCCAGCAGCGCCGGAAACCAGCACAGTGTCGCCCGCTACAGGCTTGCCCACTTTGAACAGGCCGCAATAGGCAGTGAGGCCCGTGGTTCCGAGCACTGATAGAACCGCAGTGGGCGAGATTTCGGTTTTGATTTTCGTCAGCCCTTCGCCATCACTGACCAGATATTCCGTCCAGCCGGTCGTGCCAAACACCAGATCGCCGACCGCAAACTTGGCATGATTGCTGGTCACCACTTCGCAAATGCCGCTGCCGCGCATCACATCGCCAATGTTCATCGGGGCAACGTAATCAGCGATGTTTTCCATCCAGCCTTTTTGCGCCGGATCAAAACCGAGATAATGCGTTTTCAAAAGCACTTCACCTTCGCCCGGATCAGCAAGCTCAGTCTCGACCAATTTGAAATCGCCATCTTCAATACCGCGTCCGCGTGGGTGTCCGTTAAGTAGCCATTGGCGTGTGGTCGTCGTCATGGATTTTGCTCCTAGAGTACTTTTCGACATGTCTAATGGTCAGCGCGGCGCATTCGCACCACAGACAAAAGTGTCAGTCGAGCTTGCCTTGCGATCTGGTATCTAAGGTCGCACGCGAAAAAGGAGCCGCACATTATGGGCGTTCAAACTCACAAGTCATTTTGCCGCTTTTGCCATGCCAATTGCGCAATGTTGGTCGATATTGAGGACGGTAAAGTCAAAGCCGTGCGGGGCGATCCTGATGATCCAGAATATGGCGGCTATACGTGCAAGAAAGGGCGCGAATTGCCCGATTCGCACAATAGCGAAGATCGCCTGCACCATTCTCTCGTGCGCGGCGACAATGGCGAATTTCAAGAAACGGCCATGCCCGATGCGCTGGCCCATATTGCTGACAAGTTTAAGCATTTGATCGAAAAATATGGCCCCGATTCCATCGCATTGTTCATGGGTTCTGGCGGATATCAGAACAGCGCCGCGATGATGGCCACGTTGAGCCTAGCTCAAGCGATTGGCACAAAGCATTTCTTCACCTCGGTCACTCTCGACCAACCGGCCAAGGTTTTCACAACCGAACGTTACGGCAAATGGTCGGGCGGAGTGAACACATTTTCCGAAGCTGATGTGGCGCTGTTTATCGGAAACAATCCCATTGTCTCGCACTATGCGCCTGTTGGCGGTGTGCCCCCGTTCTCGCCATCCAAACGTATCCGCGACCGGAAAAAAGACGGGCTGAAATTGATCGTGGCTGATCCGCGTCTGGCAGAGGTCGGACAGCTGGCTGATATTTATCTGCCGGTAAAACCGGGCGAGGATCCTGCATTGCTGGCAGGCATGCTCAATGTGATCATCAATGAAGAGCTTTATGATCGCAATTTCGTCTCTGCTCATGTCGATGGGTTTGAAGAATTGGCCGAAGCTGTCCAAGCATTCCCGCCTGATGTCGCGGCGACGCGTGCAGGCGTTGAGAAAGACCAATTGATCGCAGCAGCCCGCATGTTTGGCGGCGGCTCAAAAGGCTGCGCAGTCACCGGCACTGGTCCTGAAATGGCCGGCAATGGCACGCTAACCGAATATCTTGTCACTTGCCTCAACACGATTTGCGGGCGCTTCCGCCAAGAAGGTCAGAAATGCGGCGTTCCGGGTGTCTTCACCGTTCAGCAGGGCGATAAACGCGCAGGCGTTGCCCCGCCTGCGCCGATGTTTGGCGAAGAAGGCATGGCGAAATCACGCTTTCGCGGGATGGGCCAGCTTCTGTTTGAAATGCCCTGCAACGTGATGGCAGATGAAATTCTGACGCCAGGCGAAGGGCAAATTCGCGCGCTAATCTCTGTCGGCGGCAACCCTGTTGTGGGGTTCCCCAATCAGCTGAAAATGGCGCGCGCATTGGATGATCTGGAAATGTTTGTGCAGGTCGATCCATGGATGAGCGCCAGTGCAAAACGCGCTGACGTAGTGCTTGCCCCGTCGCAATGTCTGGAACGCGAAGACATCACGAACCTGTCGGAATGGTGGCATGAGAATGCTTATGCTCGCTATACCGAGGCGCTGGCCGACGCGCCCGGCGATACGATTGACGAGTATGAAATGCTCTGGACAATCGGCAAGCATTTGGGCGTTCAAATGAAGCTTCCCGGCGGCGATGTGCCAATGGATGAATGCCCATCGAAGCAAGACTTCCTCGATCTGATGGTCGATGGCTGCATTGTAGCGCCTAGCCAAGTCCGCGCCGATGCTACAAAGGCTGGCGGTGCGGCGGTTGTCTATGAAGACAAGCATCCCGTCATCGAACCTTTGGATGAAGATGATCGTCACCGCTTCCAATTGGCCGCTGGCGATATGCCGAAACAGCTGGAAAAATATGGCGCGGATGAAGCGCGCGCAGCCGGTTTCGATTTCCGGATGATTTCGCGCCGGTCGAAAGGGCGGTTCAATTCCATTGGTCAGCCGCTCAAAAACCTCGGCAAAAAAATCACCACAAACCCTGCTTACATCCATCCCGATGATATGGCGCAGCAAGGTATTGCAGAAGGCGATGTGATCGAAATTACCAGCGCCCATGCCAGCATTCACGGCGTGGCAAAGCCCAGTGACCGCGTGCGCAGAGGCCTAATATCTATGGCGCATGCTTTTGGTGATGCTGATGCCGGCAAGCACAATGTGCATGAAGTTGGCGGCTCAACCAATCGGCTTACCAGCGATGAAGTGGATTACGATCCGATCACGGGCCAAGCGTTGCAAAGCGCGATCCCTGTCCGGATTGCCGCAGCTTAAATACTCATAGCGAGACCAAAACCTATGCCTGAAAACCGCCGCTTCCTATTGCAGCGCCGCCCCGACGGCACGCCTGTCCAAGATGATTTTGAGCTTGTGACAGAGGCCACGCCCGAACTGTCCGATGGGCAGTTTCTGATCCGTAATCATTATGCTTCGCTGGATCCGGCCATGCGCGGCTGGATGGATGCTGGCGGGAATTATATGCCGCCTGTGCCATTGGGTGATGCGATGCGCGCCAGCACCATTGGTGTGGTCGAAGAAAGCCGTGCAGAAGGCTTTGAAAAAGGCCAATGGGTTATGGGGCTTAATGCTCTGGAGGATTATTCGGTCGGCATGACCGGCGGATTTACTCAGCCGATTGATCCAAAAGTCGTTCCTGAAATCACCAATTTCCTTTCCATCTTTGGCGCGGTTGGAATGACAGCCTATTTCGGATTTTTGGAGGTGTGCGAACCCAAAGAAGGCGAGACAGTGCTGGTTACAGGCGCGGCAGGCGCAGTCGGCAGCCTTGTCGGACAATTGGCGAAAATTCACGGATGCCGCGCGGTTGGTATTGCTGGCGGGCCAGAAAAATGCGCTCGCCTGACCAAGAAATACGGTTTCGATGCGGCGATTGATTACAAGGGCAAGGACGAGGCGGAATTGACCGCAGCGATTGCAGAGGCCGCGCCCAAAGGCGTCGATGTGATCTTCGAAAATGTCGGCGGCAAAATCTTGGATGCCGGTCTGATGAACCTAAACCTCTATGCCCGCGTTGGGCTATGCGGACTGATCAGCGAATATAATACCGAACCTGTTGGCGCGCGGAACTTGTGGCGCCTGATCGTCAATCGCGCCTCTATTCGCGGCTTGCTGGTTTCTGATTATGTCGCGCGTTTTGGCGAAGGCGGCGCAAAAATGGGCGAATGGGCTGCAACCCACGGCCTCACCATTGATGAACATATTGATGAAGGGCTGGAGAATGCCTTCGACAGTTTCATGCGCCTGTTTGCCGGTTCCAATGACGGCAAAATGATCTTGAAGATCGCGTAATCTGATGGCGCGCGATCTCCTCGTTCTGTCCGGCGGACACCGTTATTACGAAGAAGCGTTTGATACGTTTCTCGCCAATCTGGGTGATTGGAACATTACTCATCTTGAACATCCAGAGGCGGAAGAGGCGGTGGCTGGTGGCCGCGCACTAAACGCTGATGCCGTGCTGTTCTACGATATGGGCGGATACAATTTTGCCGATGATTGGGTGACATCGCGCCATTGTTGAACGGTTTGAGGCTGGGCGCGGCGTTGTCGCCATGCATCATGCATTGGCAGGATGGGCGGATTGGCCCGAATGGCACGAGATGCTGGGCGGACGTTTTCTCTACACTCCGGGCGAAGTGCGCGGCAAAAAAGTTCCGGATTCCGGATACCGGGATGATGTGGAGTATAATGCGCAAGTGGTCGCCGATCATCCGGTAACAGCGGGCCTGCCAAAATCCTTCCCCGTTTGTGACGAGCTCTATCTGGCGGAGATTTTTGAAGATGATGTGACACCGCTCGCCCGATCAGACTATAAATATACGCGTGACAATTTCTATTCCGCCGCCTTGGGCATTTCCGGCACGCTTTTCTCGAATGAAGGGTGGGAGCATGCCGACAGCAGCAATCTGATCGCTTGGCACAAACGTGTTGCGAATGCCCCGCTGGTCTATGTCCAATCGGGCGACTCCATCAAAGCGCTGGAAAACCCGAACATCCAAATGATGATCGGCAATGCGTTGAACTTTATTGCAGAGGAAAACCCATGAGCCAGACGATGACACCGCTCCAAACCATCGAAGCCTTTATCGCCGCATGGGACGAATTTGATCTGGAGAAGATCTATTCCTTCATGGCAGAAAATATTGAGTGGACGGATATTCCGCTGTCGACCGTCAATGGCATCGACCAAGTGCGCGCCAAAATGGATGGTTTTCCCGGTGTCGAGGCCTGCGGTTTCGATATGCATTTCATCGCAGAGACCGGCAATAATGTGCTGACCGAACGAACCGATTGGTTCCTGATGAAGGGCCGCAAACGGACAATCCGCGTGATGGGCACTTTTGAACTGAACGATGAAGGCAAGATCGCAAAATGGCGCGATTACTTCGATAGCGCTGAATTTGGACGCGAATTTGGCGATTTGGCCGAAGGGTAACCGCCAAAACCCTCGCCAATTCGATAGGTCTATTTCTCGCTATAACTAACACTTTCACGCATCGCTTATCAGGGGTGCGTGCGGCTAGTCTGTCTCTAATCAAAGAATAGATTTTGCGATGGGCGGAGCCACAGAATGAATAAGCCTCAATCGAACTTGTTTGCGCAAGAAACGCTGGTCGATCCGTTCGAGCACTACCGGGCTATCCATGATGCCGGTATTGAAATCGAACATGTGCCAGAAATTGGCGGCTTTGTTGCCTACACGTACGATTTGTGCAGCGAGGCTACTGGCAAGCCGGAGATTTTTTCTAACGACTTTACCGCGCTGATGGGGCGCGAAGAAGATGAAGAATTGCAGGCGATCCTAGCCAAGGGCTGGCCAGACGAGGCCACCCTGCTGACCGCCGACCATCCCGTTCACACCCGCAACCGCAAATTGGTGAACCTCGCCTTTTCAGCGCCGCGCGTGAATGCAATTGAATCGATCATGCGCGAAAAGTCTGTCGCTTTGATCGAGGCGATGACCACGAAAAGTGGCGGCGACTTTGTCCAAGATTTCGCCATTCCTTTGCCCGTGCACATGATCGCTGGGCAGATCGGTTTGGACAATGACCCGAAGCAAGTGAAGGAATGGTCCGATGCTGCCGTTGACCGGTTCAGCCAGCTGATCGATCACGAACGCAAGAAAGAATGCGCGCAATCTTTGGTCGATTATCAGCATTATATGAAGGGCAAGATTGATCATGCCCGTGAACATGGCGGTGATGACCTACTCACCGATTTGGTCGAAGCGCGGGTCGAGGGCGAAACGCCGCTTACCGATCCGCAGCTAATGTCGATCATGCAGCAATTCATGGTTGCAGGTAATGAGACGACAACCAGCACCATTGCTGGCGGGTTGCTCCAATTGATCCGCAATCCCGAACAGATGGAAAAGGCAAAAGCAGCCGCTGGCGGCCGTGATCCGAAAGCGATTGGCAATCTGGTGGAAGAGGCGCTTCGTTATGAAACGCCGACTGCGGGCATGTGGCGCATTGCGAAGGCGGATACGTCACTGGGCGGGCAAGAAATTCCTGCCGGATCAGTTGTGCATTTGCGCTATGCTGCGGCCAATCGCGACCCGCGAAAATTCGACAATCCGGATGCTTTTGACATTGAGCGTAAGAATGCTCGCGCGCACCTCGCCTTTGGCAAGGGCCCGCATATGTGTGTTGGCAATATGCTCAGCCGCAAAGAAATGCTGGTTGCTTTTGATGAATTGCTGGAACGTTTGGACAATTTCCAGCTTGATGATCCGAGCGGGATTGAAATCCTGCCCAATGTGCTCCTGCGCGGAGTAACCAAGCTGCCGATTACATATACGAGCGCTGCATGAATTTCGATCTATCCGAAGAGCAAGAGCTGTTCACAAGCACGGTGGAGCGTTTCACTGCGCCAGTTGATGTGGAGGCCCGGCGCGTGCTTCGCAGCCTACCCAAAGGGTATGACCCCGCGCGTTGGAGCGAAATTGCTGAGCTAGGCCTTATCGCTCTTGCTGCTCCAGAGGATGCTGGCGGAATGGGCGGCAGTGCGCTTGATCTGGCATTGGTGGGTGAGGCTTTGGGGAAAGGCAACGCGCCCGACCCATGGCTTGAGAATGGCATCCTTCCAGCACGGCTTTTGGCAGCGGCGGGGGCAAACGACACGCTTGAAAATGTGCTCTCCGGCGAAACCGTGGTCGCTGTCGCATGGGCGGAGCGCGCGCGGCGCTACAATTGGGTGCCTGCCGGCACAAAACTATCAGGGGGCGCTATCACCGGCGAGAAAACCTTCGTGCTCGGCGCGGCACTGGCGGGTCATTTGATCGTCACTGCGCTTGATGGCGATACCACCGCATTCTTCCTGATTCCGAGTGGCCGTGACGGTGTCGAAATCCGGCAGTACCGCCTAGCGGATGGATCAATCTCGGGCGAAGTGCAATTGCGCGGCGTCGCCGTGTCGGATGACGACAGACTGGATATTTCCAGCGAAGTTCTCGCACAGATCACTGCTGATATGCGGCTGCTTGCATCGGCAGAATTGATGGGGCTTGGCCAGCGTCTGCTCGATGACACGGTCGCCTATGTGAAAGAACGCGAGCAATTTGGCGTGCCGATCGGCAGCTTCCAAGCGCTACAACACCGTTTGGTCGAATGCTATGCGAAGATCGAACAGTCGCGCTCTATGCTTTACCGCATCGCCATGGCAGCTACTGATGACCCGGCAAGTGTGCACTCAGCCGCAGCGGGCGCAAAGGCTTACATCGCGGAAAGCGTAGATCATGTCGCGCGCGAAGCGGTACAAATGCACGGCGGAATGGGCGTGACGGATGAACTTGCGATCGGCCACGCTATGAAGCGCGTGCTGGTGCTCGCCCAGCTGTTTGGCGAAGTCGACACCAATCTTGCTGAATATTCGAAAGCGGCCTGAGGAGGACAGATATGCCAGCACTCGCCCCGATTGATCCTGATCTTTGGAGCAATGATGCAGACCCGCATTTGATGGGCGGACGCCTGCCATCCGGAGAGGTCGTCTTTCCCATGCCGCAAGGTGATGCCGCGCAAGATGTGGAGCCTTATAAGCTTTCCCGCGCAGGCAAATTATGGTCATGGACCAGCCAAGGTTTCCTGCCAAAAGAACCCTATGAAGGTAGCGGCAATGGCTCCAACCAAGGCCCGCCAGATTTCGTACCATTCCTGCTCGGCTATGTGGAATTACCGGGCGAAGTGATCGTCGAAAGCTATATCGTCGATGCCAAATTAGAAGATCTCACCCTCGGCATGGATATGGAATTTTGCATCATCCCATTCGATGATGCGCGCACCACATTTGCCTTTCGGCCAAAAGGAGCCTGAGCCATGAGCGAAGACGTTTATATCATCGGCGCAGGGATCCATCCCTTTGGTCGGACAGACGGCAGATCAGGCCGCGAACAAGGCGTATTTGCAGTGCGCGAAGCGATGGCGGATGCGGGACTGGAATGGCCCGACATTGAATGCGCCTATGGCGGGTCAGCCGCAGCCGGAAATGCCGACATTATGGTCAATGAGTTGGGGCTGACATCGCTGCCCTTCACCAATGTTGCCAATGGTTGCGCAACCGGCGGCAGCGCGCTGGCTTCTGCGCAAATGGCTATTTCCAGCGGCATGTATGACCTTGCGCTGGCAACAGGTTTTGACAAGCATCCACGCGGGTCTTTCAATGCAAGTCCAGCTGATTACGGTCTGCCAGAATGGTACGGCCAAACCGGCATGATGCTGACAACGCAATTCTTCGCGCTGAAAATCCAGCGCTATATGCAGCTTCACGGTATTAGCCGCGAAACGCTCGGCCGCGTGGCGGTAAAAGCTTTCAAAAACGGCACAATCACTCCGCATGCTTGGCGGCGCAGCGAGATTGATCTCGACACGGTGATGAACGCGCCGATGATCAACGACCCGCTCACCAAATTCATGTTCTGCTCGCCAGCAGAGGGCGGCGTTGCGCTGATCCTTGCATCTGAGAAAAAGGTGAAAGAGCTTGGCGCGCACGGCGTCAAGATCTCCCAAATCTCGGTTAAGACGCGGCCACCTGACAGTTTCGAAGTGTTCCAAGCCGGTGTTAGCGTGAAAGATGGCGGTAAGCCTACCGTGCTCGCATCTCAGGCCGCGTTTGAAGGCGCAGGGATCGGGCCAGAAGATATTGATGTTGCGCAGCTTCAAGACACAGAAAGCGGCGCAGAGATTATGCATATGGCCGAGAACGGCTTTTGCGCAGACGGCGATCAGGAGAAATTGCTTCTCGAAGGCGCGACCGATCTGACAGGCAAATTGCCGGTCAATACCGATGGCGGCTGCCTAGCCTGCGGGGAACCGATCGGCGCGTCTGGATTGCGGCAGGTTTACGAAAACGTCGAACAATTGCGCGGGCGCGGCGGCGAACGCCAAGTTCCGGGCAAAGACGGCACAGGACCGAAAACCGCATACAGCCACGTTTACGGCGCACCGGGCCTTTCCGCTGTCGCCATTTTAGAGCGCTAGGGAGCACGAAAAGATGGGACGCATGTCAGGAAAGGTTGCTCTGGTCACAGGCGGCGCAGAAGGGATCGGCGCCACGGTTGGCCGGATGTTTGTTGAAGAAGGCGGCCAAGTCCTGCTGTGCGATGTGCAATTGGACAAAGCAGCAGCCTTGGCCAATGAACTGGGCGATGCGGCCGCAGCGTTCGAACTCGACGTGCGCGACCTTGATCAGTGGCACGCTGCGGTGAAAGAGGCACAGGCAAAATTCGGCAAATTGACATCATTGTTCAACATTGCTGGCATTTCAGAGCCCGGCAATGTGGTGGATGTTGATCTTGATAGTTGGCAGCGGACCATCGACATTAATCTTGTCGGGCCATTTTATGGATGCCGCGCAGCCATTCCTGCCTTGGAAGCCTCAGGCGAGCCATCCACCATCGTCAACATTGGCTCAATGATTGCCATTCGCGCAGCAGCTTTTGTGGCCGCCTATTCTGCATCAAAAGCAGGCCTCCAAGGCCTCACCCGCTCCGTCGCACTCGATTGCGCAGAACGCGGCGTTCCGATCCGCGCAAACATGGTGCACCCCGGCGCGATACGAACACCCATGTATGATCGCTATAAGTTTTCTGGCGCAGATGAACCGGAAAATATTGAACGTGACTTTGCCGCGACCCACCCCATGAACCGGATTGGTGAGCCCGAAGAAGTGGCGAAAGCCTGCCTCTTCCTTTCATCAGACGATGCCAGCTTTACTACGGGCTGTGACTTTACCGTTGATGGCGGCGGATCGATTAGGAGCTGATATTATGAGCAAGCAACCAGCAGAGCGGATCGATGCGCATTTTGTCGCAGCGGGCAAATATCACGATATTGATTATGCGCGATTGGAAGTGCTCAAATTGCTGATGGAGCATCCGCATATTCGTACCACTGTTGCGGCGGATTATTCAGGACTGGAGCGGCTCGATAATTGCCGTTTCCTTGTCACTTACACATGCGATCTTATGCCAACACCGGAACAGACAAAGCAGTTGAAAGCGTTTTTGGAACGCGGCGGCAAATGGCTGGCCCTGCATGGCACGAACTCCATCCTCGTCTTCACTGAAGAAGGTCTGGTCGACACACCCAACGACCGGCCCGATATGATGGAAATGCTCGGCACTCAGTTCAAAGCCCATCCGCCAATTGGTGAATTTCCGGTCGAAGTGGTCAATAAGACGCATGAGCTGACCGAAGGCATTGAGGATTTCGATATCGTCGACGAGCTGTATTTGTCTGACGTTACCGCGCCGATTGACACTCTGATGCAAACCACATTCGAAGGTGATGCAACCGGCTTTATCAAAGACAAATGGGACAAAACCACCGTGCCCATTCTCTACACCCGCGATATTGGCAAAGGGCGCATAGTGTACAACGCATTGGGCCATTGCCGCGGCCATTATGATCTGCCCGGAATGCAGGATTTCTACCCGCATAAAGAAATGTGCGCGTGGAGCTATGATGTCTATTACGACATGCTGCGGCGCTCGATCAATTGGGCCCAAAGAGAGGGGAACTAAACCGATGGATATGGAATTCTCCTCAGAAGATCTCGCCTTCCGCGAAGAAGTGCGCGAGTTTTTGACATCCAGCCTGCCAGATCATTTGCGCGATGGCGCGCGCCGCACTCCCGGAGTTTTTGTCGAACCTGACATTGGCATGGAATGGCACCGCATCCTCAACGATCGCGGATGGGTTGCCCCCCATTGGCCGAAAGAAGACGGCGGCACGGGCTGGACACCGACGCAAAAGTTTATCTTTGAAAAAGAATGCGCTTTGGCGGGGGCTCCGGGGATTTCGATCCTAGGCTTGCGGCTGGTCGGCCCAGTGATTTGCGCATTTGGAACACCCGAACAGAAAGAACGATTTCTGCCCAAAATCCTTTCTGGCGAGAACTATTGGTGCCAAGGATACTCAGAACCGGGCAGCGGATCAGACCTTGCCTCGCTTAAGACATCTGCGAAATTGGAAGGCGGCGAATACACCGTCAATGGCTCCAAAATCTGGACAACGCATGCCCATCACGCCGATTGGATTTTCGCCCTGGTGCGCACTAATACGGAAGTGAAGAAACAGGCGGGCATTACGTTCCTGTTGCTGCCGATGGATCAAGCGGGCGTAGAAGTCACACCGATCATGTCCATGTCGGGCGATCATGAGGTCAATCAGGTTTTCTTCACCGATGCTAAAACTGCGGAAGAAAACCGCATTGGCGAAGAAGGCCAAGGCTGGACCATCGCCAAATTCCTGCTGGAAAATGAGCGCGGCGGATCATGCTTTGCCCCGCGCCTGCTTCAAAGCATCGACAATCTGGCCGCACTGGCAAAAGAACAACCATCCGGCGTCAATGGCGCGATTGCGCATGATACGCGCTTCCGCGACCGGCTATCACGTGTGAAGCTGGATGCAGAGGCGCTGGAAGTCACCGAATTGCGCATTCTGGCTGATCTTGCAAAGGGCCGCCAACCCGGTCCGCAAACTTCGCTAGTCAAAATGCTGGGCTCCAACATTGGCCAAACGATCGACACTTTGCGGTTGGAATTGCTCGGCCATGATGCCTTGCAATTGCCGCTAGAGCGCCCGCTATACGGCAATGAAGCACCCGAACCTGTGGGCAGCGAAATGGCGCAGGTTGCGATGGGCAAATATCTCAACAATCGTGCCTCCACAATCTTTGGCGGATCGGATGAAGTGCAAAAGAACATCATCGCCAAAACAGTTCTCGGGCTATGATGCCCCGCCCCCTTTAAAGGACACAATCAATGGACGTATCAAAGCTCATGTTCCGCGAGGGATTGATGAAAGACGAGCGCATTCTGGTCACTGGCGGCGGCACGGGATTGGGCCGCGAAATGACCGAAGGTTTCCTGAAATTGGGCGCGACGGTCTATATTTGCGGACGTCGGCAGAACAAGCTGGACGAAACCGCCGCAGAATTGATGGGCGAGCATGGCGGCAAAGTTGTGGCGCATGCTTGCGACATTCGCGATGCTGACGCTATCCATGCCATGGTCGACGCGATTTGGGCGGATGGCGGCGCGCTGACGGGCGTAGTCAACAATGCAGCGGGCAATTTCATCAGCCGGACAGAAGACCTTTCTGTCAACGGGTTTAACGCGATTGCCGATATTGTGATGCGCGGCACATTTTATGTAACGCTGGATGTTGGCAAGCGGCTGATTGCTGAAAAGAAGACCGCCAGTTTCCTCTCCATCCTCACCACTTGGGTTTGGTCAGGCAGCGCTTTTGTGGTGCCATCCGCCATGTCGAAAACAGCAATCAATGCGATGACGCAAAGTTTGGCGACCGAATGGGGCCGCTACGGTCTGCGCTTCAACGCTATCGCGCCGGGCCTGTTCCCGACAAAGGGCATGAGCGCGCGCCTATCCCCTGGTGGCGGCGGCGACAATTCGAAGAATGATCTGAACCCGATGGGCCGCGCTGGCGAAATGCACGAGCTAGCGAATTTGGCGACTTTCTTGATGGGGACGGGCGCTGAATATGTGAACGGGCAAACCATTGCGATCGATGGCGCAGGCTACCAAGCCAATGGCGGCACATTCTACTCGCAGCTTCAAGGGTTGGGCGATGCCGAATGGGATATGATGCGCGAAATGATCAAAGGCACCAATGCCAAGGATAAAGCGCAGCGATCAACGGATTGAGTCATCCGCAATTCCTTGCGCGCCCTTGTAGTCAGGCTTGCCATTGTTAAGGCGCAACGAGCTTTCCGTGAACACATAGGCGCGCGGGATTTTGTACCCCGCCAGCCCATCGCGCGCGGCTGTATCGAGCGCGCCCTCTAACCTGTCAGAGCCGTTTTCCGGCTGCACGACCGCCACGATCTTGCGACCGAAGCGCGGATCAGGCACGCTCACAATGAGCACATCTTTCACGCCTTGATGCGCTTGGATCACAGCCTCAACCTCTTCGGGAAAGACTTTTTCGCCGCCCGTATTGATGCACATATTGTCGCGCCCAATGAACTCCATCGCACCGTCTGCGCCCCAGCGCGCGCGGTCGCCAGTCATCAGCCAGCGCTTGCCGTCGATCACAGGAAAGGTTTGGGCGTTCTTTTCGTCTTCACCCAAATAACCTAGCGGCAAATGGCCAGTGCGCGCCATGATGCCAACGCCGTCTTCGCCCGGTTTGATCTCTTTCAAATTCTCATCGAGCAGCTTCACCTCGCGGTCCGGCATGGCTTGGAACTTGCCCCCGCCAGACGAACCAGCCGCAGTGGTGACAAGGATCGCCGTACCTGAACTTTCGCTCGATCCCAGCGCATCGATAATGACCAAATGCGGCGCATGAGCGAGAATGCGCTGCTTGTTCGCATCGGAAAAAATCGCCCCCGATGAAACAAGCATTTTCAGCCCAGCCAGCAATTCTTTCGCGTCATCTCGTTTGTCGAGCAGGTCCGCGATGGGCAGAGCAAAGGCGTCGCCCACGACAAACAGGTTCTTCGCGCCTAACCGGTGCGTTTCTTCCAAAGCCAGCGCAGCATCGAAATTGTCTGCTGGAAGCAGCGCCAATGTTCCACCTTTCAGCATATGGATCGCTGCATTGAACTGCCCTGCACCATGCATCAGCGGGCTAAGCAATAGCATGGGAGACGCAGAGGCAGGATGATCAGGTGTAATCTTGGCCGCTTCTGCAACATGCTCTTCCAGCGAACTTGCTTGGAAAGGTGGCTCGCCAAAACCGCGTTGATAGGTCGAGACATTAAAAGCTGGCCATGCTTCTTCAAATGGCCACATCACAGCCTTTGGCATGCCGGTTGTCCCGCCGGTTGCGGTGAGAAACAGTGCCTGCGGGTCATCATGCACGGCAAAATCTGCGGGCAATGCGGTCGCCTGCAAATCCGCCCAGTTTTGCCCGCCTACATCAATGGTTAGCGCGCCATCTGGCATTGCTGCACCGGCAATGTCGGCAAAATCGCTTTCGGTGAACAGAGCTTTCAACCCAAATCGTTCGAAAATGTCGACCAATTCGCGGTCTTTATAGCGGTAATTGACATTCACCGGCGTCACGCCCGCTTTGATGCAACCGAAATATGCGATCATGTAATCGGGCGTGTTGCGCTGCATCTGCCCCGCGATATTGCCTGCTTTCAGCCCGGCAGCGTGCAATCCCGCCGCCACACCGTCGCTCAGCGCATCAAGCTGTCCCCAAGAAACGACACGTTCTCCATGGATCAACGCAGGCCGATCAGGCTCGATCGCTTTTGCCAATGCTTTGAGCGCGACGCCGAAGTTTTCGCCTTGCCATTTTTTGTTCGGGGAAGTCATAAAATTCCAATTCCTAGTGATGCGACTTTGCTATAATTTGTAAAAGTCTGCCTGACGCCTACATATTTTGTGAGCATTCGTATGCGCTTTCCGCTAAGTAAGGTGTACTGATTCGGACATTCATGAAAGGAAGCCGGGCATGGGAGGAAACGTAGTCGAATTGCGCACGCCGCAGGGACGCGAAAATATTGATCAACTCTTGGAAGAGGTAACGATCCGCTGCCCCGAAGACATCCATGACGCTGCCGTCGCTATGGCGCGCATCGCCAAGGAACGCGGCATGCAAATTGCGATGTGCGACGACATTTCCTCTATCGAACCAATGGTCGATGCAGAAGGCACTCTTTTAAACGCTGATGTTTTCCGCTGGCTCGACGATGGTGCTCGCTGGTGGGAAGATCACCGGCTTGCGCTGCATTCCCCCCTTCCCCGCGCTTGCCGCTATGAAAGTGAACCTTTGTGGGTAAATGCAGAAGGGTTTCATACGCGCTGGCGCAATTCCTATCTTGATGAAATTGACCTCAATGATTTTGAAAAGCGCTCCCTATGTAAAGCAGCGATTGTTGTCCCTGTGCACCTGCCTTTCGGCCAAATTTCCGCAAATAGCTTCATTCCTATGGAGCGTGAGAAAGAAGATCTCAGCGAAGAATTTGCCGAATATGGTGCGTTTTTCGCGCAGCTGACCCGGCGGTTTATTGGCGGCTATGTTCAGTCAATCCGTACCAAGCGGCGCATTCCCTCTGATTGCGTTTTGTCCAAACGTGAGGTGGAATGCTTGCGCTGGGCGGCGATTGGTAAGACGGACAAAGAAATCAGCATGATCCTTGAACGCAGCCACGCAACTATCCGCTATCACGTGCATCGTGCCGGCGAAAAGCTGGACAGTGTGAACCGCGCGCAAACGATCTTTAAAGCGGGTCAGCTGGGTTATCTCGGCGCGAACTCTTAGCCCAATTTGCGCAAAGGTTCGGTCCCATCCCAACCTTCACCGGCGGCTTTGATCATGCCGAACAAATCAGGCGCGTTAGGGTCGGGGTCTTGCTGTAGCACTTCGATTAAGCTGCCCGGCCCGCCACCGGGGTCGGCATAGATCACTTTGGAATTGCCGAAATTCCCTTCGATCACGATCTGTGCTCCGTGTTCCGCGCAAGCCGCGTAGGCATCCGCAATATCATCGACCAAAATGCACACATGATGCAGCCCATCCCCCACATCAGCATATTCGCCTGAGTAAATGCTCGGATGGTCATCGCGCGGCCGGATCAGCTCAATCTGGATATCGCCCCAATAGGCCAGCGCTAAATCAAACACCGCATCGGTCGGTTCGCCTTTGTACTTCATCCCATCAAGATGAATGCCTTCGAGCAGGAAAAACGGACCAACGCCCATCTTTTGCGTCCAATGCTCCAATGCAGCATCGAAATCATCAGGCACATAGGCCAGCTGCATAATTGCGCCCAGTGAAGCCAATCCGCCCAATTTCATGTGTAACCCTTCATCATCAACTCCTCACAGATACGCTAGTTTTTCCGCTGAGAATGTGTGCGATAAGAGAGCACACGAACACTGCGTAAATTACGAGGAAACGCGGCCATGAATGAGATGAAGAACGTCGCTGGCGAACGCTGCCCGGGTCAAAGCTACACCGATATGTTGGATGGCGACACGCGCACGCCGCCTGATTATCTGTTCGAACAGACCACGCTTGATATGGGCAATGATCCCATCGCTATCGCGCCTTACACCAGCGAGGAATATGCGGCGGCTGAACGCGAAAAGCTCTGGCCCAATGTCTGGCTGTTTGCTGCGCGTGAAGACGAGCTTCCGGAGATTGGCGATACGGTCGTCTTTGAAATCAATGAAAAGAGCTTTCTTATCACGCGCCAACGCGATGGCAGCGTCAAAGCTTTCTACAATGTCTGCCTTCACAGGGGCCGCAAATTGCGCACTGAAGACGGCAACACCACGCAGTTCCGCTGCCCTTTCCACGGCTTCACTTGGAAAACAGATGGCGATTTGAAAGAAATCCCCTGCGACTGGGATTTCAAACATCTCGAAGGTAAAGACATGTCCTTGCCGGAGGTTCGCGTTGAGCTGTGGCAGGGTTTTGTCATGATCACTGAAAATGCGGATCTGCCCGATTTCAAAACATGGCTTGGTCCAGCCGCGGATCACTATGATGCGTATAATATGGAAGATCGCTACACTGGCATGTGGGTGGCAAAGCGTATTCCGGCCAATTGGAAAGCAACCGCCGAAGCCTTTATGGAAGCATGGCATTCCGTCACAACGCACCCGCAATTGCTGCCATTCCTTGGCGATGCGAACACGCAATATGACCTGATCGGCGATCACTTTAACCGCGCGATCACACCCTCAGGAGTCCTGTCTCCGCATTTGAAGGGCAAGACCCAGCAATATGTGCTCGACAAAATGAGCGAATTTTCTGGCGGCAGCGATGCCGATACCAATCGCCGCTATGCCGCCGCAGACGACAATGCCGCCGCCGCGGATGAAAGCGATCCGCTCTATGCCCGCAAAATGCTAGCCGAGGCGAGCCGGGCCGGCTTTCAAGAGGCGTATGGTCACGATTATTCGGACAAATCGGATTCCGAAATTCTCGATAATTTTACCTATAATATCTTCCCGAATTTCGCGCCTTGGATCGGTTATCTGCCGACGCTTTGCTATCGCTGGCTGCCCGGCGATACGCCCGATTGGTGCGTGATGGAAATCCGGCTTTTGTTCCCCACTCCCAAGGGTGAGAAACGCCCACGCGCGGTAGAACGCACTTACATCCCTGATGATGAGCCGTTCTCATGGGCCAATCACATCATGGGCGAGGCGTTGGCGAATGTGTTCGATCAAGACATGTCGAACCTGCCGCATGTGCAGACCGGCATGAAAGCATCGGCCAATGGCATTATGGAGCTTGGCGCATATCAAGACAGCCGAGTGCGCCATTTCCAGACAACGCTGGAGAAATATATGAGCGGCGAGTTGCCTGCCAAGTAATTTCAGCGTTAGAGCGCTAGACATGGCAAATTTTGAACTTACTGGGCGGAAAGCGCTCATCACCGGTGCATCCTCTGGCTTTGGGGCGCATTGGGGTAAGCTGCTGGCAGCGTCCGGCGCGCAGGTCGCATTGGCGGCCAGGCGGGCGGATAAGCTAGATGCGCTTGCAGGCGCAATTGGCGATGCGGCAACACCCATCACTATGGATGTGGCTTCTGAAGAATCAATCATTGCCGGCTTTGATGCGGCAGAGGCAGAGATGGGCGTCGCTGATACGATCATCGTCAATGCCGGCGTCGAAGGCAGCGGAATGGCCACGCATGTTTCAGCCGAGACAATCGCGCAGACCCTTGCGATAAATTTGCAGGGCGCAATCCTGACCGCGCGCGAAGGTGCAAAACGGATGATGGATGCGCGGATTGAACGCGGACGCATCGTTATGATTGCCTCGATCACGGCGTCTGAACCTTCACCGGGCATGGTCGCCTATTCCGCAAGCAAAGCGGGCGTAGTGCAAGCGACACGGACCCTTGCGCGCGAATGGGCGCGGCGCGGCATTTCGATCAACTCCATTTCGCCCGGTTACATCCGCACGGCAATCAATGACGAATGGTTTGATACTGAGCCCGGTCAAAAGCAAATATCGCGTTTCCCGCGCAAACGCTTGATGGAGATTGCGGGGATGGACGATATATTGCTGTTCCTAGCGTCAGACGCGGCGGAATATGTGACCGGTACGAATTTCGTGCTGGACGACGGACAGACGCTTTAATTCGCTAAGCTTCTTCCGCGATTTGCGCCGTGTCATAATAATGAATGCGGTGTTCGATCAGCAGGCCATCTTCAAACCGGCCCGCCTCGCACAAGGTTTGCGTAATCGGTTCGCCGGTCTTTTTGGAATTGAACGTCAGGCTCAAAATCACGACAGCCCAGCTAGTTCCGCCAGTTATATCGTGGATTTCAACCTTAGCATCGGGCCATTGGCCATACATTGCGCCCGCCACAACTTGCAGCGCGTTTTTGCCTTCATACGTGCCGCCAAATGGCAGCGAAGGTGCCTCGTGAATGACGAGATCGGGGTGCATGCACTCAGCGACACCGTCCCAATCACGCGCGCCTGCCAGCGCATATATCTTGCCAAGCAATTCTGCCGTTGATGCCGTTTGCGCCATAACCCTAATCAATCGTCCCGATCAAATCGCCGACCTTATAGACTTCACCTTCTTCGCCCGTGGGATGGATTACCCCGCTGGCCTGCGCCTCAATCTCAGTCGTCGATTTGTCGGTTTCGACGGTGTAAATGATCTCACCCTTTTCCACCTGCTCCCCGTCACCGAACATCCATTCGGTCAGGGTCATGGTGGTTGCGCTCATCCCCAATTTCGGGATGCGGATTTCATTCGCCATACTTTATGCTTTCCCGACGCTAGCTTTAATCTGAGCCACAAGGTCCGATTTCTGCGGAATCCATGCTTGTTCCAAGTGCGTGGCGAAAGGAACGGCTGCAAATGTGCCGCCAATCCGGCGCACAGGCGCTTTCAACTTGTCCCAACATTTCTCTTGGATATTGGCGGCGATTTCAGCGCCCGTGCCAAAGTCGCGCACAGCTTCATGCAAAGTAATCGCGCGGCCGGTTTTGTTGACAGAAGCCAGCACGGTTTCTTCGTCATAGGGTGCGATGGTGCGCAGATCGATAACTTCGACGCTGATGCCTTCTTTGTCCAACTCACCCGCCACTTCCAGCGCATCCAGAACCGTACGGCCATAAGTGATGAGCGAGATATCGCTGCCCTCTTTCGCCACAGCCGCCTTGCCCAAAGGCACGCGGTAGCCTGGGCCTGGATCTTCTGATTGAAGGCCGTAGCAAAGGATGTTTTCGATGAAGATCACTGGATCGTTTGCATCAATGCTCGCCCGCATCAGTCCGCGCGCGTCCGCCGCATTGCTCGGCGTGACCACATGGATACCGGCAACATGGGCAAACCATGCCTCAAGCATATCAGAGTGCTGCCCGCCAAAACCAACGCCGACACCGGTTGTGGTGCGAAGAACCATTGGGCACGGGGTTTGCCCGCCCGACATATAGCGCAGTTTAGCCGCGTGGTTGACGATCTGATCCATGCAAACGCCGACAAAGTTCATCAGCATAATTTCGCAAATTGGGCGCTGTCCGGCGAGCGCGGCACCAACGGCTGCACCAACGATGGCTGTTTCGGAAATTGGCGTCGCGCGAATACGGTGCTCGCCATATTTTTCCGACAGACCATTGGTGACTTTGAACACGCCGCCGCCCTGCTTGTCAGAAACATCTTCGCCGAGGCAGAACACGCCGTCATCTTCGGCCATAGCTTCATCGATGGCCTTGTTGAGGGCCTCTGTCATGGAAATTTGCGCCATTAGGAAACTGCCTCCAACACGTCTTTGTAAATCTCATCAGTGCTTGGCAAATCAGCTGCCAGAGCATGTTCAACCGCTGCGTCAATTTCAGCGTCTATACCGGCCACGATCTTATCAAGCTCTTCCTCGGTAAACTGACGCTCCAGCATGACTTTGCGCAGTTTCGGCAAGGGATCTTCTGCTGCCATTTCTTCCAAATGCTCTTTCGGCATGTAAGAGAAATCAGAGCCAAAGAAGTGCCCCATCATGCGGTAACACATGGCCTCGACCAGAACTGGCCCTTTGCCGCTGCGGGCGTGCTCGACCGCCTCTTCCATCGCGGGGAAGACATCATTTACGTCGTTTCCGTCGCATTTGATGCCCTTCATTCCGTAACCGGCCGCGCGGCTGGAAATATCAGGGCTGTCGGTATGATCGGCAAATTTTGTATGCTCGCCATAGCGGTTGTTTTGGCACAGGAATACGACCGGCAATTTATACAGCTGGGCCATATTCATCGCTTCATGAAAGCCGCCAATATTAGCCGCGCCATCGCCGAAGCTGACGAGAGTGACTTTGCCGTCGCCATTGTTCTGGCTGGCCATTGCAAGGCCATTGGCAATCGGAAGTCCGCTGCCGACCACGCCTGTTGTCACCATAATGCCGGTATCAGGATCGGTAATGTGCATGGTGCCGCCCTTGCCTTTGCAAGTGCCGGTTTCTTTGCCCAAACATTCGCCCCACCATTTCTCCATCGGGATGCCTTTGGCGGTTTGCTCGCCTTGCCCGCGGTAAGTGCAGACGACGTAATCATCATCGTCCAGTGCCGCCATGGCTGCGGCAGATACAAGCTCTTGCCCGCGCACACAGTAATACATGACGGCGACTTTGCCTTCCATCAGCAGCGCGCGGAATTTTTCGTCCGTGCGGTTCACTTTCATCGTGCGGGTATAGACATCCAGCAATTTGTCGCGGGCAATTTCAGCCATGGATCAGGCCTTTCGATTGAGGAAAATTCAGGGTTGGCGTGAGTGCGGTTTTAGAACTGCACGCGCTGCGTAAAGCCGCCATCGACCACCACATTGGCTCCGGTCATGTAAGGGCAGGCTGGGCTGGCAACGAAGACCACAGTTTTTGCCACTTCTTCCGGTTCGCCAAAGCGGCCCATCGGCATTTTCGCCAGCGTGCCTTCATAAAGCGGCGGAACAGCATCCTTGATCACTTCCCAATTGCCGCCGGGATATTCAATCGCACCGGGCGACACACAGTTCACGCGAATGCCTTGCGGGGCCATCGCCTGGGAAAGCTGCGAACCGTGCGTAATCAGCGCGGCCTTCAAAGCGTTAAACGCTTGCGGTGCAACAAATGTTTCCAGTGCTGCAGTGCTGCTCATCAAGACGATTGAGCCGGTGCCGGATGCTTCCAGATGCGGGGTCAGCACTTCGATGGCATTGACCGCGCCCATAATGTCCATGTCGAGGCCTTGCTGCCAATCGCCCGTGCCGCCTGTGCCTGAAGAGCTGGCCATGTGCACAAAGATATCGCACCCGCCGAGTTCTTTAGCCGCGCCTTCAACCCATGCTTTGTATGTGTCGGCACCGTCTGCCATATCGACCACGCTGCCGTGGACTTTGCCCGGGCCAGCTGCGTCAATTTCTTTGGTAGCGGCTTCGATCTTGTCTTCTTTGCGGCTCATGAAAGCGACATCTGCGCCCTCAGCTGCGAAGTGGCGCAGCGATGCCAGGCCCAGCCCATGCGCGCCGCCGTTCATGATGACTTTCTTGCCTTTAAGTCCGAGATCCATAGCTGCCTTCTCCCAATGTGAATGTGTTTATGGGGAAGGTTTAGCGAAGGAGGTCCCGCGCAGGTATCGTCAAAAATGGGGGTATGGCGCGATTGTTTGGTGCGCGCGACAGTCAGAAACGAACTCGTCTCCTGCCGAAATCTCAGCTTTTTGGGAAATTTACGGCAACACTGCCGGTCTTGAAGAATGAAACTGGAATTTCAAACTCAATCAATCCGCAACGGCGCGCAGTGCCTCATCAGTGGAGCGTGCGGCGTTTAGATAGGCAATAATCGCAGATTCCTCGCTCTCATCATCCGCTTGACGTGGCACACCATTGGCATAGGCGCCCGCAGCTATCATCGCGCGAATATGGGCGCTTGGTTCTGCGTCATCAGCAAGAAACCGCAATCCGGCAGGCGCATATTTCTGCATAGCAGCATTCCACTGTGCGCCATTGGACATGCCAATGTTGCGCAGGATGCTCAGCTGAGTCAGATATTCAACAGCTGTTCCGACTTGAATATTGCTAGCCGGAGAAAGGGCAGCACATTGGTCCACCGCATCAGCCATTGTGCTGCGCGATGCCGCTTTGCCTTCTGCAACAGCGCGGCTTGGTTGCTCGCCCTCTTCCAGCTCAGCAAAGAAAGCGCCCATGGCCGCTAGCTGCGCATCATCAAATTGCGATTCTACGCAGTTTAAGTCATCGGCATTGGCAGCATAAGCGGGCGCTGCAAAAGCAGCCAAGCCCAATGCTCCGGCAAAGATCATGCGTTTCATTGTGTTTCTCGCAGTCATTAGAATTTACCCAGCAAGTTGATGAACCAACCATCGGATGAATAGCTTTGATCGGCAAGGTCGGTAGAGAAATCGGAGAAGCTATAACCCACACCGACTTTCACATTATTGCCAAGGTGGCGGTAGATCGCAGCAATTCCGCCAAACCGGTCATCGCCCGCCACGTCATTGGTGAGGTAGTGCCCTTCGATTAAGGCATCCCATTCCTTCACCAATCGCCAGTCAAGGCGTAGCACGCCAAGCTGCGTGTTGCTGGACACAAATGTGTCGCTATCGCGGCCCAGTGAAACGCTGCCTTCACGAACGGCATATTTAGCGCCCAGTGTCAGCGTTTTGGTTATGTCCAAATTGCCATCGATGGAGAAAATGTGGCTGCGCTGTTTCGGTGCTGCCGTTTCCCCGCCCGATGTGACCTGACCAATGGGGCCAAGGTCTTGCAAGAAGGTGTAGCGTGCCAGCAGGTTGAGCCTGTCATTGAGGATCGGACGATAGGCAAAGCCCACCGTGCCTTCAACAAAGTCAGCTAAGCGCACATCGTCTGTGTCCGTATCCGCAATCGCGAAGTTCAAACGGCCAAGTGCGCGCCAGTCTGGATGGACTTCAATCGCAGCGGTGTTGCGCACCAGCCAAACCTCTTGATCGCGGTCTGCACCTTTTTCAAAGCGGGCCTCAACATTGGTGGCAAGCTGCACTTTTTCATCTGTGTAGCCAAGGCCAAAGGTTGCCGCACGGCGGCGGAATTTGCCCGTAGTCGCATCGTCAATCTCGCCGCGTTCAATCGAGGCTGAGAATGACCAATGCTCTGATGGATCCCAATTCAGGCCAAAGCTATTGACCACGCTTGGGGCATCCCCGCCATGGCCAATTTTGTTTTCGCCATTAATGGACAAGGCGCTGTTGAACCGGTGGCGCGAGCCAAGGGTTAGCGTGCCACGATTGGCCTGTGCCAGACTGCTGACCGGCTCAAGCGCCAGATCAGTGCGGTCTGTAATCAGCCCGTAGCCAAGATAGGCTTCTGAACCATTGCCATAGCTATGAGCCAGTTCAACATTGGCACCAAGACCGCCATCGCCTGCTGACAATTCAGCCGCCAGAGAAGCGCGGTCAGTGATTTCTGCCTTGCCGCCAATGCCTGCGCGATTGTTGCGCTGGCGTGTGGCATCGCGGTCAATGGTCAATTGGCCAAAGCCAAAGATGGACCAGTTTTTGTCCAGCGGATCGTAATCCACTTGCAATGCGCCATCGGTGCGTTTGCCGGTCTGCGTGCTATTGTTCACAAGACCTACCGTCTGGTCGTCATAGCGCACGCCGCCGGTTACGGTGACTGCGCCGCTGAGCTTTTGCGCAAGATCGCCGCTGGCAACGGTGCGTTTGCCAAGCCCATCTGTGTCCAATTGCTCAATCTTCGCATCGACGCGAGTGCTTTCTGAAAGCTTGGAATTGACCGCCACACCCCAGCGCGTTGTATCCGCTTGGGTTAGCCGTCCATTGGAGCTGAAGCCGCCTTCATAATTTTCGTAGAAAGCAGTAAGCTTGCCAAGGTCGGCGCTCTTGCCTTGCAATTCAGCAAAGTCGACAGAGATTTCGCCGCGATAGGCATTAGCTTTCACGTCGGTTAAACCAGTTGCCGCAATGTCAGTAAACGTCAGGCCGCCATCAACCGAATTGCTCTGGCCGAAACCGGGCCCTTCTGATTGCGCGGCTTCTGCTTTCACATAAGTGCCAGCGTGCAGGCGCAAAACAGCATCCGCACCAAGCAATATCTGATCGGCAGTGCCCGTTGTCTCTTTTTGAGCGGTTACGCCAAGGCGCACCGTTTCACCCAGCCAGCCAGCAACGCGGCCGCCCAAAGTGTACCCACTCAGATCGCCAACAGCAGGAGTATATTCGTAATTTGCAACCAGCACAGGCGTGTTACCAGGACCGGAGCTTTGACGAACAAGGCTGCCATCGTTTGAGAAAGAGGATAGAGGCGTAAGCAGCACGATCCGCCCTTGGAAATAGTCCACATCATAATCTTCTTGCGGACGCAAATCGCGGCGCGAGATGACAAGGCCGGTATCGCGGTCGCGGATTTCAACGCTCAAACGCTCAGAACCAACCGTGATGTCGCGGCGACCTAAGAAATAGAGCGAGCCGCCAGTTCCGCGAAATTCATCACGGCCCGGAATGGTCCCCGGATCAGAAGCAAAGGCTGTGGCTTGCAATTTGCTTTCGCCAAATTCGGTCGTGCCAAGGCTTTTGTGATCGACAATCGCGCCGAATACGCCGCGGTTCAGTTGAGCAAGTTCTGCTTGCTGAATATCCGCAGTGAAATTGCCGACGAGCAGGCTGGATTTATCCTTCTGAACCTTAAGGTAGAAGCGCCCTTGTGTTGGGGCATCCTCAACCAAAGTGGAATCGTCCCCATAGGTCGTGTAATATTGATTGCTGTCGATCCGGCGCAGCAATTGGCGCGGGTCTTTACGGTCAAGATTGCTGAAAATGTCTTTCAGCAAAGTCTCGCCCGTATCCAGCGAACTGGTGATGGTAACGCCGCTGGCAAGCTTGCCCTTGGCATAGAATGCCGCGCGCGAAGTTACATGGTCGCCATTGGTCAGCGGATCGCCACTCACTTCAACAGCGGTGCTGCTGCCTCCGTTGGAGACAAATGTGAGATCGCCTTGGCCAACGATAAACCAATCATCGCCGCCCGCATCCACATCGCGCGTTGCAGTGAAGTTCACTTGGTTTGCTGTGCCGATATTGACTTCGACTTGTTTCGTATCGCGATCGACAATCTGCTGACTGACGAAGAAACCGCCTTCATCAATCGGGATAGTCTGACCAGCGACTTCGACCAATTGGTCGGTTGGGCTAGCATTACCCGTAACGGTGATTGTTGCGCCGCGCGTTAGGTTGATGTTGCGGATCGCAGCTTCATCGCGGCTTCCGAACAATGGCCGGACAGGTGCAACACCATCTTCAAACGCTTCGTTGAGCAATGTCAGCTCTTGCGGCTGTGTCTCATCAAAACGCCCTTTTTCACCGTAGACGCGGTAGACGTAGAACAAGTCTTTCTCTGCCATATCGGCGGGCGTCCAGCTTGTGATGCCTTCTGCGTTAGAAGCAATCACAGCCATAGGCTCGCTATCCACGCTGGTGCCAGCACGGAAGACGCGAATTTCGCCCTTTTCGATGAACGATGGGTAATTGGTGTAGCCAACAAATGTCGCTGGCTGGCCTTTAACAATAGTGCGCTCGCTCGTCGCAAGGCCCACTGCCAGAACCGGATCAACATGCGTTTCATCCGTGCGCACTTTGACCGAATATGGGTTCTCGCTTGCGCGTTCATCCTCTGGGTCAAGAGTGATTTGCATACCGTCATGGGCGGCCAGAACTTCTGGAGCTTCGGCGTCGTCTTTCGCTGTAAAGACACCGGCGCGATTGCCCATATCCTCTTCCAATGCGCGCCAATCCTGGCGCTGGATCAGCGATGATTTTTGCGTACCGCATGCAGCCGTCGCCGCAACAGACACGGCGCTGCAATGGGCAGGGACCAATTGCTTAGAAGCAAATTTTCCGCTGGCATCGCTAGGCACAACTTGACCCGAAACGCGGACCAATGCAGCCTCAGGCGAAGTGCCAGAGATTACCAATGGCACAGCTTCAGATAGCACGATGCCGCGTTTTGCCGCTGCATCAACAACGCCAAAATCTGGACGCGATACTGCCTGTTTTGGCAGTGCATGCGCCGCTGAAAGCAGTGTCAGCGATTGCGGTTTTGTCTCGTCAAAATTGCCGTCCTTGTCATAGACGCGGTAAACGTAAGTGACGTAGGTTGAGGCATATTGAGTGGGCGTCCAAGAAAACGCGCCATCAATATCCGACCCAACAACCGCATGCGGCGAACCTGTTACTGGAACGCCTGCATCAAAGATGCGCAATTCAGCGCGTTCAACAAAGGCCGGGTAATTGCTGTAACCCAAAAACTTTGCAGGAACCCCGCGCCGAATTTGCGTGTCAGCATCCACCAGACCAATCGAAAGGACCGGTTTGGCTTCTGACGCTGCGACCCGCACTACATTGGCAGAGACCGCACTTTCAGCCTGTACCGCAGCAGCTTTGGGAGCTGCGATTTGAGTGGATCCTTCATGCGAAGCAATCACTGCGGACGAATAGCCTTCAAAAGCCGTTTCAGTGGCTGCCATGACTGGGGTTGCCAGTCCAAGGCAGGCCATTGTCGATACACCGGCCATCATGATGGCGCGCCGCGCTTGGCGCTGCTTAGAGGATGCAGCGTGAGTGTTATTGATAGTATTCATCGTTCTTACTCCCCGCCCAAATTCGCTGTGGCTCGCACCGTGTTCGTTTCAATGGTGGGCGGCGGACCGTCCCATTCATCGTCATCGAAGGCGTCATTGATCACCCCGCGAACCGCTGCCAAACGGGCATCGATGTCGCTTTGTGTCTCACCGTCAGCTTTTGCGTAGGTTACTTCGATCACCAGACGTTGCTCTTCGAGCTTGGCCATTGCGCGCAGCTTGTCAGCAAATCCTGCCTTCAGCTGGGCTGTGCCATTTTCGAATGCGCGATCATCCAATGCGATGCTGATCTGACGGGCTTTTTGGACCCCAAAGTTCAGCTCACTGATCTTGCCTCGTGTTAGGCGGATCGATTGCGGGTTATCCGATGTTGGCGAATAGCCTTCTGGGATAGTCCGCGTATCGAGCTTCAGTACGAAGTTCGAACCGATCTGCGCATTTGGCACTGCTGCACAAGTGATGTGGTAGCGGCCGAATTCATCTGTGGTGATGAGCTGACCATTGACCGTCGCAACGCGGGCGCCAGGGATGCCGGGTTCACCTTCATCCTGATAGCCATCGCCGTCGAAGTCTTCGAACACCTTACCGATGATCTCAGCACAATCGAAGATCGCACTTGGGACAATCGAAACCACAGCTTGCGCACGGTTTGAAATGTCACCATCGGTAATGCCATTGCGAGCAACAGCAGTGTTGATCCGGTCGCCTTCGGTCACACCAGCGCCGATTACGGCGATGATGGAATAGACCGAGGTTTGGTTGCCGCCCAGGAATTGATCTTCCCAGCGAAGCTCGCGGCCAGTGGCCACAGGCTCAGCAGCCAAATCATTTACCCGTGCGGAGCCAGGCACATATTTGAAGCCTGGTGGCAGGATATCGACCACATCAACCGATGCGCGGTCCGCAGCTTCCGTGTTCCGTACTGTAATTGTGTAAGGAACAAGGTCGCCAGTGCTCGCCGTGCGTGTTGAGCTAGTCTTTGTGACCAGCAAAGCAGCGCGCGATGTGAACGGATCAAGCGGGATGTGGTTGTTGACCACATTCGCATCACCCGATCCAATCAGGAAGCCGAGGTAATATGTTGTCGGCTGACCAACTTGCGGAGCATTGCCATTTGGCACAACCGCCGCAGGATCACTCAGACCAGCAACATTCAACGGACCGTCTTCAGCAGCAATCACTGTCGATTCTGGATCAGCATAGCCCGTAGGCGCTGTGATCTGGATGTTATACTCCGTCCGTCCGACAGGGCAGGCTGCATCAGCGCCAGCGACAATGTCAAAGCGGTAGAAGCCGTCATTGCCTGTGACCTGACCAAACTGACCCGGATCAACAAAGCAAACTTGCGGAATCAGGTTGCCGTTTGCATCGACCAGATTAACGATTGCCCCGGTGACTGGCTGACGCGATACCGCATCATAGACGACACCTGATGGATCAATCGGTTGGTTCTGATTGTCGAGCGAACCACCAGCAGGAAGCGTATCGGCTTCGATTGTGCCGTATACTACGCCCGAAGTTGGGTGCAGGAAGCGGATTTCATAACCGTCACCGGCCACCAAATCTTCGACAGAGTAGAAGCCATCGGCATCAGTCTGTGTTGTCGCAACAACATCACCGTTCAGTACAACTTCGACAGTCCAACCATCTTGCAGGTCTTCATCGCTTTCGAAAGTACGGTTCATGTTCTCGTCGAGATAGACGACGCCATTGACCGCGCTCAGCGTAGGAATAACCGTCAGCGTGATGGTTGCAGTGGTGCAATTGGTCGGGTTCAGACGCTCACACAGTTGATAGTCAAAGGTGTAAGTGCCCTCTGGTGTACCCGGTTCAACACCGACTGCGCCCGTGGCTGGATCGAAAGTGATGCCAGCAGGCAGCGACGATCCAGGTGCAATCGAAAGGATCGCATTGTCTGGGCTCGCCGGCTGACCATTGATGGTGTCACCGTCAAACGCATTGACCACATTGTCAGCGCCATCGCGGCTGTCGATATCGCCTTGGGTATCGTCATTCGCTTCGATTGGTGAAGCAATAACAGTAACCGTAGCGGTCGCCGTGGTGCAGTTGGTTGGGTTCAAGATCTCACAGATCTGATACTCAAAGCTATAGTCACCAGCTGGAGTGCCCGGCTCAACAGAGACACTACCAGTAGCAGGATCGAACGTCAGGCCAGCAGGCACTTCAGAACCCGGTGCAACGCTGATTGTGACATTATCGATAGTCGCAGGAGCGCCATTGATTGTGTCACCTGTCAGCACATTCAGAACATCATCCGCGCCGTCGGCACCGTTGATATCGCTCACGCTATCATCAACCGCCTCGATTGGACCGGCTGTTACCGGAACAGTGATAGAAGTGGTCGCGCAGTTGGTTGGGTTCAATTCCTCACAGATCGTATATTCGATCACATAGTCGCCAGCGGGCGTACCTGCAGGCACATCTACCAGACCCGTTGCCGGATCAAGCGTAGGCACCGGGCCGCCATTAATCGGCGTAGCCGGTGTCGCAACTGTGATGTCGATTGTGTCGAGAGTTACCGGATCACCGTTCAGAGTGTCATTCGGTAGAACATCGATCACGCCAGGCGCACCTGTTCCTCCGTTCGTGGGCGCAGCAGTATCAGGTTGCGCATCAATCGGTGCTGCAATGACTGTGACCGTCTCAGTCGCAATCGCGCAGTTGGTTGGGTTCAGGATCTCACAGATCTGATAGTCAAAGCTGTAGTCACCAGCAGGGGTTCCCGGGTTCACAGATGTGAGACCAGTGGCCGGATCAAAGCTGAGTTCAGCAGGAACACTCGCACCAGGTGCCAACGCAATAGTCACGTTAGCAAGAGTTGCAGGCGCACCGTTCAGCGTATCGCCATCCAGCGCACTAAGCACATCACCTGCACCGCTTGCACCGTTCACATCGCCTTGGCTGTCATCAACCGCTTCAATTGGGGCAGCAACAACATTCACAGTCGCCGTAGCCGTTGAGCAGTTTGAAGGGTTCAAGATCTCGCAGATCGTATAGTCAAAGCTATACGGACCAGCAGGAGTGCCCGGATCAACCGAGACACTGCCAGTGGCAGGATCGAAAGTCAGACCAGCAGGAACGCTAGAGCCAGTCGCCACTGCAATAGTGACATTAGACGTCGTCGCATCAACGCCGTTCAGCGTATCACCGGTAAGCACGTTCAGAACATCAGGCGCACCTGTGGCTCCGTTTACGTCGCTTTCGGTATCATTCACCGCTTGGATAGGCGCCGCTGTGACAGGCACAGTGATCGTCGCATCCGCGCAGTTGGTTGGGTTCAGGATTTCACAGATCTGATAGTCGATTTCGTAATCGCCAGCAGGTGTGCCAGCAGGCACATCAACCAGACCCGTAGCCGGATTGAGCACAGGCACTGGGCCGCCATTAATCGGGGTTGCAGGAGCCAGAACGCTAATCGCAACTTCCGAAACGTCCGTTGGATTATTGTCTAGCGTATCACCGTCCAAAGCATCGATTACGCCACTCGCGCCATCAGAACCATTAACCGGAGCCGCATTGTCATCGTCTGCGGTGATCGGGCCAGCAACAACAGTTACCGTTGCCGTGGCAGTAGAGCAGTTCGATGGATTGATCTTCTCACAGATCGTATAATCAAAGCTATACGGTCCAGCAGGCGTGCCCGGATCAACCGACACATTACCTGTCAGCGGGTCAAAGGTCAGGCCAGCAGGAACGGTTGAACCGGTCGCAACAGCAATATCAACCGTAGTGATGTCGGCAGCAGAACCATTAAGAGTGTCATCGGTCAGTACGTTCAGAACATCATCTTGACCGCTCGTTCCATTGATACCGCTCACGCTGTCATTCACAGCCAAGATTGGCGCAGCAACAACAGTGACGGTTTCAGTCGCAATTGCGCAGTTGCTAGGATTCAAAATCTCGCAAATACGATAGTCAAAGCTGTAAGTTCCAGCAGGTGTGCCGGGGTCAACCGACACATTGCCAGTCGATGTGTCGAAGGTCAGGCCAGCAGGCACAGTTTCCATCGGCGCAACTTCAATAGTCACGTTAGAAGTCGTAGCAGGGACACCGTTCAAAGTATCATCAGCAAGAGCGTTAAGAACATCGTCTTCACCGCTAGCGCCATTGATGTCAGTGACGCTTTCGCTCACCGCTTGGATAGGTGCAGCCACAACATTCACTGTTGCAGTCGCTGTCGAACAGTTCAGCGGATTCAGCTTCTCACAGATCGTATAGTCAAAGCTATACGGGCCAGCAGGTGTACCAGGATCAACCGATACAGAACCGGTCAATGGATCAAAGGTCAGGCCAGCAGGAACGCTTGAACCAGTTGCAACAGCAATATCAACCGTAGTGGTATCTGCAGCGACACCGTTCAAAGTATCATCAGCAAGCACATTCAGAACATCAGGCGCACCTGTGGCTCCGTTTACGTCGCTTTCAGTATCATTCACCGCTTGGATCGGTGCAGCCGTTACAACAACAGTGATAACTGCAGGGTCACACATCTCTGGATCGGCGATGTCGCAGATCTCATATTCGATGGTGTAAGTGTCAGCAGGCGTGCCAGCCGGAACATCCACTAAACCTGTCAATGGATCGAGCACCGGAACCGAGCCGCCGTTTACCGGCGTTGCAGGCGCAGTGATATTGATAGCAACAGTCGAGGTGGTCGCTGGGCTGCCATTGAATGTATCATTGGTCAAAGCATTGATAATGTCATCGCCGCCAGTTGCGCCGACCACCGCCGCAGGATTGTCATCTTCAGCAACGATCACAGCATTGATATGGTTCTGGAACAGATAGTCTGTTGCATCGGTCGAAACGGGCAGAACAATCGCGCTGATTGTGTTTTCAGCCGCAGTGTCGCCGTAAGAAGAATTGTCGACTGTGCCGCCTTCACTACCAGCAGTTTCGTTCAGATCGTAATGGGTCGCAACCTGAGTTTCGACAATGGTGTAGCCAGCCGCATCGGACGGCGGCAAATTGTCAAAGCTAAACGCACCACTCGCGTCAGTTGTCTCAACAACGGTAATCATATTACCAAAAGCGTCTGTGCCGGTTAGCGTTACGGTAACGCCTCCCATGCCTTCGCCAGTTTCGAACGCACCGCTATCATCATCATCAGCATACACTGAGCCAGCGATTGAGCTTGGCGCGATTTGCGTGTTCGCTGAACCGCTATTGTTCGTATCAACAGCATCTTCGCTTACCGGATCGCCAAATTCATCGACGCCAGGAGTGATCGTGACAGTGTTGGTCAGATCAGTTGGAGCAACCGCACCCGAGTAAGGTTCAGGCGCAACCGCGTAGAAGCTAAGGTCAACAGAATCGCCAGCACCCGGTGGGAACGTGCCCTCCAGATCGCAAGTGACTGTGCTCGTACCAGAACAGCTAACGGCGCTTACAACCGCTGTGCTGCCGCCAGGAATCGTCGTGCTTGGAGCATCGTCCGAATGGAAGGTAAAGCCAGCTGGCAGAACATCGGTGATACGCACGCTGGTTGAACCAGATGGTCCATTGTTCCGGAAGCGCACAACATATTCAACCGGCTCGTTCACAGAGCGCTCAAGCGCGCCAACACGAGTCTTGCTCAAAACTTCAAGGTCAGTCGAAGGCAGAACGGTCGTGTTCTGAACAGCGCGATTGTTTGAGATCAGACCATCAGCGCCAGTGCCATCCCAAACAGGATGCTCAGCGGATGTGATCTGCACTTCATTAGCAAATGTTGTAACTGTCGATGGGGGTGTACCGCCCATCGTAAAGCTGACACGGAAAATAACCTGATTGCCCGCGTCAAGGAAGTTGTTGGTCACATTGCCTGTGTCAACGCGGCATTCCACATTGGCGCCAGCAGTCACACACCCCGCATTCGGCGCGGCCTGCAATGTCAAACCACCATTGGCGGCAACCGGATTAATCGTCACTGACGACAGAGTCATTGTCAGGCCAGCAGGCGGTGCCGGAATATCCAGAATAAGGACATCGGTTGCACGCGATGGGCCAAAGTTTGACGCGCGGATATCGTAGTTCAAAGTTTCGTCAAAACGTACCGGATCATCGGTTGCCGGATTACTCTCGCGCTTAGTCACGCCAATATCAAAGTCAGGACCTTCGACAGGGTGCGGCAGGTCAAAGAAGTTGTTGCCAGCGTTTGGATCGGTTCCGCCATCGGAATCGAACGTGTCAGTTTCAACCGTCGCGCGGTTGGTATAAACAACCGGGAAACTGCCGAGCAGATTACCGCCAAATGGGTATTTTGGCAGAACCTCAACCGTGATCTGGCGCACTTCGGTGCGAACAAACTGCCCCATTGCGCAAGACACTTCGCCGGTTGCAGCGGTAACAGAACAAGTTGCGCCGCTTTTGGTTGTTGTTGGCGTGCCAAGAATTTCGAAGAAATCAGGGTCGATAACATCAGTGACGACCACATTGTCAGCTGGGTTTGCGCCATCATTGCGCACGCTGATCAAATAAGTTGCCGGGACACCGACACGTACTGGATCAGGCGTAACCGACTTATTGTTTACGGTCATATCCGCAATGGCGATTACGGTGTAGTCTGCCGTATCGTTATTGTTCGATGAATCGAGTTCGGTGGTGTCAGTTGAGAAGATATCTGCCGTATTGGTGTAAGTGCCCGCCTCAAATGGCCGTTCAACCCTCAGGACAATCGTCTCGGTTTCACCGGCGGCCAAATCAGTCAGGTTCCATTGCGCACGGCCAATTGACGCGCTGTATGAAAGCGTGCCTTTGGTTGTGCTTTCAAGAGTCACGCCGGTGTTAAAGCCGGTTTCATTGATGAAGTTTGGCAGAGTGTCACGCACGCGAACTGTACGCGCAGTATCGCCGCCCGCCGCATTGCTTGCACGCAGACGGATGTAGAACACGTCAGTGCTGTCGGGGATTGTGATATTTTCAGCAAATCCGCTTGCAGGTGAAAGGCTGACATCTTTCTGCACCGAAAGGTCCGCCGCAGAAGTAGTCGAACGAACAGAGCGTGAAATACAATCATTGCCTGCAGGGCTGTTTGAAGAAGGCGTGTGAGCCGATCCACCGGTGGAATCGGTACAGGCTACATTGGTGATGTTGCTGTCCGTTCCAGCTCCTGCAATCGTTGTCAGGCGAAGTTCAACTTGGGAGCCAACAGCAATTGTGCCGGTGCCTGTAGTCTCACACGTCACCACATTGCTTGCGACCGTACAGCTCCAATCAGGTGTGGCAGGATTGATGCCAGAAAAAGTTTCGTTAGCGCTAAGCGTATCTGTAATCCGCAACGGGTTGGCTGGCGAATAGCTAGCAACCGATGGTCCCAAATTGCGGACGAAAATCCGCGAAGTTACGTCAGCGCCCGGAGCAACTGGGTTAGGAAATTTGTTTTTCGCGCGCAGCTGAAGGTCAGCATTAGGGTTTTCGACTTCAAACGGTGCAATGGCGGTATTGTTGCTGTTAGTCGGATCAGGAAATCCTGCTGGCGGGCTTACAGTCGCTGTATTGTTGATTGTCCCACCTGTTGGAGCAACGGCTGTGACAGGAATTGAAAAATTGGCAGTATTAGACAATGCCAATGCACCAGCGGTACACGTCACCGTCTGACCGCTACTTGTACAACCTGCTGGAAGTGTGCCGATCGAAAGCGAGGCATCAATCGTATCAACAATCGTTGATCCAGCCGGAGCTGATTGCGGACCAGTGTTGCGTATTGTCAGGTCAATATTGACCGTTTGGCCAGTAATGATCGTGCTCGGCATTGACTTCAAAGCTTCAAGATCGGTGCCGGCGTTAACGTTGGTAACAACCTGATTGGAATTATTATTCGTAACGTCAGGGTCAAGGACCAGCGGATCGGTAATCTCAACGCTGGCGATATTGGAAATTGTACCAGCGGTGCCCGACGTCACTTCGCCTGAAATTGTTATGTCAGGATAGTTGGCTCCGGGTGCTGGCGCAGCGCCAGAATATACACATGTCACCACTTGACCGGCCAAACTACAGTTCCAGCCGGTGCCAGTTGCACTGCTAAAGTCATAGTCAGATCCCGCAGGCAGATTGTCGGTAACGCGAATATCGCTTGTCGTATTGGGGCCATCATTGGTCACGGTTAGCGTGTAGTCGAGCGTTCCGCCCGCAATCACAGTTGGGGAGGAACCAGACTTTGCAACAGAAAGATCAGCACCGCCGCGAACAGTGGTCGAAATTGTCAGCTCATCATTGCCTGGGTTGTTGTCAGTATTGCCTGGTGCAGAGATAGAAGCTGTTGAGTTTTCGACGCCTGGCGTCATCGCGATCGCATCAAACTCAATTGTGATGGGCGAGCCGCGTACCAGTTCTGGCGGAGTACAAGTCAGCGTTTGACTGCCAACCGCACCGGTTACAACGCAAAACGCCGGGAAATTACCCGGTGCGTCAATCAGCTCATAATTCGCCGGAATGGAAATGACGATCTCGGGATCATTGACAGACTGCCCGCTGTTATTCTCTACCGTAACAGAGAACGTCCCTGTGGCTGATGCCGCGATGGGATCGGGATCAACGGCATATTGCGTGACCTGTAAGTCAGCCGCAGAGGCTGCCGTTCCAGTAACCAGCGCAAAAAATCCGATCAGGATCCATTTCACATTTGCAATTCGATAACCGAGCATGTTGTCCGTCCATTTGTTTCGGCACTGGATTGGCCAGCACCGCGAACGGAATTTCTGATTGAATATCCTTAATTTCGTCTAAAGATGGTGTTTCAGATGGTTCTCTGGAAATCTGTAAGGCATTGTAATACAACACATTTAGTTTCCCGTCAGTTTGGCAAAGCCGGGATTTCGAATTTTCGATTATCGGTCGAGAATTTTACAAATAGCAATTGTCACTAGTTTGATTGTGCGTGCTCGTTTGATTAAGATTTTCACCTTCAAGTTTGATCGCTTCTTTTTCTAATTCCATGATTTATAATGGAAATCTGTATTGATCTCAGTTCTTGAGGTCTAAAATCGGGCAGATTATGGTTAACCGTTAGATCGGCCTTCAGCTGAGCGAGCCCGTGCTCGTTTGAAACAAGTTCGGCTTTTTCGAAATTTGCACGATCAGCATTACACGATTTAACAACTTTTCTTCATTTGCTGTCAGATTGTGACCGATCACATTCGAGTTTTCTGGTCAGAGCCCTTGTTCTCGACATCAAGAATAGGTTCTGAACCCTCTCCAATCCCAAATGCCTCCCAAGCCTTGCACGGCCAAATGCACTTGCTGCGGCTAGGGAGTGATGGGATCGGCCGGCGTTAGATGCTCAGATCGCGCAGATTGTAGTCATTGATATCTGCATTGGCAGCGGCATTCCAAGCAAGGCTATCGATCCAGCCCGCCATGGTAAGGCCGTCTGCAGCAATTTGGGTTTTGCTGGGAGCGCAAGGGCTAGTGCCCACAACACGGTAGCCATCTTCAACAAATTGCGCAGCGATCGTCGCGCCAAAACCGGACGATGCGCCGGTTAGCTTGCTGCGCATCGGAACTCTTCCGCTTTGTTGGAATGAGCAAAAGAAGCTGCTCGGCTTCGCGTAACGACTATAGTCGCTAACTAAAAAGACAATCCGAGACTAGTTAGCGATCTCGGTATCATCAGAATTGATCGCCGCCAAAGTGGGATCCGGCTTTTGGGGCCTCAGAGAAAAGCGCACATAATCACGCCTTTCGCGAGCCTCGAAAGTGTCTCTCGAGAATTGTACAGTTGTTCGAACACGCACAACCTACTGAAATCGCGTTAGAATATGCAACCATAAGCATGGTGTTCTGGCTCTGGCCAGCATCCGGATTTTAGGGTGGTGCCACGAGAGAGAATTGAACTCTCGGCCTCGTCATTACCAAAGCATGGGACGAATTGAGGTGAAGCTATATTTATCAGTAAGTTGAGGTCGTCTGTAAGCGCGATTCTGCACGCGACCCACACGGTTCCCAAACTGTGGAGTGTTTGCTATTTGGCGGTTTCCTATCGAAAGCACTTTGGTCCAATAACAACCCAGAAAATCACCTGTGCTATACCTCAATGGCGCCTATTTGGGCCTACGGCTTGGGATGATGCATCAATTGCTATCTAATCATCAATGTAGCGAACGAAATGGCCGGATGTTTCTATCCAGCGCAGTTTTTACATGAAAGAAGGCGGGCCCGGCCCATTGCCGCACCCGCCTCACTTTCGTTTTAGTTAGATGATGTTTTTAAGATCAGAAGCAAATGTCGGGAATGCCATTGGGCTCTCCTTTAATGCACTCGCACTGATTTCATGACGCATCGCCAAAGCGAAGACATGGATCAAATCTTCGCCGTGATGCCCGACCAAATGCGCGCCGACAATTTGGTCGGTGTCTTTGTCAGTGATGACTTTGGCCCAAGCGACCGTTTCGGCATAGCTTTTGCCAGAGAACCAGCCGGTCATATCGCTGGTTGTGACGTTGATGTTGAGGTTTTGTGCTTCTGCTTCCTGCTGGGTTAAGCCAACTGTGGCCAGCGCAGGGATAGTGTATACCGCGCTTGGTACCGCATCATAATCCGGCGATTTTTCTGGGCCAAACACGATATTATGTCCCACAATTCGGCCCTCATACGTGGCGAGCGGTGACAATTGCGGGGACTGCACAAGGGCATCTCCAGCTACCCAAATGGAGGGGTTGGAGACAGAGCGAAGATAGTCATCCACTTCGATATGAACGCCGCTAAATGTAACACCGGCCTGGTCCAAATCCAACTGGTCGACATTGGCAATGCGGCCTGCGCCATTGATGACGCTATTAGTTGCGGCGGTGAAATTCTCGCCTTCATGGTTGTAGGCAACCTCAAGCCGTTCTCCTGATTGCGTGACGGCTTTTACTTCGACGCCCGTCTTGATGGTAATGCCAAGCCGTTCACTTTCAGCACGGATGGCGGCGACCGCATCACTATCAATTCTTGGCAGCAATTGCGGGGCGACTTCGAGGATCGTGACTTTCACGCCGGCGCGGGCATAGACATGACTAAATTCCATCGCGATGACGCCGCCACCAATAAAGATCGCTTCGTCTGGCAAGCGATTTTGTGAGAGAACTTCGTCAGATGTAATCATAAGCTCTGCACCGGGAATGTTCAGGGGTCTCGGTTTTGAACCGGTCGCAATCACAATATTTTCACCTCCGATCACAGTGCCGCCAACCTCAACGCTGTTTGGCCCTACAAATTTGGCGCGACCGTAGAAAACCTTGCCGCGTTTCTCAGCAACGCCTTGCATCGCACCGGGAATGAAGCCGACCATATCGTCTTTGCGAGAGATTAGCTTTTCCCAATCCAGTTTTGGCTCACTTACGGTGATCCCGTGAAAGGCTGCCTGTTCGATTTCGTGGAGCGTATGCGCTGCTGCAACCAGTACTTTCTTGGGCGTACAGCCGCGATTTGGGCAGGTTCCGCCAAACTCTAGTTCTTCGATAAAGGCGATGGATTTTCCTGCTTGATTGGCAATAGCTGATACACCAAATCCGGCATTTCCTCCGCCAATGATGATGATGTCGAAATGTTCAGTCATGATGCTTCCTTCTTGTTTTTCGGATTAGACTGGTTGGGCAGTGCGCCAATTTGTCTGTTGTGAAAGGCCGTCCACGATTGTCGAAGACGGCCTTTCAGTGCCTATTTTGTTTTTGGATTTAGGCTGCGTTGGCAGCTTTTGCCGCCTTGGCCGCGTCACTTGCCACCAACAGGGACAATGCAAATAGACCGATATCCTTCAGCAGGAATTGGCCAGGCATCACCGAAATTCCAAGGCCGCCGACACTCGGCTCAAACACTCCAGGTGTGGTTAGGAAGAATGAGGCAGTCAGGGCGAATGTCGCCGCTGCGAGATAACCACCGATTTGTGCCAGTCGCGGCGCAAAGAAACGCGATGCGATCAAAAGTCCGATCAGAATTTCAACCGAACCGATGATGTTGGAAATGCCCTGATTTGAAAACAGATTTTGGGTGAAAGCAATCAGTGGGCTGTTGGCAATCAAACCGCTGATCGCCTCGGCCTCATAGGATGTGAATTTCATCCCACCGAACCAGAAGAAGATTACCGGCAATGCAATTGTTGCAGCAATGCGCGGCAAGTTGCTTTCTTGGGGCAGGGCGATTTGTGCTTCGCTATTATTGGTCATTGTTTTTCTCCTAATTTGTGGGGCCACATTCTTGATCTTTGGCAAGCCACAATAAATTTGTTACCGTTAGGTCACGAATGACTGTCATCACTCGTAACTAATCTATAGTTCGCACGAATATAGAGATAGGTTACAGATCAGTAACAAAAAGATGGAGGTGCCCAATGGGACGAACAAAATTATACGATCCGCAGGACGCGATTGCCGCAATTAAAAATCAATTTTGGGCAAAGGGGTTTGAAGGCACCTCGCTTCAAGATCTTGAAGCAGCAACCAGCCTGCCCAAGCAGACGCTTTACCGCGAGTTTGGCGACAAACACCAAATGTATCTTAAGGCTCTTGGTGATTATGAGCGGACCGAAATCCTCGATGCCGCGACAACCCTTTCGTCTATATCAGGAGCTAAGAAGGCTTTCGAAGCTCTATTTGAAAAGATCATTGATGCGGTAGATATCAGCAATGACAGGCGCGGTTGCTTTTTATGCAATGCGAGCGCCGATCGGACCTCAATCGATCATGAAATAGGGGCGCAAGTCTCAGCCATGCTGGAGCGATGGCGCAAGACATTCCAGACCGCTCTGGGCGCCGCGCAGCAATCACGGGAGCTGTCTGACATCCTCTTGGCTGGTTATATTGGCCTTAGAGTTTTGGCTCGCTCTGGGCTGAATGTCGTCCAATTGCGCGGTATTGCGGCGCAAATGCTGACCCTCATACCCGCCAATTCATAGGGCTTAGGATATGAAGGTCAGCGTTCGCGGTGGGCCTCTGGCGCCTCTCAATAAAATGCGAAGGTGCGCGTTTCAATACTCGCGCGCGGCGGGATCGCAGGATCTTGGCCGGGATATTCAAACGCGGTGTGCGGGGTAAAGCGAGCTGTGCCCTGCGTCTGCGTATCAAAGCCTTTGATCAGAACGACCTCATCACGTGTCATTTCAGAAAAATACGACCACCGCTGACCAGCCTGTTTGCGCAAAGCAAATATCTCGCCCACATGATCTGTATCGGGGAAATGGATTTTTGTCGGGATCAGATCTTTTCGCTCAATGCTGGATGCATCGCAAAAGGTCAAAGGGGATCGGCGCACCACATCGACCAATGGACGCCAGACATTGATCTGGATCATGCGCCGACCAGCCATTTTGGCAAAAGCCGCCTCGCCAATCATCTCTTCTGCGCGGCTCAATGCGGTTTTGTCCGTATAGTCATTGTGCACATGATGGGCTGGTTTGCGCTTGCTGCCTTGCTGGCCCCGCCGCACTGTGTGGTCGAAGACGAAAACATCTTTCGTGCCGGTCACCTTTCGCACGATGCTTTTGACCTCGTCATAATAGGTTGCAGCAATGGCTTGCTCATCGTCAAAGTCGCTGTGCTGCGTGGGAAAATTTGCCAACTCAAAACCATTGGTGTGGATCGCAAATTGATCTGCGTCCGCACGGCAATCGGCAATCTCGGCGCTCATAAATGCATATTCGTCAGAATATGTCTGGGGCGATGAGCCGCCGGAATAAAAGACCTCCGGCGCTTTATCGGCATCGGGCCTGATGTAATTGAGTTCAGCTGTAATTGGGCCGGTTATCTGCCCAGCGGCGCTGCTCGGGCTTATCGGCTTTGCGGAAGTGGGCATGATAAAACCTTAAATTTGAATTTGAAAAAGAGAGGGAATTGGAGCGCGAGCAATTGGCCCGCGCTCCAATTTTCACCGGCTTAGAGGAATTTGAAGAAGGCAAGCTTGTTGCCATCAGCATCCTTCACATAGGCGCCGTAAAACACGTAAGGAATACGCTCTCCCGGTGCGCCGTCACATGTCGCGCCCAATTCGATCGCTTTGTTGTAAAGCGCATCAACTTCTGCCGTCGTATCGGCGGTAAAGGCAACCATATTGCCATTGCCAGGATGGGCTGGCTCTTCATTAAAGGGCACGCAAACGGCGAGTTTTGGCTCCGCTGCGGATTTGCCGAGCATGGCAAGACGGCCCACATCGACCAGCACTTCTGCGCCAAAAAGATTGCAATAAAAATCCTTGGCCGCGTCCAGATCTTTAACGCCGATTGTTGAATATCCGATCATAATTTTGCCTTTCAAAACTTGGTTGGTGTCCGGAAAATGGACATTGTTATTGGTTAAACTCGCCTATCTATCACTAGATAGGCGTCATAGACACTGTTTACTTTCCGCTGTCAATAGCCTATCTGGGGATAGATAGATTATTATGAGGAGCACGGCCATGACCAGCAAAGCTACCACGCAGGATCAGATCCTCGATCTGGCACAGCAATATATTCAACAGCGCGGCTATAACGGCTTTAGCTTTCGCGATCTGGCCAATGGCGTCGGGGTGAAAAGTTCCAGCATCCATTATTATTACGCCAGCAAAACCGACTTGGTGGTCGCTGTAACAGGCCGTTATCGCAAAGGCTTCTCAGCCGCGACCGACCAACTCAAAGTCAATAATTTGACGGCGGCTGATGTGCTCAAAGCCTATGCTCAGATTTTCAAATCCACCTTAGAGGACAACAAGCGCATTTGCCTATGCGCCATGCTCGCCAGCGATTTTGACAGTGTTGAGGCGGCTGTGACCGATGAGGTTAAGGCCTTTTTTGCTGACCAATACAAATGGCTCGCCAGCATCATCGCCAGCGGGATTTCGCATGGCACAATCCGCGGTGATATCGTGCCAGACGAATTTGCAGTCCTATATTTCTCAGCCCTTGAAGGCGCGATGATGCTGGCCAAGGCCAATGACAATCCAGCCGATATAGAGCTTGTCGCCAATCAAATGATCACCATGACCCAGCGTGCCGCATAGCGCCGCCGCCATGACCAATACGCCCTCCACCCATTTCCATTCTGGCGAGTTGGCCTTGCAGGAAAGCGTTGGCGCGCGGGAAAAAATGGACCGCGTCGGCCAGATGATGATGCGCGACCACATGATTAATCAGCACCGCACATTCTTTGCTGGTTTGGAATATGTTTTTCTGGCGGTGATTGATGCCAAAGGACGTCCCCAGCCCCTTATCCTAACCGGACCGGCTGGCTTTGTTTGCGCAAGCGACCCGCATATTTTGCGCATTGATTTGAGCGGGCCTCAAGACATCGCTTCGCTTGGACCGCTCAAAATTGGCGGTATGATTGCTGTGCTTGGCCTCAATCTTTCCAATCGCCGCCGCAACAGAATGCATGGCAGGATTGTTGCCGCAAATGCGAGCTTCTTGGAAATCCGCGTCGTCCAAAGCTACGGCAATTGCCCCAAATATATAAACCGCCGCGAGATTGTCAGCCGCGAGGAAACCACTGATCCGGCCCAGCTTCGCACAAGCAAAACGCTGTCCCAAGCAGACCGCGCCTTGATCAGCCAAGCGGACACATTCTTCATCGCCAGCCTGCATGATAGCGGCTCAAATGCGAAGTTTGACGGCGCGGATATCTCGCATCGCGGCGGCGAGGCGGGCTTTGTGCAATTGGGTGCAGATGATAACCTTACCGTGCCAGATTACCGCGGGAACAATATGTTCAACACGCTGGGCAATGTGTCGCTTTACCCACAAGTTGGCTTGTTGTTTATCGACTTTACCACAGGCGGCCTTTTGTACCTATCGGGCAAGGCTGAGATAGTCACAGAGCCAAGCAGCGTGACCCGATTCCCCGCTGCACAGCGCATGCTGAAAATTGCCGTTTTTCGTTCTAAATTTCAGGCCAATGGTGTTGCGCTTCGGTGGGAGACCGGCACACCGCCACCTTCAAAAATTAAATGGCCTCCATGCTGATAGACAAAATTCGTTCCATGCTCAGCAGCGCGAAACGATCACACTTAAAACCCGTAGTTTGTCTTGGCCCCATCACCACCAATGACGCGGTCCAACCCACGCCATACCCAGCCGCACGCGCAGCTTTACGTGCCTTCCACAAGGCAACATCAAAACACTTAGCTGAAGGAATGGTGCCACGAGAGAGAATTGAACTCTCGGCCTCGTCATTACCAATGACGCGCTCTACCACTGAGCTACCGCGGCCCTCAATGAGGAGGCGCGCCTATCGGTAACGCGCGCCTTATTGTCAAGCTTTCTCGCGCCCTGCTCGGTCCGTCATACGTATGGCCAAGGCTTGAGATTTCACCGCGATAAGGCCAAGGCGTTTCTTATGAGTGAAGATGAGAAAGAAAACCGCTCTCGTGAAGAGCGTCTAGCGGCAAAACTGCGCGAGAATTTGCGCAAACGCAAAGAGCAAGGGCGTAAAATAGACAGTGATCCCAGCGCCGCCGCTGGCGAATAAATCGAAGGAGAAACAATATCCCTAAGCTAATCCTTGTGCGTCACGGCCAGAGCCAGTGGAATTTGGAGAACCGCTTCACCGGCTGGTGGGACGTGGATCTCACCGAAAAAGGGGTGGCTGAGGCGAAGGCAGCGGGCGTATTGATGCGCGAAAAGGGTGTGATACCGACCGTCTGCTTCACTTCTTTCCAGAAACGCGCGATTATGACGCTCAATCTCGCATTGGAAGAAGCAGGACTTTTATGGCTGCCTGTGACCAAGGATTGGCGATTAAACGAGCGGCACTATGGCGGGCTAACTGGCCTCAATAAGCAAGAAACCCGCGACAAACACGGTGATGAGCAAGTGCATATTTGGCGCCGCAGTTTCGATACTCCGCCGCCGCCGATGGAGAAAGGCAGCGAATATGATCCGGGCGCTGATCCGCGTTATGACGGGATCGATGTGCCGAACACAGAAAGCCTGAAGCTTACGATTGAACGCGTCCTGCCCTATTGGGAAGAAGCAATCTTGCCCGTTCTCAAATCAGGTGAAACCGTCATCATTTCAGCCCATGGCAATTCCTTACGCGCGCTGGTCAAACACCTTTCTGGCATTTCGGATGAGGACATCACAGGTCTAGAGATTCCCACCGGCCAGCCGATCGTCTATGACTTTGATGACGCTATGCAGCCCGGCGAGCGCTACTATCTCAAGGACAGTTAATCTGGTGCTGCATTCAGGAGGGGCAAAATGAGCGGAAAAGTCGCGATCGTTATGGGAAGCCAGTCAGACTGGCCGACGATGAAAAAGGCTGCCGAGGTTCTGGAAGAGCTTGAGGTTGAGCATGAGGCGCGGATCGTCTCTGCCCATCGCACACCCGACCGCATGACTGCATTTGCCAAAGGTGCAGAGGGCGAAGGGTTTGATGTGATTATCGCTGGCGCTGGTGGGGCAGCACATCTGCCCGGAATGATTGCGGCGATGACGCATTTGCCAGTGCTAGGCGTGCCCGTTCAATCGAAAGCTCTTTCGGGCTGGGATAGCTTGCTGAGTATCGTGCAAATGCCTGCTGGCGTGCCCACTGGCACTTTAGCAATTGGCGATGCGGGCGCAACCAATGCGGGATTACTGGCGGCTAGTATTGTCGCTTTGCAAGATGAAGATTTGTCCCAACGGTTGCAAGACTGGCGCGCTGCGCGCAGTGCCGCCGTGGCTGAGGTTCCGACAGGCTAATGTTAAAACCGGGCAGCACCATTGGCATTTTGGGCGGCGGCCAATTGGGCCGGATGCTCGCTGCGGCTGCTGCTCAGCTCGGCTTGCGTGTCATCGGCTACGCGCCGGAAGGCGACAATGTCGCCAGCGATGTCTGCGCAGATTTCTTTGCTAAAGGATGGGGTGATAAGGCTGCGCTTGCCGCCTTTGCGTCCAAATGCGATGTGGTCACTTGGGAATTTGAAAACGTCCCGCTCACCGCCATTGCCGCCATCCCCGAAAACCTGCTCCGCCCAGGACCGATGGCGTTGGAGACAGCGCAAGACCGGCTGAATGAAAAGCGCTTTGTCGAAAAATTGGGCGGCAGGCCCGCACCCTATGCAGCCGTCGAAACCGAGGAAGACCTTGCCCAAGCTATCGAGAAGATCGGTACGCCCGGCATCCTAAAAACGCGCCGCGATGGTTATGATGGCAAAGGGCAATGGCGGATCCGATCAGCCCATGAAGCAGCCGGAATTCGCTTCCCCGGCGTCCCTTGCGTCTATGAAGGCTTCGTGGATTTTGCCGCCGAGTTCTCTGTCATTCTGGTGCGCGGTGAGGATGGTGAAGTGCGGTTCTACGCATCAGCGGAGAACGTGCACGAAGACGGCATGCTCGTGACTTCAACTCTGCCGCATTCGGACCTCATCGCGGCTCAAGTCGAAGAGGCGCGTGCCATTGCCAAGCACGCCGCCAATGCACTAAATTATATAGGTGTTTTGACCTGTGAGTTCTTTGCAACCAAGCATGGCCCGGTGTTCAACGAGATGGCTCCGCGCGTGCACAATTCGGGCCATTGGACGATTGAGGGCGCGGCCACCAGCCAGTTTGAAAACCACATTCGCGCCGTTGCCGGACTGCCATTGGGCGCGACAGAAACGCGCTTTGACGCGGTAGAAATGCGCAACGTCGTGGGCACGGACGCCGACAGTGTTTACGAAATTTTGGGCGAGGATGGAGAAGCGCACGTCCATCATTATGGCAAAGCCGAAGCGCGCGATGGGCGCAAGATGGGCCACATCACGCGAATTAGTTCACCAAAATGAGCAGGAAAGTCACCATTATTTACGCGCGGGCGGCCAATGGCGTGATCGGCAAAGGCAATGCATTGCCATGGCATATCCCTGCCGATTTGAAGCATTTCAAGGCTCTCACAATTGGCAAGCCGATGATTATGGGTCGCAAGACTTTTGAAAGCCTGCCAGGGCTTTTGCCGGGACGCAGACATATTGTTTTGACCCGCGATCCTGACTGGACATCTGACGGCGCAGAGACAGCCTCTTCGGTAGAGGATGCCTTGCAATTATCTGCGGACGAAGATGTGAGCATTGTCGGCGGCGCGGCAATTTATACCGCCTTTATGCGCAAGGCTCACCGGATCGAAATGACACAGGTGCACGCAGACTATGACGGCGATACCCATATGGATGCGCCGAACGCTGATTGGGAAGAGGCCGCACGCGAAGATCACGCGGCAACCGATACTAAACCCGCCTTTTCCTTCATCACTTACACCCGAAATGAAGCGGCGTAATGCGCTGGCTTGATCATCGTTCACCTGTTCCAGAAGCCTTACGCGGCGCAGTTATTGCTCTGGGCAATTTTGACGGTTTCCATCAAGGTCATCAGGCCGTTGCTGGCGAAGCGATCAGCTGGGCGCATTCAGAAGGCCGCCCTTCGATAATCGCTACATTTGATCCGCATCCCGTGCGGCATTTTAAGCCCGATACGCCGCCATTTCGCCTGACCACTTTGGAGCAACGCCAAGAGCTATATCTCGCCGCTGGAGCAACAGCGATGCTAGTGTTCCATTTCGATGGCGAGCTGGCGGGAACCAGCGCCGAAGATTTCATCACGCAAATCCTGATCGAACGGTTCGGCGCGCATGGCGTGGTGACAGGCGGCGACTTCACCTTTGGCAAAGGTGCAAAAGGCAATGTCGATATGCTCTGCAGCGCGGACAGATTGGAAGCGCGCGTCGTTGATGTGGTCGAGGGTGAAGGCGAAACCGTATCCTCCAGCCGCGTTCGTGCAGCATTGCGTGACGGTAAGCCTGAACTCGCCGCACAGCTCCTGACCCGCCCATTTTCGGTGCGCGGCATCGTTGAACATGGCGACAAGCGAGGCCGCGAAATTGGCTACCCCACCGCCAACCTCAATCTGGAATCCTACCTTCGTCCCAAATACGGCATTTACGCGGTAACCGGCAAAGTGCTGTCCACCGGCGAAGTGCTGAAAGGCGCAGCGAATGTGGGCATCCGCCCGCAATTCACGCCGGCCAAAGAACTGCTCGAACCGCATTTCTTCGACTTTTCCGGCGACTTATACGGCCAAGAAATCGAAGTAGCCTTCCACCATTTCCTGCGCGGAGAAGCGGCGTTTGACAGCCTAGATGATCTCATCACTCAGATGGACAAGGATTGCGAGGAAGCGCGAAGGCTTCTAAGCGGCGCTGCATGACCGATACGCCCAAAGAATCACGCGACTTTAAAGATACGGTTTTCCTGCCGAAAACTGACTTCCCGATGAAAGCTGGCTTGCCGCAGAAAGAGCCCGCTATTCAGGCGCGTTGGCAGGACATGGGTCTGTATCAAAAGCAACGCGAGGAACGCGAGGGCCGCGAAAAATTCATCCTCCACGATGGTCCGCCCTACGCCAATGGCGAAATTCACATCGGCCATGCGCTGAACCATGTGCTGAAAGATATGGTCTGCCGCACGCAAAATCTGATGGGCAAGGATGCGCCCTATGTACCGGGCTGGGATTGCCACGGCCTGCCAATTGAGTGGAAGGTTGAAGAGAAATACCGCAAGAAGAAACTGAATAAGGATGAAGTTCCGCCAGCCGAATTTCGCGCAGAATGCCGGGCGTACGCTCAGCAATGGGTCGACACCCAGCGTGAGCAGCTGAAACGGCTGGGCATCAATGGCGATTGGGACAATCCGTACCTGACTATGGATGCAGCGGCAGAGTCGACAATTGTTGATGAATTGTTGAAGTTTGCTGAAGCTGGCAATTTGTATCGCGGGTCCAAGCCGGTGATGTGGAGCCCAGTTGAAAAGACCGCTCTGGCAGAGGCTGAGGTTGAGTATGAGGATATCACCTCAACCCAGATTGATGTGGCGTTTGAGATCACGGAAAGCGCCGTGCCGGAATTGGTTGGCGCACATGCGGTAATCTGGACGACGACCCCTTGGACGATCCCCGTCAATCAGGCGATCGCTTATGGGGCCGATGTTGAATACGTGCTTGTCGAAACTGGCGGTCAGAGAGTGGTCGTCGCAAAAGAACTATTCAAAGCATTTGCAGATCGCGCAGGCATTGTTGAGTGCACTGAAGTCGCACCCGGCACCTATCAAACACAAATCAAACCCCACGAGCTACTGTGGGATGGCAAAGGCGCAGACCTCGCCGGAACTTTCGTAAAGCACCCCATGCACCATCTTGGCGGGTTTTACGCGACCCCGCGCCCGCTGCTCGACGGATCGAGCGTCGTCACTACAGAATCCGGCACGGGCCTAGTCCATATGGCGCCGGATCACGGCGAGGATGATTTCCTGCTGTGCAAAGCCAATGATATCATGCCGCAATTCGCCGTCATGGATGATGGCCGTTACCGCGATGATTGGGGCTGGCTCGGCGCTGATGATATGGACGCAGACGGAAAGGCGCGCCGCCGCGCTGTCATCAACAAACCGTTCAACGCGCCCGACGGGCCGATTTGCAATGATCTGCGCGAAGCGGGCGCTTTGCTCTCTGCCAGCCACGATTACGAGCATTCTTATCCGCATTCATGGCGTTCAAAAGCAAAGATCGTCTTCCGCTGCACGCCGCAATGGTTCGTGCCGATGGACAAGGAATTGGAGCCGCTGTCCTCGCTCCATTCTGCCTCGCCAGAGGAGCTAGAGGCGGCGCTCAATTCTGAGCTTCCGGCGGGCAAAACCGGCACATTGCGCAGCCGCGCCATGTCAGAAATCGACCGTGTGGAGTTCATCCCCGCCAAAGGGCAGAACCGCATCGGATCAATGGTAGAAGGGCGGCCTGATTGGGTGCTTTCACGCCAGCGCGCTTGGGGCGTTCCGATCACGCTTTTCGTAAAGCCAGACGGCACCTATCTGCAAGACGCGCAAGTGAACGCGCGGATTGTCGCCGCCGTGGCGGAAAAGGGCGTCGATGCGTGGGATGAGGCGCGCAAGGCCGAATTCCTCGGCCCAAACCACAATCCAGACGATTACGAGATGGTCACAGACATTCTCGACGTATGGTTCGATAGCGGCTGCACCCACGCATTCGTGCTGGAATCGGACCGCTGGAAAGACTTAAGCTGGCCTGCCAACCTTTATCTCGAAGGCTCAGACCAACATCGCGGTTGGTTCCAATCATCATTGCTGGAAAGCTGCGCAACACGCGGCCGCGCTCCATATGATCAGGTTCTAACCCACGGTTTCACGATGGATTCTGCGGGCAAGAAAATGTCCAAAAGCCTCGGCAATACGGTCAATCCATTGAAAGTCATGGAGCAGTACGGCGCAGATATCATACGGCTTTGGGCGCTGTCCGTTGACTATACAGAAGACCACCGGATCGGGGATGAAATCCTGAAAGGTGTGGCGGATCAATACCGCAAGCTTCGCAACACTTTCCGCTATTTGCTCGGCGCGCTCGACGGGTTTGTCGGCGATATGGGCGATGCGGCGGAAATCCCCGAGCTTGAAATTTACGTGCTGTCGCTGCTGGGTGATCTGGACGCGAAATTGCGCAAGGCGGCGGAGGAGTATGACTTCAACACATATACGCGGCTGCTAATCGATTTCTGCAACGAAGACTTGTCCGCATTCTACTTCGATATCCGCAAAGATTGCCTCTATTGCGATGGCGAAAACTCGGCCAAGCGCAATGCATACCGCACGGTATTGGACCTGCTGTTTCACGCGCTGGTGCGATACGCCGCGCCGGTGTTGGTCTATACATCGGAAGAAGTGTGGCAGAGCCGCTATCCCGAAGATGGCGAACAAGGCGGCAGCGTGCATTTGCTTGAATGGCCTGCAATCCCTCAGGTTGGTGCAGCCGATCCGAAATGGGCGAAACTTCGCGCGCTGCGCGATGCAGTCAGCCAAGGGATTGAGCCTTTGCGCCGCGAAAAGACCATCCGTTCTTCCTTGGAAGCGGATGTGATTGTGCCGGAAAGCATGGTGCCAGCTGGCTTTACCGACGAGCAATTGGCCGAATTGTTCATCACCGCGTCAGTCTCGCGCTCTAAAGACGCTGATGTAATGGTGAGCAAGACCGGTGAACATAAATGCGGACGCTGCTGGCGTCTTCTGCCCGATGTGGCGGAAGATATGGCTTTGTGCGGGCGCTGCGATGGTGTGGTCGCTGAAATGGATGCCGTATCATGATTGCGCAGCTTTTCACCAAAGCACGCGTGATTGGCCTAGCGCTGGCAGCGGCGATCTTCGCAGTCGATCAATGGCTAAAGCACTATGTCATCGGACCGCTTAACTTGCGCACGGTGGGTAATATTGAGCTGCTGCCCTTTTTCGACTTCACCTATGTTGAAAATCGCGGCGTCTCACTCGGCCTACTAGAGGCTACCTCCATGGAAATGCGCTGGTTGCTGGTGGCAGGCACTGCGGTAATCGCCCTTGTCGTGCTTATATGGATGATGCGCGAGCGATTGATGGGGGATATCCTCGGCCTATCGCTGATCCTTGGCGGGGCGCTGGGCAATATTTATGACCGCTATTACTGGGGCTATGTGATTGATTATGCAGACTTGCATTTCGGCACATGGCGGCCTTTTCTGATTTTTAACGTCGCAGACGCCTGCATTACCATTGGCGTTGTGATAATCCTTGTCCGATCCCTTTTCTTCAGCGAAAAGGAAGAGGATGACACTGACACGTCGCACTTGCGGCCTGCGGAGAGCTAATATCATGCGTAATTTTTCCAAGATCGCCCTGCTGGTTGCTACCAGTTCGATGCTCGCAGCATGCGGCGGAAGCGGTGTTTTCAACCGTGATCGTCCCGATGAAATGGCTGTGCAGCGTCAAGCTCCGCTGGTTGTGCCGCCTGACTTCAACTTGAAACCGCCAGCTCCGGGCGCGCCGCGTCCCGCAGAAGGCACCGCGCAAGATCAGGCGTTGGAAGCTTTGTTTGGCGGACCGCAAGCGCGCAGCGCGGTTGAGAAGTCCGCGCTTGATCGTGCTGGACTATCGGCTCCCGGTATCCGCAGCCAAGTGGGTGATCCGGGCACAAACACTGTCGCGAAAGGCCGTGTGACCCGCGATATTATCGCTGCACCAGAAGGTGACGGGCAATCAGCGCAAGCAGTGATACCTTCTTGATTTAGGCCCTCAAGCGGCGGGTGGGATGCCTCCGCATCCCTTGCCTTTCCTCGCATTAGCTCGGGCGCGCTATGCGCTTGCGGTCACCTAATTGGTGACCGAGCTCCGCGACCAAGTAGCGACCTTTTTTACAAACGCGTGGCCAAGATCTTATCGATCTTGCGCCGGTCCATATCGACCACTTCAAACCGCCAGCCTTGATCGGTGAAGGCATCGCCTTCATTCGGCAAGCGCTTCATCACCGACAAGAAATAGCCCGCCGCCGTGCCGAATTCGCGCGTGTCTTCGTAGGTCAGACCAAGCTCATCGGCCAAAGCGTCCGCGCCCAGGGCGCCCGATATTAGCACCGTGCCATTGGGGCGGTGGGTGATGAGCGGCACATCGCCTTCATCCTGATCGCTGACGAAATTGCCCGCAATCGCCGTGAGCAAATCGACCGGCGTCACAATCCCTTCGAAATGGCCATATTCATCATGGACCATCGCCATTGCGATTTCCGACTGTTGGAGCACGCGCAGTGCGTCAAGCGCATCGAGCTGATCGGGCACAACTTCTGCTTTGCGCATCAACGCTTCGATTGAAACAGTCTCGCCCGCGACCATCACGCCAAGCACTTCGCGCACTTTCACCACGCCTAGGATGGTGTCGGGCGAACCATCAGCAACCGGCAAAAGCGAATGCGGGCTTTGCTCGATTTCCTTGCGGATTTCTGCATCAGAAGCGGTCAGCTCGATCCAATCAAGCTCAGTGCGCGGCGTCATCATCTCACGAACGGGGCGGTCTGCCAGCCGCACTACACCGGCAAGGATTTGATGCTGTTCTGCCTCAATCACGCCAGAATTGGTTGCATCGGCAAAGATCATATGAAGCTCTTCTGCCGTAACGCTGGATTGCCCGCCAGAACGAATACCCAGCAGCCGGATTAGCAGGCCGGATGAGGTGTCGAGCAGCCACACAAGCGGCGCAGCAATCGCGGCGAGCCATGCCATCGGCTTGGCCATCACGACGGCAATCGGGACCGAGGCCCGCAAAGCTATCTGCTTCGGCACCAACTCGCCCACGACAAGGCTGAAATAGGTGGTGAGCGCAATCGCCGTCACAAAACCAACTTCACCCGCCATATCCGCCGGCACGCCGATTAGCGCCAAGCGCTCTCCCAATGGAGCGCCCAAGCTCGCGCCTGAAAATGCGCCGGTGATGATCGCGACCAGCGATATGCCGATTTGCACGGTGGAAAGGAACTTGCCCGGGTCAGCCGCCAGTGCAATCGCGGTTTTTGCTCCTGTCGAACCCTTTTCCGCCTTCGCCTGAAGGCGAGCGGTTTTCGCCGAAACAATCGCCAGTTCGGACATGGCGAACACGCCATTGAGCACGATCAAACATGCGATAATGATCAGGTCAGGCCAAGGAAAGGGAGTCACATTCATCCAACTAGCAGAAATGTAACATCTTGCCAGTCTCCTTGGAGCAAACTCTTTTTAAGGCTAGAGACAGGGTTAACAGGGGAAAAAGCCCATCCTTGGGCCAAATATCGCTCGATTTACCGAGCGAAACCAACGATCATCGTGGCCCCGCCACATTTCCAGGAGGAAATATAATGACAAAATCTCGTATCCTACTTTCAAGCGTGGCAGTTCTGTCGCTGCTAGGCACTAGCGCCTGTGTGACCGATCCGAACACCGGCCAGCAAAAAGTCTCGCGCACCGGTATCGGCGGCGTTGGCGGCGCGGTGCTGGGCGGATTGCTCGGCGGCGTTATCGGCGGCAAAACTGGACGCATCATCGGTGCAGTTGGCGGCGCAGCTGCTGGCGGGATCGTTGGCTACAAAATGGACCAACAGATCAAGGAATTGAAAGAGCAGACCGCAGGTTCGGGCATTGATGTGACCGAAGTCGATGGCGGCGAAGCTATCCTTGTAAACCTGCCTGATGGCGTGACTTTCGATGTGGGAAGCGCGGTTATTCAGCCAAACTTCCGCTCCACACTGGACACGGTTTCGAACAATCTGGTGCAATATCCAAACTCAATCATCGATGTCTATGGCCACACCGATTCCACTGGTTCGGATAGCTTCAACCAGCGCCTGTCTGAACAGCGCGCCCAATCTGTGACCAATTATATGGCCTCTCGCGGTGTCGCGAATGCCCGTATGCGTTGGCAAGGTTTTGGTGAAAGCCAACCTATTGCTGACAACACCACAGAATTTGGCCGTTCACGCAATCGCCGGGTTGAGATCAAAATCATCCCGTTTGATCAGCAAGATGTGAACGCGGCGCAAGCTGCTCAATAACGCTGTAATCTAGCAAATAATTGGGGGCTGGCTCTGTGAAGGAGCTGGCCCCTTTTCTTTGGGAACCGCTATTTGGGATATGCGAGGCGGTGTGCGCGTTCGGACAATCGCTCAACCGCTGCACCGTGGATCGCATGGCTGCTGACCAGCACACCGAATGCACGAGGATCGCGTTTATTATATCCCAAAGCCTTGCCGAAAGTATCGGTAGTCTCTGCGCCTGCCTCGCGCGCGATTAGTGCCGCTGCACCAATGTCCCACTCATACCCCCAGCGAAGTGTCGCGAGCAGATCAGCTTCATCCGCAGCAACCATGGCGATGCGCAATGCGATGGAATTGGGCATGTCCACCGCGACCAAATCCGCGTCCTCTTTCGGCATCGCGGTGGTGGGCACACGGGCACCGGTGAATTGGGTTCGCGTGGATGCCTTTAGGACAGAGCCATTGCGCGTTGCCCCTTGCCCAGCCTGCGACAGCCATTCTTCACCACGAGCAGGTGCTGCCAGCATTCCGATCAGAGGTTTACCGCCGCTGATCAGCGCGACAGAGACCGCCCAGCCTTTGCGGCCGCGGATAAAGTCGCGCGTGCCATCTATGGGATCAACTAGCCAAATGAGATCGTTTTTCAGTCGCGCTTCATCGTCAGCGGTCTCTTCAGAAAGCCAACCGGCAGAGGGCAAAAGCGCGGTCAGTTCCCGCTTTAAAAACGCATCGACCGCCAGATCAGCGGCAGATACGGGATGGCCGGGCTCTTTCTCCCACATCTCCACCTCATGCCCCGCACCGGGCCACTGATCGTGGGCGATACGGCCCGCCTCGCGGACAATCTCTTCAAAACGGATGCTATCGATCATGCTAGGGAAGCATTTGCGCGCTATGTAGCCACTTTTCAAGCGCGCCAAACCATGCTTATGCATTCGTCAAACGATTCACTTTCAAAACTCCTCCTCAACAAGGACGCAGACCCACATGAATATTCACGAATATCAGGCCAAAGAACTGCTGGCTAAATATGGCATTGGCATCCCTGCTGGCCACGCGGCGCTCACCGTTGAAGAGGCGGTTGCCGCGGCTAAGAAATTGCCTGGCCCGCTTTATGTCGTGAAATCACAAATCCACGCTGGTGGACGCGGCAAAGGTAAATTCAAAGAGCTTGGCCCCGATGCATCAGGCGGCGTACGCCTCGCCAAATCAATCGAAGATGTAGAATCTGATGCCCGCGATATGCTCGGCAACACGCTTGTCACCATCCAAACGGGTGATGAAGGCAAGCAAGTCAACCGCCTTTATGTGACAGATGGCGTCGACATTGAACAAGAATATTACCTTGCGATGCTGGTTGACCGTGCATCGGGCGAGGTTGCCATGGTTGCCTCCACCGAAGGCGGCATGGATATCGAAGATGTGGCGCATAATACGCCAGAGAAAATCACGACGATCACTATCGATCCAGCCCAAGGGCTCCTGCCGCATCACGGCCGCGCCGTGGCGTTTGCGCTGAAACTGTCAGGCGATCTGAACAAGCAGTGCCAGAAGTTGGCGAAACAGCTCTACACAGCATTCATGGATCTGGATGGCGAGATGCTGGAAATCAATCCGCTAGTGGAAACCAAAGACGGTCAACTTCTCGTGCTCGACACGAAAATGAGCTTTGATGGCAATGCACTCTACCGCCATAAGGATGTAGAGGCTCTGCGCGACGAGACAGAAGAAGATCCAGCCGAAGTCGAAGCGTCAGAATATGATCTCGCTTACATCAAGCTAGACGGAAACATTGGCTGCATGGTCAATGGCGCCGGCCTTGCCATGGCGACGATGGATATCATCAAGCTAAACGGCGCATTCCCAGCCAACTTCCTCGACGTAGGCGGCGGCGCAACCACTGAAAAAGTTACTGCGGCTTTCAAAATCATTCTGAAAGACCCTGCGGTTGAGGGCATTCTGGTCAATATCTTCGGCGGCATTATGAAATGCGACATTATTGCCGATGGTATCGTGCAGGCTGCGAAAGACGTGAACTTGTCTGTGCCACTGGTCGTCCGGCTTGAGGGCACCAATGTTGAAGCGGGCAAGGAAATCCTTGCAAACTCTGGTCTGCCGATCGTGGCAGCAGACGACCTTGGCGATGCAGCCAAGAAAATCGTGGCAGAGGTGAAGCAGGCGGCGTAATTCGTAATCCTCGCTTGGCGCGCGGCATGCCGCGCCCGCTGCGGGCGGCCAATCGGCCTTGCGGTCGCTAACGCAACCGGATGTAACGCCGAACAAAAGAACAGTGATAGAGGCGGTCCGTCGGGGCCGCCTTTTTCCTTTAGCGATTCCAGATGCTCGGCCCCGGCTCCGGCAAAAGCGGCGGCGTGCTGTCCATAAAGGTCAGCCAATTGTTCCAAATAGTCTGAGAGCGCCGATCGGTCAGCTCTATCCGGCAGGTCAGACTCATCAATCCCCGAATGGAACCGCTTTTCCAGCGTTCGTAAACCGCCCCGCATTCCGCATCACGGTAGTGCGAGAAACTCGCCTCGCTTACCGCAAACTCTGCGCGGACCTCTGGCTGCTTTGCAAGCCGAGTATAGGCGGCGCTGGCATATTTCTGCCGCTGGGTCTCAGCCTTGGCCAAGATACCCGCCATGCATTCATTCATCGCAATGGTTGTGCTGGCATTGCTGCAATTGGCCGCATCGCCATTGTCTTGCGCTTGAGCAACAACCGCTCCGCAAAGCCCGATGGAAACAGCTGTGAATATGGAGGCAATTGCGCGCATTTTAGGGTTCCTTGTGTTGAAGTGACGCTAACCCTCCCCAATCCGCTAGTCCAGCACGCGCGATCTGGTCTTGACCTAGCGCCCTCAAACCCCAACAGAATGCAAGCGCAGTTGCAAAGCTTGCGAGTCCGATTTGCTTGACGTTTACGTAAACGCAAGTTAAGCGGGCCATAGAATTTTGAGCACAGGAAGGATCGCTCCCATGAAAATCCTCGTCCCCGTCAAACGGGTGATTGATTATAACGTCAAACCGCGCGTCAAAGCTGACGGCACCGGTGTTGACCTCGCCAATGTCAAAATGAGCATGAACCCATTTGATGAAATCGCTGTCGAAGAAGCGATCCGCATCAAAGAAGCGGGCAATGCTGATGAAATCATCGCGGTTTCTGTTGGCCCAGCAAAGGCGCAGGAAACACTGCGCACCGCGCTTGCTATGGGTGCAGATCGCGCGATTTTGGTTGAGACGGATGAAGAAGTTGAACCGCTGGCAGTGGCCAAAATCTTGAAAGCTATCGCCGACGAAGAAGGCCCAGGCATCGTGATGCTCGGCAAGCAATCTATCTCCGACGATAGCAACCAAACCGGTCAAATGCTCGCTGCCTTAATGGGCCGCCCGCAAGGCACTTTTGCAAACACCGTCGAAGTCGCTGGCGACAGCGTAACGGTGAAGCGCGAAGTCGATGGCGGTCTGGAAACGGTCAAGCTGACCATGCCTGCAATCATCACCACCGACCTTCGTTTGAACGAGCCGCGTTATGCGTCTCTGCCAAACATTATGAAGGCAAAGAAAAAGCCATTGGATACAAAGGCACCGGCTGATTTCGGCGTCGATATTGCGCCGCGCCTCACCACCACAAACGTGTCCGAACCGCCTGTGCGTCAAGCCGGCGAAAAGGTCGAAGATGTTGATGCTCTGGTCGCTAAGATCAAAGCATTGGGCATCGCGTAAAGACCTGAAGGAAGGATAAGAACATGAAAACTCTCGTTTGGGTCGAACACGACAATTCGGAAATGAAAGACGCTACTTTGGCCGTGGTTACCGCCGCGGCAAAGCTTGGTGACGTGGACTTGCTGGTCGCCGGATCAGGCTGTTCAGCGGTTGCTGATCAAGCGGCCAAGATCGCCGGTGTGGGCACAGTGCATCTCGCGGATGACGCATCGCTCGCGAATGCTTTGGCAGAGAATGTTGCTCCTATGGTGGCAGAGGCAATGGGCGGCTTTGACGCCTTTCTTGCTCCGGCAACAACCACAGGCAAAAACATCGCTCCGCGCGTTGCAGCGCTACTCGACGTGATGCAAATCTCCGACATTCTTTCGGTTGAGGGCGACAAGACCTTCACCCGTCCGATCTATGCCGGAAACGCAATCGCGACCGTCGAAAGCTCCGATGCCAAGCTCGTGATTACCGTGCGCGGCACCGCCTTTGACAAGGCTGCAGCAGAGGGCGGATCAGGCACAGTCGCAGCGCTAGGCGGCGCAAGCGATGCAGGCACGTCCAGCTTTGTCTCAGCAGAGATTGCGGAGAGCGAGCGCCCTGAACTCACCAGCGCGAAAGTGATCGTTTCTGGCGGCCGCGCGCTGAAAGATTCAGAAACTTTTGAAGCCACAATCACTCCGCTGGCAGACAAGCTTGGCGCAGGCATTGGCGCATCGCGCGCAGCTGTCGATGCGGGCTATGTGCCAAACGATTATCAGGTCGGTCAGACGGGTAAAATCGTGGCACCGGAAGTGTACTTTGCTATCGGGATTTCCGGGGCGATTCAGCACCTTGCGGGCATGAAAGATTCCAAAACGATCATTGCGATCAATAAGGATGAAGATGCGCCGATCTTCCAAGTTGCGGATATTGGCCTGGTCGCTGATTTGTTCAAAGCTGTGCCGGAACTTACTGGTAAACTTTAAAACAGACCAATATTCAAAGTTATTGGAAGGGCTCGGGCGGGAACGCTCGGGCCCTTTTTCTTTGTCATTTCTGCCTTCAGAGCCAAAACCCGCCCAAAACCCCATGAAAACCCCGTAAAAAGTTGCATAAAGTTGCAATTTGTTGACCAAGAACTGCAGAAACTGGAAAATTTTTGCGTGCAATCCCCTCAAATTCTTCATAGCTTGTGAAAAGGGGGATTAGGCATGCGTTCAATGTTGGGTTGGGTTTTTGCGGCAGCTTTTTTGGCAATCACTCCAACTACTGTAGCAGCGAAAGACAAGCCGCCACTTGCGGTTACCGTTGACCCCAGCATGCCTTGGAATGTTGATTTTGGTGACGAGAAATGCCGCCTGTCCCGAATTTTTGGTGAAGGAGAAAACCAGCACTTCCTCTATTTCGAACAACATGCTCCATCCACATATGCAGCGATGACTGTTTCAGGCTCAGGCTTTAAACGTTTCCGCGACAGGCGGGAAACCCAAATCCATCTGTTTGATGCTCAAGAGCCGCTCAAGACTGACCCTCTTCCCGGAGATACTGAAGAGTTTGGCAAGGCCCTGATCTACTCTGGCATTAATCTTGAGGCAGGCGATGGTTCGCAAAAACCACGCAGCGAACGAAAGTCTGATGCAGAGAGAAGCACCAGCATTGGCACCGTATTTTTGGACACAGATTTCGCGGCAAAAACGGAATATCTAAACTTCGAGCAAGGCAAACACTCTGTCAGGCTCAACACCGGGCCATTAGGAGAAGCGTTCAAAGTGCTTAACCAATGCACTGGCGGGCTTGTGACCGCATGGGGCCTCGACCTTGAGCAGCATAAAACCATGACCCGCAAGCCTGAATGGACCAATCAAGCCTCCATCGCTCGCCGCGTCCAAGACAGCTATCCCAGCGCTGCATTGCGCAAGGGCGAAAGCGCGATATTCCGGATGCGCGTGATCGTGGATGAAGAAGGCGCAGTCGCCGAATGCATTATGAACAAGACGACCGTCGCCGACAGTTTGGAATCGCCAGCATGCAAGGAAATGCGATCCGCGGAATTTAAGCCAGCTCTTGATGCACAAGGCAGGCCGATGCGGTCCTATTACGTCACGAGCATCACCTATTCGATCGGATAAAGCCCTCTCCAATGCACAATAAAATGCAGGAAAGACCATGACCGCACGCCGCCATCTGACCAAATTGGTACGCCCTACACCCCTTCTCGCACTCAGTGCGTTGGCTACCATTTGGACGGCCCCCGCAGCCGCACAAGAAGCGAACGAAGCCCAAGAGCCTAGCGAACAGCAGATCCCCAAGGACAAGAAGGGCACGATTGTCCTGAAACCAGCGGGCGAATGGAAATTGCGCGAATATACCGACAAATGCCGCGCCTCCCGCATTTTTGGTGAAGGTGAGAACCGGACCACTCTATGGATTGATCAGGGCGGACGCGAGCCAACCTACAATGTCACTTTCATTGGCCGTCCATTACGCAATTCCTATGGCAATGCAGTCCGCATCCAATTCGGAGACGAAGAAGAAAGCCTGCGCAGTTACGTCCGCGCAAAATCGAGCAAGGGCCGGCCCGTTGTGACGATGTATGGAGCCGCGCTTGCCCCGCCCAAGCTTGAGCGCGACAAATCTTCTGAAATTGAAGAATTAAGCTCGGCGCGATTGCAGGCGATCACTGACTTGAGATTGTCAGAATCCATCACGAAACCCTTACGTTTAGAGGTTGGTCCTATGGCCGCCCCTTTGGGTTTTCTGCGGGGATGCGCTGAACAATTGGGCATCACCCTAGCCCGGGCGAGCCGCCCGCAATCGGGGCAATGGCGGCCGCCTGAAATGACCAATAATGACCAGATTGGTCGTCTGATCCGCTATCCTAACTATCTTGTGCGAGCCAATATGCAGGGGCAGGTTGAATTTCGGGTCACGGTGAATGCAAAGGGGCGTCCGGCGGGCTGCCACATTAGAGCATCGAACCGGCCGCAATTGTTTGACGATGCGGTATGTCTTGGCCTGATGAAAAATGCGAAGTTCAAGCCTGCGCTCAATGCAGAAGGCGTTGCTGTCCCGTCCTATTATTGGTCGCGGATCACGTTCAGGATCTCTTAGAGGGCAGATCAGACTATGACTCTACGCGTCCAGTCAATCGCAATCGCCATGGCCGCGCTTGCGGTAAGCTTGGCCGCCCCTACAGCGGCTCAGGAAGATGAAAAGGCCGACAATACCAATTTAACTTCTGAGACTGTTGCGGTGGCGAATGGCAGATGGATTGCTGACTTTGGCGAAGACAATTGCACATTGGCGCGGCGGTTTCAGTCCGGAGATGACCCCTACCTACTCGCCATCGAACAATGGAAGCCTGGATCTGATTTTGACCTGCGAGTGGCTGGACCCAGTTTTTCAAGGTTTTCGGTCGAAACGCCGTCGACGCTTCGGTTCAATGACAAACTATACTTGGAGGGTCTGCAAACAGGCAAAGCTCCGATGGAAAAGTACGGCACAATGGTGGCTTTCTCCAATGTCAGTTTAACGAAGGAAGCACGCGAATTTGTAAGTCCGCCAGAAACTGATGGCTCAAGCAGGCTAGCGGCCGTAGTTCCTACACCACCTCCCCCGATAGAAGATCAGCGCGCGCTTAACGTAGAAACCGGAAAGACAATTACAGCTTTTGCATTAGGTCAGGGGGACCAAAAGATCGTCTTGCAGACTGGAGATTTGGGGCAGGCATTCAAAGTCTTGAACCAATGCACTGCCGATCTTGTGCGAAGCTGGGGCTTTGATTTTGATCAAGCGCTAACCCGCAAACCGAATTTGATTAATCCCGCAAAAGTAGCTCGGAGGGTTGTTGACAATTATCCAACCGCTGCGCTCCGCAATGAAGAACAAGGCGAGGTTCGATTGCGGCTTATCATTGAGGCGAATGGCAAGGTTAGCGACTGCATCGCTGTAATGAACAATCCTAGTGAGGTGTTACAAAAGGGAGCTTGCAAACAAATGCGTAGGGCTAAATTCAAGCCTGCACTTGATGAGAAAGCACAGCCTGTTCGGCACTATTACCTAACTGAATTGACGTACCAACTTTATTGAATCGCTCTACAATATCCCATCGATCACATGCAGGGTCACGCCGACCAGCCCGCCTACCAGCGTGCCATTGATCCGTATAAATTGCAGGTCGCGGCCCACAGCGCTTTCAATCCGGCCGGTAATCGTCACCGCGTCCCAGCGCTTCACCGTTTCAGATACCAGCTGCACAATCTGCCCGCCATAACGGGTTGCAACGCCCACAACTGTCCGCCTAGCAAAGCGGTTGATCTGATGCTGCAATCGCGCGTCTTCTTGCAGAGCCTTGCCAATCTCGGCCAGCCCTTTGCGCATTTCCGCGCCCAGCTCGCTATCATTGTCGCGTGCGCGGCGGATCAGCGATTGGCGGATACGTTCCCACACGCCCAGCCACCAATCGGCCACGGCGGGGTTTTCAAGCAGCTCGCGCTTCATCTCTTCGACCCGCGCGCGAGTCTTGGCATCGGTTTGCAAATCGGATGCGAGCGTCGCCAACCCTTCTTCAATCTTACTGCGCAGCGGATGCTCAGGATCGACCAGAACCTCTGCCAATAGTTTATACAGCCCGTCCAAAACGCTGGAGGAAATGCGTTCATCCAGCCCGGTCCAGCGCAGCACGGAATTGGCGCGCGCATGGATCACATCGGTGACCATTTCCTCATTATCTTCCAGCGTCAGACCCGCCCAGCGGATGAAGCCATCGATCAGCGGCATGTGCCGACCGTCCGCAATCGCGCTTTCCAGCATGCGGCCCAGTAACGGCGATATGTCGAGCTTTGACAGCTGGCCCGCCAGCCCTGTGCGGACCTGATTGCCCAATCGGTCGGGGTCCAGCGATTCCAAAACCTCCGCCAGCAATTCTGCCGCGCCGCCCGTTATCCGGCTGCGATTGTCGTCAGACGGGGCGACAAGGAAATCACCCGCAGCACCGGCAATATTCATCGCATACATGCGCCGCGCAACGACCGCTGGGGTGAGGAAATTATCGCGCAGGAAACCCGCCATTGTCTCTGCAATGCGGTCTTTATTCTCAGGGATGATCGCTGTGTGCGGGATCGGGATGCCCAGCGGGTGGCGGAACAGGGCAGTGACCGCGAACCAGTCTGCCAGCCCGCCGACCATCGCTGCTTCTGAGAACGCGTTGACGAAACCCCAAGCGGGGTGAACATCCAGCATTTCGCGCGAACCAAAGAAAATCGCCGCCATGGCAATCAGCATGCCCGTGGCCGTCCAGCGCATTGTCCGCGCCCGATCAGGGGGAAGCGGAGCCCCGCCGATTTTGGCGAGACTTTTCTTGGACGTTTTACTCAGCAGGTTCTGCACCCGGAGGAAGCTTTGGCGGTAGCCGTGTGGCGGGCGTCGCTGGCTGGGCCGGCCTTGCCGTGCCGCCATAAGGCGGTGCTTCGGGGACCGGAGCCTCAGGCACAGGATTGCCATCATCGCCCGGCTTGTAGGTAAGGAAACGCTTGCGCATCCATGGGCCTGCGCGTTTCTCAAACCCGTCAGCCAGACTAAAGCCAGCAGGCACAATCAGCAGGGTAAGCACCGTCGATAGGATCAACCCGCCAATCACCACAATGCCCATCGGTTGCCGCCATGCGCCATCGCCCGAAAGCGACAATGCGGTCGGCACCATGCCCGCTGTCATCGCAACCGTTGTCATCACAATCGGCTGCGCGCGTTTGTGGCCTGCTTCCAAAATTGCATCGCGTTTGCGCGTGCCTGTGGCCATTTCCTCAATCGCGAAATCAATCAGCAGGATAGAGTTCTTGGAGACAATCCCTAAGAGCAAGAATATGCCGATCAGCACTGGCATGGAAAGCGGCTGCCCCACTCCCCAGACAAGCATGACCCCGCCCAATGGCGCCAATGCAAGCGATGTCATATTGACCGCAGGCGACACGAGGCGTTTGTACAGAAGCACCAGAACCGCGAACACCAGCAGGACGCCAGCGATGATCGCATTGCGGAAGTTTTCTAGCAATTCGCCTTCTAATTCCGCTGTGCCAACCTCATCGCGCGCAACCCCTTGCGGTAAGTCGGATAGAGAGGGCAGCTGGTTTACCGCCTCAACCGCGTCCCCGCGCAGCACGCCTTGCGCCAAATCAGCCCCGATAATGACGCGGCGTTTTTGGTTGTAGCGCTGGATCGCGGTTGGCCCTGCGCCAAAGCTGATCTCTGCCACACGGCTCAGCGGGACAGAGCCGCCGCTAGCGATTGGCACAGGCAGATTTTCCAGCGTCTTGATGCTTTCGCGCGATTCTGTTGGCAGCTTCACACGGATCGGGATTTGCCGGTCTGACAGAGAGAATTTCGCAGCGTTCTGCTCAATTTCGCCCAAGGTTGCGATACGGATCGCTTGGCTGAGCGCGATTGTCGTCACGCCCAATTCGGTCGCCAATTCAGGGCGCGGCCGCACGATAATTTCCGGACGGCTGATGTCGGCATTCACACGGGGCGCAACGATCAGATCAAGCCCCTTCATCTCTTCGATCAGGCGGCCTGCAGATTCGTTGAGCAAATCAGGGTCGCTGCCTGCCAGCATAATCGAAATGTCGCGCCCACTGCCGCCACCGCCCGGCCCTGTATCGGACTGGAAACGGACCCGTGCATCGGGGATTTGTGAGAAGCTTGGCGCGAGTTCGCGCTCTATTTCTTTCTTAGTCTTCGTCCGGTCTTCGCTCAGCGTCACATAGATCGTCGCCTCGCCTTGGCGCACCCGTTCGAGTGCCAGCGCCACATCATCGCGCGCGTAAAGCATGTCGGCGACTTTCGTGGTGACCCGCTCGGTCGACGCCAAAGTGGTGCCCGGCACCATCTCAATCTCCACGCGGCTATTCTCATCATCCACTTCGGGGAAGAATTGGAACGGCGTGTTGGCGAACAGCAATACGGTAAGCACGAGCGAGAAAAAGCCGATCATCACCATCCATACGCGGTGATCGTAAAAGCGCGCCTCTAACCAGCGGAAACTTCCCGCAACTTGATTGAAGCCTAGCGGTGCAGGCCGGTTGGTTTTTGCCGCCCAGCCGAACAGCAAATACCCAAGCCAGCCGAGGATAAAGCCAAGAACATGCGCGATTGCTGTAAAAATCGGCGCGAGCAGTTTCAGCGCGATGATGCCAGCAAGCAGTCCGGCACCAACCGATACGGCAAGCAGCACAATCTCCACCAGTTTCGATGCAAGGAAATATCCCGTGCTGGTTTCCTCGGCTGACACGAGCAGACCTGCTTGTGCGGGAATGCCCAGCTCAATCGCCTGAGTGTAGGTCATGAATGTCGCCGCGCCTGCTACTGCGATCAGCAATATCAAAGTGAGGATCATGGAAAGGATGTATCGAAAGCGCGATTCTGGAGCCTCGCGGCCTTCGCGCCGGCCATACAATTTCCCGCGATCGAGTGACCATGCAAGGATGCCCATATAGCGGTCCATCCACTTGCCGCCGCCGTGATCCGCATGGCCTTTTGCCTGCATGAAATAGGCCGCCATCATCGGCGTAATCATCCGTGCAACGGCAAGGCTCATAAACACCGCGACCACCACAGTGAGGCCGAAGTTTTTAAAGAACTGCCCGGTAACACCCGGCATCAAACCCACGGGCAGGAACACAGCGATAATGCAGAAACTGGTCGCAACAACCGCTAGGCCGATCTCATCGGCTGCATCAATCGATGCTTGATAGGCGGTTTTGCCCATTCGCATATGCCGCACGATATTTTCAATTTCTACAATGGCATCGTCGACCAGCACCCCCGCAACCAAAGCCAGCGCAAGCAGCGACATTTGGTTCAAATTGAAGCCCAGCAAGTCCATGAACCAGAACGTCGGGATCGCTGATAGCGGGATCGCTACGGCGGAGATAATCGTCGCGCGCCAATCGCGCAGGAAGAAGAATACGACGACCACCGCCAAAACGGCTCCTTCGACCATGGCGGCGATGGAGCTAGTGTATTGATCTTCGGTGTATTTGACGGTGTTAAACAGCGGCAGGAATTTCACCCCTGGATTTTCCGCCTCAATTTCTTCAATCAGCTTTTTTGCTTCTTTGAAGGTGGTAACATCCGATGCGCCTTTGGCCCGCGACATAGCGAAGTTGACGACTTGCTTATCGCGCACTTTGCTGATCGAGGTTTGCTCTGAATAGCCATCGCGGACCGTCGCTACATCAGCCAGCTTAACCGTTTGCCCGCCTGCAACGCGGATCTGGCGCTGCGATAAATCATATGCGCTGCCCATATTGCCGAGAACGCGGACGGATTGGCGCGTGCCGCCAACCTCTGCCATGCCGCCGCCAGCGTCCAGATTATCCTGCCGCAGCAGGCCATTGATCTGCCCCGCCGTCACGCCAAGCGATTGCATTTTCGCCGGATCAAGCAAAACTTCAATCTCGCGATTTACGCCGCCGAACCGGTCAACCTCAGCCATACCTTCGACCGAGAGTAAGCGTTTCGCCACAGTATCGTCGATAAACCAGCTTAACTGTTCCAGCGTCATATCGCTGGCTTCCACCGCATAAATGCCTAGAAAACCGCCCGCGATTTCAACCTTGTTGACGCGCGGTTCCAGAATGCCGTCTGGCAAATTGCCGCGAACGGAATCCACCGCATTCTTAACCTCGGCCACAACGACATTAGGGTCATTGCCGATTTCAAATTCGATGAAAGTGCTGGACGCGCCCTCGCGCGCAGTGGAGCTGATATTACGCACGCCATTGATCGAGCGGACTGCCGATTCCACTTGCTGCGTGATCTGATTTTCAATCTCTGTCGGAGCCGCGCCGGGCTGCGAGATGCTGATCTGAACGCCGGGGAAATCCACATCTGGATTGTTCACAACGTCCATTTGCGCGAAGCTGAAAAGCCCGACGAACAGCAAAGCCACAAACGCAACCAGCGGAATTACCGGGTTGCGGATCGACCATGCGGACATGTTGCGAAAGCCCATGGTGCTAGCCTTCTGCCGCGGTTTCGGTTGCCGGGTCAGCGTTACTGACTGGTTCCGTTTCTGCCTCGCCTCCCTCAGGCGATGCATCCTCAGATGCTGGAGTTTCCGTAGCCGGCTTGGGCGTCTGGCTTTCGTCAAACACCGGCTTCACCGTTTCACCCTCAGTCAAGAAACCGCCAGCGCGCAAAACAATCTTTTCCGTACCAACAAGGCCGGAGGTAATCGTGACGCCATTGGATGTAACCGTTCCGGTTTCCACACTGCGCCTTTGCGCTTTGTTTTCCGCATCAATGACATAGACAAAGCTGCCTTCTGCATCGGAAAGCACCGAGCTTTCGGGAAGCAATGTTGCCACAGCCGTGCCGCTTTTGATGACAGCAGTGGCAAAGCCGCCGGGCCGCAATCCTTCTGCATACGGCAATGCGATCCGCGCGATCCCTTGGCGTGATTGCGGGTCAATCGTAGGCGATATTTGCCACACTTGCCCTTCGTAAGTGGTTGCGCTGCCAGATGGTGTGATCTGCGCCGACACCCCTTTGGGTAGGCTGGCGAGCTGGTCTTCGCTGACCTGTGCCATCACTTCCATCTCGCCATTTTTCGCAATCAGGAACAGCGCGCCAGATCCGCCGCCAACGGTCTGCCCCGGCTCGACATTGCGTTCCAGCACTAGACCCGAAGTCGGCGCGTAAATGTTGAGGCGAGCTGTCCGCGCGCGGCTTTCGTTCAATTGTGCGCGAGCGACTTTGACGCGGGCGGAGGCGGCATCGCGGGTCGCGGTAAGCCGATCAACGTCAGCCTTTGAGATAAATCCGCGATCAACGAGCTTCAAAGCGCGGTCGAGGTTTGCCTGCGCCAAATTCGCGTCAGCGCGCGCGACTTCGATGGACGCAGAAAGCCCTGCTGCTTGTTGCTGCTGAACCGAACGATCAATCACCACCAGCACTTGGCCTTGGCGGACCCAATCACCGGCGTCGACGGGAACGGAGACCACGCGGCCCCCTTCACCGACAGCGCCAACAGGCACTTGGCGGCGCGCAGCAATGGTGCCCGTTGCCGAGATTTGGCCCTCGACAGTTTCTTGACCGGGAGAAATCACCGTAATTGCTGGAAGCTGACCATCAGTATCTTCTTCTTCAACCGGCGTTTGCCAGCTGGAATAGGCGAGATAGCCAAGTCCGGCGAGGATCAGCAGACCAATGATGATACCGCCCAGCGCAATCGGGCTTAACCCGCTGCGCTGCCGATCATTTCCAATTGTGCCGCCCACAGCCTGCTCTGTTGAGACTCGCCCAGAATCTTCAGATGTGACTTGCGCTTCGTAATTCATGGCCATTCCTTCAACCCAAACCGGGCGCCAAAATCGGATAGGGGTGTGTTACACTGGTAAGTCACCTTGCGCAATCCCCTGCCACTCCTTCCTAAGCGCCCTAGCCACAAGGGGCAATCAGAGGTTCGACGAATAGTGATTTTTGTCGACGAGTGTATTTCGCGATTATTGGAAGCTATTTGGGCTTTTCAGCGGAAATAGTCAGCGCACAAACGAAAACGGGGCAGCTTTCGCCGCCCCGCTTCAATTTCTTAAGCCGTAAAAGGTGCTTAGCGCACGCTGCCACGCTTGATCAGGTTTACAATGCCCAGCAATACCACGGCGCCGACCAATGCCGAAACAACACCCATGATTGTTGGGGGCCAAGCACCCAAATCACCGCCACCTAGGCCTGGAATGAATGAAAACACTGCATTGCCGATAAACGAACCAACAATACCTACTACGACATTCCAAAATTTGCCCATTTGGGCATCACGATTCATGACCATGCTGGCCACCCAACCGATCAGACCACCCATGATGATGAACCAAATAAATCCTAGCATAAAACCCTCCTCTTATTCTCAAAATCTTGACCCTGAGCTTTGTCCTAGGGATGCAAGAATACTTTGAGTTTAGGGGATTTTACGAGGGATTGGCAATGGCACAATATCCTTCTGCAATTCTGGGACCGTGTATCCAGCCTCGCATTGCGCACAAAAAAGCGGCCGGAAATTGGCTTTACCCAACTCGCGGCCGCTATCTTTTGGCGTCTAATTGAAACGTTTTAGTATTTCAGCTGGCGCTCGTACAAATCGCGGTAATGCTGAATGCGCGTCACCCGCAGGCCTTGCATACCCGAACGGTCCACCGAACGCTGCCATGCAGCAAATTCTTCCAGAGTGAGACCATAGCGTTCAAGCACTTCGTCAATGGTCAGCAAGCCGCCATTTACCGCTGCCACCACTTCGGCTTTGCGGCGCACAACCCAACGCTTCGTCTTGGGCGAAGGCAAATCATCAATAGTCAGCGGCTCACCAAGGGGGCCGATTACTTTTGCTGGACGGATGTCTTGATTCTCGATCATCTAACTCTCTTGGCCGCTTGACTGGGCGTTTGCTTCTGTTGCGACCTTATTGTCACCCAAGCCTTTGCTAGCTTCTAAAGCATTGGGGTTAACGCCCCGTTTGCTATTGGGTTCGCTATTGGGTTTGTTATTGCCCTCAGACACAAAATAACCGCCTGCTGCATCGGCAAAGCTGGTCGCTTCAACCAAAGCATCATTGCGCAATACTTGGCGCAAATCCCGTGCAGCATCGATCCGGGCTGTAAGCTCGGACCATGCAAAGGCGCGCAAAGCTGTGCGTTCCTGACCGCGCAATTGCTTTGCCGCTTTAGGGGCAGAAGGTGTGTATCTTTCGAACATCGTGCAAGCCTAATAGACCAGCGCTTCTCAACATCAGGTAAAGCTGGAGTTTACACCGTGTTAGGAATGGAAAACCGAGTCTTAACACGCACTGCTGGATAGACCGGATATCCTTGTGTAAAGGCGGCGTAGATTATGACCGAACCAATCACTCTTTCCGCCGAAAAAGGCGATAAAAGCACACTAGATCTGGATGCAGAGGCGCTTTTTGACCTCGATAAGCCTGCATCTGAGGCAAGAATTGTTGTCGCGATGAGCGGCGGCGTCGATTCGTCCGTGGTCGCGGCTTTGGCAGCGCAATCAGGCGCAGAAGTGATCGGCATTACGCTGCAACTGTATGATTATGGCGCGGCAACGGGGCGCAAAGGTGCCTGCTGTGCCGGCGATGACATTAGCGATGCGCGCGCCGTATGCGACAGGCTGGGCATTGCCCATTACGTCTTCGATCACGAGAGCGCATTTCGTGAAGACGTGGTTGAACAGTTCGCGGATGAGTACTTAGCTGGACGCACGCCGGTGCCCTGCATTCGCTGCAATATGGGCCCAAAATTCACCGATTTGTTCCGAATGGCGCGCGAATTGGGCGCAGATTGCCTTGCAACTGGCCATTATGTGCAGCGAATCGTCAGTGCAGAAGGTGCTGTTGAAATGCACCGTGCGGTCGATCCTGCGCGCGATCAATCCTACTTCCTTTATGGGACGACCGATGATCAGCTCAGCTATCTGCGCTTCCCCCTTGGCGGATTGCCGAAATCTCAGGTCCGCGAATTGGCCGAACAAGCGAAGCTCAGAAATGCGGATAAGCCCGATAGCCAAGACATCTGCTTCGTGCCCGATGGCGATTATGCCAAGATCATCAAGAAAATGCGGCCCGAAGGCGGGATTGCCGGCGCGATCGTCCATGCGCAAACCGGCGAAGAGCTCGGCCAGCACAAGGGTATCGTTCATTACACCGTCGGCCAGCGTAAGGGGCTGGATATTGGCGGCCAGCCTGAACCGCTTTATGTGGTTGGGATGGATGCAGCGACGCGCGAAGTTCGCGTTGGGCCGAAACTGATGTTGGCGGTAAGCGCAGCAGAAGTGATCGAAACCAACCGGATCGCTGAACTGCCCGATGTGCCTTTAACCGCGAAAGTTCGCAGCCTAGCAAAACCTGTTCCGATCACTTTGGAGGGCTCTTTGGGCGATGGAGGCACGGTGATGATCCGCTTTGCCGATCCAGAATTTGGCGTTGCGCCGGGTCAAGCAGCTGTAATCTATGCCGGTGAACGCGTGGTTGGCGGCGGCTGGATTGAGAGCACCGTCAGCGCTGCTTAAGTGCTGTGCTTAGCCATTGGGTTTATTCTTCCCACTTTTCCAAAACGCAGCCATACCCTTCGCGGTAAGATGCTGTATCGCTGGTGACGAGCGGGAAGCGCGCGGTGACGCTGCGCGCATCCACATCATCAACCAATGTCACTAGTTCCATTCCGGCGAGCTTATCCTTCTTACAGTCAGCCAAATCGCGCCCCGCAACGAAACGGCACGAACAACCAACCCTTGCGGCATAGGCGGTGCCGACCTGCGCATAGCCCGTAATCGGCGCACGAAAATACCAACCAATCGCTACCACTGCCAAAACCAGCACGAGCAAAACCCATGGCCAGCGGCGTGATTTATGCACCCGCCTGCTGCCTGATTTTGCACCTATAGCCATTGCCAACTCCCCCTCGATTGCGCCAATGATGCGCGCATGTTTGCCCTTAACCGCACCTCTATCGCCGCTTTCGCAATGCTACCAGCCCTTAGCGTGTCTTTGGCCGCTTGCGGTGAACCCGACATCGGCCCTGCTCCCTTGTCAGAAGAAGCTTTGGCGGCGGTAACGGATAATGCTGGTGCGCCGAAAGAAGATCTCGCGCGGCAAGTGGATGAATTGTTTGGCGATAAAACTCTCGGCGAAACGCGCGCTATGGTGGTGATGGCGGGCGGTAAAGTCGCGGCAGAGCGTTACGGCGAGGGGTATAGCGCCGAAACCCCGATGATCAGCTGGTCTATGGCCAAAACAATCACCGCGGTAATGGCCGGCATGCTGGTTGCGGATGGACGGCTGCGGCTGGATGAAAGCCCGCCGGTTGCACTGTGGCAGCGGCCCGGCGATGCGCGCGGCGAGATTACCTTGCGCCAATTGCTCCAGATGCGCAGCGGATTGCGCCATACAGAAGCAGGCAATCCGCCTTATGAATCGGCAGAGGTGCGCATGCTGTTTCTCGACGGGCGCGATGATATGGCGAAATGGGCAGAGGAGCAGCCGCTGGAAGCAGAGCCGGGTGCAATGTTTGAATATTCATCCAACACCACTGTCATCCTCGCCGATATTGCGGCCCGCGCACTGACAGAAGGCAATGAAAACCCCGATGAACGCAGCAAGGCGGTCCGCGATTATCTGCAGGCCCGCCTGTTTGGCCCGCTCGGTATGGATAGTATGGTGCCCGAATTTGATGCCAGCGGCACGATGATTGGCGGTAGCTTGATGCATGGCACTGCGCGTGATTGGGCGAAGATGGGGGAATTTCTTCGGCGCGGCGGCAAAGCACCCGATGGGCGGCAATTGGTGCCCAAAGCCTGGGTCGACAAAATGCTTACCCCCAGCCCGCGCGCCAAACATTACGGTTTTCAAATCTGGCTCAACCGCGAACACCGCCCTGATGGATCGGACGAACCGCATCCGCTTTTCCCAAAGCGTGCACCGGCAAGTACATTTTCGCTGATCGGCCATATGGGCCAATATGTGATTTCTTCACCCAGCCAGCAGTTAACGGTCGTGCGGCTTGGCCATTCCAATTACGAAGAACGCCTGAAAATGATGGACGAGCTAGCGGATATCTTTGAGCTTTATCCGGTGAGGTAAGGATAGGCTACGCGGTCTAACTCAGACGTAAAACTCACCGGCGACCACAGTCGTGCATTGCCCGCCGAGCCAGACTCGCTCACCATCCAGCCTGCATGTCAGATCACCGCCGCGCTGCGATGCCTGATGGGCGGTAAAGCTGTCACGCCCCAGCCGCTCCGCCCAAAACGGGGTGAGCGCGGCGTGAGCAGAGCCGGTCACGCTGTCTTCATCAACACCGGCGCCGGGCACGAATATCCGACTGACGATATCGCTATTTTCGCCGAGCGCGGTGCAATCGAACTGGTCCACACCCAATGCACCAAGCCCGCGCAGATCGGGGTCAAGGGCGCGAACTTGCGCCTCATTCTCAAACAGGAAAATATTGTAAAGCGTATCATTGCGGTGGACGAGTACAGGCTCTGCGCCCAATAATTTCACCGCTTCTGGATGCGCGCGCGGCTGGGTTGGAATCGCGGGCAGGCCAACTTCATAGCCCTCACCTGCGCGTTGCACTTCCAAAATACCCGATTTGCGCGTGCGAAAGCGCACGCGATCTTTGCCCGCACCCCATTCATGGTGACTCAACAGAACATGCCCCGCTGCCAATGTTGCATGACCGCACAATGCAATCTCATAAGTCGGCGTGGTCCAGCGCAGCTCCCAATCGGCGGCGCCCGTTTCATCGCGCACAACAAAGGCGGTTTCTGCGAACATGTTCTCCTCGCCAATTTTGACAAGGGTCTCATCCGCTAGCCAGTCATCCAGCACCATCACACCCGCCTGATTGCCGGTAAATGGCGCGGACGCGAAGGCATCGACATGCCAATAAGGGATTGCTTGGGTCATAATTGCGCTCGTTTTGAAAGGTTATGGATAAAGCAGGCTGCTGTCCCAGCCGTCAGAAGTTCGTTTGAAAAGCCGCCGATCATGCATTCGGCCCGGACGGTCGAGCCAAAATTCAATTCTTTGGGCATCCAGAGTGAAGCCTGTCCAATGCGGCGGGCGCGGCACATTGTCCCCTTCTGGATACTCAGCCGCGATTTGCTCATAGCGTTCAAAGTAATCATTGCGCGCGCTCAACGGGCGCGATTGATCAGAAGCAGCAGAAGCCACTTGCGACTGGTGTCCGCGCGAATGGAAATAGGCATCAGCCTGCTCTGGCGTAACCTCGGTCAGCGGCCCTTCGATGCGGATTTGCCTCCGCAAACTCTTCCAATGGAACAGCAGGCTGGCTTGCATATTAGAACGGATCTCTTCGCCCTTGCGGCTTTGCGCATTGGTATAGAACGTAAAAGCACCGCCGCCATTTTGCGTGGCTCCATGACCTTTCAGCAAGACCATGCGGACAGAGGGCGCACCATCCGGCGTCGCTGTCGCCAAAGCCATTGCATTGGGGTCATTGGGTTCAGACCCTTGCGCTTCTGCGAACCACGTTTCGAAAAGGCCGATGGGATCGGAAACTGGAATGACGCTTTGTGTGTCGCTCATTGGTAAAATTCTTTCGCAAAAGAAAACGGCCCGACTTACCGATGTAAGCCGAGCCGCCGAACTCTAAAAGAGTGTGTCTTTATGGGCTAACTGGCTGATCAGTGTCGTCGATTAGCGTAAACGCGCCGATCAGTAGAACCGCCACTACGCCGATCAAAGCGAACAAGCCGCCGTTATCTTCGCCGCCCAAAGCATTTTCGCCTTCAACTGGTGCGGTGGCTGGTGCTGCAGCTTGCGCCATTACTGGTGCAGTTGCGAGGCCGATTAAGGCCATGCCAGCGGTGATTTGCTTCAAAAACATAACAAAACCTCAAAGATTGGGGGAAACGAACCGAAGTTATAAGCAAAGAACATGTGTTCAATCAACGAAAGCGCGGCAGCAATTCTTTCAAATCGCCGCATTGTGTCATTTTTGACACGACACGCTTGCGACTTGGTCTGCTTCCACCTAGCTAAACCGCAATGGCTGACCCTTACAAAACCCTTGGCGTTGAACGCACTGCTTCTGAAAAAGAGATTAAGAGCGCCTACCGGACGCTCGCGAAAAAACTGCACCCCGACCGTAATAAGGACAATCCCAAGGCGGCAGAGCGCTTTAGCAACGCCACCAATGCCTATGATCTACTGAGCGATGCGGGGAAGCGCGCGCAGTTTGATCGCGGCGAAATTGATGCCGATGGCAATCCTACCAATCCGTTCGGCGGCGGTATGGGCGGCGGCTTTGGTGGAGGCGGCATGGGCGGCCGCCCACGCGGACCGCAGGGTCAGGCTGGTTTCGACACGGGCGATATGGATTTGGGCGATCTGTTCGAAGGGTTGTTCGGCGGCGGCGCTCAACAGGGAAGAGCGCAAGGGCGCGGACGCAGACCGCCTCCTCCTCCGCAAAAGGGCGCTGACATTCACTACCGCATGTCTGTGCCATTCGTAGATGCGGCAACGCGCACCGATCAGCGCATCACAATGTCTGATGGCAAAACGATCTCGCTAAAACTGCCAGCCGGTGTCGAGGATGGCACGCAAATGCGCCTTAAAGGCAAAGGGCATGATGGAGCAGGCGGAAAAGGTGATGGGTTAGTGATGATTGAGGTTGACGCCCATCCATTTTTCCGCCGCGATGGCGACCATATCCGCATGGATTTACCGCTGACCATTGATGAGGCGCTTCACGGCGCAAAGGTCAAATGCCCCACGGCAGACGGGCCCGTCATGCTGACAATTAAGCCGGGCACCAACGGCGGCACGGTCATGCGACTTAAGGGCAAGGGTTTCAGCACCAAATCGGGCAAAAACGGTGATCAATTGGTCACGTTAGAGGTGCAAATGCCGGAGGATTCTGCCGATCTCATCAAGCGTTTGGACGGGTGGAAAGATGACAGCAATCCGCGCGCCAAGTTTGGCTTTTAGTCAGGTCTGGTAGGTGGACCGCCCAATGGATACACCATTCCTTACCAAAGCTATGCCCGTTGTGCAGCGAACAGCAGTGCGCACTTGGGATGATGGGTTTATCCACGCAGGCAACCTTGCCTATCTTTCGATGCTGGCGATTTTTCCCTTTTTCATTCTGGGCGCAGCATTGTTCCCTTTGTTTGGTAGCGCGGCTTTTCAAACCGCTATGATCGACACGGTTTTGACCGCAACCACACCAACAGTGCGAGAAATCGTTGGGCCAGTTGCGCGCAGTACGGTTGAGGCGGATACGGGCTGGCTGATTTGGGTGGGAGCCGCGGCGGGCCTTTGGACGCTATCCAGCTTAATCGAATCCATCCGCGACATTATGCGCCGCGCTTATGACACGCGGCTTGCCTATCCATATTGGCAATCGCGACTGTTTAGCATTGCGGTGATTTTGGTCGCCGTGCTGCTAATGATGGTGTCCTTATTTGCTCAAGTCGCCATCGGCACCGCGCAGCAAGCCATCGCCAGTTGGTCTCCGCAACTGCTCGATAGCCTTGAGGGTCTCCAGCTTTCCCGAATTGTCCCGGCACTGGGCCTGTTTATCTCGCTCTATCTTGTTTTTCTCACGCTGACCCCTTCGGCCTACAGGGTTCGCGCATATCCCAAATGGCCCGGCGCATTAGCAACCACCCTATGGTGGCTTTTCGTGACCACCGTCATGCCAATGGTCGTTAGCCAAGTGGTGACTTACAACTTAATCTACGGCAGTCTGGCAGGTATCATGCTGGTGCTCTTCTTTTTCTGGCTCGTGGGGCTAGGACTGGTTATGGGCGCAGAATTAAACGCTAGTTTGGCGGATGCGTTAGCGGCGAAAGACACGGACGAGGAGACAGATGGATGAGCGATATGATGAAGGGAAAACGGGGGCTAATTATGGGCCTTGCGAACAACAAATCGCTGGCCTGGGGCATTGCCAAACAGCTAGCAGCCCAAGGGGCTGAACTGGCGTTTTCCTATCAAGGCGACGCTTTGGCAAAACGCGTCAAGCCGCTTGCTGAAGAGCTTGGTTCAGACTTCGTGTTTGAATGCGATGTATCGGATATGGATGCGCTCGACAGCGCGTTCGACACGTTGAAAAAGCGGTGGGACACGCTCGATTTCGTTATTCATGCAATCGGCTTTTCGGACAAAAACGAACTGCGCGGGCATTATCTTGATACGTCGCTCGATAATTTCCTGATGACGATGAACATCTCCGTGTTCTCATTAGCAGCGGTGGCTAAGCGCGCCTCTGCCATGATGCCGCCCGTTGTTGAAAATGAAGATGGCAGCATCACCGGCGGCGGTTCGATCGTCACGCTGACTTACTATGGCGCGGAAAAAGTCATGCCGCATTACAATGTAATGGGCGTGGCCAAGGCCGCACTGGAAACCAGCGTCAAATATCTCGCCAATGATTTGGGGCCAAAGAATATCCGCGTAAACGCAATCTCTGCCGGACCGATTAAGACTCTGGCCGCAAGCGGTATCGGCGATTTCCGCTATATCCTCAAATGGAACGAGTATAATTCACCCCTTCGCCGCAATGTCTCGATCGACGATGTGGGCGGGGCTGGCTTGTATTTCTGCAGCGACCTTTCATCGGGCGTAACCGGAGAGATCCACCATGTAGACGCTGGCTATCACACGGTCGGGATGAAGCAGGAGGACGCGCCGGATATTGCATTGGGTTGAGGGGCAATAGAACTTTGAAGGGATAGGCTTATGAAAGCGACAGGTGGATGCCAATGCGGCGCAGTTCGGTACGAGCTGACCGGAGAGATTACGGGGCACGCCCTGTGCCACTGTGCCGATTGCCGCGCATCATCCGGAGCGCCAGCGATGGCTTGGCTGATGATGCCAGAGGATAGCTTTACCCTAACCAAGGGGGAGCTGACCGATTACAACAGTTCCGGCAATGCCCACCGCAAGTTTTGCGGAACATGCGGAACCGGCATCGCCTATACCAATGCGGAGCATCTGCCCGGTCTGATTGACGTGCAATCCGCAACCTTGGACGAGAATAATTCCAACGCACCGGGCGTTCAAATCCAAACGTCTGATCGCCTGTTCTACATGAAGAACCTTGGCGACATTCCTGCGTTTGAAGGCTTTCCGGAGTAGTTTTAACCTGCCTTGCGGAGCGGTACAGGCTCGCTGACTTCGCCAGACGGCTGGTCGGGCCAGATACCGCGCGTGTCATACACTTGCTTGCTCGCGCGCTCTGCCAATGGAACCGATTTAAAGATATCGTGATCGACCAGAACGATCATGATGTCGCATTCCTCTAGCGCGGTGTCGATGTCTACATGACCCGCGCCAGTGCCAGCAAATTCGGCAGGCAGTTCTGGGATGTAAGGTTCTACGATCTGCACACGCTCACCATATTGGCGGGCAAGAGTTGATGCGACCAGCCGCGCAGGGCTTTCGCGCAAATCATCGATATTTGCTTTAAACGCTAGGCCGAGGCAGGCGATTTTCGCCTTTGGATTGCCTTTGATAAGTGCATCCGCCTGAGCGATCACATGATGGATTTTGCCATCGTTTACGCCGCGAGCGGCGCGGATCAGCGGGCTTTCAGATGGCGCGCCATGCACGATAAACCACGGGTCCACCGCGATACAGTGGCCGCCCACGCCGGGACCCGGTTGAAGGATGTTTACGCGTGGGTGGCGATTGGCAAGTTTGATCACTTCCCACACATCCAAATCCATCGCATCGGAAATCACTGATAATTCATTTGCAAAAGCAATGTTCACATCGCGGTAGGCGTTCTCAACCAGCTTGGTCATTTCAGCCGAACGCGCATCAGTTGTTACGCAAGTGCCGCGAACGAAACGCTTGTAGAATGACAACGCTTTGCGAGCGCAGCGCGGGGTAATCCCTCCGATTGAGCGGTCATTATTGGTCAACTCTTCGAGGATTTTGCCGGGAAGAACACGCTCAGGACAGTAAGCAATCGCCACATCCGGCGTACCATCTGACATGCCCGGCATTTTGAGGTCAGGGCGCTTTGCCGCGATCAAATCGCGCATCTGTTCGGTGGTGCTTACCGGAGAGGTCGATTCCAGAATAATCGTATCGCCAGCTTTCAAAACCTCGGCCACGTTTTCAGCTGCAGATAATACGTAAGAAATATCGGGAGCGTGCGATCCGTCTTTGGTGAAGGGGGTTGGCACAGCGATCACAAACACATCGGCAGGTGCGACAGTGGTTGCGGCTTTCAAAAGACCGCGTTGGACCACGCCCTGAACAAGGCCGTCCAAATCGACCTCTTCGATATGAATCTCGCCGCGATTGATCGTATCGACCACGCTTTGCGTCACATCCACGCCGTGAACATGCATTCCCGAACGGGCAATTACGGCAGCTGTAGGCAGGCCAATATAGCCAAGACCGACAACGCAAACTTTGGGCAGATCATCACCGCGCATGAAATAGACTTCCTCAGAATTAGATTCGTAAGAAGTCTTTGGCGCAAAGAGGTAAATTTACCGGTAACGGTGTTCTGATTGTTTTGTTTTAGCCCAACAGAAGCTTCGCAATTTGCTGACTGCTGGTGCCATCGCCAAAGGGATTGTGCGCGCGCGCCATCGCTTCATATTCCGCCGTATCATCGAGCAGTTTGGTCGCCGCAGCCACAATCGCAGCGCGGTCTGTTCCCACGAGCTTGGCCGTTCCGGCCTCAACACCTTCGGGCCGCTCGGTTGTCTCGCGCATGACCAGAACCGGCTTGCCCAGGGCTGGCGCTTCTTCTTGAACGCCGCCGCTATCAGTTAGCATTAGATCAACGACAGATAGCAAATGGACGAAATGCGGATAATCGAGCGGTTCGATCATTGCGACATTATCCAAACCCTTTAGCTCGGCATCCATAACGGCGCGAACATTGGGGTTGGGGTGTACGGGGAATATCAGCGCAATATCATCACGCTTTGCCAGATCAGCGATAGCGCCCGCGATTTTCTCTAATCCGCCGCCAAAGTTTTCACGCCGATGGCTGGTCACGCCGACGATGCGTTTGCCAGCAAAGCGCGCTTTTAGATCGTCCAATCCGCTCGCCAATTCAGGCTGTGCTGCGATCTTTTTCGTCACCCAATGCAAAGCATCGATCACCGTATTGCCGGTGATATGCACTTGATCGGCGGACACAGCTTCTTTGATCAGAGCGCCTGCCGAAGTTTCAGTTGGCGCAAAATGCATATCAGCGATTGTGCCGATGATCTTGCGGTTCACTTCTTCGGGCCACGGGTGATAGATATTGTAGCTGCGCAATCCAGCCTCAACATGACCGACAGGAATCTTACGATAATAGGCCGCCAGCGCGCCAACCATGGCCGTGGCCGTATCGCCCTGCACGATAACACGGTCGGGCTGCACCTCATCCATCACGCCGCCAATTTTGAGGAGCAGCCGCGAGGTCAGCTCGTCCAGACTTTGGTCAGGCTGCATAATATCAAGGTCAAAATCAGGCGCGACCTGACCGATTTCCAGCACTTGATCCAAGATTTCGCGATGCTGGGCAGTAACGCAGACAATCGGCTGCAAACCGTCAGTAGCTTCAAGAGCATGGACCACTGGGAACAGCTTTATCGCCTCTGGGCGCGTGCCAAAGATGATGAGGATTTTCTTTTCTGCAGTCTCAGTCAAACCATTGCTCTTTTCAAATGTGCTGCGCGATTTGGCGCTATGCGCACTCTATCGCAGAGCTTGGTAAATATTTGGCTGACGCAAGGTCATCAGTCAGCACGCTCTTTACCATATCTTTCCTCACGCCACCTAAAGCGGAGCAAAGCGATATTGAAGAAAGCACGGCAATTATGACTGAACCAGCGCCCCAAAAGGCCAAAATAGCGGTAATCGGATTGGGCTATGTTGGCCTGCCGCTTGCCGTGGAATTTGGGAAGATCCGCGAGGTTACGGGCTTTGACATCAATCAGGCGCGCATCGCCGAACTTGAAAAAGGGTTCGATAGAACGGATGAGGTGGATGCGCCGGAACTGCTCGAAGCCAAGCATCTGACCTATTCAAGCAATCCAGCTGAGCTCGCCGACTGCTCGATCTATATCGTCACCGTCCCAACCCCTATCGATGACCACCGAAAGCCCGATCTCACTCCGCTGATCAGCGCATCCAAGCTAGTGGGTTCGGTGCTGAAACGCGGCGACATCGTAATTTATGAAAGCACTGTCTATCCCGGCGCGACCGAGGAAGACTGCGTACCCGTGCTGGAAGAGGCATCAGGCCTTACCTTCAACCAAGACTTCTTCTGCGGTTATAGTCCTGAACGGATCAATCCGGGCGATAAAGAGCACCGCCTTCCCAGCATTTTGAAAGTCACTTCTGGTTCAACACCAGAGGTCGCGGACACAGTCGACGCGCTTTACCAAGAGATCATCACCGCAGGCACTTTTAAAGCGGATACGATCAAGGTCGCTGAAGCCGCCAAAGTTATCGAAAACACGCAGCGTGATCTCAATATCGCACTGATTAACGAGCTGGCGATCATTTTCAGCAAGCTTGATATTGAAACATCAAAAGTGCTGGAAGCAGCCGGCACTAAATGGAATTTTCTGCCCTTTACGCCCGGCCTAGTTGGCGGGCACTGCATCGGCGTTGATCCATATTATCTGACACATAAGGCTGAGACGACAGGCTATCACCCGCAAGTCATCCTCGCGGGCCGCCGGATCAATGATGATATGGGCGGTTTTGTCGCGTCTACTTTGGTCAAAAAGATGCTCAAGCAGTTCATTCAAGTGAACGGTTCGCGCGTGCTGATCTTGGGACTGACCTTCAAAGAAAATTGCCCTGACCTGCGCAATACCAAAGTCGTGGATGTGATCGCAGGGCTTGAGGATTACGGCGTGACGGTGGATGTGCATGACCCCATGGTCGATGCAGACGAGGCCCGCCGCGAATATGGTCTTGATCTGGTCGCTGAACCAAAGCCGGGTGACTATGACGCGGTGATTGGAGCTGTCGCACACTCAGCTTTTGTCAAGGCTGGGATCAGTTGGGCTCGCTCTTTGGGTAAGGCCGAAGCCGTGATCTACGACCTCAAAAATATGTTCGAAGATGGAAAAGCGGATCTAACGCTGTAACGGCATCACGAAACTGTGAGAGATTGAATCGCACCTCTGATCGCTGGCCGGCCAGTAGAAGCGCGTCCGTGAATGCGGATCGTCACAAAACCGCAATTGGCTGGCATCCCTTCGAAAGAAACGCCATCTGAAATATCCGCAAATCTGGTGGTTTGAAACGGAGTATCCGCGCTTCCGCAAAGCAGCTCCAGCCTTATCGAATCCAACTGGCTGTCTGGGCCGATATCATGGGAAATGCGAACAGTGCTGGAGGGTGCCGGTGCCGGAACAACGCGCGACATCAGCTCGCCGCCATTGCCGGACCTAACGAAAACCTCGACCTCGCTGCCATCACGGCTTAGCTGCGCGCGAACCTGCCTGCTATCGGCAAACCGCCAGTCGAGCGGAGCATAGCGCGCCGGCCAAGCCGAATTTTCGCCCGCATCAACTGCTCCTGAATTTTCGGTACGGCCGCGAACCCATTTCAGATGTTTCAGTGCTTCTGCAAAATTCTTGGTGCCGCTCAATCGTTTGATGATTACCTGATTCAGCTCATCATCATTGAGTTCAATCTGACGAGTAAGCTCGGCGAGATTGGGAGTCGCACTTGGCTTGGTCGCTGCCGATTTCAAAAACCGCAATTGCCAAGGCGACTGCTTTGCAAAGACAATGATAAAACTGGGGATGGCGTTTTCTTGCGATAATGCCTGGGTCAAAGCAGGCTCAAAATCCGCCAGCCGCTCTGGATGAACCCGCAGCATCTGATCCAAGGATTCGACAAAACGCGGCAGGTCTTCGGCTTTGCCATGCTGTTCAAGGGCTAAGCTCTGCAAAGTAAATGAGCGGCGATTGAGTTTCAAAGCCTCCGCCAATATCGCGGAACGCTGCTCATCGCCGGATTGCGAACGCGCCAATATGGCCAGCGAAGATGCGTTGATTGGCTCTAATCGATAGGCCTTTTGCGCCAGCGGCAGGCTTCCAAGCGCCGCCTCGTCAATTTCTTGGCCATCTTGAACGGCTTGCGACAAATTCAAAAAAGCCAAACGCCCCATTGCCGCACCATTGGCGGGGTTGAGCTGCAAGGCCAAATCCGGACTGGAGCGCGTGACCACACCGCTCATCGCTTGAACGCCAAGCATAAATGCCAGCACCAATGATGCCGCAGTGATTGGGATTAGCCTGCCCCAGCGCGGTTTACGCATATACACCGCCAGCAATTGCCATCATCATCTGACTAATCGTCGGCTTTGTCATTGCCGTAACCGTAGCCATAGCCGTAGCCATATCCGTAACCGTAAGATGTTTGTCGTTGGTCAATTTTGGTGACGATTGCACCTTTGATATCAGCACCAGCGCCGCGCAGCCGATCCACGGCCCGTCCGATAGCGCGCAATTTAATCCGATCCGCTTCGATCACATAGATTACACCGTCAACAGACGCTGATAATTCCAGTGCATCCGCAATCGCCAAAACTGGCGCTCCATCGATAATGACTTGGTCATATTGCTCACGCGCATCGGCCAGAACGCGCTTAATCCGGTCACCAGCCAAAAGCTCGATAGGGTTCGGCGGCACAGGGCCCGAATGCACAAAGTCGATGCCAAACGGTTCAAAATGTTCCACAGCGCTTGCCAGGCTAGGCAGTTGGCCAGACAGCACGCCGGCAAGTCCATCGCGATGCGCGGGTTCAAAGTCCAACGTCTTATTCAATTTTGAATTGCGCAAATCGCCATCAAGCAGCAGCGTTTTCTTGCCCAATTGCGCAAAACTTGCCGCCAATGCGACTGACGAAATCGACTTACCTTCAGACGGTACCGATGACGTCAGCATAAGAATTTTGGGTGCGCCTTCGGATGTAAGGAAGCTGAGATTCGAGCGAACCGATGCGTAAGCTTCGTTGATTTCCGAAGATCGCTGTTCCAATTGGCCCACAAGGTTGGGGTCTTTGCTTTTCGGAATGGCGCCAAGCAGCGATAGGCTCAATTCGCGCTTCACATCTTGCGGATCGCGCAGAGTTTGGCTGAGCGTCAGCCGGATGAAGAGCAGCAGAGCCGAAAGAGCCAATGCCGCAAACAATGCGATCGCCAGATTGACCGGCCAGACCGGCGAATAAGCAGAGCGCGGCAATTGGGCTTCATCAATCAACTTGATGTTATTCTGCCCGGCTCCGGAAGCCTCAAGCGATTTCAACCGTTGCAATAGGCTATCGTAAAGTTCGCGCTCAGTATCAACTTCACGCTTAAGAATGCCGTAGCGAATGCCTTGATCCTGCTGGGTTAGAAAATCCGATTTCGAAGAGCGCAATTGACTGCGCAGCTCAGATTCCTTGGACCGAGCGGCCAAAAGTTTTGCGCGCGCATCAGACCGAGAGACAGTATTCACCTCGCGATTGCTTTGCCCAATCGCGTTTTGCAATGATGCAACTTTTGCGGCAGCTTCTTTGCGCGGAGGATATTCCGGGCCAAAGTTTGCTGAAAGTTCTGCAAGCTCTGCCCTGGCTTCTGCCAAACGCTCTGTCAGCCCGCTGCTGGTAACAGACACTTTAGCGCCCGCTGATGCAAATTCAGCTTCTGCCGCAATCCGGTCTGCAACAGCGCTTGCGAGCGCCTCGTTAAAGGCGGTCAGCTCTGCGCCTATGAGAGTTTGGCTCGCCGATTCCGTGCTGCTTCCATTTGAACCGCCATTGTTGAGGATCAGGATCTCATTGGAATTGGCATATTGCACCAATTCCTGTTCAGAGACCGCCAAACTGTCACGCAGTTCCTCAATCTGGTTCTGCAAATACTCGCGGGCCTGAATGTTGTCGCCAAACCGCTTTTCGTAGTTTGCAGCAATGAATTCTTGAGCCCAAAGGTTCGCTATATCCTGCGAAACAGCAGCCGAAGAACTGGAAAAACTAACATCAACCAGACTGGATTGTTCAATCGGTGAAACGGACACATTCCCAAGCAATATGCCAAGAATTTGCTGTTCTGTAGCCTCGCGCCCTTCGCCAAAGCCGAAAGCTTCCAAGAATGCTTCGTCACGTGCCAGATTGCCCGCTTCGCTAGCGCGCTGCGCCATGAACCGCGACTCTAGCAGCTCATATTGCGTATTGAGATATTGCAGTTCTGAAATTGTGCTTTCTGCATCCAGCGTCCCTAAATCGGTGACATTTGCGACGGCCTGAGTCACTTCTAGACGCGAGTTGGCTTTATACAGCGGCGTGGTCAGCATTGTGACCACTACGCCCGCAATCAATCCAGCCAGGACAATCGCGGCGATCCAATATTTGATGTTGAGCGCTTCTTGCCAATAACGCTCAAGATCAAAGAACATTTCGCTCTTTTGGTCGGTGTAAGTGGTGCCATTGTCGCCAGGCGCGGCGCTGTTTGCCGTCCCTTGGGCGGCAGGCAATTGCGGGCGCGAGGTCAATTGCTTGACCCCAGCCGGTCAACCAAGATCGCAGAGCTGATCACAGTGGGCAAAATTTCGAGAATTGTTTCAAGCCGGCGTTTGGCAGCAGATTCGCCAACCATGACAACATCATTGGGATACAATTTGGGGTCCGCCACATTGCCTAACCGAATAGCTTTCAGATTATAAACACCGATGTATGATTGCCCGCCGACTTCGCGAAATACCAACACCTGATTAAGGTCAGAAAATTCTGTCTGTCCGCCAGCAATATTCATCGCCCGCATAAGTGTCAGATTGTTCACCACCGGATAGCTACCGGGCTTTTTAACCTGTCCGCCAACCGAAAATTCCAGTTCTTCGATCTCTTCAGGAATGACGTTTACTTGTGGCCGTTTAACGATATCGCCCCGAAGATTGTCAGCAATCAAACGGGCCGCTTCATTGGGGGTCATGCCATTCAAATTCAGTGTGCCAACCAGTGGAAAGGCGATTTGCCCGGCTCCATCTGTTAGAAACGGGCCGCTCAGCAATTCTGAATTCGTCACTGTAACGTTGAGCAGCTCTTGCGGGCCGATCACATAATTATAGCTGTTTTGCGGAGCCGGCAACGTGGCCAAATCAGTCAGTTCAACACTGCTTGATGCACCATAAGTGCGGTCTGTCGCGCAAGCACTCAATAGGCTGGCAGCGAACACACAAAGGGCCAACCTGCGCAATTGCGCTAGCGCATTTACCAATGACGGGGAGAGATTAGTGGGCAAATTCAATCTTTCTTCTCTGCTCTAAGCTTTTGTCGCTCGGTCCCTTGCGGAAATTCTCTATCGCCAAGCTGGCCAAAAGCCAAATACCAAAAAACTGAAAGATCGGGGTCCGCAGCGGATAGTCGACTATAGATGCCGCTCCAATGATCGCCAAACAACCGACCCAGAATAAGATTGCGCTTGATAAAAGACCTCGGGCTTTGATCATCTTGATGACGTTCACAGCGAACCAAATCAAAGATGCGATCAAGATTAAAGTCGCTGGCAGACCGCCCTCGATCACAATCTGCATCCAATCATTATGCGCGTGATTGACATAGCGCGGCATTAACAATTCAGTGGCCTCAAACTGATGATAGCTGTCTTTAAAGGCCCCGAACCCGACACCAAGCAACCAAAACGTAGCCAGCATCTTGCTAATCGTTGGGAATAGCAGTGTCCGCAGATCATCAAACGGGTCTTTGGTCAAAAGTTGTTGAAGCGCGGGAACGTCATTAAAAAACGCGAAGATCAAGATTAGTCCGACAATCGCAGCGGCTGAGATACCAAAAACCCATTTCGTCAGGGCAGCCTTGTTGACGGCAAATCCGCCTTGCCTTTGGGCGCTAGAAGGCGGCGATTTTTCGCCATTTTTGGGCCGGAACATAATTAGACTAACCAGCACGGCAAAAAAGCCAAATACCAATCCGGCTCGCGACCCGTTCACTAGAACTACCAAAAGCATCATAAGATATGCAGCGGGGTAAGCGAACCGTAGCCACATCGGATCGTTACGTTTGCGCGCTTCTGATGCGAGATAGGCCACAACCAACATTGAAAGAGCGGAAAAGGTCGCGGAATGGTTCTCATTTGCGAGCAGTCCAACGGGGCCATTTTCGTTGGTAATACGGTAAAAATGCAAGGCTCCATTGCCCGCAGCCTTTTGCATCAGACCTAGCAAAGCATTGACGAGCCCCAATGCCGCCAAAAGCCAAAGCAGCATCCGCGATTTGGCCTGCAGGCTAACCACCAAAAGCAAGGCGGTCACAGGAACGATTAGGCTGCTCAATGCATTCCAGCTTCTTACCGGAGCCATGGAAATGGGCCTCCAGTGATCAGAATTGCCTATCAAAACGTCCAAATTCGCCACAGGCGCTCTGCCGGGCAAGTTCTGCCAAATGTCAGGCGGCAGCGGCACCAGCTGTACCGCCATCCATACTGCCAGTAAGCCGACAAGCAGCAACAAGAACCGAAGCCCCTTTGTCCGGTCCCAAGCAAACCAGTATATTGCGGGTATTAGCATTAGCGCCGCCAAAGGCCGCAAAACCGCGACTTGCGCCAAATCCTCGCGCGCGGTCCCGCCAAATGCACCAACAATCAGCACCATCAGCCCCAAGGCTACCCATGCCTTGGTCTGCGATGCATTGCGGTCTGAAGGCATGGTGGTGGAGATAAGAGGCAATTCTGTAATTGGCCCAAGGGGGCTGGATAATCGCAAGCGCAATAGATGGTAATGCGGAGTATTGGCAAGCTAAACCATCGTCCTGTCGCCCGGATTAACTGGGAGAAATTGCGCTTCTTTTGGTGCTGTTCATACTTGCCATGCCAATGCTCACCGGTCAGTTGCTGGAACGTGGTCGTTCAGGCGCCGTGCCATGCATTTGAAACGACATTATATTTGACCATTCAGACAGGACGCCTATGGCCGCGCCTGCTGCTATCTATGCTATTGAGAAAGCTCTATGAAAATTCTTGTCACCGGCGGGGCCGGCTTTATCGGCTCTGCTGTCATTCGCCTTGCAATTGGCCAAGGTCATAGCGTTATCAATCTGGATGCGTTGACTTATGCCGCCTGTTTGGAAAATTTGGCATCGGTTGATGACAGTCCGAATTACGCTTTCGAGCATGCAGATATTCGCGACCGCGACGCCTTGGCACGCATCTTTGCCGATCACAAACCCGATGTGATCATGCATTTGGCTGCGGAAAGCCATGTTGACCGATCAATCGACGGGCCAGCAGAATTTATCGAAACCAATATCGTTGGCACATTCAACATGTTGGATGCTGCGCGCACTTACTGGACGGATCAAGGCAAGCCAGACAGTTTCCGTTTCCATCACATCAGCACAGATGAAGTGTATGGCTCGCTGCCCGATGATCCAGAAATTCAATTTACCGAAGATACTTCGTACGATCCGCGCAGCCCATATTCAGCGTCCAAAGCCAGCTCTGACCACTTGGTTCGGGCATGGGCAGAAACATATGGTCTGCCGATTTTGCTGACCAATTGCTCCAATAATTATGGCCCCTATCACTTCCCAGAAAAGCTGATCCCCGTCGTCACCATCAACGCGCTGCATGGCAAACCGCTACCGATTTACGGCGATGGTTCGAATGTGCGCGATTGGCTATACGTAGAAGATCACGCCGACGCCCTGCTGACCGTAGTGGCAAAAGGCGAAGTGGGCCGGACATACAACATTGGCGGTGAAAATGAGTGCAGCAACCTTACGCTGGTAAAGACGATTTGCAGCACTTTGGACCGGTTGCGCCCGCGCGATGATGGATCATCATATGCTGATCTGATCACATTCGTTGCGGACCGCCCGGGTCATGATGCGCGCTATGCGATAGACCCTACCCGTATCCGCACAGAGCTTGGCTGGCGCCCGTCTGTTACAGTAGAAGAAGGGTTAGAACGCACCGTTCAATGGTATCTAGATAATGAAGATTGGTGGCAACCGCTCATGAACCGCAAGGGTGTGGGCGAGCGGCTTGGCACGGCAAAATCCAAAACAAAGTAGGCGGCGCCTAGACACGCCCAACTGAAGTTTAAAGACAAGGAATTCACAATCATGGAACGCAAAGGCATCATCCTCGCAGGTGGATCAGGCACGCGGCTTTATCCGGTGACGCTGGGCGTCTCCAAACAATTGCTGCCGATCTATGACAAGCCGATGATCTATTATCCGCTCAGCGTATTGATGCTGGCGGGCATCCGCGAGATTGCGATGATCACCACGCCAGAGGATCAGGCTCAATTTAAGCGGACTTTGGGCGATGGTAGCCAATGGGGCATCAGCCTGACCTATATCGAACAGCCAAGTCCGGATGGTTTGGCACAGGCATATTTGCTGGCAGAAGATTTCCTTGATGGAGCGCCCTCTGCCATGGTGCTGGGTGACAATATCTTCTTCGGCCACGGCCTTCCTGAATTGCTAGTGGATGCAGGCAAGCAAGAGACGGGCGGCACGGTTTTTGGATATCATGTCGCCGATCCAGAGCGTTACGGCGTGGTCAGCTTTGCTGATGATGGGTCGGTGCAATCCATTGTCGAAAAGCCGGAAAACCCCGCCTCCAATTATGCGGTGACGGGCCTTTATTTCCTTGACGGCACTGCGCCGCAGCGCGCTGCAAAAGTTAAGCCATCTCCGCGCGGTGAATTGGAAATTACTACGCTGCTTGAAAGCTATTTGGACGATGGTCAGCTTAACGTCAGCCTGATGGGCCGCGGCTTTGCTTGGCTGGATACTGGCACACACGCCAGCCTGCTGGATGCCGGCAATTTCGTGCGGACACTTGAACAACGCCAAGGAATGCAGACAGGCAGCCTTGATGAAATCGCATACGCGCAAGGCTGGATTTCAGATGAGGAAATGAAGCAGCGCGCGGCCATGTTCGGCAAGAATGATTATGGCCGTTATTTGGAAGGTCTGTTGAAAGGCTAGATTGAGCCCGCTCAGTCAGCCTTCGCAATCTGAAACTTGCTCGCATCCACCCACTTTGCAGCTGCGGTGATATCGCGCCCCTGCGGACCTATGGGTTTGCCCGCCGCTTTGCAGACAATCGCAATGGCCGTGTGAGCGATTATGATGATGTTGGAAAGCACATTCTCGCGCTGCGAATAGGCCAAATCCAGCGCCAGCTTGGGCGCGAGCAGATTGTCCAAATAGGCCTTTTCGGGGTCGTCAGCAGCCAATAATTCATCACCGAAAGCATAATAGAATATCGCGCCGGGCGAGGTGATGCCGGGCCGGACTTTTAGCGTGTCGTGCATCCACGGCGCATAGTGATCTGCAACAATACCGGGCGCCTCTGGCCGCGGTCCGACGATCGCCATTTCGCCTTTAATCACATTCACAAACTGCGGCAGCTCATCCAGTTTGAGCATGCGGATGATGTTGCCGACGGCAAAAATTCTGGGATCATTGGTGCCGGTAATATCGGACCCGCCGCTGTTCACATGCATAGATCGGAATTTGAACATGCGGAAATTGCCGCCGCCCAATCCGGCGCGGTCAGCGGGGTAGAGGATCGGACCCGGCGAAGATATTTTGATAGCAATCGCGACTATCACGATCAGCGGTAAAGTCAGTAGCAAGACCGCAGCAGAGATCAGAATGTCGAACGCGCGGATCATCAGCCCAGCAGCTTTTTCAGCACCTGAACAACGTAATCCTGTTCCTCATCACGCATGTCCATGAACAAAGGGATGGTCAGGCAGCGCTCGAAATAGGCGTCAGCGGCAGGGAACGAACCAGACGTCATGCTGGCCCAATAGGTCATTTTATGCAGCGGCTGATAATGCAGCGAAATGCCGATATTGTGTTCCTGCAAACCTTTGGCCAAGTCGTCGCGAGAAATTTTGGCATCATCGGTCAATTGAATAATGAAAAGATGCCAAGAATGCACATCGCCGGTTGCAGCCTCCGGCGGCATGATAAGCGGCAGGCCGGAAAGCAGCTCAAGATAGCGGTCTTTCAATTCCGTTCGGCGCGTGTGAAATTCCTCCAAGCGCTCCAGCTGAACGCGGCCCATGGATGCGGCCATATCGGTGAGATTGTATTTAAAGCCCGGCGCGACAACATCGTAATAATAGGATGCTTTCTTGTCCGAGAAACGGTTGAACACATCACGGTCAATACCGTGCAGGCGCATGACCCGCGCTCTGTCCGCAATTTTTGGATCGCGGGTGACAAGCATTCCGCCTTCGCCTGTAGTCATGGTCTTATTGGCGTAGAAACTGAATGCTGTGACATCGGCAAGGCTTGTGCCAATTGCCTCACCAGAATGAGATGCAGGCAGAGCATGCGCCGCATCATCTAAGATCGACAGGCCATGCTTATCCGCCAGAGCGCGCAGGCCAGTCATATCGCAGGGTCGGCCCGCAAAATGCACCGGCATAATCGCCTTGGTCGCTTTTGTGATCGCTGCCTCTGCTGCAGCCAGATCAATGCAGAATGTGTCGGGATCAATATCAACCAGAACCGGCGTTGCGCGCAGATAACGGACAACTTCTGCCGTTGCGGTGAAGGTCAGCGTTGGAACCAGAACTTCGTCGCCATGCCCTACTCCCAACGCCTCAAGCCCCAAATGGAGCGCGGCTGTGGCTGAGTTTACGGCGATGGAATGAAGAGGACGCGGATCAGGGTTTGGGCCAGCTTCGGCGTTCAAAACTTCGGTGAACTCTTCTTCAAATGCCTTTGCCGCCGGACCCGATGTAAGCCAACCAGAGCGTAAAGTCTGTGTGACAGCTTCGATCTCGCGCTCGCCAACAGACGGTCTGAAAAACGGAACAGCATCAATCACGATTGGGTCTCCAAACTATAGTCGAGGCTTTGCAAGGTTTCGCTCAAAACGGCTTCAACCTGTGCGCGAACTGCCTTTTGCTCTGGCGTCAAATCGCGCTTCTTACCCGGATTGACAGTCGCTTCCCAAGAGCTGCTGATTGCGCCGGCATCCAGCTGCAACCCTTGCGCAAGAGCAGTGATTTTCGAACCATCACTCACCAGATCCTCATACCGGATGGTGAAGACGCGGTCATCGGGAATGGCGGCAAAATCAGCCAAAGATTGCTCAACAGATTTTTGCCATTGGATAGCGCAAACCTCAGCCAAAGAGCGCGCCTTAGTATCCTCTTCGATACCGGGATAGCGCGGACCCCAAACCTTCACATGATCCGAATCCTTACTCCCGCCGCCAAGAATCGAATTGCGCATGAACCAAAAGACATAGGGCAGATTGGAAAAGGGTATGCGCATGAGCTTTTCTAACAGGCGCCGATAATCCGGCGGCGCGGCCCATTCGCGCATCGCGCTGACAGCAACATCGCGGCCATCGCGCACCAGATGGATGTAACGCGCATCGGGAAAGACAGTCTCAACCAGCGGAACACGCAAGGAATTGGATACGGTTTTTTCGAGCAAAATTCCGTCATTTTTCAAACGAGCCTGCTGCCCAATAGCCTTGCGAATGAAGCGAATCTGCGCCTCATCCACGCTATCCGCTGCGATCACATCATGCGTTCCATTGGGCTGTCCGTAACGCCAGATATAATTCACATCATAGGGCACAGCGCAAATCCGCTCATCCGCGCGCAAGCAATCGCGCAGGAATTTGGTGCCGGACCGGGCAGCGCCAATGATGAAGATAGGACTAGCGGACAATTTCGGTTTCCTTATCGCTGACATGGCGGCCAAGCGGAGATTGTTTGGTACAGCGCGGTTTTGCTGCCCGCTGCTAAAGCCTTCTAACGAAAAGACAAGAATGCGAACAGAAGCGATAGCAAGCGCGGCTTCTTGCGCACCAAAGTGAAACGGTATTTGAATAAGACGGCCAGACGGCTCAATCGCCCCTTTGCCGCGTTCAATAGGATGGCGCGGTCTTCGGTTCCTTCCCGCGCGAACAGCAGAGCATTGCTAATCTGATCGCGCAGAAAACCGGCGCGCAGCATTTTGTATTTGCGCGAAACCGCGCCGATACCGCCTAATGACATGCCGCCATATTGGCTCTCTGGGTGAATCCGGTATTTGATCAGAGCATCGCCGGAAGCGCAGACGTTATACCCATGGTGCCGCGCGAGGAAGTAAATGATCCAATCATGCGAGATGCGGCGGATATCGCCCAGCTCAGTTTCGCGCAGGATTTGCTGCAAATGCTGGAAATACTCTTTCGACAAAACATAGGTGCAGCCCGCGCTGCCGCCGGCGAACAAATAGTCGCGCTTTTGCAAAGGGCTGGCCTTTTCGACCACGCCAAAAACCTCTTTACCGTCCCACATCAACAGATTTGAAAAATAAAGCCCGGCCTTTTCCTTGTTCAAAGCCGCAATCGCACTTTCAACCTTTTCAGGCAGCCAAATATCATCCTGATCTGCCAATGCGACAAAATCATGATGCGGTGGCAGATTGGGCAAATTACGAAAAATATTCAGGCCCGTTCCGCCAGAATTGGGATCGTTTTGGACAACAGTGAATCGTCCAGGATTGGCCGCTGCATAGCTTTCCAATATCGCCATCGTGCTATCACTGCTTTTGTCATCAAAGACATAGATATGCAGCGACACTCCCGATTGCGCGAGAAGGCTATCCAGCTGATCGGCTAGAAACTCTCCGCCATTGTAGGTGGTCAGGACAATCCCAACTGACGGCTCAATCATGGCGGGCGCTTTCGTCATATAAATATCTGATCGAAGCGGAAGTAATAAATCGGCACATATCCGGCGCTAATGATCAAACTTAGCAGCTTGAATCGCGGAAATTCGATGCGTTGAACGATGCTTGCAATCAAGACGAATGGAAACATTCTAAGACCCATCACCGGGTTCACGAAATAGATTAGAACGCATATGCCCATCAGCAAGAGCACAACGAAATTGGTCCGGAACTGAGGGTTGATGATGGCCAGATAAATGAACAGCAATACATTCGCGATTTGGAACAGGATGAGGTTGAGCGAAGTGCGGCGCTCGCTTGTATCAGAATAGCGTTCAACTTTATCGCCCAAATATTGCGCGTAGCTCGATTCAAAAATGAAATAGACCGCCACCATTGCAACAATCAAAATTGCTGTTTTATGGAGCAGTTTTAGATCCTTAATCTTTGATACCAACAAAATCGGGATTGTGCTCGCGTGAAAGAGAGGGACTGCGAACTGCAATGCGCGAAACTTTCCGGACGCAAAGGCATATAAGAGATAGCAAGTTGCCACATACCCCATGCCAGCTCTGATCCAAACAAATGCCATCGCTGGATAAAATGCCAGGAAGAGGATCAGCTTCACTTCAAAAGTGACTTCCTCTTGAAATGCGAGCCAAAGGAAAAAGGCTGTCACCACAAGAAAGTGGAAATAGTAAAAGGCTGTAATTTGGCTCAAACTGCCGAAATCACCGAACAGCAGGACAACTTGAAAAGCGATCAAACGATAAGGTTCAAACAGCAATTGGGTTGGGATTGTGCTGTGCTTGACCTTCAGAAAACTATCGAAGTAAGCCGAAAAATCCCTGATTTGCGTCACATCGATCTCATTGCGCAGCAATATCGAAACCAGCACAAACAACCCGGCCCAGATTAGCCAGAACGCATTCTTCTTCGTGAACAATAGGATGGTGTATGAAACCAACACCAAAGTCATCAAGATGATCGAGTAGACGCTATCCATTGAGCAATCTTTCAACCACTGGCGCTAATTTCTCGCGTGATCGCGCACGCGAAACATTCTCATAAACCGCCTTATTGGGCGCAGTCTTGGCTGCTGCAATTTTGGACAAATCGACCTGGCCGCCAAACCGGTAAAGCATCGCTGAGCCATTTTCTTTGAAATGCCCGTCAAAATCGCCAATCCCGCTATTCAACAGCGGCAAAAGTCCATGCGCCACATAATCTGAAATTTTTATCGGTGAAGCAATGCCGGTCGATAGGGTTGGGCGGACGACCGATACACCAATATGTTTGTCAGACATGGCGTCTGGAATATCGTGATAATTGACGTATCCGATATGCAGAGCCGCGCAGTCAATCGCGCTAAATTTTTGTTGAGCTTCTTCGTGAAATTTGGCCGAGGTGTAGATGAAAATCTCAGTCCGGTCGGGTCCAATTTGCTGCGCTGCTGCATCCATCACACGGCACAATTCATCCATATCATGCCAATAATTAAACGTGCCGAGATAGACAAGGCGCACTGGCCCTTGCTTGGGCAGGGCCTTTCCCGATCCTGCAAAAGCAAAACTGGTGGAATTGTATATGGTAAGATATTTCGAACGGTACCCAAATAACCGCTCGTAAAGCCGGCCAAATTTCTTCGATGTCACGATCGTCTTGACCGAATGCTTGATCAATTTGGATTCGGCAAAACCAAACAACCGGCTGAGCAATAGTGAGCGTCCTGCCTCGCGCCACTCAACGAAAAATGCACCACGCGGGTCATAAATGTATTTCGCAGAGCCCAGAATGAAAAGCCGGCTCAGCCAAAACACCATTCCAGCCACAAATCCGCGCAAGTGATAGGCAGCACCGCGATGCTGGAACCGCAGAGCAATAAGCTTGAACAGAAGGTTGATATGCGCCAACGGCCCGCCGGATTTCGTCGCAAAGGAAATGACTTTGATAGGATCGCTTTCAGATATTTCCGTTCCCTGAGTCACGCCGTTACACAGCAAGACAATTTTCGTATCGAGATCAAGTTCACGATAAAGATCGAGCAGCTGCGACGTCAGCAAGTGGTGGCCGAACGGATTGTTGGCGACAAGAATAATGGGAAGGCGAGACTGCTTAGCCATCAGTAAAATCTTGTCCTAAAACCTTATTCGGCGGCCGCCCAATCGCGGCCAATCCCATCTGTGAAACACGCCTAACGCGCCGCGCATTTTGAAACTCTGACAAATATAAAAACGATATAGCCTGAATAGAGAGCGAGCGCCGTCATACTAAATGCGTGTTCGAATGCGATTAGGGCGGATAGCACATAAAGTCCAAACGCGAGGCCGGCTAGCCGAAATCCATCAAAGATCAGGAAGCTGCGCTCATCTTTAAGCGGAATGCGCACTTGCGACACAGAGTTAACCGCGCATTGGCCGAGCGCCGCCAAAAACAGGAAAGGCGCAATATGGAGGTGGGAAAAGCCCAAGTCTTCTCGGAAAACATACAGCAGCGTGAACAAGATTGGTGATGTCACCAAAAACAAGCCAACACTTTGCAACATCGCGCGCGATATAAGCTCCGATAGCTCCGCTGTTTTACGCTCGGCAGCGGCTGACCAACGAATAGCCTCCGCCAAAAATAGCCGCCCGATAACTTGGAAAATTAGGGTGATGGGCGCTGTAAAGCACCGCATTATAAGCCCAAAATCTGCCACGAAACTTGCCGATTGCGTTGCAGCGGCCGCCAATAGAGGCATGTTTACATAGACCGAATTCACACCGGTCGACAGGACCAGCAGGCCTGATCGTTTCATCGTCTCCAATCCTGGCACATAAAACTTTGGCAATGCAGCGTGGCTGGGCTTAGTCCTCAGCAGAAAATACCCCATCCAGATCATAGCGGGCACCGCGTAACTCGCCCCAATTAGCAACAGAACCAAGCGGCCATTGAGGCTCCAGATATCAAGCAGCAACGCCGCCATAACGACGCCAAGTGCCAACGCCTGAGCACAGCGAAGGGCGAGCAGCAGCCTAATGTTCTCAACCTGAATAAAAAGGAAGCTGGCGATTGCGCTTAGGCCTAAGCCTGCCATCATTGGCAGCGCATTGGGGGATAGGGTCAACGCTTCATATCCGGCTGCTGACACCGCGCCAAATCCAGCAAAGCTCAGAGCGATTACCGCGATCATTGCCGCAATTGGCATCAAGATAGCAGCAAAACTAATTGCGCCATGCTCTTGATAAACGAGCACCTCCAACCGCATGCTGGCGATTGACCCAACGATCCCGGCAATTGCCAAATTTGTCAGAACGAACGCAAATTCCGCGTCGGGAATCGCCATTTTGGCAAGTACCAACAGCAAGAGATTAGCCGCCTGGATCAGCGCGCTGGCAACGCCCAATTGTGCTTTATCATTGTTGAGGATCCGCTGGATTTGCACACCTATGGCCCGATTAGCTCAGCGATCTGCGCTTCTATTGCGGTATTGAAATCACCAGGAATGGAAAACATCGGCGCAAACCCGCTGACCTCATATCCGCCCTCTGGTATCTGGCTGTCAGTTGGCAAATATCCGAAGACTTGTCCCGCGCATCCGGTGACAAAAGCCAGCGCATCGCCCCCGCCAGCAGCGCTGGAATAGGGCGAGGCAATCTCGGAAGACACAGCCTTAATCCGCGCAGGGCCAATCGACCAATCTTGGCAGGTAAGCGGGGCAAGGCTTGCCGCTTCACTGCGAATATCGCTCAACGGCAGATGTCTATTGGTGCGGCTGAAATCCATTTCAGATGCCGCACCGCATAGGCTGAGACCAGAAAAAGCAGCGTTTATAGAGTGCTTAAGCGCGCCATGAAGACGCTCTGCATAGGCCGCACTGGCTTTGCCAAAGCGTCTTCCCGCACCGACCCATTTGCCGGATTTGTGCAGCGGAATAAGCGATGCAGATGCTGGCCGAATATCTCCGCTAAAGCCCGGAAAGTAGAGTACGGGCAGGCTTTCGTTGTCTAAGACTGCGCGAATATGCGTCCGCAAAACTCCAGGGAAATCGGCACTAACACTCATTTCTTCCGGTTCTGAAACCGCGTGGCAGGCCCATGACCAAATAACGCAGCGAGCAGTTCCATCATTGTCCGACAAGACAAGCAGTTTGAGTTGATGATCAATCCCAACGTGCGGATTGGGAGCCATCATCATCCGCGTCTCTGGCCGCAAAGTGGACAAATTTAGCCCAAAAGCCTTGCGCCGGCGGAAGATTGAGGCACCGCAATTGCTGCTTGCAATCGCCATATTCGTTACATTGGCATTACTGCCATTCAAGCCCAGCAGACAGTCAGCAATTTGCTGAGCAGTATGCTCCAAATAGGCAGGGTCGAACTGACCCAATTTCGGCTTAGTATCATCTAGCGCAGGCGCATTATGCGTATGCGAGGCAACAAACATCAGCGCGTCGGTCGCGAAATTGAGACCGCCGACCGCGCATAAATTGCGAACCGCATCTATCAAAGATTGGCTGGGATAAAGACTGTCGATTGCAATGGTAGCCGCCGGGCTACCTTTTCCATTTTCAATCAGTAGACAATTGGCCTCTAAACGTGAGGCGACATGCGTGAAGTCACCCGTTCGTCCTATCCGGCCAAAAAGAGCGGAAGGAGAAACAGGCGTGATATCCGTACTTGCAGCGCGCATTGCCAAGCCGCCCGCGCTGGCAGTCATGATCTTGACCGTTTCAGAAAACGTTCTGCTGCATCAATCTGCCGCGAAAGGGCGAACCGTGTCCGCACCAGCAAAGACGTGCGCTTGGACGCATTGTGCCGTTCAGCGAAAGCGGCAAAGGCCGCGTCTGTATCGGCTTCTGCACCAATATCAGTGAAGAATTTGGGCAAATCCTTTTCCCAATTTTCTAACCGAATGACGCTATGCGGTTTGCCGGATAAGAAACTGCGAATATTGGCTTCAACCGTTTCCACCATATCGCGCGCCACGGCCATATCTTCAACCGGCTTATCGCGCTGCAATATCGTTTCGCAATAGCCGCGCATCACGCCTTTGCGATTGGTCCAGCGGCGATTGTAAGAGGCGGCGATGCCGGCTGTATCCCTTGTCAGGAATACGTAATGCAGCCCTTGCGGATTGCGTTCTTCAAGCTGGCCAAGCATCCACGCAAAGCGCGTATCAATCTCGATATGCCCGTCCGCAATTTGCGCGCGCTGAGCCGCCAACTCACCTTCTTTGCTATCATGCCCGGCCGAGAAATTGCGTATATGCCGGCAGGCTTGATACAGGCTCATCGAGCCCGCGCGGCCAGCTGTTAGAACCGCGACTTTCACCGAAGCCTCCGCAAATCAAGGCAGGCAGCGATCATCAGATGCCTGAACGCCAAGCGATCACAAATTGGTGCTTCGTCACAAGGATCTCATAGCCGAGCGAAGTGAGTTTAGCGGATAAGATATCAGATCGCGGACTGTCATCAGTGGGGTACCATCCGGGCATCACCATGCGGAGTGGGCGCATTTCATCCGGCATATCATCCAGACTGTCGAGCGCTTCAACTTCTGCTCCATTGACCGTCAGCGAAACCAAATCCGCTGCCTTGCCAAGCATGCCGGTCAGTTCAGCAATAGAGGTCGTGGGGATGTCGATTTTATCCGCCGAAGTGATCACATCGCTGGCAATCGCATTCGCTTGGTTTTCCGTGACATTCATCGGCACGGTTTCGCCCGCAGTTTTCCAAATCGCGCGGTTCAAAACTTGCGCATTATCCAGCCCGTTTGCCTTCACTTGATAGGCCGCGATGCGTGAATTTTCTGGAATAGCCTCAACCGCCAGAACGCGGCCGGACGCTCCCACCAATTGCGCAAGATGCGTTGCGCCATGACCCAGATAACACCCAATATCGACGATATTCCAACCAGCCTGAGGGGTGAAATTGGTTTTGAGAAAATCGCGCTGGGCCGCCGTGAAGTCTTCTGTCTCTTGCGGCAGATTGCGGTGCTGCAAATGAAAGCCGCCGCGATGCGCATCGGGCACAGGAATTTCGATCACCGGAACCAGAGCATGGGGGTAAGAATAGCGCAGGATTAGATCGACCAGACCCTTTGAATATTCCGGCCCGACTTTCAAAGCCTGCCGCGCCTTATGGGTGATTTTGACATTGTTCGACAAAGGCGGCGTGCTGACGATCACCGTACCATTTTCAAGGTCAAGCTGGTAACACTGCGTAGCCACTTCCGGTACGTTGATAGCGGATGCTTTGGTAACACCGGCAGCTTCGATCAGCTTGCCCAACCCCTGCAATTTGTCGCCAAATGCAAGGTTCAAAATTGGCGCTGGTATGGCCCGCCAAGCAAAACGCCGGATGCTAGAGATGATATTGTTCTGCGGCATTACGCCTTGCTCCTGTCGGCTTTGACAAGCCTTCCCCCGGGGCCGCCATAATGCCCCTTCGCTTCTAAATCTGCGTAATGTTCTTTGTCGCGCTCGCCGATGGCAATGGGAGCTGCAGCGCCCATAATCGCGAAAGCTGGCACTTTGCCGTGAACCACACTGCCAGCGCCAATGATTGCGCCTTCGCCAATCTCAGTTCCTGGTGCGATCGTAACATTGGCCCCGATCCAGACGTTGCGACCGATGGTTACGGGGCGCGGGATGTTCTCATCATCATAAGGAAGCGCCGTTCCGCGCGCATTATGGTTGCGCGTGTAGATCGTGCAATTTGAGCTGAAATGGCAATTGTCACCAATCGTGAGGCCGCCGTCGCAAACCCAGTTCGCGCCGTAATTCACATGGACATTATCGCCGATGGAAAGGCCGCCGACATTCACAAAACGGCCCGTTCCGTAAATTCCAACCGAGCCAAATGATTTGCATTTATGTTCTAGAAACGCGCCGATTGTCCACTGCAAGAACTTGCGCTGAATTAGCGCCCAAACCCGCGTGGCGTAATAAAGGGGAAGCGCAATCCACTTCATGACGCGCCAGCCTCAGCTCCCACAGCCTGCTTCACCGCGCCAATGATCGTTTCGATATCGGCTGCCTCCAGATAGGGATGGATCGGCAGACTCATGACCTGTTCCGCGGCCAAATCGCCATGCGCCAGAGTGACACTTTCATCCGCGACTGCCGGCTGACGGTTAAGCGGCAATGGATAATGCACCGCTGTCGGCACGCCTGCTTCTTTGAGCGCGGCCTGCACAGCTTCACGGTTGTCGACCCTGATGGTGAACTGCGCCCAAGCGCTGGTGTTGCCCGCTACCACTGTCGGCAATTGGATTTGATTGTTTCCGCTTAGGCCCGCCGCATAGGCATCCGCAACGCGCTGACGCGCGGCAATTTCATCATCCAAAATCGCCAGTTTCGGCAGCAATATCGCTGCTTGCAAAGTGTCGAGCCGTGAATTGATCCCAACGACTTCATGATAATAACGCTTGGTCTGGCCATGCCGCGCGATCTGCCGCAGAGATTTCGCAAGCTCCGCGTCAGAGGTGAAAATCGCGCCACCATCGCCGTAGCAACCCAAAGGCTTCGACGGGAAGAAACTGGTGCAAGCAATCGTCGTGAAATTGCAGGATCTGGTCTCACCGCTTGCTCCGCCAAAACTCTGCGCGCCATCTTCGATCACGGGCAGATTATGCTTGGCGGCAATCGCGTTGATCGCTGCAAAATCGGCAGGCTGGCCGTAAAGAGAGACGGGGATGATTGCTTTGGTGCGCGGCGTAATCGCAGCCTCTAGCAAGGCTGGGTCCATATTGTAGGTCGCTGGATCAATATCGACATAGACAATCTTAGCGCCCAAAACTGCGGCAGTTTCTGCCGTTGCGATATAGCTGAAACCGGGTGTGATGACTTCATCGCCCGGACCAACACCCAAGGCCATCAGCGCGATTTGCAAAGCGTCCGTGCCATTGGCCACAGCGATGCAATGGGATGCTCCGCAATGGGCCGCGAGCTTTTCTTCCAGCTCTTCAACCTCTGGGCCAAGGATGTATTTGCCATGCGCCAAAACGCCCGCGATGCCAGCATCAATTTCGGCCCGCAAGCGCTCTTGCTGAGCAGCCAAATCAACAAAAGGGATCATGATTGCGCCTCTTCCCGAGTAACTGTGCTGCCCGACAAAATGTAGCGATCACCTGTGTGCGGGCAGGTCACTTCGCCTTCTCCGCTCAATGGCAGATCAAGCTGTTCGCCATGCGCGCTCATCCAGCCGATGTGCTTACCCGGCACACCCACGACCAGTGCATAGTCTGGAACATCTTTGTTTACGACAGCGCCCGCGCCGACAAAACAATACGCACCCAAAGTCACGCCGCAAACGATGGTGCAATTCGCACCCAAAGTGGCGCCCTGTTTGGCCAGAGTTTCGCGATATTGATCTTTTCGCTCAATCAATCCGCGCGGATTATAGACATTGGTGAAGACCATGCTGGGGCCGCAAAATACACCATCTTCTAACGTGACATTGTCATAGACAGAGACATTGTTCTGGATTTTGCAGGCATCGCCAATCACGACTTTATTGCCGACGAATACGTTCTGACCCATCGACACGCCTTTACCGATGCGCGCGCCGCTGCAGACATGCACGAAATGCCAGACACGGCTGCCTTCGCCGATCTGTGCTCCATCATCAACGATGGCGCTTTCGTGTTGGTAAAAGCTCATGCCTATTGTCTTACCAGCTTTTGCGCGAGTTCGTGAGCCAGATCGCCCGCTGGCGCAATTGGCGCTGTGCGGATCGAAGTCACGGTCTCAATTGCGACGCGGTTTTCCTCGACGCCAAAACCGCCGCCAGACAGCACATCTTCGTAAATTTTGGTGTGCAATTCGGTGAAGCCATCAGAGAATTCCAAATTCTCTCCATCAGCAACTACCGAACGAAAAGTGCGCTTACCCTTGGCGCGTTCTTCCTCAGGAATATCGTTATAATCCAGCGATAAGAACCAGCGCACGCGCGCCTTTCCATACTCAAGGTATCCGCCCGCCTTTGTTGGCGTGTTCAGATGCACGATGTTTTCTTGCAGTTCGCCATAAACAAAATGCAGCATATCAAAGAAATGCACGCCGATATTGGTGGCAATGCCGCCCGATTTGTCGGTCACATTCTTCCAGCTTTTCATATACCAATTGCCGCGCGATGTGATGTAGGTAAGGTCAACATCCACCTTCTCCTTTGCAGGCGTTTTGGCCACGCGGTCGCGCAATGCCAAAATCGCTGGATGCAGGCGCAATTGCAGGATGGTGTGGATTTTCTGACCCGTTTCGGCCTCGGTCGCTTTCAGCTCATCAATCTGTTCAGGATAAAGCACCAATGGCTTTTCACAGATCGCATCTGATCCGGCACGCAAAGCCCATTGCATATGCGCAGAATGAAGAAAGTTTGGCGAGGCGATGGAGACATAATCCACCCCGCGACCAGCGCGGCGTTCAGCGTTCAAATGCGCATCGAACAGCTCAAAATCGGTGAAGAATTGTGCCTGTGGGAAATGACTGTCGATGATGCCAACAGAATCGCTCATATCCATCGCGGCAACCAGATTATTGCCAGTGTCTTTGATGGCTTTCATATGCCGGGGCGCGATATAGCCAGCCGCTCCGACAAGGACAAAATTCTTCATGGATTAGGCCTTCACAATATTATCTGCAGGCGCACGGTAAACCCCGCGCGTATCAATGATCAGCTGGGCATTGCCGCGGATCATATCATAGTCAAAATTCGCGTGATCCGTGGTTAGGACCAGCGCATCATAGCTGGCGATAGTCTCTGGCGTTAACGCTACAGAAGACAGCTCAAAGGAGTGCTTGCGCATTTCAGGGAAGTGCGGAACATGCGGGTCGGAATAGGCGATCTCTGCCCCTGCATCACGCAGCAATTCCATTACTTCAACAGAGGGGCTTTCGCGCATGTCGTCGACGTTTTTCTTATAAGCAATGCCAAGGACAAGCACGCGGCTGCCGCGCACGGGCTTGCGGTCCTCATTCAGCGCTTTGGTCACTTTGCCCACGACATATTCCGGCATGGCCTGATTGATCTCACCCGCAAGCTCGATAAACCGCGTGTGCAAACCGTATTCGCGGGCTTTCCAAGTCAGATAAAACGGATCAATCGGGATGCAGTGCCCGCCAAGGCCGGGTCCGGGATAATAAGCGGTAAAGCCAAATGGCTTGGTCGCCGCTGCATCGATGACCTCGAAAATATCGATGCCCATGCTATCCGCCACAATCTTCATCTCATTCACGAGGCCGATGTTGACGGCGCGATGGATGTTTTCCAGCAGCTTCGTCATCTCCGCCGCTTTGGTGGAGGACACCGGAACAATTTGATCAATAGCCTGTCCGTAAAGCGCTTTGCCCACTTCTAGGCAGGCAGGCGTATGGCCGCCCACGACTTTAGGAATGGTGTTGGTCGTGAAATTCGCATTGCCGGGGTCTTCACGCTCTGGTGAGTAAACAAGAAAAATGTCCTCGCCCACTGTAAGCCCGCCAGAGGTTACCCGCGGCAGCAATTCTTCCTCGGTTGTGCCGGGATACGTTGTGCTTTCCAGCGAGATAACCTGATCAGCACGCAGATAGGGCACCACCGATTCCGTGGTTGAAATGACGTAGCTGAGATCGGGTTCGCGATATTTGTTAAGCGGGGTTGGCACGCAAAGGACCAATGCGTCTGCTTCTACCGCGCGGGCAAAATCCGTAGTGCATTCCATGCCCGACGCATTGGCAGCGGCAATATCATCATTGCTAATGTGCTCAATATGCGATGTTCCAGCATTCAGCGCATCAACCTTCGGTGTGTCGATATCGAAACCGATCACTTTGTAACCGAGCTGAGCATAGCGCAGGGCCAAGGGCTGGCCGACATAGCCCATTCCCAGAATGCCAATAACGGCATTTCTGCCCGTAAGCTTCTCTATCAATTGTGCACCGGCCGAAGCCTTATTTGGGGTGCCCATATTCATCCTTTCACGCGCTGGGTAGCGGCAATTTAGCGAGCGTCTCCAAGCTCAGTCTTCGCCTTTGCGTCCCGCACACCGATCCCAGTAAAAAACCTCAATTTCAATCGTCAAGGTCCTGTCAAGCGCCGCCTGCAAGCCTGACGCACATTTTGCAACAGTAAGTTTCGCGTTTCCCCTGCGCAGCTTCTGCAAATCGCTGACAATAAAGTCACCATTTGTCTGCAAAATCCGTGTTTTTGCTGCTTCATGCACCTTGTAACGAAGGTTTCTTCGCTCCAATCTGAACAATTCTGCACCAGTCAACATAATGTTACTAATGAAACCAGTTTGCAAAAGCTGCGATTCAGAAACCTTGCTTTATGACAGTTCAATAAACGATCAGAACTGATGGTTGCGCCGGTGAAACGAACGTCTCGGCGTTAGGGGCTTGATGTAAAAGACGTATTGTTTCACCGAATGTGCTAAAGCGCAGTCAACTACGGGCATCGCCCAAATAACCAGAGCAAGGGGCTCATACCAATTTACGCGATATTCTTCCGTTTTGCAGAAGGTTTGCTGGCTTTGCAGCGGCGCCAAAAGCAAGTCCTCGTGCTTGTTTTGGATGTGCTGCTTGTCATCATCGCTGCGCCCATCGCCTATTCGTTACGCGTCGGCGTTTTGGATTTTGGCAGCATGGCGGTCGCCTCTGTTTGGGCGGTCACCATCCCCGCAGCAATCGTGATTTTCGCGCTAACAGGCGTCTATTCAACGATTTTCCGCTATGCTGGCATTGGCATGCTGCGCGGATTGGTGCGCACATTTGTCGTCTATGGCGGAGTGGTGGCGGTCACATTTACTGTTGGCGGGATCGCGGGCGTACCGCGCACGGTCGGCATAATTCAGCCAATCATTCTGTTTATTCTGGTCGCTGCATCGCGGATCACTCTACGATTTCTTTTCGTGGAGATGCTGGGCCGGCACAATTACCAAGGCAACATCAAACGCGTGCTGATCTATGGCGCGGGCAATGCCGGACAGCAAATCGCAAGCTCGCTGCGGACAGAGCCGGAAATGCAAGTCGTCGGCTTTATCGATGACGATAAACAGACGGTCGGCCGCAAGCTGGACGGCGTAGCCGTTTCATGGAGCGGTGAGATTGAAAAAATCATCAAATCCAAGCAAGTCACCGATGTTTTGCTGGCCTTCCCCAGCGCATCGCGCCGCCGACGCAAAGCCATCGTCGACAGCCTCCAGCAGTTTAAAGTCGTCGTTCAAACCCTGCCGCATATGCGCGATCTGGCTGACGGCACCGTCTCCTTAAGCGATATTCGTCCGGTTGAAGTCGAGGACTTGCTGGGCCGCGAACCGGTTGAACCCAATGAAGAGCTTTTGGACCGGACCATCGCGGGCAAAAATGTGATGGTCAGCGGTGCTGGCGGGTCCATCGGTAGCGAGCTGTGCCGGCAGATTGCCGCTATTGGCGCGGCCAAGCTAGTGCTGTTCGAAATCTCAGAATTCTCCCTCTACCGCATCGAGAAAGAGCTTAATGATCGCGCGAAAGAGGCTGGAGATACGGCCTTGGCGCAGGTCGAGATTGTCCCAGTCCTTGGCTCCATCACCGACCGCATGAAATTGAACGAAACACTGGCGCGGCACAAAATAGACACCGTTTATCACGCTGCTGCGTACAAGCATGTTCCCTTGGTCGAAGCCAATCCGATCGAGGCGATTAAGAACAACACACTCGGCACATTTGAAATGGTCCGAGCCGCCAAAAAGGCCAAGGTTTCCGACTTCATCCTGATCAGCACCGATAAAGCTGTGCGGCCAACCAATGTGATGGGCGCAACCAAGCGCGCTGCTGAGCAAGTCATTCAAACCTTTGCCAAGGCCAGCAAATCCTCGCGCTTTTCCATGGTGCGTTTTGGCAACGTCTTGGGGTCAAGCGGTTCGGTTGTACCACTGTTCCGCAGCCAGATTGAGCAGGGCGGACCGGTTACGCTGACTCACAAAGAAATCACGCGCTATTTCATGACCATTCCAGAGGCCGCTGGACTGGTTATTCAGGCCGCTGGCATGGCCAAGGGCGGCGAGATGTTCGTGCTCGACATGGGTAAGCCCGTTACCATCGACCAATTGGCCCGAACTATGGTGCAATTGAGCGGCTTAGAAGTGCGCGATGCAGACAATCCAGATGGGGATATCGAAATCGTCGAAGTGGGTCTGCGCCCAGGCGAAAAACTCTACGAAGAATTGCTGATTGGCGAATCGCCGGAAGAAACCCAGCACGAACGGATCATGAAAGCGCATGAAGATTTCGCCAGCTGGGATTTGCTAAAAGATGCGCTGGAAACGCTGTCCAGTACGCGCGATCCCAAGACCGCAATCGACTTGCTGAAAACAATTGTACCAGAATTTAATCATCAGCCGTTAGGAAGCACTGCAAGCGGTGCTGATAATGGCACTGCGCAATCTGATGATAATGCTGCGGAGCCCGAATTGACCCTTTCCCAGCCTGACCCTGCTGCCGATTTGGTACCAGATTTGGGTAATGAAGGACTTGGCTCGGACCCTGCACCCACACGGCACTAAACCCGCCCTAAAGGTCTGCTACTACAATGCGTAAAATTCTCGTCACTGGTTCCGCCGGATTTATCGGCTTTCACCTCTCAAAGCTCTTACTGGCAGAAGGCTTTGCGGTAGTCGGCTTTGACGGCATGACCGACTATTACGATGTGCGGATCAAGCAGGGCCGCCATCAAATGCTGCTGCAAAACGAACATTTCAGCTGCCACGAGGGGATGCTCGAAGATTTCGACGCGCTCCACACGTTGATGATGGAAGAAAAGCCTGACGTGATCGTGCACCTCGCCGCACAAGCAGGCGTTCGTTACTCACTTGAGAACCCGCGCGCCTATATTGATGCCAATATTGTGGGCACATTCAATGTAATGGAATGCGCGCGCGAACTGGGCGTGGATCATTTGCTGATGGCCTCAACATCATCAGTTTACGGCGCGAATGAAGAAATGCCATTTGACGAGCGCGAGCGGGTTGAGACCCAAATGACTCTTTATGCCGCCACGAAAAAGGCGAATGAAAGCATGGGGCATTCTTACGCGCACTTGTGGAATCTACCGACCACAATGTTCCGCTTCTTTACGGTCTATGGTCCGTGGGGGCGCCCCGATATGGCCTTGTTCAAATTTACCAAGGGCATTTTGGATGGCACGCCAATCGACATTTACAACAATGGCGACATGCACCGCGATTTCACCTTTGTTAGCGATCTGGTGCGCGGCATCCGGCTGCTGATTGATACGCCGCCAGTGCGCCCTGAAAGCGCAGAAGACATTGCGAGTTATGACAGCCTATCGCCGGTTGCCCCGTTCCGCGTGGTGAACATCGGCAACAGCGACAAAGTGCGCCTGATGGACTTTGTCGAAGCCATCGAAGCGGAATGCGGCGTTGAAGCAGTGAAAAACTTCATGCCAATGCAAAAAGGCGACGTGCCAGCGACTTGGGCGGATGCGACTCTGTTAAAAGAGCTTACCGGATATCAGCCCCAGACCAATGTGCGCGAAGGCATCAAGCAATTCGTTGCTTGGTACCGCGATTACTACAAAGTCTGACTTGAGGTGTGAATTATTGGGGAGGCTGAGCCAGCGGTGCAGTGTCACGCGGCGCTTCTGCAGTCGCATCGCTAATTTCATCGCTCACCCCATCGCCGGGAAGCGGCGCATCACGCTCGCGTTCCAACCGGTCAAGATAGGCTTGCTCCAATTTTTCAACGCGGGCCTGCTGTTCAGCGGCATCTTCATCAATCGTCGAAAGACGTTCAGCGCGCGCGGCCTCGATCAATTGCGCAAATCGCACGCCGGCCCCCGCCCGTTTTTCAGCATAGGCGGCATCAATCATCTTTTGCGTGCAGCCAACCAGCGCACCCGATCCTGTGGGGCTGCAAGATGCAGTGCCAAACTCGCCAATAACTTTCAGGCTTTCGACACGTTCGGCCCAAGAGCGGTTCTCTAGGCTGCGGCTAGTGCGTAAATTGCTTGGGATGCGGAAACGCTCCGCCTCAACCAAAATTTCGCAAACGATGATTTCATCACCGACAGGCTTTGGGCATTCATCATCGCCATAAGCGATTACCATATTGACCTTTTCGCCGCCCGAATCTTGAGCGAAAGCTGGCGTTGAAAGGCCAAATGTAGCGAGTGCTGCAAGAGCGAGTGTGGCACGCATAGTGAATTGTCCTGTTACAGAATTTGCAGCCTTTATACGCACAGCCTGCGTGAATACCAACTGAAGCGAAGGGCTAAATCCGTTCTGCCAATTTGATCGCCGCGCGGCAGCCCAGCCGGATCGCGCCCGACAACAGCGGATAGGCGGGCGCTTTTTCCGCACCAGCAGCCAGTGCCGCATCACGGTGCTCACGCTCATCTTCCCGAAATTCTTCGATCATTCCGGCCAATTCAGGATCAGCGCCGCTTTGCTCTAATTCGTCCAATTGATCGGAGTAATGCTTATCAATCTCTGTCTCGACCGCCGCTGTACAGGCCATCGCCGCCTCTGGACCTAGCAAAGCCGTGCCTGCACCCAATGCATATCCGGCCATAGACCAAAATGGGGTGAGAACAGTCGGGCGCACGCCGCGCTCTGCCATCAGCCGGTCAAATTCTTCACTGTGACGCTCTTCTTGAGCAGCCATTCCGGCGATTTCTTGAGAGTGAGGCCCGCGATTGCCCATTACCGCCAATTGCCCGGCGTAAATGCGGTTTGCGCCAAATTCTCCAGCTTGGTCGACGCGGATCATGCGGTGGATTTTGTCTTTGTCCATGGACATGTCCTTACGCCTTTTTGCTGCGACTCAAAAGCGTGAAGATTGCAATTGCCCCTGCACCAGAGACAAGGAAATTCCAGCCCGCCAGCGAAATGCCAAACAAATCCCATGGTGCTGCATCGCAGCGCACAATCGGAGCGTCCATGATCGCATCCAAAGCGCTGCCGCCTTCCTCAGCCACCACGGGCAATGAGCAGCCAGTGATCCCTTCCCACCAGCCATATTCAACACCAGCGTGAAACCCGCCGATTAAGCCAGAAATCAGAATGGCAAAGCCAGCAAGTGCGGTGAAAAAACGCTTGGGCACGGCGATGAAAGAAAACAGCGCCAGCGGCACAGCAGCAAAATGCGGCCATCGCTGCCACCAGCACATCTCGCACGGGTAAAGGCCGAAACCATATTGTGAAATATACGCTCCGCCCAGCAATGCAGCAGGCAGAAACAGCGCAAGAAACTGCGCGCGCTTAAGAATGGCTGTGTCCATGCCCCGGCATTTAGCCGATTACTTTTTCTTCTGCGAGGTTTTCTGGGAGTTTAGGGCGACAGAGCTTGGCGTGGTGCGGCGCAAAGTGTCCATCGCATATTGCAGTTGGAAATCCTCAACGCCCTGTTCTTTCAGCTCTTCAGCAGTCAATTTGAAGCGCGGATCATCGATTTTGTCGGTTTCCAGCGCCTCATCCTTAATACCAAGCTCGTTCACCAAATGGCCGCGCAAATCGCTTTCGCGCATTTGATATTTGCTGCGCCGCGCCAGATCAGGATCGGATAGCTGCGGCACGGAAATATCGGGCTTAATCCCGCCTTCTTGCACCGAATGACCAGCAGGCGTGTAATAGCGCGCCGTAGTCAATTTGAGCGCCGCATCACGGCCCAGCGGCAGCAGTGATTGCACCGAACCTTTGCCAAAGCTGCGGTCACCCATGATCAGAGCGCGGCGGTGGTCTTGCAATGCGCCTGCGACGATTTCGGATGCAGACGCTGAACCAGCATCGATCAACACGATCAACGGAATGCCTTCTGCAATATCGCCGCGGAACATTGTCTCTGCATCATAAAGCAGTGTTTCCCCGCGTGCGCGGCCGCGCTGCGATACGATGCGGCCTTTGCTAAGGAACAGGTCGGATAGAGCCACGGCCTCATCCAAGGAACCGCCGGGATTAGAACGAAGGTCGAGCACCAAACCATTAACGCGGCCTGCTGCCTCTTTCTGGATTGCTTCCCATGCGCCAAGCACGTCTGAACCGACATCGCGCGAGAATTCATTGACGGAAATGACGCCGATATTGCCATCGGCAACTTCATGCGTGACCGGTTCAAGCTCGATTACGCCGCGGGTAACGGACACATCAAACGGCTCATCACGGCCCGGGCGGAATATGGTGAGAGAAATGGCAGTGCCCGCTTTGCCGCGCATGCGAGAAACCGCCTCATCCAGCTCACCGCCATAAATCAAATCGCCATCAAGGTGCGTGATGTAATCGCCTGCTTTTACGCCTGCTTCTTCGGCCGGGCTGCCGCGAAATGGCGATATGACTTTGACCGCGCCATCATCCATCTGAACGGAAAGGCCCAGACCGGAATAATTGCCGTCAATCATCGTCTCAAGCCGCTGCAAATCGGATCCATCGACAAAAGCGGAATGCGGATCGAGCGAGGCTAGCATGCCGTCAATCGCGCCGCGGATTAGCTTTTCATCCTCAACCGGCTCAACATAGTTTGATTTGATCTGCTGATATGTAGCGAAAAGCTTGGAAAACTCTGGCCCTGCGCGCCCGTCAACCTGCGCCATACTGGCGGTTGTTGCGGGAATTAGCGCAACTGCTGTGACAAGTGCTGCGCTACTGAAAAGAGGGGCAAGTTTCATGGCGAATTTGGCTCCATATTGGGTCGTGCAGCCCGTTTGGACTGAAGTATTGCAAGCAATGTATCGCGCAATCTCCCTTAACGCTAGATGAGAGATAGCCCTCAATCTGATCAAGTCCCGCAAAGGGTCAAGGCAGCCAAAGAACCCTAAGACCGCTCAAGAGCATTAGGAAACTTACAGAAATTCCAGCGGGTTAACCGGCTTGCCATCACGGCGAAGTTCCAAAGTCACCGCTGGTTTATCGTCAGCCGCGACGCCCAGCGGGCTGCCGCGCGACAATTGTGCGCCCGCCTCCACATCGCTGCGAGCAAGGCCGGTAATCAGGCTGGTCCAGCCGCTGGCATGTTCGATAATCACGATTCGTCCAAAGCCTCTGTAGGGACCAGAAAACGCCACACGGCCTCCAGCTGGCGCGACCACTTGTGCGCCGGACGATGGAGCGATCACAACGCCGGTCGATCGCACTCCCGCAGTGGATTTTTCGCCAAAGCCGGTGATTGTGCGCCCTTGAACAGGCAATTGCAGATCCAGATTAGCCAAACCTGCGCCGGATGTCTCGCTTGCCGAAGGAGACGGTGCGGGTACGTCTGGCACGTTCCCGCTACCGATTTGGGCGATTTCTGATTGGGCAGGGCGGATCATCGGGCCGGGCAATTTGGCCAGAGTTTCGCGCAATTTCGCCCGCTCGCCCAATTTGCCAACCAGACCGTCCAGATCGCGGGCATCCTCTGCCAAGGCCAAAGCGCGCTCATTCTCACGCATCGCAATGCCGCTCGCCTGCTGCGATGTGACTTGTTGTCGGCGGGATATTGCCGCCAGATCAGTCCGGCGCTTGGCAAGCAATTGCTCCCCGCCCTGCAATTTGGCGAGCTGAGCATTGGTATCACGCTCAAGCTTTTGACCGCGCGCGATATCTTTGCGCAGATCGGCGGTGCGCGCACGCACTTGCGGCACTGCGCTATCGAGCACGGCGCGCACATAAACAGTATCTTTCAGCGAGCCGGGCCGCAAGGCTGACAAAGCCAGCGGACGACGCGCCATATTTTGCAATGCCGCAGTTAGCCGGACCAAGGGACGCTGCCTTTTTGCCAACCTGCGTCCCAAAGCGCGGCGTTCCTGACCAATCAAGCTAAGGCGGGCGTTAGTCGCGGCAATCTCTGCCTCTGCCTGCTGGATTCGCGCGGCAAGAGCAGCCGTTTCTGACTGCGTTTTTTGCAAAGCGCGATCCGCCAAATCCGCTTCGGAAGAGAATTGCTCCGCGCGCTTTTCTGCCGACCGCGCAGCTTTGGTTGCGCGCGAAAGCGCGGCGCGCGCTTCGGCTGGATCATCCACACCGGTTTCAAAACCTGTGACACCGCGCTGTGCAATGACACCGGCGGGCAGCATGCCAATCGCCAAAGCCCCCAGACCAAGCACTGCGAATGTTCCCAAAAGGTTTTTGCGCGACCACATTACACTACCCTGCCCTATGATAGGGGTGGCCTGCAAGGATGGTTGTGGCGCGGTACAATTGCTCCATCAACATCGCGCGGGCGAGCAGATGCGGCCAAGTCGCATTGCCAAAGGCTAGGAGCAGGTCGGCCTCGGCCCGCTCATCTTTCGAATGACCATCCGCCGCGCCCAATACAAACCGCGCCTCTCGCAGGCCATCATCGCGCCAATTGCCCAGCGTTTTGGCAAGTTCTTCTGATGATAAATGCTTGCCGCGTTCATCCAACAGCACCGTCTTAAAGGGTGTTTGCGGATCGGGGATTTTCCCGCCGCTTTCCGGCAATTCGGTTAGCTTTGTCGGCCAGCTCAGCCGTTTGTCATAGCGCGCGAACAGCTCAGCCTCGGGCGAGCGAGCAATCTTTCCGCGAGCGATGATGTGGAGGAGTATGGGCTATTCCCTAAGAGTCTTCGTCGCCAAAGCCCCACATACGCTCCAAATTGTAGAAGCTGCGAACCTCTGGCCGGAACAAATGCACGACCACATCGCCTGCATCAATCAGCACCCAATCGGCTGCTGGAAGCCCTTCAATCTTTGACGAGCCAAGACCCGCCAGCTTGATCGCTTCAGCCAATTTCTGCGCCATAGACGCAACCTGACGGGTAGACCGGCCCGATGCGATGACCATGTAATCCGCCATTGAGGATTTGCCGGCAAGCGGGATCGACACAATCTCTTGCGCCTGATCATCATCAAGCTGCTGCATAACCAAATCATGCATAGGGTGGGATTTAGCGGGAACTTTGGTGGAATCAGCCATAATGTGTGCCGCCTTTGGATCTGTCCCGGTCAAAACCGAGGATGTTTGCACCTGAACCATTGGGCGTTGAGTCTTTCTGCGAATGTGGGATGCGGCCATGGGCGGGCCGGTTGGCTTCATTTAGCCTTGGAAGAGGCCTCATAACTCCCCCTGCGGCAAAATCAATCGGTGTGTTACGGGATCGCGCGGCGCGGTGCCTGCAAATTGATCCGCCCAATCAGGATCAGCGCGGCGTAAAACCGTGGCTGAACGGGCATCGGGATCAAATCGCAAATACACCAGTTTTGGCGCGCTCCATTGGCCCTTTTTCGTCAAATTGGCAGAAGACGTTCGGTAACGCCTGAGCCACGCCATAGCAGGGCTTGTCATAGCCGCACGATCATAGCCCGGCCGCGCGATCACCGCAATCGGCATTGTCCGCGCGATACCGCGCCAATCGCGCCATTGGTGAAACTGCGCCAAATTGTCGGAACCCATCAGCCAGACAAATTGCTTTTTGGGATAGCGGTGCGTGAGCGCTTTCAATGTCTCGGCAGTATAGCGAGTGCCCAATTGTTGCTCGATTGCAGTCGGCGTAATCGCTGCATTTTTTGCCTGCTGCCGAGCCGATTTGAACCGCGCAGCAATCGGCGCCATGCCCTTCGCGGATTTCAGCGGATTGCCAGGCGAAACCAGCCACCACACTTCATCCAAACCCAAAGCATCCAGCACAAATTTGCTGATCCGCCGGTGCCCGCCATGGGCCGGATTAAAGCTGCCGCCTAGCAAGCCAATGCGTGTCGGTATTCGCGCCATTTAAGGCCGCGCCTGACCATCGCCGCGCACAAGCCATTTGTATGTCGTGAGACCTTCCAAAGCGACGGGGCCGCGCGCATGCAGGCGGCCAGTTGCAATGCCAATCTCTGCGCCCAATCCGAACTCGCCGCCATCGGCATATTGGGAGGATGCATTGTGCATCACAATCGCGCTATCGGCGGTGTTTAGAAACCGCTCTGCGGCCTCTGCATCATCGGCAATAATTACATCCGTATGGCCAGAGGAATGACGCGCAATATGGGCAAGCGCCTCATCCATTCCATCGACGATTGCGACGGAAAGAACCGCTTCCAAATACTCCGTATCCCAATCATTCGCGCTGGCAGGTGTGATCGCAGAGTTAAGGCTCTGCGCCCGCGCATCGCCGCGCAATCCGCAGCCCGCTTCGATCAAAGCGCTAAGCAAAGCGGGTGTATCGACGTAATTCGCATCGACCAGCAACGTCTCCATCGCGCCGCAAATACCGGTGCGCCGCATTTTGGCGTTGAGAGCCACTTTGCGCGCCATTTCCGGCTCGGCGCTGGCGTGGACATAAGTGTGGCAAATCCCGTCTAAATGCGCGAGCACAGGCACGCGCGCATCAGCCTGAACGCGGGCAACCAACCCCTTGCCCCCGCGCGGCACGATCATATCGACAAGGCCGGCTGCGGCAAGCAATGCGCCAACAGCTTCGCGATCCTGCGTTGGGATCAGCTGAACCGCCTCTGCCGGAACGCCGCCTTTGACCAAGCCGCGCACCAAAGCCGCATGAATAGCGCGGTTGGAATGCACCGCCTCACTTCCCCCGCGAAGGATAGCTGCATTGCCTGCCCGCACGCACAAAACAGCCGCATCGGCGGTGACATTGGGGCGGCTTTCATAGATGATGCCGATAGTGCCAATCGGCACGCGCACACGCGACAATTTGAGGCCATTTTCAGGCTGCGACTGGTCGATCACTTGACCGACCGGGTCATCCAATTGGGCCACCGCCTCAACCGCGCTAGCGATGCCGTCTAGCCTATCAGCATCCAGCCGCAATCGGTCGAGCATGGCCGGTGAAAGCCCCGCAGCCTCACCCGCTGCAATATCCTTGGCATTGGCTGCAAGAACCGCCCCTGCATCGCTGCGAAGAGCCTGCGCAGCCAACATCAATGCCTGCGCTTTATCCTCGCTTGGCATAGCCGCAAGCACGGTCTGCGCTTGCCTTCCCGCGCGTGCCAAAGCGTGAATTTGATCGGTAACATCTGATGCAATTTGTGTAGCCATACGCCGCTTTTAGCAGCCACCGCGTCCCGTGTCAGCGCCAGAATCGCCATCACCAGACCTCAGCAAATTTCCAGGCTGATTGTACAAGAGCGCCAAACGCAGCGAGCACAGTTCACCGCATTTTAAACGGTTCATCGCACCGAGCGCTCGACTCGTCCCCGCATGGCCAGAGTCGATTCGACCCCTTGGTCCCGTTTTGATACGCGGCCACGTAATAACTCGCATAGAGAAGGGGTCGTTTTGTTTAAGGATGCATCCGCTGGCGCTTGGGGAAGACGCCTGCGTGACTGGTTCCCTGATCGCGAGTTCTTCATGCGGTCTCAGGGTCAAGTTCGCTTCATCAAAGTCTCATCGCGCGTCCAAATGGGCGGTGCGGCAGCTGTGCTGGCGCTTCTTGTGGTTTGGGGCGTGTCCATGGGTGTCATGGGCTTTTTGCAATATCGCGCAGAAGCCGACCGGCTCGCCCTTGTTGACGAAAAGGCCCGTGTCGCATCAGCATCAGAGCGCGTGGACGCCTACAGCGAAGACATTGGCGAGATCAGCAGCGACCTTGCCGAGCGTATGCGTTTCCTCGAAAAAACGACCGAAGGCCTGCCCGCTGATATGAAAAGCGAAGCAGAGATGAATTCTACTGTCACCGATTCGTCGTCAGAAACAGCCAAAACAATTGATAAGGTCAGCAAGAGCTTCCCCGAAGCAGCCGAACTGGTCCGCATCGAAGCGCGCCAAATCGCTTATGTCGAACGCCTGACCTTGGTTGCCGATGAGCGCGCAAAGAAAGCCGCCAATGCGATCCGTCAGCTTGGCCTTGACCCGAGTAAGATGCTGAAAAATGCATCCAAGCAAGCAATGGGCGGTCCGCTCGAATTGCTAGCAACGTCTAGCAATGGCGATATCGATCCCCGCTTTGAACGCTTGGGCGTTAGCCTGGAACGGATGGAAGCGTTGGAGCGCGGCCTCGCCAGCATTCCGCAAGTCACGCCAACTAGCCTTTCGCAAACCAAAGTATCATCTGCTTATGGTTATCGCCGCGATCCTATCAATGGCGGCGGCGCAATGCATAGCGGACTTGATTTTAAGGGGCCGTATGGCGCGCCTATCTATTCCGCAGCAGCTGGCGAAGTAACCTTTGCTGGCTGGAAAGGCGGATATGGCAAAACCGTCGAAGTCACCCACGGAAATGGCATGATGACGCGTTATGCGCATATGTCGCGTTTCCACTCGCGCGAGGGGCAAGAAGTCGCAGCAGGCGACATTATTGGCGCGATTGGCAGCACCGGTCGTTCAACCGGACCTCACCTGCACTTTGAAGTGCGTATCAATAATCGCGCAGTTAATCCGCGCCCATTCCTGGATAGATCCCCTGATGTTCTCAAAGAAAACCGAAGAGCCCGCTCGTCCAGCACCGCCAAAAGCGCAAAGTAAGTCAGTGTCGCGCGGCAACTCAACATTCTCTGTGATCGGCAGCGATGTAACCATCAAAGGCAATATCGAAGCGTCTGCGGACTTGCATGTCGATGGCGCGATTGAAGGCGACATTACCTGCGCCAGCATAGTTCAAGGCGAAGACAGTGTGATTACTGGCGCGGTTGAGGCACAGACTGCACGGCTAGCCGGGACTATCAAAGGTTCGATCAATTCACGCGAGCTTATCATCCTGCAAAGCGCACGGATCGAAGGCGATGTGCATTATGACGCGCTGACAATCGAGCAAGGCGCTCAAGTCGAAGGGCGCTTTAGCCACGCTGCATCGAAGGCTAAGCCGGCATCGAAGTCTGCGGCTAAACCATCTGATCCAGACGAGCCATCGCTAACACTCGCTAGCTGAGCCGCAGTCAAGTGTAGCGGCCAAAGGCCTGCAACACTTTCAAAATTTAGAACAATCAAAAACGCTGCGAGTTACGCAGGCGGCGTATCCGGCGCAGCTGCAGCCGCATCGCCTTCTGCTGTCTCACCGTCGCGTTTCGCTGCAAGCCAAGCTTCCGCTTCTGCTTCTTGAGCTGCTTCTGCAGCTGCTTTCGCATTGGCTTCGCGTTCAGCCTGCAATTCTTCGATCAGCTTTTCTTTATCGCTGCGACCATCAACCGGAGCCGCTGCTGCCACTGCTTCTTCACCCTCTACAGGCTCAGTCACACCGGCGCGCTTAGCTGCTTTTGCAACAACCGCATCCAGCTCACGCTGGGCACATAGGCCAAGGGTCACAGGATCTTTCGCCTGAATGTTTTGGATGTTCCAATGCGAACGGTCACGGATCGCATTGATAGTGTTGCGCGTGGTACCGATCAGCTTGGAAATTTGCGCGTCCGAAACCTCTGGGTGATTGCGCAGGATCCAGTTGATCCCGTCAGGCTTATCCTGACGTTTGGATACTGGCGTATAACGCGGACCCTTGGTGCGGGTCACTTCGATCGGTGCTTTGTGCATGATCAGCGAGTAATTCGTGTCCGCCTGACCTTTTTCGATCTCTTCCAAAGTCAGCTCACCAGCATGCACCGGATCGCGGCCTGTGTATTTGCTGCCTGCTAGATCATCGGCCATTGCCTGCACTTCTAGGATATGCAGTCCGCAAAACTCTGAGATTTGCTCAAAGCTCAGGCCAGTGTTGTCCACCAGCCAAGTGGCAGTGGCATGCGGCATGAGCGGTTTGGGTTGTTCGGCCATGAAAAGTTCCAACTCTAAAAATAGAAGGGCCACCCCTTTCGGAGTGGCCTTAACATGGCGGTAGATAGGCGAAGCCCGCTCAAACGGCAAGCATTGATGCGCAGACCCACTCTTGCGAGTATCAGTCGCCCGCAACTTCCAGCACGATTTTGCCGACATGTGCGCCAGCTTCCATCCGCGCTTGGGCCGCGCCTGCCTCTGCCAATGGGAAGCTCTGATCCATTACAGGCTTTAATTCACGGGTGGTGAAAGCTGGCCAAATATTCTTCGCAATCTCATCTGCCAGCGCAGCTTTGAACGCATCCGTTCTGGGGCGCAGCATGGATCCGGTCAGGGAAAGCCGCTTGCTCATCACCACCGGGATAAACAGCTCAGCCTTGGGTCCTCCCAGCATCGCAATGCTAACGTGGCGGCCGTCTTCACCCAGCGCAGTGAGGTTACGCGGCACGTAATCTCCGCCAACCATGTCGAGCACGACGTCAACGCCTTTTCCGCCGGTGAATTTGTCCGCAGCTTCGACAAAGTCAGCTTCCTTGTAATTCACTACAAGGTCAGCGCCCAGCGCCTTTGCGGCATCGCATTTCGCTTTATCACCGCAGGTTGCGATCACTTTCATATCGAAAGCCTTCGCCAGCATAATCGCCATTGTGCCGATCCCGCTGGTTCCGCCATGCACAAGCAAAGTCTCACCATCGCGCGCCATTCCGCGCTGAAACACATTATGCCAAACGGTGAACAGCGTTTCGGGCAGAGCTGCCGCCTCGATCATGGGTATGTCGCCAACGGGCAAGCAATGATCCCAAGGGGCCGCGCAATATTCCGCATAGCCGCCGCCCGGCGTCAGCGCGCAGATTTTCTGACCCACCATGCCTTCTGGAACATCGGCACCAGCTGCAACCACTTCGCCTGACACTTCAAGGCCAATAATGGGTGAGGCGCCCGGCGGCACCGGATACATGCCCAAACGCTGTATACAGTCGGGGCGGTTTACGCCTGCAAAAGCGACTTTGATCAAAACATCGCCAGCGCCAATTTCTGGCACAGCGACTTCTTCCAATTGCAAAACCTCTGGCCCGCCTGGTGCGTCCAAGCCGATAGCCTTCATGCTTTTTGGCATGCTCTTTGGCAGATTTTGTCCCACTTTGCCCCCAAATGACGCTGTTCACGTCCAAAATCGCAACTTTTTGCAACGAAACGTGCGATGCGCCACCTTGCTAAAAATGGGAACTACCCCCACCTTGCAGTAACGGCAAGCCATGCTGGCCTCCATGTTACAAGACGCAATAAATTGAGAGCGATTTGGACTTAGACGATCTTCCCCGGCCCAAAGGCGATGCTGCCAGCAAACTGGCGAGCGAAGACCTTGCGCCCTATTCACAAGATGAGCTGATGGAGCGCGTGGCGACACTCGAAACTGAGATCGCGCGGATAAAATCGCATCACGCCAAAGCCGCTTCGCACAGGCAGGCAGCGGATGAGCTTTTCAAGAAAAGTTGAGCTCCGCCGGTAAAAATTCCGTCAAACCTTGATGCATTTGTTTAGAATTGCCATGTTCTAATGCATCCAAGACGGTGCAATCCGCTTCCCCCGCTCTTACCTGCCATATAAGAGCCGCTACAAACCGCAGAGAACCAAATGCCTAGTTTTGCTCAGAACCTTGAAAAAACGCTCCACAATGCGCTCGGCCATGCGTCAGAGCGGCGGCATGAATATGCCACTTTGGAGCATTTGCTTCTGGCGCTGATTGATGATGAAGATGGCGCATCGGTTATGGCTGCGTGCGGCGTTGATCTGGCTGAACTTGGCGAGGTGGTGAAGCAATATCTCGACAGCGAATACCAATCGCTCAAAACCGAAGAAGACGCCGATCCGCAGCCCACGGCCGGTTTTCAGCGAGTTATCCAGCGCGCGATCCTGCACGTGCAAAGCTCGGGCAAGGACACAGTGACCGGCGCAAATGTGTTGGTCGCATTGTTTTCTGAACGCGATAGCTACGCCGTCTATTTCCTACAGCAGCAGGATATGAGCCGTCTGGATGCCGTCAGCTTTATCAGCCACGGCATTGGCAAGGGCGGAAAACAGGTTGAACAGCGCTCTCCAGAAGGTGCGGAAGAAGCCGCAATGCCCGACGGTGCAGAACCCGGTAAAGATGGCGGCGCGAAGAAAGAAACCGCGCTCGACCAATTTACTGTCAATCTGAACGAGAAGGCGGAAAACGGCAAAATCGATCCGTTGATCGGGCGCGGGCCAGAAGTTGACCGCACGATCCAAATTCTGTGTCGCCGGTCAAAGAACAATCCGCTTTACGTCGGTGATCCCGGCGTTGGTAAAACCGCCATTGCAGAAGGTCTCGCGCGTAAAATCGTAGAAGGCGATGTGCCCGAAGTTTTAGAAGATGCGGTGATCTATTCGCTCGATATGGGCGCATTGCTGGCAGGCACTCGGTATCGCGGCGACTTCGAAGAACGTCTGAAACAGGTGGTTTCCGAGCTTGAAGATATGCCCGAGGCGGTCCTCTTTATCGATGAAATTCACACAGTCATTGGCGCTGGCGCAACCAGCGGCGGGGCGATGGATGCCTCCAACCTGCTGAAACCAGCATTGTCGAGCGGCGCGATCCGCTGCGTCGGCTCGACCACTTACAAAGAATTCCGCAATCACTTCGAAAAAGACCGCGCTTTGCTGCGCCGGTTCCAGAAAATTGATGTGAACGAGCCGACGATTGAGGACACGATCAAAATTTTGAAAGGGCTGCGCAGCGCTTTCGAAGATCACCACAACGTCCGCTACACACCCGACGCGCTGAAAACCGCGGTTGAGCTATCGGCGCGCTACATCAATGATCGCAAGTTGCCCGACAAAGCTATTGATGTGATCGATGAAGTGGGCGCGATGCAAATGCTATTGCCTGCAAACCGCCGCAAGAAGAAAATCACCGCGCGCGAGATTGAGCATGTCATCGCGACCATGGCACGGATCCCGCCCAAATCTGTCAGCAAGGATGATAAGAAAGCGCTCGAAAACCTCGACCGCGATCTGAAGCACGTTGTGTTTGGTCAGGATGCAGCGGTTCACAAACTAGCCACTGCGATGAAGCTTTCACGCGCCGGATTGCGCGATCCGGACAAACCTATTGGCTCATTCCTATTCAGCGGACCGACGGGCGTAGGTAAGACAGAAGTCGCGCGCCAACTCGCCAGCATTATGGGTATTGAGCTGAAGCGTTTCGACATGTCGGAATATATGGAACGTCACAGCGTATCACGCCTGATCGGTGCGCCTCCGGGATATGTTGGCTATGATCAAGGCGGCCTGCTGACCGATGCGATTGATCAAAACCCGCATTGCGTATTGCTGCTGGATGAGATTGAAAAGGCGCATCCCGACCTGTTTAATATCCTGCTGCAAGTGATGGATAATGGCCGCTTGACCGACCACCACGGCAAGACAGTCGATTTCCGCAATGTCGTGCTGACCATGACGACAAACGCTGGCGCATCGGACATGGCGAGCCAAGGCATCGGCTTTGGCGATGTATCCAAAGAAGATGCGGGCGAAGAGGCTGTGAAGAAGATGTTCACGCCAGAGTTTCGCAACCGTTTGGATGCGATTGTGCCGTTTGCCTATCTCGGCAAAAGCACAGTTGCCCGCGTCGTCGACAAATTTATCCTTGAGCTGGAATTGCAGCTGGCTGACCAAAACGTCCACATCCAACTCGATAGCGATGCGCGCGATTGGCTGGCGGATAAGGGTTATGACAAACTCTATGGGGCACGGCCCATGGGCCGCCTGCTGCAAGAGAAGATCAAGCAGCCGCTGGCCGAAGAATTGCTATTCGGCAAGCTGGCGGATGGCGGCGAGGTTCATGTGACAATTAAGGACGGCAAACCCGCCTTTGAAATGACGCCTGCTCCGCCGAAAACGAAACGCAAACCAGCAGCGAAGAAAAAGCCTGCTGCGAAAAAGGCAGCGCCCAAGAAAAAGGGCAGCGCTTCTGATGCACCTGAGGCGTCATCGGACAGCGATAGCTAAACATCTCGACCGATAGAACCTAACAGAGGCGCCGCTCGCAATAGAGTTGGCGCCTCTTTTCATATCGGACTATCGTATCTGCGATCATGGCACACGCCCCCTTCTCTTGGATCGAACCGCATCCACACGGCATCCGCATTGTTCCGGCAGACACTTGGGTTGATCCATCACGGGCTGTTGATCGCGCGCTCGTCACTCACGGCCATGCCGATCACGCGCGCGGCGGGCATGGCACCACATTTGCCACGCCCGAAACGCTCAGCATTATGGCCTTGCGATACAACACAGGCGAAGGACCAAATGGCGGCAAAGCCGTGCCCGCTTCCTATGGCGAGACGTTCAAACTCACTGGAGGCGTGACGGCAAGTTTCGTGCCTGCGGGGCATGTTCTCGGCTCTGCGCAAATCCTGCTGGAACATGCGGGCGAACGTGTGGTGATTACCGGCGATTACAAACGCCGCGCCGATCCCACTTGCCCGCCATTTGAAGTGACGCCATGCGACATCTTCATCACCGAGGCGACCTTTGGCTTGCCCGTGTTTCATCACCCGCCCATCGCTGATGAGATGGCCAAGCTAACCGGCGCATTGGCGGCAGAACCGGATGCGTGCGTTTTGGTTGGCTCCTATGCCTTGGGCAAAGCGCAGCGGGTGATCGCGGAATTGCGCGCCGCTGGGCATCATCAAGCGATCTACCTGCATGGCGCGATGGAGAAAATGTGCCGGCTGTACGAAGATCATGGCGTCAGTCTAGGTGAACTCAAACTGGTCGCCGATGCGGACAAAGACGATATGCGCGGGCATGTTGTAATCGCTCCGCCTAGCGCGCTTGGAACCACTTGGGCACAGCGATTGCCTGCCCTCATCACCGCCATGGCGTCAGGCTGGATGCGTGTGCGCGGGCGGGCGCGGCAACGCAGTGTTGAACTGCCGCTGATCATCTCTGACCACGCTGATTGGGGCGAGCTGACGCAGACGATTGTTGACGTGGATCCGACAGAGACTTGGATCACGCATGGGCGCGAGGCAGCCTTGCTCAGGTGGTGCGAGCTGAACCAACGCAAAGCCCGCGCGCTTTCGATGGTGGGCCGAGAGGGTGAGAGCGAAGAAACGTGAAACGCTTTGCCGCCCTGCTTGATGCGCTTGTCTATACCACCAGCCGCAATCGCAAATTGTCGTTGATTGCGGAATATTTGCGCGAAACGCCTGATCCGGATCGCGGATGGGCACTGGGCGCGCTAACTGGCAGCCTGGAGTTTACTGGCGCCAAAATAGGCGCAGTGCGGAGCTTGATGAAGACGCGGGTTGATCCAGAATTATGGATTCTTAGCCGCAATTTTGTCGGTGATACGGCGGAAACCGTCAGCTTGTTGTGGCCGGAGCCTGCGGAACGGATTGGCGAGGTTCCAACCGTCAGCGAGACGGTGGACCTGCTTGCCGCCATGACCCGCAATTCAGCGCCAACAGAATTGCCCAAATTGTTCGACCGGCTTGGCGAGGCGGAGCGCTATGCCTCGGTTAAACTCGCCACAGGAGGCCTTCGCGTCGGTGTATCGGCTCGGCTGGCGAAAACTGGCTTTGCGCAGGCGTTTGATGTGCCGGTAGAGGAGGTTGAGGAATATTGGCACGCATTTACTCCGCCCTATGCCGAACTTTTCGCTTGGGCGGCAGATGGCGCTGATCCGCCCGATACCGCCAGCATGCCGACATTCCGTCCCTTTATGCTCGCCCATCCATTGGAAACCGATGAAGTCGATCTGGCCGATTATGCAGCCGAATGGAAATGGGACGGCATACGGGTACAAGTGGTTCGGGCGGGGGATGCAACGCGGGTCTATTCTCGCAGCGGGGATGATATCTCTGCTGCCTTTCCTGAAATTGCCGATGCGCTAGATGTACCAGCCGTTTTGGACGGTGAACTGTTGGTGCGCGGTGCTTCCCAAGGGGGAGAGGCGGCCAGCTTCAACGCATTGCAAAAGCGCTTGGGACGCAAAAAAGTCTCCAAGAAAATGCGCGAAGAGCTTCCGGCATTTGTACGACTCTATGACGCCATGATCGTAGATGGAGAGGATTTGCGCGAATTGCCGTGGGAGAGGCGGCGAACGCGTTTAGAGGCGCTTATTCCTCAACTAAACTCAACAATTTTCGACATTAGTGCACTAATTGAGGCAAAAGATTTCGCGGCGCTTGCGAAAATTCGTGAAGGATCCCGTGATGCCGCCATTGAGGGGCTAATGCTAAAGCGCCGCGATGCGCCTTATATTGCAGGCCGAAAGGCTGGGCTTTGGTATAAATGGAAACGCGACCCTTTGCTGGTCGATTGTGTGTTGATGTATGCCCAGCGCGGTTCGGGCAAACGATCCGCATTCTATTCCGATTACACATTTGGATGCTGGGATGGCGATGCTGAGCTGGGCGCTGATTTGCTGCCCATTGGAAAAGCCTATTCCGGTTTCACCGATGTTGAGCTGAAAAAGCTCGACACACTCATCCGCAAAACAACTTTGCAAAGTTTCGGTCCCGTGCGCGAGGTAGAGAAGACTCTCGTATTTGAAGTGGCATTCGACAGCGTCCATACCAGCACGCGGCACAAATCCGGCCTCGCCATGCGTTTCCCGCGCATCCACCGCATTCGCTGGGACAAGCCTGTGCATGAAGCTGACCGGATTGAGGCTCTGCGCACGCTGATTAAGGATTGACCTATTCTCAACTTCCGTTATTTCAGTTGCATATTGAAACTGGAGTAACCCAATGACCCTGCAAACTCACACAATCACAAGTTGGCGCAATATGCTAAATGCGCTCAATGGTATGCTCGATATGGCGGCAGGTCACGACGCCGCCGGCACCATGATGGAGGGGCGGCTAGCCGATGATATGCTCCCGCTCGCCACGCAAATTCGGATGCTTGCGAACTTTCCGCGCCAAGCCCTGAACAGTCTTGCCGGAACAGATCTGGCTTCGAATGAGGAAGACCCGAGCAGTTTTGAAGAAGCCAAATCGCGCATCGCAGAAACTTTAGCCATGCTGGATGCAGTCTCAGACGGCGCATTTATCGCAGACGACGCCATGGTCGATCTCGATCTGCCTAATGGCATGGCGTTTAGCCTATCTGCGGCGGATTATGTACGCGATTGGGCGTTCCCTAATTTCTATTTCCACACCAGCATTGCTTACGCCATTATGCGCAGCACGGGCGTGGAATTGGGCAAGGTGAACCTCGTCCCGCATATGATGCAACACATCAAAAGCTAGAGCGCAGACTTCACTGCCTCGGCGTGGTGCTTTGCATTTTCGGTGTAATGCATCACGCCCGCACGCATGCCTGCAATTGCGGCATCGGTGAGTTCTTTAAGCGGTTTGGCTGGGCGGCCTGCCCATAGCGTGCGCTCCTCCATCACTTTGCCCTCTGTCAGCATCGCGCCCGCGGCCAGCATGGCGTCTGATCCGATCACCGATTTGTTCATCGCAATCGCGCCAAGGCCGACAAAACCGCGGTCCGCAATCGTGCAGCCATGCACCATTGCCATGTGACCAATCAGCACATCATCACCGATCACCAACGGACTGCCCGCTTCATCTCCGGGCCGCGGCGGATCGCAGTGCAGCACGCTGCCGTCTTGCACATTGGTGCGTTCACCAATCCGTATGGTGAAGACATCTGCACGCAGCACACAATTGTACCAGATAGAGCTTTCTGCACCGATCTCCACATCGCCAATAATTGTGCAGCCGGGCGCTATAAAAGCGGTATCGTGAATTTTTGGCGTCTTGCCATGGATGGGGATGATATTGACGCCGGGTCTATTGGTCATTGTGTTTGCTCCCATTGAGCTTTGGAGATGGAATAAACGATAATCGTGTCACCGCCGAACTCGTCATTGTGAAAGTCTAAGTCTTCGCGCCGCTGCATCCCCAGCCGCTCCATCAACCCCCAGCTGGGCGTGTTTGGCTGCACGGTTAGCGCGATAATATGCGGTGCAGAAAAACGTCCAAATCCGAGTTTCAGCGAGGCGATGGCCGCTTCTTTCGCATAGCCTTTGCCCCAAGCATCTTCGCGCAAACGCCAGCCAATTTCATGCTCGCCCATTGGGCCACCTTTTTGATTGGATTTCTTAAGACCGCAAAAGCCGAGAAGCTCGCCATCTGATTTGCGCTCCACCGCCCAAAAGGTGAAGCCGTGATCGCGTGTGTAGCCGGTGATCCGATCTTCTAACCATCCGTATTTCTCAGGCGGCAGCACTCCGCCCAGCCACTCCATCACAGCAGGCGTATTGGTATGGTTGAGAAACACCGGCCAATCCTCCTTGCGCCAATCGCGCAGGATTAATCGGTCTGTCTCATGCCTAAATTCAGCCATTAAGCAGTCTTGCTGCATGGGCCGCATGATAGGTCAAAACGCCGCTGCACCCGGCGCGTTTGAACGCCATCAATGTCTCCATTACCAGCGAATCGCGGTCCCCCGCGCCGGCCGCTACCGCAGCCTCAATCATCGCATATTCGCCGCTTACTTGATAAGCGAAGACGGGCACTGCGAACTGTTCCTTCACCCGCCGCACAATATCGAGATAGGCAAGGCCCGGCTTCACCATCACACTGTCAGCGCCCTCGGCCAGATCGAGCGCCACTTCGCGCAATGCCTCTTCCCCATTGGCGGGATCCATTTGATAGGTTTTCTTATCCCCTTTCAGGGTCGCACTTGATCCAACAGCATCACGAAACGGGCCGTAAAATGCGCTGGCATATTTCGCCGCATAGCTCATGATTTGAGTGTTCTGAAAACCGCCCATTTCCAATGCCAGCCGGATCGCGCCTACACGCCCGTCCATCATATCAGATGGTCCGATAATGTCGCATCCAGCCTCGGCCTGATTGATCGCTTGATCGACCAGAACGGCGACGGAATCGTCATTTGTCACATAACCTTCGCTATCGACCAGACCATCCATTCCGTGACTGGTATAAGGGTCGAGGGCCACATCGGTCAGGATGCCGATTGTATCGCCGCACGCATCACGAACAGCCTTAATCGCGCGGCAGGTGAGATTATCGGGATTATACGCTTCTGCCGCATCATCGGTCCGTTTATCAACAGGCGTATTGGGGAAGATAGCGATAACGGGAATGCCAAGCTCTACCGCCTCTTTCGCACGCTTTGCGATTCCATCGACCGACCAGCGCGACACGCCGGGCAGGCTTGCAACCGGTTCCTCAACCCCAGAACCCTCTGTCACGAACAAAGGCCAGATGAAATCCGCCGGCGTCAGGATGTTTTCGCGGTGGAGCGCGCGGCTCCACTGGCTCGCACGGGTGCGCCGCATTCGAAGGTTTGGATAGGAAGCTGTCATAATCGCCAGCTTTGCCGCAAATGATGCGCCCTTGCAATTGGCGCTATTCGTCTGCGTCGGTTGGAACCAGAACGCTGGCCGCATCTGATGGAGCATCAGGAGCAAGTTTCGGCGCGCTGCCCAACCGTTCAATCTCACGCTGAGGTGCAACACTGGCTTCCTGCTTTTGGACAAGATCCTCTAGCGCAGCCGCCGGTTCAACCTCTTTCAGCTTGCGGAGTGCAGCACGGAAATTCGCCAGATCGCCGCCTGATAATTGCGAACGCGTGACATAGCTAACGCTCGCAGGGTTCACGGCTCGTCCGCCGCGGTACATTTCATAATGGAGATGCGGTCCGGTTGAGAGGCCGGTTGATCCAACATAGCCGATCACTTGCCCGCGCCGCACGCTTTGTCCGCCGCGCACCGCCATCCGGCTCATATGGCAATATCGCGTTGATAGCCCGCCGCCATGATCCAGCTTTACCGCAATACCGCAGCCGCCCATCCGGCCAGCGCCAGTTACGCGTCCGCCGGTTGGCGCAACAATAGGCGTGCCATAACGCGCACGGTAATCTTGACCCGAATGCATCCGGCGGTATCCAAGGATAGGATGCCTCCGCATGCCAAAACGTGATGAGATTGGCCCGGGGACTGGCGCAAGCAGACCATTGCGCTGCTCACCCACACCGGATGCTTCAAAGAATTTACCGTCCTTGCCCCAGCGCATCAATTGCGTCTTGGGCTTTCCGCCGCGATCAATGCCGGCATACATCAGCTTGCCGACTTGCCGTTCACCTGTGGCGGCGCGGCGATAATTCAGGATCATATCAAACGTATCGGTTTCGCGCACATTGCGTTCCAGATCGAGCTGGCTGTCGAGCGCCCGAATATAAGCTTGTGCTGCGCTACCCGGAGCGCCAGCCGCACGCGCTGATCGGTAAAGGCTGCTACCGACCGTACCGCGAATTCGTAGCGGAGTGCTGTCCACGCGGATGGGTTTGCGCTGCAAAGCAAGATTGCCGGACGCACCGCGCGTCACTTGCAATTCCAAATCGAACTTCGCACGGAAGCTGAGGTTTTCAAGCGGCCGCGCTGAACCATTGGCGACCCTGCGCCCAAGCAGCAGATCAACCTGCGTCCCTGGCTCAATATCGGAAACGGCCATCGTTCCGCTGACCAAAGCGCTGACGCGGTTCGCATCAGACCTGCCCACACCAGCACGGATAAGCATGCGCGAAAAGCTGTCGCCCTTTGCCAAGGTGGCGACCATGGCAACCTCTGGACGTTCGGGAGCATTTTTCAGCGGAATAACCGAAGCCGCCGCACTCATGCGGCGTCCGCTATCTGCGCCCAGACCAAGCGGAGTAATCATTTGGCTGCGCAATTCGTCCTGCACATCTTGGCTGACCGGCATGGCAGGCCTCGCCTCTAGCGGAGCATATTGCGGCCAAAAAGCGATAGCGATTGCGGCGAGCACGATCATAGTGATCAGCCCCCTAAACCAGCGGAGGCTGCCAATATTTTCTGCCAAATCAGGCGCAAGGTCGAGCGCGCTGAGCCTGTGTGAAACGCCCGCCTGCCATGCGTCATACCGGCCGCGAAACCCGCCGCCACGGGTTAGGACCACGGGACGCGAAACCGGTTCTGATTCTTGCGGAGATTTTCTCGACCAATCGCGCGGCGTATCCGGCACACCCACACCAAAAGGGTCGCGCGAGTTTCCTGCGCTTGCATCCCTTTCAATATCGCGTGGTTGATCCAATTCGGTGCCTTTCGCGCGCGTGAGGTTTACAATTCGTCCTTTGCCTAAAAATGTCTGGTCAAACAAAGTAAACAGCGCGTTAATCCCCGCCGGAATTGAGCAAAATATCGCCAAAATGTGCATGGAATGCCCATAGAACGCGTTTTTGGACTCATCTGGCGTTGCTGCGTTTGCGCATGGCTGGCACATAATGCGCATCACGATGAGCCATCCCAGCAACATTAAAGCGGTCCTTGGCCCGACCAATACCGGCAAGACGCATCTCGCGATTGAGCGGATGTGCGGCCATTCCAGCGGTATGATCGGCTTTCCTTTGCGGCTACTGGCACGCGAAGTGTATGATCGTGTTCGCGCAATTAAGGGCGATGCGTCTGTTGCGCTGATAACGGGCGAGGAACGGATCGAGCCGCCTGAGGCGCGCTATTTTTGCTGCACAGCAGAGGCGATGGACCGGCTGGGCGAAGGAAAACACGGCCAACACGCTTTTGTTGCTTTAGACGAAGCACAATTGGCAGCCGATCCAGAACGCGGGCATATTTTCACCGACCGCCTGCTGAATGCGCGGGGCCGCGAAGAAACGATGCTGCTGGGCTCGAGCACGTTAGAGCCTATGGTTAGAGCGTTGGAACCGGATGCGGAAATGGTAGAGCGTCCGCGTTTCTCGACCCTCACTCACGCAGGCAGCTGCAAATTATCCCGCCTGCCCCCGCGCAGCGCAGTCGTCGCATTCTCATCTGAGCAAGTCTACGCCATGGCCGAAATGCTCCACCGTTTCCGTGGCGGTGCAGCGGTGGTGATGGGATCGCTTTCTCCCGAAACGCGCAACAAGCAGGTTGAGCTGTTCCAAAATGGGGAGGTCGACTACATCGTCGCCACCGATGCGATTGGTATGGGCCTCAACCTTGATTTGCATCACGTTGCATTCGGAGCACTGACGAAGTTTGATGGACGCCGCAAACGCAGGCTCACGCCCGCTGAAATGGCGCAAATTGCGGGTCGCGCGGGCCGGCATCAACGCGATGGTTCCTTTGGGACGCTTGGCGGAGTGCGTCCAGAAAAAGCGGGAGCGAAAGGCGCTTCACCGGAATTTACCGAGGAAGAGATTTACGCGATTGAGGAACATCAATTCGCGCCTGAAACAAAACTGTTTTGGCGCAATGCTGAACCGCGTTTCGACAATTTGGATACTCTGATTAGCGATCTGGAATGCCCGCCCGATCATGATGTGCTCCGCCGCGCTCCAGAAGCTATCGACCTTGCGGTGCTGAAAAATCTTTCCGAAACCTCGCTAGCTGACACCGTCAAAGGCGCAAGTTCGGTTCGCCGGTTTTGGGGCGCATGTTCGCTTCCCGACTTCCGCACAGTCGGTACAGATACGCATGCGCGCTTTGTTGCGCGATTATGGCAAGATCTGTCAGACGGCTATCTCGGTTCAGATTTCGTGGCTGCACAAATCGCGCAGCTTGACCAAATGCAAGGCGGGATAGACACTCTACAAGGGCGCATTGCCGCGATCCGTTCATGGGCGTATATTTGCCAAAGACCCGATTGGGTGCTTGCGCGCGATGAAATGGCGGCTAGAGCCCGCGCGGTCGAAGCGAAATTATCTGATGCAATCCATGCGCGGCTGACGGAGCGGTTTGTTAATCGAAGGACGACGATTTTAATGAAGTCATTGGGTGAAGATGGTGCGGCACTGCCAGTAAAGCTGGAGGATGACGGGCGCGTCACTGTCGAAGGTGAGGCGATTGGCAATCTGCAAGGCTTCCGTTTTGTCGTTGATCCCAACGCTGCCGTGGCTGACCGCAAAATGTTACTGGCTGCTGGCGAGAAAGCTCTACCGGCGATTCTAGCCGAACGCGCTGCTGCGCTAATGTCGAGCGGGGCCGATGATCTTGTTCTGGCAGATGGAGAAATCCGGTGGGGTGAAAGCACGCTGGCTGCAATCGAGATGCCCGATGATTTTGCTGCGCCGCGCCTGACGCTTTCTCGCGATGTGTCATTGCTGCCCGAAGCCAGTCGCACGCAATTAGAAGCGGGCCTGACTGCATGGCTAACGGCAAAAATCGTCCCGCTGGAACCGCTGACCAAATTGGCGGCGGCAGCGCGCGATCCAGAGGCTGGGTCAGAGGCACGCGCCCTCCTCCACACTTTGATTGCAGCGGGCGGAACCATTGGCCGTGAAGAAGCAGGGCTTGAGCATTTGCCCAAAGAAATGCGGCCGTTCTTGCGGCGTTTGGGCGTGACTTTCGGTGCTTTGGATGTGTTTGCCATGCCGCTGCTAAAGCCTGCACCGCGCGTGCTGCTGCATGCATTGGGCGTTGATAAGCGCGCGTTGCAACCCGCGATGCTGCCCACGATTGCGGCCGATACAATCAAGGGCGGCGCTTTGCCTGCTGGATACCGGTTAGCGGGCGAACAAGCGATCCGTGTCGATCTGGCAGAGAAGATTTTGCGCGCAGCATTCGATATGCGGGCGAAAGCGGGTAATAAGCTATTCCGCATTCCAATGGCTTTGGGAATTTCAATCGGTTTGGAAGAGGCCAATCTGATCGCATTGCTGCGAAGCGCGGGCTTTACCCTCCAGCCGAACACAAAATTGCCAGAAGGTGCCTTTGGCCCGCCTTCGCCGGACAAATGGAATTGGCGGCCCCAAAATCGCGCAACCAATAGAGGCAATCGGACCAACAATCGAAACCGCAAACCGGACGGTCAAAAGCGCGGCGATGGCAAAAAGCGTTTTGATAAGAACGCAAAGGGCGGACCCAAAAGCGGAAAACGCTCCGATGGTAAACGGCCGAATAATAAGCGTCCCGACAGAAAACCCCGCAAGATCGACACCGGCCCGGCGCGCGCATCCGGCGCGTTCGACGCATTGAAGGATTTGCTCAAATAGGCTGGCTATTCCTCTGATGCGTTTAGACCGCCTGCTCGTCTATCTTCGTTTTGCGCGCACCCGCAGCAAGGCTTGCACCTTAATTGAGGACGGGAAAATGCGGATTAACGGGCATCACGTGAAGCGGCCCAGCGAAGAGGCCAAAACCGGCGATGTGCTCACATTTGCATGGGGGAAACGCCCTCACACACAGGTTCGGATCATTGAACTTTTGGAAATGCCGACCCGCCGCGGCCCGCCCGCAATCGCACGCTCTCATTATCGCGAGCTTGACCGACGCGGCGAAAACGCCATAGCAGAGACAAACAAGACTGAATTTTAAAGGATCGCTTTGCCATGACTTATGTCGTCACCGACGCCTGCATCAAATGCAAATACACCGATTGCGTCGAGGTTTGCCCCGTGGATTGCTTCTACGAAGGCGAAAACATGCTGGTGATCAACCCATCAGAATGCATCGATTGCGGCGTGTGCGAACCGGAATGCCCGGCAGAGGCGATCTTGCCTGATACGGAAGACGGTCTTGAAAAGCTGCTTGAGCTGAACACCAAACTGTCAGCCGAATGGCCGAACATCACCAGCCAAAAAGAACCACCTGCTGATGCGGATGATTTCAAAGGCATGGAAGGCAAGTTCGAAAAGTTCTTCACCGAAGCGCCGGGTGAAGGCGATTAAGCGCTAGAATATCGGGTGCGATGATTCGCGCCGATAACCGATATTTGAATGGCTTATTGGACGTTAGGGCATGCGTGCCTGCGACCCCTATTGCTTGCGACTCGCAAATTCCGCGCAATTATGTTATAAGCTCACGCAACAAGGCTGGTTTGGTCCCGGCCTTGGACAAGAATTGAAAGGGCGCGGACCATTTGTGACAGACCCTAAAGACCGACTGCCTGCGTTTCGGCGTGGTGCGGAAAAGGGCTTTGTCGCGAAAATCCACGCTGAATGGAAAGGCTATTTATGGCAAGCAAGGCAACAGCCTTCGTCGTTGGTGATTATGTCGTCTACCCCAAGCATGGCGTGGGCAAAGTAACCGAAATTCAGAATGAAGAAATCGCGGGCATGGAATTGGAGCTGTATGTTCTCCGGTTCGAAAAAGAGCGCATGACGCTTCGTGTGCCCACAAACAAAGTCGAAGCGATCGGCATGCGCAAGCTGTCCAGCGACAAGACTTTGAAAGAGGCAATGGCGACGCTGAAAGGCAAGCCTAAGGTTAAGCGGACCATGTGGTCGCGCCGCGCACAGGAATATGAAGCGAAGATCAATTCCGGCGATCTTGTCTCTATCGCAGAGGTGACCCGCGATCTGTTCCGTCCGGATGATCAGCCTGAGCAAAGCTATTCCGAACGGCAAATTTTCGAAGCGGCATCCAGCCGCCTTGCACGCGAACTCGCCGCGATGGAAGAAACCGATGAGCCAACCGCTTTGGAGAAAATCCTCGACGTATTGCGCGAACATGCGCCGCAATATTACGAAAGCGATGATGATGAGAGCTGATTCAGCTACTCGATAAACGACCGACTGATTACGATGAGGGCTGCCGAAAGGTGGCCCTTTTTCGTTTCGGGGCAGATCCAACCATTGAAAGCACCCACTTGCTGTATTATATCAGCAATACAGATTTGCAAAGGAGATGGATATGCTCGACAAATTACTCAAAGCGGTCGCCCCCGTTGCTGCGATAGCCGTGGCCGGTGCGCTGGCCGGTTCGACCACGGGCTGTAAAGGCAATTTCAGCATCAATGGTATGGATGGCGGCGTTCCGCTGGATGAACTCGATATGTCTGGTGATGCGCCCGATACTTTACTGCTGGCCGCGCCCGTTGAAGTCATTCTGAAGACAGGAAAGTCGCTCAAAATCGCGGCCAAAGGCGATGACGAAGTGATCGAGCGCTTGCGCTTCTCCAATAAGGATGGCGAATTGGCAATTGGCACAGATGACGGAAATTGGGGCAGCAATTGGTCAGAGGGCGTCAAAACTGTGGTCAATGTCACAATGCCCGCCCCCAAATCGATCTCAATCGCAGGTTCGGGCTCTGTATCCGCGCCGACCATGGCGAAAGAGGCTGACATTACCCTCGCCGCATCAGGTTCGGTGACGGTAGATGAACTAAAGTCGGAAAGCCTAACGCTCAGCATTGCAGGATCAGGCAATATCAAAGCCGCTGGCTCAGCCGAGAAACTGGAACTCAATATCGCTGGGTCTGGCGGCGCTGAAATGGGCGCTCTTTCGGCGGAAAAAGCCGAAGTAACAATCGCTGGGTCTGGCTCTGCCGTCTTTGCCTCTGATGGCAAGGTGAAAGCCAACATTATGGGGTCCGGCGATGTGCGGGTGGTTGGACGCGCAGATTGTGAAGTTTCCTCCGTGGGGTCAGGCTCTCTAAAATGCGAAGCGCCTGCCAAGGAAACGGAACCCAAAAAGAAAAAGGCTGGCAAAAAGAAATCGCCAAAAAAGAAGCCTAAGGGTTAATCCCGAAACGCGTTCATCGCATTCACAGACAAATTGCTGTATGGCCGTGCATTATAGGAGAATTCCGATGCGCGGCCTTGCACTAACTGCCCTAGTTTTAAGCTCATTTGGTTTGGGCGGATGCGTCAGCGCTGTCACCAGCATCGCCAAGGCTCCGTTTCAAGTGATTGGCAAAACAGCGGATGTTTTGACAACCAGCCAATCGGAATCAGACGAAAATCGCGGACGCGAAATCCGCAAGCGCGAAGAAGAGCTGGGCAAGCTCGACCGCCGCTATGACAAAGAGCTGAAAGAGTGCCGCGACGGTAATCAGCGTTCCTGCAATGCAGCCAGCGAAACCTATGCAGAGATGCAAGTCCTATCGCGCAGCATTCCGGTTGAACCAGAAAGCTAGTTTTCAAGCAGCTGCGCGGCGCAACCTATCGTTGATCGCGCGGCCAATCCCCTCATCCGGTATCGGCGCGACCGCAATGCGGGGTTTTTCTGACGCGGCAGCTTGGTGCAGCAATTCATACAGATTAGCTGCAGCCTCCGCCGTATCGCCCGATTTTGATAGAGTGCAATCGCCCCTTACCGCGAAAAAGCCGATGAAAAATTCATCCGGTTCAGCTTCCTCAGCATTCAAACGCACCGGCTTACCGGGAGAGTAATGGCTGGTCATCTGACCCGGTGATTGGACTGCGCCATCCATACCGCCTTTGCTGACAATCGGGCGCTGCTTATCCATATCGCCGTAGAAATGGTCATGAAGCTGCTGCAAATCGAGCGGGCCGGGCCGCAACTCTACCCATTGGCGGTTCGACCGCACGGCAACGATGGTGGACTCCAAGCCTTCTTTGCAAGTGTCGCCCCCATCAAGCACCAAATCGACCCGCCGGCCCAATGTCGCATGAACATGCGCGGGATTGGTTGGGCTGATATATCCGCTGCGATTGGCAGAGGGTGCGGCCAACGGAAAGTCGCAAGCTGCCAGCAAAGCCTGCATCACAGGATGTTCGGGCACGCGCAGTGCAACTGTCGGCAATCCGGCGGTCACAGCAGGCGCAAGCTTCGCCTCTGGCCGTGTCGGCAGAACCAAAGTCAGCGGCCCAGGCCAGCAATGATCCGCCAGCATTTCTGCGTCTTTTACATCGAAACTGGCGATTTTTTCCGCTGCATCGCGATCTGCAACATGCACGATCAGCGGGTTAAAGTCCGGACGGCTTTTCGCTGCATATATCTTCGCCACGGCTTCAGGCGAATCGGCCCGCGCCGCCAATCCGTAAACCGTCTCAGTCGGCACAGCGACCAGTCCGCCACTTTTCAAAATCGTCGCCGCACGCGCAATTCCGGCGCTATCGGCCAAGTGAGTTTCCGTAGCGTTCTTGCTGCTCATGCCCGCAGCGCTATATGGGGAGGTGAAATTTGCCAACCCCCCTTTCAAAAGGACGCTAATCCGTGACACCTTATACGCCGCCCACCCAAGACCAATTGCTTGCGATCCGCGTGAATGCGGGGATTGAAGAGCTGGCTAAGACTGAGACGTTTGCGAATGCTGAACCCGATTTGGTGGAAGCTATCGTCGAAGGTGTGGGCGGGTTTGCGGCAGGCGAGTTTGCTCCACTGAACCGCGTGGGCGATTTGGAAGGCGCTAAACTAGAGAACGGCGTTGTGCGCCTGCCCGAAGGTTTTGATGCCGCTTACAAGGAATATGTCGCACAAGGATGGAATGCGATTGCTTCACCAGAGGCGTTTGGCGGTCAAGGTCTGCCGTTCACGCTTTCGTGCAATGTGCTGGAGAATTTGGGTGCGGCGAATATGGCGTTTTGCCTGCTTCCCATGCTGTCGGTTGGCGCGATTGAAGCACTGGAGCATCACGGCTCAGATGCGCAGAAGGCCAAATATCTGCCCAATCTGGTTAGCGGGGAATGGTCGGGCACGATGAACCTTACCGAACCGCAGGCGGGCAGCGATGTGGGCGCGCTCCGCTCTACCGCAGAGCCGATCACCGATGGCGAGCATGCGGGTAAGTACAAAATCAAAGGTCAGAAGATCTACATCACTTGGGGCGAGCATGATCTCGCCAGCAATCTGGTGCATTTGGTGCTGGCGCGCCTGCCCGATGCGCCAGAGGGATCGCGCGGTATCTCGCTTTTCCTCGTGCCGAAATATCACGTCAGCGATGATGGTCAGATCGGCGCGAAAAACGATCTTCGCTGCGTTAGTTTGGAGCATAAGCTGGGCATCAATGCCTCGCCCACTTGCGTGATGAGTTATGGCGATAATGATGATTGCATTGGCGAGCTGGTTGGCGCGGAAAACCGCGGACTGATGGCAATGTTCACGATGATGAACAATGCACGGATCAACGTGGGCAACCAAGGCGTTCAGATTGGTGAACGGGCAACGCAGCAAGCGATTTCCTATGCCACAGACCGCGTGCAATCAGCGCGCGCTGGCTCTGCCGATAAAGAACCGGTGGCGATTATTGAACATCCCGATGTGCGGCGCATGCTGCTGCGGATGAAATCGCTGACAGAGGGCGCACGGGCGCTGCTATACTATTGCGCAGGCCAAGTGGATCGCGGCAATCTGGGTGATGAGGCGGCGAAAATGCGCGCCGAAGTTCTGGTCCCGCTGCTCAAAGCATGGGGCACAGATATCGGCGTAGAGGTATCCGGCCTTGGCATTCAAATCCACGGCGGCATGGGCTTTGTTGAGGAAACCGGCGCGGCGCAGCATTGGCGTGATTCGCGGATTGCACCGATTTATGAAGGCACAAATGGCATTCAGGCTGCTGACCTTGTGACCCGCAAATTGGGGATGGATGATGGCGGCGCAGTGCTTGGCCTGCTCGCAGAAATTGCGCGCGATGCCGGGGATACAGAGCCTGCTTTGGCGGCATTGGCGGCGGATTGCACCGCGATCGCTGAATGGATGCGTGCAGATGCAAGTTTGGACGATAGACTTGCGGGAAGCGTACCGTTTTGCACGATGATGGCTGTGCTTGTCGCGGGTTGGCAGCTTTGGAAGCAAGCGCAGGCTGTTGAGGCTGGTGCAGCGCCTGCACTCGCCAAGTCCAAGCCCGTTTCGGCGCGGTTCTTCCTCGACCGGATTGTGCCAGAGGCAGCAGGGCTGAAAGCGTCAGCAACAGCGGGTGCTGGCGGTCTTTATGACCTGTCGGCAGAAGCGCTGGCTGGGTAAGAACGCACTGCTCTGCTGCAGGACGATCGCCAAGGCATCATTCTTTTGCTGGAGGGTCGCCAAAGGCATCCCTCGGATCACCTTTCAACTCGCGCTGCGGCGGAAGCGATCCGGTGTTTAGCTCCGTGATGCCAGCACCCGGCGCCGCGCCTTCAGCAACAACACGCCAGATAATTCCGGCCGTATCATCGCTCATCAACAAAGCGCCGTCTCCGGCCCATTCAGTCCAGGTTGGCCGCCCTTTTGTCGTGCCATCATCATTCAAGAAGCCTGTCAGCACATCGATAGGCTTGCCCACCGGATTGCCGTTTTCATCAAAGGCAATGTAGACCAAATCATAGCCTGATGGCGGCTTGCGGTTCCACGAACCATGCCGCGCAATAAAGGCTCCGCTAGCGAATTTGTCGCCCATCAAATGGCCTTCCGCTGTGAAAACCAGACCAAGCGCGGCCACATGCGGGCCAAGCGCATATTCCGGCTCGGTCGTATATTCTTTCAAGAATTGAGGCGGGCGTTCGTCCACGCGATCATCAAATTTGTCGCCCCAGTAAATCCACGGCCAACCATATTGCGAGCCAAGTTGAACGGCAGACAGGTAATCGGGCACAAGGTCCGATCCAAGCATGTCCCGCTCGTTCACGGTCGTCCAAAGATCGCCGGACCATGGACTAAAATCCATCCCATTGGGATTGCGCAGACCCACGCCATATGGGCGAGCTTTGCCTGTATCCAGATTGAACTCGTGGATCATCGCGCGGTTTTTCTCCACGTCCATCCCATGCTCGCCAATATTGGAAACAGAGCCAACCGCCACATAAAGCTTCGGCTCATTTGGGTGCAGTTCAATATTGCGCATCCAATGTCCGCCGCCCGCAGGCAAATCCATCAGCTTTTTCGGTTCAGCTGTGACTGTATCTTCGCCCAAAGGATAGGGGAAAGCCAGCAAGGCATCATGGTTCGCCACATAAAGAGTGCCATCCCGCCATGCCATTCCCGATGGCGAATCCAGGTCATCCATCAGAACTTTTTGCGTTTCCGCAACGCCGTCACCATCACCATCGCGCAGCAGCACAATCTGGTTCGCAGAATCGCCAACGGCGCCAGCTCGGCTCATCAATTTTTCCGCGATCCAAGCGGTAATTCCGCCGCCATCCGATTTGGGAGAGCGGGTTAACGTCACCAGCACATCGCCATTGGGCAGAGTGTGAATGACACGGGGATGATCGAGCCCTTCTGCAAAACGAACGACTTTAAGCCCCTTTGCCGCGACTGGCGCATCGCCATCTTCCCAGCCGACAGGTTTTGCAATCTGGACCGTGGGGAAGCTTTCTTCATTGGCTTCTTCCAATGTCGGCTTCACCCCGCTGACATCATCGACGGACAGTTCCGCCGTGTCTCCGCGCGAAAGGAACCAGAACAGGACGCCGCCAACCACTAGGAAGACGAGAAGGGCGATGATGATTTTGCGTGATAAGCTCATGGAAATGCAAATAGCCGCCTGCGCCCATTGCGGCAATGGCCTGCATGACTACATGGGTAAGCATCATGTTTGATTTTGCACCTGCTGCCGACTGCTCCACCGAAGAGCGCTATGCCCAATTGCTGGACGCTGCCCGCGCTATTACCGATGGCGAGCCGGACGGTGTGGCCAATATGGCCAATGTCGCCAGCCTGCTCGGTGAGTTTATTCCCGATTGCAATTGGGCGGGCTTTTACCGCGTGGGTCCAGATAAGAACGGAAAAGACGAGCTGGTGCTCGGACCGTTTGTGGGCCGCCCCGCCTGCATCCGTATCTCCTTTGGCGTGGGCGTGTGCGGAGCAGCAGCCCAAAGCGGCGAATCGCAAATGGTTGAAGATGTTCACGCCTTCCCCGGCCATATTGCTTGCGATGCAGCGAGCCAGTCTGAAATTGTTGTGCCCATTATTCGCGGCGGCAATGTGATCGCTGTAATCGACCTCGATAGCCCTACGAAGGCGCGATTCGGAAAGGGTGATTTGACCGGTGTCGAAGCTCTTGCTGAACTAATGGCTGAGCGAATTTAACCATATACTTCAATGTGATGGGTGATATCCATGCGCCCGATGCGCCGATTTGTTTCCTTTTGAGACTCGCTTCGACCCGAAACGGGACAGGCGCGATTCCGGCCTGCGCCAAAGCCCGCTGCAATGGTAACACTTCATTAAGAGTCGCGCTTCGGGTGTTGCTCCCATTGAATTTCTAGTGACAATTACAAATGCGCGGTGACCACATCTGGTTCTCGCCCTGATGATAAGACAAGAGGTGTATGATGATTACCGCCAAGCAATTTGCCACTTTGGCTATCGCCGGTCTGGCCGCTTCGACAAGCACAGCAGCCATGGCTCAAAGCGCAACTTCGGTTGATGCAATGTCCGCAGAACGTGCCGCAGGCGCCGCTTTCATGACGGCCACAGCGATGAACAATGGAGTTCAAGCCGCTCCAATCGCCGCACAGGCTGCTGAATTGCCGGCAATCAATGTCGCCGCACCAATCGCAACTGCAGCAGCGCCAGTTCTGGCTCAAGCAGCTCCGATCGCTGCCAAAGCTGCTCCGGCGGTGGCGCATGCAGCAGCAAGTCACGCTGGCGGTTCATATGGTTATCCTGCCCAGCAAGTGCATCATCAACCGCAGCCGCACTATACAGCTGCCCGCACAATTCCTGCGCAGCAATATGCGCCTGCTCAAGCCTATCAAGTTCAGTACACTCCTGAGCAATGGCTCGAGGAATGCTATGCACGCACAGGCGGCAAACGCCGCGGTGAACGCGGTCAAGGCGTTGGCGGAATCCTCGGCGCAGTCGCTGGCGGTATCGCTGGTAACCGCATCGCTGGACGCGGTGAGCGTCTCGCTGGATCGCTGATTGGCGCTGGTGTTGGCGGCTTGGTTGGCGCAGTCGCTGGCGGCTTAATCGGTCGGGGCGGAAAGCGCGGCGGATATGATTGCGACGCAGCTTTGGAACGCCACATGGCGATGGTTCAAAACGGTCAGTATCAGCCAGTTCACACCACAGCAGCACGCACCATTCCAGCTCCGCAATATGTACCTGCACCGCAATATTATGCGCCGGTTCAAAGCTATGCTCAGCCGGTGATGTATGTTCAGCAGCAAGTTGCAGTGCAGCAGCGCGCTGTGGTTCGCGAATATGTGACCGAAGAATATGTTGAGCAGCCAGTGTATCAGCCGGCTCCAACAAAACGGGTCAAGCGCGTCCCGATCTACGTTAAAGGCAATTGAGCCTGAAATGATTGGGATTGCTTTCGGGCAATCCATGGCTGGAACGAATAAGCGCTTCCCTTTTGCGCCTGGGTTTTCAGTCTAACAAAGCGGCGGAGCAGGCTTCACACCACGGGTAGCCTCTCCGCCGTTTTTGTATCTGGTTTTGGCGTTTCTCAAGACAGATCAGCGGTGCGACAGTTGCGCGGCGCGACTTTTGATCGCTTCGTCAAAGCATCTATAAGTTTCTGATTTTATTACGAAGAATACCGGCTGCGAGAAGTGAAACCTAGATCTCGCCGCCAGTCAAACGCTGACAGATCAGATCGAGCTGATCGAGCGTGCGGTAGCTTACGGATACAGAACCAGAACTTGGATCGGCATCCGCTTTAATCCGCACATTCATGCCGAGGAATTCCTCCAAATGCTTCTGCACTGCGGCGATATCGGCATCATTCGCAGGACTGGATCCAGCAGCTGCATGCGAACTTGCACCAGGCTTCCCACTTCCACCTTTGGTTGCCGCACCCGCCCGCGCAAGCTTCTCCACTTGGCGAACAGATAGATTGTCATTCACCGCCTTTTTCGCGAGGGCAGAGGCTTCATCATGACCGATCAGCGCGCGTGCATGACCCATAGTCAGACTTTGCCGCTCCACCAAATCAAGCACATCATCAGGCAGCTGCAAAAGCCGCTGCAAATTCGCGACATGGCTCCGCGATTTATCGACCATGCGGGAAATTTCTGCCTGAGTAAGCCCTTCGGAATCGCTAAGCTTGTGATAGGCGCGGGCTTCTTCGACCGGATTAAGGTCTTCGCGCTGAATATTCTCAATCAAAGCCAGCGCCATCACCTCGCGCTCATCCAATTCGCGGACCAGAGCGGGGATTTCATGCAGACGCGCCTTTTGCGCAGCTCGCCAACGGCGTTCACCAGCTACCAATTGATAACGCCCGTTTTTATAGGCACGAACGATGATCGGTTGAATCACTCCGCGCGCTGCAATTGACGCCGCAAGTTCCTCTAAAGCGCTCTCATCAAAATGCGTTCTCGGCTGCCCAGGCAATGGATCAATCGAGGCAATCGGAAGCGAAGCAAGGCCGCTTGAAGCAGCAGCAGAGTTCGCCAAAATGTCGCCATTTGTTGAACTTTGTTGATCATTTGTTGAATTTTGTCGCGAAACAAGCGGCTCTTCGCGCTTAGTTTGGCTCATTAATGCTCCCAGACCCTTGCCGAGCTTTTTCTTCGGATCCATCTTTTTCCGATCTGGAACGCTAAACCGGATGGGATCGCTGGGATTGCTAGTTTTACTCATGCCGCTTTCCTCTCTTCGGGCAATCTGGCGATCAATTCTCGCGCGAGCGCAATATAGGCGCGGCTGCCTGTGCAGGATTGATCGTAAACCAGCGCTGGCAATCCGTGACTCGGCGCCTCTGACAAGCGAACATTGCGCGGAATCGGCGTTTCAAACACGAGCCCGCCCAAGCATTCACGCACATCATCCGCCACTTGATCGGTAAGACGGTTGCGGCGGTCAAACATCGTCAAAGCCACACCAACGATGCTGAGGTCCGGATTGAAAATTTGCTGAACTTTCTCAACCGTTTGCAGCAATTGGCTAAGACCCTCTAGCGCAAAGAATTCACATTGCAGCGGCACCATCAAAGTATCTGCCGCCGACAAAGCATTCAAAGTCAAAAGTCCGAGCGATGGCGGGCAATCGATGAAGCAAATCTCGTGATCCTGATGATTGGCCAGTGCGGTCCGCAAACGATTGGTGCGCTCTTCAACTGATACCAGCTCTACCTCAGCCCCGCTAAGATCGACCGTCGCCGGCACAATATCGAGACCCGGAATGGTCGTATCCGTAATCACCTGCGACAGCGGCGTTTCATTCACAAGCACATCATAGCTCGACAATTCACGCTCATCAGCGGGCACACCCATGCCGGTCGACGCATTGCCCTGCGGATCGAGGTCGATCAGCAAAGTCCGCCAACCGCTCGCCGCCATGGCCGTGGCGATATTGATAGCGGTGGTGGTTTTGCCCACTCCACCCTTTTGATTGGCGATTGCGATGGTAATCATAGCGCGGACCTTGTTCGAGGCATTCCTTAGCCGCGATCCGGCAAGGACTTAGTTACTGACGATGATACCCGCCTCACTATCGGTCAAAGATTGTTCCACGTGGAACATTTTTCGCCGCGATTCGGGTAGCTCCCTCAATTCTTGCGCTGCCGAACGCCCTTTGGGCAACAGGAAACGCGTGGAGCTTGTGGAAAATGATGCGGATAGATGTAGCAGCTTTGGCAATGGAGCAAAGGCTCTCGCGCTAATGAATTGCACCGGAAATGGATCAATTAGCTTAAGCCTACTGCCCAAGGTGAGGCATTGAGACAGGGACATTTCGTCCGCAATCCGCTCTAGCCATTCCACACGCCTCTTCCGCGATTCCACTAGGAATATCGGTAGCTTGGGCGCTATTGCTGCGATCACGATACCAGGAAACCCTGCTCCCGTTCCAAGGTCTAACCACTTGGATTCAGGAACGCCGCCTTCCAATGTTTCACGTGGAACAAAGCGCAGCAATTGAACACTATCAGCAATATGTCTTTGCCAAATTTGCGCTTCAGAAGGTTTCGAAATTAAATTTTGCGTCTGATTCTCTTTGATGAGCGCATCGGCAAAATGATCGAGCCGCTCCATCGCCGCTGCGTCGGCATATTGCGCAACAAAGCCCCGGGCCTCTTCTTCAGAAGTAATCACGCCGCCTCTTGCCGCCTACGCGCATGCACCAGCAGAGCAGACAAAGCCGCAGGCGTCACGCCAGCCACACGGCCCGCTGCCGCCAATGTTGGGGGCTTGGACGCGGAAAGCCGTTCAACCATTTCATTCGATAGGCCCGGCACTTCGCCAAAGGGAAAGTCGCCAGGGATCGCCAGCTCTTCACTAGCCCGCAGGTCGCGCAATTCCGCCTCTTGCCGAGCAAGATAGGGGGCATAGGCGGCATCTTCTGCCATCTCCACGAGCAATGGATCATCGAGCGGGATGTCCTCCATCCATGGGGACATTTCAGCCAAACCAACACCTTCATGCCGCAGCCATTCCGCAATCGGCTTAAGTCCGCCATCACGCCGCACAGGCAAGCCAGCATCATCCAATTCACGCGAAAGTATCCGCTTGTTCAAAGTCTCAGCAAACTGATCGCGTTTCTCTTCCCGTGTGTCGAGCCATGCCTTGCGCTCTTCACCCACACAGCCCGCTTCTACGCCCAGCGCCGTAAGCCGCGAGGATGCATTGTTCGCACGAAGGCGAAGTCGGTACTCCGCGCGCGAAGTGAGCATGCGGTAGGGTTCCGATACGCCTTGCAACGTCAGATCATCGACCATCACGGCGATGTAGCTGTTCGCTCGATCAAGCTTTGGTGCTTCTTTACCGAGACATTCCGCGGCTGCATTCAGGCCAGCAACAAGCCCTTGCGCCGCCGCCTCTTCATAGCCGGTTGTGCCATTGATCTGCCCCGCGCAATACAGCCCAGGCATCGAGCGAAGCTGCAAATCCGCCGTCAAAGCGCGCGGATCAATATGATCATATTCGACCGCATAGCCAGGCACTTCCATCGTAACATTCGCAAGACCTGGCATGGCACGCAGCATCTCCAGCTGAGTATCCACCGGCAGCGATGTGCTGATCCCATTAGGATAGATGTAATGCGTGTTCAGCCCCTCAGGCTCCAAGAACACCTGATGCCCATCACGGTCGCCAAAACGGTGAATCTTATCCTCAATCGACGGGCAATAGCGCGGGCCAGCTGCGTCAATTGCTCCGGTGAATAGCGGTGAGCGGTGCAAATTCGCGCGGATCGCATCATGCGCTTTCTCAGTAGTGCGGGTTATCGCGCAGAAAACAGACGGGTTCGCGCGCGATTGGGTGAGCGCGGACATGGTCCAAGCCTCATCATCAGAAGGCTGCTCTTCCAACGCTGCCCAATCAATCGTGCGCCCGTCGAGACGTGGGGGCGTGCCGGTTTTCAGCCGCGCCATCGGTAGCTCAGCGCCGCGTAATTGCTCGGCCAGCCGGTGCGCCGCATTTTCTCCAATCCGCCCGCCGGTGAACTTTTCTTCACCGCGATAGAGAATCCCGCCAAGAAATGTGCCGGTGCAGAGGATTACGCTTTGTGCGGTCAGGACCGTTCCGTCTGCGAGTTCTAAGCCAGACACACGCTCACCCGTAACAGTCAGCGCAGCAGCCTCGCCCTCTATCAAAGTAAGCCCCGCCTGCCCTCGGACGATCCGCTGGACTTCGGCCTTGAACAGCACGCGGTCTGCCTGAACGCGTGGGCCCCAAACGGCGCTACCTTTGGAGCGGTTGAGCATGCGGTAGTGGATTGCGCCAGCATCCGCAGCGCGTCCAATTACTCCGTCGAGAGCATCGACTTCGCAAACGAGATGCCCTTTGCCGAGGCCGCCAATCGCTGGATTGCAGCTCATCGCGCCGACAGCTTCGAGGTCGAAACTCACCAATCCAACACGCAAATTTGTTCCGGCACCCATGCGCGCAGCACCGCAGGCAGCCTCAACACCGGCATGGCCTCCGCCTACGACTAGGACGTCAAATTGGTTGGATTGCGTGGTCATTATGGTGCGCAGATAGTCGAGGTCGAGTGGAGCGTCAAAGTGATTGTTCCACGTGGAACATCGCTTAGATCGCTATTTGCCGATGCAGAACCGCCCAAACAAAGCATCCAGCATATCTTCGGTGGTGGCCCGCCCGATCAGACGGTCAAAGGCGAGCCGAGCATTCCGCAATTCCTCTGCGATGAGCAGGGGATCGCTAAGCGAACTTGGACCATCCAAAGCAGCGCGCGCCTCACTCACCAAACCATGCTGGCGAGCATTCAGCGCAGCCTCGCCTGGTTTTGGCATTGCTCCGCGTGCTTCTGTAATCAGAGCGGATTTGAGCGAGTCGACACCCTCGCCTGTTTTAGCTGAAAGCACAGCGCGCGGGTTGGATTTAGGGGTATGCGCAGGGTCATCGGCGCGGGACTCAATCTCCCAAGCACCATCCGGCCCCAAACCTTCATCACCCAACCACAGCACCAGATCAGCGCGAGTGAGCTGCTGTTGAGCGCGCTCCACCCCTTCTGCTTCGACTGCATCGTCAGCATCGCCGCGCAAACCGGCCGTATCCACCAGAGTGAATGGCACGCCGCCCATTGCCACGCTTCGCTCAATCACATCGCGGGTTGTGCCTGCCGTGGGAGAGGTGATCGCCGCCTCGCTTTCCACCAGCGCGTTAAACAGGGTGGATTTGCCGGCATTGGGCGGTCCGGCAAGGACAACACGGTACCCCTCGCCCAATCGCTCCGCGCGTGGACGCTCTAGCCATATGCCAAGATCGCCTGCCAATGCGCTTACATCGCTGGAAAAGCCGTCGCGCATCGCGGAGACATCATCTTCATCGGAAAAGTCCAATGCAGCCTCAACTTCAGCAGACAATCGCAGGACTTGGCCGCGCCAATCCACCACTTGCGCAGAGAAAACACCGCCTGCCATCGCCACGGCGCTGCTGCGTTGAAGTTCCGTTTCCGCCGATAGCAGGTCAGCGAGACCTTCTGCCTCGGCCAAATCCATCCGGCCATTGGCGAACGCGCGGCGGGTAAATTCACCCGGCTCTGCACGGCGTAGGCCATCCATCGCTTCAAGAGCATTCTCGACAGCTGCCACAACCGCCCTGCCCCCGTGGCAATGTAATTCAGCAAGATCTTCGCCAGTCGCGGTCTTCTTGCCTTCAAACCAAAGCACCAGAGCTTCATCAAGCAATGCCCCATCGGACCCGCGCAATTTCGCCAAAACCGGTCTGCGCGGAGTGGGTAACTGCCCAGCCAGCGCCGACAAAGCAGCACTCGCTTTCGCTCCGCTAATCCGGATAACCGCAATGGCAGCGGGCGGCGCACCGCTCGATAGAGCAAAGATCGTGTCGCTCATGACGCGCGCCTTTTAGTGACTATTTGTCGGCAGGCTTTTTCTTCGCCGGTTTTGCGGAAGAGGCATCTGCACCCTTCATCCCGCCTTCGACAAAGCTTTGGAACAATTTCAGCCCAACCTGCCCCATCGGCGCCAATTGTTCAGCATATTCTTTGAGTTGGCCGGGGTTTTTCACACTCGCCATCGCTTTCGCCATAGTCTCAGCATAAACGCCATTGGGGCCGGTCAAATCGGGCAGACCCATGAAATCACGCGCCTCTTCCGGAGTGCATTTAACCTCGATCTTGAACTTCATCGCGTGATCCTTCCCAATGTTGTGCCACCTATTTGGGTGCGAGGCAGCGGCGGCGCAAGGCGAAAGGCACAATTGACCCTGCAAGAAAGGCTGATTACCCCTCAATCCCATGCCTTGGCGTTATTTGATCCCGATTATCCTCACCGCAGCAGTGCCTGCTCTGTTTTTCCAACATATGCTGGCGACCTACATTCTGAGCCTGCTTTTCATCGGGTTTGCATTGATTGCATGGTGGGATTTTTTCCAGCGTTCTCATACAATTAGGCGGAATTACCCGCTTATTGGCAGGGTCCGTTGGCTAGCCGAGGAGTTGCGACCCTTTGCCCAAGGGTATTTTGTAGAAGGCGACTTAGAAGGTCGCCCGTTTTCGCATCAGGAACGCGCATTGGTTTATGCCCGCGCGAAAGGTGATCTGGATTCTCATCCCATGGGAACCGAGCTGGATGTCTATTCGGATGAATATGATTGGCTGAGCCATTCGATCGCGCCCAATGCCGATGTGCCGAACCGGTGGCATAAACGTGTGGGCGAGACGACCTGCAAGCAGCCTTATGACACGTCGCTGCTGAATATCTCTGCAATGAGTTTTGGTTCGCTTTCCGCCCGAGCTATCGAAGCGCTGAATGCGGGTGCAAAAATGGGCGGATTTGCGCATAATACGGGCGAAGGCAGCATTTCGCGCTATCACTCCAGCCCCGGCGGTGATCTGATCTGGCAATTGGGAAGCGGTTATTTCGGTGCGCGCGCAGCAGATGGCACTTTTGATCCTGAACAGTTTAAAGACAATGCCGCTAACCCGCAGGTCAAAATGGTCGAGATCAAACTTAGCCAAGGGGCAAAACCGGGCCATGGCGGGGTCTTGCCCGGCGCGAAAGTTACGCCTGAAATTGCTGAGGCACGCCAGGTCCCTGTCGGAGAGACTGTCTACTCCCCCGCAGCGCATTCGTCATTTTCAACGCCGATTGAACTGCTGGAATGGGTCACCAACCTTCGCGAAATGTCGGGCGGAAAGCCTATCGGGATCAAGCTGTGCGTAGGTCAACCGCATGAAGTCATGGCGCTGGCCAAAGCAATGCACCAGACCGGCTTGCATCCTGATTTCATCACGGTGGATGGAGCAGAAGGCGGCACAGGCGCCGCTCCGTTAGAACTATCGAACAGCGTCGGCATGCCTTTGCGCGAAGGGTTGATCTTTATGCGCAACGCCTTGGTTGGCGCGCGGCTGAAGGATAAAGTCGCTCTTGCCGCATCGGGTAAAGTCCACTCAGGCGCAAAAATGGCGAAGAATTTCGCTCTGGGCGCGGATTGGTGCAATGCAGCGCGACCATTTATGTTTGCGCTTGGGTGTGTGCAATCCATGGAGTGCCATACGGGCCACTGCCCTACAGGTGTCGCCACGCAGGTTGGTTGGCGGCAATCAGGTTTGGTGGTTGAAGATAAGGCTCCGCGCATCGCCCGCTTCCACGAAACCACGCTCCACAGTCTGCAAGAAATCGTCACCGCGATGGGGCTGGAAACACCGTGGGATATTCGGCCAATTGATATGCGCGAACGGGTCAACGGCGCTCGTTCCGATTCCATCGACAAAATCTACAGCTTTCTCAAGCCAGGTGAGCTGCTGGATGATCCCGATCGCACGCGCTATGCCCGCCATTGGAACGCTGCGAGCGCCGACAGTTTTAGGAGAGTATGATGAGTGTAGCCGAGCAAGGCCTGAAACATTGGCATGAAGTGGCCGAAGGTGGCAGTCAGATCGACGCTTTGACCGAAATTCTGCATCCTGATGCCGTGTTTCACTCACCCGTTGTGCACACTCCGCAAAAAGGGCGTCCGATTGTGACCGCCTATCTATCCGCGGCCAGTCAAACATTGGGCAATGACAGCTTTCAATATCTGCGCGAGATAGTGGGCGGCAATCATGCAGTGCTGGAATTTCAAACCGAGATGGAAGGCATTCAAGTGAACGGCATCGACATGCTGACCTTTGACGATGATGGAAAGATCACTGATTTCAAAGTGATGGTGCGGCCTTTGCAGGCAGTGAACAAGGTCTGGGAAATGATGCAGGCTCAGCTGGAGCGCGCGAAGGGGTAGCCGGAAACTAAGCCGCCGCTTTTTCCGATCCATCGAAGAATGCGCTGACTTCCGCAGAGAAATCTTCGGAAACATCAAGATCCATCAGTGTAAGGCGTATATCATCGCCATCACTTTCTGATGTCAGATTATAGAGGCGCTTCATATTCCAACGTGGGAATTTGCGTGTTTTGATCGCGCTTCGTGCAATGGTGCGAATGTTGGAATGGCGATTGTCGCGTTCAAGCCGGATCATCAGCATATCAATCGAAGCGCTTGGCCCCTCGACCACTTGCAGAAACTGGCCATCCTTAAACAGCAGCACGCCGGTGAGTTCGCTTTCCGCATTATTGCGCGCTGACACAGCCACAATGGCAAAGACATCACTGCCATCCACCGCTTCTGCTGCTGTGCTTGTGTAAGCCAATAATTCCATTGCGCACCCCTCCCCTTTGACAGGGTTTCAGGGGTTGTAGCTAGCGCCGGTGAATCAAATGCTAATGGGCTGTTGTCACCATCGCATAGGGTGAGGTTTTACTGATTCATATTTTCGAAGAAGTCTTCGTTGGTCTTGGAATCCTTCATCTTGTCGAGCAAGAATTCCATCGCATCGACAGTGCCCATTTGCATCAGGATCCGGCGCAGCACCCACATTTTGGAAAGCTTGTCCTTCTCGACCAGCAATTCCTCTTTCCGCGTGCCGGATTTGCCCACATCGAGTGATGGGAAGATGCGCTTGTCCGAAACTTTCCGGTCCAGCACGATTTCCGAGTTGCCGGTGCCTTTGAACTCTTCAAAGATCACCTCATCCATCCGGCTGCCCGTATCGATCAAAGCGGTTGCGATGATGGAAAGCGATCCGCCTTCCTCAATATTACGCGCGGCACCAAAGAAACGTTTCGGACGCTGCAATGCGTTGGCATCCACACCGCCGGTCAGGACTTTGCCCGATGATGGAACGACTGTGTTGTAAGCGCGGCCAAGGCGCGTGATCGAATCAAGCAGGATCACAACATCGTTTTTGTGTTCGACTAGACGCTTCGCTTTTTCGATCACCATTTCGGCGACTTGAACGTGGCGGTTTGCTGGCTCGTCAAAGGTGGAGGAGATAACCTCACCCTTAACGCTGCGCTGCATATCGGTGACTTCTTCTGGACGCTCATCGACCAGCAAAACCAGCAGGAAAACCTCTGGGTGATTGTCGGTAATTGCCTTTGCAATGTTTTGCAGCAGCACGGTTTTACCGGTGCGCGGCGGCGCAACAATCAATGCGCGCTGGCCCTTACCCTGCGGCGAGATGATATCGATCACGCGGGCTGATTTATCCTCAACCGTTGGGTCAAGCGTGTCGAGCGATAGCTTCTCTTCGGGATAAAGCGGGGTGAGATTGTCGAAGTTTGTCCGCATCCGCACAGCATCGGGCTGTTCGAAATTGACTGTCGTCAGATCGGTGAGCGCGAAATAGCGCTCGCCTTCTTTCGGAGCGCGGATTTCGCCCTCCACAGTGTCGCCAGTGCGCAGACCCCATTTGCGGACCTGATTGGGCGAAACATAAATGTCGCCCGGCCCAGCAAGATAATTTGCATCAGGTGAGCGCAGGAAACCAAAGCCATCTTGCAGCACTTCGATAGTGCCAATGCCCATGATTTTTTCTTCATATTCCTCATCTTCGGCCAATTCGCGCAAGATGCTGAACAGCAAATCTTGGCGGCGCATGGTTGAGGCGCTTTCGACGCCGAGTTCTTCGGCCATCAGCACGAGCTCTGCGGAAGGTTTGGCTTTGAGGTCTTTAAGATGCATTTCGAGTCCGTTTTTATAAATTCAAAGTTGTAGCTCGGCGGGTCAATGATCCTCAGTTGAGGAACTTAGGGCTTGGAGAAAGCAGACCTGTCTTAAGCGCTTACGCAAAAGACTATGCCGTTGAGATGCGGATTAGGCGCAAGGCACGGATGCGTCAACTTAGAACGGTTTGACGATTACCAGAACGACGATGAAAGCGAGCAATACGCCCGGAATTTCTCCGGTTAGGCGGAGCTGCTTTTCAGTTAGTGGGCGCTCGCCTGCACACATTTTCTTCGCCTTGCTTACCATCCAGCCGTGATAGCCAGTGAGCAATAGAACCAGCAGCAATTTGGCATGGAACCAACCCTGATCCCATGCGCCGATTGCGCTGGCTAAGGCAAAACCAAGCACCCACACCACGATCATGCTGGGGGTAAGGATAATCTTGCGCAAAAGCCCCATACGCTTTTCCCAAAGCGCGGAATCTTCCGACTCAGCCTCAATCCCGTGAAGATAAATCATCTGGCGCGGCAACATGAACAGGCCGGCCAGCCAAAACACCATGAAAATGATGTGGCCAGCTTTGAGCCAAAGATAGGTCATAGCGAGATATTCCTGCATGGTAAGACGCTATATAGAATGATTGCGCACAGCTTCCAGCAATTCTTCAACATGGACAATCGGTGTATGCTGCCCGATACCGTGGCCTAGGTTGAAGATATGCGGCCGCCCAGCAAAACTGTCCAAGATTTTGCGCGCACGGTTTTTTAGCCGGTCTCCGCCCGCCATCAGCATCAGCGGATCGAGATTGCCCTGCACTGGCATGCCGTCTGGAAGCACCGAATTGGCCCATTCGGGATCAACCGTCTCATCCAAACCGATGGCATCCACTCCTGTTTCCCCTGCATAGGCCGTCAGCTTGGCTCCTGAGCCCTTTGGGAAGCCTATGACGGGGGTGTGGGGGTGAGAGGCCTTGATTGCCGCTGTAATCGCCGCATTGGGCGCGATGACCCAGCGTTCAAATTCATCCGGGGCAAGGCTGCCTGCCCAGCTGTCGAACAATTGCACAGCTTCTGCGCCGGCATCGATTTGCCCGCGAAGATAGCCAATGGTTGTCTCGATAATCGCATCAATGATCGCCTGAAATGCGCCGGACTCTGTGTAAGCCAGCTCGCGTGTTACATGCTGATCGCGGCTGCCCTCACCTGCCACCATATAGGTGGCGACCGTCCATGGACTTCCCGCAAAGCCGAGCATCGTCACATCGCCAGAAAGCTGCTCCACACAAAGCCGCACAGTTTGGTAAATCGGATCGAAGCGTTCCGGTGCAGCCGTGAAGCTTTCCAAACTTGCATCCACCAGACGCGGGGAAAGTTTCGGCCCCTCACCCGCCAAAAATTCTAATCCCTGCCCCATCGCATGCGGCACAATCAAAATATCGCTAAACAGGATCGCTCCATCAAAGCCAAACCGCCGGATTGGCTGCAAAGTCACCTCTGCGGCAGCTTCGCTATCATAGGCTAGCGCAAGAAATCCGCCCTTCTGAGCGCGCAATTCGCGATATTCCGGCAGATACCGTCCAGCTTGGCGCATCAGCCAAACGGGAGCCTTTTTAGGCTTCGTCCCGCGCAAGGTTTCTAAGAGCAATCCAGGCATCTCGGTTAAGTCCAATCAATAAATATATATATTTATAAGAAGAATGTGGGTTTTGTTGGCCCTGTGGATTTCGGGGATAGCGGCCCACTGCCCGATTTATACCGCAATGCCTAGGGGTTTTGCCGATGCGAATCGTTGAATTGATTGAGTCGAGCAAAACTTCTGCACACTATCCCCAGCCTGTCTAAAAGCGCTCTTCTCTGTCCACATCCAGACTCAGAAAGACCTAAGATTGGGCATGAAACTCGCCCCCTAACTTGTCGTCAGACTTCTCCCGTGGTTTATGGTCTGAGTTCTCCACAAGGCTAGCTGACCCGATAAATGAACCGCCTGAACCTCCATCTCGTCTCCGATTCCACCGGTGAAACACTGGAGATGATCGCCAAGGCTGCTTTGGCGCAGTTTGAAGATGCGAATGTGAACCGGCACTTTTGGCCAATGGTTCGTTCAAAGCAACATCTCGACCGAATTGTCCCCGATTTGGCGAACAATCCAGGCCTTGTTTTGTTCACTCTGGTCAATGCTGAAACGCGCGCCCGGCTGGAGGAGCATTGCCGCCAGATTGGCCTGCCTGCTGTGCCCGTACTTGATGGTGTCACGGCGGCGTTAGAAGCGCAATTGGGGCAAGAGGCGCAAGGCAGACCCGGCCGCCAGCACTTGATGGATGAAGCCTATTTCAAACGGGTCGAGGCCATCCAGTTCACCATCGCGCATGATGATGGGATTGCTTGGGAAAATTGGGAGCAGGCTGACATTGTGCTGGCCGGCGTATCACGCAGCTCCAAAACGCCCACCAGCATTTATCTCGCCAATCGCGGCTATAAAGTCGCCAATATTCCCATCGTGGTGGAAAGCCCGCCACCAACAGCACTGTTTGGATTGCGGCACCCATTGGTGGTTGGCCTCACGACTGCGCCGGAACGGCTGGTGCAGATCCGCCGCAACCGCTTGCTGACTTTGAACGAAGGGACAGAAACATCCTACGTTGATGGCGACAAGGTGAAGGATGAGCTGCAATTTGCGCGCCGTATGTTTGCCGACAATGGCTGGCCCGTGATTGATGTGACGCGGCGCTCTATCGAGGAATCGGCCGCGGCTATTATCCGTCTGGTGCAGCAGCGTGAACGGCGGGGCGGTCCAACCAAAACGGCGGATGATGGGGCCGCGAAACCGATATGAGCGTATCTGTATGAGCCAAACAGACAGGCTGATATTGGCGTCAAAAAGCCAGTCGCGCCGCGCTATGTTAGATGCGGCAGGCGTCCCTCATGACGCCGTGCCTGCTGATGTGGATGAGCGCGCGATTGAGGCCGCATGGATAGGCGATGAGCAAGATCACGTGGTGGCAGGATTGTCGGCGGCCAAAGCTCTTGCTGTCGCACCACAAACCGATGCGCGCTTTGTTTTGGGCTCCGATTCACTAGTTGTGGTTGAGGGTCGCCGGTTCGATAAACCCACCTCTCGTGAAAACGCTTCTGAACATTTGCGATTCTTTTCAGGCAAGACTTTAGAGCTCTTTGCCGGAGCTGCGCTTGTGATCGACGAAGAGTTGAGATGGGATGCATGGCAAGTTGCCAAGCTAGATGTCCGCGAACTGTCAGATGAGTTTATCGAGCGCTACCTTGACGCCGAATGGCCAGCGATCTCTTTTTGTGCTGGTGCCTTTCGGATCGAAGGAATGGGTGTGCAATTGTTTGACAGCATAGAGGGCGATCACTTTGCAATACTTGGCATGCCCTTGCTGAAAGTCTTGTGGGCGCTGCGTCAGTTTAAAGTGATACCCAAATGAGCAGCCCTTACGCAGAGGTGATCGGCGATCCGATTGCGCATTCTAAGTCTCCGCTGATCCATGGGTTTTGGCTCAAAAAGCTAGGGATTGATGCCGATTACCGCGCCCATCATGTGACGCCAGATCAGCTTGGCGATTACCTTGCCGAGCGCCGCCAAGACGCCAATTGGCGCGGGTGCAATGCGACCATGCCGCATAAGCAGGCTTTGCTTAAACACCTTGACGCTGTTGAACCGCAGGCGAAGACAATCGGCGCGGTGAACACTTTGATCAGGCGCGAGAGCGGTGAGCTGATTGGAACGAATACTGATGCCAGCGGTTTCCTTGAGCCATTGCAAAAAGTGCTGGCACAAACGCATCTGTTCCGCATGGCGCGCATTCTTGGCACAGGTGGTGCAGCGCGGGCGATCATCACAGCCTTGGCATCAGAAGGGTTCACTTTGGTCGTCGCTGGGCGCAGCCCAGATAAAGCGCGCACGCTTTTGGATGAACTTGCCGCTGATGGAGAGCATCATACGCCCCCGCTTTCTCATTTTGCCGCGCCCACTGATTTCGAATTTGATGATCGCGAGGGCATGCTGGATCTAATCATAAACGCCTCGCCCCTTGGCATGCGCGGACAGGCAGAGCTGGCGTTTGATTGGAGCCATGCTCCGCCGGGCGCGATTGCTTATGACATTGTGACCGATCCGCTGGAGACGCCATTTCTCGCCAATGCGCGCGCCGCGGGCCATGAATGCATCGATGGTTATGCCATGCTGATCGGGCAGGCTGCAGATGCGTTTGAGTTCTTTTTCGGGCAGCGACCACCGCGAGAGCATGATGATGAATTGCGGGAGCTATTGACGGCATGACGGTTTCTTCCGCCCCGCAAACCATTGGCCTTACCGGCTCCATTGGCATGGGCAAATCTACCGTTGCCGCCATGTTTGCAGATGCAGGCGTGCCGGTATTTGATGCCGATGCAGAAGTCCGCGCTATGCAGGGACCAGATGGAGAATTGCTTCCCGCAATCGAAGCGGCCTTCCCCGGATCAACCGGACCGGATGGCGTCAATCGCGAAGCTTTGGGCGCGCAAGTCTTCGCCGACACTGATGCCCGCGCTCGGCTAGAAGCGATTGTGCACCCCGCCGTTGGGCAAAAGCGCGCCGACTTTATCGCTGCCAATGCAGGCGAGCCGCTGATACTCTTTGACATCCCGCTATTATTCGAAGGCAGCGGGCACGCCATGGTCGATCATATTGTCGTTGTGTCCGCGCCTGCGGAAATGCAGCGGGCCCGCGTCTTGGCGCGCGGCGGCATGACAGAGGAAAAGTTTGAACATATCCTCTCGATCCAAACGCCCGATGCGGAAAAGCGAGAGCGAGCCGACCATGTGATTGATACAGGTGTAAGCGAGGATGAAACCCGCACTGCCGTGCTCGCTTTGATCGCGCAGCTGCGTAAAAATACTTAACCGAAACCCCCTTGCGCGAGAGCAATTCTGCGCCGATACTCTTTTGCAATGCGCGAGATAGTCTTCGATACAGAAACCACCGGGCTTGATCCCAAATCGGGAGACCGCATGGTCGAAATGGGCTGTGTTGAGATGGTCAATCGGGTGCCCACGGGCGCAACATACCACGCCTATTACAATCCGCAGCGCGATATGCCCGCTGGAGCAGAGGCTGTGCACGGCCTTTCCGCCAGTTTCCTATCCGATAAGCCGCTGTTTGCAGACACAGCCGCAGAATTTCTGGAGTTTATCGGCGATGCGCCGCTGGTTGCGCATAATGCTGGGTTCGACTTTGGATTTCTCAATGCCGAGCTGGTGATCGCAGGCTTAGAGCCTGTATCGCTCGACCGCAAAATCGACACGGTCGCTTTGGCCCGCAAAAAACACCCCGGGGCAAAATTATCGCTTGATGCTTTGTGCAGCCGTTACGGTATTGATCGCAGTCACCGCGTAAAACACGGCGCTCTGCTGGATGCAGAATTGCTCGCGCAGGTCTATGTTGAACTAACTGGCGGTCGGCAAATCGGGCTCGGGCTTGCAGCGGATGGTGCAGCGTCTGCTGATACCTCAGGCGGCCAAGATGAAACGGCAAGCGATCTTATCGGAAAGCCGACTGGCGAACGCCGTGAACCCCGTCCGCATACTGCCAGCGCGGCGGAATTGGCGCGGCATTCAGAATTCATTGGTCAGATGGAAAATTCGCTTTGGCCGAATTAGGGGCCGAGCTGACTGTCTTAGTGCTTGCGAAATCGTTTCGGGCACACACATTGATTAGGTAACACAAACTAAGGGAGCCACGCGCCACATGGATATTCGGGTATCAGGTCACCAGGTTGAAACCGGTTCTGCATTGCAGGATCACGCATCCGATCGCCTCGGCGCGATTACGGACAAATATTTCGAAAAGGCGATCTCTTCCCACGTTACCTTTGGCAAGGCGCCAGCATCGGGTTTTCGCTGCGATATTGTGACCCATGCGATGCAAGGATTGGTGCTGAAAGCTCAGGCAGAAGCGCAGGATGCGCACCAAGCGTTTGATGCAGCGGCTGCCAAAATCGACAAGCAATTGCGGCGCTATAAAAGCCGAATCAAAGATCGCCACGAACAAACCGCCTATGCCGCGAAACAAGAGGAAGCCGCTTACACAATCTTCGCAGCGGACGATCCGGAAGAAGAAGTCGTCGCCGATTCGCCTCCGGTAATTGCGGAAACCAGCGTTTATGTACCCGAAACCAACCTTGCCGATGCGGTCATGTTGCTCGATTTGCAGGATACGCCCGCGCTATTCTTTAAAAACGCAGGTACGGGCCGGCATAATATGGTCTATCGCCGCGCTGATGGTTCGATCGGTTGGGTTGAGCCGCAATAGACAAATGCGAATAAGCCAAATATAGGGCTTTCACCTAATAAGAATCTTCGCAGGAAACACTCGCTACTGCATCCCCATTGCAGCCTAGCTGACTTATGATTGATCATAACGCACAGCGCCTGATGACACTGGATTTTAAGAAGTACCCCCATGAACGTCAATTTTAAACTAGTACCCGAGGCTATCGTTACCGTGCGTCTGTCTTCCAAGCAGGATGTATTGGAGCGCGCGGCGAAAACCTTTGCTGATGTTTATGGAATCGATGGCGTCGCGGCGCTTGATGGATTGGAAGAGCGCGAGAAATTGGGCTCAACCGGATTTGGCCGCGGTGTCGCTATTCCGCATGCGCGCGCTGCTGGGATCAACCGGCCGTTGGTGGTGCTTTTGCGCCTAGAAAACCCCGTTGAATATGACGCAGCCGATGCAATGCCGGTTGATTTGGTGTTTGCTATGCTTTCACCTGAAAATGCAGGCGCTACGCACTTGCATGCGCTGGCATCAATCTCGCGGACAGTGCGCGATGAGGCGATTCGTCAGGCAATGATGGATGCGCCTGATGCAGAGGCGCTTTATTCGGTGCTCAGCAATCAAATTCTTCGTGATGCAGCCTGACGATACCCCAATCGAACTAAGCGCTGATGGCGCGGACCAACATTACCGCGCGCTGGAACGGCTCTATGTCTCAGCGCCGGTCAATCAGCACTTCACATCGCAGCTTGAAATCACTGGCAAAGGCACATCGCGCCTGACTTTCGACGTGGATGAAAGCAGCTATCACGCCGCTGGCGCTGCTCACGGCACGATCTATTTCAAAATGCTGGATGATGCGGCCTTTTACGCGGCGAATACGCTGGCGACCGACAAATTCCTGCTCACGACCAGTTTCAACCTGCACTTTACCAAGCCAGTGCGCGCAGGACGGGTCATTGCAGAGGGCAAATGGATTAGCGGCAAACGCCGCGTTCTGGTTGCCGAATCGCGGCTGGTCGATGAAGAAGGCGATGAAATTGGCCGCGGCACGGGCACTTTCATGCGGTCTCGCATCGCACTGTCCGGCCTTCCCGGTTATTCGCAAGGGTAAGCGGCGGTGAGCCCAGATGCCCGCCTTCCCGCTCATTTAGAAGTCTCTGGCTATATCCGCATGGCGCAGGCCGAAGGGGGCTTTGGGGCCGTCCTTGCCAAAGGTGAGCGAGAGGCCGGAACCGTCATTTTGTTAACTATGCATCGCAATGAAAACGCAACACTTTGGGAGCGGATGCCGCAACTCGACGGATCGCGGCCATTTTATGCTGCAAAGCGGCAAAATCCAGAAAACCCTACAGAATTTTCTGAATACGTAAGCAGAAGGCATACTCAAGACCCCGATTTATGGGTCGTAGAACTGGACATCCCGGATGCTGAACGGTTCATCGCATCTTTGCCTTCCTAGGGTATTTGTTAACTTGACCTAGAGGTTTGCATCTCTATTTGCACACTCACTTCGTTACGCGCAGGCGGTCAACGGCGGCATTTCAGCCACCTGATTAGCACGCAGACGGGGGGCAGCCGGCAGGCTCCTTTTTGGATCAACCCCATACATCGCTGTAAAATGCGATCAGGTCCTCACCTGCGACAGCGCTCGTCCACCGCTCAAAATGTGAAATAAAATGAGTCGCAAGACCCATAAAATTACAATCGCTGCTTTGTCAGCGGCTACAGTACTTACTCTCGCAAGCGCCGAATTTTCCGGCGCTGTTGCGCAAGAAGACGCCAATGCAATTGCCCCAAGCGCCGAGCTTGAAGTGGCAGCGGGCGCACCAACCCCTACATTTGTCTCAACCGAAGTCGTCCAAGCGGTTCCTGAGGTTGTCGAAGAAGATGTGGCCGCCAATGAGCGTGCTGCTGAAGAAGAAGCCGCTGCTGCAGAAGCCGTTGCCGTTCGCAAGTCCGCTGGTTCATTGCGCGAGCTGGTTCGCAAAACTTCAACCGATTACGCTCTGAGCGAGCAAATGCGCTGCCTCGCTGGCGCAGTCTACTTCGAAGCACGCGGCGAACCGCTTGCCGGACAGCTGGCAGTTGCCAAAGTGGTTATGAACCGCAGCGATGATCGCCGCTTCCCCAATAGCTATTGCGGTGTTGTGTATCAGCGTTCGCAATTCTCATTCGTAAAAGGCGGCCGCATGCCGCGCATTCGCACAGGCACAGCCGCGTGGACACGTGCCAAAGCGATTGCCCGTATTGCTCATGAAGATCAGTGGGATAGCGCAGCGGCAGACTCGCTGTATTTCCATGCGAAATATGTGCGCCCATCGTGGAGCCGTAAAAAGTCGCGCCGCGCAACAATCGATACGCATATCTTCTATCGGTAATTCCGGCAGAATTGAATTTTAGGAAGGCTCCCTTGCTTAGCGGTAAGGGAGCCTTTTTTGTTTTGTGTGCGGGAGCTGATCGGAAACTAAGTCAACTCAACCCAAACAGGCGCGTGATCGCTGGCTTTTTCGCGCCCGCGATGCTCCTTATCCACTCCGGCCGAATGCAATCGGTCAGCCAATTCCGGAGTCAGCAGCAAATGGTCGATCCGAAATCCGTGATCTCGCTGCCATGCGCCCGCCTGATAATCCCAATAAGTCCACACACCGCCACTTGGATTGAGAGTGCGCATCGCATCAGTCCATCCATCGGCGAGCAGTTGCGCATAAGCACCGCGCGATTCGGGCTGCATTAGAGCATCATCCTGCATTGCTTTGACCGCCCAGACATCATCATCTTCTGGAATGACATTATAATCGCCGACCACTGCACAAGGGACTTCGGAAGCCCAGATTTCCGCCATGCGTTCGCGCAATTTGGCCATCCAGGCGATTTTATAATCGAACTTTGGCCCGGGCAGCGGGTTACCATTGGGCAGATAAATGCAAACCACGCGGGTGGTCCGGCCTTCGGTATCGGTCACATTGGCCTCTAAGTAGCGGGATTGCTCGCCCTCGCCTTCCTTTGGGCCATTGATGCCGAGACCGCGCTGCACCTCTACGGGGCCATCTGGGATCACATTCGTATCAGTGAGGATAGCGACACCGTTGAAGCTTTTTTGCCCGTGCCAGATCGCCTTGTAACCTAGCTCTTCAAATTCTGATGCGGGAAAGCCTTCATCCTGGCTTTTGATCTCTTGCAGGCAAGCGACTGTAGGTCGCGTTTCGGATAGCCATTCCTTCAGGCGCGGCAGGCGGGCCTTGATTCCATTGATGTTGTATGTCGCGATTTTCATGCCCCGAACCATGCCGTAGGAAAATTGCTAAGTCTATGGATTGGAATGCGCCGGCTGGTGATGCGCCGCGCGCCTTTTATATTCCGAAGCTTGAACCACATCCGCATCCGGCCGCTGCTTGCGGGTTTTCAACTTTAAACGCCGCGCCGCCCAATGATTCGACAAAGTCCACTACGCTTCCGCCGACCAGATCGAGGCTAATGGGATCAACCAGCAGCTTAACCCCGTTGGTTTCGCTGATGCTGTCGTCACCCTCGGGCGCGTCAGACAGGTCGAATTTATATTGAAAGCCGGAACAGCCGCCGCCTTCAACCGAAAGGCGTAAAATCGCCGGTTTCGCTTGCTTTTCAGCGATCCAAGCCACGCGTTTCGCGGCAGCTGGGGTAAGGGTGAGTGCTTCTGACATGACCTCTATTTAGGGTGCGCGCCGCCCCAGCACAAGCACGCGCTTAAGCGGTTTGGATGTAAGACCGCATTGCCTCTGCTTCGTGCTCAACCTCATCGATCCGGTTTTTCACCAAATCGCCAATAGAGATAAAGGCGATTAGCGCGCCATTCTCGATCACGGGTAAGTGGCGGATCCGCCGCTTTGTCATCAGGCCAAGCGCATCATTGATCGCAGTATTTGGCTCCACCGTAATCGCGGGGGCAGTCATAATCTGGCCCACTTGCAGATTGAGGCACGCCTCCCCCCTATCCGCCAGCCTGTAAATCACATCGCGTTCAGAGAAAATGCCGACCACCCGGCCCCCTTCTGTAACAGGCAAAGCACCGATCCGTTTTTCGGCCAGCAGCGCCACCGCGTCCCGCACAGCCATTGAAACATCACATGCGATTATGGCCGATGCATCGCGGTCTGCGATGATTTGAGCGATATCCATGAACCCCTCCTCTTTTTCCGATCCTGAGAAGCAATTGTGCCATTTTACGGGAGGAAAGGCGAATCTACGACCGCAGCTCGCTCCACTTTGGTGCAAAAAGGGCAAGGGCGCTGGCCAAAACAGCCATTGCAACAGCGCCCGCGTCGCCCCATTGAAGGGGCTATGATGCGCAAGTTTAACAGCCAGTCACCGCTCGATGACCCGCAAAATGCAGCCTATGCCTGGGCGCGTTATCGGCGGATCATGCGGTTTATGTTTTTGGTGACTGTCGGCGTGGTCATCTTGGCCATAGCCGCGATTTATAATGAGCAAGGCGCCGTTTCGATCCATTATTACATCGCGATTGCGCTGGGGATCGGTTTTTCTATGCTGCTGGCGAGCGCGCTGATGGGGCTAATTTTCCTCAGCAATGGCACGGGCCATGATGCGAGCGTGGACAATGAATTGCCCGACAATAATCCAGACAATCCGCCCAAATAGCCGCCTTTAGCCAGCGGGATGCAGGCGAAACTCCTCAACCGGCTCTCCGCCGATCAAGTGCTGCTGAATGATCTGTTCGAGCACTTCGGGTGAGCAGGAGTGATACCAGGTCTCATCCGGCCACACGACAGCGATCGGGCCGTGTGAGCAAATTTGCAGGCAGTCCGCTTTGCTGCGTTGCACGCCTCCGCCTGATCCGCGCGGATGATCAGAAGTACGGCTTGGCCCGACTAACCCCAGCTCCTTCATGCGCATTTTAAGGTAAGTCCACGAAGCCTCACCTTCTTCAGGCAGGCAGCATTTCTGCTTTTCGCTTAGCGCGCAAAGGAAGATATGCCGCTGCGTTTGCGCCCCATATTTCTTGGATAGAGCCGTCTTTGCAGCAAGCAGGCTTTGCGGGTTGAGATTGGTCTCGCTCATGGGGCTTTACTGACCTCTTCCGCTTCTTCAACCAGCCAACGGTCTAGCCAGCTGAACACAGTATTGTGCCATTGCAGTGAGTTCTTCGCGCCCAAGACCCAGTGGTTTTCATCGGGGAAGACCAGCAATTGCGAAGGAATGCCGCGCTCTTGCAAAGCGGTGAAGCTCTGAATGCCCTGAGTATAAGGCACACGGAAATCTTTCTCGCCCGTAATGACCAACATCGGCGTTTGCCATTGATCAACGTGATTGACCGGGTTCCACTTTTCATAATTTTCAGGAACTTCGGCGTAGGACCCGCCGAAATCCCAGCGCGGGAACCACAATTCTTCGGTGGCGTAATAGAAACTGCGCATGTCAAACAGGCCGTCATGCTGGATCAGGCATTGGAAGCGGTCCGGCCATTTGCCGGCGATCCAATTGACCATAAAGCCGCCATAGGACGCTCCCATTGCGCAGGCGCGTGTGCCATCAATCTGCTCATCAGAAGCCAGCGCGGCGGCGAGACCTTTTTGCAAATCCTCTAGCGGTTTTCCGCCCCAATCCTGATTGATGGAATCGGTGAATTCTTGTCCGTAACCCGTGCTTCCGTGGAAATCGACGGAGATCACTGCATAGCCTTGGCTGGCGAGAAGGCGCGGGTTCCAGCGGCTAGACCAGCCATCGCGGAACGACCCTTGAGGCCCGCCATGGATATAGAGGATCGCGGGCATTTTGCCCTTATGTTTTTGCAGCTTTGTGATCTGGCCCCAAACCTCATCTCCGCCGGCGCCAGCAAAGCTGAAACGCGTGGTGACGGTAGCGGCGCGGCTGTCCAAATCGCTCATCGCGGCATCGGTTAGTGGGCGAGCTTGCGTGCCTGATTTGGAGAGGAAAAGTTCGTGCGGCGCGCCAATGGAATCGTGCGTGAAGAGAATATCACCGCTGCCCAATGGCGTGACATTGCCGATATGTGCCTCGTACCCCGCCATCAGATCGAGCTTTTGAATGGCGCCAGTTTTTGCGTCGATCTTGAAAACAGGTGTGTCGAGCACATCGGTCGCTGTGGCGAGCAAAGATTTTCCATCCTTGGTCCAGCTGAGTGAACCAAAACTGCGGTCGAAATCAGCGGTAAGCGCGCGGACCTTTCCGCTTTTGATGTCGCGCAGGTGGACAGTCAGTTTGTCCGATTCGTATCCAGCACGCTCCATCGCGAGATAGGCAAGCGTCTTTCCATCGGGCGAGGGGGCAGGCTGCGAATCGTGCGCTTTGTTGTTTGCCGTAAGCGATATGGGCGCAGATTTGCCCAGATCGCGCCAATAAATGTCGAGATTTGTTGAGGTGGGCTCTTTCGCATCCGATAGGCGTGCCGTGAAATAGAGACCCGAACCATCGGGCGCCCATGCAATGTCTTCGCCTCCGCCAAATGGCATTGTGGGCGTGTTGGCATTTATGCCGGTTTTTGGGTCGCGCCCATCAAGCGGCGTGCCTGCGCCTATGACTTTGCCGCCTGCAATATCGAAGGCAAAGACGCGGTTTACAGTCCCCGGCGATGTCCAGTGATCCCAATGACGCACGAAACCATCCGCACCATCATAAAGGCGGCCGGTGCCTGGTCCGGGCGTGTGTTTTTCGCCATCTTTCTCGCAGCCAAATGTTGGGCAATCGCGGGCAATCGGTGCCCAAACGGCCACTTTAGAGGCATCGGGTGCAAGTTTATATCCATCGGGCGAGGTGCCTTCCCAATCGCCAACCAGCATTGGGCCTGTGACGTTTCCGTCCGCTTCCAATGCAGCGCGCCAAAGGCGGCTGGCGGCTGTTTTGGTCTCTACGTCACCATCATTTGCCCGGTCAGAAAGAAAGTAGAGGAAATTGTCGCCGCCAAAGCTGAGAGAGGATGCTGTCCCACCAAGATCCAGCGGTATTGACCCGGCATTTTCGTCGCGCAGATCGCGCAAATAGTAGCTTGGCGTTCGCTTAAACGTGTCGCCATCAGTTTCAGTGACGCGGTAGACCGCAAACCGGCCATCGGGGGAAACTGTAGGGGAGCCAAGCCGCGGCATAGTGATGAGGTCTTTTGCGCTCATCGGAGTGCGAGGCGTGGTTGAATGATTGCTATCGGCGTTTCCTGCTGCCGCATGACCATCAGCTAGCGCAGGCGATGCTGCCCCCAGCGCGATGGCGGCGGATAATGTAGTGGTGAAAACGAGCGAGGAAGGTGCGAACCGATGTGTTTTTTTCATGGCCGCAAGGGTTAGCGCGCCATTCGTCACTAATCCAGCGTGGGGATATACAAAATCAACCGGTTTGGTTCTGTCCGCTAGTCTTGCAGAAATGCGCTCAGCTATCTTTGCGTGCGATGCGGGCAATTTCTTCTTTTACGAGACTTTCGACCATGTCTGGCAGGTTTGTGTCCAGCCATTCAGAAAGCATTGGACGCAGCAATTCGCGGGTCAGACCTTCGAGCGATGTTTCACCGGAACGCACGATTTGCGGCGGGGCGCTCGGTTGAGCGATCATCGCTAGGGCTTCAAGATTTTCACGCATGGTCGCGCGCGCTTCTTCTGTGGTGAGAGCGTCTTCTGCGTCTTCTAACGCAGCGACTGAGTCATTGTCCGCCGTGGGACCGTCAATATCTTCTGCAAATTGCATTTCAGCCAGATCAAGCACTTCTGCTTCCGCATCGACCTCTGCATTGGTTTCATCGGCGGTTAGAGCCGTGGGTTCGGGCGCAATTTCGGCTTTTGGAGCAGCTTCTGTTTCAGCTTTGGGGCGTTTTTGAACAACACCGTCGACTTCGCGGCGACGGCGGGTCGCGATTGCATCATCGCGATTGTCACGGGCGATCACTTTCTTGATCGATTCGAGGATTTCCTCGACCGAAGCTTCGCTAGGCTGGCTCATAGCTGCCCTGCTTTAGAAAATTCGCAAATCATGCCGCTTTACCCCAGAGCCCCAAATCACATTCACCAACCGAATCGCAATAGCACTATTCGTTTGGAGGGCCAATTGTTGCGTTAGCAGCCGGTATGTCAACGGTTCTGCTCGATAATGGAGTAGGATCCTTGTCGCGCGCCCAATCTGACCACCGCCCGCGCAGTGAATCGTAATTGGCAACCGGATCGTACAATGGCCCGCCTGTATCGAGGTTCAAATCGCGTGCCTCCGCCCGGCCCATCGCCGCGAGAAGGGTGAAGCCGGCAACATAGGCATTGCGCCGCGCAGTTATGAGTTGAACGCGGGAAGACAGCAATTCCTGCTCAGCATTCAGAACATCCAAAATGGATCTGTTTCCGATTGAGTTTTCGGCTCGCACGCCCTCTAAACTCAATTCAGCGGCAGAAACGGCTGCGGCAGAACTTTGGATGATGGCGTTCGCCGCTTGCCAGCTAGCCCATGCAGAACGTGTTTGCGCGATGGTTGATCGTTCTGTCAGGATCACATTTTCCAGCGCTGAGCCAGCCCGCGCCTGTGCCTGACGTTCCAATGCGGCTGGACGCCCGCCTTGGTATAGAGGGATCGAGACCTGAATACCGGCGTTTAGCGTCGCCTCCGCTTGGGTAAATTGGGCTGATGTTGGTCCGCCCAATGTCCCGAAGAAATTGGTGTAATTGCCGTTTACAAAGCCGGCGACTGTGGGAAGTCGCGCCGACCCGGCGATATCAATGTCGATCTCTGCCGCACTCGCGCGCTGTTTCGCAGCGATCAAATCAGGATTGCTTTCAAGCGCGATGACTACCGCTTGGCCCACAGAAGTTGGTAAGCCCATAAGCGGCGGAGGTGCTTGCAATTGGCCCGGTGCATTGCCGACCAGCTGAATATAGGTTTCGCGTGCACCGATCAGATTGGCCCGCGCTCCGCGCAAATCACCCTGGGCAACTGCCAGTCGTGATTGCGATTGCGCAACGTCGGTGCGCGTCAGATCGCCGATTTCAAACCGGTCGCTGGTTGCCTCTACATTGACGCTCAGCACTTCTACTTGGTTTGTCGCCAAGGAAACCAAAGCTTCATTGCGCAGCACATCCATATAGGCTGCGACCACTTGGCTGAAGATTGCGCTTTCCGTTCCGCGCAGATCGGCACGTCCCGCCTCGATCCGGTCAATCGCAGCCAGCTTGCCATTCTTAACCGCTCCGCCTTGATAGATCGGCACGGTTAGCTGGGTGTCGAGCGTGAAAACACGCTGCGGCGCAGTAAAGCTGTTCGCTGAATTGCGCAGGAATTCGGTTTGCCGTGCGGTCGCATTGGCGGCAGGGCGGCTATTTGCGCGCTGAATAGCAATATTTTCATCATTGGCACGCTGACTGGCGCGCGCACCTTGAAGCGCAGGATTGGTGTTATAAGTGCTCGCCAGAGCATCGCGCAGGGTATCGGCTTGCGCGGCGGAGGGCATCAAAAGCGCAACCCCTGATAGACTTGCAGTTAAAAAGGCAAGCGTGCCTCGCACTCCTAAAAACTCCATTCCTCTGCCTTATCAAAGGCATGCAGAACGGGAATGCCGATATCAGCTAGCGGCGCTAGGACCACATCGCCAACCACTTTGCGGCCAGAGGCAAGGCGGGTCACTCCGCCATCAGCAAGTCCTGTTACGATCCGTCCGCCATCGGCCAAGCGTTTCGCCAACCCAGCGGGCAATTGCGCAATCGCGCCATCCACCAGAATGATAGAATAGCTTTTGCGGCCAGATTTTGTCGCAGCATCCGCCGCCGAAACCTTGTCGACATTGCTGACAAGCGGCGCGATCAATTCCGCGAGATAGGAAGAGCCGTTCTCAACCACCAAGACGGTGTCATCAGCCTTTGGCGCGGCCTCTGTCAGAACCATGCCGTGAAACAATGGTGAAGGCAGAAACTGACCGCCCCCAAGCGGAACGGCGCGATCAATATATGCGATCGTTTTCACATCCGCAGGCACGAAGTCTTCGCGCGCAACGCTGTTCATCCGGTTCAGCACGAAAGGCTCGTTCACGCCGCTGGTGCGCAACTGGCTGTCAATCATTGCCTTGCGCGCTGTGGTCATATCGAGAGTGCTTGTTTTCAAAGTGGTCATAAAACCTCGAGTAGCTGTATTACAGGGATAATACAGTTGGTCAATCCTATTGCCCGCTGGCCTAGCCAAGCTGCGCGTCAGAGCCAAGAGCTTTGCGCCGATTTGGAGAGAGCTTGCACATCCTGTTGCAAAATTCGCATAGCGTTTACTTGTATTTCTGCGCTAGGTCAGTGCCATATTTCTTTCGATCAAAAGGAGCGCCTCCTCGATGAGCGACATGATTACTATCCGCGAAGCTGATCTTATCGAGACTGTGGCCGATGCGCTGCAATACATCTCTTACTATCACCCGATGGATTATATTGAGGCTTTGGGCGAGGCGTATAAGGCTGAGCAGGGGCCAGCGGCGAAAGATGCGATTGCGCAAATCCTGACCAATTCAAAAATGTGCGCAGAAGGGCACCGGCCCATTTGTCAGGATACTGGTATCGTCAATGTCTTTATCAAATGGGGGCAGGATTGCCGGTTGGATAGCAAGCGGTCTTTGCAAGATGTCGTCGATGAAGGTGTGCGCCAAGCTTATAACAATACTGAGAATAAGCTGCGTGCCTCGATCCTAGCGGACCCTGCATTCACGCGGCGCAATACGAAAGATAATACGCCGTGCGTTCTTTCCGTTGAAATGGTGCCGGGCAATAGCATTTCGATCGATGTAGCGGCCAAGGGCGGCGGCAGTGAGAACAAGTCCAAGTTCAAAATGATGAACCCATCCGATAATATCGTGGATTGGGTGCTGGAACAGATCCCCAGCATGGGCGCAGGTTGGTGCCCGCCGGGAATGCTGGGCATTGGGATTGGCGGCACAGCAGAGCATTGCGTGAAGCTGGCTAAACAAAGCCTGATGGACCCGATTGATATGGGCCAATTGAAAGCGCGCGGTGCGCAAACAGATGTTGAGCAATTGCGGATCGACATTTTTGACGCCGTGAATGCTACCGGTGTCGGAGCGCAGGGGCTGGGCGGGCTTTCCACCATCCTCGACGTAAAGATCAATGACTGGCCGTGTCATGCCGCGGGTAAACCTGTGGCCATGATCCCCAATTGCGCCGCGACGCGTCATGCGCATGTGACGATGGATGGAAGCGGTCCAGCCTATTTGCCGCAGCCCGATCTGGATGCATGGCCTGATGTGCATTGGAAACCTGATGCCTCTGCCAAACGGGTGGAACTCGACAGTTTGACGCCAGAAGATGTGCAAGGATGGAAACAGGGCGACCGTCTGCTGCTCAATGGCAAAATGCTCACCGGACGCGATGCTGCGCATAAGCGCATCAAGGATATGCTTGAAAAGGGCGAGGAATTGCCTGTCGAGTTTAAGGGCCGCGTTATCTATTACGTCGGCCCCGTTGATCCAGTGGGTGAAGAAGTGGTCGGCCCTGCCGGCCCAACAACCGCTACGCGGATGGACAAGTTTACCCGCATGATGCTGGATCAAGGTTTGCTTGCCATGGTCGGCAAAGCAGAGCGCGGTCCTGACGCCACTGATGCAATTCGTGACGGGAAAAGCGCTTACCTAATGGCAGTGGGCGGCGCAGCTTACCTTGTCAGCCGCGCGATCAAAGGCAGCAAAGTGGTGGGCTTTGCGGACCTTGGCATGGAGGCAATCTACGAATTTGAAGTGCAAGATTTCCCTGTGACCGTGGCTGTCGATAGCGAAGGTAAGAACGTCCACACGCTTGCCCCTGCGACATGGAAGAAGAAAATTGCTGATGAGGGCTTGCTCGAAAAGGCATAATCGCGCCGGGCGGGGCGTTCGACGAACCGCCGTTTAACATCGATCCGCGGATTGGCTATTTGCGCAGCGAGTCCCTAAATCATTTAGCGTGACGTCTTCTAACGCTCCCCAAATGCGCGGCCCCAAACTGCGCGCAACGGTGCCTTTCCGTGCGGTGCTGATTTCGGTCGCTGGCCTGTGGGTCACCTATTTTGCGATCTGGACTTTGCGCTGGTCGATTATTTCGGGCGAAAATTCCCTTGAGATGATGCAATCGCGCGCGATTGTGATGTTTGGCGGGATCGCCATTACATTGCTGCTTTGGCTTTTGCTCCGTCTCTTTGATAGCAAGCCTTTATGGATCAAGGCAGCGGCCGCTCTGGTGCTATCTTTACCCGTCGCGCTTTTATCCGCGCAGCTGAACCACATGGTTTTTGCGGATATGAATGCAAAGATGGAGGCCAAGTTTGAGGAGGCCGGCAAGGATTCCTCTGGCAATCTGATCGTAGAGATACCGGGCGGACCCAAAAGCCCGGCACCCTCGCACACGGTTCAATCGCCAGGCGGCGAGCCGCCATTCTGTAGTGATCCGAAAACGTGCCAATCCGCTGGCAAGACGGACAAGGGAGAGGAAGCTCTCGGCTTCTTCGAAAAACTCACCGATTTGGCTTTCAGCCGTTATTTCATGATGCTGGCGTGGTCGGCGATCTATTTCTCTATGCTCGCCACGGCGCAGGTGCGCGTTGCTGAGCGGCGTGAGCAAATGTTCCGCAGTGCTGCAAAAGCAGCTGAATTGCGCAGCCTGCGATATCAAGTGAACCCGCATTTTCTGTTTAATACGCTCAACTCGCTGTCTGCTTTGGTGATGACCGGCAAGGCTGAGCAGGCGGAAAAGATGATCCAAACGATCTCAAGCTTTTACCGCCACAGCCTGACGAATGAGCCGACATCGGACGTTGCGCTGGAGCAGGAATTTGATCTCCAGCGGCACTATCTCAATATTGAAGAAGTCCGCTTTCCCGAACGATTGAAAGCGCATTTCACTCTGCCCGAAGGCCTTGCTGATGCGCGCGTACCGGGCATGATTTTGCAACCCTTGGTCGAAAATTCGGTCAAATATGCTGTTTCTTCGATCAATCGTCCGGTCAATGTTGTGATCGCTGCGCGCGAGGAATTCGACCGGCTGATCATTACGGTAAAAGATGATGGCCCCGGCATTCCTGAGGGCGGCCCTAATGAAGGAAATACTGGCTTTGGAATTGGCCTCGCCAATGTTCGCGACCGGCTGGAGGCGCGCTTTGGTCCCGACATCGTGCTAGAATCGGGACCCATCGACGGCGGCTATCAAAGCGAAATAAGGATACCTCTTACCCGCAATGGCTGATCCTGCTGACACCCCGACCGCTTTACGGACTTTGATCGTCGATGACGAGCCATTGGCGGTTGAACGCATCCAAGTGATTTGCGCAGACATTGATGCGATCAATGTGGTTGGAACCGCTAGCGACGGGGCCGCGGCGCTCCGGTTGGTGGAGGCGCTGACGCCCGATCTCATCCTGCTTGATATGACCATGCCAGAAATTGACGGGCTGGGTGTTGCGCGAGCGCTTTCAGATCTCGAAAAACCGCCAGCAGTGATTTTTGTGACGGCGCATGATGATTTTGCGGTCGAAGCCTTTGACTTGGATGCAATTGATTATGTCTTGAAGCCAGTGGCTGCCGACCGGCTGGCGCGCGCGATTGAACGCGCGATTGCTCGCCACACGGATAGCGAGCGCCCCAAAAGCGAATGGCTTGAGGAATTATGGGTGCCGCACCGGTCAGAGCTGCTTCGGATCGCTGTTTCAGAAGTTGGCCGGATCGATGCCGAGCGTGATTATGTGCGCCTGCATGTTGGTTCGGCTGAGGAAAAACGATCCTATCTGCTGCTGCAAACCATTGCTGGCTTGGAAGCGAAGCTCAACCCGGATGAGTTCATCCGCATTCACCGATCGACCATTTTGCGCAAAGATAAGATCATTGGTCTGCGCCATGATGGGCTTGGCGTTTGGTCTGCTGAAATGGATGATGGAAGCGAGGGCGGAGAAGCCCTGCGGATTGGGCGGACATATCTACCCAAAGTGAAAGCCATGGCTGGGCGTTAAAGCGCGCATTCGCCTGCTCAATTGCAATTTCTGATTCAACCAAATTGGGTGCGATCGGATACTCGGGGATTGGGTGAGTACCCGATCACACCTCTAGCGCTGGTTAGACGCTATCGGGGGGATTTGAATGCTTAGCCGCCGCGGCGTGTCTCGCTGATCACGGATGCCATTTGACTGCGAGCGCTTTGACGAGCTTTCGCAAAGCAGGCTTTGCTGCCGGCTGAGGGGATACGTGTGCCAGTGCGGTGCTTGCCAACATTGCAAACTTTGCGCGCTGCGGCATCAATCCGTCGCTCAAGCTGCTCTTGACCGGCTGCCGTGTCCAGGTTGAGATCGGCGTAATAAATCGCTGCCGATTGCGCGCCAGATTGGGGGGCTGGGGTGCCAGCGAAAGCAGGGGCTGCGATGAGTGCTGCGCCCAAGGCTACAGCTGTTAGGGGGGTCTTGAACATTATACTCTCCATCTGCGGACCGTCTCTTGTGAAAAGGGGGGAAGACGTTTGCCGCTGACAAAGAACTAGGCTGATCGCGCTTTGGAAACATCCGATGCTCGACAGGCCAGACCATTTGCTCGATTAGCGCGCCTGCTTTAGGACCGGCTGATAAGTTTCCCCGACGAACGACTGTTTCAGCTCCACCAGCGGATACGCAATATTATTATGATAATGGTTTTGATCGCTTTTCTATTGGGTGTGGGCAATTTCGCTCTGCACAAAGCGGTGCTGGAAAGCGGCCACCCCTTGCTCGGACAGATGCCTAGCTTTGTTCAATCAATGGGCGGGCGGGCGAGCCTGATCATGGAATTTGTCATTTTGGTGGCGGCAATGCTGCTGGTCTGGAACGGTTGGCCCGCTGTGCTTTGGGGCTATTTCGCCTACACTGCGTTTAATGGGCTGTCCGCCTGGTTGATCCTTAGCGGCAAGATTTGAGCAGCACTGTGGCAACGCGAATTTTCCATACAAGCGATGTGCATTTCGGGGTCGAGAACCGCGCGGCTCATGCTGCCTTTGCGCGCGCCGTGCATGAAGAACAACCGGACGCGGTGCTGTGCACTGGCGACATTACGCAGCGCGCCAAGCATAAAGAATATGCGGCGGCGGCAGAGTATTTTGCGCAGTTTGGCTGCCCCGTGATCCTATGCGCGGGCAATCATGATATGCCCTATTATGATTTGTGGGAGCGCTTTACCGATCCTTACCGGCGATACCGGACATTGGCAGACACAGTTGGCGGTACGCTGGAATCAGAGGATGCCGTGTTTGTTCCGTTCAAGACGACAGTGCGCATTCAGCCGCGCTTTCCATGGTCCGATGGTTATGTGATGCGCGATGCTCTGGATGAGACTTTGGCAGAATTGGAGCGCCTTTCTAGTGATCCGCGCCAAAAGATCATCATTTGTCACCACCCTTTGCTCGCTGAAACAGATGGCGCGAAAAACCCGACCATTGGCGGAGATGATGCCTTTGCTGCCTTGGCAAAAGCGGGCGGCGATGCGGTGCTATCGGGCCATGTGCATATTCCGTTCGATCTCATTCGGGAACGCGGCGGGCACACGATGCGCATGCTGGGCGTGGGCACGCTTTCGACGCGGTTAAGGGGAAAGCCGCCCAGTTACCGCGTTCTGACCATGGAGCGCGGTAAGCCGATCGAGGCAGAGTTGCGCGAGCTTGCGCCCCACGCGGGATAATCCGAACCCCAAACGAAAAAGGGCGACCCGTATTGGAGCCGCCCTTCATCAAATTCGATATGTCTGAAACGATTACCGTTTCGAGAACTGGAAGCTACGGCGAGCTTTCGCGCGGCCATATTTCTTACGTTCAACCACACGGCTATCGCGGGTCAGGAAGCCAGCAGACTTCACTGTTGAGCGAAGCGCAGGCTCATATTTCGTCAATGCTTGGCTGATGCCATGCTTCACCGCGCCAGCTTGGCCGGAAAGACCGCCGCCGCGCACAGTTGCAATCACGTCATACTGACCTTCGCGTTCTGTGATGGCGAAAGGCTGGTTGATGACAAGGCGCAGAGTAGGGCGTGCGAAATACACTTCCTGCTCGCGGCCATTGACGATGATCTTACCTTTGCCGGGCTTCAGCCAAACACGAGCTGTCGCATCTTTGCGGCGTCCGGTTGCATAGGCGCGGCCATATTGATCAAGCTCTTGCTCACGCAATGGCATAGTCGGTGCAGCAGCAATCGCTTCTGCATCGGCATCCGGCTTGTCGCCAGCAATGTCTTTCAGATCGGCAAGATCGGTGACAGTTTCAGCAGGCTTTTCCGCTTCAGCAGCAGGCGCTTCAGGAGCCGCTTCTTCTTTCACTTCTTCAGCCTTTGGCGTTTCCGCAGCAGTTTCAGGAGCTTTGGTTTCTTCAGCTGGTGTATCCGCAGCTGCGTCTGGTGTTTTTTTGTCAGCCATTATCCAGCGACCTTATTCTTGCGGTTCATGGAAGCAACGTCGAGCACAGCAGGCTTTTGGCCGTCATGTGGATGCTCAGTGCCATTATAAAGGTGCAGCGCGCGCATTTGATCGCGGCCCAGCGGTCCGCGCGGGATCATCCGCTCAACCGCTTTTTCAAGCACACGGTGCGGGAAACGACCTTCGAGGATTTTCTCAGGCGTGGTTTCTTTGATGCCGCCGGGGTGACCGGTGTGCTTGTAATAGATCTTCTTAGCCGTTTTGCCGCCGGTGAACTTCACCTTGTCCGCATTGATGACGATCACGTGATCGCCGCAATCTACATGCGGGGTGTAGCTTGGCTTAGTCTTGCCGCGTAGGATATTGGCGATGATCGAGGCGAGGCGGCCAACGACCAATCCTTCTGCATCAATAATGTGCCACTTCTTTTCGACCTCTGCCGGTTTGATCGACCGGGTCTGTTTGCTGAGCGCCTTCATGGGCTTTTGCTTCCTAATTGCACAGCGAAGCCTTTTCGGGACAAGCTGCGGGTTGTTTGAAAAAACGCGAAAGAGATGATTCTCATCCCCTGCGGATCGAAGGCCATTTGTCGCTCTAGGGTGCTTAAGTCAAGCAAAACCGCGCGTTTCAGAGGAGGTAAAATAATACCGCCTCAAACGCAGTAGTGCTTTAGAGCGCAGTTTTGGCGGATTGACCGGTCATTCTGCGGAGGCTCCAAAGCTCACTTGATCGCCGTTCCGTTTGCCCCGTACGCGTAATGATTTGCCGTTCTGCATGGTCAAGCCATGCTGCTTTCTGTGCAGTGTGAGCGGTGTAGCGCAGCTCAAACTCACCAACAGACCCATTGGGCAAGTCGATCGCTACAACGTCGTGCAGCGGCGGTTCGCTGGGAAAGAACAGGTCTTTTGGCATTGTATCAAGGAGCGGCTGACTGGCTCGCTGCATCTGCTGCAAATGTTGCTGAGCGGCGGCTTTGTCAGAAGCGCTGCGGTGGGAGCTTTCGATCATTTCGCGCGCTGTATGCACCGCTTTGGCAAGCGCGGCTTCATCATGTTTGCGGCCGCCCATCATAATGGTGCCTGCTTTGGACAGTATGATCGGGAATAGGTCGCTCGCATCGCGTTCTTCTTCGATTTTCGCCAGCTGACGAAGCTTGGCTGGAGCTTTGACTTGCGCGGAAATCTGACGGCCAGCAATTTCGATGGACCGCGCTTTGCGCTGAAAGTTGACGGTCCATTGCCGCGTCACCGTAATCGCCTCACCATCCTTCAAATCGCGCACAAGCTTACGCGTTAAAACCATCGGTTCATCGGGCAGACGCAAGGATGTGTGAGCGCGAACCGGTATTGATATTGCGGCCAATCCGGCCGCGGAACCCCGCAAAAGCATGCGGCGGGAAATTTGGTTAGACACTGATTATTGGCCCCTGAAAGACGTAATTCTTCAATCCAACAACGCGGGAAGGGCTGGGATTGTTCCGAAAGAATGCGTGAAAGTGCTTAGTTGGGCTTTGTGCGGGGATGTGTTCGCGCTTGCGATCCATCGACATGCAGGCACCACGCAAGCGTCATAACCAGCAACGCCCCGACCAATTGGTGCGCGACCGCCACCCAAAGCGACACTTCGGTCAGCACGGTTGCTATGCCGAGAAGGATTTGCACGCCAAAAGCGCTGTGGAGCGCGATGGAGGCGCGGCGATCCAGTTTGCGCACGCGTCTGCCCAACATCACCAGTGCGATCACGGCGATCCACGCCCACCAGCGGTGCAAGAAGTGCAGGAGATAGGGATCATGGGTCAGTGCCCAAACCATTCCTTTGCTGGCGTCATATTCGGGAACGAAGCGTCCTTGCATGAGCGGCCAGTCATAGGATGCATGGCCCGCATTGAGGCCCGCAACCCATGCGCCCAATAGCAATTGAATAAAGAGAATGACGCTCACCAATATGCCGAAGCCTGTCATGCCTGCTGGCTTAGATTGATCGTCCCTCGCCAATTTGCGCAGGTCCAATGCTGTCCAAACCAGCCCCGCCAGCAGAAACAGCGCGGTGAGCAAATGCGCAGATAGGCGAAAATGGCTCACATCGGTCAGAGCGGTTTCATCGCCCACACCGGACGACACCATATACCAGCCCAGCGCGCCTTGAAGACCGATCAGCGCCAGCATCGCAAACAGGCGCGGCTTGTACCCTTGCGGAATGGCTCCTTTGACCCAAAACCAGGCTAGCGGCAAAGCAAAGGCCATCCCGATCAGCCTGCCCAAGATGCGGTGAAACCACTCCCAGAAGAATATGAATTTGAACGCTGCCAAATCCATGCCCGCAGGCCCGCTTTCATATTTGTATTCCGCCGTCTGCCGGTAGAGATCAAACTCGGCCTGCCAATCCGCCTCATTCAAAGGCGGCAAAATGCCGGAGACGATATCCCACTGCGTAATCGACAGGCCGCTTTCCGTCAGCCGCGTGATCCCGCCGACAAATACGATCAGCACAACCATGCAAGCGACGACGTAGAGCCAATTGGCGATCGCATTCGGGCGCGTGTGGGGTGCAGCGTGAGCAGTCATTATGCCGCGCTAAGTGTGCCCAGAGCATCCAAAGTGCAAGTTTCTTTGCTGCATTTGGCCATGCACCTCTTGCAACATGATACATTATCACATACATGGCATCCAGCAATGCAAGAGAACCCTTCTTCGATTCGCGCCCTTTTTCTCAGGCGCTTTGACCGTGCCGGGCTGGTAATATCCAGCCTGTGCTTGCTGCATTGTATTGCAAGCATCGTGCTGGTTTCGGGCCTCGGCCTTGGCAGCCAGTTCCTGCTTGCCCCCGAAATTCATGAATATGGTCTCGTGCTTGCGATGATTGTCGCCGCCGTTGCGATTGGCTGGGGCGCGCTCAACCACCGGCGGGCCGCACCGTTTGTTGTGGCGATGATGGGGCTATCCTTTATGGGCGGAGCGCTGGCGATGCCGCATGATTACCGCGAAGTGGTCATGACCGTGATCGGCGTGTCGCTGGTTGCGCTTGGCCATGTGCTCAATCTGCGCGGCGGGCATCGGGCCAGAGGTCAAGCGAAGTAAACCGCCTCTCAAACTGGTTACTTGCATCACCGCAATTGCGCTTTATGTCGCTTCATCATGAGCGATACACAATCCTTCACCCTGAACATCACAGTTAACGGCGACGCGCGCCAAACGTCTGCACCGACAATTGCTGCTCTGGCCGCCGAGCTAGAGCTTGATCCGGCGAAAGTCGCGGTTGAGCGCAATGGTGAAATTGTCCCGCGATCCACTTTGGCGCAGGCGGCACTGGGTGATGGCGATGTGCTGGAGATTGTGCATTTCGTCGGCGGAGGTGATCATGCCAGCTCAGACACGTGGGAAGTCGCAGGCCAAACATTCAATTCGCGCCTGATTGTCGGAACCGGCAAATATAAAGACTTCGAACAAAACGCGGCTGCATTGGAAGCCTCTGGCGCGGAAATGATCACGGTGGCCGTGCGCCGCGTGAATGTCACCGATCCAAAAGCGCCGATGCTAACCGATTTCATTGATCCCAAGAAATACACTTATCTGCCCAACACCGCCGGATGCTTTACCGCAGAAGATGCGATCCGCACATTGCGATTGGCGCGCGAGGCTGGCGGCTGGGATTTGGTCAAGCTGGAAGTATTGGGTGAGGCGCGCACGCTCTACCCCAATATGGTCGAGACGATCCGCGCTTGCGAAGTGCTCGCATCGGAAGGTTTCAAGCCAATGGTGTACTGTGTCGATGACCCCATTGCCGCGAAACAATTGGAGGATGCCGGCGCGGTTGCTGTTATGCCGCTGGGCGCGCCGATTGGTTCAGGGCTGGGCATTCAAAATCAGGTCACGATCCGCTTGATCGTCGAAGGGGCCAGCGTGCCTGTGCTGGTCGATGCGGGCGTTGGCACAGCGTCCGATGCCGCCGTTGGTATGGAGCTGGGCTGCGACGGAATCTTGATGAACACTGCCATTGCCGAGGCGAAAGACCCCATTCGCATGGCTGGCGCGATGAAATTATCGGTAGAGGCTGGGCGCGAGGCCTATCTTGCTGGCCGCATGGGCCGCCGCATGTATGCCGATCCATCCAGTCCGTTAGCGGGCCTTATCTAGTACAAGTACGGCACGCACTTCGTAACTTTAAGCCCCGTATGAATAGGGCACGAAAAGCCCATCATCCTTACGCGATCTTAACCAAGACGCGCCATTATCTCCTTCGTCCCCGGCATGGTCCTTTGGGGCCGGAAAAGGAATGATAATGGCAATCGCTGGCAGTGCATCCATGAGCATCAATGAAATGCGCGAGTTCGCAGGGTTCGAACCTGCCGAACAGCGCTATATCAAGCGCGCGCTCGACGTGGGTCTGGGCCGCAGCAATGCGTTCAAAATCTGGGCGCGGGATGAGGAAGAAAACGCCGCGATCCGCAAGCAATATGTCGCGTATCAGGAGCTAAAAAGCCTTCGCGGGGAATTGCCTGATGAAGACGCGTTGGAAGAGATTTGCGAATTTGTTGGCAAGCTCACCCGTGTTGCCGCCTTTGATTTGGCACAAGAACGCTTGTCTTGCTTCTCCGCATTCCGGTTTTTGTATGAGCGCCTTCTTGGGGCAGAGGTTCGCCCGTGGTTGCCAAGCGCATTTTGCTCCGCCGCAGCATTGCCGCAAATCCGCCCAAGCCAGCGCAAGATTTTGCTCCAGAGCTTGAGCGAAGCGGCTGCAACCGCACCCGGCTGGTCAACGCGCGAGCCGAACTTTTATCCTGAATATGTTGAGGTTGCCGAGGCGGCTTAGGGTCTGCTTCTGAAAAGCCAAGCTTCACTCAAGGACGGCTGAAATTGGGGGGGTTAGTCGCCATTCGGTGCGGTAACATACACGTTAGGGATGAGAAACATTCTGAGGGTGCCTGAGCTTTTTTCTAAACTTAGTTGGTTGGAAACCGCAAATGTGCACTCTCCGGATTTGAGTGTATGCGTCACCCAACTTCCCAAATGTTTAGTCCAGAGGCTTACACTCACTGCGCCACCTTCGGCACATAATTTCATAGGAATGAGCCCTCCCTTATAGATCATATTCGATTCATCTACACTTTGGTAGTTTGCGTCACTTGGGTCATGCCTAAATGTGACACTGTCTTGCGCCGCTGCTGGGACGTTTGCGCAAAACATGAGGCTAGAAAAGAGAACGATTTTCTTCATACAAGACCTTTGAATAGCTGCTTCAGTCTTTCAAGTTATTCAATCTTGAAGCCTAAATAGCGCGTCCGCAAGTGGGTCGTTAGCGGACAGTCTGCTTTTCAGCTTCAACTCCTCAATACAGCCCATCCAGCTGTTCTTGATACCGCCCGCGGATAACATGGCGGCGGATCTTCATGCTCGGCGTCATTTCCTCATTCTCAATCGCGAAAGCTTCATCGGCGAAGGTAAACTTGCGCACTTTCTCGATCACAGACAGATCTGCATTCACGCGGTCCACGGCGGCGCGCACGGCGGATTTAAACGCGGGTAAGCCCTGCAGTTCCGCCATATCGAAGTTCTCATCATTCGCTTGCGCCCATTCCAGCGCCCATTCCGCATCGGGTACAATCAGGCCAACGACATAAGGCCGCTTGTCACCTGCCACCATAGCTTGCGCGATTTCGGGCTGGAGCGTCAGCATCCCTTCGATCTTTTGCGGGGCAACATTATCGCCCTTGTCATTGACGATCATATCTTTCTTACGGTCGGTAATCACGATTCGGCCAGCCTCGTCCAAATGGCCAATATCGCCTGTGTGGAGCCAGCCATCTTTTATGGTGCGGGCAGTTTCAGCCTTATTGCGCCAATAGCCTGTCATCACCAACTCGCCGCGGCAAAGGATCTCGCCATCATCGGCGATTTTGATCTCAACCCCGCGCATGGGCGGACCGACAGTGTCCATCTTCAGGCCAGTTTTGGGGCGATTGCAGCTAATGATCGGCCCGCTTTCGGTCTGGCCATAGCCCTGCAACAGAGTGATCCCCATCGCTTGGAAGAAATTGCCAATATCGGGGTTAAGCGGCGCGCCGCCTGAAACCATCGCTTTGACGCGCCCGCCAAAACGGCCGCGAATTTTGGGGCGCAGTGTTTTCTCCAGCACGAAATTCATCGGCTTGTCGCGTTTGCGCTGGCGCCCTTTCGCAGTGGTGCGTTCTTCCAATCCCAATGCGCGGTCCATCAGGAAATTGGGCACTTTGCCCTGTTTTTCGACCTGTTTCATAATGCGGGTGCGCAAGACCTCGAATAGGCGCGGCACCACAACCATGATGGTGGGGCGGACTTCTTCGATATTGCTGGCGAGTTTCTCTAACCCTTCGGAATAGTAAATCTCGCCGCCCATGGCGATGGGAAGATATTGCCCGCCCGTATGCTCATAAGCGTGGGATGCGGGAAGGAAGGACAAAAAGCGCTCATCATCAATGCCGAAATCTTCCTCAACGATTTCCGTAGCGCCCGCGATACAGCATAGGATGGCCCCGTGGGGCTGCATAACGCCGCGCGGTGCGCCGCCTGTGCCTGATGTGTAAATGAGGCAGGCGGTGTCGGTGCGTTTGAAGCCTTTCATGCGTTTCTCGACCGCTTGGCGCGCCTTTGCCGCATCGCCCGCTACCATGCCGGCCCAGTCGTGAAATTCGAAACTGCCCGCTTGATGCCGGTGGAGGTCTTCGATCCCGATCACATGCTCTGCCACGCCCGATGCCTGCAAAGCTTCATGCAAAGGTCCGAGCAATTTTTCGGTCGAGACAAACACGGCGCGCGCGCCTGAATTGTCGAGGATATGGACATGATCGCGCGCAGTGTTGGTGATGTAGGTCGGCACGGTGATGCAGCCTGCGGCCATCACGGCCAGATCGATAATGCACCATTCGGGGCGGTTTTCAGAGACTAGCGCCACACGGTCACCGTCTTCTAGCCCCAATCCGCGCAGATTTTCTGCCAACAGACAGACCAGATCAGCAACTTCGCGCCAGCTTTGCGTGGCCCATGCGCCGTCTTCTTTGCGGCCAAGGAATGGCGCGTCACCCTTTGCATCAGCGCGGGTAAGAAACAGCTCCACGAGGCTGTTTGCATTGTCGATATCGTCTAAAATCACAGCGGTTCCTGATCCCTTTTACGCACCCGTCACCGAGCAGGCGCTCTCTCCACGAGATAAGTTAGGGACCGAAAGCCGTAGCGGCAAGCAAGAAGGTTTAAGGTGTCGTGGTCAGCAGCGGATCAATGCGCGGGTCCATCGCGACTTCCCAGCCGTTCTCGGTGCGCAGCAGAGCATTGGCTTTCAGCGGCGGAGAGGACAGGCGCAGTTCTGGATGGCCCAGGGCTTTGAGCGCATCCTGCATACCGGCAATGGCGCCGCTTTCTTCGCTGACCACAGAGGATCCAAAACCCATGATAAGCGGCAAAGCGAGGGCTTCTTTCGCGCTCATGTTAAAGTCGATTACGCCAATGATAGAGCGCGCGGTTTGCACCGGAATGGTGGGTCCGCCGGCCGCGCCGATCACCAGATAGGGTTCGCCCGATGCGTCGAAAACCACCGTTGGCGCCATGGAGCTGCGCGGACGCTTGCCCCCTTCAACGCGGTTAGCAATGGCTACGCCGTCACGTTGCGGCGTGGCGCTGAAATCGGTCAGTTCATTGTTGAGATAAAAGCCGCCGAACATCAGGCCGGACCCAAATGCGCCCTCAATTGTGGAGGTATAGCTCACCACATTGCCTTCTGCGTCTGCAACCGAGAAATGCGATGTGCCGTTTTCATCGGGTTCGTCGCCAATGGCCCGCGCGACTTTCACACCGGGCGGTGTGCCTGCTTTTAAATCTGTGATGCGGGCGGCGGGATCAATCAGTGCGCTGCGGCTGGCGATATATCTTTGATCTATCATTCCGGCGACAGGCACGGATACGAAATCGCTATCGCCAATATAGAGCGCGCGGTCGGCATAGGCGACCCGCTGCGATTCGAGGAATAAATGCCACGTTGCCGGATTGTCGGGGCCGAGTGCTGCCAGATCAAAGCGCTCTAGCTGGCCGAGCATTTGGATTACTGCCACGCCGCCAGATGATGGCGGACCCATTCCGCACACGGTGTAGGTGCGATATTTGCCGCAAACGGCATCGCGGTTTTTGGCCTTGTATGAAGTGATATCGGCAGTGGTCATTTTGCCATCTTGCGGTGTTTTCTCGGCAATTTCTTTGGCGAGCCCAGCAGCATTGCGCTGATAAAGTGCCTCTGGCCCGCTTTCTGCCATATCCTTCAGCGATTCTACCAAGTCAGAATTGCGGATGCGCGTGCCCACCGGCAGTGGTTCACCATCAGCGCCGAAATAAATCGCTCGCGCTTCAGCAGTCAGTCCTGCGCGCCCCTTATTGCGGCCAGAAAGCGATCCGTTGAGGCGCTTGTTCATCAGAAAGCCGTCTTCTGCCAAGGCGATAGCGGGCGCAAATAATTCCGCCCAAGGCAATTTGCCATGCTCGCCATGCGCCTTTGCCGCCATGGCGATGTTGCCGGGAACACCCACACTCAGCCCGGACAATACGCGCTGTTCGCGTGGCAGGCGTTTTCCCTCTTTATCGAGGAAGCGTGTGCCGGTTGCGGTGGCAGGGGCGGTTTCGCGCCCGTCATATGTCGTCACGTCCGCTGAATTGCTGGCGTGCACCATAAAGCCGCCGCCGCCAATGCCGCTGGATTGCGGTTCAACGACAGTCAGCGCGAGCATGACCGCAATGCTGGCATCCACTGCGCTGCCGCCCTTGGCCAAAATCGCTTCGCCTGCTGCATTGGCTCGGTGATCGGCGCTGCTGACCGCTCCCGATGAAGCGGCAACCGCTGCTGTGTCACCGGCGCTGGCTATCGGCGCATCCTCATATGAGCATGCGGCCAGAGTAGCCGATAGGGCGAGTAAAGCGAGGGTGCGTTTGATCATGTCCGCAACTGCTATTCGCTTCCCACTGCCTCTGCAATGGTTTCAAAGCCCTCAGCCTTCATCAGCCGGACCAATCCTTTGTTGATGGTCTGCGCCAAATACGGCCCTTCATACACCATGGCGCTGTAAATCTGGACCAGACTAGCGCCCGCTTTGATCCGCTCCCAAGCGTGCTGGGCCGAGGCGATCCCGCCTACTCCGATCAAAGGCATATCTCCGCCAGTGGCCGCGCGGAAATCGCGCAGACGCTGTGTGGCAAGGTCGCGCAATGGTGCGCCTGAAAGCCCGCCAGCCTCGACCGCACAGCGTGAGCGCAATTCGGGGCGCGAGATAGTGGTGTTTGAAACGATCAACGCATCTAGCCCTTTGTCCAAGGCTATCCGCGCAATCGCATCAATATCTGCCGCCTCAAGATCAGGCGCGACTTTTAAGAACATTGGCGGGCCATTACGCCCGCGTGCTTCGAAAGCTGCATCAAGCAGATCGGTCAAAGCGCCCTCATCCTGCAATGCACGCAGACCCGGCGTGTTGGGGCTGGAGATATTGATGGTGAGATAATCGGCATAGGGTGCCATCGCCTCCACGCCCATGCGGTAATCAGCAATCCGGTCATCGCTGTCCTTATTTGCACCAATATTGATGCCGAGGATGCCCGGCAAAGCCCTGTCCGCATCACGTTTTAGACGCGCAATGGCGGCGGCTTGACCCGAATTGTTAAAGCCCATGCGGTTGATGACTGCCTCATCCTCAGCCAGCCTGAACAGCCGCGGCTTGGGATTGCCCGCTTGCGGTTTTGGAGTGAGCGTGCCGACCTCCACCGATCCAAAACCCATGGCCAGCATGGCGCGCGGAACTTCAGCATCCTTGTCAAAGCCCGGCGCGAGGCCGACCGGCGAAGGGAAGCGGATGCCCGCGACTTCAACGCTCAATTCATCGGGATGTTTGGGCAGGCCGAGCACAGGCTTTGATTTCAGCGCGGTGATCGTCAGCCGGTGGGCCTTTTCCGGATCGAGCGTAAAAATGGCGGGACGAAGAAGGTTAAACAGCATGGCAGCAGCCTATGGCAAAGGCGTTTGGCGCTGTCGACTGCGAACCAATTTTGACCACAAATCGGAACAAATGACGCAAAATTACAAGATATGGCCAAGAATCATCCAAGAAATCACGCTCAGGTGTCGTTTGCATACAATTATTGAATAGGTAGTTCCCCTAGCACACTCGAGCGACCCGAAGGGCTCGAAGCAGCGATGCGAAGAGTTCCTCAACTTTCATGGGCGGTTCCTTTGGGGGCCGCCCTTTTTTTATTGCTAGAGCGCGGGTGAAGCGGGCATAGCAGCGGCGATATAGGACACGACCTGTTGCTGCCGGCCTTCCGGCCCAGCCAATCCCGAAGGATTATCTATGCGTCTCTCTCAAACCTTGCTCGGATCACTGAGCATCCTTGCCCTCTCTGCCTGCACGACACCTGATGATGCGCCGGTGGTCAGTGCATCGGCTGAGCCTGCGGCGACAACCACGGAAATGGCCGTGAGAGAAAACCAGATGAAGGATTTCTTCGAAGGGTATGACAAAGAGCGTCTTCAGCGATCGCCGGAATCCAAATCCTATCGCGGAATTCGTGATGCGGATTACGGCAAATGGGATGATTACACCGATGCAGGGGCCGTAGCGGACCAGCAATTGCTGCAAAACACGGCGCTGGAAATGCAGAAAAGCTATGATCAGGCGGGGCTTTCTGCCGATGACGCGCTGTCATTCCGGCTGTTCAATGCAATGGCAGAGCGCCGTGCGCGCAATTTCAAATATCGGAAGAACACATATCTGTTCAACCAGATGCGCGGCGCGCATAGCGGTCTGCCGGCGTTCTTGATCAATATTCACCGGGTAAGCGAACCCGCCCATGCGGAAGCCTATGTTGAGCGTATTAATGGCCTTGGCCCTGTCCTCGATACACTAACCGCAGAGGCAAAAGAGCGCGCGGCCAATGGCGTGATGCCGCCAAAATGGGTCTATCCCTATGTGATTTCCGATATTGAGAACCTGCTGAATGCGGGCGATGACAATGCGATCCTTAAAGACTTTGCGAAGAAAACTGCCGCTTTGCCGGTTGGCGAAGGGGCAGCCGCGGCTGCCGACGCCTCGATCCTAAATGAACAGGCGCGCGATGCTTGGATGGGTTCGGCAAAGCCAGCTTACGAACGCCTGCTTGCTGAAATGAAGCGCCAAGAAGCGATCGCGCTCACAGATGACGGCGTGTGGCGTTTGCCGGAAGGCGGGGCCTATTACAAAGCGCTGCTCGCCAATTACACCACCACCGATCTCACAGCGGATGAAATTCACAATATTGGCCTGCGCGAAGTGGAGCGCATTCACGGCGAAATGCGCACAATCATGGCCAAGGTTGGGTTTGAGGGGACTTTGCAAGATTTCTTCCAATACACCCGCACAGACGACCGGTTTTTCTACACCACGCGCGAGGACTATCTGGCCGATGCCAATGCCGCTTTGCGCAAGCTAGAGGCCAAATTGCCGGATTATTTCGGCCGCTTGCCCAAAGCGCCAATGGTGATCAAACCGGTTGAAGCCTTCCGTGAGAAAAGCGCAGGCAAAGCCTTTTACCAAAGCCCAGCGCCCGATGGTTCGCGCCCCGGCACATATTATGTGAACCTCTATAATCTGCGCGATATGAGCAAGAATGAGTTGGAGGCGCTGGCTTATCACGAAGGGTCGCCCGGCCACCATTTGCAGCGCGCTTTGCAAACCGAAATGGGTGATTTGCCGCCGTTTCGCCGGTTTGGCGGGGTCACCGCCTATACTGAGGGGTGGGGGCTGTATTCTGAGGAACTGGGCAAGGATATGGGCTTTTACACCGATCCGTATTCCGATTTCGGGCGGCTTGGCATGGAGCTGTGGCGGGCCTGCCGTCTGGTGGTCGACACCGGCATTCACGACAAGCGTTGGAGCCGCGAAAAGGCGATTGGCTACCTTACTGAAAACACGCCCAATCCCGATGGTGATATCCGCAAGGCTATCGAGCGCTATATCGTCTATCCCGGCCAAGCGACCGCCTATATGATTGGCAAGCTGAAGATCATGGAATTGCGCGCAAATGCCCGCAAAGAGCTGGGCGATGATTTCGATATTCGCGGTTTCCACGATACGGTTTTGGCCAGCGGGCCGGTTCCGCTCGATATTCTGGAAGAGAATATTGAGGCATGGGTGCAAGCGGAAAAGAAGTAGCGAAGCGATAGGGCAACGAAGGCGCCCTCAAGTAGCGAAGCGGTAGGGCAACAAAACCACCCTCAAGTAGCGAAGCGGTAGGGCAACAAGAATGCTAACGACTCGCAACAAGCGCTTTTCCATTGAAAGGGCGCAAAGCCGCTCCTAGGTGAAATCGGAACAAATCAGTCCGATTAAACCAGAAGAGCATATATGCGCCTGTCCAATCTCGCCGATTACGCCGTTGTGGCCATGTGCCAAGCTGCGCGCCATTGCGGTGGCGGGCGCGTATCTGCTGCTGAACTGGCGGCAGAAACCGGCCTGCCTGCACCCACGGTCCAAAAGGTGGTCAGCAAGCTAACCCATGCTGGTCTGATGCGCTCTGTTCGCGGAGCAGGCGGCGGATTGCAGCTTGCGCGGCCTGCGGCAGCCATCAGCCTTGCCGACATTGTCGAGGCTGTAGAAGGGCCGATTGCGCTCACCGCCTGTGTCGAAGGTGAGACTTGCGCCGTGCATGATAATTGCTCGGTCAAACCCCATTGGCCCATCGTCAATCAAGCTTTGCGCGGCGCGCTCGCCGACATTCCGCTTACGCGGCTTGCTCAAACTCCCCAATTGAAAGAAATGGCATGAGCCAAGATCTAGAGACCGCTGAACTGATGGATCAGGATGCGCGTGATGCGGCGGATAAGGCTGCCGATTACGAGCATGGCTGGTCCGCTGATATTGATACCGAATTTGCGGAGAAAGGCCTTACCGAAGATACGGTACGCTTTATCTCAGGCAAAAAGGGCGAGCCGGAATGGATGCTCGATTGGCGGCTGAAAGCGTTCCGCATTTGGGAAACATTGGAAGAGCCGGATTGGGCCAAGGTTGGCTATCCCAAAATCGACTATCAAGACGCCTATTATTACGCCGCGCCGACTAAGAAAATTGAGCTCGATTCGCTCGATGATCTCGATCCGGCGATCAAGGAAGTTTACGACAAGCTCGGCATCCCCTTGGGCGAGCAAGAAGTACTGGCAGGGGTCAAAGGCGCGAAGAAAGTCGCCGTCGATGCCGTATTCGATAGTGTCAGCGTCGCGACCACTTTCCGTGAGGAACTGTCCAAAGCAGGCGTGATCTTCCTCTCCATTTCAGAGGCGATCAAAGAGCATCCAGAATTGGTGAAAAAATGGCTCGGCAAAGTCGTGCCGACCCGCGACAATTACTTTGCCACATTGAACAGCGCCGTTTTTTCCGATGGTACTTTCGTGTATATTCCAGAAGGCGTGCGTTGCCCGATGGAGCTGAGCACATATTTCCGCATCAATGCGGAAAACACCGGCCAGTTTGAGCGGACGCTGATCGTGGCTGAGAAGGGATCTTATGTATCCTATCTCGAAGGGTGCACCGCACCCATGCGCGACGAAAACCAGCTTCACGCGGCGGTCGTGGAATTGGTCGCGATGGAAGATGCGGAGATCAAATATTCCACCGTCCAAAACTGGTATCCGGGCGATGCGGAAGGCAAGGGCGGTATATACAACTTCGTGACCAAGCGCGCCTTGTGTCAGGGTGACCGAAGTAAAGTCAGCTGGACTCAGGTGGAAACTGGCAGCGCGGTGACGTGGAAATATCCAAGCTGCGTATTGAACGGCAAAGACAGCGTCGGCGAGTTTTATTCCGTTGCCGTCACCAACAATTACCAGCAGGCCGATACCGGCACAAAGATGATCCACAATGGCAAGGGATCGCGCAGCACGATTATCTCCAAAGGGATTTCGGCGGGCAAATCAAACAACACCTATCGCGGCATGGTCCGCATCGGGCCGAACGCCGATAATGTGCGGAACTTCACGCAATGCGACAGTCTTTTGCTCGGCGATACGTGCGGCGCGCACACCGTGCCCTATATCGAAGTGAAGAACCCCACGGCTCAGCTTGAGCATGAGGCGACGACAAGCAAAATCAGCGATGATCAATTGTTCTATGCGATGCAGCGCGGCCTTGGCGAAGAAGAAGCGGTGGCGCTGATCGTCAACGGTTTTGCGAAAGATGTGCTGAAAGAATTGCCGATGGAATTTGCGGTAGAAGCGCAGAAATTGCTCGCGATCTCGCTTGAGGGGAGCGTGGGGTGATGAGGTTTGGAAGCATCACTCTTACCGGAGCAGCGCTTTCTGCTGGGCTTTTGGTATCTCCGGTTTCTGCACGCGACTTCGTTGGCTACACGTCCACAGAACCGCTGCTTTATATGTATGCGGCATGCGTTTTTGAAAGCAATGACGGGACCGCTGAGGAACAAATTTCCCGATGCTCGACGGTGAAATCAAATGCCGAGACTTCTGCCCCCGCGATCATCGAATTGTTCCATGTGCGCAATCGCTCAGGTGTGCAGCGCGAATTTGAAAAGGGGCTCGAAGAGATAGAGAAGGACGCGGAACAGCTTAGGTTAAAATCCAAACCGGTTCCGGCCAGCATCGTCACATACCTTCGCTGCATGGGGCAGAATGCCATGGCTCAGCCTGACTATTTGAGCGGTGATGCTGTTAGTTACATCGGTATCGAAGCGCAGTGCGCAACACTCAGCTTTGCTATCGAAAAGGAAAACACTTCCGATCGCGAATTGGACGCAATAGACGCGCTTTACCGCCGCTTTCAGCGTTTTGGTCGACTGACTTATCCGTTAGCTTCATCCTCACGGGATCTGCGCATTCCAAAAGGCTTTCGGAGTGCCAAAAATCAAAGGCGTTCCGCTAATCGCTTGCAGCCAGCAAGGCGGTACAGCCGCAGCTTCCTAAATTTAAGCAATATGCGCAAAGAAAAACAGAAAAATGACTGAACGCAAAACACTCAAGCTTGGTGAAGCGACCGAAGCGCCAGCGACCTTAGAGAAAAAGGGTCGCGGTTGGAAAATTTCCGACAAGCGGCTGGACGCTCTGCATGACCGTGCGCGCGAAATGAAACGCTTCGCTTCGCCTGCAAACAAAGCTCTCGCCGCGAAGTTCGCAAAGGCTGATCTTGGCCGGCACACGTTCAAACGCTTTGCAGTTGTCGGCAGCGCAATTGTGGACTTTAACTGCCATTCGCTCGGCATGGCGATCATCATTTTGGAAGAAGATGATGATGAGGCGCTTTCAAAACGCCGCGATAAAAGCCTTGAGAGTGTCGGCATTCGCGTGATGCGCATCCATGCGGGCGATATCTTGGAAAATCTCGACGGTGTGCTGGAGCGGATTACGCTCGGCATGAGGATGCGGATCAGCGACAAACGCGATGCGCGCCGCGCTCACTGGGAAAACAGCCAACCGAAAGACCGAAGCGCTGGCCAGGACACGGACGAGCATAATGAGGAGGGGGAAGGCTGATGTTCACCGCTGCAATAGTGATGATGCTTCAGGCGAGCGGGCAAACTGTTATCGCCCCAAAGCCAGAGGATCCGGAAACATGGGTGCTGGAATATCCGGTAGTTATCGCGCCTTATATTGATGATTATTATGGCTGCCTAAGGTCGCGCGGCCATAATGTTACCGCAGAGGCCGATCCAGTATTTGAAGAACAGCACCGGGCCCACATTCCGCTCTGCGCCAAGCAGTTGGAAAAAGCGACTGCGTCATCCAATGTTGCACTTCAGGGCAAAGTGAGTGCACGCGATTACACGCCGCAAAAGGTTGCAGCGACGTTCAAGACAATCGAATTTATTCACGTCGCGCGGGGCAGGGATATTGATAACCGCCTTCGCCTGCATCTCGACCAATACGCGACCTATGACGCTGCCTATGACACCACGCCGGAAGAAGTTTCTGGCGGTGATCGGATCGCGGCTGACCTTCCCTCATCTTCTCAGCCCCCTACAACTCAGGAAACTTCTGATGCTCAAAATTGAGAATCTTCACGCTCAGATTAACGATAAGCCTATTCTTAAAGGCCTCTCGCTCGAAGTTGCACCGGGCGAAGTGCATGCAATTATGGGCCCCAATGGCGCGGGTAAATCCACTTTGTCTTACGTGCTGGGCGGCCGTCCGGGTTATGAAGTGACCGAAGGGTCAGTGACGTTTAATGGAACCGATTTGCTCGACCTTGACCCGCATGAGCGCGCGGCGGCTGGGCTGTTCCTCGGCTTTCAATATCCGGTCGAGATACCCGGTGTTTCCAATGTGCAATTCTTGCGCGAAGCCCTCAATTCACAGCGTAAAGCGCGCGAGGAAGAACCGCTGACGGCGGGTGAATTTTTGAAGCTGGCGAAGGAAAAGGCTGCGCTGCTGAAACTCGACATGGAAATGCTCAAACGGCACGTAAATGTCGGCTTTTCCGGCGGCGAGAAAAAGCGCGCGGAAATGGTGCAAATGGGCATTCTTGACCCCAGCTTTGCCGTGCTGGATGAGACGGATAGCGGCCTAGATATCGACGCTTTGCGGATCGTGGGCGAAGGCATCAATTCTATCATGCGCGCCGAGAATAAGGGCGTGCTGCTTATCACGCATTACCAGCGCCTGCTTGACGTTGTGCAGCCCGATAAAGTCAGCGTGTTGGCCGATGGGCGTATCATCCGAACGGGCGGACCGGAGCTTGCCTTGCGCCTTGAAGAAGAAGGCTATGACGCAGTTATGGCAGAAGCTGCATGAGCGAGATTGCTCCCCTTCCCACCAATAAGGATGAAGCGTGGCGCTATTCCGATGCCGATTGGCTGGCAAAGGCTGATCCGGCGGTCATCGGCGTTTGGCGCGAAAGCATCGTGCCCGAAGGTCAGACGATCCGTGAAACTACGCATTTGACGCAGGCTGGTGCGACCCGTCTGCGCATCCGCGTAGAAAAAGGTGCGCGTTATGAACATTTTGCGCTGAACACGGCTGGCCCATTTGCGCGGCTAGAGGTTGAAGTCACATTGGAAGAAGGCGCACAATTCGAATTTGGCGGCGTGACCCTTGGCGGCGGAGATGTGACCCAAGAATTCGTCACGCGCACGATCCATGCAGAGCCGCACGGCACTAGCAATCAAGTGGTGCGCGCTGTGCAATGGGGCAAATCAACTGGTAATTTCCTTGGCCGGATCGAAGTGGTTCGCGATGCGCAAAAAACTGATGCAGGCATGAATTTTCGCGCTCTGCTGCTGGAAAAAGGCGCGAGCGCCAACACCAAGCCTGAGCTTGAGATTTTCGCTGATGATGTGCTGTGCGCGCATGGTGCAGCGATTGGCCAGATGGACGCTGATGCAGCCTATTATATGGCGGCGCGCGGCATCCCGCCTGAGGCTGCGAAGAAGCTGCTGGTCCAAGCCTTTATCGGCGATGCCTTTGCGGAACTGCCGGATGATACGGCGCGTGATGAATTGATGGATGCGGCGCTGGGCGCATTGGATGGAGCGCAGCTTTGAACGCGCACTCTAACCCTTTGGCCAACCCTCCTGCGCTCACAAATTTGCGCGAGGATTTCCCCGGTCTCACCACGGCTGAGGGTAAGCGCTGGCACTATCTCGACACGGGCGCGACTGCGCAAAAGCCGCAGGCAGTGATCGATGCGATGACCGCCGCAATGGGCGCGGATTACGCAACGGTGCATCGCGGCGTCTATTCGCGTTCAGCTGAGATGACCTCTGCGTTTGAAGCGGCGCGGGCGCGGGTCGCCAGCTTTATCGGTGCGGCGAGCGAGAACGAGATCGTCTTCACCAAAGGCGCGACCGAGGGGATCAATTTGGTCGCGCAAGGCTGGGGCGGTGAAAATATCCAATCCGGCGACCGGATTATGCTGTCGGCGTTGGAGCATCATTCCAATATTGTGCCGTGGCAAATGCTGGCGGAGCGGGCCGGCGCTCATATCGATATCTGCCCGCTAACAGAAGATCACCGGATCGACCTTGATTGGCTTGAGGCGAATTTGACAGAGCAGCATAAGATTGTTGCTCTTGCCCATGTCTCCAACGTGCTTGGCTCTATTCTGGGTGCAAAACGCGCGGCAAAAGCCGCGCATAAAGTCGGCGCGAAACTGCTGCTGGACGGCTGCCAATCGGCCCCGCGTATGCGGCTGAATATGGCCGAGCTGGACTGCGATTTCTTCGTTTTTTCCGGACACAAGCTTTACGGTCCAACCGGTATCGGCGTGCTCTGGGCGCGCAGTGAAATCCTTGACGCTATGCCCCCTTATCAAGGCGGCGGTGCAATGATTGACCGCGTGACTTTTGAAAAAACCACTTTTGCGCCTGCTCCGCAGCGGTTTGAGGCTGGCACCCCGATGATTGCCGAAGTGATCGCTTTGAAAGCGGCGATTGATTACGCCGAACCGCTGGATATGGAGCGGCTGTTTGCGCATGAGGCTGCTTTGGTGGCGAAAACCCGCGATGCTCTGCGCGCACGCAATGATGTGACGCTTTACGGGCCGGAGAAATCCGCCGGTATCGTCAGTTTTATGCTCGATGGGGTTCACCCGCATGATTTGGGCACCATATTGGACGAGCAAAACGTCGCCATTCGCGCCGGGCACCACTGCGCACAGCCATTGATGGATGTGCTTGATGTGCCGGCAACAGCGCGCGCAAGTTTCGGGCTGTATTCGGACGAAAGCGACATAGAAGCCCTGCTTGAAGGCATAGATAGAACGAGGAAGATCTTCGGATGACTGTTCCAGAAACAACCGAAAAACCAAGGCGCGCCCGCGTGGACGAGGCTGTCGATCACGAAACCGCTCCTGAAAAGTTGGAGCGCAAGCGCGACTATTTGGAAGGTTTCTTGCAGAAAAAGCCCGTAGGTCTTTCCACCGGAGAGCCGGGCGGCGACCTGTATGAAGCTGTCGTTGCCGCTCTCAAAGAGATTTACGACCCCGAAATTCCGGTCAATATCTATGATCTTGGACTGATTTACGGTGTGGATGTTGATGATGAGGCGGACTGTGTCGTCACCATGACTTTGACCACGCCAAACTGCCCCGTTGCTGAAACCATGCCGGGCGAGGTTGAACTGCGCGCGGCATCTGTTCCCGGTATCCGCGATGCAGAGGTGAATTTGGTGTTCGATCCGCCATGGACGCCAGAGAAAATGACCGATGAAGCGCGGCTTGAACTGGGAATGCTGTAATGACTGACACAACCACAAAAACCCGCGAAATCCCTGCTGCTGTCACTCTGACCAAGGGTGCAGAGGCGCGCATCGCAGAATTGATGAGCAAAGCGCCCGATGATGCGATTGGCGTAAAGCTATCGACCCCGCGCCGCGGTTGCAGCGGCCTTGCCTATTCGGTTGATTACGTCACCGAGGAAGTGAAATTCGATGAGAAGATCACAACCCCTGACGGCGTGCTCTACATTGATGGCGCGTCAGTGCTCTATCTGATCGGTTCGGTGATGGATTGGGTGGAGGATGACTTCACCGCCGGTTTCACCTTTGAAAATCCGAATGCCAAGGGAGCGTGTGGCTGCGGCGAAAGTTTCATGGTCTAGCTTCCACCACTTTCTGCTGCAAAAACCAATATCCCAAACTTCCGTTGCTCACGTGCAGCAACGCACGCTGCGCGACGGTTTCGGTCTATTGGCTTTTTCGCGACGAAATTGATGAAACCATCTTCGCCAGAATTGCAAATCGCGCTAAGCGAGGGGCTTAATCTTCAGCAGCAATCCGGTCGAGCAATTTGCGTTCTAGCGCATCCACTTCACCATCGGCAGCAATCATCGCATCGAGCCATTTTTGCTCGTCAGAGGTCACTTCTTCGCCAGCCTTTTGCAGTTCGTCATAGTTGGTCCGTCCAGACCGTTTACCAAACACTTGGCCCATATGATTGGCGGTATTTGGCATTTCTTTCACCATCCGGCCAAAGAAACGGCCAACATTGGCGCGATTGTCAGCGATGAAGCTTTCCAGCTCCTTTGCCCGCGCATGGTCAAGCTGAGCATTTTTCAATGCAAAGCCTTTGAGATAATTGGCCACGCCATCAACGAACAAATCGGCCCATCCCAGCGCATTGTCATAACCATTTGTGGCATCTTTCAACCGGAACAATAGCTCTGCATCGAAACGGCTAACAGCCGCTGGGCCAAATCCTCCGCTGGAGAAGATCACGCGGCGCAATAGTGCGCATTCGGCGTTGGAAACGTGACAAGCGGCCAACTCGCCGCCGTCGCGCGTTGGGCCAGTGCCGGTAAGGACTGCGTTTTCAATGTGTTTTACCGTGAAGTCTTTGAGCAGGTCGGGCACGTTTTGCGCGCGCTCCAATATGCGGACAAGCACTTCCAATTCGGCCATGCTTTCCAGTTTTCCGTCGTGGTCAACCTGATCGATTAGCCAGCGGGCCTCCGCATCATCACACATGCCGCGCGGTTCAGTTCCGTTGAGGACAAATTCGCCGATGGCTTCGACAAAGAAATCCACCCATTCACTCGTTTGGGCGTCATCGCGCTTGGTGAGCTGATCGTTGATCGCAAAGATCGCTTCGGCCTCGGCGCGGTGGATTTGTCCGTCGCCCCAACCCATTTGGCGCAGCGATAATAGCTCGTCTGCGTCGATCATTCCGTCTTGTGCCGCTTGTGAAGCGATTTTGGCGAATTGCATGCCCATTGCGATAATGCCCTTTTCTTAAGAGCAACCGCTTTCGCAGATTAGGCTTAAATTGCCGTTACCATGCCAATTTACGCTTTTGTGAAAGCGTTTGCCGCGCGTTTTACCGGCCTCTCAGCGCATTAACGCAGGCGACGCGGTCCACTTCGAAACCGTCACTGGCGCGGCGGGCTTCAATATGGGTTGCGGTGGGCGTTGCCCCTCGCTGCGTTGGGTAGAGATAGATATCCAGGACGCAAGGGCTTCCGGCGAACTGCAATTTGCGCGCGTCACCTTCGCGTACATCCAATTGCGGCTGTCCGAAACTGCGGGTCAATTGTTCTGCGGTTTCGCCAATGACGCCTTCTAGCCCTGGTAATTGCATGACGCTGGGGTTTTCAAACGAAGGTGGCGGCGGTGGCGGCGGAATGGTCGCAGGCGTCCGGCCAGATTGCGCTGGCCGATTGGCAGGCCGCGTAGTTCCAGTGTTTTGGCCAGAAGGGGCAGTGGAAGTCTGCGCGCCCGACGCGGGGGGGATTTCAGACGGTGTGCTGACGCATGCGCCCAAAAGCAATGCAGGCATTATGGCGCCAAGGCCTCGAAACAGTCGTGTCATATTCTAAAGTCTCTCATCTGACTTGCGCGTTTCGCATGCACCAAATGCGTTCCAGCTGCTGCGCCTATAACGGGCGCGAGGAAATTGGCGAGAGGGATCAGCATCAATCCTGCGATAATTGCGCCGAGTAGAGCGCGCTCTGACCCGCTAACGGGGCTGCTCGCCGCAGCATCTTCGTCCGCAGCGCAAAGCCTTAGCCAGCACATATCGGTCAATTCGCGGCCCAAAAGCACGGCATTGACCAGCAAAAACACGATGCCGGGGCCAATCGCGGTGAAGATTAGCAATATGGCCACCGGCAAAGCGAGCAGGTTGAATAATAAAGCACGGCCAATACCGCGCGCACTGTTGCGCACATCCTGTTTGAAAGGCAGCGCCGTGCCGCAAACGCTATAGTGCCCCTCCTCAACCGCTGCGACGATCTCATCGGCAAAGAATTGCAGCACAGCGACGGCAACCACGCGGAAAAGGATCCACATCGAAAAGACGGTGATCAGAATCGAGACCAGAAATGTGCCGCTAAATCCGGCAAACAATCCGGCATTGGTGAGGATCGCTTCGAGCGCAAAATACAGCGCAATACCTAGGATGATGAAGATGCCGAGAGTGACGCCAAGGCTCTTTGCCAGCACTGCCAGCACGCGGCGGTCAGCCAATTGGCGCATGGCCTTCATCACGGATTGGAGCACGATCAGCATAGCTTGCCACCGATGCACTTATGGGCTGCGCTAAGTCAATGGAAGCGCTTGACCGGCTTCTGGGGCTTGGCGGGCGGCGGCGTAGCGTCTAGGCGCTTTGGCAAATGCCCTAATGGCCCCAAATTTAGGAATATAACATGACCGACCCCCGCTATGATGTGATCGCCATTGGCAATGCGATTGTTGATGTGATGGCACCTTGCTCGGATGAGCTGATCGAAGAATTGCAATTGGCAAAGGGCGGTATGAGCCTAGTCGATGCGGATGGGGCGACCAGCCTTTATGAAGCCATGGGTCCAGCCAAAGAAATCAGCGGCGGCTCTGCGGCCAATACGCTTGCCGGATTGTCAGCGCAGGGCGCGCAATGCGCTTTCATCGGCCAAGTCGCGAAAGATCAGCTGGGCGATGTATTCGCGCATGATATTCACGCTGGCGGGATCGACTTTGAAACACCCGCCCGCGAAGGCGAACCGCCAACTGCGCGCTGCCTGATCTTTGTGACCCCTGATGGCGAGCGCACGATGAATACGTTCCTTGGTGCGAGTCAGTTTTTGCCGCCCGCCGCGCTTGATGATGCGACGATTGCCAGCGCTGCTATCCTCTATCTCGAAGGGTATCTTTGGGATCCAGAAGAACCGCGCAAAGCCATGCGCCGCGCCATCGAAGTCGCGCGCGGTGCTGGCCGCAAAGTCGCCTTCACCGCCAGCGAAAGTTTTGTGATCGAGCGCCACGGCGATGATTTCCGCGCGCTGATCGATGAGGGTAAAATCGACATTCTGTTCGTGAATGAAGGCGAACTTGCGACTCTAACTGGCGAAGCGGATTTTGACGCTGGCCTTGCCGCGCTAACCCCCAAAGTGCCGGTTGTTGTGGCGACCAAAGGCGCGGACGGCGCGGTTGCTGTGGCGGACGGAACACGCGCAGAGGTTGCCGCGCAGCCTGTTGCGGAAGTGGTCGATACAACCGGCGCTGGCGATCTGTTCGCCGCGGGCTTCCTTTATGGCCATGCCAAGGGTGAGGCGCTGGAAACCTGCCTGAAACGCGGCTCTATCGCAGCAGCTGAAATCATTTCGCATTATGGCGCGCGGCCAGAAGCGGATTTGAAAGCGCTTATGGCGGATAAGTTGGGTTAAGCGATGACTTGGGTAATGAAGCTACTGTTGGTATTCAGTCTGACGCTGTTTACTTCATGCGTGTCTGCCAAAGACGAGCAGGTGCAAGAGGCCTCGACCAATTTTAATCTTCAAGATGTAGATCCATTTTTAGTCGGTTTGGCGGCAAACCAAGGCGTCTTTTTAGATGCAGCTTCTATCTATGCATTTACGGCGCAGACGAAGCTAGACGAAGAGCGTTGCACGGAAATCGAGGCAAGGTTTGAGGGCAATGCGGAAAAGCTGAATTATTGCGTTTATATGGACGATGTTGAGGCACCTGATGTGTATTTCTTTAGTAAGAATACAAAAGTGGTGAATGCGATTTCAAAAGAAATCTCAGCCTATGTCGAACGACTGGGAAGGTGAGCATAAGCTCTTAGCTGCCCTCCCGCGCCACCTCACGATATCCAATATCGCGGCGGCAGAAACCGCTGGGGAAGTCGATAGCATCTACCGCATTATAGGCTGTGCGCTGCGCTTCGGTTACGCTCATACCCTTCGCGGTCACGTTCAGCACGCGGCCACCGTTTGCGACCAGAGTGTCGCCATCCAATTTGGTCCCCGCGTGGAAGACTTTGGCGGCGCCTCCGCCATTGGCTTCGCTTTGCAAAGCTTCTGACGCACCCAAATCAATCGCGCCGCCTTTTTCAGGCGTGCTGGGATAGCCATTGGCCGCCATAACCACGGTCAGCGCGGCATCGCCGGAAAAGCGCACCTGCGTTCCGGCCAATTCGCCTGTCGCGCAGGCAAGCATGATTGCCGCCAGATCGCTTTGCAGGCGGGTCATCAACACTTGGCATTCCGGATCGCCAAACCGGCAATTGTATTCAATTAATTGAGGGCCGGTGGGCGTCAGCATCAGGCCAGCATAAAGCACGCCGGAATAGGGCATGCCCTCTGCCGCCATAGTGTCGACGGTGGGCTGGATGATCTCTTTCATGACGCGCGCTTGCAATTCTGGCGTCAGCACGGGTGCGGGGGAATATGCGCCCATGCCGCCAGTGTTTGGCCCCGTGTCGCCTTCGCCCACGCGCTTGTGATCTTGCGCTGTGCCAAATGGGATCACTGTCTTTCCATCGGTGATTGCGAAGAAACTGGCTTCCTCGCCGGGAAGGAACTCTTCGATCACCACCTCTGCGCCTGCGGCTCCGAACTGACCACCGAACATATCGGTGAGCGCAGCCACGGCGTCATCATGGCTTTCCGCAATCACCACGCCTTTGCCTGCGGCTAGGCCGTCTGCTTTCAACACGTAAGGCGGCGTGAAGTCAGCGAGCGCGGCAATGGCGTCATCCAGCGCTGTTAGCCGCACATAGCCGCCGGTTGGGATATTGGCGCGCGCGCACAAATCCTTGGTGAAGCCTTTTGACCCCTCCAATTGTGCCGCTGCAGCGGAGGGACCGAAAACCGCCACACCTTCGCTGCGCAGACTATCCGCCAGCCCGTCAACTAGCGGAGCCTCTGGCCCGATCACCACCAGATCAACCGCATTCGTCGAGCAAAAGCTCAAAACTTCGCCATGATCACCGGCATCCATCGCGACCAGCTGCGCGCATTCGGCCATGCCGGGATTGCCGGGGCTTGCCCACAAGCTCTCGCACTCTGGCGATTGCGCCAATTTCCATGCTAGCGCATGTTCACGCCCACCTGAGCCGATTAAAAGGATATTCATGGCCCGCGCGCCCTCTTCTTACGATAGTGAAACTGGCGAGTTGGTAGCGCGCTCGCCAAAGGGCGACAATGCAGAGCCGCTTTCGATCACCGAAATTTCCTCATTGCTGAAACGCACGGTTGAGGACCGGTTTGGCTATGTCCGCTTGCGCGGCGAATTGTCGGGCGTGATGCGCGCACGATCGGGTCACATGTATTGCGCTTTGAAGGATGAGAAATCCGTCATTGATGGCGTGATGTGGAAAGGGAATGCTGGGCGGCTCGCGTTCAATCCAGAAGATGGCTTGGAGGTCGTCGCCTCCGGCAAGCTGACCACTTATGCAGGCCGGTCGAAATATCAGATCGTGATCGACAGTCTGGAGATTGCGGGCGAGGGCGCGCTGCTTGCTCTGCTGGAAAAAACGCGGGCGCGATTGGATGCAGAAGGGTTGTTTGCGAGTGAGCGTAAGCGCGCTTTATCCTATCTGCCGAAGACTATCGGCGTGGTCACTTCACCAACCGGAGCGGTTATAAGAGATATTTTGCACCGTTTGTCTGACCGGTTCCCTTCGCATGTGCTTGTATGGCCAGTATTGGTGCAAGGGGATGGCGCGGCAAAACAGGTTGAGGCAGCGATACGCGGCTTTTCCGCGCTTCCTGCCGAGGGCGGGCCTGTCCCACGCCCTGATTTGGTGATTGTTGCGCGCGGTGGCGGATCGGTTGAGGATTTGTGGAGCTTTAACGAGGAAGCGGTTGTTCGCGCTATCGCAGAATGTACCATTCCGGTTATTTCTGCTGTGGGGCATGAGACGGACACGACGCTGGCTGACTATGCCGCAGACAGGCGCGCACCGACCCCCACGGCTGCGGCAGAAATGGCAGTTCCGGTACGCGCTGATCTGGCGGCATTCATCGCTGATCTGTCGGCCCGTCAAGCGCGCGCTGTGCACCGTCCGGTGGAATTGGGGCGCGAGAGGCTAGAAGCGCGGGTGAAGCGCCTGCCCGCGCTCGATCAGCTTTTTCAGCCGCAGTCCCAGCGTCTCGATGATCTAACCGAAAGATTGCGTAGAGGCCTCACGGATCGCGCAGCAGAGGGGCGGACGAAATTGGCGGGCGCAGCAGCGCGGCTTTCTCCGCAATTGCTTCGGCGGCGGAGTTTGGATGCGAAAACGCGGCTTTCGAACGCTCGGCTGGTGCCAGAGCTGGTCACGCGGCCTTTGAGCCAAAAACGCGAGAAACTGGATGCGCTCGCTCGGCTCGTCAGTCAGTTCCATCCGGAGAAACCGTTGGAGCGCGGATATGCGATTGTTCGCGATCCAAATGGAGCCGCGCTGACATCGCAGGCAGAGGCCGCCAAGCATGACGCTTTATCGCTGCAATTTGCCGATGGGCGCCTAAAAGTCGGCGCAGAAGTCAACAAAACTCAACAAAGTTCAACAAAACTCAGCAAAAAACCGGAAAAAACTGCTCCTAAACGCTCCAAATCGGCCCAAAATCCCGTTCAAGATGATTTGTTTGGCTGACGGAACGCTGCTAAGCTTACGCCCATGCTTATGTCTTCGAAAAAAGGCGCGCCGGGCGATGATGGCGCGCAATTGCACTACGGTCCCAATGCTTTTCGCGTGATCAAGCCCGGGCGGCATGTCTATTGCGCCATGTCTGGCGAGGTGATTGCCTTGGAAGAATTGCGCTATTGGAGCGCCGAATTTCAAGAGGCTTATGCGACGTGTGAATTGGCGACTGAACGGCTTTCAGGACAGCGGCCAAAGGACGTATCATGATGCTTCGCATAGCTGGATTGTTTGCGATTTGCACCAGCCTTGCGGCCTGCAATGGCGCCGCCAATGATGGCGAGCAGCAGGGCGTAATTGCGACCCCTGCAGCAGCGGCAACGGTCGCTACAGAAGCTCCTGGGCAAGTGGCTGCCCCCGCTCCGCAACAACCAACTGGACCTGCGCAATTCATCTATTCCGGAGAGATGACGCAAGGCGGCTGGATCAAAGGGCAAGTGCCAGCGGGCACTGTATCTGCGCGATTGGGCGAGCAAGTTTTGACCGTGGATCAAAGCGGTAATTTCTTCGCCGCTTTCGACCGCGATGCGGGCACTTCTGCGCAATTGACCGCTCAGCTTGCAAGTGGTGAAACGCGCCAGTCTGCCCTGGCCATTTCCCCGCGCCAATGGAATATTCAGCGCGTGAATGTTGCGAAACGCGGCGGCGGATCAAGCGAGGCTTGGTGGAAAAAACGTGAACCAGAATGGCTGGCGATCAAAGCTGCCCGCGCCAAAGTCACCAATGCCGATGGTTGGCGTCAGGATTTCATCTGGCCGGTGAAAGGTCGCATTTCGGGCAAGTTCGGGCGTCAGCGGATCTATCGCGGCGAACCGGGCAGTTATCATTCTGGCCTCGACATCGCGCCGGGCAATGGCGTGCCATTCGTATCGCCAGCGGACGGCGTTGTGGTATTGGCTCGCACAGGTTTTAGCCTAGAGGGCGGATTGATTATCATCGACCACGGAGCAGGCCTTAACAGCGCATTCTTGCATGCATCGAAGCTGGGCGTGCGCGAAGGACAATCGGTCAAGCAAGGCCAATATATCGGCAATGTCGGGTCAACCGGACGCTCAACCGGTCCGCATTTGCATTGGGGCCTGAAATGGAACGATGCGCGGATTGATCCGCTGCTGTTTGTCGGCCCGCAATAAAGCGAATGCTTAGCGGCCTAAGACGACGCCTTGGCCGAAGGTGGCGGCTATTGCTGCTGGCTGTGTTAGCCATTTGGATTGCACCGGGAACATGGGTGCGAACCATCGTTCCTCCACCTGATTTCACCGCGCCTTTGCTGATCACTCCACTCGCCAATCCGCAAGGTCTCACCAGCGTTGAAGAGGGCGAGATTACCCTGCTGCGCGCATGGAAATTGGACAGCCGCAATGCGCACTTTGGCGGCTATTCCGCTTTGGTAACGTTACCTAAAGGGCGGCTGCTTGCAGGCAGTGACCGCGGGCGCTTGCTGGAGATGCCCCTCCCCGAAAATGCCGACCCCAAAACTCCCGTTCAATTTTCCTATTTTGCCGGCACCACAGGCGGGCCGCGCATCTTTGTAGATTTGGAGGCATTGGAGCGAGACGAAGCCGCCAAGACTATCTGGGGAGCTTACGAATATAAGGGCAGGATCGAGAGCTTTTCTCGCGGGCAGATTGCCAAACCCGCACGCGGTGCGGCCATTCCCGCAATGAAAGATTGGCCTGACAATGGCGGCGCGGAAACCATGGTGCGGCTGGCGGACGGACGCTTTGTTGTCATCGCAGAGGCTTCAAGCAGCAAAAGCCGTACCGGTCTGCTGTTTTCCGGTGACCCGATTGCGCATCCGAAACCCAAGCAATTCCGCTTTATGCCGCCAGAGGGCTACAGTCCGGTTGACGGCACTTTGCTGCCTGATGGGCGAGTGATGCTGCTTGTCCGGCGAGTGATCTGGGGCCTGCCTCCGCGCTTTGCCACGGGATTGGTCGTGGCTGATCCCGCTGAAATCAATGAAGGCGGCATGTGGCGCGGTGAAATGATCGCGACAATCGCAGGCCCTGATCTGGATGAGAATTTTGAAGGGATTGCCAATATCCCGCAAAATGACGGCAGCCTAGACCTCTATCTGATTGCCGATGACAATCTGAGTGCATTTCAGGAAACGCTAATGCTGCGGCTCAATTGGAAGCCAAAGAGCGCCCCAAAATCTGCGCCAGACAGCAAAAAGGCGCGTTAGGTTTACCCCGCCGCGCCTTCTTAAATGCGTTTAGCGTGCGCTCGCTTATGCGGCAGCAGCAGCTTTCTGTGCTTTGATCAAATCGCGCTTAACCTTGCGCGCATTGGAGGAGAGTTTCTCATCCTTGGTCTTAAGCAGCCAATTATCCAGACCGCCATTATGCTCAACCGAGCGCAGGCCATTGGTCGACACGCGGAATTTAAAGCCGCGATCCAAAGTCTCGCTCAAAAGCGTAACATGCTGCAAGTTAGGCAGGAAAACCCGCTTTGTCCGGTTGTTTGCATGGCTGACATTATTGCCGGTCAAACGGCCTTTGCCAGTCAGTTCACAGATACGCGACATGGTTATTCTCACTTAGTCATTGCGAAGGGTGCGCCGCTGCGGCCAGCCTTCAAGAATTCGGGTAAAGCACGGCGTTCACCGTGGAAGAGGGCGCGCATAACTGGCAGCTGCCGAATCGTCAAGCAATCTTGCACCTGCCCGCGCAGGCCTTTACCGCATATGCCATGACCAAATGGCCAATCCCTGAACCTATGCAGGCTGCGCTGGAGGTGGCGAGTAAGGCTGCTGAGGCGGGTGAAGTGCCCGTGGGAGCGGTGATTATGCGCGGTTCTGAGGTGGTTGCGGTGGCGGCCAATGCGACCCGCTCGCCCCCTGATCCTACCGGCCATGCAGAGATTGTGGCTTTGAGAATGGCGGCGGAAAAACTCGGCCAGGATCGGCTGGCGACTTGCGATCTTTACGTGACATTGGAGCCATGCGCCATGTGTGCAGGCGCGATTGCCCATGCCCGCATCGCGCGGCTTTATTATGCGGCGAGTGATCCAAAGGGCGGCGCAGTGGAGCATGGCGCGCGGGTGTTTGAGCATACGCAGACCATGCACCGGCCCGAGGTGTATTCCGGCATGGGCGAGAGCGAGGCGGCAGAATTATTGCGAGCGTTTTTTAAGGAGCGGCGTTAAAGCGATCGCGTTCTAGCCACCATTCAGTTGAGGGTATCTCATGGCCACGCGCGGATGAATGGCGCCGGGTATATTCAGTTTTTTGGCAACCTAACTGCTCTAAAACAGCGCCTTTGGTTTCGTCATCATGAAAGTGATACGCCTTAATGAATTCAAGGTTCAGATGTTCAAACCCGTATTTCAAGACTGCTTTCGTCACTTCCACTTGCTGTTGAGGGTCAAGCTCCTTCGGCCCGAACCAGAACTTCAAGTGGGCCCAAGATGAGTCCGCTTGATCGTCATTTAGAACAAACATAGCCGCTCCGATCAGCTGAGAATCGGTTTTGTGCGTCACCGCCCAAATCGGTTGAAACGGAACTATAAATTCTTTGAACCAGCTCAGATCCCAAGCAGTGTAAGGATGTGAAACCGAAGTAAGAAATTGGGAAACTTCGAAATCACCCAAAATGTCTGCCAAAGCATCTATATCACCGTCTTGCGGCTCTTTCAGGTTAAAAAGTTGTGTTTCAAGCCGAGGCACAGTTACTGGCTCAGCTTCGTCGATTTCTTCAGGCTTGGTGGGCAAAAGGACAAAAATCAACGCTGCGCCGTAGTAGATAAAGATAAAAGCGGCCAATAAAAATACAAAGGCGTTCTGTAGGAATTCGAATACTCCGCCGATTTCGCCATCTAATGCGGCAAGTGAGCTAAAGCCCTTCCAGAACAGAAAGATTAGCACTGCTCCCAAAACAGCAAACAGAAAACGGTTCCAATTCTCGCTCACAGCCCCCGCCAAATCTTAGCGCGGTCGCCGTCTGCTGCGCCAAAACGCCCGCTTTCACACGGCGCTGGGCGGAAGCGTTTATTGTAGCAAAGCCGCAATTCTTGCAGCCAGCCTTTGGAATTCAATTTCACGCCAATATGCTGGCGCTCCCATCCGCCATTGGCATCGGCCAGAGCTCCTCTGATATCGCCAGCGGTCAGCCCTTTGCGGCGTGACAAGCGGTCGTAATCGGGGATCAGCAGTCCGCTCCACAAAATGCGCGTGACTTTGAAATAGGTCTCAGGCGGCCGGTCCATGCAGCTGCCATGTTTCACCCATTGCCGCGCCACCAATCGCGCAGAGGGCATCATGCACAGATTGCGGCGCAGTTCAGCGGCCGAAAGTGTATAGCGCGTGCGGCAATATTGCGGCCAATTGTTCCCGCGCCCGCTGCCTCTGCCATTTGGCCACAGCCCGTGCACGACCAGCCCAAACCGCCCTTTTTTGCCGGAGCATTGAGTCGCGTGTGCCCGCTGTCCTTCGCGCGGTTTGCAGAATTCAGGGCTCCACGACAAAGCCATTGTGTAACCGGTGATGGGCATGCGGCGTTCGCGGCCATCCGACTTCACTTTGGGCACGGAGATATTCTGCGGCATGCGGCATTGATAGCTTTGCGCGCTGGCATGACTCGCGGGCAGGGCGAGTGCTGCGATGGTGATGAGGGCTCTATTCAAATACTGTTTCAACATCTGCCTCCTCTTGCCGAAACCACCTGTTTGCGTTGGGAGTTACGAGAAGACCAGCGATAAGCATCCGCGGCGACACAGAGATAATCACATAAACCGCCAATGCGCTGATCGAGAGAACATCCGCGAGCATAGACGTTGAGCCCACTGCCCAAATCACTGTGACAACGATGGTCATGAATCGAGCAAAATTCAGTGCGTAGAACCAGATCAATGCGACCGGTAAAAGCATGATTGTGAAGCGGGCGGCTGCGCCGATGATGGCGGAGTCCCGGCTTGGCAAAACATCTCCAGTTGCAAGGCCTATCAGCCCTGAATCGGGACTAGGATCGATGAGAGCGAAGACTAACCACCACGCAGCCATCAATAAGGAAAGGGCAGCATAGGCCCAAATCGACAGCGGTCTTGGTCCCTTTGCAAGTTTCACTGCGTGTGTCTCACAACAGCGCGAAGTCCAAGCCAATATCGGCCGCGGGCGCGCTTTGCGTTAGCCGCCCGACAGAGCAATATTGCACTCCGCTGGCTGCTTTTGCTGCGATAGTATCCAGATTGATCCCGCCCGATGCTTCGCACGGCACACGTCCTCCAGAGATTTTGGCCACCATGCCAACAGCTTCGCGCAGAACATCAGGCGACATATTGTCGAGCAGCAAATGGTGCGCGCCAGCTTCTAGCGCAGGCTCAATCTGATCGAGCCGGTCCACTTCACAAATGATATGCTTGACCCCGCCAGCCGCCGCGCGCCGCACAGCCTCGCCCACGCTACCAGCCACGGCCACGTGATTGTCCTTAATCATTGCCGCATCCCATAGGCCCATGCGGTGATTTTGCGCACCGCCCATACGTGTCGCGTATTTCTCCAAATGCCGCATGCCGGGGATCGTCTTACGCGTATCGAGCAGCACGCAAGTTTCACTGTCCATCGCGGTGACATATTCGCGTGCCATTGTTGCAATGCCGGATAGGTGCTGAACTGTGTTTAGCGCGCTGCGTTCTGCCGTCAGCATGGCGCGTGCATTGCCATTAAGCCGCATTAGATCGCTGCCAGCGGGCACCTGTGCGCCTTCTTCCACCAGCACTTCGATCTCCATATCGGAATCAAGGTGGCGGAAGAATGCCTCTGCTATCGGAAGGCCGGCAACGCTGATCGGATCGCGGCTGTCCATCACGCCGGAAAAGCGCGCATCGGCTGGGATCACGCTTTGCGAAGTGACATCAACGCCGCCCCCGTCCAGCCCAACGCCCAAGTCTTCTGCCAGCGTGTCGCGGATGAATGTTTCGAGGTCGAAGCCGGTGAGAGAAAAAGTCATTTGGCGTATGTGGCCGTTTTTCTGTTTGGCCTCAAGCGCCGGCATTCGCATCCGCTCATTTGGCTTTCCTCGCAGCTTGCGGACAAGTCCGCGCGGCTGCGGACGGGCAGGCGCCCTTGCGGCTCGCTAGACGCTCGCCGTTTTATATAAAGCGCGCCACCACGTCACGGTAACTGCGCGATACTTTTACCTCTGCGCCTGATTCCAGCACAAGGAAACATTCGCCATTGGTGTGCGGTTTTACCTGCCGCACTTGGTTGAGATTGACGATGGTTGAGCGGTGCACGCGCTGGAAGTTCTTGGGATCCAGTCGCCGCTCCAAATCCTTCATCGTTTCGCGCAAGATTAGCGAATTGTCGCCGGTGTAGATGCACATGTAATCGCCAGCAGCCTCGATATGCTCAATCGAATCCACTTCCACGCGGAAGATTTTGCCGCGATCTTTCACATTGATCAGCTTTTCAAAGCGGTCAGCGGCTTCTGTCTCATCATCTGAGATTTCTTCTGCTTTGCCCGGAGCAATTTCTTGCAAAACATCTTTGAGCTTGTCCGCTTCCTCGGCGCTCTTTTTCTCGGTAATTCGCACCCGAACGCGTTCCAAAGTGTCAGCGAGTTTATCTTCATCCACCGGCTTCATCAGATAGTTGATGGCATTGGCTTCAAACGCGCGGATCGCATGTTCTTCATAAGCGGTGACGAAAACAAACAGCGGCGGCTCGATTTCCATCACGCCTTTCACCACGCTAAATCCGTCGAACCCCGGCATTTGAATATCGAGGAATACGAGGTCCGGTTTCTCCGTCTTAATCTTGCGGATCGCCTCGCGCCCATTCAGGCACGTGCCGATAATTTCCACATCATCAAACGGTTCTAGCCGCAATTGCATGCCTTGAATGGCGAGCTTTTCATCGTCGACGAGCATGGTTCTGATGGTCATGTATTGGACTCCAGGGGCAGTGAAGATTGCGCAACCAAAGCGGGTGAAGGCGAAGGTGCGGGGGTGGGGGAAGATGCAGCGCTAGAGGTGGCTGGCACGGCATCTGTGATGGTAGCATCCGCTTCATCAGCGGTTTCAAACGGAATTTCGATATAGACGCTAAACCCGCCAGAGGGGTTGCTGGTGGTTTCGAACCGGTGTTTTTCGCCATAGGCTTGCGCAAGACGGTTACGGATATTGGCAAGGCCAACGCCGGTTGACGGCGTGCCTTCTGCAGTAGTGGCGCCGCGTTCCAGCAGCGCGCCTTGTTCCGGCCCGCTAAGGCCGGGGCCGGTATCTTCCACCCCGATTTGCAAGCGGCCATTTTGTACACGTGCCTCCAATGAAATGCGCGCGCCCTCTTCTTGCGGAGAGACGGCATATTTGATGGCATTTTCAATCAGCGGTTGCAGCAGCATTGATGGGAGGCGCGCTTTCAAAGCCTCATCCTCGACGGCGAAATGCGTGCGCAAGCGTTCTTCAAACCGCATGCGTTCAATATCGAGGTAAAGGTGCAGAGTTTCGACTTCTTGCGCCAAGGTGACTTGGCTGCCCGGCTCTGTGACCAAAGTATGCCGCAAAAACGCGCTCAGCCGCGTTAGCATCGCATTGGCCGGCTCTGTTTGTTTGAGCAGCACCAAAGTGCTGATCGAGTTCAGCGTGTTAAACAGGAAATGCGGGTTCAGCTGATAGCGCAGCATGGCCAAATGGGCGCTTGTCGCTTGCGCTTGCAGACGTTCTAGCCGGTCGGCCTGCTCTTCAACCGTCAGGAAGTAATTGATCGCATAATACAGCGCGCTCCAACCGCCCAGCAGCGTTAGCGGAATATAGGACAGGCCGATAAAGCGCTGCGCAAAGGTCGTCTCGCGCGTGCCTCCATAATACAAACCTTGCACCCATGAATCGATCGAGACGTGGATGATAACGCCCACTAGCAGCGCAAGGACTGTCATACTCCATGTGAAGATCGGCTGACGGTCGATTAGCTGGCGGTAAGCAACTGATAGGACGAGGCTGATCGAAAAGCCGGTGATCGCGTTTACGAACAGCACGAGCAGCAAATCGAACGGCAAAGAGTTCGCCATTGCCGATACTGCACGCAGCAAAAACACGCTCCCCCAGCCTGCTAGCTGGAGGTTCCAAAACGCACGGTTCTTATTCGCAAAGAACGGCGTGGGGCGGAACGGCAAAACGGCCATAGATGCCAACACTAGCCGATTAGATAGCGCCTACGCCAATTGTTTTGCCGGTTTTCATCTTATGCGCTACACATTTCGGCAAATGTCGGGGCGGTAAGCCACGGTAACAAAGCAGGAGAGAGCGGCATGAATGATATGAGCGACAACCCCGGTTCTGGCCCAAAGCGGGCGAAATTTAACGCAATGATCGATGGAACCAAGGAAGATTGGGACATCATTGGCGGCGAATATCGCAGCTTTGCCAAAGGCGTGGCTGACCGTGTCTTGGATCATTTGCGCATGCTTGACGGCGATTTTGGCGGCTTTCCTGTCGACCGGCTGGAGCATTCGCTGCAAACCGCTACCCGCGCGCACCGCGATGGCCGCGATGAACCCTATGTCGTGATGGCTCTGCTGCATGATATTGGCGATACGCTGGGTACCTATAACCACCCCGATGTGGCGGCAGCGATTATCAAGCCATTCGTATCAGAAGAAACGCATTGGATTTGCGAGCAGCACGGCGCATTCCAAGGCTATTTCTATTTCCACCACGTTGGAATGGATCGCGATGCGCGTGAAAAGTTCCGCGAGCATAAATATTTCGAAGCCTGCGCGCATTTTTGCGAGATGTACGATCAGTCATCCTTCGATCCAGATTATGACAGCCTGCCGCTCGATTTCTTCGAACCGATGGTGCGGCGCGTTATGTCAAAGCCGATCAATTCGCCCTATGCGAAAGTGGTTGAGGACGCTTAGCTTTCTTCGTCTAAAGGCGCGATATCGCGGCGGAAGAATTGTGGCCAATCGGCCTGCCCAGTCGCGGTCATTTGCGCCGAAACCAGCTCTGCTTCGGCCGCAATGATCTCCACTCGCTCATCCCATCCATCATGGGTCCGGGCGCGGAAAATACCCTTGGAATGCGCCGGCCCCCAACGCTGCATAAAGCGCACCGCAGCCTGCGGATCATAGCCAGCATTGGCGATAAGCCACGGCATCAACCGGTCCGCCTCACGCTCCGTTGCTCTGACCGCACGGCGTTTGCGCCCTTTGGCATCGAGCCAATTGCGGTGCTCCAAGACATTATGCGCCAGCTCATGCGCGATCACGGCGGCGAACTCATCTTCTGGATAGCTAAAGCCGGGAAATTTCGAACCGAACTGAACGCGGTTTCCGTCAGCCAGCGCTTTCTTGCCGCCCGATTTCACCTCAAAGCGTGTGGCGCAAACAGATGTGCCGGTTAGTTGACGAATATCGCTGTCGCCAAACATCAGCACCACTTGTGCATTGCCTTCTAATGCTGCGTCTAGCGTATCATGCGCGCGCTTTAACCGCCTCCATTCGAGCCGTTTTTGAGTGAGCGCCCAGCTGTTGATTTGGGCTCCATTTATCGCTGTTAGCTCGCGGTTGGGTCTAATTTGCGCTTTATAGGCAGGCGAGCTTTTTGCCACTGTTTCAATCGCAAAACTTCCCGTCAGTCCGTACATTTGACGGATGCGTTCTGGCCGTGAAAAACTTGCTGCATCGCGCAAGGTCACGCCGATGGAAGGTTGAAGTTTGGAGCAATATGGTGCGTTGCCTTGAGCCAGCTTCCAGCCAATATCTTGGAGCCTTTGGTTCTTGGCTTGAAACACTTGGAAGCTGGAAAGAGCAGCGGCATTCTTGCTGCCTTCATCTGCAAGTGCAGGGGCGGCAAAGGCTACCGCCGTAGCACACAGAGCCGCCTTAAAGATGGACCTTGCGATCAACTGTCCGCGTTAGAGCCCGCTTCATCGAGCGCTTCTTTCAATCCGTCAAAGCCTACAGCCCCTTCGAATGCATTGCCCGTGACCACCCAGCTGGGTGTTCCGCTAAAGCCCAACGCCTGCGCAAGGTCGCGGCTGCGCACCAGCTCCAGATCAACCTCAGGCGATTTTGCATCCGCCTCAGCTTTCGCCATATCCATGCCCGCCGCCCGTGCCGCAGCGCGCGCTGTTTCTGCATTGGCGGGGCTCATCTTGAACATTTGAGCGTGAAATTCAGTGTAGAGACCTTGCTTTGCCGCAGCCAAACTCATCCGCGCTGCATCTTCGCTGCCATCAAAGATGGGCAGTTCGCGCATCACGACTTTGACCTCTGGGTCTTCGGCAATCAGCTTGGTCACATCGCCATGGCTTTTTTGGCAGAACCCGCAATTGTAATCGGAAAATTCCACTAGCACTTTGGAGCCATTGGGATTGCCCATTACCGCGCCAGGGAATGCGGTCATTACCTCGTCCGCAACCTCAGTAAGCCGTCCGCGTGTTTCCTGTTTTTGAAAGGCTTCGGCCATTTCAGGTAAGATTTGCGGATTGCCCATCAGGTATGATTTTGTCCGCGCATCAGCGAGGCCGGAATAGGACCAAATGCCTGCTCCAATAAATCCGAACAATAGCGCCATGGCAGCATTGAAGAGTGTGTTTTTCAAGGGAGTTGGTGGTCCTAACGCAAGAGTGGTTAAAGCGGTCCGTCCCGCTTAATTGCGGTCGCGGATCTTCTCAAGTTCGGCGCGCGCTTGCAAGGATATATCTTGGGCGCGGATCCAATCTGGCGTGCCCTCTTCCAAGCCAGCCTCAGCAAATTGCGCGCTGCGCAATGCGGCGGTGTAGCGGCGCGTCATGACTTGCTGTTCTGCACTGGCAAGGCGCGCGCGCGGCATGTCGCCCTTCGCCGCATAAACAACGCCAAGCTGATACCATGCAAAGGGGTTTAGGCGGTCGCGGCCAACCGCTGTACGCAGGACGCGCTCAGCCTCTGGATGGTTGTCTTTATCCTCTGTCGCAATCAGCGCATGGCCAAAGATAGAAGCAATCAGCGGATGATTGCCCGATAGTTCAGTGGCGCGGCGCAATGGCGCAAGAGCCTCGACCGGACGGCCCGATTCCAGCAGAACTTGCCCCTGCAATTCGAGGAAAAACGGATCGGTTGGGTCCATTTCGACCAAAGCCTCGGTCTCTGCCATGGCTTCTGAAATCAGCGCATTTTTGTGAAAAGCATAGGCACGGGCATAGCGTGCGGGCACGCTCGTATCTGTCACGGGATAGGCATAGAGCGTGCGCTTTGGCTCTGACAAATAACCGTAAAGCTTGGCCTTCACCCGCTTAAACTTGCGCTCCAATGCGGCATCATTGGGCGTATCCCATGCAGGATCGACGATATAGGCTTCACGAAGCCGCGAGATCCGCTGCGAAGATAATGGGTGTGTGCGGTTAAATTCCGTGTCGGCATCTTGGCGGTAGCCATAACGCTGCGCCTGATTTTGCAGCTTTCCGAAAAAGGCCAGGCTGCCGCGACCCGAAATGCCTGCCGTGCTGAGATATTCTGCACCGGCTGCATCAGCGGAACTTTCCTGAACCCGGCTAAAGGCAAGGAATTTTCCGAGCGCCGCGCGCTGTCCGGCCATCATTACGCCCATCGCTGCATCGCCTGCCCCAGCCAAAGCCGCGCCTAGGCCAAGCAGCATGGAAAGAATCGAAATGTTAGAAGCTGCACCAGCCCCTTCGCTATAGCGGATAATATGTCCGCCAGTGATATGACCAAGTTCGTGTGCAATCACGCCCTGCACTTCATTCGCAGTGTCGGCCGCATCGATCAGTCCGGTGTGGATGTAGACCACTTGTCCGCCCGCGACGAACGCATTGATCGACGGATCATTGATCAGCACAATATCGACATTGCCGGGGGCAAGACCCGCAGCCTCAACCAAGGGCGCGGCCATTTCGTCCAGCAAGGCTTCCGTCTCGGCATCGCGCAATACAGACTGCGCAGATGCGGGATGAGCGGATAGCGCGAGTGTAACAAGCGCGGCAAGGAGGAGGAAAATGGGGCGCATATATGATTGGCTTATCGCGTTTCGTCCTGAACGGGAACTGAAACCTTTGGCTTGGACGTGACTGTACGGGCGAATTCTGCGACCAGATCGAACACTGCTGGATCACGCCGGTACGGGCTGGCGAGCGCCATTAACGGCCTGCTGTGGTCCATTTCGGGGAAGAACTCTGCCCTCGCGCTGCCGCCCGCTGCCGTGATTGCCTGTTTTAAAACACGCGAATTGCGCGGGCGAACGGTGGTGTCTTTCTCGCCGTGAATGAACAGCATAGGCGGCGCATTGCCCCGCGCATAGTTGATGGGCTGGGTGCTTTCAGGGTCTGGCGCGCTGCCAAAGCTGGCTTTGGTCGAATCGCTGTCAAAGGGATAAAAATCATAGGGTCCAGCAAGGCCGATGACGCCTGCGATGGAGCTTTCCGGCAGGCCTGCTTTTTCCATCCATTGCTGGTCAAGCGCGGTCATCACGACATTATAAGCTCCCGCCGAATGGCCCGCCAGAACGATGCGGTCTGGATCGCCGCCATAGTCCGCAATGTTTTCGCGGGTCCAAGCAATCGCGCTCGCAGCGTCTTCCAGCATGGCCGGGAATTGGACATTAGGGTGGAGCCGGTATCCGGCCAGCACCACAACGAACCCTTCGGGAACCAAGGCACGCCCGATAAAACCGTAATTATCCGGGTCGCCCCAACTCCAGCTGCCGCCATGCTCAAAGATTATCACAGGGCGCGGTTCAAATGGCTTTCCTGAAGAAGCCAGAGCGGGGTCAGGCGCGTAAACGCGGATTTTCTGGGCTGGTGCATCGCCATATTGATCCGAATGCACCAGTTCCACATCACGACCGCCACCAGTGATCCGGTCGACAGTATCGAGCACAGCAGGGCCATTTGTCGCGATTGCCCAGCGCAGCGCGAGGAACCCTGCAATTGCGATCAGCAGAACAATTGCCAAAATCCACATAGTCACTCGCCGCCTTTTGCTCATTGATCGCCCTTTATCGTCGAGCGCCCCTTATTCACGCCAGCTCCGTTTGCGCAAGCAATGCATGCGCGCCGGCAAAATCCTCTCCCATCCAAAACGGCATTGTGTGGGCATCCATCACAGTTCGGGCATAGTCTTCGTCAATAGAGCCGAGCTTGGCCGCGCGGCGCACAAAAACGGCTGCGATCCGTTTAGGCTGCGCCTCTACAATGCCTGCGAATGCCGCCAAATCGCGCTGCGTATCATCGCCGATCAACACAAAGCGCTTTTGCGGAAAATCACTGAGCAATTGCAATATGGCCGCCGTCTTGTGCGTACCATGACTATTGCTGCCCAGCGTTGCGCGGCTTAGCCCCCAGTCGCGCAGCATTAGCGGGCCAGAGGGTAACTCGCGCAGTTCTTTATAGGCGCGCAAATAGGGATACAGATTCCAAGGGCTGGATGAGACGTAGAAGCACGCGCGCTCATCAGCCTTTCCTGATTTGGTCAGGCTTTCGAAAAATTCAGCAGCGCCGGGCACGGTTTTGCGGTCCTGCGGCAGTTGCGCAAAGATACGGTGTGCATTGCGCAGGATTGCCTTTGCGCTGCCAGTGATACCCGTCTCTAGGATAGTGTCGTCAATATCGGAGATTATGCCGATCTGCGCATTATGGGCCGGGGTTAGAACGCGCCCATCGATCTGATTGGCTTGTCCGTGACTGTCCCAATGCAGGCTGGCCGTATCCCATGCGAGCCGAGTAGGGAGAGGGCTGGCGGATGGCACATCGAAATGCACAAAACCTTCTTCATCGCTGATTGATTGCCCTGCAACCTTTCCAGCCAAGCTCAGCTCAACTGGGATGTTTGCAACCTCGCGGCTGGCGTAGAGCGCGGCCATTGTGCGGATAGTGCCGAGCAGACCGTGGGGGGTGAAATCAGGCGGACTCCCACGCAAAACCCGTGCAGAAATGCGCAATCGGTCTGCATTGCGGTAGCCGGTAAAGGGCTGAACGCGAATTTGGGAAGAGCCGCTTGCCATAGGCGCGCAGGTTTAACCGCAGGAAAGCGGGCAGGACAGTGTTATTCTGAAGCTTATTTTAGGAGCTTGCGGCCCACGCGCTCAACCAGAGCGATGTCGTCGGCAATTTCGCCCAGCATAGTCACGCCATTTTCATCGCGGCGGATCATCACAACGGCAAATTCTGCGCCGTCATTGTCCAGCGTATCAAAACCCTTGCCATCCAGCTTACGCAATTTCTTAGCGAGAGCTTTGCTTGGAGCGTCTTTTACCTTTGCGGGCTTGCCGCTTTCCTCGGCGCGGATGCGGCGTTCTTCGGCGACAACGCCTTTCAGGCCGCCATCAGCTTTTGAAAGGAAATCCGCTAGATCGCCTTGGCCCAATCCGGCGCGCTGGGCGTGGCCCAATACGGCGGCATATTCGGTAAGGCGGGTTTTGTCGTAATCAGCGCCAAAGACCAATTTCACAATCGGCGTCATCGGCGCGCGTTCCTGAACGCTCAAGCCATTGTCAGCGATTAGCTCGTCATATTCTTCGGGCGAGGCCGCTGCTGCGAGAGAGAAGTCATAGGCACGGCCCACCGCTGCATATAGCGCTTTGCGGCTGCGATCTTCGGATGAGCTGGCGTTGTGAGCCAATTCGCGGGCAGACGCGAGCGTATCATACAGCCCAGCATCCTCGTCCAATGTCTCATCGAAGTTGTTGTCGGCGTCGACTGCTGCCAATGCGCCGGTTTGGCTCACTTCAGATTCGCCATAGCCTTCTGCAAGACTAGCCTCGTCGAAATTGCCAAGGTCTAACGGAACTTCATGGCCTTCATCTGAGGCACCGGCCGGTTCATCAATCGCTTCAAAGCTATCGAGGTCGAGCGCTTCTGGCTTGTCAGCTGGTGCAGCGATGTGATCGGTAAGCGAGGCAAAGCTATAGCCGGCCTCTCCTTCCTCCTCATCCTCTGCTTCGTTGAAGCCATCATCATCAAGGTTGTATTCGCCAAAAGCGGGCTGCGGAAGGTCATCGTCTGATCCAGAATTTGCAGCGCCAAACCCAGCTTCGAACGCGTCTTCGTTGCTGGCTGCTTCGGCGCTTGGGCTATCCGCCCATGCTGCCAATGGTTCAGGTGCGCGCAGAGGTTTTTCAGCGATAACTTCGCTAATATCCGCTTCGTCTTCTGTATCTTCGTCTTCCAGCGCAAGCGATTGGTCAATTTCGAGCATTAGATCATCGGTCGTCGCTTGATCGGCAAGCTCTTTCCAATTGATAACACCATAGATGAAATCGATCGATTCATCGTCGCTAGAAAATGGCAGCAAAATGCCGCGATACAAAATCGTTGCGCCGCGTTGGTTCACAAATTCCGCTTCGAAGCCGATAGGAGCCTGATTGGCGAGAATTTGCATGTAGTGGTCGGTGATCCGGCTCAGCAGCGAACGGCTGGGTATGTCGGACAGAATATCAATATCTTCATCCGCGTCGCATTCCTCGGCCAATTCCTTGCCCAGGAAACGAACAGCTGGATCTTCGATCCCAACGGAGAAATCAAGCAGCACACTGAATGGACTGAAATCAGGAAGGTTTTCTGGCTCTAATTCTTCGATAGAGGGAAAATTGCGTTCGCCCAAAAGGCTGGCCCAATGATTGTAGGCGCGCACTTGCATGCGGCGTTCATCCTGCCCGATTGAGGCTGGAGGAAGCTGCGTATCTATATCTTCTTGACCGAGATCGAAATCATCGGCCTCGCCAGAAGACGTATCCCTATCAAATGTGCCGCGAAGCGTATCCATGGCCAAAAATGCCCCTAAACAGAAGTTCAGGATGTCTTTTGGGTCATTGTAGTAAACATCGCGTTAAGGCCGCACGCCTTTGGCATGGGCAAATGTCGCAGGGCGCGCTTGGCTAGAAAAGCGCGCTACCGCTCGGCGCTCGCTAAGTCCTTATAGCATATAGCGCATTTTGATCGTCATTCGTGTGCCTGATCCGGCGTAGTCGAACGCTGCGGATTTAAAGCTTGGCGGGCCCATCCGCACTTTTGCATCGCGTGAAAAGCCGAAACCTTCCTTGGGGATCATGCTTAGCGCGCGGTCAGCTTTGCCATTGCTGTTTTCATCATGCAGCAAAGCGATAGCATAACGGCCCGGCTTTACGCCTTTGAACGTCAGCTTGCCCGCGCTGCCCGCGGCGACTTTTGCGCTGTAAGAATTGGGGTCTTTGCGGCATTTGGGGAAGATTTTGGGATTGGTCGTCATGCACGCCAGCACCACCCCTTTGGCTGATCGCAAATTGGTGACATCAATCACGACTTCGCCGCCCGCTGGACTAGCAGCGGATAAAAGAGGCGCGGCGGCAAGCAGTCCGATGGCAGCAAGGCTGCGAGTGGTTGCTGTCATCGTCATTCAAATTTCTCCGTTAGTCCGCGATCTGTGCCGCATAGCCTATCCCAAAAGCGAAAATACAGCCCGTAATTGCAGCCATATTGCTCGTGGTGTTTTTCATGATGGCTGGCGGTTATCAGCCAATTGCCGAACCGTGAATGAACAAGGGCGCGCGGGAACATCTCCCACCCCATATGATTGGTGATCCCCATGATCGTCATAATCGTCAGCACGATGCCTAGCATGGCGACATGGATCGGAATGACAAAGACGAGCAGCGGGATAACCACTGCGCCAGTTATCGCTTCAATCGGGTGAAAGCTCATCGCGGTCCAAGCGGTTGGCGGTTTGCTAGCGTGATGGACGGCATGGGCAGCGCGGAACCATTTGGGGCGGTGCATCAGCCGGTGTGTCCAGTAAAACCACGTATCATGCGCGAGAAGGAATGCGAATATTGACAGCGGCAAATACCAAAGCGGAAAGGCGCCAATTTCGGTATAAACCCGCGTCCATCCGCGGTTTTGCCAGCCCCATGCCACGATGCCAGCGGGAGCGCCGTAAATGGCGGCAGAGGCAAGCGACCAGCGGATCTCCCGCACGATCTGCGGCTCCATCCCATCGTAAAGCCCCGGTCGAACGCGCTTAGTTGCCCATGCAAACAGCCCGCTCGTGATCAGATAGCGCACGCCGACGATCAGCGTCATCGCAGCGGCAGAGATGGTGATAGCGGCCCACATAATGCGAACTTATGGCGGAGGAGTGCGCGCAGCGGTAGCGCAAATTTTGCACCTACTCGGCATCGGGCTATTCGCCGCTCGCGAAACTCGAAATTTCAGGATCGATCAAGCCCGCCATCCGCCGCATGCTCGCCCGCGCTAAACGCTCAACTTCAACCTTACGCCTAGCCGCGGCTAAGGGTGCAAGCGGAGCAGGGCGGATAATCTCGGCATCATAAGCGTCGGCAACAATCACGCCGCAATTGTCTGGCCTGAACCCATCTGTATCCAGCGGGCCGCGATCAAGCGTCGGCGGCAGACCCCAATAAAACCGGTCGCAAAAATCCAGATAATCGGGCCATTTGTGATCGCCAAGCAAATCGCCGCGCGCAACCTTAATCTCAACAATGATGATCTGCCCTTTCGCATCGATCCCCATCAGGTCAGCGCGCCGATTGTTGCGCAGCGGCATTTCGGTAAGGCACCATATGCCGTTGCGCGCAAATAGGCGGATGATGCCGCGTGCGACTTCTGCTGAATTTGGGGTGATATGATTGGGTTGTGTCGCCATGCACCCAAGGTGGAACATAGTTAGAACACGGTCAAGTGATTCGTGCTTTAGATGAGGTCCAAAATGGCCTGGCGTGATCGGTGAAACTCGCACCAAAGGGTAAGCGCCGCCGCTGTTACATCTTCGCCGCGCGCATGCAGATTGCGCAATGCAGAAATGCCCGGCTTCAGCATGACTTCTAAATCCGCCAACCCGTTTAGAGCAAGCATCTGACGCCCCACATCCATAGTGGCAAATCGCTCTGCAAAGGCGCTGATTGTCGCTGGCAGTGGCTCGCGCGCCAGTTGCGCCATCGCGCCAATTTCCGCCGCTGTTTGGTGCAGAGCGTCCCAGCGGTCCTGAAGCATTTCTGCGGGCAGACTGGTTGCCTCATGCCCCGAACTATGGAGAGCGAAAGCGCTGGAGTGTGATGATGAAAATGCGTTCATAACAGACGTGATACTAGCGCTGCGTCCTTGCAAAATCCCTAAGGTCGGTCTGCGCATGACCCGCGTGTGGCTCTGTAGATGCCAAATAGGGGCTGGTGGCGCACCTGACGCTTTGCTAGGTGCGCGAAGCGAGGCCGATTTAGCCACCGCATCAGCACCCGTAGCTCAGCTGGATAGAGCGCTGCCCTCCGAAGGCAGAGGCCAGAGGTTCGAATCCTCTCGGGTGCACCATGATTTCAATAGGTTAGCGCATGCCCATTCCCATCGTATGGAATGAGTATGGAAAAAGGAGTGCGAGGAGCTTGTATCAAACCTCGACCGAGCGGCCTTCTTATCGGACAATTGGATCGAGAACCGAGCCTGCTACTTGTCCAAACAACCTTGCATGTAAGCCCATTGCCTCAGATTCGGAGAGACTCGCGATGCAGTCTGCGATCCATCGCCCTTTTACGCTACCGTCCAAGCCGTGCAGATAACGGAGTCTAACAGGCAAGAAACTTGGATAGCCAAGCTCCATATCGTATCCCGAGCCGAATGCTTCGAAAAGTTCGGTAATGATTTTTTTCTGCCCGTGCTGTTGCGCCGCGAGCGTCGGGTTGCCGATAATATAATCTCTCGTGATTTGCTTCAGTATTCGCACTTCATTTAGGCGGTCTTCATCGAATTTGACGGAACGCACCGCACTCTCATCCTCTTCTATCGAAATCGCATTGATGTATCTGCCAATGAAATATGAGGTCAATCGTCTTAGCTGTTCGCGCTGATAGGGCGTCCCCTCGTAAGGCGCTTCAAGCAAAACAGAATATGTGCCGTTGAGATATTTGTCGAGACGGTCATACGCGGCCTCTAATTTGCCTTCGTCACCGCCGCCTTTTGCAGCATGGTTGATCAACTTTTCTTTTTCGGTGAAAACGCTCCGCCATGGCAACGCGTTGCATCGATGAAAATCCTCCAGATCATGGACCGAGTAAGCCACATCATCGGACCAGTCCATCAATTCGGCCTCTAGCGTCTTTTCCTCATGGTCATGAAAGGCCCTAGCAAACTCGAAGTCTTCCTTCTCACTGGTATATGCTGACCATTTTTTTGCCTTCTTGCCGCTTTTTTCCCAATACCATGGATATTTTAAACAGGCCGCCAAGGTCGCGCGGGACAAGTTTATTCCGTGGTTATCTGGGAAGCGCACGGACAATTTTGTGACAATACGAAAAGACTGCGCATTGCCTTCAAAACCCTCCATGTCTCCGGAGTCTCGGACCAAGGCATCAAGGGTGTGCTCCCCAATATGACCGAAAGGGGGGTGACCAAGATCATGAGCCAAACAAGCCGCTTCGATTACTTCTGGGTCGAGACCGCGCTTAGCCGCAATTGCCGGCTGAGCTTCCAACAAAAATTGACCCAGACGCCTTCCGACTTGCGCCACCTTAATGGTGTGCTGCTGGCGAGTATGGAATATGTCAGCTTCGCCAGCCCTGACGATTTGCGTTATGCCCGCCAACCGCTGAAATGCCGATGAGTATAAAATGCGGTCACGGTCACGCTCGAAGGCCGACCTTTGGTCACCGCTATTTCTTTCGTGTCGTCGGACCTTCCGGTCCTCGATGCTCCAGAACAATCTGCTTTACGCCGCTTCCAAGTTCCCAACGGCACTCAGCGTCAGATCATCATTTATGGCAATCTTCCCGCGCTCTGCGGCCCGCTGAATCGCAAGCTGGCTATCACCGCGCGGGTGCCCTCTCGCCACTAATCCATCGCACAATGCAAGCGCCGTTGCAGCGCCTCCTAGAGCACCTAGGACAGCAACAACTTCAGCGTCTGAAGGAATTTCAACTTGCATGGCACACCTCTATTAAATCCAATACCCAGAAAGGGTGTCAGAAAAGTAAATCTGGATCACAACGAACACGTAACCCAAAGGTCCCGACGCCCGTAAGATATAGTAAAATTGAGTCTAAATTGAGTCTGATTGACGGCAGCTGAAGAATTCGCTCGTGCGCACTTATACGTAGTCTGCAAACCTATTCGCCCCCCTGTCGATACGCTGACTCGCAAAAAAGATTCGCTGAGTCAACGCATCAATCAAAACTCATTTTTTTCATAGTTTTTTCAGATACTTGCACCGAAGCCCCCAAAAGTCCGATCAGGACGTCAACTTCCCCAGACCGCGCCCCGTGCCTCCAGGCATTGCGATTGCCCAATGGTGCTCCGCCATTAGTCCCGCCGTGCATCCTGCATCGCCGCTTGCTTCGCACCGCTGGCGATTGGCACGCCGTTCCCTTGCGCGTCATGGCCAAGCAGCGAGGCGCTTTCGCCAGCCGCTTCGGTTGCATGGGATTGTTTGTCTGATTTTTCATTTTGCCCCCCCTGTTGGTGAATGTGATCAGCGACAATCGCTTGCCCGCCCTCATTCACTTGCACGTGTTTGACTGTCTGCTCGCGCGGTTGGTGCAATTTACCCAGCGCCTCCAGTGTAGCTCTGCAATTTGACTGCGCCCTAAGCGCCAGCCGCATGTAGCGCTCCGAAGCATCCAAATACTGCCCCATGTTATCGTGTGATCGCGCAGCCAAGTTGGTGAATAGCGTGTCCAAAACCACGGCTTGTGCTGCCAACATTCTGCTGGATGTCGATTTGCCACCAGCCTCAGCTTCTTTCAGCATATCAGCCAAGGCTTCCGTGCTATCCATAATTGAAGGCTGGCAGTCTTTTCCGAAAAGGCGGCTCGCAAAGGCAGTTGCGGCTTGCGCATGACGAACGCCGGGAGCCAAACTTACGCGTGCGAGTGTCTTAGCCTGCTTTTCACCCGGCTCGGAAGCTATCTCCAATGTAACGGCTGCACCCTTCTTAATCCTATTTTTGGTCATCTGGCATTTCCTTTTGAACGCGCCTTTCGTGCAATGTTTTGTGAAGTGCTGCACCGCCGCCCGAGCACCAAGCCTTGAGGTTCAAGACGCGGTTTGCCGACTTGGGCAGCTCCACCCTTCAAAATATACGCCAGCGCCGTGTGCACATTTTCAAGATGCAGAGGCGGGTTACTCACTTCCAATCCCAGCCGTCCTCCAATGGACTTGCTATGAATTGCGCGCCTTGCGTAGCGTCGGCCTGTGATTTGCCTCAGCCACCGTCTTTGCGCGGCTGGTAACTCCGCAACGACGCTCGCAGGCACATGTATGAGGATGTGGCAGTGCCAGCATTTGTCGCCAGCATTTTCGTGAACCCAAACCCATGCGGTGCGATGCTTGCGCCTTGCCAACCATTTTGTGAGCTTGTCGATAAACTGTCCTGTTGCGCTCGCCAGCCCTTCAAGGGCAATCCCAGCCGCTTTCCAGTGAATTGTGATCATTCGTGTGAAGGGCAGGCCAATTTGCCTCGAATACCTCTCAGCCGCCCGTAGATTGGCTATTTGAGCCGGTTTGAGCGCATTGCTTGGTCTATTGGCAGTGTTACGTGCCCCGCCCCTTTTGCTGCCTGTATCACGGTTGCCTTGCACACTTAGGTTTAGTTTATTTAATGCAACCAGCGTGCCAACCCCAGAGTTTGGCGCATTTGCGCGGTTTTGTCGGTTACTGCCTTGCTCTGGAATGCAGTCATTCAACTCACGCGGTGAAGTTTCAAAGCGACAGCCATGCAAAGGGCTGGCAATGGCTCTCTGCATGGCTGCACTCATCATGCGCGCTCTCCATTCAATAGTGGCAAATTGAAGCGTGCCAGCAGCTTCGCAAGCCATTCCTCTTGTGCTTCACTGAGTGGCGAAGGATCGACCACAATTTGACCAAGGAATTGTCCGGCTTTGCGCGTCAGACGATAGCCACCATTTAGCAAAGCCAAAGCTGCATCACGATGATTTGAGAAAGGTTCGTCAGTCATTCGTGACCTCCCCAAAACAGAGCTGCGCCAACTCACGCGCCATTGCCGGTGAGACTCGGTAACGGCCTGTGAACAATTGCGTTTGCTGAGCGCGTGCGCTATAAGCATTGGGCAACCAGCGTCCAAGTTGATTGCGCGAAGCGGCGGGTTGCATCCCGCCGTTTTGCATATCCGCCATGATCATTCTCCCTCGCCATAAGAGGGTAGGCTCGCCAGATAAGCTTCCAGATCGGCGAACGGGATCAAAGTGCGCCGCCCAGCCTTACGGGCCGAGAGATCGCCGCGCTTTAGCGCCTCATAGAGGGCTGAACGTGAGCACCCCGAAAGCCTCACGGCATTGGGAATTGTTACTGCAATTGGTGTTTCCATGATTGTTCTCCGCTATGTCCGGGGTTAAAGGTGGACATCAGCGGGTTGACCATTTGCAAGCAGTCGCGACCCAACGCAAAGGACAATAAAGGATTTTAAATCATCTCAGGATGAATAGTATTTGCGAAATGCGCGCTCTAGCCGCTTCGCTCGACTCTCTGGAGTTCCAGCGCCAGAAACTCTGCCTTCATTTACAAGAACGCGCGCTGCCTCTGCGGCTGAATGTGCCTGACGTTGATCAGGAGGGCCCGCTAACATCTTGTGCATTTCGAGCGCCAACTTTCGATCCTCCGGCCAGCCAGAGTGCTCTTTGACGGGGCGACCACGTTTGCGATTGTCGATTACAGGCCGGTCAAAAACAGCGCAAAGGTCATCGTAGTTAAGCGCAAGATTGGGCGGTAATGTGCTTTCTTCCTGTTCAGGCATATTAAGCGAATAGAGGCCTAAATAGACGCCAATGTGCGCTTTCGGCACAACTTCCTCATTAAGCATCCCTCTGACTGCACCGCTTGCAACTGCATCGAACAATAGTTTTTGTAGAGCTTGATAAGACTTACCTTTAATCGCAGGGAAATAGTCCATTGTCTCGAGGCACTTTGATGGCGGAAGCCAACGATAGCGGCTCATGTTAATTTCCTCGAAGCCAAGATTGCCGCTATCGACGAAGCATTCACAGTGCCAACTCCCCAAGCGCTTTAACGGCGGCATCGCTCGCAAGGTGGCCATAGTGTCGCTCAATCATCTCTGCACTGGTCCCGCTAATTTGCGCTATGGTAAGCAATGGCAGACCAGCGCTTACAAGATCAGTGATCGTGCTATGTCTTAGCGTGTAAGCCGTCGCTCCGCTTGGCAGCCCAGCCGCTTGCACCGCTTTTGCAATTGGCTGCTTCCAACTGTCTTTGTTCCAAGCGCTTCCGTTATCACGCATGAACAGGGGCGCGGTCGGCAACTTGTCTCTTGCCTCATCAGCCATCAGTTTTGCTGCCTCGGCTGGCAACTGGATGCGCCTAGGCTTGCCACTTTTATCCTTGCCAATGGACAATTCAGCGGTGCGCTTGTCAAACTCGCCAGCCGTCAAGGATGCCATTGCACCCGGCCTTAATGGCAGCAGGCAAAGCGCTCGCACAAAAGGCTCTGCTTCGGTGCTGATTTTCGCCAACAGTTCGCGCCGCTGCCCATGATCAAGATAAAGCGTGCGCCTTCCGTCAGCATTTGGGGTGGCTTTGAGCGCCTCCTGCCAAGCGGCCTCGCTATTTGGTGCGCCGGGCGATAGCACTGTTGCCAGTGCGGCTCGTAATGTAGCCATATCTCGATTTACGGTAGACGCCGCCCGCGCTCTAACGCGCTGCTCGCCAGTCTTGTTGCGGCTAACCAGTGAAGGCTTGCCCTCCAATCGCTTGCGCCATTCCTGCAAATGCCGCCGTCGCAGCTTATCCAACTTAACCCTTGCAAGCGCATCGCTGTAAACGTGCCTCTTAAATCGTGCCTTCGTCTCGCTCCGATCCTCTGCGTAGGCGCGACAAGCATCGCCAACAGTTTCCACCTTTGCACGTATTTCGCCGCCCGCTTCTATTAGTTCAGCCAAAGCCTCGGCAGCCTTTTTCGCAGCGGCAAACTTTGCATTGCCAGCAAGCGCGCCAAAATCGCCAAGCGACTTAACCCGATAGCTGCGCGCGTCCTCATCATAGGCCCGCGCTATCCACGTTCCCGGCCCGTCACGTTTGGACGGGCGAAAGCCAAGGAAACAGCCGGTTCGCAAACGCTGCCAATGCGGTTCACGTCTCGCCTTTAGCCTTTCGCGCTCGCCAACCTTGCTCAAATCCACCGCCATAACTGCACCGCCCGTTCCATACGTATGTAACTAGTATGGAAAACAATGCCGGATGAAACCGGATAGCGCAAGACACAAATAGCTGTTTTACAGTAGGTTAGTTTGTCCGGTTATATCCGAGCCTGCCCCTGTTCCCTGCACTCCGAAGGCAGAGGCCAGAGGTTCGAATCCTCTCGGGTGCACCATTTTTCTGGGGTTTTTGACATTGCTATTATCCGCCTTGTGGCAGTTATGTGTTGGCTACCCTGTAATTGCGACTTTGTCCGACCGTTCGGCACAAACCCCCAAAGATGCCAGATCGACGGATTTCTGCGGGTTGCGCTGTAAACTGCACTCAATTCGCCTCTTGCAAGATAGACGACTTGAGAATTTCCGGTGAACGACAAATCCTGATCCAACCGCTGCAACTGTTTGCAATTTCGATCATCCGAAGGCCGAACAAAATGCTGAGTGGGGATAAGCTGACAAGAGGCATGGACTGCGGTGCGCTTAAGGGACGATGAAGAAGAATGCGCTTCCCTATGTTCTGTTTGTGTTCTAGGCTAATCTCATGCCGCAAAAGTCAAAATCTGTGAATGCGATGGCCGAACGGAAGCGGTTAGCATCTGTGTCACTTTTCTCTGGTGCAGGGGGTATGGATATCGGAATGCGTGAAGCTGGTTTCGATATCCTGCTGGCAAACGATATCGATCCTGACGCTTGCGAGACCTACCGACTGAACCATGGTGAGCGGATAGTCGAAGCTCCGCTGGGCGACATTCTGCCGATCTTCAGGCAGGTGAAGGGTATTGACTTGCTTTTCGGAGGACCGCCTTGCCAGGGCTTTTCCGTTGCAGGTCGAATGGACCCCGATGACCCGCGAAGCGCGCTCATGTCGGCGTTCTTTGATGCGGTCGATTACATCAAACCAGCGGCATTTGTGTGTGAAAATGTGAAGGCTCTAGCGGCCCTGGGAAGATGGGAAGGCATTCGCAACGACATCATGTCGCGGGTGGATGCTAACTATCATGCCAAGCTAATCGTTTTGCGTGCGTCTGATTTTGGTGTGCCGCAAAATCGAGAGCGCATGTTCATTGTTGGTGTCAGGCGCGAGAAACTAGGGTGTGATAACTTCGACCTTGGTGCACTACTGTCCGACCTGTTGGATGACTACAGAGAAACTCCGAAATCGGTCGGGCAGATCATACGCGGCCTTGGTCCGGCAGGGTCACAAGGGAACCCCCGTGTGTGTTCGGCGAAGATCACCTTTGCCAAGGCGCCAGTGATGAGGAAGTCACCGTTTGCTGGGATGCTTTTCAACGGTGCAGGGCGTCCGTTTGCGAGCGATGGCCCCGCACCAACACTTCCGGCTTCGATGGGTGGCAACAAAACTCCCATCGTGGATGAGCGCGAAATTTTCGACGGCGATAGCAGCTATGTTGCTGAGTATCACAAAGCCCTGATGCAAGGAGCGAGACCAAATGTCGGCACTGCGCCAGACCGCTTACGTCGGCTCACGGTAGACGAGTGCCTCGCCATTCAATCATTCCCGGCTGACTATCAATTGCATGGGGCTAGGAGTGCGATGTATCGGCAGATTGGCAATGCCGTTCCTTGTAGATTGGCATATGCAGTAGGATCAGTAGTGAAGTCGATTTTGGAAGAGCGGATGATGCGCCAGACTTCCAAAGATACGCCTTTCATCCCCAAGGGTTTGCGGATGATGATGACCGACAAGCTATTGGAGGAGTTGCAGGTCGCATAACCGAGGCTTATCTTAAGGCCGCATCTATACGGTTTGCCAAGTCTCGGCGATCCGCCAATGCGCCATGACGATCCAATTCCGCAGTTAGACAGTTCATGAAGTCTACCAAATCACGATCTGCCTGATCGATCAGTGGAAGCCAGACATCAATCGCTTTAGAGACATCTACGAGGTCGATGCGGTAGCCAAGGACGCTGCGATCAGCGATCGCTCGCCTGAGGGCCTCTATGTCTGAGCGGCTCTGCCAGACAGTCCGGGTGAAGATGTAGCCACGAGAGCAATCCAACTTACGCATCTCTTCAGCCAACTGGAAGACATGCTCAGGAGTGACTTCTTGGTCTTTGCACTCACCTAAGGCCAATACTTTGTCTCGTCGTCGACAGACTTGATCGTAAGGCGTGGGCGCATTGACTTGATGGCTTTCAACTTGATCCCAGCCTCGCTCCATTTGCGCACCTGTGAAGCGCAGCAAGGCGGTCGCTGCAATCTCTAGCCGCGATCCGCCGCTGCTCTGGTCACCCATCCAGCCGTTCAATATCTCCGATACGAGCGCGACGGTCATTCGCGGCGGGAGATTATAGGAGATTTTGCCCTGCTCTAGCTTAGCCAGCAGAGCTTTTGAAATTCCGGCTAAGACCACCTTGGCCATTCCACGATCAGCGGCGACGGAGGAGACAATCACGCGCAGTTCTTCTGCGCCAGCCAACTTGTTCTTTCTACGCTCCACCCATGCGTTATCGATCTGAGCTTCTCTGAAGGGATTGGATACAAAGGGATCACTAGAGGGTTTAAATGCAACACCCAGCTTTTTTGCTATATGCTGAAGGGCGGGTCGAATGGAACGCTTGTAGAGAGATCGAACATCCTCTCCTCCAGCCTGTTTCGTCAGCAGATCGGTCTGCACATCAGGGTTGGCAGCGGTGGCCGCAACATTTGTCAGGGCAACAAAAGTGCAATTCGGTGCGCCCTCAAAAACCATCGAACTTATGGCTTCGCCAAGTGCATCTTCAACTGAAGCCACCGTTGGGTTTGCAAGTGCTTTGTCGATCTCAACCGACATTGCGGCTGCAAGTTCATTGACATCCATACTCAATCTCCTGATTGAGTGAGGAGCTATCTGAGTTATAATGGTGAGTCAATATCAAAACTCATTTAATAGCTCATTTAGTGGTTGCGGTGTTATGCCTCCTCGAGGCTCAACTCAGTTACTGTAACAAGCCGTTGATCGCACCAAGTGCCAACAGCCACAACGAGTTCCTCTGAGAAACCTTCCTGCAATTGCTCTGCGAGCCTAAGGCGATCAAAAATAACTCCACCTCGGGCAGAGGTTTCACGCCAAGTCCCACCAAATTCGTGAACAAAAGGAATGCAGAAAGCTGTAGTCGGCCTCACGTGCCAATTGATGTGCTTCGACCAAAGTTCTAAATCTAGCTCTGATCTCTTGTCCCGCCAATCTGTTCCTATGGCGCATTGCCCAAAGATGACTATCTGTCCGGGCCTGTTGTCTCGGAACTCCCGCCAAGCCATTATGTCGCACCCATCATCGCCACCCACTTGCACTTCGACCTGACCGTAAGTGCTTTCCTCGAGCAGTTGCTGTGATGCATACTGAACCGCCTCGCCAAACGGAGCGGGTAGGGGCGCTTCTCGGGAAGCGCCAATGCGGATGAAACGCCCTTCGACATAAGAAGCTAGGGCCTGCCCACTTACATATTCAAACAATTTTGCTGGTTGGTTCGCCGCGCCAGCGTAAACCAACTCACCATAGTATTGATTGCTCGAAAGCAGAAGCAGAAACGCGTAGGGAAGCTGTTCTCGCCAGTTCTCATTTACTGAGAAACCCTGTCCGTCTCGAAAAAATGGATACACGTCGCCGAGAATTGCTGATCGGCGAGCGATCTCAGCCGCTATGTTGCCTCGGTCTCCCTCCGCATCCAATGCGGCGTCCGTTAGTTCCCCGACAATTTCGGCGTCTGAAATTCGGAGAACATCATTAGACGAGACCAAGAGGCTTAGCTCGACCCAATCCGCTAATGCGAGAGAGTTGTCACTCTCATCTGGCAATCTGATCATTTGTCGATGTCCGGGAACTGTCGCTCAAGCACTTCAAACTCTGTCTTGGCCTTCTTGAAGGCCCTTTGAACCATCTTGCTATCAAGGTAACGAGCAGTGAGGGGCACGGCTTCACCTAAGGCAGCAGCCGCTGTTTCGAGAACATCTGCCGCTCGGCGTTCTTCACCGCCTGAAAGTCGATATGCTTCGTCAAGGTTTCTAGTTGCCCTGAGAACCTCAACCGTGGCGTCCTTTGCAAGCACAAATCCAAGACGATTTAGCTGTCGACTGTCAGTGATTATTCGCGTGCTCTTCTCGTCACCGAACATGAAGTCAAAGAGCTCTTCCACGGCCTCCCTGTCTGCAGCCGACACCGGAGATTGCAATCCCTCTTCTTCTTTCGCGATCTCCAGACCAATGAAATTGCGAATGTTGGGATTGGAAAGTGCTTTGCGAAGCACCCCGAATGCATCGAGTGCCCTATCTACGGGTATCCGAAATTCGTCCTGAGCTTGCCTCAGCAAGGTGAACGTCATGTAATGCTCGCGGACCGTTGGAGCTTTGCTCCCGATTGTTCGTGCGATCTCCGAAAACTGCATCCCTGAAGTCTCGACCAACTGCGCAATGTATCGCGCCTTTTGATATGCCCCCCAAGGCAAGACACCAGTGATATGCCTATAACCAAGATAGGGAACAACGTCGGAACGTTTCTCATATTTTAGGATCGGCGCTTGCCGGACGTCGAACTTTCGGTTCTCAGAAAGCGCAACCCATTTCTTCCGATATGATTTTGGAGCTTTGGCTGGATTATTCAGAAGTTTCAATGAGGCGAGCCGCCGATTGCCTTCGACCACAACTAGATTGCCGTCTTCAGGGACTACTACTAGCGGCTCTTCCGAAAAGTATCCGTGATCGGCAATCGACTGCCCAATCTCAACGAGGTCGTATTCATCCGCCAGTGTTTTTAAGAGGCTGTTGGCCGAGAAATCGTCGAGATCAGGCGGTAGGCGAGGGTTCTGGGGGTCTAGACACAACTGCCCAACATCGACCCAATCGACATCCTTTTTTTGCTGACTTGGAAGCTCCGATGGTCCGCTCAACTGCTTGTCCTTTCCCACTCGTTTTGAGAGACTATCGGAAAACCTGTCGCAATCGAAGCCCTAATTGTTCCCTGCATGGTCGCAACTCATTTGGGATAACTTTGTTGCCCCATGCTTAAATTTTGGTTCCGAATAGGCTTTGGTCTAGTGAGAGCGTCCAGAGGACATCAATACGTCGCACAAGGGTCTCATTCTGCATTCTGGGAAGAGCTACCTCAAACTCTAGATTTATGTGGAGCTTACGATTGCATTTTGCGATATTGCAAATCAAGACCTGACGAGCCAGAGGTCATCAAGTTACCCGACTTCAACATGAAGTCTATGTATTCATCTACAAAATTTGTATCCACTGTCGGCCTGACTACTAGTGGTAAGCCCACGGTTGCATAGAGTTCTCGAATTCTCTGGATACTCGAAGCTTCCGGAGGTGCCATTCCCATTAGAGCCACCAAAGCCTCAGTTAGGCGCTCCTCAAATTCAATCTCTCCTAGAGTGTCGGCTGGCCCAAAGGCGAAATTCAAAATCCGTTCGATTGACCGTTGTCTCGAAAGCGCCTGATTGATGGATTTAATCTCGTCAGAAGCCCTCTTGGCTCGGCGGTGTGAAAGATAAGCCATTCCTGCTGAGACTGCTGCAATTCCCACAAGGAACAGGTTTAGTGATGGCGATAGCGTATATTCGGGAGGTATCTTTTCGATGTTGTTCAGCACAAATACTGTTCCCGCAGAGATTGCGCTGATGAACCCGCTAGTATCTCTATTTTGATGGATTTTTGCGATGGCTCTGCTTTCACAGACATCGAGGCATTCTTTTAGATTTTCCCGCGCATCTTGAATTTTGAGCGATCGATTTTTCTCCTCATTAAGCCGAGAGATTTCTTTTGCGAGGTATGGAACGATTTCCTGCCCTTTAGTTCGTTCTTCCACTAGGGTATCGCGTGCAACGTTAAGTTCTTTGAGAATGGCCTCAAAATTCGCGTCTTCTTTGGCCTGCTTTACCTTCGCTAGATAATTCTCCTGAATGTCATCACTTGTGTGATAGTGTTTCAGGCTGAGTATTTTTAGTGCTGTCTCTTTGTCCATCGCTAGTCACTCTTGATCTTCTATTTGGTTTTCACAGAAGAAGGTTGAGAGCCGATCCGTCAAGGCAAATTACTAACTAGTCTAGCAGGCGTCCCGGTTTCACATTCAATGCAACCGCAAACTGCTCAACGATCTCAATCGTTGGATTGCGCTTACCTAGCTCAATGTCACTGACATAGGTGCGGTGCACGTTGGCGCGATGCGCGAATTCCTCCTGCGAAAGCCCCATGACGAGGCGCAGTCTTTTCACATTTGAACCAAGGCGTTGGCGAATTTCCATCGCCTTGACTTCGCGCTTATGTCGCCTATCAGTCTACAGACGATAGTATACATTTGGATTAGGGCTGGCGATGAGCGAAGTGACGGATGAAGTGGTTGAAGATGCTGAGATCGAGTTTCGCCCCTCTGCAAAAGCCTTCTTCTTGAAGTCAGGATTTGGCTGGCTCTTAATAGGAGCAACCATAATCAGCTTTGGATGGTTCGCGTTTGTCTCCATCCCGCTCGCAGTCTTCATCGCGCTTCGGTATGTGACCACGCACTATCGCCTCACGCAGGATCGCTTGTTTATGCGGTCCGGCATCCTCTTCCGATCTGAAGAAGAGATTGAGCTTTACCGCGTCAAAGACGTCCGGGCCGACTTCTCAATTATCCAGCAAATGTTCGGCAACGGCGATCTTGTGGTGTCTTCATCGGATGGCTCGAGCTTTGGGAACGGCAAGCGTTCTTTTGTCGCCGTGCCCAATCTGCCCGATGCTCGCACAATCCGCGAAGACATGCGCAACCGAGTAGAGGCCACGCGAAGGAAGCGCGGCGTTCGTGAAATCGATGTTGGTTAGCCTTTCGAGGCTCCATCACCTCACTGCTTCTTGACGAAAAATCTCAGCATTTTGCGGGACTTAGCCCCACCTTTCCTGTAGTATTATCTATATAATACAGGAGGTTATCTTTGCTAGTTGGCTATGCGAGAACATCATCTACAGAGCAGATCGCGGGATTTGAGGATCAACAAGCCGCGTTTGTTGCAACGGGTTGCACAAGAATTTTCAAAGAACAAATCTCCAGCGTGGCCAAACGCGATGAATTGGAAGCCGCACTTGAGTTTGTCCGGGAGGGTGATGTCCTAATCGCCACGCGCCTTGATCGGATTGCGCGTTCGACGGCCCATTTGCTGAGCATTATTGGGCGACTGGAAGCAAAACAAGTTGGCCTTCGCATAATTGATTTCGGAGGAGGCGAGATCGATACCCAATCTCCAACTGGACGCTTGCTCATCACAGTCCTTGGAGCGGTAGCAGAATGCGAACGAGCATTGCTTCTCGATAGGCAGCGCGCCGGGATTGCAAAGGCGAAGGCAGAAGGACGTTATAAAGGTCGCGCACCCACAGCGCGTGCGAAGACCGCCGAGATCGTGCGCTTGCGTTCAGAGGGCCATACGCCTGCTCAGATCGCTGAATTGACTGGGGTGTCCAAGTCATCCGCTTATCGCATCCTTGCAGAGGCACAATAGTGCAGCGCGGCGCGCTGGACATCGGTGAGCAGTTCGCACACCTCACATGCATGCTCGAAGATGCGCACGGCATCGCTGTCGCAGGCCAAGCGCACGATCTTGCATGCGATGAGTATCGTGTTCTGGTGCAACAGTTGCACCGCGCCATCGGTCAAATGCTCGAATGCGCCAACAAAATTGAGCGGTCACTATGAAGGACAAGATCGCAAAAGTGCCATTCAACTCAATTGACCCCAAAGCCGCAGAAATGCTGGCCCTAAGAGCGATTTCGAGAGGCGCTAGATGGCACTTTTAAGCCACACGCCTGACCCGCAGAACATTCCGAAGCGTAAGCCGTGGCAACGGCCTTACAACGGATTTTCGTGGCAACAGCGCTGCGCTGTGACGCCTGTCCAAAACAAAGCAATCAAAGAGGGCAAACTAGTTCGCCCGACTGTTTGCTCGATCTGTCTGGATGATCGTGATGAGTTTCCGAAAGGGCGCGACTATCGGTTTCTTCATACCGAAGACTACGCACGCCCTTTCGACATCTATCCCTGCTGCAAGCGTTGTCATGCGGCCCTCCATGCACGCTTCGATGATCCTGCCCGGTGGTTTGCTGTTGCAAAGGCAAACTGGCGTCAGGGGGCGTGGTTTACGCTGCTCTCGATGGACCCGCAAAGCCAATACCAACCGCTCGAGGTGACGTATCCAGAAGGACTGCCGTCGCCCGTCAAGTAGCTCGCACCTTTGCGCCCATGTCCGAGATTTTATGTCAATATAATCAATTATTTAATGCTTGATACGGAAGCCTCAGACAAATACAATCATCTCCCCCCAAACGCAGGAAAAGGCAGGAGATGACGAGATGCCCCGCAATCAGAGTGACAGTGAAGGTATCGACGAGAACGTCGATTACTCACTGATTAAGAAGCCTGTCGAACAGACCAATGAAGGAACGCTTCAATACAAGCTCGAAATGTATCAGCGCGTCATTCGAGAATGGCGAGGCAGTTTGTCATCTGATGAATTTTCAGTGGTGATGCTAATCATGGATCGCACGGTGGGATGGGGTCAGCCAAGCGCCACGATCACAGCGGGATCGATGATGCACGGCGGTGGCATGTATTCTGGCATGGATATTAGCCGCGCCACATATTTCCGGGTGCTCGGCACACTAGAAGAAAAGGGACTGATCCGCCGTCGCAAGACAGGCACTGGCTCAAACAGAATTTCAATCAATCCGGGATGGACACCAGCCATGTTGAAGCGGCCAAAACGCCTCAAGAATGCGTCCGAAGACCCGTCTCAGGCTGAGACTACCCCGTCTCACAGTGAGGCTACCCCGTCTCAGCGTGAGACCCTATATACGGGTAACCCTATTACAGATAACCCTTTGACCCGTAGCGTTGCGGCCTCCGGCCCCAACTCCAACCAAAAGCGAAATTCTGCTCCGGAAAAAAGCCAAACTCAGCCATCCCCCCAAGACCCCCCTTCCAAACCTGAGCCAGAAGCTGCCCAGCAAAAAATTGAGACAGCCGTATCTGGAAATAGAGCGGCGCGACAAGCGAAGATCAACCGGACCAAGGGTCGCACAGACGTCAGCGCTGGAATTGAGACGACATGGCGCGCCGCGCTCAACGAGACATTCCCCGGTGTTAGTCACGCGCCATGGGATGGGCGCATTCGCAAGAACGTGAAGGACAAGGCGAAAGCATGGACGTTCGCCAACCAAGTCGCGTTTGATGAGCTTGTCGATTGGTCGGTGCGTAACTGGACCCAGATCGTCAAGCGCCAATTCAAGTGGATGAGAAAGAGGCCAGCCCCTTCCCACCCAGACATCGGTTTCTTCATTCGGTTCTCGTCAGACTTCATGGAAGTTTGGGCAGGCGGCGAGTTGAAGGAGTGGTTGCGCAAACCAGAGCGGACCAAGCATGAACTGCTGATGGCAAAGGGCCGGACCCGCGAAGAAGCGGGATTGGAAATCGCCACAGATCGCGCCGCTGGTCAGATGAACAAGAAGAACAAGGCCGCAATTCGGAAAGCAAAACAGATACGGGGCGAAGCTCGTCTTGCCCGCGCTCAGGCCCAAGACATGTTGGACAAAGTGAACGTCCCACCGCGCCGCCGTGAGCCGCTCAAGCTCAAAGTCACCAAGGAAGTCGATCCGGCAAATGTGATCGTGCCCATTTTGCCGGAAGGGGACCCTTACGACGATTGACAATGAATGTCGGATGCGGAACAATTTTCACGCTCGAAATGCATCCTAAATTACTGAATTATTGAGACTAATTGGTGCAACCCGTTGCAGCAAAAACCTTTTGCCAAATACAATTATCTGCTTAGATTAGGTGTCCTTCTCAGAAACGGAAGGACAAGCAATGCCACAACAACTAAAGACAGCGAAAGAGATCAGGGAGCTATTTGGGCTTCCTAGCTCCAGCACCTTGCGAACAATGCGCGCAAAGGGCTTGCCCGCCGTTCGTATCGGCAAAGCATACCTGTTCGAGTGTTCTGACGTGGAGAATTTCATTGAAGAACAGAAGGTGTCGCTATGCCAAGACCAAACCAAGGTCCGTATCTCAAATTCGTCCAAGAACGCGGTCGATATTACATCCAGTGGAGCGAAGTCGGCGTCGTCAGGAAGCGCAGCACGGGCACTAGCGACCGCGAAGAAGCTCAAATCATTCTCGCGGACTTCATCCGTGAAAAGCAAGTCCGAGAGCAGCCAAAAGGTCCAGCCGATCCGACCCAATATCTAATCTCTGATGCCCTCGCGCTGTATGCTGAGCTTCACGCACCAACGACCAAGACGCCAGAACGCATCGCCTATGCCATCGAAGCACTGCTCGACTTTTGGGAAGGAAATACGGTTGCGGAAATCTCGAAGCAGACCTGTCGAGCCTACATGGCCAATCGAGAAAGGTCGAACGGAACGATGCGGCGTGAGCTTGGAGTTCTGAAAGCCGCTCTAAACTTCGCCTATGGAGAGGGGAGGCTTACCCGTGTGCCGCCTGTGCTGCTTCCAGAAAAGCAGAAAGGGAGGGACAGGTGGTTGACCCGCAGAGAAGCCGCCTCGCTGCTCAACGCCGCTAGAACGGCGTCAGGGTCGAAGAGGCTTTATCTACCTCTATTCATTGTTATGGGGCTTTACACTGGCGCTCGCAAAGATGCGATCCTGTCGCTCCGCTGGCAGCAAGTTGATCTTGAAAACGGCCTGATCGACTTCCTCCCTCCCGGTGAGAAACAAAGCAGTAAGCGCCGCGCCAAAATTCCAATTCCCAATCGACTACTAGGCCACCTCAAAAGAGCGCGCACTCGCGGCTCTGACCTTGGCAACGTTATTCACCGAGACGGGAGGCGTCTTAAGGATGTGAAGCACGCCTTTAGTGAGGCTTGCGTTAAAGCGGGGGTCTTTGACGCGACACCACACACCCTTAGGCACACTTGCGGGACGTGGCTGGCTCAGCGAGGTGTTTCCCTCTTTGAGATCGGCGGATGGCTCGGCCAGAGCAATGAACGCACAGTGGAGTTATATGCGCACCATCATCCGGACTTTCTGAAAAGCGCAAAGCGAGCATTGGAGCGCTAATCGGTCTTCCCGATCCCTTCTTCCGCTAGCATGGCATCGAATGATGAGTGCTTTACATAGTTAAGGAATTTGTGATCCCCCATGGGTCGATCAAATTTGTGTTCGACCATGAAGGGATAGTGGTTGGCTCTCAGAAATGCGCCAACCTTTGGGTCTACGCCGAGGCCCGTTGGATTAAAATTGTTGCTTAGCCCCACTATCTTATCGAGTATCGGATCGCCAGTGTTTACGGTATATCTTAGTGAGGCAAGCTGCTGGCCAAGGTTCTTGAATTTCTTGCAATCATAGCCTCCGTCAGTGGTCCGCTGCTGGCTCTCATCGCAAAAGTCCACACGATCAATTGCGGGTGCCAACATCAGTATGTGAAAGCGGTTTTCATTCTCAGCCACCGGACCGGGAGCGAAGAAATTCTGATATTCGCTTCCCCAAGTTCTCACGACCGCTTGGGTGTCTTCTAGAAAATCAGGATCATAGACTGGATTGGCCAAAGCGCTCGTAATAACTGATGCGCCCCGGCTGTGACTAATCAGGTAGATAGGCTTATCATTGATTTGACTTAGCATTCTTCTGAGACCACGCAGGCCAGCCAGTTGACTATATCCTACAGCGTTGAACCATATCTTTGCCTGCCCACCTCTTTTCCCGGTCAACCCGTCCCAATAAAACCGCACAACCAAATCGTCTTCCCTAAGGTCGAGCTTGCGTTCGATCTCGGAGTAAGCGGGCATTGCTTCATCGACGGTGTTGTTGAAACCATGGATTAGCACGAAGATACGATCCGACCTATCCGCTGCGTTCTTGATCTCTTGTAGTTGTCTCACTTCCTCCTTCTCAATCAGGGACCGGAGTGCTTCACCTTCATCTAGCGAATTGAGCAAGCTATCGGCTTTCCAAGGCGATCTTATCGAAGAAAACCTCTGCCATCCATTTGGATAGAAGGTTCCGTTCGCATCCACAAAGACTTGCACGACCTCTGCTTTATGATCGCTTACTTCGCCAACCTCAATGAAACTATTTGCGGTCGGGAATGAATGTGCAAAGCAACCTGATAGAAATAAGCAAAACACTGCAAAAAATGATCGAATTAGCATAACCACCTCCTATACTAGCCAGATCATTTAACAGTTTTGATTTCATTGTGGAAGTAATGTGGCAGTTATCTGCGCCAAAAGCGGGAAAATGAACTCTAGTGAGAATAGTCAATCCCACGTTTTTCGCAGATTTCCGCCATTGTCAGATTTCTCCGAAGGCAGAGGCCAGAGGTTCGAATCCTCTCGGGTGCGCCATGCTTTCAATGGGTTAGTGTAGCCCTTGCTTTGCATAACAATGGTCGCTTGCCGCGAATTGGTAGATTAAGTTCAAACGTAACTCGATTGCGGCGCAGGGCTAATCTATCAAATGCCTATAGGATCGGGCACCTGACGACTTTAGAAATAGCTGAGCCAAGGCTTATTGTGTTTCTCGCGGTGCTTGTAGGCAGAAAACACCTTTGCGATCGGGTAATGCAGCGCCACCAGCAGAACCATGCCGAGCCAAATCAGCGGCACGTTATCTAAGCCGAACCGTTCGCCATGGGTTGCGCCGAAGATCAGGTATAGGACCCAATAGGCCGCCAGCAGCACATACAAATGCAGCACATAGATAAACATTGGGATCGACCCAAATGTCTGCATCAAATCGAGCGCAAAATTGTTCTTCTTCGCGCTTTCACTCCATGCGATGATAAAGAACCCAATACCCAATGTGAAGAGGATATAATCCAGCGACGGCGGATATTTCGTGTAATTGATGAAGGACATCAAAGACTGGACGAAGCTTTCTTGCACTGACCACGGCAAAGTCTCGCCATAGATGTTTAAGCCTCTCAGCACGAGCAACAAAGCAAGGCATGACGCGCCCAATCCGATCAGCACTTTGCGCCGATCCAATACGCTCATCCCGCGGGCATAAAGCGGCCCTGCGAAATATCCGAGCAGGATCACACCGAACCATGGCAGGCTTGGATAAGATAGGCTGACAGTTAGCGGACCAAGCTGACCCAGCTCGCCCCCGTCATGCAAGATTGCCCATGGGATATAGGCCCAATGACCGGGTTCAAATTCCAGCGGCGTCAGGAAATTGTGACCGAAAACGATGATGAAGCCCAGCGCGCCAATCGCCCAGTAAGGTAGGCGGCAGGCAACCGATAAGGCCACCATGCAGAGACCAATGGCCCATAGGACTTGCAAGAACAGATAATCCGCAAAACCATCCGCCCAAACGAGGTAATAGAACACCAGTTCGATCCCGATGATCACCAGACCGCGCGTAAAAAGGAACTTTGACGGAGAGCGATATTCACCTTCCTTCGCATGGGCGTAAAGATAGGCGCCAAGCCCGGCGAGAAAGATAAAAATGGGCGCGCAGAAATGCGTCAATATGCGGGTGAAAAACAGGTCCGGCTCAATATGATCGCCAATCGGATCGCCTGTGCGCACATGCATGTAAAACCGTTCACGAACATGATCGAGCATCATCAAAATGATGACAAGGCCGCGCATGATATCAATCGATGCGATCCGCGTGGCTGGCTTAATGTCAGTGCTCATGCTGTTGGTCTTTCGCTATTCGGCAGGGTTACGGCCAAGATCAGAAACTAAACCGCGCTGTTGCACGTGCCGTTCTAGGCGCGCCGGGCTGCACCCAAACATCAGCGAATGAATTGGTGTAGAAAGTTTCATTAGTGAGGTTTTCGACATCCGCCCGAAGCATGATCCCTTCTGCAAGTTCGATTTCTGCAAAGGCTCGGAATGTTGTGTAGGAAGGCAGGGTGAAGTCAAAGCCCGTCCAGCCATTGCGCTTGCCCACATGCAGATATCCGCCGCCCAATTTCAGCGGCATGTTTCCGACGTCGAATGATTGGCTCATCAACACGCTCAACTGATGCTTGGGCGAATTGATCAGCTGATCGCCTGCTTCGATCTGCGCACCAAAATCTGCATCCAGCGCATTGGTTGTGAATTTGGCATCGGTGTACGCATAGGACAGGTAGAAGTTGAAACCAGAATCAAATTCAAGGTTGGTATCAAACTCAATGCCTCGGCTGCGCGCCTCGCCTGCGGTGAAGGAGAAGAAGCCTGCTGCAACCGCCTCTGGCCGGTCATCGTTCACTAAGATGTTGCTTTGATCGACTTGGAATGCGGTGAGCGTAACTAGGCCTTTTGCATAATCCAAATAGGCACCCAGATCGGCTTTGATCCCGATTTCGGCGGACTCTGTAATGTTCGGCGCGAACTGATTGCCGGCAAAATCAGAACCCGTTTGCTGGCGGAAACCTTCCCCATATGAGGCATACAGGCTGAGGCCCGCATCCACTTGATAGACTGCACCGACTTGGGGCGAGAAGCGGGTTGAGCTGCTGCGCGTAATATCGGTTGGGGTTACGCGTTGGTTCCGCAAATCTTGCTGGAAATCATCAAATCGCCCGCCAATCCGAATTTGCAGATCATCGGTGATGCTGATCTGATCTTGGATATAAAAGCCAAACCCTTCGAGGACTTCAACACGGTCTGTGTTCGGTCCCGGTGTGGGGATCGGAAACTGCCCGTAAACCGGATTGCTCGCGCTGAGAAAGAGATAGGCGGCTGGATCAAGCAAGGAAATATCGGCATCCGCTGCTACGAATGGCGGACGAAATCGCTGGATGAAAAGGCTGTTCTTAAACCAGTCATAATCTGCGCCGACCAAGAGATTGTGGCGCAAACCCCCTGTCTCAAACTCACCTGCTAATTCTGCCCGAGCGACGAAATATTCTGAATCGAAATCGCGGAATCGGAAGAAGCGTGTGATCGTTTCGCCATCGCGCAAGTAAAGCTGCCGCCCGCCGAAATTGTTCTCTGATGCGTTACCGGTGAGCGAAGTTTCGCGGTAGCCAATGCCAGCCAGCAGGCTCCAATTGTCTGAAAAGTCATGCGCCAATTCAAACTGGTGGCCTGTGACTTCTGTTTCAATCGGGCCGTCGCCGGGTTCACCAGTGAATGTGCGGCGCGGGCTAAAACCAAACTCTTCTGAGAAGATAACGCCGCGATCGAATGGGATTTCTTGATTGGTATATTCAAATTCATAAGTCGCGCTGGTGTCCGTGCCCAAATTGACGGTGATCGACGGGTAGAAACCGAAACGCGTGGTCTCCACCGTTTCGCGGAAACTGCCAGCATCCTCGTAAAACCCAACCAATCGCACACCCACATCATCGCTGAGCATGGTTTGGAAATCCGCATCGCCGCGATAGAAATCGAACGAGCCGTCTTGCACTTGCACATAGCCCGATGTTTCAAAGTCAGGGCGCTTGGTCACTAGGTTGACTGTCCCGCCCGGCTCCCCGCGTCCGAATAAGGCTGAGCGGGGTCCTTTCAAAACCTCGACAGCTTCGATGCCGGCCAAATCGCGCGGTCCGCCATATCCGCGTCCGGCGTTAAAGCCGTTTACCAGAAAGCCGCTTGGCAGGTTGATATCGCCAGAAAAGCCGCGGATGGAAAAGGAGTTCCACAGTCCGCCAAAATTGTTTTGACGGGCCACAGATGCAGACAAGTCGAGCGCCTGGCTAAGATCAAGCGTATTGGCATCTTGCAGCAATTCAGCATTGAGAACTTGATCAACCTGCGGAGTTTCAAGCTCATCAAAATCACCGCGATAGGCGCGGCGATCCGTCACGATGATCTCATCGCCATCTGCACTTACTTCGTCACCTGATTGAGAAGTCTGCGCAATGGATGGCGTTGCTGCCAGCGCTGAAATGGCAATAATCGATGAAGAAAGGCAAAGCTTTGAAGTGATCATGTGGGAAGCATCCGCTAATTTGAACATAAATGGTGACCAAAAATTCCCAATGCCCAACCCCTCGGCACCCGCCCAACTGTATCAAGATGGATGCAAGCAAACGGCGCAAAAAATGGCTTAGGTGAAAAGCAAAGGGAATCGATGAGACGTTATTACATTTCAAATATGATCGACCCTGCGATTAGTCAACCGCAGTTTTGTGCGTCATGATCGAGGGGCCGCTCCCAAGCAGCAAACGGTCGTTGCGACGCTAGCTTGCGTCATTGGGCCGACGCATATTCTCAAACGCATCAGCGCTATTTGATCATTGCTCTAAAAACAAAAGCAACATCAACAGGATCAGTCTGCGCGTCACGAACCGTTCCGGTTGGCGTTATCCGTAAATAGGTTATCGCCGGATCATAGTCGGACATAGGGACGTAGCCAAAGGCTGGCGGAGCCGTGGTTGAATTGGAATATTCAATATTTGCCGCCGTGCAGCAGCTCAGGCCCGATGCCGGCGTACTGGAATCTACGAATTGCACAGAATTTCCCGAGCCATCAAAATCGCCGGTAAACATGACGAGATCAGATGGGATGGGGTCAACAATCACAAGCGAGTCTGAATCGACGCTGCCGCCGGTATTGTTTACCGAGATTGTATATTCGACCAAATTTCCTGGAATGGCAAAGTCGTTTCCGACAGTCGCAACTGCCTTTTGCGCCGCAATTTCGGGCAGGATGGGAAAGGCAGTGACGGTCATATTGTCGTAACCGCAGGACTCATCATTACCGCCTTGATTCACAGCGCAGCGCAGTGTCAAATCCAATGTCGGTCCTGGATTTGCAACAGAAATAGTGACCCGGTGGAGCTGATCAAACCAATATTGACCAGTGCCAAAGGCTAGCTCAACCCGCCCTGTCGTGGGTACGTGGGACCAATCCACATCTCCGGAACTGCCCGAACGTGCGGCCTGCGGATTAGAAAAGGGGAGCGAGAAAATTTGCGTTCCATCTATATCAATCTGAAACCGATCAAAGCCGTATTGGGCGGTGTTGTCCCAGCTATCAAAACGGTAGAAATCAAAGACGATATCAACCCGCTCGGTGCTGGGCGGGACAGTGAATGTTCGGCTTGTGCTTGTGGGTGAATTATCGAACCGGCCCAGAAATCTCGTAACATCAGGATCAAAATCCGTGTTGTTAAGTGTCCAGCCGGAAACCGGCCCTTCGAAATCATCTTGATACAGGATTGTAGACTGCGCAAAACTTGCAGTGCCCAATAAAAGTCCTGCGAATGCAAATACAATTCTCAGGAAAAAGGATGAGTAGTTTCTCATGTCATACAACCATATGCGTATAGATCACATAATACTGTTAAGGTTTGTTTAGTCTGAACGCCGCCCTTCGCTATCGCGTTTACAGTGAGTGCTATTGCGATGCCAGTCGACCAGATCGCGCAGTGAGCGGCAATTCCAACCCATGGTTAATTTTCGTTAGTCGTATTGGTTTCCCATTTGTGAGGAGGGCCATCTGTATTTCCACTTGGCGACGGGCACCGGTGTGTCCATGATTCGTTAGGGGAATAGATTATGAAGACCGCTATGATCGCAGTTGCTGCGACACTTTTGACCAGCACAGCTGCTTTTGCTCAGGACAATGATGGCGCTGATATTGATGTGACCAACACCAATGTCGAAGTAACCGATGTTGACGTGACTGAAACCACAGATGTTGATGTGACCGATAAGACCGTTGTTAAGGACAGCCTCAACGACAATTCGGACCGCGATTTCCAAGACAGCTTCGACGACAATCGTGATTACAACAGCCACAATGACAATTCGGCCGACACAATCACTGACAGCTTCGATGATCTGTCCGATAATTATTCAGCCAGCGTGACCTTCGCCAATGAAAGCGTGTTTGATGACAGCGCAATCGTTGCAGAAGCAACCTTGTCGAACGTCGTGACCGGCGTTGATGTTGACTATGGCAATATCGAAGACACTGCACGTCTGAACAATCAGCTGACAAACCGCGGCAATGCATTCCAGAACTATGCTGGTATGAACGCGATGAACCAAAACACTGGTGCAGGCGCGGCGCAAAACGCCAGCGTGACCATCGCTGTTTCGACCGACAATCTCGACGTCAATTAAGTTAGCTTTGGGTGCGCCTGCGCTGGTGATCCAGTGTGGGCGCGGCCCAATTTAGGAGGATTGGTTATGACCAAGACTTATACAGCTTTGGCGTGCGCGATCGCAGCAATGTCTGCGCCTGCAATGGCCGAAGAAAAGCCAGTTGATGCAAAGCCAGCCGCAGCACAGTCTTCTGTGTTTGCGGATGTCAAACCGGTGGAAGAGACCAAATTGGCCAAAATTGCAGGGCGCGAGGATCTAACTCAGCTCACCAATTCTGACCAAGCCAACTCGGTTGAAGCCAATAGCGTGGGCGACAATTCGCGCACTGGCACAGTCCAGTTTCGCGACAATGCCTTCAACAATATGACCGGCATCACAATCGTGAATGCGAACACGGGCAATAACGTGGCGATCAACGCTGCAGTCCAAGTCAATATCGCTCTGCCGAGCCAGTAAGCGATGAAGACGCGCATCAACATCTTGGCCGCTGCGGCGGGGGCAATGCTGCTCCCCGCTTGCGCAGCTGTGCCAGTCGATGATGGGCGTTTTCAGCTGGCCACGCATGGCGGCGCTATGGAGCTTAACACAGCTCCGCGCAGCATGGTGGAGACACGGTATGATACCGTCGTGCGCCAGCAGTTTGACTTTAGCTGCGGATCGGCCGCACTCGCGACTTTGCTGACCTATCATTACGGTCAGGAAAAGGATGAGGGTGCAGTGTTTCGCGGCATGTGGCGCGACGGCGATAAAGAAGCGATCCAAAAAGCGGGTTTTTCCCTGCTGGATATGAAACGCTATCTCGCCGCCAGCGGCATGGACGCCAATGGCTATAAGGTCACGCTTGACCAAGTGGCTAAAGCTAAAACGCCCGGCATCGCGCTGATCGCGCCTGATGGATATCGCCATTTCGTAGTGGTGAAGGGCGTGGAGAACGGCTTTGTTTTGGTCGGCGATCCCGCCCTTGGCCTGCGCCGGATGGACCGCGATGAATTCGAGAAAGTCTGGAACGGCGTCTATTTCGTCGTGACGAAGAGTGAAAAAATTAACCATGTTCCGCTTAATGCAGAGGGGCAATGGGGCCGCGTCGTTGGATTTGGCGCGGATCAGAGCATGTTCGAGCCGGTGAGCCAGCAAATGCTGACACTTACCGCGCCGGGTTTTGGGGAGTTTTAGAATGCGTTTTCTTCGCCTTCTGGCTGTATTGTTTGCCTTTTTAGCTGCGCCTGTCGCTGCGCAATCATCACCCTTTGGTGATGTGGCCGCAATGGATGATGCAGAATTGGCGGATGAACGAGGCGGCTTTCTGCTTCCTGGCGGAATTGATTTGGACATGGTCATTGCCCAAGAAACCAGCATTGATGGCGAGTTAGTCTTACGCTCGTCCTACGTATTGGCCGAGGGTGCACCCATTGTATCGATTGAGCATGTGTCTCAGGGTGTCTTGGCAACAACCGAGGGCAATGATACAAGGATGCGAGTAACCATAGAGGTTCCTGGAACGGAAGTTTCTCACCTTATGGGACGCGCGACCGGCAGTGTCATTGCCAATACAGCGGATAATCGGACCATTTCCACCATTACGACTGTCGATCTCGACCTGTCGCGGATGGATGTGGGATCGATCGGCTCGCTGCAACCCAACCTGGGCCTACTTGCTTTGGAAACAGCAAGCTTCGGTTTCTAACAAACCGAACCCATTTGGGTGATTACATCGATGCGTAAAGCATTTTGGAGCCTCGCTCTTGCAGGCGCTGCCATATTGGCGGCGCCAGCGTCCGTTCTGGCGCAGGAAAGCGCCGAAACTTCCACTGCTGAAGTAGTGGAGACTTCTCCTCAGCTTCAGGCGCAAACCTCTGTGCCTGACGCTAATGAGCTGAAAAGCATGCGCGCCGAAGTCGCTGCGCAGCGCAGTTCTGTGATGGAGCAGATAGTAGCCCTTCAGGCACAGGCCGACCGGCTCGATGCGATGGAGCGGCGACTGTCCTTGGCGCTTGGTGAACCCCCGCAAATCAATCCAGCCGCGCGCCCAGTGCGCATGGCGGCAAACTCAGTTCAATCAGCGCCGCAAACCGCTGCCGCTAATCCGCAAGGTTCCGTTGGTGTCGCTCCCGAAGTGGAAGAACGCCAGCCAGAGATTGCATCCTTGGGCCGCCAAGGCAGCGCCATCACTCAAAAGGGCAAGCTAAGCGGCGATATTGAGTGGAGCTATGCCCGCGCAGACCGCAATCGCGCGCTGTTCCGCGGGGTTGAAGTGGTCGAATCCGTCCTCATCGGAACATTCGATATCAATGAAAGCCGCCAAGATGTGCTCCAACAAAAAGTCGGCCTGCAATACGGCCTGACCCATGATTTGGAGATCGGCGTGGACGTGCCATTTATCGCGCGCTGGGATACGTCAGTTCTAACCCCTGTCGCCGGTCCCAATGAAAACGGCGTGACACGAGAGATCGACAATAGCGCCGATGGTTACGGCGTAGGCGATGTGACCATTTCTGCACGCAAGCAATTGCTCGCGCCCAAAGGTTTCGGCCCCTATCTGGTCGGTAATCTGCAAGTCACTCTGCCCACTGGCACTGGCCCGTTTGAGGTCGCCCGCAATGAATTTGGCGAGGCGCAAGAAGCCTCCACCGGATCAGGCTTTTACGGCGTGACATCCGGCATCACCGCCATTCTGCCCAGCGATCCGGGCGTGCTCTTTGGCAGCCTTAGCTACACCAAAAACTTTGGCGGCGATGTGGATGCAGTGATCCCCCCGGTGGAAATTGTTAGCGTTGATCCCGGCGATTCGCTCTCCTTCAGCGCCGGTATTGGCCTTGCGCTGAACCCGCGCCTATCGCTCAATCTGGGTTATGCTCATAGCTGGGGCTTTGGCACGGAAACCACGACGCGCGCGATTGTGACAGATGGCGATGATCCCGCTGATGAAGTCACGCGTACTTCGCGCGATTTGCAGGTTGGCCGCTTCTTGTTCGGCACGACATATAAAGTGGACAAGCGCACAAGCGTAAACTTCGCGATTGAGGCCGGTCTAACCGATGATGCGACTGATTTGCGGATGATGCTGCGAATACCGTTTGTATTGTAGGGACGACGCGAAAAATGCGGCGGTATGATCGATCTTTCTATCGGCCCTGCTCTTAAGGGATGGATCCCAAATGGCCGGTCAGGTCAAATCATGCATTTCCCGCTGATGGACGCAATTTGCCTTTCATAGCTTTACCTCGCGCCTAAAACCCTAGAAGGTATGCGCTAGCCCGCCGCAAATGAATGAAGAAAGCCGCAGACGCTTTCACTTCAAACTGGTTTTGGGCTCCTGGGAGGGAAATGAATGGCCGGAACGACTGCGCTTAATGGAACGCAGGCTGCGCCCGCTTCAGAAGGGTTCGGAACGCCTGCATATAGGGCATATGTGCTCATCGCGCTGCTGGTCGTCTATATTTTCAATTTCATCGACCGCACGATCATCAATATCCTGACCGAACCGATTAAACTCACCTTCGGTTTGGAGGATTGGCAGATGGGCTTGCTGGGCGGACCGGCCTTTGCTGTGCTTTACACCTTTATCGGCATCCCGATTGCGCGCGGAGCGGAAAGATATAACCGCGTTGCGATTATCGCTGTTGCTGTTGCGATTTGGAGCCTGTTCACTGCCCTATGCGGGTTTGCGATGTCATTCCTGATGCTGTTCCTGTTCCGTGTGGGTGTCAGCATTGGTGAAGCGGGCTGCACGCCGCCTGCTCAGTCGCTGATCGCGGATTATTTCGTGCCTTCACGCCGCGCAACGGCGGTTTCGGTCTATGCTTTGGGCGTACCGCTGGGCGGTATGCTGGCATCGGTGTTCGGCGGTCAATTGGCCGGTCTGGACGGCGCGCAATATGGCGCCTTTGTCAATTCGATAGGGATTGGCTCGCTGTTTGGTGATCTGGATTGGACCCAAGTCGAAGGGTGGCGCGTCGCTTTTGTAGTTTGCGGAGTGCCCGGCTTGCTGCTGTCGCTGATCATCTGGCGCAGCATAAAAGAGCCGCCACGCGGCTATACTGATCCCGCCGCGCTTCAGGGATTAAAGAAAGCCAGTTTTAAAGAGGCATTGGCTGTTCTAGCCAAAAAACCAGCATACCGGCATGTAGTGATTGGCGCGACGCTGGCCTCTTTCGTGGGGTACGGCGTTGGGCAGTTTACGACTTCATTCCTACTGCGGACGCACGGCCTTACGATCCAAGAAGCATCTTTGCTTTACGGAGTAGTGTTGGGCGTGATGGCAGCTATCGGCGTGTTCAGCTCTGGCTGGCTGGCGGATAAAGTTTCGGCCAAACATCCCAAGGCGCTGGCTTGGCTGCCTGCTATGGGAATGGCCGCCTCTGTGCCGCTCTATGCATTTGGATTTCTAATGCCCAATCTATGGCTGGCGGTTCCAGCGCTAATGATCGCGGCGATGATCCATTATTTCTACCTCGGGCCCATGTATGCGGTTTCGGGGGGAGTGGTGGACAGCCGGATGCGGGCAACAGCCGTTGCAATCACATTGTTCGTGGTCAATTTGCTGGGATACGGCCTTGGCCCGCCGATCATTGGAGTGCTCTCGACAGTCTTGAAGGATATGTTCCTCGACGGGCAAGCGCTTGGATTGACGCTGGAGAGTTGCAAGCCGCTGATAGCAATGGCGCCAGAAGCACGCTCCGTTTTGGAAGGGGCGCAGCTTGAAGCGCTAAATGCGTGTTCCAATGCTGAGGCGCGCGGTTTGCAGTGGTCGATCGTGATCTTCAGCTGCATTTATGGCTGGGCAGCTTTGCACTATTTGCTCGCCGGGCGGACGCTGCAACAAGATATGGTTGCGCAATCCGCGAGCTAAGAGCGCGCTGAAATCGGCGGTAGCGCGCGGGTTAATGCGCCCTATTCGCCGCCCATCTGACGCGGTTTGTTTTTCGGTTTTGGCTTGCCCTTGTTTTTCGTATTGGGCTTCTTTTTACCGCCGGATTTAGCGGGCTTGCCGCCGCCATCAAATTTCTTGGCGGGACGGTCATTGTTGAACGGGTCCTTTTGGTAGGAGCCTTTTCCAGCGGGCTTACCTTTCGCGTTCTTTTTGCCCTTAAACGGCGGCTTGCCTTTTGGCGCGCCTGTGCCCGTTCCTGAATTTGAGCCTTCACCATCATTATGCGCGCGTTTGGGTTTGTGGTGTGGTTTGCCATGAGAGCGATTGTCCCCGCCCTTACTACGATCACGATCACGATCATGACCCCGATCACGTCCGCCGCCGCGCTTATCAGAACCGCGGTGTCCGTCCCTTTTGGGCCCGTCCCTTCTGGACCCGCCCTTTTTCGCATTACGCCGCGCTGTCTGACGCGGTGCTTCGGAAGCGACGATTTGCACTTCATCGCCGCGCTCTTCTTCGCCAGCGGTGCGTGCCACGGCAGAAGTAAACTTTTCAGCCAGATTGCGCGGAATTTGGAAATGCGTTTCCTTTGGCCCGATACGGATCGCGCCAATTTCATTGCGGGTCACATGGCCGCGGCGGCAGATCAGCGGCAATATCCAGCGCGGATCAGCATTTTGACTGCGGCCAATATCCATCGCGAACCACACGGTATCTTCAAAACCAGCGCGGTGCCCATCACGGTGAGCGGCACGCTGAGCTTCCGGTGTATTCGCCAGCAATTCTTCGGGTTCAGGCATGCTTGCACGGTGTGCCTGCACCAATAGGGCCGCGATTTCTTCAGGAGTGCGTTCAGCCAGCAATTTCGCCGCCAGCTCGCGGTCTTCATCCTGAACTTCGACTGGCTGGAGCAGTTTTTCCAGCAGACGCTCGCGGTCTTTTTTGACAATCGCATCGCGGTCTGGTGCGGGGATCCATGATGGATTGACCTTTGCACGGCGCAGCATCCCCTCGACCCGTTTGCGGCGGTTAAACGGAACCACGACAATGGCGGTGCCTTTCTTACCGGCGCGGCCTGTGCGGCCCGAACGGTGAAGCAAACCTTCTGCATCGCGGGGAATTTCAACATGGATGACCAGGCTGACGCTGGGCAGATCGATGCCGCGCGCAGCCACATCGGTCGCCACGCAAACGCGCGCGCGCCGATCACGCAAAGCCTGCAAAGCTTGGTTGCGTTCCTGCTGCGAATGCTCACCCGACAATGCAACCGCATCGAACCCGCGTTCTTGCAAGGTTGAATGCAAGTGCCGCACACGTTCGCGCGTGCCGCAGAAAAGGATTGCCGTTTCCGCCTCGTGAAAGCGCAGCAGATTGACGACAGCATTTTCAATCTCGGATGGAGAAACTGTCACCGCTTGATAGGCGATATCGCCGTGCCCGCGCTCATCACCTTTTGTCGCGATGCGCAGGGCATTGTTCTGGTAACGCTTTGCCAGCGCTTCGATCGGACGCGGCATTGTGGCGGAGAATAGCAGGGACCGTCGGGTGTCCGGCGTCGCGTCGAGAATGCTTTCCAGCTCTTCGCGAAAGCCCATGTCGAGCATCTCATCCGCTTCATCCAAAACGATTGCGGAAAGCGCTGATAGGTCCAAAGCGCCGCGTTCCAAATGGTCACGCAAACGTCCCGGGGTTCCGACAACAATGTTTGCGCCAGCGCGCAAGGCGCGGCGTTCGGATTGCGGGTTCATGCCGCCCACGCACGTAGCGATGCGCACGCCTGCTTTTTCATAGAGCCAGCCAAGCTCGCGGCTCACCTGCAATGCCAGTTCGCGCGTTGGAGCGATTACCAAAGCGAGCGGCGATTCCGCAGGGCGCACCATCCCGTCCTCGCCCAGCATTTGTTCTGCAAAGGCGAGGCCAAAGGCCACCGTTTTGCCCGAACCCGTCTGTGCAGAGACGACTAGATCGCGGCCGCTCGCCTCTGGCTCAAGCACGGCGGCTTGAACGGCGGTGGGCGCTTCATAGCCGCGCTGGGCAAGGGCATCGGCCAGACCGGCTGGCAGGTCAGGAAAAGTCATAGTTTTCGCTTTATTTGGATCTGGGGCAGCCGCCACAATGTGCGGGCGGCGCTGGTTGATGGCCCCTATAGCGGCAATATCGGCTTTTGGCTTGGATTATTTTGCGCTGCAACATTTTGGGGCAGCAAACGAGGCTTTATTCCTCTTCATCAGGTAGCGGCGCGGCTAGCATATCCATCAGATTGCGCGCTGCTTCGCGGTCTGCCTCATCTTTAAAAGCGACATCCAAATCGGGCGCAGCATCAAACATATGCAATAGCGTCCAAAGCGCGAAACGTTTGCCGCTATCGCGCTCCATCCCGAAATCGACCCGCATGCGTTCCACCGCATTGGGGATGGCGGCGGGCGAGACTTCGCCCAATTCTTGCGTGCCGAAATAGCGTTGCAGCAGGTCTTGCATATCCATGCGCGTTGCATAGCGGCGTGAGAATTCATTTGCCAGAAACTGTTTGGCGCTTGGGCCCACACTGCTAAGGGGCCGCGCATGCTATCCATTGACGACATCACCGTTCGGCTCGGCGGCCGGGCCATTCTTGAGCATGCCAGTGCAACCGTGCCGGTTGGCGCGCGCGTGGGTTTGATAGGGCGCAATGGGGCGGGCAAATCCACTTTGATGAAGGCTGTGATTGGCGAGATTGAGCCTGACGCGGGCGAGATTACCAAGCCTTTGCGGGCGCGCATCGGCTATATCGCGCAGGAAGCACCCAGCGGGGATACTACGCCGGAACAAGTCGTGCTGGCCGCCGATCCGGAGCGCGAAGCTTTGCTGGCAGATGCAGAGGACTGCACGGATATGGACCGGCTGGGCGATGTGCATGAACGCCTGCTCGCCATTGATGCTTATACCGCTCCAGCGCGCGCGGCGAAGATTCTCTCTGGCCTTGGCTTTGATGAAGAGATGCAGCAGCGCCCGGTTGAGACGTATTCCGGCGGGTGGAAAATGCGCATCGCATTGGGCGCATTGCTGTTTTCGCAGCCCGATATTCTGTTACTGGATGAGCCATCCAACCACCTCGATCTAGAAGCGACATTGTGGCTTGAAAACTTCCTGAAATCTTACCCCGCAACCGTGCTGGTGATCAGCCATGAACGTGATCTGCTGAATAAAGTCGTCGATCATATTTTGCACCTGCAAGGGGGCGGATTGACGCTGTATCCCGGCAGCTATGATGCGTTTGAGAAACAGCGGGCCGAACGCGCGGCGCAATTGGCAGCGGCAAAGGCATCGCAAGATGCGCAGCGCGCGCGATTGCAAGATTATGTGGCGCGGAACAGCGCGCGGGCATCGACGGCGAAACAGGCGCAATCGCGGGCAAAAATGCTTGCCAAAATGCAGCCGATTGCCGCGCTGATGGAAGACCCATCACTCAGCTTTGACTTTCCCAATCCCGAAGAATTGAAATCGCCGATGATCACGCTGGAGGGTGCCGCAACCGGTTATCCCGAGGCTCCGTCGATCCTGCAAAGGCTGAACTTTCGGATTGATGCGCAGGACCGGATCGCTCTGCTAGGGCGCAATGGTAATGGTAAGACGACGCTTGCCCGTCTGCTTGCCGCGCAGCTGGACGCATCGGAAGGCGCGATGAATGCTTCGTCCAAGATGAAAGTCGGTTATTTCACCCAATATCAGGTGGAGGAATTGGCGGCAGAGGACACGCCGTTGGAGCTAATGACCCGCGTGATGGATGGTGAGCCAACAGCCAAAATCCGCGCGCATTTGGGGCGGTTTGGTTTTAGCGGACCGCGCGCCGGGCAAAAGGTTGAGAAATTGTCGGGCGGTGAACGCGCACGGCTGGCACTGGCTTTGATCACCCGCGATGCGCCGCATTTGCTTATTCTCGATGAGCCGACGAACCATCTGGATGTCGATGCGCGCGAGGCTTTGATCCAAGCGCTGAACGACTATGGCGGCGCGGTGGTTTTGATCAGCCACGACCGGCATATGGTCGAACTTTCCGCTGACCGATTGGTGCTAGTGGATGATGGGACCGCGCGCGAATATGCGGGCAGCATGGATGATTATATCGACTTTGTGCTGGGCCGGAATCAGCCCAAAGCAGACGGCAAATCGTCTAAGAATACAGATGGCGGTAAGGGCCAAAAAGCAAGGAAGAAAAAGGCCCGTTCTTCTAAAGACCGTGCGAAAGTCCGCGATCTGAAATCGGCTTTATCCAAAGCAGAAAAAGCGGTTGAGCAGGCATCCGCTGCGCTAGAGGAATGGGAGCAGGCGATACTGGCTGCCAGCAGCGCAAGTTCTGGCGCATCAGGCATCGGCCACAATTCCGGCATGTCGATGGATGAGCTATTGTCCGCCCGCGCTAAGGCCGCAGACCAGCTTGAAGCAGCAGAGGCAGCATGGCTGGAAGCGGGCGCAGAATTGGAAGCTTTGGAGCTGAGCTAGCTTTTGCTGGCCGCAATCAGCTCCTTTGCCGTGCGCGACAATTTGCCCACGTCTATGGGTTTGAGGAAATGCGCATCGCTAGCAATGGTTCGCGCATTTTTGCCGCCGCCGTCCCCGCCGTTGCTGGCAGCTCCAGCATCATAGCTTTTCGTTTCAAAACTCAGTCCAGAAATTGAGATAATCGGCATATCTCTCAGCCGCGAAATGGCGTGACTTCGAAAGGTTTCGATCAACCGCGCACCTGTGGCATCGCCGCTTTCGCCTGCGCCAAAAACATCGGTTACGAGCAAGTCATAATGCTCCGTTCCTAGCAGAGATTCCAAAGCATCTGCGGCATTATGCGTGACATGTGTTTGATGGCCATCCAGTTCAAACCAATCGGCTAGCATCATGGCCTGCATCGGACTGTCTTCCATGATGAGCGCCTTAGACATCGCCGCTCAAACTTGCTTCTGCGGCATTGTCCAAAACGGTCCTGATCTGCGCTGACGTGGCGCTGGGAGAGGACGGCTTTGGCAATAAAGGCGCGATCACTTCGCCCATTTCTTCATCAGAGAAACCGGTGTAGCCAGACATGTAAATAACCGGAACATCTGGCATTGCTTCGCGGGCTAAGCGTGCGAGCTCAAATCCGCCAATCCCGCCCGGCATGACAATATCAGTCAGCACAAGATCAGCCCGTGCGCCGGCTTCGATCATATCCATTGCGGCGCGGCCGGTTGATGCCTGAAGCGTTTTGTAACCCAGCTCTTTCAAAAATTCGTGCAATTGTTCGAGCAAAATATCCTCATCCTCGACAATCAGGATCGTCTCGCCATTACCGCGCGCTAAGGGGGCGCTTGCAACCGGTGCTTCTAATCCAGCATCTTCATCACCGCGCGGTAGGAAGAGTTTGACCGTCGTGCCTTCGCCTTCCTCAGTATAGATGCGCAATTCGCCAGAGGATTGCTGGACGAAGCCGTACACCATCGACAGGCCGAGCCCCGTGCCAGAGTTCACATCCTTGGTCGTGAAAAACGGATCAAGCGCGCGTGATGCCACCGCTTTCGACATGCCGGGGCCATTGTCGGAAACAGAGATTTCGACATAGCGCTGGGCATTGCCATCATCCCTGCTTTGATCGTCATTGCGCTGCATGATCAGACCTTCGGCGGAGAAGACTTGCTCATGCCCCTCAGCATTTTGAGCGAAAGCCGGCAGAGTATCTATCGCCCGAACTGCGACCGTAATCTGGTTGCCCTTATTGTTCTGCACGATCGCATCGCGGCTGTTCAGGATCAAATTGAGGATCGCATTTTGCAGCTGGCCCTGGTCACAGAATACGAGCAAATCCTGCTCCGTCGGCGCGAATTTGACGGTTAGAGATGCTTCGATTGCCGGTGCGACCAAGTTTTTGGCTTCAGCAAAAATCTCTTTTAGCGGCCGTGCAGCAGCGCGTGTTGGCTGCTTTTTCGCAAATGCCAGCAGGCGGTTGGTTAGCTCCGATCCGCGCTGAATGGATTTTGGCGCAGCGTCGGCTGATCGCTGTCCGCGTTCACTCAGATCATCGCGTCGCATCAGCTCTACCGAAAATTGCAGCGTGTTAAGCAGATTGTTGAAATCATGCGCAATCCCGCCGGTCAGCTGACCCAGTGCATCGAGCCGTGATTGCCGTTCGATTTGCTGCCGGTTGCGCTCGCTTTCCGAAACATCATCCAGCACGATAACTGTTTTCAGCGGGGAAGACTTGCTTTGGACGAGGGTCGAACTCACCCGAACATAGCGGTTGTCTGACGATGACCGGCGGGTCATCAAATGCACTTCTCCGGCGATTTTTTGCCCTACCAATGCCCGCGAAATGGGATCGTGAGATGCTTCTAGCGGGTGCATATCTTCAGGGTCCAAAAACACCGTTTCATCGGGCCATGCGAACGGGGCTTTAGCCATTTCGCCTGCGAGCATATGGCGGCCCGCATTATTGATCATCAGCACTTCTTTTGTTGCGCTTAAGCCGATCACCGCGCCAGTGACTGTGTTGAAGACGTTTTCGAGCAGAGAAAGCGCATCCTCGTGCTCTGTCCTCACTCTCACCAGCTCGGTGATATCTTGACCGATGCCCAGCGTGAATTTGTTGGCGTCAGCGTCTTCGAAACGAATTTTTTTGGTTAGTAATGTCCGCCGCGCACCATCGGGAAAGTCGATGCTTTCCTCTGTTTCTGAAAAGCCATCTGCAAAAGCGATTTTGTCTTGTTCAAGAAAGGCGTCGCGCTCTTCCTCATTATATTGTTCGAGAGTGGTGGTCCCGATAATCGTGTCACGCATATCATCCGGGTAAACCCGCAGAAAATTGGCATTGGCACGAACAATTCTGAACTGTTCATCCTTGACGAAGACCATATCGGGGATGTTCTCAAGGATTAGCTCAAGAAAAGGATCTGCATCAGTATTTTTCGGCCCAGCGCTTTGCTTAGGTTGTTTGGGGTCGCTCAAAACAAATATTCCATCAAGAAAAACAGAATCTAAAAAATAATACCGGAACAAATTTTCTACAATTCATAGTGTAAATGTGTGTAATATTGCAAATTATGTGAAATTTGAGTGTTTTTCTTCAAAAATACTTTGAAAGGCATGCTTTTCATAGAGTTAACGGGGTGCAAACTGCTCCTTAAGGTCTAGGGGCTAAAGGGGTTTATCATCGCGCACTTCTGCGCTCGTCGGGAAGCCATTTGTCTAAGCTAAACTCCAAAGCTGCTACTGCACTGCTGGACATTTACCGGCCGATCATTCGCGGATATTTCGCGATTGTGGCGGCATACTATTTTGTGATGTCGGTTACGCATTTTTGGTATTACGAAGGCGCTGGATTAGTGGCCATGGCAAGCGTGGCGATTACGGCCACGATTGTTTCTGCCAAATGTTTTTACGACGCACGCAAAAGTCTAACGACGAGCGAGGCCGAATGGCGGCTCATGCTGACCAGTGTTTTGATGATCGCGAATGTTGTGATTGCGCTTAATCTGGAATTCCGCCCTGAGAAAATGACCTATTTCATCATGATGGTGATGATCTTTGCTCTTGTTGGGGTGAGTTTCCGGCAAGCGCTATTGGCGATTGTTTTGGCTCTGGTGGCCTTACTTAGCTTTGCCACCTTAATGGATGGGGCAACATTAGGGGGGTATTTCTTCCTCGTGTTCGCGGCCGCAATGGCATCGCTTTCGATCATGTTTTTCTTGCGCAAAGCTATTGTGCAGGTCGCGCATGCTAAGAATGACGCTGAGGAGCAGCTCGAAGAAGCCAAAATCGTTAGTGAGACTTTGCGCGAACGATCCTTATCAGACAGCTTAACCACTCTGCCCAATCGCCGTGCCTTTTTCGAAGAGTTGCGCCGGTTAAAGGCTGCATCAATGACTACGGATCAGGACTTGTGGTTGGTGCTGATTGATCTTGATGGCTTTAAAGCGGTCAATGATATTCATGGGCATTTGGTTGGCGATTTGCTGCTTCAATCAGTGGCGCAAAGATTGCTCGAACAAACGGCGGGTAAGGCGCATGTCAGCCGTATGGGCGGTGATGAGTTTAACTTGCTCTTCGCCGGCAAGTGGAGCGAAGCCAACGTCGAAAAGTGGAACGAAAGTCTGTTGTCCGTTCTGGCTGAACCTTACTCAATCGAAGGCCGATCAGTCCGCATTTCAGGCTCAATCGGCTGCAAGCAAATCGATTTGAACGGCGATATGCGCTCGCAGATCAATCAGGCGGATTTCGCTCTGATGACAGCAAAGGCCAAGGGTAAAAACCGCGGCGTTTTGTTCACTGCTGAACATGCCCAAAAAGCAACCGAGCGGTTTGAGATTGAGCGCGCTTTGCGCTCTGCCGATTTGGCGCAAGAAATTGAACTGGTGTTCCAGCCGCAAATCGATCTTTCGCGCGACCGGATCGTGCGAGCAGAGGCATTGGCGCGTTGGTCCAGCCCAGCGGTCGGCATGATCCAGCCAAGCCAGTTCATCAAAATCGCAGAAGAAAGCGGCTTGATCGGCGGGATCACTTTGGCTGTGGTTGAAAAAGCCTTTGCCGAGCTGAAGAACTGGGACCAGCCGATCCCTATTTCGGTCAATTTGTCGAGCCATGATTTGATCAGCGATGTCATCATCGATCAAATCATCGATCAATCCAATAGCAAGAAGATCGATGCTGCATTGGTGGAATTTGAAGTCACCGAAACCGCGATGATGAGTGATTTTGACAAGGCAACCAACAATTTGCGCCGGCTATCAGAAGCCGGTTTCACCATTGCGCTGGATGATTTTGGAACGGGCTATTCCAACTTCAACTATTTGCGCCGTCTGCCAATCGGCAAGCTGAAGGTTGACCGCAGCTTCATGGAAAATCCCAGCGATCCAATGACTGAAAAAGTGCTGTTTTCTCTTGCAGGAATGGCTCGCACATTGGGTGTGCATTGCTTGCTTGAAGGGGTTGAGGATGAAGTCGACCTGCTGATGGCGAAACGGGTTGGTGCAGATGCGGTTCAAGGGTTCTTATTCGGCGAACCGATGACTTCTGAAGCTTTGCAGGAAATGGTCAAAAGCCCGCCTAAGCCGCAATGGAAAGCCATTGCATAAAGTAACCGCTTAACCTGCGCGCTTTCACGGTTTGCGCAGAAAAGCTTGTCGGCGCTCTAGCGGGCAATGCGGCTTTGCGGTTAAGAGGGGCGCGCAATGTCTCAAGCTGCTCCTTCTCCAGCCATTCCGACCGTTGGCGTGATCTATAATCCGCGCAGCCACCGCAATCAGGGGCAGGACCTCGACAGCAATCCTGCGCCGCATGTGTTTATCTCGCAGCCGGGCGATCAATCACAATTGCCCGTCGCTTTGAAGCGGTTCAAAGATCGCGGGATTGATCTGCTGGTGATCAATGGCGGCGATGGGACCGTGCGCGATTGTTTAACCGCAGCATATGGCGTGTTTGGCGCAAAGGGTAAGGATTGGCCGACGGTCGCCGTGCTGCCAAAGGGTAAAACCAATGCGCTGACCGTGGATTTGGGCGCGCCAAAACAATGGTCTTTGCAGGGCGCAATTGATGCCTACCGCGATGGTGAGCGTGTGGTGCGCAGCCCGCTGATTATCACGCCAGAAAATACGAAAAAAGCTAAGAGCCAATTGGGCTTTATCATGGGGGCAGGCGTGTTCACCCATGCGATTAGCGCGGGCCAAGATGCCCACCGGCTGGGAGCATTTAATGCGCTGGCTGTTGGCGTCACTACGGTCTGGACGATGGTGCAGGCAGCGCTGGGTTCAGCGTCGAACAGATGGCGGCGCGGTTCAGCAATGCAGATTGATGTGACATGGGGCGGGGATGCGCCCATCACAGAACCGATGCCGCATAGCGGGCTTGGCGATCCTGATTGGCGGCAGTTCCTATTCGCTTCAACCTTGGAGAGTTTTCCTGCGGGCCTAAAACCTTTTGGCAAGCATATTAGCGGGTTGAAAATGGCTGTGCTCGATCAGGCAAGCCGCCGGACAATCTTTCGCATCCCGATGATCATGACGGGCAAGGATATGCGCGATCATTCGCAGCGCGGCATTCATCAGCTGGCCTGCGATAGTTTTACGATAGAACTTAAGGATGAATTTATCCTCGACGGGGAAGCCTATGCTGGCGGAAAATACCGGATTGAGCCTGGTCCGGCGCTTGAATTTGTGAAGCCTGCGAGTCCGTAATTATGGACGCGCTCGAACAGCGGATAGCGGCGCAATTTTCGCGTGAAGTTCACCCCGCAGTATTGGGCTTTGCGACTAAGTTGGCGGGCGAAGAACCGCGCGCATTGGCAGTGCTTTTTTACGGATCAAATCTGCGCACCGGATCATTGGAAGGGGTGCTGGATTATTACGTCCTGACAGATGGCGAGCAGCAGGAAAAAATCTGGCCGCGCGTGAGCTATCACGAGGCTGTGATTGAAGGCGAAGCGGCCAAAGAACAGGTGCGTGCCAAGGTCGCCACAATGTCGCTTGCTCAATTTCGCAAAGCTGCCAGCGGAGCCTCGCGCGACACCACGATTTGGGCGCGGTTCGTGCAGCCATGCGGGCTTATCTGGGAACGTGATGCAGATGCCGGTAATGCAGTGCTGTCAGCGGTAGCAGAAGCGGCGAAAACCGCGGCGCGGCTGGCGGCGGCTTTGGGGCCGGAAAGCGGCACGGCAGCGGATTATTGGCGCGCGCTTTTTCAGGCGACTTACAAAGCTGAATTTCGGGTGGAGAAGCCGGGCCGCGAGGACTCAATCCTTAGCGTAAATGCGGCCCATTTCGATGGGCTGCTTCCGGTGGCTTGGGAAGCGGACGGGCTGGAGTTTGCAGCAGATGGTGACACGCTCAAACCGCAAATCTCTGCTAAAGCTCGGCGCGAAACTCTCCGCTGGTGGGCAAAGCGTCAGCGTCTCGGCAAACCGCTCAATATTGCGCGCCTGTTAAAAGCCAGCACCACATTCGAAGGGGCGGGGCGTTATGCAGCGTGGAAAATCACTCGGCATACAGGTGTGCCAATTGAAGTTACGCCGTGGCGCGAAAAGCATCCTGTGCTCAGCGCGCCGGCGGTTTTATGGCAGGTCTGGAGAGGTAATAAGCGGCAGGGTTAGCGCCGCATTTAGCGCTTACATATAGCGCATATTGATCGAGATAGATTTTGGCGTGCTACCCACGGAAAAGCGCGTCTTTTTATAGCTCGGCTTACCCAAATTGAAGATATTGATCGACGGATTGTTCGACATTGCGCCGCCATCCTTGCGAATCTCGGTCTTGCCATTGCCATTGGTGTCATGGCGCACGGCAATCCCGTAAACGCCCGATGCTGGCACTGGCATGCAGAACGTCATCGTGCCAGCGCGCGCTGAACTTTCGATGCGGTTCAGCCACCTGCCTTTTTGTAGCCAATCGGCTTTCGTGCCGCGATAGCTTTGCACGCGGATTTTGCCCGAAGAGCTTTTGATGCCGCGCACGGTTACGCGCACAGCGGGGCCAGCGCCGCCCGAACATTTGGACAGATTATTGCCGATTTTCTGGCGATATTGCGCCTCAGCCGAAGTGGGGAATACCAAAAGCGATCCCGCCAATGCAGCGCAGCCAAGCGCAGCCGCGCTGACAAGGCCCATCGGTTTTTTACTCGCAATTCGCATCGTATCTTTTCCATTTTGCGGGGGCTTTAGCGGTGCAATTCTGCATGAGAATCGCACGCATTTTTCAAGCGCCCCTGTGTAATCTGCCACCATATATGCACAAAATGTCCTGAATTCACGCTGAATTGCAGCATCTCACATCGTTAAGCCTCGTAAATTCGTGAGCAATTTCGGCTTAAAGCGTGTGTGGATAAGGTTTTGGGCGCGCTTGTCCCGATTCCTCGCGACTCCTACCCCGATATCTAGCCCTATTGGGACTGATTTTATGGCCAAACCGCTGATTTCTCCTTCCATCCTCTCCGCCGATTTCGCTCGGCTGGGCGAAGAAGTGCGCGCGATCGATGCGGCGGGGTGCGATTGGATCCATATTGATGTGATGGACGGACATTATGTCCCCAATATTACAATCGGGCCGGATGTGGTGAAGGCTTTGCGCCCGCACACCGACAAAACATTTGACGTGCATCTGATGATTTCGCCGGTCGATCCGTATATTGACGCGTTTGCGGATGCTGGCGCGGATATTATCACGATCCATCCAGAGGCTGGGCCGCATGCCCACCGCACTTTGCAAGCGATCAAAGCGCACGGCATCAAAGCGGGCGTCGTCCTCAACCCCGGTACGCCGGTAGAGGTTCTCGATAATCTGATTGACCTGGTGGATCTGGTTCTGGTGATGAGCGTCAATCCCGGCTTCGGCGGGCAGAGCTTTATCCATTCACAGCTCGCCAAGGTTGAGCGGATCGCAGCCATGATCAAAGAGACGGGCCGCGACATTCATTTAGAAGTCGATGGCGGCGTTAATCCCGAAACGGCCAAGCTGTGCATTGCGGCGGGCGCGGATGTGCTGGTCGCAGGCTCTGCCACGTTCAAAGGCGGTGCAGACCATTACGCGGGCAATATCGCGGCTCTAAAGGGCGAACACGAGGGTACGAATGACTGATACTTTGGTCTCAAAAGGTGGCGCTGAGGCGGATACGCAAACGCTGGAGATGTTTCCTGAGGATGCCAAAGCCGCTGCGAAGTCTAAGCCCAAAGCAAAGGCTAAGGCTAAGCCAAGGCCCAAGACTGCGGCCAAAAAGCCAGCAGCCAAGAAAGCGCCAGCCAAGAAGGTAGCTGCTGAGAAAGCGCCTCCCAAAAAGTCGTCAGCTCAAAAGCCTGCTGCGAAGGCTAAACCTCCTGCAAAGGCCAAAGCTGTGTCCAAAACGAAAACTGCGACCAAGCCCGCCCCAAAACCTAAGGCAAAGGCAGCTCCCAAAAGAAGCGTCAAAAAGGCTGCGTCAAAACCGGTGGAGCCAAAGGCCATTCCGCTGGCGAAAACGGGCGGTGATGATGGCGGGCTGATCGCTGAGCCTGCTCAAAAAGCGCCCGCTCCGCAGAAAACTGTTCAAAGCGCCATTGTTAAACCTGCTGCCGATGCGCCAGCGGCAAAAGCTCCTGCGCCCAAACCCGCCCCCACAACAAAACCTGCCGATGGTTCGCACTGGGATGGATCAGAGCAGCTGACATCGTCGCGCACGCTGACCCTGTCTGATTTTAATCCGGCATCATCGGGTCCGGCAGAGCGGCTGATGCGGTTCGCATACCGGCTGGGTATTCCCGGATCGACGCTGACCGCGCCATTCCGCAAACCTGCGCAAGTCCGCGTTCTAGCCACCGTCACAGCGCCCGCATTGGGCGACCGCGCAGCCGGCATGGCTTTGCGCGCTGGCCACTTTTTGATCCACGGACTTAAGGCTCCGATTGGCGAGATGGAATTTGCTGCCAAGCAAGGCCGCCATGCTCCGCCGGTTGAACGCACCATTCACGGGTTTAGCTGGATGCGCGATCTGGCCGCTTCTGCCCCGCGCGAACAATGCACGGCGACGGCAGAGCGGATTACCGACGCATGGCTGGCTGCAAACCCAAAACCGGCGAAGAATGAAGCGTGGAATGTGGAGCATGTCGGCAACCGCGTGCTTGCATGGTTGATGCATGCGCCGCTGCTATTGTCGAATAAGGACAAGGCATGGCGCAGCCAAATGCTCGGCGCGATCGAAACAAATGCGCGTTTCCTTGATCACAAGGTTCCCCATGAAAACGACCGGCTGGGCGAGATTGCTGGCTGGGCCGGTGTAACCGCGGCGGGTCTGCTGCTGCCAGAGGGGCGTCCGCGCCGCTTGTTTGGAGAGGCGGGCCTGCTGAAAGCACTCGGCGATCTGGTGGCAGAAGATGGCGGCGTATTGTCGCGCAGCCCGCTGGCGCAGCTGGATGCGATCCGCCTGCTGACCAATCTGCGCGCCTGTTATGAAGCTGCTGAAACCGAAATGCCTGCATCGCTGAATGTTATGCTGGAACTGCTGGTGCCGCCGCTTCTGGCGCTGCGGCACGGTGATGGCGGGCTTGGCTCATGGCAGGGCGGAGCAGGCACCGACGCCGATCAAATCGCTGCTTTGATCGAGGCGAGCGGTGTGCGCACGCGCCCGCTGAAGGATATCCGCCAATGGGGTTTCCAGCGGATGACTGGCGGCAAATCCATCGTCCAATTCGATGCGGCACCACCGCCGCGCGCCCGCTATTCACGCAATGGCTGCGCATCAACGCTCGCTTTTGAAATGTCAGACGGGCCGCACCGCATGATAGTCAATTGCGGCGGCGCTGGGCTGGCTGGCGGGCAAGTGCCCGTGCGGATTGAAAAAGGTCTGCGGGCAAGTGCCGCGCACTCCACCCTTGTGCTCGACAATGTCAATTCCACCAGCGTGCTGATCAAAGGCAAACTGGGCAAAGGCGTTGAGACGGTTGAAGTTGAAAAGCGCGCCGCTGCACAAAAAGGCGGCGAGGCGACCCGTGTCGAAGCCAGCCATGATGGGTACAATTCACGTTTCGGTCTGACCCATAGGCGCATATTAATGCTGAGCAATGATGGCGGCGAATTGCGCGGCGAAGATTTGCTATTGCCCTCTGCCAAGCGCCCGCAGCGCGGCAAGGTTGCCTTTGCCATCCGGTTCCATTTGGCGCGCCATATTGAAGCCCGCGTTGCAGAAGATAAGCGCGGCGCAAGCATGGTTTTGCCCGATGGTTCGCTATGGCAATTCCGCTTGGCTGGCGAAGCGGTTGGCGTAACCGTCAGCCTAGAGGAAAGCATGTGGGTCGATGGCGCGGGCAAGCCGCATCCTATCGAACAATTGGTGGTTCAAGGCATGGCCTCGCGCAGCGGCGAGCAATATTCTTGGCTGTTTAAGAAGATGAATTGAGCGCGAAGCCAGCACAACAGGTTTCGGGTTTTGCAACAAATGTAAGACATATCTAAGATATATCGCCAGAGATATTAGACGGGATTTTCGGCATGAGTGATGTGACGATCAAACGGGCGCTGCTTTCAGTGTCCGATAAAAGCGGTTTGGCGGAACTGGGTCAGGCGCTGGCAGCGCGCGGTGTTGAGCTGGTCTCCACTGGCGGCACGGCAAAGGCTTTGCGCGATGCAGGCCTGACCGTCCTCGACGTATCCGACATCACCGGCTTTCCTGAAATGATGGATGGGCGGGTGAAAACATTGCACCCCAATGTTCATGGCGGGCTGCTGGCAGTGCGCGACAATGCAGAGCACGTCGCCGCGATGGAAGAGCACGGCATCGGCGCGATTGATCTGGTCGTCGTCAATCTCTACCCGTTCGAAGAGACGGTGGCGAAGGGGGCGGACCGCGCCACTGTGATCGAAAACATCGACATTGGCGGGCCATCAATGGTTCGCTCTGCGGCGAAGAACCACGGCTTTGTTACTATCCTGACCGATGCGGATGACTATGCAGAAATGCTCAGCGAGTTGGAGGTGCGCAACGGTGCCACGTCAGAGGCTTTCCGCATCCGCATGGCGGGTAAAGCCTATGCGCGCACGGCCGCTTATGATGCCGCGATTGCGAACTGGTTTGCCTTTGGCGATGCGTTCACTCACCCGCTTGGCACAGAGGCTTTGCAGGCGACGCCATTTGTGCCGACAATGCCATTGGCGTTTAAACGCGATGATGAATTGAGATACGGCGAAAACCCGCATCAGCAGGCCGCAAGCTATCTGCCGCAAGCCGCCGGAACAGCGGGCGTTCCGCAGGCTACGCAGCTTCAGGGTAAAGCGCTTTCCTATAACAATCTGAACGATGCCGATGCGGCGTTGGAATTGGTTGCCGAGTTTGCAGATAGCGATCCAGCGGTTGTGATCGTTAAACACGCAAATCCATGCGGCGTAGCGCAGGCAGGCACTTTGTTAGAGGCGTGGGAAGCGGCACTGGCATGCGATAGCGTGTCTGCGTTCGGCGGGATCGTCGCGGTAAATACTGAGCTGGACGGAGCAACGGCAGAAGCGATTGCGAAAATTTTCACCGAAGTCGTGATTGCTCCATCTGTTTCAGAAGAAGCGCGCGCGATCTTTGCCAAGAAAAAGAATTTGCGCATTTTGGAATGCGGCACATTGCCCGATCCGCGCCGCGCAGGCTTTGTGATGAAAACCATCGCTGGCGGCATGCTGATCCAGACGCGCGATAATGGCGCGATCTCAGCTGATGATTTGAAAGTAGTGACGGACCGCGAACCCACGGCTCAGGAACTCAAAGATTGCCTGTTCGCTTGGACAGTGGCGCGCCACGTTAAATCCAACGCGATTGTCTATGCCAAGGATGGCGCAACAGCCGGTATCGGCGCAGGCCAGATGAACCGGCGCGATTCGTCCCGCATCGCTGCAATGAAAGCGGCAGAGGCAGCCGAAACTTACAAATGGAGCGAAAGCCGCGCGATTGGCAGCGCTGTTGCCTCAGATGCATTTTTCCCATTTGCTGATGGATTGCTGGCAGCAGCCGAAGCTGGCGCGACAGCTATTATCCAGCCTGGCGGATCAATCCGCGATGATGAAGTGATTGCCGCAGCCAATGAAAAAGGGCTGGCAATGGTGTTTACCGGCATGCGTCATTTCCGGCACTGATTTTGCCGGTTAGACGGCGCATTTGCGCCTGAGAAATCAACTTCTCTCAACTTTACATCAACAAATCTCAACATTTTGTGAGGTGAGTTTCATTGCCATTCTGCGCTCGTTTTGGGCGTGCTCTCGCCTCGCCCGACTGCCAAAGAACGCATCTTTTTTTGATGTTGCGCGTAACTTTTTGTGACAGCAGCACGTATTACCAAACATCAAACGCCGCATTCACTAACTAGAAAGTGATCCTGAGTATAACCCCTAGCAGACAAGACGAATCGCGAGATATTTCCCCATGGGCTTTTTCAAATCTGACCTCTACCGCAACTTTGCCATCGGCTTTGTCCTTGGTGCATGTGTGGTTGTGGCCAGTGCTGCGCCGGACTGGCAGGCTGAATTTGCGCCCAAGGCTTTTGCAGCTGAAAACGCTGAAGCTGGCGGAGATGATAGCGGTTCGGTGCTTGCCAAAAAGGCCCCATGAAAAAGATCATCAAACGATCATTCGTAAGCTTGGCGGTTGCTTCCGCCATTACGCTCACTGGCTGTCAAGCAAGCGATGTCTCCGCCAAGAAAATTGCTGATGCACCTGTTGCAGAACGCGTGGCTGACGAGCCTGCTGGCATTCAAACCGTTGTGTTTGCGGGCGGATGTTTCTGGTGCGTAGAGGCGGTGTTTAGCCATACAAAGGGCGTAACCGCAGCCGTATCTGGCTATCATGGCGGCAGCGCTGCAACCGCGACTTATGACGATAGCAACACTGGCGTCACCGGCCATGCAGAAGCGGTTGAAGTGAAATATGATCCGTCGGTCATCCGCTATGATCAATTGCTGCAAATCTTCTTTACTGTGGTGGCCGATCCGACACTGAAAAACCGCCAAGGGCCAGATGTCGGTCCGCAATATCGTGCAGCCTTGGTCCCGATCACTGCCGAGCAAACTGCCGTGGCGGCCGCCTATCTCGATCAGATGGCTGCGTCGAGCGTGTGGGCGAAGCCCATCGTGACAGAAATTGAGCCATATCAGCAATTTTATGCGGCTGAAGATTACCATCAGGACTTCGTCGCTCGGAATCCTTATCAAGGGTATGTCGTGCGCTTTTCAAACCCCAAGGTTGCAGGGTTGAAAAAATACTTCCCTGAGTTTTATCGCGCGAAATATCTAACCGATTTTGACGGCTGATATTTTCGTTAGATTACGGCCCTAGCGCCTCTTAGCCAGACGTTCTATATGGGCCCAATGGCTACACACGCACATCACGAACATTCAGGCGATGACCTGCTCGGCGCAGCAAAAGCTGCTTTGTCAGATGCGGGCGAGCAATGGACGGGCATGCGCGAAGCTGTTTTTACAGAGCTTGCCCAGCATGAGCGCCCTGCCAGCGCCTATGATATTGCCGATAATCTATCGAAGACGCGCGGCAAGCGGGTTGCACCCAATAGTGTTTACCGCATCCTTGATCTGTTTGTGGCGAACAATCTGGCTTTGCGGGTTGAGAGCGCCAACGCATTTCTCGCCAACAGTCACCCGGGATGCCAGCACGATTGTATCTTTCTGGTCTGCGATGTTTGCGGCGATGCGACTCATGTTGATGATGATGCCGTGTCCAAGAAAGTGCGCGGGTTAGCGACCCAGCGCGGGTTCAAACCGGAACGTCCGGTGATTGAGATTCGCGGGCTTTGTAAAAACTGCGCATAGTTGCGAGCGCTGCAACAGCTTACCTGAATCGGCGACGAGCCGTGCAAAACTATCGATAAGTCGTTCATCGACAGTATGGGTTTTGGCGTGTAAAACATGCCCCCATGAGCACGAGACCCAAATTGCCGCTGCTTGATTCGGTGGTCACCCCCGATGATCTGCGCACGTTAAAGGCGGATCAACTCCGCCAGCTTTCCGATGAGTTGCGCACCGAAGTGATCGACGCGGTGGGCACCACTGGCGGGCATTTGGGATCGGGTCTTGGCGTGGTTGAGCTGACTGTGGCGCTTCACTACGTTTTTAACACTCCCGAAGATCGCTTGGTCTGGGATGTGGGCCACCAATGTTACCCGCACAAAATCCTAACCGGCCGCCGCGACCGTATCCGTACATTGCGCGCTGGCGGCGGGCTGTCTGGCTTCACCAAACGCAGCGAAAGCGAATATGATCCGTTCGGCGCGGCGCATAGCTCAACCTCTATTTCAGCCGCGCTTGGTTTTGCCGTTGCGAACAAATTGAAGAATCAGCCGGGCCGCGGAATTGCCGTAATTGGCGATGGCGCGATGAGCGCAGGCATGGCCTATGAAGCGATGAACAATGCCGAGCAGGCGGGGAACCGGCTGGTCGTGATCCTCAACGATAATGACATGTCAATCGCGCCGCCTGTTGGCGGATTGTCAGGCTATCTCGCGCGGATGGTGTCGAGCAGCGAATATATCGGACTGCGCTCGCTCGCGTCCAAAGTGACGAAGAAACTGTCGCGCCGCGTGCATAAGGCGGTCGATAAAGCAGAAGGCTATACGCGCGGCATGGTCACCGGCGGCACGCTGTTTGAAGAGCTGGGCTTTTATTATGTCGGGCCAATCGACGGCCACAATCTCGACCATCTAATCCCTGTTCTTGAAAACGTGCGTGACAGCGATCAAGGGCCGGTTTTGATCCATGTCGTCACGACTAAAGGCAAAGGGTACGCCCCTGCTGAGGACAGCGCGGATAAATATCACGGCGTACCCAAGTTTGACGTGGTTACGGGCGAAAAAGCGAAATCAAAAGCTGGCCCGCCCGCCTATCAAAACGTGTTTGGTGATACTCTGGCTAAGCTTGCTGAAACGGACGACCGCATTTGTGCGATTACCGCTGCCATGCCATCGGGCACGGGTGTTGATCGTTTTCAAAAAGCGCATCCGGAGCGCTCTTTCGATGTTGGCATTGCCGAACAGCATGGCGTGACATTTGCTGCGGGTCTTGCCGCCCAAGGGATGCGGCCATTCGCCGCGATTTACTCCACTTTCCTTCAGCGTGCATATGATCAAGTCGTGCATGATGTGGCGATCCAAAACCTGCCCGTCCGCTTTGCGATTGACCGTGCGGGATTGGTCGGCGCGGATGGTGCGACACACGCTGGCAGCTTTGACATTACCTATCTCGCGACCCTGCCGAACTTTGTCGTGATGGCTGCGGGTGATGAAGCGGAATTGGTCCATATGACCTACACTGCTGCTGAGTATGACGATGGTCCAATTGCCTTCCGCTATCCGCGCGGAAACGGCGTGGGTGTGGAATTGCCAGAGGTTCCGCAAAAGCTTGAAATCGGCAAAGGGCGCATGGTCCGTGAAGGGTCAAAGGTCGCGATCCTATCGCTCGGCGCGCGATTGGAAGAGGCGAAGAAAGCCGCTGACCAGCTCGAGGCAAAAGGACTATCGACCAGCGTTGCCGATATGCTTTTTGCCAAGCCACTCGATGAAGATTTGATCGAGAAATTGATGCGCAGTCATGAAGTTATCGTAACGGTGGAAGAGGGCGCGGTTGGCGGTCTGGGCGCACATGTGTTGACCTTTGCTAGCGATGCCGGTCTGATGGATGCAGGATTGAAAGTGCGCACGCTTCGCCTGCCCGATGCTTTCCAAGATCAAAACGCGCCTGAGAAACAATACGCCGAAGCTGGGCTGGACGCAGACGGAATTGTCGCAGCGGCTTTGAAAGCTCTGCGGCATAACTCAGCGGGCGTTGAGGAAGCGCGGGCGTAAATGCTGCTTGCGGCAGGCCTTTTGCTGACGCTTCAGGCTACGGAGCTACCCGACTATAAAGATCTTCCAAACGAAGAAATGGAAGCGCGGCTAAGGGCCTGCGGGCTAACGCAAGTCACTGCGTTCTATGATGACTCTTCTCAAGGCAAAATTGTTGAAGTGGCTGATTCTGAAGCCAACGACGAGCAACTTCGGTGCGCAGCCAAGGCGCTCGATATGACATTTCACTTCGCTCTGTTTAAAGGCGATTTGATGCAGCGCTTCCAAGAATTTTCCGCTGAACTAACGCGGCCAAGAGCCGTCGCGCAAGCCGAGGCCTATTTTGCTGAACGGCCGGAACTTGGCGAGCTACCCCAACGTAAAGATGGTGAGACTGACATTGTTCTAGCGCGCCGCTTGGAAAAATTTTGTGGACCGGCCGCTGTTGGCTTGTTCACTGATCAATTCGGCATGCTGAGCGTTGGCCACGATTGGCTACAGCGGCCTGCTGAGGACTTTGCGAAACGTTCCGAAGTCTTCGGATGCGTTTTCCAAGCCGCAGTTTTGGTAGATTTGGAGTTCGGATTTATCGGCATCGACCGATATTCCGTAGAAGAACAATCACCCAATTAGCGCGCACCGTAAGCAAGTCACCAGCGCGTCAACATGGCCATTCTTGGCGAGCCGCGCGCGAATTGCTGACCCTTTAACCGGCAAGGTGCTGCGACAGTGCAACTGCGCAAAGCGGTGCGGCCTCCGTCCTCGGTAATCTCGGCAGATGTCGCTCCGATCACCGCAGTATCGGCCTCAATCATCGGTGGGTTTGTTGAAGTGGCTGCCTGATCGTTATTCGCCGGAGCTTCAACTGCCTCTGCCGCTTCATCTGTGCCAACAATCGGCCCATCACGTTCGCGTTGATACCGGTCAATACCGGGAATGCCGGCATCATCAGCGCCATCTTTCAACGCTTGGATTTGTGCGCGGCGCTCACCCAAATATTCATCCCGCAGGAAGACATAAGGGTCATCAGAATCGCGGTTTTCGGTAATCGCCTGATCCATATCAATCCGCACGTTGAGCGAGTTGATAATATAGGCGGGCACACCGTATTCTGGTGTGTTGAAGGGTTTTCCAACCGCGAAAGGCACTAGCGACTGGTCCAGACCCGTGCCGATCAAATCACGCAAAGACGTTGCGCCAACCAATGGCAACACCAGAAACGGCCCTTCGCCAACGCCGTAAAAACCCATAGTGTCTGAAAAGCCATTGCGCCTGTACGGCAGGTCGATCCCCGGCTTGTCCGCAATGTCGATCAATCCGCCAAGGCCGAGTGTCGAATTGATGGTAAAGCGCCCAAGTGTTTCAAACGCTTTGCCAAACTTGCCCTGTAGCAGGAAGTTGACGAAGTTCGTCGGCTCGCGAAGGTTGCGCGAAAAATTGCGCAATCCCAAGCGGACCGGGCTGGGCAGACCGCTTTCATAAACATCGGCCACTGGTCCGACGAGCGCTTGGTCAATGCTGTCGCTGACATCAAAAGCGGTTTCATTGATCCGCATCAGCGGGTCTTCATCGGGTGGGCCATAACCGCCGGTGACGATAATTTCGTCAATGGGTTCATCGTCTTCAGGAGTTTCGGCCGTCTCTGGTTCGCTGCGATCTTCGGCGGATTCTTGCGACAAGAGCGGATCCGCAACCGCGGGCTGGCTTGCTTGCAGTGACCAATTGGTCTGGATGAAAGGAGGCGGACCGCTCGCGGCAATAGTGGGCAATGGCGCTGCGGGCAGGCTGACCGCAACGGGCACTTGCGCCGCAGCCATCGGCGTGGCGAGGATAAGAGCGGATAGGCTAGGCAAAGTGATGCTTCCTTAGTGACCCCCGGTTAAATTTGTTTCCCCGCAAGTAGAATTGCAGATTGAGAGCCTTGCGTCTAATAAAATCATAATTCTTGCCCCCGCCTGACCGCTTAATCGCAAGCGCATATTGAGCGACCAAAAAGGAATTGATTTTGACCCTTTTGAACATCCAAACCGCTGGGCACATCGCCACTCTGACGATTGATCGGGCAGAGACTATGAACCCGCTAGGCGCGGCGGGCGACGGGGCTGAGTTTGAAGATGCGGCTCGGGCGATCAATGAAAACACTGACATCCGCTGCGTCATTCTAACAGGTGCAGGGCGCGCGTTTTCAGCGGGCGGCGATGTGAAGGCGATGAAGGAACGTTCCGGCACATTTGGCGGCAACCCACCGACAATCTCAGACGGATATCGCAACAATATTCACCGTATCCTTCGCGCGCTTTATGGACTGCGCGTTCCTGTGATTGCTGCGGTCAATGGCCCTGCGATTGGTCTCGGCTGTGATGTGGTCTGCCTTGGCGATATTCGGATTGCGAGCGAGAAAGCGAAGTTTGGCGTCACCTTCTTAAAGCTAGGGATCATTCCCGGCGATGGCGGAACATGGATATTGCCGCGCGTAATCGGGATGAGCCGCGCATCGGAATTGTTCTATACCGGCGATGTGATCGGGGCAGAGCAAGCCGCCGATTGGGGACTGGTTAGCCGCGTGGTGCCGCATGATGATCTGATGGCACAGGCGCGCGCAATGGCGGAAAAAATAGCCAAAATGCCGCCGCATTCGCTTCGTCATACGAAGAACTTGCTACGCCAAGGAACACAGATTTCTTATGATACGGCGCTGGAAATGGCAGCGAATACGCAGGCGCTAATGCATCCGACGGACGACCATATGGAAGGCGTGTCTGCATTGATTGAGAAACGGCCCGCGAACTTCACCGGAGAATAAGGGCATGGTTTGGGCCTTTCGCATTCTGGTAGGCTTTGCGGCGTTTTACATCGCAATATTGGTCGCGCTTTGGGCTCTGCAAACACATCTGCTTTATCCCGCATCGCAGGCTAAACCCACTGCGCCGGACCAGTTCACCGATATTGAGCTGGTCGCAGCAGACGGCACCAAAACCCGCGCGATTTACCGCGAAGCCAAGCCGGGCATGCCAACGGTGATTTTCTGGCATGGCAATGGAGACAGCCTGCATGGATCAATGGCCGCGAACCGTTATCTTGAACGGGCGGGTTACGGCCTAATGCTACCCGAATTTCGCGGTTATGGGGGGAATGAAGGCACACCATCGGAAGAGGGGTTTTATGCTGACGGGCGCGCAGCTTTGGAATTTCTTAAAGAGCGCAGGATTGGCCCAAGTGAGACGATCATATCGGGCTATTCCATCGGCAGCGGAACCGCGGTCCAAATGGCTACCGAGCATCAGCCCGCGGCATTGCTCCTAAATGCGCCATTCCGTTCTTTGCCCCAGCTTGTTTCGGAAAAATTTCCATGGCTGCCGGTGCGACTGTTGCTGCGTGACCGCTACGAGAATGAGGCAAAAGTTCCAGATCTGACCATGCCGATTTTTATAACGCATGGGTCAATCGATACTTTGATACCGCCTTCCCATGGAAGGGCGTTGAGCGACGCAGCGAGCAATGCAGAATTTGTTCTGTTAAAGGGGCTTGGCCACAATGAAATGACCCGCGATGTTGTTGTGGGCACTCAGCTTGATTGGCTAGAGAAGCAAGGTTTTGGCGCCAGTGATGTAAGACCGCAGCCCTAAAACCGCCCGCTAAAACCAACGCCAAATGCCTGCTGGAATACCGGCGGCGGGCAAATGCAGCCAGCTAAAGAACACCCACACGATTAGCGCCACGGCCCAGACCAGACCGCCGGCAGTAAACAGCTTATGCCAACGTGGCCAATATTGTGTGCGGCTTTGCCAAAGCTCCCAATCTTCGCCCATTTGGGCCCGCTTCTTGCGGTCCTGCAAATGCGAACCATAAAGCGCGAGGAAGCCCATCGCACCCGCTGTGATCATCGTGCGCCAGCTGTAAAACAGGATGAGGTGGGACAGCGCCCAAAGCGCAAAGCTCCACATCATCGGATGGCGAGTAACGGCAAAAACGCCGCGCGGTTCAGTTCGCGCTGCCTCGCTTGCTCCGGGCATGGGCATTGCGGGATTTTTGATGAATGAGCCGGTCCACAGAACCAATGCAGGTATCAACAGCACGGTTGCAATAATCCAGCCGCCCTCACCCGTACCGGGCAAGTCAGCAGTTGGCGCCGCGCGAAATGCGATCACGATCCACGCAAAGATTGCCAGGCTGACAAGCGAATAGAGCACCGGAAAAAACTTGCGCCCGATCAGCGCTTCAATATGCCGCCGCAACGTATGCGACATGACGAAATGCGTGCCGACAAAGGCAAAATTGGCAAAGGCCAGTGAAATCAGTGCTCCGTCCATGCAAGGCCTCCCGCCCTTTAGTGGCTCACGTTTAAAAGACTATTCACCGATGCCGATCAGTTCGACTTTAAAGACTAAGGTCGCATTACCGGGTATTGGTCCGCGGCCCACCGGCCCATACGCTTGATCTGCAGGTATGGCGATTTCAATGGTTTCGCCAACTCCCATTTGTGGGATGGCGAGCTGCCACCCTTTGACCAATCGGTTGAGCGGAAACTTTGCTGGCTCGCCGCGTTCATACGAGCTGTCGAACACGGTGCCGTCGATCAATTTGCCTTCGTAATGCACTGTCACAACATCGGTAACGGCAGGCTTTTCTTGAGCAGCTTTGTAATCGAGATAGCGCCAGCGAACGCCGCCTTCTGCCCAATACCAACCGTCAGCGGTTTTAAGGCCCGACAGATAGGCTTGCTGTGCGCTGTGCCACGCCATAGTCTTGGTCGGATCGGGTTTTGCGGCCTGATCCTGAGCAGCGACTGGAGCGGCCAATGCGAGCGCGGCGAAGAAGGGAAGCAATTTCATATTCATTACCAATCGTAAGCCTTGGGAAGGTCGCTTTCATCCAAATCGCGGTAGCGTTTCGCAAGCTCTGTCTGATGGCTATCCAAAGGTTGCTGGACCCCATCGATAAAGACGCGGGTGGGCGCGGTGGACACTTCTAGCGGATCGCCATCCCAGATCACCAGATCGGCTGTGGCACCCGGCGCAATAACGCCGAACTTACCCTTATGCCCTGCGATCTCTGCTGGGATTGAGGTGATTGAGGCAAGCGCCTCGCCCCATGTTAGCCCGCTAGCGCGCGGAACATTGTTTAGCGCGACAAGGTTTCCGGCGAATTGCGCAGCACTGCGCGGGTGGCCGTCTGTTGTGCCTGATAAGCGCCCGATAGCGACTTTCACGCCTGCATCACTCATTCGGCCCACATTGCTTTGTGTCGCGCCCAATTGCTCAAAGCTAGAGGGCAAATCATCCAAGGCATCAGCGATCACTGGCACGCCAGCGCGCGCAATATCTTGAGCAACGATCCAACCTTCGCTCGCGCCCACAAGCACCAGTTTCAGGCGGGAGTTGGCGCGTTTGAACGCAAGCACTTGGCGGATGTCTGCGGCGCGTTCGACCTCAACATAAAGCGCTTGCTTGCCAGTGACGACAGGGACCAACGCAGCGGCATCGGCGCGGGTCAGCAGGGCGTTTTCACCCTCCCAAGTCCCGCGTGAGAATGCGCGCGCCTCTGTCAGGGCATTGCCAAGCTCAACATAGGCTGCGCTGCGGCTGCCGCCAGCAATCCGCGCACCCGTTTCGCCCAGCTCAACCAGCTGAAAAGCGCGCGGCTGCACCACAGCATTAGGGTCCGCGCCAAGATCAATGATCGCGCCTTGACCGGCAAAGATGGACGGGCCGTGATTGGGCGCAACCAATGCGCGAGTTATGCCAGCAGCGCGGCTTACCTGCATATGCTGCGAGGTGGGATTGATCGCGCGTGACACATCAATTGCGGCATCGAAACGCGCTCCGCTGGCGCCTTTATCGTTGGAGTTGGAAACAGCACCAACATCATAGAGGCCAAGATCGGTTAGAGCGACCACAATGCCCGGTGTGACCCATTTGCCCGTCCCGTCGATCACGGTTCCGCTCGCGGGCGCTGCGCCTGTTCCAACAGAAACAACTTTGCCGCCGCGAACGGTGACTGTTGCGCCTTCAGTTGGCTCGCTGCCATCGCCGGTCCCGACAGTGGCATTGGTGATGGTGAAATCTTGCGCGGCTACTGGTGCGGCAACCATAGCAAGAGCGGCTGCAGCTGTTTTCAAAAGAGCCTTCATTTCACATCTCCTGCACCGGGCTGGCCAAGCTCAAAATCGCTGACCGGACGGCGTTTTGGATCCATCGCATCATACATTAACGCGCCATCGATCCAGACCTTTTCAGGCCGTGAATAAACGCTCAACGGATCGCCATTCCACAAAACAACGTCCGCCATTTTACCGGCCTCAAGGCTGCCGGTCATATCATCAATGCCCATCGCTTTCGCGGCGTTGAGAGTGATCCATCCAATCACCGTAGCGTCTGAAATTTCAACGCCTAACCTGCGACCGGCGGCCTGCGCTTTGGCGGCTTCTTGATTGAGGCGCTGGATTGAATTTTCATCATCGGAGTGGATTACGACACATGCGCCTTCTTTCTGCAAAAGTGCAGCGTTTTCAGGGATGCCGTCATAAGCTTCCATCTTGAACCCATACCAATCGGCCCAGATCGCGCTGCAAACGTCATTTTCGCGCAGCAAATCGCCGATTTTGTATGCTTCGACTGCGTGGTGGAAAGCGGTGACTTTATAGCCCATTTCCTTGGCCATATCCATCACCAGCGCCATCTCGTCCGCTCGGTAGCAATGGTTGTGAACCAGAATATCGCCGTCCAATACGCCTACCAAAGTCTCCTTTGCGAGATTGCGTTTCGGATCATCATCTTCTGCATAAGCGATCGCATCCAGCCATGTTTGGCGGTTCACGGCAAAGTTACCCATGCGGGTCGAAGGTTTGCGTCCGCGCCCGCCATAAACGCGCTTTGGATTCTCACCGCAGGCCATTTTCATGCCGTAAGGCGCGCCGGGGAATTTCATACCTTGAACGGTGCGGCTGGGCACGTTCTTCAGCGTTACCGTGCGTCCGCCCACCAGGTTGGCTGAGCCGGGCAAGATTTGCAGCGAGGTAATTCCGCCATTGGCCATTGCGCGGCTGAAACCGGGGTCTTGCGGCCAAACCGAATGCTCTGCCCAAACGTCGGGCGTTGTTGGGCTGGTCGCTTCGTTTCCATCGGCATGGGCCGCAACCGATGGTGATGGATAATCGCCAAGGTGGCTGTGAATGTCGATAATGCCCGGCGTCACATATTTGCCGGTCCCATCGACGACCGTGTAGCCCTCTGTCGACAGGCCAGTGCCCGCATCCACAATTTTACCGTCGCGCAAAAGCACGGTTGCGCCCTGCATCACCTTGCCGGTGCCATCATAAACGGTGGCGCCGACCAAAGCGGTGGGCGCACCGGGATAGGCTTTGTAGGTTGAGGCGAATGGGACATTGCCATCCACGCCCATTGGCGCCTTGCTCGTTTCGCTGGCAGCTGCCGATGATGCGGATTGCGCGGAGGCTTCGCTGCCGCCGGTTGCCGAACACGCAGCGAGCACGAGAGCGCTCCCTGCCAAGGTTAGCGCTCTCATTATGCTCGTTCCCATTGTGTTATTGCCGTCCCTTACGATTTAGTGGCGGGATGAACGCCGCCTTCTTGTGCCTCAAGCCCAGCTTCCGAAGCACCCGCCAGACTTTCGTCATCTGTCAGAGTGTCGAGGTGCATTAACTTCTTGATCAGCGGACTGACGACCATAGCGGCGATGCCTATGCCAACAGCATACATGCCAACTGTGCCATAAACGTCGAGCACCAGCTGTTTTCCAGCCTCTTCGCCCACGCCTTCGCCGCCCGTCGCCGATGCGATCAAGCCGGCGGCAAAGTTACCGAGTGCCGAGGCAAAGAACCATGTTCCCATTATCAGTGAGGCCATATGCGCTGGGGCCAAGCGGTTCATCGCCGACAGACCAACTGGACTGAGGCAAAGTTCACCGGTTGTATGCAGCAGATAGATTAGGAAGATAAAGATCACCGGTGTCGGCACACCGACGCCAGCACGTTCTGCGCCCCAAACCAAGACCAAGAAACCCAGCCCGACCTGAACGATGGCTAAGCCAAACTTCATAGGTGTGGAGGGTTCCTTGCCTTTGCGTGCAAGGCTTTGCCACATCATCGCAAATACTGGTGCGAGCAATACGATATAAATCGCATTGATGGATTGGAACATGGATGCGTTAACACCTGCCGTATCAACATGGCGATCAGTGAACAGGTTGAGGCTAGAGCCTGCTTGTTCGAATAATGCCCAGAAGACAATTGAGGTGAGGATCAAGAACATCGCGGCAAAGATTCGGTCACGTTCTTGCGGCGCCAATTTGGTGACGGCTGTAAACAGCACATAAAGCACCAAGGCTCCACCAAACACGCCGAGAACAATGCCAACCAATTCTTGGAATTGGATTGCGGTCCAGCACAATGCAACCATGGCGAGACCGGCGCCATAGACACCCCATTCCTTACCGCCCGCGATTTTCGCGGGATCCTTTGGCTCGCCTTTGCCAAGCAGCAATGGCTTGCCGAGTACAAAAAAGACTAGGCCGAGCAACATGCCGATACCAGCAAGACCAAAGCCATATTCCCAGCCATAGGTTTGACCCAAGAAACCGCAAATAATCGATGCAGTCGCTGCGCCCACATTAATGCCCATGTAAAAGATGGTATAGGCTGGATCGCGGCGGATGTCCGTGCGCGAGTACAGCTGGCCAACAATAACTGAAATGTTTGCTTTCAAGAAGCCAGAGCCCACAATGATCAGCGCCAGCGCAAGCCAGAACATATTGATCATCGGATCGCTTTGTCCGCCGCTTCCTTCGAATGCCATGAAGAAGTGACCAAACGTCAGCAGTATCGCGCCGAAAGCCACCGCCTTGCGTTGCCCGAGATACCGGTCTGCCAAATAGCCACCGACTACGGGAGTGATGTAAACTAGCGCGGTGTATGCACCGTAGATTACTGAGGCTTCGGAATCTGAGAACATCCAATGTTGGACGAGATAAAATATGAGCAATGCGCGCATCCCATAATAGGAAAAGCGCTCCCACATTTCGGCTAAGAACAGCAAGAACAGCCCCTTAGGGTGCCCCGCAAATTCAGGCTGAGGTCGGGTTACAATGTATGATCCTCCAAGCAGAAAACCTGCCAGAGCAACTACGGCGATCCAGAACGTCCAAAGTTCGAACGCTGAATCGAATGTGAAAATAAACTCATGCATGGGTGCGGCCCCTCAAATCTCTCTCAACGCGCGCCGCTTCCTCCCGTGAAAGCCGCTCGCATCTGTCCAATGGCGATGCACACTAGCGGCAAACGCGCGACCCTCAAGCATTAGTTGCATCAGAAACCGCCCACTCACTAAGCAGGCTTGGCTTGACCACACTCTTGCCCGCGCACTTGACCCGGCATGCTGTATTATGGCACTGCATCACCTCACGAGAGAAAAGCTATGTCCCAAAGCCGTCCCGTCTACCTCAAATTGCGCGATCAAATCGCCGCCTCCATTATAGAAGGCCAATATGCAGAGGGTGCAATGCTGCCATCTGTGCGGGCATTGGCGGCAGAGCAGGGCGCGAACCCTCTCACCGTGGCGAAGGCTTACCAGCAGTTTCAAAGTGATGGCTTGGTAGAAGTGCAGCGCGGTGTAGGCATGTATGTGGTGGACGGTGCAGCGGACCGTTTGCGGGCCAGCGAGCGCGCCCAATTTCTGAAAGAGGAATGGCCGGATATCCGCGCACGAATGGCCCGTTTGGGTATTTCGGCAGAGCATTTGGCCGAAAAAGTCTAAAGCTAACCCCTTCATTTGAGCAGTTTTTGGCTCGTTTCCGCCGTTTTTTGGCAAAGATGCTTGCGAGAGTGCGAAGCCTCTGGCAACGTTATCTCATGAACTTTGACGTCCAGGACCGGACGCCTGACTTAAATTGACACCTGGGCTATCCCCCACCCAATCGGTCGCAACTGGTGGCGCGACCGGGAGAATATGATGATTAGATCTGAACTGCTTCAGACCTTGCAGGACGACAATCCTGAATTGCGCACGGAAGAAATCGAACAAGTGGTCGAAATCTTTTTCGATGAGATTGCTCAGCGTTTGGCCGAAGGGGGCCGAGTGGAATTGCGCGGGTTTGGCGCCTTTTCAACCCGTGAGCGCGAAGCACGTCAGGGCCGCAACCCGCGCACTGGCGCATCTGTTAGCGTGCCGGCAAAGAAAGTGCCTTACTTTAAAGCGGGCAAAGAAATTCGGCGCAAGCTGAACGACTAATCCTAAGTATCCAGAATGCGGCGACCTGCAAATCGCGGGACCAACAGTCATGCGTTGCTGTTGCCGGATATCGCAGCTAAAGGGCCGCTGAAGCGCAGTTTGCGCAAATGTGCGGGTGTGGCGGAATGGTAGACGCCGGGGACTTAAAATCCCCTGATCCTATAGATCGTGCGGGTTCGAGTCCCGCCACCCGCACCACCTTCCGGCGAATCATTAACGAAATGCGCGCCCGCGTTTACCATTCGCTAACCATTATTCTTCATTCCTGTTCCTGCCATCTCAAATGGGGGAAACAATGGGCCAGAATACAGTACAGCAAACAGCGAATTGCACCGGCGTAATCGACGTTGACGTTGCAATTATTGGCGCAGGTCCAGCAGGTCTGACCGCTGGCTATTTGCTGACGAAGCAGGGCAAAACTGTTGCGATCATCGAGAAAGATGAAACCTATGTAGGCGGCATCAGCCGCACGGTGGAGCACGAGGGGTACCGTTTCGACATTGGCGGTCACCGCTTTTTCTCCAAATCACAACAAGTCGTTGATCTGTGGAACGAGATTTTGCCGGATGACTTCATCCAGCGTCCCCGCATGAGCCGCATCTATTATGAGGGTAAGTTTTACTCCTATCCTCTGCGTGCATTCGAGGCGCTGTGGAACCTCGGCGTGCTGCGCTCTACCGTCTGCATGCTTAGCTATTTGCAGTATAAACTTTTCCCGATCAAAGACGTTCGCAGTTTCGAAGATTGGACCACGAACCAGTTCGGCAAGAAACTCTATTCGATCTTTTTCAAGACCTACACTGAAAAAGTATGGGGTATGCCATGTGATGAGATGAGCGCTGATTGGGCAGCTCAACGCATTAAGGGCCTGTCGCTTTGGGGTGCTGTGACCGATGGATTGAAGCGCTCGCTTGGCCTCAACAAAAAACCAAACGACGGGCAAGAAGTGAAAACCTTGCTCGAAACTTTCCGCTATCCGCGCCTTGGCCCCGGCATGATGTGGGATGCTGCGCGCGACCACGTCCTCGCCACTGGTAAAGGTCAGGTGCTGATGGGCCATTCGCTCGACAGACTTGCAGCAGACGGCAATGGCGGCTGGAATATGACCGCGCAAGGTAAAGACGGCAAAGTGCAAATCCGTGCCAAAGACGCGATCAGTTCAGCGCCGATGCGCGAATTGTCAAAGCGTGTGCACCCGTTGCCGCAATCCAGCTTGCAAGCGGATAATCTGCGTTACCGCGACTTCCTTACCGTGGCTCTGATGGTGAAATCAGAAGACCTATTTCCCGATAATTGGATTTATATCCATGATGACCGGGTGCAGGTTGGCCGCGTACAAAACTTCCGCAGCTGGTCACCGGAAATGATCCCGGATGAAAGCATGGCCTGCGTTGGTCTTGAATATTTCTGCTTCGAAGGGGACGGCCTGTGGTCATCATCTGATGAAGATCTGGTCGCCCAAGCCACCAAGGAAATGGAAATTCTCGGCCTGTGCGATCCCGCCAAAGTCGTTAGCGGCGCAGTGGTTCGCCAGGAAAAAGCATACCCTGTTTACGATGACAATTACGAATCCAATGTCGATGCCATGCGCATGGAATTGGAAGAGAAATTCCCGTCGCTGCACATGGTTGGCCGTAACGGTATGCACCGCTACAACAACCAAGATCACGCGATGATGACCGCGATGCTGACGGTTGAAAATATTCTGGCGGGTGAACGTGTCTATGACACGTGGTGCGTCAATGAAGATGCGGAATATCACGAGGCTGGTGATGAAGGTGATGAGAAAATCATCGCAGCATCTGAAGCTGAAGCTACGGCTGAAGAAACAACTGTCCAAAAACCTGTCAGCGAAGATCAGGCTGCTGCACTGAATTCTATGCGCGACGTGCCAGAGCGTATCCGCAAAGCGGGTTAATCAGGTGCATTGAGGGTAACCATGGTGACTGATCTGCTCAGGAAATTCCGCGATATTCGCTTTGTGCGATATATCGGCGCGAGCGTTGGTGCATTGGCGGTGGATGTCGGCAGTTTCCTTGGACTGATGGCTTTGGGAATGCTGGCGACACCGGCCTCTGCCATCGGATACACTCTGGGTATTTTGGCGCATTGGCTGCTATCCAGCCGTACGGTTTTTCAAGACAGCGTTGCTGATCGCGGCGCGCAGCGCACAAAGCAAAAAGCGCTTTTCGTGATCTCTGCATTGGTGGGCCTTGGCCTAACCACAGCGATTGTCGGCGCTGCAGATATGGCTGGCGGAGACCCGCGTATCGCCAAATTGCTGGCGATCGTGGTCAGTTTCACAGCCACATGGCTGCTGCGTTCCAAAATCGTCTTCCGGGCGAAGGCAGAAGGCTAAAGCGGTGCTGGCCGCTCACAACCCTAATTTCGAAACGCGCGATTTTCTAAAGCGTGTAGGGCTCATTTGGCTGGCCATTGCCAGCGTGGTGGGTCTGATAAATGCGGGCGCGGTTCTCAGCGCCCGTTTCCCTGATCCAGATGACATTATGCGGCTGATACAGGTGCGCGATTTGCTTGGCGGACAGGGCTGGCTTGATGCACATCAATACCGTGTTGATGCAGCCGGTGGTCCTGAAGCGGGAGGCGTGCTGATGCATTGGTCGCGGCTGGTGGACATTCCACTTGCCTTGGTGATCGGTGCCTTAACCCCCTTAATCGGAAGCGCAGCGGCAGAGACCGTGGCGCTTGTTCTGGTCCCGCTGCTTACGCTTGGCATCGCCATGCTGCTGGCCGCGCGGATCGTATGGAAGACTTTGGGCGATGATCCGATTGCGATGACATGCATTGCGATGGCTCTTTCAGTGCCATTGCTGTTTCAGCTTGCTCCAATGCGGATCGACCATCACGGCTGGCAAATTGTCGGCGGATTGGTGGCGGTAAATGGCCTTCTTGCCCGCAGAGCTTTGTTAGGCGGTTTGGTCGCTGGACTGGCGATGGCTGCATGGCTTTCCATATCATTAGAAGGGCTGCCGCTTGCTGCGGCAATTTGTGCATTGATGGCATGGCGCTGGTGGCAAGATGCCGCGCGCCGCGATTGGCTTGCATGGGTTATGTTGGGGCTGGCTGGCGGTTCTGTGCTGGCCTATTTCGGTACTAAGGATGCCAGCGGGCTGCTGACTTACTGTGACGCGATTGGCCCTGCGCATATCGCCATGTTCGTATGGGGAGCGGCAGTGCTTGGCGTGCTGGCGTGGGTGAACCCAAGCTCTCGCCTCGTTTTGCTCGCCGGTTTTGGCCTTGCTGGCGCAGGTGCAATAGCGATCCTGATGGGATTGGCGCCAGAATGCGCGGGCAGCAATTTTGCGCAGCTTGATCCGGTGCTGATCGAGTTTTGGTACGAAAGTGTGAGCGAAGGTCTGCCGATTTGGCATCAAAACCTCGATGTGGCTTTGCAGATTTTCGTGTTCCCAATTCTGGGTATCTACGCCTCTTACACCCTGTCTCGGTCGACCAGCGGCAAACAGCGTCAGTGGTGGAGTGAATACACTTTACTGCTCATCGCCGCATTCTTGATAGCAGTGCTGGTTGCGCGCGCGGGTGCGCTGGCGGCTGCTTTGGCAGCGGTGCCGATGGGCTGGCAGATCCGCAAATGGCTTATGTCCATCCGTGTGATGGATGGCACTTTCGCTCGGGCAGGCGCGATGGTCGCATTGATTTTGGCGCTTGCCCCCAGCCTACCGTTTCAAGTTTACTCGGCGGTTGTGCCTGAAGATGCGCGCAGGAGTGATGCGGACATGCCTGTTATCACGGCGGGCAATCGTGCCTCTGCTTGTGATATTGCCAGCAGTGCAAAATTGCTGGCCGGCCTGCCGATGGGCGAGATTTACGCACCGCTCGATATTTCTCCGCGGCTGCTGCTCGAAACGCCGCATAGCGTGATCGCAACCGGTCATCATCGCGGTGAAAAGGGCATGGTTTTCGTGATCGAAACGGCGCTTGGTTCCAGCGAGGCAGCGCAAGCAGCCTTACAAAAACGCGGCACGAAATATGTGGCGCTGTGTCCTGATCTGAATGAAGCTATGCTTTACGCTCAAGCCAAACCGGATGGCTTTGCTGCTGATTTGACCGAGGGGCGAGCGCCCGAATGGTTGGAGCCCATCGCTTTCGGAATTGAGACGGGCTTTAGAGCGTGGCGAGTTAAGCCTGACTAGGCTGGAATGAAGTCCCCCTCCAGCTGGGCTGGAATGAAGTCCCCCTCCAGCTAAGCTGGAATGAAGTCCATAGCCCCACCGTTAATGCAGTGCCGTTTGCCGGTTGGTTTCGGGCCATCGTTAAAGATATGCCCCAAATGTCCGCCGCAATCAGCGCAGTGAACCTCTGTGCGCGGATAGCCGATTTTGTAGTCAGTTTTGGTACGAACAGCGCCTTTATCGACTGGTGCCCAAAAGCTCGGCCAGCCGGTCTTGCTGTCGTATTTGGTGCGCGATGGATAAAGCCGGTTTTTGCAGCCTGCGCATACGAAAGTGCCGCGGCGCTTTTCCTTATCCAGCGGAGACGTGAACGGGCGCTCTGTCGCTGCCTGACGCAAGATCCGGTATTCGGTACGGGTTAGTTTATTGCGCCATTGCGCATCGGAAAGATTGACGCGGTACGTCTTAGCCTCAGCAGGCGCGGCCCCGCATGCAGCCAAAATCGGCATGGCGGCGCCAGCGGTGAGGCCAGCCAAAATGGTCCGGCGTGTTGGGGCTGGAGTTTGCATCAAATGTCTCCCTTTATCGGCTTTTATCGCGCAACAATTCGAGCTGCTTACCTATAGGTTCGCGCAAAAGTGCCAAAAGGTTTCACCTGATGCAGTTTAAAATTCGGTGATTTCCGTTTCAAGCACGCGGAAACCTTCAACAAAGTTGGCGCGCACACGCTCCACTTCGCCAGCAACATGCACGCGCATCCGGCGGGCATGCATTTCTTCCAGAAGGATGCGCAATTGCAGTTCTGCAAGGCGCGCACCCACACAGCGGTGAATACCGTAACCAAAGGCCAGATGCCGCCGCGCATTATCGCGGGTGAGATCAAGCTTTTCCGCATCGTCGAACACGGTCTCATCACGGTTGGCTGAATTATACCACAGCACAACTTTATCGCCCGCTTTGATGGTCTGCCCGAAAACCTCTGTATCTTCGGTGCAGGTCCGCCGCATATGTTTCAGCGGGGTCTGATAGCGGATGCATTCTTGCACTGCATTCGGGATGAGATCAGGCTGGGTTTCGAACAGTTTGCGCTGATCGGGGAATTTATCCATCGCATGGATAATGCCTGACATGGTGTTGCGGGTCGTATCGTTTCCGCCAACGATCAGCAGCACCAGATTGCCCATAAATTCCTGCGGGCTCATCTGGTTCATTGCGGGCGAGTGGATCATCATAGAGATAAGATCCAGACCGGCTTCTTCGCCCGATTTTTTCGCCCAAAGTTGCTGGAAATATTCCGCCATTTCCATTTGGATATTGCGGCGCGTTTCCTCCATGCTTTTACCGGCGAGCATTAGCTCTGTATCGCCTGACCAATCCGACCAGAAAGTCAGCAGATCGCGGTCCTCCCATGGGAAGTCGAACAGCAAGGCAAGCATGCCAGTTGTGAGCGGGATGGAGACTTTATCGACCCAGTTGAAGGTTTCGCCGCGCGGCAGGCCGTCAAGGCATTCGCCCGTGCGCTGACGGATTTGATCTTCCATCCGCTTCATTTCGGCAGGCTTAAATGCAGGCGCAACTGTGCGGCGCTGGCCGGTATGTTTGGGCCGGTCCATTGCGATGAACATGGGCAATTCGAAACGCTCTGCGTCTTCGGCTTCTTCATCTTCCAGCCGTTCTAGGATGGTGATGCCGCCATGTTCCCAGCTGGAAGAGAACGCCTCTGGCAGGGCTTCGATATGCTGGATAACCTTATGGCTGACTGCGCTCCAATAGGGGCCAAACGGGCTTTCCGGAATGTAGTGTAGCGGGCCAGCGGCGCGCATTTCTTTGAAGATCGGCTGCCAAGTGTTCTCAGCATAGATGTCGGACCGGCTCGTATCCCATTTATGGGGATGCTCTGGCCGTGTTTCTGGATTGGCATCGAAATGCGCTTTCAATGCCTCATGCGCTTTGGGTGAGCGCGTCCATTGCTTTGCGGCGGGCTTATCTTCAGCGAGCGTGGCCATTGATCTCTCCTATGCGGGCGACTCTTAAACACGGTCGCTCTTCGGAAAGCATCCTGACCGTATTTACATCAATGTCAATATAAGTTGCATGAGCGAACCTAATGTTACGCCAAACGCTAAGATTGCATTGTGGCTTTACGCTTGAATATTCGCTGCCAGACCGAACGCTTCGTGGTTCCGCCGCCCCCACCTGATTTCATCACCTTGCTGCGGAACAATTTCGCGCCAAATCGGATGAAGATCAACACCCAAACCGCTTGATAAGCAAAGCTCGCCAGATGCGGCCAAATCAGCTCGCTAGTGGCTGCCCGCGCCGTCATGGCAAAGGGTGATGATAGCGGGAATGCTATGGCCGCCATTTCGACCCAAAAGTTTGCGCCGAGCAGGGCAAAACTTGCGAAGATAAAGATGAATAGCTGCATCATCGTGACCGGCATCGATAATGTTTGAACCTCGCGCACCGTGCTGGCCAGTGCGCCAATGGTGAGGAAGAGCGATCCGATCAGCAGATAACCCATGGAAAAGTTGACGACGAATAGCAGCGCAAACAATGGCCAACCCACGCCTGGTTCCGGCATATTGTCGACCACTTCGCGGTAACCGCCAACATCTCCGCCAAGGTAATAGAACAGGCCGGCAAGGCCGAACCACACGCTAATCCCAACCAGTGATACCGCTAGCATTGCGAACAATTTGCCTAGGAATACGGCATCCATCGGAAGGGCCGCGGCGAGGATTTCGATGATCTTATTCGCCTTTTCCTCGACCAAATTCGACAGCACCATGCCTGCCAGCATCATCATCAGCATGAACAAAACGGTCATGGAAATTTGCGCTGTATCCTGCCGCTGGTCTTTGGTTTTCAGCCCGCTGGTTTCAATCTTTTCAGTGACGAGATCAGGATAGGCGACGGTTCCGCCCGATTGTGTCAGTGCCAATTGCATTGCGATCAGCCCGCGCCATGCATTCAGCCGGTCTGGTGTGGCGGTTAGCAAAGGCTCTTTTAGCGATCCGCTCAGCACGGCTCCATATTTGCCGCTAGTGTCGCTTAAGACGTCGCCGGCAATGGCTGGACCACCATTTACCGCGAGCGGTATTCGAGTGATTTCTGGCACTCTGCCGCCCAATTCCTGCCTTAGCTTTTCATTCGCGCGTTCCAATCTGACAGTGTCATTTTCTGACATCTGAACCGCGATAGAAGGTTGTACCTTTTCCTGCGCCGTCGCTGATCCAAGGCTAAAGGAAAGCCCCATTATGATTGCTGGCAGTAGTGGGCCAAGTAGAAAGAAGATGAAGCTGCGCGAAAACATAATCGCTAGGAAATCGCGGCGTGCCACGACGAATGCGGCCTGCAACATGGTGAGGCGCGATGTTTGGGTTGAGGCAAGGGCTTGGTCGGTCATGCGCCCTCTCCTTCGCCGGTTTCGCCCATTTCAGCTGCCGCCGCCTCGCCCGCAATATGAACAAAAGCATCGTGCAATCCTGCGCGTTCGATAGAGAGCGAGAGAATGCCCGCCTCCCCTTCGATCAATTCGCGTAGCAATGGCTCAACGCCGCTTTCGGGCAGGTCGAACATGAAATGATCGCCTTCGCGGCGAGTGTCTTTGGGTAGAGCGCTGGTCCATGCCCCTTCGCGGGCCCGCGTTTCCAGCCGGACTTGTGCAGGGATGCGGTCACGCGCGGTCTCGACACTGCCAGCATAGGGCACTTTGCCGCCTGCGATAATCGCTACACCTTCGCAAAGCCGTTCTGCATGGTGGATTACGTGGGTGGAGAATATCACCGTTGTGCCATCATCGGCCAGCGCGCGGATCATGCGCTCCAGCTTGCCTTGGTTAATCGCATCGAGGCCGGAAAATGGCTCGTCCAGCACCACCAGTTTCGGGCGGTGGATCAGCGTGCCGACCAATTGCACGGTTTGCGCCATGCCTTTGGAAAGCTGGCGGATTTGACGGTCGGCGGCATGGGTTAAGCCTTGCTGTTCAAGCAATTCCATCCCGCGTTTTTTTCCTTCTTCCAGCGTTAGCCCGCGCAATGCGCCCATAAAGGCGATGGCGTCGATGCTTTTCATCGATGGGTAAAGCCCGCGTTCTTCAGGCAGATATCCGATCAACCGCGCAATATCATGCGGACGGTCATGGCCGAACACGCGCCTTACGCCTTCATCGGGGTCAATAATGCCCAAAAGCATGCGAAGCGTGGTGGTTTTGCCCGCGCCATTGGGACCAAGAATGCCGTAAATCGCGCCTTCGGGCACGGAAATATCGACATTGTGGACGGCAATCGTATCGTCGAACCGCTTGACCAGCCCGCGCGCTTCGATAGCCAGCGGTCGGCCATTTGCTGTGTTGCCGCCTTCGCTTTGGAGTTTGCTCGTAACCATCGGATCGCTTACCACCATGTTCATAGAGCGCTCGGTTAACCGCGATGACTAAACAGGAGCAACCCCAAACGTGGTTAACGCCGCTGTAACCAATCCCTCAGAAGTCGCCGCAATGCGGGCTGATCTTATGGCAGAGGCGGCATCGCTGGGTTTCGCCGCGATTGGTTTTGCCGCGCCTGATGAAGATCCTGTGCGCACGCAGCGATTGCAGGCTTGGCTGGGTGAGGGGCATCACGCCAGCATGGAATGGATGGAGGAGCGCGCCGATGTGCGCCGGTCCCCTAATGCGATGTGGCCAGAGGCGAAATCGGTGATCGCATTGGGGATGAGCTATGCGCCCTCTTCTGACCCCATGGCTTTAGAAGGCGACGATAGCCACGCCCGCATTTCCGTCTATGCGCAGGGTAAGGATTATCATGATACGCTTAAAAAGCGGCTGAAAGCGCTGGCGCGGTGGATGACCGCGCGCGCCCCCGATAATCCGCTCAAAGTGTTTGTGGATACAGCGCCGGTGATGGAAAAACCATTGGGAGAGGCTGCGGGGTTGGGCTGGCAAGGTAAGCACACCAATCTGGTCAGCAAAACTCATGGCAATTGGCTGTTCCTTGGTGCGATCTATTCCACGATCCCTTTTGAAGCGGATACCCCGCATGATGACCGCTGCGGTTCATGCAATGCCTGCCAAACCGCCTGCCCCACAGATGCGTTTCCCGCTCCGTACAAGCTCGATGCAGGCCGCTGCATTTCTTATCTGACAATTGAACACAAAGGGCCAATCCCGCATGAGTTTCGCAAACCCATGGGCAACCGAATCTATGGCTGCGATGATTGCCTTGCCGTGTGTCCATGGAACAAATTTGCGGAAACTGCGCAGCGCCACCGCGATTTTATGCCGCGTGCAGAGCTAACTGCGCCGCATCTGGCGGATTTGCTCAGCCTGGATGATGCGGGATTTCGCGCGCTGTTTTCAGGCTCCCCGATTAAACGGATAGGGCGCGACCGGTTTGTACGAAACTGCCTGATCGCAGCGGGGAACAGCGGAAATGGAGCGCTGATTGCGCCAGTGGATGCGCTGGTGACGGACCCCGATCCGGTGGTGGCGGAGGCGGCAGAATGGGCCGCTTCTCAGCTTAAACAAGCGATTTAAGCGGAACCTCTGTATCGGCTAGCAAATCTGCGTCGATCACGCCCGGCCTGCTTTCCAGCAACTTGCGCCCGCCAACGTAATCCTTGGCATTGTTGACGCAATCAAAAGCAATCGGCACGCCTTCTTTCAAATAGCAGACGGCAAATTTGCGCGTGGCAGGATCGCCGCGCAGCACAGTCTGGTCAAAATCCAGGCTGAGGCCAGCGGTTTGCAATTTCAGATCATATTGATTCGACCAGAACCATGGCAGCGCATTGTAAGGTTCTTTCTCGCCCATAATCGCGCGTGCTGTCGTGTTCGCCATATCATTGGCGTTTTGAACCGATTCCAATCGAATCACGGCTTGATCGGCAAAGGGGTTGGCATGGGCCGCGCAGTCCCCGATGGCATAGATATCGTCCAAGGTTGTGCGGCAATAGACGTCCACGTCGACCCCGTTTGACCCTGCTGCACCGCATGCAATCAATGGAGCCACGCTGGGCACGATACCGATGCCCACGATGACCATGTCGCAGGCAATCTCTTCACCATCTGCCAGCTTAACGCCGGTCACGCCGTCATCATCATAGGTGATCGATTCCAGCGCCGTTTCCAGCCGCAGATCGACACCATTTTTGATATGTTCAGCCTGATAAAATGCGCTGAGTTCTTCGCCCGCAACACGCGCCAAAACGCGTGGTAGCGCCTCCAGCAAAGTCACTTCGCAATCCAGCTTGCGCAGGACAGCAGCAGCTTCCAATCCGATATAGCCGCCGCCAACAATAACCGCCTTCTTCGCGCCCGCATCAAGCTGAGCCATGATCGCATCAACATCGCGCTTATCGCGCACGGCATGCACACCTTTGCGGTTTGCGCCGGGGCAAGAAAGCCGCCGCGGATCACCGCCGCCCGCCCAAATTAGCTTGCGGTATGTGATGCGGCTATCATCGGACAGCAACACCTGATGCGCCATCCAATCCACTTCGGTGACAGCCTTGCCCAATTGCAGGGTTACGCCCTTATCCGCCCAAAACTTTTCAGGCCGAATCATAATCCGCTCAAACGGCTTATCGCCAGCGAGATATTCTTTCGAAAGAGGCGGGCGTTCATAGGGCGGATGCGCATCGCGCCCGAGCATAAGGATGGTATCCTCATGCCCTTGTTGGCGTAGAGCGATCGCTGCTTGGGCGGCCGCATGGCCTGTCCCCACAATGACAATATCAGCCGAATTCATGGAACAGTGAGTCGGCCTAAATCGCGCTAAGGTCAAGCGTCAATGCGTTAAATCAGCGGGTCTGACGCGTGCCTAGCGTTCAAGCAGATTACGCGCTTGGCTGGCGATTTGTGCAAGCATTGACGGTGCCACATCAGGTTGCGCCTCTGCCCGCGCGACCATGCTGCGGAACTGGCTGATAGCGACTGCATTTTCGCCTGCCCAGCTTTCGACAGCCTTGGCAGGATCAGCCTTTTTCGCTTTGCCGCGCAGCAATTTGCGCAAGAAGTCGAGCCGCATATGCTGAAAATCGCGGGCTAGCCCTGCGACCAGCAACCGCTCCCAAACGTCCGAAGGCTCCATTAAAGCGGCGGTTCCTTGCGCCCAGTCCAGACCCAATTGCATTCCCAATGCGCCAAAGGCTCCGGTTAGTTTGGTGGGCGAAATTCCTGCATCTTTCGCAAGGCTTGCAAGGCCCGCTGATCCGTCCAGTTCAAACAGAGCAGCCACGGCTTCTGCGACATTGGCAGGCGCGCCAGCGGCGGTGAATTGCTCCTGCATTTTAGTAGATTGCTCACGCGCTTCGCCAGTCAGCAGCACATCGCGCCCTTTGCGCAATTCCGCCATGCCGCTGCTCAGTTCAGCGATCAGGTCCGATGGCGCGCGCTTGCCTGCGCCCAGCCGCAGCACATCTGCCATCTGTCCGCGCGTGGCAATTGCGACCTTTTCAAACATCAAGATTCGCGCCGGCTCGGGCATTTTGGCGGTTTCCAACATGCGCCAGATAGCGGCCACATCGAAAAGTCCGTCTACCGCGACGAATGCGCTGGCAACATAATCCAGCGGCACGCTTTCTTCTTCGGCGAGTTCAAATGGCGGAAGCAGACCCAGCCGGTTGACGATCCGGTTTGCAAGCTCTGTCGCGATCATTTCGCGGCGCAGGCGGTGCGATTTGATCTGCGCAGCATAGGCTTTGCGCATGGCAGCGGGGAAGGATGCGATTAGCGCATCTTCTAGCCCCGCATCCTCTGGCAGGGCGCTCGCTTCAATCGCGTCTTGAAGAACGAGCTTGGTGGAGGATAGCAGGACCGATAGCTCTGGCCTGACAAGCCCGCTGCCCTCTGCCGCGCGGCGAGTGAAGGCTTCATTATCCGCCAGCCCTTCCGTGCTGCGGTCAAGCGCACCGCCCTCTTCCAATGTTTCCATCAGCCGCAAATATGGCCCGGTATCATCCGCGCCGCCCGCTTCTGCGATGGACAGAGCCAGCGCTTGCAGCCGGTTATCTTCCAGCACGATATCGGCGACGTCATCGGTCATCGTCTCGAGCAGATTGTTGCGCTTTTTCGAGGAAAGCTTGCCCGATTGCAGGGCGGCTTGCAGCGCGATTTTGATATTCACTTCATTGTCGGAACAATCCACGCCAGCGGAATTGTCGATGAAGTCGGTGTTGATCCGTCCCCCTAGCAAAGCGAACTCAATCCGGCCTGCCTGCGTTATGCCGAGGTTTGCACCTTCGCCAATGGCGGCAGCGCGCAATTCATTGGCAGAAACGCGCAAAGTGTCATTGCCGGGATCGCCAACCGCTGCGTTATTCTCCGAGGATGCTTTGATGTAAGTGCCGATCCCGCCGAACCAGATCAGATCAACCGGCGATTTTAGGATCGCAGCGATCAATGCTTCGGGTTCAAATTCGCTTTCGGTCACGCCCAAAGCCTCTCGAGCGGCTTTGCTCAATGAAATGCTCTTCGCATCGCGGGGGTAAATGCCGCCGCCTTTGGACATCAATTTTGCGGAGTAATCTGCCCAACTTGAACGCGGCAGATCGTACAGCCGTTTGCGTTCTTTCCAGCTGGTCGCCGGATCGGGATCGGGGTCGATAAAGATGTGGCGGTGGTCAAACGCTGCGACCAATTTGATCGATTTCGACAGCAGCATGCCATTGCCAAACACATCGCCCGACATATCGCCGCAGCCTACAACGCGAACGGGATCATTTTGCACATCCACGCCGCGCTCTAAGAAATGCCGCTGAACAGACACCCATGCGCCGCGCGCGGTAATGCCCATCGCCTTGTGATCATAACCATTGGAGCCGCCGCTGGCGAAAGCATCGCCCAGCCAGAACCCGCGGTCCTCTGCAATGGCATTGGCAACATCGCTGAAACGCGCTGTGCCTTTATCGGCGGCAACCACGAAATAGGGGTCTTCGCCATCATGGATGACGGTTTGTGGCGGGTGGATTGTCTTGCCGCATTTCAGATTGTCGGTGACGGACAAAAGCGTGCGGATAAATAGCTCATAACTCGCCTGCCCCTCTGCCGCCCAAGCATCACGGTCATGCGCAGGATTGGGCAGCTGTTTGGGGTAAAATCCACCCTTAGCGCCCGCGGGCACGATCACAGCGTTTTTCACTCGCTGCGCTTTCATCAGGCCAAGGATTTCGGTGCGGAAATCATCGCGCCGGTCGGACCAGCGCAGCCCGCCGCGTGCGATCGGGCCGGAGCGCAAATGGATACCCTCTACGCGCGGGGAATAGACGAAAATCTCACGCCAAGGCAGGGGTTTGGGCAGGCCGGGGACATTGGCGGATTCGATTTTAAACGCGAGCGCCTCTTCGGCAGCGGGCGCGAAGGCATTGGTGCGCAATATCGCCTCAATCAGTGCTGCGTAGAGCCGCAGCAGCCGGTCATCATTGATCGCGCTCACTTTGGCTAGGCCGGATTTCAGAGCTTTGCGGGCGGCATTGGCTGCGTCTGCTCGCTTACCCTTAAAGGCGGGGTCATGCTGGGCGGTGAACAAAGCCACCAAGGCTTTCGTCACAGCGGGCGCTGCAGCCAAAGCATCGACAACGGTGTAGATGTTGAAGCTCATGCCGGTTTGGCGAAGATAGCGATAAAATGCGCGCAGCCAGTTTGCTTCGCCTGCGGCCAATCCCACGCCCACGACCAAGAGGTTGAAGGGACCGTTTTCCGCCTCTCCATTCAGAACTGCTGCAATCGCGCTTTCCAATGCGTCTGCACGTTCCAGCAGATCGGCGGCTTTCTGACCCCGCGGAAGAGCGAGGCTGAAATCATGGATTTCGCCCAAATTGCCTTCATCCAAAAGGGTCGCTGCCTGCGTCAAAACGCGGAAGCCAAAGTTCTCCAACACTGGGACAGCATCAGACAAATTAAGCTCGCCCGAATGCTGATAGATGGTCAGATGCAGCTCATGCGGCGCATCACCGGGCAGTCCAAACAGGCGCGCATCACGGCCCCGCGCGGCATTTTGCGCAGCGTTTGTGGCAAGAGTGCGCAAGCGGCGAATATCAATCGCGGCATCGCGCGGGCGGTAGGTGGCGCGATATCCGGCTGGGAATGCTTCGGCATAGCGGCTGGCAAGCGCAGCGGCGCGGCTGGGTTCCTCACTCTTGGCAAGCTCGCGCTCAACCGCCTCGCTCCAACCGCGCAGCAGATCAAGCAATTGTGCTTCTAAGTCGGCCGCATCGGGCAATATGCTCGCTTGGCGAATGTCGAGAACGAACCGCAGCATAGCAAGATTGCCGCCCTCAACCTCTAAGCTCCAATCCAGCATTTGCGCGCCCGTACTGCCGGTCAGCATCGCCTCAATCCCTTCGCGGACCTGCGTGGACAGCATGTCGCGCGGCAACCAGACAAAGGCGAATAGATGCCGTTTCAGCGGTGCCTGCACCATCGCAAGGCGCGGACGCGGGCGGTCAACCAGCCCCATCATCGCTGTGGCAAGGCGCGCAATATCTTCCTGAGCAAGGCCAAGCAGCAAATCATGCGGCATAGCGGTGAGCGCGTGGAGGAGCGCTTTGCCCGCATGGCCAGCAGGGTCAAAACCGAGCTGCTGAGTGATGCCGTCCAAATGGCCGCGCAGCAGCGGGACTTGTGTGGGCGGACTGGCGAGCGCGGCGCTAGTCCATACGCCTGCATGCACAGACAATGCCGTGATGTTCCCGCCAGTTTTTACCGGCACAATCAGCAGGTCAAGCGGCACACGGCGATGCACATTGGCGATTGTGTTGGCTTTAACGATCAGCAGCTCGCGCGCGGAATCCTCGGCAAACCAATCAAAGGCTCTGGTGTAGGATGCATCGGCCAAAAGATGCGTTGAGCTTTTCCGGCAAATCCCCAATGCGCCGGTTACATTACCCTTTTTGTCGCGGGTCAAATGGCCAAGCTGCGTCAACATGCCTTGATTGAACCAATGCAGCAGGGCGGAGGTTTTTTGCGCGCCCATCGCATCAGCATCGCTTTCCATCGCCGCTTGCACTTTCGGCCAGTCTTTCACTGCGGCGCGCACATCGCCCAATGTTACGCGCAAATGGCGTTCAATCTCGCGGCGTTGGCGGGCATCGACACGCTCTGTTTCGATGTAGATCATCGATTCGCGTGCAGCGTCTTTTGCAGGTTTCGGATTAAGCTGCGTTAGCGTGCCGCCCGCATTGCGGGTGACGGAAACAACGGGGTGGACAAGGCGCTCGATAGAAAGGCCTTGAGACGCGATGGTCGCGGCCAGCGAGTCCACCAAAAACGGCATATCATCATTGATGATGGCGATCCGCAGCATCAGGCGTCCGTCGGGGCCAGTGTCCTTGATACTTTCCAAAGCCAGCACAGAACGGTTCTTGCTGCGTTTTTGCGCTGCGCTGAGAAGGAAGCTCGCAGCCTCTTTCAATGCCTTTGGTGCAAAGCCGGTATCGCCGGGCAGGATCGCATCCTTCAGATGCCGCGTCAGCGCGCTAAGGTGCTTGCCGCTGCCCGCATTCTTTGGTGCTTTTTTGCGGGCGCTTTTGGGCGCGCTTTTTGATGCCGCTTTTTGAGCCACGGTAATCCTGCTCCCATCCTACTCAATAGGTTGCCGGCGTAATATTATTATCGTGCGCCGCATTATATTTGCGTGAGGATAGGCCTGTCTTAGCGCTGCCGCAAGTCAGGATAAACGCTGGGGTTTCCCCTATGCGGCTTCTACGTGCTTCACCGCTTCTGCGGCGACTTCTAACGTGCGGATGCGCGCGGCAGGGTCAAAGCTGGCACCGGATACGATGATTTCATCCGCCTGTGTTCGCTCGATAAAAGCATGCATAGATGCGCGGACTTGGTCGGGCGTGCCAACCGCTGCTGCTTGACCCAAATGATCGAGCATGGCGCGCGCTGGCGCGGGCAAGGTTGAGGTGTAATCCTCAATCGGCGGCGGCAATTTGCCGGGCTCACCGCTGCGCAGCCGAACAAAGCTTTGCTGCTGGCTTGATGCAAGAGTGCGCGCCTCTTCCTCAGTATCCGCTGCAAACACATTCATGGCGACCATCACATGCGGTTTTGCCAAAGCATCCGATGGCTGAAAATCGCGGCGGTACAAAGTCAAAGCAGCGTCCAGATGATCGGGCGCAAAATGCGCTGCAAAAGCATAAGGTAGCCCGAGTTTCGCTGCGAGCTGCGCGCCAAACAGACTCGACCCAAGCATCCACATTTCAATGCTTGCACCCAGACCCGGTGTTGCAGCGATCGGCAGCTTTGGCTCGCCTGATAAAAGCGCGCGCAATTCCTGTACATCCTGCGGGAAATGTTCTGCTGCTTGATGCAAATTCTTACGGAAAGCCTGCTGGATGCGGCCATCAGCGCCCGGTGCGCGGCCTAGGCCCAAGTCGATGCGCGGTCCGAAAAGCGCCTCAAGCGTGCCGAACTGCTCCGCGATCACAAACGGGTTGTGATTGGGCAGCATGATCCCGCCCGATCCGATGCGAATGGTGCTGGTGGCATTGCCAATATGCGCAAGAACGACGGAAGTCGCTGCGCCCGCAATCCCTTCCATCGCGTGATGTTCCGCCACCCAAAACCGTTTGTAGCCGAGCCTCTCTGCTGATTGGGCTAGCTCCACTGCATCGCGGTAAGCCTGCGGTAAATCACCGCCTTCGCGCACGGGAACAAGGTCGAGGGCGGAAAGTGTGGTCATGGAGTATTCGCCTCTGCCGAAGGGGGCTTTATTGCAATTGTGCGATATAGCTTAGAGCAGTCTTAGCGAAATCGCTATCCGGCGCAGTGTCGACCACCGATTGCCAGCTAATGCGCGCGGCATCATCGCGTCCGCCCAGCACTGCGATCACGCCTGCTTCCAATCCAACGGCCGGGTTAAGCGGGGCGAGCGCAGACGCAGCTTCGATCTGCGCTTGCGCTTGGTCAAGCCGATTGAGCCGCCTCAGCAAAGTCGCATTTAGCAGCACAGCCTCAACATCGTTGGGGCGCAATGATTGTGCGTGAGAAAGATAGGGTTCAGCCTCTGCCAATCGGCCTTGACCGACCAGAACGCGGGATTGTTCGATAGCGATAATGGCTTGCAAATCCTTAGCCGCTGCCGCCTCTGCATCGCGCTGCGCCACGCCTAGGAATGTCAGTGCAGCAGGCGCATTGCCGCCGCCCATAGCTGCGCCAGCCGCCATTGTGCCAAGCCGCGCACGGAAACGCGCGTCATTCATCGGAGCTTCGTCGCGCGCCGCGATGAAAGCCGTCTGCGCCTCGTCCCAGCGTTCCAATTGTGTCGCGGCTAGGCCAAGGCAATGATTGGCAAGCACGCGGTCGTCGCCCGTTTTGGAAGAGGCGCGAACTTGCGATTGAACATGCGCGCGGGCCGGATCGCTTTCGACCAGACTTAGGCATTCTTTCAGCCAAGAATTGGCGATGCTTGGCGGGACACGCTCTAGCGGGCCGATCCGATTGTCTGTGTCTTCTTTAACAACGCCGCCGCGTTCAGGCCGGTTCAGGATTTCCTCGGAATAATCGGGAATCCCCCCAGCGGCCGGATTGGGGCCAACTTGCAGCATCAGGATAAGGGCAGCGGTAAAAGACATTCAGGACCTTTTCGAAACTTCGTCTGTCAGAGTGCGCGCAGTTTGCAGCAGCAATGCCACATCGGAATCGCGCGACAGGCGGTGATCCCCGTCTTTGATCAATGTCACCTTTACGTCAGCCGAACGAAGCGCTTTTGCTAGGCGCATACTGATCTCCCAAGGCACATCGACGTCTTTTTGCCCGTGGAGCAGGCGCACCGGCGCGGTGATCGCAATATCGGTTTCCAGCCGCATGTGCTGAAGCGAATCTTGATACAGCCCTCCGTGCATTGGTGTTGGATCGGGACCGTAGGGATTTTCATCGTAAACAGTCTCGCCCGCAACCAGCTTGGCTTTGTCCGCTTCGCTGCGGCCCCAATCGGTAAAATCCGGTGCAGACGCGATGCCGATTATTCCGGCCAGCTGATCTCCTAAAGCCTCACCCACCAGCAGCATTAGCCAGCCGCCCATCGACGATCCGATCACGATCACAGGGCCGGTGATCTTCGCCGCGATCAGCTCAAGAACTTCATCGCGCCACTGGCTGAGAGTGCCATCGGCAAAATCACCGTCAGATTTGCCGCAGCCGGAGTAATCCAACAGCAGGCATGCCTGTCCGCGGCTTTTTGCATCTTCGAACATGGCGGTGGCTTTCCCGCCATCCATATCGGACATATAGCCGGGTAGGAAAACGAGTGCCGGACTGTTTCCATCGGTGAAGCGGTAAGCGATCCGCCTGCCTGTTGGGATTGTGTGAAATTGAACGTCGCTCATAAGCCGAAGCCTAAAGCCACAAATGCCCCGTCTCAAGTGATCTTAGCGTCTCTAGAATGTGATTTGGGACAATCTTCGTCAACAAATCTCAACATTCTTCAACATTTTCACGCCTTTTTTGGCTAATTTCTCTCAAAAATGGCCTCTATCGCAAGCTCAAAAACATCAGCAATTTTGAAAGCGAGCGGCAGCGATGGGTCGTAGCGCCCCTTCTCAATCGCATTTACGCTTTGTCGGCTGACACCCAATTGATCGGCCAAATCTTGCTGGCTCCAATCGCGCTCTGCGCGCAAAACTTTGAGACGGTTTTTCATCAGCAGGGACCGCCCCCTGTGCCCATGGTGATGCGGTTGTAAAGTTGCCCTAAAGCAAGGCCTAGGCACCACAGCGGGAAGACGAAAAAAACGGGCAGCTTCGGAATGGCTGGCGAATACAGTTCCAAGATCCCCCACATGCTCGTGATCAATAAAATGAAGCCGGTGGCGACAATCATTTTGCGAACTTCCAGAAGTTTTAGAAATTCATCCTCCAATTCAATGAGAAGCCGCGCAAATGTCCAAATCCAGCCCGCCACCGCAAGGCCAGTCATCAAGCCAAGCCCGATTAGCAGCGCGTTGATTGGCGCGTCGTCCGGCAAAAGCCATGTGGCCAGCATGACGCTCGCCAAATAGAAGATGGCCAGCGGAATGAAGCGGGCAATATAGCGGCGATAGGCGGGGTCGCGCTGCGCCATTACTTGCACCGCTTTCTGGCTTTCGAACTGGAAATCGTACCCATCGCTGCGCCTGAAAGCCCGGCGATTATGCCAAGGCTCGCGCCATTGCTGAGGTCGGATGATTGCAGGAATAGCGCCAGCGTGATGATGCCAGTTGCCCAGAGAATGATTTGAGTACGTATTGCCATTAGACAAGCTCCCTTGAATTTATGGAAAGCACACTTGTCATTGATTCGCGGCAATGTCAAGTTAGCTTTCCAATATAGAAAGTGTCCTTCCCTTTTCTCAAACGGCAAAACTGCAAATCCGTGCTTCTGCTACGGGCCTGCTTGTGCCATGGGTTTTTGTGACCAAATGGACTGTTATTGATGACTGAACTTCTGAAAATCTCTCTCCCCGATGGCTCTGTGCGCGAAATGCCCGCAGGCTCCACTCCTTATGATGTAGCGGCAGCTATCGGCCCCGGCCTTGCGAAAGCTGCGATTGCCGCGCGTGTGGATGGAGAGGTTCGCGATATCGGACGCCCATTTGAGGGTGATGCGAGCCTCGCGCTGATCACTTTTAAGGACGAAGCTGATGCGCTGGAACTTGCCCGCCATGACTTCGCACATGTTTTGGCTGAGGCGGTGCAGGCGCTCTTCCCCGGCACGCAAATTACTTTTGGCCCGGCGACCGAAGATGGGTTCTATTACGACGTAATGGCTCCCAAAGGCCGCGAGCCTTTCAGCAGCGAAGACCTGCCTGCGATCGAAGAGAAAATGCGCGATATTATCAAGGCTGATAAACCCTTGGTTCGCGAGGTGTGGAGCCGCGCTGATCTAATCTCCAAATGGGAAAAAGATGGCGAAGCGTTTAAAGCGGAATGGGCGCAGGAACTGCCCGAAAATGAGGAGCTTACGGTCTATTGGTCGGGCGAACCGGGCAGCGATGGTGCGTGGCTGGATATGTGCCGCGGGCCGCATCTCGCCTCTACTGGAAAGCTCGATCCGCAAGCGTTCAAATTGATGCGTGTCGCCGGTGCATACTGGCGCGGCGATCAGGCGAATGCACAGCTGACGCGGATTTACGGAACGGGCTGGCTCAATAAGAAACAGCTCAATCAGCACCTTCATAATTTGGAAGAAGCAGGCAAGCGCGATCACCGCAAATTGGGCCGCGAAATGGACTTGTTCCACTTGCAAGAAGAAGCCCATGGCAGCGTGTTCTGGCATCCGCAGGGCTATATGGTTTGGCGCGAGCTAGAGGCGTATATGCGCCGCAAAATGGACGCAGGCGGCTACCGCGAAATTAAGACGCCGCAGGTGATGGACATTCGCCAGTGGGAGCAGTCGGGTCACTGGGGCAAATATGCAGAAAACATGTTTGCTGTGCCCGATATCGTGCCCGAAGTCGATGAAGATGGCGGCGCGGCTGCGCCTGCTGTGGCGAAAGATGCCAGCTGGATGGCGATTAAGCCGATGAACTGCCCCGCGCATGTTCTCGTTTTTAAACAAGGCATTACCAGCTATAAAGATTTGCCGATCCGGCTGGGCGAAATGGGCTGCTGCCACCGCAATGAACCCCACGGTGCGCTCCACGGCTTGATGCGTGTGCGACAATTTACGCAAGATGATGCGCATATTTTCTGCACCGAAGATCAAGTTGTGGATGAAGTGCGCGCTTTTTGTAAGCTAGCCGATGATATCTACAAAGACTTTGGCTTCACCTATCACGTAAAACTGGCGACACGGCCTGAAAAACGGTTCGGCTCGGATGCTGATTGGGACAAGGCAGAGCAGGAATTGCGCGATGCCGTGGCCGAAGCAGGCATGGACAATGATGAGTTCGGCTGGGAAGAATTGCCGGGCGAAGGGGCGTTTTATGCGCCGAAACTGGAATGGCATCTAACCGATGCAATTGGCCGCACTTGGCAAGTTGGCACGATCCAAGGCGACCGTGTGCTGCCAGATCGGCTTGATGCGACCTATGTGGGTGAGGATGGCGGACGCCACCGGCCCGTGATGCTGCACCGCGCGATTTACGGATCGTATGAGCGCTTTATCGGCATTCTGATTGAGCATTTCGCGGGCAAATTGCCGCTCTGGCTTGCCCCGACACAGGCGGTTGTTGCCAGCGTTGTGACTGATGCGAACCCCTATGGGGAGGAAGTGCTGGCCAAGCTGAAAGCTGCCGGTATCCGCACGGAAGTTGATCTTCGCAATGAGAAGATCAATTACAAAGTGCGCGAGCATTCCTTGGCGAAAGTCCCGCATTTGCTTGTTGTCGGTATGCGCGAAGCAGAAGAAGGCACGGTTGCGATCCGCACGCTTGGCGAAAAGCAGCAGCAGGTGCTCAGCCTTGATGATGCGATTGCGATGCTGACCAAGGGCGCAACGCCGCCCGATCTTCGCAGCTGATCGGTCTAGCTTTTGGACATTCTTGATGGATTAAGCGCGCTGCAAATCGGGGCAGCGCTTGCGACTGCCTTTACCGCGGCATTTGTGCGCGGATTGGCGGGGTTTGGGCTGGCGTTATTGTTGGTGCCCGTGCTTGCGCTGGCCATGACTCCGGTTGAGGCAGTGATGATCGCCAATTTTGCCATGCTGTTTATCGGCCTGTTGGAGGTTCGGCGGCTGGTGGTTGATGCGGAACGGTCCGCATGGGTCATCAGCGCTTTGGTGGTAGTGACGACAGCGCCAGGGCTTTATCTGCTCACCATCACTCCGCCCGATCTGGCGCGGTTGATCATTGCGCTTGTCGCTTTGGTCGCATTCGTGCTGTTTATGCTGCCCGAAAGGCCCGCTGATGAACCCGGCGTCATACAGACCGGAGTGACGGGCGTGGCGGCAGGCTTGCTCACCGGATTTGCCGGAATGCCGGGACCGCCAGTGGTGCCTTATTACGTGGGGCGAGCCATTCCGCGCCAAGTCGCCAAGCCCAGCATGCTGCTAATCTTTACCGTGGCATCCGCTGCCGCGATTGTTTCAGGCCTAGTGATGGGCGAGGTAGATGTCCGCCTGTTCGCCCTATCGCTCGCGCTGTTCCCTGCGATCATAATCGGCAATTGGGTCGGCGGATTGGCATTTGGCAAGATTAGCGATGCGGCATGGCGCATCTTTGTCGGCACGGTTCTGTCGGCGGCTGCTTTGGTTGCATTGTGGCGCGTTATCGGCGGCTAATTGGGCCGCACCCAGCTAGCGGCGAGGACTCGACCTGCCTTTCCCTTTTCGCGCAGCACCAGCGCATAGCGATCAGCACCTTTCACAGCGAAATTGTCCGCGGAAAGGTTCACGCTTTTCGTGCCTCCAAACCAATCACCCACCACGCGGTCGGACCTCACGACATTGGTGTAAGTGATGTTGCGGCCTGAGTTTTCGCCCCGGCCAATCGCGACCTTTGCTTTGCTTTGCACGGCGACCAGTTCCAAGTTGGCGCTGCGCTGGGTCTTGCCAGCAATGCCGACGACAGCCTGACCATTTGCAAGCCGCTTGGCACGAATGGCGGCAGTCTGTCCGGTTCCAGCCAATTGCATCTGCGTGCGGACGTGATTTTCTTGGCTTCCGACTGCGCCAAAGCGGCCATCGGTCACGATCTGCGGGGTGTACACACCATTACGCCCGCGCAGCCGTTTGCCGGCATAGCTACGCTGCAAATCGGTGTTTGCTTCGCTCGCCAAAGTGTCTTTCCAACCCAGCCGGTCCCAATAGGTTACGGGGCGAGACAGCACGACGGCACCGCTTTGCCGGTCCAGCTTTGCTGCGACCCTGTCAGCGGGCGGACAAGATGAACACCCTTGGCTGGTGAAAAGTTCCAACAGCACAGGTTCGCTGGCCTGCGGCGTTTTGGTTTGTGCGGCGGTTTCGCTCGACACAATCACAGTGCCTGCGGTCATCGCGGCGACAACGCCCAAAATGGGCGCGAGGAAGTTTCTTGATGCGGTCATAGCAGCGGCCTCACTAGCAGAAGGGTCTGCTAACGTATTCGCGGCAATCTACTGCAAGGTTACACTATTAGTGGAAGAGCTTGTCCCGCCGCGATCAATGCCAGTCCGCACACGCCGACGAGTGCGACCCGAATGGGCTCGTAGGCAGCAGAGGCATAAGCCTGCGTAAAAGCGATTGCTTTGGACATGCTCTGACTTTCGCTGGCAAATCCTAAAGAGTTCTTAACGTTAACCCTGTTGGCGGGATTTTCGGTGCAATTTCAGAGCGTTTAAAGGGCGGGCATTTGCATGCTGGTGCAGTGGAAAGCGCCTCCGCCTACCAGAATGGCATCCGCTGGTAGGCCGATTGTGCGGCGATTTGGAAAGAGTGCGCTGAGCGCTTCTACTGCTGCTGCGTCATTGTCCGCGCCGAATACAGGCACCACTACTAGACTATTGGTGATGACGAAATTGGCGTAGCTGGCAGGGACTATCGCGCCGTCTTGTTCGTATCGTCCGGCCGATGGGATGCGGGAGACTTTGCAGCCGAAGTCAGTGGCGCGCGCGGCGGCATCATCATAAATGACGGCATTGGGATCATCGCTGTCTGGGGCTTGCGGGATCGTCAAATGCGCCTCGCCCACGAACCGCGCAAGATTGTCGACATGGCCATCTGTGTGATCGCCGACCAGCCCTTCACCCAGCCACAGCATGCGGGTTAGGCCGAGGTCGCGTTCTAATGCGGCTTCAATATCCGCGCGGCTCATGTTCGGATTGCGATTGGGATTGAGCAGGCATTGCTCAGTGGTCACGGCCAGCCCAGTGCCGTCTGTATCGATTGCACCGCCTTCTAATATCCAATCCAATGTGACGACGGGAACATCGGCATCCTCGGCCAAATCAGAGCCGACAGTCTGGTCGCCCTCCATCAGATATTTGCCGCCCCAGCCATTAAACTGGAAGCGGTGAGCAGCCGGCGCTCTCTCATCGCGCACAATCAGCGGACCAGTATCGCGCAGCCAAATATCACCATATCTCTGGCGTTCTAGCGTCACATTGTTTGAGACTAAACTGCGCGCACGCACCTCATTCGCCGCATCACGCACCACTAGCCGCACTTGTTGTCCGCTATCTGCCACAGCATTCGCAAAAGCAGCGATCTGTTCTTGCGCCTGCTCCAGGGCATCCGGCCACTCGCGCGCATCATGCGGAAAGCCGATCCACAGCCATTCTTGTTGTCCCCATTCAGGAGGCATAAAAATGGCCATGAACCGGCTTTCTGTTCCGTCTATTAGATGAAGCTAATTAGCAGCCAGCGTCCGCTTCAGCGCAGCTTTCATCGCGGGTTGCTTTAAACTCATCGCCTTCATTCCAGTTCGGCCAGCTGCCGCTTTCGGAAAGCATGCGCCCGATGCGGTAAAACAGCTGGAGGTCAGCCATAACGCCCGACCAATCCCAGTTTTCGTCATACTCATCTTTGGGTCCGTGATAGCGGTTTTCGCGGTAATCTGCTGCCGCTGCTGCGCCCGCTTCTTTGCCGCCTTCGATCAGATCTTCGCCGCCATCAGCATAAAGCATCGGTACGCCTTGTTTGGCGAATGCGAAGTGATCAGAGCGGTAGTAATAGCCCGCTTCTGGGTTGGGATTGGGTGTCATCACGCGGCCATCTGCATCGAGAGCTGCGGTCAAGAAATCATCCAATTGCGACTTGCCGGGGCCAACGACTACAACATCCTTAGCCGGACCAGCGATCAAGAAAGCATCCATGTTGATGCCGCCCACTGTTTGCGCCAGTGGGAACACGGGATTGCTGGCATAATAATATGCGCCCAGCAGGCCGGATTCCTCAGCTGTTACGGCCAAAAATACGAGGCTGCGTTTTGGTGCGCCCGCTTTGCCGTGCGCCTCTGCCAAAGCGACAAGAGCAGCGGTGCCAGTGGCATTGTCGACAGCGCCATTGCAAATGTCATCGCCATCCGGTGCCGGTGTGCAGCGGCCAAGGTGGTCCCAATGGGCTGTGTGCATCACATATTCGTCAGGCGATTCTGTTCCCGGCAATACGCCAATCACATTTTGCGATTTGAAAGTCCGGATGTCGTTTTTGAAGCTTGTGGAGGCGGTCAGCCCCAACTCAACCGCTTCGAAACCGGGTTTCTTGGCCGCTGCTGTTAGAGCATCCAGATCTTGACCTGCTGCTTTCAGCAGTTCGCGCGCTTTTTCTTTCTGTACCCAACCATTCATCGTTGTCAGCGGCGGCGGATTGTCACCGCGCGCAGCATAGGCTTGCGGGCCGGACCAGCTCGATTCAACCACATTCCAGCCATAGCTTGCTGGCTCTGTATCGTGGACGATAATCGCGGCGGCTGCGCCTTGACGAGCGGCTTCTTCATATTTGTATGTCCAGCGGCCATAAAATGTCATGGCGCGGCCATTAAATGTGCCCTCAAGACCTTCTGTCTCATAATCCGGATCATTGACGAGGATGACGACAGTTTTGCCTTTTACATCCAACCCTTCGTAATCGTTCCAATCACGTTCGGGCGCATTGATGCCGTATCCGACAAACACCATTTCGCTGTCGGCCAGAGTGGTTTCGGCTTCTTCTTTATAGGTTACGCCGACCCAATCGGTTTTGGATGCAAGCGAGATATCTACGCCCTCTCCTTTGATCGTTAGCGGCGCGAAGTCTTTGCCTGTAATCTCGACCAAGGGCACTTCTTGCACCCAGCTGCCATCATTGCCCGGCTCAAGCCCGGCCTCTTCGAATTTCTTGGTGAGAAGTGCGACGGTTTTCGTTTCGCCTTCTGTGCCCGGCATCCGGCCATCATAGGAATCGAGCGAAAGTTCGCGGGTAATATCCTTCATCGTGTCTTCGGATATTTCACCATTCGCGACTTCAGGAATGTCGAGCGGGGCGTTGGCATCGCTGCCAGCACCGGAGCAGGCAGCAAGCGTCAATGCGCTCAGGCCGATAAGTGCAGTTCTAATCATGGGGATGCGTGTCCTCTCAAATTTGCTGCCGCATCTCATGCCCAATAGCTTTGCGCGACGCAACAGCTGCGGCTTGCATGGCAAAGGTTGCGCGGGCAGGAAGCGAACATGGCATCTGATTGGCAATCCGGATTGGAACGTGCGCGGGCGCATGCTCCCTTTCTGGCGCGCGCATTGGATCGGCAAGGAACGCTGGCTGAATTGTTGGCCGCCGGAGATGGCGAAGGTGCGCTGGCTTGGGCGAAGAATGCGGGAGAGGGTGCCATTGATGTTGACGTTGCTCTGCGGCGCGAGAAATTGGCGCTGGCGACAGCTTTGGCTCTGGGCGATTTGGCGGAAGCATTTCCGCTAACCCGCATCATGGCGGAGCTATCGGACTTTGCTGACCGTGCGCTTGATGCAGCGATTACGGCGGCAATCCAAAAACGCGTGCCCGATGCTGAACCGGCTGGGATGATCGCATTGGCATTGGGCAAGCAGGGGGCGGGCGAGCTGAATTACTCATCCGACATTGACCCTATTCTGTTGTTCGATCCAGAAATCTTGCCCCGCCGCGCGTCCGATGATCCGGCGGAGGCCGCGCAAAGATACGCTCGCGATATATCGCAGATACTCTCGGCCAACACGGCAGAGGGATATGTGTTCCGTGTAGATTTGCGGCTTCGGCCCAATAGCGAAGTTTCCCCGCCCGCTGTATCCGTGCGGTCTGCGCGCGGGCATTATCAGTCGAGCGCCTTGGCATGGGAGCGCGCCGCTTTCATCCGCGCTCGTGCCTGTGCTGGCGATATTGCAGCAGGCGAAGCATTCTTGGCAGAGATTGACCCTTTCATCTGGCGATCAGCATTGGATTTTGGCGCAGTTGAAGAGGTCCGCCAGCTGACCAAGCGTATCCGCGCGAACCATGATGGGGCAGACGTTCCCGGCCCCGGTTTTAACGTAAAGCAAGGGCGCGGCGGCATTCGCGAGATTGAATTTTACGCCCAAACCCATCAGCTTATTCATGGCGGGCGCGATGCGTCTTTGCGAGTGCGGGGCACGCGCGCCGCTCTCGATGCTTTGGCAGAGGCAGGGCGGATCGATGCTGAGGATGCGGTCATGTTGGGCGCGTCTTACGACCGACTGCGCACCATCGAACACCGGTTACAGATGGTTGAGGACCGGCAGACACACAGCCTTCCTGAAGGAGAGGCATTGGGCAATGTCGCGCAATTGGATGGGCTGGCGGATGGTGCAGCTTTGGTCGCAGAATTGGCCGAAATCACAGATCAAGTCGCGCGTTGTTATGACACTCTAATAGAGGATGATAGCGCTGCTCCTGCTCCTATTGCGCAAGAAGCGGAACCGCTTGCCGATACGCTGATTGCTACGCTAACCGGGCTTGGCTTTTCAGAACCGCAGCGTCTTTCCAAACGGATCGCGGGGTGGAGTGATGGGCGCTATCAATCGCTCCGATCGCCCGCTGCGCAAGATGCGCTGGGTGCGATGCTGCCATCTTTGTTGGAGGCTTTGGCTAAGGCCGCTGATCCTGACAGAGCCTTAGCGCGTTGGGAAAGCGTGATCGACAATGCCTCGTCCGTAGTGAATTTCCTGCGTCTGTTAGAGGCGGAACCGGCGCTGCTGGAGCAATTGATCGCCGTCCTTACGCTCGCTCCGCCACTGGCTGATGAGTTGAGCCAGCGTCCGCAATTGCTCGATGCGTTGATCGATGGCAGCGCGCAGGCTTTGCCGGGCTTAGTAGCTGATTTGGCGGAGCAAATGCGCCTGGCCGATGAAGGTGCTGACTATGAAGATCGGCTCGACCGTATCCGCCAAGTCACATCCGAGACGCGCTTTGCGCTTGGCGTGCAGCTGATCCAAAACAGCTTTGACCCGCTGGATATTGCCGCTGCTTTATCACGGCTGGCAGAGGCGGGCATGCAAGTCGCGGTGGAGGCCGCCGGGGAAGAATTTGCAGCAAAGCATGGCAAGGTTGCGGGCGGGCAATTGTTAGTGCTGGGCCTTGGGCGATTGGGCGGAGAAATGCTGACCCATGCCAGTGATTTGGATGTGGTTTTTCTCTTCACCGGAGAATTTGACACGCAATCCAATGGCGAAAAACCTTTATCCGCTTCGCATTATTTCAACCGCCTTTCCCAGCGTGTGACGGCCGCTCTGACCGTGCCAACAGCTCAAGGCGCGCTTTACGAAGTGGACACGCGGCTTCGGCCCCAAGGCGCGCAAGGCCCGCTTGCCGTTACCACCAGCAGTTTTGCGAAATATCAGGCGGAGCAAGCGTGGAGCTGGGAGCATATGGCGCTGACCCGCGCGCGGGTTTTGGTGGGCGATGAAAAGGCGGCGAATAGCCTCACCCAGCAAATACATAATGTTCTGAAGGCTGACCGCGATCCTGCAAAATTGCGCGAAGACGTGCTGTCCATGCGCACAGATATGGCGGCGCATAAACAGCCTGCCGGACCGCTTGATGTAAAGCTGATGCGCGGCGGATTGGTGGATGCAGAGTTCTGCGTCCATTTCCTTCAATTGCAACATGGCACCGGTCTGCATCCGCATTTGGGCGAGGCGATTGATGCGCTGGCGGCGGACGGCTTAGTTAGCGATGAATTGCGAAGCGCATGGGAAATGCAAACCCGCTTGCTGGTTGCTGGCCGATTGCTCGCACCGGATCTTGCCCATCCCCATGCCGCTGCGCGCGAAGCCATGGCAAAGGCTTGCGGTGCGGAAAGCTTCGAAATCCTCTTGCAGAATCTGGCCAAAGCACGCCAAGAGGTGGCCACAAATTGGCGCGCCGTTTTTGGCGAGACATTGGAGTTTTAAGAAGATGAGCGAATTCACTGAAGCTGGCGCGAAAATGCCCGATATTGCGATGGAAACCCCCGATGGCGGATCGGTGAAAGCATCCGATTTTGCAGGCAAGAAGCTGGTTGTTTTCTTCTATCCCAAAGATAACACGCCCGGCTGCACGACCGAGGCGAAAGATTTCAGCGCATTGAAATCCGAATTTGAGGCAGCCGGCGTTGAACTGCTCGGCATCAGCAAATGCTCACCCAAAAAGCACCTGAACTTTATCGCCAAACATGATCTGACCACGCCGCTGGCAACAGATGCGGAAGAGGGCGGACTTTCTGATGAACTCGGCATTTGGACCGAGAAGAAAATGTACGGCAAAACCTATATGGGCATGGTCCGTTCAACCTATCTTGTCGGCGCGGACGGGGTGATCGCGCAAGTCTGGAACAAGGTGAAGGTTAAAGGCCATGCAGATGAAGTGCTAGCGGCGGCCAAAGCCCTCTAATTCCGAACAATGCCTTCGCTATCTTCCGCAATTCGCGCGGCTCTGCTGACCGCTGATCCGACTGCCAAGGTAATGGCAGCGCGTGATGCTGCGCGCGCGTGGAGGCTCGGGCGGCTGGACTTTGTGTTTGATTGCGAAATGCCGGAACAGCCTGCTTGGCCGGAACAGCCGCAGCTGCTCGCGCCCAACAAAATGCCCAAACGAAAGGGTGGCGGTTCAGGCGCGCGGCAGACAGCCTTGTGGCATTCCCTAGCCCATATTGAATTCGTTGCGATTGACCTGGCGCTGGATATGGCGGGCCGCTTTGGCGAAGAGATGGGCGAGGAGTTTGTCAGCGACTTCATGTCTGTCGCAGCGGACGAAGCGATGCATTTTGCTTTGCTTGCCCGCAAATTGAAAACAATGGGTAGCCACTATGGCGCTTTGCCTGCTCATGCCGGCCTGTGGCAGGCAGCGCATGAAACCCGCCATGATGTATCTGCTCGGTTGGCAATAGTGCCCATGGTGCTTGAGGCGCGCGGTTTGGACGTAACGCCAGCGACTTTGGAGCGTATCCGCAGCGCGGGCTATGAAAATGGCGTGCAAATCTTAAGCCGCATTCTTGACGATGAAATTCGCCATGTTGCGATTGGCACAAGGCATTTCGTCAAAAATGCGCAACGAATGGGCAAAAAACCGCAAATTGCATGGCAAAACCTGGTTTCTGAGCACTTTCGCGGCTCCCTAAAACCACCGTTCAACGTTTCAGCGCGTTCTGCTGCCGGTCTATCGCGCGACTTCTACGAAATTATTGCTTTGTAGGATTTTACGCCGTTTAACGTCCCCACATCGTCGAGGAAGCGCGCGAAACTGCGCGAATCGGCAAGATTTTCGTGAGGAACCTTCAGAGTTCAAGCGACGGGTCTAATATAGAATTCCGGTGTTGCAGGGCACCAGCGTACAAGGATTTTCCTTTGTTGATCGAGTTTTTTGCGTGTCGCGTGAAACAGATTGGTTTGGCTTTTGCAGGCACATTGTGCCTTGTTGCTTCACCAGCTTACGCCAACACCGCCGCCAATTCATCTGCCGCTGATGTGACCAAGCCTTTGACTGAGGCGCAGGGCAGCATCGCGTCGAGCGATGACAATTTCCGCAAGCTGTTTGTTAGCTGGGAAGCGCTGGATCAAAACGGACCGAAGGCTCCTGAACCGCAGCGCCCGACCGTTTCTGTACCCTCTTCCATGCCGCTGCAAATGGCGCGCCTAACCAGCGGTTACGGCATGCGCAATCACCCAGTTTTGGGCCGCCGACGCAATCATAAGGGCGTTGATCTAGCGGCACCAACAGGCACCCCGATTTTCGCGACTGCAGACGGTATTGTCGGCAAGGCGCAATGGTTTTCAAGCTACGGTCTTTATATCCGCATCGATCACGGCGCCGACATTGAAACGCGTTATGCGCATATGTCGAAACTGGCGGTCGCTGCTGGTCAGCGCGTTCGCCAAGGCCAAGTGATTGGTTATGTTGGTTCAACCGGCCGTTCAACCGGTCCGCATTTGCATTATGAAGTGCGGATTGACGGTGTAGCGGTTAATCCGATTCCCTATATGGTAAAGTCAAAATCGGCTGAGCGTTATGCCCTGACAGCCGGTGATGGCGGTCGCGGCGGTAAGTAAAGCGCGTCGCCTCACAAACACTGAAATTCGAAACGGGCGGCGGGTAATTCTGCCGCCTTTTTCATTTCTGACTATCGTTCCACATGTTTTCGCTTGCCGCCCAATGCCGACATAGTAAGCTATGTTGACAAGAGCGCGGCATGAACCAGCGCATCTGTGGGAGAAAAATGTGAGCATGCATCCGATCGCGCACGCGCAGTCGCGTCCAGACCAAGCCGCTGTCATAGTGGCAGAGACCGGCCAGCAGATGACATTTGGTGAATTGGATGCGGAATCGAATCGCTTCGCACACTTGCTTCGGGCCCACGGTCTTGGGCCAAATGATGCTTTCGGCATATTGCTAGAGAACCGGATTGAGTTCTATCCGATGATCTGGGGATCGCAGCGTATCGGCACAATGTTGGTGCCGATTTCCACGCGGCTTACAGCGCCGGAAATCAGCTATATTTTGCAAGATAGCGATGCGAAGGTTCTGATCACTTCGACCCGTTTCGCTGAAGTGCTGGAAGGCATTAGAGCCGAATGCCCTAATCTAACCGTGCTGGTGATGGACGCAGAAGGAGATGAGAGTTTCGCGGCTGCTCTCGCTGCACAGTCATCAGAGGCTCCAGCGGATCAAACCGTCGGAGTGACGATGCTCTACAGTTCCGGAACCACTGGCCGGCCCAAGGGCATTCGCCCAGCAGCGCCTGAGGATTCCGATCCGCAGGCGATGATCCCATTCATCGGCTTGGCAACAATGGGCGCGGGCATGCCGGCAGATGGCAGCATGATCTATCTTTCACCTGCGCCGCTTTATCACGCGGCACCTATTGCGTGGAGTTCAGCGGCCCAGCGTCTTGGCGGGACAGTCGTTATCATGCAGCGCTTTACCCCTGAAAGCGCTCTGGCTGCGATTGAGAAATATAAAGTCACCGATAGCCAATGGGTGCCGACGCATTTCGTCCGCATGCTGAAATTGGATGAGGGGGAGCGCACCAAATATGATCTGTCCTCTCATAAGCGTGCTCTGCATGCCGCCGCGCCTTGTCCGGTGGAGATTAAGCGGCAAATGATCGATTGGTGGGGGCCGATCGTGAATGAATATTACGCCGGTTCTGAAAGCATTGGCATGACCATGGTGCATGCAGAACAATGGCTGCAATATCCCGGCACTGTGGGCAAAGCGATCCACGGCGTCCTGCATGTTTGCGGCCCTGATGGCGAAGAATTGCCAGCGGGCGAGGACGGCTTGATCTTCTACGAGAATGACCTTCTGCCCAAATATCACAATGATCCTGAGAAGACGAAAGAGGCGACCCATCCCAATGGCTGGATGACATTGGGCGATATTGGTCATGTGAATGAGGATGGCTATCTTTTCCTGACTGACCGTAAGAGCCATATGATTATTTCCGGCGGGGTGAATATTTACCCGCAGGAGATTGAGAACCTGCTGGTCACTCATGACAAGGTGATGGATGCAGCCGTGATCGGCGCGCCTGATCCTGACTTGGGTGAGCGCGTTGTGGCTGTGGTTCAACCGGTCGATATGGGCACCGCTGGTGATGCGCTGGAAGAGGAGCTGCTCGATATGCTCGACGGTCAGCTTAGCCGCGTAAAAATGCCCAAGGATTTCGACTTCCGGCCTGAGCTTCCGCGCGAAGCCAATGGCAAGCTCTATAAGCGAGAGCTGCGCGATGAATATGCGGCAAAAGCGGAACAGGGCGCATGAGCACCGTCCCAACGTTATCGGCTGAGGATGGCCGCGCGGTGATCGATCCGGCAAGCTATGCCGATTGGGACAATTTGCTCGACACATTTGATGACATCCGTGCGCGCGCGCCGGTGGCGCTGGTCGAAGGCAGCGAAGGCTTTCACCGCCCGTTCTGGTTGGTCACTGGCTATGATGAGGTCATGCAAGTCTCAAAAGACAATGCAGGTTTTCTCAATAATCCGCAGACGGTTGTTTTCAGCCTTGATGAAGGCATTCAGTTCGCCAAATCGATGACGGGCGGCAGCGAGCATATGGTCGCCAGTCTGGTGACTTTTGATGCGCCTACGCACCCCAAATATCGCAAGCTAACCCAAGAATGGTTCATGCCGAAAAACCTCGGCACGGTTGAAGCAGAGATCCGCGCGCTGGCGCAGCGCACGGTGGACCGCATGTTGGAAGCGGGACCTGAAGTGGATTTTGTGAAGCAAGTCTCCGGCCCCTATCCGCTGCATGTGGTGATGCAAATTCTCGGCGTGCCGGAAGAAGACGAAGCGCGCATGTTGATGCTAACCCAGCAGATGTTTGGCGGGCAGGATGATGATCTTAACCAGTCGGGCATGAAAGATATGACGCCCGATCAAATCACGCAGCTGGTCGCTGGCGCGGTCAAGAATTTTGAGGAATATTTCGCAGGGATCACGGCGGCAAAGCGCGCCAATCCTACCAGCGATGTGGCCAGCACTATCGCCAATGCTTTGGTCGATGGCGAACCGCTGAACGACCGCGATATGATGGGCTATTACATTATTCTTGCCGCCGCAGGTCATGATACGACCTCTGCCAGCACGGCGGGCGCGATGCTTGCTCTGGCGCAAGATCCAGAACAATTCGCGCGGGTGAAGGCTGATCGGTCATTGCTGGCTGGCATTGTCGAAGAAGCCATTCGCTGGGTTTCTCCGGTTCAGCATTTCATGCGCACAGTGGCTGAAGATACTGTGCTTGGCGGGCAGCAATTGAAGAAAGGCGATTGGTTGATGATCAATTATGTCGCGGCCAATCACGATCCAGCGCAGTTTGATGATCCGCGCAAATTTGACGCGGCGCGTTCGCCCAACCGTCACTTGGCGTTTGGGGCAGGTGCGCACCAGTGCCTCGGCCTGCATTTGGCACGGCTGGAAATGCGGATATTGTTTGAAGCCTTGCTCGACCGGATTGAAACGGTGGAATTGGCGGGTGAGCCAGCGCGATCAAAATCAACCTTTGTTGGCGGTTTGAAAGCTCTACCGCTGAAGTTCGCAGCGAGCTAGTTCGCCAGCAGTCGCTCTGCGATGGCTCGGACTTCTGCGCCCATGTCCTCGCGTTCCAATGCCAACGCCAATGTCGCTTCAACAAAGCCAGCTTTGCTGCCGCAATCATAGCGGTTTCCATCAAATGTGACTGCATGGAATGGTTGTGTCCCGATCATCTTCGCCATGGCGTCGGTAAGCTGGATTTCACCGCCAGCCCCTTTGCCTTGCGTTTCCAATGTCCGCATGACCTCTGGCTGCAAGATATAACGGCCTGAGATGATTTTGTTCGATGGAGCCTCGGCTTGCGCGGGTTTCTCAACCAGACCTTTAACCTCGGTTAAAGCGCCGTTCTCTTGGCCGGGATCGATCACGCCGTAGGATGATACTTCTTCATGCGGGACTTCCAATACGCTGATTAGATTGCCGCCAGTTTGGGCATAGGCGTCAACCATCTGCTTCATGCAGCCCGAACCGCCCTTTTTGCCGATCATCAATTCGTCCGGCAGGAAGATTGCAAAGGGTTCATCGCCAACAATGGCCCGCGCGCACCAGATTGCATGACCCAATCCCATCGGCACTTGCTGACGCACCGTGATGATATCGCCCGGCGTGGCTTTCGTGGGTCCAAGCACGGACATATCTTTGCCGCGCGCGCTCATCGTATCTTCGAGTTCGTAAGCGACATCGAAATGTTCAACGATGGCGGTTTTGCCGCGGCCGGTGACAAAGATCATCTGTTCGATCCCAGCCTCGCGCGCTTCATCCACGGCATATTGGATAAGCGGCCGATCAACGATGGGTAGCAATTCTTTCGGGATAGCCTTGGTCGCAGGCAGGAAACGCGTGCCCAGTCCAGCGACGGGAAAGACGGCTTTTTTGATGGGTTTTTGTGTGCTCATGACGGCATGAATAGGGAGCAGGCGGCGTTCCCGTCAACTGGCCCATCAACCGCTCCCGTCAACTCATACTTGCGAGGCGGGGGGAATGCAGTAAAGCCGTGCGCTATGGACAAATTACTTATTCGTGGCGGCAATCGCCTATCCGGTACTATCCCGATCTCTGGCGCTAAAAACGCGGCGCTTACGCTGATCCCATGCGCGCTTTTGACAGAAGAGCCATTGACGCTGCGCAATTTGCCGCGGCTGGCGGACATTGATGGCTTCCAGCATTTGATGGGGCAGTTTGGTGTTTCTGTTTCGATCCAAGGGAACCGGCCAGAGGATTTCGGACGGGTCGTGACTTATGAGGCATCGCGGCTGACCAGCAGCGTTGCGCCCTATGATTTGGTCCGCAAAATGCGTGCATCTATCCTTGTGCTTGGCCCCATGTTGGCGCGCGCTGGCGAGGCAACAGTGTCCATGCCGGGCGGCTGCGCAATCGGGAACCGCCCGATTGATCTGCATTTGAAGGCTCTGGAAGCATTCGGTGCAGAAATTGAAATGGCGGCAGGTTATGTGAAGGCGGTTGCGCCTGATGGCGGGCTGCCAGGGGGCGATTTTGATTTCCCCGTTGTCTCTGTTGGCGCGACCGAAAATGCGCTGATGGCGGCAGTGCTTGCCAATGGCACAAGCAGGCTTTTCAACGCTGCGCGCGAACCGGAAATTGTTGATCTTTGCAATTTGCTAACCGCAATGGGCGCAGAGATCGAAGGGATCGGCACATCCGATCTGACCATTCACGGCGTCAAGCGGTTGAACGGCGCAACCTATAAAGTCATGCCCGACCGTATCGAGGCAGGCTCTTATGCGTGTGCGGCAGCGATCACTGGAGGAGAAGTGCGGCTAGAAGGCGCTAAGGCCAGCGATATGGGCGCGACCAATCACGCGCTGCAAGCGATAGGCGTGACTATCGAAGAAGAGCGCAACGCTGTGATTGTTAAGGCTGATGGCGGATTGAAAGCCACCGACCTTACCACCGCTCCATACCCGGGCCTTGCCACTGATATGCAGGCGCAATTGATGAGCCTGCTCTGCCGCGCAGAGGGCACCAGCGTGCTGAAAGAAACGATTTTTGAAAACCGTTTCATGCATGTGCCGGAACTTTCCCGCATGGGCTGCGATATCGCTACAGAGGGGCGCACTGCAATTGTCAAAGGCCCGCAGGATCTAACCGGCGCAGAGGTGATGGCAACAGATCTGCGAGCCTCGATGAGCTTGGTGATTGCGGCGCTTGCAGCTGAAGGCGAGACTGTTGTGCGGCGGCTTTACCACCTTGATCGTGGTTACGAACGGCTGGAGGAAAAGCTTCAACTGGTCGGCGCCGATATTGAGCGTTTGGGGGATTAATTCTCCCGCGTTACCAACCAAACCCTGATAGCACTGGCGAGGCCAGGCGGGGTCTGCGCCTTAATCCGTTCAGCATCAATCCGGGCGACCACTGCATTGATTGGCAGGCCATCTGTCTCTGCACGCGCGCGCAGCATATCCCAAAATATCGGCTCGAGAGAAATGCTGGTTTTGTGCCCAGCGATCTGGATCGAGCGTTTAACTGGCGGGTGAAAAGGCGTTGTCATTGTCATGCCCTCTACCAGAAATTCGCGCCGAAACTACCTGCCGCCTGTGACATAGAGGCATTGCCCGCTGACCCAGCTGGATGCAGGTGACGCCATATAGACAACCGCTGCGGCGATGTCTTCTGGTGTGCCATAGCGCTGTAAAGGAATGCCGATCATATCGAGCAATTTGTCGCGCTGTTCATCGGTTTCGGTTCCCATGCAATCGTTGAAGTTTTCCGTTGGCACAGGGCCGGGGGCGACTGCATTCACGCGGATATTGGGCGCAAGCTCTACCGATAAAGTGCTGGTCAAGCTGTTCACTGCTGCCTTGGATGCACCATAAGGTCCGTTCTTTACCTGCGGGCCGAAGGCTGAGCGTGACGAGATATTGACGATAGCGCCGCCATCTTCTCCCATAACTTTCGCAGCAATAGTCGCGCCCATCCAAACCGCTTTCAGATTGAGATCAATCTGCGCTGCAAACTGATCTTCCGTTGTGCGGGTCAGATAGCGCGGTGAACCATCGGGGATACCGCCGGCATTATTGACCCAAATCGATAGCTTGCCGAGTTTGGCGACGGTCTGATCGGCGAGGGTTTGCAGCGCATTCATATCAGTAGCATCGGTGGCGAGCGGCAAAGCACGCCTACCCAGCGCCTCAATCTCAGCAGCGACATCGTCCAAATCACTTTGCGTGCGAGAGGCTATCGCTACATCTGCGCCCGCCTCTGCCAGCCCAATCGCAATTGCGCGCCCGATCCCTTTGCCCGCACCGGTCACTACGGCGACTTCGCCATCAAGCCTGAAATTGTCGAGAATACCCATCTGCTAGTCCGCTCCAGTTCAATCTATCAACGGGGCATAGTGGGCGCGGGCGGCCATGCTGCATACTAACTAATATGCGGCCTATTTGTAATGTTCGCGCCGGTCGCCAAAGCTGCGCACGCGCTTGCGCCAATTGCGATAGCTGGATGGTTTAAGATTGTTGCGCATCAGCACTTTCACCTCTGCATCGGAAAGACCGAATTCGCGTTCAATATCGGCAAAGCTGATATGATCGGAAAGCGCCATTTCAATAATCGCGCTTGTGTCGGATGCGGAGAGGTCAGGCTTGGGCAAAAGCGGTCAGGGCGCCGAAATTCAGTTTAGAATTTAAACTGCGTGCCCACGTACACTGCCTGATTGTCTTGGACTTTGTCAGTCAAAGGAGCGAGGCGGTCATTTTCCTGATTGATCCGCACACCGGCGGTCACGTCAAGGTTTTTGGCAACACGGTAAGAGCCGCCAACATCCAATGATTGCGTGCCCTGCCCTTGCAATGTGCTTTCTGCGCGTCCGGCTTTGCCTTTGTCCGCAAGCTCAATGCGTGGTTTAAACCGGCTTGGCTTTTTGGGCGCTGTGCCCTTGCCCGGTTCAAAGCTGGAAAGATCCGGTGCATCCAGACGGCGTACTGTTTCAGGCAGGGTGATCGCTCGTGCCGAAACTCTGGTATTCAGGCGTTCTGGCGTGTCGATGATTGGCCGCGCAAAGCTTTTGTAACCGCGCGCAATACCCAAATTATAACGGGTCGGCTCAATCGCGGCGATGGCTGCGCGTTTACCTGGTGCTGCTTGCGCAGATTCAACAGCGGAACGAACTGAGATCGCCTGCGCCGTTTCTTCATTGACGCGGACAGCGACTGTCACGGTGCGGTCACCAGCGGGCTGCGTATTGGCAGGGGTAAAGCGGAAACCGCGCGATTGAATTTGTTCAGCAACGCGCCTTGCCAACCTCGGGTCAACAGAAGCGGGGGTAAAAACAGCCCGAACGCTTTCAGAAATTTGTGCATCAGGATTTGCAAAGCTGACAACTGCAAGTCCGGCCGAAGGAACGCCAAAGGCAAGGCCAGCAGCGCACAGCAGCAAGGGCATTTTGCCCGTTACCTTTGCTGTCCAACCGTTTGCCATTATACCCGCCTGTTTTGTCTGTTCTTTACCTATGTTCGGTCATTTGAACCGAACGGTTACATTTTTGGCATTATAAGCATGAACCCACGCTTACATACAGCCCCGTTTGCAAACAGTTATTGCTTGTAATCGAGACGTTTGAACAACTTTACGCCGCGGAATGCGCATTGAACAAGCGATTTCACGTTAAAGATCGTTTCAGCGCGCCACCTGTTGCTCACAACCCACAGCACTGGACCCAGCACAGGACACAGACTGGGGCACCGGTGAATTATTCAGCCTCTGTAAAGCGGATCGGCTGCCAAAGAGGCGCGTAAACCGCTTGTCCGCCCTTGCTCGGCGCGGCATGGCGGCTATAGAACGCAAGTAACAGTAGTTTTTAAACAGCACACTTCTCAGGACATTCTTCATGATCGCTCAATTCTCAGCCCTAAAAACAGCCGGACGGATCATTGTTTTGGGCAGCGCGTTGGGCGCTCTTGCGGCGTGCGGCGGCGGAAATCGGCCCTCTGCGGATCTGGCTGCGGCGCAAGTCAACACAATCGGCGTGAATTCCTACCTTTGGCGGGCGGCGCTGGACACGGTCAGCTTTGCGCCTTTGCTTCAAGCGGATAGCGCTGGCGGCGTGATCGTAACCGATTGGTATACTAACCCCAGCAATGCAGGCGAGCGGGTCAAAATGACCGTTACAATCCTTGACCAAGATTTGCGTGCTGATGCTCTGCGTGTTGCGGCTAGCCGGCAGGTTGCGCAAAATGGCGCATGGGTTGCGGCACCTGTTCAAGCAGCCACAGTGCAGAAGTTAGAGGACATTATCCTCACCAAAGCGCGTGATTTGCGCCGTTCTACTGTCGCTTCTTAAAGCAAACTCGCCTACACAATCGGCATGACTGATAAGCCCTTTGATGCCCGCTTTAGCCCTGAGCAGGCCGATCCGCATTGGCAGAACGCTTGGGATAAAGCGGCCACGTTTGAAGCGGATAGCAATTCCGACAAGCCCAAAAGCTTCGTGCTTGAAATGTTTCCCTACCCCAGCGGTCGTGTCCACATGGGGCATGTGCGCAATTACACCATGGGCGATGTTTTAGCGCGCTATAAGAAGATGCGCGGGTTCGAAGTGCTCCACCCGATGGGTTGGGATGCATTCGGAATGCCAGCGGAAAATGCCGCGATGGAAAAAGGTGTGCATCCCGGCGGTTGGACGCGTCAGAATATCGCTACGATGAAAGCGCAATTGAAGCGTATCGGATTTGCGCTGGATTGGAGCCGCGAGCTGGCGACGTGTGAGCCGGAATATTACGGCCACGAACAATCGCTTTTCATTGATCTGTATAAGTCCGGCCTTGTCTATCGTCGTCAGGCTGAGGTGAATTGGGATCCGGTCGATATGACTGTGCTCGCCAATGAGCAGGTTATCGATGGCAAGGGGTGGCGGTCTGGCACCGAGGTTGAAAAGCGCAAGCTGGACCAGTGGTTCCTGAAAATCACCGACTTTGCGGACGACTTGCTGGAAGGTTTAGGCCCGCTTGATGGTTGGCCTGACAAGGTCAAGCTGATGCAAGAAAACTGGATCGGGAAATCTTCCGGTTTGGAGTTTTCTTTTGATCTGTCCGACGGTTCGAAACTGCCTGTCTATTCCACGCGCCCCGATACGATTTTTGGCGCGAGTTTTGTTGCTGTTGCTGCCGATCATCCTATCGCGCAAGCGGCGGCGGCAAGCGATCCAGCGGCAAAAGCGTTCTGCGAAGAATGCAAACGCGGCGGAACCACCGCTGCCGAAATCGAAGCAGGCGAGAAGAACGGTTTCAAAACCGAGGTTACCGCGCGCCATCCCTATACTGGCGATGCTCTGCCGGTCTTCATCGCGAACTTTGTGTTGATGGATTATGGCACGGGCGCGGTGATGGGTGTGCCCGGACATGATCAGCGCGATTTCGAATTTGCGAGCAAATATGATCTGCCGATCCTGCGCGTTGTGGCGGGTGATCCGGCGGATGCGGATAAGCCCTTTGCCGGCGAGGCAGAGGCGGGCGACGGCGTCATCGTGAACTCCGATGTCCTCAATGGCATGAGCGTGGAAGATGCCAAAGCGGCTGTCATCGCTAAGGCTGAAGCTGAAAAATGGGGCGAAGGCACCACGGTCTGGCGGCTGCGCGATTGGGGCGTTTCGCGTCAGCGTTATTGGGGCACACCGATCCCGTTCATCCACTGCGACACCTGCGGCGTGGTTCCTGTTCCGAAAGATCAGCTTCCGGTGACTTTGCCCGAGGATGTGGACTTTGAAAAACCGGGCAATCCGCTGTTGCGCCATCCAACGTGGAAGCACACGAGCTGCCCGACTTGCGGCAGCGAAGCGGAGCGCGAAACAGACACGCTGGATACTTTTGTTGATAGCTCGTGGTATTTCCTGCGCTTTGCCAGCCAGCCGGATGACCGGCCTTTTGATCCAGAAGAAGTCGCAAAATGGCTTCCGGTGGAGCAATATATTGGCGGGATTGAGCATGCGATCCTGCACTTGCTCTATGCGCGGTTCTGGACGCGGGCGCTGAAACATATCGGACAGATTGATTTTGCTGAACCGTTCGCCAGCCTGTTTACGCAAGGCATGGTGACGCATGAGCTCTATTCGCGGCGAACAGCCGGCGATGGGCGCGAAACCTATTTCAGCCCTGCCGAAGTGAACCGCACGGGCGACGCGGCGACTCTCATATCTGATGGTGAGCCAGTGGACATTGGCCGCGTTGTCAAAATGTCCAAGTCGAAGAAAAACGTCGTCGATCCCGACGCTATTCTCGATGAATTTGGTGCGGATGCGGCGCGCTGGTTTATGCTTTCCGATAGCCCGCCAGAACGCGATTTGCCGTGGTCAGTTGCTGGGATCGAAGGGTGTCACCGCTTCGTTCAGCGCGTGTGGCGGCTATGCGGCGGGATTGATACGGATGCCAGCGGAGAGGATAAAGACCTCGCCCGCAAAACCCATCAGACCATCGCGGCTGTTGCCGATGATATTGAGGCGCTGTCTTTCAACAAAGCAGTGGCGCGGCTTTACGAACTGACGGCGGCGGCTGAAAAAGCAAAGCCATCGCAATCTCGCAATCATGCAATTGAAACCGTGCTTTTGCTCAGCTCTCCTATGATACCGCATCTGGCCGAGGAGGCTTGGTCAAAGCTAGGACACAGCGGTTTGATCGCTGATGCACCTTGGCCCGAAGTGGATGAGGCTCTGCTGGTTGAGGATGAAGTTACCATTGCCGTTCAGCATATGGGCAAATTGCGCGATACTGTCACCGCGCCCAAAGGAGCGGATAAAGACACGCTAGAGGCTCTTGCTTTGGCGAGCGAGAAGGTGCAGCGTTCGATCGATGGCAAAGACATTCGTAAGGTGATCGTGGTGCCCGACCGCTTGGTAAATATCGTCGCATGAGGAACGCAGGGCTTGCCTTGCTCGCCGCAATGGCGATCCCGCTCAGCGCATGCGGGCTTCAGCCTATGTATGCAGGTGCGGGCAGCGCGGCGGTCAATGAAGGTTTGGCTGCCGTCGAAGTCCCCGCCATTCCGGGGCAAGCGGGCTGGCTGGTGCGCAATGCAATCAACGATAAACTCTCCGCCTCGGGCAATCAAAGCACGCGCTATCGGCTCGACATAAGACTCGACGATTCTTTGCAAGGTTTGGGCGTATTGGGCGATGATACGATCAGCCGTGAACGCCGCACATTGCGCGCGCGCTATCAGCTGGTCGATATTACTGATGACACGATCTTGCTCGACGCAACAGCGGGCGCGGATGCGGGCATCGATGTGGTTTCCTCAGAATATGCGACAATCGCGGCTGAGCAGCGCGCTCTCGAAAATCTCAGCACTGAAATCGCAGACCGAATTGTGACGCGTATTGCGTTGACGCTGAGGTCGCGTGATGCAGACGCCGCGCCTCCCGCTCAGCCGTGAAAGCTACTCAGCGAGATTTCCGTAGCGCATCTGCGCGGGCTGCGGCTCAATGCGGGATCTTCTTCTTTTGCGGCCCTGATGAAGCAGGCGCAAGCGCAGCGGCCAACAGCCTGATCGAACAGCTTTCTGATCCCGGTGAACGGGTTGAGCTGTCGGGTGGGCAATTGCGCAATGACCCAGTGCTTTTGGGCGATGAGGCGCGATCAAGCTCTTTGTTTGGTGACAAGCGCCACATCTATGTTCGCGCGACGGGGGATGAGGCGCATGACGGCGTCAAAGCCCTGATCGAAACAAGCGAAGCGGGCGCAGGCGATGCAGCGCCGGTCATTATCGTGGCGAGTTCTGCAACGGATAAATCGCGCACTGCCAAACTGCTTGAAAAGCGAAAAGATGCGCTGGTGGCGATGTTCTGGCCGCCTGATCTGGGCTCTGTCACCGGCAGCGTGCGGCAAATGGCGGATAGCGCGGGCTTACGCCTGGGCGGTGATCTGGCTGAGCGGATTGCCCGCGGTGCCAATCTCGATGTTCGCCTCGCCCAGTCTGAAGTCGATAAGCTGGCGATTTATTGTGACGCATCTCCTGAATCGCCGCAAAATGTTGCGGCAGAGGATTTGGATGCGATCGGTGCAGCAACAGAAGAGGACGGTTTTCGCCCATTGGTCCATGCAGTTTTGGCGGGCGACACGGGAAAGATCGACGGTGAATTGCGGCGTATGCGCGAGCAAAAGATGAACCCCGTTGGTCTGCTTTTGGCGGTGGAACGGCGCGCGGCGCAGCTTACCCGGATCAGAGCCGCACTCGGCCCGCGCGGCAATATGGACCGGCTTGGCAAGGGTGAAAAGGCGCAACTCGGCATCTTCTTCCGCGAAGAGCGCGAGATCCGCACGCAGCTTTCGCGGTGGAGCCCGGCTAAGCTGGACCGGCTAAATTCGCGGTTGGTTGCTGCGCATCAATCGCTTCTCAGCAATAGCCAGATGGCGGAAACTTTACTGACGCAGGAATTGGTTGCGATCACGCGTTTCGCCGCGCCGCGCTAGGCCAGCAATTTTGTCTCAAATGCAAAAAAGTGAATCAAAGCGAGTTTTTGACTCAATTGGCCGTGCATAAACCCTCGGTTCGACTCATTTCAGTCTTTTAACCCTCAATATCTATCCTTCTTTGGCATAAGTATTCGCCCGTAAGGAAGGATGGTAGGTGAACAAGCCGCTAGGACATGAATTGCAGGAAGCGCTCAATGCGCTCGCTGACAATGATGTGTCAGTGCCTTCGCTTGAGCGCAGGCGGCTGCGTGTCTTTGCTGTCATGCTGCTGGTCGATATTGCGATATTCCTGACCGCTTTTGCCACCGCAGGACTGCTTTACGAAGGAGAGTGGTGGCAGAAACGGGCGATGTTAGGCCCGCAATTGCTGATCCCATTGTTCTTCACCATCTCATTCTACAACGGTGCCTATTCCGCCAAAGTGCTGGTGGATTTGCGCTTTGCTGCGCGCAAAGTTGCACTGTCGATGGCGATTGCGGCAGTGCTGCTGAACTTCATTGCATTCTATTTGAAAGCCAATGCGGAGTTTTCGCGCGTTGTCTTTACGCTTGGCCTGATGTTCGCGTTGCCCATGCTGATCGGCTTTCGCTGGACGGTCATACGGTTTGTAAACCGCGCTTGGCAGGGCCAGATCCGCAATGAGCTTATCCTTGATGATGGCGGCCCGACATTTGCGCTGGATGGTGCCAATACGATAAATACTGCTCAGGCCGGACTGTTCGCATCGCGTGATGATCCGCTGATGTTCGACCGGCTTGGTCAGATACTGAAAAACCAAGACCGCGTTGTTGTGACTTGCCCGCCAGAGCGGCGGCATGACTGGGCATTTCTGCTGAAATCAGCTGGCGTGAATGGCGAGATTATTTCAGATTTCGCGCATGGCATTGGCGCGCTGGGCGTGCAGCGTTATGAGGCGCAGGGACGCACCAGCCTGCAAGTTTCGACCGGGCCATTGGGGTTGAGGGCGCGCATTACCAAACGGATGTTTGACCTTATTATTGCAAGTGCAGGGCTGCTCATACTCAGCCCGCCGATGCTGTTTGTAGCATTGGTGATTAAGCTGAGTGATGGCGGACCGGTCCTGTTTGTGCAGCAGCGCATGGGCCGCGGAAACCGGTTGTTTGACCTCCTTAAATTCCGCAGCATGAGAACGGAAAGCGAAGACAGCGAAGGTGCGCGTTCAACCGATAGGGATGATGCGCGCATCACTGGAATTGGCCGCTTTATTCGCTCGACCAGCATTGATGAGCTTCCGCAGCTTGTGAATGTTTTGCGCGGTGACATGTCTATCGTTGGCCCGCGCCCGCATGCGCTTGGTTCGCGCGCGAATGAAAAGCTGTTTTGGCAAGTGGATAGCGAATATTGGCAGCGCCATGCCCTTCGTCCCGGGCTTACGGGATTGGCGCAGGTGCGCGGGCTTCGCGGCAGTACTGAGCGTGAGCAGGACTTAACTGACCGGCTTCAAGCTGATCTTGAATATCTCAACGGGTGGTCGCTGCTGCGTGATATTGAGATTATGTTTCAGACGCTGAGCGTGTTGCGCCACGAAAAGGCGTTTTAGTTTGCGCTACCGCTTCGCTGCTTGAGCGTGAGATTACTGTGGGACGCTGAAAGTGCCGCGAACGCGTCCATTGCTCGGTTGAACCTCAGCGCCTTCAACTCCGGGAACTTGCGCTTCTGATGGAGCAGAGCCGCCCGATGACCGGCCATCAATGCTCGACACGCCGGTCTGCAAATCGATCACTAGCCGCCCGCCGGACAAAGTATCACTGCCACGGCGAAGTCGGACATTGCCCGCCAATGTGATGATCCGGCGGTTAAAGTCATAGATTGCGGCATCGCCCGTCGCGCTTTCATTGCCGCGCGTAACAGTTACGCCTCCGGTAGCGGTAATTCGGTTAAGTTGGAGTGATCCTGCATCGCTGTAATTCAAAAGCATGCGCTGCGAATTAACCCGCAATCCTGCCTGCCGCACAATCACATTGCCTGACAGCACAACGCGGTTCTGCCGATCCTGAAGCTCAATCCGGCCAGCATCAAAATCAACGGGAGCACGCGAATTGTGACCCGCGATTGCTTGCGCCTGAGCAGAAATATGCCATTGCAGGCCGCCCAGCCCAACTGCAGTCAATGCAAAGGCAGCAAGGCCAGATTTAAGACCCGACTTTAGTAAGACGCGCGTTTGGTTCTGCATTCTCATGGTATCCTCAACTTGCCCGGCACCATATTCAAACGGGCATTGCCGTTCAAAATAATTGTGCGTGCATCCATATCAACGGCGATTGTATCGCCTGAAAAGCGGCCTGCTGGCACCGTTCCAGAAATGCCCCCTGTGCCGCGCATAGTGCGGGTCCGCATGTCCACAGTGACAGCGCCGGTGTTAAATGTACCTTCTGGTGCGGAGCCGCTGGCCGCTCCGGTGCCTGTCATCCGGCGCCCTTCTAAATCGAAAGTTACGCCGTTTGCTGTGATCGCATAACCATCCGCCGCTTTCATCATAAGCGGGCCGACAACTGCGACTTTCTCTTCTTCAATCGTATAGGCTCCGGCATCGGCTGTCAGCGTGGCAGGGCCATCGCGCAGAGCGATCCGCGCGACCAGCTCATTCATTCGAACGATCCCTTCGGCTCCTGATTTTTGGACAGCATCACCAGCCGTCAAAGAAAAAGGCCGACCCTTATTATCCTTGCCCCGGTACATGGCATTGTCGACACTCAGCCGCTCATCGATCATCGCAACCTTGTTACGATCGAGCAGAAAGCTGACCTCACCGCGCGGAGACAAAGGCGTAATAATCATCAGGGCGGCCATAATCCCAATGCCAATGGGAAGCGCGTGCGCAAGGAAGCGGACCAGCCCATCGTGAAACCCGCCGGGCGCGGCTGCATGCTGGCGCTTACTACGAAGCGCTTCTGCTCTTTTGGTTTCGATCCGGCGTTTGGTCATGAGTGAACTATGCAGAGTGCCTGATTATTGGTGGCTGAATATGTCGCTATCGGCCCATCCGGCCATGTCTAGCCGAGCGCGCGTGGGCAGAAAATCAAAACAGGCCTGCGCGATTTCGGTGCGCCCTTCGCGTTCAAGCCGCGGGATCAGAATATCGCGCATCGCATGAAGGAACCGTACATCGCTAGCGGCGTAATCGCGCTGTGCTTCGCTTAACTCCGGTCCGCCCCAATCAGAGGATTGCTGCTGTTTGGAGATTTCCGCGCCGAGTAGCTCGTTCACAAGGTTTTTGAGGCCGTGACGGTCGGTGTATGTCCGCGTCAGCTTGCTTGCGATCTTTGTGCAGAACACAGGCGCGGCCATCACGCCGAGGTAATATTCAATCGCCGCCAAATCGAAGCGGGCATAGTGATACAGCTTAACCCGCGCAGGATCGGCCAAAATCGCTTTCAAATTCGGCGCATCATATTTGCTGTCGGGCGCAAAGCGCACCAAATGCTCGTCACCGCTACCATCGCTAATCTGCACAAGGCACAGCCGGTCGCGGTGGGTGATCAGCCCCATGGTTTCGGTATCAACGGCTAGCGCAGCTGAGCCAGTTAGCACGCCATCGGGCAAGTCTTCTTCGTGGAAATGAACTGTCATGCGCGCTTCACTACGCGGTTTGGGAAAAGAGGGAAAGGGGGCGTGGTGAGAGTGCGTAAGCCGCGCTAGTTTTGTGCGTATGGCAGATGACTCAATTCCTGAAAGCTGGCGTGCCGCTTTGGAGCCGGTGCTCGCTACGCCCGAAGCCCGAAAGCTGGGCGGCTGGCTGAAAGCTAAGGAAGCTGCGGGTAAGGTGATCTATCCAGCGCGCGGGCAGCGTTTGGCGGCATTATCGCTCACGCCGCTGCCCGAAGTGCGGGTCGTGATCCTTGGCCAAGATCCCTATCACGGTGCAGGGCAAGCCAACGGTTTGGCGTTTTCGGTTGCTGACGGCGTGAAAATACCGCCATCCTTGGTGAATATCTTCAAAGAAATAGAGAGCGATTTGGGCATTGCGCCGCCCAGTTCTGGCGATCTCACTCATTGGGCACAGCAAGGCGTGCTGCTGCTCAACAACACTCTGACGGTTGAGGAAGCCAAGGCGGGCAGCCACGCTGGCAAGGGGTGGGATGCGATTACCGATGCGGCGGTTGAAGCGGTGGCCGCACGCGGACAACCATGCGTTTTTATCCTTTGGGGCAGCCATGCGCAGAAAAAGGCCGGGCGCGTTCGCGGCCTTGGCCAAAACCCAGCGCATCTGGTGCTGAATAGCCCGCACCCCAGCCCGCTTTCGTCCTATCGGGGCTTTTTTGGTTCAAAACCGTTTAGCCAAACCAACGCATTTCTTGAAAAGCATGGCATCGCGCCAATTGCGTGGTAAAACAGCGTGCTATGACGGAAAAAGAAGCCAGAACCGCGCTGCTCAAACGCCAAGAAGAGCTGGACACAGAAGGTGCCGCCAACGCCAGTGCGCGTGATGTGGTCGTGCTGGATCAGGAAAGCGTCGGCCGGCTATCGCGGATGGATGCTTTACAGCAGCAAGCGATGGCTCAGGCAGCTGACGAGCGGCGCGGGTCCTATAAACAGCGGATCGCTGCGGCTCTTACGCGGTTGGATGCGGGCGAATGGGGTTATTGCCTCGGCTGCGGCGAGGAAATCGCGCGCAGGCGTTTGATCCATGATCCCAGCGTGCCCATGTGCATTGGCTGCGCGAGCACCAGTCAGAAAGATGCGGGCAGCCAATAATTACTCGGCCGAGTTAGGCAGCAATTAGCGCGGCAATTCGGTGACGCCCATCAATGCTTCATCCACGCTGCGAGCGCATTGGCGCCCTTCGCGGATGGCCCATACGACGAGCGACTGACCGCGCCGCATATCGCCGCATGCAAAGACGTTATCCTTGCTGGTGGCGTAATCTTGCGTGTTCGCATCCACATTGCCGCGGGTCGTTAGATCGACGCCGGATTGATCGATCATGCCAGACTTAATCGGCCCGACAAAACCCATGGCGAGCAGGATCAGATCGGCTTCGATAGTGAACTCGCTGCCAGCAATTTCTTGCATTTGGTGGCCGTTTTCGGTGGCCGCCCATTCGACACGAACGCATTCAAGACCAGTTACGGTTTCGCCGTCACCGACAACGCGCTTGGTCAGCACGGCCCAATCGCGGTCCGCGCCTTCTTCATGGCTGGATGATGTCCGCAATTTCAGCGGCCAATTGGGCCAAGTCGCTTCCTTATCTTCCTTCTCAGGAGGCTTGGGCATAATCTCAAGCTGGGTCACGCTTTCAGCGCCCTGCCGGTTGGAAGTTCCAACGCAGTCGCTGCCAGTGTCGCCGCCGCCGATGACGACGACTTTCTTGCCGGTCGCGGTCAAGCTGCCGCGCGGTGCTGCGCGGACTTCATCATCGCCGGCATTGCGTTTGTTTTGCTGAGTGAGAAACTCCATCGCCAGCCGTACGCCGTTTTTCTCAGCGCCGGGGATGGCGAGTGCACGCGCATCTTCTGACCCGCCTGAAAGTACCACGGCATCAAAGTTTTCTTCCAGACTTTTGAAGGAGACATCAACGCCCACTTCCTTGCTGGTTTTGAACGTCACGCCTTCAGCTTCCATCTGCACGGCGCGGCGGCTGATCAGATGCTTTTCCATCTTAAAGTCAGGAATGCCGTAACGCAGCAATCCGCCGATCCGGTCGTTTTTCTCAAACAGAGTGACTGCATGGCCAGCGCGGGCCAATTGCTGGGCGCATGCCATGCCTGCTGGACCAGAGCCGACGACTGCAACAGATTTGCCGGTCTTTTCAGCGGGCACTTGCGGCGTAACCCAACCTTCGTCCCATCCGCGGTCAATGATCGCTGCTTCGATGCTTTTGATCGTGACAGGCTGATCGACAATGTTGAGCGTGCAACTAGCTTCACATGGAGCAGGGCAGATGCGGCCAGTGAACTCAGGAAAGTTGTTGGTGGAATGCAGCACGTCCAGCGCGTTTTTCCAATCACCTTCATAGACCAGATGGTTCCAATCAGGGATGATATTGTTCACCGGACAGCCATTGTGACAATAGGGAATGCCGCAATCCATGCAGCGCGATGCTTGCCCCTTCAGCGTAGCATCATCGGGTTGCACAACGAATTCGCGGTAATTCTCAAGCCGGTCTTTCGGGTCGAGATAGTCGCGCTCGCGGCGGTCCAGTTCGAGGAAACCTGTGTCCTTGCCCATGTCTTTTACTCCGCTGCCACGCTGGCGGCTTCGAGGCGTTCTGCCTCTAGCTGTTTGAGCGCGCGTTCATAATCGCGCGGCATTACTTTGACGAATTTGGTGAGGCTTGCGTCCCAATCATCCAGAAGCGCAGATGCCTTTGCACTGCCTGTGTGCAGCTTGTGCCGCTCGATCAGGATTTTCAGCCGCTCTGCATCATGGCGAAGCATATCACCCATGCCGAAGTCGTTGACGTTCGATGGACGCTGGCTTGGGCGGCCTGTTCCCTCATCGGTATCTGGTTCAGCTGAGATAGCGACCAGATCAACCTGTGCGGGATTGACCAGAGCTTCAAACGCGCCGTCTGGGTCATAGACGTAGGCGATGCCGCCGCTCATCCCCGCTGCAAAGTTGCGGCCTGTTTTGCCCAGCACTACTACAACGCCGCCGGTCATATATTCGCAAGTGTGATCGCCCGTGCCTTCGACAACGGCGATGGCGCCAGAGTTGCGCACCGCAAAGCGTTCACCGCCGACACCGCCGAAATATGCCTCGCCAGCGATTGCGCCATACAGCACCGTGTTGCCAACAATGATGTTTTCGCCCGGTTCGCGCGGAGCGTTTTCAGGCTGTTTCACAATGATGCGCCCGCCCGACATACCTTTGCCGACATAATCGTTCGCATCGCCCGTTAGGTCGAGGGTAACGCCGTGGGCCAGCCATGCGCCAAAGCTCTGGCCTGCAACGCCGGTCAAATTGATGCGGATCGTTTCAGGAGCAAGGCCTGCGTGGCCGTGCTTTTCCGCAATCCGGCCCGAAAGCATCGTGCCGACCGTGCGGTTCACATTGCGAATTTCGCGGTCGATTTGGACAGCTTCGCCCTTGGTCAGAGCAGGTGCGCAAGCCGCCAATAGCTCATTATCAAGCGCGCCTTCCAGTCCGTGATCCTGCGTTTCTGTGTGGTTGAGCGGAGCGCGCTCATCATCGGCACGCTGGCCAACCGGCGGTTTCACTTCATGCAGCAAACGCGACAGATCAACGCCGTCTGCTTTCCAATGGCGGTGCACGCGGTTCATATCGAGCCGGTCAACGCGGCCCGTCATTTCCTCAATCGTGCGGAAGCCCATTTGCGCCATGATTTCGCGCAATTCTTCGGCAACGAAGAAGAAGTAATTGATGACGTGTTCAGGCGTTCCGGTGAAGCGCTTGCGCAATTCTGGATCCTGTGTCGCAACGCCAACGGGGCAAGTGTTGAGGTGACACTTGCGCATCATGATGCAGCCTGCTGCGATCAATGGCGCGGTGGCAAAGCCAAACTCATCCGCGCCCAGCAATGCGCCAATGGCAACATCGCGGCCTGTGCGTAGGCCGCCATCCACTTGCACGGCGATGCGGCTGCGCAAATCATTGAGCAGAAGCGTTTGCTGCGTTTCGGCAAGACCGATTTCCCACGGGCTACCGGCGTGCGTCAGGGAAGTTAGCGGTGATGCGCCCGTGCCGCCTTCATAGCCAGAAATAGTCACGTGATCCGCGCGCGCTTTTGATACGCCCGCAGCAACCGTTCCCACGCCGACTTCTGAGACAAGCTTTACCGAAACGCGCGAGGCTGGCTGCACGTTTTTCAAATCGTGGATGAGCTGAGCCAAATCCTCAATCGAATAAATATCGTGATGCGGCGGAGGTGAGATTAGACCCACGCCCGGTGTCGAATGCCGCACTGCGCCAATGCGCTTATCAACCTTGTGACCGGGCAGCTGCCCGCCTTCACCCGGCTTTGCGCCTTGCGCCATTTTGATCTGAATATCATCGGAGTTTGCCAGATATTCGGTCGTTACGCCGAACCGGCCCGATGCCACCTGCTTGATCCGGCTGCGCATGGAATCGCCATTGTCCATGGGCGCAAAGCGGTAAGGTTCCTCGCCCCCTTCGCCAGTATTGGAACGCCCGCCAATGCGGTTCATTGCTATGGCCATTGTTGAATGCGCTTCATGGCTGATCGAGCCAAAGCTCATCGCGCCCGTGCTGAACCGTTTTACGATTTCTGATGCAGGTTCGACTTCATCCAGCGGGATCGCTGCATCAGCGTTTTTGAACTCCATCAGCCCGCGAATGGTGAGCAAGCGCTCGGATTGCTCATTCACCGATTTGGCAAATTCTGCGTAATTCTTCGCATCTGCTGGACCGCCTTTGCCGCGCACAGCATGCTGCAAATTGGCGACATTTTCCGGCGTCCATGCGTGCTCTTCACCGCGCAGTCGGTATTGGTAGATACCGCCCACATCGAGGCGCGATTTATAAAGCGGATTATCGCCATATGCTTGCGCGTGACGGCGCACGCTTTCCGTGGCGACTTGGTCCAAGCCAATGCCTTCGATAGTTGTCGCAGTGCCAGTGAAATAGTCTTTGATGAAGGGGCTGGAGAGGCCAACAGCGTCAAAGATTTGCGCCCCGCAATAGGATTGATAGGTCGAAATGCCCATTTTGGACATGACTTTGCGGATGCCTTTGCCAACGCCCTTAATGTAGTTTTGAACGACTGTTCCGGCGTCCAATTCGGGATATTTACGCGCCCGCAAATCTTCCAAAGTGTCAAACGCCATATAGGGGTTGATGGCTTCTGCGCCGTAGCCCGCCAGCACGCAGAAATGATGCACTTCGCGCGCTTCGCCGGTTTCCACGACAAGGCCGGTTTGCATCCGCAGACCTTGGCGAACCAAGTGGTGATGCACCGCTGCTGTGGCGAGCAAGGCAGGCATAGGAATGCGGTCAGCATTTTGCGCGCGGTCAGACAGGACAAGGATGTTCTGATCTTGCAGCACAGCCTCGGTCGCGGCCCAGCACATTTCTTTCAGTGCCATGGCAAGGCCATCTGCGCCCGTGCTGGCATCCCATGTCATATCAATGGTTTCGCAGCGGAATGCGCCGTCCAGCGCGGCCTCTACCGTGCGGATTTTGGCAAGGTCTTCATTGGTCAGGATCGGCTGCTGAACTTCCAACCGTTTGTGCGTACCAGCGGCGCGGCCCAGCAGATTGGGGCGCGGGCCGATCATCGACAGCAGGCTCATCACCAATTCTTCGCGGATTGGATCAATCGGCGGATTGGTGACCTGCGCAAAGTTCTGCTTGAAATAATCATACAGCAGGCGCGATTTGTTCGACAGCACAGCAATCGGCGTATCGGTGCCCATCGAACCGATCGGATCATCGCCCTTCACCGCGAGCGGCTCTAGGAATTTGCTGATGTCTTCTTGCGTGTAACCAAAGGCTTGCTGGCGTTGCAGCAGAGTGTTGCCATCGGCCTCATCCCGCTCGACTTCTTCGGCGAGTTCTGGCTCAATATGCTCCAAGTCTTCGAGCTTATATTGCGCCTCTTCCAGCCATTTGGCGTAAGGTTCCGCGCCGGCCAGATCGGCTTTCAATTCGGCGTCTTCGATGATGCGGCCTTCTTCAAGGTCGATCAGCAGCATTTTGCCGGGTTGCAGCCGCCATTTGCGCGTGATGTCTTCTTCTTTGAACGGCAAAACACCGCTTTCCGAAGCGAGGCAGACGATGTCATCTTTCGTGACGCAGAAACGCGCCGGGCGCAGGCCGTTGCGGTCCAATGTTGCGCCGATTTGGCGGCCATCGGTGAATGCGACGGCGGCGGGGCCATCCCATGGCTCCATCAGTGCAGCGTGATATTCGTAAAAAGCGCGGCGTTCCGGGCTCATCTGCTCATTCTTTGCCCATGCTTCCGGCATCAGCATCATCATCGCATGGGCAAGGCTGTATCCGCCTGCGAGTAGCAGTTCGAGAGCATTGTCGAGGCAGGCCGTGTCAGATTGACCATGCGGGATCAGCGGCCACATTTTGTCCAGATCAACGCCGAGCAGTGCCGATTCCATGGTGCGGCGGCGCGCATTCATCCAGTTCACATTGCCGCGAACCGTGTTGATCTCGCCATTATGCGCCATGAAACGGTACGGGTGGGCGAGGCGCCAGCTTGGGAATGTGTTGGTAGAGAAGCGTTGGTGAACCAGACCCAGCGCTGACATGCAGGCTGGGTCGCGCAAATCATCGTAAAATGAACCAACTTGGTTCGCCAAAAGCAATCCTTTGTACACAATGGTACGTGAAGAGAAGCTCGGCATATATGTGTCGGTCAGACCGGGTAGATCATGCTTTTCCGCCTGAGCTTTAAGCGGGTTCAGTGTCTGCTTGCGGATCACCACCAGCTTGCGCTCGAAGGCGTCCTGATCGCCACAATTTTCGCCGCGCGCCACAATCGCTTGCTGAATGACGGGCATCGATTCGATAACTGCCTCGCCCAAACCGTCTAGCGAAACGGGTACATCGCGCCAGCCAACCAAGCGCTGGCCTTCTTTCGCGGTAAAACGTTCAAATTGCTCGGTAACAAAGGCGCGTTCAGCATCATCTTGCGGCATGAAGCACATGGCCACCGCATAATCGCCCTGTGCTGGCAGCTCCAATTCTTGCGAATCGGCCCAGTTGCGCAGAAGTTGATCGGGGACTTGCAGCAATATGCCTGCGCCATCGCCCAGCAATGGGTCTGCGCCAACAGCGCCGCGATGGTCAATATTGTTCAGAATTTCAAGCGCTTGGCTAACAATATCGTGCGAGGGTTTTCCCTTAATATGCGCAACAAAGCCGACGCCGCAGGCATCGTGTTCGTTTTGAGCGTCATAAAGGCCTTGGGCCGCTGGGTATCCCATCGCAAATTCCGTCCTGTTAGATGCCAGTACTAGCGGCGCCGTAAAGGGCCGACTGGCAGTGCTGCGTAGTGATGGGCGTACACGGGCGGCCGCGCAGCAATCACATCGCTTTCACTTCTCATGCAGATGGAAATGCAGTTTTGCAACCGTGAATACGGAAGCATTGTTTCATGCGGCTAAGGGTGAGCTTTCAGCAAAAGCTCAGCAAATCTCAACAAATTGCAACAGAATCGCGGGTTTTTAGCCGTGATCGCTCATTTGTTGCAGTTTCTCGAGCGCTTCGCGAAGGGCTGCCTCGGTTTGTTCAGCCTGTGCACGGGTCGCATTATCGCCGGTCGAGCGAAGATCGCTAATCGGCAGATCGCGGATGGCTTTGGCAATGCGCGGATCACTTGGACGCACAGCGCGCGAAGAGGGATCATTGGCCCGCGCTTTGCGGTGCCCTTCAAGACCAACAGCGAAACGGTCGACCATTTGCACCAGGCTAAGGTCTTTCAATTCGCGATCTTTAAGGTCGATAATCTGTGCTTGATGTAGCGGGGCATCAGCTTCAACCGCGCCGGCCATCATTTCCGGTTCGCCTTCAGCTTCGATTTCAACCGCTTCGTTCACGCCGCCATCAGGCTCAAAGCCAATGGGATCTTCCTGCACGATCGGTGCCGGTGCAGTTTCTGTATCAACGGCCAATTCTGGCTGCGGTGTCAGTTCATTCAGGTCGATAGGCTGCTCTTCGGGAAGGGTCGCGCTTTCTGCATGACCGCTATCGTCTGATGGGTAAGTGGTGGGTTCACCGTCTGACCGGCCAAGATCCATTGGTTTGGTAAAGTCATAACGCTTACGCCCCAGAGCATCGCTGAAATGGCGATCATTAGGGGAAGCTGGTCCATCGAAACCATCGTCTGCAAATGGGTCTTCGTAATATGTTGCGCGCGGCTCATCATCATCAGCGGAGTGATCGGCATCCATTGTTGCCGACTCTTCTAATGCGATTGCGGCTTCATCTGATTCAAAGCCTTCTTCTTCCAAGGCATCAGCCATATCGAGGTCAAGCGGAGCATCAAGGCTGGAACTGCCAAGCTCTTCTTTCGTGATGAAAGCGGCGGCACGGCGACCAGTTGCTTCTTCCGCATAGTCTTGCTCAGGCGAGCGCGCTTTACGAAACCCAGCAAATTTGGGCAGCTTCGCACCAAGGCTTTCCGCTACCTTATATCCGCAAAAAGCCCCGCAAATTGCCGCCACAACAGACAGCAGAGCGGGAAGCCAAAAACTGCTTGATGCGGCCATCGCTAAGACAAACGTCGCAAGGCCAAACAATAAAGCGCACCAACCAACCAAAATTGGTGTGAACGCAGGATGCGATGCAAGCGGTGCGCTAGGGCGCGTGCTAGTCAATGTGTCGGCTCCAAACATCTTGGGGCTGTTTCCTCATTATCAAACCTGATCCGAATCAGGCGAATCGCTTATGCATCATAGGCTTAAGCAACCGCTGCCATCACGGACTTCTGCATAGGTGCTAGCAGCTTGTGGTAAACGAGTTGATAACGATAAACATTCTTGGCCCAGTCATGGCTGGCTTCAACATGGCTAAGCGCCTGTGATTTAAGCGTATCCCACTGGTCGCGGCGCTGTAGCCAATCGGCCAGAGCCTCTGCGCAACCTTCTGGATCATCAGCTGGGAAGAGGATGCCGGTCTCTCCATCTGTCATCAATTCGCGGTGTCCGCCCACATCAGATGCAGCGACAAGGCGCTGCTGCGCCATGGCCTCAAGTGGTTTTAGCGGGGTGACCAGATCAGTAAGACGGCTGGCTTTGCGCGGATAGGCGAGAATGTCGATCAGCGAATAATAGCGTTCAACTTCTGTATGCGGGACGCGTCCGGTAAAGATAACCGCATCTGGGTCTGGCAAAGCAGCAGCCTGTGCGCGCAGAGCTTCATCGCGCGGCCCGCCGCCGACCAGCAGCAATTTCGCGCCCGGTGCGCGTTTGCGCAGGATTGGCATGGCCGCGATCAGATCATCCAGCCCTTCGTAATCATAGAAGCTTCCGATGAAGCCAATCACAGCCTCATCACCGATTTTAAGTTCGTCTGCCAAAGCATCGTCGCGTTTTGCAGGCTCGCCAAACAAGGACATATCAACGCCATTGGGCGAGATTCCGATTTTGCCGCCGCTAAATCCGCGTGCGATCAAATCATCGCGCAATCCGTGGCAGATTGTGAAGATAGCGTCAGCTCCGGCCACGGCGCGGTTTTCCAAAGTGCGGGTCAGGCGATATTTCACTGAACCTTCGCGGCCTGTGCCATTGCCAACGGCGGCATCTTCCCAAAAGGCGCGAATTTCATAGACCAAAGGAATATCGTGTTTGCGCGCAGCTTTTAACGCGGCATGGCCGCAAATCGCTGGTGAATGTGCGTGAATCACATCAGGTCGCCAATCAGCGATCACTTTGTCGATGGATTCGGCAAATAACCCAATTTCGCGCCATTCGCGCAGACCCGCCGGACCATCTACTGCGCCAGCAGAGCGATGAAAGATCAGTCCATCCGCAGTCTCAACCATCGGACCTTCGCCAGCGTGACGCAGGCCAGTTACGCCGCGCACATCCATGCCGGCTGCCTGCTGCGCCTTTAGAATAGCGCGCGTGCGAAAAGTGTAGCCGCTGTGCAGCGGAAGCGAATGGTCAAGGACGTGAAGTATGCGCATGATGAAATTGCATATGGCAGAATGTGCTTAACGGACCGTCAACTGCCTGCTGCTAGGGCTCTGCGATCACCCGCGTATTTTGCGCGTATGTTTACCGAATGAAAGCAGGTTTGCTTAGCCTTGATCGACTATTTTGCCTTAACGCTGGTGCATGTCTTGCTGATCATCGGATTGTTCCGAATGGTGCAGGATGATGCGCTCGACCCGTTGGTGAAACTTCCGCAGCGCAAGGCATCGCACAAGAAAAAGCCGCAGGTTCGGCGTAAAGCTGAGGCTGTTCACCCAAGCAAACGTAGCGACACAGATACTGCCGCAGGTGATGGCGCGTGATTGATCTCGTCTTCCTTGCCTTTATCGGTTTCGTCCTGATGCTGGGACTGCGCCGCCCGTTTATCTGGGTGCTGCTGTATGTTTATATCGACATTCTGGCTCCGCAAAAAATCGGTTATGGTGTCATTCAATCGGTCCAAGTGTCGCTGATTGCCTTTGCCGCTGCCTTTGGCGGCTGGCTGCTTCTGGATGATAAGCGCGGCGCAAAGTTCTCTGTACGGCAAGGGTTGATCCTAGCCCTGCTGATCTACTGCTGGTGGACCACAGGCAATGCAGACTTTGTCGAAAGCGCGGTGACCAAATGGGAATGGGTGTGGAAGGCGCTATTGTTCGGCATATTCCTTCCGTTGACGCTCACCACACGGCTGCGGCTCGAAGGTTTGGCGTTGACGTTGCTGCTATCGGTTGGCGCAATTCTGATCAGCGCGGGCATTAAAATTGTGCTGGGCGGCGGCGGTTATGAAAACAAATTGTTCTTCGTAAATGACAATAGCGGCATTTATGAAAGCTCAACCTTGGCGACTGTCGCGATTGCGATGATCCCATTGGTCGTTTGGTTCACGCAGCATGGAACCATCTTTAAACCCGATTGGCGGGTGAAGATTTTCGCCGCTGGTCTTATCTTTGCTGCCTTGCTGATTCCTGTAGGGACAGAGGCACGTACAGGCCTAGTCTGTATCGCTGTGCTGGGCGTTTTGGCTCTGCGTGATGTGAAGCGCAGACTGACATTTTTGGCCGCTGCCGGTGTGCTTGGTATGGCCGCTTTACCGTTTCTGCCGCAAAGCTATTACGACCGCATGGCGACTTTGGGCGAAGTGGGCGGCGATGAAAGCGCTTCGACCAGACTTGCTGTTTGGGAATGGACGATTGACTATGCCAGCAGCAAGCCATTTGGCGGCGGCTTTGATGCCTATCGCGGCAATAGCTTCACCTATGAAATGCCGGTGAAAGAAGAGGTCGGCAACACAACCTCGGTTGAATATCGCGAAGTCGTGGATGAAGGCCGCGCCTATCACTCAGCCATATTCGAAATGCTGGGCGAGCAAGGCTATCCGGGCCTTATCATGTGGCTGCTGCTGCACGGGCTGGGCATTTGGCATATGGAGCGTATTCGTTCGCGTTGGCGAGGGCGCACTGCGGATGGCGAGACGTGGCAGGCACCCATGGCGCAGGCTCTGCAAATCGCCAGCATCATCTATATCGTCGGCGCATTGTTCCAAGGGATCGCTTTCCAGCCGATCATGCTGATGATCGTGGGTCTGCAAATCGCGATTTACAATCAGTGCAAACAGCACGAATCGCGTAGCGCCGATGCAAAGGCACCTGCGCGCGGACCAAGCCGTGGCCGCAAACGGGGTAAGCGCTCTTCCTCGGGCCGCCCCGATGCCGTAGCGGCAGGTTGACGTTTACGGAAACTACATTGCACTAAAGCTCATGATGCTTCATGAAGCGGGTCATACAGTTTAACCCGCTTAAGGAGAGGTATTATGACCACACCGCAAGAAGTCGCTGCCAAAGTCGGCGAAAACATCGGCACCAGTGAATGGGTCGAAATGACCCAAGAGAAAATCAATATGTTCGCCGATGCGACCGGCGATCATCAGTTTATTCACGTCGATGAAGAAGCGGCCAAGATGACACCATTTGGCGGCACAATTGCGCATGGTTTCATGACATTGTCGATGATCCCAACACTGACCGCGAACAGCGATGTGCCGCGGCTGGACGGGATCAAAATGGCGGTCAATTATGGCGGTAATAAAACTCGTTTTATCGCGCCAGTGCGTTCAGGCAAACGCATCCGCGGCCATTGGAAACTGGTTGAAATGACCGAAAAGCGTCCCGGTCAATGGCAACAGACGGTTGAGATCACAGTCGAGATCGAAGGCGAAGATAAGCCTGCGCTGATCTGCGAATGGATGACCCTCTACTTCCTATAATATCGGCCAAAGGTTTCCTCCTCCTCAGGGGGCCTTAACAATTCAAAATTCAATTTTTCAAAGGAGCTCGCCATGCGCGACGCAGTAATCGTTTCCACAGCCCGTACGGCCATTGGCCGCGCCTATAAGGGCGGATTTAACAACACTTCGGGTGCAACGCTCGGCTCATATTCGCTCAAAGCAGCGGTTGAACGCGCCGGCATCGAAGGTGCAGAGATTGATGATGTGGTTTGGGGCGCTGCCCTGCAACAAGGCACACAAGGCGGCAATATTGGCCGTCAGGTTGCATTGCGTGCTGGTCTGCCCATCACCGTTTCGGGTCAAAGCATGGACCGTCAGTGTTCTTCGGGTCTTATGAGCATCGCGACAGCTGCCAAGCAGGTCATCGTTGACCGCATGGATATTGTTGCTGCTGGCGGACAAGATTCGATTAGCCTCGTGCAGACCCCTGAAATGCGCGTTGCCCCTGACCGCGAACTGATCGCCATGCACAATGATGTGTATATGCCGATGCTGCAAACAGCGGAAACAGTGGCCAGCCGTTATTCAGTCACGCGCGAAGCGATGGATGAATATGCGCTTGAATCGCAAATGCGCACCGCCGCTGCTCAAGAAGCAGGCAAGTTCGATGATGAGATCGTGCCGGTCACAACTGTGATGAAAGTCAAAGACAAAGAAAGCGGCGAGATCAGCGACGTCGAAGTCACCGTTGCCAAGGATGAGGGCAATCGCCCGACCACCACATTGGAAGGTCTGCAAAGCCTGAAGCCGGTGATGGGCCCAGACATGACCATCACTGCGGGCAATGCGTCGCAATTGTCCGATGGTTCCAGCGCCAGCATCGTGATGGAAGCAAAAGTTGCCGAAGCGCGCGGCCTGACCCCGCTTGGCCGTTATGTCGGCATGGCGGTTGCAGGCACAGAGCCTGATGAAATGGGGATTGGTCCCGTTTTTGCGATCCCCAAATTGCTCGAACGCTTCAATCTGAAAATGGAAGATATCGGCCTTTGGGAGCTGAACGAGGCTTTTGCTGTGCAAGTGCTTTACTGCCGTGACCGTTTGGGCATCGACAATGCGTTGCTCAACGTAAACGGCGGCTCAATCTCGATCGGGCACCCATATGGCATGACCGGCGCGCGCTGTGTTGGCCACGCATTGATCGAAGGCAAACGCCGCGGTGCGAAATATGTTGTTGTCACCATGTGTGTTGGCGGCGGCATGGGCGCAGCTGGCCTGTTCGAAGTGCTTTGATCTAACTTTCCAAGTTGCCCTTGCGAGACCTGAAGGCCTCGTTTGGATTGCGCAAGAACTTGAAATTTGGCCCTTTCGCGCCCATTTAGGGAAGCGGGAGGGTCTTTTTCATGGGCATTATGGAGATCATCGGTATCGCAGGCAGCGTCAGCCTTTTGGCTGGCTGGCGGCTCTATCTTTGCGTGTTCGCAACCGGCCTTGCGATGCGCTTCGATGCCATTCCCATTCCCGAACATCTCGCCAGCTTAGAAGTGCTCGCCAACCCTTGGGTGCTGGGCATCGCCGCCATCGGTGCGCTGGCCGAGTTTTTCGCCGATAAAGTCATGTGGCTGGATAGCGCATGGGATGCGGTGCACACTTTGGTGCGGCCCGTTGGCGGGGCTTTGCTCGCACTCGCTATCGTTGATCCATCCGACCCGACTATGCAGATCATCGCGTTTCTGCTGGGCGGCGGGGCGAGCTTTGCCGCTCATGCTGGTAAAGCGGGTGCGCGCGGCGTGGTGAACACTTCGCCCGAGCCGGTGAGCAATGTGATGGTGTCCACGGCAGAAGATGTGGCGACTGCGGGACTGCTTTACACCACCTATGAATATCCGTGGGTGGCGGGCGGCATTGCTGTGTTCCTATTTGCGCTGGTCGCAGGCCTACTGCTGTTCGCGCGGCGGATGATTAAGAAGCTGGTCGGTGCCGTGAGTGGGTCGAAGGAAGAACCGCCGGTCGGTTAGGGCATTAGTTGCAATTGGTCGGAGTTTATTGCTGTAGGTCTGTTTTTACACTTTAGCACATCACGCAAAATGTCTGAAACTGGGGGTGAAAACGGACGAGATGTTTTACCCGTGTCAGCCCCCGATATACTCTAATGCCCATGTGAAATACTCTTCTTGCGTTAGCTTCAGTTTATTGGTGGCTTGCTGGTATCCGTGCCAATCTTTGCTTATTCGATGAGGCATCCAGTCTACCTGATGAGCAGACAAGTTGTTTTGCAACTCGTGATGCCGCCGGTTAAAAACTTCACAAGAGAAGGCCTCACTTTCAAATGCGATTTCGGTTCTAGTTGCCTGGCTAATCGCAAGCATATCGGATTGGAACTGACCCCTTAGCCGCACCAGCTCCTTGGGGTCGTATGAAGATGTATTGCATGTAGCCTCGATCAATTCACTCTGCGCATTCCGTGCCTGCTTGATGAGGTCTATTAGTTTTGAACTCGCTTTGATTTCTTTGAACTCCAGTGGCTTCAATTTTCCGAATTCAATTACAGCATTGACATTATTATGATTTAGAAAAAACCTCCCAAACTAAATATTCAAAAAACAGTGAAATAGTTTGCGATTTCACCAAATATTCTTAAAGTATCGTTTGAGTCATTTCTTATTGCGTATATAAGGGTCTGAGGTCCTCTGACCATTGTTTGCGCAACAAGTGAGTCCATTCTTCACCCCGGACTCAGGCTTAGAGGGACTGGATTGTCATTCCAGTCCCTCAAAATTTTATCGTCGTGCTCACAATGAACATATCATCCCGCACAATAGCAAAATTCCCATTAGTGAGTGCACGAGGGGGATCTTTTGCGCATACATCTAAGATGTTCCAACTTCCTTCGACTGCCTGACGGCGAGTTCAAGGAAATAGAGCAATTGCTCAACCTCGCCGCATAGCCTTTCCGGAATCCGGCGTGCGTCTGGCCCGCCTTTCAACCGGACAGCGGCTTCCATGTTTTCGCGGACCGCCAGTATCTCGTCAGCATCAAGCCCGCTTAAAAATTCTCCATCCATAGATGTTCCTGCACTCCTGGTCGTTCATTCTCAAACGCAACACTTTGTAAGCTATGTCTCGGAGATACAGAAGATGCTTAAGCATCCACTTTGGAGGTCAAGCTGATGACTGGAGAATTATCGAGAATTAGGTGCGGGATCTACACGAGAAAAAGTACGGACCACCGGCTAGATGATGAAACAAATTCGCTAGTGATGCAGCGTGAGATTTGTAGCGCTTATATCCAAAGCCAGCGGTATAAAAATTGGATCGAAATTCCTGATTGTTATGATGATGGTGGCCATTCCGGTAGCGGCCTTGAACGTCCAGCCCTTGCTCAACTTATGCAAGATATCGAGGTTGGCAGAATTGATACTATTGTAGTTTATAAGATAGATCGCCTGACACGTAGTTTAGCCGATTTTGTCCGGCTTATGGAGCTGTTTGACCGCCGCAAAATCGCTTTGGTGTCTGTCTCCCAAGCATTCGACACATCAGATAGCATGGGTAGAATGATCCTAAACATTCTCCTTACCTTCGCGCAGTTTGAGCGCGAACTTATAGCGGAACGCATTAAGGACAGTATCCAAACACGAAAGCGACATGGAAAGATCCATGGAGGTCCAGTGCCTCTCGGATATGTAAGGACAGATGACGGGATCGAGGTTGATCAGGCTGAGGCTGAGATTGTTCAGTTCATTTTCGACAAGTACCTTGAGGTCAGACGCTACACACCGGTTATCACGGCAGTCCAAGAGGCCGGAATGCGAAGGTCTATCAAAAAAACTAATAAGGGTGAAGAGCGCGGAGGAACCATAGTCACAGGCAGCCAAGTCTACAGCATTCTCAGGAACCCTGCCTACATTGGCGAAATACGAGGCCGTGATAAGAACTATCCGGCACGCCATAAGCCGATCATAGAACGAAAAACTTGGGAAGCTGCGCAAATTCTCCGAGCCGAAAGAAAAAGGCGGGGGCCGCACCCCAAACGCACTGAGCATTTTCTAGCGGGATTGCTTTGGGACGATCTTGGAAGACACATGAAGCTGGAGATCTACAAAACCCGTAAGCAGCGGCATGCTGCATATGTGTCTAGCAATGCAGCATGGTCTATCAAAGAATTTCGTCGTTCCTATCGATGCAAGGCAAAAGAACTAGACACTAGTGTTGTAGCTATACTCAGTGAATTTCTCGGGAACCGGGGCAAGCTTAGAAGAGCATTAAGGGAGCTGGGGGTTTGCACAACTCATGCAAGATATTGAAGCGGGAGAAGTCGATGTTGTTGTGGTCTATAAGATTGACAGACTAACCCGAAGCTTGGCGGATTTTGTACGATTGATCGAGATTTTTGATCGCAGAAATATTGGGTTGGTCTCTGTCTCCCAAGCTTTTGATACTTCAGACAGTATGGGTAGGATGATCCTCAACATACTTCTGACATTCTCGCAATTTGAACGTGAGTTGATCGCAGAGCGCGTTCGGGACAGTATCAGAACGCGCAAACGCCATGGCAAAATGCATGGGGGTCTTCCGCCATTCGGATACATTGCTACTCCGGCCGGATTGGAGGTCGATAAGCCTGAAGCAGAGATCGTCAGATTCATATTCAGCGAATTCCTGAAAACGCGCCGATATACGCAGGTAATGACCGCTGTTCGCGAGCGAGGCTTTCGCAGCTCCTTCAAATATTCACCTCGGGGGAAACCTCGAGGGGGTACGCCCATTAGCCCAAGCACCGTCTACAGTATGGTCGAGGCATGTGGCCAAGTTCGATCCCCAAAAAGCAAAATTAACAAGACTGATCAGGGGGCGCTGGTGCCTCGTGATAGTCAATAGCAGTAGCCTACAACCAAGATAACCTAGGAAAAATGGAACGTCCGCAATTGGGTCGTTAGCGGATAGTCCGTTTTTGGAATGGTGCGCGCAATCCCTCACCCATGCGTCTACCCGTTCTGGGCAATAAATCCCTCAACCACAGGCGCGACTTTACCCCGCCAGCGTGAACCGTTGAATATGCCGTAATGGCCAGCCCCTTCGGCCATGTAATAGCGCTTCTTACCCTTAGCCAAACCGGTCGCGAGATTTAGCGCAGCCTTTGTTTGGCCGAGGCCAGAGATATCGTCACGCTCGCCCTCTACGGCTAGCAAAGCGGTATCCTTGATTGCGGTCAAATCGACCAGTTCGCCGCGGTGACGAAATTCGCCATTGGGGATGGAGTGGGTTTGGAAAACTTCCTCCACCGTCTGCAGGTAAAACTCCGCCGTCATGTCGCAGACGCTGCGATATTCGTCGTAGAAATCCTTGGTCGCTTGGGCTGAGTCATCATCGCCCTGGTTAAGGTGTTTGAACATCTCATAATGGCTCATCATGTGACTGCCGAGGTTCATGCTCATAAAGCTGGCGAGCTGCATAAAGCCGGGATAAACGCGCCGTCCAGCGCCGCGATGGTTCATTGGCACGGTTGCGATAACGCTGCTTTGGAACCATTCAATCGGGCGGTCCATCGCCATATCATTGACGGTGGTTGGGCTTTCGCGTGTATCAATCGGTCCGCCCATCATGGTGAGCGTGGCAGGGCGCGCAGGGTGTTTAGACGCATTCATCAAAGCGGCGGCGGCATAGGCGGGAACTGACGGCTGGCATACGGCCATCATATGCGGGCGCGTGCCGGAATTTTGTGCTTCGATATAGCTCAAGAATTCGATCAGATAATCAATGTAGTCATCTAGATCGAAGTCGCCTTCGCTCAATGGCACTGTCTTCGCATCGGCCCAATCGGTGATGTAGACCTCATTGCTTTCAAGCATCCGCTCAACCGTGCCGCGCAGCAAAGTGGCGTAATGCCCGCTCATCGGAGCAGCGATTAACAGCTTGGGCCGTGCATTGGTTGCTTGTCCGTCCACCACATCAACGCCGTCCAAACGGAACCGTTTTAGATCGCCAAATGGGCGGTTCAGCACCGTGCTTTCGACAACCGGAAAGCTATCTCCATCCGCATCAATATGCTCAAGGCCGAAATCAGGCTTGCCATAGGTCGCGGTGGCATGCGCGAACACTTCCAAAGCAGACGCAGCCATCGGGCCAAGGCCGGTATAGCCAAGCGGATTGGCGGGATTGGTGAGCATTTCTGCGCCGATAGCGGCCATAGAGCTGGCGTGAGACAGCCATGCGCGCTGCATCTCATATGCGTGATAGAGCAATGAATTTCCTTGTTGTGCCAAGGCTAATTCCTTTGCCTGACTGTAAAATACTCGCGCGGTCTGCACCCATTCGGTCTATTGTGCAATGCACAATTTTTGTACGTATGGGATGAAACTTGTCCCAAAGCTGTAAATTAGCACGTGAAATCTGGCGGCTTCATCGCTAGTTGAGGTGGTAGATGGACCAGCCTGACACCACCAATCGCAATTCCAATGCTCTTTCCGGTGCACAGGAGCGTGCGCTGGATGCGGTCGATGTGCTGTCCGGTAAGGGTGCGGTTACGGAAGTGCCCGCTGAAAAAAGCAGCGAACCGCCAAAGGCGAAATCGCTTGGCCCGTTGAAAATGATCTATTCGGCGGCGGTGAAATATCCCACGCAGATCGTGCTCGCGATCATCGCTTTGCTGATTACGGCGGGCGCAACCTTGGCCATTCCGGCAGGCTTGCAGCTGATTGTCGATCGCGGATTTGCGAGCGGCGGCAATCCCGATGATATCGGGCGCTGGTTCCGCTATTTGCTGATGATTGTGGTGGTTTTGGGCATCGGTACGGCTTTGCGGTTCTATTTCGTAAGCTGGATTGGCGAGCGTGTAGTGGCCGATATTCGCCGTGATGTTCACGCCAATTTGCTGCGATTGGCTCCCGGATTTTACGAGGAAAACTCACCCAAAGAAATCTCCAGCCGGATGACGTCTGATACAGCGATCATTGAACAAGTTGTCGGCACGACAGTATCCGTCGCGCTTCGCAACACTTTGATGGCAATCGGCGGCACGGCCTATCTGTTCTATTTGCAGCCGCAAATGACGCTTGGTCTGGTGTTGGTCATCCCGCTTATCATCATCCCGATCACAGTATTTGGGCGGCGTTTGCGCGGCGTTTCGCGCACCAGCCAAGACCGCGTGGCAAGCGTCGGCGCGATGGTGACAGAAGTGCTGTCAGCGATGAAAGTGGTGCAAAGCTTCAACCAAGAAGGCAGAGAATCCGACCGTTTTGGCGAGGCTGTTGAGCAAACATTCGATACGGCGAAAAAGCGCATTTTAATTCGCGCAGCCATGACTTCGATCATCATATTGCTGATCTTTGGGTCGCTCACACTGCTGATGTGGCGCGGGGCGCTGGCGGTGAGTGATGGGACAATTAGCGGCGGCACCATCTTTGCCTTTGTACTGACGGGCGGATTGGTTGCGGGTTCTTTTGGCGCGCTGACCGAAGTGTATGGCGATCTGCTGCGCGGAGCAGGCGCGGCGAGCCGCCTCAATGAATTGCTGGTCGCTCGACCTGAAATTAAAGCGCCTGATCGCCCCGAACGGCTCCCCTATCCCCCACGCGGCGGGCTGTCGTTTCGCAATGTGACTTTCCGCTACCCCACGCGGCCCGAAACGGCGGCGCTTTCGGACTTTACGTTGGAGGTGGAGCCTGGCGAGACTGTTGCCATTGTCGGACCATCGGGCGCGGGTAAATCAACCTTGTTCCAGCTGGTTGAACGGTTTTATGATCCGCAGGCCGGCACGATCCGATTGGATGGTGTTCCGCTGACCAAGGCTGATCCTGCCGAAATCCGCAGCCGCATCGCCTTTGTCCCGCAAGATGGTGTTTTGTTCAGCGCCAATGCACGCGAAAATCTGCGTTACGGCAATATGGACGCCAGCGAAGAGGAAGTGTGGGAAGCGGCCCGCGCTGCCAATGCCGCCGGCTTCTTAGAAGAACTCCCGCAAGGTCTTGATACGTTTCTGGGTGAGAGCGGAACGCGGCTTTCGGGCGGCCAGCAACAGCGTCTTGCGATTGCGCGCGCGCTGCTTCGTGATGCGCCGATCCTGCTGCTGGATGAGGCGACAAGCGCCCTTGATGCTGAAAGCGAACGGCTGGTGCAGGATGCGCTGGACCGGCTGATGCAGGACCGCACCACGCTGGTTATCGCGCATAGGCTCGCCACTGTTCGCCAAGCGGACCGGATCATTGTTTTGGATGAAGGGCGCATCGCTGAACAAGGCACGCATGACGAACTAACCCGCGCAAACGGTATCTATGCCCGGCTGGCTTCACTTCAATTTACTGGCGACTCGCTCACCTGAAGCTATGGTTAATTTTCGACATATGGGTGTCTAAAGCCGACCAATGACAGCTGCGTTCATGTGAAATACTCTAAGAATACCGTCTGATAAAAATTATTGAGCAAAAACAGGTGCAACCGGCTTGGTTAGCCGGTTACTCGCACCGCAATTCTCGGGGATGACTATGACATATCGTAAAAGTGCATTTGTCGGAGCCAAAGCAAGTGTAAGCGCATTTGCTTTGCTGGCCGCCACGACCGCGATCGCTGCACCTGCTGAGCAGAGCATGCTGCTGGATACTTTGGTGGCTGAAGAAAGCGCGACCGAAGCAGCGACGCAGGCCGCCTCCAAAGCGCCGGTCATGACCTATGGCACTTGGGGTATTGATCCCACCACGATTGATGAAAGCGTGTCACCGGGCGAAAACTTCTTCGACTATGTGAACGGTAAATGGGTCGCTGAAAATACGATCCCAGCGGATAAGGGGCGCTATGGCTCTTTCGATGCATTGCGCGAAGTGTCTCGCGCTGACGTCAAAACCTTGATCAACGAATTGACAAGCCAAGAGCCCGCTAGCCTAAACGGTGATGAAAAACGCATCGTTGATGCCTATAACGCCTTCCTTGATGTTGAGGCGATTGATGCAAGCGGGCTTGCTCCAGCGCAGCCTTATCTCGGCAAAATCTTCGGTGCAGAAACGCTAGACGATTTGGTGAAACTGTTTGCCAAGGCGGAATATCCCGGCCTTATCGGCGCAGGCGTAACGGTGGATGCGAAAGCGCCCAATACGCATGCGGTCTCCATTGGGTTTGGCGGAATGGGCCTGCCCGACCGTGATTATTATTTGGTCGATAATGAGCGCAATACAAAAATCCGCGCTGCCTATTTGGAATATATGGAGTTCGTTCTGGGCAAGGCGGGCTATACCGATCCGGCCAGCGCGGCTCGCTCTGTTTACGCTTTTGAGAAGAAAGTTGCTGCTATCGAATGGGCGCGCACAGCCATGCGCAACCGCGATCTGACGTATAATAAAGTCTCACCCGAAGAGCTGACTGCATTGGCGGGCGACTTCCCGATCAACACTCTGCTTGGCGAAATGGGCTTGGGCGATGCGCCATTTTATCTCGCGCCGCAGATCCCGCCTAGCGAAGAAGAAGCCGCCGAACTCGGCCTGACAGAAGAGATGTTGGGCATGATCGGCAGCGGCACGCCGGGCATGATGAAATTGCTGACTGAAACCGATCTGGCGACGATCAAAGCCTATATGGCAAAGTCGATGCTGGGCGGCAGCGCCTCTGTCCTTTCCAGCGATTTGGACAAAGCCTCTTTCGATTTTTATGGCAAAGTTCTGGGCGGGCGTGAGGCGCAGGAACCGCGTTGGAAACGGGCCATCGCCACCACAGAAAGCCAGCTGGGTGAGGTGCTCGGCAAAGTCTATGCAGAACGCTATTTCCCCGCGGAAAGCAAAGCGGCGATGCTCGACCTTGTGGCCAATTTGCGTGTTGCCCAAGCAGAAGGCATTCGCGCCAATGATTGGATGACGGCGGAGACAAAAACGGCTGCGCTTGAAAAGCTGGAAGCCTTCGATACGAAGATTGGCTATCCCGATAAATTCGAAACTTACGAAGGTTTGGAGATCAGCACGGATCCGGTTGCCAATGCCATTTCAGCGGCGAAATGGGGCACGGCGGATAACCTCTCCCGCCTTGGCCAGCCAGTCGATAAATCTGAATGGTTTATGCTGCCGCAAACGGTCAACGCCTATTACAATCCGGTCTTTAACGAGATCGTTTTCCCAGCAGCGATCCTGCAACGCCCGTTCTTCTCCATCAAAAATGATCCGGCGGTCAATTACGGCGCCATTGGCGGGGTGATCGGTCACGAGATTGGACATGGTTTCGACGATCAGGGCGCGAAATATGATGGCACTGGAACTTTGCGCAATTGGTGGGCGGAGGAAGACCTCGCCCGATTTACCGCGCTGGGTGACAGGCTTGTTGCTCAATACGAGACATATTGCCCCTATGATGACGGTGAAACGTGCATCAATGGACGCCTGACTTTGGGTGAGAACATTGGCGATGTTGGCGGACTTTCGATGGCCTATCGTGCCTATCGCAATTCACTCGGCGGGAAAGAAGCGCCTGTGATTGATGGGCTGACCGGCGATCAACGCTTCTTCATGGCATGGGCGCAGGTTTGGCGTTCGATGGCGCGCGAGGAAACGGGCCGCCAGCGCCTAAAAACAGATTCGCACTCACCAGCCTATGCGCGGGTAAACGGCGCGGTTCGCAATCATGATGCGTGGTACAAAGCGTTCAATGTGAAGCCGGGCGATGCGCTCTATCTGCCGCCAGAGGAACGTGTGCGCATTTGGTAAGGGATTGACTTGGCCCGCGCTTACATCGCAGAGCGCGGGTCATGACATTCTTGCAGCTTCTCATCATTGCGGTGGTCCAAGGGATCACGGAATTCCTGCCGATATCATCGTCAGGGCATCTGATCCTGATCCCGTATTTGACCGATTTCCCTGACCAAGGCCCGCTGATTGACGTGGCCGTGCATGTCGGATCGCTGCTGGCGATTATCGTCTATTTCTTCAAAGATGTGCTGGTTCTGGCGCGCGGCGGTTTTGCCAGCATTGGCGTTGGCGCGAGCGCGCCCAATGCTCCGTCTGAGCGGCGGCTTTTCTGGTGGATTGTGCTGGGCACTATCCCGGCCGTTGCGTTTGGTCTTTCGATCAAGATGGGACTGTTTAACGGGATTGCCAGCGGCGTTTTTGGGGTCGATATCATTGACGGCGATCTGATGAAGTCGATCCGTTTCACCGATTTGATTGCGTTTAATCTGATCGCTTACGGTATCTTGCTCGGCCTTGCAGATTGGATCGGCGAGGAAGTCAAAAACTTTGAAGATATGAGCTGGCGTGATGGTCTGATCGTGGGTCTGGCTCAGGCGCTGGCGATTATACCGGGCACAAGCCGTTCAGGTGTCACCATGACGGCGGCTCGCTTCCTTGGGTACAAACGGGTTGAAGCGGCGCGTTTCTCATTCTTGCTATCCATCCCCGCGGTTGCAGGTGCGGGCGTGCTGATCGTGCCGGAGATTTTCGAAGCGGGCATTGCGCTGGCATGGGATGCTTTGATCGCAGGCGTGCTGACATTCATCGCCGCTTTTGCGACCATGGCGTTCCTGATGAACTTCCTGAAAAAAGCATCGATGATGGTTTTTGTGCTGTACCGCGTGGCGATGGGCGCTGCGCTTTTCTGGTATTTTTGACTTCAAGCGCCAGCGTTCGTGTCCACTCACTTGGCTATCCTCGCTCCCTTTCGGTCGCTGTGGGCGGCCGCTTGGCCTTGCGGGCATAAATGCCCGTCGTGCATTAGAATCTTAAACCGGTGCAGCGCCGCTGCCGCGTCCGCCGCGCAGCAGATATTCTTGCGTGCCGCGATGGACGACATAGTCCACATCAATCACAGCTGAATTGGCATATTTAAACGCCGGAGCAAGGTTGTTGTAGAGCCGGTCAAAGTCTCGCTCCACAGTCTGCCGGAACAGATTGTTGAAGCTTTCAATCACGAAATATGTCGGCTGCAAATCATCGATTACATAATCGGTGCGCATCACGCGGTCGACGTTCAGCATGATGCGGTTGGGGCTTTGCGCCTCGACAGCGAACTTCGCTTCTGTTGGGCCGGACAATATCCCCGCACCATAGGCGCGAATGTCGCCCGGCGCTTCTTCGATCAAGCCAAACTCCACCGTGTACCAGTAAAGCGCGCCCAAGGCTTTTAGGCGGTTGTACCGCATCGCTTTCCACCCAGCGCGGCCATATTCCTGCATATAATCGGCAAAGGTCGGATCGGTCAGCATCGGCACGTGACCGAATACATCGTGGAATACGTCTGGCTCTTGAATGTAGTCGAAAGTCTCACGCGTGCGGATGAAATTACCGGCTGGAAAGCGGCGATTGGCAAGATGCCAGAAAAACACATGATCGGGGATCAGCATGGGCACAGGCACCACGCTCCATCCGGTTAGCGCGCCCAGTTCACTGGAAAGCCGCGCAAATTCGGGCACGCCGCCGCGCGACAGATCAAGCTTGTCCAGCCCCGCCATAAATGCGCTCGCGGCCCTTCCCGGTAAGATTTCCATTTGGCGCGCGAAAAGATCATTCCAGATCGCATGGTCATCTGCGCCATAATCCGCCTGAGCCGCCTCAATCCAATCATCTGCCAGCCCATCAGGCTTTTTCAAAGGAGCGGTAAAGACATCCTCCTGCAAATCGGGCAGGATAGAAAAATCTTCGGGAAGGTCGGGTTGATCGGTCATAGTTTCAGGCGAAACTTTACCACTGGTAATCGAATGGCGCAATTAAGGAGTCTGACTTGAGCAAAAAGTTGAAACGCAAAGCCTATGACAAATTGCTCGAGCCGTTGGAGCTGGAACTGGTCGCTATGGCGCGCTGGGCAAAGGCCACTGGCACCCGGATTGTTGTTCTGTTCGAAGGGCGCGATACAGCCGGAAAAGGCGGCGCGATCCGCGCTGTGTCCACGCGGCTAAATCCGCGCCAATGCCGGATTGTTGCGCTTGGCAAACCCACGGAAGAAGAGCAATCGCAGTGGTATTTTCAGCGATATATCAAACATCTGCCCTCCGCTGGTGAGATCGTGCTGATGGACCGCAGCTGGTACAATCGTGCAGGGGTTGAGCAAGTGATGGGCTTTGCCGATCAGGCGCAGGTAGACGCATTTTTGAAAGCCGCGCCGGACTTTGAAAAGCAGCTTACCGATGACGGCATTCTACTGTTCAAATATTGGCTCACCACCGATCAGGTGAACCAAGAAGAGCGCCTTGCCGAACGCCGCGAAGACCCGCTGAAACGCTGGAAACTTTCACCCATCGATCTTGCCGCGCGGGAGCAATATGATGCCTATACTAAGGCGCGCGAAGTGATGCTGGAAGCCACTCATTCCGATCATGCCCCGTGGACTTTGGTTGATTTCAACGATCAGAAACGTGGGCGTTTGACGCTGGTTCGCGATCTGCTGGACCGGCTGCCCGATACGCATATTGAGCCGCCTGCGCTGGAATTCCCCGATCTTGGGCACGCGCCGATTGAGGAAAGCTACGGCGTGCTGAAACCGATTGAGGAATATGAAGCTTAGTCTGAGAAAAGTTCGCTATCGGGGCGATTTTCGAGGACGCTGAACGGCTACATTTGGGGGTGAAAGCGGACAAGGTTGATAATACCGTTTTGCTTTGATCCAAAATAGTGCGATTGGCCCAGCAACAATCTTGCAGGAGGCAATGGTCGGTATGATTCAAAGGGCTATCAAATTTGGCGCTGTGCCATTCGCAATCTGCCTAATGATTTTGGCATTTGCGCAACCAATCGCTGGCCTAGCTCAAACTGAAGCAGGTTCGCGGAAAAGTGTTGACCCAACAGGAGCGTTTTTTTTTGCAAGAAGACTCCAGCTATGGGCTACGGCCTATATTTTAGCGGTGAACCCGAAATGAGGCTGACAAATGGTTTTGATGCTTCGACCTGCTTAGCAAATGCGCGGGGTTTGTATTATTGCAAGCAAATCGATGACGGCTCACATGGCCTTTTTCATTTGAACGACGCCGCAAGCCCATTGCAATCAGGCTTCGATGGCTCAACTTGCATCAATAATGCTCGCGGGAATTTCTACTGCAAGATCATGGCCGGAGGATCATATGGGCTTTTCTATGGTGCAGAGCGTGTCAAACCTGTGGTCTCGGGATTCGATTCAAGTACATGCATAAACAATGCAAAAGGGCACTTTTTCTGCAAGCGGACTGAAGAAAATGGATATAGCCTTTTCCACGGTCGAGAGCCGAAAAAGCCACTAGTAGGCGGTTTTGATTCTTCAACTTGCCTGAACAATATCTCAAGATAAACCGAGATCATTGTTATCCCTAACCGTCCGCAATTGAGTCGTAAGCCGAAGGGCGCTTGTGGGGATTTATGCAGTAGCGCTTGCCGCCATTACTTCGCGTCCATCATCGGCAAATGCGCCTAGCTCAATGTCGCTACCCGAACCGCGCATCACCAGATGCAAAGGCTCATCCGCAATGGCGGGCGAGACCCCGCGAAAATTGAAGGTCTTGAGCGCGTTCTCGCCCAGCTCGCGCGCCGCCAATTGCAGCAGCAGCGAAGCGGTTAGCGGACCGTGGACGACCAGTCCGCGATAGCGTTCTTCAGCCTCAGCATAGGGCGCGTCATAATGGATGCGGTGCGTGTTGAATGTCAGCGCGGAATAGCGAAAGAGCAGGCGCGGATCGGGAGTGATTGCGCGGTGCGCGCCCCATTCGGATGGATCAAACACGCCTTCACCCAAAGCGGGCGGGCTAAGCGGCGCATCGGCGGGAGCCGCCGCCCGATAGACCAGCGTTTGGGTCTCTTCGACGGCCAATGTCCCGTCCGCATGTGTCGCGTGATCCACATCGACAAAGATCAAATTTCCGCTGCCGCCGGATTTCTCTTTGATCGAAGCGATACGCGAAGTCCGCTCGATCTTTGCCTCCACGGCAATGGGCGCATGGAAGGCAATTTTGGATGAGGCCCACATGCGGCGCGGCATAGTGTCTTCGGGGATCGGCGGCATAAAACTGTCCGCTGCCAAGGCGCGCGAAGGGTGCCCATCTGGTCCCAAGTTTTCAGTCGCCGCTTCCGGTGTGCAAAGCGCGAAGTGCACACCTTGGGGAAGGGGAGATTCTGCGTCTAACTCGCGGTTAAATGTCGCGAGCCAGCGTTTTGATAAACTCGCATCTAATGTATCAACAGCGCGCGCCTCGCGCCCAATCCAAGCATCAAATTCGCCGCTCATTACGACGCTTTTTCAAACAGAGCGGCTATGCCTTGGCCCCCGCCAATGCACATCGTCTCAAGTCCGATTTTCGCATCGCGCCGGTGCATTTCATGCGCCATATCGGCCAAAATGCGCCCGCCGGTTGCACCGATGGGATGGCCGAGTGAAATGCCCGAACCATTGACGTTTAAGATGTCGCGTCGGCTATCATCCGCGCTCCAGCCCCAGCCTTTCAGCACGGCGAGAACTTGCGGAGCGAAAGCCTCGTTCAGTTCGACCAGATCAATATCATCCCATGATACGCCGCGCCGTTCGAACAAGCGCTCTACCGCTGGTACAGGACCGATACCCATGCGCGATGGATCGCAACCTGCTGCTGCCCAGCCATTAAACCAGAGCATAGGAGTTAGGCCGAGTTCCTCTAACTTATCCTCTGCCACCACAAGGCAGGCAGAGGCTGCATCATTTTGCTGGCTGGCATTGCCTGCGGTAACGACAGCCGCGGGATTTTGCTTACCTTCCAATGCGCGCAGAGCGGCCAAGCTTTCGGGCGTTGCGTCTGCGCGATATCCTTCGTCGCGATCAAAAGTGATCGGGTCTTTGCTGCGCCCTCGTTTCTTGGGGGGAACCTCGATCGGCACAAGCTGCGCATCAAACTTGCCCGCTTCCCATGCAGCGGCAGCATTTTGGTGAGAGCGCGCGGCATAGGCATCGCATTCCTCGCGAGTGATTTCATAATCTGCGGCCAAATTCTCTGCCGTTTCGATCATGCCGGTGATGACGCCAAAGCGTTCAATCGGTTGGCTCATCAATCGTCCGCGCGAAAGCCTGTCATGCAGGACCATATCGCCCATGCGCGCACCGCCGCGAGCATTGGTGGTGTAGTGCTCGACGTTGGACATGCTTTCGCATCCGCCCGCAACGACCACATCCGCCATGCCGGTTTCGACCATCATCGCAGCGTTCGCAACGGCCTGCACGCCCGAACCGCAGCGCCGGTCGAGCTGGTATCCGGGCACTTCCAAAGGCAGTCCCGCTGCCAGCCATGACCAGTGGCCGATGGAGGGGGCCTCTGCATTGCCATACCCTTGCGAAAAGACGACATCGTCAACGCGCGCCGGATCAATTCCGCTCCGCTCAATCAGAGCTTTCAGGATGACCGCGCCCAATTCGCCCGCGTTTAATGGGGCAAGCGTGCCGAGGAATTTGCCCACGGGTGTGCGTAGGGGCGATACGATTGCTGCACGTCTGTCTGTTTTGGTGGTCATGTCTTAATCCTTATCACTCAAAGCGACTGTTCCGGCATCCACCAGTCTGCCAATCGCACCGCTAGAAAGGCCAAGGCGTTCGGCGAGCACTTCTTCTGAATGCTGCCCCAGAAAAGGTGCAGGTGCAGGGTCGCCCGCCGCTTCGCCGTGCACGCTCGCAAAGCTGCGTGTGGCAGGATATTCAAAGCCCGATGGATTGGCGGGCGATGGGCCGAACAGCGGGTTTTCATCAATCAGAACGGGGTCATGCGATGCTTCATGCATTGTGCGGTAGCGTTCAAACGTAGTGCCTGCTGTCGCCATTTTTGCCGCAAGCGTTTCGTAATCATGCTGGTCTGCGGCTGCTTGGAATAGAGCAAATAAGGGTTCGCGATTTTCAAAGCGCGGCTCGTCTCCATCGGCGAAGCGCACGCCGAGTTTGGCCTCTAAGGCAGCAATCTCTTGCTCAACGCTAAACGCCTCGACCAGTCCCGCCCATTGCTTTGCCGTAAGGGCGGCGACCATAAAGCGCTTGCCGTCTCGCGATTTGAAGTCAGTACCAAATGCGCCCCAGATTGCATTGCCAAGCCGCTGGCGGTCGCTGCCGCGATAACGCATTTCGGCCAAAGCGCCTGCGTTTGCCATGGTGCCAATCGCGACATCGCCCAATGGAATGCGCAGTTCATGCCCTTTGCCCGTCGCATCGCGGTTGCGCAGAGCGGCGAGCATGGCAAAAGCGGTGTAGGCACCGGTGATGAAATCCCATGCGGGCAGAACTTGATTAACGGGCGGCGCGGTTTGCTCATCCCAATCTGCAGGGCCGCACATTAGCGGATATCCGGATGCGGCATTGACGGTAAAATCCATCGCTTGCCGCCCATCATGCCAGCCCATGATCCGTGCGCTGATCAGCTCTGGCGCACCGTCTGGACGTTTCGCTGCAATCGCATCATGACCAAGGAAGCTTTGTTCGGGAAGGTTGGTAATCAGCTGTCCGGTTTTAGCCGCCAGCTCCACGCACAATTCGCGCCCTTCGCCGCTGCGCAAATCCAATGCGACCGATTTTTTCGCTCTGTTGAGGTTTTCCCAAGAGAGCGAGCGCCCTTCTTTCGTCAGCATATAGCGGTGGTAATCCAGCCCGCCCGCTGTGTGATCGACGCGGATGACCTCTGCGCCCATTTGCGCCGCATAAAGCCCGGCTGTGGGTGATGCGACGAAGCTGGATACTTCGATGATCGAAAGGTCTGAAAGCAAATTATACATTCTCAAACTCTCTCAACATGTGCTTGGCAATCTGGAGATAGAGGATCTGCGTCGTCCCTTCATATATCCGGTAGATGCGTGCATCGCGGAAGAAGCGCTCAGCGTCATATTCAGCCAAGTAACCCGCGCCGCCATAGATTTGCACCACGCGGTCCACCACGCGTCCGCACATTTCGGATGCGAAGACTTTAAACGCCGCGGCCTTGCGCAAGATATTCTCGCCCCGATCAGCGCGTGCGGTCACATCCGCCATCATCGCCTCAGCCGCGTAAATCTCCATCTCGCTTTCAGCCAGCATTTGCTGGATCAGCTGAAAGTTCGCAATGGGCTCACCAAATGCTTGGCGTTCATTAGCGTATTTCAGCGCACTGTCGAGCGCCCGCTTGGCATAGGCTGTCGCCGCTGCACCCACGGAAATGCGCCCATTATCAAGGCTCATCATAGCAAAGCGGAACCCTTTGCCCGTTTCGCCGCCCAATAAAGCCTCGCCGGGCACATGGACGTCTTCCATGATGATGTCGGAGATTAGCGAGCCTTCTTGACCCATCTTTTTGTCGGGACTGGCGGCGGAAATACCGGCTGTATCCATTGGCACGATGAACGCGCTGACATGGGCATTTTTGGGCAAAGCCTCTTTTTCCGTGCGCGCCATAATCAGCGCAACACGCGCCTGCGGGGCATTGGTGATGTAGCGTTTCGTGCCGTTCAATATCCAGCCATTGCCCGATGGATCAGGCTTGGCCGTGGTGGCAAGGCCGGCGCTGTCTGAGCCTGAACCCGGCTCTGTCAGGCCAAAACACGCAATTTCTCCCGCAGCAATACGCGGCCACCATTCGGCTTTCTGTGCGTCTGTCGCCCCGTTTTTGATCGCGGAATTGAACATGCCCACATTGATTGAGACAATCGAGCGAAAAGCAGGCGATGCATAGGCGAGGCAATGGATGACCCGCGCATATTGCGTTGTGTTGAGACCCGCGCCGCCAAATTCTTCTGGAATGGTCAGGCCGAACAGGCCCATTTCGCGCATCTCAGCGACGATATCATCGGGTATCGCATTTGCCGCGATCACGTCTTTTTCTGCTGGGATCAGCCTTTCGCGGACATAACGGTCCAACTGTTCAACAAATTGTTCGAATGTGTCTGCATCCATTCCAGTTTGGGGGCCGGTTTGGCTCATAGATAAGCGTTCCTTTATTGCGTATTATTTTGCGGAGGCCGCTAGGATTGTGATCCGGGCTGGCCGCTTGGTGGTGCGCCCTCACCATCACCTGCCTGTTCAGGTTCAGGCTGAGCCGGAGGTAGCGGAGCGCCGCTATCCTCTGCCGCCTTTGGCAGAGCCTCTTCGGGTAGGCGCCGTGCTTCGATAATTTCAGCGGCATCGTCCAGCGCCGCAGCCTCACCCTCGCTCACCCCGCCGGGGCCGGGTTCATTATCATCACCGCAAGCGGTCAGTCCGCCTAGGGAGAGGGCGGAAAGGCAAAGTGCCGCAATCGGGAGTGAGTTATATTTACGCATAGGCCAAGACTTTAACGCAATCGCGCAAAAGCGAAAGCTACGAAAATTGGGCAATAGGCCGCCGGTTATCGGATTAATTCTGGCCTGCGCAAAACAAAAGCCTGCGCAAAACAAAGCGGGCGAAAAGCCAATCGCTCCCCGCCCGCTCAATCTGTTTACAATCACGCTGCCGTTAAGCCGCGCGATATAGGGATCGCTTACTCTACGATGCCTTTAACAGTGTCAGCAGCTGATTTCACTTGATCAGCAGCGCCTTCTGCTTTGTCGATCGCAGCCTGTGCGTCGGCAGCAACTTTAGCCGCTTTATCAGCAGCCGATTCGGTTGCTTCTACTTGAGCAGCGGTTGCTTCAGCAGGAGCAGCTTCTGCGGCATCGCCAGCATCAGCAGCAGTTGCAGTCGCTTCGCCAGCGTCTGAACCGGCTTCTGCGGTTGCTTCAGCACCTTCGTCAGCGACAGGCGCTTCTTCGGTTGCTTCCATTGCTTCGTCAGCAGGCATTGCCACTGTATCCGCTTCTGCTTCTGCAGATGCGTCGTCAGAGCTACCGCAAGCAGCCAATGTGAGTGCAGCGCCTGATGCGATCAGTGCATGTGCAAATTTTTTCATAACCCGTCTCTCCTAATTCTCAATGAGTCGCACGCTTTTTCGCAAGCGCGAGATGTCCGTATAGGGATGCAGCAACCGCCAAGCAAATGTTTCATGTGTAAACACTCCTATTGATGCTGCCTTCGTTGGGTGGCGGCATTAAACTGTCGGCATTAAGGTGCGGGTCCGATGCTGTGCAGATGCGAGACAGGCGCTGCGATTTCTTAGTCAGGCGTTAAACCCTAATATATAGCCTGCATCCATGACATATCGCACACATTCTATCGCCTTTGGCCCCATCGCTTTTAGTGCAGCTGCAATGGCCGCGCTGATCACCGTTCCCACCACTAGCGCGACTGCGCAAAGCGGCGGCGCGTTCACGATCACCGAATCGGGTCAGCGATTTGGCAATTTGCAAGCAGCGGTGGATGCAGTTGGCAATTCCCGCGCAACCATTTCAATCGCATCCGGCACATACCGGCAATGCGCCGTGCAGAAAGGCGGCGCGATCCGCTATGTTGCACGCACCGCGGGCAAAGTCGTATTCGACAGCGCAACTTGCGAAGGCAAAGCGGCATTGGTTCTGCGCGGTCAAAGTGCGGAAGTTTCCGGCCTTACTTTCCGCAACATGCGTGTGGGCGATGGCAATGGCGCAGGCATCCGGCTTGAAAAAGGCAATCTGAAAGTCACGCAAAGCTGGTTTGACAAAAGCCAGCAGGGCATCCTTACCGGCAATGATCCAAACGGGCGGATCGTGATCGACAAGGTGACATTTTCCGGCCTTGGCACTTGCGAACATTCCGCAGGCTGTGCGCATTCCATCTATATTGGCGATTACGGATCGCTAACCGTCACTCGCAGCCGCTTTGAAAAAGGCGCTGGCGGGCATTATCTCAAATCGCGCGCTGCACGCAATGATGTGCGGGCAAGCAGCTTTGATGATGCCAATGGCCGCTCCACCAATTACATGATCGACCTGCCTGCTGGCGGCACTGGCGTGATCCGCGACAATTGGTTTGTGCAGGGGCGCAGCAAAGAAAACTATTCCGCATTTATCGCTGTTGGTGCGGAGCAATTGCTGCACCGCGCGGACGGATTGCGGATTGCGGGCAATGTTGCGCGCTTTGTGCCGGGTCTGTCGCGTCAGTCGGTGTTTGTTGCCGATTGGACCGGACACAACCTCAACATTGGCACGAATGAGCTGGCATCAGGATTGAAACGGTATGAGAAGCGGTGAATGTAATTCCTCTGCTTAAGCAGAGGGTTCCTCGCGCTCTTCCAATTGAATTTCATCATTTTCAAAGACGACATTGATTTCGAAGCCTAGCTCATCAGCGATTTCATTGGCCTTTTTGACAATCGCCTGCTCATCGGCGTCCCCCATTTCATCCAGCGCGGCGATTAGATTTTGTTCGCCAGCGGGGTTTCCGCGTGCCGCTGCAAACAGGAACCATGCGGCGGCCTCCGGCACGTTTTTATCAACCCCTTGTCCCAGCATTAGCAAGACGCCCACACCTTGTGCGCCATGCGCGCTGCCCAATTGCGCTGCGCCCATATAATTCATTAGCGCGCTTTCGAAATTTTCCGGGGTTCCGCGGCCTGTGGCTTGCATGACGGCAAGGCTGACACCCATCAATATAGCCATCATCAGCTGCAGCCTGAAAAAGGGCTACAGCTTCGGTCAATTCACCTTCGATAGCGCCGGTGTCGATCAAAACGCCAAGCCGCCATTTGGCATGTGCTTCACCCAATTCGGCAGCGGCGCGGTAATGTTGCTCTGCCTTTTTAACGTCCGCCTCTACGCCAACGCCATTTTCATAGAACAAGCCTAGCCAATTATGCGCTTCGCCGTCTCCCTTAGCGGCATCTGTCTTGGCTTGCTTAAACGCTTCTGCATACTTCTCTTCATCGACCAATGTTTGGACCGAAGGCGCTGTGTTCGCGGTAGAAAATACCAAGGCAAGGGCAAGTAGGATGGAGCGCATCTGGGCTTCCTTTTTGTGGCTATATAGCGAATCTAGCTGAATGCAGGCGAATAGGAAACCGCGCCGCTAGGCCATTCGCCTTCTAACAATAGCACTTGGAAAGCCTCTGGCGGTCCGCCCGCGTAGGTGAGATCGGGGCGGTGTTCGAACCCGAAACGCGGGTAATAATCCGTGCTGCCGATCAATACGATGCCTTTTGCGCCGCGTTCTTCCAATTCGCCAATCCCAAACCGGATTAGCTTGCTGCCTATGCCTGTCTTTTGGAGTGCAGGTGCAGCGGATACCGGGCCGAGGCCATACCAATCCGCCGTGCCATCGCTGATGGTGACGGGCGAGAATGCAATGTGGCCGATGATCGCGCCTTTATTTTCTTCAGCATCTTCAGCAACCAAAGATAAGGTCAGATCGCCATCGGCACGCAATTGGTCGATCACATAGTATTCGCTGCCATTGCTGAACGGCATAGGCGCGAATGCAGCAGCAGTTAGCGCATGAATGGCCAGAATATCGCTGGGTTGTTCTTCGCGGAGCAGAATTCCGCCGACTGAAAGGCTTTTCATGTCAAAATCCAGCTATTTTGGTCAACAAATTACCACTTTATGTCAACAAATGACCAGATTTATCGCGCTTTGTCGCCAAATATCGGGCGTTATGCGGGTTATCGGGCAGCTGATGCGCCACTCTTTCCGCAATTGTGACCCCTGCATTTTCCAATGCTGCGACCTTTTTCGGGTTGTTCGTCATCAACCGGATTTCGCGCACTCCCAGCAGGTCGAGCATGCGCGCCGCAACGGGAAAATCGCGGGCTTCATCGGGTAGGCCAAGCCGTTCATTCGCCTCAACCGTATCAAAGCCCTGATCCTGCAATTGATAGGCGCGCAGCTTGTTAATCAGGCCGATGCCGCGCCCTTCTTGCCGCAAATATAGCAGCACGCCCCAACCGTCTTTCTCGCGCGCCTCTGTCGCCATTGCCGCAAGGCTGGCGTCTAATTGCGGACCGCAATCGCACTTTAAACTGCCCAGCACATCGCCGGTCAAACACTCTGAATGCAGCCGCACCAAAGGCACGCGATCGCCGCATTGCCGCCCGATCACCAATGCTGCATGCTCGCGCAGATCATGGGGGCTGCGAAACGCGATAATCTCTGCTGTTTCCGCTGCGTTTACGGGCAGGCGCGCGCGCGTCGCGATGGTGAGATTACCGGTATCACTCCACGCTGAAAGGTCATCAGTATCAACGGCTTGCGCTTCTCCGGCATCCACAGGTTCGACCAGAAATGCCGGCAAAATTCCTGCGATCCGCGCTAGCTCCATCGCGGTGCTGGCGGCATCTTCCCAATCTAGAACTTCCGCTTTGAACGGGCCTTTAAATGGAGCATTGAGATCGAGTGCTGGGTCCGCAATCGGCCGCGCCTCTGACAAAGAAAATGCCTCTCCCCCGCGGATCAGAACCGGCGCATGGGGAACGGCTGCATCCCGCTGATTGGCAAGCTTCAGAGTCGCCGCTCGCGCTGCTGAAATCAGCATTTGGTCAGACGATGCTCCGCTCGCAATCGCCGTCTCAACCGGCAGTAGAGTATGGCCATCCACCATAATCGGCCAACCATGGCGCAAAGCATCCACTGCCAAAGCAACACGGCGTGCCGGAGAAGGTGATGCCCCGCTCAGAGGTCAAATTCCGTGGTCAGCGGAATATGATCCGATGGTTTTTCCCAGCTCCGCGCGTCCTCGAGAATGCGGTGGCCAGATGCCTTGGCCGCCAGCTCTGGCGACGCCCACATATGGTCAAGCCGCCGTCCGCGATCATTCGCTTTGTGATCTTTCGAACGGTAACTCCACCAGCTGTAATAGCGGTCCGGATCTGTGATAAATTCGCGGCCAATATCCACCCAATCATGCGCGGATTTAAAGCGGTCCAAAGTCTCGCATTCCAGAGGCGTGTGGCTGACCACTTTGAGCAATTGTTTGTGCCCCCAAACATCGCTGGGGAGCGGGGCAATGTTAAAATCGCCAACGATCAAAGTGCCTGCATTTCCGCTTGTATCAATCGCGCCCGCCCAATCGGTCATGCGGGCTAGAAAATCGAGCTTTTGCCCGAATTTGGGGTTCTTATCCCGGTCCGGCTCGTCGCCGCCTGCTGGCACATAGACATTGTCGATCCGCATGCCGGACCCTTCTAATTCCACGCCAACATGCCGCGCTTCGCCATTGGCCTGCCAATCGTGGCGTCCATATTCAGCTAAGGGCAAGCGGCTGATCGTAGCGACCCCGTGATACCCCTTTTGCCCGTGAACGGCGGTGTATTTATAACCTAGTTCTGCAAGCGGTTCATACGGGAACTGATGCTCCTGACATTTGATTTCTTGAAGGCACAGCACATCGGGTGCCTCATCCTTAAGAAAGCGCTCGACAATCGGCAGGCGCAAGCGGACAGAATTGATATTCCATGTGGTGACAGAGATCATGGTTTTGGGCTTAGAGCGGCTGCTGCAAAAAATAAACCACCCGAAAGCGCGCCGCCTACATTGAATTGTCTTATGGAAAGGGGATAGGCTCGCTGCAACGATTTTGAGAGGACCCATGATGACCCGTTTCCCGCGCACTTTCATCGCTGTGACCATGGCGGCGCTGCCGCTGGGCGCGTGCTCCACCACCAATAATTACAATGGAGCTGCTGAGCCAGTAACGGCGCAGGCGCCTGCTGCCAAAAAAGCGAAGAACGTCATCCTGTTTATCGGCGACGGCATGGGCGTTTCCACGGTCACAGCAGCGCGGATTTATGCGGGGCAGAAACAGGGTCAGACGGGCGAGGAATATGTCCTGCCGTTTGAAAAGTTTGATCATGTTGCTCTTGTCAAAACATACAATACCAATGCGCAGGTTCCCGATAGCGCGGGCACAGCCACAGCGATGCATTCGGGCGAAAAGACCAAGATTGGCGTTGTGGGTGTCGGTGCAGGGGTAACACGCGGCGATTGCGCCAGCGGCCTTGCCAATCCGTTGCAATTGCTGGGCGAGCAAGTGAAAGGGCGCGGCATGGCGCTGGGCATCGTGTCTACCGCGCGGATTACGCATGCGACACCGGCTAGCGTCTATGCGCGCGCTGCTGACCGCAATTGGGAAGCGGATGCTGCCGTACCAGAAGGCGAGCGGGGCAAGGGCTGCGAAGATATTGCTAGCCAGCTAATCGCATCGGATTTCGACGTAGCGCTGGGCGGCGGACAAAGCGCTTTCTTTGGTAAGGATGCTGGCGGACGCCGGATAGCAGCGGATGCGAATTTGCCAGCGGAATGGGCCGCGCTATCGGGCGGAACATTTGTCACCGATGGTGCGGGCTTGGCAGCGGCTCCGATGGATAAGCCTGTGCTTGGGCTCTTTTCGCCCAGTCACATGACTTACATGGCCGAAAAAACAGCTGAAAAAGGCGCAGGCGAGCCGACCCTAACCGAAATGACAAAGCAAGCCATCGCGCGGATCAAAGATGATCCTGATGGCTATTATCTGATGGTGGAATCAGGCCGGATCGACCACGGCCACCATGCCGGCAAAGCGGGTTTCGCTTTGGAAGAGGCGGTGGAGTTCGCCAATGCCATTCAGGCAGCGATTGACAGCACTGATCCAGAAGAAACGCTGATTTTGGTCACTGCCGATCACAGCCATGTATTCACAATTGCCGGATACCCTCGCCGCGGGAATGATATTCTTGGCCTAGTGGTGCCGCCGGATGATGGCGGTGATGAAGTTGCCGGCGCGGCCAAGGCGAAGGATGGCAAGCCTTACACAACGCTGGGCTATGCGAATGGTCCGGGCGCTTACACTGGCGACCGGCCGATCCCCGATGTGGGCGTGAACGCTCAGCAGCAAGCGGCAATCCCGAAAGATAGCGAAACGCATGCAGGCGAAGATGTGGCTCTTTACGGCCACGGACCGGGTGCAGACGGCGTTAAGGGCGTGATTGAGCAGAATGTTGTCTATGACATCATCGTGAAAGCGCTGGGCTGGGTGAAGTAGGGATTTGTCGGAATTCTCTCAGCCGGAGACGAGAATTGTCGGTTTTGAGAACCGGCACGCAGTGTAGTTTGTTCTACATGAGTACCGGAAGCGCAAAAACTGGCTATTCGCAGGCCCGGATGTGAGAATTCACAAAAAAACCTCTGACCCGGGGGCAATGGGCCAGAGGTTCCTTGTGAGCGTTCGTCACGCTTGTGTCCAAAGCGGGTTTGTAACGAAGGATGGGGCAACAGGGGGGTAACCCCGACTCCGAACCGCTTTAGAATTGTAAATTACCGTCACATCGCTTTCGCGAAAATGAACGAGCGACTGCGGCTAACCGCAATTGACAAACCGATCACAGCCGAGGCGTTTAGCGTGGGCGACGAGTGGTTTTGCGCGGATCTTTAAACTTAAACGCGCTGTCAGGAACCGACACGCCATAGCGGTGATTGCGCAGTTTTACGGTGGTGCGGTGATTCTGCGAGTCGAGCGCAACCCAATGCGCCAATTGCAATCCGCCGGGGGCAGAGGCGTCTTTGATAAAGATCATATTGATCACGCCAAATTCGGGCCGTTTCGGATCGCGAACTTCGACGCTGATCACGCTGGGATTGCCGGTTGGGATCAATTTCCCATATCTTTTCACATCGCGGCTTGGGTCAAGCAGCGCGCCAAGCGGGGAATTTTTAATCGGCCAGCGCTGAACCTGCTTTACCGCATAATCAACAAGGTAAAGCGATTTGCCATTGGAGACGACCAACATGTCGGTCCCTTTGGCATATTCGAAACGGATTTTGCCGGGGCGTTTCAGGGTCATCACACCCTTAATCGTTTGGCCTTGCCGGTCGGTTTGGGTGAAGTTCGCCTTCATCGTCTGAATGCCGCGAAGCGCGGTTACCGCGCGGTCAAGCTGGTTTGACGATTGCGCAACAGCAGGCGCGCTTGGCGCCAATAGCGCCGCTGATGGGATGCCAAGCGCCAATGCTCCGGCAGAAAGAGCCAGAACAGCGCGTTTTGATAGGGAAAACAGATGTGTCATGGTTGCCGCTTTAACGCAGCTCCATTGAACCGTCACTGAATTTTGTGGGCAAGAATTGTTCAGGCAGCGCAGTTATGCACTGCGCAGTCAAATTACTTGATTTTGGCTTCTTTGAACTCAACGTGCTTGCGCGCAACGGGATCATACTTACGAAAAACCATCTTCTCGGTGATGTTCCGAGGGTTCTTTTTCGTCACATAATAAAAGCCCGTGCCCTCGGTCGAGACGAGCTTAATCTTGACAGTAGCGGATTTCGCCATGGCAGTTTCCTAAATCGTGCTTGGTGCCTAGCGAGAGGCTAAAAAATAATGGCGACGTTGATTACGCCGCCGTGCAGGCGCGCAATTGAGTGATTCTGTCGTGAAAGTCAACCAGAACTTACCAATCTGAACGGTTCACTTTGCCGCGATTGGCCTTCACCGCTCCGCGCGCTTTCTTGGATTTGAGGCGCTGCGTTTTGCCAATGCGATTAACGCGGCTCTTTTTGCGCACTGTTGGCGGGGTGAGCGCCTCATCCAGCATTGCGGTTAGGCGTGCGCGGGCAGCTTCGCGGTTCTGTTCCTGCGTGCGGTATTCGCGCGCGGTCAGCACGATCTCGCCATCCTTGGTCAGCTTGCTTCCCGCAATGTCTTTCAGCCGTTCGAAAGCGCTGGGCGATAGGCCGATTGCAAACACATCAACGCGCAATTGTACCGCTGTTGCAACCTTATTGACGTTTTGTCCGCCGGGGCCGGATGCAGCGATGAATTTTTCCTGCGCAATCTCCAGCGCTTTTTCGGTGACTTTACCCATCGCTCCGACCATCTTCATCAGGCTGAGCGGTGCAATCCGCAGGCATGTCAGCGGGCGCAGCAGCCGCCGCTTCAATATCGCTTTTGAAGCCAATATTGATAAAGTCCTGCGGCATTGGTGCGTGCGCAACAATATCGGGTTTGCCGTCGCGTTTGATAATCAGGCTTTCGGCGTGAAGCATCGTTCGGCTGGCGCTTTTGCGGTTTCCATAGACCGGATCACCCAGCAATGGCTGGCCTAGCCCGCTGGCGGCATGGACGCGGATTTGATGTGTGCGGCCTGTCGTTGGGCGAAATTCTATCAGCGCGCGCCCGCCCGCTTTGGCATTGCCATGCGAGCGCACGCTCCAATCAGTGACAGAGGGCTTGCCCTTTTTTGCAGGGATCATTCGCCAGCCCTTTTCCTCTGAGCTAATCTTGGTCAGCGCCAGCTCAATCCGGCCTTCCCTTTCTTTCGGCACGCTGCCGATAATGCCGCAATAAACCTTGGTCACAAGCCGGTCTTCGAAAGCCTTGTTGAACCGCTTCAACGCTTTGGGATTGCGGGCGAGCAGCAGGCAGCCGGATGTGTCTGTATCCAGCCGGTGCACCGGAATAGGCTGGCGCTTAAAACCCAGCCGCAAAGCGTCCAGATGATCGGCGAGCGATTGGCCGCCGCGCCGCGGCTTTTCAATCGGCAGGCCAGCAGGCTTATTGATGACGAGCGCCTCGCCATCCTCGTACAAAATCTCGATCATGATTTGAAATTCGCTTTTATCAGGCCGCGTGTCGCATTGCCGAGGAGGAAACCTTCGCAAAGGTCATCAAGGGTGAGTTTGGCTTCTTTTGCCTTGCCTTGTTCGATCAGGGAGCGGCGCAAGATGCCGGGCAATAGGCCAAGTTCGGTGGGCGGTGTGAGGAGTATTCCATCGCGCTCAACGAAGATATTGGTGAAGCTGCCCTCTGTCACACATCCATCTTCGCGCACCAGAATGGCTTCGTCTGCGCCGTAATGTTTGGCTGCGTTCAACGCTTCCTCGTAAAATCCGCGATCAGACGTTTTGTGCCGCAGCCGCCAATCGGATGGGTCGACCGGTATTGGAAGAGCGATGACAGATAAAGAGGCGCTGGATGCCTCAGTCAGAGTACTTGCTTCCAATGCTATCGCGCCATTCCGCGATGCGAGCAGGCGAATTTTGCTTCGTGTTTCCAATTCAAAGCACAGTGCATGGATTTGGTTGCGCGCGGCATGTCGGTCAAATTCGCAGCCAAGTTCAGCCGCGCTTGCCTTCATCCGTTCCAAATGCAGCTCTAGCAATTCAATGCCGGTTTCCGGTTTGAACAGCATGGTTTCAATCAGGTCGAAATTGGCAGCGGTGAGATCGGGACCAGAGCGGCGAGCAAATCCCGCCTTGATCTCGCACTCACGCCGCTCCGCCATTGCCTCGCTATCGGCAACAATCGCTGATCCTACGCCCAGCACGGCGCTGCCTTGGCCGTTCTCAATCGGAGTGAGGCGAAGCGTGCGGATTGCCACGTTGAACGCAGCATCGCCATTGGGATCAATCCGGCCAATCGCGCCGCAATAGGTGCCGCGTGCATCGCGTTCATGCTCGCCAATAAGCTCCATCGCGCGGATTTTCGGCGCGCCTGTGATGGAGCCGCATGGGAAGATTGCGCGGATCAGATCAGCAGCGCTTTTGCCCGGCTCCAAATTTGCGCGGACGGTGGAAACCATTTGATGCACGGTGGGGTAGGTTTCGACTGCAAAGGGATCATCGACCCGTACGCTGCCAGCCTGCGATACGCGGGACAGATCATTGCGCATCAAATCGACGATCATTAAATTTTCGGCTTTGTCCTTGGCTGAGCTTGCTAGCTCATCGCGCAAGGCTGCATCTGCTGTATCATCGCCGCCGCGAGGGCGCGTGCCCTTCATCGGCTTCACTTTTGCGGCACCGTCTTTCAGCGTGACGAACAATTCTGGCGAGAGTGAAAGCAGATAATGCGATCCGTCAAAAATCACGCCGCCATATCCGGCCTGCGCAGCTGGACGCAAAGCGGCGTAAATCGCCAAAGGGTCACCTTGATAGCTGCCCGCAAGTGGGTAGGTCAGGTTCGCCTGATAAATATCACCTGCATTGATCGCATCATGCATGGCGGCAAATGCGCGGCTGTATCCGCCGGTTGAAAGCTGCGGAGTAAGCGGCCCGATGGAACCTTCACCATCGCTATGGGCGGCGAGCCAAGTGGGCACTGCATCCGCTGCGATCTCTTCCACTTCATCAAATAGGCCGAGCCACACCAGCGGGCCGTCCGCACCGCTGCGCGAATTGGCAAGACCTACGAGTTTAGGCTCCAGCGCCAGCCCTGTTTCATAAGCGATAGTGCCCGCCAGATGCCCACCCGTTCTCGCTTGCGCTGCACTTGCTTCATCCAGCACGCGCGCCACATCGCCAGCCCGCCGCGCCACGAAAACCTCGCGCGGGTTCGTATAGAGATGCGCGGATGCAGCATTTTGGCTGCGCGCATCATCCAGCAAAACAAAAGGCGTGGGTTCAGTCATTACGGCAATTCCTTAGCCTGTTCGCCGCGCAAGTCGATACTTAGGCAGCTTAAGTTTCATAAACTTCGCGCCCGCACGCTTGACCTTGGGGCGGATGCTGCGCCACACCGGATGCAATCACAAATAGCGTTCGAAATCGTAAGGATAAAACATGGGTCAAATCTTCCTCGGCCTCGCTGGTAATGGCGAAAAGCAATATCTCGACCTTAGCCGCGCCAATCGTCACGGCCTGATCGCGGGCGCAACCGGCACGGGTAAAACGGTGACATTGCAGGGATTGGCAGAGAGCTTTTCAGCCAATGGCGTTCCGGTTTTCATGGCCGATGTTAAGGGCGATTTGTCGGGCGTGGGTATGCCGGGCTCTCCGACTTTCAAACATGCAGACAAATTGGAAGAGCGCGCGAAAGAGCTGGGCATGGATGATTATGCCTATTCCGATAATCCGGTGATTTTCTGGGATTTGTTTGGCGAGCAAGGTCACCCCATTCGCACCACCATATCCGAAATGGGCCCGCTGCTGCTCGCGCGCTTGCTTGACCTCAACGATACGCAAGAAGGCGTGCTGCAAATCGTCTTCCGCCATGCTGATGACAATGGCTTGCTGCTGCTCGACTTTGAAGATTTGCAGTCAGTCCTCGCTTGGGCATCCGAAAATGCGAAAGAACTTTCGGGCAAATATGGCAATGTCTCCAAGCAATCGGTTGGCGCAATCCAGCGGCAATTGCTTAGTTTTGAAAGCCAGGGTGCGAACCATTTCTTTGGTGAGCCAGCGCTAGAAATCGACGATTTTCTAAAAGTGGATGAAAATGGCAAGGGCATGATCAATGTGCTGGCCGCTGACACTTTGATGCGCTCACCAAAGCTGTATGCGACGTTCCTATTGTGGCTGCTGGCGGAGCTGTTCGAGACCCTGCCAGAGGTTGGCGATCCGGAAAAACCCAAGCTGGTATTCTTCTTTGATGAGGCGCATTTGCTGTTTGATGATGCGCCCAAAGCTCTGGAAGACAAAATTGAGCAAGTCGTCCGCCTGATCCGGTCAAAAGGCGTGGGCGTTTACTTCGTTACGCAAAACCCCATCGACATTCCCGAAGAAGTCGCCGGACAACTGGGCAACCGCGTGCAGCATGCTTTGCGCGCTTTCACCCCCCGCGACAAAAAAGCGATCAAAGCGGCGGCTGACACTTTCCGGATCAATGAAGATTTGGACGTTGAAGAAGCGATCACCGAACTTCGCGTGGGTGAGGCTTTGGTCTCCACTCTGATGGAAGATGGCGCGCCATCGATCGTCCAGCGCACGCTGATCAAACCGCCGCGCTCGCGCCTTGGTCCTTTGAACAAGAAAGAGCGCGCGATCATCCAATCCATCAGTCCGGTTGAGGGTAAATATGATGAGCGCGTTGACCGCGAAAGCGCAGAAGAAGTGCTGGCGGGCAAAGCTGCTGATGCGGCTGAAACTGCCGCCGAAGTGGAAGAAAAGGGCGAGGAAGAAGTCCGCAAGCGCCCTCGCAAAACCAAAAGCATGTGGGAGAAGGCTTTCTCGCGCGGTTCGAAAGTCGCCGCTGGCGCTGTCGCCGGTGCTGCTGCATCGCGCATTTTGGGCAAAAAATCGCGCGCGGACCCAGTGCGATCTGGCGTAACATCAGCGGCAGGTTCGATCGCAACTGATCTTGCCGGGCCAATGGCGGGGCGCTTTGTGCGGAACTTAATCGGCGGCTTGATGCGTTAGTTTGGCTTCTTGGCTTAGCTCACGCTAAGCACATGATCTTCAAACGTCAGCTGCACTGGCAGTTCAAAATTGAGCAAAGCCTCGCCGCCGACAGAACGCAGCATTGCTTCACAAGCGGTGCGATCATCGCCGCTAAGTGATCCGAAGTAATCCAGCCCGCGCCCCAGCATCCATAGGCTGAACGGCACGGCGATCCGCTGCCCCGTCACTCCTTCAACCGTAAAGTCGGTCATTCCAACCGCGCGCGGTAAGTCTGTGTCGGGATTGGCCGCAGCCCATTCGCCGAGCATCGCAGCAGTGCGTTCAAGATAAGGCACATGCTCGCTCATCATCCGGCTAAGGATTGGCAGCAGCGTTTCGGGGATTGCGTCACCTGCTAGAAACTCTCCCGATTGCGGTTCCTTTACATCCATCATGCGGCGCACCCATTCAGCAACGCGCGGGGCAATGCGCTCCATAATCTCGCCCGAAGCTGGATCGCGATAAAGATGCGCATAGAGCGGGCCGATCAGCCCGAAATCACCAATCGAAGGCCGCGTGCCGAGTAAGAAGGGGTGAACCGCAAAGTGCGCGTCGAGGTCGCGCAGCAATGCTTCATAGCTTGCCTCAATCGCGGGGATCGTCGTTTCGTTAATGCCGAGCATTGGGCAAAACCCGCGGAATGCGCTGCCACGCTCTTGGCCCGCTGCGTGTTGTTCCTCTGGCGTCCCATCTGGCAGAGCAACTTTGCCAAATTCGCCGTAAACCCAATCCTCATGATAGTTCCAGCGGTAATGCATGGCGGGGATCACCAGCCATTCATCGCCAAAACATTCCAGCAGCAATGCGACAAGGCGTTGGCGCGGTGTATCGGGATAGCAGGATGGGCCGGTTTCAGATGCCTCATAATGGTCGATGATGCAGGTTGTGTCCTGAAGGATTTCGCCGCTGGCTGTTTTCATCACTGGGATTACGGGCCGGCCGACATTGGGAACAATCACATCGCGGTAGATATCGGGCGTGCTCAAAACCTCTGTGTAATCCACGCCCTTCCAATCCAGAAAGCTGCGCAACTTGCCGGAATAGAGCGACAAGGGCGCGCCATACATTGTGTGGGAAGCGGAATTGGACACTGGCATGGTTCCTTTGAGACAAGTGCGGTCAGGGCAGAACGATCTCTGCACGCAGACCGGCGATCTGGCCATCCTTTTCGCCGCCTTCGCCAATTCGGTTGCTTAGTATCAGCTCCCCGCCATGTTGCTCTGCGATGGCCCGCGCCAGTGTCAGGCCAAGCCCTGCGCCGCCAGTGCTGCGGTTGCGCGATGCTTCTCCGCGTTTGAAGGGTTCCAGCATGGCCGCAATCTCGCCCTGCGGAATGCCGGGACCGGTATCGTCCACCTGCACCACTGCTTTGCCATTTTCGATGAGCAGTGAGACCTTGGCCTCATGACCATAGCGCAGCGCATTGCTGACCAGATTGCGCAAAGCGCGTTTGAGCCAAGTGACCTGCACTTCACGCACAGACCGTTCGCTGGTCTCTAGCGTTACCGGCTCGCCCAAATCTTCAAATTCTTCCGTTACGCTGGCGGTGAGGGCAGCCAAATCCACACGCTGAAACTCCACACCGGACCGGCCAATGCGGGCAAGGCTGAGGATGTCGTCCAAAGTATGCGTAATGTCGTGAATGCTGGCCGCCATGCGTTCGCGCTGCGTATCATCTGCCACGCTTTCGATGCGGACGCGCAATGCTGCGAGCGGGGTTTTGAGGTCATGGCCGATGGCGCCAAGCATGACGTCTTTCTCGTCAAGCAAAGCTGCCACGCGCGCCTCCATCGCATTATGGGCGGCGATCAATTGGCGCGTGTCTTGCGGGCCGGTTTCCTCGAGTATTTCGGCAGCATCAGGGTTGCGGGAGAAAGCGTCGACGCGGCTCGTTAGCTGAGCAAGCGGGCGGGTGATGCGGCGCATCATCAGATACATCAGCGCGAATAATACGCCGAAGATTACAAGCGTCTGTAAGGCGAGCATATAGAGCACTTCGCGTGGGCGCTCGCGGTCCACTGCTCTGGCAATTTCCCATTGATCTGCGCCTTCGCGTTTGATCCCAGCGACAAGAATATGGCGTGAACGCCAGTTTTCGCCATGCAGCCGGTCGCGCAGTCTTGGGCGATTCTGGATCATCGGATCCGCACCAGCTTTTCGGCGCGCAATGATGAGGTCGCTTGCATTCACCCCCTGATCGGCGAGTGCCTGCAGAAGGATCGGTTCAAGCGCATCCATGCGCTTATCGTCTGCCAGGGCAGGCCATTCTTCACTGCGCTCAATCCCCGCTCTGGGTCCTCTGCGCGGTCTAGGCAGCGGCGTTGCCAAGGCTGCAAGTGTCTCTGCATTCTCTTGCGGCAAGGCGGCTTTCAATGCTTCGCGTCTTGCGGCTTGGCGCTGTTCCCTTCGTGCGCGACGCTCATCTTGTTCGGCGCTACGCTGCTGCGCATTGACGAAGCGCAAGGTGAGTTCGTTTACGACAGTAAGCGCGCGGCGTTGCTCATCCCCGCGCAGCAAAAGCGTGGTAGAGATAATCTGTCCAACCATCAGGCCAAGGGCGAGGATAAGCATCACCTGACCCAGCATTGTCTTGGGCAGAAAACGGGTCATGCAGGCGTGCCGGTTGGCGCGCGCGTCACATCGGCAGCAAACCGATATCCGCCGCCGCGCACGGTTAGGATGAACTGAGGGTGGCGCGTGTCAGTCTCGATCTTGCGGCGCAGGCGGCTCACCTGATTATCGACCGCGCGGTCAAACAATTGGGCCGTGCGCCCTTGGACCATATCGAGCAATTGGTCGCGGTCCAGCACTTGGCGCGGGCGGTCAAGAAATGCGGTGAGCAAGCGAAATTCGGCCGTTGAAATGGGCACCATCGCGCCTTCTGGATTGGTCAGACGGCGCTTAAGCGGGTCGAGGCTCCATCCTTCGAAATGATAGGCCAAATCGCCTTCGGGTTCAGAAGTTGTATTGCGGCCAGAGCTGGTTCCGGCTCGGCGCATAACGGAACGGATACGGGCGACAAGTTCACGCGGTTCAAATGGCTTAACGACATAATCATCCGCGCCCATTTCCAGTCCCACGATGCGGTCGGTCGCCTCGCCCCGCGCAGTGAGCAGGATTACGGGCAACCCCTTAGCCTCAATTAAATGGCGGCAGAGTGACAAGCCATCTTCGCCCGGCATCATAATGTCGAGCAGGACTAGATCAGGAGAATCTTCGCCAATCAGGCTGCGCGCCTTGGCAGCATTTTCTGCCTCGCGTACGACAAACCCCTGACCGGTGAGATACTCGGCCAGGGGTTCGCGCAAGGTCGCTTCATCATCGACCAGCATCAGGGAAAGCGGCGCAGCTTCGGTCATAATTGTTCTGTCCTATACTGCGCACGCATTCCTATGATGGTTTAGTTGGTTGCTGATTGACGCTGAGCACGGCGTTCGTTGCGATTAGCACGGCGCGCTTCTTTCGCTGCTTCACGTTCAGCCTGTGTGATTGTGCCAGAGCCGTCTGTATCAACTTTGGCAAAGCGTGCTGCAACCGCTGCGTCAAATTCTGCGCGGGTTACGGTTTTGTCGCCATTGGTGTCAGCGCGTTTCAGCATTGCCATGCCTTTACCGCCGCCACGTTTACCGCGCATGCCTTTGCCGCCGCCGCGCTTTCCGCGCTTACCTTCGGCACGATTGCCGCGGCGTTCTTTCATCATTTCGCGGCCAGCTTCCATTTCGGCCATTGAGACGCCGCCGCTATTGTCGGTGTCGAGCTTGGCAAAACGTTCCGCTTGGCGAGCGCCGCGGCGTTCGCTGCGCTGTTCTGAACGCTGGCCTTGGCGTGCTTCTTTTCGCTCTGCACGTTTGGCTTGGCGCGCTTCGCGGGCTGCGGTCATTTCCGCTTGGCTTAACTCGCCGTCACTATTGGTGTCGGCAGAGGCAAAGCGTTTTGCTTTTTTAGCCGCGCGATCTTCTGCGTTCAGCACGCCATTGCCGTCGGCATCCATTTTGGTGAAACGCTCGCCTGACTTAGTTTGCATTTCGGCAAGGCTAACAACACCGTCGCCGTTGCTATCCGCTTTGCTGCCCTGTCCGGCAGCGATTGCGATGGTTCCGCCGCCTAGCGCTAGGGCTGCTGCAGAAAGAGCGAGTGTCAATTTTTTGGGCAGTTTTTTCATCTTGGGTTCTCCAGTAGAGGGACAATGTAGAAGAATTGCAGCGGAGGCACCAGTCACATGCTGGTTTGGGGAACCAACATGGGCCCAACTTGGGGGGGAGAGGGGTCTTTGGGAGAGACCAGCACATCCGCCGCAATTCATGATCCCTTTCTAGGGACGCTGTGTCGCAGAATTATCCCGATAACCCAGTCTTTTGTCGCAGTTTGTATCAGCAGCGCAGCGGCGTTCATCGCCCAGAAAACTTGCGTCTAAGCACTTGGGTTAGCGGGGCCGGTGCTGCGTATCCTCGCCTGCCGTGATGAAGATTGCCGTCGCGCTCGCTTCTACGTCGGCAATGTGCCAAACGCCGGGGGGATTGATCGCATATTCGCCTGCCGCCAGCGGGGTCTTTTCAATGCGCCCATCGGGAAATTCTTGGCTTAGTTCCATCGCGCCTGCCGTGCAGATCACTACTTCGCTGCCCTTTGGGTGCATTTCCCAATGCGGCCAGCTTTCGGTGAACGTGTATTGCGACACAAGCCGCCCCTCTGCCCCGTCATCCCCGTGGCGTTCGATATAGCCGCCATACCACTCCATGCCGGTAAAAGGCGGTTGCGGCACAGATGTAGCGCCTAAGCCAAGGTGAATGAAACTATCGGCGAGTTTGCCAGTAAGTTTGACCATGCTCATGTCACTTACTCCGTTCTATGACTTGCGCCTATTTCTGGGGCTGCACCATGCAGAATACATTCAGTTTATTGCCGTCCAAATCGCGGAAGTACCCAGCGTAAAAACCATCATCGCCGCGTGGACCCGGTGCGCCTTCATCGCTGCCACCTTGAGCGATTGCAGTGTCGTAAACCGCTTTCACTTTCTCAGGCGTATCCACCATCAATGCGGCCATAGTGCCATTGCCCACACTGGCTTTCTGACCATCAAAGGGAGCGGTAGCGGCGATGCCGGCAGTTCCATCCTCAAAATCGCCCCAAGCGATAAATTCGCCTTCTTCCATCATGCGGCCATAGCCCATTGCGCCTGCGACAGCGTCGTAAAAGCTGGCCGCGCGTGGCAGGTCATTGGTGCCCAAAGTTACATAGCCAATCATGTTTTCATCTCCCTCAATTGCGAATCGAATAAATGGAACATTATAGGAACAAATGCGTATTCACAAGTCAGTTTAAAGCTATGTTAGAGCGGGGCACACTCCCGCTTTACCCATGCAAGCGTGGCTGCATCGTCGCTGCCGCTAAGCTGCGGAGCAAGGATTGCTTCGACCTGAGCATGGTAATCATTCCACCAGCCAATCTCTTCCGGAGAAAGCAGAGCTGTATCCACCAGCTTGCGGTCAATCGGCACGAATGTCAGCGTTTCAAAGCCGAAATATTCGCCCTCTGCGCCCGCAATATCGCGTGGTTCGACCAGCACGAGATTTTCAATTCTGATGCCGAAACCGCCGGGTTCTGCATATTTGTAATAGCCCGGCTCGTTCGAAAGGATCATGCCCGCCATCAGCTCTTGATCAGTGCCAGCCTGCCCGCCAGCGGATTTGGCGATGCGTTGCGGCCCTTCATGCACCGATAGGAAACTGCCGACGCCGTGGCCGGTGCCATGTGCGTAATCCACGCCCGCGCTCCACAAATGTTGGCGTGCAAAGCTGTCGAGCTGGCTTCCCGCAGTGCCGCTGGGGAAGGTGGCAAGGGCCAATGATATATGCCCCTTCAATACGCGGGTATAGCGGTCGCGCATTTCTGCGGTTGGCTTTGCCGAGCCATCTTCGCTGCCGATCCAAACGGTGCGCGTGATATCGGTGGTGCCAGCGGGATATTGCCCGCCGCTATCGACCAGATAGATGGAGGCTGGCGGGATCGGAATATTGCTATCTTCATCCACGCTATAATGCGGCAAAGCGGCATGATGCGCTGCGCCTGAGATCGTGCGGAAAGACAGATCGCGTAGATCGGCACCTGCCTCGCGGAAGCTGCGCAATTTGGCGGCGGCGGAAAGTTCATCCACCGTGCCTTTGGGCGCTTCGCCTTCTAACCAGCAGAGGAACCGGGACACCGCCACGCCATCGGTAGCCTGCGCATCGCGGTGGCCCTGTTGTTCAGCTGCGTTCTTAATCGCTTTGGGAAGAATGCATGGATCACGCTGGAACGACACTTTCGCTCCGGAACCTTCCAAAGCGCTAGCAATCGCATCGACCCCGTAGCTCGGATCGACCGAGACGTTCTTGCCTGCATATTCGCTCAAAGCGCCCGCAAATTCATCGCGCGCGCGCACCGTTACTGCATTGCCCAAATGTTGGGTAAGCTCAGGCGTAACTTTCTCTGGCGCAATAAACAGCTCAGCCGTGCCGTCAGCCTTGGCGACGACAAAAGACAAAGCAACCGGCGTATTGTCGACATCGCTGCCCCTGATGTTCAGCAGCCATGCCACCGAATCGAGCGCAGAGATCACCGCTGCATCATGGCCCGATGATTTGAGCGCCTCGGCAATCACTTCGCGCTTAGCGGCTGAGTTTTGTCCAGCATGTGCATCGTCATGCGGCATTGCGGCGGCGGCAGACGGTTCTGGTTGATCTTGCCAAACCGCGTCGATGGGATTGACCTCCACGGCAACAAGCTCCGCCTGCATTCCGGTAAGCTGTGCCTGTGTGGCCTTCACCCAGCCGCGCGAATGCAGCCACGGGTCATAGCCAATCCGCGCCCCAGCTGTAACATTCGCGCCAAGCCAGCCTCCAATGGTATCCTTTGGAACCGAGCGATATTCAAACAACCCCTCATCCACCTGATCGCGGACTTGGACGGTATAGCGTCCATCCACGAAGATCGCGGCTTTATCTGCCAGCACAGCCGCGCTTCCCGCTGATCCGCCAAAACCGGTCAGCCAGCTAAGGCGCTGCGCATAGGCACCGACATATTCGCTCATATGCTCATCCGCGATGGGCACGAGGAAACCGTCCAATTTCTGCCGTTTCAGCTCCGACCTTAAGGCCGCTAGGCGCGCTTCATGAGTTTGCATCAGCATTTCGTCACATCCTAATCTTGTCACCCGGCACAAACGGGCTCTATGAGTCGCAAGCATAGGCTAGGCGGGCCGCGCTTTCCAGCGGTGCGTCACACGTCATAAGGAAGCACGCCCCATGACACTGAAGAACATTGGCAAAAACACTGCCCCATTCGCGCTCGCACTTTGCCTCGCCGCTGCGCCTTTTGCGCCCGCCGCAGCACAAGACACTAAGGATACCGAATTGACCGAAAAAGCGCCTGCATCTGTTCCGGCTTCTGCCCCTATCGCTGAAAAGCGCGAGCATTCTTACACCCATCATGGGATCACCATTTCAGACCCGTATCACTGGCTGAAAGATCAGAGCTATCCCACAATCGATGATGAAGATGTGCTGGATTATGTGAAGGCGGAAAACGCTTGGTTCGAAGCCAATATGGCGGGTCAAAAAACGCTGACAGACGAGCTTTTTGAGGAAATGAGGGGCCGCATTAAAGAAGACGATAGCTCCGTTCCGCAGAAAGATGGCGATTATCTGTACTGGTCGGAATTCACCGAGGGCGCGCAATATCGCAAACATTACCGCAAGCCGGTTGATGCGCTGGAAACGGACAAGCCGCAGTTGATGCTGGATGAAAATGCGCTGGCAGAGGGGCATGAATATTTCCGTCTTGGCGCAATGTCGGTCAGCAAATCGGGCCGCTATCTTGCCTATTCCACCGACACCAATGGCGCTGAACGCTACACCGCGCGCATCAAGGATTTGCAGACGGGCGAATTGCTTGCTGATGAAATTCCTGAAACACGCACCGGCCTTACGTGGGTCGCGAATGATACGCAGATTGTTTACGGCAAATCGACGAAGGAATGGCGCACGCTTGCCGCGCGGCTTTACACCATTGGCACGTCCGCTGATGAAGATGTGATCTTGTATGAAGAGGCCGATGAAAGTTTCTCTGTTGGCACCGGACTAACCGCGCAAGAAAACTGGCTGGTTATCGCAACCGGCGACAATGAAACATCCGAAGTCCGGCTGGTTCCTGCTGACAATCCCACCGCGACGCCAATCTTGGTGAAGGCCCGCGAAAAGGGCGTGGAATATAGCGTCGATATCCGTGATGATGAGCTGTTCATCTGGACCAATGATGATCACATCAATTTCCGTCTGGCTAAAGCGTCAATAAAGACACCGGGCGATTGGGAAACCGTAATTGCCGGTTCGGAAGAGTTTTATCTCACCGGATTTGATCTGTTCAAAGATTTCATGGTGACAGAGGGGCGCTTAAACGGCCTCGACCAGATCCAATTGCGCCAATATGATGCGCCGACGAAAGTGACGCCAATCGCTTTCCCTGAGGCAAGCTATGATGCCGGCCTTGGCAATAATCCTGAATATGATGTCGACACTTTGCGGCTCGGTTATGAAAGCATGGTCACGCCCGATACGGTTTTCGATTATGATGTGAAGAGCGCGAAACTCACCACGCTGAAAACGCAGGAAATCCCATCGGGCTATGACGCATCGCTCTACACTTCTGAGCGCGTGACCATTCAAGCGCGTGACGGAACCATGGTTCCGGTCAGCATTGTTCGGCGCAAAGATCGTCCCGCTGGCGGACCGCTGCATTTGTATGCCTACGGTGCCTATGGCTATGCGGTTCCTCCGGGCTTTTCGACCACGCGGCTTTCGCTAGTCGATCGCGGTTTCGCCTATGCCATAGCGCATATTCGCGGCGGCGATGATTTGGGGCGGCGCTGGTATTTGCAAGGCAAGCTCAACGAACGCACCAATACGTTCAACGATTTTGTCGATGTTGGGCGCGGTCTGGTGAAGCTTGGCTACACCGCAGAGGGCAAAATCACAGCCAGCGGCGGCTCTGCTGGCGGCGAGCTGATGGGCGCGGTTATCAACCAAGACCCTAAATTGTTCGGCGCGGTTGCGGCCCATGTGCCTTTCGTTGATGTGCTATCGACCATGCTCGATGAAAGCCTACCGCTGACACCGGGCGAATGGCAGGAATGGGGCAATCCGATTACGGATAAACAGGCGTTTGCCTACATCCTTTCCTACTCCCCTTATGACCAAGTGAAGGCGCAGGATTACCCGCCTTTGCTGGTGACTGCGGGGCTGAATGATCCGCGCGTGACTTATTGGGAGCCAGCCAAATGGGTTGCCAAATTGCGCGACACCAAAACCGATGACAATTTGCTGCTGTTGAAGACCAATATGGGCGCAGGGCATGGCGGCAAATCGGGCCGTTGGAATGCGGTCTATGAAACGGCGGAAGAGTTCGCGTTTCTGTTGTGGCAAATGGGCCTGACGGAAGAGAAAGAGGGCGAGTGACGCGGAAGAGCTTCACCCAGACATTCACCGCTCAGCCGCATCACATTGATGAACTCGGCCATGTGAACAACACGGTCTGGGTTGGCTGGGTTCAGGAACTTGCCACTGCCCATTGGGACGCTGCTGCGCGCGGCGAAGATCATGCGGCTTTGTTCTGGGTCGTGATCCGGCATGAAATTGACTATCGCGGCAATATTGTGAGCGGCGAAAGCGTGATCGGCGAAACTTGGATTCCCGATCCGCCAAAAGGAGCCAAGTCAGACCGGCTTGTGGAGTTCCGAAATGATGCGGGCAAAGTTCTGGTCAGTGCGCGTACGACTTGGGCGATGTTGGATAAAGAAACGCAGCGTCTTGTGCGCGTTCGACCCGAAATGATGCAGCCTTTCGGGTAAAACGGTCAATTCTGATCAACAAATAGTCAACTTTGGTCAACAAATGGCCAAGCTTTGTCGCAAAACTGACGCAAAACCCCACTATTCGCGGTGCAAATCCAATGGATATGGAGCGGGAACCTACCAAAATGATCCGCAAAATTGCTCTCACCGCAGCTGTCAGCACCTTGGCAATCAGCGCGCCTGCCGCTGCTCAAGATAGTGCGGCTCTCCGCGCAGAAATGGCGCAAATGCGCGCGCAAATGCAGGCGATGACCGCGCGTATGAATGCGCTCGAAGCTGAGCTTGAACAGGTTGAGGCCGAGGCGGAAACGGCTACCGCTCAGGCGGCAACTGCAACAGTAACCGCGGAAAATGCTGTGACTGCGGTGCAAGATGCTGAACAAGCGGCGGCTCCGCAAATCGCTTTCAAAGGCATGCCTGAAATCAAAGGCGATGGCGGCTGGAGTTTCAAGCCGCGCGGCCGCTTGCAATATGATGCGGGCACAGTCAGCGCGCCTGATGGTGCAGGCAATGACGGTTTCGGCAGCGAGGCGCGCCGGGCGCGTCTGGGCGCATCGGGAAGCATACCGGGCGGCTTCGGTTATAAGGTTGAGCTAGACTTTGCGGGCAGCGATCTGACCGTCACTGACGCGATCATCACATACAAGGACGATGGCCTGAAATTGACCGCCGGCCACTTCAACACATTTCAAGGTTTGGAAGAGCTAACCAGTTCTGTTCACACCACTTTCCTAGAACGCGCAGCCTTCACCGATGCATTCGGATTTGAACGGCGCGTTGGTTTGGGCGCTGAATATAAGGCCGGTGATGTGCTTGTCCAAGGCGGCATATTTACCGACAATATGGATGATCTGCCCAACAAAAACTGGAGCGCGGATGGCCGTTTGGTCTTCATGCCTAAACTTGGCAACACACAGCTGCACTTGGGCGGATCAGCACACTATACCGGCTTAGAAGACGGCAGCACAGTTCGCTATCGCCAGCGGCCGCTGGTTCACTTTACCTCCGATCGCTATATCAACACGGACCGGTTTGACGCGATAAGCGAACTTGGCCTTGGGCTAGAAGCGGCAATGATCGCAGGGCCATTCCACGCCCAAGCAGAGGCATTTTGGCAAGAGGTTTCAACGCCTACAGGTATTGCTGACCCGACCTTTTTCGGCGGCTATGCCAGTGTCGGATATTACCTCACCAAAGGTGATACGCGCGGTTATAAAAGCGGCGTGTTTGGCCGGGCGAAACCAGCCAATCCTGTTGGCGAAGGGGGCATGGGCTCGGTGCAAGTGAACCTGCGTTATGATTACCTTGATCTGACAGATGCGGGCATCATTGGCGGTACGCAAAACGGATATTTTGCATCCATCGCGTGGAAGCCAACCGATTACACCATGCTGCTGCTAAATTATGGCAAGCTTGATTACAGCGATGCGGCTTTACCGTCGGCGACAGGCGATACAGATTACAGCGTCGATGTGGTAGGCATGCGCGCGCAGATTGATTTCTAATCCAATTGAACAGCTCTTATCCGATTAAGGAAACACATATGAAAATGACCAAAACAATCGCATTGGCAACAATTGCCTCTCTTGCGCTGACTGCATGCGGCGATGCGGGCGGTTCTGGCGGCGGCACGCGGGACACAGTTCGCGCAGTTGGCTCCTCCACCGTATTCCCTTTTGCCAAAGCTGTTTCGGAAAGTTTCGTGCGGACCAACCCTTCGTTCAAATCACCTTTGATCGAATCCACTGGCTCAGGCGGCGGCATCAAATTGTTCTGTTCCGGCGTTGGCGCTGACAAGCCCGACATGGCCAATGCATCGCGCCGGATGAAGTCATCCGAATTTGAAACTTGCACTAAGAACGGTGTGACTGATGTGGTTGAGCTGCAAGTCGGCCTTGACGGGATTGCCTTTGCCTCAGCCGTTGGCGGCATCACTATGAACCTAACGCCAAAAATCGTTTATGAAGCGCTGGCCGCAGCGCCTTATGGCGGTGAGCAAACGGCGGTCAATTGGTCAGATGTTGATCCATCGCTGCCGAATGAAAAGATCCACGTTTACGGACCGCCAAGCACATCTGGCACGCGCGATGCGCTGAAAGAATTGGTTTTGGAAGTCGGCTGTGACAGCAACCCCGACATGAAGGCTCTGAAAGAGTCAGACGAAGATAAGCACACGCAGGTTTGCACAGAAGTGCGTGCCGATGGCGCCTATGTTGACCAAGGTGAGCAAGACAATCTGATCGTTCAGAAGATCGCCAATGATGCCCGTTCGGTTGGCGTGTTCGGCTTTTCTTATCTCGAAGAAAACGCTGGCAAGGTGCAAGGCCTGCCGATGAATGGCGTTGACCCAACCTATGCCAACATTTCAGACTTTTCTTACCCCGGTGCGCGCCCGCTTTACGTCTATGTGAAGAAAGCGCACGTTGGCGTGATCCCCGGTTTAGAAGAGTTCTTGACCGAATGGACAACCACTTGGACCAAAGACGGTCCACTTGCGAAAATCGGCCTTGTCGCATCGCCTGATGATGTGATGGCGGCGAATGAAAAAGCGGCCAAGGAATTGGTCACAATTACAGCGGAAGACCTCGCTAAGAAGTAAAGTTCTTGCCTTGGCCTTTTGGCCGGATGAAATGAATTGGGGGCAGGCGCGGGCAATACCGTCCCTGCCCTTTTTCATGCGCGGATGATTACATTGGGTTTCCGTCTTGATCGCGGAATATCTCTCGCCGTCCAACATGGTTGGCTGGACCTACGAGGCCTTCGCTCTCCATCCGCTCAATCCATTTGGCTGCGGTATTGTATCCCACACCCATTTGGCGTTGGAGCCATGAACCGGAGGCTTTCTGGTTCTCGATCACGATCTGGCAGGCTTGGCGATATTTGCGTTCATCCGGATTGTCGGATGCGGTCAACTCATCTTCAAAGTTAAGCCCGCCGCCATCTTCCGGTTCCTCGGTAACGGCATCAACATAGTCAGGCTTGCCTTGCGCGCGCCAGAAGTCGGCGACGTGCTCAACTTCTTCGTCCGACACGAACGGCCCGTGCACACGCAAAGTTGCGCCGGTATTGGGCTTGTAGAGCATATCGCCTTTACCAAGCAGCTGCTCTGCGCCCTGCTCGCCCAGAATGGTGCGGCTGTCGATCCGGCTGGTGACTTTAAAGCTAATGCGCGTCGGCAAGTTCGCTTTGATCACGCCGGTGATGACGTCGACCGATGGACGCTGCGTGGCCATGATCAGGTGGATGCCAGCGGCGCGTGATTTCTGCGAAAGACGCTGGATCAGAACTTCGATTTCTTTGCCAACGGTGACCATCAAATCGGCAAGCTCATCGACTATCAGCACGATCAGCGGCAATGGTTCGTAATCGAGCTGTTCTTCTTCGAACATTTCCTCACCCGTATCGGGATCAAAGCCTGTCTGCACGCGGCGGCCCAGCGGTTTGCCTTTGGCAGCAGCAGTGCGCACTTTTTCATTAAAGCCGCTGATATTGCGCGAATTGACGGATGACATCATCCGGTAACGCCGCTCCATCTCCTCCACTGCCCATTTCAGCGCGCGCACTGATTTGTGCGGCTCTGTAACCACTTGGCTGAGCAGATGCGGGATATCGTCATAGCTTTTCAGCTCAAGCACCTTTGGATCGATCAGGATCAGGCGGCATTCTTGCGGTGTGAAGCGGTACAGCAGCGAGAGTAGGATCGCGTTTAGTCCGACCGATTTACCCGAGCCGGTGGTGCCTGCGACCAGCAAGTGCGGCATTGCCGCAAGGTCAGCGATAATCGGTTCGCCGGCAATATCCTTACCCAGAATGATTGGCAATCCGCCCTGACTTTCGGCAAAGTCCGCACATGCGGCCAGTTCCTTAAACACGACCATTTGCCTGTCGGCATTGGGCAGTTCGATCCCCATCACAGTCTTGCCTGGGATAGGCGAGACCCGCGCTGAAACTGCGCTCATATTACGGGCGATATCTTCAGCAAGGCCAATCACGCGGCTGGCTTTGATGCCCGGCGCTGGCTCTAGCTCATACATGGTCACAACGGGGCCAGTGCGAACGGCGGTAATTTCGCCCTTCACATTGAAATCATCCAGCACGTTTTCCAGCAGACGGGCATTGCGTTCCAGTGCCATCTTGTCGAGCTTTGGTGCTTGATTGACGGGCGGGTCTTCAAGCAGGTCGAGGCTTGGCAGGCTAAAGTTTGCGAACATATCGCTCTGCTTCGCCTTGGCCATGACAGCCTTTTTCGGCGGAGTGCTGGGATCGCTAATGGTCGGCACGCGGCGTTTGGGCTTGGCCGCGATTTCCGCTTCATCCGCAGCGGTCCTTGCCGGAGCGATAGGCGTTTCGCGCGGAGCAAGCGGGACCGTGTTGTCCTCTACCAATGTCTCGCGTCCGCCGCGTATCCATCGGATTGCTTGCCGCGCAAATATCGGCAGGGTTAGCAGGCTGCGCCAATCAATCGCAAACACGCGGGTCAGCAGGATCACGCCGCCTGCTAGGCTAGCAAGCGCTAGGCCAAGCACGACCCAGCCGCTCGTCGCTTCGCCGAAACGGCTGGCAATGGCTTCTATCGCGCCTGCGCCGAGCAGACCGCTGATCCCGCCCATTTGTGCTGGCAAGGTTCCGCCAGGACCTTCGAATGCGAGGGATAGGACCGTTCCCAAAAGGAATATCGACAGCAGCAGCAGTCCTGTGGGCAGCCACCAGCGCATTTCTTCATGCACTTCTTCACTATCTTCAACATTTCGCCACAATTTGCGTGCGGAAATGTAGATGAGCGGCAGGAGCAAGATCGCGGGGATGCCGAATAGGAACAATACGCGGTCGGCGGCCCATGCGCCGGTCATTCCCATCCAATTGCGAACATCGTCGCCTGATGCGGCGGTGGATGGTGATGGGTCGGTTTGGGTGTAGCTAACCAGCGATAAGGTTAGGAAAATCAGCAAGGAAAACAGAGCAATCGCGCCGGTTACTTGCAAGGCTCGGTGGGCCGAGCGGCGGAATGTCGCGCGCCAATCGGCTTTGCCTCTTGCGGGACTAGTGTTTGCGCTTTTGCTGTTCATCGCACGCGACGCCATGAGTTTTCTCCTTGAAAATCACCATGAATCGCTCGGGACTCGCTCGTCAAGGGCAGATCGATGAAGCGCCCACTTAACTCAATCCATCGATTGCGGCCCAGCGCGGCCACTCGAGCGCTTTTGCGCGTGCCTGCGTCATTCCGCCAAGAGCGATGATGGGGATCGGAGAATGCTGTGCGAGGCAGCGAAAATGCGCTGTTCCCAGAGTTTTGCCATTGGGATGAGAATTGGTCGGAAAGACGGGCGAAAGCAGGGCTGCATCCGCGCCTTTGCGTGCCGCCTGTCCCAGCTCGCGCAGATTATGCGCTGTGGCTAGCTGGATCATGCCCGCGCGCTTTGGATAGAGCGATAGCGGCGCACCATATATTCCATCGGCGCCCCATTCTCGTGCAGTCTGAGCACTGTCAGCCAGAATGAGAATGTGTTCCCGGCTCTTACAAACCCGTCTCAATGCCTGAAACCGCGCCCATCGTACCGCCCCATTCAAATGGTAATGCCGGTAGATGAAAGCCGATCCGCGCGGCAGTGCGCGCAGTGATCGCTCAAGCACCGCATCGTTTCGCTCATCTGAAATCAGCCAAATATTGGGGAGAGGGTGGCGCTTGGGCATGATCGCTTTATAGCGCTGTCCCATGGAAAACTCACCAGCCAAATTGCTCGAAAATGTCCACGAAGAAATTGTGCGCGCTTGCAAAGCGGGGCGCAGGTCGCCGGATGATGTGACTTTGATTGCGGTCAGCAAAACGCATGCCATAGAACGGATTACTCCCTTGATTGATGCGGGTCAGCGCGTTTTTGGCGAAAACCGTGTTGGGGAGGCACAGGAAAAATGGCCTGCTTTGCTTGAAGCTCATCCCGATATTGAACTGCACGCTATTGGCCAGTTGCAATCGAATAAGGCGGATGATGCGGTAGCTTTGTTTGATTATATCCATGCGCTCGACCGACCAAGTTTGGTCAAGGCACTGGCGAAAGCGATGGATAAAGCAGACAAGCGGGTGCCGTGCTTTCTACAAGTGAATATCGGCGCTGAGGAGCAAAAGGGTGGCTGCCCCGTTGCGGACCTGCCAGCCTTGATCTCCAATGCGCAGGATGCCGACATTCCCATCGCGGGCTTGATGTGCTTGCCGCCAGCGGGGATCGAACCCACGCCATTCTTTGCGCATCTTGCTAAAATTGCAGATGACACCGGCCTAACCGAAGCAGGCGCTGGGCTGAGCATGGGTATGAGCAGCGATTATGCGATCGCTGTGCAATTGGGCGCGAGCCATATCCGCGTTGGCACGGCGCTGTTCGGCGCGAGAGGGTAAATACTTTGGCTAAAACGGCCCGCGACCAGCCGACCACAAGGCCGACTGGTCGCCTGCAGGACTGTTAGGTCCCGGGACATTGCAACCCGAATGGGGTGCGCAACCACAAAGACTCAAATCAAAACTCGCCGGTCAGTCCCACTGTCAGCAAGGCTCCGCGCGGATCATGAACACGGCTGTCAAAACCGCCATTGGTCGCAACCCTTGGCGCGGTCACATCAAAGATGTTGCGCGCGCTCACAGTAAGCTGAAGCAGCCGGTCACGGTCGAAGAACTCGTTGATTGCCACTGCATATTGCACATCGACGCGGAAATCGCTGTCAATGTCTGCCCCGCCGTTCTGGTCATCGAGATAACTGTCAATATACCGGCCAAAGACGTTGAAGTTATGTGCGCCAGTTTCAAATTGAAGCCCGGCGTTGAAGCGCAATTCTGGTGTGGGTGAACCGAAATTGGTGAAGTTGCGGTTGCCCGCCCCATCAATCACTGCGCCACCAACCGAGGTTTGCAGATCATAGGCAAAGACGTAATTGCCTTCGAAGCTAGGCGTGATCGTGCCGAAACCTGTGTCAATTGCGTAGCGGGCCGAGAAGTCGATACCAGACGTCTCAACGCTGGCCGCATTCACGTAAGAATTGTTGACTTGAATGATCGTACCCGCCGGGCTGCGAACAATGTCAGGGCCGTTCGGATTGGCATTGACGATTGCTTGCGGTGCGGTTTGAACAATCGCATCATCAAACTCAAAGTTGTAATAGTCCACGCTGACTTCAAAGTCGCTAATCGGCTCGATTGTGAAGCCCAGATTGTAGGCTGTCGAGCTTTCTGGGACCAGCGCTGCATTGCCCAATGCGCGGACTGCTACAAAAGCGTTTGCGCCGCCCGCATTGGGGTCAGAAACTTGCTGAAGCGTTGTCGACTGGCCTTGCAACTGAAATGTTGAAGGCGCGCGGAACGAAGTCGAGAACGACCCGCGCAGCGACACCCAATCAGCAGGACGCAACAGTAGGGCAATTTTGGGATCAAGCGTATCACCCCCATTGCTGCCGTAATCTTCATAGCGCAGCGCCAGTTGGACGTCGGCCCAATCAAGCACTGGTACATTGAGCTCGCCGAAGATTGCATAGACATTTTGTGTGCCAGCAAAAGGTTGCTCGCCGATCAGGAAGGCAAAGCCGTCATTGCGGGCGATGCTATCAAAATTGGCCGATATGCGCTGGCTGCGATATTGCGCGCCAAGCGCGACGCCAACAGGGCCAGAAGGCAGGTCAAACAGCTCGCCAGAAACAAAACCCTCTGCAACAAAGAGTTCAGATTCGCGATTAGAGACAAGCGGTTCGACAATGTAGTCAATCAGCGCAGCATTAGCATTGGTTCCGCCAGCCAGTGCTGATGCAAACGGGTTGAAGAAAGTGCCATCTGCAGGGATTGCCGCTCCATTGGCGGTTAGGAAAGGGTTGGACGCCGTGCAATCCAGTCCCGTAGCCGCGTTGAATGCTGGCACTGCATTGAAGCCGCGCAACGCACAGGCAAAGCGGTCGCGAACCGTATCTTCTGTTGAATTGGTGAAGTTATTGTCTGCATAGGTTAGGCTGACATTCCACAATCCGTTGGCCAAGAAGCTATCAAAATCGCCTTCGAGAGTGGTCGAAACCCGCAAGGTTTCCGAACTGTTTGTGGCGGGCGAGACATCGCCGCCAACTCCGCTCGCGCGGCCAAAGAACACTACGTTTGCGCCGAAAATGTTGTTCGGGTTGAAGTCTGGCACAACCGCTTGCCCCAATTGCAAGAAGGGGAAAGTGGGCGAGTTGCCGCGCACCGTGCTGTTGTCGGAATAACCAAACTCGGCGCTCCAGCGCACGCTGTCAGAGAGGTCCGCATTGGCCGACAGGAAAGCAGTGATGCGTTCTTCATCGGGCACTAGGTTAAAGAACTCGCCAAAGTCGAACCGGCAAAGGCCGACATCTGGAACGCCAACTGGTGTCGCAGAGATGATCGAAGGGATACCGCCCGCCGCGCCGCAGCCCGGGTCCAGAACAGGCGCGCCCGCAGGAAATCCGGGGACGCCGAAGAATGAGCCAGGATTGCCGAGAGAAGACGTATCATCGCCTAGGAACGTCGGATTGCCTGCCGCATCGAAGGCCGGGCCTTGTGACAAGCGGCGCTCAGCCGTGGTGAGCGCTGTGCGGTCAATATAGCTTACCGCTCCCATCACATTGAGGTCGCCGAACTGAAAACCGGCTAGTGCCTGAATGTTGTACTCGGAATAATTGCCTGTTCCCAGATGCTCGGTATATTCGCCTGATACGAGTACACCCTCGTAATTGTCGCGGGTGATAAAGTTCACAACGCCAGCAACAGCGTCAGAGCCATAAAGCGAAGAAGCGCCGTCTTTCAGGATTTCGACCCGTTCGACAGCAATCAGCGGAAGCAGAGAAGACGTATCGACAAAATTGATGCCGTCATTCGTCGGTGCGGCAGACAATGTCTGGCGCTTGCCATTGAGCAGTATCAGCGTTGAGGCAACGCCCAAACCGCGCAAGTTGATGTTCGACGTGCCGGTTGTGCCGCCTTGGGTAAAGGCATCTGGATTGTTCTGTGCGCCGGTGTTGATAGTTAGCGACTGTGTGATCTCGCCAATGTTTTGCGCGCCTATAGCGTCAATCTCTTCGGAACCGACGGTAGCGAGTGGGGAGGCAAGGTCGGCTTGTGACTGACGGCGAATGCGCGAACCGGTCACGAGGATCTGGTTGCCGGTTTCCTCAGCACCTGTTTCTGAAGCAATGGAGGTATCATCTTGCGCGAAGGCGGCAGATGGGATGACAGTCAAGGCGGCACCAGCCAGCGCAAGCGCGCGCGGCGACATCGAAAAACAGGCCATAAAAAGTCTCTTTTTTTAAGGTTTAGGGGAGTGCCGCGCTGGCAGATAGGTTTACGCCATGCAACTGAAATTAACCCTTGGCCGAAGCGCACACTTTAGGACTGTTGCAGCCAAGTCACATGGCGCGAAATCGCAGCGCAGCGCCGGTCAGGCCTCTTCCAATTCGCGTTGACGTTCGTCGCTAGCAGCCGCCAGCAGGCTCTGGCGTATTTCCTCCAAACGCTCTTCGGATTCGATTTTGTCGCCCATTAAATCAGTGACATAGAAAGTATCAGCGGCGCGTTCACCAAAGGCTGAAATCTGCGCAGAATGGACAACCAAACTGCCTTCAAACAGGGCATGGGCTAGCCGGTTGAGCAGTGCAGGGCGGTCGCGTGCATTCACTTCGATAACTGTGAAGCGATTGGAGGCTTTGTTGTCAAAAACGACGCGCGGGGCGACCCGGAAAGCCTTGGCGCGCTGGTGGGTTAGCGGGCGCTGCGCAAGCTTTGGCACCAATGCAACGCGGTTGGCCAGCGCATCGGCAATCGCTTTCTCCAACCGTTCAAGCTGCGCCGGTTCGTAAAATGGCTGACCCAGCGGATCTTGAACCAAGAAATTATCGACCGCATAGCCAGTTTTCGTGGTATGAATGCGCGCATCAATAATGTTTGCGCCGGCCAAATGGATGCCGCCAGCAATCCGGTAAAACAGGCCTGGATGATCAGATGCGATCACGCTGACCAAAGTCGCTCCGCGTGCCTCATAATAAGTGCATTGGATCGACAATTGATCGTCATTGTCCTGCTCAACCGAATATTGAGCAAGGTTGCGGGCTATAATGTCGGCAGGTTCCGCAATCCAATAGGCTTCGCCAAATTGTTCGCCAATCTCTTCGATCAGCGCGGACTTCTTGCCGAGCAATTCCGCAACGTTCTGTTTCTGCGCAGCGACACGCTCCTTGCGGCCGTGCCGCATATGACCGAGCCGCAAGCGTTCCTGCGCGCCATCAAACAATTCGCGCAGCAACTGTCCTTTCCAGCTGTTCCAAGTGCCGGGGCCAACTGCGCGAATATCAACTGCGGTGAGGATGGAAAGCTGACGCAATCGTTCAAGGCTTTGCACCTCGGTGACGAAATCTTCGATGGTCTTGGGATCAGTAAGGTCGCGCTTAAACGCTGTTGCACTCATCAAAAGATGCTGAGCGACCAGCCATGACACCAGCTCGGTCTCATCTTCGTTCAGGCCAAAGCGCGGGCACAATTCCAGTGCCACTTCTGCGCCCAATTCGGAATGATCGCCGCCGCGCCCCTTTGCAATGTCGTGCAGTAGCACAGCAACGTAAAGTACACGGCGCGACACCAGCTTGTGAATGATCCGCGTTGCGCGCGGGTGATCCTCTTCGAGTTCGCCTTTCTCAATTCTATTGAGCAGGCCAATCGCGCGAATAGTATGCTCATCCACGGTATAGTGATGATACATATCGAACTGCATTTGCGCGTTTACGCGGCCAAAGTCGGGCACAAAGCGGCCAAAGACGCCGGCCTCGTTCATCCAGCGAAGTGCCGTCTCGGGATCATGTGTGCCGCAAAGCAGATCAAGGAAGATCGCATTGGCGCGGGCATCGCGGCGGGTGGCCCGCTTGATCAATTTGTTGTCGCGCGATGCCTGACGCATGGTCTCTGGATGAATTTCCAATCCGTTCGCCTCAGCCAATTGGAATATCTCAACCAGCCGAACGGGATCCTCTTTGAACCAATTTTCGTTTGGCGTGGCAATCTTTCCGGCCGCCACAACATAGCCGTTTAGATCGCGCGGTTTTTCTTGCTTCCAAGCAGAGAAGAACCCTGCCTTTCTGTTCTTTTCCTCCATTTCAGCATCAATGTGGCTAAGGAAAACGCCTGTAAGGCTGCCGACGCGTTTCGCCTGAAGGAAGTAGAACTGCATAAAGCGTTCAACCGCGCTTTTGCCGGGCCGGTCAGCGAAATTCATCCGCTCTGCCACTTGGCGTTGCAAATCAAAGGTCAGCCGGTCCTCTGCCCGGTCAGTGATGATGTGCAAATGGCAGCGCACAGCGAGAAGAAAACTCTCCGCGCGGCGAAAACTGCGATATTCGGACTTCGTGAAAAGCCCTTCGCCAACCAGTTCGCGTGCGCCGCGCGCCTGATGGATATATTTGCCGATCCAGTAGAGCGTCTGCAGATCGCGCAAGCCGCCTTTGCCTTCTTTCACATTGGGCTCAACGACATAGCGGCTGTCGCCCATGCGTTTGTGGCGGGCGTTACGTTCTTCCAATTTCTCGCTGAGAAACGTGGGTTCGCTGCCTTCCACGATTTCTTTCCAGAAACGCGCGGCAACCTCATCATACAAAGCGCGATCGCCCCATACATAGCGAGATTCAAGTTGAGCGGTGCGGATGGTGAGATCTTCGCGCGCCATTTTCAGCGTGTCATTGATAGTGCGGCTGGAATGTCCAACTTTCAGGCCCAAATCCCAAAGCAAGTACAACATCGCCTCGATCACTTGTTCGCACCACGGGGCACGCTTCATCGGAGTGATAAAAGCTATATCGACGTCGGAATGCGGCGCCATTTCTGCGCGGCCATACCCGCCCACTGCGACCAAAGTCAGCCGCTCTGCTGCCGTGCGATTGGCAATCGGATATAGATGCGCGATCACATAATCATGGATCAGCCGCAGCAATTGATCGACCAGAAATGCCTGACCGCCGGTGCATTCATGCCCCGATGATGGCTTTTCTTCTAACCGCCGTGCAATCTCCATCCGCCCGTCATCGAGCGCGGTCTTGAGCAGCTCCACAACTTGCGCACGCGCATCACCGCCATGCTGCTCTGCCAAAGAAGCGATGGCTTCTGATAAGCTGCGCCGATCGATGATCGCGCGCTGATTGGGGATGCGAATGTCAGACAACCCCAGCGGCTCCTATGTGTCTAAAAGGTCGCCCGCATAGGTCGTGCGAACGGTGCGTTTGTCGACCTTCATCGTGCCAAGGCGGGGCAAGGATTCTTTCGCCAGCCACATCAGATGAACCTGCGGAATTTTGAAAGGCGCGATGCGTTCGGACAGGAATGCGTGCAATTCTTCTGCGCTCAGTGACTGTCCTTCTTTGGGCAGGAACACTGCTGCAGGCACTTCACCCATACGTTCATCAGGAATGCCGAACACCGAACATTCTGCCACGGCGTCATGAGCGTAAATCGCATCTTCTACTTCGATGCAGGTGATGTTTTCGCCGCCGCGAATGATGATGTCTTTCTTGCGGTCGACGATATAGAGATAGCCCGCATCATCGAGGTAGCCGAGGTCGCCGGTGCGGAACCAGCCATCATCAGTGAAGGCTTCTGATGTCGCCTCGTCGTTTTTCCAATAGCCTTTGAAATTTGCCGCTGTGCGGATGCAAACTTCGTCAACTTCGCCCTGAGCTTTAGGCTTGCCATCATTGTCAAGAATGGCGAGCTCTACCATCGGCCGGCTGGCTGTGCCGGTTGATCCGGGTTTGGCGAGATAATTCTCGTTCACATTGCCGCAGCCGACTGCGTTGGTTTCTGTAAGGCCGTAACCCAGTAGCGGGAAGCCGCCCGGGAATGCTTCTTTGATTTTGTTCACATGCTCGACCGGACGCGGCGCACCGCCTGCGGCAAAGCTTTTGCAGCTGCTTGTATCAAACTTGGCCAAATCGGGATGATTGGCGATTTCGAAACTCATTAGCGGAACGCCAACGAAATAGGTCACTTGTTCAGCTTCGATCAGGCGCAATGCCTCGCCCGCATCCCAGCGCGGCATCATCACCAATTTGCGCGCAATGGCAAAAGATTGGAGAAACAATGGCACTTCGCCGGTCACGTGGAACAAGGGCACTGCGACCAAAGCGCATGGCTGCGCGCTCATATCTTCGCCGCGGCTTTCCAGAAGGATTTTGGCCATGGCGCTTTGCGAAACATAGCTCATTGTGCCGGTCACAACGCCGCGGTGGTCAGACCATGCTGCTTTCGATTTTCCGGTGGAGCCAGAGGTGTAAAGGATGGTGGCCATATCGTCTGGGCCAAGCTGGCCGAGCATTGCCATGGCGGTCATGCCTGGGTTTTCTTCCGCTTGCCATAGCGCAGCGAGACCTTCTGATGGTGCACAATCATGCTCGAACAGCACAACTTTTGCGCCATGATCGTGTCCATCCAGACGTTTCGCGCGGCCCGCATCGGCTAGCACCACGGTGCATTCCGCCAGATCAATGCCGTAAGCCAGCTCATCACCAGACCAAAAGCCATTCAGCAATGTCGCGCAGCCGCCCGACATGATGATGCCCATGTATGCGATGATCCAATTGGACGAATTGCGCGCAGCGATACCGACGCGGTCGCCTTTTTTCACGCCGTGAATATGGGTCAGGCCAGCAGCAGTGTGCAGTGCAGCCTGATATGCTTCGCCAAAGGTTAGGCGGGTGTCGCCATCGACCAGAAAATCAACCGCAGCATGCTCATTACAGAAATGCGCGAAATAATGCGCAAGGCTGGGCGGCGCGCTTTTGAACACGGGAACGCTATAGCCATCTTGTTCAAGCGTATCGGTTTCAAACGGCTGACCGGGCAGCGTGATTTGTTCGACAATTTTGTCCAGTGCAACATCGAGCTCGCTGAGCATGACTTATAATTTTCCTCTCACAATGGGCGCCGGTTCCACTCAGGATGGTTCATCCCAAATTTGTCGCCGCCAAATCTAAGCGCAGGCTTTCCCCACTAGCCTTGCTGTGCCAAAAGCCGCGCTGAACATGCGTCCGTTCGCGGCGCGCCAATCATTAGGGACTTTGCATCTTGCTGTCACTACTTGCTTTATCTGCGTCTGCCGACCCGATTATGTGGGCGGATTTGGGTCTTAAATCTTACCTGTTTGAGGCTGAGCTTTGGGAAGGCTTCACGTTCCAATTGCGCTATTATTCGCTCGCCTATTTGATTGGCGTGATGTTTGCCTATTGGCATCTGTCCAAGATGATCAAATCACCCGGCGCGCCCATGGCGCAGCGCCATGCCGATGATCTGTTTTTCTATTGCACATTGGGCGTGATTTTGGGCGGCAGGCTTGGCTATGCTGCGTTTTACCAACCAGACCTGTTTACCAGCTTTGATGGTGACGGTTTTGTAAGCTGGAAATTGTTGAGACTTTGGGACGGCGGCATGGCTTTTCATGGCGGCGTTTTGGGCGTGTTGGCAGCGATTTTCTTCGTTGCGAATCGCGGCAAGCTCTCTTTCTTGCGTGTGTGCGACTATATTGCGGTCAATGTGCCTTTGGGTATGCTGCTAGGAAGGCTCGCAAACTTCACCAATGGAGAGCTATGGGGGCGTGAAACCGATGTCTCTTGGGGCATGGTATTCCCTGGTGGCGGAGACGTAGTCCGTCACCCAAGCCAGCTCTACCAAGCGGGATTGGAAGGCTTGCTATTGCTTGTCGTGCTATTGTTCCTGTTCTGGCGCACCAAATCGCGTTACCGCCCCGGTCTGCTTGTTGGCCTGTTCACTGTTGGCATGGCAGCGGCACGCTTCTTCAACGAGTTTTTCCGCGCGCCGGATGCTCATCTGGTCCACCGCGTTACGGAAACGGGCCTGTCGCAAGGGCAATGGCTGAGCATTCCAATGTTCCTCGCTGGCGTGGCCGTTGTTATCTACGCCCTCACGCGGAAGGATGAGGCGGTCACTAGCCGGGCACCGCAAGACGCCTGATGGGCGCGAATTTGGAAGAGGTTTTCCGCCGCCTGATCCGCGAGACCGGGCCGATCACGCTCGCGCAATATATGGGTGAGTGCAATTCGCATTATTACAACGCGCGCGATCCGCTCAGCAGTGCGGGCAATGCTGGTGGCGATTTCATTACCGCGCCCGAAATCAGCCAGATGTTTGGCGAGCTGATCGGGCTTTGGCTTGCCGACATTTGGACGCGTGCTGGCCGGCCTGACCCTGTGCATTATGTTGAGCTTGGGCCGGGGCGCGGCACATTGGCGTCCGATGCTTTACGCGCGATGTCAGCGCATGGTTTGAAGCCGCAAGTGCATTTGGTGGAAGGCTCCGTGGCATTGCTCAGCGTTCAATCTGCCGCTCTGCTTGATGTGATCCATCACACGGATGCGAGCACTCTGCCCGATGATGCGCCGCTAATGATTGTTGCCAATGAATTTTTCGATGCGCTGGCGATCCACCAATTATTGCGAACCGAGAACGGTTGGCGCGAGCGGATGATCGGATTGGAGGATGATGCGCTTGCCTTTGTTGCAGGCGACCGGCCGATGGATGATGCTGTGCCAGATCATTGGCGAAATGCGGAAGAGGGCACTTTGATTGAAAGCGCGCCTGCCGCTGCTGCGATCATGTCGGAACTGGCCGACCGTTTGGTTGCGCAAGGTGGAGCGGCATTGATCGTGGATTACGGCACGCCAGAATTGCATGCAGGCTCCACATTCCAAGCGGTTGCGGGGCACCGGAAAGTTGACCCTTTGGCGAATCCGGGTGAAGCCGATTTGACGGCGCATGTGGATTTCGGAGCGCTTGCTGAAGTAGCGCGGCGACAAGGCGCAAAGCCGGTGGGGATCGCCACTCAGGGCGCTTGGCTAAACGCAATGGGCATTGATATGCGCGCGCAGGCTCTTGCCAAGGCTGCGCCAGAAAAGATTGAGAAGATCGCTCGCCAACGTGCGCGATTGGCCGATGATGCTCAGATGGGATCGCTTTTCAAAGTGCTTGGGATTACCGCACCCGATTGGCCCAATGGCGCAGGTTTTTGAGTGGCTGTCCAATTGAATAAGTAGCGTTGGGCGTCGTTCATGCGAATGGCTTTATAGAACCGTCAAAGGAGAATCGCTGATGAGCACCGCCGGATTGACAACAACCAAAGCAGTAGGCCGCTTCGCTGCCGCCGCACTTATGCTGGCTGGTGCCAGTCCAGCCTTTGCTGCCGATTCCATCACGGGCCGGTGGGTCACTCAGGACAAAGATGCGGTGATTTCCGTGGCCAAATGCGGTTCATCTGTCTGCGGGCGTATCGCAAAGTTTTTGGTCAAAACACCGCAAGGCGCTAATCAGCGCGATATCAACAATCCGAATGCCAATTTGCGCAAACGCAAACTGCTTGGCCTGCCGATCCTAACCGGATTTAAGGATGATGGAAAAGTCTGGCGGGGCAAAATTTATGATCCCAATTCTGGCAAAACATACCGGTCTATCGTGCGCCGGAAAAGTGCCAATGTTTTGGAAGTGAAGGGCTGCGTTGGTCCATTCTGCCAGACGCAGACTTGGCGCAAGACGCGTTAGTTCAGACCAAGCTTTTCAGCGAGTTCTTTGGCAGCATCAGTAGGGCTTAATTTGCCGTCGCCTTCGCGGTCAACAGCAAAGTTTGCCTCGCGCATGGCTTCTACATCAATCGCGCCGACCAGCGGTTTTAGCGCTTCAACTAGAGCAGCATTCTGAGAGCTTTCCGGGCTAATCATAACCAAGGCATCATAGCTTGGCAGCGCCTCTTTCGGATCGCGTAAAACTGTGAGCTTATCCGCTGCTATCCGCCCATCAGAGGTATAGGCGCTGATCACATCTGCTTCGCCCGATTTCAGCGCATTATACATGAATGTTGGCGCGAAATTGCGTTCTCGATCAAAGCGTAAACTATAGGCATCGCGCACAGCGATCCACTCGGGACGTTCGAAAAATTCAGGGTCGCCGCCGACGGTTAGTTGCGGCGCAGCACGGGCGAGATCATCTAAGGTTTCTAACTCCAATTGCTTGGCGCGGTCCTCTCTCAAGGCAAAGGCATAGGCGTTCTCAAAACCAAGCCGCCCCAGCACCATTGCGCCTGATGTTTCCGTTTCCCAACGAACGATCTCTTCATACATGGCACCGCGGCCCGGGTTATCACTGCGCTTCATTTGATTGGCCCAGATTGTCCCAGTGTAATCGACGTAGATGTCGATATCATTGCTGGTCATTGCATTATGAGCGACTGCACTGCCTAAGCCATCGCGGTATTCCACTGCGAAACCAGCATCTTCCAATTGACCGCCGATTAGCCGGGCGAGGATATATTGCTCTGAAAACTGCTTTGCGCCGACGACGATACGGTCTTCCTTGTTGCCGCCAAACTGCACGAAAAGCGCGGCTATTATGCCGAGCGCGACCGTTGCTAATCCGGCAAAGCTAAAGGCCGGTTTGCGCATCAGCAAACCGCGTTCAATCAGGCCAAGCAGAGCGTCAGCGGTCAAGGCAAGTGCGGCTGACGCGACACATCCCGCCAGAACCAGTGTCCAATTTTGTGTTTGCAATCCGGCAAAGATTGGATCGCCTAGACTGGTCTGGCCGATGGTTGTGGCAAGGGTTGCTGCGCCGATGGTCCAAACTGCCGCTGTGCGAATGCCCGCCATTATAAAGGGTGCGGCAAGCGGAGCTTCCACGAGGCGCAATTTCTGGCTTCGCGTCATGCCGACCCCGTCTGCGGCTTCGAGCACTCCGGGGTCTAAATTGGCCTGCGCCGTGATCGCGTTTCTTAGGATCGGCAGCAAAGCATAGAGGGCGAGTGCTAGCAATGCGGGCAGAAAGCCGAGTGTTGGCAACCCCTCTCCAAAAACCGCGCGCAGGCTGAGTAAGATTGGGAAGAATAGCGCTAGCAATGCCAGCGCTGGGATGGTTTGGACAAGGCTGGCGAAACCCAATGCGAATTTAGAAACGGTGGCCGAACGGCTTGCCCAGACTGCCAAAGGAAGCGCGACCGCAATGCCCAAACCAATCGCGCTCGCTGATAGCAAGATATGCGCTGTCAGCTGATCGCTAAGCCCGAAAAGAGCGATCCAGAAATCGCTCATGCCTCCATACTCGCAAGTCGGGCCGCTTGGTCGCGCGGCACCGCGACTAGGCTCTGAGCGATATCGCCGCCTTTGCCCGATAGCAGCGCAGCCGGTATCTCATCTGCGACGATCTTGCCTGCATCCATCACCAAAACACGGTCTGCCAGCAGCAGAGCCTCCGCCATATCATGCGTGACCATAATCGTGGTGAGGCCAAGATTGCAGTGAAGCGCGCGGACACGCTCGCCCAAGGCATCGCGGGTAATCGGATCAAGGGCGCCGAAAGGTTCGTCCATGAGCAGGAGCTGCGGGTCGTTCGCCAAAGCGCGTGCAACGCCGATACGCTGTCTTTGTCCACCTGATAACTCATCTGGCATACGGCTGGCCATATCGGCATCTAGTTCAACCAATTGCAGCAATTCAGCGATCCGTGCGCCGCTCAATCGTTCGCCATGAAGGCGCGGGCCGATAGCGATATTCTCCGCCAAATTCATATGCGGGAACAGGCCGACCCCTTGAAAGACATAACCAATCCGGCGGCGCAATTGCGGCGGAGCAAGGCTGGTGACATCTTGGCCCGCCACCAGCACGCGACCAGCGCTCGGCTCGACCAAAGCATTGATCATTTTCAGCAGTGTGGATTTGCCAGATCCCGAAGCGCCCACGAGCGCGACAAAGCTGCCAGCTTCGATGACGCAGTCTACTCCGGCGACCGCCGCCACATCGCCATAATGCCGCGTTGCCGCATCGAAAGTGACTGCGTTTGTTATAAGGCTAGCTCTCTTCCGCGGGGGCAATATACGTAACTTGCCGCAGTTCGACGCTTTTGCCTGCATCACTTACCGGCTTCATCATTCCGTCCATATCAACAGGTGCAAGCGCCCAGCATTCGCCAATGCGTCCTTCAGTAGATGGGGTGAAGCACAAATTGCCGTCGACCCGCTCTTCCCAAGTGCCAGCTTGCATCGGCTCACCATTTTTAAAGTCACGGTACGTGCCATCAGCATCGAAGAAGGTAGTGTACACGCTCCCGTCTTCGCCTTGAACGCGCCAACCCGTTTGGGTCATAACTGGCATCTCAACGGGGGCATCGGGCGCTTTGGCACCGGTATTGCCGTCAGCGTCTCCGGCGGTTTCTGAATTGTCGGCCTGCTCGTTCGCAGGCTCTTCAGAGCTTTGAGGTTGCGAGCAGGCAGCGAGCAAAACTGCGGCGGCCGCTAAGTTCAACGAAAATTGGATAGGTTTTTTCATAACCGGCAGAGCTTAGGACGGCGAAGCCTCTTCGCCAAGGTTCCATTTGCTTTACGAACCGAGTGAATTGCGCGGGATAGTTATCACAGCTTGCATTCCGCTATGCAGCCAGCTTTGCTCAAGGGTGCCGCCCAACTGATTGCGGATCGACATTACGATCAATCGTGTCCCGAACCCCTTTTCCTCTGGCGCAGGCGCAGGCGGCCCGCCCGTTTCGATCCAATTGACAGTAACCTTATCATCGTCGAGGGAGATTTTGATATCGACTGTGCCACCGGGTTCGGACAGCGCACCATACTTCGCTGCATTGGTTGCAAGCTCGTGAAAAACCAATGCCAGCGGCGTTGCCGCGTGCGTGTCAAAAGGCACCTCGTCACCGGTAATAACGACTGAAGCTGTTTCGCCATCATTATACGGTGCCATCAAAACATGCAGCAGGCCGACCAATTCTTCGCCTGTAGTATCCCCCAGCGGGCGGACGAAATCTTGCGCTCTGCCCAATGCCAAGATGGTTCCGGTCAGTTCCTGCGCAAATGCTTCCAATTCGGGCTTGCCGCGCGCGCAGTGAAATGAGACCAGAAATCACCGAAAAGATGTTTTTGATCCGGTGCGACAATTCGCGCGCAAGCAATTCGCGGCTTTCTGATTGGCGATGTGCATCATCGATATCGGTGATCGTGCCGAACCAGCGCGCAGTTTTGGCATCATTGGTTGAGGGGACTGCGCGTGACAGAACCCAGCGATAGGTCCCATCTGCTTGCTTCAACCGCCACTCATCTTCAAAGTCTTTGGCCAATTTGATTGATTTTTCGAACTTCTCGCGGGAGGTCTCGTAATCCTCGGGATGGATGAAGGCGCGCCAATCTTCGACTGATTGCGGGGCCAGTGCTCCTGTTACTTCTTCCCATCGAGCGTTAAAATGTTCGAAAGTTGGAAAGCCATTGGCTGACCATGCGATATCAGGGATGCTATCAGCGAAAAGCCGAATATCGCGTGTCGTATCATCAGTTTTACGCATGACTGAAAAACCCTGCCACCAAAGCAGTATTTTTTAAAATCAGCTAATAACTGAATAAAAAAACTTGAATATTTACTATCAAAATACTTGCCCCGCCCAGTATCGCGCGAGCTTATACATAAAAATGATAGTTAAACAAATAGGTGTCCGGCAAAGTCCCAAGATGGTGCGATTTCAACTGCAGCCAGTTTGCGCGAGCGCTTTGCCCTGATAAAGCCATGGCATGAAAATTTTGACAGGACTGACTGATGCGCGCGACACCTGAATTTGATTTCCAACTTGGCGAGAGCGCCGAAATGATCCGGGACAGCGTTGCCCGCTTTACTGATGAGCAAATCGTGCCGCTGGGCGACCGGATTGACCGTGAGGATTACTTTCCGCGCGACGAGCTTTGGAAGCAAATGGGCGAGCTGGGCTTGCACGGGATTACGGTGGACGAGGCAGACGGGGGCCTTGGTCTTGGTTATTTGGAACATGTGATTGCAGTTGAGGAAGTCAGCCGGGGTAGCGCATCGCTCGGCCTATCCTATGGCGCGCATTCCAATCTTTGCGTCAATCAAATCCGGCGCTGGGGCAGTGATGAGCAGAAAGCGAAATATCTCCCCGGCTTGATTAACGGCGATCATGTTGGCAGCCTTGCCATGAGCGAGGCAGGCGCGGGCTCCGACGTGGTATCAATGAAGCTGAAGGCAGAGGCTGTGCCGGAAAGCCAGGGCGGCGGATATATCCTCAACGGCACAAAGTTTTGGATCACCAATGCCAGCCATGCCGATACTCTCGTGGTTTATGCCAAAACCGATGGGAACGCAGGTTCACGCGGCATCACAGCCTTCCTAATCGAAAAAGATATGGATGGCTTTTCTATTGGGCAGAAGATTGAAAAGATGGGCATGCGGGGATCGCCGACAGCTGAGCTAGTCTTTGACGATTGCCACGTTCCAGAAAGTCAGATCATGGGGCCGGTAAATGGCGGCGTTGGCGTTTTGATGAGCGGTCTGGATTATGAGCGCGTCGTGCTCGCCGGATTGCAATTGGGCATTATGCAGGCGTGTTTGGATTGCGTCATTCCGTACCTTCGCGAGCGCAAACAATTCGGCAAGCCTATCGGATCGTTCCAACTAATGCAGGCAAAGGTTGCGGACATGTATGTCGCGCTGCAATCAGCCCGCGCCTATACTTACGCGGTGGCAAAGGCGTGCGATAATGAGCAAACCACGCGCTTTGATGCGGCGGGCGTTATCCTGCTTGCATCCGAGAATGCGTTTAAAGTGGCAGCCGAAAGCGTGCAGGCATTGGGCGGTGCGGGCTATACACTTGAATGGCCGGTGGAGCGTTATCTGCGCGATGCAAAACTGCTCGACATTGGGGCAGGCACGAATGAAATCCGCCGGATGCTCATCGGGCGCGAATTGATTGGGGCGGCTGCGTGAGGCGATAAGTTTCACTAAAGAGGGGTAATTATATGAAGCGACTTTTGATTGTGTTTCCTCTGGCAATTTCCATGCCAGCTATTCCAACACCAGTGGCTGCTCAATCGGCAAAACCAACTGTTTGCGAAGCTCTTGCCATTGATTGGGATAACATCGGGAAACGTTTGGCATCAAACCTCAGTCGAGGCTTAACTGACAATTCTGCACCTCGCGGAACCTTGAGAAAGCTTGAAGACATGGAGCAGTGGCAAAAAGCAGAGATGGTTTATGCCATGATGAAGGACAACAAGTGCTCTCTACCGGATAGCCCACCATCTGCTGCCACATACTTGACTGCCGCTACAGGCTGCGACTTGGCTAAGCTGCGTGCTCGATCATCGGATGTACCTGAATGTGATCGGCGAAATTGGAAGAAAACTGGCGAGTGAGGATAGTCCTTCGATGACCGCACCAACACTTACATCAAAACTTGACGCGGAAAGCCCAGAGGCGAAAGCGCGCGCGGCGCACAATAAATCGCTCGCTGAAGATTTGCGCAGTCACGTGGCAAAGGCAGCTTTGGGCGGTAGTGAGAAATCGCGTGATCGGCACAGATCGCGCGGCAAGCTCCTCCCCCGCGAGCGGGTAGAGCGCTTGCTCGACCCCGGATCGCCGTTCCTGGAAATTGGCCAGCTAGCAGCAAACGGGCTTTACGATGCTGACATTCCCGGCGCTGGCATGATCGCAGGGATTGGCCGCGTATCGGGCCGCCAAGTGATGATCGTGTGCAATGATGCCACGGTCAAAGGCGGCACATACTATCCGATGACGGTAAAGAAGCATCTGCGCGCGCAGGAAATCGCGATGGAGAATCGCCTTCCCTGCATCTATCTGGTCGATAGCGGCGGTGCGAACCTGCCGCATCAGGCCGAAGTCTTTCCTGACCGCGATCACTTTGGCCGCATCTTCTTCAATCAAGCCAATATGAGCGCGGCTGGTATCCCGCAAATCGCCTGCGTCATGGGCAGTTGCACTGCGGGCGGAGCATATGTTCCGGCGATGTCGGATGAGACTGTGATCGTGCGCGAGCAAGGCACGATCTTCCTCGCTGGCCCGCCTTTGGTGAAAGCCGCAACGGGCGAGGAAATAACTGCCGAAGACCTTGGCGGCGGCGATTTGCATGCCAAGAAATCCGGCGTGGTCGATCATTTGGCAGAAAATGACGAGCATGCGCTGACTATTGTGCGCGATATCGTTTCGCATCTGGGCGAGAACACGGGCGCAGCTAGTGATATCGCAACCAAAGACCCGCGTCCGCCCAAGTTTGATAGCGATGATCTTTACTCAGTCATCCCCGACGATGTGCGCGCGCCCTATGATGTGAAAGAAGTCATCGCGCGGCTTGTCGATGGCAGCGAGTTTCACGAGTTCAAAGCGCATTACGGCACCACGCTGGTGTGCGGCTTTGCGCATATTTGGGGCATGCCGGTGGCGATCCTCGCCAACAACGGTGTGCTGTTCAGCGAAAGCGCGCAAAAGGGCGCGCACTTTATCGAGCTGGCACAGCAGCGCCGCATCCCGCTGCTGTTCCTCCAAAATATCTCCGGCTTTATGGTTGGCGGCAAATATGAGGCAGAAGGCATCGCCAAGCATGGTGCGAAGCTGGTGACAGCTGTTGCCACTGCGACTGTGCCCAAAATCACAGTCGTAATTGGCGGATCGTTTGGAGCAGGCAATTACGGCATGTGCGGGCGCGCTTACTCTCCACGTTTCCTGTTTACTTGGCCCAATGCGCGCATTTCCGTGATGGGCGGGGAGCAAGCTGCATCCGTGCTCGCGACCGTCCACCGCGATGCGGATAAATGGAGCGATGAAGAGGCTGAGGCGTTCAAAGCGCCTATCCGCGAGACTTACGAGGAAGAAGGCAATCCGCTCTACGCCACAGCGCGCCTGTGGGATGACGGAGTGATCGATCCCGCACAAACCCGCGATGTCTTGGGCCTTGCTTTTGCGGCAACATTGGAAGCACCGATACCGGAGCGTCCAAGCTTTGGTGTGTTCAGGATGTGATGATGGAAAAGAGGCTTAAACGCGCCATCGAGCAAACAAAGGTCATTCAGCATTTTGAAGCTCAAGGCTTTTTGAGCACTGGAAATGCGCAGAAAAAGTCTGATGCGGTCAGACGACTTAATGAGCAAGCGGAAAGCATCGCTAACGAATTTTTTGAAGAGTACGGCAATGTCGACAGCGCTAAAATTGCTTTAGCCCAGCAATTCACCGAGTTTGAACAAGCAATCCGGCCAAATCTTGATTGTAGTGATGAAGATTGGAGCCGTGTTCGCGCTGAAATCGAGTTTGAATTAGATCACCTTTCCAATGCGTCTGGTGCTGTGCAGCTCGTCCGAAGTCGCAAATTTAAGTGGATGCTGCTGCCGTTCGGCCTAATCGCATTATGGTTCAATTTGCACATTGCCGTCGGTGATCCCATTCCTCCTGTTCCAGTTTTATCGGAATTGTTCGGGCCAAATTTAGGTGGGTGATCCCCCTCGCATTCCTTTACGTAACTGCTAGGGTCTGAAGTGAGGGGAACGCCAATTGTCTGAAATTACTGCCAATGCTGGGACGCGTAAACGCAGCCTGCTGTCACGCCTCGTGCGCCGCATCATCCTTGGCATCTGGAATCTCAAAGGCTGGATGGTTGATGGAGATGTTCCGCGCGATCTAAAGAAATTCGTGATCGCAGGCGCACCGCATACTTCCAATTGGGATATTGTGTTCTTCGTTGGGGCAACGGCAGAACGCGGGATCACCCCCAACATCATCGCCAAGCACACTTTGTTTAAATGGCCGATTGGTCAGTTTATGTACGACATGGGCGGCATTCCCATCGACCGGCGCAAACGTGCCAATTATGTTGATCAAGTGGCTGAAGCCTTTGCGAGCCGCGATGAACTGCAATTGGTGCTGGCAGTAGAGGGCACGCGCAGTACCGATGGCAGCTGGAAATCTGGCTTTTATCATATGGCGCGGGCTGCCAATGTGCCGATTGTCCCGGCATGGGTTTGCAATGCACGTAAGATTTTGGGCTTTGGTCCGCCGATCTACACCACGGGCAATTATGGCGAGGACTTGCTAAAAATTGCTCAGTTCATGCGCAGCAAAATCCCTGATTACGAGCGATACAAAGTGCTGGAACAGCAAGCGCTCGACATCATCGCCGGCAAGCGGGAAAGCTAACGCTATTCGCTGGGTGGCGGTCCGCCTTCAGGAGCGCCTTCCGGCCGAGGTCCATCGTGTCTTCCGCCCGGTGGAGGACCGCCCCGGCCCGTCGCCGCGCTCGCATCGCAAGTGCCATCAGCCGTATCGGCGGTGCAGCCATTTTCAGCTTTGAAACAGCCGAGAACTTCGTTGCCGCCCGGAATGCCAGCGTGATAATGATAGCCGAGGCCATCTACGCTATGCCCGCCGCATTGATCGAAATCATCCACGTTTGACTGCGCCGCATCATCCCTCGCGTAAATTCCGTAGCCATCCATCGCGAGGCCGATCATGTCAGAGTGGCCTTTGACGCCCGCTTCCTTGCCTGGTTCGCATCCCAATACGGCGTGATAGTGATAGCCACTGGAGGGGTTCACGTGCCCGCCGCAATGATCAAACGGCCCCAATGTGTGCCCACCCAAAATCAGCTCCATGGGTGCAGGGGCATCAAATTTCACACCATTGAAGGCAACACCCATGGCGCTGCGGCGGTCAACCTTGCCCGATATTTCCGCCAAATCAGCGGGGTTTAAGGGAATGAAATAGGTCTGCTGCGGAGCGGTTTCGATGTATTTCTGTTCGCATTCAACAAAAGTGTTTTTATTGTCATCTGCGCTGTTGGGATCGCCAGCGACTTCGCAGCCAATCTTGCCGCGCACGGCCCGAACCTCGCCGGTTTCTGGATCATACATTTGCCATTCGGGATCGTCATAGAATGTCGCAAGATCGCGAATGAATGGTCCATCAACATTGTGGACCTTGTCGTCATGCACCCATTTGCCGCCTTCTTCAGGACCAGATTCGATGGTCAGCGGACAAAAGGGCCCCTCTTCATGTTGGGACGGCGCAGCGACCATGGTGATCTTCAGGCAGGTGGTAACAGTGCCGCCCGACAAAGTGCATTCTTCAATTGCCGGTTCGCCGATGACATCTGCACCAGCGAAAAGCTCTGACAATTCTGCGAAGCGCGCTGATGCGTTTTCCGCATCGACTGAGCTTGCGGTATTTTCTTGGGAACAGGATGCGCTTATCGCCAATGCGCCCGCGACAATCGTCGCGCGACCTACGGATATTTGCGGAAAAGCCAGTTTCATATAGCGGCCCTCCTGTAGCCAGGCAGCAAATAGAGCTCCATTCACCTGCAAGTGCAAGCTGCCATACGCATTCGTGACAAGCAACGTTGCATAATTTTCAAGGTTGGGGCCTTTAAGCGTGCGATAAATGCGCCTAGATAGACAGGTGGATCAGGAGGCCCCTAACTTCATGACTGCTCAAGATATCGAACAGGAAAAGTCCCGGCTCGTCACTTTGACGATGGAGCTGATTGAACGGCGCGGCGCAGCGATTGATCGCTCCATATTGGCGACAGAAGCTGGTGTCTCACGTGCGCGAATTGAGGCGATTTTTCCAGAAGATGCAGATCTGTTCGATGGAATTATCGAGCAGTGGTATGCGCCGGACATTGCGATCATGGAAAATGTGGTTGCATCGAATTTGCCAATCCAGCGCAAATTTTATGAATTTTACGCCCAGCGGTTTGAACGTGATTTGGCGCGCTTTCAAAAAGATCCCGCGACTTACGCTCTATATGTTGAATTGGGAGAGGCGCATTTTGAACATGTGCGCGGCTATATCGATCTTGGCGACCATTATCTGACTGTGCTTATCGCGCAGGCTCAGGATGAAGGGTATTTTGCTGGATTGGAAATCGACCGTGCGTTGACACTGATCAATCAAATGATGGTTTGCTATGTCTCACCGCAACTGATGATGATCCTGTCAGAACGGCTGGCGATGGATAAGCTAGCGGCAATTGTCGACACGTTGTTTGCGGGTTTATCGGCCGAGGATGGCGGCGCCATGGGCGTGAATACGCTCAAGATTGCGACTTAGAGTTCGGTAATCGCCTTAGCCGCAGCATGCGCACTGGCCCAGGCCCATTGGAAGTTATATCCGCCCAGCCATCCGGTTACGTCCACTGCCTCTCCAATAAAGTAGAGGCCTTTGCGGTTTTTGGCTTCCATCGTTTGGCTGGATAATTCCGCTGTGCTGACGCCGCCCGATGTCACCTCTGCTTTGGCAAAACCTTCTGTGCCATTGGGCTGGAATATCCAGCGCCGCAAACGCTCCTCTGCGCTGCGCAATTTCTTGTCAGGTAGATTAGCCAGCTCGCCAGCCAGCGCTAGCCGTTCTGCTAAGGTCACGGATAAACGTTCTGACAAGTGCGCTGTCAGGGTGGACTTTATCGTGGCACGGGGATTGGCTTTCTTCGCCGCGATCAGCCAGTCGGCCGGCGCATCGGGCAAGAAATTGATCGCAACCGGATCGCCATGCGTCCAGTATGAACTGATCTGAAGGATCGCTGGCCCCGATAGACCTTTATGGGTGAAGAGCGCCGCTTCTGGAAATGTGGTTTTGTTAGCCGTTGCCTCAACATGGGCGGAGACTCCCGACAAATCGCGGAACAGTACATCTTCGCCGCCCAGGGTTAGGGGCACCAATGCGGGTTTCGGCTCAACCACTTTCAGGCCAAATTGCCGCGCTACATCATAGGCAAAGCCGGTTGCGCCCATTTTGGGGATGGAAGGGCCGCCGGTTGCGATAACCACATTTTTCGCCGTGTGCTGCGTAGCATTCGCGGTCACCACAAAGCCGCCAATATCATGCGCAACCGTGGTTACATCTTGGCCCATCTCGATTGTAACAGAGCCTATTTCGCATTCTGCTAGGAGCATTTCGAGCACTTGAATGGCTGGTCCATTACAGAACAATTGGCCGAGCGTTTTCTCGTGATATTCAATGCCGTATTTCTCTATCAAAGCGATGAAATCACTTGGCGTATATCGCGCCAATGCAGACTTTGCGAAATGGCGATTGGCAGAGATGTAATTTGCAGGCGTCGTGCGCGAATTGGTGAAATTGCAGCGTCCGCCTCCAGAGATCAGGATTTTGCGGCCAACGCTAGGCGCCTTTTCCAGCACCAGCACGCTTTGCCCAGCTTGGCCGGCAATCCCCGCGCAGAACAGGCCGGCTGCTCCGCCGCCCAAGATGATCGTATCAAATTCGCTCATGGCTTAAACTGGCCAACATTGTTGGGAAGCTGCGGGCGCAAAGCATAGCGCAGACTGGCAAGGATCATTGCAGTGGCAGAAATGATGATCATCCCCGCCCACAGCCAATGCGGTAACCAGAGATGCTCTTCCATCGCGCCAGTGTCTGACAGCATGGGACGCCCGCCAATTACCGCGCGCTCCATCAGCAGATAATCCCACTGGGCAAACATCGACAAAGCCGCATGAATGCCAAGGAATTGCAGAGTAAAACGCGTTACGCCTTCGCTGGCCTTCATCGCGATTGCTGTAAGCGCAACGGCGATCAATGGTAGCACTAGCCAGCCGGTCCAGCTGCGAACCCAGATTAGGGTGGATACGCTGATGACGATTGCTAGCGTTAGCAGTGCAGGGCGCCAGTACCGTTCTTGGCTGCTCGCTAAGATCAGGACAGATCCCACAAAAGCGGGTCCCATCGGACCGCCGGCGCTGACCATGGCTTGTGCAATATTGGATGCATCATTTGGTATGCGCGAGATAGCAACGCCGGAGCCATTGCTCATGATCTCCAGATGCTCAAACTCGAAACCAACCGCCAGCGCGGTCATACCGTGACCCATTTCATGGAACCATGTCGCCAAAATGACGAAGGGATAGGCGAGATAATTGCCCAGAGGCAAAGCTGGCAGAAATACCACCAGAACGGCTGCGAGTATCAGTCGGCCAACCTTCTCCTCTTGCGATCCGGGTTTGACAAAACGGTTCATGAATTAGGCTGCGGCCTCATCAGGCTCAGCTGTATCACTCACTTCATTCACTCCGCGCCGTTCATCGGCCATAGACCAGCCCGCAAGGAACAGGCCGGCGACGAGCGGCCCTACGACAATGCCTGAAAGCCCCATCCAAGATAGCCCGCCCAATGTCGTAATCAGGATGATCCAATCGGGAATTCCAGTGTCCCTTCCTACCAGCATTGGGCGAAGCACATTGTCTGCCATTCCGATCACTGCAACGCCTGAGACGATAACAAGCACACCTTGCCAAATTGCGCCTGTCGCCAGCAACCATATCGCCACCGGCAACCAAATGATGCCCGTGCCGACTGCTGGCAGGAGTGAGAATATCGCCATCAACACACCGAACAAAAGAGCGGAAGGAACGCCCGCGATCCAGAAAGTCATCGCTCCCAATGCCCCTTGAACCAGACCGACAACGCCGGAACCCTTAATCGTGGCGCGCACAATTGAGAGAAACTTTTCAACCAATCGCGCAGCAATATCATGCTCAAGCGGCAAAGAATGGATCACCGATTCGCCAATTTGCTGCCCATCACGCAGCATGAAATAGGTGACGTAAAGCCCGATACCGAAAGCGAGCGCAAAGCTGGCGACACCGCCGCCCACGGCTAAGGCTTGCGCGGCGACCAATGAAGCAATCTCAGCGGCAAATTCCTGCGCCCGTGCCTGCAAATCGGCCATATCGCCCCAGCCATTGTCCTCTAACATTTTTATAATATTGCTGGGCAAAGCGCTGCGCACTTGGTCGATCATCCCAGGTATATCAATATTCCCGCTTTGGAATGAGACAACGACGGATATCGCATCATCCACGACCAGCCCGCCGATGAAAAACGCCGGCAACAAAACTGCAAATGTGATGATGAGCAATGTGGTAATAGCGCATCTGCTGGGATTTGCGGGCAACCGGTTATGGATCGATTGATAGAGCGGTTGGAACATGATCGCCGCCAAAGTCGCCCACAAAACCGCTTTGTAAAATGGCCAAACGATTGCGATCATCGCCAGAGTGACCAGCGCCAGAAACAGCCAAAAGCTGCTGCGCTCGACCTGCTTTGTTTCTTTGGGCCTGCTTTTTGGGGCCGTGCTCATCGCGGTTTATCCTTTTGGCAAGGCGCATTCATGACGGGCGCGCCTATCTATGGATTGCGCGAGGGGCTGCGCCCCGTCAAGCCTCGACTAAACGTCCAAGTTTGCAACATTCAGTGCATTGTCTTGGATAAACTCGCGGCGCGGTTCGACCACATCGCCCATTAGGCGGGTGAAGATTTCATCCGTGACATCAGCATCTTCTACCTTCACTTGCAGCAATACGCGGTGATCAGGATCGAGAGTGGTTTCCCAAAGCTGTTCGGCATTCATTTCACCCAGCCCTTTATAGCGACTAACGGCTAAACCTTTGCGGCCAGCGACCAGCACCGCGTCGAGCAATTCGGTCGGACGTGTGATGATGTCGCCAGTGAGTGTGGCTGAGCTATCTTCGTCTTCTGCATCGTCGCTTTCTGCGCTCATCTTGGTGAGCGTAGCAGCCTTGGTGTAAACGCCTGCTTCTTCGCCAGCGACGCTGTGCAATTTGCGTCCTTCTGCGCTTTCAAGGAATTTCGCCTCAAGCAAATGCACATCGGTTACGCCGCGCCACAGCCGCTCAAACTTAACGCTGCTATCATCGGTGCGCGAACCAGACCAGCGGGCTTCGTCATCACCCAATTGCAACATGGCGGCGGCTTTTTCGAGTGATGCTGCCGAACCCGAATCATCGGGGTTGAATACGCCAGACAATGCCATCGCTTCAATGATGTTGGCGTTATATTTGCGCGGGGCAAAGCTGATGAGGTTGCGCATCCGCAGCGCATGATCGACCAGAGCTTCCAGTTCATTGCCGCTGCGCTGCGTGGTGCCATCGTCAAGCACGCGGCCTTGAAGCCCACCTTGGATCAGATAACGGTCGAGCTCACGATCATCTTTTAGATAGACCTCGCTGCGCCCCTTAGCGACTTTATAGAGCGGCGGCTGCGCGATAAACAGGTGCCCAGCCTTAACGATTTCAGGCATTTGGCGGTGGAAGAATGTCAGCAGCAATGTGCGGATGTGAGCACCATCAACATCAGCATCGGTCATGATGACGATCTTGTGGTAGCGCAGCTTTTCCAAGTTGAATTCATCACGCAGGCCAGTGCCCATCGCTTGGATCAGCGTGCCGACTTCTTTGGAGGATATGATCCGGTCGAAACGCGCGCGTTCCACATTTAGGATCTTACCCTTGAGCGGTAGGATCGCTTGCGTCTTACGGTCGCGCCCTTGCTTGGCTGAACCGCCCGCTGAATCGCCCTCCACTAGAAAGAGTTCAGATTTCGCTGGATCGCGTTCTTGGCAATCGGCGAGCTTGCCGGGCAGGGATGCGACAGACATTGCACCCTTGCGGCTCATTTCACGGGCGCGTTTGGCTGCTTCACGTGCAGCCGCCGCATCAATGATTTTCTGGATGATCAGCTTTGCGTCCGCCGGATTTTCTTCCAGCCATTCGGTCATTTTCTCGCCCATTAGCGATTCCAATGGCTTGCGCACTTCGGAAGACACCAGCTTGTCTTTGGTTTGCGAACTGAACTTTGGATCGGGCAATTTCACGCTAACGATCGCGGTCAGACCTTCGCGCATATCCTCGCCGGAAAGGCTGACTTTCTCTTTCTTCAAGAGGCCAGAGCTTTCCGCATAATTGTTCAGCGTACGGGTCAATGCTGCGCGGAATGCCGCCAAATGCGTGCCGCCATCGCGCTGAGGAATGTTATTGGTAAAGGTCAGGACGTTTTCGTAATAGCTGTCGTTCCATTCCAGAGCGACGTCGATGGCGATGCCGTCTTTCTCTGCCGACACGGAAATCGGCTCAGGGATCAGAGCATCCTTGTTGCGGTCGAGATATTTTACGAATGCCGCAATGCCGCCCTCGTAATACAGATCATGCTCCAGTGGCTCTTCGCCGCGATTGTCGCGCAGTAAAATGCGCACGCCGGAATTGAGGAAGGCTAGCTCGCGGTAGCGGTGCTCTAGCTTGTCAAAATCATAGACGGTCACGTTTTTGAACGTCTCTTCGCTGGCCATGAAGGTCACGCGGGTGCCTTTCTTAAAGCCATTATCGTCAGGGTTGCGTTCGACTTTCGGCGCGTCGCCAGTGATTTCCAGGCTGCCAACCGCATCGCCGTGTTCAAAGCGCATCCAATGCTCTTTGCCATCACGCCAAATCTTTAGCTCCAGAAATTCCGATAGCGCGTTGACCACCGATACGCCCACGCCGTGCAGGCCGCCGGATACTTTGTAAGCATTATCGTCAGAAGTGTTTTCAAACTTACCGCCCGCATGCAGTTGGGTCATGATAACCTCTGCCGCTGAAACGCCCTCTTCCTTGTGCATGCCAACAGGAATGCCGCGACCATTGTCTTCGACGCTGACGCTGCCATCAGGGTTCAATTCGATCAAAACGAGATCGCAATGCCCCGCCAAAGCTTCATCGATGGCGTTATCAGAAACCTCGAAAACCATGTGATGCAGGCCCGATCCATCATCGGTATCGCCAATGTACATGCCGGGGCGTTTGCGCACGGCATCTAGCCCTTTCAAGACCTTGATCGAATCGGCGCCATACTCGCCTTCTTGCTTTACGGGCTGAGTAGGCGTTGCTGCGCCGGATTCTGGCGTATTTTCCGGCGATTCTGGGGCTGTATCAGTCATGCTCTTTATATAGGCGCAGCGGGCGCGTTTCCCAAGCTTTCAACGCTGGTTTGGCTCCTTTTTCCCCCAATGTGATTGCAATGCCGGAAAGCGGACGCAAAACACTCTCAAATGTGTGCTCGACAGGGTGATTTTGGCCCCTTAGTCAGGCGGAAAGGGAGAATGCTGAAATGCAGGATAAATTGGTTGCGGAATATGGGACATTTGCTGAGATTCTTGGCGGTTGGGCAGAAGCTCAGCCGGACAAGCCCGCAATCCGTGATGAGCATGTGGAGCTCACTTGGGCTGAGCTGGATGACCGGATCCACCGCCTCGCTGCGAAACTGCTGGAAACGGGTCTTGAGCAAGGCCAATCGGTTGCGATCCTTGGCACATCATGCGTCAATTATGCGTTGGTCTTTTTGGCGGCTGTCCGTGCAGGCGGTGTTGCGGCTCCGCTGACCACCAGCGCATCACCCACTCAGCTTGCTGGAATGGCGGCAGACAGCGGCGCAAAGCATCTTTTTATTGATACGGCAAAATCGGCAGAATTGGACGCAGGATTTATGCCCGATCTCGACCATATTGCGCTGGAAGATGTGGGCGACTGGATGGCAGCAACGGGCACGCGCGCGCCGCAAATAGATTATGCACCCAAAGCCCCGTTTAACATCATCTATTCCAGTGGAACCACGGGCACGCCAAAGGGAATCGTCCATTCGCACCAAATGCGCTGGCGGCAGTTTGCGCCGACGGCTTTGAGCTATTTGGGAAGCGGATTGGAAGTGCGCAGCCTTGCTTCAACCCCGCTCTACTCCAACACCACAATGGTGGCGTTTTTGTCCTGCTTGTTATCGGGCGGCACGCTGACGATCATGGGCAAGTTTGATTGCGCCCGCTGGCTTGATCTTGCGCAAAAGCATCGGATCACCACAACCATGCTGGTGCCGGTACAGTATCAGCGGCTGATGGATTTTGACGGGTTTGATGAATTCGATCTGTCATCTCTTGCGCTGAAATATTGCACCTCTGCGCCATTTTCCGCTTCGCTAAAACGCGAAGTGCTTGACCGAATGCCGGGCGGTTTGATTGAGATTTATTCGATGACAGAAGGCGGCGTTGTATGCCTGCTTGCTTGCCATGAGTTTCCCGACAAACTGCACACCGTTGGCAGACCTGCTCCGGGCAGCGAGATGAAGGTGCTGGATGATAATGATAATCCGGTGCCAGCGGGGACGCCGGGCAATCTCATCGGCCTGTCTCAAACTATGATGAGCGGCTATAAAAACCAACCGGGCAAAACGCAGGATGGCTATTGGGAAGACCCCGAAACCGGCATCACTTGGCAGCGCATGGGCGATATTGGCCGCGTTGATGCAGAAGGGTTTGTGGAATTGGTTGGCCGGTCGAAAGATATGATCATTTCTGGCGGCTTCAACATCTTCCCCGTCGACCTGGAGAATGAGCTGCTGAAAGAGGCTGGCGTTGCCGAAGCGGCAGTCATCGGCATGCCGTCCAAAGCATGGGGAGAAACTCCCGTTGGCTTTGTCCGCTTGTCAAAAGACGCAGTTGATACCGATGCGATTATGGCGGCTGTTAATGCACGCATGGGTAAGACACAGCGGCTTTCGGCACTCTTCGCCATTGATGAAATGCCGCGCAGCCACATTGGCAAATTGCTGAAAACAGATCTCCGTGCACAGCTGGAGGCAGCTGGCGAAGCTTTCTGATTTTTACAGGTTTCGGTGAAGAAGTGAGGCGCAGCCACCTATCTCATTGATACAGGAGGTGGGAGGGTCAGTGACCGCGCCTCTGGTAGATGAGCGGGGTAAAGCTCACCCACCTATGGGATGCTCGCCGGCGTCTAGGGAGGGATTGGGCGCGGGTTCGCTTTCCTATTCTTCAAGCAGCGCCAGCTTGAGGGGATTTGACGCTGCCCCGCGCCGAGATTGGGAGGGAGTAATTTCCCGGCGCTCTGATAGGTCATTCGTGCCTTCAGCTGAAAAGGTGACAGCTGCATCAAATTTTTTTGATTTGCCCGATTGAGCGCATGAAAAGCGCGATCGAGACGCGGCCACCGGGGGAGGGGGAGCCACCTTCGTCTGAAGGGGCAAAGGGTGACCGCGTCTCACTCGCTACTACGTCTGCATGCGGCAAAAGGGAGAGGGGCCGCTAATGCAGACCACCGCGACCATATCCGGTCACTGCAGCCAGTGTTCGCAAAAGCTGCGCCTTACGTTGGGAGGCGTATTAGCTTTCGCATCAAGGAGGCCGCGCTAGAGGGAGAGGGGTGCGCAGGCCGTCTTGATGAGCATGAAATAGGACCGGATGAGTAGGACTTCAAATGACATAAAGTCAGGCTATCTTGAATTTTATGCAACAACTAGGCTGCATGCCATGCAATTAGTTCGTAAATGCTACTGATATTGAGCGCTGATATGATGCGCAATTGCGCATAGAAAGGGGGCGGGCGCTGGACTCGGCAATGCGTGCTGCTTAACCGTCCTGCATGAACGAAAACCATCTCCCCGATTCTATCTTAATCGTCGATTTCGGCAGCCAAGTGACCCAGTTAATCGCGCGCCGCGTGCGCGAGGCGGGCGTTTATTCCGAGATTGCACCCTTCACCATGGCGGAAGACGCCTTTCACCGGATGAAGCCCAAGGGCATTATCCTTTCCGGTTCGCCTGCAAGCGTTCCCGATGCGGACAGCCCGCGTGCGCCGGATGTGTTGTTTGAGGCAGGCATCCCCATCCTTGGCATTTGTTACGGCCAGCAAGTGATGAGCCAGCAGCTCGGCGGCGAAGTGCGCAAAGGGCATGAAACCGGGGAAGGCGGCGAGTTTGGCCGCGCAAACCTGACCGTGACTAAACAATGCGCCTTGTTCGATGGATTGTGGGAGACAGGCGAAGAGCATCAGGTCTGGATGAGCCACGGCGATAAAGTCACGCAATTTGCACCCGGATTTGAAATCGTCGCCACAAGTGAAGGCGCGCCTTTCGCCGTGATCGCAGACGAAGCGCGGCAGTTTTACGGCACGCAGTTCCACCCAGAAGTCGTCCACACGCCCGATGGCGGAAAGCTGCTGGCCAATTTCGTCCACCGCGTCTGCGGGCTGGCGGGTGATTGGACGATGGCGGCTTACCGCGACACCAAAGTGGCTGAAATCCGCGAACAGGTGGGTGACGGCAAAGTGATTTGCGGGCTTAGCGGCGGGGTTGATAGCTCCGTTGCTGCAATCCTGATTCATGAAGCGATTGGAGACCAACTGACCTGCGTCTTCGTCGATCACGGCCTATTGCGCATGAACGAGCGGGAACAAGTCGAAAGCCTGTTCCGCGACCACTACAACATCCCGCTGGTCGTGGTCGATGCAGAGGAGCGCTTTATGGCGGGCCTCGACGGAGTCACCGATCCAGAGAAAAAGCGCAAATTTATCGGCGGCGAATTTATCGCTGTGTTCGAAGAAGAAGCGAACAAAATAGGCGGCGCAGATTTCCTAGCGCAAGGCACTTTGTATCCCGATGTAATCGAGTCTGTGTCCTTCACCGGCGGGCCATCTGTCACGATTAAATCGCACCACAATGTTGGCGGACTGCCCGAGCGCATGAATATGCAATTGGTGGAGCCTTTGCGCGAGCTATTCAAAGATGAAGTGCGCGACCTTGGCCGCGAATTGGGTCTCAATGATCAGTTTGTGGGCCGCCACCCGTTCCCCGGTCCTGGCTTAGCGATCCGCATACCGGGCGAGGTTGCCAAGGACCGCTGCGATATCTTGCGCAAGGCGGATGCGATCTATCTTGAGGAAATTCGCAAGGCGGGGCTTTACGATGAAATTTGGCAGGCTTTTGCCGTGCTGCTTCCAGTCAAAACCGTGGGGGTGATGGGCGATAGCCGCACTTACGATAATGTCTGCGGATTGCGCGCAGTGACTTCGACCGACGGGATGACGGCAGATGTCTATCCATTCGAAGCGGCGTTTTTAACCAGCGTTGCGACCCGCATCGTGAATGAAGTGCAGGGCATCAACCGCGTCGTCTATGACTACACAAGCAAGCCGCCGGGCACGATTGAATGGGAATGACAAACTTGCCTTTGCGAACGGCTGCAATTGCGCTTTTCGCCGCATGTTTGAATGCATGCGCGACGTCCCCACTCACGCTTGAGCCAAAGGACCAAAGCAGCGCGCATAATTCTTGGGCTTTGGTTGATGATTTTGAAGCGAATGATGCGTTGGCTGGATGGACGATATTTGATGCCGACAACCAAACTGATCCGTTTGTCGCCAATGCTCAAGTCAGTGAAATTCGGACAAACAAACACTCTACCGGCCGCTTTTTGCTGCGAAAACCTGCTGCCGAGGGCGTTGTTGGTAACCGCAAGGCGCTGGCTTGGAAGCCTCTGCCTCGGCGTATTGCAATTGGCGAGACAGCCACGCTTTTCACGCGGGTGAATGTCGAGTATTTTCCAAATAATCACGCCTTTGGTCTGTCGAACCAAGACAGCGCAGCCATTGGCAAATTGGCCTATGATGCGTTTGAATCCATGATCCGCATCACGGATAAGGCAGAGAGCGATGGCACCAAAAACAGCGGCGCTATAACGGTTCTGACGGGCCCCAAAGTGTACAGCCCGATTGGCAATCCCAGCACCGGCAAAGCAGCGCAGCCGCTCAAAGCGGGCGAATGGTACGATGTTTGGTATGTCGTGAACAATGCGCGCAAGGTTGATGGCGGCCAGACATATGATCTTTATGTCAAAGGAGGCGAATTCGCTTCCCAAACCAAAGTCTTTTCAGGCGCCACATTCCGTATTGGCCGCGAGCAGCCGCTGTCTCACTTTGTCGCTATAACCAATACGGGGCCCGCCCGTGCACCTTATGGCAATGGCGGCGTTCGCTATGACGATATTTATATCGCCGCCGGTCAGCTTCTCAGCGATCCGGTTACGCAGTAATATGCCCACAATTATGACCCATGCGATCATCCCGCTGGCCATTGCTGCCGCATCGGGGCGTGGCCGCATTTCTCCCAAACTTGCGGTAGCTGGCGCGGCCTTTGCGATGGCGCCAGATGCGGATGTAATCGGGTTCAAAGTGGGAGTCGAGTATGCGGATGTTTGGGGGCATAGAGGCGCGACGCATTCCATTGCCTTCGCCGCGTTAGTCGCGGGTGCGATTTCGGCCGTTTGGCAAGAGGCGCGCAATATTACCGCATTTGTGTTCCTGACATTCGCGATGGCGAGCCACGGATTGCTGGATACTCTGACCAGTGGTGGGTTAGGCACAGCATTATGGTGGCCGTTCGACAACACGCGCATCTTTGCACCTGAAACCCCGATCCGCGTCTCGCCAATAGGGCGTGATTTCTTTTCCATGCGCGGAGTGGAAACGCTGGTATCAGAGGCACGGTGGATATGGTTGCCTTGCATTATGCTAGCCTTGACAGGATGGGGTCTTCGCAAAGCAGTGCGGGCGCGCTAATCATATGCGTTACCGACGAAATCTAGGGTGAAACGCATGAGCTGGGACGATTATTTTGCTGAAGACGCAGGTGCTGCCGAGGCAGAGACGCGCGGGAAAAGCCGCACTGTAACGGTCGGCTGGACTGTGCGTTTTGCTGGCGGTGCAGGCGATGCAATCTGGGCGCCGCCAAAGAGTTTCACGCGCTCCGACCCAAAGGCCACAAGCGGCAAAAGCATCCAAGCATGCCCCGCCGCGATTGATTTTGACCGGCGGCATTTTGTTGTGCCGTGTCCGGTGGACCTAACGCTGGCCTTTACCCGTCAAGCGAACGGTCAATTGCAGCTTACTGATGCCGATGGAGAAGGTTCTGCCATGCGTCCGCAAGGCCGCGCAAACCTGTTTCAAGTGCAGCCCGCCAATGAATGGCGGCATCCCGAACGCCCAATTATCCAATTCACTGCGCCTTATGTTTTTGTGGCGGATGAGCCATGCTTTGTGGTGCAAACCGCACCGCATTTGCATTACTTCCCTGAGCAACGTCCGGGTCTGCAAATGGGTGGGCGCTACCCCGTACATATTTGGCCGCGCCCGCTTGCATGGGCGTTTGAATGGTATGATCTGGAAAAGCCATTGGTGCTGAAACGCGGCGACCCATGGTTTTATGTTCATTTCGAAACAGAAAACCCCGCGGCGCATGTGCGGCTGGTGGAGCAGGAAATGACGAAAGAGCTGGAAAGCTATTTGGATTCGATCATAGATGTGTCGAATTACGTCAACAAAACCTACAGCCTATTTGGCGAGGCGCAGCGCATTCGTCCAGAGACGCTTTTGAAACCCAAAGCGTAGCGAATTTTGCTGCACGATAGCTGAAAGACAGTGGCCCGTAATCTCGTCTCAACTGTCATTCTTGCCTCGCTTGCGATTGCGGCATTTGCGGGCAATTCACTGCTCGCGCGCGCAGCATTGGTGGATGGCGCGATTGAGGCCGGCGCCTTTTCCGCGATCCGGCTGGCGGCGGGTGCATTGGTGCTGCTGCCTTTTCTCGGCGCAAAACCTTCACGTACCGATCTGCCGGGTGCATTTGCTCTGGCGGTCTATGTTGCGGGGTTTAGCCTCGCTTACCTTAGTCTGGGCGCAGGGATAGGCGCGCTGATCCTGTTCGCTTGTGTGCAGGCCACGATTATTATCACTGGCTTTGTTCGCGGGGAAAGATTGAGCCTGCTCGGCGGTGCGGGATTGGCGCTGGCGATGGGCGGTCTGGCCGTTTTGCTTGCGCCGCAAACAGGCAGTGCAGAGACTGTCGGTATTGGCCCCGCAATGTTGATGAGCGCAGCGGGCATTGCATGGGGCGCCTACACTTTGATCGGGCGCGGTAAAAGTGACCCGGCAGGCAGCACGGCACGCAATTTCCTGCTGGCAGCCCCGCTGGTTTTGCCAATGCTGTGGCTCGATAGCGCGATGCCCAGCCTTTACGGTGTGATGCTGGCCGTCATTGCAGGCGCGCTGACGTCCGGCCTTGGCTATGTCATTTGGTACAAGGTGACGCCGCGCCTTGGCCTGCCCACAGTGGCCAGCGTGCAATTGGCAACGCCGGTTGTGGCGGCGATCGGCGGAGTGCTGTTTTTGTCAGAGGCATTGTCGTGGCGGCTTGCGCTTGGCGGGCTTTTGATCCTTGGCGGGATTGTTCTGACGATAGTAAAGCCTGCGCCAGCGAAAGGCTGACGCTACGGCCCGGCGGGCCTGCGCCACCCTTATCAAAACAGCGCTTGCATGGCCGCGAAACTTGCGCTCTTCTCACTTCCAAATTGCATTGATTGAGAGGAAATCCCTATGAAAACCGCCATAACCGAAATGTTCGGCATCCAGCATCCCATCATCCAAGGGGGCATGCATTATGTCGGCTTTGCAGAGATGGCAGCGGCCGTTTCAAACGCGGGCGGACTGGGGATCATCACGGGCCTGACGCAAGGGACGCCGGAAAAGCTGGCGAATGAAATCGCGCGCTGCAAGGATATGACGGATAAGCCGTTTGGCGTGAATATCACCATCCTGCCAACACTTACTCCGCCGGATTATCCTGGCATTGTGAAGGCTGTGATCGACGGGGGCGTGCCTGTAGTCGAAACCGCTGGCCGCAATCCGATTGAGCTGCTTGGCCCGCTAAAAGATGCAGGGATCAAAGTGATCCACAAATGCACCAGCGTTCGGCACTCGCTTAAAGCGCAAGATATTGGCTGCGATGCGGTGTCGGTCGACGGGTTTGAATGCGGCGGCCATCCCGGTGAAGATGATGTGCCAAACTTTATCCTATTGCCGGCCGCTGCGGATAAGCTGGATATTCCCTTTGTATCATCCGGGGGCATGGCTGACGGCCGCAGCCTCGTCGCATCGCTCGCTATGGGCGCGCAGGGCATGAATATGGGCACACGCTTCATCGCAACAAAGGAAGCGCCGGTTCACGAAAATGTGAAGAAAGCGATTGTTGCAGCGTCGGAACTCGACACGCGCCTGGTTATGCGCCCGCTGCGCAATACAGAACGTGTGATGACCAATGAAGCGGTTGAGCGCCTGATCCAAAAAGAAAAAGAGCTGGGCGATGATCTGAAGTTCGAAGACATCATGGGCGAAGTTGCCGGTGTCTATCCAAAAATCATGATGGAAGGCGCGATGGATGAAGGCGCGTGGAGCTGCGGCATGGTTGCTGGCCTGATCCATGACATCCCGACCTGTCAGGAATTGATGGATTCAATTATGAGTGAAGCAGACGCGATCCTTGCGCGGATGAACGGGCTTAACGCGGCTGCTTAGTTCTTAGACTAATAGACAAACAAGAGGGCTGGGACGCACAACGCTTCTCAGCCCTTTTCGCTGTTTGAATTGGCGCCTCCGTTAAGAGTCGTCTTTTTTCTTGCGCGTATAAGGGATGAATTCTGACAAGAAGACATTGCCAGTGTAAATCCCATTCAGATTATCAATCGTGGTGATGATATCTGTCTTGCATACTTGCGAGCCATAACGGCGCGTTACCAGTGTGTCTCGGTCATCAATTCGGTCGGGACGCTGGGTATAATTGACATAGATTGTTTTGCCGCGGCCATAGACAAGAGCGGTATCGTCAATCACCTGAAGCCGGTCATTCGTGCGGTGACGGATGCAGCTGACAGGTTCGCCAGCAATGCGCCCTTCGAGCAGCTTGGCTAGGCGCTGATCGCCTTTAGTCATTTCTTTTGCGGGTTTGTCAGTTTTCTCTTCGGCTAAAACAGCAGAAGGCGCAGAAAATGCCAGCACGCACATGCCTGCGGCGAAAGCGGAAATCTTAGGATTGATGTTCATAACGATTCTCCAGACTGCCCAAACCGATTGCGAGACTATCATAATAGGCTGAACACGCACTGACTCAATTGAGGCGGGCCGCAGTGGCCCCGGCCAGATTCTAATTACTGAAAATCACATTCACCCAAAGGTCGCCATCACTAACGAATCTATCCAGCTCCAGTCTCACATCCAGCTCTTCATCAGAGGGGTGTTCGACCGTTATAGTGTATTCGCGCAGTGGTTCGATAGCGTCAGTGTATTGTTTCGGATTTTGCGCGATCAAAACACTGGGTAAGCAGCCATCCAAGCGGCTCAACAGATCATCAAATCTGGCTTCGGCGGCCTTTTGTTCGGCTGCGGGAAACTTCCAGGTGCAGTCCAGTTCGAAAACGTCGGAGCGCGATGACAATTCGCAGTCATCTGCATCTTGCAATGCGCCCTTTACCCCGTGTTTGGTTACATCGATCAGACCGTTAGCATTGTAGCTTGCGGCTACCCCTTCAATGGCTGTTGGATCGCCTGATACAATCGCCGTTATGGCGGGGCATTGGCTATTGGCAGATGCGGCGCTGGGAAACCCAAGTGCGGCTGCGACCAATCCGCTTGTGAAAAGACGCGTCGCTGCGTTCATGCGTCTGCCGGTCCGCCCTTCAATACAAAGCGTTTGTCGCAATAGCCGCATTCAGCCGCGCCACTGGAATCAATCTCTAGAAAGACACGCGGGTGCCCCAAAGCAGCCGGTTTGTAGTCCGCGCCGCCGCGAATATCGCCGGACCCATCGCAACTAACGCGGCGGGTTTCGACCATTACGGTTTCGGGTGATGTATCGGTTGAAGAATTCGTCATGACTAACAGCGATAATCCCCTCGCCCGCGCAATTCAATTGCTGTTTGCACCGATTGCGAGTGAGATCCGATTGAGATGCAGGGGCAGAGGGACTTGCGCAGCGGCCATGTCCGGTTAAAGCGTTGCGCATGGCAACTGAACCCACACTCGAACCGGCAATCAGCATTCGCAACCTCGCTAAGCAATATGCAGGGGTAAAAGGCGAAGAAGGCAAACACGCGCTAAAAGGCGTGAGTTTTGACGTGCCGCAGGGCGGGATATTCGGATTGCTCGGCCCCAATGGCGCGGGCAAATCAACATTGATCAACATTCTGGCGGGTTTGGTCAACAAAACCAGCGGAAATGCGGACATTTGGGGCTTCGATATTGACGAACAGCGGCGAAATGCCAGCCGGTCAATCGGTATTGTGCCGCAGGAAATCGTTTTTGATCCGTTCTTCACTCCGTTTGAAGTGCTTGAAAACCAAGCGGGATTTTACGGCGTTACAAAACATTTGCGCCGCAGTGAAGAATTGCTGGAGGCCGTGCGGCTTGCCGATAAACGTGATGCCTATGCACGAACTTTGTCAGGCGGGATGAAACGCCGCTTGCTGATCGCGAAAGCCATGGTGCACACGCCGCCTATCCTCGTCTTGGATGAGCCAACAGCAGGCGTAGATGTGGAATTGCGCAAGCAGCTGTGGGAGCTGGTGATGCAGCTCAATAATGACGGTGTGACAGTGGTTCTTACCACGCATTATCTTGAGGAAGCCGAAGAGCTGTGCGACCGCATTGCCATCATCAATCACGGTGAATGCATCGCCAACAAACCCACGCGCGAATTAGTCGATATGGCGCGCGAAAAAATTGTGGCCGTCACCGTTGATAAGGATTTGGTAAAAGCGCCTTCTCATAAAGCCTTTACCAAGGTTGAAATGGCCGGTGAGCGCGGTGTCGAGGTGACCTATAATAAGGATCAACTTACTGCCGGACAGGTGCTCGGCATTCTGCAAGAACAGGGCTTGGTTGTCGAAGATGTCACGACGCGTGAAGCTGATTTGGAAGATGTCTTTGTCCAGCTAACCAGCTCTGAAAACGCCGCTTAGTGCTGCTGATCGTTGGGACATTCCGCCTGCCGCCTGAAATGCTGGAAGAAGCATGGGCCGTGATGCAGGAAATGATCGAGGCCAGCTTGGAAGAAGAAGGATGCATCGCCTATTCTTATGCCCATGACATGCTGGAGCCGGGGCTGATCCGGGTTAATGAGGCATGGCGCGATGCAGAAGCGTTGGAAGAGCATTTCGCCTCTGAACATTTAGAAGAATGGCGCGCAAACTGGGACCGGCTGGGCATTCATGATCGCGATCTCACTCAGTTTGATACCAAGGCCGGAAAGCCCATTTAGCGCGTTTGTTTGTCAGCGACTTGGGCTTCCAATTCGGCGGAGCCTAGCCGCCATTTTCCGCGTGATTTGCGTGCAATATTGCGCCCGCATCTTTTACATTTACCGATATAGCGCGCGCCGTCCCATTTGACCCGCTGCCGATTGGGAGCGTGCCGGTTTAATAAGCACCGCGTGATTGAAAATAATGTCATCTGAAGTCCACCTTTGAACTTCAATATCAAACGGTGACGCCGGTCCGAGGCAAGTTACAAGGATGCAATGCACAGGCGCTGGCTGACTTTCGCGGCGCTTGCCCCATCGGCGATTGCGCGCCATGAGAAGCCTATGACTTATGACGTTCTCATCATCGGATCAGGCGCTGCGGGACTGACCGCAGCACTGGAACTGGCCGAGCATAAAAAAGTGCTGGTGCTAGCCAAGGGTTCGCTAACCGGCGGATCGACCGCTTGGGCGCAGGGCGGGATTGCCGCTGTGCTGGACGCAGGCGATACGTTTGAAAACCATGTGCGCGACACGATGGTCGCCGGCGGAGGTCTCAACCGGCAAGAAACGGTTGATTTCGTGATTGAACAAGCGCCCGAGGCAATCGGAAACCTGGTGCGGCTTGGCGTGCCATTTAACGAGGATTCGGGCGATCTGCACCTAACGCGCGAGGGCGGGCATTCGCACCGCCGCATTGTGCATGTTGATGATGCGACAGGCTGGGCTGTGCAAGAAGCTTTGTTAAAAGCGGCAGAGGCCAATCCCAATATCACCATGCTGCCTGGGCGCACTTGCATCGATTTTATCACGGGGCGCAATGGAGAGAAATTCTCTGGCTGGGGCCGCGTTTGGGGTGCCTATGCTCTGGATGAGGCGACAGGCAAGGTCGAAAAGCACCTCGCAAAAGCCACCATTCTGGCAGCGGGGGGCGCGGGCCGCGTTTATCAATTCTCCACCGCGCCGCGCGGCGCAACGGGTGACGGTATCGGCATGGCATGGCGGGCAGGTGCGCGTGTCTCGAACATGGAGATGATGCAGTTTCACCCCACATGCCTTTATAATCTTGAGGTCAAAAACTTCCTGATCACAGAGGCTGTGCGAGGTGAGGGCGGGCATTTGCTCCACCCAGAAACCGGTCACCGTTTCATGGCGGATTATGATCCGGAACGCATGGAGCTGGCCCCGCGTGATGTGGTCGCGCGCGCGATCGATGATCAGATCAAACGGTTTGGTCTCGACTATGTGCATCTTGATATCAGTCACAAGCCTGCTGACTTTGTGATGGAGCATTTCCCCACCATCCATGAAAAGCTGACCGGCCTTGGCATTGATATGACGAGCGGCCCGATCCCCGTTGTGCCGGCGCAGCATTACACCTGCGGCGGAGTGCTGGTGGGCCTCGATGCGCGCACTGATCTGCCCGGGCTATGGGCGGCGGGTGAATGCACGGAAAGCGGGCTGCACGGAGCAAACCGATTGGCGTCCAACTCTCTGCTGGAATGCTTTGTCTTTGGCGAGGCGGCAGCGCGCGATATTCTGGACTGCTGGGACGAACTTTCCGATCCGCCCGCCATCCGCGATTGGGATGAAAGCCGCGTGTCCGACAGCGATGAGCAGGTTGTGATTAAGCAAAACTGGACCGAAATCCGCCGCTTTATGTGGAATTATGTCGGCATTGTCCGCACCACCAAACGGCTGGAGCGCGCCGCCAACCGCATCGCTTTGCTCCGCCAAGAGGTGGAGGAATATTACGGCAGTTTCGTCGTCACCACCGATCTGATTGAGCTGCGCAATCTGCTGCAAGCCGCCGAGCTGATCGTGCGTTCAGCCTTGCAGCGCAAAGAAAGCCGCGGGCTGCATTATACCCTCGACTATCCCGAAACGAATGATGATGCGAAGCCGCAAGATACGGTGCTTGTGCCTTGAGGTTTCTATGAACCATCCAAAGCCGTCGACAAGCGGCAAAAGCAAGGTCTGGCGATTTTTGCGTTGGCCTTTGTTTTTGGTCCTAATTTTGTGGCTCGGTCTTTGCGTAAACGCATGGCAGTATTTTTCGAATGCTGGGCTTCGCGGAGTTTACCTCTCTATGCGCCATGCTCATCAGGTGGTGTGGCTTCAGCCATGGATTTACAAAGAAAAGTCTTTGGTCTCACTTGAGGGCGCAAAAGAGATGACCTGGCTAAGGAAGCTAAGCCAAAAAGAACTAGAAAATCTGATGTCGCGTGAAAGCCTAACTTGGGCTGGCGCTATTAATGGTGAACCTGCTGGTGGCTGGCGCTTGCTGGAAGCAAACTCTCTGAAAAATGATATGCAGTTTGGAGAAAGGCTTCGCGACGGGCAAAACACTTTTCTCATCAATGATCGGACCGTTTGTTTCGTGAGCGTGAGGCCAACATGTTTCGCACTGTATAAAGATAAAGAAAGTCGAATTATTATGCGGAATTATGCGCGTAGCGATCTGAAGCCTGAGTGGCTGTTGTTAAGCGAAGATGATGTACAAGACTAAGTCACACCTGCCTTAGGCCAACTTGCCAAGCTCCCAGCCTTCGCTATCCTCCGCGCATGAACCGCATATTCTCGATACTCATCGCCGCCTTCACCCTCGCGTTAGCCGCCCCTGCAAGCGCCACACCGCCCGATGCGATGGATGTGTCGGATGAGCTTTTCGGGATCAGTGAAACGCATCTTTACCTGCTGCGCCATACCGACGACAATCTCGGGCAATACACTACATCGGCGCGCCATGTGTTCCTTGTCGCAATTGATTTAAAAACGGCGGAGGAGGAATATTGGAAAGTCTCTCTCACCGTACGCGGAGAGAAATGGGATGAGGATGGCAATTCTGTCGGCATCGTCACTCAGCGTGCATATCGCCCTATTGAAAGCAATCCCTATGACATTCTCGGCGAGCGTGGCGCCCGGCCGATCAGCGCTGCGGCTTTGCGCGCCTACCCTTTTCCGAAAGGCGAAATCACTGCTGATGCGGACAGCGTGAAGGTAGCAGCAGAATTCGGGCCAACCTACACCATGCCGCGCAAACTAGCCGAAGCGCGCATCACCGCCAGCAATCGCAATGTGAGCCTGCGGATTTGGGAGCCGGTGCGGATGAGCCGGGCGTACACTACAAAACAGGCATGGGCAGATCGCAAGGTCCCATTGGACGGGTGCGCATTCAGCGATGTGGGCCGCATTTGGGTCTCAAGCGAAACGCCGCGCGTGCAATTGGTGCGTGCGACTTGCGCAGATGAGGATGAGACGGGCATGACTTCGGTGATATTTGTGCTGCCGCCGGTTTCCCAACCTACCCAGCCTTAATAGACTTCCCTTACGGCAACTTGCTCAAGCCCGCGCAGATGGTATCTTCTCCGCAATAGTTTGAGAGGAAACACCAATGCCGCAAGTCACATCCAATGGCCTGACACTTGAATATGATGAGCATGGCGATCCATCGCATCCGCCATTGCTGCTGGTGATGGGGCTTGGTGCACAGATGACATTGTGGCCGATGGAGCTGGTAGAGGCATTGGTGGCCAAAGGTTTCCGCGTCATCCGCTTCGACAACCGCGATATTGGCCTGTCTGAAAAGATGGAAGGGGCAAAGGCGCCCGGCGTTATTCGCCAAGTGATCTTTGGCAAGCTGGGTATGAAGCCCAAGGTGCCCTATACTTTGTCCGATATGGCGGATGATGCGATGGGCGTATTGGATGCGCTGGGAATTGAGCGCGCGCATATCGTTGGTGCATCAATGGGCGGGATGATCGCTCAGCGGATCGCGATACACCATGCGCACCGGATGCTGTCGCTCACCTCAATCTTTTCAACCACGGGCAATGGCAAGCTGCCGCAGGCTGACAAAGCGGCGATTGATACGCTGACCACGCCGCCTGCTTCGATGGAAGAAGACGCTCTGATTGCTCACGGTATTAAGATCCAGTCCGCGATTGGCTCACCTGGTTACCGCCCGGATGCCGAGCATCAAAAGGCGCGTATTCGCGATGCTGTGCGGCGCAGCGTCTACCCTGCTGGTCAAGCGCGGCAAATGGCGGCGATCATCCATGATGGTGACCGGACAGCAATGCTCGCCGATGTGAATGTGCCCACGCTTGTGCTGCACGGTGAGGATGATCCGCTGGTTAAGGTTGAGGGCGGCAAAGCCACAGCCGCAGCGATTCCCGGAGCGAAGCTAAAAACCTATCCCGGTTGGGGTCATGATCTGCCGATGGAGCTGGTTGATGAAATTGCAGGGGCTATTGGTGAACATGCTCATGCAGCCAAAGTGCCAACGTAAGTGATTGCGCAAAAACGCCAATTTTGATTCAAAAATTGCGCGCCTCGATTCGATCAGAATAAAAGCCCCAAAACGCACTTTTCAGACCAATTTTTTTTACGCAGATTCATTTTGGGGCTTGCGCGCCGCAAAACCCCAGCTTTCCCCGCGCGTCGCGGTGTGTGGGTGGGGCAATACACCTGTGAAAATTATCGGCATATTACAATTAATGCGCGTTTACCCTCTTGCGCAAAAAGCCGCTCTGATTCACTATTTAGTGGTTGAGTCAGCGGGAACACCCACAAGACCTAGTGATCTGCCGTATAACCACCATATTATGCGGAAGGGTCTCTGAGTCTCGTTTTCATGGGTTATCCGCAGGGCTCTGTGGGCAAAAAGGGGAGAAGTAATTCCCTGCGCCCGACAATTAACTGCTAGTTGGAATGGGTGTATTCCGCTAGAACGTAACGGGAACACCAGCGATACGGGGGCGACTCGGGGCAATCGCTGGAAAAAGCGCAGAGGATGCTTGGGGCAATGACTGAATTTCGTAGTGGGGATGATGCAGCAATGGGGCTGGAACTAGAAGTGAACGAAGAGACAGCGAAGACAGAAGCTGCTCCGGCGAAAAAGACTTCCAAGAAGTCAAAATCTAAGGCTGTAACGATGGAAGTCGAAGATAAGGGTTCAGAAGAATTGATCGCCGAAAAAGCAGGTGAGGCACTTGCTGGCGCCATGAAAGAAGTCGCTAAAGGTGCAAACCCCGCCGATGCGATTGACTCCAAAAAGGTCAATGATCGCCGCTTCAATATCGTTACTGACGATGCCCGCGATGCGAACTTGACCGAATTTGGCAAGGAAACGCTGACTGACCGCTATTTGCTCCCAAATGAGAGTTTCCAAGATCTCTTTGCGCGCGTGGCCGATGCCTATGCCGATGATCAGGAACATGCCCAGCGCCTGTATGATTACATCTCCAAACTGTGGTTCATGCCTGCGACCCCAGTATTGTCCAATGGCGGCACATCGCGCGGCCTGCCGATCAGCTGCTATTTGAACAGTGTTTCCGACAGTCTTGATGGGATTGTGAATACTTGGAATGAAAACGTCTGGCTTGCATCCAAAGGCGGCGGCATTGGCACCTATTGGGGCAATGTGCGCGGTATTGGCGAGCCGGTTGGCCTTAACGGCAAAACCAGCGGTATCATTCCGTTCGTGCGCGTGATGGACTCTTTGACTTTGGCGATTTCGCAAGGGTCGCTGCGCCGCGGTTCGGCTGCATGTTACCTTGATGTAAGCCACCCTGAAATCGAAGAATTTCTCGAAATCCGTAAGCCTTCTGGCGATTTCAACCGCAAAGCTTTGAACCTGCACCACGGCGTATTGCTGACAGACGAATTCATGGAAGCGGTGCGTGACGGGTCTGAGTTCGACCTCAAATCACCAAAAACCGGCGAAGTGCGCGGTACGGTTGATGCGCGCTCATTGTTCCAGAAATTGGTCGAATGCCGCTTGGCGACAGGCGAACCATACATCGTGTTCAACGACACGGTGAACCGCATGATGCCAAAGCATCACCGTGATCTGGGGCTGAAAGTATCGACCTCTAACCTGTGCAGCGAAATCACTCTGCCAACCGGTATCGATCACCTTGGCAATGACCGCACGGCTGTGTGCTGCCTGTCCTCGCTCAACCTCGAAAAATGGGATGAATGGGGCGACGATAAGACAGTAATCGAAGACGTCATGCGCTTCCTCGACAATGTCCTTCAGGATTATATTGACCGTGCGCCCGATGAAATGGCCCGCGCGAAATATTCCGCTGAACGTGAGCGTTCGGTTGGTCTGGGCGTGATGGGTTTCCACTCATTCTTGCAATCGAAAAACATCGGTTTTGAAAGCCCGATGGCCAAGGTGTGGAACCTGAAAATGTTCAAGCACATCCATGGCAAGGCATCAGAAGCCTCGATGCTTCTTGCGCAAGAACGCGGCGCATGCCCCGATGCAGAAGAGATGGGCGCGATGGAGCGTTTCTCTTGCAAAATGGCAATCGCGCCAACCGCGTCGATTTCGATCATTTGCGGCGGAACCTCGGCCTGTATCGAGCCGATCCCAGCGAATATCTACACGCACAAAACGCTGTCGGGCAGCTTCATTGTGAAGAACCCTTATCTTGAGGCGATCCTGCGGGAGAAATCGAAGGATTCCAACAATATCTGGAACTCCATCCTTGAGCAGGGCGGCAGCGTCCAGCACCTCGACTTTCTTTCTGATGAGGAAAAAGCGGCGTTCAAAACCAGCTTTGAAATCGATCAGCGCTGGCTGCTGGAATTTGCTGCTGACCGCGCGCCGTTTATTGATCAGGCGCAGTCACTCAACCTGTTTATCCCGGCGGATGTCGACAAATGGGATCTGATGATGCTGCATTTCCAAGCGTGGGAGAAAGGCATTAAGTCGCTCTATTATCTCCGCTCGAAATCCGTGCAGCGCGCAGGATTTGCTGGCGGAGTAGAGGCGGATAACACTGCCAATGCGCCGGAAATTGAGCTGAAAGCTGACCTTGGCGTTCCGGAAACGGACTATGATGAGTGTCTCAGCTGCCAGTAACAAGTGTGTTCTTGGTTGGAGGGGAATTGCCCCCTCCGCCAGAACCTCTGTGGCACTTAGCTTGGCTATTTGGAGCAGTGGCTTTGGTCTGTTTGGGCTTCACGCTGAAGGGTAAGAACCAAGACATTAGAGCGACGGGTTGTTTGGGTTTCGTCTGCGCATTTATGGCTGCTGTCATCGGACCCACTGCGTGCAATACGGTTGCTTATTAGTGCGCATGGTTTTGTCTGGAGGTCCTAAAGCGCTCCCTAAAACCTATTTGGTTTGGGGATTTGCCGCGATTGCCTTGCCGGTGATCGCTTACATATTGCTCAATTGGATTATGCCCGAATGGGGCGCGGTGGAGATTTTATGATGATGAAGAATGCGGTTCTTGGCTCTGCGGTTCTTGGCTTGGCCATGACACTTGGCGCCTGTTCAGGCGGCAGTGGCGGTGACGGCACGACATATGATGAGCAGCTTTCCTGCTACACCACTTTGATGGACGTCAATGCGGCAAACCGCGCATCAGGCGAGGAATTGCCGGGGGCGACCAATGCGCTGCTGCTGATAAAAACGCTTGAAGTTGAAGACCCCAGCAAAGCCCAGCAAATTGCGGAAGACATCCACGCCTCAAGCTTCAAAATCCAAGAAATCGCAGCACTAAGCGGCGCGGAATTGGCGGCATTGGACGGGGAGGCAAAGGCCTGCTCGGAAAAATTCAAGGACTAAGCAGCACAAATCGCAAACCTTGGGATGAGGAGCAAATCATGTACGCGTTATTTTTTGGCATTGTCGGTGCAATCCTTTTGCCGCTTGCGTTCAAAATGGGCTTTTCCAAGAACGCCTTTGAAAAGCGCAAATCCAAATTCGCAGAAGGTAATGGCAAGGATCCTGAAAAGGAATTCATTGGCCCGCATAAGCCAGCTTTCCATAATGCGATCATCGGCGGCGGCATTTTTTACGCGATAGGTTTCGGCGCAAGCCTGGGCGCGGGGCTCTAGCGTGCCGTTTCGTCTTCTCTCAGCCATCGGCCTTGCCCTCCTCCTGTCAGCATGCGCATCGCAGATTGATGCTGGCGTAGCGAAAGAGGCCGGATCGCCCGGTTTTCTATGGGGGCTGTGGCACGGATTTATCTTCCCATGGTCATTCATCGGATCGCTGTTTAACCCTGATATCGCCGTCTATGCCGTGCCCAATAAAGGCGGCTGGTATGACTTTGGTTTCTTCATTGGGATCACAGTTTTGGGCGGCGGCAGTGTCTTCGGATCAAAGTCGCGCTCTAATGGGTGAGGCCAGTAGATGATTGGCATTTTGGGCCTTTTGGCGGGTCTGGCCCTGCTGATCTGGCTAGCGCTGCGCGATGTGAACATCATCTTCGCATCAGTCATTTGCGCGTTGATCGTGATCGTGACCAATTCGCTTCCGCTAGCCGAAAGCCTGACGACCGCATTTATCTCTGGAGAGCTGGGCGCATTCACCTTTGCTGGCCGGTTCTTCCTACTGTTCGCAGCAGGCGCAATTTTCGGTAAGATTATGGGTGAAAGCTATGCCGCGACGTCTATCGCTATGGCGATGGTGCGCGCATTGGGCGCCCACCGTGCTTTGTGGATTACCGTGCTAGCCTGCGCGCTGCTGACCTATGGCGGGGTGGTGGTCTTTGTTGTGATATTTGCGATGTATCCCCTTGGGCTGCGCCTGCTGAAAGAAGCGGACATCCCAAAACGCTTGTTTTGCGGAGCTTTGGCTTTGGGGGCAGGTACATTCACTCTGACCGCATTGCCGGGCACGCCGTCCATTCAAAACGTGATCCCCACTTTGCATTTGGGCACTGATCTGTTTGCCGCGCCATTGCTTGGCATATTTGGTGGAAGCATAATGTTTGCACTCGGCATGGCCTATCTTGAGCGGGAGCGGGTAAAAGCCAAAGCAAACGGAGAAGGGTTTACGCCCGGCCCGCGCGACACCATTCCTGATCTCAGCGCGATTACTCGTGATCTGCCGCATTGGGGAATGGCATTGGTGCCGCTGGTGTTGGTGATTGCAACCATTCTTGCCCCGCGACTACTCGCCATGGTGGGGGTTGAAAGTGAAGCAGGCCTGCTCGCATTCGCCGCTGCTCAGCCCGTTTTGTGGCCAAGCTTTGCCTTGCTGCTCGCCAGCATCGTCGCGCTCATCCTGTTTCCCGCTGCCCGCCGCGCGCCGCTGAAATTGCTGGGAGAGGGGACGCAGGATTCCATCCTGCCGCTAATGGCGACCAGCGCAGTTATCGGATTTGGCGGAGTGGTGGTGCAAACCGCTGGATTTGGCACATTTACATCCGCCGTGGTCAATGCGCCTGTGCATCCCATGCTATCCATGTTCGGTGCGATCAGCACCGTATCGGGCATCACCGGATCAGCATCGGGTGGATTGCAGATATTCATGGCGACTTTGGCCGATGATTACCTTGCCATGGGTATCGACCCAGAAGAATTGCACCGGATCGTAGCAATGGCCAGCGGCGGGTTCGATTCGCTGCCCCATTGCGGCGCGGTTATCGCCATGCTCACCGTCACGCAGCTCACCCATAAACAAGCGTATAAAGACGTTGGCATTGTGACCGTGGTGATCCCTGTAATCGCCACGCTGGCGACCATCGCGCTCGCCATGATAATCTAGCCGGATGGATAGGATGCACACGCCGCACGGCCCGACTCAAAATATACACGGTTTATCCCCGTTTAAACCGTCCAAACCCACTTCGATTTCGTAACTAATTACTATACACACACTGCCTACCGATCACTGGAGAAACACAAGATGTCGTTGCTAGAAGCCCGTAAGACCTACAAGCCGTTCGAATACCCATGGGCTTACGATTTCTGGAAACGCCAGCAGCAAATCCACTGGATGCCGGAAGAAGTGCCCTTGGGCGAGGATTGCCGCGACTGGGCGCAAAACCTCACCGATCACGAGCGCAATCTGCTCACGCAAATCTTCCGCTTCTTCACGCAAGCCGACGTCGAAGTGCAGGATTGTTACCACGACAAATATGGCCGCGTGTTCAAACCGACCGAAGTCAAAATGATGCTCGCTGCCTTCTCCAATATGGAGACGGTCCACATCGCCGCCTATTCCCACCTGCTCGACACCATCGGCATGCCCGAAAGCGAATATGGCATGTTCCTCGAATATGAGGAGATGAAGGCGAAGCACGATTATTTGCAGGAATTTGGCGTCGACAGCGATGAAGATATCGCCCGCACGCTCGCCATGTTTGGCGGCTTTACCGAAGGGCTACAGCTCTTCGCATCTTTCGCCATGCTGATGAACTTCCCGCGCTTCAACAAGATGAAGGGCATGGGCCAAATCGTATCGTGGTCAGTGCGCGATGAAAGCCTCCACTGCGAAGGGATCATCCGCATGTTCCACGCATTCTGCGAGGAAACCGGATGCCTGACCAAGGCTGTGAAAGAAGACATTATCGATGCGTGTCAAAAGACTGTCCGCCTCGAAGATGCGTTCATCGATCTGGCATTTGAGCAAGGTCCAGTGACCGGCATGACCGCGAAAGAGATCAAGAAATACATTCGCTACATCGCCGATTGGCGCTTGCAGCAATTGGGCCTGCCCGCGATTTACATGGTTGAAGATCACCCGCTGCCATGGCTCACCCCGCTATTGAACGGCGTGGAGCATGCGAACTTCTTCGAAACGCGCGCGACCGAATATTCGAAAGGCGCCACCACCGGCAATTGGCAGGATGTGTGGAGCAGCTTTGACAGCCGTCAGAAGGCTAGCGCTGCGAATGAGGAAGAGGCCGTTGATGATGGTCCGGATATGTTCGGAGAAACCGAAGCTGCGGAGTAGGGGTGAGTTTGGTACTGCTCAAAGGATGGTTCAAAAGTAGAACTCGGCGAGCCGAGAACTCCCTCACGAAATTTGTGAGTCTGTCGCCAAAAAGCCTTCACCTAAGGCTAGCGCTTGAACATGTCGAAAATGAAGTCAAAAAAATTGACCTCGACTGTTACTATGAGGCTAGTCAGCCTGTTTTTGAACGTCGCAACAAGACTTTTTATTGGTATTGCATACTCTTTTTCGGGATATTTTTGCTCAAGTTGCAGGTGGTAGTTAGCGTCGAATTGCCCAACGTAAATCTCTCACCTGAAGCCGTTGGGTTTATCCTGCTGCTCCTATTTTCGATTGTCGCAGTTCTGTTTTCGGAAGTTCAGTCGAAAGTTTATCGCTATCAATCGCTATTTGAAGCTGTCTACAACTCTTCCTCCGCTGCAAAGAAGCAAGACTTGCTGCTTAGGTTTCCAAGGATGTTCAGCGGACTGCAATATGAAAACTGGTTGTCAGCTAGGCCAAGATACATGCACCCGATGAAGACCTTTCCAAAAAGGCTGACCCTCCTTTTGCTGCTAACTCTACCAGTTTTACTGGCCTTCGCTTTAGGAGGCTTCGCATTGCTAGTCTCGTTTTCAGTCGATCTTTGGAAATTTGAGTCTAACATCGTCGGCATTTGGGGCAAATTAATAGTTATGTCTTCATGGGTCTTTTTGGTCTTTGCCCTTTTGATGCCCACGATATCTTATTCGAAAATTAAATTCGAGCACTACGGAATGGTTGATCTACTCACCAGACTGCAAAAGCGAGACCCAGTCCGTCATGCGCATTTCATGCGAAAGATCGCAAAGACGAGCCACGGAAGCTTCTTGATCAAAAACCCTGAAAAAGGCTAGCTCGCGAATGTTCTACTAGGCTTCATCAGGGCGTAGAAAAACTCCAGAGTATAGTGGGGGAGCGGCTTGTGTTGTTTGTTTAGACCTTCAAGCGGCGAGATTCTTTGTTTCATGCACCTGCCTCCGCAGGTGCGATATCCTCGCGACTAACGCCGCTGCGGGCGCGTGGTCAGGCTTGCGGTCGGCTAGTCGCCGGCCGTGCTCCGCCGCCAAGCCAATTACAAAGCACCAAGCGCCATAGTGCCACAAAGCTAGGTCAGAGCTGGTTCGGTCACCGACTAGGTGACCGCAAGGGCGCACGCCCGCCCGAGCTCATGCGAGGTAGGCAAGGGATGCGGAGGCATCCCGCCCGCCGCTTGAGGGTCTAAACAAAACTCAAAACCTCTCCTCTTGGTTCTTAACCGTCGGCACAGAACCCGTGGACCAGAGGCACCCCTCACCATTTCCCTACACTGCCCCACCGCCATCATCTACTTAAGCGCGTGCCTCACCAAATGCACTCTGGTCATTTGGGGTATTCTTGCGCAATAATGCCTGACGAAAGTATAGGAGACAGATATGCGGCGCGTACAACTTACGGTTTTGACCGGTTCACTTGCGGTTCTTTTGGCGGGTTGTTCGACCACGGGCGGTTCTTCTGCTGCCAGCGCAAGCTCCATTTCGGATGCAGAAGCGTCCGACATTTTGGCAGCCATGCTTTCCGGCAAGTCGCGCACTCAGGGTAGCGAGTTGGAAAAGGCGTTGGAGAAAGCCAGCGCATTTCCGCTTGGCTCAAACGAAAATCCGGTGCGCGTGCAAGGTCCGGTGGGACAGCGCGCCTATCTTTCGCGGCTCAAATGTGCCGATTTAAAGACGCCCAAATTCTTCCGCGTCGGCAACCTTGGCCCCGGCGTTTATGGCAATATCGTGGATATGTACGAGGTGACGTGTCCGGGCTCTTCGCCTGAAAAGACCGAGGTCGTGATGGATATGTACCATTCGGGCAATAAAGAAGACCGCCCAATTGACGGGTTCGGTATTGCTGGCGGGCGCACGGAAACTTCGGAATAATGCAGGCTTAATCGGCCTGCGCGTTTACCCTTCGTGGCCCCAAGCAGCCGACGGTGCCTCAACCTCTTTCGACAGATCAAATTCCACGCGGAACAGGCGTTCTGATGGAGCGCCGCCTTCTACTGTGCGTTTGAGTTGGTAAGCGTATTTGGGCGCTTCTGCGTCAGCGCCGTCCACTTCAACCGTCCAGACATTGGTGACGCTGTCGGGCAAGTCCTGTTCCTTGAAAAGCGCGATGCTTTCCGGATCGACGACGAAATGCTGCGCGCGTTCCGTCCCATCCTCTACCGTATCGCCGCCATACATGGTGACGGCATCGGATGTGCCATCTTCATGCCGGTGATCGTGTTTCAGGCGCAGTTTCGCGCCATCGCGAGTGATCAGCCAAGTGCGCGAGCGGTCCCATTCGCCGCCTTCGCCGGTGACGTGGAAAGGAACAGCGATCTGCGTGTCGGAGCATTCCTTCACATGCATGACCATGTCCGCATCGACGAAGTCCGCATCGGCAGCGTCTTCGCTAACTAGCCTGCCTTCAAACGCTTTTCCGCAATGGGAGGCGAGCGATGCGAAGAACGTGTCTTGCGCAGAGGCGTTTTCATCGGCGGCGTCTTCAGCCTCGCCGGAGCATCCGGCGAGAACGATCAGCGCCATGGCGGGCGCAATTGCAATTGGCTTCACTTGGGAGTTTCCGATCAGATGAGGAAAGTTTCAGGATCAGGCATGGGTTCCTGCTTCTGCGCCTTAATCAGGCTCATAATGCTGCGAACACCAACCCAAACTGCGGTTGCCATCAGCAAAGGAATACCGATCAAAACGATGGAAAGAACCACTCCGATGATCGAGGCGACAAAGCCAATCCAGAACGTGCGGATCAAATATGTGTAATGCGATGCCAACCATGGCTCTTGCTCTTCGCCGCTCCAAACATGGGCGAGCACAATGCCGACAAGGCCGGAAATACCAGTGATGAAGCTGCCCAGATATAGCAGCGAAATTATCGTCGGCCGGTTGGCGTCAAATCCGCCTGCTGACGGTGTTGGTGATCCTGATGGTTTTGGAGTTGGTGTATCGGTCATAATTGCAAATCCCCCTCGGTTTGCTGGTCCTGAATTAAGAGCATTCTGGCAGGAAGCGAGTGCTAGGTCAAAGAAGAGCGCAAAGTTGACGCTCTTATGCAAATCGAAACTAGGCGCACCAATCCTTTGGGAAAGTGCCCCAGCCGCTTTCCGCAGCGAGGCCTTTGCCCAGCATGTGATCGGCCAGTTCTTCAAAGCCGCCTTGTGGCTTAGGACGGCGGAGCTTGCGCAATTCGCGGCCATATTTGTCGAAAGGCGGCTCTGTCCCGCCATCCCATTCATGCGGTCCGGCTGCCATCCAAGCATGAAGCGCGGCTTTGGCTTCTAGTGCTTTGGCGCGTTCAGCTTCGCAGGCTCCGTCCAATTCGGGTGCATTGTATCCAGTGATGCGGATCCGCTGCACTTGTTTGCCTGTGCGGATGTGGAGCGTATCGCCATCCACTACGCAGGCGCGGCCCGCCCCTTTTTCTCCGCACAAGCCAAACGCCAGTGGAGGAGGTGTCCAGACCTCTTCAGAAGGTTCGCTGCGCAGGAAGAACCACCAGATGCTCAGCACGATCAGCAGCAATATTGGCGCCCGCCACCAAACCCACCAAGCGCGAAAGCCGGAGTTTTGTGCGCGCTTTTTGCGAAGGGGAGAACGGTATTTTGCCATTGGCGTCAGGCTAGCATGGCGGACTTCGCATGCTCAATGCTGCCCGAGCCAAAGGCCCCAACAAAACGGGCCGCAGAACTCTGTAAAAGAATTCCGCGGCCCATATTCTCGCTGATCATGCGAGGATTGGCTGAGCTAATGCGCAGCCAAAATGAGAATAGCTTACGCTTCGATTGGTGTCAGCGAACCGGTGCCAGTTGGCGTTTCGGTTGTTTCGCAAGCGCCATCGTCAACATATGTCCAGGCATTGCCTTGGTAATCGACAACGCTGGTACCGGCACATGTAGTGCCTTCGCCAGCAGCACAGTCATTCTTACCTGCGAGCGAGATGCCGTAGCATTTGTCTTTTTCGCCGTCGCCAACCACGCTCGTGCCGTCTGCTGATGCTTCGACAACTTCTCCTTCTACGCTGGTTTCATCAGCCGCCATTGCATCGGCATCTGAACCTTCGTCAGCAGCAGGTGAACATGCAGCTGCAAGGCCAGCAGCGATTGCGACTGCAAAGCCGCCTTTGATTGATTGAGTGTTCATAAATTCTCTCCAAAAATGGTACCCATGCACCGGCCCATCCAAATATCACCGGTCACTAACTCCCTATTCGTATGCAAATTCGCAAAGGTTACAAGGATTCTGTGAAAAGTTTCAGCTGGCCGGAGCTAAGGTTGGGGGTGTTTGCGCCTTTGCATCGCAGGCACTGAACCGCTAAGCGCTTTGGACCGCATGAGTTTAAGAATAGGGTGAAACGCAAATGACTGGCGAAAGCGCGAAAGACATGCTCGCCAAAGCAGAGGTTCTGATTGAGGCGCTGCCCTATTTCCAGCGTTATGCAGGTCGCACCTTTGTAGTGAAATATGGCGGGCACGCGATGGGCAACCCGGATGCTGCGCGCGATTTTGCTGAGGATATTGTTCTTCTAAAAGCAGTCGGAATCAATCCGGTCGTCGTCCATGGCGGCGGCCCGCAAATTGGCGCTATGCTGGAAAAGCTGGGCGTGGAAAGCACCTTTGTTGATGGGCTGCGCGTAACCGATGAAGCGACTGCGAAAGTTGCTGAGATGGTGCTGTCTGGTGGGATCAACAAAGAGCTTGTCAGCTGGATTACCGGCGCTGGCGGCAAAGCGATCGGCATTTCGGGCAAGGATGGCGGGCTGGTCACCGCGACCAAAGCGCAGCGGACCACGCGCGATCCGGAAAGCAATATTGAAAAGGCGGTGGACCTCGGCTTTGTTGGCGAGCCTTCGCATGTCGACACCAATGTGATCGATACGGCGGTCAATGCTGGTCTGATCCCAATTATTGCGCCCATCGCTGCGGGCGAGGATGGCCACACGTACAACATCAACGCCGATACGATGGCGGGCGCGATTGCCGCGGCACTCGGAGCTGCGCGCCTGTTCCTGCTAACCGATGTGGCAGGCGTGCTGAGCAAGGAAGGCGAATTGCTGACCGACCTTAACCCGGCAAAGATTGATGCGCTGAAAGAAGATGGCACAATTTCGGGCGGGATGATCCCCAAGCTGGAAACTTGCGTCAAAGCGGTTGAGGCAGGCTGCGAAGCGGCGGTTGTGCTGGACGGGCGAGAGGCCCATGCAATGTTGCTGGAATTCTTTACAGCGCGCGGTGCAGGTACGCTTGTCCAGGCCTAATCTATACGGCCTTGATAAGCCGAAATACGGCACTAGCTTATACCGTGTTATACGAGTAACACGCATAGATAGATTTTAAGAGAACGGATGATAGACGAATGACTGCTTTGGTAACGCTATACGAGATCCTTGGGATGCTCGCCAATATCTTCATCATGCTGATTATCATCCAGTTTGTGATTGGTCTGCTGTTTGCGTTTAATGTGGTGAGCCCATCCAACCAATTTCTGATGTCAGTCTATGATGCGCTTAACCGGCTGATGGATCCGATACTGCGTCCAATCCGCAATCTCTTGCCGCAAACCGGTGCAATCGATTTTTCGCCAATCGTTGTGATAGTCGTACTGAACATCGCGCTGATCGTGCTTGGCAATGTGATTTATGGCGTCTGATATGAGCGCAGCAGAACGCATTGACGGAAAAGCCTTTGCCGCAGGATTGCGGGAACGCGTCGGCACCTATGGCGAAAGTTTTGAAAAAGCAGCTGGCCGCAAGGCAGGTCTCGCCGTGGTGCTCGTTGGCGATGATCCAGCCAGCCAAGTCTATGTGCGGAGCAAGGGTAAAGCATGCGTTGCCGCCAATATGGCCAGCTTCCAGCATACGCTTGCCGACAATACTCTGCGCGAAGATTTGCTCGCGCTGATCGCGCAATTAAACGCGGATGAAAATGTTGACGGCATTTTGGTGCAGCTGCCTTTGCCCGATCATTTGGACGAACAAGAAGTCATCGCAAGCATTGATCCGGATAAGGATGTGGACGGGTTCCACGTTATCAATGCAGGGCGTTTGAGCGTGGGGCAAACGGGCTTTGTCCCTTGCACGCCATTGGGCTGCATGATGCTGCTCACCGACCGGCTGGGCGATCTTTCCGGTTTAGAAGCGGTGGTGATTGGCCGCAGCAACATCGTGGGCAAGCCCATGGCGCAATTGCTGGTCGATGCGAATGCAACCGTGACTATCGCGCATAGCCGCACGGCTGATCTCAAATCGGTTGTTAAGCGCGCGGACATCGTCGTTGCGGCAGTTGGCCGACCAGAGATGATCGGCAAGGATTGGCTAAAAGATGGCGCGACTGTGATTGATGTGGGCATAAACCGCCTGCCCCCTGAACCGGGTTCGGAAAAAGGGCGGCTTGTGGGCGATGTGGCCTTTGGCGAGGCTTCTGAAGTGGCTGGCGCAATCACGCCCGTGCCCGGCGGCGTTGGTCCGATGACCATCGCCGTCTTGCTGCGAAACACAATGGTTGCTGCCCACCGCAATGCCGGTGTGGATATGGCCGAGGGCGCGCTTTGAGGGGGCTGGTTGCTTTAACCGTATCAGCCGCGCTGCTAGCAGGCTGTTCGAGCGGTCAGCGCAAGCCAAGCCCGCGTGCGCTTAAACAAATCGACCGCGCTTTGGAGCGTGCACCGGGTAAAGCTCAGCCGAGCATAATCGTCAAAACCGAATTGGCGCTGAACCGGGTTGCCCGCGATTCTGGCCAGGTTGATGCGTATAGACAATTTGCCGCGCCGAATGCGAAAATTCATACAGAGGGCGGGGTTCAAGAAGCAGCCGATCTGTTCTCGCGGTTTGGAAACCCTAACCAAACTTCCAAATTTGATACTAAATCCGTTTGGATGAGCTGCGATGGCTCGGTTGCGGTCTCACAGGGGCGCGGGACTGATCCCGATGGTAAGGTTGGCACCTATATTTTTGTTTGGGAGCGGCAGGCAGGCATTCGTCCCGATGGCGATGAAGAAACCGGCTATCGCTACATTTATTTTGCCGCCGCAGCTGATGATCCGCAGCCCGCGCCGCGCCCGCCCGAACCAGCGCCCAAGCCCGGCGATATCGTGGTTGAGGCTTTGGATGCGGTGAAGGCAGATATTGCCCGTTGTGTTAAAAAGGGTGATCCACTGGTTATGCCGGTTCTTAGCACTCATGTGACAGGCACTGTTTTTGGTGGCGGCCCATCTAGCGATGGAACTCTTAATTACGGTTGGGCGCACAAGCCCAATGGCTCGCGCGGTTTCGACGCATGGCTTTTGCGCAAGGATGATCGGCAGAATGTCCTAACGTGGAATGTCGCCGCCGATGGTTCGTCAACGCTGACCGTGCCGTGAAGGTTTAACGAACCGGAATTGAACATTGCAGACTTAAGCATCGCAATCACACAAGGCTTGCCAATTTCCTTCAAATAGTATCTTGGGCGGCTCAATATGATTGAGTTGTTCATCTCTGCCTTTATCACTTTGTTCGTGGTTATCGATCCTCCGGGATGCGCCCCTATCTATGCCGGGCTGACAAAGGATGCGAGCGCATCGCAGGCACGCAATATGGCGCTGCGAGCGAGCTTTATCGCTGCGATAATTCTGTTGGTGTTCGCGCTGTTTGGCGAAGATTTGCTCGGCGCATTGCACATTGATCTCGACAGTTTCCGGATCGCTGGCGGTTTGATGCTGTTCTTCATCGCGTTTGAGATGGTGTTTGAAAAACGCACGCAGCGGCGCGAGGAACGCGCGGAAAAAGTCAACGCCGATCCAGAGGTTGAGGATGTCTCAGTCTTCCCCATGGCGATGCCGATGCTTGCGGGTCCGGGCGCAATTGCGGCGGTAATGCTGCTGATGAATGAAGCGGACGGGCTGAACCAAAGCCTAGTTGTTCTGGGGGCTCTTGCCAGCGTACTTACGCTGACGGCTATCGCATTGGTCGCAGCGGGCCCGCTGATGCGGTTCTTTGGCGACCGCGCAGAAGCTGTGGTTACGCGCCTGCTTGGCGTCCTGTTATCAGCGCTGGCCGCGCAATATGTGATCGACGGGCTGAAGGGCAGCTTTGGGATTTAGACCCTTTTAGTCGAACCTATGGATCATTAGGCTAGTGTTCATCACATGCAGTGATATTGCTGCTTTGTGGTTCTACTTCGGCTCAAACTCTGCTCAGCATTCTTAGCGCTCACTTGGTTCGCCGCGCTGGTTTGGATCGTGCAAGCGCCGCCTGTTCAGGCGCAAGCTTTGCCGCAATATGATTTGGCTGCGCTTGAAAAGGCGATTTCAGCCGGGGAACTTGGCAAAATTCGTGCAGTTGCAGCCGAGCAGTACGGCAAAACGATCTATCGAAAACGTTTCGGCAGCGGCGAATTGGGTGACCGCGTTGATATCAAATCGGCCGGTAAATCTATCACGGCGCTGGCCATTGGTATGGCGATTGATGACGGTAAATTGGCCTCTGTTGATACGCCTGTTTGGCCCTACTTAGACTCTACCCGCCCAGAGCCATGGGCATCGATAACGGTCGCCGATTTGCTTTCCATGTCCTCTGCCCTTGATTGTAATGATTGGGATAAGAAATCGCCCGGACAAGAAGAACGGATGTACCGCAAGCGGAGTTGGCGAGCATTTGCATTGGCTCTACCCGCCCGTGAATATGGTCGCGATAGAGGAGGAAACGGTCCCTTCTCTTACTGCACAGCCGGTGTTTTTCTGCTCGGGCAAGTTGTGCAAAAGGCTACTGGAGAACGGTTCGATGAGTATGTTCAAAGAAGGCTGTTTGATCCCCTTAGTATAGATGGTGCCCAATGGCGCAAATCGCGCAGCGGTGAGATTCAATCGGGGGGTCAGCTTACCATTTCAGATGCGGCCCTGCTTAAGATTGGGCGATTGGTTTTAAACCGTGGCGAATGGAACGGTGAGCGCATAATTTCCGAAGGCTGGCTTAAGGCGATGGTAAAGCCGCAGCACCAATTGGGTGAGCATGTTCACTATGCCCGGTTGTGGTGGCTCACTCCTTTGCAATCCTCGCGCGGATTTGAAGGGGCGCTGATGATGAAGGGTAATGGCGGAAATATCGTTGCATTGGTTCCATCGATGGACGCGGTGTTGGTCGTGCAGGCAGAAAATTACAACAAAGGCTATGCGGAAAAGCATGCTTTCACCGTGCTAACGACACTCTTGCGTTCAATGCCCGTACCATCGCAGGACCTCTGATAATTCACTGCAAAGTCGTGATTTCTTCTTCGCCGCTGCTGCGTCCGTAAAATTGCATCAATTGGACCAGCAATTCGCAGCGCACGGCCAAGTTTTCCGCCTCTAGCAAAGCCTGCTTTGATGCCGGATCAAATGGCGCGATTTGCGATACGCCATTGATCAGCGAAGTGTCATCCAGCCGCTCAACCGAATCCCAATCCACGCTATACCCCTTTGCATCTGCAAATTTGCGCGATTCCATTTCAAAACTGGCGCGCTCGACCGCGCTCAAAGATTGGTCCTCGCCCTCTTCGATCAATTCTGCTTCGATTTGGCGAAAGGCTGTGGCGACATCCAATTCGCGGATCAGGCGGAAACGCTGCTCGCCTTCTAAAATGATGTTGTAGCGGCCATCGTCTGATGCTTCGACTTCACCTATCCGGCCTATGCAGCCCACGCTAAACAATGGCGCGCCATCAATCGGCTTTTGCGGCTGGATCATCGCGATTTTGCGGTCGCGCACCAATGCATCGCCTACAAGAGCGCGGTAACGCGGCTCGAATATATGCAGCGGCAATTGCAGGCCGGGAAACAGCACTGCGCCGGGCAGGGGAAAGATGGAAAGACGCGTGGTCATGGTTTAGCCGAACAGCACCCGCGACAGTTTGCGGCGAGTGGCGACGACCCATTCATCTTCTAAGCCGACAGCTTCAAAGATTTGCAGCAATTTGGCTTTGGCTGCACCTTCATTCCATTCGCGGTCTGCTGTTACCATGGCGAGCAAAGTGTCAGCTGCTTCATCGCGCGAACCGCCAGCAAAGGCCGCCTCGGCAAAGGCAAAGCCAGCATCCATATCAGCGGGATTTGCCGCTGCCGCGCTGCGCAATGCATCCAGCTCGCTATCGTCAACCTGTGTTCCGGCAAGTTCCAGCGCAGACTTAGCAGCTTGAACCGCAGGATCTTTTAGCGTTTCAGCAAGTTCTGGGCTGCTTTCCAAAGCCTCCATCATCTTTTGCGCCTCGTCGGTCTGACCGCCTTGGATATAGCCGCGGATCATTCCCGCGATTGCGCCCGCATTGGTGGGGTCAAATTGTGCAATCTGACCGAACATCGCCATGGCGCGTTCTGTATCGCCAGCCGCCAGAGCATCATCGCCCATTGTGATTGCTTGCTCGATTTCTTCTTTCGTTGGCCCTTGCGGGGCACCATCAGCTGCGCCAGCTTCAATCGGGAGCTTTTCAAGCAATTGATCGAGCGTAGCCTTTAGCTGGCTTTCGCTGCGTGCCTGGGTCAAATCGGCGACCGGCTGACCTTGATAAATCGCATAGACTGTGGGGATGGATTGCACCTGAAACTGGCTCGCGATGAACTTTTCTTCATCGACATTCACCTTGGCCAGGATCACGCCTTTGTCTGCATAATCAGCGGCGACTTTTTCAAGCGTCGGGGTCAGTGCCTTGCACGGTCCGCACCATTCGGCCCAAAAATCCAGAATAACCAGCTTGGTCATAGACGGATCGACGACTTCTGTGCGGAAGCGTTCGACCGCCTTTTGCTCTTCTATATTTAGACCCTGACTGGCCACTGTGTTTGCTCCTGCAATTGTCACGGGAGCATGCTTTGCGCAGCCCCATCGCGCCTATGTGGTGCGCGCCTGTATCTTTTTGAAGGGGCGCACTGTTCCCCTATCTCTTGCCGCCCAGACCGCCCAAGCGCAAGCACGCATGTCCTTTGGCAAATATTAAGCCTTGCGGTGGTAGGAAACCGCTGCTAATCGCGCCGCCTCCACACCGAAGAAGCGGGTTGATACGCGATTTGGTGAACGTCAGTGAGCGGGCGTAGCTCAGGGGTAGAGCACAACCTTGCCAAGGTTGGGGTCGAGAGTTCGAATCTCTTCGCCCGCTCCATTTTCTAACTATTGAATTGTGATCATTTGCCCCTTGGGGCGGATCAGCTCATTTCGTTTTCGGAAGCGGGCTTACTTGCGCATATTGGCCTGCGTGGAAAAGCAGCGGAGCCTTGCTATGGACCTCAAATTCCACAACTTCGCCAACCAAAATGATATGATCGCCGCCATCATATTCGTGCCGGGTTTTGCATTCAAAGACTGCGGCATGTTCATCGAGAAGAGGTGAGCCGAGCGTGCCTTTGTGCCATGCCAGCCCATCCCATTTGTTAGACTGCGAGCGGGCAAAGCGGTCTGAAAGCGCGCTTTGATCGGATGCCAATACGTGAATGGCGAAATGGCCGCTTTGGATGAATGCTGGGCGCGAAAGGCTGGCTTTTGATAGCGACCATAGGACAAGCGGTGGATCAAGGCTGACCGAATTGAAACTGCTCGCAGTGACACCAATCGGTTCGCCGTCCTCATCCATAGTGGTGGCAATGGTCACCCCGGTAGCAAAGGAGCCAAGCGCAGCGCGAAAAGCGCGCGGATCGCTTGCGGCCTCTATCGCGCCGTTTTCGGATGTTGGGTCGGAAGGCATGTTTAAAGCCCTCCTACACGCGCTGCTTATTCGATCAAGCGGGGTTGTAGCCCGCCAAGAATTGGGCGGCATGTTCAGGCGCTAGTTCCCGCAGTCCAAAGTGCACAAACGAGCGCTGCCAGCGCCCTTGCGCATTGAGCAATCGGGTGGCCTCGGCAAGTGCATCGGGGTTTGCAAAAACGATCTTTGCCCACGGTTTCAAAGCCTCGCGGTTTTCTTGCTGCACCCAGATAGCGAAATATCTGCGGGCCATTTGCGTTCCGTCCCTTTGCGCCTCGGCGAATGAGAGCAGTGCGAATTGGGTCGGCGTATCACGCCAGCCGCGCTGACCGGCCAATTGTAGCGTCGCTGTGCCGGCCCCATTCTCCTCGTTGAGCAGCTGAGCACTTGCCAGCAAACGGAGGTGTCCAGCGGGGATCGGACGACGAGCAACCAGCGTGCGCGCCTCTGTCAGAGCGGCAGCTCCATCCCCGCGCGACAGTGCAGCCTCTGCGCTGTGATACTGCGCAAAGTATCGCATGTTTTCCGGTACAAGCTCGGCCAGATCGCTTTGGTAGCGCGATTGCCGATCGAGCTGTGTTAGCATCGCCAAAACGCCGATTGCGGCCAGTGTGAAACACCAAAGAGTCTGTTTCATGCGCCGCTCTCTTCATGTGCGCGGCTAAAGCGGATTAGCAGTAGAAATAGCAGCGCAGCTACCGCCAACATTGTCATATTGCGCAAAGGGTAGTCGGTCACAGATTGGCGCCATATATTCCATGATCTTGTTCATGGTGGATTTGTCATTCATCGCATTTACGCGGTCGGGATTGACGCCGATGTCCATGGTGGAGAGCACTTCGAACAGGGTTCGATCGGGCGCTCTGCCTGTGAATGTGATATGATTGGAAAGACCGCGTTGCTCGGTAAGTTTTTGCAAGGCGGCAAGGCTCGGGCCTCCACCAACGAGGCAGAACTGTATGTCATCGCGCTGCATCTGGCGCACAATATGCTCCACTGCATCGATCAGCAGATCAATCCCTTCTTGCTCGCCCATAACGCCGACATATCCGACTAAATGCGCTCGCCCATTTTTCCATTCAGCGACGGCGGGAACGGGCTTTAGCTTGCTGAGGTCTGGGCCGGAGCGGACTACATGCACGCGCTCCGGATCCATGCCGCCGCGCGTCACAGCGATTTCTTTATACGAATTATTGGTCGCAATCGACACATTGGCGGCTTTGAAAGTCAGTGTTTCCAGCCAACCCATCAGCCGCCAGAAAAACCCGCGTCTGCCGAATTTTGCCTCGTAAAGCTCAGGATTTATGTCGTGATGATCAAAGATGTATCGCACGCCGAAAAGCTTAAAAGGCAGCGCGACTAGGAAGATCAGGTCGGGCGGATTGCACCCTTGGATCACGTCAAAGCGGCGTTTGAAAAAGATGCGCCATGCGAGCCATGTTTCCCAAAACAAAGCAGCGCCATATTCCAGCGCAAAGCCTAACGCCCCGTCTGCTTCTATCGGCAAAGGGTGCCGGTAAATTTCGATCCCCTCGATCACTTCGCGGCGTTTTTCAAACCCCTTTCCCGTGGGGCAGATGATCGCAACATGGGCGCCGGCGGCTTTCAATGTGCGGGCCTCCTGCCAAACGCGCCGATCAAACGGCAGCGGCAGATTTTCGACCACGATCAGCACGGATTTTCCGGCAAGCGGTTCGCCCTCATCACCGCTGGAATGCCTTCGGATGCGCGCGCCAGATCACTCATGGAATCGCGCTAATGTCGGTGACTATGTCTGCATCCACATCCAGCGTATCAATCAACCGGTTTGTGGCAATAATCCGCGCATAGTCGCCGCTCTCAGCGGTTGCGCGGTCCACGAGAAGGTCATCAATCTTGGGCAGGAATGCATGCGCATAGCCAAGGTTCTGGCCCACCAAAGCATCGGGATCAACCTGCGGATCATAGATGTCGAGAGCATATCCCGCATCCAAGCATTTGCGTGCCATATCCACCGCAGGACTTTCGCGCAGATCATCGGTTTCCGGCTTGAACGCAATGCCGACCAGCAACACTTTTGCGCCAGCCTCCAGCCCCTTTGTTGCGGCAAGAAATTGGTGGTGCTTATGCGCTTCATTGCTACGTATCAGCGCGTCGATCAAATGCGTCTGTGCTCCGCTATCGCTAGCTACATATTGCAGCGCGCGGACATCTTTGGGCAGGCATGATCCGCCAAAGGCATTGCCGGGACGCAGATAAGCGGCCGAAATGTTGAGCTTTGTATCGGACACGAAAATCTCGTGGACCTTTGACGCAGAAATGCCGTGGGTCTCGCACACGCGCCCGATTTCATTGGCGAAAGCGACCTTGGCCGCATGCCATGAATTGTCGACAAATTTGGTTAGTTCCGCCTCTGGCAGGCCAACGTGAAACGTCGGCGCTTCGATACCCTGATGCAGCGCCTCCATATTTGCCGATGGTTCACCAGACAAAGTGCCGATCACAATCTTGGGCGGAGCGAAGTAATCCGTAATCGCGCTGCCTTCGCGCAGGAATTCAGGGTTATAGACCAGCTCCACCGCATCGCTGGCCGCGTCTCCCAAAGCCTCTGTCAGGATCGGCCAGATAATATTTGCGCACGAACCCGGGCGCATGGTGGAGCGGTAAGCAAGGGTGAGCGGTTTGTGGCGGGCCGGATCAATCGCGTCAGCAATGCTGCGCGTCACGGCTGCGATTGCGCTCATATCATGCGCGCCGTCCACTCCGCTAGGCGTGCCAACGCAAACGATAGCGATATCGCATTCGGCGAGTTCATCGCCCAATTCGGTCACCGCGCTGAGCAGTCCCGCTTCATGCGCCGCTGCAATGCGCTCTGCCAAATCCGGCTCAAACACGGGCGAGCGGCCAGCATGGATCGCCGCAACCTTACCCGCATTCACATCCACGCCGAGCACTTCATGCCCTTCGCTCGCAATGCAGCCAGCAGCCGTGCAGCCGACATAGCCCAATCCGAAAATGGCAATCTTCACAAGTGACTACTCCGCGACGTTCGCCCATGCCTAGCAAAAGCGTGGGTCTGTGCAACGCATGAGGGCTTGCTTCGCGGTGCATTGAACGGCATCTCCCTGCGCAAAGATTGGGAGATTAAATTTATGTCACAGGATGCCGCGGCCCCAGCTGGCCCGCTAACCGGACTTCGCGTTGTTGAATTTGCCGGGATCGGACCGGGCCCGCATGTTGCCATGTTGCTCGCCGATTTGGGCGCGGAAGTTGTGCGGATTGGGCGCGAGGGGGCTGGAGTCTCCAATCCTGTGGTCGAACGCGCGCGCCACCGTGCCCAAGTTGATATGAAAAGCGAGGATGGCAAAGCGTTCTGCCTGAAAGCCGCCAAACATGCCGATGTTATTATCGAAGGGTTCCGGCCCGGCGTGATGGAGCGTTTGGGTTTGGGGCCGGATGATCTTGCCGCGATTAACCCGCGCCTTATCTATGCCCGCATGACCGGCTGGGGACAGGACGGTCCGCTCGCCCAAGCAGCAGGGCACGATATCAATTATATCGCGATCACGGGCGCTCTTTCTGTAGTCGGGCGTAAAGGCGAAACCGCCACGCCGCCGCAAAACCTAGTTGGCGATTTTGGCGGCGGGTCAATGTATTGCGCGTTCGGCATTATGGCGGCGCTGTTTGAGCGTGAAAAATCGGGCAAGGGCCAAGTGGTTGATGCAGCGATTGTCGATGGCGCGACCAGCTTGATGAGCTTTTTCTTCGGCGCGCGGCGCGGCCCCATGCTGACCACGGATCGCGGCGAGGGCATGCTTTCGGGCGGCGCACATTTCTACCGCTGTTATGAATGCGCTGACGGACGCGAGATTTCACTGGGCTCTATCGAACCGCAATTTTACGCAGAGCTGCTCGCGAAATCCGGCATGGCTGATGAAATTGGTGATGGTCAGATGATTGCTGACAATTGGACCGATTACGCTGACAAATTGGACGCTTTGTTCAAAACCCAGCCAGCGGCCCATTGGGTAGAACTGATGGAAGGCACAGACATCTGCTTTGCTCCCGTCCTTGATGTGGAAGAAGCGCGTGACCATCCGCATATGAAAGCGCGCGAAGCCTATGTTCAGCATGATGGTGAATGGCACACTGCGCCTGCCCCGCGGTTTGACAGAACGCCGGGCGCCGTTCGCAGCTCCGATGATAATGGCGCCGGCGTGGTGGACGGCTGGGCTAGCTAAGAAGCTTGACGGGAACGACAATCTGCGGCCAGAAAGGTTGCAAAGAAGAACGATATTCCTTGGGAGGGGAAATATGCGCCAGAAAATCACAAAATCGCATTTTGCGAAATGGGCGCTGGTTGGCGCGGCGTCACTGGCACTCGCTGCATGCAGCGGCAATGCGGATGAGGCCAGCTCTGGCGATGGCGAGAACACAATTGAACTCGCTGAATTTCCCGACCGGCCCTATTGGGGTGACACCCATCTTCACACCGATAACTCCGTTGATGCGTTTGGCTTTGGCGTGCGGCTTGGCCCTGAAGAAGCGCTGAAATTTGCGCGCGGTGATGAAGTAACAGCGACCACTGGCGCGCAGGCGAAACTGGCCCGCCCGCTCGATTTTCTAGTCATTGCGGATCACTCAGATGGACTGGGCGCAACCCGCCGGCTGTATGATGCGCCGCGCATTGGCGTGCAGGCGATGGGCGATGAAACCATGCTGCGCTGGTACGATATGATGCATGAAAGCCCTGAACAATCGCAGCGAGCGATTGGCGAGCTGATCATGGCGGCGGCGCAAGGGAATTTGCCAGATGCAATGAACGATCCTGAGGCGAGTGCAGAGGCCACGAAAGACATTTGGGACACGCATCTCGATACGCTGGACCGCTATAATGAGCCCGGTGTTTTCACCGCTTTTGCCGGGTTTGAATATTCGCTGATGCCCGATGGAAACAATCTTCACCGTGTTGTGATGTTCCGCGATGGCAGTGACCGCACAAAGCAAGTCGTGCCCTATCCCGGCCTATCGACCACGCCAGAAGGGCTGTGGGATTATATGGATGCCTATGCGGAAAGTACTGGCGGTAAAGCGCTGGCGATCCCGCACAATTCCAATCTCTCCAATGGCTTGATGTTTGAACTGACCAAGCATGATGGCGGCGCGATGACAGCGGACTATGCGCGCAAGCGTGCGCGGTCTGAACCTGTGGTCGAAGTGACTCAGATTAAAGGCGATAGCGAGACGCATCCCTTCCTCTCGCCCAATGATGAAATGGCGGGTTTCGGGGTTAAAGGCTGGGAAATTGGCAATCTGCCACTCTCTGCCAAAACCAACAATGCGATGCGCGCGGGCAGCTATGTTCGTGAAGCATTAAAGCGCGGCATTTCACTCGAAGAACAGCTTGGCGTGAACCCCTATCAGTTCGGCATGATCGGCTCGACCGACAGCCACACTTCGCTTGCCACAGCCGATGAGGATAATTTCTGGGGCAAGCACACTGGCAATGAACAAGCGAACAAAGAACGCGCAAATATGGCGCAAAATCTTGGTACGCGCGTTGGCCGTTTTGGCTGGCATTATCTGGCGGGCGGCTATGCGGCGGCTTGGGCCAAGGGCAATACGCGCGCAGAGATTTTCGACGCGTTTCAGCGCCGCGAAGTGTATGCCACCACCGGCCCGCGCATGACCGTGCGTATGTTCGGCGGGTTTGATTTTACCGAGGATGATTGGGACGGTGATTGGGTCCGGCGCGGCTATACCAATGGCGTGCCAATGGGCGGGCAATTGGTCGATAAAAAGCAGGCGCCGACCTTCCTCATCAGCGCTTTGAAAGATCCGGACGGAGCCAATCTTGACCGCGTTCAAGTGGTGAAAGGCTGGGTCGATCCGTTTGGCGTGGTGCGCGAAAAAGTGTTCGATGTTGTGTGGAGCGATATGGAGGGTGAGCGCGCTCTTAATGGCAATAAAGTGCCCGCAGTTGGCGATACGGTGAACCGCGCTGAGGCGACTTACACCAACACAATTGGCGCGCCAGAACTGCGCGCGACTTGGACTGACCCTGACTACAAATGGGGTCAGAAACAGTCGTTTTATTATGTGCGGGTTTTGGAGATTCCGACACCGCGCTGGACGCTGTATGATGCGAAAAGGTTCGGGATCACTTTGTCCGATGCGGCGATGGCCAACAGCGTAGCGCAGGAACGCGCTTACTCCTCTCCCATCTGGCTCAGCCCCGATCCAGAAGCGAATCCAAAAGCGGCGGATACGGATAAAGAGTGAGCTTTAACAGTCGGTTGCGGCTCTGGTTAAAAGAGCCGCTGGTCCATTTTCTGATCGGCGGATTGGCGATCTATTTGCTGTTTGCCTGGCGCGGCGAACCGGTTGATCCAGCGAGCCGTTCGCTGGATGTCAGCCGCGAAGATCAAGCGCAATTATCGCTCGCTTTTGAAAAGACGATGGGCCGCGCGCCGACCGATGCCGAGCTTGATCGGCAGGTGCAAAAATTCGTCCGTGAAGAAGTTCTCTACCGCGAAGCTTTACGGCTAGGTCTGGACGTAAATGACGGCGTGGTCCGGCGGCGAATGGCGCAGAAAATGGACTTAATCGCGGGCGCACAGGCGGAGACAGCGCAGCCTTCTAATCAGGCTTTGGAGGAGTGGTATGATGCCCATCCGGAGCGGTTTGCGGATGATGCGAAGTACACATTCGATCAAATTTTCAAGACTGATTTGGCGGGCGCAAAAATGCTCGTCGAGATCTTGAAAAAGGGTTCTGAAAGCAACGATTTCACCGCCCTTTCTGACCCGATAAGCCTGCCCAAGACCGTCGAAAACATGTCCAGAAAGGAAGTTTTGGACCGATTTGGTGAGCAAATGTTGAGAAATGTTGACAAAATGCAGCCAAATTCTGCTTGGGAAGGACCAATTCAGTCTGGTTTTGGCTTTCATCTGGTGCGTTTGAAGAAACGCGAAGTGAGTAAGCCAGCTCCGTTTGATGAGCTTTCAGACACAGCAAAACTCAAACTCGAAAATGATTGGCGGACCAGCACGATCGCGGACCGGAAAAAACGCGGCTACACAATTTTGCGCGAAGCCTATGAAATCGAGATTGCCGAATAATGTGGCGCATCACGGCTTTACTCGCGCTGATTTTTCTCGCGGCATTTCCTGCGCGCGCTGACGAAATTCGTCCTTTCACAATTGAATTGCGTGAGGTTGAGGCGGGCGCGTGGCAGATGAGTTGGAAGCAGCCGCTCAGCGGGCCTGACAAAACGCTGATCGTTCCGGCCATTCCTGAAAATTGCGCGCTTCAAGGCGATCCCATTTCCCGTGAGGCTGAGCTGGCGCTGATCGGCAATGCTCAGTTGAAATGCGATGGAGAGCTTGGCGGGCAGACATTTGCTCTGGCCCAGCTCACCGGCAATTCCGATGCTCTGCTGCGCATCACGCCAATCGATAAGCCCACGCAAAGTCACCGGCTAACATCGCGCGAACCCGCCATCACTATCGCGGCGGATCAATCCGCATGGGACGTTGCCAAGACTTATTTCATTATCGGCATGGAACATATTCTGGCCGGATGGGATCATCTATTGTTCGTGATTGCGCTCGTCCTGCTGGTCGTAAAGGGATGGGCTGTGGTCAAAGCTGCCACGGCATTCACCATCGCGCATTCGATCACTTTGGCAGCGACAGTTTTGGGTTTCACCGGCCTGCCGCAAGCGCCGGTTGAGGCGCTGATCGCGCTCTCTATCGTATTCCTTGCCGTAGAGCTGATGCGGACAAATCCCGACACTTGGACCCGGCGTTTTCCGTGGGCAGTGGCGTTCGCATTCGGCCTGCTGCACGGGTTTGGTTTTGCCGGAGCCTTGCGCGAAATTGGCTTGCCGCAAGGCGAAGTGCCTACTGCTCTGCTAACCTTCAACCTAGGGGTGGAGGCCGGACAATTGCTGGTCGTCGCAGCGGTGATTGCTTTGCGCGCAATCATCCATAAATTCGCGCCGCAGATAGAGGCGCGCGTGGTGAAAGCCGCCACTTACGGGATCGGGATCATCGCAGCCTATTGGCTGATCGACCGCGTGCTTTGATCCTCTGCATTACCACCTGCTCGCCCGCCTAGCGTTTGCCACAAAAGCACGCGTGCTCGCGCCGCTCGTCCGCGCGCAGCAGCTTCACGCTCTCCGCTGGCATCGGCGGCTCTGCGGGCTTCCAATACGGTCGAAAAATCGGTTAGCCCTGCGCTGTAGCGAGTGTTCGCCAAACGCGCTGTGCGGTCCAAAAGCGCGCGTTCTTCTTTGCTTGATACCAATTCCAAATCGGTCGCGGCAATCAATCCATATGCGGTTTCCGCTTCGCCGAGCGCCTGAAACACAGCCCCGCGATACCCAGCGAAAGCCACACGTTTTTCAGCCGCTGCCCCGTCAATCTGTGCTTCGATCCGGCCAAAGTCCAAAATCGGTGCGAGCAGCGAGCCGCCCGCATCACCAACCACAGCGTCCGTATCGAACAGCCCGCCCAAATCAAACGCCAGCAATCCAAGCGCGGCGGATAAAGTCAGGCGCGGGAAACGTTGGCGAGCGGTGGCGGTCAATTGCGCATCGCTAGCGGCGAGGTTCGCTGCAGCGGCAAGCACATCGGGACGATTGGTTAGCAATTCTGACGGCAGGGCGGGGACGGGCGGTGCCGCGCGTAAACCAGGTCCGTAACCTTCGAATGCTCCCAATACAAATTGCCCGCTTTTCCCGGTTAGCGCCACAAGCCGCCCGACGATCTGCGCGCGTTCGGACTGCAATGCGGTTAGGCGGGTGCGTGTCGAATTGGCTGCAGCCTCTGCCCGCAGCCGGTCAAAGCCGGGAGCAAGCCCAGCGCGTTCGCGCGATCCGGCCAGCTGAGCAAGTCGCTGCGCCGCGCTCAAATCGCTTAGCAAGGCTTCTTCGCGCGCAGACAATGTCCGCCAATCAATCACGGCGCCTGCGATTTCCGCTGTGATAGCGATTTCCACTGCGCCTGCGCTGGCGCTGGCTGCATCCACTCTGGCAAGGGCCGCGCGTTCGCTAGCCTTTAAAACGCCGAAAATGTCGGGGTCCCAGCTGGCGGTTAGGTTCGATCCGAAACTCACGCGCTCGGTATCAAAGCCGATGCCTGCGGGCAGCCCAGCGCCAAACTGATCGGGGTTGGTGCGTGATCCGGAAAGTGATCCGCTGGCGTTCACTTGGGGTTTGCGATTTGCACCCGATCCGCGTGCGGCGGCGCGTGCTGCTTCGACGCGGGCGAGGGCTTCGGCAAGGCTGGGTGCATTGTCACGCGAAGCCGCCCATAGCTTTTGAAGGGCAGGATCGCGGCTGGGCAAAAGTGCATCTATCGATGTCGAGGTCGCATCATCAGGAACATATCCCGATGCCAGCGCAAAGCTATCCGGCAAAGTTGGCGCATCGGTTGCAATTTCTGGCGGAGGGCCGGCCACGCAGCCCGCCAGAGCGATGCTAGAAACCAGAGTTAGGAGGCCGAAGCGCCGCATCACTCAGACCCATCCGAATTGGCATCTTTTGCTGCGATAAAGGCATCAACCTGCTGCCCCACGCGCATATTGGCATCGCTGGGCAAGGCATAAATCAACTGCAATACGCGCACGTCCACGCGCTGGGCTGCGGAATTGGTGAGCGAGCGTTTGGGCACAACTTGCGGTTCGGCTCGCACGAATGTCGCTTGCACAGAATTGCCTGCATCGCCGCGCGCAGAGACGGTTGCTTCGGCGCCCACATTGACGCGGGCTGCTTCGCTTTCATCCACATCAATGCGGATGTGCAGCGGGGTGGTTTCGCCCATTTGGATAAAGGGCACACCCCCGCCGCCGCCTTGTGTCGCGATAAATTCACCGGGGCGGATGTTGACCGCTAAAATCTCGCCCCGCATCGGCGCGCGAACGACTGCGCGGCCAATTTCCGTGGTTGATCGTGATGCGGTTGAACGCGCGCTTTCAACGCGGGCGCGGGATTGCTGAAGGCGGGTTTGCGCCTGTGTCAGCTGAGCCTCGGCAACCCTGCGGCGTTCGCGGGCGGCGCTAGCATTGCCTTCTGCGGCGATCACTTCGGACCGGCTAATGGCGGCGGGATCATCAATGTTACGGAACAGTGCAAGCTGCCGGTTCGCTGTGCTTTCAGCGGAGCGCGCTTCGCTAATGGCGGCTCTGGCAGCGTTGATGCTGGCTTCTGCTTCGCCAACAGATGCCACCGTTTCATTGATGCGCGCGCGTGTCTCTCCCAATTGCGCACGCAAGGCGCGGTCATCGATGGTGAAGAGCACTTGGCCCTTTTCAACGCGGTCACCCGGCTGCACGCGCAGGTCCGTGACAAGGCCCGATAGAGCCGAGCCAATGTCGACAATTTCGCTGGATGGTTCGACCACGCCGGACCCTGCGACGCGCGCAGAATCCGCAAGTTTTCCGGTTGCTTGCGCAGGCTTTTCCTCAGGCTCGGTCAGCTCGCGATTGGGCAGGTCCGACCATATGAAAATCGCCGCAGCGATCAGGCCAATCACCGCGAGCAGCGGCAAAATCTGCCGCGAAAAGCTAAGGTTGCGAAGGGGGTTTGCCATCGGTGTGTTCGTCCCGTTCTTAATGGTCTTGCGGCATGTCAGTGCCGTCATGCGTGATGCGCCCGTCTTCGAGCACGAGAATGCGGTCGGCCAGATCGAAAATCCGGTTGTCATGGGTAACGATGATACAGGCGCGGCCCGGTGCAATGGCCACTTCGCGCAGCAAATCCATCACGCGGCGGCCTGACCGCGCGTCAAGCGCAGCTGTTGGTTCGTCGCAAACAACTAGGCGTGGTTCGTGAACCAATGCGCGGGCAATGGCGACGCGTTGCTGCTGTCCGCCTGAAAGCTGGTTGGGCAGTTTCGCGGCCTGATCGCCAATGTTCAGTTTTTCGAGCATTTCGGCGGCTTTCTCGCGCGCCGGACCAATCGCCATACCCTGCGCGATAAGGGGGACTGCCGCATTGGCAGCAGCATCGATAGAGGGGATGAGGTTATATTGCTGAAAGATAAAGCCGATATTTTGCAGACGGAAATTGACCAATTGCGTGTCAGACAGGTTGTAAATATCGGTCCCGAAAACTTCCACCTCGCCCTCTGTCGGCCATAGAATGCCGCACATGATCGAAATCAGCGTGGTTTTGCCCGATCCGCTTTCGCCCACCACATAGGTCATCTCGCCAGAGCGGATGTCTGTGTCGATCCCATGCAGCACGCGGATGGTTTCCTGCCCGGCTTGAAAATCGCGTGCAATCGCCCGCCCTCGGATCGCTATCTCTGTGCCGTCAGCCATTAGCGGAACACCGCCGCTGGTTCTGTGCTGAGCACGCTGCGCAAAGCGAAATAGCCCGTAATCGCTAGGATTAGGATGACCGAAACGAGGCTCACCAGCGGAATTTGCCAAGGGATATAGAACCCTTTGAAAAATGGATTTCCGCCAAAACTTTCAAGGAATAATACAGTACCAATCACGCCCAATCCATAGCCGACAAAGCCGACCATGCCCGCTTGAACAGCGACCATTCGGATGATCTTGCCATTGGTCACACCGATGGCTTTTAGCGCGCCAAACTGCTTGATATTGTCGCGAATAAACAGGCTGAAAGTTAGGCCCACAATCGCCACGCCGACAACGAAGCCCAGAACCACAGTGATCCCGAAATTGATCGGAATACCGGTGTTTTCCATGATGAAATCAACGCCAGCCCGGGCGAACTCATCGCGCGTTTCCGCCTTTAGTCCGGTCTCTTCCTCAATCCGCTCGGTCAGCTGTTTGTGGTCGAGCCCCTCTGCTGCACCAACCAAAACAAAGGTCAGCCGGTTGCGCGTGCCCGGCACGAAATTCAGCGCATTGGAGTAGCGCGTGGTCAGCGTCACTTGGCTGGTGAAGCTGGGGATGGAATCGGTGACACCGCGAATGATCGCGCGTTGATCGTTCAGCTCTAAGCGCTGGCCAATCGGATCCTCGCCATTTTCAAACAGGTTAAACACGCCGCCATCATCAATCAGCACGCTATCCGGCTGGGAAAGGGCGGTTTTCTCGCCTTCCACCATATTCTTGGGAAGGCCGATCAACGTCGCATCATCCACGCCGATGATCGCAACCCCTTCCAAATCGCCAGTGCTGGTGCGCACGGCGGCGGCAGAGCGCAAATGCGGAACCGCCCATTCCACTCCCGGCACGGATCGCACGCGGTCCAGCGCGGTTGAGGGCATGGCGTAATTGACTTCGGTGGTGCGGCTAACCGGGTCCATCACCCAGATTTCTGCGTCCGGCGCATTGTAAACGCCGCTTGCCCCGCGCTCGACCAAGTTCACAAAGATCGTCAGCTGCTGCGTGATCAAAAGCGTAGAGAAAGCGATACCGAACAAAAGCCCATAGAACTTCTGCGCATCGCCGGTCAGCATTCGTATCGCGATCCAAAGCATACCGCAGCGGCGGTCCTTAAAACTTAGTCCTTAATCGAAACTTGTATGAACTCTGAGACGGCTTTTGACAAATGCAGAATTCACAAGTGTCGCAGCGAGCGCTTCGTCCATCAAAAACTGCCATAATATCGCATTTTTCTAAGCACCGATTAGCTTGTCATTCACGTCCTTGTTCCTACATTAGAAGCTCAGCAAAGGAATCGGTTTTGATGAACGACGACAACGAACCCAGAAACGAAAACGGCGAAGGCGGTCCAGAGGGTCCAAACCCTTGGGTGAAAAGCCTGATGATCTGGGGCGGCATTTTCATGGCGTTGCTGCTGGCAGTGTCGCTGTTCAGCGGTAATAATACGCCGCCTGCTGATGAAATGGCCTATTCTGACTTTCGCGAACAAGTCGCAGAAGGGTCGATCAAAGAGGTCAAAATCAGCACTGAAACGATCACTGGCACCACCACCAATGATAAGAAATTCTCTGTCGTGCGCGTTGCTGGCGATGATAGCCTGACCGAATTGTTGGAAGAAAAAGGCGTCAAATTCTCTGGTGAAGCGGATGAAAAGATGAGCGTATTGCTCGTTGTTCTGCTCAATTCCCTGCCATTCCTGCTGATCCTAGGCATCGCATTCTTTGTTTTGCGCCAAGTACAAAAAGGCGGCGGCGGCGGAGCAATGGGCTTTGGCAAATCGAAAGCGAAAATGCTGACCGAACGTTCGGGCCGCGTCACCTTTGCCGATGTCGCTGGCATTGATGAAGCGCGCGAAGAGTTAGAAGAAATCGTTGAGTTTTTGAAAGACCCGCACCGCTTCTCAAAATTGGGCGGACAAATCCCGAAAGGCGCATTGCTGGTCGGTTCGCCGGGTACCGGCAAAACCTTGCTGGCGCGCGCGATTGCGGGCGAGGCGGGCGTGCCGTTCTTCACCATCTCAGGCTCAGACTTTGTTGAAATGTTCGTTGGCGTCGGCGCGAGCCGTGTGCGCGATATGTTTGAACAGGCGAAGAAAAACGCACCCTGCATCGTCTTCATCGATGAAATTGATGCGGTGGGCCGGTCGCGCGGCGGCGGTCTTGGCAATTCCAACGACGAGCGCGAGCAGACTTTGAACCAATTGCTGGTTGAAATGGACGGCTTTGAAGCGAACGAAGGCATCATCATCATCGCGGCGACAAACCGCCCTGATGTGCTTGACCCTGCATTGCTGCGTCCGGGCCGGTTCGACCGCCAAGTGGTTGTGCCGATCCCTGATATCGATGGCCGCGAACAAATCCTCGCCGTGCATATGAAAAAAGCGCCGCTGGCGCCCGATGTGGACCGCCGTGTGATTGCGCGCGGAACGCCCGGCTTTTCTGGTGCAGACCTTGCCAATCTGGTGAATGAGGCGGCTTTGCTGGCAGCGCGCCGGAACAAGCGCCTGGTGGCTATGGCTGAATTTGAAGACGCCAAGGATAAGGTCATGATGGGTGCGGAACGCCGCAGCATGGTCATGACCGAAGATGAGAAGAAAATGACCGCCTATCACGAGGCTGGCCATGCGATTGTCTCCGTCCATGAAAAGGCGTCTGACCCGATCCACAAGGCAACAATCATCCCGCGCGGGCGTGCGCTGGGCATGGTGATGCGCCTGCCGGAACGCGATAGCTATTCTTACCACCGCGACAAAATGCACGCGAACCTGTCCGTTTCAATGGGCGGCCGCGTGGCGGAAGAGCTTATCTTTGGCCATGATAAAGTGTCATCTGGCGCAAGCTCCGATATCCAATATGCGACCGATCTTGCGCGCAATATGGTGACCAAATGGGGCATGAGCGAGAAACTTGGTCCGCTGCAATATGAAGAAAGCCAAGAAGGCTATCTCGGCATGGGTCAAACCGCGCGCACCATGGGCGGAGCGGAAACAAACAAGATGATCGATGCGGAAATCAAAGGTCTGGTCGAGGGCGCTCATAAGCGCGCGACCCAGCTTTTGAAAAAGCACAGCGACGAACTGGAATTGCTTGCCCAAGCGATGCTGGAATATGAAACGCTGTCAGGCGATGAAATCACAGCTCTGCTGAAGGATGGTAAGATTGACCGGCCGGATACGCCAAAAGGTCCATCAACGCCGCTGCCTTCATCGGGTTCGACTGTTCCCAAAGCCGGTAAGAAGTTCGGCGGATCAGGTGGAGCAGAACCGCAAGGCGCGTAATTTACCGCGCTATCGCTTCGCTACATGAGCGCGTTTCTGCCGCGCTATCGCTTCGCTACATGAGCGCGGGTAATTCACCGCATATTCAATTCCAAAATTTGAAAAGGGGTTTCTGACTGATTGGGAGCCCCTTTTTCATGCGTGCCATTACACTAGCGTTTGTTAGCCTTTGCCTTCATTCTGCTCCGGCCCATGCGAAGCCCGGTGACATGAAGCTCACGCAGTTCATGCCAACAGTTCAAAAGTTGAAGAAGAATGGCATTCTTGCGCCACTGTCAGGAGAAATGAAGGTCGTTCGCCGCGAAGTGCGCGGCGCTGCTGATGATTACCGGGCACGGATCAAACGTGACAAAGCAGCTGGCCGCAATCCGCACAGTTGTCCGCCCAAAAAGGGTTCGATGAACAGCAAGGAATTGCTCGCCCATTTTGAAAGCTACCCCAAAAGCCGCTATGCCTCAGTTTCAGTGCGGACAGCTTTCAACGATCTGATGAAGAAAAAATACCCTTGCTGAACAAAGTGCTTTTTTTACTCTATCGTTTATTGGAACTTGGTTCGAATTTAACCCTTCGCCAATTTGCGTTCTATCGCAGTCCATAGCTGGGCGAATGCGCGTGCAGCGACGGATTTGGGTGCAAAGACGCCGACAGGTTCTTGCCGGACAGCGCATTGTTCGATCGCGGCCGCCAGCGGCACTGCGGGCCATTTCGGATTGCCTTCACGCACGGCGCGGTGCAGCGTGCGGCGCATATCCATCATCGAAAGTACGGGCAGGATCGGTGGGTGTTTCTTGCGGCTATCCTCAACCGTATAGACCACCGTTTCCAACGCGCGGCGCGACAATGGTGATGGCGGCAAAGGCACGATAATGAGATCAGCGGCGCGGATCACCTGCGCGCTCACCTCGTTCATAACGGGCGGGCAATCAAAGATGATCCGGTCGTAATATTTGCTGAGACGCGCGACCAATTTCGCAAGGCGTTTCTTGCCGCCCATTTTCGCCAAATCGCGGTCGAGCAGACGAAGGCTTTCATCTGCCGGCAGCACATGCAGATTTTTATAGGCGGTCTTGCGGATCAGTTTTGCTGGATCAATGTCTTTCGTAAACGCGCCGCTCGCCGCTTTGCGTTTGCGCGGTTTTGCTCCCAGCAGAAATCCTGATCCATTGGCCGGGTCCAAATCCCAAACCAAAGTCCGGCGGCTTGAATTGGCCGCCGCGCACCAACCAAGGTTTGCAGCAAAGGTTGTTTTGCCGACGCCGCCTTTGACGCTGTAGATTGCTATGCTTGCCATTTCATAGGCTTAGCGCATTTTGGCGGGGCGCGGGGGCATGCTGCTGGTGCTGCCCCTAAGTGAGACAGGTTTTTTGGCAAAATTATCGCGTCAATGCGCTGATTTTGGGCACAAAAAAGGCCGCCATTACGGGCGACCTTCTTTGCTTGGCAGAAAAGCGAACGCTTAGCTGCCGTCATACTCCGCGCCGATTGATGTCGAGCGGGTTGGGGCCGATGCGGTAATGCGCAGGGCTTCGGCAGATTGGCTCAAAGAACCGATATCATCTGCTTCATCTTCATCATCGGGCAGAATTTTCTGCAAGCCAAGGATGATGCTTTCATTGAGTTCTTTCGGCTTGACCGTTTGTTCCGCGATTTCACGCAGAGCCACAACAGGGTTCTTATCGCGGTCTTTTTCAATGGTCAGTTCGCTGCCGCCTGAAATGTCGCGGGCACGCTGAGCGGCCAGCAGAACGAGGTCAAAACGGTTGGGAACCTTGTCGACGCAATCTTCGACAGTAACGCGCGCCATAGGGCACTCCAATTCTTACAAAATCTGTGATGAAGGTGCCAATTACGTCTCAGCGCCCGATGAGTCAAGAAAATCGAGCAGTGTGGCCAGCTGTAGGATCACTCGTAACCGTAGTCGGAATAATCCTTGCGATTGGGCGAGGTAAACTTGGTGATCTCCGCTTGGAAATGCAGCGGCACATTGCCGGTGGAACCGTGGCGCTGTTTCGACACGATCAAAGTCGCTTTGTTTTTCAGCTCCAAATAGGTTTCTTCCCAAGCGCGATATTTCTCCGTCACATCGGCAGAGCTTGTTTCGGTCGGCGTTTCTGGCCGGATCGCTTCGTGATAATAATCACCGCGATAGATGAACCAGACCATGTCGGCATCTTGCTCAATCGAACCAGATTCGCGCAAGTCGGAGAGCATCGGCTTTTTGTCGTCGCGCTGTTCCACCGCACGGCTGAGCTGCGAAAGCGCGATCACCGGCAGCGACAGTTCTTTCGCCAGTGTTTTCAGTCCGCGGCTAATCTCAGAAATTTCATTCACGCGGTTATCATTCGCGCGGCCCGACCCTTGCAGCAATTGGAGGTAATCGACCACGATCAAGCCAATGTCATGCCGCCGTTTCAGGCGCCTTGCACGCGTGCGCAGACCTGCGATTGTCAGGGCCGGTGTATCGTCAATGTAGAGCGGCAATTCTGCGAGTTTTTGGCTAGCGAATGAGAGTTTCTGGAACTCATCACGGCTCATCTTACCGCTCCGCAAAGCTTCGGAACTGATCTCTGCCTGCTCCGCCAAAATCCGCGTGGCGAGCTGATCCGCGCTCATCTCAAGGCTAAAGAACGCAACGGGCGCACCGTAATTGTGATCGCCGCCATCGCGCTGAAAATTCAAATGCTCCTCAGCACAATTGAAGGCGATATTGGTCGCAAGCGAGGTTTTGCCCATGCCCGGGCGTCCCGCCAGAATGATCAAATCGCTATTGTGAAGCCCGGACGTTTTGTCATCAATCGAGGCAAGACCTGATGTCTTGCCCGACAGGCCGCCGCCTGAATTCATCGCGGCCTCAACCATTTTGATCGCGGCCATAGCGGCATCTTTAAAGCTGGAGGCTTCGCTGCCGGTTGTCGCGCCCTCGGCAACTTTGAACAAATCCGCCTCAGCCTCAGCGATTTTGTCCATCGGCGCGACATCTTCTGATGTGTCGAGTGCGCCAGCCACAAGCCCGCGACCAACGCTTACCAATTCGCGTAGCAAGGCTAGGTCGTAAATCTGCTCAGCCAATTGCGCCGCAGCCAGCAAGCCTTGCCCATCGGCGGTGAGTTTCGCGAGATAGGATGTTCCGCCAAGCTGGGCGAGTGCCTCATCCCCTTCGAAATAGGGTTTTAGCGTCACCGGACTGGCGGTGGCATTGCGCTCCACCAGTTTCAGCACGCGCTCGTAAATGCGTTCGTGCAAGGCTTCAAAGAAATGATCGGGGCGCAGCGGCGTGCGCAATTCCTCGATAACGCGGTTGTCGATCAGAACTGCGCCCAGAAATGCTGCCTCCGCTTCAATATTAGACGGCAGAGTTTGCGCAGGCGTATCGCTGCCAGAGGCGTTTGCACCTGTGGGTGCATCATTTCGAATAAGCAGATCAGTATCGGACATAGGCTCTCTTTGAGCGCTGAAGCCGCAGCCTTGCAAGCCTGAGAATCGCGAATTCTTGCGAAATATTTTGCAGAGCCTTGTGGATAGCGTGGATGGTTTGCACCTGTTGCCACAAGAACGCTTGTCACTTGGGCGGTGCATCTGCGAATGAAGGGTGCGCCATGGCCGAAAAACCTGCCTTTTCTGCATCCGATCACCGGATTGCCAAGATCGACCTTGATGAGGAGACGATTCTTTGGCGCAATGCTGATGTCGAACAGGAACGCCGCGTCGCAATCTTCGATTTGATTGAAGAGAACAGTTTTAAACCTGTGCGCAGTGCAGAGCGCGGGGCAAGCGGGCCATACAATATCGCATTGTCAGTGCGCGATGGGCGGCTGGGTTTGGCGATAGCGGATAAGGCAGGCGAGCCGCTGGAAGAATTGCTGCTTGGCCTTGCGCGGTTCCGCCGTCCGATCCGTGAATATTTCGCCATTTGCGACAGCTATTATCAAGCGATCCGCAAGGCGACACCGGCAGAGATTGAGACGATTGATATGGCGCGCCGCGGGGTTCACGATGGGGCTGCTGAGCTGCTGATCGAGCGGTTGGAAGGCAAAATTGAAACCGATTTTATGACCGCGCGGCGTCTTTTCACGCTGATCTGCGTTTTGCATATTAAGGGGTAGGAGATGGCCCGAAAACGCCCCGCCCCCCGCAATAATGCGCGCGCTAACCGATCCAGAAAGAAGCGCAGCTGGTGGCTTTATCTGATCAGCATATTGGTGCTGGCGGGGATCGTGTTTTGGGCGTGGAACTGGTGGGTGATGCGCAGCTTTGTACCAGATACTGAGCTTTATCCTGAGCAAGGTGTTGCATTGAGCGAGCGTCAAGGGTCGGTGACTTTCCCCACCGTGCGGGCGCTTGGCGGACAGTTCGCTTATTTAGAAGCATCGCGCGGAGCCCGCGGACAAGATGCGCGATTTGGCCCGCATTTGCGCGCGGCACGTGATGCAGGCCTGCAAGTCGGCGCGGTGCATATCTTCGATCCCTGCATCCCGGCAGATGGTCAATCAGCGAACTATGTCACCATGGTGCCGCGCGATGCCGATTTGCTTGCGCCGGTGATTGCTTTGGATGACACATCCGATGATTGCCCGAGCCGTGTCAGCGACGCTTCTGTTGAAAGCGAGCTGATGACGCTGATCAATCAGGTGGAAATGCACGCGGGTAAGCCAGTGATTCTGAAAGTGTCGGAACGGTTTGAAAAGCGCTACCGCATCTCGGCACAATTGGAGCGCGGATTGTGGCTGATCCGTGACCGTCTTGCGCCATCATACAGCGGACGCCCATGGCTGTTGTGGAGCGCCAATCAGGGATTGGTGACGGAGGCTTCCGATCAGCCGCTGGAATGGGTAGTGGTGCAGCCATGAACCATGATCAGTTAATCGCCGCCGCTCGCGAAGCAGCGCAGCATTCTTATTCGCCCTATTCCGATTATGCCGTTGGCGCGGCTTTGCAGTTTGCGGATGGTTCGATTGTCACCGGCACCAATATTGAAAACGCCAGCTACGGCCTAGCTTTGTGCGCCGAGACGGTAGCTGTGGGCAAAGCGATGGCAGATGGCCGGCGCTGGGGGCTTGAGGCTGTCGCGGTCATTGGCCCTTCGGACAAAGGGGATGGCGCGCCGATTACGCCGTGCGGACGCTGCCGACAGGTCTTAAATGAGCTTGCAGCTTTGGGCGGGACTGATCCGCTGATCCTATGCGTGGGTACAGATGAAGTGCGCGAAGTCACTTTGTCTCAGCTGCTCCCGCACGCATTCGGACCCGATCACCTTAAGGCCTAAAAGATACCTTTAAGGATTTTGGCCGCATCACCTGCGCCGCCAAGCGGGTTCTTGCGGAAAGCTTTTTCTTCTGTGCCCATGTAGCTGAAAATTCCGTCGAGGCCTTGATCCGTGACAGATTTATTGATGCCTTCGCGGTTGAGGCCAGCGGCGCGCACCCATGAATGTTTCGCAGCGATCTTATCGAACTGATTGTAAACACCCAGATCGCCCAAAGCCGTGTCGACTAGCGGCGTCATTTTACCGTGCAGCGCATCATTGCTGGATGTGCGCAGATATTGCGTGCCGCCATCCGATTGCTTCACAAGGCCGGGAACGTCATTGAACGACAGTCCATTGATCGCATCGCGGAAAATCGGTTTTGCTTCGCCTGCTGCCAATCCGGCTGCATCGTTGATCTTGCGCGTAACCCCGTCGAGAATACCGGTCTTGCTAACCGCACCCAGCACTGAACCAAGCAGGCCGCCGCTTTTGCTGCCACCGCCCAATCCGCCGACTATTGGCAGGCCAAGGCGGATATCCTCATCATTGAAATAGGCACCTGGCTGCGCAAGTTTATTGAGCGCGCCATCTGACGCTTTGCCAAGGATGCTTCCCAATCCTAAGCCGCCGCCGGAACCTTCGCCAAGCAATCCGCCCAATTGTGCGTTTGCAGCTGATCCAAACGGAAGAAGTACCGCCGATGCGGCCATCCCGCCCAGAATTGCGCGGCGAGTGATGATTGCGTTGTTACGGTCCATGATGGTCTTCTCCCTATGTTTCTTAGAGGAACCTATAGCACAGTCGAAGCACGCTCGCTGAACGGCACGGTGCAAAAATGTAAAACCTCGTTTCAGCGAAGTTCCTGGTTAAGCAGCATTCTCCAACCACTCAAGCAGCGCCGCCATACAATCGCGGCCCAATAATTTGCAGCGTTCTGGCGACCAGCCTTGCTCTGGTTCAGGCGCTTCGGCGAGGTCTTTGTACGGCATTTCCAAAGTCATGGCGCATGCGCCGTAACGCTCCGCCACCAGATTGGTGCTGATGCCCAGATTGGCGCGGCCAGCGGGGGCTTTTGGATAGCCGAGCTTGGTTTGGAAATCGGGTGTGCGGCGGTTGAGAATATCCTGATAGCGATAGAACTCATCGCCAAGAGTATCGGTCCAACTTGGGATGCCTTCAAATCCGGCAAGGAATACGGCTGGGATTGCTTCATCGCCGTGTGCGTCGATTGCAAAATCAACGCCTGTCTCATCCATTTTATTGCGTATGGCGAGCACTTCGGGTGATTTTTCCGCGCTTGGCTCTGCCCATTCGCGGTTCAGGTTTGTGCCCACGGCATTGGTGCGCAAATGCCCGCGTGCTGATCCATCAGGATTGCAATTGGGCACGATGTGAAAACGGCAGCGCTGGCGCAGGGACCGCGCGACTGGATCAGTGGGATCGGTGAGGCATTCCAGCGCCCCTTCCATCCACCATTCCGCCTGCGTTTCACCGGGATGCTGGCGCGCATAGAGCCACACTTGCTTGGCGCCCTTTGTTTCGGCACCCATTTGAAGCAGGTCTAATGGCTGACCGTCCAATGTTTGGGTTAGGCGGGAAAGCTCAACGCCTTCGCAAGCAGCAGCCTCAGCCACCAGATCATGGTGCCGGTCCATCGAATAAGGCGCAAAGTAAGCGAAATAGGCAATGTTGCTGGCGGGGGTATAGCGGATGGTTAGCGTGCCGCCGTCTTCGTCTGCGTCATAGCTGCTTGGCGTGCGCGCCCAATATTCGCGGTCTTCTGACACGCAGGCATTGTAATCTGGCCAACCGCCGGGAAATGCCGATCCGGAAAGCCCGGTGATTTTCAAAGTGAGCTCTTCGCCCGCTGCGCCGGTCACGCGAAAGTGAAACCATTGCGCAAATTCGCTAAGATGATCCTTGCGAATGGCGAGGGTCGCAGCCGCGCCTTCAACCGTTAGAATTTCGATATTGCCGCTATCAAATCCAGCGTCGATGGTGATGTTTGTCACATGCGTCCCTTTTAGGCGGGCCGCTTCTTAGTCGGCCTTAATTTCCACAGTCTCACCATTGCCGCCGGGAAACTCAGAAAACAAGGCATTTGCAAGCGCCGGCGCATTGGTATCGGCTGCGGCCAGCTCTGACCCTTCGGCTACATCCCAGTTTGCGCGCCCTTCCCATACGGTATTTCCAGTCGCGCGGTCTTTCATCATCACAAACAGCTGCGTGCCGACGCGAGGCGTATTTTTGTTCCCGCCAAGGTTGATCCCAATGCCAAGGCCGACGCCCGAACCATAGCCGCCGGTTCCCCCGCCAACACCGACGCTAACGGGTCCGCGGCGGCGTGTTTGCGGCTGAGAAGTGAAACGCTCAACGCTCACTTGCGCAGTGTATGCGGCATCGCGGCGCGGCTTTTCAGTGTAGCCGAGTGATGCGAGTTCAGCAGCCACCGCGCGTTTGTAGCTGGCGAGTTCCAAGCTGCCTTCGCCTGCTGAGCCATCATCGCCCGGTGCGCTGGCGATAAAGACGGAGCGTTCCTGCGTTTGATTTTGGGTAAGCCCGAGCGCGGCCGCATCGTGAAAACGCGTGACTTCAAATGGGCTTGGCGGGGCAATAGTCGCGCATCCAGCAAGCAGACTTGCAGTACCCATTGCGGTAAGAAGAGCTGGAAATTTGCGCATGATCTGTGCCTTTCAAAGAATACTTCGATGCGCGCAATCTATCATCAATTGGCGCATTTGTGTCAGGAAACAGCGTCAGATTGTGCAAAAATGCATTAACGCAGGCTGATCTTTACGCTTTTTGAGCGAGCATTTGTTATGGGCCGCGCATGACTGAAAATCACAAACCCTCTGTTCTCGTCACCGGCGGCGCCGGATATATCGGCAGCCACGCTGTGCTTGCACTGCTGGATGCAGGCTGGCCGGTGGCCGTGGTCGATAATCTGGTCACGGGTTTCCGCTTTGCTGTGCCTGAAGGCGTCGCTTTTTATGAAGGCGATATTGAAGATGGCGATCTGATGGCGCGCATTTTTGCTGAACAGAACACAAAGGCGATCATGCATTTCGCAGGCTCGGTTGTGGTTCCTGAATCGGTTGAAGATCCGCTGAAATATTATCACAACAACACCGCTAAAAGCCGCGCGCTAATCGATGCTGCTGTGAAAGCAGGCGTGCCGCATTTCATATTCTCATCCACCGCCGCCACTTACGGTGTGCCGGATGTTGAGACTGTGCGCGAAGACACGCCTCAGCGCCCGATCAACCCCTATGGTTGGTCGAAATTGATGACCGAGCAAATGCTGGGCGATGTCGCCGCTGCTCACGATATCAACTTCGGTGCGCTGCGATACTTCAACGTGGCGGGCGCTGATCCGCAGGCACGCAGCGGGCAGTCCACCGCAGGGGCCACGCATCTGGTTAAGGTCGCGATTGAAGCAGCCTTGGGCAAGCGAGAGAGCATTGGCGTCTATGGAACCGACTTCGATACGCCCGATGGCACAGGCGTGCGCGATTACATCCACGTAAGCGATTTGGCGGCCGCCCATGTATTGACGTTGGAGGCTCTGATGGAGCAGCCCGAACGCTCTCTTACCATGAATGCCGGTTATGGGCGCGGCTTTAGCGTGCTGGAAGTTTTGGATGCTGTTGACCGCGTGACCAACCGCAAGATCACCCGCAATATGGAAGGGCGCAGGGCAGGCGATCCAGCTAGCCTCATCTCCGACCCATCGCTGATTCGCAGCACAGTGCCATGGCAGCCGCAATATGAGGCGCTGGACACGATCATCGAACATGCTTTGGCGTGGGAGCGCAAGCTGACCGATCTGCGCGCATAATGGTTGACCTTACCCTTCAGCCAAGCTAGGCGCGCGCTTCAAGTTTTACGGGCGTCGGACGAGAACTCCGGCGCTTTTCATTTGCCCAAACATTCGGAAGTACCGTCATGAAGATCCGCAACAGCCTTAAGTCGCTGAAAAACCGTCACCGCGATTGCCGCGTTATTCGCCGCCGCGGACGCACATATGTGATCAACAAAACGAATCGCCGCTTCAAAGCCCGTCAGGGATAAGATGTGCGATTGCTGGGCTGGCGTTGAAACCGGCCCGCAGGCAAAACGACTCGCCTCCACTACGGAGCGCGGGTCGTTTGCGTTTTGGGAGCAAGAACGATGAGTGAGCCAGTTCAAGCGGTTGTTTTCGATGTAGGACGCGTGATCGTAGAATGGGATTTGCGGCATTTGTTCGCAAAGCTGATCGATGATGAGAAAGAGCTCGATTGGTTCCTTGCCAATGTTGTGACGCAGGAATGGCATTTCGAACATGACGCTGGGCGGCCGCTGGACGATATGCTGCCGGAACGAATCGCAATGTTCCCCGATTATGCAGAATTGATCGAAGCCTATCGCGCGCGATTTTTGGAGACGATACCTGGTCCTGTCGCAGGGACAGTTTCGCTGATTGAGAAACTGACGCAGCGCAAAGTGCCTCTGTTCGGCATCACCAATTTCGGGTCGGAGTTTTGGGCGCAGTTCCGCCCAACCATGCCAATCTTTGACCACTTTAGTGACATTTTAGTGTCTGGTGATGAGAAACTCGCCAAACCTGATCCGGCGATTTTCGCGCTGGCAGCAAAGCGGTTTGGATATGAACCGCCTGCTATGCTGTTCATTGATGATAATGAAGCGAACATTTTAGCGGCACAAAGGCTGGGCTGGCAGACGCATCATTTTGCCCACGCAAAAGCTCTTGAGAAAACTCTTCGCGAACTTGCGTTGATCTAGCTCGCAAAAGGGACCCCCAGCAGGCCGTAAGAGGGAGGCTTGCTGAGGGTCAGAGGAGCCGCAAAACCCGTTTTCAAGAAATATGGAGAGGGGGAAGCGGCCCGGGGTATTCGTATGTTCGCCCGAAACTTACTTGCCGTTGCACTTTGCTAGCTTGTCTTCGGCCAGCACTTTGCCGCGCGCGGTAAAGCTTTTCACTTCGCCAAATTCGCGCGCAAGGCCGCGGCAAATGTTGATCGGGCGGGATGTGCCTTTGCCAGCGCGGCAGCTTGTACCAGCACATTTCCAAGCCACTCCGCGTGCAACACCGCGAGTTTCTTCGGTCGGCTGAACCAACTCAGCAGTGTAATAGGGACCTTTCGCTTTCGCAGAGACGGGGGAAGTCGCAGCGGTGAAGGTCAGGCCGGTATAGAGCAATGCGAGTGCAAAAATTGCGATGCGGTCGATAGCGAAACGATTGGGGGAGAATGTCATTGGTCGTGTCCTTATTAAGATTGCCTCAGGGGAGAAGCGCATTGAGGGAGCAATCAGTTGCAAATCACAACCAGTTGCGAATCACTACCTAGTCAAATAGGTTTTAAGTTGCAACAAAAAACTTATATTTTTTGATTTATTCGAAAAAGGCGCTAGATAGGTTGCACCAGAAGGACTGATTTATGAATGATATCCGCGAACCGCTTAGAGAACTGATTGATTGCGGATTACCGCAAGCCTTGGAGGTTATGGGCGAGCGCTGGTCTTTTATGATCCTGCGGGCGAGCTTTAATGGGCTTCACCATTTTGAAGAATTTCTGAGCGAGCTGGGCATTGCCCGCAATATCCTTTCCAACCGGCTGGCCAAGCTGGTGGAGCATGACATTCTTAAACGCGAACCATGCCCTGATGACCGGCGCAAGATTGAGTACCGCCTTACGCCAAAAGGTTTTGATCTGCTGCCAGCTATGCTGTCACTGCGCCAATGGGGTCAGAAATACGGCGTAGAGGTCGAAGAAAACCCGATCATCGTTGATGAGGTCGACCGCCTTCCTATCGGCCCAGTTTCCATTCTGTCGCATGATGGCCGCATCCTAACCCATGAAGATTTGTGGATGGTCAATCGGGAAGATCTGGGCAAACGTACCGATGGCACCATAGCCAAGGATACGTGCTGTACCCGCGAACCGGGTGAGTATGCACGGATCGTGAAAACGGGCGAGCTCAAAAAAGCGGGCTAAGGGCGCGCTTATACTCGCCGAAAATTCACCACCGCATTCAGTACGAACATCATCAGTCCGGCGATGACCGAGACGAGCACGCGCGCGATGAGATAATTGATCGCTGTGTATTCTAACAATAGCGCCATCAGCCCCATAGTGAGCGTAAGACCGAAAAGTCCGGTGAGGATGAACAGAACCCACCCTGTGCCAACCGCGCGGTCTGTACCCCGAAACACCCATGTCCTGCCAAGCACATAATGCAGCGTATTGGCGGCGATAAAACTAATGCCGGTTGCGACAATTTTGTCTGTCCCGCCGAACTCAACCAGTAGCCACAACAGGCCAAGACTGGCTAGAAAGGCGGCTGTGCTTACAACAGTATTGCGCACCAGCATCGCGCCCACGCGCGGTTTGAACAGCCTGCTGATTAAGCCGCCGCTGCGATCCAGATTGTCACCGGGAGCTTCTCGGCCGCCTATCAAATGCGGGCAGCTTTCAATGGTACGGCATAGCGGTCTGCATCCTGTTCGCCATCATCGGCCCAACCCGTGCGGCGTTTCTTAAACGGATTGAGGAACAGCGCAGGCAGTTTCAGGAATAGCAGCTCTGAATGAATAAAGCCGTCCACTGCGCGTTCCCACCATTTGGGGTCGCGCTTTGCGTGGTCTTTCAACCATCCATCGTAAGGCGCCCAATGGCTTGGCTCGTCGCGTTTGATAATCTCAAAGATTTTCACAAGCGCCGGATCGCTGCGGACAAACCGGTTGGCGAGCAAAATCTCGACCTGCTTATAGCCACGCTTTTCGGTCAGAGAGATTACGCGGCACATTCGTTCAAACAGATCATCGCTGCCGACAATGGCGTCCGTATCCAGATTGTCGATCCCGCGTCCGAACATAATCTCAATGAAGCGGTCGATGTGCCCGAAAGTCCGATCCACCGACAAAGGCATCATGCCGCGCAATTCAAACCAGCGTTTGAACATCACATAATGTTTGCGCTCATCCGCGCGGTGCTGCTCAATTGCGGCGATCAGCGCCATATCATCGGGCGAGCGCGCACGCACTGCGTCGAGCACACGGTCAATCGCAGTGTATCCGCGGTGCTCATTGTAGAGATATATTGATCCCAAAAGATCGAGATAGCGGCTTTGGTACCACATTAGCATGGCTGTCTCCTTTTGCCGTCTTGCGGTGGGGAGTGTGACAGACTGGTCAGAGGAGCGTCAATTGCAAACTCTGCATGGCATGCGCGCTGCGCATTTAGGCGTTTTGCAGCAATTGCTCAGTATTCGCGTCTGCCGGCAAAGCATCGCTTGGCTGATAGCTAGTGGTCAGTTTCTGAGCCAGATCGCGGGTCAAAAGCGCGTTTAGGGCATTGCCCAAGGCCGGCTTTTTCATCGATAATCGTGATAAGGCTTCTGCATCCCAGCGGACATAACGCACACCTTCTGGAGCGATTGTGGTCGCCGTTGTTTCAGTTCCAAGGATGTAGGCAATCTCTCCGACAAAATTGCCTTCGGGCAGGCGGAATTGCTGAGTGCCCTTTTGGACCGAAATTGCCCCTTCAAAGATGTAATAGAGCGCAGGCGCCGGTTCGCCCTCGCGGGTCAAAGCTGTGCCTTCTGGATCAAAGGCTGTGTGCCAGCGCGCTTCTTTCAGCAAGTGTCGGAATTGTCCGGGATTGAGCGTTTCAAACGCATCAAACAGGCGCTTTTCATCATCCGACATTCGTAAGGTCGTACGTTCAAGAATAACTTGGCTGACGACATACAGATTAGCGAAAATCATGACGGTGCTGGTCATAATCGCATCCCACAAAGGCACATCGGGATATAAGAAATAATAGAGGATATAGAGGCCAGAGCCGGTTAGAACGAGAATGCGCATCAGCAGCTCTTCGCGAATAACAAACGCCAAGATGTAGAAAAAGCCGCCTGCGTGAATCAGCCAACGTGGATCGAATTCAGTCATGGGGGCATTATTACGCCCTTGGAGCCTGACGTCGATAGCTAAGCGCCTCTGCAATGTGTGGGCGGGTCACATTGTCGGATTCTGACAAGTCGGCGATTGTCCGTGAAACCCTGAGCAGGCGCGTGTATCCGCGTGCAGAGAGACGCAATTTTTCCGCTGCCCGCATCAACAATGCGCGCCCTTCATCATCGGGTCCGGCAAACTCTTCTAAAGCATCGCCGTTTAGCTCGGCATTGCTGCGTGCGCCTGTCGCTTCGCTTCGCGCAGTTTGGATACGGCGAGCAGCAGCAACGCGCGCGGCCACCGCTTCGCTGGGTTCAGCAGAGGCAGGCACGGCGAGATCAGCGGCACTCACCGGATCAACTTCTACATGCAGATCAATCCTATCGAGCATCGGGCCAGACACTTTGTTCTGATAGTCAGCGGCGCAGCGCGGCGCTCTGCTGCATGCGAGCGATGGACCGCCAAGGTGGCCGCAGCGGCATGGGTTCATCGCCGCGATTAGCTGCACGCGCGCGGGGAAGGTAACATGGGCATTGGCGCGGGCGACATCGACACTGCCCGTTTCGAGCGGTTGTCGCAGCGAGTCCAATACGGGGCGCTGAAATTCGGGTAGTTCATCAAGGAAAGGCACACCCAAATGCGCAAGGCTTACCTCGCCGGGGCGCACTTTTAGCCCGCCGCCTGTCAATGCGGCCATGCTGGCAGAATGGTGCGGTGCGCGAAATGGTCTTGCGCGGCTGATAGCGCCGCCTTGCAATAGTCCAGCGACCGATTGCACCATAGAAACCTCAAGCGCTTCCGGCATTATGTAGCAAACGCACCAAAGCCATGACGGGTGTAATTCCCCGCGATGGCAGGTGCACTGCAAACGATGCCGCTCCTAAAAGGAGTAAGGCGCAATGTTGAAATTATTGATGGCTTTGGTGCTTGGGCTAAGTAGTGATGCTTCACTCCATCAGGTTCTCCATGAGCATGGGGATAATGATATCTCTAGGAACTGGTATAACCTGGTCAGAATCTCTTGGGATTTGGATTTCTCCAGCCTGAGAGTGAATGATAAATCTATGGACATAACGTCCGATTCCTTGTGGCCATTCATATTCAAAATGAACGCAAAGAGTGTCCCCAATTTCGTATTGTATCTTGCAAGGAAAGATATCACCTACTCCGGGCGGCAAGTGAACGCGGAGAGCAGTCTCTTCAGAGATAGGCTGAGGTTTATCCGAAGAATGAATGCTAATAGCCCAGTTCTTATGGAGTCGAATTTTGGCAGCGTGGTTGCCAGTGTTTTTGATGCTGAACCTGATATTTGCCCAAAGGTTTGCTCCGCCATCACTAGTCTCGAAGCTATCAAGCACCGTGCTTTCAATGGCCACCCAAGGCCTCATACCTTGCTCGGTCAGCTCATTTTGCCGAACCATAGCGCTAGTGGCTTTCGCGTTCTCCAAAGAAGCTGCAGCAGACGCCTCCTGAGAAGCACTTGCAATTTTGTTTGCTTCGATCATCGCATTCATAGTTTTGTCAGCGGTATGTTTGGCGTCTTCGGCGGCGATGCGGGCGACATTGTTTGCTTCAATCATGGCCTCCGTAGCTCCCGTGGAAGCTTCGGCAGCTTTAGTGGCCGCAGCGGTGGCTTTTTGAGCCTCGATAGCCATAGTGTTCGCGTGACCAGCGGCATTGGCGGTGGCAACAAGAGTTCTTTTCAGAAGAATCAGGGCGAAGCCAGATATAATGACAGTGGCAACAGTCGCAAAAAACATAAGCATGGCCCAAAAGGCCATATCTTGTTGGGCTTGCAGATCATCCTGCTTGGTTTGCTCTGCTACTTCGGAATGCGTTTGACCCTTTGGGGTTTCAACTGGGGTCAAATCCTCGACACTAGGTGGCGGACTATCTTTATCGGCTCCAGCTCTGTCATCTTGGGCGGTGGTATTGCCAGTGGTGCTATCACCTACGGAATTGTTTTGTTCCGCTAGTCCAACCTTAGATCGCTCACCTCTATTGCTGTCAGACATTGAACAAAGAACACCGCTGTAAATTTACCACGGCTGATCTTGTTCCTGATATTTGGCTCAGAGTCCACAACGCCTATGTCAGCGAGCTTGCCGACTAGCTGGGCATACGTGATGCCTTTGCGGCTTAGCTCAGCCTTGAGCATCCCCTTGACCTGATTTTCCCATTGCTTTTCTTGAACTGGCATTTGCATCTCCATGAGTGTTGAATGCACTATATACGATACATTTGCCATTGACAACCAACGGTTATGTCACTATCTAAGATGCATAAGCAACGGATATAATGACAATGGCACAACACTTCCTCCTCTCTAGCAAGGCTCGCAGCCTTTCTCTCAAGCAAGTTTTTCGCATGGGCGAAGATGAGGCTTACGGGCTGTTCTGCGATATGCGCTGGCATGAAAATGATGGTGAGCCGATCTGCCCGCGTTGCGGCTGTTCAGAAGCCTATCACATCAGCACTCGCCGCAAGTTCAAGTGCATTGGCTGTCATCACCAGTTCAGCGTCACCAGCGGAACCATCTTTGCCTCGCGCAAGATGTCGTTTGGTGACTTGCTTGCTGCAATCGTGATTTTCGTAAACGGCGCTAAGGGCATTGCTGCTCTGCAATTGTCGCGCGATCTGGATTGCCAATACAAGACAGCGTTCGTCCTTACGCACAAGCTGCGCGAAGCAATGGCGCAAGAGCAAGGAGTGGAGCAACTTGAAGGCGAAGTGGAAGTCGATGGCGCTTATTTCGGTGGCTATATCAAGCCCGCTAACCAACGCGAAAACCGCCGTGACCGCCGCCTAGCCATCAACCAGACCGGCAAACGCCAAGTGGTTGTGGTTGGCCGTGAGCGTGGCGGTGATACGCAAGTGACAGTCGCTAAGAGTGAAGCCCTTGGCGGTGAAATTATCACTGCGAACATTCACCACATGGCAACCGTTCACGCCGATGAAGCATCACACTGGGATAGCCTGCATGGCCGGTTCAATACTCACCGGATCAACCATAGCCTTGCTTATTCAGATAACGGCGCTTGCACCAATCAGGCCGAAAGCTTTTTCAGCCGCCTTCGCCGGATGGAAACTGGCACGCACCACCATATCGCTGGCAAATACCTTGGCGCTTACGCTGGTGAAGCCGCTTGGCGCGAAGATAACCGCTGCGTTGATAATGGCAGTTTGGCGATGATGGTCTGTAGTTCAGCGATGGATACGCCAGTTAGTCGGACGTGGAAGGGCTACTGGCAGAAAGCGGCTTGATTATTCCGCTTTGAATCCCTTAATACAGTAGTTGAAGGGGGATGGTATTGCTTATGATGATGTTTAGCGTCATTAACAATGACATCCCCATGCGTCGAAAGCAAAAAAAGCGAGTCGCCTTAACGTCTAATTCAGATGTTATGTGCAACCTTTCGGCAACACACGCGTAATACCTTTATGATTAGAACCGCAAGGAAACAGCCATGAGCGCAAGAAAAACAGTCCAACAGGGCCGCGTTCGGAAAACTGGCCCCGCCCATCCAAACTATCAGGATGAAATTACCAATGGTCAATTGGAAGCCATCCGCCATTTGGCAGACCCTGATGGCAAGCGCGCAAGCAAACGGGTAGCGCTATATCCATCGCTTTGTGACTGAGACCTATTTCCCGACCTCTCTGCTTCCGGCACCTTATGATATTGTATGGTGCCGCTTTCCTAGCCACGAGAACTTGGGGAACCCTGGACCCAAACCGCGCCCCGGCTTAGTCTTGAACGTGGCGCTTTACCCAGAAGAGGGTGAAAGCGAGGTTCAAGTTATCTATGGCACGACCACATTAAAGACGTTCCAGCGTCCACAAGATTTCTTCGTTGCTCGGCTTCAGGAGTTGGATGCGTGTGGGCTTGATAGAGCTACACGCTTTGACCTTGATATGATTGCTTGGTTGCCATGGACGACTGACTGGTTCGAGATCTTGCCGGATTATAATTCACCTATTACTGGGCATTTATCTGACCACGCCGTTAGACTGCTTCAGGAAGACCTTTCATACAAACAAGCAAGGCTCACAGCGCATGAAGGTGATAAGAGTTAGGCACTTGCCTACATTCAATGCCACACCCTCACCGCACTATCTCCCATTGCAGATAAAGACCCGTGTCCTCAAGCGAGCGCACAACGCCCCTATGGCGCTTGTCACGCAGCACACCGCCCACACGGCGCGTCATTATGTCGAGAATGCCCTTATCGTGATCTAAGCCCTTCTGCGCGACCATCATGGAGCCGATCTCGCGTGTGGTGAGCGGCCCCTTGGCAACGCGCAGGATGGAAAGCACAGCCCGGGACATTTCGCCGCGCTTGCTCCACGATTTGGGCGGGACGAATACCTTGGGGACAACGCTCTCCACCACAAAGTCAGGCGCGAATAACCGCAGCGTTGCGTCTATATGCTCCAAATCCTCTGATAGCTTTTGTAAGCTGGCGTGGCAGCGGGCGATCTCACCCGTCATCTCTGCGCGCTTCCGTTTGAGCGCCTCAAGTGCATAGTCTGTCATACGGTGCCAATACGATAGCTGGGCGATTACGACCATCATCCACTTGGTGCGTTTGCTACATAATGCCGAGCGCTTCTGGCGGTGTCAATTCCGGCAAAATTCCCGGAAGACAGGAAGCAAGCAGGCTTTTTCCCGCACCGGGCGGTCCGCACATCAGCAAATTGTGTCCGCCAGCAGCAGCAATTTCTAACGCGCGTTTGGCGCTTTCCTGCCCCTTTACTTGAGCAAGATTGGCGACAAGCCCCGCTTCCTCAACCGCGCCGCGTTCCGGTTCGGGCAGGATTTGTTCGCCCTTCAGGTGCCCCAGCAAGTCAGAAAGGTTCTTTGCCGCCAGCACTGGCACGCCGCTCGCCCATTTTGCCTCTGCCCCTTGATCAGCAGGGCAGATAAGCCCCGTTTCTGCCTCACTCGCATGAAGCGCAGCGAGCAAAACGCCGGGTGTCGCCACGATCCGCCCATCTAGGGAAAGCTCGCCCACGGCCAGCCAATCACCCAGCTGCTCGGCATCGGTCACGCCCATTGCTGCCAGCAAGGCCAATGCAATCGGCAGATCATAATGCGATCCGTCCTTGGGCAGATCAGCGGGCGATAGGTTCACTGTGATGCGCTTTGGCGGCATCGCCAATCCCATTGCGGCAAGGGCGGATTGCACTCTCTCGCGGCTTTCACTTACCGCTTTGTCAGGCAGACCAACGATAGCAAAACGGGGGAGGCCGGCTGCGACTTGGCATTGTACTTCGACTGCGCGGGCTTCCAGTCCCAAATAAGCGACAGTCTTGACCAATGCGACCACGTGAAATTCCCGATAACTGAAAATTAACCAATAAATCCTTATAAGTTCTTCTTGGCTTGTCGAGTGTATTACTTAGATTTTGCCGAATATAGTTAACGCCTGAGCAGGTATGTATTTTTGCGAAATACAAAAACCTTGCTGCGCATAAACACTGAATGCGCAACGCCATTTTCTCTCTCGCCGGGTCACTAACCCTCCTCGCCGCCCCCGTAGCAGCCAGTGCTGACACCTATGGGAACGCACCGATGCTGGGCGATTCGCAGACTGCGCTAACCGTTAATGCAGCCGCTCCGGCCGCATCATCGGCTAAGCGTGTTGTCGCAGTTGAGACTTGGATTGAGGAATGGGACGAGGGCACGCAAAGCTGGGTGCGCATCAATGAGGCACCGACTGCTGAGCAAGCGAGCCAGTTTACGGTCACGCCTCAGCCTAAGGCAGAGCGCTACTATGCTCCTGCTTTTCGCGCGCCAGAAGCTGTTGCTGCGGCGCAATATGGCCCGTTCAAAGTGATTGACGACAATCGTGTGGCGTTGGTTGGCCCCACCGATGGAGCCAGCCCGCAATATTTCGACATGATGCTGAAGGATTTTCCATTTATCGGCGTGTTCGAAATTCAAGAGGGTCCGGGCACCAGCGATGACGTGGCAAACCTTACCGTGGGCCGCAAAATCCGCGAAGCTGGCATGACTACCCATATTGGTCGCGGCGGATCAGCGCGTTCTGGCGCGGTTGAGCTGTTTTTGGCCGGTGCAGACCACTCAATCGATGATGGTGCAGAATTTGCCGTTCATTCATGGCGCGACAATTTTGGCCGCGAACCAAAAGATTACGCTGCCGACGCTCCTGAAAACCGTTTCTATCTCGATTATTACGAGGAAATGGGCATGAGCGATAAACAAGCGCGCGCATTTTACGACATGACCAATTCGGTTCCGCATGTTTCGGCCTTGTGGCTCGATTCAGACGATATGCGTCAGTGGGTTGATCCGATGCAAAGCGGCGCTGGTGCTGCTCGTGCAATCGAAGCGAAGCCAGTGCAAATCGCGGTTCTAGAAGCTGCTGGGCCGGTGCAAGCGCTGGCAGAGATCGAAATGCCAGCTCTGGAATTGGCAGAGATTGCTCAGCCAGAAGCGCCGCAGCTGGTCTATGTCGACGTAACTCAGCTTGACTCAGGAATTGCCTTCCCTTAACCGCGCTGCTTTCCAAAAGGTCGCTTCTTTGAACCGATCAATTTTGGGCGTGCCAAGACTGCGAAAGCAGTCTAACAGCGCGTCAGACATTATTTATTCGAGGTCGATATGAAGCGGACTTTTCAGCCCAGCAATTTGGTACGTGCCCGCCGGCATGGTTTTTTCGCACGTAAGAAAACCGTAGGCGGCCGCAAAGTTCTTCGCGCGCGCCGTGCACGCGGCCGCAAGAAACTCTGCGCTTAACTTATTAGAGCAGCACGCGTCCGCGTGCATGCTTTCCTCGCAGCTTGCGGACAAGTCCGCGCTGCTGCGGGAGGCCACTAGGCCTTGCGGGTCCCCATTGGGGACCCGTTGTTTTTATGCCATGATGCATCCAGTGCTTATTACCCTAACCAAACGCAGCGATTTTCTTGCCGCAAACAAAGGGCTTCGCAATGCGCGGCCCGGTTTTGTACTGTTGACGCGCGCAAATGGCGAAGAAGGCACGCGTTTCGGCATTACTGTCACCAAGAAAATCGGCAATGCGGTGGTGCGCAACCGAATGAAGCGGCGTTTTCGCGAGCTTTTGCGCGCCGCTCTGCCGGAAAATGGCCTTCCCAACACAGATCACGTGCTCATTGGGCGGGCTGGCGGAGTAGAACGCGACTTTGCTGCGATGGAAGCAGAATTGCTGGTGGCACTTAATCGCGCCGCCGAAGGTAAAGGGGACGCGCGCCGTTCACGTTATGGCGGTCACCGAAAAGGCAAACGCAAATGAAGCATGTCCTCATCTTCATCGCGCGCGCTTGGCAATGGGGGCCAAGCCGGATTTTACCGCCTACTTGCCGCTATGCACCCAGCTGCTCGCAATATGGCATTGAGGCCTTGCAAAAACACGGTGCAATCAAGGGTGGATGGTTGACGTTAAAACGGCTAGGGCGCTGCCATCCATGGGGCGGGCATGGCTATGATCCTGTTCCCTAGCATTCACCGCTGTAGTACTTATATAACACAGCTATAGACGAAATACGGGATTTCACTTTGGACAATCAGCGCAATCTACTGCTCGCCGTGGCGCTTTCCGGCCTGCTGATCTTCGGCTGGGACTTTGCCCTGCGGTATTTTTATCCAGAGGCATCCACCGCTGCACCTACCGAGGAAGTGGCTCCCGCGGCTGCTGGGACCGCAGCCAGCGCAACCGGTTCTGCTACGCCAGCATCTGACGGAACTTTGGATGGGGCCGCCGCTGCACCGACTGGCCCGGTAAATCTCGATAAAGCTCTCGCCAGCGCATCGCGGGTTAAGATCGATGCGCCACGTATGGCCGGTTCGATCAATCTCGTCGGCGCGCAAATCGATGACATTGTGCTGAAAGATCACCGTCAAAAAGTTGAAAAAGACAGCGGCCCTGTACGCCTGTTCGCGCCGCGCGGCACGGATGCGCAGTATTTTGCGCAGTTCGGCTGGGTGGGAGACGGCATCGCTTTCCCCACGACGCAAACCTTGTGGACGGCGGACAATACCACTTTAACGGCGCAGGCTCCGGTTACGCTCAGCCATGACAATGGCACAGGCCAATTGTTTGCGATCCGGCTTGAAGTTGACGACAATTACATGCTGACGGTCACCCAAAGTGTGCAGAACACCGGCGAAAACTCCGCTGTGGTGCAGCCAATTGGATATATTGAGCGCAATAGTGAAACCCCGCTGACTAGCGAGAATGCACAAGCATCAGACTTTATCGCGCACACTGGCCCTATTGGTGTCTTCGGTGATACCTTGGATGATAGTTACAGCTACGATGATGTGGCTGAAGAAGCGGGCCGTAAATATACACCAGCTGGTAAGACCGCTTGGCAGGGTTTTTCCGATCAATATTGGCTTTCAGCACTGATTCCGGGCGAAGGCGCGACAACATCAGACTTTAGCAGTTTGGATGCGAGCAATTTCCGTACTCAGCTGAGTTACGACGCCAAAACCCTAGCCTCTGGCAGTTCGCTTTCGCAGAAAACGCAGCTGTTTGTGGGCGCGAAAGAAAGCACGATCCTCGACAATTATGAAGAGGGCGGCATAACCCTGTTTGGCAAGGCGATCAGCTGGGGCTGGTTCCAAATTATCGAAAAACCGCTCTTGTGGCTGCTTAAACATCTCTTCGCTTTTGCGGGCAATTTTGGTGTGGCTATCATCTTGCTGACCTGCATCATTCGCGGTCTGATGTTCCCCATCGCGCAAAAGCAATTTGCGTCGATGGCGGGGATGAAGGCGGTTCAGCCCAAGATGAAGGCGATCCAAGAACGCTTCAAAGACGACAAACAGAAACAGCAGCAAGAGATCATGAAGCTGTATAAGGATGAGGGCGTTAATCCGCTGGCGGGTTGTTTTCCGCTGCTGATCCAAATCCCGATTTTCTTCGCGCTTTATAAGGTTCTAATCCTTGCCATCGAAATGCGGCATGAGCCGTTTGTGTTCTGGCTGAAAGATTTGTCTGCGCCGGACCCTGCAAAAATCCTCAACCTGTTTGGCTTGCTGCCGTTTGATCCGCCGGGTTTCCTCGGCATCGGCATTCTTGCCGTTCTACTCGGCCTGACAATGTGGATGACGTTCAAGCTCAATCCGTCGGCGATGGATCCGATGCAGCAGCAAATCTTCAACTTCATGCCGTGGATTTTGATGTTTGTTATGGCCGGATTTGCCTCAGGCTTGCTGCTCTACTGGGTAACGTCCAACATTCTGACGCTAGCGCAGCAGAAATATCTCTACTCCAAGCATCCGCAGTTGAAGGCGGCGGCTGAGCAAGAGAAGCTGGAAAAAGCGCGTGAAGCGGCCAAAGAGGCGAAGGACGGCGCGTGACGGCTGAAGCCTTAGATGCTGAGAAAAAGGCGCAAGAATTCGCGGAAAAGGAAGCGGCTAAGCTTTTTTCTGGTCGTGTCGAATTTGTGCTGTCCGCGCCGCAGCTGAAATTCCTGCCCGATCCCACTGTGCCTGAAATCGCATTTTGCGGGCGGAGTAATGTTGGCAAATCATCGCTGCTAAACGCCCTAACTGGGCGTAAATCCATTGCGCGAACCTCTGTTACACCTGGCCGCACGCAGGAGCTTAACGTGTTTGATGTTGGCGGCGAGATGGGCGGAAAACCGCAGTTCCGCCTGATCGATATGCCGGGTTATGGCTTTGCCAAGGCTCCGGTAAAAATCGTCGAAAAATGGAAGAAATTGGTGCGGACTTATCTGCGCGGACGGGTCGTTCTCAACCGCACATTGGTGCTGGTTGATAGCCGCCACGGCATGAAAGATGTCGACCGCGAAATGATGACGATGCTGGATGAGGCAGCGGTATCTTACCGCGTTGTCCTGACCAAGGCTGATAAGATCAAAGCGAGCGAGCTTGCGGCAACAGCGGCCAAGGTCGAAGAGGAGGCGCGCAAACATGTTGCGGCATTTCCGCATCTGCACATTACCTCATCTGAAAAAGGCATGGGCATTGCAGAATTGCGCGCGGCAGTTGTTGCGGATACTTTGGGCTGATCAACGCTTTTTGTAGGTCAGCGCCTGCGCGATGCAATGCTCTAGCGATGCGGTCGGAAGAGGCGCATCGGCGCCAAAAACCACTGCCCGATTGCCTTCAAATTCGATTGCTGGCTCGTCAATAATCTCGCGATATTCCGACAATAGGCTTGTCTGACAGCTGACGAACATGGCGCAGCGATTACCCGCTCCTTTTGGAATGCCCAACCGGATTGTTGTACCGCTTTTCGTCGCCTCGGTTAGATAGGATGGCTGGCCCCATTTGAGCGTTTCAGTAAGCGGTCCTGCGCCGCAATCATTCGCTGTTTTTAGTATGAGCTTGCGCAACTCAAGCAAGCGATTGCGCACTGGTGCTTCAAACTGATCAAATGCAGTTTTGACTATATCATCCATCACTTTCTTCCGTTGCAAACAGTGCGGCATCATCCGCCAGCCCCTTAAACTCCAGCGCATTGCCGGCCGGATCGCGCAGGAACATGGTCGCCTGCTCGCCCGGTTTTCCTTTGAAGCGGACGGTTGGTTCGATGATGAAATCTATGTCTGCGCTTTTCAACTTCAGCGCCAAAGCATCCCAAACCGGCATCGTCAAAACTATGCCAAAATGCGGGATCGGCACGGCCTCTTCATCCACGGCATTCACCGCCGCATCGCGTGACTTGCCTTCGGCCTTATGCGCTGTGATTTGATGACCGAAGAAATCAAAGTCGATCCAATGCGTATCGCTGCGTTCTTCTGCACATTCCAATAGTCCGCCATAAAAGCGGCGTGCGGCCTCCAGATCATCAACCGGAAAGGCAAGGTGAAACGGACGCAAAGACTCAGGCATCGTCGACTCCTAAAAACACTGGCATAGTAACCCGTTCAGCCTCGACAGCGAAAGACTGAATATCTAGTGCTTGTCAGGTGGTGAATGATTAGGCGTTCGCCCTCTACAATTTTGCAAGCCTGCACCTTGGAGCGAAGCCGAATATGAAGCTGATTATTGGCAATAAAAACTATTCCAGCTGGTCCTTGCGCGGCTGGTTGGCGGCGAAGCAATCGGGTCTCGCGTTTGAAGAGTTGATTATGCCTTTGTTTGGCGAGGGTTGGGATCAGCGTCGCAGCAATGATGGCCTAGCGCCCAGTTTTGGCAAAGTTCCGATCCTGTGGGACGAAGACAATGTCATCTGGGACAGTATGGCGATCATGGAATATTTCGCTGACCGTGTTGGCCGCGATCGGTTCTGGCCGAAGGATGAAGGCGCACGCGGTCTAGCCCGCGCAATGGTTGCTGAAATGCACAGCTCTTTTCCAGCGCTGCGCAGCGAATGCCCGATGAATATCCGCCGCAAGTTTGAAGACGCGCAATTGAGCGAGGATTGTCAGCAAGATATTGTGCGCATCCTGACGCTTTGGGCAGAGGCGCGCGCGCGCCACGGTGACGGCGGGCCGTTCCTCTTCGGAACATTTGGTGCCGCAGACATATTTTATGCGCCTGTGGTCAGCCGCTTTATCAGTTACGGTGTCGCAGTACCGGGCTTTGCTGCGAGCTACATGCAGGCTTTGTGGGAGCATGAATGGATGCAGGAATGGATCAAAGCGTCCGAAGATGAAGAATGGGTGATCGAGCAATATGAAACGACGCCCAAGTCTGATGGCGGAACCGATTGATGATGCGCATCCTTGCTCTTTTGCTCTTCCTGCTGACCAGCTCTCCTGCGCTGGCTTGGGGAGCATTTGGCCATGAAACAACAGCTGATATTGCCGAGGCAAATATCTCCGCAAATGCACGCGCAAAGATCGCGCGGTTAATCGCTGCCGACAAGGCGCTGGGTACGCCGGAATGCCGTATCCGCAATTTGAAAGATGCCTCGACATGGCCCGATTGTGTCCGGCGCACGCGCTGGCGCTGGGGCTATACCGCTGCATGGCATTACCGCACGACTCCCATTTGCGAGGCGTATAATCCCCGTAGCAGATGTTCTGGCGGCAATTGTGTGACGGCGCAGATCACGCGCAGCCAGCGCTTGCTTGCCGATGAAACCTTGCCCGTGCATATCCGGCTAGAGGCGCTGGCATTCATGGTGCATTTCGCGGGTGATATTCACATGCCACTGCATTCGGGTGACAAGGATGATCGCGGCGGCAATGATCGGCGAGCGGATTACGGGATTGTGCCCGATATGAATTTACATTGGATATGGGATGGACCGCTGGCAGAGCGCGCGATTACGACTGGTTCGCGCCCCACAGTGCGGAGCTATGTGGGCGCTGAGCGGGCTGAGTTGAGTGGCGGCACGCCAGAGGATTGGGGACGCGAAAGCTGGCAATTGGCGCGCGAAGTGGTCTATCCTTTGGCTTTCGACACTGATCCATGCGCGAGTGAATTACCGATGATCACGCAGCTTAGCCAAGAGGATATTCAGATCATGCTCCCTCATGCAAAACGCCGCGTTCAGCAGGCAGGTCTGCGCATTGCAGATATGATAGAAGTTGCCTTTCAACCCGGCCCATTGCCAATTGAGGTGCGAACACGATGAGCGCTGCTTTAGCCCATGCCAAAGCATTGATCGCCGCGCCTAGCGTCACGCCCGCCACCGGTGAAGTGTTTGCTGTGATGGAGGCCATGCTCGCACCGCTCGGCTTTGATGTGCACCGCTTTGTTGCGGGAGAGGGCGCAGATGGTACGCCTGAGGCCCCGGTCGAAAACCTTTTCGCCATTCGCAAGGGTCCCGAAGGTTCGAAGCACTTCGCATTTGCAGGGCATCTCGACGTTGTCCCGCCCGGCGATGAATGGACGAGCGATCCGTTTGTGCCGACCGAGCGCGGCGAACTGCTTTACGGTCGCGGCGCGGTTGATATGAAGGGCTCCATCGCCAGCATGGCCGCCGCTGTCGCTGATGTTCCGTCAGATGCTGGCACGATCAGCTTTATCATCACCGGCGATGAAGAAGGGCCAGCGTTATACGGCACGCGCGCGCTGATCGATCATATGCGGGCCACTGGTCAGGAACCTGACCTTTGCCTCGTCGGGGAACCTACATCGGTTAACAGACTTGGCGATATGATGAAAATTGGACGCCGCGGATCGGTCAATATTTGGCTCGAGGTGGAGGGGACGCAGGGGCATGTTGCTTACCCGCATTTGGCCGACAATCCGCTTCCCAAACTGATCAGAATTTTGGCTGAGCTGGATGAGTTGACGCTGGATACTGGCACAGATTGGTTCCAGCCCAGCAATCTGGAAGTGACTGAAATTGACGTCATCAATCCCGCACATAATGTGATCCCTGCAAAGGCGCAGGCGCGCATTTCCATTCGCTTTAATGATCTGCATTCCGGTGCCAGCCTATCTGAGCGAGTGATGGCCATCGCGGAATCGCATGGAGGTGCCGCTAAACCGATCATTTCAGGCGAGCCCTTTCTCACGCCGCCGGGCGAATTTTCAGAGATTATCGCGGCTGCTGTTGAGGCGGAAACCGGCGTTACGCCCGAGGCTTCCACAACCGGCGGCACATCGGATGCGCGGTTTTTACGCAGCGTGTGTCCTGTGATTGAATTTGGCCTTTGCAATGCAACCATGCATAAGCGTGATGAAGCTGCATCAATCCAAGATTTGGATGTGCTGGCAAAGATTTACGCGCGTATCACCAAGGCGGTGCTCGCAAGCTAATTTGGAAGAGGAATACCCATGCTGAGCGGCTGGTTCAAAATACCCCTATGGCAGCGCGTTATCGGCGCGCTCATTCTCGGCATTGCATTGGGTTTGATATGGGGACCAGAGGCAGCCAGCATCAAAATCATCGGTGATGTGTTCATCGCTTTCATCAAAATGCTGGTGGTTCCGCTGATCTTCTTCAGCCTTGTCGCGGGCGTCGCGAGTATTGGCGATTTGCGCAAGCTAGGCAGTGTCGGCTGGCGCGCGCTCTTGATCTTTGTCGTAACGGGCCAAATGGCGGTTTGGCTTGGGCTGGCAATCGGTACTCTTGTGAAGCCGGGTGCTGGGCTTGACCGCTCCACAATGGCGCTCGACCAAAGCGCCCTAGATAAAGCCAATGACCGGAGTGAAAACGCTCAGAGTTTTCAAGAAATGTTGCTGGAGGTAATCCCATCCAGCCCCGTGCAAGTCATGGCGGACGTCAATGTATTGCCGCTGATCGTCTTCTCTCTGCTGATCGGTATTGGCATTTTGATGGCGAAGGAAGAGGGGCAGCCTGTTCTCAAAATCTTCGAATCCGGCAGCGTCGTGATGCAAAAAGTCACGATGGTGGTGATGGAGCTGACCCCGTTCGGCGTATTCGCACTGATGGCATGGGTGGCGGGAACTTTGGGTGTTGAGGCGCTAAAGGCGCTGGGTATTCTCGTATTCCTCAACTACCTCGGCTGCTTCTTGATTATCGGAATCATCTATGCCGGTATGATCAAATTCATCGCGCGCCTGCCGGTGATGGATTTCTTCCGCGGGATCATTGATGCGATTGCGGTGAGCTATTCCACCGCCAGCTCCAATGCGACATTGCCCGTTACCCTGCGCTGTACCCGGCGCAATCTGGGTGTTTCCAACTCAGTTGCGAGCTTTGTCGTGTCGCTGGGCGCGACGATCAATATGAATGGCACCGCGATGTATTTGGGCCTTGCGACTTTGTTTGGCGCGCAAGTGTTCGGCGTTGATCTGACTTGGGGCGACTATGTGACCATTTCGGTGCTGGGCACGTTGGGCGCGATTGGCGCGGCGGGCATTCCGGGATCGGGCCTGATTATGATGGTGCTGGTGTTTGGCGCGGTTGGCGTCCCGCTGGAGACTATCGCATTGGTGGCCGGTATTGACCGGATTATGGATATGATGCGCACGACCACCAATGTTAGCGGCGATGCCGCCGTGGCAACGACAGTGGCGAGCCTGACGGGTGAGATTGATAAGGAAGAAATGATCTCAGCGGATGATGTTTAGACGCAATGATCTTTCGCCTTATGGGAAAGGCAAATCATCTATGCTCTGGGTCATCTTTATGGGATTGGCCCTTGTCCTTGTACCAATCATACTTGTGCCAGAAGAATATTTCTCGATCGCCTGGTGGTTTCCACTGATGATTGCATTCTTGCTTTTAAGCGGATGGCGCATCACGATAGGCTGTGCAGCTTGCGGCGTTTCAGTTTTTCAGCAGAAACTTGGAGGAATGGATTACTTTATGCCTTGGCCTGCCAAGATTTGCGGCAAATGCGGCTACGATCTGACCCAGACTGAGAATTCTACCTCGTCGAGCCTGACGGGTGAGATTGATAAGGAAGCAATGATCTCAGCGGATGATGTTTGAGCGTCATGTCAGTTCACAAAAGGCGCATTATGTATATCGAAGACAAATCTGAGGGATCGAATGGTCCAGCTCGAATTGGAAGAGTCTCGTTTTCTAAATCGGGTCGCTCTGTACAATACAAGGGAAGAACTTTTCGCAAGGCCGGACGGCGAGGCTATAAATACAACCACATCGCCGAGGACAATGGCGACCACTTTTGGATTTCCGGCCCACGCAAAGACGGCGCTGATCGTCTTTATCCCCAAAGCTCGCAACCGATAGAAATAGACGAAGATGTAGCGGATGAATATTGGCGAGATATCAGGGCGCGCCAAGCCTGACTCACCGCCCCTTAGGCGCTTCCATCACTTTCTTTCGAAAACTGCATAAATCGACCTGACCGCAGCGCCAGCATTCCGGCGTGCGGGCTTTGCAGACATAGCGCCCATGAAGGATCAGCCAGTGATGCGCATGCAAGCGAAAAGGTTGCGGCACGCGCTTTTCCAGCTTCGCCTCGACGTGGTCCGGCGTCTTACCCTTGGCCAGACCGGTCCGGTTGCCGACCCGCAAGATATGCGTATCAACGGCAAAGGTCTCTTGTTTGAACCAGCAATTCAGCACCACATTGGCTGTCTTACGCCCCACACCGGGTAGGCGGACAAGGTCCTCGCGCGTGTCTGGCACGACGCTGTCATATTCATCGACGAGCAGCTGTGAAAGCGCGATCACATTCTTCGCCTTTGAATTGAACAGCCCGATGGTTTTGATGTGACTGACAAGCCCGTCCAGCCCCAATTCCAGCATTTGCTCCGGCGTCTCCACGTTCGCAAACAGAGCTTTGGTCGCTTTGTTCACGCCCACATCCGTCGCTTGCGCAGACAGAGCAACCGCGACCGTTAGCTGATACGCATTGCCATATTCCAATTCCGTCTCAGGCTCAGGGTTTTCCTCTGCCAGACGCCGGAAAAATTCAAAGATCTGGTCTTTTGTCATACTCTTGGGGTCATGGCCTATTTGGACGGGGCATTTGCCGCCTTCCACTCCATCGCATTGCGCACGCGGTTTTCTACCGTGGGGTGGGTGTAGAGCAAAGTCTCCTCAAGCGGGCCAGCCAGCGGATAACGGTACTCCGCCGTCTTAATCAGCGCGCCGGACAGGCCATCGGGTAGGCCGACCGTGGCGAGCGAATAGTCATCTGCTTCCTCTTCACCAATGCGGATAATATTGTTCAGCGCTGGTTGGAGCAGCGCCATAAACAGTCCGACGGTAAAGGTCAGAACGGCAATCCCGCGCACATCGGAAATCGCTGCGTCAGTGCCAAATTTGCGGGCGAACCAATCATAGGTTTTCGCCGTTAGGAAAAAGCCGATGATCGCCATAAAGCTGATAACGCCGATCATCCGCCACACATGGCCAAGTACATAGTGGCCAACCTCGTGACCGGTCACTGCTTTCACTTCATCCAAGGTTGCCTCATCCATCGCAACATCGGAAATGGCGATGCGGGCAGAGCTGCCGATGCCAGACACATTGGCGGTGAAATTGTTTGATTGGCGCGATCCGTCGAACATGAAAACGCGATCGCGCGGAATGTCTGCCTCATCCGCCATAGCGTAAACGGCGTCCTGAACCTCGCCATCAGGGATTGGCTGAAAATCATTGAACAATGGCTCGATCAGCGTGGGTGATAAGAGCATGGCCATTGCGGCGAAGACTGCGACCAATCCGCCGGCCCATGCCCACCATAATTTGGCCGAGCGCCTGATCAGGAAATACACGCCTACCAGCAGTAGGCTGCCGAGCAGGGTGGATATGACTGTGCCGATTGCCCCTTGGCTAAGGTAATCGGTCAATGGTTGGCTGGTGCGGCCATATACGCTTTCGCGCGACCATTCAGTGTAGATGGAATAGGGCAGGGTTAGGAATGTGCTGACTAGGTTGAAAACCGCCGCCACAACAAACACGCGCAAATTTTGCCATTTGTCGCTGATTTTGTTGAACACCCAATCCAGCGCACCTGATCGTACGATCAGCCAGGTGACCAATGCACTCACCAACAATCCGCCCAATATGAGCCAATGATTGCCGGTGGTGTAATCACGGGCCAGCGCCAGTTCATCGGCGCTTAGCGTGTCGATATAGGCCTGCGTGGCTGCTGCTGGATCCAATGCCATTTGTGTCTCTCCCAAACTCTTATGCGGCTATGTTAGTCTAAGCCCAGAACATCGCCCATTGTGTATCGACCGGCGTCTTTCCCAATCAGCCAAGCGGCAGCTTTTACCGCGCCGCGCGCGAAGATCATTCGGTCCTCTGCTTGATGTGAGAGCGTGATGCGTTCCTGCTCGCCCGCTAGGATGACGCTGTGATCGCCCGCTACGCTGCCGCCGCGTAGGGCCGCAAAGCCGATGCTGCCCTCCTTGCGCGCACCAGTAATGCCGTCGCGCCCGCTATCCATATTGGCGGCCAGATCAATGCCGCGACCGCGCGCTGCTGCCTCGCCCAGTAATTTCGCTGTGCCTGATGGGGCATCAACCTTGTGCCGGTGGTGCATCTCTAGAATTTCGAGATCCCAATCCGCGCCGAGTTTTGCTGCCGCGGTTTCCACCAGATGGCTGAGCAGATTTACGCCCAGCGATGTATTGCCCGTTTGCAGAACAGCGCCGTTTTGCGCCGCGTTCTCTATGGCGGCGAAATGCGTTTCATCCAGCCCTGTGGTGCCTATCAGAATGGCGGCCCCGCCAGTATGAGCCGCAGCAAGGTTTCCGGCCAAAGCAGCGGGCGCACTAAAATCAATTAGACAGTCCGACGCGGCGGCCAATGTGGAAACATCATCTCCCTGATCCACACCGCCGGCATGGCTGTGGCCAGCTTCCTCGATAGCCCGCACTAAGGCACCGCCCATGCGCCCCTTGCTGCCGATAATTCCCATTCTCGCCACTTGCGTCTCCTAATCCAGCGTGGTTCATGGCCCGCATGAATGATTTGCGCAAGATTGTGGTGCTGACGGGCGCGGGGATTAGCGCAGAAAGCGGGATTGATACGTTCCGTGATGCCGGAGGTCTGTGGGAGCAGCATAAGGTTGAGGATGTCGCAACGCCTGAAGGGTTCGCGCGTGATCCAGAGCTGGTGCTGGGCTTTTACGATATGCGGCGCGAGGCTTTGGCAAAGGTTGAGCCCAACAACGCGCACCGCGCTTTAGCTAGGTTGGAGGCGGAGTTTTCCAAAGATCAAGAGCGCGATCTGCTGCTGGTCACACAGAATGTCGATGATCTGCATGAGCGCGGCGGCTCGAATCAAGTGCTGCATATGCATGGTGAGCTGAAGTCTGCGCTGTGTGCCGTTTGCGAGATGCGCAGCCCATGGGATGCGGAATTATCGGATCGGCCCAAATGCCCGATCTGTAAAGCGCCCAGCCTGCGCCCTGATGTCGTGTGGTTTGGCGAAATGCCCTATCAAATGGAGCGGATTTACGCTGCCATCCGCGATTGCGATCTGTTCGTAAGCATTGGCACTTCAGGCGCGGTCTATCCCGCCGCTGGCTTTGTTCGTGATGCGAAGGAATGCGGCGCAGCCACGCTGGAACTGAATCTTGAGGCGTCAGAAGGCTCAGCATGGTTTGATGATAGCCGCCTCGGCCCTGCTAGCGAGCTTGTGCCTGCTTGGGTGAATGAGGTTTCGGCGGGTTAAAGCTACTTCTTCGCGCTTTTCTTCACCGGTGGCTGTTTGCGGGTGAAGACTAGCTCTGTTTCGCTCGAAGCTTTGGCATCAAACTTATAGCCTTCCGCATCAAAGCTGCGCAGATCATCCGCGTTTTCGATCCGGTTTTCCATGATCCATCGCGCCATTAGCCCGCGCGCAAATTTCACGTGATACATCAAACGGCGCGCCTCGCCGTCTTTCACATTCAGGAAGCTGGCTGTGAGGACTTTGCCCGGCAAAACGCCCGTATCCACCACTTTAAAATACTCATTGGAAGCAAGGTTCACAATAGTAGAATCACTATGCTCGCCCAAATCCTCGGCCAATTGATCACCAATGCGGCTACCCCAAAAATCATAGAGCGATTTGCCGCGCGGATTGGCCATCTTTGTGCCCATCTCAAGCCGGTAAGGCTGGATCGCATCCATTGGCCGCAGCAGGCCATAAAGGCCGGACAAAATGCGCAAATGATCCTGAGCGTAGGCTAGGGCGGCATCATCCATGCTCTTTGCCTCAAGCCCCCAATAGACATCGCCATCAAAGGTCAGACCAGCGGGCTTCGCTGAATTGCTACGACCATCCAGATCGAAGGCTTTAAACCGCTCTGCATTCAATTCCGCCAGATTATCTGAAATATGCATCAACCGTTTAAGGTCTGCCGCCGACTGTTTCTTCGCCACTTTTGCAATGGCGCGCGTGTCTGCATCAAGCCGCGGTTTGGTGATATCCAAAGAAGTTTCGCTGCCATCAAAGTTCAGTTTTTTGGCTGGCGAGAGAAGGGTAATCATGGCTGGTTTTCCTAAGGCGTGTTCGGCTCAACAATTGGGACTTTGCGGCACAAAATCAAGGCGCGGGGCTTCCGCAAGCCTTGCAGGCGGCATCTTTGGCGATGTTTAGCGTTCGCATGCCGGGTTTCATTCCGTCCAATATGTGCAATTTGCCCCATTGCGGATCACCAAAAGCGCTAACGCCTTCGAGCAATATACGAACCGCTTGCATTGCGGCGAAGCTGCCCGCCCATCCGGCCATCGCGCCGAGCATGCCGTCCTCTGCACATGTGTCGCAATCTTCGGCATCAAATGCATCGCCAACAAAGCAGCGATAGCAAGCCTGGTGAGCTAAGTGTCCGGCGAAGGCGCCCACTTGCCCTTGAAACCGTCCGACGGCGGCTGAAAGCAAAGGCGCGCGTTCAGCCACGCAGGCATCGGATACAGCTAGCCGTGTTGCGAAATTGTCGGTTCCATCAAGTACTAGATCGACGCCCGCGATTAAGTCACCAACATTGGATGGCGTGATGCGTTCATCAGAAATGGTCACATCCAAATCGTCGTCAAAATTAGCAAGCCATCGGCGCGCTGATGTGGCTTTACCGTGCCCTATATCGCGCTGGGTGAAGATTGTTTGGCGCTGCAAATTGCTCGCATCCACTTCGTCATCATCAACTAAAGTGAACTGCCCAATTCCGCTGGCAGCGAGATATTGCAAAGCTGGAGATCCGATCCCGCCCAATCCAATGACTGCAATGTGCTTTTCAGCCAGCGCAACTTGGCCAGCGCCGCCAATCTCCGGCAGCACGATGTGGCGCGCGAAACGGTCGAGCCGTGCTGGGGATAAGGGTGTGGATGCGCTCATGGGTAGGCTGTGTATAGCGCCCGGTCGCAGCCAACCGCCAGCCTTGTTGAAAGACCTGCGGATAGAGCTGTGGGTTTTGTGTGGATGTTAGCTTTCAAGCTGCCGCAAAAGGCTGCGCACATCGCCGTCCATATCGGCATCCCGCTGGCGCAAATCTTCGATCAGGCGAACCGCATGGATAACCGTTGAGTGATCGCGTCCGCCGAACTTGCGTCCGATTTCAGGATAGCTGCGCGGCGTGAGCACTTTTGAAAGATACATTGCCACTTGGCGCGGGCGCACAACTGCGCGAGCGCGGCGCTTGGATGACATTTCGCTGCGATCAATGCGGTAGAACTGGCAAACAGTGCGCTGAATCTCGTCAATGGTGATCCGGCGGCGATTGGCTGACAAAATATCAGTGAGCTGTTCCTCTGCCAGATTGAGTGAAACTTCTTGGCCGGTTAGCTGCGCATAAGCGATAAGCTTGTTCAGACCGCCGACCAGTTCGCGAACATTGCGCGTAATGGTGCGGGCAAGGAATTCGATCACATCACCGGGCACTTCGAGCGGCGCAAAGCGTGTTAGCTTCGATTCCAAAATCTTGCGTCGCAATTCAATGTCGGCTGGCTGAATATCCGCCACCAGACCCATTGAAAGGCGGCTAAGCAGGCGCGGTTCAACCCCGTCCAATGCTTGCGGAGCGCGGTCAGCGGCAAAGACGAGGCGCTTGCCCTCTGCCAGCAAAGCATCAATTGTATAAAGCAGTTCTTCTTGGGCGCTGGCTTTGCCGATGATGAATTGAATGTCATCCACCAAAAGCAGATCGAAACTGCGCAAGCGCGCCTTAAATTCGATCATCTGATTGTTCTTCAACGCTTGAACAAATTCAACCATGAAGCGTTCGGCGCTGCAATAGAAGATGCGCGCACGCGGATGTGCATTGAGATAGGCGTGACCGATAGCGTGAAGCAAATGTGTTTTGCCCTGACCAGTGGCTGCTTTCAGATAGAGCGGCGAAAACTGCGGTTGTTCTGTCGCAGCCATACGCTGCGCTGCATTGCAGCCTAGGATGTTTGTTTCACCCGTTACAAAGGCGGCGAATGTCAGTGACGGGTCGAGACCCACAGATGAGGTGAATCCAGCTTCGCCAATCGTACCCGCAGCGACTGCAATGGCGCTGGTATCGAGGCCGTCATTGGCAGCGCGCCGACCATCGCCAAGGCGCAGTTCAGGAAGCTGGCGGCGGCCGGGATGCACTTGGATACGAACCTTGCGCACTTCGCTGCGAGCAATTTTCCATGCGAGCGAAAGCCTGTCGTGGAAACGGTCATTGACCCAATTGGATGAGAATTCAGTTGGGAGGAAAAGATCGAGTGTGCCTGTTTCTGGCTCGAAACCGCCAAGCTGGATCGGCTTGATCCATTGGCTGTGCAATTGATGCCCCAAATCTTTGCGAAGGCCTTGGCTGATGTCAGACCAATCGGCTGCAAGGTTCACAGCCTCTGCATCTTCCATCAAATCTTCATGACCTTTTGGCCGCTTCGCTTTGGTGTTGTCATTATTGTGCGCCATTCGAACCTAAATTCCTGTCCCCAATTCGCGAAAGTCCCGATCCCGCGAAAACACTCAAACCCCATACGATAGGCATAGTTTCACCATGTCCCAGAATCGCAATTCTAAGAGATGCCCGTCGTCCAAAAATGTAAAAGCACAGACTGTCCCGCTCCGTGCTGAGATGCTTTTAGCGACCAGATTCTAATTAGCGCAAGGGAAACCATGGCAAAAAAAGTTAAATAAAATTGTTGACTCAGTATATGCCGCAGGTTTGTGTTCAAAGCATTGAATTTTATAGACAAATAGGTTGGATGGGGTGCGAATCGCGGGAATCCCTAAGGTTTCACGCTAAGTAGAGTGAATTGGTATGATCAAATGAAAAGGGCCGCCCCATTGGAGCAGCCCTTCAATCGTCGATTTTTCAATCGGACGTAATGATTACTAGCGAATCAGAGCGCTGCGACTCGCTTAGAAAGACGCGACATTTTGCGTGCCACGGTGTTCTTGTGGAACACACCGCGAGCAACCCCGCGTGCCAATTCTGGTTGCGCTGCTTTCAAAGCGTCTTGCGCCGCAGCTTTGTCGCCGCCTTCAATCGCCGTTTCAACATTCTTCACGAAACCGCGAATGCGGCTAACGCGTGCAGTATTAACTTCGGCGCGGCGATTGTTGCGACGGATCCGTTTGCGAGCTTGCGGCGTATTGGCCATGTTTGTCCTTCGATTGAGCAGCGACTGGCGCGGCCCATTTGTGTTAGAATCAGAATCAAGAAAAGCGGCGTTTTACCGCCGGAAAGCGAGGCACATAGGCAGGCGCGCAGGGAAGGTCAAGAAAATGCTTTGCCTATGAGCGTCCTTGGTTCCAACTCACGTCGCCATTATTTCTGACATTTGGGGCAATACCACGTACTGCGCCCGCCTTGTTGAATGCGCCGAATAATCCCTCCATCACCATTCGGACAAGGTTCCCCATCGCGGCCATAGACATCAAAGCGTGTCGCAAAATAGCCTAGCTCGCCATCGGGCGCAGCATAATCGCGTAAGGATGATCCCCCATCTTTGATCGATTGAGAAAGCACTTCTTTTACGTGCGGCACAAGTCGGACAAACTGAGGTCGCGTAACCTTGCCTCCCTTTTTACGTGGGTGGATGCCTGCGCGGAACAAAGCTTCGCACACATATATATTGCCTAGTCCGCACACCACGCTTTGATCGAGCAGGCATAGCTTGATCGCTTGCATCCGGCCTTTGAGCGCAGATTTGAGATAGGCTGGCGTAAGGTCTGGACCAAGCGGTTCTGGGCCAAGCGCAGCAAATGGCGGCCAATCATTCAGCGCATCCGTTGCCATCAGATCAACCGAACCAAACCGGCGCGGATCGCACAGCGCAAAGGAATGGTCTGCCGTCTCCATCACCAAATGATCGTGTTTTTCCGGTTCTGCTGGATCAATTCGCCAGCGCCCGCTCATGCCCAGATGAAATACCATCGTCTGATCGCGGTCCAAATGGATGAGGCCATATTTTGCGCGGCGGCTAAGGCCGGTCACTGTCGCGCCGGTCATCACTTGCACCAGCTCTGGCGGGAAAGGGCGGCGCAAATTCGGGCGGTTCAGCACCACGCGGGTGATCCGCTCTCCATCCAAGAATTGCGCAAGGCCGCGCACGGTTGTTTCAACTTCGGGTAGTTCTGGCATAAGAGAGCCTTTAACAAGCTTTGCTCCCCCGCGAAACTTCCCTAAGGCGCTTACCACTATGACTGATCAAGTTTCCTTCGGATATGAAGATGTCGCTCCAGAAGAAAAAACCGCCCGAGTTGGCGAGGTTTTCTCCAGTGTTGCCAGCAAATATGACATTATGAATGATGCGATGTCGGGCGGGATGCACCGGCTTTGGAAAGACCGCTTTGTTAAGCGGGTAAAACCGCAGGCTGGTGAAGCGATTTTAGATATGGCGGGCGGCACGGGCGATATTGCTTTCCGCATGACAGATCGCGGCGCGGATGTGACCGTTGCCGATATCAATCAGGATATGCTGGATGTGGGTGTCGAGCGCGCGGTGGAACGCGGCCTCGATAGCCTTGTGTGGTCATGCCAGAATGCAGAAGAGCTAAGCTATCCGGCGAGCACATTCGATGCTTACACAATCGTATTCGGCATTCGCAATGTTACAGATATTCCTAAGGCTTTGAACGAGGCGCACCGTGTTTTGAAGCCCGGCGGGCGTTTTTATTGCATGGAGTTTTCGACCACGCAGTGGCCCGGTTTTAAAGAGATATATGATGTCTATTCGCATAAAATCATGCCGCAGATGGGTAAGATGATTGCAGGTGATGAGGAATCCTACCGCTATCTCGCCGAATCGATCCGCCGCTTTCCAGAAATGCCCGTGTTTGAAAGCATGATCCGCGATGCTGGATTTGTGAATACACGGGTCGAGGCAATTTTCGGCGGCGCAGTTGCAATCCATTCCGGATGGAAAATATAGTCGCGTGACACGCCCAGTAACCCATATCTTCCGGCTTCTGAAATGGGGCCGAACGCTGGCGAAGCATGGCGCATTGCGCGGGATTGAGGCTGACCCCAACACGCCGCCACCGGTAAAGCGGCTCGCGCGGATTGCGCGTTTCGGCACGTTTCAACCCAAAGTGCCCGATTATGCCGGTGCGTTTCAGGCGATTGGTCCCGCAGCGGTAAAGCTTGGCCAGTCACTTGCGACACGGCCCGATTTGGTGGGGGAAGAGGCGGCGCAAAACCTGCTCAGCCTTCAAGACAATTTGCCGCCCGTTCCCTTTACTGAAATAGAAGCCGCAATCGCTGCGACTTTTGACCAGCCACTCGAAACGCTGTTTTCTGCGATTGATCCAGAGCCGGTTGGCGCGGCATCAATTGCTCAGGTTCACCGTGCTGTGACAAGCGAGGGCCGCGACGTAGCAGTCAAAGTGCTCCGCCCGGGTATTCGCGAACGCTTTGCCAAAGACATTGACACATATGAATGGGCAGCGGCTCATTTAGAAGCGATGGGCGGAGAAGCCGCGCGCCTTCGCCCTGCGCTCACCATTGCCAATTTCAAACGCTGGACCTTGCGCGAGCTTGATCTGCGGCGCGAGGCGGCCTCTGCGTCAGAGCTGGCTGACAATATGGCTGGTTTTGAACGGTTCCGCGTGCCCGATATTGATTGGGACCGGACCAATGGCCGCGTGATGTGCGTCGAATGGGTCGATGGGATCAAGATTAGCAAATTGGATGAACTGCGCGCGCGTGGGCACGATTTGGAAGAGATGGCGCAGCGCCTAGTCCTGTCTTTCCTAACCCAAGCGATTGCGGGCGGATATTTTCACGCAGACATGCATCAGGGCAATCTGTTTGTTGAGGACGATGGCACAATCGTGGCGATTGATTTTGGCATTATGGGCCGGATTGATCGGCGTGCGCGTATGTGGTTGGCAGAGATTCTCTACGGACTGACGACCGGTAATTATAAGCGCGTGGCTGAAATCCACTTTGAAGCAAAATATGTGCCCGATTATCATGATGTGGGTGAGTTCGCGACCGCATTGCGCGCAGTGGGTGAACCGATGCGCGGCAAGCCGGTGGATGAGCTATCCGTAGGCCAAATGCTCGACGGTCTGTTTGCCATCACTCGCGATTTCGACATGCAGACGCAGCCGCATTTGCTGCTGCTGCAAAAGACGATGGTGATGGTCGAAGGGATCGCGACTCAGCTTAATCCGCAAATCAATATGTGGGACACATCTGGTCCTTATGTAAAAAATTGGATCCGCGATGAGCTGGGGCCAGAGGCTGCGATTGCTGATCGGATTAAGGAAGATGCGGGAACATTCCTGCGCATACCGTCGCTAGTCCGCCGGTTAGAAGAGCAATTCCCCGATCCCGGCGGCGCACCGCCTGCTGCGCCTTTGCCAGAAGTTCCGCTGATGTGGGAAAAGAAGGCAGGGGCGAAGCCGCGCAATTGGCCGGGAATGCTGTTTGCTGCGGCTGTCGGAGCTGGCGCTTTATATGGTGCGCAAATGCTCGGTTGGATCGGTTAACTGCGCGCTTTTGCTGGCAGGACTTTCGCACCGGTTAGGCCGAGAAGGCCGACCACAATTTCGACAACCATTGGCGTGGTGTAACCTTCAAAACTGCCATCAATTGCAAGCGCCACCAATCGGACTGCCAGCGTCACTAGCATCAACAAAGAACCGATAATTAGCGGATCTCGCCGCTGAGCGATGGCGCCCCAAACCAGACAACCCCCGCTGACCATGAAGAAGCTGGTAAAGTCTGCGCGAATGGATGTGAGGCCATGTGCCCCTTCTGCGCTAATCCCGAAGCCAGCGCCGGCATCCAAAAGATCGCTCAAAGAAAAGGCCGCGCCCATAGAAAAAGGCCTCTGGGGTTTCCCGCAGAGGCCTTCTCATTAGGAAGCTAAAAGAGCGCTTACAATTCGCGCTCGTTAAGCGGCTGAACCGGACGCGCATTATTGCCCATCGCTTCAGTCAGTGCTGCGATTTGTTCTGCGCTGGCTGATACTGGCGTCGACACAACGTGCCAGTTTACGCCTTCTGTGCATGGCGGCGTGGTGAGCGAGCCGGGGAAGTTGTAAGCGTTCAGCTCAGCTGGCAGCATGTCGGAAAGGTCCAGTTCCGCAGCACTTCCAACATTGCCGAGAATAGCATCAATCGCCGGATTCGCTTCGCCTTCTTCAAACATAATGCCCAGCACGGCAAAGGCGCCTTCTGCGCTGGCATGCACGAAGTGCGCTGTCATTGGGAAAGCTTTGCCTTCGACAGTGTTTTCAGACGGCGTGTGCATGTGAACCTGTACCAGTCCATATTCCGTGTCGCCGGAGATCAGGCTCATGCCTTCGGCTACGTTCGCTTGGATAGTCTTACCCAAATCGACGACTTCCGCGCTCGTCTCACCATAATTGGTGGTGACCGTGATCAGGTTCGCTTCGCTGGCGGCGGGCAGATCAATCGGTGATTGCTCAAGCCCGCTTGCACATGCAGCATATTCTTCGCTCAAAGTGCCCCAGTTCGCCGGGCCTTTTTCATCGCCATAATCCCATGCGACTTTCTTTTCGTCCGCACCGGCTTCTGCATCACCGGTTGCGGTGTCGGCCTGCGAACAGGCGGCCAGGCTAACAGAAGCCATAGCTGCCACAAAAAACTTGGATGAAAATTTCATTGACGGTCTCTCCTAAATCTTGCTGTCTTTACTTAATAGTACGGGTAAGGTTCCCATGCCTAGCAATTTTGCAAGGGCTTGTTGCCGTTTCCAATCGACCGGCGTTAAGCACCCTCTTTAAAGCTATGCTGGAAACCCGTTTGTAAGCGCGTTATGAGAATGCGGCTAAGGGCAGTTTGGGCTGCGGGCAAGAGGGAATATCCCTAGGAGTATGGCACGATGAGGATCCTTCTGATCGTTGGCGGCGGTATCGCAGCCTATAAGTCGTGCGAATTGGTGCGCCTGATCCGCAAGGGCGGGGCGGATGTAACCTGCGTTGTGACGAATGGCGGTCAGCAATTTGTGACGCCCATGACTTTGGCAGCGCTGAGCGAAAACCAAGTTTATACCAGCCTGTTTGACCTCAAGAATGAGGCGGAAATGGGCCATATCCAGCTGAGCCGAGAGGCTGATTTGGTGGTTGTCTGCCCCGCCACGGCAGATTTAATGGCGAAGATGGCAACGGGTATTGCCGATGATTTGGCGACTACTTTGATCCTTGCCACTGATAAGCCGGTGATGGTTGTCCCTGCTATGAATGTGCGGATGTGGGAACATGCTGCGACTCAGCGCAATGTGCAGACTTTGCGTGATGCTGATGTTCGCGTGCTCCATCCTGACGAGGGTGCAATGGCATGCGGTGAATTTGGCTATGGCCGACTGCCAGAACCAGAAGCCATCTGGGCGTCAATTGCGCAGGAATTGGGACTAGCGGATCCGTCTGTTCTGGGCGAGCCTGCTCAAAACACCCCGGCTGATCTGGTTGAAGAGGCGCTGGAACCTGAAGAAGAGAGCGAAGAGGAAACTGGTTTCGCGAGCGGTTTGGGCGGATTGCTTTCTGCGATTATCCCGCGCTCGTCGACCCCCAAGCGCTCGGCAGAAGAAATTGAGACGGAATATCTGGATACACCAGAGAGCGAACTACCCGAAGAAAACGCAGAGCTGCCTGTTCCCGATGCGAGCAGCCCGCTTCTCGCCAGCAAGGGCAGCGCAGGCGCTGCCCCGCCAACCGATCCAGAGGCGATCAATCATGAAATGAAAGCGGGCGGAGACGCTCCAGAACCGATTGCGGGCGACAACCAACCCGTGCGCGTGTCCGAAGATCTGGCTGATGTTACGGGCGATGGGATAGACATTCCTGCCGATCATAAACCGCTTGCCGGAAAGCATATGCTGATCACCGCCGGCCCAACATGGGAAGCGATTGATCCTGTGCGCTATATCGGCAACCGTTCTTCTGGCCGACAAGGCTTCTCAATTGCAGCCGCCGCTGCTGCGATGGGCGCAAAAGTGACTTTGGTCGCTGGCCCCGTTTGGCTGAAAACGCCCGCTGGTGTTGACCGTATCGACGTGGAAAGCGCCGCGCAAATGCAGGATGCGGTCAAAGCGTCTTTGCCCGCCGATATTGCCGTGATGGTCGCAGCAGTTGCCGATTGGAAGCCTAAGGAATTTCAGGGTGAGAAGATCAAGAAACGCGGCGCAGCTCCGCCTGCGCTACAGCTCACTGAAAACCCGGATATTCTCGCCAATCTGTCTGCGTCAGATAAGCGCCCTAAATTGCTGGTCGGCTTCGCGGCCGAAACCAATGATGTGCTGAAACACGCCGCAGCTAAGCGTAAACGCAAAGTCACGGATTGGATCGTTGCAAATGATGTTTCGGGAGACGTAATGGGCGGCGGGCACAACCGTGTTCATATCATCTCACAAAGCGGCACGGAAAGCTTGGATGAAATGCCAAAGTTAGACGTGGCAATCGCGCTTGTTGAACGCATGGCATTGGCGCTGGAGGCCAAGGATTAAGATGACCAATTCCGTTTCAATCGAAGTCAAGCGTCTGCCGCATGGAGAAGGTTTAGAATTGCCTCGCTATGCAACAGACGGCGCAGCGGGAATGGATATTGTTGCGGCTGAAGATGTGACGATACCGCCTGCTGCGCGTCATGCTGTTGCAACCGGCTTAAGCGTTGCCATTCCGATCGGGTATGAGATTCAGGTTCGTCCGCGTTCTGGCCTAGCGTTTAAGCACGGTATTACCGTTCCCAATACTCCAGGCACAATTGACAGTGATTATCGCGGTGAATTGAAAGTGCTGCTGATCAATCACGGGACGGATGATTTCGTGATCGCACGCGGCGACCGTGTAGCCCAATTGGTCGTGGCCCCCGTTACGCAAGGGGTTTGGACCGAAGTCGATGAGCTGGATGCGACGGATCGCGGAGCAGGCGGCTTTGGCTCAACCGGCGGGCACGCGAAGCTTTAACTGAATGCAGGCAGCAAAAAGGGCGGGCCAACTGTTGCTGGCGCCGCCCTTCTCTTTTCCGTCCAAGGAAACTGCTTGTTTGCTGTTCGCTAGTTAACCCGGCGAACCTTTGTCTCTTCCGGCTTAATTGTGATCCGCAATGTCTCACCCGAAGTACCGCCCGGGAAGTCTGTGAACATTGCCTCAACCAAGTTCGGCACGAGATATGGAAGGCGATTGGAAGTCGAAACAGCCTCTGCCTTGCCTTCAAACAGGCGTTCGCCTGTTGCAGTGCGGTCAATTTTCATATCGATACCGCTGGTGTAGATCGTAATGCTGCGAACCTCCGAACCGCCGAACCATGGGTCATAAAAACCATAACCCCATGCGCCGCGTGGCCGGTAAAACCCGCGTGAACGGAAGCGTGACCGGTAAAAACCGCCGCGATATCCGCGATACCATGGGTCATAAAATGGGTCTTGGAAGCCAGTGCGGCGCAATTTCTCGCGCCCTTTGTCAACGCCGTAATCAAAGCGAACCAGCAGGCTCGCGTTTTCTGGCGTCGCAGGCGCATAGCCAAGGCGCGCCATTTGCGCCTCTACACTGCGCGCATATTGCGCAAATTCGAGACCGCCGGCCAGTTTCGGATCGTCTGCGACGACAGCAAAACTTTCGCCAGTCGGTGCGGGCAATTGCGTTTGGAAGCGGGAAACATCAGCTTTGAACCCCGGCGAAGCACAGGCCGCGAGGCCAGCGATCAGCAGCGGTACGCTTGCGAGTTTCAAACTACGCGCGGTAATATTCAGTGTGAGTGTCATCTTTGCGATCCTCTTAGGTTGTCTACCCTAATTCACCGGTCCTGCATCGATGGGTGTATAGACTGGGCTTGCCAAAACGCCAAAGTGGCTTTTGTAGCGTCCTATTTAGGCACGGCGTTCTGAACCTGTTTTGAACACGAATGTTTCATTTTATTTCGTGTTTTGAGCAGTTTACCCGCGGACGAGGCCTAGGGCTTTGTACGTGGCGCTCAAAGTGGCGGCGCCGCGCTCGCGTGCTTTTGCCGCCCCGCGCGCCAGAATTGCGTCGAGCGATTCGCGGTCTTCTTTCAGCTCACGGAACCGCGCTGAAATAGGCGCAAGTGTCTCTACCAAAACCTCGCCCAAAGCTGGTTTGAACGCGTCAAATCCTTGTCCGCCAAATTCGGATAGCACCGCATCCATGCTCTTATCGGTCAAAGCTGCATAGATGGTGACGAGGTTCAATGCTTCTGCGCGCCCTTCTAGTCCAGCCTCTTCTGAAGGCAGAACATCGCCGTCAGACTTCGCCTTTTTCACCTTTTTCATGATGGTGTCAGCGTCATCAACCAGATTGATCCGGCTTGCCTCTGATGGGTCGGATTTGCTCATCTTGGCAGAACCATCGCGCAAAGACATGATCCGCGCCGCTTCTGGCGGAACGATGGGTTCGGGCAGGGTGAAAACCGGCGCGTCTTCTGTGCTGAAATCGCGGTTGAACTTTTCGGCAATATCGCGCGCCAATTCCAAATGCTGTTTCTGATCGTCACCAACCGGCACATGGGTTGCTTGATACAGCAGAACATCAGCGGCCTGCAGAGCGGGGTAAGTGAACAGAGCAATCGACTGCCCTTCGCGGTTTTTGCCAGCCTTATCTTTCCACTGAGTCATCCGGTTGAGCCAGCCCATCCGCGCTGTCCCGGAAAGCAACCATTGCAATTCAGCATGGGCGGGAACTTGAGCCTGATTGAACAGGATCGACTTATCTGGATCAATCCCGCAAGCGACGAGTGCCGCTGTCATTTCCAGTGTACCGGCAGCCAATGCGGCGGGTTCATGGGGCATGGAAATGGCGTGCAGATCGGCGAGGAAATACAGCGCTTCATCGCCTTCGCCCATTTCGTCCTGCATGCGCACCCAATTGCGGATCGCGCCGAGGTAATTGCCAAGGTGCAGATTGCCAGTGGGTTGAATGCCGGAGACGACGCGCATGATATTACATTCTTTCGTTTAAGTGCTGCGGCGCATTAGGCGCTGCATGGCGTTTTTGTCGAGTACACCGAGCAGAAAGGCTGCTGGTGCATAGGTGGCAAGGCCGGTTCCCATGATCGCGGATAGGCCCAATGCTTTGTCCAAAACGCTGCCAGTAAACATATGGGAGACATAGGGCATCAACCACCAAAGCGCTGCGCCCATTATCGCTGCGGCTAAGAAAATACGCAGCGCACGGGCAATGACTGCTGCAGGGATTTTGAAGAACCCTTTTGTGTGCAGGATGATGGTGAGCAGCGCGATATTGCACCATGCACCCACGGCGCCCGCAATTGCCAACCCCATTACGCCGATGCGCGGGACCAATGCGATGTTGAGGCCAACGGTGATAATCAGCGACACCGCAGCAGTGTAAACAGGTGTCCGCGTGTCCTTGCGGGCGAAGAAATTCGGGGTCAGCACTTTCACAAGCACATAGGCAGGTAGGCCCAGAACCAATCCCGATACGACTGTGCCTGTTACTAAGGCATCCTCCGGCGTAAAGGCTTGGCCCTGCATGAAGACTTGGACGAATGCTGTACCGGTGAAGAACAACGCCACCGCGCATGGTACCGTTAGCAGCAGAGAAAGTTCGATAGCGTTGGATTGCAGCCGCGCCGCCTCTTCATCTTCAGAACGGCTCAAATGACGAGAGAGTGCGGGCAATATCGCTGTGCCCAATGCGATACCGATAATGCCAAGCGGCAATTGGTTCCAGCGGTCGGCCATCTGCAAATAGGTGTAGCTGCCCACGGGCAATGTAGAGAGAAAGAACAGATCGACGAACCGGCTGATCTGGTAAATGCCAGCGCCGAATATGGCAGGCACGATCAGAATGCCCAGTTCTTTCACACCGCCATCCAGGCGCGGAAAGATCAGCGACAACTTGAACCCGGCGCGCCGCATAAAGCCCCACAGCCACACCACTTGCAGCAAGCCGGAAAGTGACAAAGCCCATGCCATCGCTTGTGCGGTTTCACGCTGGGATGCAGGTCCAAAATCCAATGTCGCGCCATAGATTAGCGCGGCAATAAGACAGATGTTGAGGATGACCGGAGCTGCTGCCGCTGCTGCAAAGCGCGACAATGAGTTGAGTATTGCCGCAACCAAAGTCGCTAGGCTCATAAACATTAAGTAGGGAAAGGTTATCCGCGCCAGCAGAACCGCTGTTTCCACCGCACCCGCATCAGTTGGGAAGTTTTCAGGTAGGAAATATTCCACCACCCACGGCATTACCAGCATGGCGATCCCGCCAAACAGGATCAGGATGGGAAGCAGGACGGACAATACGCTCGTCGCAAAATCTGCAGCCTCATCAACAGTGCCGTCTTCTTTCATCCGCCGATTGAACAGCGGAACAAATGCGCTGGCAAAGGCGCCTTCTGCAAACAGCCGGCGGAACAGGTTGGGCAACATAAAGGCCAGCTGCCAGGCATCGCCCATGGCAGTCGCGCCCAATACGCGGGCGATCAGTATATCGCGCAGAAAGCCAAAGACGCGGCTAACCGCTGTTAGCCCGCCAATGGTTCCAACATTTTTGAGAAGGCTCATTTTAAATGCGAGCTTTCACCGTGCGGCCTCAGTTGGCTGCCGGTACGCCGTCTGCGCCGCCCGCTTGCTGCGCTTGCAATTGCTGCACATACAATCCGTTAAAGTCGATCGGTTCCATCAACATCGGCGGGAAGGCTGCGTCGCGCACCGCATCGGCTATGATCCGGCGGGCGAATGGAAACAGAATACGCGGAGCCTCTGCAAACAGGAATGCGTGCGTTTGATCCTCTGGCATATTACGCAGGCCAACCAGCGCGCAATAGGATAGCTCGATCAGATAGACTTGGCCCTTGTCAGCAGTCGCGGTGAGATTAATTTTCAGCTCAACCTCGTGAACTTCGTCATTAACCTGATTGGCGCCAATGTTGAATTGCAAGTCGATCTTGGGCTGTTCTTCCCACTGATAAACGTCGGGCGCATTCGGGTTTTCGACCGAAAGATCCTTCACATATTGCGTGATAATGCCTGCGGTCGGTTGATTGTCAGCGCCGTTTGGTGCTGCGGGGTTACCGTCCAGATCGGTCAATACGTCGCCTTCATCGGCCATGGCTTGTGTTCTTTCGTTAATTAATCAAATTTGCGGTCGAGATTGGAGGCGCGCCTAGCACTGTGATGCAAACCTCGCAATAAGTCTGCGCAGAGACTGCATAGTTTGAGCATGCTTTGTCTGCATATTGCGGTCTTTTGCGGTCAAATGTTGCAAACTTTGGTGTTTGAAGGCGCGTTACGCAGTTGTTCATTTGTATTTTAGTCTTATCTAAGGCACCAGAGGGGTATAGAGCGCGGGTGAAGACTCGCCGCAGCTACGGAAAACAATATTGTGTCTAGTGGAATAATTGAAATCGTAATCCTCGCGATGATCGCAGCCTTTTTGGGCATGCGGCTTTATTCGGTGCTTGGCGAACGCGCCGAAGAAGAAGATGGCATTCCGCATCAACGTGACAATCAAGCGCGCGAAAATGATACCCGCGACCCGAACGAAGGCAGTGCCCGCGAAAATTCAGGGCGCGAAAACATTAGTGCAACGCCGAAATTGGTAACGCCTGCTGCGTCAAAACCAGTTGCAGCTATGTTTGATGGATCAGTTCCAGCAACCGAACGCGGCATCCGCGCAATTTCTGCCGCTGATAGCCGGTTCGATCTCACAGGTTTCCTTGAAGGAGCCAAGGGCGCGTATGGCATGGTGCTAGAAGCATTTTGGTCAGGCGACCGCGATACTCTGCGCGAATTATGCGATGATGATGTGTTCGAAAGCTTCTCCGCGGCGATTGATGCGCGCGAAGCTGCAAAGGAAACCCTCGATAACCGGCTTGTTCGGATCGAAGAAACCATGGTGCGCCGCGCTGAAATGGACGGCAGCATGGCCCGCATCGCCGTGTCATTCGTGGCGGATATCGCCGCTGTGACCCGCGATAAGAAAGGCAATGTTGTTGCTGGATCGCTGGCTGATGCGATTGAAAGCCGCGATGTCTGGACTTTCATGCGGGATGTGAAATCTTCCGATCCTGCGTGGGTTCTTGATGAGACTGACGAAGGCTAATTTTCTTCCCTAATTGATAAGGGCGCATCAAGAGTCTAGCGTAAGGCGATGGCTTACCGGTTCCCCCATTTCGCACGACTTTCTGCAATTGCTGCTGGCGCACTCGTTTTGGCGGGCTGCGGCTCACTGATCCCTGACGGCGAAAATACGTCAGCTGGACAAACGCCTCCAGTTACCGGTGCGGAAAGCGCGCTTTTAGCGGGAGTGAAGCGCGGTCCTTCTATTAGCTCGTTGGGCATGCGCGATGGCGATGCGGCAACAGCGCTAGCAAGCTTTGTGGAAAGCTGCCCCAAATTGCTGAGCCGCACCGACAGAAGCGGGCTGACAACCAATAGCGAATGGCAAACATCCTGCGGTGCCGCGAGTGGCTGGCCGGCAAGCCGTGCAGAAGGCTTCTTTAAAGAGCATTTCCAGACCGTGATTGTAGGTTCCGGAGAAGCTTTTGCCACCGGCTATTTTGAACCCGAAATTCGCGGCTGCCGGACCGCTCAATCAGGCTGCAATACGCCAATTTACTCCATGCCGGATGATTTGAAGCGCCAATGGCCATCCACTACTCCTGTGGGTGAACGTACTGGCCGCGCGCCGCTGGGCCGGACCAATGATATGGGCGAATTTGTGCCCTATTACGAACGGTCCGAGATTGAAGCCGGCGCGCTTTCCGGACGCGGGTTAGAGATTGCCTATGCCGCTGATCCGGTCGAATTGTTCTTCCTTCAAATTCAGGGTTCAGGCCGTGTGCGGACACCGCAGGGCGAGATCATCCGCATCGGCTATGCCGGGCAAAATGGCCGCGAATATGTTGGCATTGGCGGGGTCATGCGCAAGCAAGGCCTGCTTGGCGAAGGGCCGGGCAAATATGCCGGTTCCATGCAAGGTATCATGCAATATATCCGCGAAAATCCCGCTGATGGCAAAGCGCTGATGCAGCTCAACAAAAGCTGGATATTCTTCCGCGTTTTAACAGGTGACGGCCCGCTCGGCTCAATTGGTGTTCCGGTTCGGCGTGAAAGTTCGGTCGCGGTTGATCCGCGCTTTGTGCCCTATGGCGCGCCTGTATGGCTGGGCAATATGGACAATGCCCGCGCCAATGGCATGTGGATCGCGCAGGATACGGGCGGCGCGATTAAGGGGGCAAACCGGTTCGACACATTCTGGGGTGCAGGCCAAGATGCACGGACGATTGCAGGCGGAATGAGCGCGCGCGGTGAAGCTTTGCTGTTGCTGCCCAAGGTGAGCGCAGAACGCCTAAACGCGCGCTAATGTCTGGGCTCCATTCGCAGTACGGCACCCCTCGCGGATTGAGCGAGGAAGAAGCCGAAGCATGGGCAAAGCTTGCCCATAGTGTGACCCCGATAGAAGGGCGCAGGCATCCGAAAATAACCACCAAGCCGGCTGGCAAGACGTCTGCCAAAACGCCGATCAAGCAGGCTGAAAGCGCAATGGCTGCCATGCTATCAAACTCGAAGTCAAAACCTGCTGCGATGGTTGCGAAACCTCAACAGACTAATCCGAAACCTGCGCCCCAGTCGTCAAACCAAACCAAGCAGACGGGGCTTGATGGTAGCTGGGAAAAGAAGCTTCGCAGCGGTCAGATTGCGCCTGACTTCACACTCGATCTGCATGGGCACAATTTGGACAGTGCGCATGCGCGGCTCGATAGCGGGATGATGCAGGCGCGCGCGATGGATGCGCGGGTGGTATTGTTGATTGCTGGCAAGCTGCGACCGGTTGATGCGGCAGATCGCGGCACGCGCAGGGGCGCTATCAGAGCGAAAATCTTGGATTGGCTGGCAGCTGGCCCGCATGGCAGTGCCATTGCAGCGGTACGAAAAGCGCACCGCCGCCACGGGGGCGAGGGCGCGCTCTATTTGATCCTGAAGCGGCGACGTTAGAGTGTTGGAGTTTTTGCTCAAAACGCCGCCGCGCCGGCATATTTGGAAGCCTTACCCAAACAGCCAGACATTCATCAGCCGTCCGGGCAGCGCCATGGACACGATACCGGGGATCATCAGCGCGCCAAGGTAAAGGCTGAGGATTTCCTTCTTATGCCCTTTCATATTGCCGGCCCGCGCCGTCGCGATCAATTTGTAAGATGCCCAGAAAGTCATCGGGATGAAGATATGGATTGGTCCGAAACCGCCACCAATCCAAATCGCAGATGTTGCTGTAATCAGCATCAGCGCCACCCAGACTTTGCCGAGCATTTTGTGCATCGGCGTGCCTTTAGGGGCGAGCAGCAGAAACCCGCCCAAGGGGATCGCTGGAACAACCGTTGCAACGTGAATGATAATGGCAAGGTCGCGGGCATTCGGGTGGCTGGGGGCGATACCGGTTAGCCCGCGAAATAGAGCGTAAAAGACAGCCAGCGTCATGGCCGTTGCGGCCAGGGCAACGATGGCACGCATACGCGGGGTTAGGTCAAAAGCAGGCTTGTCCGGGCCAAATTTAAGAAAGCTCGGAAGCGAAAGGTTCGGGGTAAGGCTGGTCATATGGCGGCTCCATCGGATCGTTTGATTGCTTGTTGAGAACCACAATGCCGCCAGCCCGTTCGCGGGCAATGCTCCTTGCGCGGATGGAGCGTGCTCTTCGTGAAAAGCGCGCAAATCCGACCCTTTACCACTTTACGAAGCGCGAATGGGCAGCCAAATGTGTGCATGATGAGTGAACAGGCACATGGCAGCCGGAACAGGACCGCTCGCGGAATCGTGATCGATTTGGCGATCATGGTGGTGATTGGCGTGGTTCTGGCCTTAATCGGTCCATTCGGCAGCTTTGAATTGCCGCTCGCTTTGCGGCTGATGAATTGGGTCGGTTTTGCCCTGATCGGCTATCTGATTTATGCGCCGATGAGCTTGGTTGTTGAATGGGGCTCGCGCAAACTCGATCTGCCCGAGTGGGGCGTTTGGATTGCGGCCGTATTGGTCGCGACGGTTCCGATGACAGCGGTTGTTTGGTCGATGGGGTTTTTGGGGCGGGCGTTCCAATGGCCCTCTGCCGAAGAAGCGCTAACGAGCTATTTCTACGTGTTGGTCATTGGCGGCGGGATTTCCGCGCTGTTTTACGCGATTGGCGCGCGCAAAGGCGATCCTGCTTCGCATGTGCAAGGTGCAGAAGCGCTGTCATCTAACGCAGGTGTAACTGCGCCTCCATTGCCAGAACCAGCATTTATCGAACGTCTTCCGTCAGCACTTGGTAGCGATCTTATCGCGCTTGAGATGGAGGACCACTATGTCCGCGCGCATACGGCTTTGGGTAGCGAAATGGTGCTGATGCGGCTGCGTGATGCCGTGGCAGAGCTGGGCGATCTGGAGGGTATGCAAGTCCATCGCAGCTGGTGGGTTGCGCGCGGTGCGGTAGAGGATGTTCGGCGCGAAGGGCGCAATATCCGGCTTGTTCTGGCGCGCGGGATAGAGGCTCCTGTCAGCCGCGCTAATGTCTCTGCATTGAAAGATGCTGGCTGGATTTAGGCTTTAGAAGAAACGCTGGACAGCGTTTTTGAACGTCACAAGTCCTGCACCCAATGCCGCAAAGAATAGCGCCAGCAGCACATTGCTAAGCAGAAACATCGGCCAGCCCAGCGCGGGCAAATCGGTGAAGAAATAAGGGTAGAAACCGGTCATCTGACCCAGTACCAATGCAAAGGCTCCGTAAGTCAGAGGCGGAACCATTACGGTGGGGATCAGCGCGCGTGTTGCGGGCGCCTTGGGCGTAAACTTAAGCCACCACAATACGCCAAGCACCGGTATGATCGTATGATGGAACTGATTGGTAATTCGGTCATAGCCAGCTGGGTGATGCTCGCCCGACAATAAGGCCCAATAGATACCGCCAATGACCGTCAAAGCCGTCGCCAGAGCGGCCATGACGGGGCGAGAGATGTTCCGTCCCAATGCGATCAGCGCCATGATCACGCAGGCTGCAACATTGCCCCAAATCGTGAAAAAGCGCAGCATTCCGCCCAAGTTTTCTATGTAAGTGCCTTCGCCAAGCAGAGGCTGCACCGCCAATGCGGCAAAGGCGAGAGTGGCGATTATCCCAGCAAATAGACAGGCGCGCGATGAATACACATTGGTTTCGATATCAATCATGCGGCGCCCTTTGCGCCGAAACGCGGTCTAAAAGCAAACAAAAGGCGCAAAAAAAACCCCGGCCTCCCGTTTGGGATTGGCCAAGGGTTTCATGCGACCCACCCGAGTTAAATTCCTGGGGGGCTCATCAGCGTCTAAGGATTTAGGGGGTCCTTAGGCGTGATATTTGGCGTGGCTAAGATCGAAACGATCCGCATCCATCACCTTTGTCCATGCAGCAGCAAAGTCAGCAACAAACTTCTCTTCGCTACCGTTTTCTGCGTAGATTTCCGCTTGAGCGCGCAATTGTGAATTTGATCCGAAGACCAAGTCAGCGCGGGTTGCACGGTATTTTTCGGCGCCGGTTTTGCGATCTGTACCGACATATTCTTCATCATCGCTACCAGCGGCCACATCCCATTTGGTGGACATGTCGAGCAGGTTGACGAAGAAGTCATTGCTAAGCGTGCCAGCGCGGTCGGTTAGAACGCCGTGGCCTGTATTGCCAGCAACCGCGCCAAGAGCGCGCATGCCGCCAACCAGCACAGTCATTTCCGGGATCGAAAGACCCAGCAAATGCGCCTTGTCGACCAGCAAGTCTTCGGTTTTCACTGTCGCTTTGCCGCGCAGATAATTGCGGAACCCGTCAGCCAATGGCTCCAATGGTTCAAAGCTTTCAGCGTCTGTTTGCTCTGCGCTCGCATCGCCGCGACCGGTTGTGACCGGAACAGAAACGCTGTGACCTGCGTCAGATGCGGCTTTTTCAACCGCTGCAGCGCCCGCCAGAACGATTGCATCCGCGAGCGAAATATTGCCGCGAATATCGTTGAGTTTGGCGATTACTTTGCCCAGCTCATCAGGATCGTTCGCCGCCCAGCCATTTTGCGGAGCCAATGCAACGCGGGCTCCGTTTGCGCCGCCGCGGTGATCGCTGTTGCGATAGGTGGAAGCTGATGCCCAAGCGGCTTTCACAAGCTCGCTAACTGACAAACCGCTACCCAATGCAGCCGCTTTGAATGCCGATGCATCAGCGTCAGAAACTGAGTTTCCAGCAGGCACGATATCCTGCCAGATCAAATCTTCTGCGGGCACTTCTGGACCGATGTAGCGCGCTTTTGGTCCCATATCGCGGTGGCATAGTTTGAACCATGCGCGGGCAAATGCATCATCAAGCTGCTCTGGATTTTCCAAGAAACGCTTGGAAATCTTCGCATATTCAGGGTCCATTTTCAGCGCCATATCGGCGGTTGTCATCATGGTGCGAACCTTTTTAGACGGATCGCGCGCATCAGGAGCCATATCGGCTTCTTCAGGGTTGATCGGGGTCCACAATTTCGCGCCAGCTGGGCTTTCCGACAATTCAAAATCATATTTGAACAGAAGCCGGAAATAATCGTGAGACCAGCTGGTCGGATTGTTCGACCATGATCCTTCGATGCCAGACGTTGTGATGTTGCCAGCGTCAATTTCTGCTTGATCGGTGAGCCAGCCAAACGCTTGGTTCTGCAACGCTTCGCCTTCTGGTGCGTCGCTGAATGTGTCTGATGGCGCAGCACCGTGCGCTTTACCAAAGGCGTGTCCGCCAGCGGTGAGAGCAACGGTTTCTTCGTCATTCATCGCCATTTTGGCAAAGGTCGTGCGCATGTCGCGCGCCGATAGAAGCGGATCAGGATTGCCGCCTGGCCCTTCTGGATTGACGTAGATCAGACCCATTTGGATGGCGGCCAATGGGCTTTCCAATTCCATGTTTTGGTCAGGCTGGATGCGTGTTTGTGCGCCAGTGTCGACCCACAGTTCCTCTGTGCCCCAATAGGTTGTCTCTGGCTCAAATACGTCTGCGCGTCCGCCGCCAAAGCCGAACACAGGTCCGCCCATGCTTTCGATCGCGACATTACCGGCAAGGATGAACAAGTCAGCCCAGCTAATGTGCTTGCCGTATTTTTGCTTGATTGGCCAAAGCAGACGGCGCGCCTTATCTAGGTTGCCATTATCGGGCCAGCTATTGAGCGGAGCAAAGCGTTGCTGCCCTGTGCCGCCGCCGCCGCGGCCATCGCCAGTGCGGTATGTGCCAGCTGCGTGCCATGTCATGCGGATGAAGAACGGGCCGTAATGACCGTAATCGGCTGGCCACCATTCCTGATCGTCGGTCATCAGCGCGGTGAGGTCAGCCTTCAACGCATCATAATCAATCGCATTAAACGCTTCTGCATAGTCAAAGTCATCGTCGGTTGGGTTGGCGCTGCGCCCTTCTGCGGTTAGCGGGGTTAGGTTGATCGCATCGGGCCACCAATCGGCATTGGTGCGTCCGTGAAGCGAGCGAACCGATGTTCCGCTATGATCGAATGGGCAGCCTGAAATATCGCCGGTCTTTGCATCCATGATGTCTCTCCTAAGTTTGGTCTAAAGGGTCTAAATTTGGGAAGGGAATCGATTGTCGTTTCGCCTTATGTAGGACCTAGATGGCAATTTCACGACAAACAGTCCAATCGATTAAAGTGCGTTGATTGATTGACTGGGTAGATTAAGAGTTTTGGGCGCGATGCATCAATTTGTGATCGGCAAGCACCAATGCCATCATCGCAGCAACTACGGGCACGCCCCTGATCCCAACACATGGGTCATGGCGCCCTTTGGTTACGACATCCACTGCTTCTCCATCAGACGTGACGGATTGTACGGGCGTAAGGATTGAGGAGGTTGGCTTAAACGCTGTTCGGCAAACCACGGGTTGTCCGGTGGAGATACCGCCCGCCGTGCCGCCGGCATGATTGGCGAGAAACTCTGGTGCTCCGCCATCTTTCATTGCGCCGGGCCGCATGGGGTCAGCATTGGTTTCACCGGTTAGGCGTGCGGCGTCGAACCCATCTCCAATCTCCACGCCCTTGGTCGCATTGATTGTCATCATGGCGGCGGCAAGGTCGCTGTCGAGCTTGGCATAGACGGGTGCGCCCCAACCAGCTGGCACTCCGGTAGCCACGCATTCCACGATAGCGCCCAAAGATGATCCATCCTTGCGTGCTGTATCCAACTTTTCCGCCCAACGCGCCGCTGCCGCTGCATCGGGTGAGAAGAAGGGGTTATTGCCAATCTCATCCGCGTCGAAATTATCGGGATCAATTTTATCGCCGCCCAGCTCGCAGACGTAAGCGGTGATCGAAACTTCTGGAATAATTAGCCGCGCCACCGCGCCAGCCGCCACCCGTGCTGCCGTTTCACGTGCGCTTGAGCGTCCACCGCCGCGATAATCGCGGTGACCGTATTTTGCGTCGTAAGTGTAATCTGCATGACCGGGCCGGTAGCTTTGCGCGATATCGGAATAGTCTTTGCTGCGCTGATCGGTGTTTTCGATCATCAGCGATATGGGCGTGCCGGTTGTTTGCCCTTCGAAAACACCAGAGAGGATGCGGACCAAATCCGCTTCTTTACGCTGGGTGGTGAACTTGTTCTGCCCCGGCTTTCGCGCATCCATAAAGGGCTGAATATGCTCTTCACTCAAAGCAATGCGCGGCGGGCACCCGTCCAGTACCGCGCCCAGTGCAGGCCCATGGCTTTCGCCCCAAGTGGTGAAGCGCAGCATCCGTCCGAAAGTGTTGTAACTCATGCGTTACCTCATGTCGCAACTGTGGGCCTGTGTCCATATCCTCTGGACCGAGCGACTGATTAGCGCCACCATCATTGGTATGATTGCAAAGCTATCAGGCAGGCTCGATGAAACGGGCGAGGATTGGGCCATCGTGGATGTGCAAGGTGTGGGATATCTCGTGCATTGTTCCTCCACTACATTAAGCGCTTTGGGCGAAATTGGCGAAGGCTGCACCGTCCATACCGACCTGCAAGTGAGCGAGAATGATATGCGCCTGCTGGGCTTTGCCGAGGCTAGCGAACGCGATTGGTTCCGCCTTTTGACGACGGTGCAGGGGGTGGGGAGCAAGGTTGCTCTGGCGATCCTTTCCGCGCTGTCCACTGGCGAAGTGCGCGATGCCTGTGCTGGCGGGGACGCGGCGACTGTATCGCGGGCAAATGGTGTGGGGCCAAAACTGGCCGCGCGGATCGTGAATGAGCTTAAGGATAAGGCGGGCGCGCTTCCGGGCGGCGGTGGTGCAGGCGGTGCGGCGCTAACTCCCAAAGGTGGCGCAAGTGCCGACGCGGTCAGCGCATTGCAAAACCTTGGTTTCAAACCGGCTGTCGCTGCCCAAGCTGTTGCGGCAGCTCAGGCAGAGCTTGGCGAAGATGCGAGTGAAGGTGATTTGATCCGTGTGGCTTTGAAGAAGGCAAGCGGTTGACCCGTTCAGTCATACGCAATCACTCCTCTGCGAATGCACGCGCAGGAGGACTATCATGAAAACGATCACACACGCCGCTGCTTTGCTGGCCGCCAGCATTGGTTTGGCCGCAGCAACCCCTGCCGCCGCCTGCCGAGGGCCGCAATTTGAAAGCAGCCTTGTGCTATTCTCAAGCGAGAAGCAGGCCGAGGTGCCAAAAGGGATGGTGCAATACCGCGTGCGGATTTCCGATTACAGCCTGCGCGATGTCAATAAGCGCGATTTGATCCGGGTGCAGGTGCTGAAGGACGAAAAAGTTGAGGGTGAGCCGATCGACAAAGCCACTGGTAGGCTGATGGTAGTGAAACCGGTAGGTACCAGCTGCGACGGGGCGTATATTCCGCCGAAGGGCATATATTATCTAACTGGCGCTTTGGCGGAGGACGTACGCGGCAAGCCGATCTCCATCAATGGCGGCAAATTGTTCTATCCCAAATTTTGGCGCGAAAAATCCTATCCCGATTTCAGTCGCCCAGCTAAGTAGGGTTCTGGGCTAAGGAACATAGGGGCACGATTATGGTAAGATTATTGGGCGCCGGCCTGGTTTTGGCGCTGGCTTTGCCCCTTGCTGCCCCTGCCGCAGCTCAAGATATGTCGGCGTTTGCCAATGGGCCTGTGTTCGAAGAGTTCGGCCCGCATGCGCCGGTTGATGGGATGAACGCATTGCCTGCTGATGCCAGCTTTGCCGTGGCATTCGATGTGGCAGAGGCGGCGAGCGAGGGCCAGCGGCATCGCGGTTTTGAAAGCGCGGCGCGTTTTATCAATATGCATGCCGCAAATGGCGTTGATCCGGCCAATATCAAAATTGCAATTGTCGTACATGGCAAGGCGACGCTGGACCTGCTGAATGATGCTGCATGGGAAAAGCGTGAAAGAGCCGGTGATGGCAATCCCAGCGCGGAGTTGCTGCGCGCACTGCTCGATCACGGCGTGCGTGTGATCTTGTGCGGACAAAGTGGAACGGTGAATGGCGTAACCAAAGACGAACTGGTTGAGGGCGTCGAAGTTGAGCTTTCCGCCATGACCGCCCACGCTCTGCTGCAGCAAGACGGCTATACGGTGAACCCGTTTTGAGCGAAGGTTTCATCCATCTAACTCGTTATCCTGAATTTGTTTCAGTGTCTAAGATGCAAACACTGATGACGGAGGCCATTGTGTGATGGGTGATCCAGATGGGCATAGAGTTTCATTTTTCGATGAGGCGGTGAATAGAGCCGAACATGGTGAGAGTTTGTCTCTAGAAGCCGCTACTTTTTATACCGAGCAGACAGTCGCATTTGAAAAGTGGCTACTTGCTGCTCAATTGTCGATCTGCGGCGCTGGGACAATAGCAGTATTGAATATGACAGACCTTCATTCTCAGCCGCGCTTCTTTGCGGCACTTTGGTTGTTTGTTGGACTTCTTTTTGCACTGCTTTTTGGTAACATGAGGGTGGGGCTTTTGAGTCGGATGTCCACCAATAGTATTAAGTCTGCAACGGCCTTTCGAAGGGCTCGTGAACAGTTTGCAGAAGCTAAGATTACCGGTGCAAGCCCCAATATTTCTGCAAAAGAAGAAGATAAGCCCCAGATTTATCAGCCAGTATTTTCTGACAAGATTATCAGCCGGTTGAGATATGTCCCGGCTATTTGCATCATGGTTGGTGCTGGGATTGTTGGAGAGGCCATCATATGACCATTCCCATCCAATCCCCTGAACGTCAGGCTGACGATCCCGATGTCGCTTTGCGGCCTAAAACCCTTTCGGAGTTTATTGGGCAAGAGGGCGCGCGTGATAATCTGCGTGTCTTCATCGAAAGCGCAAAGTCGCGCGGCGAGGCGATGGACCACACATTGTTCTTTGGCCCGCCGGGTTTGGGCAAGACCACTTTGGCGCAAATCATCGCGGCTGAACTTGGCGCAGGTTTCCGCGCCACATCCGGCCCTGTGATTGCAAAGGCTGGCGATCTGGCCGCGTTGCTCACGAACTTAGAACCGCATGATGTGCTGTTCATTGACGAGATTCACCGGCTTAATCCGGTTGTCGAAGAAGTGCTGTATCCAGCGATGGAGGACCGCGCGCTCGACATTATAATAGGCGAAGGGCCCGCTGCGCGCAGTGTTCGCATAGATTTGCCGCCTTTCACTTTAATAGGTGCAACCACCCGCCAAGGCTTGCTGACCACACCCCTGCGCGACCGGTTTGGCATCCCTGTGCGCCTCAACTTTTATAGCCATGATGAGCTGGACCAAGTGGTTACGCGGGGCGCGAAACTGCTTGGCATGGATATAGACTCCGCGGGCGCGCGCGAGATTGCGCGGCGGGCTAGAGGCACGCCAAGGGTCGCTGGACGCTTGCTCAGAAGGGTGCGCGATTTCGCCCATGTAGCCGGTGAAAAGACTGTCAGTCGGGCGCTGGCAGACAACGCTTTGACGCGTTTGGAGATTGATTCGCTGGGCCTTGATGCGATGGACAGGCGCTATCTCACAATGATCGCGACAACGTATAAAGGGGGTCCGGTTGGGGTCGAAACACTGGCAGCGGGCCTCGCTGAACCCCGCGATACGGTAGAAGACGTAGTGGAGCCTTATCTTATTCAATTGGGGCTGCTGGCACGCACTGCTAGAGGCAGAATGCTCAACGATGCAGGATGGAATCACCTTGAAATACCGATTCCCAAACCCAAATCGGGTGGCGACCAAAACGGCTTATTTGACGGAAATGCTTAAAGACTAAGCAACATTTGCCAGTAATTCGGTTCCAAACTGGGACAAGTGACTGTCAGCGGTCAGAAAACAATCAAAAAACTTGGCTTGAGGTGCCTCTTTCATGGTTAACATGATTGCGGGAAGGCTCTTCTCAGGTTCTTTTGTGGATCACAGAAATCGCAAGGGGTTCGGATTCGCCGGGTTCACTAACGGTTTCATGAAAAGCAAATGAAGTGAGTTTTCGCCCATGTCGGTAAAATTGGCCGTAGCAAAACTATCCGCAACAGCAGCTGGCGTCGCCCTGCTGGGTGGCGGGGCAGTGCACGTAGCAGAAGCACCGCTGACAGAAAATCCAGCCTATGGCTCGGAGCGTCCGGTAAAAGGTAAGACGGTGGAAACATTCCGCCCTGCTCCCGTACGTTATGTGAAATCTCGCGAACGAACGGTGCCTAAGCCTGTTCAGCGTACCCGCCGCGTGGTCAACCGCGTAGTGGAATGCGAGCCATTGGATGGCGGTGCCAGCGCATCTGCATCCAGCAGCACAGCGATCGCTGGTTCAACTGGCCGCATCGTAGAAACATATACGAATGCAGCAGAATGCGCTCCTGTATATCGCGCCCGGATGGTTCCGGTTCCGCTTCCTGCATTGCCTCCTATCCAAGGCGGCGGCGGTAGCAGCGGTGGCGGCGTAACTGTCCTTGGCGGCGGTGGCGGCTTCGGCGGCGGCTTCGGTGGAGGCTTCTTCGGCGGCTTCTTCGGCGGCGGCGGTGGCGGCGGTGGCGGTAGCGTCACTGTAACCTCGACCACGACGACTTCGGGTGGCAGCACCTCTGGCGACGTAAGCACCTCGGGTGGCGGTTCATCTGGCGATGTTACCAGCACATCAGGCGGCGACAATGGCGGCTCTAGCGGCATTGTTATTGAGATCGATAACTCGACCACAACGACAACCTCTTCGGGTGAGTTCACAAGCACATCGTCTAGCGGCGAAATCACATCGTCAACTGGCGCTGTGACTTCTTCGAGCACAACCGGTGAAATCACCAGCTCTACTGGTGGTGTGACCAGCTCGACCTCGACCTCTTCGGGTGATGTCAGCAGCTCTACCGGTGCAGTCACAAGCTCTACTGGCGAAGTTTCTAGCTCAACTGGCGGCGTAACAAGCTCCGGTTCGGGCGGCATCTCCAGCACGACTTCAACATCGAGCGGCGTTACCAGCTCTACTTCGGGCGACGTCTCGAGCACATCATCGACTTCGGGCGACGTGACCAGCTCAACCTCTGGCGACGTGACCAGCACGACTTCAACGTCAAGCGGCAACACTTCCAGCGGTAACACCTCTGGCGGCAGCACCAGCTTCGGCGGTTCGTCTAGCTCTTCGTCGAGCAGCAGCTCTAGCTCTTCGAGTTCTGGCGGTTCTACCAGCGGTAACACCTCTGGCGGCAGCAGCTCTAGCTCATCTTCGAGCAGCTCTAGCTCTTCGAGCTCTGGCGATATCTCAAGCTCTTCAGGTAATGTTGGCGGTTCGTCATCTAGCTCCTCGTCGAGCAGCAGCTCTAGCTCTTCCAGCTCGGGTGGTAACACTTCCAGCGGTAACACCTCTGGCGGCAGCACCAGCTTCGGCGGTTCGTCTTCGAGCTCTTCTTCTAGCAGCAGCTCTAGCTCTTCTAGCTCTGGCGGTAACACCTCAGGCGGAAACACAAGCTTCGGCGGTTCGTCTAGTTCTTCCGGTTCGTCTTCGGGCAGCTCTTCTAGCTCAGGTGGCAACACCTCAGGCGGAAGCAGCTCTAGCTCATCGTCGAGCAGCTCTAGCTCTTCCAGCTCGGGCAACATTTCCAGCTCTTCTGGTAATGTCGGTGGCTCTTCGTCTAGCTCATCATCGAGCAGCAGCTCTAGCTCTTCCAGCTCGGGTGGTAACACTTCCAGCGGTAACACCTCTGGCGGCAACACCAGCTTCGGCGGTTCGTCTAGCTCTTCGTCAAGCAGCAGCTCTAGCTCTTCTAGTTCTGGCGGTCTGACTTCTGGCGGAAGCAGCTCTAGCTCTTCTTCGAGCAGCAGCTCCAGCTCTTCGAGCTCTGGCGACATCTCTAGCTCGACTTCGGGCAATGTCGGTGGCTCTTCCAGCAGCTCATCTTCGAGCAGCTCAAGCTCTTCGTCTAGCTCGGGTGGTAACACCTCCGGCGGCACGACATCGGGCGGAAGCACAAGCTTCGGCGGTTCCAGCAGCTCTAGCTCATCTTCGAGCAGCTCCAGCTCTTCTAGCTCAGGCGTTCTGACCAGCACTGGTGGTTCATCTAGCTCTTCGGGCAGCAGCTCTAGCTCTTCGAGCTCGGGTGGCAGCAGCAGCTTCGGCGGTACGTCTAGCTCTTCTGGTTCGTCTTCGAGCAGCTCTTCGACTTCTGGCGGTAACACCTCTAGCGGTAACACCTCGGGCGGTTCGTCTAGCTCTTCGGGCAGCAGCTCAGGCTCTTCTTCGAGCTCAGGCGATGTGACCAGCAGCTCTAGCTCTTCTTCAGGTTCTTCGAGCAGCAGCTCTTCGACCTCGGGCGGAACAAGCTCTGGCGCGACTAGCTCAGGTGCGACATCTTCGGGTGCCACATCTAGCGGAGCAACCTCTAGCTCTTCGACTAGCTCGTCTTCTTCGACCAGCTCTTCGACTTCTGGCGGAACCTCCGGTGCGACTAGCTCGGGTGCTACATCGGGCGGCTCTACTTCGGGCATGACCAGCAGCACCAGCTCTTCGACCTCGTCGAGCAGCAGCTCTTCTTCGAGCACAACCTCGTCGACCACTTCGGGCGGCTCCAACGGCAGCAGCAGCGGCACAGAAGTCCCTGCACCGCCAATGATGGCCCTGTTCGGACTGGCACTGGCAGCGATCTTTGGTCGCCGTAAGTTCAAACTTCGCAAGACTGCCTAATCCGGCAGACTTACGGAACTTCAAGACTGACGGGCGGTTCCCTAGCGGGAGCCGCCCCTTTCTTTTGGGCGATAGGTTTGTGTGGCGGTGGTTTTTGAGGAGCGGTGAAAAGCGTTAGCTAGACTTCGTGGCTGGCTTATCGCCTGCTCTGGTCGCAGTTTGTGCAGGCGCAGGATCAACAAGATCCCCCAAGCCTACCCAATTGACCTCGCTGGTCGCCATGACGCCGTCCAGCTCCCAGATATTTTCATAGCCATAGCCATAAAGGTTGATGAAGGTCGGGATGTTAAGCGCAAGCGGCGCTGATTTGAGCGCAATCGGCGCGCGATTGTCGCTGAAATTGTTGTTGCAATAGATGTAAATCGCACGGGTAGGATCATTGCCGATCACTGTGCGCAGCTTTTCATCGGTAAAGTCTGAGAACGGCAGGTTCACCGCCCCTTTGATGTGACCCATTTGAAACGCTGCCGCTGACCGTGTGTCTAGGATCAAAGCATCTTCTTGTGCAGCGCGGGCGAAGAATTCGTCCTTGGCTAGCAATCGCGCCTTACGCACCGGCGCAAGTTTGATCGTTAGTTGGGCAAAAGCGTCATAATCGATCTGCGGAGATGCCGCCTGTGGTGGCTCTGCGCGCTCTTGCGCCGCAAGTGCGGGGCTGAGGGCAAGCGCAGCGGTCGAAATTGCCAGTTTGAAAAGCTTCATAGGTCATCTCCGCACCACAATGAGCGGGTTAGATGAGCCAGCGCGGCTAAATCAGCGCTGAATGATACCTATGGGTTAGCGTTCAGAAACGGGGAGCTTGGCATCTTTCCAAGCAGAAATGCCGCCGTCCAAATGCTTGGCGGGCTTTCCGGTGAATTCAGCCAGTTTTCTTGCCGCTTTTGCAGAGCGCACGCCGCCCTCGCAATAAAGCACAATGCCGCGCCCATCGGACAGGTCGAGTGCTGCGGGATCGAAACCATCTAGCGGAATATGCTCAGCGCCAGGAATTATTCCGCCAGCAACTTCTGCATCGCTGCGCACATCGATCAAGCGGATGTCTCTCGCCGTAATCGCCGCCTGCAATTTAGCAGGGCTGACATTCACAATCTGAGAATTGTCAGAAAAAACAGATATTTGCGACGTTAGATCACCGCCGCCTTCCGCGCCCTCACCACAGGATACCAGCGGCACCATCATGGCGAGGAGCAGAAGTGCGGGGTTCTTCATCGGCAGTTTAGTCCGATGCGAGCTTGCGCAGAACGTAGTGCAGAATGCCGCCATTGCGGTAATATTCCATCTCGTTCGCAGTATCGATCCGGCAAAGTGCGGTGAAGGTGAAGCTGGTGCCGTCTGCACGGACCGCTTCCACTTCAACATCTTGGCCCGGGGTTAGGTTTGCAAGACCTTTGATGCTGAACGTATCATCCGCTGTCAGACCAAGCGTTTCGCGCGTGTCACCATCTTTGAACTGCAAAGGCAGCACGCCCATACCGACAAGGTTTGAACGGTGGATCCGCTCAAAGCTCTCAACCACAACTGCGCGCACACCCAGCAGGATAGTGCCTTTCGCCGCCCAATCGCGTGACGAGCCTGTGCCATACTCTTTGCCGCCAACAACGATAAGCGGAGTGCCGTCTGCCTTATGCTTCATGGCTGCATCATAAATGGCCATTTGTTCGCCATTATATGTTGTCTCGCCGCCTTCTACGCCGGGAACCATTTCGTTTTTGATGCGGATATTGGCAAAGGTGCCGCGCATCATCACTTCATGGTTGCCGCGGCGCGAACCGTATGAGTTGAAGTCTGCTTTGGCGACTTGATTGCTCAGCAGATATTCGCCGCCGGGGCTGTCTTCTTTAATCGCACCAGCAGGTGAAATGTGATCGGTCGTGACACTGTCGCCCAGAATGGCGAGAGGTTTGGCATCAATCACATCTACGATGGGTGCCGGTGTCATCTCCATGCCTTCGAAGTAAGGCGGGTTGGCGATATATGTTGAACCGGGACGCCATTGGTACGTGTCTGATGCTTCGACTTTAATGTTCTGCCAATGCTCATCGCCTTCATAGACGTTGGCATAGCGCGTTTCGAACATTGCGCGGTCAATCGCGCCGCTGCGCACTTTGGCCACTTCATCATTGCTGGGCCAAACATCCGCCAGCATCACATCATTGCCGTCTTTATCTTGGCCAAGCGGCGTTTCGGTGATGTCTTCGGTAACGGTGCCTTTCAGCGCATAGGCCACAACCAGTGGCGGGGATGCGAGGAAGTTTGCTTGTACGTCAGGCGACACGCGCCCTTCGAAGTTGCGGTTTCCTGAAAGAACCGATGCCGCGACAATATCATTGCCATTGATCGCTTTACTGATTGGCGGAGCAAGCGGGCCAGAGTTACCGATGCAAGTTGTGCAGCCATAGCCGACCAGATCAAACCCAATCGCGTCCAAGTGATCTTGCAGGCCAGCTTTCTCAAGATAGTCGGTGACCACTTGTGATCCCGGCGCGAGTGAAGTTTTGACCCAAGGTTTTGGTTTCAAACCTTTTTCGACCGCTTTCTGAGCAACCAGACCGGCTGCGATTAGCACGTCAGGATTGGATGTGTTGGTGCAGCTGGTGATCGCCGCGATCACAACGTCTCCATCGCCAATGTCGTGGTCTTTGCCATCGACAGCAACGCGTGCGGCGACATCTTTGCCGTAAGTTTTCTTAAGATCGCCGTTAAACAGCTCATCCACCATAGGCAGAGTGACTTTGTCTTGCGGACGTTTCGGTCCAGCCAATGAAGGCACAACCGACGCCACATCAAGCGACAGCGTGTTGGAGAAAACAGGTTTTTGCGATGGATCGAACCACATTCCTTGCTCTTTGGAATAAGCTTCAACCAATGCAATTTCATCTTCGCTGCGGCCGGTTAGGCGCAGATAATCGAGCGTTTTATCATCCACACCGAAGAAGCCGCAGGTCGCGCCATATTCCGGCGCCATATTGGCGATCGTCGCGCGATCAGCCAGCGTCAGGTTCGCAACGCCTTCGCCGTAAAATTCAACAAAGCTGCCAACAACGCCCACTTCGCGCAGCATTTGCACGCAGGTGAGCACTAAGTCAGTCGCCGTCACGCCTTCGGCCATTTTGCCGGTGAGTTCAAAGCCGACAACTTTCGGGATCAGCATGGAAATCGGCTGGCCAAGCATCGCTGCCTCTGCCTCAATCCCGCCAACACCCCAGCCCAAAACGCCCAGGCCATTGATCATGGTTGTGTGGCTGTCTGTGCCAACGCATGTGTCGGGATAAGCGACCAGATTGCCGTCTTGATCGGCGGACGACCAAACGCCTTTGCCGATGTGCTCCAAGTTCACCTGGTGGCAAATGCCTGTTCCTGGAGGGACAGCAGAGAAGTTTTCAAAGCTTTTTGAGCCCCATTTCAGGAAGTCATAACGCTCTGCATTTCGGGCGTATTCCAGCTCAACGTTTTTCTCGAACGCTTTTGGGTGGCCGAACTCATCCACCATCACAGAGTGATCGATCACGAGGTTTACCGGAACCTGCGGGTTAATCTTAGCGGTATCTCCGCCCAGCTTAGAAATCGCATCGCGCATCGCGGCCAAATCAACTACGCAAGGAACGCCGGTGAAATCCTGCAGCAGCACGCGGGCAGGGCGGTATTGAATTTCGCTGCCGGTTGTCGGGTTCTTGGCCCAATCGGCAATCGCCTGAATGTCGTCAGTAGAGACAGTGAAACCGCCATCTTCGAACCGCAGCAAGTTCTCCAACAGAACTTTCATCGAGTTGGGAAGTTTCGACAGATCGCCCAATTTCTCCGATGCTTTTGCAAAAGAGTAATATGCGTAATCCTTGCCCCCTACGTTTAGCGTTGCGCGGGTACCAAGTGTGTCCTTGCCGACCTGTGTCATCGAGCGTTCCTTTCGTGCGTTTGGCTAGGCTGCTGCATCAACTGTGCGCCGCCTTAAAAGTGCGTTGTAAAAAGTATGCGTGGCACCTGCGCGAAGGCGCGGCTTTGGTCAAGAGGCAGCAGACGAAATGCGTATTGTCACACCATGTTACATTTTTACACTGGTAATCACCGCAAGGAATGTATTAACCATTGTTTTGGTTGGGAAAACAAATCAGGGCTTGATTGGTTCTTGGGGGGATCAAAGAAGTGACAGCGGTAAATTCACAAGACAATGGCTCAGTTGCGCGTGTCCGCACGGGCGTGGGCATGGCAGGCATATTCGTAGTGGCGTGTTTCGGCGCGGCGATGTTCTTTACAGTTGAACAAACGCAGGCAGCAGAAAGCCTTGCCGGCGCTGCTTCTTCTCCAACACAAATCGCACAGGTCGCAGAGGCAGAGTAAGCCTGCCGCGTTCGCTTAGGCGGCGGTTTGTTCGGTATGAGCGCTGTTTTCAGCATGGCCGCGCGCAGCAATCCAGCATCCGATCACGATTAAAACTGCGCCAGCGACAGTGCTGACGCCAACGGCTTCATCAAACATGAGCCACCCTAAGAATGCAGCCCACAAAAACCCAGTGTATTCAACCGGCAGCAGGACTTGCGCCTCTGCCCGCGCATAGGCCCAGCTTAGGAACAATGCCGCGCCAACCGCCAAGACTGCTCCGGCTGCTATAACGCCCCATTCCTGCCCCTGCGGCATGACGAGCAAAAAAGGCGTCCCAGCCAGCAAAACGCAGGCCACGATGCCGTTCTGAAACGTGCTGACCTCGGCAGGCTTTGCAACGAGCGCTTGCTGGCGTTGAAGCACCAAATTCCACGCATAGAGAACCGCAGAGAACAACAGCGCAGCCAGCCCGATCAGCGCATCATCGCTCATTCTCTCCTGTCCCAGACGGCCCGCCACAATCACGACCACGCCGGCGAGGCCAAGTAGGGCTGCGATAATTGCGCTGCGCTGTATTTTCTCGCCTAGCAGAACAGCGGCGAGGTAAAGCGCGATCAGCGGCGCGATAAAGGATAAAGCAATCGCCTCTGCCAAGGGGAGCAGAGTAATCGCGTAGAAGAAACTCCAGCCCATGAATGCAGCGACCACGCCGCGTATAAGATGGATGCGCAAAACTGACCTTTCGGGCCAGCGCCCGCCGGTCAGCCGCCAAATGGGCGCAATAATGCTGAAACCCATCACGCAGCGAATAAAGTAAGCGCTGAACGCACCAACCGCCAGACTGGCGCTTTTCATCACAGCGTCCATTCCTGAGAATAACCCGATCCCGATGATGGTGGCCACTACGGGAATAAGGACGCTTTTGGATTGCATGAATTACGCCCTAGGCGAGTTCGGCCAGCGCGTCATGGTAAATACGGCACAATTGCGCGGGAAATTCAGGCGCAGTAAACCTCCCGAGATTGATATTGCGATGGGAAAGCGGCTATGGTTACCGCGCAAAGTGATTTTTGAGAAGAAAGACTGCAAAATGAAGAGTTTGGGGCTGAAATTGGGTGTTGCAACACTTGCAATCTCGACCGCGGGATTGATGGCGAGCGCTGGTTTTGCGCAGCAGATCGAAGTTGAACCTGTGGTTCCAGTGGGCGCTGCGGCCGCTTCGCAAGGGGACGGTATTCCTCGGGCGGCACCAGAAGGCACGCGGGTTCGCACCATTGCAGCACGCCAAGATGGCACCACACAAATGAACGCGCCTGCTGCAAGTTCGCCTGCCGCCGATGCGCAAAGCGTCGCGGATGCTTTCCCCGAAATGGTATCCGGCGAAGTGGCGCAGAAAGCACCTGTAGTTAAGCCATTGGTACAAGATTGGTCGGCGGAAAACACGCGCAAGCTGATCGCTCTTATCGAAGGGATCGGAAGCGAGGGTCTGTCACCCAAAGATTATGATCTCCAAGCGTTGAAAACAGCGGCCGCATCTGCGCCATCGCTTGAACTCAATGCGCTGGCGAGCAAGAACTTTAATTGGCTGATCGAAGATATGCGCGATGGCCGCACGCCTATGGAGGCGCGCAAGCAGTGGTTCGTTGAGGACCCTGACCGCAATCGCTACAAAACCGGCGATTTGCTCGCCAAGGCAGTGGAAAGCGGCGACATTGCAGGCACATTGCAGAGCGTCGCGCCGATGCATCCCGATTATGCTCAATTGAAATCAGCCTTGGCTAAAACGCCTGCTGCTGAAACGAAAAAGCGCAAATTGATCCGTGCGAATATGGATCGCTGGCGCTGGCTGGCGCGCGATTTGGGCAATCAATATCTGATGACCAATGTACCAGAATACCAGCTGCGCTTGACGGTCAATGATACAATTATCAGCACATACCGCACGGTCGTGGGCAAGCCCGGCCGCACCGCCACGCCGCAACTCGCTGAAATGGTCAGCGGCATTGTCTTCAACCCGACCTGGACGGTTCCGCAGTCTATTGTGAAGGGTGAAGGATTGGGAGCGCGCGTGCTTAACAATCCCGCTTGGGGCCGCCGCAATGGCTATAAAGCCACCAAACATGCAAGCGGCTGGGTCAGCGTTGTTCAGCAACCGGGTCCGGGCAATTCGCTCGGCATGATGAAGCTGGAAATGCCGAATAAGCATGCGATCTTCTTCCACGACACGCCGTCGCGTCACCTGTTTAAAAACGCCAATCGCGCATTGTCGCATGGCTGTATCCGTACAGAACGTGCGCTGGAATTGGCGATCACCATGGCGATTTTGGGCCAAGGCGCGACTAAGGATGAGGCGGTGAAAATCTCAACCTCGGGCAAATACACTAAGGTTCCGATTAAGAAGGAAATGCCCGCCTACATCACCTATTTCACCATGGCGACGGACATTGATGGCAAGCTATCGACCTTCAAAGATATCTATGGCCGCGATGCACCTGTGCTTGCCAGTCTCGCGAAACCGCGCGTTCAAAATCGCGCTACGACCAGTGATGAAGAAGTGATTGTGATCGAGAACAATCCGCTTGCGGGCGATTGATTTTCAAACCTTGATTAAGATTGGGGCCGTTTCGCAATTGCGCAGCGGCCCTTTTTCTTGGCGCGTCTAAAGTTCGCGGCCTAGAAAACGTTTTCTAAAAAACGCCAGGATTGGTTTGCTGGAACGTGCCCTGTTCACGCGGGCGGAGCACTTCCGTTTGCGGTGCCTGTTGCATTGGTTGCTGCGGCATTGGCTTTGGTTGCGGAAGCGGGCGTTGATATACGCTGCCATCTTCTTGCAAGCCCAATGTGTCGGCATAAAGCAGCCGTCCGCCCGACAGGTTCAGCAATGCAATGCGGAATTGTTCCTCGCCCAATGCAAAACACCCGTTTGAACGGCCCAAACGGCCCCAGCGTGTAACATGCGAAGGCTCTGCATATTTGGCGCGGTGCATAACGATATAGCGGCGAAGTGCGGCATCATTGGTATAGTCCAGCCCGCCTAAGCGCACCGAAGTGCCATAACGGCCAACATACCATTCCCACGTCACATAGGCGCCCTTGCTTGTCGCATTTGACCCTTCGACATTGGAGTAATTGTTCAGCCAGCCATCATGTTCAGGATCAGAGCCGGTGCCGTGGCTGACGAGGTAAGACTTAACCTCTTGCCGTTCCAGATTGACGAAGTGAAAGCGGTTGCGCGCAGAATGCAGACCGAAATCGGCAATGCCAACAATATCGCGTTTCCAGATCGCGCTGCCGGCTTTGTCCAATTGCTCTTTCGCTATTGAGAACAATTGACGGTCGCGGATTGAACCTGCGCGCGGTTGGGCTGCCAGCAATGCGGGCATCGCAGGAACGCTCAGCGCCGCACCAGTGGCCAAACTACCTTTAAGAATATCGCGTCTTTTCATAACGCCAGCATACTAAACGAAGATTGACCGAGGCGTGAATGCAAAATTACGTGTTTTCGTGAATTTTTCTTGCTGCGCCTGCCAATTTGGTCAGATTTTTGGTCGCGCCAACCGCTGCGCCAGCAAATTCGCCCAGAATCGCAAGCCGCTTAACACCGCTCGCCGCCATCTTAGCCATCGTTGGTCCGGTTGCATCCAGCCGTGATTTGGTCAGCCACGCAGCGATTTGCGGGTTTTGAGACCAAGCCCCGCGGTTCATCATCGTGGTTGCAAAAGCATGCGGGAAGCTGTCTGGTGTATCGGTAAGCGGTCCGGGAATGGCGAGTGCATTGCGCGCTGCATCATCGGGGAAGTTGGCTTCTAAAAAGGCCGTCAGAGCCGCACTGAATGTGACCAAGGGCACATGCAAAGGCTGGAGTGTTATTAGCCCGTCTTCAAACAACGGCTTTTGCCCGCCGATCACTGAGAATGGCACAGCGCGCGCGGTGCAATCGATGAATAGGCTGCCCGCCGGGACATCCACGCTGCTGCCATCAAAGTGTAGCTTGCCCGGAGCAATTTTTTGAACGCGGCCATTGCGGATCACATTTTTGATCCGGCGCAATTGGTCAATTTCCCCTTCTGAGATCACAGCAAAGTGGAACATTTCCGGCTCCACATCGGGATCAATCCGCAGGTAATGGCCTTGCTCGCCCAAAAGCGCCATCATTTCAGCGCCATCTTTGGCGGTTGCCGCTGCTTTTAGATGCGCGATCTGGCTGCGGACCAGATTTTCGAAAAAGTCTGCACCCGGTTGAACATCTTTCCGATTGGTAAGCCAGCTTTCGCGCGGACGCACCCAGCTGATATTCGCCGGATCAACGCCTGCACCCAAAAGCCAGATAGCTGTGTCCATCGCGGTCTTTCCCGCGCCAAGGATGACGTAATGCTCTGGTAAATCTGACCCGCGCTTCCACAAGTCTGGAAGCTCGCCCGGCACGGTGCGCTCTACCCCTTCGTCCAGTTCAAACGAAGGCGTGTGGGTCGATGGAACGCTGGTCTGGTAGAATGTTGCATCCACCATCTTGCGGCGGACTTTGATCTTTGTCTCTTCGCCAGAAAGCACCGATTTAACCGTAGCAATATCGCCGTCTTTACCCGTGAATTCGGTCAAACGGTGATAATCAACGCGGCCCGTGGGCAGCAGCCGCATATTCATCACTTTTTCGAAATAGGCTGAAATCTCTGGTCCGCTGGCGAGCGCATAAAGCCCAGCGTTCGGTCCATGCGTATCGATCTGTTCGCTCGGAAATTCTAGCGAATTGACGCCGTAAAAAGCGCTTGGCTGGTGCAAGGCGACAAAGGAATAGGCATCATTCCAATGCCCGCCCGGCTTGGCATGCTTATCAACGAAAGTGATGTGACAGGCCGGATCTTCATCGATCAGCGTGTCGGCAAAGGCCAGACCCACTGCACCAGCGCCAATGATAAGATAGTCAGTTTCGTGAACGGTCACTAGCAGTGTATCCTTCGATTCGAACCCAATACGCAAATTAAGTATGCGATTTGCAACTGAAAGGGAAGGGTGATGCTCAAACCGCTTGTAAAGATCGGAGTATCTGTGATGGCAGGTGCCGGACTAATGGCGTGCCAGCCAAAAGCGCCGCCAGCGCTTGTTTTGCCGCTGCCGGTTCAAGCTGAAGCTGATGAGCCAAAGCCTGCCCCAGTCGTAATTGCAAAAGCGCCGACCACCCCAGCGACTATCGAGCGCCAAATTACTCGCAGCAACATGGCGGATGCGCCGAAATTTTTGACGGTTTCCGCAGAAGAAATTCCCGCAGTGCCTACCAGAATCCTTCACCGTGCATCGGCTGAACGTCTGTTCGGCAATAGCGGTTTAACGCTGCAATGGATTGATTGGGACAAACGCGGTCAAGTTTGGATTGCTGTCGATGAAGAAGGCGTCTGGTGGCTAACCGGTAGTCAGATTGGCGAAGCTGGCGTTAGCGTAGAACTGGGAGGGCTGATTACCGAAATTGGGGCAGATTACTTCATTCTGGACGGCGAGATTACCATTGATAGCGCGCCGGATGCGGGCCGGTTTTGCGATGCTAACAAGCAATGGCGCTTTGCCGTGACGCAAAACCGCAAATATTGGCGGTTGCGCGAATTTGAATGGTGCGACGGACTAACCGACTACATTGATATCTATTTTTGACGTAGCAGCTTTGAAGCGAATTTATCCGCCCAGCACCATGTCATTGCCTTCGATCTGAACATTGCCGATCTGCGACAGGTAAGATTGGCCAAGTAGAGAGATATCTAACCCTTCCGGGATGATAACCGCTCTTACGTTCTGCTTGACCATGCCGCCAATATCGACCTCGTCCAGCTGCACTGGCACGCCGTAAACAGCGCCGCTTGCGCTTGATCCGATATGACGAACTTCATCCTCGTCCCAGTCTAGGCCGATTGCCATGGCATCATCGCCGGTCAGCGCGATTACGCTGGCGCCGGTATCGACCATCATGTGAACCGAAGCCCCGTCAATATTGGCTGAGGCATAGAAATGTCCGTCGCCTTCGCGGGTAAGGGTGTGTCCACCAGCAAACCAATCGGAACTGGCCTCTGATTGAGTGGATGCGCTGTCTTTTTTGCCGGAATTGTCGACGCTATCATCATCTGAACCGGACGGCACAGCAATGGCTGCAAAGATGCAAACCGCCGCTACCATTCCAAGGGCTTTTTCAATCATGCTTGCGGGTATTAAAGCGTCGGCATTAAAGCGGAGTAAACCCCCTCTTTTTATGGGCCATTCTCGTCCGCCATGGCCAGCATTGATCGCGCATGGCGCGTGGCAACGTCATGCGGATCGCCGTAACCTCCGCCCAAGGCGCTAGCGATGGGGATGCTGCGCTGGCAGGTCTGCGCGAGCACATAACGGTCGCGCGCTTCTAGTCCTGCGTCAGTTAGGGCAAGGCGTCCCAACTTATCATCACCATGCGGATCTACGCCTGCTTGATAGAGCACCAAATCGGGCTTAAAATGATCGAGGAGGCCGGGCAAATGCTGGGCCAATGTTTCCAGATAGGCTGCATCTTCGCACCCATCGGGCAAGCCAACATCCAAGTCGGAGCGCGCTTTGCGAACGGGAAAGTTTTTCTCCGCATGCATGGAGAATGTGAAAATGTCGGTCCGGCCTGCGGTGAGGCTGGCGGTTCCATCCCCCTGATGCACATCCAGATCGACGATTAGGATTTTGTGCGCGTGTCCTTCTGCAATCAGCCGGTTGGACGCGACGGCGAGGTCGTTGAACACGCAATAGCCCGCGCCCGTATCGTGTAAGGCATGGTGGCTGCCAGCGGCGGAATTGGCAGCATAGCCGTGTGTTTGGGCGAGCTTTGCGGCGAGATATGTTCCGCCATTGGTGTGGGCAACGCGGGCAGCGATTGCTTCGGTTATGGGAAAGCCGATGCGGCGTTCTTTGTCCTTCGGCACGGACTGGGTGAAGACTTCCTCGACGTAAGTTGGGCAATGCACCGCTTCTAGCCATTCGCGCGGGCAGGGGTTGGGGGCATGCTGGGTGAAGGCTTCGCCGCTTTCCCTAAGCGCTTCCATTACGAGATAATATTTGTCGAATTTGAACGTGCCGCGGGTTGGCTGCGGCGCCATATAGTCAGCGTGATGAACGACGTGGAGCATGCTGGGGCGGCTTTACTCCGCCGCAACTTCAGCAGTCGCCAACAAAGCCAGCTCATCATAAATTTCATCTTCGCTGCGGCTGGCCGTGTTGCGCCAGCTTTTCGCTGTCTCTCGGTTGAGCACTTTGCCATCTGGGGAAAGCACGACAACCGTTGGTGTGCCTTCCAATTCGCCCAATTCAAACCGATCAGCGATGTGGAGGTTATGGCCATCATCCGTCTGCGGCATGCCGACATTGATGAAGAGCAATTCGTAACGTTCTGCGATCAAGCCGCCGATTTTTTCTGTCTCGGACCAACCGGCAAAGGCGCGGCTATCGTGGCACCAGTTTGCGCCCAGCACGAGCAGGACGTTGACGCCGCGCGCTTGCGCTTTGGTGAGTGCCGCATCGACGGCAGCGGTTGCATCGATTGATGCATCATAGAGCTTGGCTTCGGGATGATCGGGCTTGTCGTCATCTGCCTCATCGCCCTTTTCGGTGTTATGCGCCGCACCATCGGCATCATCAGTTTTAGCCACAAAGTCCGCGCCGGCATTGGCATGAGCATCGGCGGCTATCGCTAGAATCGTTTCCGCCTCGCCGCGCTCTTCGACTTGGGCTTCAACTTCAGCAAAATCGGCACCAGTTTGCAGCGCGAGCAGCAACAATAAGGGCGCCGCAATTACGCTCATTCAGCGGGCTCTTTTTCGGCATGTGGGTCGAACGCAGTCGCCTCGCCCGCTTCAATCGCGGCAGCTTTTTCCTCGACCAGACCAACGATATGATCGAGCATATCATTGCTTTCGATATGGTGGTCGGTGACGCCGGACAGGTACACCATATGCTTGCCTTTGCCGCCGCCGGTCAGGCCAATATCGGTTTCGCGCGCTTCGCCCGGGCCATTGACCACGCAGCCAAGGACAGAGAGTGAAAGCGGCGTTTTGATATGCTGCAAACGGTCTTCCAATGCTTCCACCGTGCGGATCACATCGAAGCCCTGCCTAGAACAGCTGGGGCAGGATACGACGCGAACGCCGCGTGTGCGCAGGCCGAGCGCTTTGAGCATTTCAAAGCCGACGCGCACTTCTTCTTCCGGTTCTGCCGACAGCGACACGCGGATGGTGTCGCCGATCCCTGCCCATAGCAATGAACCGATACCGATAGAGGATTTGACCGTTCCGCCGATCAAGCCGCCAGCCTCTGTAATGCCCAAATGCAGCGGGCAATCTACGGCCTCTGCCAGCCCGTGATAGGCGGCCACCGCGAGGAATACGTCGGAGGCTTTCACCGCGACTTTATATTCGTGGAAGTCATGGTCTTGCAGCAATTTGATATGGTCAAGCGCGCTTTCAATCAGCGCCTCTGGGCAAGGCTCGCCGTACTTTTCCAGCAAGTCTTTCTCTAAGCTGCCCGCGTTTACGCCAATGCGGATTGCGCAGCCATTCGCCTTTGCTGCGCGCACAACTTCGGCAACGCGCTCGCTTGATCCGATATTGCCCGGATTGATGCGCAGGCATGCAGCGCCAGCATCGGCTGCCTCCAATGCGCGTTTATAGTGAAAGTGGATGTCAGCGACCAAGGGCACGGCGGCGGCTTTCGCGATTTTCTTAAAAGCGGCCGTGCTTTCCTCGGTCGGGCAAGACACGCGGATAATGTCGGCACCGGCATCCTCGCACCGGCGGATTTGATCGAGCGTCGCGACCGCATCCTCTGTCGGCGTATTGGTCATTGTTTGCACGGTGATGGGGGCATCGCCGCCCACCGCCGTTTCGCCCACCATTATCTGGCGGCTTTTGCGCCGTTCAATATCGCGCCAAGGTCGTACAGAAGCCATGGGGCATCATATAGGCGCGCTAAGATGAAGGAGCAATGACAAGTCGGTGCAACTGCATTAGCATGGCCAGACAAACACAAGAGAGGTGCCCGATGCACGCGATAATCCGAAACATTTGTCTCTTTGCCGCTGCTGCTTTGACCATGCCTGCAATAGCGGCGGCAGAAGACCGTTTGTCACCAGATGGCGAAAATAGCTGGTCGCTGGTCATTCACGGCGGTGCAGGGACGATTTCTCGCGATAGGATTACGGCTGAAAAGGATGCAGAGATCCGCGCGAAGCTAACCGAAGCTTTGGAGGCCGGCGAGGCCGTTTTGGCCAAAGGCGGCACGGCAACTGACGGCGTTATCGCCGCCATCATGGTGCTTGAGGATGATCCCAATTTCAATGCTGGCAAAGGCGCGGTGCTGACATGGGATGGCGATTTCTCGCTCGATAGCTCGATTATGGAAGGAAACGGCCGCAAAGCTGGGTCTGCCGCTGGGACTAGCGGAACGAAAAACCCAATCCTGCTCGCCCGCGCGGTGATGGACAAAAGCCGCCACGTCTTGCTTTCGGGGCAGGGCGCAGATGCCTTTGCCCGCGCGCAAGGTTTGGAGCAGGTGGAGCAAGAATACTTCACCACGCCGAGCAGAGTAAGAGCATTGGAAGGTTTCAAGCGGCGGATGAACAAAACTGCTGATGCGAGCAGGGTGGATGCGTCAGGCAAAGACCAATTGGGCCGCGATTTCCGGTTCGGCACGGTGGGCGCGGTTGCGCTGGATAAAGCAGGTAACATCGCTGCGGGCACGTCGACCGGCGGAATGACGGGTAAACGTTGGGGCCGGATCGGTGACAGCCCGATCATTGGCGCAGGCACTTATGCCGATAATCGCAGCTGCGGTATCTCAGCCACGGGCGCAGGCGAATATTTCATTCGCGTGGGCGTGGCGCAGGAATTTTGCACACGGGTGCGCCTGCGTTTCCGTGAAATGATCAAAGAGGCGCAAGCGACCGTGGCTGTGGATACAGATGGCGTGCCGGAATATTACATCCATGCCAGCGAGTTTCTCTTCCCGGCCGAAGAAGTTCAGAAAATCGCTGATGAAGTCATGGCAGAAATGGGCGCACTCGGCGGATCAGGCGGAGTGATCTACATCACTCCTTGGGGCCACACGGGATACAGTTTCGACACGCCTGGCATGTACCGCGGAACCAGCCATAGCAATGGAACCAAAAGCGTTGCGATCTATGGTGATGAAACAGGCGGCTGAGGAGGCCGTTTGGCCAACTTGCTTTCTGCCTAGTTCATCATTGTCCGGCGCCGAATGGGCACATCTGCGATAGAGGATTGCTGCGCGGGTTGAATGGATTGGTCGCGCGATGATGGCGGCGCGCTTTTCCTGTGCAAACCCAGCAGCCATTGCTGTGCAGCGATCACTGGAAGCGGGCGGCTGAAATGATAGCCCTGTCCATAATTCACGCCCAATTTGCGCAAGACATTCAGCTCCTCGGTATTCTCGATACCTTCTGCCACCAATGAGCAATCAATCTGCTTCGCATAAGCGACCAAAGCGACCGCCAATGCACGCCGCGCGGGGTCAAGATGCACATCGCGCGTAAGGCTCATATCCAGTTTGAGAATATCGGGTTTAAGGTCAACGATATGACGCAGTCCCGCATAACCTGCCCCAACATCATCAATCGCAATGCGGACGTAAGGGCGCAATTCGTCCAAAGCGCGGCCCAATTCGGCAAAGTCTTCGACCGCATTGTGTTCGGTTACTTCTAAAACCAGCCGATCAGGCGTTGCCCCTGCGAACAGCGCGGCAAGCTTGCCCGATGTTATAGTGGAAGGTGAAGCGTTCACCGACATATATACACCGCGCGGAACATGATCCAAAGTCGCGAGCGCGCATTCAATGGCTGCGAGTTCCAGATCGAGACCGCGGCCCACTTCATCAGCTTCGCCGAACCATTTATCTGGTCCGCGGCTTTTCGCATCAGGAAAACGTGCAAGGCATTCGACACCAATCGGCGTTTGTTCACTCAGCGAAACGATCGGCTGATGCAGAATCTGTATCACCTGCCCCTTAATCGCATCATCAATAGTCTGTTCTAAAACAGAGCGGCGTAGGTCGCCTTCTAGATTGGTTTCGATATGTTCCACCGCAAGCGTGGCAAAGCTTTTCAAAATGCCCATATCGCGGTCGTTTACATCATACCGTGCCTCGCGGCTGATGCAGCAAAAACTGCCGTAAAGCTGACCGTTTGATAGCTTTAGCGGAATGTTCAAATGGCAACCAACCGGCAAAGCCTTGGTGATTTCCATATCTTTGACAAATTCAATCTGCTGCGCGTCAGGGATTAGCTCTGGCAAGGTGCCCTGTGCCACATGCCAGCAATAGCCATTTTCTTTCGGCTCGCGAAAACCCGGCTTGTGCGGGATCGGTAGGTCGGTGTTGATATGGGTAAGCTCGCGCTCATCATTCTCGATGTAGCGTGAGACAAACGCAATTTCAGCGCCCAGATGTTCGCGCACTGCGCTGAGTATCCGGTCTATCCTTTGATCTTGAACGACTTGGTTCTGCTGCATTTATACAGAACTAAGCTGGAATTACTTAGCCTTAGTTAACGCAAGCTCTTGGGAGTTCACCAAGCAAAGCGCCCTAACCACCGGATTACCAGCGAATTAGGGGCGGCACTACCAACCGGCCAACAATCGCTGCAATCGCCACAGGTGCGGTGTGCCAAAGGCCAAGATGCGACACGCTATCAAGACCGCATGTCACGCCGAACGCAACCGTGCCCAATGCGCCAGCGGTAACGCCAACAAGCCAAGCCGAACGTTCAATCGCAACAGGTGCACCGCGCCGTAGCCAAAGAACAGATACGATCCCAACAAGGGCAGCAGAGGCCAGTGATGATGAGACGCAGTGGAATGCGACAGGATCGCTTAAACCTTCATGGACATGACCGTTAGAAACCATGCTGATTATCGCAGCAATTGGCACGATGGCAGCCATAGCCAGCGTCCATTCTGGCGCATTTGCCCGTCCGCCGACACGGGGAGAGCCGCTAATCACAAGAGCAAGCGCGCATGCGGAGCCCAGCAGCAGCAAAAGGCCATTGGTCACCCAAAAGAATGCAGAGGCTTCGCCTTCGAACATGCCAAACCAAAAGCTGAAAAAAGCAATGGAGACCACAGAGGCTGCAATCGTTGCAGCAGCCATCCAAACCAGTCCGGTGTTAGACGAAAACTGCTTAACCGGCTCCAGATCGGCGGTTAGATCAGCGATCATATTTTCACGCATTTTATTCATTGTCATTCAGCTTTCTCGACAAGCGTGGCCAGCTTTTTCAGGCCGCGATGGATGTTTACTTTGACCAGACTTTCGCTTTGTCCGGTTTTTTGAGCAGCTTCGCGGACCGACAGACCTTCGATCTTCACAAGCTCGATAACTTCGCTTTGTTTTTCCGGCAGGTGGACAAACAGACGTTCCAGACTGACGCGGGCTTCGACGACATCTTCTTCGCTGTCTTCAAACGCGTCGCCATCCTCAAGCAGGTCAGCTTCGTGTTTGTAGACTTTGCGCAAATGATCGACCCAACGGTAACGCGCAATCGCTGATAACCACGGCAGAAATGGCCGGGCGGCATCATAGCTTGAACGTTTGTTATGGATCGCCAGCAGCACGTCTTGCACCAGATCATCCAATTGATGGGGCGGAACGCGCCGCCGGAAATATCGCTCTAGCCACAGACCCGCCTCTGACAGCAGCACATTATAGGCGGCTTTATCGCCCTTTTGTGATGCCACCATGAGGCGGGCAAGGGTGGCTTCATCGGCAATCATTTTTGACGCGCCAAGCCAGCGATATGGTCGATGGAGAAGATACCCGCACCGCGTGCAATCAGGATCGCGGCAAGGGCAGTCCACATAATGTGCACGCTCCACCAGGCATCAGGGAAGACGAAAAATTGGATCACCAATGTCATCACCAAAAGACCCGCTGCGGCGAACCGCGTTGCCAGACCAATGGCGAGCAAGATGGGCAGAAAGAACTCTGCATACACCGTCATTGGCACAGCCAGATCAGGGGAAATCGGGAGGCCCGAAAACTCGTTTTCAAAGATAAGATATTGCACTTCTTTGATTTGGAGCCAGCTTCCTTCTTCCACCTTGGTCCGGCCAGATATCCAAAACTGGGCAGCCAGTGCCAAACGGGCGAAGAGCAGCGCGAGCCCTTCAAAAACGCGGCCAGATAATAGGCCTGTTATACGGTCATAAAGATCAATCACGCTGCTCATACATCACCTCTTTGTATTTGGCTTACCCGGCCAACTTAACGCTTAACTGGTTTAAGCGATCCGTTACCTTTAGGAGTTTTGATCGTCGCGCAAGAACCCTTTTTGACATAGGTCCAAGCATTGCCTTGGTAATCGCGGGTTGATGTACCGGCGCAAGATGTGCCCGGACCAGCAGCGCAATCATTTTTGCCGGCTTTTGAAACGCCGTAGCATTTCTCTTTCGCGCCCGCAGCAGCAACAGGAGTTGCGGCAAGTCCAGCAGCGATACCGGCAGTCATTGCCAGGCCAGCGAATTGTGCAAGTGTTTTAGTATTCATTATATCTCTCCAAAGGGGCAAGCTCATATTGGGGGGAGCTTGTCGTGTTTGTTTCTGTTTGGCTGCACCATGTTTGCCGCAGCTGTCTGGTCATTCGCCGCGAATGACGCAGAGGTTACACAAGCTGCATTCTTTTTTGCGAATTTTGGTCAACATTGGTCAACTTTTCCCGCCTTTTTCGGTCAAACTGCCTGTAACGTCTGGGCCTGAACTCGCGAAAAGCAGTGTGAATGCGCTACCAAGTAATAGGAACGCGCGCGCGAAACCTGCTATAGGAATTACGGTATGACGCACAGCATTGACCCCTTTGATGGTTTTGGCCTCGGTCTCCGGCGCCCGCATTTCAATGACTATTTAGAAGGGGATGTGCCCGTTGATTTTGTTGAGGTGATCTCGGAAAATTACATGGTCGAAGGCGGGCGGATGCTGCGCATTCTGGATGAGGTGCGCGAAAAGCATCCCGTGATCATCCACGGCGTTTCCATGTCAATCGGATCGGCAGGCGGTCTGGATGCGGATTACCTTACCAAGCTTAAACGTCTGGAAAAGCGGGTGAATCCGCTTTGGGTTTCTGACCATCTGTGCTGGACGCGGACCAGCGCGCACAACAGCCATGATCTGCTGCCACTGCCTTTGACGGGCGAGGCATTGGATGTAGTCTGCAACAATATTGACCGCGCGCAGGATGCGCTGGGCCGCGCGATGCTGTTTGAAAATCCATCAAGCTATCTCACTTTTCCCGAAGATGAGCTGACTGAATGGGAATTCCTTACCGCGATGACGCAGCGCACGGGATGCTATCTGCTGCTGGATGTGAACAACATTTATGTCAGCGCGCAGAACCACGGATTTTCAGCGCAGGATTATTTGAACGGATTGCCGCTGGACCGCGTTAGGCAAATTCATCTTGCCGGACACACGCCGCCACAAGAAGGCAGCGGATTGCGGATCGACACGCATGACCATGATGTCTGCGATGAAGTATGGGAATTGTATGCAGAGGCACGGGCGATGCTGGATGCGGGGAAAGTCCCTGTCGCGACCATGATAGAGCGCGATGGCAATATTCCGCCGCTGACTGATCTGCTCGTAGAGCTTGAAAAGGCGCGCGGAATTGCGGCCAAAGCGCTGGAGCCAGCCTGATGCGCCTTGCTGAATTGCAGAGCGCTTTCATGGCCAATGTTTTGGATGATGGCGGGGAAATGCCCGGTGGTTGGGGCAAGGCTCATTCAAACGGCCTGAATGTTTATCGCGGCAATTATCGCAATTCGCAGATAGAGGCTTTGCGCGATACCTATGCCAAAACGCAAGGCTGGGCGGGCGAAGAACCGTTCAAGCAAGCAGCGATCAATCATGTGATTGCAAACCCTTGCGCTAGCTGGACGATCGATGATGCGGGCGCGAGATTTGATGAAACTTGCGCGCGTTTCTTTAAAGATGCACCCGAAGTGGCAGAGCTTGCATGGCTGGAATGGGCGATGCTCGTCGCATTTTCTTCTGCCGATACAAAGCCGCTCGATCTGGAACAATTTGGATTGCAAACCAGCGTTTTTGGCGAAGAGCAATGGCTCGGACTACAGCTTGAGCTGGTCCCGGATTTAGCGGCGCGCATCACTGAGTTTGATCTCAATGCGATGTGGCGCTGGGTCGAAGGCGGGCAAGGCGCGCGGCCCGATTACCACCTTTCCCAGCCAAGCGGCGTGTTCGTATGGCGCGAGGATGAGCGCGCGACATTTCAAATGGTCGCTACGGACGAGGTGGAAGTGGTGCAGGCGGTCCAATCAGGGCAAAGTTACGGCGAAATTTGCATGATGCTGGCCGGCAGCAACCCGTCACCTGAGCAAGCGCAAGAGGCTGCGATGCGGGCTGGCGGCATTCTGGGGCGCTGGGTGCAAGAAGGCTTTGTCACCGCTCTAAAAACTTGACTCATCCTCGATTACCGCCTGTTCTTCGCGGCCAAAGGGGACATCATGGAACATAGCGACATTTTTGAACTGCGCAGCGAAAAACCCAGCACGCTTTTGCGGTTTCTGACTTGGGCAATCTCCAAACGCCCACCAGTGTTCCCTGAAACAGCAGAAGGTACGCGCGAATATTTGGCGACACGGAAATTGCCGCATGATGCGCCGCTTCCTGAAAAGATTGAGCGCAAACATAATGCGCAAAAATGGGAAGCAGCGGGGCAGCAATGCGTTACTCTGCATCCAACCGGCTTTGATCCCAGCGCGGATCAGACCGCGCAGCACATTATCTACTTCCATGGCGGCGGTTTCGCTTTCCCCATGTATAAAGAGCATTGGCCGTTTGTCGCAAAACTGGCCGACATAACCGGCGCGAGCGTAACGGTGCCGCTGTATAATGTGGTGCCAGAGGCCAGTCACAAGGATGCAGACGCGCTGGCGGATGCAGTCTTTGCCAAACTATCTGAAGAGCACGGCCCGGCGAATATCATTGCGGCTGGCGATAGCGCTGGCGGACATATGGCGATCTCCCTTGCGATGCGGGCGAAACGGAAGAAAAAGCAGCAACCGGGCAAGCTAGTGCTGTTTTCTCCATGGTTTGACCTGACTTTGGCTGATGAGGCTGCGCGCGTTGTTGAGCCTAAGGATATCATGCTCAACATCGGGCCAATCCGCGTGATGGGTGAACATTGGGCGGGGGGACGCAAACCTGCATCCCCGCAATGCAGCCCGCTTTATGCGAAGCTGGATGATTTGCCGCCAACGCAGATTTTCCAAGGGCGTCATGATCTGTTTGTGGTGGATTGCCGCAACTTCATGGCCCGCGCACGCGAAGCGAATGCGCCGGTCACGCTGTATGAATATGCGGGCGCTCCGCATGTCTTTATGATCTTACCCGGCACGCGCGAGGCAAAGGATGTGATGGCGCTGGTGCAGGGTTTTGTGGCTGAGTGAGTCCGGCTTAGACAGCGAATTTTTCGCCAATTAGCTCTTCGCTGACGCTCCACAGTTGCTCGGCCAATTCCGGGTCGAGAGCATAGGAGCGCACCCCGCCTGCACTGCTTTCATTATCAATCTCGGCGATGTGGCAATCCTCGGCATAGACGCCGCCCTGTCCGGCAATGTCCGGCGCGGTTGCGGCCCAGCAGCTTGTTGCGGCGCCTTGCTCAACCGATTTGAATGCGAAGTTTCCGCCAGAGCTTTCTTGGACGCGTTTGACCAATGCGGCTGTTTGTTCCTCGGTCAAATGCCGCCCCAGATTGGTTTGAATGCCGCCGGGGTGCACTGCGAATACGTCAATATCATTTAGACGTTTGTCGAGCGCGACTGAGAAGAGGACATTGGCAGTCTTTGACTGGCCGTAGCTTTGCCATGGTTCGTAATCGCGGCTCGCATAATTGAGGTCATCCATATGGATGCCATCAATATGATGGGCGCGGCTGGATAGGTTTACGATGCGTTTTCCGCTGCCCTTTTTGATCAAGGGGAGCAGCTGATTGGTTAGGGAAAAATGCCCCAGATGATTGGTGCCGAACTGCATTTCGAAACCGTCCGCGGTTTCCATCTTGGGACAGGCCATAACACCCGCATTATTGATAAGAAGGTCGATTTTGTCGAAGCGCTGATTGGCTTCTGCGCCTGCTGCACGCACGCTTTCCAACGAAGCGAGATCGACTTTCAGCGTTTCAACTTTGTCGCTACCAGTGGCTTCGCGGATTTGGTCAGCTGCGGCATCGAGCTTTGATTGGTCGCGCGCGGCAAGGATCACATGCGCACCCTTGGCTGCCATAGCGCGGGCGGTTTCCTGACCCAGGCCGGATGCACCGCCAGTGATGAAAGCTGTTTGTCCGGTGAGGTCGTGCCCCTCTAGCACTTCGTCCGTCGTTGATGTTGCGCCAAATTTGCTCATGCGGGTGATCCTCTCAATTGTTTTCTTGGCCCCAATGAAAAGGGCGCAAGCAGTCTAAACCACTTGCGCCCCATCATGTCTTAGCTTTGCTTATATGGCAAAGCGTTTGGCGTTCAGCTCTTACTTAATTTTGTTGAGCTGTTTGGCTGCCCATTCGCGACCGCCCAGACCAAAGGCCAGAGCGCCAGCAACGGCGGCACCAATCACAAGCGCGCTAAATGCGGTTTGTGTGATCATTTCGCCAATGCCAGTGAAGTTCAGCCCCATGAAGGTGAACAGAACGATCGTGGCATATTTCACGATAGTGCCGGCCATTCCGCCTTCGCTTGCGCCGCTGACCATTTTGCCAAGCAGATTGGCAAGCATGAAGCCGATGCCGATTACGACAGCGCCGAAGATCACTTTGCCGCCCAGTTCGAGAACAGTGTTCACGATACTGGTCAGTTCAGGGAAGCCGAGCATCTTAGTCGCGCCGATTGCTGCGAACAGGATGATAGCAACTTGAACAACACGGCCGATAACCGAAGAAGCCGTTGTGCCATCTGGCAGCAGGCCAAGCTCTGTTACCGGACGATCAATGCCGAGGCCCGACAGGACTTCAGAAAGGATGTTGGCAGCGAACTTACCAATAACATAACCAAGTCCAAGCAGGATGCTGGCACCGATAATGTTCGGAATGGCGGTCATGATCATTTCAAGCATGCTAACCGCTGGGCCAGAGATCGCTTCAATTTTAAGCGCGCTCAAGGCCGCGATAGCCACTGGAATGATGATCAAAACATAGACAACAGTGCCGATGGTCGAACTGATTGTGGTGTTGCCAGTTACCTGATCAACGCCGCCTTTGTTCGCCCATTTATCAAGGTTCACCGTCTGCATTGCTGTGGTCACAATATCCTTCACAATGTTGGCGATCATTGCGCCAATGAAGAAGATCAGACCCGCTGCGATCAGGTTCGGAATGAAGCCCATCACATTGTTCAGCAGCTCAGTAAGCGGACCAATCGGCCCTTCTAATCCAAGTGCGTTGAGGACGGCGATAAGGCCGAAGATCCAGACCAGACCGGATACGATCTTGCCGATGGATGCGCCGACCGATCCGCCACCGCTGGTATCGCGCTGGAGAAATTCGATGTTGTTCACCAATTTGGTGAAGGTCCATTTGACGATCTTGGCAATGATCCAAGTGACCAGCAGGATGCCGATGACGATTAAGGCTTGCTTGCCGAAACCAATGGCCCCGTCGACCATAGCTTCCTGGTCAATAGCCATTGTTCCTAAATACGGAATTTGCATGTGTTTGAACTCCCTCGTTACATGAAAGGACCATAGCATCCGCTAGGCCAATTTTACAATCTTGTACCGGTGCCCCCAATTGGCCCCTTGGCAGAATTTCTTTTGCGCAAAATGGTATGAAAAATCAGTAGTTTGAAACAATGGGCAAATCAACAAGGATTCCGCTCTGGCCCCACATTGATAGTGTCGCAGACTAACGGTTTAACAAGATAAACATTTAGATTCAGATGCTTATATGGGCTCAACGTTTCGCATATCAGCGAAGAGGTTGAGGCATTCAAAATTGCTAGTGTTGGCGTTAAAGGTTGTAAATACTGAGGCGATTTAAGTCAGTTCTTTACCCTTTTGGCGCAAAGAGATGCAGCGCGCGGTTGCTCGTCCGGCTGGATTCTCCCATCCTTCACATACCCAGCCTGTCTCTCTCCCAATGCTGCTTCCGCGCGCAACTCACCTCAAAAATGTAAGCTGCGGCCTACTGCGTCCCAGCGAATTTATCGGCCTTGCGCTTGCCGAACCGCATGTCGCTTTCCAAGCGTGCGCGCAATTGCGCATAGAATGCCTCTAAGAATGCGCGTTCATCGCCTGCACCGGGGCTCCAGCCGATTTTGTTGCAAATGGCGCCGTGTACCGCGATCAGCGCTTCATCCTTGTCATCGCGCAAGACCCGTTCGAGCGTTTGCAATTCATGCTCGCCATAAATGCTCAGTTCCGCTTCGCCGAATTCATATTTCGCGCCGGTCACCCCGCTTGTGCCCTGTGCGGCCCCTTGGGTTGAGAGTGTTTCAGCAAGCTTGATCTTGGGCACTTCAACGACCCAAGTGCCTGCTATCACATCGCCTGCGCGCATCGCGTCTTTATTGAAAAAGGGAAAGGCGATGAAGATCGCGACCCAAATGGCTCCCGCCCAGCCAGCATTCCCGCCATCACCAACCAGCGCTGTGATGAAGAAGGATAGCGGCAAGAGCACTTCGATATCGCGGATAAGATTGCGCGCAATGATCGCTTCGGCCGAAAGCCTGCCGCCATCGCGGGCGGCCACACGTATGCCGACCAGCCTTTTGCCCCAAGTCGCGCCGCGCGGCCCCAGTTCAAAGCCGAGGAAATAGCCATATCGGGCGACAAACATGAAAAGCACATAGAGGATGACGACAAATTCCGCTGCCGCATTGGGCACCGAAATATCCTCGATAGCTTCCTCTGCTAGCGTCGAACTGAACAGAGCGACCATAAGCAGATGAAAAACGAATAAGACCGCGATGAAGAAAGTAATGTCGAGGATAAATGCACCCAGCCGCGCCCCGCGTGACGCGACGGTGATCGGGATGCTGACGCCTTCTGGTGTGATGACCTGCCGGCGGCGTTTCATATCGTTTTGAGTGGGGGTGATTGTTTGTGCGCTCACACTTCACCGCCAGTTTGCTGCGGCCGGTAAGCAAAGAAATAGACGAGCCAGCCGAGTAAGAACGTGCCGCCTATCAGCAAACGGTTGGCCTCTCCGCCCACCAATTGCCGCGCGAAGGCTTCTAAAAATGCAGCGACAATCATCATGATGACAACGCCGACCATAACCACCGCTGCACGTTTTCCGCTTTGCGACAAGGCTGTCATAATTGATGCCTTGCCGGGGAAGGCCATGGAGCGCCCGATATGCATGCCGGCCGCCCCGCCAAGCGCGATAGCAAACAGCTCTGTCGTTCCGTGAACGCTGAGCCATGCGGCAATTTCCAGCGTTAAACCTTGGCTAGCAAACAGCCAAAGAAACGCGCCCAGCATGGCGGCATTATATATCAGCAGCATCAGCGATGGGATGCCGAAAGCGAACCCCAATGCAAATGCCAAAATAGCCACGCCAGCATTGTTTGTGAACAATTGCGCGGCAAATGTGGACAGACCAGCGGCGCTGTTTTCCGTCTCCAGCGTCTCCAGCAATTGTTCGCGGCTTGCACCGGGCCCGCGCGTATCAGCCAGTGACTGCGGAACAAGGCGGTAGAACCATTCGCTGTCTTGCGCGCACAATAACCAGCCTGCCGCAGCGCCCGCGACCATTACAAACACGGCGATGCAAATATCCAGCCAGATCGCGCGAATAGCGCGGCTCCATCCGCCAAACAGGAATGATCGCAGCCATGCGAACAGACCTTGGCGCGGGCCGTAAACTTGGAACCAAGCGCGCTGGACGAGCTGCTCCAAATAGCTCAGCGTGGCTGCATCAAGCGAAGTTTCGCGTGCAACCGATAGGCTTGAGGCTGCGGTGCGATAAAGCGCGGGAAGCTCCAACAAGTTTTCATCGGACAAAGAGCCCAATCGCCCTTTTTCCATGCGGGTCAGGATCCAATCCAGCCGCTTCCAATCGTCTTCGCGTTCCAGCCGAAACCGGTCGGACCGAAGCGTTGCAGCGGCAATATCCACCTGAGCCTGCGGTTCGTATTGGCCGCGCCGAGCTGCGATTGCGTCAGAGATAATGGGCGCCTTCATCCGATCGCCTCATGACGTTTGATTTCCAGATATTTGTCGATCAGCTGATAACCGATGGCTTGCCACGGTGCTTCAATCACATCCACACCAAGCGCGCGCAGCCTTTGCAACACAATGGCGCGTTGATGGGCAAGGCCGCTGGCGGTCACGCTGCGGGCTAGCTGCGCCATATCTTCTGGTTCTGCATCCACGAGGTTTTCCAGCTCACTGTCAGAAATCGTCACGAACAGAACCAGATGTTTGTCGACCAAGCGCCCGATGCTCTCCACCATCATTTCCGCTGCCGTCGGATCGGTGAAATCTGAGAACAGCACGATCAGCGAACGGCGTTTAAGCCGCGCGGTCAGTGTCGCCAGCGCAAGCGTGAAGTTTGGTTCTGCGGAATGGTAATCAAGGCCCGCTGCCGCTGCTTGTAAGCGGTGAAACGCCTGCGCATCATTGATAAACGGCGTGCTAACCTCTGGCCGCTGAGCAAAGCCAAACAGCGACACTTTATCGCCGCCTTTCAGCGCGACATAGGCTGAAGTGAGCGCGGCGGTTACAGCGCGATCAATCCGCGGCAGACCGTCCACCGGCTCGCACATGGCCTGTCCGCAATCAAAGGCAAAGACGATCTGATTGTTGCGCTCGCTTTCGTTTTCGCGGGCATAGAGCTTGGTATGGCGGGCGCTGGCTTTCCAATCAATCCGGCGGCGGTCCATGCCGGGTTCGTATTCGCTGAGCGCTTCGAATTGCGTGCCTTCGCCTCTGATGCGCCGCGCGATCAGACCAAACTGGGCATCGCGCAGGAATGTTTGCAATTCGGGTGAGCGAACAGGCGATAGGTCGGGCCAGATGCGCACCTCTGCCTCGATCGCGCTGGAAGCTTGCCGTGCGCCAAGGCCAAGCGGTCCGGTCCAGCGCAGCCAAGCTTTGCTGATCTCAGCCGTACCGCGCCGGATGGGCACAGCGTCAAACACGCCTTCGAAATGGCGCATGGTATCTTCTGCGTCCTCGGTTCTGACAAGTTCAGTGAAGCTTCTGCCATCAGCGGCAAGTCGCGGATCACATTCCAGCGCTGCTGAGATAGAGCTGCAAGCGCCCGTACCAAATGTGCCCTGAATGTTGATCGGCGTATGTGTTCCAATTTCTGTATCGGCAGGCGCAGCCACATTCCAATCATCGACGCGGCCTGCCAAAACCGCATCCAGCACGATCAGCACTAGCAATGTTAGCACTGCCGCTGGCACCACAATCCATGCCCCCGGCGCAGTCGCGGCGATTATCAGCGCAAATGGCGTGGCGATTGCCACCACCCATGCAGCGCGTTCAGTTGGGACTATGGGGAAGCCGAAACGCATGAGGGGTTAGCGCGGTGCCTCTGTGCTTTCGACCAGCTCGCTGACCAAAGCTTCGATATCGCGCCCTTCGATCTCTGCCGCTGGGCTAAGGGTAAGGCGGTGCCGCAATACTGGAACCGCTAGCGCTTTAACATCATCGGGCAGGGCATAATTGCGGCCCTGCAAAGCGGCGCGGGCGCGCGCTGCATTGGCGAGCATGACAGCGGCACGCGGGCTTGCGCCAACGGCCAGCTCGGCATGTTCGCGGGTCGCGCGGACCAACCGGACAACGTAATCGGTGATTTCCTGCGCGACGGTGACTTCTTCCAAAGCGGAACCAATGCCGTTCAACTTTTTCGCGCTAGCAACCTTTTTCACGCCCAATTCAGCGGGACGAGGCGGGCCTTGGCGTTGGCCAAAGCGGGCCACGATCTTCGCCTCTTCTGCTTCATCGGGATATTGCACGAGCAGCTTGAACAGGAACCGGTCGAGCTGTGCTTCGGGTAGAGGATAGACCCCTTGGTTTTCAATCGGGTTTTGCGTGGCGATAACCATAAAGTGATCGGCCAGACTGTGCGTTTCACCATCCAAGGTCACGCGGCGTTCTTGCATCGCCTCTAGCAATGCGGCCTGCGTTTTGGGCGGGGTCCGGTTGATCTCATCCGCCAGCAGCAAATCGCAGAATATCGGCCCGCGTGTCAGCGTAAACTCGCTGGTTTGGAAGTTGAACAGGTTCGACCCCAGAATATCGCCCGGCAGCAAATCAGGCGTAAACTGGATGCGTCCAAAGTCGAGGCCCAAGGCGATGGCAAAACTTTGCGCGAGGAAGGTTTTGGCTGTTCCCGGCGGCCCTTCCAAAAGCACATGGCCATCGCTGACCATAGCGATTAGCAATTGGTCGATCATATCGTCTTGCCCGACGATGGCTTTCGCCACTTCGCCTTTGATCGCTGCGGCTAAATCGCGCAGTTCGGCTAGGGTCATGCTCATGACTTTAGTGTCCTCTCTAAATCTTTGAGCGCGCGTGCTGCGCGTAAAATATCGGATTGGCTTTGGGCGGCGCGCAATGCATTGGCCCGGTGGGTAAAGTTTGGTTCATCGGGCAAGCGGCGCTCTATCGCACTGTCTAAGTCTGCGTGATCAAGGCTGCTGAGACCCAGCGCATCGCGGGTCCGCTGCGCGCTAAGATCGATGTAGGGATCAGCCAGCATGCCAAACCGCCGTGCGCGCACAATTAAACCCGCTCCATTGGCGACAAGGCGCTGTTTTCCATATGCTATTGCAGGGCCGCTAGCCGCAGGCGGGCCAAAGCGTTTGAACGCGCGCCAGCCGATGACGATCATGGCGGCGATCACGCACAAAGTTGCGGCGAGGAATGGCGGTTTAAATGCGAGGGTCAGGAGGTTGGTTGACCGGCCCAAGCCATTCATTGTCAGGTCGAAAACAATCGGCGTATCATCGTAGTAAGAGGCTTCTTCGATCAGTTCGAGCGCTAGCTGCGCGCGGGTACGATCCGCCATGCCGTAATTGTTCATCAGATCGGGTTCGATCACAAAGGTGACGGAATAGGCGCTATCATCATCAGCACCGCTTGAGGAAAGGACCAAAGCCTTGCCAGATGCGCTGGATACCAATTTTTTTTGCCATGCTTGAGCATTCGCACTTGCAACCAAACTAGTGGGCAATTCTCCTTGCAAGCCGTAACCGCTATATCGACCTTTGGGTTGCGATGCGCTGTATTTCGCAACGCGCTCTAATAGATCGCGATCATTTCCAATTACGGAAAAGCCATAAGGCTTGGGTAAATCCTCAGTCCATCGCAAAGGAAACGCGGGAACGGACAACCTGACCCAGCCTTCTTTGACCTTTTCGCTTACTTCCTGTGGCAAGTTTGGTGAGAACCCACTCGCACCCCATTTCGGCAGAATGACCAAGGTTGGCCCTTCGTCTTTGCGTTTCTGTAGTAGATTACTGAATGCTTCTGGCTCGATATTGGTTGGCGGCGTCAGGACGAGCAAATTATACGTGTCCAAATCTGACTGACTGCGCGAAACTTTCACATCCTTGCCTTGCTTTTCTAGCAATTCGACAAGGCCGGAAAATCCGTTGAGGCCATTGGATGCAGCATGTGCCTGCCCATCATTGTCGCGCTCTCCCGTGTCGCCAATCGCGAGGAAATAGAGCAGCAATAGAAACGCGGCGAAGCCAACCGCCACAAAGCCAAGCACCATGCGCCGGCTAAATGGATTGCTTTGCCCGCCGGCTAAAGCGCTTGGGACAGCAGGGCTGGAAGCCGTGTCGCTCATCCGATTGGCCCCCGTAATGAAGTGGATGCGAAATCAGCGTAAGCTGCGCGGGCCGCTTCCCAATCATCTTTCCCTAGGGCGCGCATCGCAAACAGGCTGCGTTCAACCCGCTCTGCAATCACGGCGAAAGTTTCGCGTGCCTTATCCGGCAGTGCCTCAATCGCGGTTAGCTCGCGCGCGGTGCTGGATGGTTCGACCCAATCGGGCTTGGCTTCAGACAAATGCGTGACACTGCGCTGGAGGAGCAAATGTGTGGCCTCATCAAACTTACCCTGCGCGGCAAGCCGATCAGCATCCTCTAACAGAGCGAGGCTTTGCGCGGCATCGGGCTGCCACTCTGGTTCTTCGATCTCTGCGCGATCCCGCCGCGGCGTGACGAGATAGGGCTCAACCAAGCGATAGATAACGTAAGCGACCAGCAAAACGCCAATGATGATCAAGCCCCATTTGAAAAATGGCCAGATGTTGGGAAAGCCTCTGAATACAGGTTCCAATAACTCGCCGACACTGCGCATGAAATCTTCGAACCAGCTCGGTTCGCGCGGAGGCGGTTCTGGCACTTCGACGGGAGCAAACTGAATATCGCCATTGTCGCGCAGATCGCGCCAGTTTTCGGCAAAATTATCCGAGACTGCGCCGTCTTCCGCTGTATCGACAATGTTTGGCGCTGACCCCGTGCTCATCACTGCATTAGGTGCCATGGTGCGGCACTATAAGCAATAGAATCTCGGCCGAAAATGCGAAGTAATTATCCAGCTGCCAAGTAATTCTTAGCCTGCCGCTACCCTCTTTTGCGAGCCTGAGCGTAAGTGCCAAGCAAGCGGACTTCTTTGGAATGAAAGGCGAGCTCTTCCAAAGCGCGATCCACCGCCGGATCGCCGGGCGCGCCAACAATATCGGCATAAAACATGGATGCAGAAAAGCTGGTGCCTTTTTGATAGCTTTCCAGCTTGCACATATTGACGCCATTGGTCGCGAAACCGCCCATGGCTTTATACAAAGCGGCGGGGATGTTTTTCACTTCGAAGACGAAAGTTGTGATCGCGGTTGTCTCTTTCAGCGCAGCCGGATCATTAGGCTCGGCAGCGCACAGCACAAAGCGGGTCATATTGTCCGCGCTATCTTCAACATTGTTTTCAATGATTTTGAGGCCGTAAAGTTCTGCGGCGATGGGCGGCGAGATAGAGGCAATCGTGGGATCGCCTTTTTCCGCCACGAATGCTGCTGCGCCAGCTGTATCCAAATGACTCATCGGAGTAATGCTGCGTTCCCGCAAAAAATGCCGCGATTGGCCGAGCGCTTGCGGATGGCTGTAAGCAGCCGTGAATGGGCCATCGCCAACGCTCATCAAAGCGTGATGGATCGGCATGAAATACTCGCCAACAATATGCAGCCCGCTTTCCGGCAAGAGAAAGTGGATGTCGGCCACGCGCCCATGCTGCGAATTTTCAATCGGGATGATCGCGCATCCAGCTTTGCCCGCTTTTACTGCATCCAGCGCATCTTCGAAGCTGGAGCAGGGAAATGGCAGAGCTTGCGGCATAGCCTCCATCGCGGCGCGTTGCGAATTGGCGCCCGGCGCACCTTGAAATGCGATGGCTTGATCGGGCGCAGCGGCAGCCGATTCGCGCATTTGGGCGACCATTTTTTGGGCTGGGGCGGGAAAACTCGTCATGATGGCTTTCGCTGCTATCGGGGCGCAGGCGCCACTGCAAGCGGCTTTACGTCTTACAAAGACGAAGCTGTGGTTATGTTGCAAGGCATGCAATGCGTGATGTCACCAGACCTCTTGCACAGCGCGCGCCGCGCGACTAAGCGTCAGCGCGAGTTTCAACACTAAGTTTCACACAACGAATAACGCAGGCATATCGCACCATGGAAGATCGCTTTAACACCATCGCTGGCTGGGTTCTTTTTGCAGGGATCATTGCGCTGGGCCTTTCGATCCTGTCGGGCAAATATTTCCATGCAGATAATCCTGTTGCGCCAGAGACGCCGGGTTACACGATTGAAGGTGGCGGCGCTGAAGTGGTGGAAATGACCATTGCGGAAGCGCTCAATATGGAAGGCATGGAAGCCAGCAAGGGCGAAAAAGTCTTTGCCAAATGCGCAGCCTGTCACACTGTCAACGCTGGCGGAGCTGATGGTATCGGTCCGAACCTTCACGGCATTATGGGTAAACCTGTCGCAGGCGCATCAGCTGGATTTGCTTACAGTTCAGACCTTGCTGGTAAAGGCGGCAATTGGGATTGGGAAACCATGAGCACATGGCTGAAAAGCCCCCGTGCTTTTGCGAGCGGCACAAAAATGGCGTTCGCTGGTCTTTCCAAAATTGAAGACCGCGCGGCAATCATGCTTTACATGAACAGCCAAGGCTCAAACCTCACCGTGCCTGAATTCGTCGCAGCTGTTGCTGAAGAAGGTGAAGCGGCTGAAGGTGAAGAAGTCGCTGAAGAAGAAGCAGTGGCAGAAGGCGAAGAAGCAGCGGTTGCCGAAGCTACTGAAGACGCAGCAGCTGAAGAAAACGAAGGCGGCGTTTAAGCGCGGCTAGCGTTCCCTAATCCGCGCGCCCTTTAAAACCCTGGGCGACCACATACCATTCTGATGAACCTTTGCGGCTGGCAGGCGGTTTTGCATGCTTTACGCTGGTGAAGTGGCTTTTCAGCAGTTTGAGCAAATCCGCATCGGTTCCGCCAGCCAGCACTTTGGCGACATAGGTGCCGCCCTTTTCCAAAGTTTCGGCGGCGAACCACGCGCCAGCCTCTACCAATGCCATAGTGCGCAAATGGTCGGTCTGTTTATGGCCCACAGTATTCGCGGCCATATCGGACAGCACCAGATCGGGCGGTCCGTCTAATTCTGCCTCAAGCAGAGCGGGCGCGGCATCATCCATGAAATCCATTTCTAGGATCGCAACGCCTTCAATCGGTTCTGTCGGCAGCAAATCAATCCCGACGATGCCAGCTTTGGGAGCGACTTTGCGCACCACTTGCGCCCAGCCGCCCGGTGCGATCCCCAAATCAACCACGCGTTTTGATCCGCGGATGAAGCCAAACCGGTCATCCAGTTCAATCAATTTATAGGCAGCGCGGCTGCGATAGCCATCAGCCTGCGCGCGCTTAACATAGGGGTCGTTGAGCTGGCGCTCTAACCAGCGGATTGAGGAGGCGGAGCGTTTCTTGCCCGTCTTTACTCGCCGTCCGGCATCCTTACTCGACCTACTCATGACAGGCGGCTCATGCGCTTTTCTCACTTTTCGGCGGGATCGCCATTAAGCTGCGCAAGATGCCTTCGCGGATGCCTCTATCGGCCACGCCCAATTTCGCAGCAGGCCAAATGTCGAGAATGGATTCTAGGATAGCGCATCCTGCCACGACCAGTTCCGACCGGTCTTGCCCAATGCAAGGCAATTCGCCGCGTTCACTGCGCGACATATGCGACAATCGCTCGCTAATATCGCGCATGGCTTTGGATGGAACGATAAGGCCGTCCACTGCCTTGCGGTCATAATGCGGCAGTTCAAGGTGCAGGCTAGCCAGCGTTGTCACCGTGCCGCTGGTACCCAGCAGACGGATGTCATCAGCCTTTGCCTCATCACGAATGCGGTCAGCAAATGGCTGCAGGCTTTCTAAAACCACGCGGCGCATTTCGGTATAACGGGCAAGCCTGTCTTCATCGCTATTACCGGAGCGCGCGACTGTATCCGTCAACGAAACAACGCCCCATGGCACGCTGAGCCAATCGAGAATACGCGGGATAGGCTCGCCGCCTTGTTCCAGCAGAACCAGCTCGGTTGAACCGCCACCAATATCGAAAATAACCGCTGGGCCGGTGCCATGCTCAAGCAAGATATGGCAGCCAAGAACCGCCAATCGCGCCTCTTCTTCGGCGCTGATGATATCCAGCATAATGCCGGTTTCCTGACGCACGCGTTCGATAAAGTCAGCCCCATTGCTCGCCCTGCGGCAGGCCTCTGTGGCGACAGATCTGGCGAGATGTACATTGCGGCGGCGCAATTTGTCGCTGCAGACTTTGAGAGCATCCAGCGTCCGGTCCATGGCGGCATCGGACAGTTTCCCGCTGGTCGCCAAATTCTCGCCCAGTTTTACGACACGGCTAAAGGCATCGATTACGGTAAAGTTTTCGCCAGAAGGCCTCGCGATCAGAAGGCGGCAATTGTTCGTGCCAAGGTCAAGCGCGGCATAGGCTTGGCGCGGGCCGGGGCGACCAGAATTGCGTGTGTGCGGTTTGACGCGGAAATCCGACGGCTCGCTTCCACCGGAGCGTGCCGATGGTTTGCTGCGTGATTTGGGCTGGGAGGAGCGCTTTTTGTAGCGAAAATCGGCTACTTTGCCGGACGGTTTGCTCCTACTTTTACCAGCTCCCTTTGTGGTGCCCGGCGGAGAAAATTCCGCCATTTCAATACTATCTTTCTTTTCCTCTCGGCGGTGCACAGTGATGCATTCCCGCCGAGGACCTGAGGAAAGACTAGCGAAACTAGTGCTTTGGAGCAAGCGAATGCTTGCCCGCGCGCGATTGCCCGCTTAATCGGGAGCCATGACAGATAAATCAAAAGACACCGATCTCGCCAACCGCAATTTCTATCCCGCTCAAAAAGAGGCCGAATTTTCCAAATCTGGCCCGGCGGAAACCCCGCAAACGCAGCATCCAGCATACCGGCTAGCCTTTGCTGATGATGAGTTTTTGCTGCGCGAGGAATTGCGCCCTGTTCGGTTCCAGCTGGAATTGCTTAAACCTGAAATGCTGCTGGATGAGGCGCGCGTTGGCTCAACACTAGTCATGTATGGCTCTGCCCGTATCCCTTCGCCAGAAGAGGCTGATGCAAAAATCGAAGCAGCCAAGGATGGCAGCGAATATGAGCAGAAGGTTGCAGCGAACCTTGCGGCAAAATCAAAATATTATGCAGAGGCGCGCAGCCTTGCCAAAATGGTCGGCGAAAAAGCGATCATCGAAGACGGCAAACGGCAGTTTGTTGTATGCTCTGGCGGCGGCCCGTCGATTATGGAGGCGGCCAATCGCGGCGCGTCTGATGCGGGCGCGGAGAGCATTGGCCTGAATATCATCCTGCCGCATGAGCAGGCTCCCAATAGCTATGTGACGCCGTATCTGTCGCTGAACTTCCACTATTTCGCTTTGCGCAAAATGCACTTTTTGCTGCGTGCGCGCGCCGTTGCGGTTTTCCCCGGCGGCTTTGGCACATTTGATGAGTTCTTTGAGCTGCTGACACTTATTCAAACGGGTAAGATGAAGCCGATCCCTATCTGCCTATTTGGCAAAGAGTTCTGGGAGCGGGTCGTGAATTTTGAAGCAATTGCCGAAGAAGGCACGATTTCGAAAAAAGACCTCGACCTGATCCATTGGTGCGAAACTGCGGATGAGGCTTGGGCGCATATCGCCGAGTTTTACGGTATCGAGGGTTAGTTTGCGGCGCGCGGCGTTAGGTCGCTGCGCTGATCAGTCTCCCTTGGTAAGCGCACATCGTAAACCCAACCTGCGCGCTGAAATGCGCTGATCAGCCACCATGCAGGGTCGCTCTGCCCTTTTTCCAGACCGATTTTCGCGCTTTCGGGAAAGGCGTGATGGTTGTTGTGCCAGCATTCGCCATAGGTCAGCAGGCCGAGGCCATTAATGTTCGATGCTTGGATGCCCGCGCTCTTAACATCCCAAGTGCCTGGGCCGGGATTGTGGCAGAAATAGGTGACGCTCCAATGGCCAGCGGTGCTGACAAAAACGCGCGCGCAAATGCCCCACAAAACAAATGCCCAACCGCCCCAAAGGTATAGGATAATGGCCAACGGCAATTGTTGGAGGCGCCATGTCCCCTCTAACATGCGGTAGAATGGATCGCGGGAAAGTTCCGGTTCGATGGTGATTTTGGGGGAGCTGCGAAACTTAAATCGGTAGAAAAGGTTCCAGCGTAAATCTTGGAAGAAAGGCCGCCGGTGCGCGAAGAAATCGTGACATTCCGGCTCTCGCTGGGCCCAATCGCGTGTGTCATGGATACGGATAATGCCAAAGGGGCCGGACACGCCAACGATGGTCCCAATATAAATCAGCGTTCGTGCAAGCCACGGCTTTGCTTTGAAGCTGCGGTGGATCATCATCCGGTGCATGCCCACGCTATGGCCGACTAGTAGCGTTAGATAGGTCAGTATCAGGAACAGCAAAACCGCCTGCCAAGTCACGGTGAAAAGCGCGGCGATTGTACCCGCCAACATAATGGCGTTCCAGATCGCCTTGCTCCAATGCAACCGCACAATTCCGGCGGTGGGATCAGCGCCCGCACCATCCACGCGGAGCACTGTCTCCATCATAGTTTGCGAACCGCCTGATGGCCGAGCGGGCCGTTGCCTGCGCCAAAGCCGGGCGCATTACGGATTGCTTCCAGCACGAATTGCCGCCCCAAACGCACTGCATGTTCTAGCGGTTGGCCGTGGCCAAGCATTGTCGCAATCGCGCTGGAGAGCGTGCATCCCGTGCCGTGCGTATGCGCTGTCTCTATCCGCGCATGATCGAATGCGACCGCGCGGTTTTCATCGATCAACAGATCGACAATCCGGTCGCCGTCTGCATGACCGCCCTTGGCGAGAACATGGCAGCCATATTCTCTCGCCAGAACCATAGCTGCATCGCCAATCGCTTCTGTTCCGACAGGTTTGGCGCCGGTCAGCAATTCCAGCTCTGGCAAGTTGGGGGTCAAGAGCGCCGCCATGGGAAAGAGAGTGTCGCGCATCGCGTCCACCGCTGTCTCATCAATCAGTTTTGCGCCAGAGGTCGCAACCATCACAGGGTCGAGGATGATAGGGACGTTGCCCGCCAAACCTTCCAGTTCGCCTGCCACCGCCGCGATAATTTGCGCATCATGCAGCATGCCGATTTTTACCGCATCAACGCCAATATCATCCACACAGGCGCGGATTTGCTTGGCGACAAAGTCTGCCTCCATCGGCGCGATTGCGGTGACGCCAACACTGTTTTGCGCGGTAGCAGCCGTCAGCGCGGTCATCGCATAGCCGCCCAGCATAGTGATCGTTTTGATATCTGCTTGAATGCCGGCGCCGCCGCTGGAATCAGAGCCAGCAATGGCAAGAATGCGTGGTGGAGTGCTAGTTTCGCTCACCCTTTGAACTTTCGCTCCGTCGATGGCGGATATTTGGATTGCAGAGCTTTGCCGCGCGTGGGGCGGTCCATCAATTCGCCGCCGCAATTGGGGCAAACATCGTCGGTTTTGTCAGAGCATTCTGCGCAAAAAGTGCATTCAAAACTGCAAATAAACGCGCCTGCCGCCTCTGCCGGAAGGTCCGCGCCGCAAGCCTCGCAATCGGGACGCATTTCAAGCATTTAGACGGCTGCTTTCACAGCGTCACAAATGCGGTCAACCACAGCCTCGACTTGGGCTGCATCATCGCCTTCCGCCATCACACGGACCAAAGGCTCGGTGCCTGATTTGCGAATTACCAGCCGCCCTTTGCCAGCAAGCTCTGCCTCAGCCTCGGCAATCACAGCCTTAACGCTGTCTGCCGCCAGCGGATCGCCGCCATCATAGCGCACATTTTTGAGCAGCTGAGGCACTGGATCAAACACATGCATCAATTGTGATGCGGGCCGGTCTGACCGCACCAGGCTGGCAAGCACGCGCATGGCCGCAATCGTGCCGTCACCGGTTGTGGCATAATCGGTTAGGATCATATGGCCGGACTGTTCTCCGCCAATATTGAACCCGCCCGATTTCATCCGTTCAAGCACATAACGGTCGCCAACCTTGGTTCGCTCCAGCGTCAATCCCAAACCTTCTAAATAGCGTTCCAGCCCTAGGTTGGACATGACCGTTGCAACAACACCGCCGCCGGTCAGCTGGCCTTTTTCGTGCATGCGGGTGGCGATCAAAGCCATGAGCTGGTCGCCATCAACTGCCTGCCCTTTTTCATCGACAACAATCAGCCTGTCTGCATCCCCATCCAATGCAATGCCAATATCTGCGCCTTCTTCCACGACTTTGGCTTGAAGCGCACCAAGCGAGGTTGAACCGACCCCGTCATTGATATTGGTGCCATTGGGGGAGACGCCCAAAGTGATGACCTGTGCGCCCAATTCCCAAATGGCAGAGGGTGCAACTTGGTACGCTGCGCCATTGGCGCAATCGACCACGACTTTCAGAGTGTCGAAGCGCGTTTCGTCAGAGACCGATTGCTTGACCGCATGGATATAGCGCCCGCGGGCATCTTCAATCCGGCGGGCTCGGCCAATTTGGCTGGCATCGACAAGCGCAGGTTGCAGTTCCAGCAATGCTTCGATTTCCAGCTCGTCACGATCAGACAATTTATAGCCATCGGGACCAAACAATTTGATCCCATTATCTTCATAAGGGTTGTGGCTGGCAGAAATCATCACGCCCAAATCGGCGCGCATTTCGCGGGTTAGAAGTGCGATGGCAGGCGTTGGCAGCGGGCCGGTCATGATTACATCCATGCCGACGCTGGTGAAACCGGCAACCAGAGCGCTTTCGATCATATAGCCCGAAAGCCGCGTATCTTTGCCAATCACCACGCGGTGGCGGTGTTCGCCGCGCATAAAGTGGCCTCCTGCCGCTTGGCCGATCCGCATCGCCATATCCGATGTCATCACATCAGAATTGGTACGGCCCCTGATTCCATCAGTGCCAAAAAACTTGCGCGATTTACTTGTCGCCATTGTGGCTCTTCCCCAAGGAAATTGTCTCTTATGCAACGCTTTAAACGTCCAGCGCCATTTGTCATATCGTTTGTAAGCGCGCTTTGACGCGGTTATCGCTGATTGGGAAGGGCGTGCAGGCATGAGCCAAGCGCAAAAGGGGTAAATTGTTTTGACGCAATCGGATGAGAATAGCGCTGGCGAACGTTTTAAGCTGACGGCGATACGCCTACCTGTGGCGTGGACATTTGGCGGGCTGATCGGCGGATTGCTGCTGGGAATGGTGCTGGCTGATGCTGGTCTTGCCGAGCAATTGAAGCAAAGCATCGCGTTGATCGGTTCGCTTTGGCTGCGCGCGTTGCAAATGACGATCATTCCATTGGTGGCGGCTTTGCTGGTGCTTGGCATAGCGCAAATGGCAGAGGCCGCGCGGGCAGGGGCGGCGGCGCGCAAATTTCTGATGCTGGTTTTTGGCGTGCTGATTGCAGGCGGATTGTTCGCAAGTTTTGCCATGCCGGCGGTGCTTCAATTGTTCCCCATTCCCGAAAGCGCGAGTGCGTTTTTGGCCGATGTTCCCGATAACGCGGGCGAGGTGCCGGATATATTCGCATTCCTAGCCTCGCTGATCGCGCCCAATGTGATCGCGGCGGCGGCAGAAACGGCAATGCTGCCATTGACGATATTCTTCGCTTTGTTTGCAGTGGCGGTATCACGTCTGCCCGCCGATCAGTCGGAACGCATGCTTGGCTTTTTCCACGCGCTCGCCAACACCATGTTGATGATTATCGGCTGGGTGCTTTGGATTGCGCCTATCGGCGTGTTTGCGCTTGCCTTTGGAGTGGGCCTCAAAAGCGGAGGCGGAGCATTTGCTGCGCTGGCGCATTATATTCTTGTGGTGTCAGCGATGGGCGCATTCATCCTTGTCCTCGCTTACGTGATCGGCATGGTGATGGGCCGGATTGGACCTATGCGCTTTGCGAAGGCTTTGGTGCCTGCACAGGCCGTTGCGGTGTCCACGCAAAGCTCACTCGCCAGCCTACCTGCTATGCTGGATAGTGCAGGGCGGCTTGGCATCAGGCAGGAAACAAGCGAATTTGTTCTGCCGCTGGCCGTGGCGATTTTCCGTGCGACTAGCGTGGCGATGAATATGGCGGTCGCGCTGTATGTGGCGGCTTTGGCGGGAATTGAAGTTCCGCTGGCGCTGATGCTGGTCGGCATATTGGTGGCGGTGATTATCTCCATCGGCTCTGTCAGCCTGCCCGGTTCGATCAGCTTTGTCGTGTCGATTGGCCCCATAGCTTTGGCAATGGGCATTCCGATTGAACCACTCGCTTTGCTGGTTGCGGTTGAGATGATGCCCGATATTATGCGGACGCTGGCCAATGTGACGATGAATGTCGCGGTAACTAGCGCTGTTGATCGGGGCGGGGTCGATGCTCATCCAGCAGAGACCTAACACTTGAAATACTTGCCTGATGCACCCATTTGGCTACTGACTTTTCACGATCTTAGAACACACAAACAATTGGAGTTCCCATGGCTTTTGCATTGATGTCCCTTCCGTATGCTGACGACGCGCTGGAACCAGCCGTTTCGGCCAACACATTGTCATTCCACTACGGTAAGCACCATCAGGCTTACATCGATAAGATGAACGCCGCGATTGATGGCACGGCCCATGCTGATGCGTCGATGGAAGCAATTGTTGCAGCAGCCCGCGGCAGCGACCAAGGTCTGTTCAACAATGCCGCGCAAAGCTGGAACCACGGCTTTTACTGGCATTCGATGGCTGCTTCTGAAACTGCACCTTCTGCTGATCTCGCTGCGAAAATCGACGAGGCTTTCGGTTCAATGGAAGAGTTCAAAACCCAATTGAAAGCGCGCGGCCTTGGCCATTTTGCCAGCGGTTGGGTTTGGCTTGCGGAAAAAGACGGCAAATTGTCGATCGAAGAAACGCATGATGGCGACACTTTGGCGGATAGCGGATTTAACCCGCTGCTGACTGTCGATGTCTGGGAGCACGCTTATTATCTCGATCACCAAAATGCGCGTCCAGCCTATTTGGCGGCAGTGATCGATAACAAGCTAAACTTCGCATTCGCGTCTGAGAATTTGGCTCGCGGAACTGCTTGGGTTTATTCCTAAGCCAAACGCCTAAGAATATGCAAAAGCCCGCAAGCACAGTGTTGTTTGCGGGCTTTTTTGATCAAAACGGACGACAAAAAGTCAACAAAACTCAACAAAAGTCAGCAAATTGTGACAAATTTCGCGTGAACTGGCTTTAACTGGCCTCCATATTGCCGGCTGAAACTTCTTCCAGCTCTTCCAAAATGGCTTTGTGAGCAACCGCATCTTTGTTGGAGCGTTTTGGAATAGAGCCTTCTTCCAACATTTCATTCAATGTTGCGCGTGCGCGGCCAACCCGGCTTTTCACTGTTCCAACAGCGCATTCGCAAATGCCCGCCGCTTCCTCGTAAGAAAAGCCGCCTGCGCCAACCAATAGCAATGCCTCGCGCCGTTCCGCAGGCAGTGTCATCAGTGCGCGGTGCATATCGGAAAGGTGAATGGGTTCCTCTTGACCAGCAGGCGCGGTGAGAATCTTCTCCGCCACACCTTCATCATAGTCGCCGCGAAACCGGTTGCGCCGCATGTCTGTGAGATAGGCATTGCGCAGGATCACAAAGGTCCAAGCGCGCATCGAAGTGCCGGCCTCAAACCGTTCGCGGGCAGCCCAAGCTTTCAGCATTGCTTCTTGCACCAAATCATCGGCCATATCCGGCCGTCCGCAAAGCCCGCGAGCAAAAGCCCGCAAGTGCGGAATAACATCCGTCAATTCGCGCTTAAAATCGGCTTCTTCGGCTGCCGTGCGGTAAGCTTTGGCCATGGCCGCTCAACCGTCCTGACTTTTATCGTCGAGTTGGGAAAGCAGGTCCTTGAAACTGTCGGGCAAGGGTTCGTCGACCACCGAATCGTAAAGCTGTCGAAGTCCGTTTGCCCAATCAGGCTCCTGGGCCATTTTCTCGGTTGAGTTCGCATCTTGCAGGTCTTTTGTGCCCTGCTCTTTTGCGTTCTTCGCTGTCTTTTTCTCTGCGGTCATCCGCCCTCAACGCCTTCTCAGCATGGTGTTGCGACGGCACAGAATACTCGGCCAACACTTTTTTGATCCTAAGTTGGGAACGATACGCATTCTATATGGTTCCCAACAATGTAGGTTTTTTTACTGAGGGGCTCAGAACGTGCAATCTGTGGAGGACGCTAACAGCGGGCTGCGGGCAAGTTTTGCGCGTTTTTTGGTCGCGCGTTCGCGGTTCCTGCCTTTCCTCGTCTTCGTTCTCATCGCCTTGGTTACGGTTCTGGGGACAATCGCGATTGAGGACAATGAGCGTACGAATGAAGAGGCAATGATGCGCGAAGTATCGCGTTCTGTGGCCACTGAACTCAATCGCCGCTTGAGCGTTCAAATAGCTTTTTTGCGCGCAGGAGCAGCTCTTTTTACTATCGAGGATACGATAGACCGCACAACATTTGCGGCCTTCGTTAGCGAACTTCCGCGCGATGACACCATGGTTGGTTCACAGGGTATTGGGTGGGCAAAAGTGATCACTGAAGATCAGGTTCCCGCATTTGAAAATACCTTGAGCGATGAGCTTGGCACTGCGATCAAGGTGCGAGGCAAAAGCGCAGCGAACCCCGCCATGATTGTTCCAGTGACCTATTTGGAACCCGTCACCAACGGCAATGCCAAAAGCATCGGTTTTAATCTGAATTCTGATCCTGATAGGCGTAAAGCTTTGGTTCTCGCCGCGCAGACGGCCAAACCTACTGCTTCAGACAAATTGGTGAAGGCAAATCGTCCTGCTAGCGAAGGGCCGGGCTTTCTTATTTTAATGCCTGTCTATGATACTCAGCGCGCAGGTCAGCCGATCAAAGGTTTTGTTTTCAGCCCGTTTCGAGCAGAGGATGTGCTGAATGCGGCAATGAATGTTTCTGCGCATCGGGAATTGGGTGTCCAGCTGTATGATGGCGAAGCACATGCCGACAACTTACTGGCCTCTCACATTGGCGAAGGTAACGCAGACGAAAGTGTCAGCGAAACCATAGAATTCGCAAATCAGATTTTGACGGTCGAGGTTGCAACCTCACGCGATTTGTCGCTTTCTCTGCTGGCGCTTGAGACGTTGATCTTCGGTCTTGCCGTGGCTGCTCTATTGGCTGTCCTAGTGCGAACTTTAACCCAGCAAGCAATCGCTGATCAGGCTGCAATGAGGCAGTTGAAAGAACAAATTTCTATCCGTGACACGCTAACGCGAGAACTCAATCACCGGGTAAAAAACACGCTCGCAAACGTGCTGTCTATAATCACTTTAACTCGGCGCAGAAGCACGGATCTTGATGGTTTTGCTACTTCATTAGACGGACGGGTGCGGGCTTTGTCTGCAACACATGACCTATTGACCCGGACAGATTGGGGCGCGACCCCGCTGCGCGATGTGATCACCACGGAAATGGGGCCGCTTGGGGATATTCACAATGGGGTATTGGAGGTTTCGGGACCCGACATATTGCTGGCTCCCAATGATGCGCTTTCCATTGGCTTGGCTATGCACGAATTGGCGACCAATGCGGCCAAATTTGGTGCGCTCAGTGTTGATGGCGGTAAAGTCCTAGTGACTTGGCAGTTGCAGAGTGATGATCTGGCGATCGTGGAATGGCGCGAAGAAGGTGGGCCGGCCGTGCCGTCAGACCGCAAGCGCGGTTTTGGAACAGAGCTGATTGAGAAGATTGTTGCTCATGAACTGAAACATCCGGTTGATCTGGAATTCTATCCCGGCGGCGTGCGCTGCGTAATGCGTATACCTGTGCGACATCGCGGCGATTTTGAAATACGGCAGCGCCGCTTTTTGCCCTAAATTTGGAGCAAGTCTTTGCCTGCAATCGCTATGATTTGATCAATCGAGCGGCCGGCTTGATTTGAAAAACAGCGCTTGGCTGATAGCCGCACGAACGGTTTGTTCCTGAAAAGGTTTGGTCACAAGATAAGTGGGTTCTGGCCGAGTGCCGGTCAGCAAGCGTTCTGGATAGGCAGTTATGAAAATCACAGGCACGCTACCTATTGCCAGAATATCATCAACCGCATCCAATCCCGATGATCCATCAGCCAATTGGATATCCGCGAGCACAAGGCCGGGCGTGGCCTTTGCCACCACTTCTTGCGCCTGTGTCCGTGTGGCGGCAGTGCCGCAAATTGTATGGCCGAGTGATGAAACCAGGTCTTCCAATTGCATTGAAATTAGCGGTTCATCCTCAATGATCAGCACATTGGTAGCAGATTCCTGATCGATTTCAGCAATCGCCTCTGTCACCAATGCTCTTACTCTCTCCTTCGAAATACTGAGGATTCCGGCGGCCTGGTCTGCTTCAAAACCTTCTAGCGTTGTCAGGAGCAGTGCTTGCCGATTGAGCGGTGTGATTGTGACTAATCTGCCGCTTGCTGCGGCTTCATGTTCGGAAGTGCTGAGCGTCTGTACACTTTCGAGCGCCGGGTCTCTGGTGCGTGTCCAAACCATCGTAAAAGCTTTGTAAAGGCCAGCGCGACCAGCTTCGAGAATGCCCTTTAAATCTTTGTCAGCGATGGCAGCTTGCAAAGTTGCACGAACAAATGCGTCCCCGCTTTCTTGTGAGCCAGTTAAAGCGCGTGCGTAGCGCCTTAAATACGGAAGATTAGCTTCTACCCGATTACTTAGTGACATCGCGATTTCCCCCTATTTCCTGAATATAGCTTCAGGAGAAATACTTATATCGGTGTTAAAGCGCCTCGCACAAGAGACCAATTGGTATTACTACTGAATATGATGTCAAATCAGAAGAGTTGGAATTCCGGTCCGGTAAGATAAAAATTCTATATAAATCATGCGCTTGGCAGAAATTTGGTGCGCCATTGTGAACTTTTGGGGTTTTTCCGGGAACTATTTTTCAGTCCACGCATTCTGTTACTGTCACCGCCGAGACCCCCCTCCCGTCCAAGCGGCCGGTGACATGATCCCAAAGGCCTCTGCTCCGAAAAGAGCAGGGGCCTTTTTTTGCCGAATTTACAGCGGCTTTTCGTAGATCAGATATTCGCGGTTAATCTTGGAATCGATCATTTCTGCGATGGCGACCATGCCTTGATTGTCATCGAGGATCCAACCAATCTCACCGCGTTTTGAATTGTAAGTTTCATCCGCTTGACGGCGGATTTCCGTTACCATCATAAACGCCAGCTGGCTGGCCATGCGCGAATTGTGCAGTTCCTTTTTTACGCCCATCAGCGGCACGCGCATTCCCGAACCTGTCGGTTTTCGCAGCCATTTGAGCATGTGGAACCAGCCAAATGGGAACAGCTTGCCATCAATCTTTTGCAGAACGCTGTTAATGTCGGGGAAGGTCAGCATGAACGCCATCGGCTCGCCATCAACTTCGGCAATCATATTGAGAGGTTCAAAGATGATCGGCCGCAGTTTCTTGCCGACATAAGCGATTTCTTGTTCCGTTAGCGGCACAAAACCCCAATTGTCTGACCAAGCATCATTGAGAATGGAAAGGATGATTGCTGCGTCTTCATCCCAGCGCGATTTATCAACTTGGCGAACAGTTATCCGTTCGTTGCGCTGGCCTGATTTGACGATCCGCTGAGTAAGTTTCGGAAATGCCTTTGTAACGTCCAGATCATAGGTCAGCAGCTTTTTGGCCTCGACATAGTCCGCGCCTTCAATCCAACCTTGATATTCGCTTGGGTGGTGACCCATCATAATCATTGGGGCGTGATCCTGCCCTTTGACAAGAAGGCCGGGTTCTTCCCAAATTGACAGCGAAATCGGGCCCACGCTGCGGGTCATACCGTGATCGCGCAGCCAGCCTTCTGCCGCGGCGAGCAGAGCTTTTCCGACCGCTTCGTCCTCTGCATCGAAATAGCCAAAATTGCCGGTTCCGGGGCCAAACCCTTGCTCAGCGGGCATTGTGATGGCGAGTTCATCAATATGGGCGGCGATGCGCCCCACGGGCTTTCCATCACGCTTGGCAATGAACAATTCAGCCTTTGCATGGCCGAAAAACGGGTTCTTCGCCGGGTCAACGAGCTCCAATTGCTCGCTGCGCAATTGCGGCACGGAATGCGGCAGTCGCGCGGCAAACTCGCGGCCAAGATCCACAAAGGCAGCGCGCCCCTTTTTACCCGAAACGGCTTCTATAGTGATTGCGGCGCTGTTCATGTGCATCTCTCTACCAAATCAGCCGTAACTTTGGCGAGAATGCAGCCGCCAAGTCAAGCAAGTGGTCCGATCACACTGATGAGAACTCATCATTTGTCCTAAGGGCTAGTTTTGCGGTAAAGGAACAGAATGCCGAATACACTTGATCCAGCAATGTCTTTGCCGCGCGATAATGCGCCGGTTACCCGCGCGCAATTTATGCAGACGGATGATAAGGCGATGCTGCGTGCTGGACGCGAGCTGACCAAGGATTTGGGCACGGCAAATGCCGGTATTTATTGGACTGATATGCTGCTGTCAGCGGGAGTGGGTTATGCAGGAATTGCGGGCGCTATTTTTGCCCCGAACCTGACGATTGCCGTGCCTTGCGGCCTGGTCGCATCGCTGGCGCTCTACCGGGCGTTGATGTTCATTCACGAGCTCACCCATATTCACCGCGATGCTTTGCCAGGCTTTCGACTAGGATGGACCGCGCTTATTGGCATTCCGCTGCTGACGCCCAGCTTCATGTATGAAGGGGTGCACACGCTGCATCACAAACGCACGCAATATGGCACGCCGGAAGATCCGGAATATCTGCCCTTGGCTTTGATGAAGCCGTGGAGCCTTCCGGTATTCGTTATCGTCGCTCTGCTTGCGCCATTTGCTTTGCTGCTGCGCTTTGCCGTTTTGGTGCCGCTCGGCGCGATCATCCCGCCGATCCGCAAGCTTGTTTGGGAGCGCGCATCAGCCCTTTCGATCAATCCCGATTTCCGCCGTAAGCCGCCAGAAGGCGCGTTTCGTACCCGCGTTTTGTGGATGGAGGCAGCAGGCTTTGTCTGGGCGTGGGTAGTGCTTGCATCAACACAGGTGATCGGCTGGCAGCCTTTGCTGACCGCGCTGGCAATTGTGTCCGTTACAGCCTTGCTCAACCAATTGCGCACACTGGTCGCGCATTTGTGGGAGAATGAAGGCGAACCGATGACGGTGACGGCGCAATTCCTCGACAGTGTGAATGTTCCGCCGCCTGGCCGGATAGCGGAAATATGGGCGCCAGTGGGCCTGCGCTACCACGCATTGCACCACCTTATGCCGTCTATGCCCTATCACGATTTGCCTGAGGCGCATCGGCGTTTGCGCAGCGAACTGGGACAGGGATCCACTTATGAAGGGGCGAACCATTCCGGCATGTTTGCGCTGGTTTCGCGGATCGCCAAAAGTACGATGGTGTCACGCGGCTGAGGCCGTTTAATCCAGAAAATGGATCATCGCGCAGCGGCGCTCCGCTGGTAGGCCGTCTTCCGCTTCCTCAGCCAAATACTCCGCAAGGCGCGGATGGCTTTCTGGATCAGCCTCAACAAAGCCAAGCCCAGTATAAAAAGGCGCATTCCACGCCAGATCGCGAAAGGTCGTCAGCGTTAGCGCGCGAAAGCCAGAATTGCGCGCGTCAATCTGACAGGCCCGCAACAGGCCAGCACCAATCCCGCGGCGCTGAAAGCGGGGATGCACATCCATTTCCCAGATATGCAGTTCGCGTTTGTGAGGTTCAGCGATCAAGAAACCCGCCATATCTTCACCAATATGACTGACCAGACAATGCCCGCGCCGGATCAGCTTGCGCAGTTCATGGGGCTCCCAGCCATCATCGAAAATATCGAGCTTTGCCAGATCGGGATCGCTTGCGAATAGCTGCCCAGCTGCCGCTTCGATAGCGGGCATTTTTTCTGCATCATCGGGCCTTGCAAGGCGAAGCGACCAATCGCTCATGCGGGTCCCTATTCCTCGGTCCGAATAAGAACTGTTTCGCCGATGAGTATAAAGAGAAAGAACGGTGCCCATGCAGCGAGAAAGGGCGGATATCCGCCGAAATTCCCCATCGCCAATGCGGCATTATCGACCACGAAATAGGCGAAACCCAGCGCCATGCCGATGATCGCGCGGACCAGTAATTGCCCTGAACGGGCTAAGCCAAAAGCGGCTACAGCGCCCAGCAATGGCATCAGGAATGCAGACAAGGGCCCAGACAATTTGTGCCACCATTTGGCTCGCATTTCCGCTGTGCGCCGCCCGACCGCCTCATACGCTTTGATCGATTGATATAGGTCGGCAAAGGATAGCGCATCGGGGTCAACCGATTGCAGGTCGATCCGGTCGGGCGTCAGCTGTGTGCCCACAACTATATCGTCCAATTCCATTGTATCAGCGCTTGCTACATCGAAACCGACGGGGTCTTTTAGCCGCCATCCGGGTGCTGCGTAAACCGCTTCGCTGGCGCGCACTTGTTCTTGGATCATGCCGCTTTTGCCGCGATTGTACCAAGAGACATCTTTCATCACGATATTGGTGCCGGATCCTGTTAGCGTGGCTGCGGATAATATATCTTCGCCATCGGTCAGATAAACGTTGGCGCGGACGCCGGAATCCGTGGGAACCGAGCCATATTCGCTCGCCTCCCAAGCCTTTAGCGTTGCATTGGCGCGGGTCAGAACGCGCTCGTTAAAGCCAAAGCTAATAACTGCGACAAAACCGGCGGTGAGCAATAGCGGGGCGAGCACTTGGTGCGCGGAAAGCCCGGCAGCCTTCATCGCCACAACTTCCGAATTTTGGTTGAGTGTGACCAGCGTGATCAACGTCGCTAGCAAAACTGAATAGGGCAAAAAGCGCGATAAAAGCTGCGGCAATCTAAGCCCGACATAGGTAAAAATTTCTTCTTGCCCATTGCCCTCAACCGCTAGAATTTTACCGCTGGTCGACAATAGGTCTAGCATCATCAGCACCAGCACTAGCATAACCAGAACAGCGAAAATGCGCATCACAAACATCTTCGCCAAATAAAGCGTCAGCGTGCTGGATGGGAAAAAGTCAAACGACATGATTGTGCTATTCGGCTGGGGCCGCCTCCAACATTTCTGGGGCGGGTGGTCGTTTGCGTTTGAACAATTTGCCAACGCGTTTGGAGATTTTGGCAAAGCCGCTTTCCAATGCGCCAATCGCTTGCCCGCCTGGCACATAGGCGACGCGGTAATACATCCACAAGATGAGCGCGGCGAAGATCACAAACGGTCCCCATAGCGCAATGATCGGGTCGATCCGGCCGAGCGCGGCTATATCCTCGGCCGACTGATTGATCTTGTGATAGGACACCACCATGATGATCGAGACGAACACGCCTAAAGCGCTGGTCGACCTCTTTGGCGGAATGGCGAGCGCTACGGCAAGCATGGGCAGCAGCAGCATCATAACGACCTCCACCAGCCGGAAGTTGAAACTGGCCTGAGAGGCATCACGCTTGGCCTCTGTCTCATTGTCGCTCCAACCGATGCTGAGCAGTTCGGGCAGGATATATTCGCGCTCTGCATCACCGCGATCGCGAAATTCCTCGATCCTCGGCAAATCTATCGGCAGATCATGGCGGCTAAAGCTAAGGACGCGCGGGGTTATGCTGCCTGTATCTTGCACAATGGTGCCGTCTGAAAGGCGCAAAATGATCGTATCGGGGCTGTCTGATGTGGCTAAAAATGACCCTTCGCGTGCAGAAATGGACAAAACTTGACCTTTTGCATTCGAAACGCGGGCGAAAATGCCCATTAGACGGCGTCCGTCATCTTCGCTTTCTTCGATCCGCAAAGCCATGCGGTCTTTCAGCGTAGTGAACTCACCAACCTTGATCGAGGCACCCAATGCGCCAGATCGCAGCTCATATTCCATCTGTTCATAATAGTACCGGCTAAGCGGCTGGACGTAGAAAACAAGCGCCACATTGATCCCGACAAGGATCAGCGTGATCGCATAGGGCACGCGCAGCAAGCGGTTGTAGCTCATGCCAACCGCGCGCAGCACATCTAGCTCGCTGGAAGTCGCTAGCTTACGAAATGCGAGAAGGATGCCGAGTAGCAGACCAAGCGGGATCGCAAGGCTGGCATACTCCGGGATGAGCGCGCCCAGCATTTTGAAAACGACCGTGATCGGCCCGCCTTCTACCGCGACAAAATCAAACAAGCGCAGCATCTTGTCGAGCAATAGGAGCGATGCCGCTAGCGCAAACACGCCCAGCATGGGCATAACCACAAGCCGGAAGATGTATCGATCAATGCTGGGTAGAAAATTGAACACGTATGGGCTTGCCGAATGTTTGCAGTTTAGTTGCGACAGTCTCTAGCGGTAATTATCGCAGCGGTCATCCTTTTGCGCGACTTTGTCCCACACACGTGCACCTTACCAAAAGCGGCTGCCATCAATGCCTTTGAATGGACCTGCTTCAAACGGGGAAATCCATCCGCCATAAAAGCTTCCCGGCTGGGGTGTGATCACATGGCCATCAACCAGACATTGATCGAATGCTTCGGGGTAAAATGCGAGGAAGTCGGCGATTGGCGCAAAGGCTGGTGTGGGCGCAGGATAACACCACGCTGCCCCTTCGAAAGTGTCGCTGCCAATGGATACATCCCAATATTTCGCCTGCCCTTTCCATTCGCAAAGAGAATGGCGCGGATTGGGCGCGCAATGCTCCATCGCAATATCGGATTGCGGGATATAATAGGTTGGCGGGTGGCTAGTTTCTAATGTGCGCCAAGCATCTTTGCTATCTGCCAGCACTATTCCGTCATGGATGACTTGGATCCGGCGCGGTGTTGGTTCAGCGATGGCGGGACGGGGAAAATCCCAAACGCTTTCTAGGCCGGGGGCGATAGGATCAGGTTCAGGATGAGGGAGCATGCGAACAGCGCGCCCCTATTCCTTTTCTAGCGTGCATTGCAGCGGGTGCTGCTGCTGTTTTGCGTAATCCATCACTTGATTGACCTTGGTCTCTGCCACTTCGTATGGAAATACACCGCAGATGCCGACGCCTTTTTGATGGACGTGGAGCATCACGCGGGTCGCGGCCTCTAAGTCCATTCCAAAAAAGCGCTTCAGAACCATCACGACAAACTCCATTGGCGTGTAATCATCGTTCAGCAGCAGCACTTTATACATGCTGGGCTTTTTGGGTTTGGCTTTGGTCTTTGTCGCAACGCCACTTTCGTTCTCGCTATCAGCGTCATCATCGCCGCCTTCAGCCATAGCAATGGCCAGTTCCAAAAGGTCGAGATCGAGCGGGGGCGAAAGAGGATCATGCATAGTCACACAGGCCATATCGTATTCAAGAGCAAAATCGCAAGGTAGCACTTGTGACATATTCATCCGCTGCGGTGCGAAATTGGCTCAGTAACGCAAAAGGCCGGACGAAGCTGAACTCCATCCGGCCTTTAGTTGCGACCCAGCGCTGGTTAGCCCAGCGGGGCTTTGAAGCTTAAGCAGCTTTCTTAAAACGCGATGCAGCAACGCTAACGCGGCTGGAAATCGGCGCGAAAGCATCATTGTAGATTTTCAGCCAGTTTTCAGTATTTTTCGAACCGAAAGAAATCGCGGCATCGACATTGCGGCGAGCGAGCTCACCTTGAAGCTGAACCAGTTCAGTAGGCGACTTAACCGCAGCCATTTTTTTCACGTCAGCAGTTACAGTTTCAACGACAGTTTTGCCGGTCGAAATATTTTCGCGGCCCATTTCCTGTGCGCCAGCGAAGAACACCTTGCCAGATTCAACCACGGCTTCGATGTTGCCTTTGTTGAATTCGTTCAGTTCACCAGCAAATTCAGTCGCTTTTGCAGCAGCAGTTTTAACGCGGGTTTGAACGTCAGCAGCCATGTCTTTGGCAGTGTCGGTCACGTTGGTGTCTTTAGCTTTAGCCATGATTATATCCTTCAGTTTGGTGACGGGCGTGGCCGCCGATTTTGTCTTTGACTTGGTTTTCTTGATTTTCTTAGCGGGCTTGCGCTTTGCTGCAGTTTTCTTTGGAGCAGCTTTTTTCTTCGCAGGCGCTTTTTTCGCTACGGCCTTTTTAGAAGCAGCTTTCTTTTGAGCCTTAGCTTTTGGAGAAGCCTCTGTGCTTGCAGTTGCCGTGCTTGCGGCCGCTTCTGCATAGGCTTTCTCAGCCGCCGCATCGATTTTGCTTACTGCGCCGGTTGCAGTATTTGAATTGTTAGCCATGAGATCCTCGCTTCATGTTGCACTGCACAAAATAGCGATTGCAACTGCGAAGTCAAGGATTTTTTGTGCACCGCACAATAATCTAGAAAATATCAGAAAATCAACACGTTATCGTGTTTTAGCGTAACGACCCGGAGCATCCTCAATCACTGTGTCGCCGCGTCCACCCGGCTTTCTCTTGCCTGTGGCGGGCACGCGGGCGCCAGTTTGGCTCTCAATCCATTCCAGCCAATACGGCCACCAACTGCCCGGATGCTCCTCAGCCCCAGCTTTGAATTCTTCTAGCGATGCGGCTTTGCTGTCGCCCAGCCAGTATTGATATTTGCCTGCTGCTGGCGGGTTCACAACGCCGGCAATATGACCCGATCCGGCGAGCATGAAGTTTACAGGGCCGCTGAAATGCTGGGTTGCTTGCCATACACTTTCCGCAGGCGCGATGTGATCTTCCTTGCCTGCCTGAATGAAGGTTGGCGTTTCAATCCGGGTGAGATCAATCGGCGTGCCATCCGCCTCCAAAGCATCCGGCTGGACAAGCTTATTGTCGCGGTAAAGGTCGCGTAAATACGCGCCATGCCATTTCGACGGTAGATTGGTAACGTCGCCATTCCAATGGAGCAGGTCGAACGCCGGGTAGTCTTCGCCCAGCAGGTAATTATTGACCACATAATTCCAAATCAAATCTTTGCCGCGAAGTGAGTTGAACGTGGCTGCCAGATACCGCCCATCCAAATAGCCATCGCCCGAAACTTGATCAATCAGATCGAGATGCCCGTCTTTGATAAAGGTTTTCAGCTCTCCGCTGCGTTCAAAATCCACCTGAGCGGTAAAGAAAGTCGCGCTTTTCACCTTATCGCCTTCGCCGCGCCGGGCCATCACCGCGAGGCTGGCGGCCAAAGTGGTGCCGGCCACACAATATCCGATTGCGTGCACGCTAGGCACTTTTAAACGCGCACGGATGTGATCAATCGCCTCCATCTGGCCGCGAATATAGTCGTCCCAGACAATATCGCCCATCGTTTCGTCAGCCGACTTCCAACTGACAACAAAGATCGTGAGCCCCTGATCCACGGCCCATTTTATGAAGCTTTTCTTTGGCGTCAGATCGAGAATGTAGAACCGGTTGATCCACGGCGGGAAAATCACCAGCGGAACGTCCATCACATCCTTGGTCGCGGGGCTGTATTGGATCAGCTGATAAAGCGGGGTTTCGTGCACGACTTTGCCTGGCGTCGCGGCGAGGTTTTCTCCCAAGGTAAACGCATTGGGATCGGTATGGGTTAGCTGACCGCGCTTTAGGTCGGTAATCAGGTGTTTCATCCCGCGAACAAGGTTTTGACCCTTTGTATCAATCGTGCGCTGCATCACCACCGGATTTGTAGCGAGGAAATTGTCCGGACTCATCGCATCAAGCAAGGCTTGGGCGGCAAATTCAAGTTGCTGCTTCTTCGTTTTGTCGAGGCCGTCTGTGCTTTTCACTGCTGCCGATACATATTCAGCCAGCATGAGATATGTCTGATGCAGTAAGGCGAAACCGGGGTGCTGCTGCCACGCGGGATCGGAAAAGCGCCGGTCTTTTCGCGGAAGGTCTGCTGGGCCGTCTTTGCCTGCTCCGCTAAGACCAGCCGTCATTTGCGCCGCAACGCTTTGCCAGATGGCGACTGTGTCTGCCGCTGCCTTTTGCCCCATCTCCATAGGTGATTTTGGCAGCTGTTTGGTTATGGTTTCGGAAAGAAGCATCATTTTTGCCGGATCGAAAGTGCCGGACTTTGTTGTGGCCTCTCCTGCCTTTTCCTGAAGGAAAGAGAGCCACATGCTTTGCAATTGCGTGGCGGATGCTGACCAATCTGCCAAATCTTTCGGATTCAAACTGCCCGCTGTGGCGGTTCCATCACCGCCCTTTTGCCCTGTAAACAGCGCGAGCATTTCTTGCATTGCATCGCCCTGCTTGCCGAAAAATGCGCTGAGCGGATCATTTGGTTCGTTTGACATTCCGGTTCGATCTTTCGCTCTATTGATTGCTGCATAAAGGCGCCGCTTTGTGAAACCTTAGCGAATCTGTCTTTCCACTTCGACACTTAATCGCCTAAGTATAGCAAAAGACTGGCCGCGCAGAGTGTATTTGATGTGCGGCCCAAGATGGAAAGCCTAGTGTCAGATAAGAACCATATGAACGACGAATTTTACCGGATGAAGCGCCTACCGCCCTATGTCATCGCAGAAGTGAACGGGCTTCGCCATGCTGCGCGTCAGGCGGGAGAAGATATTATTGATCTTGGCATGGGCAATCCTGATCAGCCGCCGCCGGCCCATGTGATCGAGAAATTGTGCGAAGTTGCGCAAAAGCCAACCGCGCATGGCTATTCTCAATCGAAAGGCATTCCCGGATTGCGTAAAGCGCAGGCCAATTATTACGAGCGCCGTTTCGGGGTTGATGTTGATCCTGAAACAGAAGTCGTTGTGACGATGGGCTCAAAAGAAGGGTTGGCCAGCCTAGCCAATGCGATCACTGCGCCCGGCGATGTTGTGCTTGCGCCCAACCCATCCTATCCGATCCACACCTTTGGCTTTATCATCGCAGGCGCGACCATCCGCGCGGTCCCAACGACGCCAGACGAAGAATATTGGCGGTCGCTCGAAAGTGCGATGAATTTTACCGTGCCGCGGCCCAGCGTTCTGGTCGTGAACTATCCATCCAACCCAACTGCCGAAGTGGTCGATCTGGCGTTTTACGAACGGCTGGTGGATTGGGCAAAAGCCAACAAAGTGTGGATCCTGTCTGATCTGGCGTATTCTGAACTCTATTTTGACGGCAATCCCACCCCATCCATCATGCAGGTCAAGGGCGCAAAAGATGTTGCGGTCGAATTTACCAGCATGTCCAAAACTTATTCCATGGCCGGCTGGAGAATGGGCTTTGCGGTTGGCAATAAGAAGCTAATCGCTGCGATGTCGCGGGTAAAATCCTATCTCGATTACGGCGCATTTACGCCAATCCAAGCCGCGGCCTGTGCTGCGCTAAATGGCCCGCAGGATGTGGTTGCTGAAAACCGCGAGCGTTACCACAAGCGCCGCGATGTAATGGTAGAGGCGTTTGGCAGAGCCGGCTGGGATATTCCCCCGCCGGCGGCATCTATGTTTGCCTGGGCACCTCTGCCTCCAGCGCTGAAAGACATGGGTTCTTTGGAGTTTTCTAAGCAATTGCTGACCGAGGCAAAGGTCGCAGTCGCGCCCGGTGTTGGTTATGGTGAAGAGGGCGAAGGATACGTGCGTATCGCAATGGTTGAAAACGAACAGAGGCTGCGCCAAGCGGCGCGCAATGTGAAGCGTTACTTGTCGTCCTTGGGGGTTAATTCTTCTGCAGCTTAAGGTGGCGATTGGCGCAGGTTTGCGGAACGTATTGCGAGGAAATGCGTAATACTGGTTCAACAGGTATTATTACTTAAGCTTGGCAGATAGGGGCGCTTTTTGATGCAATCCGCGCGATCATTAACGGACAGGCAGCGCGCAGTCATGGAGCGCATAGATCGCCGTGTACCAATCAAAGTCATTGCCCAAGAACTTGGCATTTCAGAAACCCGTATCAACCAGCATATCCGTGCATTGAAGGACGCCTACCAAGCTGAAAACCTCAACCAGCTGGTTGAACTCTACAGGTTGGAAAAACCATTCGCGCAGCAAGAAAAAATACGAGATCTGAGTGCGCTCTTTGATGTGAAACTGCGAAATTCGACCGGTTTTTCAGGCGAGCACAAATCAATCGCCAGTAAAGTATTCTCTAACCATTCAGCGATTGGCCGGCAAAGATATGGGGCGGCTAAAAGCGTTGTATCAGAGCCGCGAACCATAATTGGTTTTCTAGACAATCAAAATGCGATGTGGAATCGGCTTGGCGTTATTGCCGCAGTTTTTTCTTTGCTGCTGTCCTTTACGGTGCTGGCAGTGGCGGCAAGCAATTTCATCTTTGCGGCTCTAGGTTAACCAAGCCGATCTTGCATTTCCAATCGAAGAACCGCACAAAATATAAAGTATTGTAAAATTTGTATTGGAACCAGTTTTACTTTGAAGCGTAATGTAAATGAACATTTGATTTATTTCGGGGCTTCTTCTTTATGACAATTTTTCTATTGAATTCAATGTCTCAGCGGCAGTTTTCATGATTACGGCAGCACGGCACCAGCAGTGGCTTGCTGGCGAAGAACTAATCCCGCGCTTTCGCGAAGTAGGGGCGGTGACACTTGATCTGTTCCACCGTGATGGCCGCGTCGATGATCGCTGGCTGAGCCTTTTTCCTCGAGAATTTGAGCTTTTCTGGCGACTTGGTCGGGAGCCCGGCAAGCATGTCACCAAGCAGGAATTGCTTGAGGATGTTTGGAGACTCGATCACGAACCAGGCACCAACAGAGTGGCGGTGCATGTTGCGCGTCTGCGCGCCAAATTGGAGCCTTACGGAGCATCATCGATTGTTGCGACTCATCATGAAGGCGGGTATTTCCTTGATGTTCCTGCAGCACGTTCTGACTTTCGCTTCGATTCTGAGGAATAATCTAGACAGTCGCTAAGTGATGCGTCACCCTTGGTCCAAGCACATCAAGGGATAAAGAAGTATGAACCAGAATTTGAATGACCGCGTCTCGATTGAATTAGGGGATGATGGCGTCGCACAGGTTCGCTTGACGCGCGGCGATAAGATGAACGCATTGGACCCTGCAATGTTCGAAGGGATTATTGCAGCGGGCCATGCTCTTCATAAAATGAAGGGCTTGCGCGTTGTTGTTCTGTCGGGCGAAGGCCGCGCTTTTTGCGCTGGTTTAGACCTTTCCAATTTCGCGCGTACGCCTGATGCAGATGAACCTGAAATCACTGAACGCACCTATGGCAATTCGAACAAGTTTCAGCAGGTGGCGATGTTGTGGCGCAAACTTGATGTGCCAGTAATCGCTGCTGTCCATGGCGTGTGTTTTGGCGGAGGGCTCCAAATCGCCAGCGGTGCAGATTTTCGCATCGTCCATCCTGAAACGCGCATGGCAATCATGGAGATGAAATGGGGTCTGGTTCCTGATATGGCTGGCTATGCTCTATGGCGAGGCCTGATCCGCGATGATGTGATGCGCGAGCTGGTTTATACCAACCGCGAGTTCTCCGGCGCTGAGGCAAAGGAGCTGGGCCTTGCAACCTATGTTGATGAAGATCCCGTGGCGCGCGCAACCGCTATTGCGCAAGAAATAGCGAACAAAAACCCGCATGCAATCCGCGCTGCGAAACGGCTTCAGCATGGCATGTTGGAGCGTGAAACGGACGCTATCTTATTAGAGGAAAGCATTGAGCAACACGCTATTATGAGGACCAAAAATCAGGTTGAGGCGGTAATGTCTTCGATGGAGAAGCGCGCGCCCAATTTCGCAGACGTGTAGCCTTGAGGCGGCTTTCCTAACCGAAAATCGCTACGCATTGCAGACCATCGAGCACCTGGCGGCCAGACGTGTCCCACATCCGCAGTCGTTCCGATGAGTAACCGCGATCGGCATGCTGACTGGCATTCTCTGCCAGATACCAACCATCGCGCGTGTCTGGCTCGGGTTCTAGCACGTTGAATGACCAATTTATCGAACTGATCGGTCCCATACGCTGCATGATCCGCATCGCGCCCGGAGGCATGACGTCGCCCATCAGCACCAGCTGGCTAACAGCATCAAGATTGTGATCATCAGTTAGGCGGGCCCAACGGCGAATGGTTGCACCGTGATCCTCGCCCTTTGTCTGGCCATGACGAATATCAAAATTGTTCTCAATGAAAGACGGCGCTTGTCCTTGCATAGCTTGATCAACCGTCTCAGGCTCGGCTGGCATAGTTTCCGGGGGATTGGCTGCGCGCTGCGCATTGGCATCACGCTCGGTTCCAAACAGCATAATCGCTGTCAGCGCCAATCCGCCACCGCTGTAAACTTCGCTGCGCAATTGGGTCACATTGCGACCCTGTCGAACAACCGTTGCCGATAGCTCAACGTCTTCTCCGACAGGCGCAACGAAACCGATTTGAGCGGAACGCAGCGGCGGTAAATCAGTGAACTTTCGCATGGCATGTGTGTAAGCCAGCAGAGCCGATGCACCGCCATACATCGTGCGCCCTTGCATCCAGTCAGACGCATTGGGGAGTGAGGCGGCGCCATCTTGGCCTGTGATGGGATCAAGCAATTGTGCGATAGTCATAGGATCGTTAACCTAACGAAAGACGGGGTCAGGTCCAGAGTGACCTTACGGAAAGCAAAAGTTGCGATTGCCATGCGAGCCGTGAAGCGCTAGTGGCGCTGCCTGCGGCCCTTAGCGGGGTCGATCGGCCCGATGGCGGAGTGGTGACGCAGCGGATTGCAAATCCGTGTACGCCGGTTCGATTCCGGCTCGGGCCTCCACATTTTTCGATTGGTACTGTTTAGCTTGCTCCTGAAGAGCGGCGAACTGTTCGATTGAGCGCCGCTTTAGCTCAGGTGGTAGAGCACATCATTCGTAATGATGGGGCCAGAGGTTCGAGTCCTCTAAGCGGCACCACAAATTCCCCCAACATGCACCAAAGCTCAGCAGTTGCAATGCGCCACATTGCTTGCATCTGAGCGATTGTGACCGAACGAGCAAGCACTAGGTATTCACACGGATTCCTTCCAAATATTTGCGAGCTATACAGTATTTAGACGTAGGTTGATGGCACTTGGCTTCACAAACAAAATAGACCGCGGTTGCCAAATTGTAACCGAGCGAATTCCGTGCCCATGTTAGAAGTAAAAGCATAATTGGTTTAATTTTTATGGGCAGGGACGCAATGATTGGGCACTATATCGAAGATGATGCTCTGGATGCGTTGGCCCTGACAGGGATGCTCAATGGTGAAGGCGGAATTAGCCTTGGCGCAAAGCGCGCATAACCTTCGGAACATGGTTGGCGGATTGCTTGACTACGCCCGCATAGGCTTGCGTGAAACAGAAATGCAGCCATGCGATCTCAACGAAGTTTGCTGTGCGGCGCAGCGCAATCTTTCAGCAGAAATAGCTTCAAGCAAAGCTAAGATTGATATCCAGGGTGGGGCAATTGTCTTAGGTAACTTTGACCTATTGGTCGCACTTTTCCAAAATTTGATTGGCAATTCTATCAAATACAGAAAGGTCGAAATTGGGCTGGCGATTGATATCGAAATTACAGACGTCCAGGATGAAGTGACAATAGCAATTTCAGACAATGGGATTGGGATAAAGTCAGAATTTGCGGAGAAGATTTTTGAACTTTTCCGGCGCCTTCACAGCGACAAGGATTACTCTGGATTAGGGATGGGCCTTACGACATGCAGAAAAATAGCAGAGCTGCACAAGGCCGAGATAGTGCTGGACCGCGAATTTCAGCAGGGAAGCCGCTTTATTCTCAAACCCTTGACGAAGCTCCAAGCGAACCCGCCGATCAAAGCGAAAGTGAAGCGCGCCTTAAACCATTCGAAATCCTAGTCATTGATGATGATCCAGTTGATCGGCGGCTCTTAGCTCGCGCATTTGATGAAATCGGTGCCAACGCTTTCATCCGCTTTTGCGACAATGGAGGTGCTGCTTTCACACTGATGGCAAAGCGGGATGGCAATGGCCGTCTTTACAAACCAGATGTCTGTATTTGTGATATCAATATGCCAGGCATGTCGGGTATTGATCTGCTAGTGCGGCTAAAGGCGGACGAGACGCTTAGACGAATACCGGTAGTGATGTTCTCGAGCTCGGATGATGCGCGTGATGTGCGCCAATGCTATGATCATCAGGCGGTCAGCTATGTATGCAAACCAGCCAATTATGCAGAATTGCGCGAATTTGCAGCCGGCTTTGTGCGTTATTGGGTGGAAATGGTAAGTTTGCCCAATCGGGTCAATGTAAGCCCCGCATCCGATTTCAAATCGGGATAGGCACGCACCGCCAAAATTTCGCTGGCTCGGCTAAACTGTGCTTGGAAAGTCCCTGTCAGCAATCGATCATTTACAGATATAAAAATATCTTTATATCCCGCTATTGAAATGCGAACTGAAGCGCTCTTGCGGGCATTAGCCGACCCAACCCGATTGCGGATTGTACGCTTGTTGGGGGCAATGGAGCTTGCCGTGGGCGAGCTTGCTCAAGTGCTGGGCCAGAGTCAGCCGCGCGTTTCTCGCCATGTTGGCATTCTTTGCGATGCGGGCCTTGCTGAAAGGCGGCGCGAAGGAAGCTGGGTTTTTCTGCGCGCACCAGCGGCGGATGAGGCGACGTCACCAGCTAACGCGGCAGTGATAAGGTTCCTTGACGCAGCAGAGAGCCAAGATTTAGAACTTGCCTCCCAGTGCGCAGATGATCGGCGTAAATTAAACGCCATCCGCTCTGCGCGCGAAACCAATGCAGAAGATTACTTCGTGCGCCATGCTGATGAATGGGATGATTTGCGCCGCCGGCACAGTCCAGATGAATTGGTGGAGCAGGCCTTGCTCAAAGTTTTGGGTGATGCGCCGCTTGGGAATACCCTTGATATTGGAACAGGCACGGGCCGTATGGCGGAAATGTTTGCGCCAGCTGCCACGCATGTAGTTGCACTGGATAAAAACCTAGAGATGTTGCGGATCGCCCGCGCAAAATTACAAAATCTGCCTGCTGATGCGGTGGAATTGGTGCAAGGTGACTTTGCTGATCTGCCCTTTGTAGAGGCGCGGTTTGACACAGTCTTGCTTCATCAAGTGCTGCATTTCGCGCAAGATCCCAAACTTGCTTTGACAGAAGCGGCACGTGTTTTGAAACCGGGCGGGAGAATTGCGATCATAGATTTTGCGAGCCATGACCGCGAAGAATTGCGCGAGCGCCATGCGCATGCCTGGCTTGGGTTTGAAGATACGCAGATCGAAAAATTGTTGCATGAGGCCGGCGTAAAAACTTCGCAGGCTATTGCATTTGAAGGAGAAGAATTGGTGGTCAAGATTTGGCTGGGCGAACGCTTGTCTGGGAAAGTGTCTGCATGACGACCCGGCTCGACACTGCACAAGAGGCTCGTACGGCTCATGAAGCACCGCTGTTTGCTGCGCTTCCCGGCGATATTGACGTTAGCTTCGAATTCTTCCCGCCCAAAAATGAAAAGATGGCGGAGACATTATGGGATAGCGTTGCAACCCTTGCACCGTTTGATCCGCGCTTTCTTTCGGTGACCTATGGTGCGGGCGGATCGACCCGCGAACGCACGCATGAACAGGTTGTGCGCATTAACAATGAAACCGGTATTCCGGCTGCCGCTCATTTGACCTGCGTCAATGCGACCCGCGAAGAAGTGGATGAGGTTGCGCGGCATTACTGGGAAAGCGGAGTGCGGCATATTGTCGCTTTGCGCGGCGACGCACCTGATGGTGACGGGACCTACACGCCGCATCCAGGCGGCTATGCCAATGCGGTTGAGCTGATTGCGGGCCTCAAGAAGGTTGCAGACTTTGAAATTTCTTGCGCCGCCTATCCGGAAGTTCATCCCGACAGTCCCGACGCGCAGGCGGATCTCGATAACTTGAAGGCAAAGTTTGATGCGGGCGCGACGCGCGCGATCACGCAGTTTTTCTTCCAGCCCGATTGTTTTTTCCGCTTCCAAGATGATGCGGCAGCGGCAGGCATAACGGGCGAGATAACGCCAGGTATTATGCCCGTTTTGAGCTTTGCCGCGGTGCAGCGGATGTCAGGCCTTTGCGGCACAGCTATTCCCGATTGGATGGCGGGATTGTTTGACGGTTTGGACGATCATCCAAAGGCGCGGCAGCTTGTTTCTGCGACTATCGCAGCAGAATTGTCGCGCAGGCTTTATGCGGGAGGCGTTCGCCAGTTCCATTTCTACACATTGAACCGAGCGGAGCTTAGCTATTCGATCTGTCACCTGCTGGGTCTTCGTCCGAAGGGAACAAAGTGATGACAGCGCGCGAGAAATTGAAAGCCGCCGCTGCCGAACGCGTGTTGATCTTTGACGGTGCTTTCGGAACGCAGATCCAAGACCGCAAGTTGACCGAGGAAGACTATGCTGGCGATCTGGGGCTAAAGGCTGATCAAAAAGGCAATAATGATATTCTCGCGCTGACGCGTCCCGACGTTTTGTCGGACATTACGCGGGCCTATTTGGATGCGGGATCGGACGTGATCTCTACCAATACATTCAGCGCAAACACAATCAGTCAGGCAGATTATGCCGCTGAAAGCCAAGTGCATGCGATGAATGTTGCCTCTGCCCAGCTCGCCCGCAAATTGGCAGAAGAGTATGAAGCGAAAGACGCCAAAAATGGTTTAAAGCGCCCGCGTTTCGTAGCTGGCGCAATCGGTCCAACGAACAAAACCCTCTCTCTCAGCCCCGATGTCGAAGACCCCGGTTTTCGCGAGATTAGTTTTGATGAACTTGTTGCGGTCTACAAGCAGCAAGCCGCTGCCCTGGTAGAAGGCGGCGCGGACTTCATCCTAATCGAAACAATCTTCGATACGCTGAATGCAAAGGCCGGAATTTTCGCGGTTAAGCAGTTGGGAAATGACCTTGGCCGCGATGTGCCGGTTATGCTGTCGATGACTCTCACTGATTTGTCTGGACGCAATCTGTCGGGCCATACGGTTGAGGCTTTTTGGAACGCTGTGCGTCATGCCAACCCGGTAACTATCGGCCTCAATTGCAGCTTTGGCGCGGATCAATTGCGCCCGCATGTGCAATTGCTATCGGGCATCGCGGATACGCTGATCCTTGCCTATCCCAACGCTGGTCTGCCCAATGAGCTGGGCGAATACGATGAAATGCCGGACACAACCGCTGGTTTGGTCAAACAATGGGCGGATGCTGGCCAAGTGAACATTTTGGGCGGATGCTGCGGTTCCAGCCCAGCGCATATCGCCGCGATGAGCGAAGCTGTCGCCGGTGTCGCGCCGCGTCAGATACCCGAAGGCGCGACAGAAATGCGCCTTGCTGGCCTTGAACCCTTTGTGATTGCTGCCTGATATGACCACCGATATTTCTGGTAATACCTCTGGCAAATCTTCTGCCAATTTCGTCAATATTGGCGAACGCACCAATGTGACCGGCTCTGCCCGTTTCAAAAAACTGATCATGGCTGATGATTATGCGGCAGCGGTTGAGGTTGCGCGCAGTCAGGTCGAAAACGGCGCGCAAGTGATCGACGTGAATATGGATGAAGGGCTGCTTGATGCCGAGCATGCCATGACCACATTCCTGAAACTGATCGCTGCCGAACCCGATATCGCGCGCGTGCCAGTGATGGTTGATAGTTCCAAATGGAGCGTGATCGAAGCTGGATTGAAATGCGTTTCGGGCAAGCCAATCGTCAATTCGATCTCGATGAAAGAGGGCGAAGAGCAGTTCTTAGAACAGGCGCGCCTTTGCATGGCTTACGGTGCCGCAGTTGTCGTGATGGCTTTCGATGAAACGGGCCAAGCCGATACAAAAGAGCGCAAGATTGAGATCTGCAAACGCGCCTACGATTTGCTTGTCGGTATCGGATTTCCGCCAGAAGACATCATCTTTGACCCCAATATCTTTGCTGTGGCAACCGGCATTGAAGAACATGATCGTTATGGCCTCGACTTCCTAGAAGCGGTTAAAGAGATCAAAGCTGCTTGCCCTTACGCGAAAACCAGCGGCGGCCTTTCGAACCTATCATTTTCATTTCGCGGCAATGAAACTGTGCGGCGCGCGATGCACTCCGTATTTCTCTATCATGCGATTCCCGCCGGCCTCGATATGGCCATTGTCAATGCGGGTCAGCTTGATGTTTACGACACGATTGACCCGAAATTGCGCGAGCTTTGCGAAGATGTGATCTTGATGCGGCGGCCCACCGTTGATGGCGAAGAGAGCGCGACCGAACGCCTCATCAATCTGGCTGAAAGTTTCAAAGGCAAATCGAAAGAGGACGATAAGCAGGCAGCCGAATGGCGCGGTTGGGAAGTTTCGAAACGTCTCGAACACGCTTTGGTCAAAGGCATCGATGCGCATGTTGTCGATGACACAGAGGAAATGCGCAGTGCCACGGAAAAGGCTGGCGGTAGGCCCATTGAGGTCATCGAAGGGCCGCTGATGGACGGCATGAATGTTGTCGGCGATCTGTTTGGATCAGGCAAAATGTTTCTGCCGCAGGTCGTTAAATCCGCCCGCGTCATGAAAAAAGCCGTTGCGCATCTTATTCCCTTTATTGAGGAAGAAAAAGCGCTGCTGGGCGGCGCAGATGCAAGCGCCAAAGGCACGATCATCATGGCAACGGTAAAGGGCGATGTTCACGATATCGGCAAGAATATCGTTGGCGTGGTACTGCAGTGTAATGGCTATGAAGTCGTCGATATGGGCGTGATGGTGCCATGGCCCGATATTCTCGCCGCAGCCAAAGAGCATAATGCCGATACGATCGGATTATCTGGCCTGATTACACCGTCGCTCGATGAGATGGTGACCGTTGCCGAAGAGATGCAGCGCGCTGAAATGACCATGCCATTGCTGATCGGCGGAGCGACCACAAGCAAGGTTCACACCGCTCTGAAAATTGATCCTGCTTACACTGGACCAGTGATCCATGTGCTGGATGCAAGCCGTGCAGTGGGCGTTGCTTCAAAACTTTTGTCGGATACACAGCGAGATGGTTTTGTCGAAGAAACCGCCGCTGAATATGAACACACACGTCAGGCCCGAGCGGGCAAGGCTGGCAAGCAGTTGCTTACGCTGAAAGAAGCGCGGGCGAACTTCTACGACGCCTTCCTCAGCGACAAACCAGCCCCGCCATTGCAACCCGGCGTGCACAGTTTCGATGATTGGTCATTGGAAGACTTGCGCGAGTGCATTGATTGGACGCCGTTCTTCCGCGCATGGGAATTGCACGGCACATATCCGGCAATTTTGGACGACCGCGTTGTCGGCGAAAGCGCACGCAATCTTAAAGCTGATGCTGACGCGATGCTCGACACAATCATTTCAGAAAAATGGCTGACCGCGCGAGGCGTTGCGGGTTTTTGGCCGTGCGCGCGTGATGGGGACGATGTCACGATCCACCGCGTGAATAGAGAAGAACACGTGACGCTGCCCTTCCTTCGCCAACAGGTGAAGAAATCGCGTGATCGTGCCAACATGTGCCTTGCTGATTTTATTGATCCGGATGGCGATTGGATCGGCGGTTTTGCGGTTGGCATCCACGGGATCGAACCGCATTTGGAGCGTTTCCAAGCGGATAAGGATGATTATTCCGACATCCTTCTGAAGTCGCTCGCGGACCGTTTTGCAGAAGCCTTTGCAGAGCGGCTTCACCAGCATGTCCGCACTGATTTGTGGGGCTATGCGCCGGGTGAGCAGCTGACCAATCAGGCGCTGATTAAAGAAGAATATCGCGGCATTCGTCCGGCACCGGGCTATCCGGCCTGTCCTGACCACAGCCTAAAACCAATCCTGTTTGAGCTGCTTGATGCGGAAAAGAATGTTGGCCTTGAGCTAACGGAAAGCTTCGCAATGTATCCAACGGCAGCAGTCAGCGGCTTCTACTTTGGGCACCCAGAAGCAGAGTATTTCGGCGTGGCACGCATTGGGCGCGATCAGCTAGAAGAATATGCGGGGCGCCGCGGGGTCGATCTATCCACGGCAGAACGCTGGTTACGCCCTAATCTCGATTGACTCTAAGGCGGATTTTCGCACAGAAGAATTGCGTCGCCGCAGGAGTGATTCTGCGGATACATCATCGGGAGAGTTAGCGCGGGTTTTGCTCGTAGCAAACGCCGAAGGAGCAACCGCCCCGGAAACTCTCAGGCAAACGGACCGCTGATGTGAAGACACTCTGGAAAGCGTTCTTGCATGTCGCAGGAACCACCGAAGGGGAAGGCCCGCCTTAACGCAAAAACGGCGCGGCTAAGCTCTCAGGTATCCCGACAGAGGGGGCAGTTGAATGCGTGCATCACTGTGGTGCGCGCACGAACTGTCGGGGATTTACGCTTGAGCGATATTGATACCGAATTGGAAGAACGCGGCCCTGAACTGCTGCCCCTCGATGCATGGCATCGCCGCAACGCCGCGCGCATGGTACCGTTCGCGGGCTATGAAATGCCGATCCAATATACTGGAGAAGGTGGCGGAATTGTTGCAGAGCATGAATGGACGCGAAGCAGCGCGAGCCTGTTCGATGTTTCGCATATGGGGCAGCTTGGGCTGGTGGGGCCAGATGGTGATGTGGCTGCTGCGGCGCAAGCTTTGGAAGCGCTTGTTCCCGGCGATATTTCGCAATTGAGCGAAGGGCGCATGCGCTATTCTTTGCTGCTGAATGAGGATGGTGGGATATTGGATGATCTCATCGTCACTAACACTGGCAAGTCGATTGCGTTGGTCGTGAATGGCGCGGTGAAATGGGATGATATCGCTCATCTGCGCGAACACTTGCCAGATGACATTACGCTTACACATTATGCGGAAAATGCTCTGCTAGCATTGCAAGGGCCAAAAGCAGGTGAAGTGCTTGATGCATTGGTACCGGGCGGTGGCGCGCTAACCTTTATGACTTCCGGATTCTTCGATTGGAACAGCGTGCCGTTGTGGATCAGCCGGTCTGGTTATACAGGCGAAGATGGTTTTGAAATCGCGGTTCCCGCTGAGCATGTCGAGGCGCTTGCCGATGCATTGATAGGCGATGATCGTGTCCGGCCAGCAGGTTTGGGTGCACGCGACAGCCTGCGGTTGGAGGCGGGATTGCCGCTTTATGGCCATGATCTGACGACGGATACCAATCCGGTAACCGCCGGGCTAAAATTTGCCCTTTCCAAATCGCGCCGCGAGCTGAACGACAGCGATGCGGGCTGGATGGGACACGGGCCTGTCATGCAAGCTTTTACTGATGGGCCGAAGCAGCGGCGGATTGGACTGACATTGGAAGGGCGGATGCCAGCGCGTGAGGGCGCTTTGGTTTTTGCAGGAGACAAGCAAGTCGGAACAGTCACATCGGGCGGTTTCTCGCCCACATTGGGGCATCCGATTGCGATGGCCTATGTTGATGAAACACATACTGGGAAAGGCACTGTGTTGGAGATCGAGGTGCGCAAAAAGCGCCTGCCCGCTACCGTTTCAAAAATGCCATTTGTGCCGCACAAATATTACCGAGGGAGCTAGAATATATGCCGCGTTACTTTACCGATGAACATGAATGGATCGATGTTGAGGGCGATAGCGCCACGGTCGGCATCACCGATTACGCGCAAGAGCAATTGGGCGATATTGTCTTTGTTGAATTGCCCGATGCTGGTGCGCCTTTGGACAAAGGCGGCGATGCAGCCGTTGTGGAATCGGTGAAAGCGGCCAGCGATGTTTACGCGCCTATCACCGGCGAAGTGACAGAGGCAAATGGCGCTTTGGAAGACGAGCCTGCGCTCGTGAACACATCACCAGAAGAAGAAGGCTGGTTCTTCCGCATGACCATTGGCGACCCGTCAGAGCTGGAAGGCCTGATGAACGACACTGGCTATAAGACTTTCATCGAAAGCCTTTAACTCCCCGCAAACCTGTGAGCTAAAACAATGCGTTATCTCCCCCTAACCGATACTGATCGCGGCGACATGCTGGAGCGCGTTGGCGCTGCCAACATCGATGATTTGTTCGTCGATGTGCCCGAAGCAGCGCGGCTTGATGGGCCCATCCGAGGCCTGCCGATGCATATGAGCGAGATGGCGGTTGAGCGGCATATGCGCACCCGTTCCAAGAAAAATCTGGCAGCAGCCGATGCGCCATTCTTCATTGGCGCGGGCGCTTACCGGCATCACGTGCCCGCCAGTGTCGATACGATCATTCAACGCGGTGAGTTCCTGACAGCATACACGCCTTACCAGCCCGAAATCGCGCAAGGCACGCTGCAAATGCTGTTCGAATTTCAGTCCCAAGTGGCGAAATTATATGGCTGTGCAGTGGCCAATGCCAGCATGTATGATGGTTCAACCGCATGCTGGGAAGCGGTGGCGATGGCGGCGCGGGTTACGCGCAAAAATCGCGCGGTACTATCGGGTGCTCTCCACCCGCATTACACCGAAGTCGTCAAAACCATGGCGCAGTTTACCGGTTATGAGATTGCCGATAGCGCGCCGACCATCCAGCCTGAGCCAGACCTTGACGGCCTTACCGCGCGAATTGACGAAGACACCTCCTGCGTCATCGTGCAATATCCCGATATTCTGGGCCGTGTGTCTGACCTTTCCAAAGTGGCAGAAGCCGCCCATGCGAAAGGCGCTTTGTTGATCGCTGTCGTGACAGAACCGGTTGCGCTTGGCGCGATCAAATCGCCCGGCGAACTTGGCGCGGATATTGTCGTTGGCGAAGGGCAATCCATCGGCGTTGGCCTGCAATTTGGCGGGCCATACCTTGGCCTGTTTGCCGTGCGTGATAAGAAACATGTGCGCCAAATGCCGGGGCGTTTGTGCGGTGAAACTGTCGATGCAGAGGGCAAGCGCGGCTTTGTGCTGACGCTTTCTACGCGCGAGCAGCATATCCGGCGTGAAAAAGCGACATCGAACATTTGCACGAACTCTGGCCTGTGCGCATTGGCGTTTAGCGTCCATATGACTTTGCTGGGTGAGAAGGGCTTGCGGCAACTCGCAGCAGAGAACCACCGGCTTGCCTGCCTGACCGCAGACCGGCTCAACGCGGTCGCTGGCGCGGAAGTCGTCACGCAAAACTTCTTCAACGAATTTGCTGTGAAGCTGTCTGGAAATGCGCGGCAGATTGTGCGCGATTTGGCAGATAAGGGCGTGCTTGCTGGCGTTAGCCTTGCGCGGCTTTACCCCGATCACGATCAGCTTGATGATATGATGCTGGTCGCGGTGACAGAAACGTCGAATGAAGACGATATTGAGGCGCTGGCAAATGCGCTCGCCAATGAACTGGGGGGAGAGCAATCATGAACGCGCCAAACAAATCCGGTTGGAAGCCAGAGATGAACCCCGCCGAAGCGCTCAGCGGACCGCAAACCGTTACCGGCAATCGCGCGCTAATGCTCGAAGAGCCGTTGATCTTTGAAATTGGTCACGCGGAAACCACTGGCGTTGACTTGCCAGAGATAGACACCGCCACGCCCAACCGTCTCGGCGGGATGGAGCGCGAGGATGCAATTGGCCTTGTCGGGCTGACAGAGCCGGAAACGGTGCGGCATTACACCCGCCTTTCCCGCCAGAATTACGGGATCGACCTTGGGTTCTTCCCGCTGGGTTCTTGCACGATGAAGCACAATCCGCGGCTGAATGAAAAAGTCGCGCGCATGCCCGGCTTTGCCGATGTGCATCCGATGGCCCCGTCCAACACTACGCAGGGCGCATTGCAGGTTATTCACGAACTTGGCGAATGGCTCAAAACCCTAACCGGAATGCCGGCTGTTGCGATGAGTCCAAAGGCTGGCGCGCACGGCGAATTGTGCGGCATACTTGCGATCCGTGCGGCGCTAACCGCGCGCGGTGATGCCCGCGAAGTCGTGCTGTGCCCAGAAAGTGCGCATGGCACCAATCCTGCCACGGCTGCTTTTGCCGGATACCGCGTGGAAGACATTCCTGCCACGGATGAAGGCCGCGTGGATGTGGAGGCGCTTAAAGCGCGTCTTGGCCCCGATATTGCCGCCGTGATGATCACCAATCCCAACACTTGCGGATTGTTTGAACGCGACTTTAAAGAAATCGCTGATGCCGTGCATGAAGCAGGCGGGCTGGTCTATTGCGATGGCGCAAACTTTAACGCCATCGTCGGCAAAGTGCGGCCCGGTGACCTTGGCGTGGATGCGATGCATATCAATCTGCACAAGACATTCTCCACCCCGCATGGCGGCGGCGGACCCGGTTCCGGACCCGTGGTATTCTCAGAGGCTTTGGCGGATTATGCGCCGCTGCCTTTCGTCCGCAAATCGGGCGAGACATATGAGCTGGTTGAGGAAGAAGACCGCGAGGCACGCGGGCCTTCATTTGGGCGGATGACAGCATTCCACGGGCAAATGGGCATGTTCACTCGCGCGCTGACCTATATGCTCAGCCATGGCGCAGATGGGCTGAAACAAGTCAGCGAAGACGCTGTGCTCAACGCCAATTACATTCTGCGTAGCTTGGAAGATTTGCTGCACGCACCCTATGCAGACAGCGGGCCGTGCATGCACGAGGCGCTGTTTGGCGATAAAGGGTTTGGCGGCGGTCTATCGACGCTTGATCTTGCCAAAGGGCTGATCGACGAAGGGTATCATCCCATGACCGTCTATTTCCCATTGGTTGTGCATGGCGCGATGCTAGTTGAGCCAACCGAGACGGAAAGCAAAGCAACCATCGATCAGTTTATCGACGCGTTTCGCGGTGTTGCAACGCGCGCTTTGGCAGGCGATGAAAGCTTGAAAGAAGCACCTTATTATGCGCCGCGCCGCCGCCTTGATGAAACGCAGGCTGCACGCAAGCCAGTGCTTAGCTGGGAGCCTCCTGCGGCTGAATAGAAAACCCGCGCTTGCTTTCGGGCGCAAAACCGGCTTTCTAGGCGCAAATAAAAAGAACATATCTGGTCGCTCGGAGTTTAGGTGGGAGCTTGTCTGTGGACAGGGCAAAGGGCGGCAATTTCATTAAAAAGGGCTGGCGCAATGTGCGCGAGGCTGGGCCGCAGCGTTTGGTGCTGACCGGCCTGCTTGTGCTGATCGCATTGCTGATTGCGCGCTTTGCTTGGAGCATCCCCTTTTTCGAAGATGCCGAACGCGGCCTGTATGATTTCCGCGATTATTACACGGCGGAAAAATCCGAAACCGATGAAGAGGTCATGCTGGTCGTTTATGATGACCAAACACTGACTGAAACCCGCCAGCGGTCTCCGCTGGATCGCGGGACTTTGGTTGACGCGCTGAAAACCCTCGACACGATGGGGTTAAAGGCGATTGGGATCGATATTTTGTTCGATTCCCCGCAAGATGAAGATGCTGAATTGATTGCCACTTTGAAAGCGATGAAGACGCCAACGGCGGTCGCTTACATGCTGCAAGAGGTGAACCCCGACGATATCACTTATGATCAGCAGATCTATCTCGATGACTTTATGGCGGAATTGGCGGGAAGCAATGCGTTTCCTGCCAGTGTGCGCCTGAATAAGGACGCAGGGGTCACGCGGGTCTTTGCTCCTCCACCAACAGGCGATGAGCCAGAGCTGATTAGCCGCGCTATGCTGATCGCGGCGGGCGATGGGGACAAGGTTTTGCCCGGCTATCAGGGGGCGATTGATTTCCAGCATTGCAAGCGTTGCGGCAAAAAAGCGGAAGAAGAGCTTGAGGCTGAATTGGCGGCTGAAGAGGAAGAGGGGGCGGGTATTGAACCGCTTTATAACTCGCTGCCAATTACCCTGTTTACTGATCCAGAAATTGCCGCTGCGGTCACGTCAGAATATTCGATTGAAGGCAAATATGTTCTGATCGGGGCGGACGTGGTCGATACTGACCGTGTGCCAACTTCGCTTACGACGTTCAGCGATAACCCCGTAGCAGGACCCGGCGTGGCAGTGCATGCAGATAAGGTATCGCAAATGCTCGATGGGCGCGCGCTGGATGCAATCGCTAGCTGGCAGATTTGGCTGCTCACAGCGCTGATGATCGTGATGGCGGTGTTGACCGGATTGCTGGAATTTGTTGGCAATTGGCGGATATATCCCATCCTTGCCGCGCAAGCGGTTGCGCTGATCGCTGTGCCGTTTTTGTTGCATCAGGCAGGCGTGGACACTTTTGCTTTGCCCGCTGTGGGCTGGGTCGCAGGCTGGATGATTGCTTTTAGTGCAGTCACATCGGCGGCGCGCGCATCGGGAGCCGTTCAGCGTAATTTTGCGCAAGGGGCTTTGGGCAAATATCTGCCCCGCGAAATGGCTCAGGAAATTATTGATAAGCCTGATTTGCTGGCGCTGCATGGCGAGAAGAAAGAGATTTACGTCATGTTCTCCGATCTGGAGGGCTTTACCAAGATGAGCCATGCGATCTCTCCGGAAATGGTCGCGAAACTGCTTAATCGCTATCTTGAGATGTTGAGCGAAGTTGTGCTGGATCACGGCGGAGTGATCGACAAATTCGTGGGCGATGCGGTTGTGGCGTTCTGGGGCGCGCCGATTGCCAAGGCTGATGACGCAGACCGTGCGGCGCGTGCTGGCTATGCGATTTGGGAGGCTGGCGAAGCGTTTCGGGCAGAGGTTGCCGCGATGGACCCAAACCTCCCCAAAATCGGCAAAACACGCGTCGGAATGCACTTTGGTGAGGCTGTTGTTGGCAATTTCGGCGGGGAAAGCCGCATCCAATACACCGCGCTTGGCGATTCGATGAATACAGCGGCGCGGCTGGAAGCGGCCAATAAGGCGCTGGAAACGTCCGTCATGGCGAGCCGCGATTTTGCTGAAAGAACGACGCTGAATTGGTGGCGCCCAATGGGCAGAGTGGTGCTGCGCGGGCGTGCGCGTCCGGTGGAATTGATGGAGCCAGCGCCTGATTTTTCGGCTGAAGATCGCGCCAAACTTGAACAAGCAATCGCACTTGTATCGACGCGACGAAATAAAACTATTGAGGTTTTAGAGGAGCTTATTGGCCAAGATTTGTCTGACAAAGCACTCGAAAATCTGCTAAATAGAATCCATAATTTGAATGAGGAGGATGCATATGTCCTTGGATAAAACACTGCGTAGCGGGCTTATGATTGCCCTTGGCGCGGGCGCATTTGCGCTTGCCACCCCTGCGGCAGCCGATGTTGTTGTGAAGTCGTCTGGCCCTTCGGCAAAGACGTTTCCGGTTGGCAAAAAACTGAAAAGCACCACGCGCATTACTTTGCGGGCGGGCGATACGGTTACGATTTTGGGCAAAAGCGGCACGCGGATTTTGCGGGGCGCTGGCACTTATCGGGTCGGTGCGCGCGGCAGATCAACCAAAGCGACATTTGCTAATGTCACTCGTAGCCGGTCGCGGTCGCGGCCTGGTGTTGCCCGGGCAGGAACAATCGATGATCCGTTCGCACCGAACATGTGGTATGTTGACGTCACCAAGTCGGGCAAAGTCTGCTTGGCCGATCTTGAGGACGTTACCCTATGGCGTCCGCGCATCAAGGAAGACGAAACATTTGTGCTCAGCCGGTCAAATTCTGAGTTCGCCTATCCAGTGACCTTCGATGGTCAGGCCAATACGCGCAAAGTCGATAAGAGTCGTTTGGCATTGCAAGCGGGCACAGAATATACCATCAAGAACCCAGCTTGGGGGCCAGCTGGAACCGCGACGGTGAATTTCGCGATTTTGGAAACGGTTCCTGACAATCCGGAGGCCATGGCAGAAACTCTGATCGCTCAGGGTTGCACACTGCAATTGGACCTTCTGGCGCATAGGTTGGAAGCTGAAAACCTTTAAAACGGGGCCGAGGCAGAAAGCCAAAGCGATAAAACGAACGGGACGCCTCTGAGCGCAAAGGTCATCGCAAGGCCGCGCTCAACATTTTCGGTAAACGCCCATTGGGGGGCGAAGTATCTGGCTTGGGAAAGCTGGAGACTGGGAGGCACATGTTCGGTTCGGCGCCATTTGGGCGATCACAGGAAAAGCGCGTTTTGGGCGTTCTGATATGGGGGGCAATCGCCGCCCTAACAATTGCGTTGAGCGCTCTGCTGCCCGCCAGCACATCTGCGCAGGCATCAGGCGCGCGTTATGAAGGCGTGGCAAGCTGTTCCGGCTCCACCTGCCATGGCCGCGCCGAAGGAAATGGCGCTGTCGTGCGCCAAGATGAAATCGCAACCTGGCAAGAACCCTCCTCCCCAACAGGATCACACAGCCGCGCCTATGCAGTGCTCGGCAGCCCGCGCAGCCGGCAAATCGCTGCTACCCTTGGCATTGGTGCTGCAACATCGGCGCCGCAATGTCTTGGCTGTCATTCAACCTATGTATCGCAAGGAAGCCGCGGCGAACGCTTTCAAACATCAGACGGTATCGGGTGTGAAACCTGCCACGGTCCAGCGCAAAACTGGCTGGCGGCACACTATGCCGCACCTGCCACGCATGCCTCAAACGTTGCCAATGGCCTTACGCCTTTAGAACGTCCGCAAGTACGCGCTAAAGTCTGCCTTGATTGCCATTTTGGCAGCGAGAAAAAGGGGCAGTTTGTAACCCATTCGATGATGGCAGCGGGCCACCCGCGCATCAGTTTTGAGCTTGATCTGTTTTCCGCGCTTCAACAGCATCATGATGAGGATGATGATTATACTCAGCGCAAAGGGCGCACGGACAGCCTGCGCCTGTGGGCGGTGGGTCAGGCAGAGGCGGTGCGCCGCTCAACCTCCATGTTTGCCAAACCGCGATTTGCGATGCGCGGGGCATTCCCAGAATTTTACTTCTACGATTGCCATTCGTGCCACCGGACAATCACCGATGGTCCCATGCGCAAGCTGACGTTTGAAACCAATCCGCAGCGCCCCATTCCCTATGGCAATCCGCCGTTCAATGATGAAAATATCATCATGCTTTCTGCGGTGGCAAAGGCGCTGGCACCGGGCCAAGCAAACAGCTTTTTAGCGGCTAGCCGCAATTTCCACGGCGCGATGGGTAAAGGGCGCGGAGCAACCCAACAGGCGGCGATCAACCTGCGCAATAAAGCGGGCGCTTTATCCAATGCGCTGGCCGCTCGCGGATATAGCAGCAATGATGCCTTTACCGTGGTGGCGACAATTGCTGGCCGCGCAACTCGACCGCGCTTCACCGATTATGCAGGCTCTGTCCAAGCGGTGATGGCGGTGGACACTCTGCTCAATTCGCTGGTCCGTGATGGCCGCGTAACAGTGGGAGCAGCGGCAGGCATTCGTTCAAATATCAACCGCGCTTATGCAGCGGTGGCCGCACCCAATTCTTACCGGCCCGCGCAATTCCGCCGGTCATTAAGTGCAGCAGCCGGTGCAATCGGAGCATTGCGGTAATGGCGCGCTTTAAATCATGTGTTGCCGCGATGAGCGCGCTTGCTCTCGTCGCTTGCGGCGGTGGCGGAGATAGCTCTGCACCTTCGCCGATAACGGGCGGCACCCCTGCGCCAACGCCTACTCCGCCAGCATCTGGCCGCGTTTTTGCTGATCCAGCAGCTGAGGCTTTGACCGTTGCAGAGGTCCAGCAAGTTATTGCGCAGGCGGTGGGAGAGGCGCAGGCTCGCGGTCTAGCAGGTACGATTGCAGTCACCGACCGTGTGGGCAATGTGCTGGGCGTATTTGCGATGACAGGGACGCCAGCGAACACTATTCTCAGTCGCCAGCAGATCGGCGGAATTGCGGCGTTTGGCGATGAAGTGGGCCTTCAAGGTGTGGCAGTGCCAACTGCTGCTGCCGCTATCGCAAAGGCTGTAACGGGCGCGTATTTGTCGAGCAGCGGCAACGCTTTTTCAACCCGCACAGCAAGCCAGATTGTGCAGGAACATTTTCCGCCTGCACCAACAACCGTCGGCCTTGAAAGCGGGCCATTGTTCGGTGTGCAGTTTAGCCAGCTTCCTTGTTCGGATTTGTCCGCACGCTTTGGCGCAGATGGCCTCATTGGACCGAAGCGTTCACCGCTAGGACTGGCAGCGGATGCTGGCGGCTTTCCGCTTTATAAAAACGGCGTTGTTGTTGGCGGCATTGGCGTTGCCGGCGATGCTGACTACGGGTTTGATCCCAATATCTTGGACGTGGATGTTGACGATGAAGAGGCCGCTGCACTGGCCGGTATTCAAGGGTTTGCGCCTCCACCAGACATTACCGCCAACCGCATCAATGTGGACGGAACTTCGCTGCGCTTCACCGATATGGCGATCAGCGATTTGTCGGCGCTTCAAACCAATTTTGGCGCAGTGAATGGCTCTGCGGGTGCGTTGATTGCTGTCACCGGCTATACCGGCGCGGCGATCACTGCTGGCGTGACTTACGGCACGGAAGCATCTGGCATTCGGCTGGCAAATGCGGGTGAGTTCGGCAATCCTGACGGCTATATTCTGACAGACGGCGCGGGCAATCCGCGCTATCCAGCGCGCGCGGGAACAGACGGTGCCAGTGTCAGCGCGCCGCTTACTCAAGCTGAAGTCAGCGCGGTTCTGGAGGAAGCGTTTACAGTTCTTTCTCGCAGCCGCGCACAAATCCGCCGCCCATTGGATAGCCGAATGCAAGCGACCATCAGCATGGTCGATACGCATGGGGAGATTTTGGGTGTGGTCCGCTCTCCCGATGGTCCAATTTTCGGCACTGACGTTAGCTTGCAAAAAGCGCGCACGGCGGCGTTCTTCTCCAACAGTGTCGCGGCAGCTGATATGAATGCAGCAGGCGGAGCAATTGCCAATTATGTGACCCGCGTTCGGACGTTTTTGAACGATCCAGCGGCGCTTACTGGCGGCTTTGCCTTTGCTGATCGGTCGGGCGGAAATTTGTCTCGGCCATATTTTCCTGATGGAGAAATTGGGCGCCCAGCCGGGCCGCTCTCTGTCGAAGTTCCAGACACTTTCAGCCCGCTTGCTGTGGGCCTGCAAAATGATTTGATCGGCGGCAATTTGGTCGCGCATTTGGGGCATGTCGTATCGGGCGGGGCCAGCCCCGACACTGTGATTGGCTGTACGCCTTTGCCAGCATCGCCCAGCGGTTCGCCGCGCGTGGCCAATGGCATTCAAATCTTCCCCGGATCAGTGCCGATCTATCGCGGGAACGAGCTGATCGGCGGCATTGGCGTATCGGGCGACGGCATCGATCAAGATGATATGGTCAGCTTCCTCGGCCTGCATAATGCTGGTGTGCGCACGGGCAGTATCGGCAATGCGCCAAGCGATATTCGCGCGGACCGGATTGTGGTTGATCTGGGCGATGCGCAGGTCCGGCTGCGCTATGTAAATTGTCCGTTTGCGCCATTCCTTGATGACCCTGCCAATAATGTTTGTGAGGGTTTGTAAGCGCACATGTCTGGCGTATTCCTCGTCCCCTTTGCATTGCTGCCGTCGGCCTCGGCGGACAGTCCATCGACGATGGCATCGCAATTGGCGTTTGAGGCGAGTTTTGCGAACGCTTTTGCGGACCGGATTGCTGCCCAAAAACTTGCTGCGCCGCCAAAGGACGGGACCAAAAATACTCCGCCGCCACCATCCGATGTGGTGATTGAAGGGACGCAGATCGGCGATAGGGATGACCCCCTCACACCCGTTCCCAACCCGGAAGATTCAACGGCTCCTGATGCTTTTCCGCTTCCCGATGCGCAGATCATTGATGGCCGGCGCAGGCCTGATAACACGGAAATTCTGCCAGAGCGGATTGACCAGACCAATGTCGGCGCGGTTCGTGCGCCGCCGCCGCAAGCTTTCCCAACGGATCAAATTCCGATCCCTGATCGCTGGCGTTTGGCAGAGAGTTTGGGGATCATCAAAGAAGACATTCTCGACCCCTATAATCAGAACACGTACAAAGGTGACCGCCCGCTTTGCATTCCCACGGATGAGGAGCAGGCGCGCCGTTTGAAATTGCGCGAAGCCGCGCTCGCAGCGGGCCAACCGGCACCCTATGGCAGTGCCGAATGTAAGACGCCAAAGTTCCTTGGGCTGAAAGGGAATGATTGGTTTGTCGTTGCCAATGTCATTTCCGACACGGTGATCGAACCGCGCACTTTCCCCATTCCTGTGGGCGTGCAGACAACAGCTGATCCGGACCGCCTGGATGTGTTCGGCGATACGTTTTCGCCCGTCATCTCGCAGACATTTATCGCGGGTGCAGCGCTGCTGAAAGGCTCCACCGCTTACAAGCCGCCGGACGTGGAATATCGCGCGACTTTTGCGCTGAATGTGAACTATGTTGACGTGCCAGAACGGCGCGTTTTGTTCGTTGAGCCGAGCAAGGGTTCCAGCCGCCTTGATTATTTCCTTGGCGTGCAAGAATTCTTCTTCGATTACCACTTTCGCAACACATCTGACCGGTACGATTTCGACAGTGCGCGGATCGGCATCCAGCCGTTTCAAAGCGATTTTCGCGGCTTCCTGTTTCAAGACCAACAGTTGGGCCTGCGGTTCTTTGGCACGCGCGATAACAACCGCTTTCAGTATAATCTGGGCGCTTTCATGCGTTTGGAAAAGGATACGAACAGCGGGCTAAATGCGGTCCTGCAAACGCCGCGAAGCGACTTTGTCTTTGTCGCCAATGCGTACCGCCAAGATTTCCTAATTCCTGCGCTGACCAGCCAAGTGACGGTCGTCTACAATATGAACCGCGAAGGCGGCGATGTTGAAATTGACGATAATGGCTTTCCCGTTCGGCCAGCTTTGCTCGGCACTTTGCGGGGCCGTGATTACGATGTCGTCTATCTAGGTTACAATGCAGATGGGCGCGTGGGCCGGATCAATGTTACGGGCAGTTTTTACTGGGCTTTGGGAGAGGATCGGAACAATTTCTTCACCGATCGCCCCGCCAATATCAATGCGCAATTCGCCGCTGCTGAATTGTCCTATGACCGCGATTGGGTTCGGGTGCGCTTGTCTGGACTTTACGCCAGCGGCGACGGCGACCCTTACGACAATAAAGAAACCGGCTTTGACGCGATTTTCGAAAATCCGATCTTTGCCGGCGCTGATACAAGCTATTGGATTAGGCAGACGATCCCGTTCGCAGGGGGCGGCCGCGCGGTTAGCGTAAACGGGCGCAACGGTATCCTCAATTCACTGCGAAGCTCAAAGGAGCAGGGGCAATCCAACTTCAACAATCCCGGCACGATGCTGCTGGGAATTGGCGCGGATTTTGACCTGACACCGGAATTGCGGGTCTCTGCCAATGCCAACCATCTGTGGTTCGAAGATACTTCTAGTCTGCAAGCTTTGCGGGTCGAAGGGTCCATTCCCAAAGACATAGGCTATGACCTTTCTGCCGCTGCCGTTTACCGGCCCAAAGCCAATCAAAATATCGTCTTCCGCCTGTCTGGTGCCGCATTGAAATCGGGCGGAGGTTTCAAAGACCTGTTCGATAATTTGAACGGCGGCAGCACATATTATTCCATCCTAGCCAATGTGATTTTGACCTACTGATGCGCAATATTCGCCTTCTCGCCCTTGTCCTTGCCGCGCTGTCATTCGGGGCGGCATTGCTGCTGGGCGGCGCGCCGGAAACAACTGCGGCGGAGAAGGAAAAACCGGTTAAGCGCGACTATAGCCAAGTGATCGCTCTGCCTGCGCCCGCAACGCAAACCATTGCAGAGATGAGCGCAAAATCGGACGGCTGTTATTCCTGCCACGTTAAAACTGATGCGCCAACAATGCACACATCTAGCGCCGTTCGGCTGGGCTGTGTCGACTGTCATGGCGGCAATGCGAATGTGAAGGGCGATAGCAGTCTGGAGCATGATGATCCGCTGTATGTGGCGGCGCGTGATCAGGCTCACGTCCTGCCCAAATATCCCGATAGCTGGCACTTCCCATCTTCGGCCAATCCCAAGCAGAGCTATTCTTTGCTCAACAAGGAATCGCCGGAATTCATCAAGTTCAACAACCCGTCTGATTACCGCGTTGCGCGCGAGGCATGCGGGGCGTGCCACCTTCCCATAATCGAAGCGGGCGAGCGTTCACTGATGGCAACCGGCGCGATGCTATGGGGCGGGGCGGCGTATAATAATGGTATCCTACCGGCGAAGAATTACATTCTGGGCGAGGCTTACACACGTGATGGTCAGCCTGCGAAAATCCTCTCTCCCGGCACTGCTGGCAAACCCGGCACAGTCACTGAGGCTGAAAAAGCGCGCGGTGCCATCGGCACCATGTATCCAATGCCGACTTGGCATGTGATGCCGCCAGCCGATGTGTTTCGCGTGTTTGAACGCGGTGGGCGCACGATTAACTCGCAATTCCCGGAAATTGGCTTGCCCAATCCAACCGGCAGCATTCAGCGTTTGGAAGAACCCGGCCGGCCTGATCTGAAGCAGTCAAACCGCGGCGCTGGCACCGGTCTGCGCGTTGCGATCCCAGTGCTCAACATTCATAAGACGCGCCTCAACGATCCGTTCACTTGGTTCATGGGTACCAATGATCAACCGGGCGATTACCGCCATTCAGGCTGCGCATCGTGCCACGTTGTTTATGCCAATGACCGCGAACCGCGCCATTCGCTTATCTACGCAGAATATGGCCGCGATGGTCAGACGCAGACGATTGACCCGACCATCTCCGGCAAGCTTGAGAAAAGCCATGGCAAATATGGCAAGGATGATGGCCATTCCGACAAAGGCGGACATGGCGGCGTGAAGTCACCGGAGGATCACCTCGCTGAAGAGGGCGTTGATTTCAAAGCCAACTTCTACGGCGAAAAAGGTCCGGTGAAGGAAAAAGGCCACCCGCTGCGCCACGTCTTCACCCGCTCAATTCCCACAGCGCAATGCATGAATTGCCACATGCACCAGCCCAACATCTTCCTCAATTCCTACCTTGGTTACACCATGTGGGATTATGAAAGCGACGCGCCGCATATGTGGCCGGGTCCGCATAACAAAACGCCCAAGCCGGCCGGCATGAGCGAGGAAGAATATCAAAAAACCTTCAAGCAGCAGAAATATCCAACCGCTGCCGAAGTGCGCGAAATCCTTAACCGCAATCCAGAAGGTGCCGCGCCCAAAGGGCTGTGGGGCGATCTCGATTTCCTGCGCAATGTCTATGATTTGAACTCGCAGCTGACCGATACGCAATTTGCCGATTATCACGGTCACGGCTGGAATTTCCGCGCGATCTTTAAACGCGACCGCGAAGGCAATCTGCTCGATAAAGACAATAATATCGTCGCCAATGATGACCCTGAAAAATTCCGCAAGGAAGGCGAACCGAAGTTCGTCGAACCCGGCGTTAATCCGGGTAAAGCGGTGCATCTTATGTCCATCCACGCGGAAAAAGGGATGCAATGCGCTGACTGCCACTATGCGCAGGATAGTCACGGCAATGGCCTGATCTATGCCGAAGTCGCAAACGCGATTGAGATTGGGTGTAAGGATTGCCACGGCACTGCCGATGCTTTGCCAACGCTTCGCACCAGCGGCCCAGCCGCTCCGCCAAAGGGTCACAATATGGCGCTGCTGCGCAACCCAGATGGTCAGCGCCGGTTTGAATGGACGTATAATGGCAATGGCGAACGTGTGCTGATCCAGCGCAGCATCGTGGACCCTGATCTTGAATGGGAAGTCAGCCTGACCAAGAACAGCATGGACCCCACTAGCACCACGTTCAATCCCAAGGCTGCGCGCGCCAAAACTATGAGCAAATGGGGCGCAGAAGACGGCAGCTTTGCATTCGGCACCGGCGTTGCATCTGATGACCGCGCGCATGGTGAAGAGGAAATGGCCTGCTTCACCTGTCACTTGTCATGGACGACTTCTTGCGGCGGTTGCCACTTGCCGATTGAGGCAAACTGGAAAAGCAAAGTCCACAAATATGATGGCGAGACCACGCGGAACTTTGCGACCTATAATCCGCAGGTTGCGCGCGATCAGATGTTCCAGCTGGGCAAGCACCAAACGACCAAAGGCAATCAGGTCGCGCCGGTTCGCTCGACCAGCGCGCTGATCCTGTCATCAACCAATATCAACCGCGAACGCATCTATGTGCAGCAGCCGCCGGTCAGTTCGATCGGGTTTTCAAGCCAAGCCTTTGCGCCGCATTTCCCGCATACCGTCCGCATGACAGAGACGAAGCAATGCAGCGACTGTCACCTATCCGATGCAGAAGATAACAATGCGATCATGTCGCAATTGCTATTGCTCGGCACGAATTATGTGAACTTTGTCGGGCTGAACGCATGGGTTGGATTGGACACTGGATTTGAAGCCGTGCGCGTCACCGAATGGGATGAACCGCAGGCTGTGCTCGGCTCATACCTTCATAAGTATTCCTATCCCGATTATTGGAAAATGCATGTCGAGGATAATGGGCGCGAGCTGAAAGATTGGGTGCGCGGCAAAGCGTTTGACGATGATCTATCGGGCGAAACCAAAGCGTTTGAAGAATTCGCGAACGTACATGAAGGTACACGCGATGCAGTGCGCTGCTTACAATTGCGCGGCGAATATATGTTCGTGGCAGAAGGTAAGGGCGGCTTCCGCGTTTATGACGTGGCCTCCATCGGTAACAAAGGCATCTCCGAACGCATCATCACCGCGCCATTTAGCGGCATGGGCCATGACACTCATGTGAAGTCGAAGAATGCGACCTGCATGGCGCTGGCCACCAATCAGCCGATCAATCCTTTGCGTAATACCGCTGAAATGCGCGCCGCGAATGAAGAGCAACCGTTCCTGCCGATCTATTCTTATGCTGCGATCACGGACAGCGTAGAGGGCCTGATCCTCGTCAATGTCGATACGATGGCCGATGGCGAGTTCCGCAATAACAAGCTGAAACGCGCGGTTACATGGAACGAAGGCGGTATTTTGAACGGGGCTAGCCATATCCATCTGGCGGGCGAGATCGCCTATATCACCGCTGACAAAGGCCTGGTCGTGGTCGATCTATCCGATCCGATGAACCCGCAAGTAGCCGCCGTGCGCGAGATGAAAGACGCGCGCGCCTCTGCCATTCAGTTCCGCTATTTGTGGGTGACCGATGCTGAGGGCGTGAAGCTGTTCGACGTTACGAACCTGCGCAATCCGGTCGCTCGGCCAGAGGGCACAGTGCGCATGGCCAATGCCCAGCGGCTCTATGTGGCGCGCACCTATGCCTATGTTGCAGCCAAGCAGGACGGTCTCGTAATCCTAGACATTACCAAGCCAATGGCTCCCAAGATTTATAAGAAAGAAACGCTTGGCGGCACGCTTAATGATGCAGAGGATGTGGTGGTCGGATCGACCAATGCGTCGCTGTTTGCTTACGTTGCTGACGGGCGTAATGGGATGAAAGTGCTGCAACTGACATCGCCGGATAGCCAGCCGAACTTCTATGGCTTTAGCCCCGCACCGATGCCTGAAATGGTCGCTTGGGCTAAGACTAAGGGGGCAGCGCTTGCCGTTTCTAAGGGGCTAGACCGTGACCGCGCAGTCGATGAAACCGGCGGCCAAATGGCAGTGTTTGGGCGGCTGGGATCGCGGCCATTTAACCGGGCTGAGATGGAGCGGATGTTCCTGACCCGGGCGGGCGTTCCGTGGAAAGTTTCGGACAAGCCCAATATGAATGCATGGATTGGCGGGCGCGGACCAAGGCGGATTGCGCCAGCACCGCGTGTTAACCCGTCTGCGCCTTTACCGGCACGGGCAGCGCCGACCAGACCTCAGCGGATTGAGCGTGTGGGCGCGCCGCCATCAAACGCGAACCAAGCTCCGCCTTCAGCACCTTTCCAGCCAGCGCCGCAGCCAGCAGGACCGGAGCTACCGGCGATTGCAGCGCAGCCGCCCGCTGTTCAAGAACCGGAAGAAGGTCGTGCATTCGAAGATGCCTTTGGAGAGGCTGGCGGGGAGTAGGCAGCGCCAGCCCTGTCAGGCTCACCATCAGTTCATCTAGCGGGGCATATTCCTTAGTCTGCTCAGCCTAATGGAGCGGGTAGAGAATGGGAGCTTGGCCGATGAATAAACCACTCAAATTCACAGCCAATGCGGCGCTATGTGCGGTACTGCTGACGGCACCATTTACCCTAGGTTTTGCTACAGAAAGCGAAGCGCGCACTCTTAAAAAACCATTGGCGCCCCCTGCCGGATGGTCTGATAATCATCGCGGCCGAACGCGTATCCTCACCAAGAACGGCATCACAATTGTAATCAGTCCTTGGACTGTCAGAAATGGTCAAACGACGCGCGATTGGCTGAAAGCGCAGGAAAGTACAGTTCCGGCAAACAAGCGTTATATTTCGACCAAAACTCTGCAGACTGAAAAGGCTGTGGCGGGCAGCTATTCCTTGCTGCGTACCATCGATTCTGGAGGCCAGCAGCAGACCTCTGTTTTATACGCCTGTCCCGGCCAGCGCGATTGGGTCCGTTTGATGGAGGTCTACGGGACAGTAACGCGGCAAACAGCCGGTGCATTTCAGGCAGCGGCACAGTTCGGCGAGGAGGTTTGCCGACGCGATCCGAATACAGCAGGAGCAAGTGTTGCACCGCCATCACGTCTTCGCAATCCTGCTGCAAGTAAACCCGGATTGGTGCGTTCAAAGGGGCGCAGTTCATCGTCACTCGCTGTTGAAAATGCGAAGATCCCGGCCAGTAACCGGCCCAAGTCGGCGCGCATTATCCTAGAACACAAATGGAAAGGCTTCCCGGCAGTCAGGGTGAGTGAAGCGGCGGCGAATATGGCTTTCGCCAATGGCTATTCGACCACTTGCGGCAAATGGAACCTGCTGACGCAATCACCCACGCCCAATTCTGCGGGCAAGCTAAGACGCTGCAGCGTCTCTAAAGGCGCAGGCTCAGGCAAGATTGCGTACAAATTTGCCCCCGGAGAGACGATTAATGTCGACTTTGGCCGGATCAGCGGCTCTTCGCGCGACTTCGGCACGGGCAGTTCCTCATCCCTATCTGGCGGAACGCTCAAAATGAGCAAGGATGGCCGCATTGCGATCGGCAAGTTCAATGCCTTCTCTGCCTCCGCCAGTGGATCAGGAGCAGGCGGTGGCAGTCGCAGCATACCTCTGCGCGGACGCTATTACCTCAATGGACACACGATTACGATCCAAGGCGACAACGGCCGCATTTATCACGGTCTAATCGCGGCAAGCTCCGACAAACGGAGCGGGCGCTATGACAATGTCTTTATCAATGGCGAGCACTATTGGAACCGGAAGAAGTAGGCGTGCGTAGGCTACCCCGCCCCAATAATCCGTGCAGCATCTGCCGGATCCTGAAACGGGTGGAAGTGCGTCATATCGTCGCGGTGCATATCAGTGCCATCGGGCATTACGCTCGCCAATTCAGGCCAAGTGGGTGAAGATTTAAAATCACCCATCGGGCCTTGCCGCGCGCGCACGACAGTAACGGGCACCTCCACGCGGCGCGCTGTATCAACGATGCCTTTATTGCTGCGGCTCGATTCATAAACGCTGGCCTCAACCTCTGGCGGGCAAGCGAGTTCAAACCCATCGCCCACTGGCAGCAAGCCATATTCGCAATAATCGCGCAGCACTCGCGGATCATAAAGCGAATAGGGATCGCGTTCCATAAACCGGTCAAACATCGCATCAGGCGAGGCGAATTCGCGCTTGCGCCGCGCGGCGGGATGCGGCTGACTTGTATCAAAAGCAAGGCTGCCGCTTTCATACCATTCCGGTCCCAACACCACCGGATCAAACAGGGTAAGGCGCTTAAATGTCTCTGGATGATCGGCGGCGACTTGCAGCAATATATGCGCGCCCATTGAATGACCGATGCCAACCGCGCCGGACACTCCAAAACCGTCCAAAACCGCAGTGACTTCGCCTGCCACATCCAGCCAGTGTTCAACCGGTCCGCCGCCGCTGCGCCCATGTCCGTGCATTTCCAAAGACAGCACATGGCTTTCAGGAAAATGTTCGATCACTGCATCAAACACCCGCCCATGAAATCCGGTCGCATGAGCGAACACCATTGTCGGAGACGTGCCCTTAGCAGCGGCGTTCCATTCCCATGTCGCAAGTTCAATTGCGCCCACGCCCGTCATATGCAATTTTGGTTCGGTCATGCTCACCGCCAAAGCGCAGTGGGGGCCTGTAAGCAACTTCTCATTTTGAAGAGCGCTTAGTCGCGTTGCTATTCTCTTTCGGCGAACATCTCGCGGATCATCGGCTGCAAATGCGGGCCGTAAAACGCTAGCACTTCCCAATCCGACACTTTCTCATAATGCGTCACCAGCGTCTCCCCATCCCAGCGGTGCATCGCATAGGTGGGCGGTTCGGTTGTGATCAGCGCGCGCGCATCTGGCGTTTCGGGTGAAATTGCGCGCAGATCCATCGACACAAGCGGGGCGACAGAGGGCGTTACGCTTAGTGGAATGCAAGCAAAGCGCGTGTTGATCGGGCGGTGAAGGTGCCCGCAATGCAGCGCAAGGATTTGGCTGTGGCCCTGCATCGCTTCACCCATGCGGACCATCCATGGCTCGTCCGGGCCGGGGTCCATCCAGCCTATGCCAGAGACAACCGGTGGGTGATGCATGAATATCAGCGTCGGCGTGTCGGGATTAGCGGCCAAAGTATCGGATAGCCATTTCGCACGTGCTTCGCAGAAAGCCCCGCCATGCCGACCCGGCTCAAACGTATCGAGCATAATGATCAGCAGGCCGTCTTGCTCTATCGCATATTGGATGAAGCCGCCCTCCATTGTGGGGCAATCGGGAAAGACGCGCAGCATTTCTTCGCGGTCATCATGATTGCCAACCATCGGATAGATGGGGAAGGTGCATTGCTTGAGTTCAGCGGCGATTTTCTCAAAACTGTCGGCATCGCCTCTATCGGTGAGGTCGCCTGATAGCACCAGCATATCGGGTTCATTCGGCGCCTTTAAAAGCCGCGCGAGTGTTTCGCGAAAGCGGATGCGGTTCAGCTCTTCTGGCTTTGCATCAGGATCGAAGCCGATATGAATATCGGTCATTTGTGCGATCAGCATAGGTTAGCCCTTTCCACCATAGCTCTACCGTCCGGTCCGCGTTGCGAGTTTGGCCGGCTTGCCAAAACGGGCGATTTTGTCGCGCTTTACAGCAGGATGTTCAGACGGCAATTTCCCGCTGGGCGGGTGATATTGATGGCACATTGCACAGGTTGACGGGACTTCTTCCTTGGTCGGCTTCACGCCGATTTTCTCGCCAATGTGGCAATCGCGGCAAACGGCAATGTCCGGCATCAACAGATCGCTTGATTTAGATGAACTGCCAGCCTCGTGACATGTGCTGCATGTTTCCTCGGTATGGGCCTCGTGCGTAAAGCGGCCTTTCACAAGGTAATAATCGGTCTGATACACCGGCATCAAATCAGCGCGTCCGTTTACAGTCGTGCGGATGTGGCATTCACCGCAAACGCCGGTGCGCGAAAGGATATTGTTGGTCGCGATCAGGGCCGGCTTGGGCTTGCCAAAGGTTGGATAGCGGCGGCCCGGAACAGAAGCGCTGCCGATTTGCCCCGGACGCTTACGAGCAATGCCGCGCGGTTTCGGGCGAGAGATTGCGGCGCGCTTTGCGCCAACCGATGCGCCCGCAACAGTGCGCAGGTCAGCCAGAGCTTTGCCCACATCGCCGTGAGTTAGCGAGCGGAAACCGTCTGCTGTTCGCCCGATGACAAGGGAATGGCATGCTTCGCAATCATCTTCCATCTTCACAGGCAGGAAGTTGTTCTTGTCTTCGGTGGGCGTGTGGCAATCCGCGCAGACCAGCGTTTTTCCGTATCCTTTTGCGCCCAGACTGCGCGCCATGCGGGTCACGCCGCTGGCGGGATCAAGGTGAATGTCATGTGGGAAGATCATGCCATTGTAATCGGTTAGCCCCTTGGTCAGGACAGTGCGGGTGGGTTGCAATTCGCCCGGGCCGGACCGCACGCGGACTTTGAACTGTGGGTGGTCTTTCGCAAAGTCGCCCGCGCTGCCGAGCTTAGTATCGGTCAGGCGTTTCTCCATCCCATCGTGGCAATCTGCGCAGAAAGCCTGCGTGGTGGGCTGCATTTCGACCTTGCCCTCATGCTCGGTATGGCAGGTGGAGCATGACCCTTGGCCTTCTTTGCCGAAATATTCTGCGATATCCCATTGGATTTGGTCACCCTGTGAAATCGGACCAGCGCCGGTGAGCTGGCGCGGGATCTCTGCATGATCGCCGATACCTTCATGGCATCCGATGCAGGTTTCATCTTGCACCGATTGGAAGGGTTCGACGTGGCACGCTTCGCAATTGTCCTCAAGATCATGGTGCGCCACGCTCAATGCACCTGTGCTCCAACTGCCATCCATCGCCACTTGGCTGGGCTTTTCTGGGTCAACTTCAGCCTCGCGGTCGCGGGTGAGGTGGGAATAAACAGGGATAGCGAGGAATGCGATGAGGATCGCGGCTAGGCTAACCCATGCCATAAAGCGTTTGGATGGCAGGGCGGAAGCCAACGCAAAACCTGACAAAGCATCGCTATCGCTCGCCTTATCGGTAATCTGCGTTTGGGTGATTGTGACCGGCGCATCTGCATCTTCGCTGGTGTCGTGAGAGAAGGCGAGGCGGTATGATCCAAAGCTGAGTTCAGTGCCTGTGCTTGGCGAAAAAACGGCTTCTTTGACTGTCTTACCATCTTGCCCAAAACCGAGTGATCCGGCGGCGGTCGCGCGCAAGCCGCTGCCTTCTGGCTCGATCGTCGCGTGATGCTGTTCCACCGCCAGATCAGGCAAATGCAGATCATTATCGGTGGAACGCCCGATGGTCAGAGTATCGCCATCATGGTTGCGGTCGCGGATAATTTCCCGCCCGGCGGCGGTAAAATCAATGGTGCGGATCAGGAATGCCATCGTGTGCTCCGCCCCCTCACCAATAATAGAACACGCTGATGATATGGGCCGTAAGGGCCGCAATCAGCGCGATTGTTGTTGGAATATGGATGAAGAGCCAGACTTCTAGCAGCGCTTTCAAACGCATCTGGCGGCGGATTTGGCCAAGCTGATCCTTGCGCGAAGTGAGGAGGCTTTGCACGCGTTCGCGCGCTTCATCTCCGCTAGCATCGCTGAAATTGCGAAGGGCGCGCGATGTGGAGCACAGCGGATAGGCTCCGGTTAGCCGCGTGGTAAAACCAGCGCTAAACACATCGGCATTCAGTGCAGAAATCACTCGGTCGGAATCTTTGCGGGCGAGCGGCTGTGCGGCGCTTTCCAATTGCCGGTCAATCGCGGCGAGGGCATCGACCATTTCGCCGCGCGTCATTTCATGGCGGTTGTTGGAGAGCGCGCGCGGCAGGCTGGCATAAACCGTGATCCCGTACATGCCGCTGGCGATTACAAACAGCATCAGGCCATAGGCAAGCGTGTGCACGTTCCAGCCAAATTGAAATCCGGTGTGCAAGGTGCCGACCACAATCAGCGCAAGGCCGAGATAAACATGCGCTGATGTCCATGCTTTTAGGCTCCAATGCCCAGCACTCATCCGGCGTTTGCGTACGCCCAACATCGTCAGCCATAGGATCAGCAACGCGCCAATTGTGCCCAAAGTATAGCCGAACCAGCTGCCGCCATTGTGACGCGGCTCAACCTCAATGGTCATATAGCCATAGATCGAACCGCCGCTCAGGATCACCGCGATCCACAGCCACAAAAATCCTTTGTGCGTAAGGAAGCTGGAATGGTCGGTATTGCGGCGCTTTTCATGGAAGCCGTAATTGCCGTTCTTTTTGGCTTTAGAAGCCATCAATCCGCTCCTTCAGCCAGCTTGGTGAAGGTCAGGAATTTCTCTGGAGCCACGCGAATGGCGGCACCCGTTGGGCAAGCGCGGACGCAGGCTGGCCCGCCCTTAATCCCTGCGCACATATCGCATTTGATTGCAGTTTTGGGCTGGGCCGCGCCTTCTTTTGCCGATTTCTTGCTGCGCCAATCATAGCTTGCCTCGCCCGGCCCGGGGCCAGCTCCAAAGAGTAGCCATGAAAGCAGCGATGGCTTCTTCGGCGGTTTGGCATCCATGCGGATCACGCCGTATGGGCAATTGCGCTGACAATTGCCGCAGCCAATGCAGGTCTCATCAATAAAGACCTCGCCATCAGGCCCGCGTTTAATCGCATTGGGCGGGCAATCAGCCATGCAATGCGGGTGTTCGCAGTGGCGACAGGATGTCGGCACGTGAAGGTGGGCGTAAGTCTTTCCAGCCTCACGGTCGAGGCGCGATAGGCCTTCGTGACTGTCAGCGCATGCCTTTTCGCAATTGTCGCAGCCCACGCAAAGCTTCTCATCGATCAGCAGGACGTCTGTCGCCTCGCCAAGGCCGTTATCGACAAGGAATTGCGCGGTTTGTGAATACATATCGACCGCGCCGGAAAAGCTGTCCTTTTGCCCTTCGATGAACTCATTCACTTCGCGGCGGCCCGCCATATCTTCGAGTGTTTGCTGACGCAGAGCGGGCTTTTTATCCATCAGCTTGGTGAACACTTCGCCGGGGAAACGCACGACTTCGGCTTTAATCGCGGCCTTCACTGTGGCGGTGCGCGCAGAGCCATCGATCACCGCCATTTCGCCAAAATATGAACCGGCGGGAAGGTAGGACAGGAACACCGGCTTGCCGCCAATATCTTTCTCTACGATCATCGATCCGCGCTGGATGACGTAGATATCTTTATCCTCTGCGCCTTCTTCGATCACGACTTTGCCGCTGGGAACCTCGACCAGTTCAGCCGCCTCGACCAGTTCGGCCACGTCATCTTTGTTCAGGCCCGATCCGAACATTTGCAGCAGCTGGCGCTCGATCGTGATGCGGGTCACAGCGCGTCCGGCAGAGGGCACAGTGGCGACCAGCTTCAGCGCGGCACCGCGCGATAATTCGATCACGGTTGTGGGTTCAGCAGCTTTAATCGTTGCGCCGCGTTTGCGCCCTGAAATCAGGCCAACTTCGCCAAAGATTGTGCCTTGCTCAATCGGAACCGTCACCGATGAATCGTTGGGATCAACCTCAACCGAAACGCTGCCTTCAGCAATGGCAAACATTGACGAGCCGGGATCATTGCGGACGAAAATCACCTCGCCCATGCCGTAATGCCGCACGTCACTATCCAGCATCAATTCGCGCATTTGCAGCGGCGACAGCTCTTCCAAAATGACGATCTGCTTGTTGAACACCTCAAGCCATTCTTCGACCGAGCGATTGCCGGGAAGGGCGGCGAATTTCTCCGCGATGATCGGCTCATCGGCTGGTTTTAGATCAAGGTTCCCGTTGAGAAACTCGATCACATCATAGCCCTGGTTCATGCAGTGCTTGATCAGAGGGTATCCGGCTAGCGCACCAATTACATGGATGCCGTCTTGCGTTGTTTCAAAGCTGGGCGATAATTGCGGGAAGGCGGCGCGATCTTCTGAAGTGAAGTTAATCCCGCAATTCTCAACAAACTTTCGCGGAGCCTGCGATCCAGTGCGCGCAATGATGCGGTTGCAGGGGATAGTTTCGGTGCCATCGCGCGTCTCCAGCACAAGCTCGCCATCTTTGACCTCTGCCGGATTGGTTTCGCGGCGCACGAATATGCGCCCATTGGCCTCAGCCTCTTCCAGTAAGGCAACATTGGCAGCTTTCGCGCGGGCAAATTCAGCGCGGCGGTTAAGGATGGAGACGACATTGCGCTGCGCTTCGTCAGCGGCGAGGCCCAATGCGTTCTCAATCCCTGCATCGCCCGAACCGATGACGGTGATATGCTCATCAACATATTCGCCCGGATCATCCAGCTGATATTGGATCATTTCATGCTCTGCGCCCGGGCAGCGCAGCATATTGGGATTGCCCTGTGTCCCGATGCTCATCACAACGGTTTCCGCTTTCACGGTGTCGCCGTTCTTAAGTTTTATCTCAAACGCGCCCTTTTTACCGGTGATCTCCACCACTTCGGCATTGAACTGGACGTTGACCTTGCCCTCTTCGATCTGGCGGTTCCACGTATCGAGAATAAATTCGCGCTTGCCCGCGTCAAAGTCGAGGTCAGAGCGCAGCACCAGATTGCTGGGCGTCGCCATAACGTGCTTGCCCTTTTGGTACTTAAAGATGGTATCAGAGAGGTGGTCTGTCTTTTCCAGCAAGACGTGCGTCATGCCCAGCGAGGCCGCATGCGCAGCTGCACTTAACCCTGCGGGTCCTGAACCAACAATGGCAACGCGATACGGATCCGGCACCCAAAACCCCCCAAAAGGTGAAACCGGCGACCCTATTATGTTATGTTCTGCCCTTCATCATAGGCATTATGCGACAAAAGAGCCAAGGGGAATTGCAGCAATTTTCTCCCGCTGTTAGCAAGCCGCCCCATGGACCAAGAGAATCAGGACGAGAGCGCGCCCAATGCAGGCGCAGAGAAAACATCGGTAAACCGCTGGGGGGCTGGGCTTTTATTGGTGGCTGCGCTGCTTGTTGCGGGTGTTTTTGTGTGGCGGACGCTAAACGATGGCAGCGAACCTGATCTTGTTACGCAGGCTGGTGAGCCTAATGCGGATGCTCTGCTGAAACTGGCTGAGGCCGATCCCGAAAATGCAGAAAAGTGGCTGGAAGCTGGTTTTGCATTCTTTGAGAAAGAGGATTTCAGCGCAGCAGCGAAATATTACGGCAAAGCGACCGAGGCGGCTCCCGATAGCGCGATTGCATGGTCCGCTTTCGGTGAAGCATTGGCGATGCAGGATGAGCGTGATCCGATGCCGGCAAAAGCTCTGGAAGCGTTCAACAAAGCTGTTGCGCTTGACCCCACCGATCCGCGATCCCGCTATTTCCTAGCGATTGCGAAAGATTTGGACGGCAATAAAAAAGCCGCTGATGGGAATAAAGCTGCTGCATTGGCCGATCATAAGGCTGCAATTGCTGATCTTTTGACATTGCTGGAGGACACGCCGCCCGGTGCGCCGTGGGAGGCTGATCTGCAAAACACGATCACACAAATTGGCGCGATCAATGACATTCCGGTTGATGCCCGTATTAAGAAAGCTTTGGCGGGGCGTTCACCGATCACTAGCGGGCCGCAGCTAACTGCTGGCGATGCGATCCCCGGTCCAACGCAGGAACAGATTGCGGCAGCTGCGGCGAAAAGCCCGTCCGAACAGCAGGATATGGCAGCCGGAATGGTTGAAAGCCTTGCGGGCAAGCTGAAAGCTGATCCCAAGAATGTTGATGGCTGGGTGATGCTAATGCGCAGCCGCATGGTTCAGGGTGAACCGGCAAAGGCAGCCCAAGCGCTGAAGGATGCGATTGCAGCCAATCCAGCGGATGCGGAGCGTTTGCGGACAGAAGCGGAAGTTATGGGAATTAAGTAGTGCGCGGCTAGGCGGGCGGTTTTTCTTTCGGCTCATCGCCTTCCGGCTCAATCGTAATCCGTATCTGCGCTAGGCTAAGGATTGCTATCCAGAACCCGATTACTGCCAGTGAACTTGATCCTAGAACGGCAAAAGCTGCGCCTTTCAGACCGTTCCAATCCATTGCAGTTGAAAGCAATGCAAAGGCGAGCACAGTTGGACCAGCGCGCACGAAGAACGCTGTGTGCGCGCGGCCTGCGGATACTAGCAGACTTTCCAAACTTGCTCCGATCAGCTCCACCGCGCCCGCAATGCTCAAAATGACCATCGCCCAATAAACAATCCCGAAATCCTCGCCAGCGATAGTTTCCAATCCCCAGCGCCCAGCGAAAAGCGCAACCAGAACCGCCAATACTCCTCCGATCAGCGCGATATTGGCCATGCGGCTGGCAATTAGGCGGGCATTGTCTTTCGCATCAACCAGCTCTGGATAGATTGCTTTGGAAACGGCCTGCGCCAGCGCAATCAGTGCTTGCCCCAATTGTGATGCGACGCGGAAGCCGCCTGCAAATGCTTCGCCGCCAATTGCGCCAACCATCAGGATCATCCCCTGCTTGCCCGCAATCGTCAGGCTGCCGCTCATATTGGTGGACCAGACAAAGCGCCAGGCATCCCTATGCTGCGCGGGTATTTTGGTCAGGCTGACTTGCGAAAGGTCGATGGGCTCTCCGCGAGTTGCCGCAATCCATAGGGCTGCTGCAACGGCCACTTCTGATGCGGCCCAAGCGAGGATAAAGCCGGTCACTGTCGGCATGAAAAACCATGCGAGAATGGCTCCGGCCGCGCGGATGGCAGGCTGCACCGCCTCTGCGCCGGTTGCCTTCGCAAATTGGAAACGCAGTCGCAGCAATCCTGTGGGCGTGGAGCGGATCGACAGCAGCGATATGACGCAATAGCCAAAGGTCAGCCACAAAAGTTCTTCTGGCAAAGGCAGCCAAAGCGTTGCTGTCCATGTGATGATCGCTGCTAGCAATATGCCGCCAATTACGGAGAGAATATCGAGCGCAATCGCAAAGCCTGTCGCCTCTGCCGGTCCATCCTTCTCAGCGCCCCAGCGGCCGATAAATTGCCATGTTTGGAATGAAGCGATGCCGGTGACCACTTGGCCAAGCGCCACAATGATCGCGAAATAGCCAAATCCCTCTAATCCCAGAGCGCGCGTTGCTAGCGCAAGGTAAACCAGACTGAGAACGGCATTGATGCCGCGCCCGCCAAGCAGCCAACCTATATTCTTGAAAAGACGGGACATGAGGCGTTGTCTCAGCGGCGGCCTTAGCCTTTCGCTTTTGCCTCACGCTTAGCCAGAAGCCGCTCCGTCACATCATAAGTGCGAAAATTGTCGACATCGATCGCAAATTCGCCGTTCGACATGACAATGGGCACCATTTTAAACCCGAAACGCTTGGACACTTGCGCGAAAATGCCCTCTTTCGTGCCCCATCCCATGTAAAACCGGATGAGGTTGAACAGGCCAAAAGCCTTTGCAATGCGGCGCGGGAATTTCACAAACTGCCCGCCTTCGCGCATGATTTCCGCAGCGCCCAATGCTTCGGCTGATCCGATCCAATAGGTGTTGCAATTGGAATAGCCGCCATCGGTAAATTCGTAGAACTTCTTTTGTCCTTCTGGGTCTGCGGCGATCACATCATTCTTGCGGGCAAGAGCAGCGGCGGCGCCCGCTTCTTCTGCCAGAGCTTTGCCGATAAATTCGCTGTATCCGTCTGCTGTAACAAGGCAGTTATCCGCCGTGGTAATCATCAGGGGAAAGTCAGCGCCTTCACCGCCGGAAAAGACACTATCGACGATGTTGAACTTGCCTTCGCAGAACTTCAGCCGGCCTTCTGCTAGCAGCGGAGCGACCGTTGGCAGGGCAGCGATTTCGTCAGCCTCATGCGCGACGATGCGAATTTCGCCCACATCTTTGCACGCGGCGACTTCTTTCACCACGCGTTCGACCATGGGCACACCGGCCACTGGCGCGACGCATTTTTGCGCCACATTTGCGCGCTCGGCCAAGGGGTCGAGAACGCCCGACCGTTTGCCTGCCATAATGAGAGCTGTAACTTTCATGGGCTTAGTCCCTAGTTTCTTAGCCAAGTTTCGCAAGCCTTGTCGCTGCGCCTATATGCTTGCCAGCACGGGGCCATTTCGTCAAAGCATCGCGCATGCGGATTATCTTCAGCCGAAAAGGTTTCGACAGCGCAGCAGGAGGCGGAGCATCACCCATAGTGGATGAACGCGCGGTTAGTCTGCCGATCCCTTCCAATGCCTTCTCGAACACGCGCTATGGCGATTTGGGGCTAGGAGAAGAAGCTGCGATTGCAAGTCGCGGCAAACTGGGCGCGGGTGATTTTTGTCATTATGATCCGATGTTTACAGGAGCGGGCGAATGCCTGTTTGGGCAATGCGGCGCAGCGCAAACCCATTTGGAACGACAAGGTATTGGTTTAGGCGATGTGTTCCTGTTCTTCGGACTGTTTGCCGATCCAGAAAGCAAAGAACGCCACCACCGGTTTTTTGGGTTTATGGAGGTGGAAGAGATTATCCCGCTTGCCGGTGGTCCGCCTGATTGGCTGGTCGATATCGGTCACCCTCACGCACTCGGCATGCACGCGCGCAATGATGTAATCTATCGCGGGCGGGGCGTGAATAATGCGCCAGCATCAGATGCCTTGCGATTGACTGTGTCAGAAGGGCCAGCGAGCCTGTGGAACCGTCCCAAATGGCTAAAGCGCGGCGGACTATCCTATCATGACAGGGCCAGCCGCTGGAGCCAGCGCGGGAAATTACAGAGTGTGGCTCGCGGGCAAGAATTCGTCGCAGATATTGGCAGGCGGCGCGAACCGCGCGAATGGCTGAATTCTGTGATCGAAGCAATTGAAGGAGTGTAACCGGATGACACTTCGCCGCGAACTCACCAATATGCCCCAGTCTGATGCCAAACTTTTGATCGTTTATAATGCTGATACCGGCATGATAAATGCCGTGCTTCACGCAATGCACAAAGCATTGAAGCCTGAAACTTATCCGTGCTCGCTCTGTGCGCTGACCTATGGAACGGTTTCGATGCACGGAGTGTGGCGGCGATTTTTGGATGCCCTTCCGCTGGATGTCGCTTTCTATCACCGTGATGATTATGCTGAGGATTTTCCGGAAGATCAGCCGCAATTGCCGGCTATCCTTTTGCAAAAGGCTGGTGAAGTTCCGGCGGTTCTCATCCCCGCGAGCAAGCTGGATGCTATGGCATCGCTTGATGTGTTGATGGGTAGCTTGGAAGAAAAATTGGTCGATCAAATTGGAACGCGGGCCTTACCGGCATAAAGCGGGTTTATTCGCTGAGCTGAGCCTCAGCTTCAATCTCAACCTTCCATTCCGGTCTGCATAGCCATGCGGCGCCTGCCATAGTTGCCGCAGGTTTTGCTTTCCCGAAATAGCGCGCATGGACAGCGCCAACCGCATCTTGATCTGCTGGGTCGGTTAGAAACATGCGGGTGCGGATCACATCAGAAGCGCTGCCGCCCAATTCTTCAATCGCTGAAACAATGATCGCGCAGCAACGGTCTGCTTGCTCAATTACGCCGCCCGGAGTGGTGGACCCATCGCCTTCAACGGGACCGGTTCCGGCGACCACAATGCGGTTTCCCTGCCTAACCGCACGGGCAAAGCCAAACTGTTCTTCAAACGGAGAGCCTGACGTTGCGCGTTGGCGGGTGTCTTGCGCCGCGTTCATTGCGGGCATTTTTTGCGGGGCACGAGATTGGCAGCGATTTGCTCAGGGTAAGAAGTGACAAGCTGTTCACCATCATTGGCGAGCGACAAGCGGTAAGTGTCCTCCCACACTTCTCCTTCGCCTTCCATCGCAAGCGTTAGCTCTACCGTGCTTGCGTCAATTTCGGAAACGTCGCGCACTGCGCCAAGAGACTCGTAGAAAATGATCTGTTGCGGCGAGATTTCTAGGCGCAAATCACTTTCGCGGGAGCAAGTGCCGGTTTCGGCGTCCCATACGCCAAGGAAAGCGGCTGGAATGCTGGATGATGGTGCAGGTGTTTCAGTTTCGGCAGAAGGCGTTTTCACCTCATCAGGCTTTGCATCAACGTCTTGCGCTTTGGCGGTTGGCTTGGCGGTCTCTGATTGGCTGTCAGCGGGGCTTTGCACGGCAGCGCCGACATTTTCCGCCGCCGAGCGTTCCGGCTCAGGGTCCTGCGAGCAGGCCGCAAGACCAAACGCCAATGCGCCGCAAATCATCCAATTTTTCATCATCATTTCCCTGCTGAACTTGCTCGTTCAATCAATTCAACCGGAGCCAGCGTTTCATCCGGTACAGCATCATCACCGCCCAAAACCTGTGCGACCAGCAGTCTGCCCGCTTCTTCCAAATCAGGTTTAATCGTGGTCAGCGGCGGGCTGGAATGCTTGGTTTCTGCAATTCCATCATAGCCCATAATTCCGACGTCTGCGGGCACAGATACGCCGCGTTTATGCAGAGCTTCCAATGCGCCCAAAGCGATGGAATCGCAGGCGGCGAAAATGGCGTCATATTGAGTGCCGCTTGCTTCCAACAAAGCAATCGCCTCGCGCCCCTGCGCCATCCGGTCAGCAGGCTGCATATCGCGCATAACCACTGCTTCTCCGCCCAAGCTCTTTAGCTCATCAGCGAAACCCTGATAGCGTTCGTGAAACTGGCGCTGGACGCTATCAATCGGGCCGAGGAACACTGGCTTTCTATATCCGGCATTCCACAGATGCTGTGCAGCGATCTGGCCGCCTTGCATGTTGTCGGAGCGGATCGAGCGGACATCATCATAGGGCAGACCCCAGCAAATTGTGCGTTCATCTTCTTCCAAAACTTTGCGGAAATGCGACCACGCCTCGGAGTTTTGCGTAGTGCCGAGGACAATCAGAGCATCGGCATCGCGCTGCTCAACGTAACGACCGTAAAATTCATCCTCGCTCGCTTGGAAAGACACTAGCGTCTCATACCCTTTCGCAGAGGCGGCTCGGCACACGCTGCCCAGCAAGACATAGGCAAATGGGTTTACCTCGCGCGCGCCATCATCCGCCCGTGTAATGACGACCACGGCAACCACGCCGGTTGTTCCGCTGCGTAGGCGCGATGCGCGCTTATCCGGTAGATAATCAAGCGCTTTTGCTGCATCCAAAACGCGGGTGCGAGTGGGCTCGGAAATACGGGTAGAGCCGGTGAAGACGCGGCTGACGGTGGATTGGCTGACGCCAGCTTTTTCCGCGACATCCCATGCGGTGCTTTTCCGGTGCGGGGTGTTCATGGCGGTTCTCTATCCTCTTTCAGGAGTGGTTGCTCTCCTGCCTGTGCATAATATGCACAATCTTGGCGCTCGATGCAATTCGTTTCCCATTCCGGCGTTTCATATTGCTCCGCTGGACTGAATAGTTCACCTTTATCGGCAAAGGGGAGACTGCAATGAAAGCACTGGTGTTCAACGGGCCGCGCGACATCCGGTACGAAGGGTTTGATGATCCCAAATTAGAGATCGCCAATGGGGTGATATTGGGCGTGAAGAAATGCTCAATCTGCGGCTCTGACTTGCACATGTATCATGGCGATAACATCGGTTCAGCGGATTATGGCGCGGGCGTTGAGAAATTCTGCGTTGGCCACGAATTCATCGGCGAAGTGATGGAGGTCGGCGCGCATAGCCACGGCTTTAAAGTCGGCGATAAAGTGCTGGCTGCGGGCGGCACGGGATGCGGCAGCTGCGATGCGTGCCTTACGGGGCGTGCGGGTTCCTGCAGACAAGCCACAGCCTTTGGCTTGAGCGCTCAATTACACGGCGGACAAGCGGAATATGTGCAGATCCCCAATGCCGATCAATGCCTGATGAAAATCCCAGAAGGCGTCTCTGACGAGCAGGCAATCTTGCTAACAGACGGCATGGCAACCGCCAGTTTCGGCATAGGCAATTCAGGTCTGATCGCTGGTCAAACAATTGCGATTGTTGGGCTCGGTCCGATTGGCCTCATTGGCGTGGAGCTGGCCTTGCTGAAAGGGGCGGCGCGTGTTTTCGCGATTGATCCAGTCCCTGAACGGCGCGCCCATGCCGCCAAATTGGGAGCAACCGTTCTGGAACCGGGGGCTGAGGCCATCGGCACAGTTTTGGAGGAAACGCGCGGCGGTGTTGACTGCGTTTTTGAAGCATCCGGCGCGAAAGCGGCTGTGGATTCTGTGCTGCCCATGGTGCGCAGCGGTGGCACGATTTCGTTCATTGGATTGCCGCAACCCGGCGTGGCTTTGCCGATGGTGATGCTGATGTTCAAAAATATTACAGCGCGTGCTGGCATTGCGCCTGTGCCAACCTTGTGGCCGCCGCTCATCCCACTAATTCAGCAAGGGCGGTTGAAAGCTGACGGGCTGTTTTCGCACCATATGAATATGTCAGAAGGGGCTGAGGCTTACCGTATGTTTGACGCGCGTGAAGATGGCGTGGTCAAAATCCTGATGGATGTGGGATAACAATTACCTTGGCGGCATTCGGATTGCGCCATCCAAGCGGAATTGATGCCCGTTGATGTAGCTATTGCTAGCAATCTCTACGATTAGCGATGCAAACTCCTCTGGCTCGCCCAAGCGTTTGGGGAAGGGCACAGATGCGTTCAATTGGTTCCACATTGCCGGATTGCGATCCTTCATGCCAAGCATCAATGGCGTGGCAAAAATCCCCGGCATAACCGAGTTTACGCGGATACCGACATCCATTAAATCGCGCGCCATTGGCAGAACCATGGCGTTCACGCCGCCTTTGGATGAGCCATAGATGACTTGCCCGATTTGGCCATCTTGCGCCGCTACGCTGGCGGTCAAAGTGATCGAGCCGCGCTCTCCATCATCATTCAGCGGATCGGTGTTCGCCATGCCCAATGCGGAATGTGACGCGATGCGGTAGCTGGCGACCAAAATGCCTTCTGCGCCAAAGGCGAAATCTTCGGTTGAAAGGCGCTTGTATCCGCCCGTCTCCTTGTCAAAGCCCAAGGTTTTGCCGCGTTTCGATGCCATGGCGCAATGCACGGTTGCGCGTTCTTGCCCATTAGCAGATCGCGCTGCTTCAAACCCCGCGACGACAGACTCTTCGTCCATAATATCAACATGGTGGAATGTGCCGCCAATTGCAGCGGCGTGTTCTTCGCCCGCTTCATCATTGATATCGAAGATAGCGACTTTGCACCCTGCGTCCGCCAAAGCTTTTGCGCTCGCGCGGCCCAATCCTGATGCGCCGCCTGTCACCACTGCTGCCATTCCTGCCGTCAATTTCATCGCAATTCTCCCAAATCTATTTGAGACACGTTTTGGCGTGCATCACGGCGCTGCGCAAGCTAGGCAAATGGATATGGCTCCGTTTCTCTTTGCTCTTGCAGCTGTGTTTTTGCTCAGCCTTGGCGCGCGCGACCAAATCATGATGGCGCGCTTTTCTGCAAGATCGGGAGAGGCGCTATCGCTGCTAATGATCGGCATTGTGGTTAGCGCGATTACCGCTGGCGTGATGGCCTATGCTGGCAGCTGGATGGCGTCTTTATTGCCCGCGCGTGCGCAATATATGCTCACCGCTTTTGCGTTGCTGGCTGCTGCGTTTGAGTTGGCTTGGCGGGTCAAATTGAAAAAGCCGCATGAGCCCACCCAATCAAAAGGCGCATTTGCGATCGTGCTGGCCGCGACACAAATGCATGATGCGGCGCGCTTTATCGTCTTTGCCTTTGCCGCTGCCGCTGCTGCTGCTCCCGTTGCTGGATTGGGCGGAGCGATAGGAGGCGCCGCTGCGCTCTGCCTTGGGTGGAGCCTGGGCGAAGAGTTGGAGCAATGGCCGCTGAAACCCATTCGCTGGGCGCTAGCCGCAATGGCTTTGGCAGCGGGCATTTACATGGCGCTATTGGCGCGGGATTGGATATAACAATGACCCAGTTGATCGAAGGCGGCAGTGCTGCGGATATTGCGGATTGGATCGCGCGGCGGATTGATGCGGCAATGAAGAGGGCTGACGGCAGTATCGCGATTAGCGTACCGGGCGGCTCCACCCCTTTTCCTGTTTTCGAAGCGCTATTGGCGCATGATTTGGAATGGGAACGTTTGGAAATTTGGCCGGGCGATGACCGGATCGTGGACGAGGATCACGCCGCATCGAACACAGGCAAAATCCGCAAATTGTTTGAGCCTGTGGGGGCACGAATTGTGGCTTTGGCAGAGGATGCAAAGCCGCCGCATTTTGCGCTCACGTGGCTGGGAATGGGCGCAGATGGCCACATTGCCTCGCTCTTCCCCAACACCGATCCGAAAGTAGATGATGCGCAAGCTATTCGGCGCCTTACGCCTGATCCATTGCCGCCAGAGGCTCCGTTTGACCGGATCACTCTGACCATCCCTGCATTGCTCAATAGCGATGCATTGATGTTCCTCATTCGCGGAAATGATAAGCGCGATGTGTTTGATGCAGCGCTGGCGGGCGAACATGATCTGCCGATTGCACGATTGCTGGGTGCTGCGGCGCAGCCGGTCACATGTTTCACCTAATACTCAAGCTCGTTCCGGCTTCGGTTCACCGCGCTCTATTGCCCATCGCCCACCGGATCAGGCGGCGCTGGCGGATGTTTCGCAAAGTTCCTTTGCGCGGAGTGTCTGTAATTTTGACCGATGACAAAGGGCGTGTGCTGCTGCTGCGTCATTCATACGGACGGCCTGTTTGGGCGCTGACAGGGGGCGGTCTTTCGCTAACAGAGAATGCAGAAGAAGGTGCGCGGCGTGAGGTCTTTGAAGAGCTGGGATTGGAAATTGGCGAGCTAACTTTGCTCCAAGAATTGGACGAGGTCATCTCAGGTTCCCCGCATACCGCTTACGTCTATGCGGCGCATTGCAATGGCACGCCAACCCCTGACCAGCGCGAGATTTTGGAAGCTCGGTTTTTTGCGCGTGATGCTCTGCCGGACAATCTAAGTGCCCTGACGCTGCACCGCTTAGCCTTGCTCGATTTCGATTAAAGCAGGGACAATTGCGCCTCGTCGCGCGGGCGTTCTTCGGCGCCCTTTGCCCCTTCTAAGTTTGAAAGCGTCAGTCCCATCAAACGGATCGGCTGGGGCAATGGCAAAATGTCTTCGAGCAATCCTGAACTGATCGCTGCAAATTCGCCCTTGCCTGAGATATTGTGCTCTGTGGAGCGCGAGCGGGTGACATTGGTAAAGTCGGAATATTTCATTTTTAACGTCACCGTGCGGCCCTTTGCGCCCGATTTTTCAATGCTGTCCCAGACGTAGTCAATCGTATTGCGAAGCGTTTCGCGCAGGGCTGAGCCAGAGGATATATCTTCAGAAAAAGTCCGCTCTCCGCCAACCGATTTGCGGATGCGGTGCGCGCGAACCGGACGCAAATCAATGCCGCGTGCCGCACGGTAGAGGTAATCGGCTTGGCTTCCGAAATTGCTGCGGAGAAAGTCGATGGATTGTGCGGCTAGATCTGCGCCGGTGGCAATGCCTAGCTTGGCCATCTTCTCCTCAGCCTTTGGCCCGACACCATGAAACCTGCGGACCTGCAAGCCAGCGACAAAGTCCGCGCCTTCGCCAGGGCGTATGATGCAAACGCCATCGGGCTTGTTCTGGTCGCTGGCGATTTTGGCGAGAAATTTGTTGTAGGATACGCCCGCGCTTGCGGTCAGCTTGGTCTTCGCGCGGATTTCCTGCCGGATGAGATCAGCGATGCGGGTGGCGGACCCAATCCCAAGCCGGTCCTGCGTCACATCGAGATAGGCTTCATCCAGGCTCAGCGGTTCGACATGCGGCGTATGATGCTTGAATACCGCGCGGATAGTACGCGATGCTTCTTTATACGCGTCGAACCGGTGCCGCACGAATATCAGATCAGGGCACAGCCGCTTTGCAGTAACGGATGGCATGGCGGACCGGACGCCAAATTTGCGCGCTTCATAACTGGCAGCGGCCACCACTCCGCGCCCGCCCGCACCGCCAACAGCGACCGGTTTTCCGCGCAAGGACGGGTCGTCTCGCTGTTCCACGCTGGCAAAGAACGCATCCATATCGACATGGATGATCTTGCGCAGGCCCAGCGCCTGGCTGCTTTCACCGTCATCTGCCGCATCGCTGTTCATGCGTATCAGTCTAAGCGTTCCTTGCTCTTTAGCCTATCCCAGTATTTGGCAGGCAGTGGATGAGCGCATTTACCTAGCGGTTTCACGCTAGCCAATGATCGTGCAAACAGGCATTGGAGAGACAATGACTGACGCTGCATCGACACAAGCACCCCAATTAGGCGAGCGCGAGCTTGTGACTTTGATGGCATTGTTGATGAGCCTGCAAGCCTTTGGCATTGATTCCATGCTGCCGGCGCTGGGCGTTATGGCAGATGAATTGGGTGCAGGCGGAAACGACCGCCAATATGTGATCTCAAGCTATTTTCTAGGCGCAGGTTTGGGCGCATTTTTCCCAGGCGCTTTCGCTGACAAATTTGGGCGCAGGCCCGTGCTGTTCGTTGGGCTGGGATCGTATATCCTGCTGTCATTGGCATGCGCGGTTGTGACAGAATTTTCCTGGATGATTGCTTTGCGTTTTGTCCAAGGCGTCGCTTGTGCAGGCCTTTCGGTTGTGCCCGCTGCGATTGTTCGTGATCATGTTGGCGGGGACCGGATGGCGCGCCTGATGAGCCTGATCATGATGGTCTTTCTAATCGTTCCCATTATTGCGCCCGCGATTGGCCAAGTCATTTTGATGTTCGTTGATTGGCGCGGGATATTTGTCGCAATGGCGGTGATGGGCCTTGGCGTAGGTCTATGGGTATGGTTCCGATTGCCGGAAACTCTAACCGAAGCGAATGAGCAAGATATCAAGCCGATAACGATCCTTCGCAATATGAAAGAGGCGCTCGCAAAGCGCGAGTCTGTTGGTTACGTGATTGGCAGCGCGCTGGTGTTCGGTAGCCTGTTTGGGTTCCTGAATTCATCCCAGCAACTGATCGGAGAAAGCTTTGGCGCGGGCGATTACTTCGCGCTCATTTTTGGTGCGTCAATCCTCGGTATGGTTGCAGCCAATTTTCTCAATTCGCAAATCGTTGAAAAATACGGCGCACGCCGCGTCGGGCATACTGCATTGTTCGGATTTTTGGCTGTAAGCCTCGTGCAATTGTGGTCCGCAAGCCAGCCCGATCAGACCTTGTGGGAGTTTGTTCCGTTGCTAAGCCTGTCGATGGCGATGCTCGGCTTTGTGGGCGCGAATTTTGGGGCCGTTGCAATGCAGCCATTCCAGCATATCGCGGGCGCAGCATCTTCTATCCAGACTAGTATTCGGATGACAACAGGCGCGGTGATGGGCGGCTTGATCGGTCAAGCATATGATGGAACTGCGGCGCCATTGGCGGCCGCAATGGTGATCTGCTCATGCCTCAGCCTTTTGTGCATTTTGTACAGCGAGCGCGGCAAATTGTTCCGCGCGCCAGGTGCCGCACGGCGCTATATGCAGATGCACAAGAATTACTGAAGCCTAACTCTCGCTTTTCAAATTGCGCCAAGCCAGATCGGCAAATTCGCATAGCAGTGGCCGCGTGTCGCGCGGGTCGATGATATCTTCCACATTGAACAATTCAGCACTTCGGAAAGGCGATGTAACCTTGCCAAGGCGCTCCTGAATTTTCGCCAGTTCTGCCGCCGGATCATCGGCCGCCTCAAGCTCTGATTTATAGGCGACTTCCAATCCGCCCGCGATGGGCAGGCTGCCCCAATCGCCCGATGGCCAGCAATAGCGATATTGGTAGGCGTCCGCATTGCTCATCGCGCTGCCTGCAATCCCGTAAGCGCGGCGCATCACGATACTGGCGAGGGGCACGGTGGCTTTGTAAATCGTGTTCATGGTCTCCACGCCGTAGCGGATCGTGCCAGCCATTTCCGCCTCGCGCCCGATCATAAAGCCGGGATTGTCGACCAGATGCACGATAGGCAGTCGGAATTGATCGGCGAGCTTGACGAAGCGCGTGACTTTCTCGCTCGTCTTCGCTTCCCATGATCCGCCCAGAAAACTTGGGTCTGATGCCACCACAGCGACAGGCCAACCGTTGAGGCGGGCGAACGCTGTAATCGCGGCGCGGCCCCAGTTCTTGCCCATCTCAAACACCGTGCCTTTGTCGAGGATCATCTCCATCGCGCGGCGCATGGAATAAACCTGTTTGTCATCGCGCGGGACGAGGCTGAGGAGCCCTTCTTCGCGGCGCTCTACCGGATCATGGCATTCAGCGCGCCTCGCATGCTGGCCCACATGTTCGGGCATGAAGGAGAGGAAGTGGCGGGCGCGGGCAAAGGCTTCAGCCTCTGATCCAACTTCATCATCGACCACGCCATTGCGGGTGTGAATGTCCACTCCGCCAAGGTCTTCCTTGGCAGCCTGCGGGTCTTTGGACCCCTCGTAATCCTCACCCATGGCGTCCACCACAGCGGGGCCAGCGGCGAAGAGTTGTGAAAGCCCGCGCACCATGATCGAGTAATGGCTGGCAACTGTGCGCGCTGCGCCGAGGCCAGCTGTGGGTCCAAGCGCAAGAGCAACGACCGGCACCGTATCGAGGTTTTTGACGACATCGCCCCAGCCCGGAACAGCGGGAATATAGGTCGCACCGATCTGCTCCAAAGTTTTGACACTGCCGCCGCCGCCCGTGCCGTCAATCATGCGGATCATCGGCAATTTCATCTGATGCGCCATCATTTCGGCTTGCACCATCTTGCGCTTGATGCCGGCATCTGCCGCGCCGCCGCGAATAGTGAAATCATCGGCTGTGGCGACAACAGGGCGACCTTCTATGGTGGCTTTGCCGAAGAGAAATGGCGCGGGCAGGACGCTGATCAATTCGCCGTTTTCGTCATACTCGCCCTTGCCAGCGATCTTACCAATTTCGCGGAAAGAGCCGTCGTCGCAAATTGCATCCAGACGCGCGCGGGCATCCATTTTGCCGCGTCCATGTTGGCGCACGAGTTTGTCCGGCCCGCCCATTTGTTCGGCGAGCTCTTCGCGTTTGCGCAGCTCTTCGAGTTCGTTTTGCCAAGTCATTTTTGTTTTCCGCACGCCATCCGGCGCGCGACCTCCTCGCGTCTTGCGGGCAAGCCCGCGCCGCTGCGGGCGGGCAGTCGCCCTTGCGGTTGCTGCGCAACCGACTGGTGCTTGGAAATTACTTTCATTCTTCCGGCTCAACCACACAAAGCACAGCCTCAACCTGCACTTGCCCGCCTTCGGACGCGGCGAGTTCAGTGACCGTCCCATCAAACGGCGCGGTGAGGGCATGCTCCATCTTCATCGCTTCGAGGACCATCAGGCGGTCGCCGGATTTCACTTGCTGGCCGTCTGTCACATCGACTGCGATTACCTTGCCCGGCATGGGGGCGAGGATAGCGCCATCTGCCGCGGAGGCAGTGCCGGTTGCTGAAGGAGGCATAGTGCGAAACAGGTAATCTTGGCCTCGTTCTGTCACAATTATTTCTTCACCAGAGCCCGGATAAGTGCTTGCGAATGAGCGTTTCTTTTTGAAGCGGCCAATATACATCTCACTGTTGCACCACAGCCTAACCGAGCTTTCTTGTTCATTGTTGAGTCTGAAACCAAAAAGGCCTTCTGCAAAACTTCGGTCAAAACCGCCGAAGTCATCGTAATCGAAGCGGAAACGCCAAGCTGCAGTATCTACCGCGTCGCCGCTTGGATATTCATTAGATATGAGTGCTTCACCCGCTCGTTCGATTAGTCCCGTATCCAGTTCAGCAGATGCAAAGTTCGCATTGTCGAGGCATTCGAAGAGAAATCCTTTGTTTGTCCGAACGGGACTGACCGCACTGGTTTCTAGGGTTCTCTTAAGCGAAGCAATCGAGTGGCTCCGATCTTCCTCATGAACGATGACTTTGGCGATCATGGGATCATAATGTGGAGAGACTGTTCCATCTTCTTCAACACCGGTATCGATCCGCGCCCACCTGTCATCCAACATGAATGAGTCCAACCGCCCCGTACTCGGCAAAAACCCTTTCGCGGGGTCTTCGGCATAGAGCCGCGCTTCGATGGCGTGCCCATTGATCGATAGCTCATCCTGTTTCAGTGGGATCGGCTCGCCAGACGCCACGCGCAATTGCCATTCGACCAGATCAACGCCGGTAATTTCCTCGGTGACGGGATGCTCGACTTGCAGCCGCGTGTTCATTTCCATGAAGAATATGCGGTCCGCGCGAAGGCCTTCGCTGGCATCCGCGATAAATTCAATCGTGCCAGCGCCTTCATAATCGACCGCTTTGGCCGCGCGCACGGCGGCGGCGCAGATTTCTGTCCGAGTGGCTTCATCCATGCCAGGGGCGGGGGCTTCTTCGATCACTTTTTGGTGGCGGCGTTGAAGCGAGCAATCGCGCTCAAACAAATGCACCACATTGCCGTGAGAATCGCCAAAGACTTGCACTTCGATATGGCGGGGGGAGGTTATCCATTTTTCCAGCAATACTTCATCATTGCCAAAGCTGGCCTTGGCCTCGCGCATGCAGCTTTCCAAATCGGCTGCGAAATTTTCCGCTGCGTCCACTTTGCGCATACCCTTGCCGCCGCCGCCCGCGACCGCTTTGATGAGCACGGGGTAGCCAATCGCGTCAGCCTCTTTGGACAGGCGTTCGAGTGATTGATCTTCGCCCAAATAGCCCGGAGTGACGGGCACGCCCGCCTCCATCATCAGCGTTTTGGCCGCGTCTTTTAAGCCCATGGCGCGGATGCTTTCCGGCTTTGGCCCGACCCAGATCAGGCCGGCGTCAATCACATCTTGGGCAAAGTCTGCATTCTCGCTGAGGAAGCCGTAACCGGGGTGGATTGCATCAGCGCCCGTTTGCTTTGCCGCTGCGATAATCTTCTCGCCTACGAGGTAGCTTTCAGCCGCAGGCGATGCGCCAATATGCACTGCCTCATCCGCTTGCCTCACATGCAAAGCCTTTGCATCAGCATCGGAATAGACCGCAACACTGGCCACGCCCATTTCGCGTGCGGTGCGAATGATGCGGCAGGCAATCTCGCCCCGATTGGCAATCAGAAGTTTTTTGATCATGGGGCAAGGATTAGGCGCTCGTAAATGAGCGGGCAAGTGCTGGCTTACAAATCAGCCCGCGTCCAGCGCTCCTGGGTGCGCGGTGTTGGCGGCGGCCAATTGTCCAGCGCATCGCGGAAAGCGCCGAAGACATGGCGCAATTTCTCCCAACCGCTGGTGTGGATACGGCCATTCCAAGCCTCGGTTCCAGCACTGCGGACTTTTTCGCCAATATCGCCATAAATGCGCATAGCGGCAATGATTGCCCAGCGCTGGCGGAAGGACAACTTTTCAATACCGAGCCGCGCGTGCGCCTGATGCACTTCCATCAGATCAATCAGCCGCGCCGCCATTTCGGCAAGCTCTTCGCGGTGGTGCGGCTTGGTGTGTTGTCCCGGCTCAATATCCTGCTCAACCAGCCAATCGAGCGGCAGGTAGCAGCGCCCATCGGCGTCATCTTCTAAAATGTCGCGTGCAATATTTGCCAGCTGGAATGATATGCCAAGGTCGACGGCCTGATCCAGCGTTTCGGTATCATCGCGGTCCACGCCCATCACCACGCCCATCATCAGGCCCACCGCGCCCGCAACATAATAGCAATAGCGCATCATATCGTCCGTAGTGCGGGGCCGCCAATCTTTCTCATCCAACTCGAAACCGGCAATGACTTCTTCTGCATCGTCCATCGTTAGGCCGGTTTCAGAGGCGACTTGGCCGTAGCTATCAAAGGCGACTTCGGCTGTGGGTTGCCGGTTGAGCGCAGCGCGGGTCAGCACGCGCAAGGCTTTCACCCGTTCTGGCAGCACAGATCGCCGATCAAGCGCACCGCCCAAATCTTGCCCGTCGATCAGATCATCGCACCGCCTGCACCATGCGTAAAGCATCCAGACCTGCTCGCGCGTGGTCAGGTCAAACAGCATGGAAGCCGCGGCAAAGCTTTTCGACCCTTCGGCGATGATCCGCCAGCTTGCCTCAACCAGATGTTCGCGGTTACGCCCGCCGCCCGCTTCGCGCAGAGTGTGGCGGACCAATGAACTGGTGTGGGCGCTTTCGGAATTTTCAGCAGGACTGCTTGGCTGCTTCGCAGCCAATTTCAGGTCCCCCGTTACAGGAGACGAATTGCCAGTGATTGCATTCACAAGTCGGCCTTACAAGTCGTCTGCGTCCATGTTGAAAATCGGCGTATGCGGCCGATAAACTTCCATTTTTTCCAATAGCCCAGAAATTGTCTCAGCGGAAATAAGAATATTTTGGTGCGCTGGCCGGACAAAGCCCACTTCTGCCATTGTATTGTTGAATGCAATCAGGTCGTTGTAAAATCCGAATACATTAAGCAGGCCAACGGGTTTGGCGTGATAGCCCAATTGCGCCCAGCTCATCGCTTCCCACAATTCGTCCATCGTGCCCACGCCGCCGGGGATGGTGACAAAGCCATCGGACAGATCGGTGAACATTTTTTTGCGTTCATGCATGCCGGATACGGTGTGAAGCTGCGTGCAATCGTGATTGGCGACTTCTGAATTTGCAAGAGCTTCTGGGATTACGCCGATCACTTCGCCGCCTGCTTCCAAAGCGCCGGATGCGACGGCCCCCATCAGGCCGAGCCGCCCGCCGCCATAAACGGTTGTGATGCCGTTTTCGGCAAGAGTGCGGCCAACTTCGCGCGCGCAATCAATATAGCGCGTGTCTTCAGGTGTGGCGGACCCGCAATATACGGCTAGGGCTTTGATAGGAGGCTTTGTCATTCGGATAGCGGCGTTCCGCAGGCATGGGCAAACATCTTGTCGCTCGACGCACCATCGGCTGGTTCAAACTTAAGGCTGGGCGGGGTTGCTTTCTGTGCTGCTTGGCCAGCTACCACTTCGATCCACATTTCCACTAAGGCGATTTTCTGGGCGGAACAATCAAAAGCCATAGTGATGTCCGCTCCTGCCTGACCGTCTCCATCTGTAACAATAGTGCGGATCAGAAATACCGAATATGTCTGGCCCTCATGGGTGATTGAAGAACGCCAATTTTCATCCACCCACGCACTAATGTCGTCTTCAGACATGACATTTTGCCAAGAATGTGTGTGGTCCTTCTCCTCAACCAGCTGAGATTGGTGAGGGGGCGCTTCTCCAGAAAGCAGCAATAGCGGCAGGATCAGTGTTTTAAACATCATCCCTCTTTACTAAACGCCAAATCTGCCAGCATCAAACCCGCTGTTGCTTTCGCGCTGCCGACAACGCCGGGAATGCCAGCACCGGGATGTGTGCCCGCGCCGACAAGGTAGAAATTGTCGATCACATCGTCGCGGTTGTGTCCGCGCATATAAGCGCTTTGCCAAAGGACGGGTTCGAGCGAGAATGCGCTGCCTAAATGCGCGTTCAAATCTTGGTTGAAATCTTTCGGCGCATAGCTGAATTTGGTCACGATCCGGTCGTGAATATCAGGGATCAGGCGGCGGCCAATCTCATCCAAAACGCGCTTTTCCAGAACGGGTCCAACTTCGTCCCAATCAATCGGCATTTTGCCCATGTGAGCAACGGGAACAAGGGCGTAAAACGTGCTCTTACCCTTTGGCGCCATGCTGGGATCGGTGACAGTGGGGTGGTGCAGATAGATTGAGAAATCCTGCGGCAGCACGCCATTGTCATAAATGTCATCCAGCAGGCCTTTGTAGCGCGGGCCGAACAGGATCATATGATGCGCAATGCCGGGCCATGCGCCGTCGAGGCCGAAATGCACTACGAAGAGTGAAGGGCTATAAGACTTGCGTTTCAGCGCCTTGGCATTGTCTTTCCCGCGCTTGGTTTCGGACAAAAGATCACGGTAAGAATGCATGATATCTGCATTGGATGCGACCGCATCGAACCGCTGTTTGAAACCGCTTTGCGTCTCAACTTCGGTCGCCTGTGTGCCCATTGTGTGAACCTGCACCACCGGATCGCCGATGCGCATTGTTCCGCCCAGCCGTTCAAAATGGCGGATCATACCGGCCACCAATCGGTTGGTGCCGCCTCTGGTCCACCATACGCCGCCATCTTTTTCCAGCTTATGGATCAGAGTGTAGATCGAGCTAGTCTTCATCGGATTGCCGCCGACTAGCAGAGTGTGAAAGCTGAACGCTTCGCGTAGTTTTTCGCTTTTGATGTATTTGGAAACGATGGAATAGACGCTGCGCCATGCTTGCTTTTTCACCAGAGCCGGTGCCGCTTTCAGCATGCTTTTGAAGTCGAGGAAGGGCACATGGCCCAGCTTCACATAGCCCTCTTCATAAACGCCTGCGGAATAGTCGAGAAAGTCCTGATAGCCAGCGACATCGGCTGGTTCCAGCTTGGCGATTTCATCATCCATTTCGGCCTGATCATTGGAATAATCAAAGTTGGTGCCATCGGGCCAATTGAGCCGGTAAAACGGTTTGACCGGCATCAGCTCAACGTCATCTTCCAACCGGTGATTGGTCAGCTGCCAAAGCTCGCGCAGGCAATCAGGATCGGTGACAACGGTTGGTCCGCCATCGAATGTAAAGCCGTCTTTCTCCCAGAAATATGCGCGGCCGCCCGGCTTATCGCGCGCTTCGATAATTGTCGTTTCAATGCCCGCGGATTGCAGCCGGATGGCCAATGCCAATCCGCCAAAGCCGGATCCGATCACGCAGACTTTGCGGCCCGCATATTTCTCAGCCAAAATCGGATCAATTCCGGCAGGTTGCGGGGAGCGGGACAGACTTTCAAGGTCGGGCGCAATATCAGTTTCGGTTCTTTCGGCGGTCATGCCGTTTCTCCAGTGTCGGTCTGTTTTGGCTTTGCGGGTGCCTTTAACGGGTTTCCGCGCAAAGTCAGCGCGCGAATTGCACGCGATATAGCTACGGGCGGTTTGCCGGTTAAGATGCGGAGCTTATCGCCCCATGTTGTTTGGGCGCGGTAGAAACGTTCCACCAATGCCTGCGGACGGCGATAGAACTGCGCAAATATTGTGTCGCGCTTGTGCGGGTCAGCGGCACCGAACAGCATCTTGCCAAGCATGCGGTAAAAGTTGGTCGCTTTCCAATGGCTCTGGGCGCGGAACTCTACAAATTCGGCAATTTCATTGTTCTCTAACCTGCGCGCGATGGTTCCAGCTATCGCCAGCGCATTCTCGACCGCAATCGGCACGGTGTAGCTGGTGAGCGGATGGCTGAACCCACCGCGTGCGCCCGCAATGGCCACGCCGGGGATACGAATGCTGTCTAAATAAGCATCAAAATCGCCGCCCGTAATGACTGGCAAGATGCCCGTTTCGCGGTCCACTTCTTCGCCCTGCCATCCGGCAACATGGCAATAGCTATCGATCCGGCTGGAAAGCATATCGCGGTCGATGCGCGGCTCATCGGCGTAATATGTGTCCTCAACAAAGACCTCATCATCGCTGACCGGCAGGCTGTAGAGGAAACGGAATGCGCCGCCATTGCCGCCATCGGGGCTGAGCTGATTAACGTCCGCATCCATAATAATCGGGCGGGTCATCCCATGCGGCTTGATGAGGCGCATGCGGCGGCCCATGAAGATTTGCCAGCCGCCGGTTAAGTGCTCGCTTGGTTCAAATGGGCGGCAATCAATGACGATTTTTGCATCGATGCGCGGCGCGAAAAGCTCATCGCTTTGCAGCGTAACGCCATCTTCATCCAGAGACGCGGCAGAGGCGTTCAACCGAACCGCATCATCGGGCAAAAGCTCCGTCAGCGCGCTGTGAAAATCATCGCTGGTGAGCGAGCGGTATCCGGTTGTCAAAGTGCGCGCATGCTGCACAAATCGTACATCATATCCTGCATCCCATTTGGATTGCTCAAACTCTGCCATCAAAGCAGCGCCCGCATCATCCAGATCACTGGCAAACCAGCTCCAACGGTGATTACCGCCAAACGTTTCGCCTTTTTCGATCAAAGCAATCCGCAGTTCCGGGTCCGCCTGATGCACGGCAAGGGCGATTAGCCCGCCTGCTAACCCTCCGCCCACAATGGCAATATCGACCTGATCCGCTTTCATTGCCATTGGCACTAGGCGAGGCGGCGTGATGCGGCAATGGCGGGTTATATCCCCCGCGCTTTTGAAGCCAAAACTTGCTCATCACTCAGCGGCGCATCATCTTCCCTTGCCATGGCCATACTTACACCCAATCGCACAACCATAATCGCCTCTATCGGGTTTACTGTCGTTGCAGTGCTGATCCTGCTCGGCATGGACCGCCCGCCCATATGTGAATGCGGCTATGTGAAACTGTGGCACGGCGATATAAATTCTGCCGGTAACAGCCAGCATATCGCGGATTGGTACACGCCCAGCCACATCATCCACGGGCCGATATTCTATGCACTTGGCTGGCTATTGTTTGCGAAATGGGGGCTGGGCAAAGCGCCGGCGGGAAGCGCCGCAAAAGGGGCTGTGCAATGGGGCCTGCCGCTGGCTGTCTTTTTAGAGGCCGCATGGGAAGTGCTGGAAAACACGCCAATGGTGATCGAACGGTTCCGCTCTGTCACGGCCAATTGGGGTTATTCCGGCGATAGCGTGCTGAACAGTTTTGCCGATATCGGCTGGATGGCTTTTGGGTTTTATCTGGCCATGCGATTACCGATTAAAGTCACTATTGTTTTGTCGATCATTGCAGAGATCGTGGCCGGATTGGTGGTGCGCGACGGGCTAACGCTGACCGTGATAATGCTGCTGTTCCCAATCGATGTGATTGCCGAATGGCAGGCCGCTGGCGCCGGAACGGGCGGATAACGGGCCAAAGCCAGCACAGTTGCAAAGAATGCGCTTTAGCTGAGCGGGGATATCGCTAGGCTTTGCCGTATTATGATCCCCCAAACCCCTTTCGTTCGAATTGCGCTTGCCCCGATCGGCTTAGGCGTAGCCGCTCCCCTTTCAGCGCAGGATACCCAGCAAGGACCACCTGAAGAGAGACCCCAATCTGGACCTCAAACTCAGGGAGGCCCGCCCCCCTTTATTCAAGGCGAAAGCGTGTTTGATGGCGATTGGGTCACCATCGGTATGGGAGCTGGATATAGCCCAAGTTACACCGGTTCTGATGATTACCGTCCGTTCCCTTTACCCATCGTCCAAGGCGAATTGGCAGGGATCGGCTTTAGCCCGCTTGGCCCCGGCCTTGCGCTGGATTTCCTCACTGGAGAGGAAAAGGGGCTGGATATCTCGCTTGGCCCCGCATTCCGTCTGCGCAGCGACAGGGCCGATGATATCGAAGATCCGATTGTTGAGCTGGCAGGCGAATTGGACCGTGCGGTAGAGGTCGGTGTGGCGGCTGGCATTACTAAGCGCGGCATAGGCACGCGGCGCGATAGTCTTTCATTCAATTTGGGCGCGCGGGCGGACGTGGCAGGCGCGCATGATGGGATTATTGTTGAGCCTTCGATTAGCTATTTCGCGCCGCTCGACCGCGGAACAGTGGTTTCGTTTTCTCTCAATGCCAGCATTATCGATGACAATTACGCGGACTATTACTTCTCCGTCAGTCCGGCCCAAAGCGCGGTCAGCGGTCTGCCGCAATTCAGCGCAGATGGCGGTTTGCAATCTGTCGGAACGAGCGTTTTCATCGCCTATGATCTGGACGGCAATGCGTTAAATGGCGGGCTGTCAGCCGTGTTCATTGGCAGCTATTCGCGGCTGCTTGGCGATGCGGCGGACACTCCGTACACATCCTTGCGGGGCAATGCGGACCAGCTTTTTGCAGGCGTCGGTCTGGGATATACGTTTTAAGGGCTTGCAAGCTGCTCCCATATTGCCGCACATCATGCGCAATTGGAGAGAGACCTTATGAAAATCCGCGCAATTCTTGCCGCAGCCGCCCTGCTTACTGCATCCGCAGCGTCTGCTCAGCCAGCGCCTGATAACGCCATCATCTTTGCAGGTTCGCTGATCGCGGACGCAGACAGCGCGCCGACCGGCCCTGTGACCATCGAAGTTGTGGCGGGTCAGATTACCTCGATAGAGCCAGGTCACACGACCGATCTAGCCGATCACGACACGACAATCATTGACCTCAAAACCAAAACCATACTTCCCGGTCTGATCGACCTTCACACGCATCTGTCCGGCGATCCATCGGGCGAGTTCTGGAGGGCTGCGACCAATCCGCCCGAATGGTACACGTTGATCGGCGCAAAGAATGCGCGCCTAACCGCGCTCGCCGGTTTCACCACGGTCCGCGACCTTGGCAGCCGCACTGATCAAGTTACACAAAGCCTCCGCCGCGCCACGGCCAGCGGCGTTGTGCCGGGGCCGCGTATCATCACTAGCGCTCGGACGATCGCTATCGTTGGCGGGCACGGCGACACCAATGGTTTCAACAAACATGTGAACGATGTGATCACTGGCGATTTTGCTTGCACCGGCGCACTGGAATGTTCGGAAAAAGTTCGCACAGCATCCAAATATGGCGCTGATTTGATCAAGATTACCGCAACCGGCGGCGTGCTTTCCCAGCAGGGGCGCGGGCTGGAGGCGCATTTCACCGATGCAGAGATGAAGGCTATCGTCGATACGGCGCGTTCGCTTGGCCTTAATGTTGCAGCTCATGCGCATGGCGCTCGCGGGATTGAGGCAGCAGCGCGGGTCGGTGTCCAAACGATTGAGCATGGCACCTATATTGATGAACAAGCGGCCAAGGTCATGCGCGAAAATGGCACCGTTCTTGTGCCGACTTTGATGGCGTTTCAGGGGATTAAAAAGAACCTTGGCAAAGGGTTCTATACGCCCGTTGTCGAAGAGAAAGTGCGCGCCGTTGGCCCCTATGCTGAAAGCATTGTTGAACGTGCGCGCAAATGGGGTGTGAAATTGGCCTTTGGCACGGATGCGGGCGTCTTTCCCCACGGTGAGAATGCTGGCGAATTGGCACTGATGCGGGCAGGCGGCATGAGCAATGCCGAAGCTCTTGCCAGCGCGACCACTGTCGCTGCTGACGTATTGGGAATGGGCGATACAATTGGCCGGATCAAAGTGGGCTATTCCGCAGACATTATCGCTGTCGATGGCAATCCTCTAACTGATGTGAGCGTGCTGGAGGATGTTGACTTTGTCATGGTGCGCGGGCGGGTTGTTGAGTGATTATAGTTGCTTGCACAGCTGCGTAGCTATGGTTAACGCGGATTAACCATAAATTGCTCAAACGTGGAACTTTATTATGAAGCGCCTTCATCTCTCTCTGCTCACCGCATCCGCATTGGCGATATCGTCTTGTTCAACGGTTTCAGAGACCGCGCAATCAGGCCCGCAGGCGGGCCAAGCGTTGTCGGCAGAAGCTGCGGCTAAAGTCGAACGCGATGCAATGTTCGCTATTTTTGAAAGGGCGGATAAGGATGAGCTGGCGTTAAGCCCCATTGGCGCGATGTTCCGCGGCAATTTCGATGCTGCGGACCAAATCGGGGACCTTTACACCGACAGTCTGGACGCCAAATTTAAGTCCTTGGCTGAACGGAATATCAAGGAACTGAGCGGGATTGATCGCAATGCGTTAGGCGCATCTGATCGCCTTGCTTACGACATTTTTGAGCGCAATCAGAAAGAAGCTTTGTCCGGCTTTGAACCGTCCATTCAGCGGGTCCAGCGCGCGCGGCCAATCAACCACTTTTTCGGCTTTCATACCTTCTATCCAACCTTTGAAAGCGGAAGCAGCGCAGCCCCATTTAAAACGGTCAAGGATTATGAAAACGCGGTCTCTCGCCATGCACAATATGGCGCAATTATCGACCGCGCGATTGGGCGTTTCCGTCACGGTGCGGCAAGCGGTTATTTCGAAACCAAGCTAACCGTCGGCAATATGATCGAACAGCTGGATACGCAGCTGGCTGAGCCACAAACGCAATCGCCCTATTGGGGGCCGATTGGTGAATTTCCTGAAACCTTTACCGAGGCTGAGAAGACCAAGATCACGGCCGATTACAAAGTCTCTGTCGCCAGCATCTATGCCGCCAACACGCGGCTTCGCGATTACCTGAAGAATGAATATATGCCGGTTGCGCGCGATACATTTGGGCTTTCCCAGATGAAGGGCGGCAAAGCGGTTTATGAAAAAATGGTGCGCGATACGACCACGCTGCCACTGACGCCGGATGAAATTCACAATCTGGGCCTTTCAGAAGTTGCGCGCATTCGCGGTGAAATGGCCAAGGTTCAAAAGCTGATGGGCTTTGAAGGGACATTGGACGAATTTTTCACCTTTCTGCGTACCGATCCCAAGTTCACGCCGGAAAGCCGCGAGTGGATGACACAGGAATATTACCGCATCGGCAAGGTGGTCGACGGTAAGATTGGCAAGCTGTTTTCACTTACGCCAAAAACGCCGCTGGAAATCCGGCCATACGAAGCTTTCCGCGAGAAATTCCAAGCCGGCGGTTCGTATCAGTCTGGTCCGCCAGACGGTTCCAAGCCCGGGATTTTCTACTTCAACGCATATGATTTGCCGAGCCGCCCGATCACGCAAAATGTGACGCTGTATTTGCATGAAGGCGCACCGGGTCACCATTTCCAAATTAGCCTAGCGCGGGAGAATGAAAGCCTGCCCGCCTTTATGCGCTTTGGCGGAAACACCGCCTATGTTGAGGGGTGGGCGCTTTACGCTGAAACTCTGGGCTTTGAGATGGGTCTCTACGAAGATCCCATCGCTTGGTACGGCACGCTGGATGACGAGATGTTCCGCGCTATCCGTTTGGTAGTGGACACTGGCATTCACTCAAAGGGGTGGAGCCGCCAGCGCGCGATCGACTACATGCTCGCCAACTCATCCAAGGGCGTGACCGATGCGACCGCAGAGATTGACCGTTATATTGCGATCCCGTCTCAAGCGCTTGCTTACAAAGTTGGCGCGCTGAAAATTCAGGAATTGCGATCCAAGTCTGAAAGCGAGCTAGGCAGTAAATTCGATATCAAAGAATTTCACGCCCAAGTGCTGAACACAGGCGCATTGCCGCTGGCAATCTTAGAGGCAAAGATTGACCGCTGGATCGCGGCGAAGAAGGCTGGCTAAGCCGCTTCGACTTTTACCGGCAGCTTAGTAATCCCGCGTAGGAACGGGCTGGAGAGCCGCTCTATCCCGTCTTGCGGAGTGATCCGCCAGCCGCGGTTCACGATCTCTTCGATCAGCGTGCCAATCTGGATTTCAGCAAGCCGCGCACCCACACAGCGGTGAATGCCATGGCCAAAGCCCAGATGCCGCCGCGCATTATCGCGGGCCACATCAAATGCATCACCATTGGGGAAAATAGCCTCGTCGCGATTGGCTGAATTGTACCACATCACCACTTTCTCGCCCTTGGCAATGTGCTGACCGCCCAGCTCAGTGTCGCATGTGGTCGTGCGGCGCATATGCAGCACGGGTGACTGCCAGCGAATGATTTCCTGAGCAGCATTGGGGATCAACGAAGGATCAGCGCGCAGCTTCTCCAGCGCATCTGGGAACTGATGCAGCGCAAGGACAAGACCGCTCATCGAATTGCGCGTTGTATCATTGCCGCCGACAATCAGCAGGGCGATATTGGAGAGCCGCTCAAGCGGATTTAAATTCCCCATCGCATCGGAATGAACCATCCGGCTGAGCAGATCATCGCCCGGTTCCTGCCCGCGTTTGTCATCCATCAGCTCATCAAACCGCGCGAGCATTTGCTGCATCTGAGCCATCCATTCTGCGCGCCATTCATCGGTCATATGCTCAGCGGAAACACCGCCAGCATAATCTGACCATCGGCGCAGATCAGTAAGATCAGAGTGGGGCATGTCGAACAGGATGCAGAGCATGCCGATGGCTTGCTCTACCGAGACACGGTCGACCCAATCGAATGTTTCGCCGATGGGAATACCATCCAGCAAGTCAGAGCAAAATGGGCGCACTTGTTCTTCGCGCATGCGCATTTGGCTGGGGTTGAATGCCGGCTGGATAACCTTTCGCTGGGCGGTGTGAACCGGCGGATCGGCTGCGATGAAATTCTGCAAGTTTGATTCCGACGGCGGGTCGGTGATCGTGATATTGCCGAGCGCGTAGGAGGAGGAATAGGTCTGATGATCCAGCTCAACCTTGGAAATCAAATCGTGAGTGACCACCGACCAATAGGGGCCGAATGCGCTATCGGGGCAATAGCTAACCGGCATTTCGGCACGCAGCTGCGCGAATTGTTCGTGCCAATTGTCTTTTACGAAGCGGGTCTCATCGCTCACATCAAAAGGGGCAATCGCCCTTTCATCACTCGCTCTTGACGCCATGGTTCGCATTCTCCTTCTCGCTGGACTATCAAGCGCCGAACGCATAATGTCCAGCCATACCCCGGGGAGTCGCATGACTGAGAGGCGGTGCTGAAATGCTCGCGACCCGTTGAACCTGATCCGGCCCCATTACGGGCACACCGGCGGAGGGAGCGGGCGTGCAATATCTTCCATGCATGCGCTCTTCGCCAAATGAGAGAGCGAAAACATGGCTGACATTAATTCCAAACTCGAAATCGGCGTAACCACTGGACCGATCCGTGGCAGCCGCAAGGTTCACGTTGGCGCGCGTACAGGCAGCGGTGTTCGGGTCGCCATGCGCGAGATTGATTTGGAAGGCGGCGAGCCATCTTTGCGGGTCTATGATACCTCTGGGCCATATTCTGATCCTGAAGCGAACATCGACATTCAGGCGGGGCTTCCGCAGCTTCGCAAAGATTGGATTATGGCGCGCGGCGATGTTGAGGAATATGACGCCCGCGAAGTTAAACCAGAAGATAATGGCCAGCTTGGCCCGGACCGGAGCGGCGGCGTTCCCGCTTTCCCGAATGTGATCAAAACGCCCCTTCGCGCAAAGACTGGCAAGAACGTGTCCCAGATGCATTATGCTCGCCAAGGGATCATCACGCCCGAAATGGAATATGTGGCAGAGCGTGAGAATTTGGGCCGCGAAACCGCTGCTGAAACCATCGCCGCCAACACTGCTGGTTCTGAAAGCTGGGGCGCAGAAATCCCGCAGCTGATCACGCCGGAATTTGTCCGCGATGAAGTGGCTAGAGGGCGCGCAATCATCCCGAACAATATCAACCACCCTGAAACAGAACCGATGGCCATCGGGCGCAATTTCCTGGTCAAGATTAACGCCAATATCGGCAATTCGGCCGTCGCATCTGACGTTGCATCCGAAGTCGATAAAATGGTCTGGTCCACTCGCTGGGGCGCAGACACTGTCATGGACCTTTCGACGGGACGCAACATTCACGACACACGCGAATGGATCATCCGCAACTCGCCCGTGCCAATCGGCACAGTGCCAATTTATCAAGCGCTGGAAAAAGTGGGCGGCGTTGCCGAAGACCTGACTTGGGAAGTGTTCCGCGACACGTTGATCGAGCAGGCTGAGCAAGGCGTCGACTATTTCACCATCCACGCGGGCGTCCGCCTGCCATTCGTGCCAATGGCCGCAAACCGCGTGACCGGAATCGTATCGCGCGGCGGTTCCATCATGGCGAAATGGTGCCTCGCGCATCACAAAGAATCGTTCCTCTACGAACATTTCGACGACATCACCGAGATCATGAAAGCCTATGACATTGCCTATTCATTGGGTGACGGTCTGCGTCCGGGCTCCATCGCGGATGCCAATGATGAAGCGCAATTTGCCGAGCTGTACACATTGGGCGAGCTAACCCACCGCGCTTGGAAAGAAGACGTGCAGGTCATGATCGAAGGGCCGGGCCACGTCCCCATGAACAAGATCAAGGAAAATATGGACAAGCAATTGTCCGTCTGCGGCGAAGCACCGTTCTACACACTCGGCCCCCTCGTGACCGATATCGCACCGGGGTATGACCACATCACAAGCGGCATCGGAGCGGCGCAAATCGGCTGGTATGGCACAGCGATGCTTTGCTATGTGACACCGAAAGAGCACCTTGGCCTGCCCGACCGTGACGATGTGAAAGTCGGCGTGATCACATACAAGCTCGCCGCCCACGCAGCCGACCTTGCCAAAGGGCATCCGGCGGCAAAGGTCCGCGATGATGCCTTGTCCAAAGCGCGCTTTGAGTTCCGCTGGCGCGACCAGTTCAACCTGTCACTCGATCCGGAAACCGCTGAGCAATATCACGATCAGACTCTTCCGGCAGAGGGCGCAAAGACAGCGCATTTCTGCTCCATGTGCGGGCCCAAGTTCTGCTCAATGAAAATCAGCCAAGAAGTGCGCGATTTTGCCAGCACTCAGAACCAAGGGGCGGATAGTTTCCTTGCCAGCGCGCAAGCAGGCGCCGATGCTGCCGAGGCCAGCCGCAAGGCTGCCGAAGAAGGAATGCGCGAAATGAGCGAAAAGTATGAGGATATGGGTAAGAAGCTGTATCTGCCTGAAGGGTAAACTTGGTGCTTAATTGGTTTCGCAAGTTCCCTTTTTTGGAAAGGCTCTTGTACCAGCACGAGCCGTATTCGCCGCATCCAGCCAATGTGCCTGGGCAGTTCTATGTGGGTGATGGCTGCTGCACGGGTTGCAACGTTCCCGAAGACATCGCGCCTGACCTTTTTGAATGGGTTGATAGCGATAGCCATTGCCGTGTTAAGAAGCAGCCCGAAACGCAAGCCGAGTTCGACAGAATGCTCGATGTTATGAAAAGCCAAGAGATGTTTTGTATAAGAGCAAGGTTCTGTAGCCCGCTTTTCTTTGAAAGGTTAAAGGCTGCCGGTGAAGCGGATCAAGTCGATACAAAACCAAAGAGGTAATCCATGACCGCGCTGAAAGCTGAGGAGCAAACTTACCGCGTTCCGTTTGTTGAACGGACTGAGATGCAATATCTCGCCAAGGAACGCGGATATTGCAAACTGCTCATGCCGCTTGGTCCCAACGCCAATCACGTGGATGTGATGTATATGGGCGCATTCACCGTGCTGGCAGAGGCATGCGCGGCGAACCCCGGTATCTCGTTTCTGGATACGGAAAAGCACTTTCCGATTGTGAAGGATATTGCGGTGGATTTTCACCGCATGGCCGCCAGTGATGTAACGGCGGAGTATCGCTTGTCAGAGGAGGAGATCGCGGCGTTAGAAGCGGATTTGGCGCGCAAGGGCAGCGCTGGCTATCTGGCGGAGATTCCGATGCTGGATGCGGACGGGGTATTGGTCGCGACGGGTAAGGTGACGATCAAGCTGCTGTCGCATGGGTGGTGAGGGGGCTAATTGTGGTGGCCCAGCATCCATCAAGCGTTCTTATCCGTTTGAGGAAGCGATGACTTTGGCGGGGGCGGAGGCGGGCGCGGAGTGGGCTTGCATTTCAGAGTTGTCGACATGTGCCGCAAGTCATTTTCGTTGAAGCAAATACCAGGATCCATCAACCAATCTATTGGATCCTCCCAGAATTTACTCAGCTCTTCGCATTGAAGTGCCTGGCCTTCTTCCCCGCTTTCGAGTGCAACTCTAGCATTCGCCTCCACCACATAATAACTTTCGCTTTTCGGCTTTGTGGTTTCGTTGGTGGGATCGATCTCGAAAATGAACTGGAACGAGCGTTGCAGCTGGTTACCATGAGCGAAATTCTCACCCACTGGGATTTTAAATGAATCCAAAGATATTGCATCGCAACTTGCGTCAGACCTTTTACATTTTTCACCTTCACTCGAGTCGATCCGGTTGGACATTGCGAGCCCGACAACTTTCTTGCCTTCAATCTCTTTTGTTAAATATGGCAGCTCCCAAAGAGTGAGCTCAACTTCTTCACCATAAAACTCGTATTCCCCAATGTTCGTAATGCGGTACTGGCCGGAGATTGTGCAATAGTCGCCATCAACTTTTTCGTAGTCAAATCCGGCATCATCGTCGATTGCAAGGTCTGTGTCGCCGGCCAAACGCGCGATCATCTGTAATTCAGTGTCGAGTTTATTATAGTGAGCAACCCCGAACATAAGTGCCGCAATCGTCGCCAAAATCATCGAAATTGACTTAATCCAAAAGCTTATGACTTCTCGTTCTTCTTTGACGGGGCTAAATTTTTTCATACTATCAACCAATAATTCGATCTATGACACGCTAAATACGCGAGCTTTGTTGATGCAGGTTAATGCTGACCAAATAACCTGTCAAAAAGGGCTGTACGGCGGGTTTCGAGACTTGCGGGTACGTTTTGTTTTCTTGTTTACGCCCTCAAACGGCGGGCGGGATGCGTCCGCATCCCTTGCCTTCCTCGCACAAGCTCGGGCGCGCTGCGCGCTTGCGGTCACCTAGGCGGTGACCGGATTATTCCAAGGTCTGCTCACAAAACGCCAAGAGGCTTGGTGCCAGATAGCTATCTTGCTCTGGAAACGGGCCGAAGGCCCGCAAGGGGCTTGTCCCCGCCCGCAGGCCCGAGAGGGCCGAGGACATCGCACCCCGGATGGGGTGCGCAATCAAAGACGCGCCCTCTTCACCAAGACCTTATCCAGCTCTTGCAAGAAACGCGAACGGTCAGCCTTGCTGAAAGGAGACGGCCCGCCCCCTATTCCGTCCATTCCAGCGCGAAGGTCTTCCATGATCGCCCGCGTCGCGACGGCGCTGCCAATGCTGGCTTTGGTGAAGGCTTTGCCATTGTGGCCAAGCACAGCAGCGCCCGCATTGAGGCATCGTTCGGCAAGCAGAATATCGCCGGTAATCACGACGCAGCTTTCATCGCAATTGTCCGCGATCCAATCATCGGCGGCATCGAATGTGTCATCCACCAACACGCGCTTTACCAGCGGGCTATCGGGAATGCGGAAAGGGGAATTGCTGACCACGCGAACAGGCGATTTGTGGCGCGCGGCGACGCGGTAAATCTCATCCTTAACCGGGCAGGCATCCGCGTCGATTAGGATCATGAAGCGGGCTGCTGAGTGATGCGCACCAATTCCCAATCATAGCCAAGCTCGCGCACGCGGGCTTCCAATTGGGCGCGGAGTTCCGCGCTGGGTTGGGCATCGCGGGTAAGCATCCAAAGGTAGCGCCCCGATGGCTCGCCAACAATGGACCAAGCATATTGCCCATCCGCCTCTGCTTCGCCCCGATCAAGCACCCAATAGTCGCCATAGAAGGGGCCGAAGAAGCTGACCTTTAGCTTGGCCCCATCGCTTCCTTCGACCACTTTGGCTTTGCCGGTGGATTGGTCAAATTCGCCGTTCAAGCTGTCTTTGAAGCAGGCATTCACGACCTTGATCTTGCCATCATCTCTCAAGGAGTAATCCGCCGTTACCCCTTCGCATCCGGTTTGAAACGGCGCTTCATAACGCGCATATTCATACCATTTGCCAAGGTAAGATTGCAGCGCGACCGCTTTCGCAGGTTGCGGCACAGCGGTATTGCCAACTGGGCCGGGCTTTCCGACACATGCGTTAAGGCTGAGGGACGCAGCGATCATGAGAACCAGCGCGCGCATCAAAATTTGAACCCCGCAGCTTCAGCTTCGGCAATCACTTCTGCGCCGGTCTTACGCTCAGTCTTTTGTTCGAAACTGTAATAGCCCGGCTGCTCATCGACAAAGATCTCCTCGGTCAAAGTCTTATCGCCAAGGTCATCGAAAAGGCCCGCGGTAAATGAGTAATTGGATAAAGGGACGAAGTGATAGAACAGGTTTGATCCGCATTGATTGCAAAAGCCCCGCTCCGCCCAGTCAGAGCTTTTGTAGCGGGTGATGTGCTCCTCGCCCGTGAAGCGCACATCATTGCCCGCTTGCACAGCGATATAGGCGGCACCGCACCAGCGGCGGCACATGTCGCAGTGGCAGGCTTCCAAATGCGGCTTGGACGGGTTCACATCCACGGTGACTGCGCCGCATAGGCAATGACCGGACAGTTCAAATTGGCTCATGACGGGCACTCCTTTTGCATATTGGTCTGAAGACTACGCCGATTGCTGACTTGCGCCAAGGCATGAAACATCTGCGGACTCGCCAAAGGGATAGCACATGGTTAATGTCGCGGTGATGAAGGGCCGGATAACTCTGTTTGCGCTTGCGCCATTGGCTAGCTTGACCGCCTGCACAGCGTCTGATGCCGAGCTTGTGTCCGCCTATGACGGGATCGGCGCTGACGAAGTGATTACTCTGGGGGGAACGGAACCCTTTTGGGGGGCTGAGATCAACGGCAGCGAGCTGACGTATTCAACGCCTGACAATATCGACGGAACGCTCACGACTGTAGAGCGCTTTGCTGGCAATGGAGGATTGAGCTTTTCCGGCGAGCTAAACGGCGCTGCGCTGAATGCAACGGTAACGCCGGGGACATGCTCTGACGGGATGAGCGATTTTAGCTATCCTTTTACTGCAACAATGATGTTGGGCGATAGGTTGCTACAAGGTTGCGGGCACACAGATAAGCAGCCCGTGACGGGACAGGAATCTTCTGCAGGAGAAGCACAGCAATGACGCAAGATTTGGGTGGGCAGACGAATTGGAAGCGGTTCTTTTACGCTGCTGCGGTTTTCAATTTTGTGATCGGATTGGTCGGCATGTTGATGCCAGAATCTACGCTGGATGGCCGGATCATTGGCGTGCTCGTTTTCTCCATGGGGATAATCTACCTGTTGGTTGCGCGTGATCCGCAGCGCTTTGGCGCGACATTGTGGGCGGGTGTTATCGGAAAGCTGGGCGTGGTTGGATTGCTTGCACCGCCCGCATTGGCAGAAGGCGGTGATCTGCTGATGCCGATTATTCTGGCGGCGGATTTGCTGTTTGCATTGGGCTTTCTATTCTATCTGTTCAATCGCAGCGATCAGTCTGAATAGCGGCAAAAGTTAAAGGGGAGAGAGACAATGGGAATGACCGGCAAATGTCTATGCGGTGATGTTAGCTACGAAGTCAGCGGCGACCCGCTGATGTGTGTGGCGTGCCATTGCAAAAACTGTCAGCGGCAAGCGGGTAGCGCGCTCTCCATCATTGTGGGCGTGGCAGAGGACGCGGTTACGATTAAAGGCGAAGTGAAAACCTACAATGACACTGGCGATAGCGGCGCGACGGTGCGGCGGCAGTTCTGCCCCAATTGCGGATCGCCAGTGTTCACGCGCTTGGAGCCAGAAGGCGCGCCACTGTTTATCAAAGCGGGCACTTTGGATGATACATCCAGCCTAAAACCGGCGTTTCATTGCTACACCAAAAGCGCGCAAGACTGGGTTGAAATGGGCGATCTGCCGCAGTTTGAAACCGTGCCTGAGGGATTGTGAACCCTATCCGGTTTTAACTCCGGCGCGCTCCAGCTCCGGCCCAAGTTTTCCGGTTAGCCACATGGCCCACATCTTAAAGTCGGCATAAAGCGACCAAAGCGGATAGGTGAAGGTGGCAGGACGGTTCTTCTCAACCGTGAAATGCGCCAGCCATGCGAAGAAATATCCCGCCAGCGGCATTGCTGCCAGCCACCAGAATGACGCGGTAAGCACAGCGTAAAGCGCCACTGCGACCACCAGACTGGTGCCGATGTAATGCAAAGCGCGCGTTCGTGGCAGGCTGTGTTCGGCCAAATAGAACGGCCAAAATTCAGCGAAGCTGGTGTATTCCTTAGTCATAGTCACTTTATCCGCCCAATCCTGCGCAGATTGTCAAGACTGCGTAGGCCGAAAAGTTTGTAGGAACCAAATGCAGGCTTACGGATTGTTACGGATATAGCCGAGAGAATTTATGACCCGCGATTTCTGTATACTATTGGTTGAAGACGAACCGCTTATCCTGATGGATTTGGAATATGCGGCGCAGCAACGCGGCTGCGATACGCTGATCGCCAGCAAACCCGCTATTGCATCCAAACTGATCGAATTTTGTAAAGACCGGATTGATGCCGCTGTGCTTGATATCGACTTGGGCAAGGGCGGAAATTGTTTTGAAGTGATCGCCGAATTGAAGCGTCACGGCATTCCTTTCGTTCTGCACTCAGGCAGCACCGCAGGAAACGAGCACGCAATCGCTGAAGTGGGCGCGCCGATCTTTGCCAAGCCCGCGCCCATCGCATCGGTCATCGATGCAGCGCTGGCATGCCGTCTCTCAGAACATGAAGCACGTGATATGCAGGCGGCTGGCTAGGCGAGGCAAAGCCCGCCTTCGCGCATTACTTATAGATCAATACAATCCGGGAATTTCAAACTGAGCCGCGGTTGGCTTTTCAGGGCGCAAAGGCTCGCGGACCGATTGCACGCTTTGTGCAGTGCGTGTTGTTCCGCCGCTAATCGCTGTGCAAGTCCGTCCGCCTAGGAAATCCAAAGCCCGCGCAATCGAATCCTCGGTTGGATCATCAAACGATTTAAACAAATCATCCTGTGCGCGGCACGTATTGGGGAATGCGCTGGCTAGCCCGTCAAAATATTCAGCATTGCCATCTGCATTTTCGGTTTGGAAAGTCAAAACCCGCAGACGGTCATCGCATTCGCTGCGGTCAAAACCAAACTGCCCGACTGGCTTACCAAAACTGTTGGAGCCGATTAGCGCAATATCATTCCCTTGATAGGAAAGCATGGAGTTGGCCAAAAGCTCAGATGCAGAGGCGCTGGAACGCGTCATAATAAAAGCGATCTTTGCCGGAGCGATCGCAGATGCCTCGCTGGCAAAGAGCTTCGTCTGATTTTCAGCTGCTTTAGAGGCGCGCAAAGTCGTACGGCTATACACTTGGCCGACATTGCCTTCGCCCAGCAGATCGCCAAACACCTCAGCAACCCTAACTAGACCGCCGCCATTATAGCGCAGGTCGATGATAATCTCATCCACGCCCTGATTTTTGAAGTCAGCAAAGGCTGTGCGCAATTGGTCAGATGCATCGCCAACGATAAAGGTCCGCAGATTGATATAGCCAACCTGTTTGCCGCCATCGTTGAAAGTTTGAACGCCGTAACGGTCAGAAATTGGGTCCAATGCAAAGTCGGCCTTTGCAACACGTTCTTGAACGGTCGCCCCTGTTGCATCGGTAAATTGCAGAATCCGTTCCACTCCCGGATCGGATGGGCCAAGCGCATTGCTGACTGCTTGCGGACCGCCTGATGCCATTAAAGATGCGACTGTCTGGATATTGCCGCTATTGGTTCCAATGGCAAGCAGCTCGCTTCCCCGGTCCAATCCGGCAGCAAAGCCCGGTGCGGTTTCAAAGCTTTCCAAAATGAACACCCTGTTGGCAGATGTGTCATAGGCAAGCCGAATGCCAAAGCCTGCGCTTGATCCAGAATTGATCAGAGCGTTTTCTTCTTCAATCGATGTGATGAAGGTAAAGCCGCGATCCTTATTCTGTGCGCGTGCTGGGGCTACCACGGCGTTTAGATAGCTTTGCAGATCATTGTGGCTGGCTTTGTTGACTGCCGTATCGAGAAGATCGGGAAACAGATACCATTCGTTGATCACGGCTAATGCCCAATCTTGGCGCTCTGACAAAGAGCATGCGCTAGACGTTCCTTGTCCGCCGCCAGCTGTCCCGCCTCCGCCGAAAGTTGCAGTAGAGCCGGAATTGCCGTCTCCACCGCCACAAGCGACAAGAGCAAAGGCAAGCGTTGCGGAAAGGGCGGTGCGAGCGAAAGTCATAGTGGAATTACTCCGAAATACTGTCAGCAATAGCTGTTAGATACTGCCGGAACACTGTCACGACTGCGGCTGAATGGTCAATGAGCAATTCGCTCCTAAATCCCGTCCTCGGTCCATTTCGGCGCATTTTCACAAGATTTACGGAATGTTTACGGATAGTTTACGGGGAAAACTGCCCAAATCGGCACTTGCACACCTCGCAAGCCACGGGGGAAGCGCCTAGTTTCCCAATTCAATCTGAGGAAGATTCTTTTGCAATGAGCGTACCCGACTGGCTTCAATCTGCACTTCCAGCTGCCGCACGGCATGAAGGGCTGGCTGTGTGCCAATTGGGCGATGCACGCGGGTTTGAACGCGGCGGCTTGAAGCTCACGAGCCCAGCATTTGCAGCTGGCGAAGAATTGGACCCTTGTTTTACCGCCGATGAAGAAGATGCGGTTGCGCCGCCCTTGGAATGGACAGCGCCGCCTCCTGGAACGCAAGAAATTGCGATCATTGTTGAGGATGCGACCGCAGGGCAAAGTGATCCCAAATGCCACTGGCTCGTCTGGGGATTGCCCGGTCAGCGCGGCAAAATCTTAGAAGGCGAGGCGCCTCCGCGCACGGGCAAGAACTCTGCTCGTAATTCGGAATGGCTGTTGCCAGAGCTTCCCGTGGGCGAGACCCACACATTCGTATTCCAACTTTTCGCGCTTGATCTTCCGCTTACCCTCATGCCGGGGGCGAGCCGTGCCGATCTAATCGCGGAAGTGGATGGGCATGTCATGGCCAGTTCTACACTGGTTGCCCAATATACCCGGTCGCAGGAGGATGAGGACGATTGGGTAGATGACGACGACGACTAAATTTCTGTGTCAGAACATTGAAAGGAAATAACTATGGCTGGCAAAAATAACGCGCTTCAAAAGCCCGTAACACTGTCTGGAGAACTTGAGAATGTAATCGGCAAAGGTCCTTTGACCCGCGCGCAGGTTACCTCAAAAATCTGGGAATATATTAAGGGTAACAACCTTCAAGATTCCAAAGACAAGCGTCAGATCAATCCTGATGCGAAGCTGAGCGCAGTGATCGGTAAAGACCAGATCTCTATGTTCAAAATGACAGCTGCGGTGTCTAAACACCTCACCTGATAGCTTTCGAGCAATCGATAATGGGGCTGGAGGCGTTCGCGCTTCTGGCCCTTTTTCGTGAACGCTTAGCTTGCGCGCCTTTTCCCGATGACCTCACCCGTCCAAAGCGCCAGCCAGATAAAGATCGGCTGCGCGATCATGCGCGGGATGTGATAAGCCCAGCCGGCGCCATCGCTCATCGTCCAGCCCACTGTTTCGCTATCCATGATCATGTGATTGATATTGGCTGGCCAGACGCAAAGGGCATAAAGCGCTAGGCCAATGCCGCCCGCTTGTCGCAGCTGCTTTGAAAATGGCTGAACCAGCGCAAGCGCACCGGCAATCTCAGCAATACCTGTCCAGTAAATCACAGCCTCTGGAAACGGCACCCAATTGGGCGTGATGGCAAGGAAAGACGCTGGCGCTGCGATGTGTGCGTATCCAGCGTAGGCGTAAAACACGGCCAGCAAAATGCGCAGAATGGTTTTGATCCAGATCATTATCGCCTCTTTCATTACTATTGCTGTTCGCTACACTCCCAATTGTGATCGCACAAATATACCGGAGAAATGCCCGATGAGATTAGCTGCCCTTTTCGCCTCGACTTGCTTGATCGCCGCCACTCCTATTGCGGCGCAGGACAAAGAGACGGTCATTGCTGCTGTGAAGGCTGCTGCAGAGGCTGAACCTCTAATCACTGAGCAGCAGACCGCCATAGCAGCATTGAAGGCCGCGCCTGTGTTCGACGGCCATAATGATGTGCCGATCCAATTGCGTTCGCGTTTCGACAATCAGATCAATGATTTCGACTTTAAAGACACGACAGACACCGGCCACACGCATGAAGCTGGCCGCGTGATGCACACTGATCTGGCGCGGCTGAAAACCGGCATGGTTGGTGCGCAATATTGGTCCGTCTATGTGCCAGCGGCTCTCGATGAACCCGAAGCTGTGGTGATGACGATGGAGCAGATCGACGTCACCAAACGTCTGATCGCGCGCTATCCCGATGCGCTACAATTGGCGCTGACCGCCGATGATGTTGAGGGCGCAATCCGTGAAGGCAAAATCGCCAGCATGATCGGTATGGAAGGCGGCCATTCGATCGGATCAAGCCTTGGCGTGCTTAGGCAAATGTATGATCTGGGCGCGCGTTACATGACGCTGACGCATTCGAAAAACACCCCTTGGGCCGATAGTGCGACCGATGCGCCAGAGCACAATGGGTTGACCAAATTTGGTGTAGCGATGATCCAGGAAATGAACCGGATCGGCATGCAAGTTGACCTGTCTCACGTAAGCGAGGCGACAATGATGGACGTGCTGGATGCGGCGAAAGCTCCGGTGATCTTTAGTCATTCCGGCGCGCGCGCGATCAATGGCCATGCCCGCAATGTGCCTGATAGCGTGCTAGCGCGGCTGGCGGAAAATGGCGGCGTTGTGATGGTTGTCGGCCTGCCGGGCTTTCTCAATGAAGATATGCGCGAATGGTATTCGCAGCGTCAGGCAGAGATTGCGCGTTTAGAGGCGCTTTGGCAGGGGCAGCCAGAAACAGTAAAGCTCGCGCTTGAAACTTGGGATAAAGCCAATCCAGACCCAACCGCCACAATCTCTGACATGGCGGATCATATCGATCATATTCGCAAAGTGGCTGGCGTCGAATATATCGGGATTGGCGGTGATTATGATGGCATGCCAACAGGGCCAAAGGGTATGGAAGATGTCACCGGATACCCCGCGCTTTTCACCGAGCTGGCAAGGCGCGGCTATTCGCAAGCAGAGCTAGAGATGATCTCTTACCATAATGCCATGCGCGCGCTGCGTGAGGTTGAACAATATGCTGCGAGCCAGCGCGGCAAGCCGCCGATTGAAATGTTGATCGAGCCTGCTGAATAGGCGCTTTGGATTAATCCCGTAAAAGCTCGTTAATACCGGTTTTGCTGCGCGTTTGCGCATCAACCGTTTTCACGATGACAGCGCAGGCGAGCGATGGGCCTCCGTCTGGATCAGGCAAAGTGCCCGGCACAACCACCGAATAAGGGGGGATGTGTCCTTTGATAATCTCGCCGGTATCGCGGTAAACGATCTTGGTCGATTGGGTGATAAACACGCCCATGGCCACAACGCAGCCTTCGCCAACAATTACGCCTTCGACGATTTCAGAGCGAGCGCCGATGAAGCAATTGTCGCCAATGATTGTCGGATTCGCCTGCATTGGCTCCAACACGCCGCCAATGCCAGTGCCTGCTGAGATATGGCAGTTCTTGCCCACTTGCGCGCAGGAACCAACGGAGCCCCATGTGTCGATCATTGTGCCATCATCCACAAAAGCGCCGATGTTCACGAAACTTGGCATCAGCACCACATCTTTGCCGATATAGCTGCCGCGCCGTGCGATAGCGCCGGGTACGGCGCGCAGGCCAGCGGCTTTAAACTCAGCCTCGCCCCAACCAGCGAATTTGCTGGGCACTTTGTCAAAGGCAGGGGCGCCCGCTGATCCGCCGTCCATCACTTCATTGTCATAAAGGCGGAAGGATAGAAGCACGGCTTTCTTCAGCCATTGATTGACTGTCCAGCCGCCATTGCCGTCTGGCTGAGCCACGCGGCCTTTTCCGCTATCGAGAAGTCCAAGCGCTTCTTCGACAAGGGCTTTCACATCGCTGCTCGCCGGAGTGACTTGCGCGCGGTTTTCCCAAGCGCTTTCGATTTTGGCTTCGAGATCGGCGGACATGTGTTTTCCTCTTTTTACAATGCGCCTCAAGGGCGGTTCATAAACGCGCTGCTAGCGATGCAAGGTGGCGGCTGCAAGAGCGCATTGGTCTAAGTATGGCCGAGCTTGTTAACCATAAGTATTGATCCGCATTGGTTCTATCTCCTTGCTAGGTGATCAGCATTGCACCTATGAACAGCGGCTTAGGGTGTCATATTAGATTTTTTGGACGAGGTTTTTTGGAATGAGTGAATTAGGCAACAAGAACAGGTTTAATCGCGGCTTCCGCGCGAAGGCTTTGGCGGCAGTTTCCGCCTGCGTTCTTGTTACCGCTTGCGGCGGCGGTGGCGGCGGAGCTCCGCCTGTCAGCACACCGGGACCGGCGCCAACTCCTACGCCGACACCGACTCCTACGCCTACGCCGACACCCACTCCTACACCGACTCCGACTGCTACGCCGACGCCCACTAGCGCGTTTAATACCGCTGAGTTCCGCCGGTCAGATGGACCAGATTTTCATAGCTCGGTCACTCCGTGGAGCACTGGTATCACTGGCGAGGGTGAAATCATTGCGGTCATTGACACGGGTATCGATTCAGACAGCCCGGAATTTGCAGGCCGGTTGCATCCTGATTCAACCGATGTGGTCGCCAATCGCGGTGTCGATGGAGAAGATGATCACGGCACCAATGTCGCTTTAGTCGCGGCGGCTGCGCGCGATAATTCGGGCGTCGTTGGTATCGCTTTTGACTCACAAATTCTCGCATTGCGCGGAGATGATGTGAATTCATGCGGAATGGATACGCCAGAGGACTCTGGCCTCGACTGCTTATTTGATGATCGCAGCATTGCCGCCGGTATCGATCAAGCGGTTACATCGGGCGCAACGGTCGTCAATATCAGCCTAGGCGGCGGTGCGGCATCGCAAGTCGTCCTTAACGCTGTCGGGCGCGCTGCAAACGCCGGTGTTGTCATTGTCGTTTCAGCAGGCAATGGCGGCGATGGCTCAGAACCTGGCATTGACCCGGATCAACCTGATCCGTTTGCAACCAGCATTCTGCAAGCGGGCAATGGCAATGTTTTGATCGTCGGATCAGTTGATGACCAAGGGGAAATTTCAGACTTTTCCAACCGTGCCGGTGATGAAGCTGCCGATTACATCTTGGCCCGCGGAGAACGAATTTGCTGCGTTTATGAAGATGGCGAATTGTTCATCACGGAAGAAAACGGCCAGCGCTTTGTAACGCTGTTTTCCGGAACCAGTTTTTCAGCTCCGCAAGTGGCGGGCGCGGTCGCTCTCTTGGCTCAAGCTTTCCCAAATCTAACCGCGACTGAGATTGTCGACATCCTGCTCGATAGCGCAAGCGATGTGGGCGCAAGTGGCACAGACAATATTCACGGGCGCGGCATATTGGAATTGGCGGCTGCCTTTGCTCCGGCTGGCACGACAACAATCGCGGGCACGAGCAATGTCTTGGCTCTGGCAGATGATGCGCTGATCGGATCGACGGCCATGGGTGATGCGTTGGGATCGCAAGGTCTCTCTACCATTGTGCAGGATAGCTATCGGCGGGCGTATAATTACGATCTCACCGGGCAATTGCGCAGCGCCAATGTCGCGCCGAAATTGCGCGGTGCGGTTGAACATAATGGGCGTTCGCTGGCAGCGGGCAACAGTTCGGTTTCCATGGGGTTCCGCGTGGGCGATGGCCCGCGTGCTGCTGGAATGAATTGGTCGCGTGAGCTGCAATTGTCGAGCAAGGATGCTGAACTTGCCGAAGTATTGGCGGGCCGGATTGCAGCGAAAGTTGCGCCTGATATTGAGCTAGGAATTGCTTACCGCGAAGGGGCCAGCGGACTTGTCGCTCAGTTACAGGGGCAATCGCGCCCAGCATTCCGTCTCGCCGGGACAGCTGTCGGGGATGAAGGGTTCTTCCAAGGCAGCACAGTCTCAATGGCACTGCGGCACAAGATGGGGCCGTGGGGGATCACTGCGTCTGCTGAAAGCGGCAATGCATGGCTGGGCAATTACCGCCGGTTAGAAGGGTTCACACAGCAAGAGCGCGAAAAGCGTTCCGTGCAGAGTTTCGGCATGGCGCTCGACCGGAAATTTGGACCCATGGATGCGGCATTGGGTGTGACATGGCTGAATGAGAATGAAACCGTGCTCGGCGCGTTCTTGCACGATGCGATTGGCGGCAGCGGGGCAAATTCGGCCTTTATCGATGCCAAGCTAACCCGCCGCTTGTCGGCCAATTGGCGGATCGGTGCCGATTTCCGCCAAGGCATCACAATGGCGCGCCGCAGCGGGTTGGTCGGCTCGGGAAGCCGGATTATGAGCCAGGCATTCTCTATGGATGTGGCGCGTGACAATACGCTGACCTCGGGCGATACGATCGGTCTGCGCGTTAGCCAGCCCTTGCGGGTGATGAGCGGCGGACTAAATCTCGAACTGCCAACGGCCTATGACTATGCGAGTGAAACCGCGAGCTTTGGTACGCAGCGGATCAACCTTACGCCGCAAGGTCGCGAATTGATGGGCGAGCTATCTTGGAGCGGACCCATGATGCTTGGGCCGCTTTCCGATTTTGGAGTTTCCAGCCAAGGCGGAGCTAGCCTGTTCTATCGCCACAATCCGGGGCACTTCGCGGATCAACCCGCAGATGTTGGTGCAATGGTTACGTTTAGCGCGGATTTTTGAGCAAGGTTTCGCGGCGCTGTTCTAGCGCCGGACCCCTTTTACTCAGGCATTCCAGCAGCGCGGGCAAAGTCATAGGCGCGCTCGATCAGCGGAGTAACGCGGTCGCTCATCGTCTTTGCATGGGATGACGATGCGGTGCCATCAATCACACGCTTTTTGATGCCTTGCATAATCCCTGCCAAGCGGAAGAGATTATAGCCAAAATACCAATCCATTGGCGGCACCGGATAGCCAGTGCGCGCAACATAGCGTTCGACGGCGGCTTCAACACTTGGAATGCCGAGCTCTTCCAAATCAAGGCCGAGCAATCCTGCGCGCCCATCATCGGATGGCTGGAACCAATTCAGCATCAAATAGCTGAAATCGGCAATCGGATCGCCAAGCGTTGATAATTCCCAATCGAGCACGGCGATAACGCGCGCTTCATTATGGTCGAAAATCACATTGTCGAGCCGGTAATCGCCATGCACCACGCTGCAACCATGTTGCGGCGGTATGGTTTCAGGAAGCCATTCGATCAACCGCTCCATTTTGGGCTGATGCTCTGTTTCTGAAAGCTTGTACTGCTTCGTCCAGCGATTGATCTGACGCGCGCAATAATCATCGGGCTTGCCGTAATCACCCATGCTGATTTCATCGGGCTTTTGCAGGTGGAGATCGGCCATGGTGTCGATCAGAGCATTGTACAATGCAGTGCGTTCTTCTGCGCTTTTACCTGGCAAGGCGCCATTCCAAAGGCTGCGCCCATCAGCCATGCTCATCACAAAGAATTTGGAACCAAGCACTTCTGTATCTTCACACAGTCCGTATGTTTTGGGCACGGGAAATCCGGTTGGGTGCAGCCCGGTCATCGCCTTGTATTCGCGGTCAACAGCGTGCGCAGATGGCAGCAATTTGCCAAATGGTTGGCGGCGCAAAACGTAACTCGCAGCGGGAGTGTCGATTTTGTAAGTCGGGTTTGACTGACCACCTTTAAACTTAGTGTAGCTGATCGGGCCCGCGAACCCATCCACATTGGCTTCGAACCATGCGGTTAGCTTGTCCATATCGAGCTTATCAGCGTCTTGCACTTCGACAGTGCCGACCATTTCCTTGTCGAAATCAATCGCTTTTTCTTCAGTCATTAATCGAACACCACCACGCTGCGGGCTGAGTGGCCAGCGCGCATTTTATCAAAGCCTTGGTTGATATCATCCAGCGCAATGCGCTCTGCAATGATCGTATCGAGGTCAAGCAGGCCGCGCATGTAGAAATCGACTAGCCGCGGCAGGTCCACCGGGAATTGTGTGTAGCCCATGATCGCGCCTTGCAACTTTTTGCCGGACAGAAGGTCCATCGCGCTAAGCCCCACTTTGCAATCAAGCGGCATCATACCGAGGATGATCGCAGTGCCGCCGCGCCGCAAGGATGCAACGGCTAGGTCAGCTGAGGCCTGTCTGCCAACCGCTTCAATCCCGTAATGCGCGCCGCCGCCAGTGATTTCGTGGATTTGCTTGGCAGCATCTTCGGCCATGGCATCAACCGTGTGGGTCGCGCCCAAAACTTTGGCGAGCTCGCGCTTTTCAGGCAATGGATCAGCCGCAATGACCTTGCCAGCGCCAGCGATTTTCGCTGCATTGATCGCGGCAAGTCCCACGCCTCCGCAACCCACAACCACTACGCTTTCACCCGGTGTGACATTGGCTGCGTTGAAGATCGTGCCCGCACCCGTTGTGACAGCGCAGCCAATAACCGCCGCACGGTCCAAAGGCATGTCTTTGTCGATTGCGACGCAGGCATTTTCATGGATCAGCATCTGTTCGGAGAATGCCGATAGGTTGAGCATTTGGTTGACCATCTCGCCGCCATTGCGCGTGATCCGCGGAGCAGCGTCTTTGCCGCGGCGCGTCGCCCCGCCAAGGCAAAGGGCGAGCCGGCCGGTTACACAAAATTCGCATTGGCCGCAGAATGCTGAAAGGCAGGAGACGACATGATCGCCCGGCTTAACCGAGCGCACTTCGCTGCCCACTGCGCGCACGACGCCCGCCGCTTCATGTCCGGGAATACCGGGTAAAGCGTGCGGGTAAGCGCCATCGATAAAGTGCAAGTCCGAATGGCAAAGGCCGCAAGCCTTTGTATCGATCAAAACCTCGTGCGGGGCCGGATCGGCGATTTTGACATCACCGATGACCAGACCTTCGCCCGGCACTTCTAAGATGGCTGCTTTTGTCATGCGTTCTCTCCCTAAGCCCGCTTTTAGCGGGTTGCGCCCATATCGCCTGAGCTTGGGCGGTCACTGACCAAGGTTGGCCCTTTGCCATCGCGCAATGCGTTAGCGGTCGGACCATCCTCTGGCATGTGCTTGGCGAGTTCCATGCGCGCGATTGAGCGTGCGTGCACTTCGTCCGGACCATCAGCAAGGCGCAAGGTCCGCTGATGCGCATAGGCAGAAGCAAGACCGTAATCTTCGGACACGCCGCCGCCGCCATGGGCTTGGATCGCATCATCGATGATCGACAGCGCCATATTTGGAGCCTGAACCTTGATCATGGCGATTTCTTGCTTGGCGGATTTATTGCCAACCTTATCCATCATATCAGCCGCTTTCAGGCAGAGCAGACGGGTCATGTCGATATCAATACGGGCCCGCGCAACGCGCTCTTCCCAAACGGAGTGCTTATAGATCGGCTTACCAAAAGCTTCGCGTTCTTGAAGGCGTTTGCACATTTTGTGCAGCGCTTCTTCGGCAACGCCAATGGTGCGCATGCAGTGGTGAATACGGCCAGGGCCAAGGCGGCCCTGCGCGATTTCGAACCCGCGCCCTTCGCCAAGCAGAATGTTCGCAGCCGGAACGCGAACATCTTTCAATTCGACTTCCATATGGCCGTGCGGCGCATCGTCATAGCCGAACACAGGCAAGTGACGGATGATGTTCACGCCGGGCGTGTCGATTGGAACCAGAACCTGTGATTGCTGGGTGTGGCGGCTGCCTTCGAAAGTGGTCTTGCCCATCACAATCGCGATTTTGCAGCGCGGATCGCCAAGGCCTGATGACCACCATTTGCGGCCATTGATGATCAGATCATCGCCATCACGGACCATTTTGGTTTCGATGTTTGTCGCATCGGAGCTGGCCGTGTTCGGCTCTGTCATCAGGAAGGCAGAACGGATTTTGCCGTTCATCATTGGCTCAAGCCATTCGTCCTTTTGAGCGCGCGTCCCGTAGCGGAAGAACACTTCCATATTGCCAGTGTCAGGCGCTGAACAGTTGAACACTTCAGAGGCAAAGCCGATCCGGCCCATTTCCTCTGCGCACAATGCATATTCGAGGTTGGTAAGGCCCGGACCTTCGAATTCGAACGTATCATCAACATGGTGATGGCTGTCATTGCGCGGAGGCATGAACAGGTTCCAAATGCCAGCTTCTTTTGCTTCGGCTTTCAGATCTTCGACGATCTGGATGACTTTCCACCGGTCGCCTTCGGCATCTTGTGCTTTATATGTCGCAACGGCGGGACGAACTTTGGCTTCGATGAAATCGCGGACGCGGTCGCGCCAATAAACCTGACGTTCGGTGGGTTCAAAATCCATGATGTATGTCCTCTTTATGCGTTCGAATCTGTTGGATGAGACCGTGGCAGAGCCTCACAGCCGCGCCAAGCTCTCTTTTTGGGTGAATTATGAAGTCTCGCGAGTTGCCGCTACGGCTTCTGCGGACTGCGCATCGGCCAAGGCCGCTACACGTCTTTCGTGATCTTCGCGGCTGATCGGGAAGCGGCCCAGCCAATAACCAGCGATCAGCATCAGAACAGCTGTTGCGCCCGCATAGAGCATGATTAGGCTATCGACGGTTGCAGGCGCGACTGTGTCTGGCGTCGCATCTGAAGATAGCGCGGCGAACGATAGGAACTGCCCGCTTAAGAAAATGCCGATGCCGGTTGCGCATTTTTGGACCAGCCAATTGCCAGAATAAAATGCTCCTTCTGCGCGCACGCCGGTGCGTTCGAGATAGGCTTCAACAATCTCTGCGATCATGGACGAGGCAGACACCATCACCACTACGCCGAGCGCATTGCCGATGATTAGGAATACCGAAATAAGCCCAAATGAAGCGGGCGATCCGGGGGCGGGCCAAAGGCCAAGCAGCAATGCAGCATAAGGAATTACGACCAGCACGGTGCTGGCAATGGCGCCGATGAATGCGCTCTTCGGTTTCCCAAAACGGTCATGCATCGGGCCAACAATGTTGAACATCAGCAGCACTGACAGGAATAGGATGAGCGGATAGACGCTTAAGCCGGTAACGCTTTCCGGCAGCCCCGGCAGGCTGGTCGCGTCCAATTTCCATATGAATGTATTGAGGTAATTGGACAGCGCAAAAGACAGCCCTTGGCTGATATATGCGGCCAATCCGCCTGCTGCAAAGAACAGGAATGCACGTTCGCTAAATGCTTCAACAATTTCGCCAAAACATGCCTTCAACGAGAACGGTGCGGGCTTGTGCGGCGGCAAATGCGCGACCAATTTGTGCTGGCCCAGTGCTGATCCCATAACCGAAATCACCATCAGAATCGAACCGATTATGCCGAAAGTGACGTAGCCATCGCGGTTGAGCAGACCTGCCTCTCCGGTGAACAAAAAGCCGTAAGCAATCACCATCATCAAAATGCCGCCGAGCCAACCAGAAAGGTAGCGGAACCGGAACAAAGTCGTTCGCTCTACATAGTCAGAGGTAATCTCTGGCAGCAATGAGATGGACGGCACTTCGCAGGCTGACAATAGCAGCCGAACGACCACACAAATGCCCAACAAGCCGAGGAACGTCGGTGCTTCTGCGCCGGGCGGAGACCACAAAAGAACCCATGCAAATGCAAGCGGAATGGGCGCAGCATAGAGCCACGGCAATCGCCTGCCCCAGCGTGAATAGGTGCGGTCTGACAAATTGCCGATGATTGGATCAACAACCGCATCAACCAGCAATGCAACCAGCAAGGCAAGGCTAACCAGCGCGGCATCCATGCCCAAAACTTGGCTGTAAAAGAACAATAGGAAGAACGAAAAGCCGGTGTCTTTCACACCGAATGCGACCGCGCCAAAGCCGTGGATCAGCTTTAGGCGCAATGGCAATTTCCCAGCGACTAAGCTCATGCCGGAACGCCCTGCATTGCTAACATTCTTGCGAATCTCATCAAACTGTCTCTCCCCAGAGTTGCTTTGGAGCCTAGGGAATGCGCGGCCCCCGTCAACGATAAGTCAAAGATAAGTCAACGATTACTCGCTTGACGTTACGGCATGCAGCGCTCGCCAAATAAAGCCGCAGAATTGCTTGCGGCGGCGGCGCTTTTGCCCCTAACGTAAGCGTCAAGAACAGCGTTGATATAAGGAGAGTCGGACATGGCCGATCTAGAACAATTCCGCAGTGAAACGAAAGCCTGGCTTGAGGCAAATTGCCCCGCAGAAATGCGTCAGCCTGTGCGCGATGATGAAGATGTTTACTGGGGCGGCCGCAAAGCCACGTTCAAATCTGATGCGCAAAAGCAGTGGTTTGAGGCATGCCGTGACAAGGGTTACACTGTGCCAGCATGGCCAACGGAATATGGCGGCGCTGGTCTTTCCGCACCAGAAGCGAAAGTTCTTAGGCAAGAAATGGCGGCAATCTCTGCGCGTCCACCGCTGAGTTCATTCGGCATTTGGATGCTTGGCCCTGCGCTGCTGAAATTCGGAACAGAGGAACAGAAGAAGCACTTTCTTACTCAAATCGCTCGCGGTGAAATCCGCTGGTGCCAAGGCTATTCAGAGCCGGGTTCGGGAAGCGATCTGGTCTCCATGCAAACCTTTGGCGAGGACAAAGGCGACCATTGGATCGTTAACGGCCAGAAAATCTGGACGTCTTATGCCGATCACGCTGATTGGATTTTCTGCCTTGTCCGCACGGATAAGAACGACAAATATCAAGGCATCACTTTCATGCTGTTCGACATGGAAAGCCAAGGTGCCTCGACCAAGCCGATCCTGCTCATCAGCGGCAATTCACCTTTCTGCGAAACCTTCTTCGACGATGTGAAAGTGCCCAAGTCATATGGCGAAGGTATTCCTGGCTATGTTGGCGAAATCAATCGCGGCTGGGATGTGGCGAAATATTTGCTTGGTCACGAACGTGAGATGATTTCCGGCATGGGCGGCGGCGAACATACCGCGGCCATTGGTGCAGCCATGAGCCGCAGTTCAGCCAAAACCGGTGATGAGCTTGACCCGATGCTGCGCGGCGAGCTGGCGATGTTTGACGTTGATGCGCTTGCCTTCACCGCCATGAGCGAAAAGTTCATGGATGAGATGAAAGCGGGCAAGGGGCATCCTGCCCAACCCAACATGATGAAATATACAGGGACCGAGCTGAACAAACGCCGCCATGAATTGATGATGTCCACCGGCGGATCGCGCAGTCTCGAATGGGAAAGCGATGATACCGGCGGCGGTAAACCATCGCGTAACTGGCTTCGCACCAAAGCGAACTCGATCGAAGGCGGCACATCAGAAGTGATGCTGAACGTTATTTCCAAACGCATTCTTGATCTGCCGGGAGCCTAATCCATGCCATTATTTCATGATGAAGATCAGGCGATGCTCGCCGACACCGCCAAGAATTTCATGGCGGATGAAGGCAATGTCGCCAAACAATTGCGCCATTGGCGTGACCGCGATTGCCCTGATGGTTTTGGCCATGCGCTTTGGAAAGAAATGGCAGAGCTGGGCTTTACCGGCGTGCTGGTTTCTGAAGATGATGGCGGGCTTGGTATGGGCCATGTTGAAGCCGGCATCGTGCTGGAAGAGATTGGCCGCAACCTTACGCCGTCGCCGTTTTTGACTTCCTCCGTTCTGGCTGCAACCGCGCTTGGCAAAGGCAGCAATGACCTGCGCGGACGCTATCTGCCGGGTCTAATTTCTGGCGATGCGGTCTATGCTGTTGCGATTGACGAAACGGCAAAGCACCGCCCGGAACGCATCACGACAAGGGCCGAGAAATCGGGCAATGGGTTCAAACTTTCGGGTAAGAAGAGCTTTGTGATCCAAGGCGCCTCTGCCGATATGCTGGTGGTTGCTGCACGCACGTCTGGTGATGACAGCGACGATGATGGCATCACGCTTTTCGCGGTTCCCAAAGATGCCGCTAATATGAGCCAAGACCCAGTGCGCTTGGTTGATAGTTCCATGGCCAGCCACGTAACTTTCGACGGTGTCGAGCTTGATGGGGACGCCGTGATTGGCGAAGTTGATGGGGGACGCGAAGTGCTCAACGCGGTGCTCAATGCGGGCCGTATCGGCAGCGCGGCAGAGGGCGTTGGCGTTGCGCGAGGAGCGATGGATATGACCACCGACTACCTCAAACAGCGCAAGCAGTTTGGCAAATTGATCGGCGAATTTCAGGCGCTGCAACACCGTGCTGCACATCTCTATTCCGAAGTTGAGATTGCGCAAGCTGCCACCATCAAGGCGCAGCAATTGCTCGATGCAAATAGCGAAAATGCCGATCTGATGATCAGCGTTGCCAAAGCAAAAGTTGCAAAAACTGCCGGGCTTGCCGTGCGCGAAGGCGTGCAAATGCATGGCGGTATCGGCATGACCGATGAATATGACATCGGGCTATATATGAAGCGCGACCGGGCTTTGCAGGAATTCCTCGGCGATGCCTATTTCCACGCGGGCCGTGTTGCCGAACTGAGCGGATACTAAAGGAACAAATACATGGATATTCAATCACTTTTCGGCCTTCCGGGCCGTGTCGCTCTGGTCACTGGCGGAAGCCGCGGGATCGGCAAAATGTTCGTCGAAGGTCTACTGGCCGCTGGCTGCTCGCGGGTCTATATCTCGGCGCGCAAAGTCGATCAGATGCAGGCAACTATCGAGGAATTTGGCGCTGATAAAGTGATCGGCATCCCTGCTGATCTTTCCCAAATGGACGGGGTGAAAAGCCTTGTCGCGGAGATTTCGGCCAAGGAAGAAAAACTCGATATCCTCATCAACAATGCAGGCGCTGCATGGGGGCAAGATTACCTCGAATTTAGTGAGGCGGGCTGGCACCGGACGATGGATTTGAACGTGAAAACGCCGTTCTTCCTCACCCAGCAATTGCATGATCTGTTGGTCGCTGGCGGCAAGGGCGATCACCCGGCCAAAGTGATCCATGTCTCCAGCATTGATGGGCAGAAAATCAACCCGTGGGAAACCTATGCCTATCAAGCGTCAAAGGCGGCTGTAATCCAGCTGACCCGCCGGATGGCTGCGCGGCTTATCCAAGACAATATCATCGTCACTTCGATTGCGCCGGGTGCCTTTGCATCTGAAATGAATAAGGCTGCGGCGCATGCGCCCGATGCCTCTGCTGCGCATATTCCGGCAAAGCGGATCGGCACAGCAGAAGATATGGCGGCAGCGGCGATTTACCTATGCAGCCGCGCTGGCGATTATGTGATCGGCGATACGGTGACAGTCGATGGCGGCGTTGTGAATGCGAGCCTGCCCAACCTGTTCAACGATCCTTCTGGCGGGGGTTAGGGCGCTTAAAACCTTAGCTCAGTTTGCGTTTTCAGGACAACATCGAGGCTGTTAAGCGGCTTGAGCGTTTGTTCGGGCTCTTTAACCGGTCATTCCGCTAACGACCCATTTGCGGTTGTCCGGCAGCTGAGCAATGATATGTTGCGACTAGAATTTCTGAAGTCTAATCAGACACAATCTGGCAATTTTCTTCAGCAAGGATGCACGTAGAATGACTCGATTGATTGCGCTTCTTGGTTTATGCTTGATGCCTTTCTATCTCGCATACTCGCCCTTGGCGCCAGTTAGTGCTCAAGAGGCGAATGCGACGAGTTTTCAATTACGGGGTTTTGTCTGCAAGCGGGCCGCTGGAGGAAAATACTCACTTCATCACGCGGCCGATTTGATGAAGCCACTAGATGAAAATTTGTCTGCATCGGCATGCGTCAAGAGAGTGCGCGGTGAGTTCTTTTGTAAGATCAAGGATGGAAAATACAGCCTTTATCACGCATCCCGTAGCGATGCTGCTCTTCAAGATGGTCTGAGTGCGACAGCTTGCTTAAGCAGGGTGCGGGGAGATTTATTCTGCGCTAACTCGTCAAATGGGCGCTACGCCCTTTTTCACGCTTCTAGCCCAAGCATCGCTCTAATGGATGGTGTTAGTCCAGAAAGTTGTTTGAAGAGCGTCCGAGGCGAGTTTTACTGTAAGCGCCAGAGCGATGGGAAATACAGCCTTTTCCATTGGTCAAATCCCGAAAATCCCGTCTTTGAGGGTAGAGCCGCCACTTCATGCCTTCAAGCAGTTCCCCTGCGCTAAGGCCCGCTTCCACCCTCACTTTAAGACATTGGGTATCGGCTAAAGCAAAGCCCTGAACAACCCAATCACTCCATCAGCCCGCGCACGAACGGGATCAGCCCCGTCTGCCGGGTGCGGCGCATACGTTCTGCGTGCAGGATCTCGCGTACCTTGGAAAAGCACTGATCCACATCGTCATTCACCACGACATAATCATATTCCGCCCAATGGCTAATCTCTGCCTTGGCGCGCTCCATCCGGTCGGCGATCACATCCTCCGCATCGGTGCCGCGTGACTGCAAACGCTTGTGCAATTCATCAATGCTGGGCGGCAGGATGAAGACGGTGACAACGTCCTGATCATCTTTTTGTTTAAGCTGCTGCGTTCCCTGCCAATCAATATCGAACAGAAAATCGCGGCCCTCTTTCAGGGCGTTACGGATCGCGCCTTTGGGTGTGCCATAGCGATTGCCGAAAACGGTCGCCCATTCATAAAAGTCGTCTTTTTCCACCATGTCTTCGAATTTTTCATCCGAGACAAAGTAGTAATCCACCCCTTCAATCTCGCCCTCGCGGCGCGGACGGGTCGTGGCAGAGACGGACAGGTTGATATCATCATCCGCGTTCAGCAGCATGCGAGAAATGGTGGTCTTGCCTGCTCCTGATGGTGAGGAGAGGATGAACAACAGTCCCCTTCTATCAAGGTTTGAGCGATGGAGTGTTGATTGATCGGCCATGCGTATCATTGGCGCAAAGACGGCCCAGAAATCAAGGGCCGCAATCAAGGGCCGCCAATGCAGCCGCTATTCCTCGCTATCGTGCTCTGCGGCAGCCTTTCGTTTTTCCAGCAGAGTTTTCGCCAGATAACCGCCGCCCTCCAGCAATGCACCGGGAACGGAACGCGTGGCCAATCGGCTGACGCCGTAGAGCACGGCAGCTTGGCCCAATGTGCGGGATTTGCTTTCGCCTGAACCTTTATCCGCCATGTCACTTGCGGCGCGTCCAACGTTTTTGCGCACTTTGCCGCGAACGCTTTTTTGCGCGCGTTTCAGCGCCATTTCAGCAAGCATTAGGTGTGCGGGAAGGGCAGGTTTGGACATGAGAGGGGATGGACGAAGAGCCTACTTCTTCCGCCCGAAATCCACTTCGACGACGTTGGAGCCGTCTTCGCTGGCAGCCAGTTCCTCTTCCGACAGTGGAGCATCTGCGCTGCTTGCGTCATTTTCCGCTGCATCGTGCCCTTCGGCTGCGACATCTTCCTCGCTCGCCTGAAATTGCAGGCCGAAATCCACCGCTGGATCAACGAAGGCTGTGATCGCTGCAAAGGGGATGGAGAGCTTTGACGGGATTTGATTGAAGCTAAGGCCGACGGAAAAGCCATCCTCGCGCACTTCCAATTCCCAAAACTTGTTTTGCAGCACAATGGTCATTTCGTCCGGAAACCGTTCACGCAGATGATCGGGAATATCGACGCCAACGGCGCCCGTTTTGAACGTGATGTAGAAATGATGCTCTCCGGGAAGCTCGCTTCCGCCGGATTGAATTTCGCCCAAAACGCGGCCCACTACCGCGCGCAAAGCTTCTTGAACAATCTCATCATAGGGGATGAGGCTATCGGGGGTTTCCTCGGTCATGCGAATTAGGTGACGCGCCTTCGCCGCGCGGTCAAGCCGCTATCCACGTCAATCTGAGCAAAAAATGCCGCATCACCAGTGCTTGCGCCGACTGCTTAAGCATTTATAGCGCTGGGTATGACCCAAGCCCGCACTGCAACGATTAGCCGCAAGACCGCTGAAACCTCTATCCTCGTCACCGTCGATTTGGATGGTAGCGGGCAATATGATGTTTCGACCGGTATCGGCTTTCTCGACCATATGGTGGAGCAATTTTCCAAACATTCGCTGATTGATGTTACGATGAAAGTGACCGGCGATCTGCATGTCGATCAGCATCACACGACAGAGGATAGCGCGCTGGCGCTGGGTCAGGCTTTGGCTGAGGCGCTGGGTGATAAAGCGGGCATCGGCCGTTATGGCAGCGCGTATTCGCCGATGGATGAGACGCTTGCCCGCGTCTCGCTCGATATATCGGGTCGGCCGTATCTGGTGTGGAAGGCTGGATTTACGCAGGAAAAGCTGGGCGAATGGGATACTGAGCTGATCGAACATTGGTTCCATTCCGTATCGCAAACCGCCGGCATTACTCTGCATGCAGAGCTGCTTTACGGCACCAATAATCACCACATTTGCGAAGCACTCTACAAGGGCTTTGCGCGGGCAATGCGTGTGGCGGTTGAGAATGACCCCCGCAAAGGCGGCGCTATTCCTTCGACGAAAGGCCAATTGGGTGGCTAACAAGGTTGCGCTGATTGATTACGGCGCAGGCAATCTGCATTCGGTTCACAACGCCCTAAAGGTTGTGGGCGCGCAAGTGGCGGTCACATCGGATGCGAATACTGTGCGCGCAGCAGAGCGGATCGTTCTACCCGGTGTGGGCAGTTTCAAGGCTTGCGCAGATGGCTTGCGCTCGATCCCCGGCATGGTCGAAGCATTGTCTGAACGGGTGCATGTTGGCGGCGCGCCATTCCTCGGCATTTGCGTGGGAATGCAATTGCTAGCGACACGCGGACTTGAGCATGGCGAGACCGCAGGCCTTGGCTGGATCGATGGCGAAGTGCGATTGATTGAACCGAGCGACCCAACTGTAAAAATACCGCATATGGGGTGGAATGATGTCGCGCTAATGCCGCACGCGAAAGATCATCCCGTGCTAGAGGAAGGCGAGGCCTATTTCCTCCATTCCTACCACTTTGCCGCCGACAACCCTGCCGATATTGCCGCACTGACAGACCACGGCGAAGGCTTGGTCGCAGCGGTTGCGCGTGACAACATCATAGGCGTGCAATTTCATCCGGAAAAAAGCCAGCAATATGGTTTGGACATGCTAACCCGTTTCTTGGAGTGGAAGCCTTGATCATATTCCCCGCAATCGACCTTAAAAACGGCGAAGTCGTGCGTCTGTCAGAAGGCGATATGGACCGCGCAACCGTCTATGGTGACAATCCATCGGCACAGGCCATCTTGTTCGCAGATGCCGGCGCTGAGCATTTACACGTTGTCGATCTGGATGGCAGCTTTGCTGGCAAAACCGAAAACCGCGAGGCTGTGGAGGCGATCATCAAAGCCTTTCCCGGCCACGTGCAATTGGGCGGCGGTATCCGCGATGCGGCGGGTGTTGAGGGCTGGTTCAATCTGGGCGTATCGCGCGTCGTAATGGGCAGCGCCGCGCTCAAAAACCCCGAATTCGTGCGTGAAATGGCGCGGGAATGGGAAGGCGGCATTGTCGTTGCCGTCGATGCCAAAGACGGCATGGTTGCTACAGAAGGCTGGGCGGAATTGTCCGATGTGACTGTGGTGGATTTGGCGCGCCGGTTTGAAGATGCGGGCGTTGCGTCGCTGCTCTTCACCGATATTGGCCGCGACGGATTGCTGAAAGGCGCAAACATTGACGCGACTTTGGAGCTTGCGCGGCAGGTTGATATTCCCGTGATCGCCAGCGGCGGGGTGAAGGGGATTGATGACATCCACGTGCTATCTTTGCATGCCGATGAAGGAATAGAGGGTGTGATTACGGGCCGCGCTTTGTATGAAGGCAAGCTCGATCTGGCCGCAGCGATTGCGATCGCGTCACACGCGAAAAGCGGGAGCTAAGCCATGTTCAAATGGTTGAGAAAGAAAGTTGCTGATAGCCCTTCGTTGGTCGTTCTGGATAAGGACACCAAGAAAACGGTTGATCTTGAATGCCCGTTCAAAGCGGGCGATGCGTATCATGGGAAACTGAAACAAGATCGTTGGAATGACGGTCAGGAGCGGTTTAGCATTAGGCTGCACGATCTGCCACCTGGAAGCGATCCGGTGAAAATCTATCGCGGCTATACATTGGTCGCAGAATTTGAGCGTGAGGGGCCAAAGCTCGACATTCGGCAAAAAGGCATGGCTGACGACAAAATACCAGAATTTAGAATAGGTGAGCGCTTGCAAATAGAAGTTGGCGGATTGAAATGCGATGGCATTGTGAGGCCCGACTAAATGACCGTTCGCATCCGCGTAATCCCTTGCCTAGACGTTGCCGATGGCCGCGTTGTGAAAGGTGTGAATTTTGTTGATTTGGTCGATGCCGGTGATCCGGTGGAGCAGGCGCGCGCGTATGATGCGGCGGGCGCGGATGAGCTGTGTTTTCTGGACATTTCCGCCACCCACGAAGGGCGCGGGACGCTGCTTGATATCGTTCGGCGCACGGCAGAGGTCTGCTTTATGCCGCTGACAGTGGGCGGCGGTGTCCGCAGTGTTGAGGATGCGCGCGCGCTCTTGCTGGCGGGAGCTGACAAAATTGCGATCAATTCTGCCGCTGTGGCTCGGCCTGAACTCGTCGCAGAAATCGCCGCTAAATTTGGCAGCCAATGCGTCGTTGCCAGCGTGGATGCGCGCAAAGTGGCAGAAGGCAAATGGGAAATCTTCACGCATGGCGGCCGCAAACCCACCGGCATTGATGCGGTTGAGTATGCCAAGCAGGTCGCAGAACTCGGCGCGGGCGAATTGCTGGTGACCAGCATGGACGGCGACGGGACGCAGGCCGGATATGATCTGGAACTGACCCGTACAATTGCAGATAGCGTGAGCATTCCCGTGGTCGCTTCGGGCGGCGTGGGCAATTTGGATCATCTGGTTGAAGGGGTCACTCACGGCCATGCGAGCGCGGTTTTGGCCGCCAGCATTTTCCATTTCGGAACGCATTCCATCGCGGAGGCACACGAGGCATTAAGAGCGGCTGGATTGCCAGCGCGCGCTTAAGCGGTTTAGGACAGACCTATGGATACTCTCAAACGTCTCGAAGCAACGATTGCCGCGCGCGCCAACGCCTCGCCCGACAGTTCCTATGTCGCCAAATTAAACGCAGGCGGCACTGGCAAAATTGCTCAAAAGCTGGGCGAGGAAGCAACCGAAGCTGTAATCGCTAGCCTGTCGGGCAACACGGATGAACTCTTAGGAGAGGCGGCGGACGTCATTTTTCATCTGATGGTCTTGCTGCAAAACAAGGGCGTGGCGCTGGATGATGTGATGGCTGAGTTGGATAGGCGCGAGGGGGTTTCCGGCCTCGATGAAAAAGCCAGCAGGAGCGAATAATGGCGATTGATGCAACGCAGCCTTATGATGATGAGAACATTTTTGCCAAAATCCTGCGCGGGGAAATCCCATCGACTAAAGTGTATGAAGATGAATGGGCTTATGCGTTTGAAGATATCAATCCGCAGGCCGACATTCACACTTTGGTGATCCCAAAGGGCAAATATGTCAGCTGGGATGATTTCTCGGCCAAAGCCTCTGATGCGGAGATTGGCGGATTTATCCGCGCGGTTGGTACGGTTGCGCGCGATAAAGGATTGGTCGAACCGGGCTACCGGCTGCTAGCCAATATCGGTCAAAATGGGGGGCAAGAAGTGCCGCATTTGCATGTCCATATCTTCGGCGGGCACCATCTCGGCCCTATGTTGGTGAGATAAAAGGGCTTTCGTCTCAAATCCGACTCGTTTCGTCGCCGTTCATCCCCAGCGTCCCAATCCTTACTTTCCAGCGATTCCAAGCTGCGGTAAAGTCTGCGAGAAATGAACCAACCCAATCCTATTGCCCCCAATCCGCCGGGTGGCTGCTTCGACGGCAAAAAGCACCTTTATGCGGTGCGGGTCTATTACGAAGATACTGATCTGTCGGGCATTACGTATCACGCGAATTATCTGCGTTGGTTTGAGCGGGCGCGGTCTGACCTTTTGCGGATGCTAAAAATTGATCAGCGCGCGGCGATTGAGGCTGGCGCTGATGATCCGGCAGCAGGCGGCGCTTATGCTGTGGCGGAGATCAATCTGAAATATCTGCGCCCTGCAAAACTCGATGATGATGTGGTGATCGAAACCCGCTGCACGGAATTGGGTGCGGCGAGCTGCCGGATGGTGCAGCGCGCGATCCGCGACTTTGGCACGGATGTGCAAGAAATTCTCGCCGAGGCGTCTCTGCGCGTCGGCTTTATCGCTCTGAATGGGCGGCCCAAGCGGCAACCGGCTGAATGGATTGCTGCGTTTGAAACTGTTTTGGAAAAAGAGGCTTCATGACTTTACCAACCTCCCTTTTGGCGGCGGCCAGCGCTGCTGCTGATGCGCCAACCCGGCTGAACCCGCTTGAGCTGTTTTTGGACGCTGATATCGTTGTTCAGGCCGTAATGCTGGGGCTCATTATTGCCAGTATCTGGACGTGGACGATCATCATTTCCTTCTCGCTTCGCATGGGTAAGATTGAGCGGGGGTCGCGACAGTTTGACAGTGAATTTTGGACGATACCGGATTTCAGTCAGATGCTCACAAGCGAAACCCGCGCCAAGCAGCCATTGGCCCGCATCGCCAGTACGGGGATGGATGAATGGAAACGCTCCACCAAAGCAAAACCGATTGACCGCGAAGGGACGCGGCAGCGCCTCGCCAGCGCGATGGAAAGCCGCGTTGCTCAAGAAGCGGATGATTTGACGGAGCGCCTTAACTTCCTCGCCACGACAGGATCGGTTGCGCCATTTGTTGGCCTGTTCGGCACGGTTTGGGGGATCATGAACAGCTTTTTCCAAATTGGCGCACAGGAAAGCTCTTCATTGGCAGTGGTTGCACCTGGTATTTCAGAGGCTCTGTTTGCCACAGCGATTGGCCTGTTTGCTGCTATTCCTGCGGTGATCGCTTACAACCGTTTCAGCGGGCGGGTGAACCGGCTTGAGGCGCGATTGCAGCGCTTTGCCGACCGGTTCCATGGCGGGCTGAGCCGCGAATTGGATAAGGTGTAATGGGCGCGTCCCTTTCTTCTGGTAGAGGCGGCGGGCGGCGGTCGCGCCGCGCTCCTATGGCGGAGATCAACGTCACGCCGTTTGTCGATGTGATGCTGGTGCTGCTCATCATCTTTATGGTCACAGCGCCGCTGTTGGCATCGGGCGTACCGATTGAACTGCCAGACAGCCGCGCCAAAGCGCTGGACCAAGATCCGCAGCAAGTCACCATTTCGATCAATGAAGCAGGCGTCATTTTTATCGGCGACAAAGCTGTCGAAGTTGGCGGGTTTCCCGCTGAATTGGACGCGCTCGCGGCATCGGCTGAAAAGCGCCCCGATATCGTTCTACGCGGTGATACGGGGCTACAATACGGCAGAGTGATGGCGGTAATGGGCGAATTGAACCGAGCAGGCTTTAACTCGATATCGCTGCTCACAGACGGTTCAGATATTACGCCATAATTTGGCTGAGGTGATGGAACAAAGGACTCCCCTTCGCAAAGATGAGCTGGCCGGATTGGCCGCAGCAGCAGTGCTGCATATTGCGCTCGCGGCGGTTCTATTGCTGCAACCTCCGCCTGATCCAGAGAAAAAACCTGAAAAACCGCAGGAACGCATTGCTGTGAACCTGGCGACAGAGGTTGGATTGACCGCGACTTCGCCCGATCCGGCAGAGGTCAGCCGTGCTGCGCGCGCTCCAACGATTTCGCCAGATAATTCGCCGGGTGTGGCCGTGCCTGATATTTCCGATGCAGAGCCGGACCCTACGCCGCCTGATCAAGAGGTCACGCCCAATCGGACGGAGACTACGCCGCCGAAAGATACAACGCCGCGCCGCCGGCCCGAGAAGGCGAAAAGCACGCCTAAGCCAAAATCAAAACCCAAAGCTAAATCGACGCCCAAACCTAAGTCGACACCCAAACCCAAATCAACGCCTAAGGGTAAGTCGACGCCCAAGCCAAAGTCGACACCTAAGAGTGGCGGCGGAGCGGATGCTTTTGGGAAGGCCTTTGCTGATGGTGCGGGGACCGATAGAAACAGTAAGGACAGTCGAATTCCTGCCAGCCAGATTGGCCGAAGCGCACAAGCGTCGCTTTTGGGTAAGATAACGCGTGAATTGCGCCCAAAATGGGATGCCCCAAGTGGTTTAGATGCAGAAAAACTAATTACACCGGTTACTTGGCGTCTTAAGCCAGATGGTTCGCTCCAAGGTGCGCCTCGTTGCGGCAGGGCTAAAGGTGTAACCCCAAGCAATCGTCCGCAGATAAAACGTCACTGCGATCTTGCAAGAAGGGCGATCCGTCTTGCCGCACCTTTCGATTTACCCGATGAATATTACAATGGTTGGAAGCTCATAAGAGGCTTCGAATTTAGCGGAGAGCTATAAATGCGCGCGATTTTTACAGTGGCTTTTGCCACATTCTTTGCGGTTGGCGCTTCGGCCCAAGACCTTACCCAAACGCCTGCTCCAGAGGGCGGCGAAGTCGAGCAAGTTGCAATTGATGGGGAAGATGATGAAGAAGGCGGATTGACGGGCGGCAGTGTCGTCGATCAGATCGATTTTGACGATCTTGGCATCGCCATCCCCTCTTTCGCGACCGCCCGCAATGCGCCAACGCCTGCCAACTCATCGGGGACGGCCGCCTTGGGCAAAGAAATCGCCCGCGTCATTACCGCAAACCTGCGCAATAATGGCCTGTTTAAGCCAACAGGTCCCGACGCGCTTCCGCAACCGAACTTTCCGCAAATCACTGCGCCAAGCTGGGGTACTTGGTCTGGACGCGGGGCTGAAATGCTGGTGCACGGTTTTGCCAATGCGCGCCCCGACGGACGGCTGAACGTTGGTTGCTACCTTTACGATGTGCCGCTCAAGGATGAGATGGTCCGCGAAGGCTGGGTCGTTGCGCCTGCTGATTGGCGGCGCGCGGCGCATAAATGTTCTGACCTGATTTATTCCGCGCTGACGGGCGAGGACCCCTTCTTTGATAGCCGGATCGCATACATTGCGGAAACCGGCCCAAAGGATGCGCGGGTTAAACGGCTTGCCGTGATGGATAGTGACGGGGCGAACCACCGGTTCCTGACGCTGGGCAGTGCAACCGCGCTGACCCCGCGATATTCGCCGGATTATAAGCGGCTTCTCTACCTATCCTATGTCGATGGGAACCCGCGGCTTTATGTCTATAATATCGGTTCGGGTAAGCAGGTGCTGATCAGCCAAAGCGCCAATCCCACCTTTGCCCCGCGTTGGAGCCCCGATGGCCGCACGATCCTGTATTCCATGGCGGTGAACGGCAATACGGACATTTATAAGGTTTCCTCCAGCGGCGGGCGCAGTACGCGCCTGACCAGTGCGCCCGGGATTGATATTGGCGGGTCATTCTCCCCCGATGGCCGCAAGATTGTGTTTGAAAGCGACCGCAGCGGCAGCCAGCAATGTTATGTGATGGATGCCGATGGTTCGAACGAAAAGCGGCTAACCTTCTTTGGCGGGCGCTGCGCGACACCGGAATGGAGCCCGCGCGGTGACCAGATCGCTTTCACGCGGATAGCTGGCGATTTCAATGTGGCGGTGATGAACCCGCAGGGACGCGGCCTTCGCGTGCTGACCAAAGGGTGGCAGGATGAAGCGCCGACTTGGGCGCCCAATGGCCGGATCATTCAGTTTTTCCGCACATCGCGCGGCTCAGGCAAAAGTTCGATCTATCAGGTTGATCTGACCGGAGAAAATGAGCGCCGCCTGCCAACGCCGGTGGATGCCTCTGATCCGGCATGGGGACCGATCCAGCCGTAAGTACCGGTAAAAAGAGGCGATCTGTTGCTCCAATCCGATACAATTGGTGCAAGGTCTTTGTTCACCGCGCCGACAGCTGCTAGACTTTACTCGAATACGCAAAAGGAAGCTTAGATCATGACGAACCGTTTTGCCGCAATCATGTTGCTCGCAGGAACCGCTAGCCTTGCCGCTTGCTCCAAAAAGGCGCCAGAAGAGCTTCCACCGCCGCCTTCAGGCACCGGTATCGGCACACAAGGCGGGGCTGGAACCTCGACCGCGCCAACGGGGCCGAGTGTTGGTTCGCAATTGCATTTCGAAAATGCGATCAATGGTCAAAACGTGATCTATTTCGACACGGACCGGTTCAATATTGACAGTGTTGATGCAGGCGCATTGCAGTCTCAAGCGCAATATATGGGGCAATATGGCGGCGTTTCGATCACCATCGAAGGACATGCGGATGAACGCGGCACACGCGAATACAACCTTGCTTTGGGTGAGCGGCGCGCGAATGCGGCGAAGAATTACCTCGTCAGCCTTGGCATTCCAACAAACCGTATTCGGACGGTCAGCTATGGCAAGGAACGTCCAGAGGCTTTGGGTAGTGATCAAGAAAGTTGGGCGCTAAACCGCCGCGCGGTCAGCGTGGTCGTCAATTAGGGCGCTTTGCGTTTAAGGCAGGAATGACGGTTTTTGCAGGTCGGGGCTAGGCAGCTCTGCCTGAACCTGCATGAATGTGTCACTCGCAGACATTCCAGCACGATCGCTTGTTCCAAGCAGCGTCAAGCATGCCATCGCGAAGATAGAAAAAGCGCTGGAAATGGCGAGTTGCTTGCTCATTGGAATCCTTGGTTCGTGTCGTCTTTATAAGGACTATATATGAACGAACTGTTGCGATGCAACATTTCATATTGAAACTGGTTTGTATCTCTTCCAAATTGGCGCAATCACGACTAGGCTTTGCCCATGACATTTGAAGACCCCCAGCACTTAACTGACACACCAAAGAGCCGCCGACTATGAGCGGGAAGGGAAGAAGAACGGATTGGGGTTTCCCGCGTTGGGGCGATTACGGCAAATCGACAGAGGCTGTGGCGCAGAAAGAATGCGACCGCAATGGCTGTTCAGAAGCTGGATTATGCCCAGCTCCCAAAGCGCCCAATAGCCCCGATCGCTGGTATTTCTGCCAAGCCCACGCTGCGGAATATAACCGCAAATGGGACTATTTCGAAGGGCTCGATAAAGCCGAGGCAAAGGCCCGCGCACAAGCCGAGCAGCGCGACAATTCAGGCTATGCGGAATCGTCTTATCACGGTTGGGGCGGGGCAGGCGACGGTACCCGCAGCGCCGATGAAATGCGCGCGCTGGAATTGCTCGGACTAGAGAGTGATGCGGGTTTCGATGCGGTCAAAAAGGCGTATCGTAAAGGCGCGAAAATGGTCCATCCCGATGTGAAGCCGGGCGATGAAGAAGCCGCGAAACAGTTTCAAGCGTTGCAAGTCGCTTATGAAGTTCTCAGCCAGGCGGAAGAACGCCGCAGCTGGAAAGGATAAATTCCCGCAATGTCTAAGAAAATCCTCGCCTTTGCTGCCAGCAATTCCTCCGTTTCGATCAACCGCACTTTGGTCGATTATGCTGCCTCTTTAGCAGCAGAACAGGGCGCTGAGATCACCACGCTGGATATCCATGACTATGAAATGCCGATCTACCGCCACGACCGCGAAGAGGCGAGCGGCATCCCGCAATTGGCGCATGACTTCATTGCGCAAATTACGCAAGCCGACGCGATCATTGTCGGCTTTGCAGAACATAATGGCGGCTACACGGTAGCCTTCAAAAATCTGTTTGATTGGTGTTCGCGCCTCGGCATCGAATTGTGGCAGGGCAAGCCCATGCTGCTGACCGCAACCTCTGATGGGCAGGGGGGCGCAGGCCGCGTCCTTGCCTTTGCAGAAGGGGCGTTTCCAATCTTCACCGGCGATGTGCGCGCGGCGTTTTCACTGCCGTTTTATGGCGATAAGTTTGACGCAGTAGCGAGCGCAATCACCGATGCCGACAAAGATGCTGAATTGCGCGAAGGCGTGGCGAAACTGCTCGCCTAGGCTTTGGGCTTACACTCGCTGGCCAAGCATTATTCAGGGCTTTTGCCCGCACCATCAGGCGGCGGCCCATCACCGCCAGCTCCGCCACCAGCCCCAGGCGGTCCGCCTCTGCGTTCTTCCGTCGCACTGGCATCGCAAGTGGCATCTTTGCTATCCAGCAAGCATCCCGCCGCGCCGCTATGGCAACCCAGAATCGCATTCGATGCAGTATCCCCAGCGTGATAATGATAGCCATCGCCATCGGTCGCATGACCGCGGCATGAATCCAAATCATCGGGCGCCGTCCCATCGGCCAATAGGCTGGCGAATATTGTATAGCCATCCAGAGCCAGTCCAACCTTGCCCGCGTGATCGCCTTCGCCTGCTTCGCTGGTAATGCAATCATTGACTGCATGGATGTGATATCCAGCATGCGGGTTCACATGGCCGCCGCAATCATCAAACGCGGCCAAAGTATGCGCGCCTAAAATGGCATCAATCGGGGCGGCTGCGTCGATCCGGACGCCTGCAAAACCGATGCCGACGCCATTGCGGCCAACGCGGTCAGCAGGATTTGTGATCTTCACTGGATTGAGCGGGATGACATAGGTCATCGTTGTGCCCTCTTCCAAATACGAAACTTCGCATTCTACGCAGTGGTTCTGATATTCCTCTGCTACATCAGGGCGCGCGGCCGCTTCGCAAGATAGCTTGGTATCGGTCACGTTGATTTTACCGGTTGCCGGATCAAACAATTGCCATGTTTCATCGCCGTAATTGTCTGCCAAAGCGGCAATGAAAGGGCCATCTGCATCGACGAGTTTATCTTGGAAAATCCACTTGCCTGACTTGTCTGGTCCATCGGCGATATTGCGCGGGCAAAAGGGGCCGATCTCAAAAGTGGTTGGATCAGGACCAATTGTTAGGGACAGACACGTTGTTTCTGTGCCGTCAGACAATGTGCAAGGCACGGTACCATTGTCGCTGATCAGCGCGCCCTCGGCAAATTAGCTGTGGTCGCAGCCGCCATTTCACTCGCATTTTCAGCCGATAGCGCCGTTTGACTGCCGTCTGCATCGGCGCTTTGCGTGCAGCCTGTCAGCAAAGCGAGTGAGACTGCCGATACTCCAGCAAAAGACGCCATTTTGATAAAGTGCATTGCAGTTCCCATCCAATTCTATGCTGAGGCTACCCAAATTTTGGACGATTGGCGAGGCTCAGTTTGTATCAAGACAAGCCGGCGCTAATTCTTGTTCCCGGAAAGGTTCGCAATGCTGGGGCTGGGATTGTCATTCCACCACGCGGTATCATTCCACGGCCGCGCATCGACCTCATGCGTCCAGCAATTGCGCGGTTGCTGCGCCAAATGCCAATAGGTTTCGGCCAGATCGGCGGGATTGATCACGCCTTCTTCGCCTTTGCTGCTTTTGAAAGCGTCCCATTTGCCGCCGAGCATTTTGCCCAGCGTATCAGGAGAATTTACCGCGCCATCTACAACAATATGCGCGGTGTGAATGCCTTGCGGGCCGAACTCTGCATTCAGTGTTTGGCACAGCATGCGGCGTCCGCCCATCGCAGCGGCGTGGCTGTGTTGCCCCGCATTACCGCGCATGGCAGAAGTGGCGGAGGTGACGAGCATAGAGCACAGGCGGCCAGACTTTGCGCGCTCAACCATCGCAGGGAAAGCGGCATGGGCGAGGCGGAACACACCGTAGCAGCCCAGCCTCCAGCCCAGCTCAAAAGTCTTATGCGGAGTATCATGCAGGTCGCGCGTGCCGATCTGCGCGCCCAAATTATAGAGAGCGCTGTCGATAGGCCCGATGTCCTTTTCGACCCGCTCAACCAAATCCTCAATCGAGCCGTCAGCCGCCGCATCAAGCAATACACCCGTCGCGCTGCCGCCCGCTTCCTCAATTCCGCCAGTGATCCGCGCAAGGCTTTCTTCATCGCTGCGTCGCGCCAATACAGCGTGATATCCGCCCGCTGCAAAGCGTGCGCCTGCATGGCCGCCAATGCCAGCGCCAGCGCCGATGACGAGGAATACGGGTTTCTTGCTCATTGGATCAATCCTCTTTCGAAGCGCGAAATTTGAAATAGGTCCACGCAGCAATACGGTAGCAGGTCAATGAAGAAATGAGAACGTAAGGAACCCAGAGCCATGGATAGGAAAAAGCGAAAAGCGCACCGAAAAGCAGAAAGCCGGGAATGACCGCGACCCACATCCAAATTAGCAACAACCAACTTACCGACTGGCCGGCGGCCTTGTCCGTTGCTGTCATTGTTCGGCGGGGAATGGTCGGCTTTCGATCACGAACGCTGTGATGTGTTGAACTCAGCTTCCAAATAAGAACCGCTACGCCGACTATAACAGCAGAAAGCTCGGGAAGACTTTCAAAGGGCAAGTCGATTTTGAGTGCAAAAACAACCCCGTGGATAGCCAGCGCCATCGCGAAAAAGCCAAGTACGTAAAAAAGAACGGTTTTGAAAGATGTGAGTTTTTCTAGGTCAGAATTGATGACTTCACGCTCTGACTTTGAAACAAGATAACCCTTGCTCCATTGGTTAGGAAAGTAGGCAAAACCCTCGTCGAGTGGCTCAAATAGAGATGCACCTGCACCTTGAGGGCTAAACCAAGCCATCAAACCTTCGCCAAGGCCTGTTCAAAGTCAGCGATCAAATCGTCCGCATCTTCAATCCCGATGCTGATCCGCACTAGGTTATCGGTGATGCCAAGCGCTGCTTTGCGATCATCGGGCACAGACAAATGCGTCATGGCTGCGGGAAGGCTAGCGAGTGTCTCTGTCCCGCCAAGGCTGACGGCCAATTTGGCGATGGTCAGATTGTCGAGGAAGGCAAAGGCTTCAGCCTCTCCGCCCTTGATAAAGACGCTGAATGTACTGCCTGCGCCGCTGCAATGGCGGTCGTAAATATCCTGTTGGCGCGGATCGTCGATAAAGCCGAGATATCCCAGCCCCTCAACCTTAGGATGCGCGCGAAGATATTCGCAGACTTTGGCTGCGTTCTGGCCCGCTTTTTCCATGCGCAGTTCAACCGTCTCTAGGCTTCGCAAAAGCATCCAAGCAGTGTTGGGGTCAACGATGCCGCCCATCGTGTTTCGCAAAGCGCGAACAGGGTCCATCCATTTCTTTGCACCCGCAATACTTCCCGCGACAAGATCGCTATGCCCGCCAACATATTTGGTCAGCGAATAGACAACAATGTCGGCGCCGTGATCCAGCGGGCGCTGCCAAAGGGGACCAAGGAATGTGTTGTCGATGGCAATAGGGCACGGCCATTTCAAATTCGCATCGCGGGCGGCTGCAACCGCTTCAATATCGACCAGCGCATTGGTCGGATTGGCGGGGCTTTCGAGATAGATCATCGCAACCTTGCCGCCATTTTCGCCTGCTTGGCATTTGGCGCGTTTGATCACTTCATCCAACTCTTCTGGTGAAGCGCCTGCGGGGAAATCAACGTAAGTGACGCCGAATTTCGAAAGCACTTTGGCGACGAAGCCTTCGCTTGCGGCGTAGAGCGGACCGGAATGGACGATCACATCGCCTTGGCTCACATTGGCCAGCATCAGCACGCAAATCGCTGTCATGCCTGATGAGAAGGTGAGGGCGTCTTCTGCTCCATCCCAAACGGCAAGCCGGTCTTCTAAAATTTCTTGATTGGGTCCGTTAAAGCGGGAGTACACTAGCCCCTCTGCTCCGCCTTCACGCTTGCCCGTGATACCTTCGAAATGACGCTTACCAGCGGCGGCGTTTTCAAATGCGAATGTGGAGGTGAGGAAGATCGGCGCTTTTAGCGACCCTTCGGATAATGCCGGATCATATCCGTGCCCCATCATCAAAGTGGACGGCTTCATTTCGCGTCCGCCAATGCTGCGCTTCTCCGGTTTTGGCTTACGGCGAGGAGTGGGAGATTTAGCGGGATCAATTGCGTCGCTCATGGGACGTGGTCCTTCCTTTATCACGCTCCCAGGAAGGCAGGAGCCCAACAAAAGGCCTGTTCAGCGCCCGCTTCTAACCTCCGCAGAAGCGCCTCTCCGATCAGGCATTGGTTGCAAAGGAAACTACATCCGTTTTCTGCGCGCTTCAAGCGGCCTTGGACCGTAATTCCCCAAGATTGCGGGAAGTTTGATCTGTCGGCTAAATACAATACTTGTCCAAATATAGAGTGCAAAAGCGCATCAGAATTACTTGTGAGGGTATTCAGCATGACCAATGATCCGTTTCAAATGCAGCGCGAATTGCGTTACGGCGCGCCCGTTTGCGATCAAATATTGACCGGACGGCATTTTACGATCGGTTATTCTTGGTATTTCCGGCAAGCGAAATGGACGCTTGAGATTATCAACCGCGAGCGTGAGCTGATCAATGATCTGTCTGGGGTGGAGCGCAAAGATCACTTCCGTGCAGACACGCGCATTCCCAAGCGTTTCCGCGCTGGTTTGAAGGCCTATGTTGGTAGCGGACATCACCGCGGGCATCTTGTGGCCAGCGCCAATCAGGATTTGCTGGCGATCCAAAATTCAGAGACTTTTCTGCTCTCCAACATGTCGCCGCAAAAGCCGAGTTTCAATTCGGGCATTTGGAAAAAGCTCGAAGATCAAATTCGGGTTTTGGATGCGCGCGAAAGCACGTTGGAAACTTATGTGCTGACATGCCCTGTGTTCTACTTTGGCGAAAAAGTTGAGCGGATCGGTAAGGATCAAAAGGATTTCGGTATTAGCATTCCGGTCCCGCATGCCTTCATCAAAAGCGTGCTGACAGAAAATAGTCGCGGCCGGTTCCGGCTTTGGACTTTTGAAATTCCAAATAAGAGACAGACGAAGCCGCTCGAAGATTTTCTGGTCAAAACTTATGATGCCGAACAGATTGTCGGCGGAAGGTTTTGGGACCGCATTTCTGGTGGCGATTTGCACCGGGATAAGGGGCGAACGCGCAAAATGTGGTAGGAAAAACTCAACATTTTGTCACAAATAGTCAACAAAACATGCTTTTCTCGATCGCCTTAAATTATCGCGGCGATCGCCCAAACCATCCCTACAATTACGAACACTCCGATCACATCCAGGATCAATCCAGCGCCAACCATGCGCTCAATCTTGATCCGGCCCGTTGCCCAAGCGATAGCGTTTGGTCCTGTTCCTGCGGGCAGCATAAAGCCCCAACTTGCCGCCAGTGCGGCGGGCATGGCGAGCAGCATTGGGTCGGCTCCCAAAGCCACGATTAAGGCCGCGACAACCGGTATAATGCCCGATGCCGTGGCGACATTGCTGGCAAACTCTGTGATCAAAACAACCATCGCCACCAGAGCAATCGCGACCACAATCAGCGGTAGGCTTTCCAGCGGTAGAAGCGCCTGACCAAGCCAATCGGCAAGGCCGGATGCTTGCATGCCTGCTGCCAAAGCAAGCCCTCCGCCAAACATCATAATCACGCCCCATGGCGCGCGGTCAGCTTCTTTCCAAGTCAGCATCGGACGACCTGTTCCATCGGGAATTAGGAACAGTGCAAAGCTGGCTAGAATTGCGATTGTGCCATTGGTCCAAGACCCCGCTGGCAAAAACTCCTTTGCCCAAGGAACCGTCATCCATGCGAGAAATGTTAGAGTGACAATCGGAACCAGCCGCCTTTCCGCAGACGACCATTTTGTGGCTGTTGCAATCGCATCGCGCGCGGCGGGCACATCAAATGGATGGTCGGCAACGCGCTGGACTTTGCTGATGATAAATGCGGCGAGCGGCACGCCAATGATCACGATTGGTAGACCGTAAAGCGACCATTCGATGAAGCTAATCTCCATCCCAATCATGCTGTCTAGCAACCCAACCGCGATAGCATTGGTCGGCGATCCAACCAGAGTACCAAGGCCGCCGATAGATGCTGCGAACGCGATGCCCATCGGTAACGCGCCCGATAGGCCGTCCTTGCTCAGGACTTCACCGCCTGATGACGCGGCAGTCCCGCCAGCCAATACCGCTAGCGCCATAGGCATCATGATTAGCGAAGTTGAAGTGTTGGATATCAGCATGGAAAGCACGGCAGCTGAAATCATAAATGCCAGTAGCAATCTGGTCTGTCCGCCGCCGCTTCCGACAAAGGATAATATCGCCAAGGATAGTCTTTTGTGCAGTCCTGTGCGTTCAATCGCCAGCGCCACAAATGCGCCGCCGAGCAGCAAGAACAAGATTGGAGAATAGTAAGTGCTGGCAACCTCTTTCGCGCTTGAAACGCCTGAGAAGGGGAGGACGACAAAGGGAAGCAAAGCTGTTGCCGTAAGCGGCACTGCTTCTGTCATCCACCAGCTTGCCATCCACACGACAAGGCCAGCGACCAGCCATGCCTCTGCCGGCATGCCAGCTGGTGCGGGCGCGAAAACTGTAATCGCAAAGGCTGCTGGGCCGACAAGGCGGCCTATCGAGCTGGCAGTCATGAAATGCGTTTCCCCTCAACATGCAATGTCACGCAAGGGACGCGGCAGGTCAAGCGGCGGTTCTGGCCCTATTCGATTTCAGCGTTTTTCTCATCTTCGCCCGGCAGCTCGATATCGGTAAATGTCACGGTGCCGGTGCGAATGCCGCTGCGTACGATGATGTCAAATTTGCGTTCGCGCTCGCCTAAGAGGACCGCCATGCTCTGCGGTATGCGAAAGCTCTTTGCGGTGCCATCGCTGGTTATGTTGGAGTAGGATGGCTCACGCACGCCGCCTGCCAAATCAGCAATGTCGCGTTCCTCTATGCTTGCTTCAACGCTGCTAGTGGCTGACAAAATCTCTTGCACAGCGTCGCTAGAAAAGAGCTTCAAATGCTTAGGCAGGTCTGTGTTGAGGTTTTGAAAATAAAATGGTGCGGCTTCAGCATAGATGGTTGAAACCTTTAACTTGTTACCGCTCTTCTGTGTGCCGCGGAGTGAATTCACAAATTCACGTCCGCTTCCATCTAGAAGTTCACCAATATTCTCAGCATTAAATGCACGGCGCTGGATGGATGGTCCGCCAATCTCTCCACGCCAAAAACCGTAGATTACGCGGGGATCTTTCCAATTGGGATAGACTATTTGTGTGCGAATATCTTTGGGACTCATTGCCACGCCATTGACGGTAATGAACTTCGATTCATCAAGCGGAACGCCGCCAATTTCAATGCTTTTGGGCTGGCGTACCGGCCAAGCCAATGCGATTTGTTCAACCATCGCAACATTGTGCAAGTTCATCCAAAAAGCGAGCTGTTCGTTACGCGGGATGGCTGAAATATCGACCAGATCGGCGGTATTCTGAAGGTCTTGGCGATATTCTGTAAAAGTTGCTTTCACGTCGTTTTGCAAGAAAGAGAACATCACGCGCGTTCCCTCTAAACGGTAGCGCGAATTGCTGCCGTAGCGGCGGCGACTGCCGAGGCCCTGTACTTCAGATGTAGCAGTTTTTCGTAAGGACGGGCCCATCGAAACAACAATGTTTTTCAACGCCTCTTCCCAAATCGAATAATCAATCCGGTGAGGTTTGGGTGTTTGGGATGGCGTGAACCGGGCGAATTGGGCCGATGCAACCGCTGTGTTGGTCGCTGCTGGCGCGGATTGTGCTAAGGCGGGCGATGCGAGTGCGCTGGCTGACAATAAAGCCGATACTGAAACAGCTTTCAAAAAAGTCTTGGTCATAGCGGTGCCTCTTTTTACTTGAGCGCATTGTAGTGAAACTCGCACTCTGGGGGAATTTTATGCAAACACAATGGCCGGAAATTGCGCCCTAATCAACGGTGCTCATCGAGTGCGCTGTGTCGTTTGTCGAAGTGTGTTGTATTGATAATACACTTGTTCGGAATACGGAAAAACAAAAAGGACGCCGGTAAGGGCGCCCTTCTCATCTTAAAAAAACTCAGGTTTGGTCGCGCTATTTCGGTGCGAGAACCATTAGCATTTGCCGGCCTTCTAAGCGCGGAAACGCCTCAACCTTAGCCGTTTCAACCGTATCATCTTGCACGCGTTTAAGCAGGTTCATGCCGAGTTCTTGGTGCGCCATTTCGCGCCCACGGAACCGCAAGGTCACTTTCACCTTGTCGCCATTGTCGATGAACTTGTTCACATTGCGCATCTTCACATCATAATCATGCGTATCGATATTCGGCCGCATTTTGACTTCTTTGATGTCTTGCGTCTTTTGCGATTTGCGCGCCAAATTGGCCTTTTTCTGGGCCTCATAGCGGTGCTTACCCACGTCAAGGAATTTGCACACTGGCGGGTCCGCATTGGGGGACACTTCAACCAGATTAAGGCCCACTGCATTGGCTTGCTCAATTGCTTCGCCGGTGAACATGGTCCCTAGGTTTTCGCCTTCGTGATCGATGACGCGAACTTTGTCGGATTCGATTAATTGGTCGTAGCGCGGACCGCTTTTGCGTGGCGGTTGCATGGAACGACGAGGTGGACGGGCTATGTGGGATCTCCTGTTTCAGCCTTGATTCTTGATTGCGTATGTAGGGATGATTGCGCGCGAAGGCTAGGGGGTACGCCGCCGTGGATTAACAAGGCAATGGAAAACGCGTGAGTTTCGTCTTCGCCGCGACCAATGCGGTGATTTCTGTCGCAGGTTTTAGCGCCGCGATAATCGCTGGATCACCTGCATTCATCCCTCCAGTGTAGGCGCCAAATGCGGGTAAGATCATCCGGCCAGCGCCGCCCTGATCTTGGCTGATCACGGCGCAGGGACGCGAAATATGCCGTTCGCGCACTTTCAGACGCAATTTAGGGTGATAATGGCCTGAAAGTTCTGGCCGCGTCTCGCCGCGTTTAGCCTCGTGGCGAAGGATCATTCCGGCAATTTCTAGCTCTTCTAATTCCGTGCCGCCCGGAGCTGCGTGTCTGTCATCCGCATTGTGATCATGATTGCCCGTGATCCAAACCCAATCGGTCGCGCGAACCAGCGCATCCAGCATGCCTGCAGCGTGTTGCTCCAACCGCCGTGCCCCCGCTGCATCGTGGAAATTATCGCCCAGAGTGTACACCCGCCGAGCGCCTGTTGCTTTAACCGCATCAGCCAATCGGGACAGGGTTTCGCGGCTGTCATAGGGCGGAAGCATCTGACCATGCTGTGCGTAAAAGCTGCCTTTCTCCAGATGCAGGTCGGCCACAAGCAATGCGTTCTCTCGCGGCCAATAGATCGCATTGGCAGGCAATAGAACAAGCTCTTCACCGCAAAAATCCAGCGCATGGGCGGCCATGTTTTCAGGAGTGAACGAAACGGGAACCATCACTCTCACTTGCAGCAGCGTAATTGCTTTGGCAAGAGGCATGGATGGACCGTTCAAAACAATCCGCTGACGCCCGCGCATGGTTCGAAGATCTTCGAACGCAAATTTGCGATGTATTCGAAGCGATCGAGCGCGAAGCGGGTAGCGATGCAGCCTTCACTTTTACGCCATGGCAGCGCGAAGAAGAGGGCAATCCAGATCCCGGCGGCGGCGTTCAAGGTTCGATGAAGGGCAAGGTTTTCGAAAAAGTCGGCGTCAATGTCTCTACCGTGCGCGGCAATTTCAGCAAAGATTTTGCAGCGCAAGTAAACGGGGCGGATGCGGACAATCCCGGTTTTACAGCGACCGGGATATCGCTGGTTGCGCATATGGCGAACCCGCATGTGCCAGCAGTTCATATGAACACGCGGTTCCTAACCACGGGCAAAGCATGGTTTGGCGGCGGCGCTGATCTAAATCCGCCGATTCCCTATGAAGAGGATACAGAGGCTTTTCACGCGGCGTTCCGTGCGGCCTGCGCTGCGCATGATCCGACATATTATGACAAGTTCAAAAAATGGGCGGATGATTATTTCTATATCCCCCACCGGCAATGCCACCGCGGTGTAGGCGGCATTTTTTACGACCATTTAGAATGCAGCGAACAGAACGATTTTGATCGCCATTTCGCCTTCACGCAGGATGTTGGAAAAGCATTCCTTGATATCTATCCGAAGATCGTGCGGGGGCGGATGAATGCAGATTTCACTGATGCTGACAAACAGCAGCAATTGGAATGGCGTGGGCGCTATGTTGAATTCAACCTCGTCTATGATCGCGGGACTTTATTTGGACTGAAAACAGGCGGCAATATTGACGCAATTTTGATGAGCCTACCGCCTGAGGCGAACTGGGCATAAGATTGCGTTTGCAAAGCGGCGCGCAAAGACGCACATTCGCATCCAGACATGCTGCGCCAATATGAACTTGTAGAACGGGTCAAAGAATACGACCCAAATGCCGATGAGGCTGCGCTTAATCGCGCCTATGTCTACACCGTTCAAAAACACGGCACGCAAAAGCGCGCGAGCGGTGATCCATACTTCTCTCATCCGGTAGAGGTTGCCGGATTGATGACCGACCTTCAGCTGGATCAAGAAACGATCATGACAGCGCTGCTGCATGATACGGTCGAAGATACTTTGGCGACGATCGACGATATTGAGGCAAATTTTGGCTCAGAAGTTGCGGGATTGGTCGACGGTGTAACCAAGCTTTCCAAAATTGAAGCCATGCCAGAGGATGAGCGCGCGGCGGAAAATTTGCGCAAATTCCTCCTAGCGATGTCAGAAGATATCCGCGTGCTGCTGGTCAAGCTCGCTGACCGCTTGCACAATATGCGGACGCTGCACTTCATCAAAAAACCCGAAAAACGCCAGCGGATTGCGCGCGAGACGATGGATATTTATGCGCCATTGGCAGAGCGCGTGGGCATGTATGAATATATGCGCGAGATGCAATTGCTCGCGTTTGAGCAGCTAGAGCCAGAAGCGTTTAAAACCATCACCGACCGGCTGGTGGAATTGCGCGGGCAAGATGGCGGACAGGTTGATGCGATTGCTTTGGCGGTTAAACAGGCCTTGGCAGAGGCTGGGCTTCAAGTCGAAGTGTCTGGCCGCGAAAAGCATCCCTATTCCATTTGGAAAAAGATGGCTGAACGTCATGTTTCCTTTGAACAAGTGACCGACATTATGGCGTTCCGTGTCATCTGCGAGGATGAGGCGGATTGTTACCGCGCCATGGGCATTCTCCACACGACTTGGCAGTTTTTGCCGGGCCGGTTCAAGGACTATATCTCAACGCCCAAGAACAATGGCTATCGCAGTCTGCATACTTCACTGATGTATGAAAATTCGATGCGGGTTGAGGTGCAGATACGCACGCGCGAAATGCATCAGCTCAATGAGTTCGGCCTTGCTGCCCATTGGGCGTACAAACAGGCGGACCGCGCCGATGGTGCGGTTGGTTGGTTGCGTGATCTGATCGAAATTGTCGATGCCAGCCATGATGCCGAAGAATTGCTCGAACATACACGCATGGCGATTTATCAGGACCGGATTTTCGCATTCACGCCAAAAGGCGCCTTGTTCCAACTCCCCAAAGGTGCAACGCCAGTAGACTTTGCCTTTGCCGTGCACACAGACCTTGGCGCAGCCACATTGGGTGCGAAGATCAACGGGCGTCACATGCCGCTTCGCACGCCGCTGAACAATGGTGATGTGGTCGATATTATTAAGGGCAAAAATGCGGAGCCTGAGCTGTCATGGCTAGGCTTTGTTGTTACCGGCAAAGCGCGCGCAGCGATCCGCCGTGCTGTGCGTTTAAAAGAGCGGGCAGAGGTCGGCGAGATTGGCCGCAAATTGTTCGATGAGATCGCCAGTAGAGTTCCTGCGCGGATTGGAAAGAAGGCGATAAGAGAAGCGGTCAAGCGGCTCGAAATGGACGAAGAAGAGGATCTGATGTTCGCGATTGGCGCGGCAAAGATTGAAGACCGCGAAGTGATGGAAGCGCTTGTTCCGGGTTGCACCGCCAATTTCGAAGAAGACGAAGATTGGTCGAAACGGGACCGTGCAATCTCGATCCGCGGGCTTACCCCGGGTGTTGGGTTTAAACTGGCGACTTGTTGCCACCCAGTACCGGGCGACCGCATTGTGGGTTTGCGCAAGCGCGGTGAAGGCGTTGAAGTTCACGCAATTGACTGTCTCGAGCTTGCGAACGGTGTCGATAATGATTGGCTTGATTTATCATGGGGCAAACGTTCGTCCGGTGCTCTCGGGCGGCTGCGCGTAACCCTTTATGACAAGCCAGGAACCCTGTCGGAGGCAACCGGCATTTTTGGGCAAAATCTTGCCAATGTGAAAACGCTAGAACATGTTCAGCATGATCCACCTTTTTCAAGCTACGAAATGGACTTGGAAGTAAAGGATTTGGCGCATCTGACGCGCATACTCAGCGCACTTCGCGCCAGCGATGCTGTGGCTCAAGCAGAGCGAATATAGGTTTACGAACTAGACCAGAATTTGGCTTGCGAAGCCAACCTACGCAGATTTCCTAGCCCGCAATGACACTTAGGTTTTCGGCAACCATACTTCACTGCGCTTTAAATCTGCTCAGCTAGCTAAGACTTGAAATCCACAGCAGATCGAACCGCGTTTTCGTGTTGCTGCTGGACCAGACCGCCATCTGCGATTGAGGCTAGCTATGACTGCAATACAAAACCATTTTGACGCTGCATTGCAGGATAAACCCTCACCTGTGACCGGCAAAGACATGCTTAAAAGCCGTCTGGAAGATTTGTCGCTTAGCGGAAAACTGCGGCTTGCGATTTTGGGAATTGCGATTGTACCGTTTGCAGTCAGCGCCCTGCTGCTCTCTGCATTCGGATATTTCGGCTATGCTGGTGCTAATCACCAGCAACGCGTAGCCGCAGAAATTGAAGTGGCCGAAGCGGCGATGGCAATGACCCAAGTCGCAGATCTCTTGCGCACAGCTAGCCGAACCAACGACCAAGCAGCAATTGAGCTTGGTCGTTCCGCTTTAACGGATGCCGGCGCCAGTATGGACATTGCACTGGAAAATGGCAGCGGGAAGTATCCACCTGAAATCCTTGCTTCCATGCGCAAGATTCGCAGCGAAATAGAATTGCATCAGGCGGATTTGCAGCGGCTTAACGGTGACAGTTCGGTAGATGAATTCTCTGCAGTTATCGCGAGTTTCGATACGTGCGTAAAGGAAATCAAAGATCTGTTTGAGACTGCCCGCGGGCACGCGACTTTGCAGATAGAGAGCCTGTTAGAACAGATCAAAATTGGCTTCATCGTCTGCTTTAGTTTGGCATTCATTGCCGCTTGTATTTCGATTAGGGGCGCGCGCTTGATCACCTCAAATATTGTCGGACTTATCCATCAAATGAAGGAGGCTATGGAGCGGTTGGCTGGTGGAGAAACTGATATTGCGATCCCCGGCGAAGGGCGGTCAGATGAACTTGGCGCAATGGCGCGGGCCTTGGGTATTTTTCGCAAGTCTGCTTACGAATTGCAGCAGGTGACAAAGGATCGCGCACATGAAGCTGAGATCGAGCTAGGGCGGGCGCAAGACACAGAGCGTTTGCGGGCCGAAAAAGCGATAGCATTGCGCAAACTGGCTGACGATTTTGAAGCCTCAATTTTCGAATCTACGCGCTTTGTGGCGGAGGCTTCCAACGAACTGCAGACCACATCCAGCGCAATGTCCGATTTAGCCGAGGAGTCTACAGGGCGCGCGGCCGATGCGGCCAAGGCTATGGAGCAAGCCGCATTGGGCATTCGGGGCTCCTCGCTTGAAGTCGGCAGCGCGGCTGCGCAAATGCTCAAATCATCCGAAGAAACACAGCGTCATGCTGAGCTCTTGCAAAATCAAGCAGTGCAATTTTTGGAAGAAGTCCGGCAGGGATATCAGTCCACGGGTAAGGTGAAAGCAGCCTAGATCAGCTCTAATTCCACAGTCAGCTCGTCGCCATGGGCGAGGTCTTCGGCTTTGCAGACCTTTTTGCTGACCAATAGTGTCCAGTTTGTATTTTGCCGGCGTGACATGTCGTCGGCTTTCATCGGAAAGACTGATGTTTTCCAGCGGGTTTCGCCGATTTGTGCGTGCACTTTTACCGATCCAAAGCCGCGACTTTTGCCAAATTCCATGCGGTGAAGTGCTGCATGGGTGGCGATTGTGTCTGCTGCGTCGCCAGTGATGGAGACGAGGTGGTAAGTTCCGCGCTCGCCCGCCCAGCGCTCCAGAGAGAGGGTGACAGTGAGGGTCTCACTCATTTTTTAAAGACGCGCGTATTGGCACAGGAATGTTGCAAATATCCGCGCCGCCAGCGGGTTTGATAAAGAACGGATCGCGGCGATTGGCCCGCGCCTCTGCATATTTGGCGAAACTCTCACTTTCGGTTGAGAGATATTGGTATTTGGGCTGGTCGCTGTCATCCAAATCGCTGACGACACGAATGGATTGGATCGGCGTGCGAAGCTCCGCCTCTTCTTCTGTATAAAAGCCAAGCGGGCCGGTTCCGCGCGTCATGCTGGAGAGATGCTCAATCCCGCTGATGATCCGTCCGACCAGAGCGATATTGCGATCAAGGTGACGCGGCGCATGTCCGATAACGGTATAAAGCTCTGCGCCCGATCCAGTGTCAGGGGAATAGCCGCGCCCGACGCCGACCATGCCATAGCAATGGACGGGCGCAAAAGTCGCTTCTTCGAGTTCAACGTGATCGTAGGTGGCTATGGGCCAGCCGAAAATATGATCAACGAAACCAGCGTATGAGTCCCGCTCGAACCAACCCCAAGGCGCAGTTTCTGTTTTTGATGAAGAACTTGATATTCTGTCTATTCGAAGTCTTTCCGTGAGTTGCATTTCCTCCTCGCCCGTAGTTGCATTGCCCGACAATTTTTTGGTTTTCGGTATTGCTTTGTGAATTTCCTCAAAATTTGAGACATAATCCCCTTCATCCATCACCTTCAGACCCTCAGGCAAAGGCTTGGCTTTCGCTTCATCTTCGCCATTCGCGTCCCCCCATTGCACAACGTAATTGTCCTGCACGCGGTTGACGGTGATGCCGTCATACCATTTGGCCCGTGCTAGGGTGCGGATGTTCGAAACCCACCCTTGCGAAAAAGGCGCTGGCATCAACTGGATCACCACCTCGCGTGGCGTACCATCCGCCGCTGGCGCCAGCGTCATCACCAGCAAATCTTCCGCTGGTATCGCGACCCATTCACCATCGGGTGCAGCATCCAAAATCGCATTGGGTGAAGGGTGTGTTTTTGTTTGCGCTACCGCTCCGCTACTTGAGCGCGCTTTTGCTTGCGCTACCGCTTCGCTACTTGAGCGCGTTTCGGGTTTCTCATCCTGCGCGAAAGCTGGTGAATTCAGCGCAATCAGCGCGGCGAGGCCAAGCGTTATCTTTTTCATAATCGCTTTGTGGCATTTGCTCGCTTGCGTCGCAAGGAAGTCGCGGTTAGGGCGCTTTTTCTTGTTTGGCCTCCAGCAGCGCTTACGCGCGTTAGGCCTGATAAGAATGCGGAGACGTGGCAGAGTGGTCGATCGCGCACGCTTGGAAAGCGTGTAAAGGGGCAACTCTTTCGAGGGTTCGAATCCCTCCGTCTCCGCCACACACCCCAAGCACCAATCTCAGCTTTCAGGCCGCCTGCGCAAAGCCGCGGTGTTCGCGGGCTTCAGCAGGCCAAACCGCCGTCGGCGAGAGCTTCAGCATCAATCTCTTAGAAGAACAGGCCCGTTTTGCGCTGGCAGTCTCTTGGCAGATTGCGATCAGAGGAGTTTCCCTGTTTATCAGGGAAAGAACAGGGAAAATTGTTTGTTTTGGGCCAAAAGCAGGCTGAAATAATCGGTTTTGGATGAAATGCTCTATATGAAAGCACGTAATAACAGTAACTTGCATGGCAAATTTCGGGGTTTCCCTGTTATTCGCCATAACAGGGTATTTATTCGGCCATAACAGGGTCCAAATTCAACATAACAGGCCTGTTATTCGGCGGAACAGGCTATTTGGAGTTTGGCCAATTCAGCGCTTTTCGTTGCTCATTCCAGCATAGCGGGATGTCCATTTTGACGAGCTGTTGGAGGTTAAGAGATGCCGGTTGGCGTCCTTTCAGAATATCGAGCTGAATATCTGGTGCCAGAAATGGGTGTTGTCAGACTAACTGCACCGATTGCGGATTGAGGGGGTTGGGGTAGGGTGGTTTGATGCCCAGACGACGTAAACCCGCAAGTCCATTCTACCGTTTTAACTCATCGCCAGAAGTTATTCGTATGGCGGTGATGCTGTACGTTCGTTATCCACTTAGCCTACGCAATGTCGAAGATCTGCTGTTCAAATACGGCGTCGACATCAGCCATGAGACGGTCCGGTTCTGGTGGAACCGGTTCGGCCCGCTGTTCGCATCCGATATTCGAAAGCAGCGAATTTCAAGGATGAAGGGTTTTCGAAATTGGCGCTGGTATGTCGATGAAGTGTTCGTAAAGATCAATGGCGAGACGCATTATCTGTGGCGGGCGGTTGATCACGAAGGTGAAATCCTCGAGAGCTATGTCACTAAGAAAAGGGACAAAAAGGCTGCGCTAAAGTTCCTTCGCAAGGCGCTGAAGCATCACGGCCAAGCAGAAAGGATCGTGACCGACGGCCTTAAATCATACCCTGCCGCGATGCGTGAACTTGGCAATGAAAGCCGCCGCGATATGGGCAGGTGGAAGAACAATCGAGCGGAAAACAGCCACCTTCCGTTTCGACGAAAAGAGCGCGTCATGCAGCGGTTTCGGCGAATGAAAACGCTGCAAAAGTTCGCATCAGTCCACGCCAACATCCACAATCACTTCAACTCGCAACGCCACCTCATCGACCGTCAAACTTACAAGACCGCCCGCTCAGCCGCATTGGCTGAGTGGCAATTTCTTGCTGCCTAAGCCCAACTCGACCTTGCCATAGATCCGCCAATCGGAGACAAGTTACGATTAGTCTGACAGCACCGACGCGAGGTATTCTGGAACATCGAAAGTCCATTTGTCTGCCTTAAACCTGCTTTATGCTCGACGATTAGGGTTTTAAATCCCTCAATAATCTCATGTTATCATAAGATTTGTTCAGTCTGTCGATCCTTGTTATGAGCGATATGGCTTACTTTAACCCATGCTTGTTTTGATAATTCTGAACTTTGAAAGGGGACGCCATGCATAAATTCGGCTGCACAAGATTGCTTGTGTTACTTTTAGTTTTTGCGTTTCCGATGCCTATTTTGGCACAAATATCAGATCCACTCGATGTTCCTGGGGCTGTTATTTGGTTGGACGGTACTGATGTAAATGGAACTGGCTCCCAACCAACCAATGGATCGCTTGTGCCTGTTTGGGTGGATAAAAGCGGCAATGGAAATGATGTCACGGCAACTGCTGCTCTTGCACCAACATTTGAGGCCACTGGTTTTGATGGAGCAAATCCTGGGCTACGTTTTACGGCGAGCAAAAAAATGTCCGGAGGCAATATTTTTGGGGTGAACAATCAGCCTGCCACAACCATATTTTTCGTTAGCGCTAACGTCACAATAACAAGAAATTTTGCGCTAAATTTGAATGGAGACAATACAAGCACGTCATCTGCAAATGGACGCTTTAGTTTCCATACCCCTTGGAGCAACAACAGTCTGTTTTTTGATGCCGGAGCCTGTTGCGGGGCAACTCGTCTTAGTGGCGCAAACCCGAATGGGATAACTGAGACAACTCTATATTCTGCCGGAAACGACCAACCAGGAAGTAGTCAGTTTTTGAGGGTGGATGGCGCTCCTTTCGCGTCCGATAACAGTGCAATTAGCCCACGCGTTACAGGGGGCATCAGAATTGGGTCAACATCCGGTCGAAGCTACAATGGTCGCTATGCCGAGATAGTTATTTACAACCGCGCGTTGTCGATGACCGAAATACATGATGTAGAGTGCTATCTTCTGACAAAATGGAAGCCTTCTGCGCGCCCCACCTCCTGTGTCACCACTGCAGATCTATCTATCACAAAGACGAATACGCCCGGTATTAACGGAGAGATTGACCAGGCAAATGATACGGTAACGTCCGGTACAACCACGGCTTATACGCTCGTTGTGACCAACAATGGACCAGATGCTATCACTGGCGCGATTGTAACTGACGCACCATCTAGCGGAATAACCTGCCCCGGAGCTAATCCGGTCACCATCACGGGAAGCGGTGTGCCTGCAGGAGCCTTTACATTTTCTGACCTGATCGGATCAGGAGTTGTTTTGGCCACACTGTCCAACGGTGAACAAACGACGCTTACATATTCTTGCTCGGTAAACTAACGGTCAATGTCCGCAACTGGGTCGTCAGCTGACCAACCGCTTTTGTCTGAAAAACTTAGATAGCCGCCGGTCCGGTTTCAGCGGTGTTGTCAGACTAAAAGGACCTGATTGAAAATCGGGCACGAACGGGTAGGGCAGAGAACATGCCTAGACGCAAGAAACCGGCCGGTCCGTTCCGCTATTTCAACTCATCACCCGAAGTGATCCGCTTGGTCGTGATGTTGTATGTCCGGTTTCCTCTCTCATTACGGAACGTGGAAGATCTGCTTTCGGAACGCGGCATCGACATTTGTCATGAAACCGTCAGGCATTGGTGGAACCGGTTCGGCCCTATGTTCGCGTCGGACATTCGAAGACAGCGCATCAGCAGAATGCGCGGATATCGAAACTGGCGTTGGCACGTTGATGAGGTTTTCGTAAAGATCAATGGTGAGACCCATTACTTGTGGCGGGCTGTCGACCACGAAGGTGAAATTCTAGAGAGCTATGTCACTAAGAAACGGGA
>JBDWMF010000008.1:0-62649 GCA_039972775.1 Erythrobacter sp.
GCCACCTAATCGATCGTCAAACTTACAAGACCGCCCGCTCAGCCGCACTGGCCGAGTGGCAAAATCTCATGGCTTGAACCAGTTCTGGGAAAGGGTATCTTGCGCCAATCGGAGACAAGTTGCGATTAGTCTGACAGCACCCTTATGGTGTATAACAAAGCAACAGGCGCTGTTACGTTTCGTAAATACGATCCAAATCCTGCAGCCAATAGGCTTCCTATTAATAAACCAAAAAGTAAAAAGCAAAGAATTTAGGCGAAAATTATGATGGTTTGCAAGCAATCTCAATTTATGTCGTCAATCGCATTGTTCTTCCTCAGCTCGTGTTCGGGCCAGAATGTCATCGATTCTAGTGACGGTCCATTGCCTTCTACTTCTGCAGACCAAAAACTAGAAGTCGTTGAGTCCGGCCAATCTTATGAGCTAACCATTTCTGAGATAGAGGAAGCCCTTAAGAAGCGAAATCAGAACAAAGGAGATTACGCATTCTCCGTATTCATGCACCTGAATATGGGTTGGAGCGATCAGCATATTTCGCCCAAAGACGAGTCCTATTGGTTGAACCTTGCGGCTGGCCAAGAGAACAAGAGCGCATTGTATTTTAGGGTGTTTTCCGCATTGAAGAATCCGACTAAGGGATCATGCAGCCAGGCGATATCCGACCTCGAATCATTGACCAGCATGGCAAAAAAGTCTGACAATTGGATTGCGCGCCGTTGGAAATCAAAAGAAATGGAGACTTGCAAGGAACTCTTAGGAATACCTGCCCCAAAGGGTTAACTTGATCTACGTCCGCAACTGGGTCGTTAGCGGACAAGCCGCTTTTGTCTGAGAGGCTAGGGCAACTGCCAGACAGCTTTTGGCGGGACCTGCGGCGTTGCTGAATGCCCGAAATTGGGGTGGAAAGCGGCCACAAAATTGCTATATATTTAGACTGCTTATACGACTTCGCTAATGATTACTGAAATAAGAACAAACACCCGCAAGCGGCGGATTATTCAATATCTGCTCTCGCCTATCTCTCAAGCGTTCGATGAAGCTGGGAGGGAGAGGTGAAGATGATTTCTGATTATTTGTCGGGAGCGGCAAGGCTAGCTGCGATCGCAAGTTTGGGTGCTCTAGCAGCGTGTTCAGAAAGCGCTTTATCGCAAGCCTCTGAAGTGTCTGCAAACGATTTGGCTGCAAAATCTAAAGAACAACTAGTTGAGCATTCGATTGGCGATGAATACACGCCATGCGAGGATTGTCCGATTTTTGTTCGTGTTCCTGACGCGCCGGATAGCCTGCGCCCTATCCGCTATGTCAGTAAATATGAGCTGACTTGGAACCACTTTTTGGCCGCCTATGAGGATGGCTCCTGCGAACTTCCAAAACGATGGGGCTGGGGCGGGAAGGATACCCCTATTGTAAGAAGTGATCCAGTCTTTGAGAGTTTGAGATTGGACTGGGCCATTACAACAATGGGGCCATCCGATATCATTTGTTACCAAGAATGGTTCAAGGAAAAGACAGGGCAGTTTCCAATGCTGCCTTCTTCTCTGGAGTGGGAATGGTTCGCAAGGGCTGGTGTTCGTGACCGGAAGTATCCGTGGGGCAACGAGCCAGATAGCACTCAAGAAGCGCTAGATGTTTCGTCAATAAGAGACAAGCTTCTGCCAGCTCAAGATCTAGTTGACCTGCCGCCAAGAATTAGAAAAATTGCTGTTGGTGCTGAGGTGGGGCTCTTTGAACCGAATGATTGGGGGCTTCATGACTTGTTGGGCAACGCAAAAGAGCTGACCAATGAGGTTATAACCGCCCAAAATGTCGAGCAGTACAATGCGCGGCTAGGAAGAACTCTCAATGTCGGAGGATCTAGGGGGCGGGTGACGAAAGGATTTGTTCTTTCGACACAATCCGAGCGTTGGAAGCAAGGAATAGGTTACAGCGACTATATGATAGAGATGCCTACCGGGTTTTCAACTTCAGTTGGCGTGCGTTTTGTACTAGTGGAAGGGCAATAGGATGCCCATAATCAGGCTCGAGCACAAGTCGAGTGCCAAGCCTTGGCGAATAAGCGCCTCATCTCAGCTAGGGCTTGGGAAGCGAGATACATTCGAACTAAAGGTACTGCTTTGCACAACGGGTCTTGTCAGACCAACGGGGCATTTCGCTATAGGGTGTGCTAGCGGCAGATTATGAGCCGCAAATCGAGAGCTAAACCAGAAAGTCCGTTCCGCTATTTCAACTCATCGCCTGAGGTGATCAGGCTTGTTGTGATGATGTACGTCCGCTTTCCACTTTCGCTACGGAACGTAGAGGACCTTCTTGCGGAGCGAGGGATAGACATCTGCCATGAGACGGTGCGGTTGTGGTGGAATAGGTTCGGCCCGTTGTTTGCAGCAGATATCAAACGGCAGCGGATAAGCCGGATGCGCGGCTTTCGAAACTGGCGCTGGCATGTCGATGAGGTGTTTGTGAAGATTAATGGTGAGACCCATTATTTGTGGCGAGCTGTGGATCATGAAGGTGAGATTCTCGAGAGCTATGTAACGAAAAAGCGGGATAAAAAGGCCGCATTGAAGTTCCTGCGCAAAGCCCTGAAGCAGCATGGACAGGCCGAGAAAATCGTAACCGACGGACTTAAATCCTATCCCGCCGCAATGCGCGAACTCGGGAACGAAGGCCGTCGCGAGATGGGGCGTTGGAAGAACAATCGCGCGGAGAACAGTCACCTGCCGTTCCGACGAAAAGAGCGAGTGATGCTCAGATTTCGAAAAATGAAATCGCTACAAAAGTTTGCTTCAGTCCACGCCAACGTCCACAACCATTTCAATTCCCAACGCCATCTAATCGACCGAGAAACTTACAAGACCTCTCGCTCAGCCGCATTGGCTGAGTGGCAAAACCTTATGGCCTGAAGATCGTTGGGGAAGGGAGAGTTTTGCAAATCGGAGACAAGTTGCGATTAGACTGACAGCACCCAAGAAAGTCATGCAAATTCAGAATGATGGTGGTGGACTTCCTACACTGGCCATGGCTTCTTAGCCTTATGGACGAGGACAAGGTAGAACTGATCAGACAGCTTTACACACGCGCTGGAATGGAGATGGAAGACGCAAGCATTACCGCGCTTGAGTCGGGCAGCCCGCAAAGCGACTTCAACTCAGACAAAGTCAGGTCACTTGAACAATTCGCCCAGTCTGTTCTCTTGCTGCTCAAAGCAGTTCGCTCGATCTCGGAATGACTGCAATGCGCCCTAATTTCGGAAGTTGGAGGTTGGAGCAATTTTGCCTGAAAGCTGCCTTTTAGGGTTCAGGCAGATGAAATCATTGCAGAAGTTCGCTTCGCTCCATGCTAATATCCACAATCACTTCAACTCCCAGCGCCACCTAATCGACAGACGGACTTACAAGACCGCCCGCTCAGCCGCACTGGCTGAGTGGCAAAACCTTATGGCCTGAAATATGCTGGGGAAGGGGATGGCTGCGCCAATCGGAGACTAGCTGCGGTTAGACTGACAGCACCCAAATTGCGATTAATCTGATAGCATCGCCGTGGATCATGAAGGCTAAGGCGTAGGTTTAGGGCTGTTGAGCGCAGTAACCTTCAGGTGCTTCAACTCGTAACGCATTGCTGGACCTGGTCCGAACCGGACATCTGCACGAACGACAATGCGGCTGTCTTTGGTCAACCATACCTCCGAACCGCTGGCCATTTTGTAATGATCGGTTGGAATGTCATAGCCCTGAGGCATCGTGATCGATTCTACGCCCATCGAAGTGTATGTGGTTGATCGGAACACTCCGGTCATGGATCCACCAAAGCTGCCGCCCATCCAGAACACTTGGTGTTCTTGTCCATCGCCCGCCTCGGGCCGGATATTGAAAAAGTGGATACCATCGCTGGCCGCTGGCCCCACGCCAATCGAGCGCGCTTTGCGAGGGTTATCTGATGCGACATTGGATTTCTCAATGCCTCCCGGTGTGCCGAGCCCGACATTATTATAGATCGCCTGTTCCACGCCCTCGTCAGTCTGAATGACATAGGAAGAACCCAGCGCCTGCGACGGGGAACGATTGTGCATGAAAGCTTCACCAACCACGCCATCGGCTTCGATGACGATGCTGGCATGGCGCACTTCACCGGCGCGCGCCGTTTCAGAGGCAACATGGATAACCCGCGAGCCATCCTTATGGCGATACATACTCCAATAATCGGTGCCGCAATGGCTACCATCTGGCGCGGTGCAGACGGTGGTGCCTTGATAATGGCGCAGCAAGGTCGAAGTGGGCGGCAATGCGGGTTTAGGCGGGCCACTGGGCTTCGCCGCTGCAGAACTTGTTTGGGCTTGCACAGCCTGTGTTAGCGGCCCTGTGGCGCAGCCCGACAACATCGCCGCTGCGGTCAGCACAGTGACAATCGGTCGGCGCTCAAAGGTTGATGGTTTTTTCATGTTAAGCTCCGTCAGTAGCCAGATCGACTGCGCTTTGTGATCGGCCCATTATTTCAGAGGCAACCCTTTCGCCCGATTCCATTGCAGATTCCATTCCAACCTCCAGCCGCTTTGTGTGCTCGCCGGCAAAATGGATCCGGCCATGTGGTTTGACCAACGCGTTGGCAAATCGCAGGGTATGGCCAGCGGGAAGAGCGCTGCTGCACCCTGCGCTAAACGGTTCCTGTGCCCAGGAATGGACTCCGGACACTTCAAGCTGCCCTTTGGCGGCCGGGCGCAAAGTTTCGATTTGTTTGAGCACAAATTCGCCGCGCTCTTTCGGTGGAAGTTGATCGAGTCGTTGGCCCTTCAATCCGGTTGAAACAGCGACCAAGCGTTCCCGCGACCCTGTATAATCAAATGGCTGCCGAATGGAGTTTACCGGTCCATCTGTCCACAAAGATGCGTCAAAGCCATCGTCTTCCCAATATCGCCTTTTGACGTTGAGATAAACAAATGTGGTGCTCGCATATGGCGTGAGCATAACGGCTTCGCGTTGGCTTCCGTTTAGATTGGGATAAATTGATATTCGGCGCAATACAGTCAGCGGAACGGCGCTGACAGCAAAATCCGCTTTATACCGTGTACCATCCATGCAACGCACCTCGACCCCGGATTCATTTGTATCAAGCCGCGCAACCTGTTGGTTAAGCCGGACAGCATCACCAAGGGTGGCCGCCATGGCCTCGGGCAAACGCTGGGTCCCGCCCGCGACGCGCGAACTTACCGGCGCGGATTGCTCGAAAGAATTGCCTTTCACTCCCGATTTCGCCTTGCTCAAAGTCGCGAGATATTCTCTCGGTATGCCTTGCAATTTGTCGAGAGCGGACGCGCTCCACAGGTCAGGGGCAATCAACCCTTGATCCATCAGCCACAAGGCCGCCGGTGAAGCTCCCAAACTCTTAAACCAAGTTCCAAGAGAGATATCATAGGCGCTTGCCGATGATTTCAACCAATCTCCACTGGCTTTGAATGGATCGTTTTTGAGCAAGTAATGTCCCATTAATTGGGACGGCAGCAAAGCGCGCTCATCCCCTTTGGTACGGTTGAATTTGGAATCGGGCCAACTCTCTTTCGAGATCAATTCACCATTAAGCGAAAATGCAAATGGCGCGTTTAGGTTGGCTCCTTGCTTAAGCTTGATCCCCAGCTTTTTAGCCATGCCTCGCAACCGGGCATATTGCGGTCCGATTTGATTGGCGCCATACTCTGGGCGCCCTTCCACATCATCGGCTGTGTAGGCGCGACCACCAACCCGATTATTCGCCTCAAGCACAAGCACCTTGTATCCAGCATCGCGCAGGATCATTGCGGAGTTCAGGCCCGATAGCCCTGCTCCGATCACGATTACATCGGCTTTCTCTTCGGCCAATGGTGAACGTGCGAACCCTGGCCCAGAACTTGCTATGGCGAGAGAAGCAGCAGACTGATAGACAAAGCGGCGACGAGTCAACATCATGGGCGTAAGGCCTTTCGTTTTTTAAGCGTTCCAATGAGGCGGTGCAGGTGACCCTCACATTGCCTCGCACTGACGGTATAGTGTCGCTTCTATCAGGGTCGGACTGATTTAATGAAAGCGCTAGAAATTAGCCCATGAAACGACACTCTATTACTTTCCTTCATTACCAATTGGGCGATCAAACGCTGTTTTACCAAGGGCAAAGTTGCAGGACGCAGAGCTAGGGCGCAATGTCATTGTATCGATTGCCTAATAGAGATCACCTATTTCTGCTGGTATATATGATGACAAGGGTTGGACTAAGGGCTATTCAAAAGCCAAACACGGCAACCTGATGACCTGTGATGATGGTTTTGCCACCGACGGCTTGAGCAACCGCCAGATTGTTTGAGCAATAGGCATTGTGTTTAGCGGCGTCTTCCAGATCGATCGCGGCGATCAGCTATACGGTTATGGAACCCTTCGATGTTCGGTTGACTCAGGCATCGGCTTGGGAGCGAAGAGCGCGGCGCGCCAGCCTTTTCTGGATGATGGAATGGCGGCTTTTGGACAACGGATATCCCCACATGATGAGCATGCCCGATAAGACTAAGAAAGCTGGGACAAGTGTGCCTACGATCAAAAGACCGTTGATCGAGGTTTCCGAATTTGTGGACGATGCTGGGTCAAAGCCGGTCACTGACAAGGCGAGAAATGTCACCCCAATCGATATCGCAAACGTGGCTTTATTGGCCATGTTGAGCAGCGCCAAATGCGATCCAGTTTCGCTTGAACCGGTTTTGAGCGTGTTATAGTCCACCGTGTCTGCGGCAATCGAAGCGGGAAGGATCAATTTGCCGCTGGAACCCAATCCGTTGAACAGAAAAACCGCCAAGGCCATCGCGAAATCGCCGGGTTGTATCAAGGCAAGTGCGAAGAAGCCGACGGAAATTATCAGCAAGGAAGCGCAATAGGCTTCGCGTTTGCCAAAACGATTCGCAAACCGAAGCCAAAGGGGCACCGCCAAAACGGCGACAATATTCTGCAGAAAGATCAAGAAAAGAAACGCCTCGATTTCAAGCGCTCGAGTGATCAGCATTTGAACTGCCGAGAGAAAGGCAAGGAAGCCCAGCTGCGCGACAAAGTAGCCTGCAAAAAGCCGCTGAAAGGGTTTGTTGCGGACAAGGATCGTTGCTGTTTGTTTCCAAGAGAAACGCGGCAGTTGCTTGGGCATTGTGTCCGACACGAAAAAGCAGGAAACCGCCGATGCGATTGGCAAAAGCGCAATGAAGGTAACGAAAATCACCAGATGCAAGCTGTGCAGCGACGCATCAAGCCCGAGCCCATCTGGCAAAACTAGGTTTCTAGCCGGCTCTGCGATCGGATCAATCAAAAGCAAGGGAATGCCAATTCCGACCAGCACCCCAAGTACCGCTCCGCCTTCTCGGAACCCCGCCGCTCGCGTCCGATCCTCATAACCTGACTGAATTTCGGCCCCCCACGATTGGTAGGGGATGAAGATCATGGTCCAAAAGACATAGAATATCCCGATCAGGAACACGGCCATCGGGAGGGTCATATCGGGCGATGGAACCAGTACGAAATAGCTCGCGATCATCAGCAAGGGTGTGCCCGCGATGATCCAAGGTTTTCGCCGACCGAGCCGGCTTTTGGTGCGATCCGACAAAGCGCCGATGATCGGGTCCGTCACCGCGTCCCAGGCTCGGGCCAACAAAAACAAGGTGCCAACAGCGGCAAGGCCAAGTTCCAAATCGGTTGCGTAGAAAGTGGGCAGGAATATCAAGAGTGGCGTGAGCAACACCTGAAGCGGGACCGCTGGCGCACCATATGCGAACAGTATCCCCCGCGGCATTGGCCGCCCGGGATGCGATCCGTCATCATGATTGATCTTAGGCATCAAATTATGCTGGCCTCGTATAACACGAAACGCCATCAAGTTACCTTATTCTTGTCAGACTCAAATCCAAAATAGCTATCATCATATAGAAAGAAACATTTGGACGAGAAGCCAGGGTAGAATGCGATAGCCAGTCACTGTCTTAGCAAGATCGCGTGTGAGAGGTGCCCATGAACATCTTTGTCAAAAATATTTGCGCTGCCATCCTGATTGCGCTGCCATTCCTCGTCAGTCCCACCGTATTGGCCAAATCGTTCTACGTCGAGGGGGAAGGCGGGGTCCCGTTGGCTGTGACAACAACCGGTAACCCCGATGGCCCTGAAATTTTGTTCCTCCATGGCCTGAGCATGGGAGCGAGCAGTTTCTCCAAGCAACTGGAATCAGAGCTTGCAGAAGAATTCCGGATCGTCGCTTTTGACCTACGTGGTCATGCCTTGTCTGGCAAACCGAGCGAGACATCGGCGTATGACAACCCTGAAGTCTGGGCGAAGGATGTCGCTCGCGTCATGGAAGCGACCGATCTTCAGCGCCCCATTTTGGTCGGCTGGTCTTACGGCTCTTTGGTTGCAGCCGACTATCTGCGGACATTCGGGACGGCCAAAACTTTAGGGATTGTAATGGTCGGAGCGCTTGGCGGCTTCACCCCATTCTTTCCGCCTGACGGCGGCATCGATCCAACCGTCCTCGCAAGCATCACCCGCATGCGAGAATTGCGTGGTTCGCCCAGTTTCGCAAATCAGCGCGAGGCGACAGAGCTCTTTATCCCTCTGCTAACCGAAGGGGGCAAGGATTCGGAGTGGCAAACAAAGGCGCATCAACTTGCTTTGATGGTCCCGCCCTATGTCCGAAAGCCTTTACAAAGTCATCCAATGGACAACACCGATATCGTTGGGCTTCTAGCGGAAGTGGAGGTCATGATTATACATGGAAGCAAAGATCCTTCCGTTTCTCAGGGCGGGCTTGCCGCGTTGAGAGCTGCCGCCCCTCATCTGAAGGTTCACACTCTTGAGGGAGCAGGGCATTCTCCATTCGCAACACGGCCTGAGGAATTCAACAAAGCGCTGGCATCGTTTGTTCGACACGTTTCCAAAAAGAGGCGACTATCGAAATAAGTGGTGCTGTCAAAGCAAATGGACCCGATTAAGTTTACGCTCTGAACGGTTAGCAGGGTGATGCCGAGACCTTGCAAACGAGCTAATCCGTTTCGCTATTTCAATTTGTCGCCTTATGTCACTCGGCTTGTGGTCCTTTTGGACTTACGCTTTCCTCTTTCGCTGATGAACGTCGAAGATATGCTCTTGAAGCGCGGCTACGACATTTGCCACGGTACGGTGCAACTGTGATGCGAGAGCTTGGCAGCGAAGAGCGCCGCGAAATGGGCCGATGTAAGAACAATCGGGTAGAAAACTCGTACTTACCGTTCCGACGAAAAGTGCGCTTTATGCAGCGTTTTCGGCAAGTGGAATCGGTGCAAAAGTTCGTTTCTATTCACGCCAACATCCACAATCATTTCAGCGCTCACAGTCACTTAATCGATCGCCAAACCTGCAAAACCGCGCGCTCGACCGCACAGGCAGCCCTCTTTGATCTAGTGCTTAACGCTTCACCGCTGCTCGATAATATGCGGCCGTGCTATCAATCGCGTTAGGATCTTCGATTGTTTGAGGAATGACTATCTCACGGCCATTGGCAATAGCGCGCAAGATGTTGCGCAGGATTTTGCCAGAGCGCGTTTTGGGAAGTGCATCGATAGCAACACAATCACGCGGTGCAGCAATGGGGCTAATTCCTTCGCGTATCGCTTTCACTATTTCGCTGCTCGCATTGTGATTCTTACCCGGTGCCGCGACATAGAAAACGACGGGAACCTCGCCCTTCAATTCGTCGCTGCCGCCGATAACAGCACATTCAATTACGCATCCGCAGGCTGCAACGACTTCTTCTATCTGGCCGGTGGATAGGCGATGTCCTGCGACATTGATGATGTCATCCGTGCGGCCCATCACACGGTACGCACCATCGCCCCCCATTAGCCCAGCATCTCCAGTTGAGTAAAAGCCATCAAACGCAGAGAAATACCCGTCAAAACCATCTGTGTTGTTCCACAGACTACGAAAACTGCCGGGTGGCAAGGGTTTAGCAATGACTAGGTTGCCTGTTGTTTCTGCGGTCACTGCTTCCCCATGCCCATCCAATATTGCGAATGCGAAACCGGGAACCGGATAACCTGCTGCGCCGATTGCGGCCGGCTCGCTGCCAAGGCCAACACAGCTGGCAAGCGCTGGCCAGCCAAGTTCTGTTTGCCACCAGTGATCGATTATGGGTTTGCCCAATTGCTCTCCAATCCACTCAACAGTATCTGGGTCAGCCCGTTCACCGGCGAGGAATAGGGCCCGTAGAGCCTTTGGCGCGGCCTTTTTTAATAATGCGCCTCGTGGATCGGCGGCCCTGATCGCCCGGATCGCTGTTGGCGCAGTAAACAATACGCTGACATTGTGCTTCGCTGCGATTTCCCAAAAAATGCTAGCATCCGGCGTTCCTACCGGCTTTCCTTCGAACAGGACTGTTGCATTGCCATTAATCAGAGGCCCGTAAACGATATAGCTGTGCCCCACGACCCAGCCAATGTCGCTAGCCGCCCAATAGGTTTCACCTGATTGAACGCCGTAAATATTGGGCATCGACCAAGCCAGCGCGACACCGTATCCGCCCGTTTCGCGAACCACTCCTTTCGGCTTGCCCGTAGTGCCCGAAGTATAAAGGATATAGAGCGGATGCTGAGAAGCAACGAATACGCAGGGTGCGGGCTCTGATCCCGCCAATGCTGATCGCCAATTCAAATCGCTATTGCTGGTGAATTCAGCCTCGCACTGCGCGCGCTGCCAGATGAAGACTTTGGAACAAACGTGTTTGGCGCGCGCGATAGCCTCATCAATGATCGGCTTGTAAGGCAGCACTTTTTTGGCTTCGATCCCGCAGCTTGCCGTTAAAATGGCTTTCGGTTCGCAATCATCAATCCGCTTGGCTAGCTCGGTTGCTGAAAAGCCGCCGAAGACCACTGAATGCACGGCGCCAATGCGCGCGCAGGCAAGCATTCCAAAAATGGCTTGGGGTATCATCGGCATGTAGATGATTACGCGGTCACCGCTCTGGATTCCGACATTGGCCAGCATACCAGCTGTGCGGGAAACCTCATCTTGGAGCTGAGCGAAAGTGAATGTCTCGTTTCTTCCCGTCACCGGGCTTTCATAAATCAGCGCTTCATCAGCGCCGCGACCAGCGATAACATGGCGATCTACCGCATTGTAGCAGAGGTTCAATGTGCCATCTGCAAACCATGCGGCATCATCATCCGCAAGGCCTGCCGTTGGTTGCGTTTCCCAATCGAGCGTTTTCGACGCCTCGAGCCAAAACTCATTCGGGTTTGCAATGCTCGTGCTATAAACTGCGTCATAGCTCATTTTTGGCTTACCTTCATTGTGGAATGAAAAAGTCATATAATTGGTCGCGGATCGATGTTTAACAGCGTGCATATTAGTAACGCCATTTGAGATTCGGTTATGTCTACCCTTCGGTCAAAATGCATTGAAGGCCCAGACCCTCGGCATTGAGCCCTTTTCATCGTTAGATGGTTAAATTCAAATAAGGACGGGCAATTACATTCCTCACGTATCAGACAGATACGATGAGAGATTTATTCCCTATTTCCATACTGGCTTTTTCTGGCTGCCTTGCAAGCTGTGCGGTGCCTTCGGCTCAGCTCAAAGGAATGGAGAATGTGCAAGCCGCTTCAGCTGAAAGTGCGCCTTTGACGCAGCAGACTTGCAAGGCGCGCCTTGCCGGCCAATCACAAGAGTTCTTGCTGAATATCAAAGCTTCGTCTGGGCGTCTTGTGCCGGTTATAGTCTTCGCTCCTTTGAAAAGCGGCAGTTATCCATTGGCAGCGTTCTCTCATGGGGCGTTCGCTGCACCAGACCGCTACCGCGCCATGCTGGCACCGATCGCGGCGGCTGGCTTTATTGTGGTTGCGCCGATGCACGTTGATTCAGAGGATTTTGATAGTGATACTCCTCCGGCGCAGAGCGAGGTTTGGCTAACGCGCAATGATGATATGGCATTGGCATTAGCCCCGCCCAGCGCCATAACAAACGAACTCAGCGATCGCGGGCTTTCGCTCGACGATGGGCGAACTGTGGCAATTGGCCATAGCTATGGTGCGCTGATCGCCCAATTGACGGGAGGAGCAAAAGCTATTGAACATGCAGCCCCTTTGACGGATCGCAGTAACCCTGATGTTGATGCGGTCGTTGGATGGTCTCCTCCTGGACCGAGGGCTGGGGTGATTGCGAAAGAGGGATGGAGTTCGCTTGCTGTGCCTGCACTTACCATAACGGGAACCAAGGATGTGTTCCCCGGGTTCGTCGATGATTGGCGCGTCCATACGACTAGCTATGAAAGCGGCCCAAGCGGCCTTAGCTCGCTGTGGGTGGGTAAAGGGGTGGATCACTATTTTGGCGGAGTGTTCGGGCGAGAAAAGCCAGCAGATACGGTTTCGCAGCGGCTGTTCGAACAGGCTTTGGCGAAATCCTTGGAGTTTTTGGAGCAAGGCGTGAACGTTGCTGACCCTTGCATTTTGAGTGATCCAATTGAGGGCGAAGCACGATCCAAAAAATGAAGCGCTTTAAGGCACCGATCATTCATCCTTTTACACTAGACTGAGCCGCATATCGAGCATGGAGAAACGCGATGGTCGCTGCCAAAGCCTTAGACAAGACCGATAACATCTCAAATATTGAGCTGCTTGATGAACGACTGCGTTGGCTATCGTCTTGGATGGTCCACAATGCCAATAATATCCGGAAAAAACGCGACGGCTTAAAGGTCGGCGGCCATCAGGCTAGCTGCTCTTCGATGACGGCCATAATGGCGGCTTTGCATTTTCATGCGTTGAGGCCTCAAGACAAGGTCGCCGTTAAGCCTCACGCTGGCCCCGTTCTGCATGCAATCCATTATTTGCTCGATCAACAGTCGCAAGAAAAGATGGAGCGTTTCCGCGGTTTGGACGGAGTGCAAAGTTATCCCTCGCGCACAAAAGACAGCATTCCTGTGGATTTTTCGACCGGATCGGTGGGGCTCGGCGTGGCAGAAACAGCATTCACCAGCCTGGTCCAAGATTACCTTATTGCGCACGACTATTTAGAAGAGGCAAATGCGGGACGGATGATCGCATTGATGGGGGATGCGGAGCTCGACGAAGGCAATATTTATGAGTGCCTGATTGAGGGCTACAAGCACAATTTACGCAATTGCTGGTGGGTGGTGGATTATAATCGCCAGTCACTTGATTCGACGACTGCGGACCGAATGTTCCGAAGGTTTGATGACATATTTGAAACATGCGGTTGGCGGGTCATCACGCTTAAAAATGGGAAGTTGCAGCGCGCAGCGTTTAAGAAACCTGGCGGCAAGGCGTTGCAGGACTGGATCGAAAATTGTCCCAATGCAGAATTTGCGGCTTTGACCTTTCTTGGCGGAGATGCGTGGCGCACGAGATTGTTAAGTGACATTGGCTCAAAAAACGGGGTCAAGGCGCTGCTGGACCAGCACGATGATGATGCACTTGCAAGGTTGATGACAAACCTTGGGGGGCATTGCATTGAAACGCTCATCGATGCTTTTGATTCAATGGACGATGATAGGCCAACACTGCTGATTGCCTACACCGTGAAAGGGCATGGATTGCCCTTGGCTGGCCACAAGGACAATCATTCCGGGATGATGAATGATGCCCAGATTAAAGAGCTGCGCGGCAAGCTGGGAATTGCCGAAGGACAAGAATGGGATAAATGGGCTGGTCTTGGGGATAATACTGCCGCCCAGCTGCAAGCTTTTGTCGACGATAGCCCAATCGCGCAAAAACTGTCTGAGTTTTCTGCCCCACAAGTTGATGTCCCTTCGCAGTTTGCTGCGCCAAATGGAAAGGAACAATCGACGCAGGCTGCCTTTGGCAAGATTTTGCATGACCTTGCCAAATCAGATGCCGAGTTGGCTGACCGCATTGTGACCACCGCTCCCGATGTAACCCAGACCACCAATCTTGGCGCTTTTGTAAATCAACGCGGCCTGTTCCGGCGCAAAAAACTGGTTGATGTTTTTAAGCAAGAGAAAATCCCAAGCGTTCAAAAATGGGAAGGGCAGTCAGCAGGGCAGCATATTGAATTGGGCATTGCAGAGAATAATTTTTTTCTGGCGCTTGCTGCGCTTGGCTTGTCCGCTGAACATTTTGGGACCAGATTGTTGCCAGTAGGAACTGTCTACGATCCGTTCATCGCGCGCGGATTGGATGCGTTGAATTATGGCTGTTACATGGACGCGCGGTTTCTTTTGGTTGGAACACCTTCTGGCATCACTTTGGCTGGAGAGGGCGGTGCGCACCAATCCATCAACACCCCTCTGATTGGTATGGGGCAACCCAATTTGGAGAGTTTCGAGCCAGCCTATGCCGATGAAGTTGCGTTGATAATGCAATGGGCATTTGCTCAAATGCAGGATGCCGATGGTAGCTCCGCTTATATTCGCTTAACCACTCGTGCCATTCAGCAATTGGAACGAAAAGATGATGGTTGGAAACAAGATGCGCTAGCGGGCGCATATTGGTTGCGAGAACCAAAAGCTGGATGCGAGGCCGCCGTAGCATATTGCGGCGCGGTTGCGCCTGAGGCGCTGTCAGCTTGGGAGCAGCTTGAAGGAGATATTCCGGGCCTTGGGTTGCTCGCAGTGACATCGCCAGATCGGCTGCACCGTGATTGGTCAGCGGCCCGTGCTGGGCGTTGGAAGGAAAGTGGTGATCGAGATTGTCATATCGAAAGCCTCCTTAGCGTGTTGTCTCCCAATGCAGGGATTGTCACGGTCTTGGATGGTTCACCAGCCGCACTTTCATGGATTGGTGCGGTCCGCGGCCATAGGGTCAGCCCACTGGGCACTGACAGCTTTGGCCAAACCGGCGACTTGCCAGACCTTTATCGGACTTATCGCCTCGACCAAGATGCCATTATTGAGGCGACAGCTGAACTGTTTTTGTAGGAAGCAATTAGGGCCTTTCACCCGTGCATGCAGCACACTGCGATTATGCCGACAGATCAATATCCTGCCCAAGGCCAAGATTTTTCGCATTGGTAAGTGCGCCCAGACCTGCGGCCAGGTCTTGCGCGGAAACGCCAAGGGATTTGTAAATGGTTATCTCTTCGCGTGATTGACGGCCTTGCCTTTGCCCAAGCGAAACTTGCCCTATTTCGCCAGCGATCTGTTCTTCGGAAAAAGCACCGCGGTCAATCGCTGCTAAGAGTTCCCCGGCCTGATCCATCGCAGATGGGATGAAGTCGGTATAAAAGGGTCCCGCACAAACTGTTTGCCAATCTGCCTCCGCAGCGTCCTTGATCGCAGCACCAACCAAATTGATATGCGTCCCTGGTTGCAGCCATTCGGCGTTAAAGAATGGTTCTTTGGCAGAAGTGACCGTGCAAATAATATGCGCATCACTTGCAGCCGAGGCCAGATCAGTACTTACCTCTATTTCTTGCGGAACTAGAGCAGAATGTTTGGTTGCAAATTCATGGGCACGGTCAGGATTCCGGGCCCAAACGGATATTTTTTCAAATTTACGGACTGCATTGATGGCTTGCAAATGGTGCCTGGCTTCTTCTCCTGCTCCAACGATCAACAGTTTCGATGCATCAGGCAAGGCAAGCAGATCGGTTGCAAATGCGGAAGTAGCGGAGGTGCGAATTGCGGTCAATTCGCCTCCGTGCAGCATCCCAACGGGAAGGCCATTTGTGCGATCGAAAATTATGACCATGCCGACATGTGTTCCGTGCGGGCTTTTGTGGTCGCGCGGAAATTTACTCACGATCTTTAGACCAAACGAACCCATTTCTCCGCCGAGAAATCCAGTCATCGCGGTCAGCTTACCTTCTGAACCTGGAATGTGGAGATATTGCCGCAGCGGCATTATAACATCTCTTTGAGAAACAGCTTCCATGGCTTCTTTGATCAAAGGGATGCACGCGGCATGGGTTAGCGCCTTTGCTGTTTGAGACTTATTGAGCACGAGCATTAATCGTTTGGCCTTTCCCTCGGCGGAACAAAACGCATCATTTCCATGACCTTTTCGACGCCTTCTGGCCGGTCGAATGCCTCAGGCATTTCTTCGCCGGGCTGCCTAACCTTGCCAATGGCTTCGAACCAATTTTCCAGGCCGGGTGGAAAGAAAACCCAGAAAAATCGCATGTCGCAGTCACCAGTGTTCGTCACTAAATGGCGAGCATAGCGTCCAAACAAAATTGTACAGCCGGGCTCGATATCAAAGTGTTCATCTTCGATCTCGCAAGTGCCTTTTCCCTCGTAGACAAAGATCAGTTCGTGATTCTGCTTGTGTCCATGTTCCCGGACGCTGCACCCTGCTGGTAGCACCTGAATCCCAGAGGAAAATCCATCGTAAGGCATGTTTTGCGGAGAGAGTTTTAACGAAACATAGCCGCGCGAAGGCAGGGGTTGCCAGCGATGTTGACCTTCATCAGGTCCGATCACAGCCCACCATGGGGCGTTGGGGTCCTTCTTCATTTCAATTCCCCTTTAAGAATTCTACCATAGTTCGAACAAACTTAAGTGGATGTATTTGCGGAAAAAAATGTCCACCTTGTTCGAAACGTTGTCTAACGGCACCTGGTATGCGATCGGCCAGTTCATCTGCATAATATGCCGGTACAATTTGATCATCGTCAGCAGAGACAATCAAGGTTGGTAGATCAATTTCGCTAATCCTATCCCTAAGATCATGCGCCATAACTGCGTCAATGCGTGATAGCTCAATTGCCTTATCTGGAAATTGGCGGAGCCGGTCCGTTTCGTTAGCGGATATTTTCGCTGCGTTGGCGTTAAAGTAACTGGGAGGGTGAGCCCTCAGAATGCCATCGGCCAAATACGCTTGCGGGCCAAGCTGGCTTAGAATTACGCGGCGTTGCTCAAACAGATTTAGGAAGTACTGCGATGGGCCAGCCCATGTTGCGCTTAAGACGATGCTGTTCAGACGACCTGGATGATGCAGCGCCAGATGTTGAGCGATTGCACCGCCAGTGGAGTGCCCCACAAGGCTAGCCCGTTCTATCTGGCTTGCGTCCATCAATTGGATCACATCGTCTGCCATTTGCGATATCGAATAGTCGATTGCGTCAGGAGAGCTTGATCCTGTGCCGCGATGATCATGGGTGATCACACGAAATTCACTTGCTAATCCTGGCGCGATATCTGCCCAAAAGGCTGCTCGTCCGCCTAACCCAGATATTAGCAGCACTGGCTCTCCTTTGCCCACGTCCCAAGTCGCAAGACTGCCCCCGGTGACGGGAACAATCATCTGGCTTGAACTGTGCATCGCATTGCCTTTTGCCTGCTATCCTTGTTCACTTAGAAATGCTCCTGTTCCGATACTGTCTTTTTGGGGAGCGTTTAGGTTTAACTTTGGTTTGGCAAGCAGGTCGCCCAGCGTGTTTTCTAATGCTTCACCAACGGCGCCAAGTGCAGCTCCGGGGAATAAGGCCACGCTGTATCCAATTTCCTGCGCTGTCTGGGCGTCGGTGACCTCGTCTGTAGGCCGGAGCAAATTGTGAAGTAGCGGAACACGGTTGCCTAATTGGCTTGTTAACGCTTCCATCTGAGCTCGACTTGTGAGCGTTTCCACAAAGATCATATCGGCGCCAGCGTCTATGTAGCGGGTCGCTCTTTCCAGCGAGGCATCAAACCCTTCACTGCTCATTGCATCGGTACGCGCGCTGATGATGACATTTTGGTCGATGAGGCTATCGCGGGCGGCTTTAATTTTGTCAGTCATAGCCTCTGCACTGATAAGCGGCCGTGACAATGGTTCTGCATTCGGTTTCACTTCTTGCTGATCTTCGATCTGAATTGCGGCAGCCCCTACCCGTTCCAGGGCTTTGACAGTCCGCGCAACATTATAGCGATTGCCGAAGCCTTGGTCGGCATCAACCAAAATGGGAATAGAAATTCGCTCGCTTATTCGTGAGACTATTTCGCAGGTTTCGGTTGCTGTCAGCAGTCCGATATCTGGCCGGGCAAGATGAGTTGCGGCGAGAGAAGATCCAGAAGCGAAGACTGCCTCGCATCCAGCCATTTCTGCATGGAGGGCGCTAAAAGCATCATAGATACCGGGCGCTACAAGGATTGCGTCGTCCGAAAGTCGTTTGCGTAGGTTGGAAGCCGAAGTCATTGTGGGCTTTCTAGATACGCAATTATATCAGCGCGGGCTTGGGTGTCGGGCACCCCCGGGAACGCCATCATTGTGCCAGAGATCACACTGGTGGGTCTGGTCAAGAACTTATCAAGGCTGTCCTTTGTCCAAACTACGCCGCTCGCAATGCTAGCTGGCGAATGGTTGAAACCCGCAGATTTACCCGCTGGCGCACCCACAATATCAGCAAGTGAAGGCCCAAGCAGATGTTTGCCCTGCTCTACCGAATGGCAGCTTTGGCATTGTTGAAAGGCAATCTTCCCTGCAGCTGCGTCGCCGGAGATATTTGAGATTTGCGCCGTTTTATCATCAAGGGGTGATTTGAAATCGCCGCCTTGCATGTCTGCATTTGAGCAAGCCGCGGTGATCAAACAAAGCAAAAGGCTTGCTAACGCTGTCCGCTTGGGTTTCCTAATAATATTCACATTCAAACTCCATTCAATCCAGACCAATCGACTCTAACAGCTGGCCGAACCATCCTTTTTCCTCGCCAATCCGGTAGGCGACTATTGTGTCGGAGAGGTCCGTTCCCAAAAGAGCGTTACCGCCCGCAGTGACGACGACAAATTGCTCGCCATCAATTTCATAGGTCATCGGTACCGAGTTTACCGGCGCTGGTAATTTATCGTCCTGCCACAATTGCTGGCCCGTTGTCACATCAATCGCACGAAATGAATTGTCCATTCCCGCACCAACAAATATCAAACCGCCAGCTGTCATCATCGGTCCACCGACATTGGGCGAGCCCCATTTTTTGGAGAGATGGAATGGACCAAAGGGAACACGGCCGAGCGGCGAATTCCAAACCTTGGTTCCTTTTGAAAGATCGATGGCCACCAATTCCCCCCAAGGTGGCGACGTGCACGGCACACCCCAGGAGGACATGAAAAACTCTCCATCAAGCCGATAAGGCGTTTCATTCAAGGGCTTTTGCAGAAATTCAATTGGAGAACCCAGTTCCCGTTCTTCATTGGGGTCGGCGGGAACCAATTTGATTATGCTTGCAAGGTTTTGTGTCTTTACGATCAGCAAATTGCTCGAGGCATCATAGGATGCGCCGCCCCAATTGCCGCCGCCCAAGGCAGAGGGTATTTGCAAGGTCCCTTGGAGACTAGGTGGCGTAAAAATGCCTTCGTTGCGCAGCTTGTCAAACTGCGAGAGGCAAGATGCCCTGTCTATTGGTGTGAGTCCCCAAACGTCTTCGCGCGTCATCGCTTGCCGGGAAAACGGTTCTGGTGCGACTGGAATTCGCTGTGTGGGCGACGCGTATTCTCCAGGAACATCGCTTTCAGGTACGGCGATATTCTTAAGCGGGAAGATCGGTTCTCCCGTCATTCGATTGAATATAAATGCAAAGCCCATCTTGGTGATTTGAATGACGACCGGAACGGTTTTCCCTTTGATAGACAGTTCGCTTAGGACGGGTTGCGAGGGTAAATCATAATCAAACAGGTCATGTCGAACCAATTGCTGGTGCCAGATCACTTCGCCTGTTTTTGCATCCAAAGCGACAACAGCATTGGCATATGGAATATCGACGTTACGAGCGCCTCCATATGGATCGACGCTTGGGCTTGAAGTTGGCAAAAATACTAGTCCATTTTCATTATCTACTGATAGCATCGACCAGACATTGGCACCGCCTGTTCGGTCGCTCAATTCCGGCGGAATGGGGTTAAATTCCCAAACAAGCTCTCCTGTCTTAGAGTCTAAAGCTCGGACGATACCATCATCTGCATTAGCAAACATATTATCGCCAACGCCTGAGCCTAGGATTACAAGATCATTATAAATCGCAGGCGGAGAGCTAAGGAAAAGCCCGGTTCTGCCTTTGTTGTCAAAATCGTTGACATTGATAATTCCGCCAGCTCCAAAATCAGGGCACAGACTGCCTGTTTTCGCATCAACCGCAAAGAAGTTGCCAAATACATCTCCGCGGTAAATGCGCGCGGCACAGTTTTTTTCCGAAGTCTCGGCTCCCTCATCTGCTGCGATGGCCACGCCGCGGCAATTTCCGGCAATGCGAGGCATTTTATCGGATATATGCTCATGGGCATCAAAGGCCCAGCTTTGGGTACCTGTTTTAGCATCAAGTGCGAGTATGCGATTTAGCGGAGTGCAGATATAAAGACGCTTATTCCATAGAATGGGGGTCGCTTGAAAAGACGTGCCCCCATCAAAAGGAGATGCGTCAACAATGTCACCTGTCTTGACTGACCATGCTCTAGCTAGGTTTCGAACATTTGATTCGTCTATGGCGGTGGCAGTGGAAAATTGTCCTCCGCTCTCTTGGCCGCCAAATGAGGGCCAATCTGCATCATTATTGTTAGGCACTGCGTGGCTGGAAGTAGCTGAAAAAATCAAGCCGGTTAGGCTCAGCAATAGGTGAAGCAAACACAAAGATGTTTGCTTGAATGAAAAACTAAGCTTGATCAATTCCGAGCCTGCAAACGGGTTGTTTGGACGGTTAGGCCGAAACCGACTAACATATTCAGCAAAGGAAGAGGCGACATTACCGAACTTTCTGAAAAGTACAGAGGACCAACCAGAACCCTCAGCCGAAACCCCAACAGCCGAATGATCAATCATGTGTTGAGCACTTCGGACGGCCCAAGTTCAAATAGATATGTCTAATCAAACCATAGAATCAATCTAACAAGGATCTGGTTGTTGGGTGTTTGAATTGTAGGTATCGTCAGTCCATTATTTGTGTTGGAATGCGCTGCTAAAACCGGCGTTTTGAGAGAAAGGCGTATCAATGTCGTTAGAAACGGAGGAGCGCCCTAAGGTCGCAAAAGGTAAGCGACCATACTTCTTTGATGACCCAAGTGTCGACAAGGTATTGGCAATGGTAATGGCTCTTACAGGCGAGGTCTCCGTTCTAAGGGACCGGCTGGACACTCATGAAAAGCTGGCGGCTGACAAAATCTGGCCGACAGCGGAAAATGTCGAATCGTTCGAGCTTACCGAAGATGTTGAGAAGGAGCGTGATGAGCGCCGGTCCGCTTATTTGGGGCGGGTGATGCGGATTGTCACAGAAGAGCTTGAGCGGATGAAGCGGGATGCATCAGCGGGTTAACCTAAGTGCCTTCTGCGTATGGCTGGATATTGGGCGCGGTTGGGGTGGTTCTACTTTAGTGAAGCGCGACAATTTGGTTGCTTGCTATGGTGTGAAATCCAGATAGGTTGCCTCCATGCGGAGGGCTTCTTGACTGTTTTCAATAGGTCTTGGCTCCACCAAACTTGAAGGAGTAGGCTGTGGATTTGCGCCAGTTGAAATATCTCGTCACTTTGGCTGACGAGCGGCATTTTGCTCGGGCTGCCGACAAGTGCTTTGTTACGCAGCCAACTTTGTCCGCTCGAATTCGTCAACTTGAGGATGAGTTCGGCGTGCCGCTGGTCATTCGCGATCATCGTTTTCGAGGGTTGACCCGATTTGGTGATCGGGTTGTTGATTGGGCCACCGTTGTACTGAACGATTGTGATGCATTAAAACAGGATTTCTCGCGCATTAGGAAGGCTGGTGAAGGCGTAATCTCTGTTGGCATCGTGCCCTCAGCCTCTCCACTGGCATCTTTGCTTCTGTCGTTTATGCGTCTCCAAGACATCCCCATTTCAACTGATATTCAAACACTGTCAGCCGTTGAGGTTGCGCGCAGAGTCTCTCAAAAAAACCTCAGTTTGGGGATTTCTTACACGTCAGCAATCGAAGTCGAGAATTATCGAACATTCCCATTGACCACAGAAAGCTATGTCGCGTTCAAATACGGTTCGGTTGGTGCAAGTTTGCCCACTTGTTTGTCATGGGCGGATTTATCCAAGCATGAACTGTGTCTGCCAACAAGCACTGTTCCTGGAAGGGCATTGATCGATATCTGCCTTGCTGAACATTGCGAAAATCCGGATGTCTCACTTGAAACCGACTGTTGGCTCACAATGCTTCAGGCTGTTCGTCGCAATGGCTTGGTCGGTATCGCCCCTAGCCATGTGATGGGGATTCTCTCGATACCAGCTGGCACGTCCGTTTACCCTTTGCCAGACCCCAAAGACCCTCTGGAATTGACCATCATTGCAGACGCTGATGCTCCAGAAGAGCCTGCATTGGATAAAGTCCTATCCGCTTTGGGCGAATTTAGAGAGTTCTTTGAATCTGAATCAACGGCTTTCTAGGGGATGGATTGAACGGCTTGAGACAGTCTTTCTCGATGGACTAATAGGCATCTTGTATTGGACCCGCGATGAGGCATGTGTAGCATCGCAACAACTTTGAACCAGTCTTCTTCATGCGGAGCAAGCCGATGCCAACCAAAAACAATAACCGAGAAAACCACACCACTGACTCGTTGGCTTACGAAGTCGAGCGCGCCGTTTTTTTTGATCACCCAGCCATGGACGCTTTGGTGACTAGCTTCGTGGCGATGGGGTCTGAAATATGGAGCGCGCAGCGCCGCATAAAGGTGTTGGAGTCTGTTTTAAAAAATCAGGGCATTTCTCTCGACTTGATCAACGAATATCAACCCACCGATGAAGAAGCCACCGCTTGGCGCGCCGAGCGAGATCAGTTTATCCGGCGCGTCTACGGCGCGCTTGAGCAAACAGGCAAGCCACAAGCAAAATATGGCCCAGGTATGGATAGCCTGCGGCAGAAAGGGTAGAGCATGTTCAATCGTCGTACTGTTTTATCGACCGCCGCTTACGGTTCGGCATTTGCTTGGTTGTTCGGTTCGAAACAAGCGAATGCCTCCGCTGAAGTTTCTGATAATGCTTCGGCTGGAGTTGCAAAACAAGGCCCTGCGAATAAGGCAGTGGAGCCAATGCCGAATGCTGATCTGGCAGGGCGAATGGACTTCCATGCGGGCTTTCTTGGCTGGTCTATCAATGATTTTGAGAAGGTTTCCTCCGCTCGCCTAGACGGTCTTTTGCGCGAAAAAGGAGTGGATCCCGACGCAGATGTGGATCTACTCCCATTGCTTGATGACATCCGTTCTGATCCTGTGATGGCAATGCGGATGCGCACTTGGCTTAGTAACCAGCATTTGATGCTTGGCGGTCTTGAGGCCTCGCTTGGGCTTGAGGCTGATCGTTATTTTGACGAAATGGAAGCTGCAGAGGCCAAATATCCCGACCGGATAGAGCTGAACCCTGATATGAAAATGCCGACTTATGCAAAGCATGAGATTCACCTGCAAAAGGGCGGCTATGTTGGCAATCCTTTGGCGGGCTATGTGAATTACCACTATGGCAATATCTTGTATGAAGCGCTCTTTGGTAGCAATATCCAAGACCAACGTATTGCTCAAATGGCGAACGCTGTCCCACTGCCAGAAAATGGTAAAGTGGAGCGAGCGCTTGATATGGGGTGCGGTACAGGACGTCTTGCATATGGCTTGAAAAACCGTTTCCCGAATGCAGAGGTTACTGGCATTGATATCGCCGGACCAATGGTGCGTTTTTCACATAAGCGCGCGGTGGATCTTGAGCTTGATTGCAATTTTGCCCAGCGGAATGCTGAAAGTACTGGGTATCCAGACAATCACTTTGATGTGATCGCGTCAAATATCCTTCACCATGAAATTGATGCAGCTGCCACTGATAATGTGATCGCAGAGGCATTTCGGATTTTGCGGCCAGGCGGTGTTTTCTATCCCATCGATCATGCGACCGGCAAACAAGCTCCGAAAGCCACGGCGAAGACCAAGTTTTGGGCATTCAATGATCGCGCCATTAACAATGAAGTTTGGCGCGATGCATTTGAGAGCCGGGACTTTGCAGCATTGAATCGCAAGGCCGGTTTTGTGGTGGATGAGAGCCTGCGTCCCGCTGTTTGGGGAACGGGATCGATCAAGGCTGTTAAACCCGCCTAAGTGAAAATGCACATGTCTTGGCCAGCAGGCCGGCATGTGGGCTGGACGATGGAGTTTTGAGGTATAAATGATCAAGAAATATTTGCCGAACCCAGTCCATATGTCGTGGGGTTTTGGCACCTTTGGCACCCTCACAATGATCAACAGTGTGACGACGTTGTACTTGTTTTTCTTGGTTAGTGTCGTTGGAATTGCACCGGCTCTTGCCGGCCTCTTGATTTTCATTTCAAAAATTTTTGACGTATTAACTGATCCTCTAATGGGTTGGATAAGCGATCGTACCCAAACCCGGTGGGGGCGGCGGCGTCCATACTTGTTCGGGTCGAGTTTTTTGTGCGGCACAGCTATGGTGTTGCTGTTCAATTTGCCTGAATTTGAAAGCACATTTTGGCAGGCCGCTTATGTTGAGTTTGTTCTGCTGTTTTTTGCACTCGCACTGACTACTTTCAACGTCCCATATCTCGCGATGCCTGCAGATATGACCGATGACTACAATGAGCGTTCGACGATCATGTCCTATCGCGCATTATTCATGGTTTTCGGGACATTTACTGGCGGCGCAATTGCTGGTTTGATTGTTGGGAAAATGGGCGGCGATGAAGCAGCCTATGGGTCGGTCGGCTGGTTTTTGGCTGCTGTGACTTTTGCTACAATGATGATTTGCGTGATCGGCACACGAAAAGCACCCTTCATTGAGTCTATCGAAATCGTGAAAGCTCCCTTTAAAGAACAGGTTCGATTCTTTTTGATTAACCGGCCTTTCTTGGTACTAGGCGGCATTAAAATAGCGCAATTCTTGCAACTCGCAGTTGGTGGCAGCTCCATCTTATTTTTCTTTGTGCAAGTTTTGCAAAAAGGGGAGGCTGCGCTGCTTCCGTTCGGTCTGTTCTACATGGGGGCCTCAATTGTCAGTATCCCTTTTTGGCTCAAACTGATCGAACGTTTTGGGAAGCGTGAAGTGTTTATGATCGGCGTTGTTTTGCAAGCTTTTGCGTTCATGAGCTGGGCTCTTGCATCCCCTGTGGAACCCGATTGGATATTTCATCTGCGCGCTTCTGCCTTGGGCGGCACCATCAGCGGCATTGTGATATGCGGGCAATCCATGATCCTCGATGTTGTGGAATATGACCGCAGAATTAGCGGTATTCGCCGAGAGGGTGTCGCCTCTGCTGCTTTCAGCTTTCTTGAGAAAACAATGTATGCAGCCGGGCCTGCTCTCTTTGGCATTTTGCTGTCGTACTACGGGTTCGATAATTCTTTGGCTCGAGATGTCGTGCAATCAGAGACCGCACTGTTCGCAATTACCTTGGGCATGGCGTGGATACCGGGGGGGTGCAGTCTCATTATGTTCGTCGGATTGATCTTCTATGATTTGAACGAGCAGAGGATTGAGAACACTCTGGATGCTGGGACCTAATAGCAAGCGGCTGGCTCGTCGTTTGAACAAAGGCTGGCCATGACAGGTGCAACTTTGGCCATCGCTTGACTAAAGTGCTATACGAAAATGTTCGTAGATTTTTTCATTGAGCTCAGAGGTTTCAGGACAATGCCGTCATTGCCCCGCAAACGCGGCAAAAATGCTGTTGTGGGTCAAAAGCTTGATCCAAGCTTGCCGATCCCGCTCTACCATCAGGCATATACGGTATTGCGCGATGCGATTAGCGATGGGATCTGGGAATCTGGTGATCAAATACCGAGCGAAGCCGCACTATGTGAAACCCTGGGGGTGTCGAGAATTACGATAAAGCGTGCGCTCTCAGACTTGGCTATGGAGGGTTTGGTAAGCCGTCATCGCGGACGCGGAACGCTAGTAAACGCGCATAAGTCCATCGGCTTGGTACGTGCAGATTTCGGCGAAATGATGAAGGATTTGCTCGACGTGGTTGACCAAACACGGGTTGATCTATTGGACGAGGGAGACGCAGTTCCATCACTGCAAATCGCGGATGAGTTGGGTTTGGCGGACCACGAAGAAGCGTGTGAAGTTTTGCGCCGACGCTTTATGGATGGAGAACCCTATGTCTACTCCATCTCATATATCCCTAAAGAGGTCGCGACCAAATTCCCCGAAAATGGCACTGAACAGACGTCAATGCTCCAATTGCTGATCAATGCGGGGCATAAGCCGCATGAAGCGTTCCAGCGCATGACGGCAACGTCCGCAGACGCGCAGATCGCGGCCAATCTCGATTTGAAGGTTGGTGATCCGGTGCTGAAAGTCGTGCGGGTGTTTAAGACCGAAAGCATGCAGCCAGTTCAACACACGACGATGTATTTCAGGCCGGATCGATATGAATACACCTTGGTGCTGCCCGCGATGCAGGCCATCGACTAGAAAACCTTAAAGTTGAGCCTAACTTCCGGCGTCTATGCCTTGTTGCCACGCTGCGCAGATTTGCGACCCAGTTGCGCTCCAAATATCCTTACGGCTCATTAGTTCGCTTAGAAGGTCACGCAGAAATTTGATCCGAAAAGGTTGCCCGATGATGTATGGGGTCAAGGCCAAGTGCAAGACGCGTCCGCCGTAAGTTTTCGCTTCATTGGACAACAAATCAGCAGCTCCAATGATCTGTTCTGACCAAATATTCTCATCTTGCCCCAACATGGTGAGGCATTTCCTGTCCTCCATCTCATCGGTATAAGGCATCGCAATCGGCCCATCATTCATCAAATAGGGCATGTCATCATTGCCCCAGTCTGCCGTCCATTCGACCCCAGCGCTTTTCAGCAAACTAAGCGTCGCATCACTTTGCCCTCTGCCAGGGGACATCCAACCTTTTGGCGTTATGCTGCGGTTTGCCCAAGCCGCCAGGCATATCTCAATCTGTTGCTGTTCTATCTGAATATCCATCCCACCATAATGGACCGCATTCATATCAGTGCCCAAGGCTGCGATTTCCCAGCCCGCTGCTGCAATATCATTGATAAGCGCGGGCGTGCGGTCGATTAGAGCGCTGCTTGCAAATGCGGTCACATTGACGCCGGCATCGGCCAAAGCATCCATCATCCGATAGACCGCAACGCGGTTGCCATAATCGCGCGCTGTGAATGTGCGATAATCGGGGAAAGGTGTGGCCATATGCCCCGCTGCACGAAACCCGCCATCATTGGGTGTAAGAGGGAAAAACTCTGCCGCGACAGTCACCCATAGGGCGACCTTTTTGCCGTCTGGCCAAGCGACCTTCGGCTGTTCAAAAAGGTTCGCGGCTGGATATAAGTCGTGATCCATCCCTTTGCGGCGCATAGGATATGCCATGAATTCAGTATCAAGCGTCATCCAAGCCTCCACAGGCTGCAATATGGGTTTTCGCCTCATCATAATGATTGGCTAAATAATGGTCGGCAATGTCTCCGGCGCGGGTGATCCAGATGTCATCCTTATGCTCTTCGGCGTATTTCAGGATTTCTTCAAACGGTCCCATCCGGTGCGAACGACCGACCAGATAGGCGTGAATTGGAATGCACATGACCGTTCCTGAGGTGCCGCCTTCTTCTAGCAAAGTGTCAAACTGGCGTTTCAACACATCGGTGTATTGCTGCGGGGATTGGCCAAACACATTGTAGGCATAATGGTCATTCACTTCCAACGAATAGGGCATGGATACCAGTGGGTTGCCTGGTACGTTGAGAGGCTGAGGCTGGTCATCTTGAAACAGATCACAGGAATATGTGAAACCCAGTTCCGCCAGCAATTCAATGGTGTGCACGCTATGTGTGAGAGCAGGAGCGAGATAGCCCCGAACCCTTTGACCGCTTGCTGCTTTTACGGTGTCAATGGCATGTTGCAGGGTCTCGCGCTCCTGCTGCTTGTCCATCCCGTAGGTGTACCGGGTGTTATAAGCGCCATGCGAGAAAAACTCCCAACCCATCCCGTTGACCTGCTCAATCATTTCAGGAAAGTGATCGCACATTGCCACAGATAGGCTGACAGTGCCGGGAATGCCGTATTTTTCCATAGCTTCGATTAAGCGCCAATTGCCAACCCGATTGCCATGGTCGCGATAGGCATAATTGACCACATCCGGATTGGGGCGCGGCCAAGGGTTGCGATGCGGATTTTTCGGCGGATGCAATTCGTAGAATTCGATATTCGGCGCGACCCAGAAAGCCATCTTCTTGCCGCCGGGCCAAGTCACTTTTGGACGGCCGCGATATGGCCAATGTCCATAGAGTTTTGGATCTTGCATTTTTGCTCCTGAACCTATTCTCAATTATCAGACCCCAAAGGTCCATACCTCTCACTTTCGGCCAACATCTCTGGCAGACCGATGCGCTGGTTAAGGCCAGCGAAGCTTAGCATTTGGTCATCGCACCCGGCTGCTGATCCGCTTTCTCGCAAAGTTTCTAGCAGCTTTTCTGCCGCGAAACTGGTCGCGCGGGCCAGGCTGCCAGCCGTAATCACCAATGAAAATCCAGCCTCATACAGAGCGTTTGCATTGTGCACTGCGGGGTCTCCACCATCGACCATATTGGCCAAGAGCGGAATTGTGCCTGCGAAATGCTGGCCAACTTTGGCCAAATCATTTCCGGCCCTCGGGGCCTCAACGAATAATACATCCGCGCCCGCTTCTTTATAGGCGCTGGCTCTTTTAACCGCCGCTTCCAACCCTTCGACGGCGATCCCATCTGTCCGGGCAATGATAAGCGTGTCAGAGCTCGTTCTGGAATCGATTGCGGCTTTAACTTTGCCGACCATTTCCTGTGTGCTGATCAGCTTTTTACCCGACAGATGACCGCACCTTTTGGGCATTTCCTGATCTTCCAACTGGATCGCATTGGCACCTGCTTGCTCAAGCACTTTGACACTGTGCGCGACATTCAAGGCATTCCCAAAGCCGGTGTCCGCATCCACAATTAGGTCGATTTCCACCCGCTGCCGCATGCGTTGAACGGTGTCTGACAGCTGTGATAGCGTAACAAAGCCCAGATCAGGGCGACCCAGCATTGTGTAAGATATCGAAGCCCCCGAAATATAGGCAGCAGAGAAGCCCGCCTGCTGGGCCAAGAGAGCGGTTAGCGGGTCATAAACGCCTGGTGCAACCACAACGCCTGTGCCATTTAGTTTCTGCCTTAAAGACACTTACCGTTCCATCCTTTGCTTCAGCTGAGCTATCAATCCGCCTGCGCTTACTATGTCGATGATATGGGGCGGCATCGGCTGCAACTCATGTTCGGCCCCGCCCTGTCGCTGGGTGATAATGCCCTGCGCAAGATCCAGCCGGAGCGTCTCTCCAGCGGCTACTTTGTCGGTTAAGTCGATCGTGACGACTGGCAAACCGATGTTGATCGCATTGCGGTAAAAAATCCTTGCAAACGATTTCGCTAGGACCGCGCCAACTCCCAATGTGGCCAGCACCATAGCGGCCTGTTCGCGGCTTGACCCGAGCCCAAAATTGGCTCCAGCAACAACTATGTCGCCTGGCCTCACCAATTTTGCGAAATCGGCATTGATTGCCTCTAGGCAATGCTGCGCCAACCCTTCAGGCGATTTTTTCATGGCATAGCCAGGTGCAAGAACGTCGGTATCTATACCGTCTCCAAAGATCCATGCGGATCCTTCTACAATCATGCGCTTATCTCTTCTTGAGTTTGTGCCTTTGGCTGCAATTCATAGGGATCAGTAATTTGCCCAGTGATTGCAGAGGCCGCCACGGTGTAAGGTGAGGCTAGGTACACTGATGCATCCTTGTGACCCATGCGGCCCTGGAAGTTGCGGTTTGTGGTAGAGATGCACACCTCTCCCTTGGCAACAATCCCTGCGCCCATTCCAGCGCAGGCCCCGCAACCTGATGGCAGCAAGATAGCGCCAGCGGCAGTTAAGATCGCCAAGGTCCCATCGGCGGCGGCCTTTTCTGTTACGCGGACAGTGGCTGGCGCGATCAAAAGGCGTGTGTTTCGCGAGACTTCTTGACCGCGCAAAACAGAAGCCGCCATTTGCAGGTCCTCCAATTTAGCGCCGACACAGGCCCCGATATAGCATTGGTCAACGGCGATATTGCCAAGTTCCTTGGCGCATTTGGTGTTTTCAGGCGCATGCGGCGCAGCGACTTGTGGGCCAAGCTGGTCGACATTGAGCGTTACGGTCTGACAGTAAACGGCATCTTCATCGGCCACCCACTGCTCCGCACCCTTCCAATCCCCACCGCTTTGCTTCAGCGCCTCTATTGTCACTTCGTCCACGCCGATGATGCCAGCCTCTGCCCCAAGTTCGGCTGCCATGTTTGAAAGAACCAAGCGTTCAGACATCGACATGGCAGCGACGGTTGAACCCGAAAACTCTACTGATTTGAAACTGTTTTCCATGCCCATCTCGCGGCACAGCCACAGCATGATGTCTTTTGCGGTTACGTGATCGCCAAGCTCGCCATCAATTTGCACGCTTATCGTCTCTGGCACTGTTGTCCAAGTCTCGCCAGTGATTGCGATGCCAGTTGTATCGGTTGCGCCAAAACCTGCGGCGTAACACCCGAATGCACCCGCTGTTGGGGTATGGCTGTCGCCGCCGGCAACAAACATACCGGGCCGCAACAATCCGCGCTCTGGCATGATCGCGTGTGAGATACCCTGCATATCAAAGAAGTTTTTGACGCCGTACTCGCGAGCAAATTCGCGCGAGATCGCAAGGATTTCTGCCGATTGCGCATCCACTGCTGGAACGTAGTGATCTGATACCACCACAACCTTATCAGGGTCCCACAATTTGCACCCGAACTCCTTCAGACGAGGCCCCCATTTTCTCGGGCCTGAGGCATCTTGCCCCATCAACAAATCAACTGAAACGGTAACAATCTCGCCCGGCATCACTCTGTCGCGGCCACAAGCTTTGGCTATGATTTTTTGAGTCAAATTCATTTTTGAACCCTGTGCCAATGTCATAGGTATACTTTCCTCTGCGGCATGAGAGCGCAGGATATCGCAGAAAAAATTGAAGGGCTGGTCATAGAAGGCATAATAGTATATCAATATACTAAATTATGTTCGCCGACAAGCTGCTCTCAACCAAAGTTCAGAACCGAACCAATACTTTTGAGGCTACATGTTTGAGGTGCGCTTTGGTCGGGGCGGATTTCGGGAGTTGGAGTTATGGAAAATTCGCCATTGCCTCTTGCTGGCGTGAGGGTTTTGGATCTGTCTCGGGTTTTGGCTGGACCATGGGCGACGCAATTGCTAGCCGACTACGGCGCGGATGTCGTCAAGGTCGAAAGGCCGGGGACTGGCGATGATACCCGTGGCTGGGGGCCGCCATACACAGCCAATGGTGAGGCCGCCTATTTTCATGCCGCCAATCGAAATAAGAAATCTGTCGCAATCGACATGGCCGCAGGTGATGGCGCGCAATTGATCCGCGACCTTGCCGGTCAAAGCGATATTGTGGTCGAGAACTTCAAAGTTGGCGGCTTGGCCAAATATGGTTTGGATTATGAAAGCGTTTCGGCTGCAAACCCCAAGATTGTCTATTGTTCGATCACGGGCTTTGGTCAGACGGGACCCAACAGCCACCGCCCTGGCTATGACTATTTAATCCAAGCCATGACGGGGTTGATGTCGGTGACGGGCCAGCCGGACACAAGTCCTGGGGCGGAGCCGATGAAAGTCGGTGTTGCTGTGTCCGACTTGTTTACTGGCCTATATGCAACCACGGCAATCCTCGCCGCCTTACGCGGTGCAGAAGCAAGCGGCAAAGGGTGTCAATTAGATGTCGCGCTTCATGATTGCCAACTTGCGGCATTGGCCAATCAGGCAGCCAATTTTCTGGCTACGGGTATTTCGCCCCAGCGGCTGGGCAATGCCCATCCCAGTATCGTGCCATATCAAGTGTTTGACACCGGCGACGGTCATATTGTTGTGGCAGTCGGGAACGACAGCCAATTTCAAGCATTTTGCGAGTGTCTAAAAAGGCCTGACATTGGCGCGCGTGAAAACTGGCGGACGAACAAGGGGCGGGTCGAAGACCGTGAAAACCTATTGGCGCTCATTTCTCCCTTGCTGAAAACGCATACAACAAAAGAATGGGCCGAAGTCTTCAATTCTGGCGGTATTCCGCACAGCCCGATCCGTTCGATTGGCGAAGCATTGCAGTCTGATCAAGTTGCGGCCCGTTCGCAGATCTTGAACCATGCAGAGGGCCTGCGCACGGTTGGTCAGCCGGTTCCATTCCCGGGTCAGCCCAATGAACCACCTCCATTGTTAGGCGCGCATACAGATCTAGTCTTGCGGCAATACCTTGGCCTTGATGATAGCAATGTGGATGATTTGCGAACGAAAGGAACGATCGGATGATACGTTTTACCTTAGGCTCAAATGCTAAGCTCTTTGTAATCTTTGTTGCCGCTTCCGCGATGGGCTGCATCCCTGCTTTGGGCCACAATGCCGCCACGGAAGGGGAAGAAAATGCGCCGCCGGCCGTGGACACCTATTTGGATGCGATGTGCACTTTGGCAGGGGATTGGAAGGGCGAGTTCTTGCAATATAAGGATGATGCGGTGTCCCGCGTATCGGAAATGGAAGTTGGTTTCCAGTGTCAGCCCGGCAATGATGTTCTGATGGAAACCAACATTTTCCGTCAGGATGATGAGGGCAGTCCGTTCTCAACTTTGAAAGTGATTTTCTCGGCTGGAAAAGGGGTTGAGAACAATCCGGCTGATGGCAAAGCTCTGTCCAGCGACGACTCTGATGATCAAAAATCAAGAATGCAGATGTCCTATTTCTATGGCGGGATAGAAAAAATCTATTTCTACGAAGCGGTCAGCGTCACCTATGACAATGCGTTGAATTGGAAGGCTGTTCGGGAATCGACGGAAGCGGTCCATGCAACAGACAAAATGCCGCCAGTATCGCGCTATACGCATATTCGTAATGAGAAAGGCCTGACCATGATCCGCGAGGTCAAATCTGGCTCCGGTCCTGATGATTGGACGCTTTCCTCTAAGCTTATCTTGAGGCATCAATCATGAACGTTCTGTCGCGGAGGGCGAGGTTTTGCGTGCTGTCTCTTGCAGCGTTCAACATTTGCTGTGCACCAGTTCATTCTGAAGACAACGTCGCCTTTTCCGCCTCAGATAGCGCTGCATTGGAGCCGTCTGCCGCGCCACATTCCAAAATTAGCTTGACGGATTTGCGCGAAAAATATCAAATTGCATCATCGCAATATATCGATCTGGATGGCGTGAATTTGCATTATGCAGATGAAGGGAAGGGGCAGCCTGTCTTGCTTCTGCCTCCATCGTTTCTTAATTTCAGAGCGTGGGACGGTGTCGCTCAGACTTTGATCGCTAACAATTACCGGGTCATTCGACCTGATTTTCCTAGCACTGGATTAAGCGGTTTGGATGAACTTTCGAAAGGCGATAAGCCGGTCGATTTCTTCAACCGCAATGCTGAGATTGTGGCGAAATTGGTAGATGAGCTCGGTCTCGGACAAGTGCATATTGTTGGAACATCGAGCGGCGGGATGGCCGGGTTTCGCTTTGCTTCTTATAATCCGGAAATGGTCGACCGCTTGATTCTGATCAATTCTGCCGGTTTGCCGCGCACAAGGCAAAGCAACCCCAACCGTGACCGAGCAGAAGAAAGGCAATGGGCGAAATTGGCTGTGAAGCCTCCAGAATATTGGGCAAACTTACTTTCACGCAACTTCTTTGAACCAAATGAGGCACCGACTTGGCTTGTGACGTTGGCCTATGATGTCAATCGCAGATCTGAAGAGGCTGCTCCAGGCTCTTATGCTTTTAAGACTGGCGATCCTAAATCTATCCTTGCCGGTATAACTGCCCCTACGCTTATTCAGTGGGGTAAATCCAACCCTACGGTTTTGCACCTTGATGCGGATGTGTTCGAACATTGGATGACCGGAGCCCCCACGTTGATCCGCAAATATGAGGGTCTGGGTCATTACCCCTATCTCGAAAACAAAGAACTGATCGTGGACGATGTTTTGGCGTTCCTTAACGGGGAAATGGACGAAGAACTTCGACAAACGCTTCGGGTCAAAACCGGCGGGTAAATGATCGCTGCGTAGAAACAGCAAGAGGGGAAACTAGATGAGAAAACCGAGCTTATTTATCAACCGCCGGCAAGCGATGGTCGGCGGTCTATCGGCGGCTTTAATTGCAGGTTGCTCTCCTAGGAGTTCATGGTCGAGCTCAGAAGCGGATGTCGTGGTCATCGGCGGGGGTATGGCCGGAGTTGCGGCTGCTCTCACATTGGAAGAGCAAGGCGTCAAAGTACAAATTGTTGAGGCGGATAAACAGTTAGGTGGTCGGTGCTTCAGCCTAAGAACGCAAGATGGCGCATTTGATTGCGGGGCAACAACCATTGGCCCCAATTACGGTTCTGTGCTGTATCATGCCAATCGCGCCGACGTGCCATTTATCGCGCCGAATTCTAAGGATGGCTTCAGCTATCATATCAATGGGCAGTTTGTTCATCCGAATGCTTGGCAATCATCTTCGGCCAATTTGATGGTCGGAAACGAACGCAGTCTTCTGCCAGAGCAGTTGGAATTTCCAACTGTGATGCAGCATAATAAGATCACAGATATCCACAATTGGAATGCTGATGAATTGTTGGCTTTCGATGTTCCACTCGGTCAATATTTGAAAGAAAACGGCGTATCGGAAGAGGCTCTCCGCCTCATCGATCTCACTTCGAATACGATGGGCCTCGATCAAACATCTGCGTTATTTCAGATGCGCGAATTTGCCGGGATCGCGCCGCCAAAGGCAGGCGATGAGGTGCGCGAGGTTTATGATGCTGCAGGCGGGCCGCCAGGATTCTACAACGTGGAAGGCGGCATGCTCACATTGATTGAGCGTATTTCCGCAAACTTGAAGTCAGAGCCGATTTTGAGCGATGCGGTTTCGGCAATCAATGTTGAAAAAGACGCGGCGACGGTGACGTTGGCAAGCGGTAAATCAATCCGCGCAAAGAGCGTTATTTGCACCGTGCCCTATTCGGCCATAAGCTCGATCGCAATTACACCGGCCCCCACCGGACCCAAAAAGGCTGCCCTCGAAAATTCACTGTACACGCTCACCACTCATGTGTTTTTCATACCTACGCAGCCATATTGGGAAAAGGATGGGCATCCAGCTGGGATGGTTAGCGATGATATTGTCGAACGAGTGATGGCAAACCATGATAAAGATGGGAAAGTTGCCTGGCTTGACGTTTGGATCAACGGTACCGCCGCTGCTAAATTTGATAAAATGGAAGAAAAGGAGATGGTTGGATTTGTTCAAAGGCGATTGGGCAAATTACGACCATCTATGAAAGGCGCTCTTTCGCCTGTGGGTGCCTATAGTTGGGGACGCAATCCCTATGTGCGCGGCAATAAGCATGTGATGCGGCCGGGCGATGTACGGGGAATGTCGAATTGGATGGCGACGCCAATTCTCGATCGCCTGCGTTTTGCAGGGGAACATACAAGAACGACGCAAGCCGGACTAGAGGCCGCTGCCGCATCCGGCATGCGCGAAGCGGTCGCATATATGGAAATGTTTGCTTAGATTGTTGTCTTTGCTGCTGAATTCGTCTCCTGCTTTTAGGCGAACTCAGTAGCGAGGCCGGAGCTGTAACTGTTTCAGCGGCTAAAGCGTTATAGGTCTTTAGGCTTTTTGCGTGCCGACGATTGTGTAATAGCCGATGCCGATTACAACACCTTCTGCACGTTTTGCCTTCATTACTTCAGGCATGGTCTTCGGCAAATGAATGCTCTCGATCTGCTTCATGAAGAAGTTGTCGCCAGGAAAGCCAGCGTCGCTGTAAAGCCCACCAAGGTCTTCATCCTGAAGACCGCCCATATAAGGCTCATTGTTGTAGTGGGCATTCCATTCGCAAAGATATTGACCGAATGGATCATCCGCGCCCACTACATCCATATGGATCATCATGCCGCCCGGCTTTAACAACCGATGGCATTCGTTAATGATGTTTTTGAGAGCCTTATGAGATGTTTCATGCATAAGAATATGCGAAACGATGAGATCAAACGACTCATCTGGGTAATTGGTTTTTTCAGCATTTTGCTGACTGAAATGAACGGCTTTCCCGAGCGACTTTGCACGGTAGTGCCCATATTCAAGGCACGGAGCTGCAACGTCGATTGCGTGTACTTCTGCTCCGGGGAAAATATCCAAATATGGGATTGAGCTATGACCGATCGTACAACCCATATCCAGAATTGATTTTGGATTAAAGTCAGAGTGGTTTTCTTTGACCCAAGTCGCAAGCGACAGACCCATATCATCTGCAAGCGGTCCGGTTTTTCCATGGAAATACACATTCACTGTGCGATCGAACTCTGCGCCTGCCAAAAAGTCTGCCTCATCAGTCTTTGTATGATAACCGCCCGGCTTGCAGTGAATGTCTGCATTTGTGTGATATTTTGGAATGTCAAGCTCAGGATCAAGCTTCAGCGATCCCGGAGCATTGTCTAGTTGCGCCGCTTTTGCCTTTAGATCAGGCATTTGGCGTTCAATGCTGGGGCGGACCGTGTGGTACATCATTTCTTGGCTCGTCCGCATTAGGGAGCCCCACATTTGATTGAACGGCTGTTCGCCCAGCGCCTCACGCACTTCCTTGCGAGTTTGCGGAGGCCGGCCGAGTTCTTTTTCAAATTCAGGAATGATCTTCTGTTTGTACAGAATGTCGTTTCCGGGCATCACCCTTTCATAGATGTGCATCATAAAGCTGCGCAAGAAAGCCTGCTGCGATTGCTCATCATGGTCCGCTTCGGGATACATGTCATGCACTTGCTTGTTCATCGTCTACCTTCCGGTTCCTGCGTTCGATTGCACCAACACCACGGTTGCTTTGGCTGTTTTGCAATGATCGCTGCTGTTTGTAGAGCATAACCTAAAATTTGGAAGCGACCTATTTGCCAGTTTCTATTGAACGATTGAACTGGCCAATTGGACATTAGATGCACAGCCTGCCTAGTCTCGGCGAGGCGCGATTAATTCGATGCTATCATTCCAGAGGCCAACTAATGTCAGCATTTGAAGAATTTGATTTCATCATCGTTGGAGCTGGATCAGCGGGCTGTGTTTTGGCTGACAAGCTTTCGCAAAACGGCACGCACACGGTTGCTGTTGTTGAGGCAGGCGGTAAAGATTCCTCTTTGGTGGTAAAGATCCCCGCAGGAGCGATGAAAGCGGCTGGCAATCCTGATTTCGATTGGTGCTATGTATCCGAGCCTGATCCAACACGCAGCGGACGCACTGATGCTTGGCCGCGAGGAAGAGTGGTTGGCGGCAGCAGCTCTACAAATGGGCAGCTTTATGTCCGCGGTCAGGCCGAGGATTACGATGCCTGGGCTGAGCGGGGCAATGCGGGCTGGTCATACGATGATGTTTTGCCGTATTTTAAGGACTTGGAAGGGTACGCGGAAGAAAGTGCCAGCGACCTTCGCGGGACGCAGGGCAATCTGCATATTGAAAAGCTTCGCAAGCCGCATATGCTTAGCGATGCATTCGTCGAGGCGGCGGCGCAAACCGGTATTCCAGCAAACCCCGATTACAATGGTGCCAGCCAAGAAGGCGCGGCAATCGTCCAAGTCACGCAAAAACGGGGTTGGCGGCAGAGTTCTTCAAAAGCATTCTTAAAGCCCGCCTTGCAACGCAAAAATGTGCATCTCATTGTTAATGCTCTTGTTGAGAAAATTGACCTCGATGGCAAGGTCGCGCGCGGCATAACCTATACGAGTGGCGGTGAAAGCAAGGTTATCCGCGCTCGGCGTGAAGTCATTTTGGCCGCTGGCGCAATTGGTTCTCCTCAATTACTGATGCTCTCTGGGATTGGCCCTGCGGATCATTTGAACGACCTTGGCATTGGCGTGAGCGCGAATTTGCCCGGCGTCGGTCAGAACCTTCAAGAACATTCTGGCGTTTGGATTGTTCAACAGGTCGTCGACAATGTTCGCACCGTCAATCAAGAGTATAATTTTGCAGGAGCAGTGCGTAACGGACTGCGCTATCTGATGGACGGAACCGGCGCGGCTGCAAGCCCGCCAGCGCAAGCGACAGCGTTTATTCGCTCTAGCGAAAAAGAGCCGAGTCCTGATGTCCAAGTACTGTTCACGCCGCTAGGCTATACGATCGAAGGGCAGAATGTTGTGCCTATGAGCACACCTGCGATGATGTGCGTTCCAACCGTTTGTCATCCCGATAGCCGAGGCGAGATCAAGCTTTCAGCGGCGAATGCTGCAACAGCGCCGCTGATCCTGCCGCAATTGTTAAGTGATGACAGGGATTGCGCGCGATTGCAGGCTGCATGTGAATGGGTGCGCAAGGTTTTCTGTGCTCCATCCATGAAGCCATATGCGATGACTGAGCAATTCCCTGGTTCTCAAGTATCAACCGATCAAGAGTGGCGTGAATTATTCCGCGCAGCGGCCGGACCGGTCTATCATGTTACCAGCACATGCGCGATGGGATCAGATACGAAAAGCGTTGTCGATAACCACTTGCGAGTTCATGGGATTAAGAACTTACGGGTAGTCGACGCATCGATTATGCCACGTATTACCAGTGGCAATACCAATGCCCCTGCGATGATGATCGGGGCAAAAGGAGCGGACCTTATCCTTCAGGATGTCTAAGCTGATCTGACACAATTGTTCCTTGGCTTTCTGCCGCAAGCCCCGCAGCGTTGTGAAATGCTTGATCGCCACCATCGACCGCTTGTAGAACATAGGTAGAGCCAAGCGCTCGATTGGGCGAGCGATTGTGCAAATAGGTTCCACCATTCAGATCACTAGCTTTAAACCAGAGTAGGCTTGCGATCTCGGCATTCCACATTCTCGGTCAAAATAGCACGGTACAGCAATGCACGGGCAGCCGATTGCTGTTAACCAAAGGCTGACCGTGGGTCTTTTCGTGCCTAAAAATCAAACATAACCCGGACGCCTACTTCGCGCTTGTCTGGAAGAGTGCCGAAAAATTTACGACCAGGGCTAAATGCGGCGCTAAATGAAACACCAGTGGTCCCACCACCAGTGAATTGTTCATTACCTAGCAAATTCTCGACGAAAAACTCCATGCGTAAGTTATCGCTGACACTTCCGCCTGCTCGTGCATTCAGCTTCCAACTTGATTTCAGGAAGTTGTACTCAAAATTGTCTACAAACCGCTTGCCAAGATACAGCGCATCGCCCCGCACGTAGAAATCGTTCTGGCCGAGCGCAAAAGTATAGTTGGCACCGACCGCGCCGGACCATTCGGCCACGTTGCGAGGTTGATTGCCGTCAGCCAGAATCGTGGCAGACTGGCCAGCACCAAATGCAGAGCACAGTGGACCATTCGTTTGCGGCGCCAATGTTGGACACAACACTGATGATGCGACCGAACCACCTTGGCCAAGTTCATTCACTTCTGCATCAACCCAGCCAATGCTGCCGAATAGATCCAAACCATCTGTGGGCGTAAGGCTCACTTCGAAATCAATGCCCTTATATTCCGAATTCCCGTCAGCATTTAGAAATACTGAGGTGAAACCAAATGGGCTGGCCAGCAAGACTGTGCTGGAGAAAGGCTGGTTGTTCCATTTCATATAGTAAGCAGATAGACTGTAATTGAACCAGCTAGAGACCTCTTGCTTTACGCCCACTTCGTAGCTTGTCAGGCGTTGGATATTGGTGAAATTGCCCACGCCCGGCGTTGGAATACCGGTGGTAGCAGAGAAGCGAGCTGAACCGGTCGCAATTCCGTTAAGCGAACTCTCTGACCAACTGGCGTAAACGTTGAGATCGGAGTGCGGCGAATAGGACAAAATCACGCGAGGCATAAAGTCAGTGTATGACAAAGAGTCATTCGTAACTGCCAAAGGATCGGCCAATCCATGAGCGCCATCATATACGATGGTTTGCTCGTCATCCACCCAGCGACCTTCAGCTGACAAAGTCAATTCGTCGGTGATGTCAAAATCGAGGGTTCCGAAAATGCCGATTGCTTCGTTGTCTTGGAAATTGATGTTCCCTTGGAGTGTATTGCCATTACCATTGCGGAATTCCTGCTTATAATAGCTGGCTCCGATGGCATAACGAAGACGGTTATCAGGGCTTGAAGTCAGGCGTGTTTCGAAGAACGTGTCTTGTGTCCAGTTCATCAAAGGTGATCGAAACTGCTGAGTTGACGGCGCGTTCAAGACACCATCTTCTCCAAAAAATGCATCCTGAATTCCGCCAAGTTCGGCCTCACCCTGTGATGCAATTCCGGTCAAGGTATGATCGCCAACATCCCATTCAAAGCTGAGGTTTGCACGCCATGCGCCATACTCATTACCCAAACCGTCAGGCAAAATGCTGGTGAATGGCGCTAGATCCGTGAGAGGCGTTGGATCGATGCCGAAAAACAAAGCCGAGCCGGATGCGTTGAAGTTTGATGCATCTGGAATGGCACCGCCGCAGAAAAGGGTTTGCGTGCTCAAGCTCAAATCCGTTGTGAAAGGGGTCAGCGCGCCTGTAATAGGGTTAATTGCATTGCCGCTGAAGGTTTGGTTACAGTCACCTGGTGCAACGGTCCCATTTACGCTTTGTGCGTTCGATGTGTCTTTTGAATCTACAAAAAAGCCTGTCGCTTTCAATCTCAATGCATTTGTTACATCAAAAGTCGCGGTGCCTAAGATTGCAAAATTGTCCTCTCGTCCGTTCGGCGTGCCATCAAGGTATTCATAGTCAGCACCCACACGCTCATAAGTTGTCGCGACGCGCAGACCAATGCTATCAGTAATAGGGCTGCCAATCGCAAACACGCCGCGATAGCCAGCTTCCTCTGCCCTGCTGGTCCCCATGTTCACTTCTAGCTCGCCGCTTATTTCAAGTTCATCGCCTGGCTCCTTGGGAACGAAGTTGACGGCACCTGAAAAGGTGTTCCGCGCGAAAACGGCATTTTGCGGACCCTTGATGACTTCGACACGCTCAAGATCAATCATCGGAATAAAACCGGCCCCCTGAGAGATATACGAGCCGTCATAAAATATCGCGCCAGTCCTATTGGCGGCGCTTGAGACCTGCGATGAAACACCACGAAATTGCAAGGCGGCACTGCTTCTACCACCAGCTTGACCATCTGAGTTTTGGAACCTGAAGCCTGGCGTGTAGTCAGAAACACCTTCAATGTCAGTTACACCGGCCGAATCCAATTCATCCTGTGACAGAGCGGAAATCGCAACCGGAACTTCGATTAGTGATTCTTCGCGGCCACGGGCGGTGACGATAATCTCGTTTAAAGGCCCCTCACTTTCGCTGGCAGATGCTGCGTCTGGCGCCGTTTGCGCCATTGCCTGACCACAAGAAAGAGCGATCGTTGCTGGAGTTAGCAGGCCGAGTAGTGCTGCATTAGAAAGTAATGTGGATTTCCGTGTTTGTGCCGACATAGTTTGCTCTCCCCCCGAGATATCTAATAGGTTCGAATTACAATTTCTTTCACCAGTCCAAGATGCATGACAGCTAGAAGGCGTGCAACGCGATTGCTTCGATGGATTGATAGAAGGGGTCTATTTGAATGCTCTCGAAGTATAACTATCTATATTAAATCATAATTTTAGGCATCAGCACTTCGTGATATACTCAATATCTGTGCGCTTATCGCAGTACGGTTAAATTGAGAAAGCGCGACTTGGTTTGCAATATTGTTGTGCGCTATCGCCATACCCTGATGCGGGTGACGCTTTGATCCATGTTTTGAAACGAGATAAAGCAAAGACTTCAGATGTTCGAATCCACCAAAACAATCGAAGTTGGTTTGGATTGTTTCTAATCTGGATAATTGGATCGAACGCCCGAACAGATTGTTGACCGATCATCGAGTCGCATAATCCGGAACGAAGAACGCCGAAAAACGTGTGGCGCCGACAAAATTCACCAGAGAGCAAACCGCAAAGAAGGCGTTGGCTCTCAAATTTCTGAGCGCCTCCAAAGGTTGACTTCCGCCCATTCGCGCTCCGCTGACTTACGGCTTCAATAGGATTTTTCCGCGCAACCGGCCTGTCTTCGATAGGTGAAGTGCGGCATTCACTTCGGCTAGTGGCATTAGTGCGGCAATACGCGGCTCGGGCAAAGCGTCATGCTCCGCCATCAACTCAGACAGCTGCTCGCCGTTTGGTTTTACTGAATAGCGGATGGCCCTTGCCGAGCTTTCGGCCGCCCGTGCTTCATCAACCGGTTGTACAATTGATACCAAGGTTCCTCCTTTTGCCAAGTTGCGATAGCCTGCTTCTATCGCAGAGCCGCCAGAAGCATCGAGCACAAAATCATACTCGTTCTCGGCAGCCTGTTCTGGTGGCAATACATTTGCGCCAAGCGAGGTGACATATGCGGAATTGGCGACGGAGCAGATTGCATCTACTCGGCCTGTCGCTTTGTTGAGTAACGCAACAGCATTGGACCCAACTGCACCTGACGCCCCGATAACAAGTGCGCGCCCAATTGGCGTTCCATGGAGGCCGATGGTTTGGGCTGCAGTAAGCGATGCGACACTAAGAGATGCTGCAAGTTCGTCAGGCATTTGAGTTGGAACCAAGGAGCATTGGCTCGCGGGAACATCCACTCGATCGGCAAACCATCCGCCCCTTAATAGGCTGGAGTGAGCCATAACGCGCTGTCCCGGTTCAAAGTCCCTAACCCCTTCGCCAACCGCTTCGACGACACCAACACCTTCGCAGCCCAGAGTGTGCGGAAATTGAAACGGAAGCGCGGCAAGAATACCATCGCGGATTTTCCAATCGACAGGGTTAACTGCCATCAATGTCGGTTGTATGCGGACTTCATCATGCCCGACTTCGGCTAAGGGCGATGTAACCGCACTAAGCTCAACGGCTTCGCCAAATGCTGGGATTTGAAACGCCGTTCGTGTGCTTGCTGTCTCGTCAGTATTGATGATCGCTAGCGAGGATTTTGAGCTTTTCTCGCGAATGTGCTTCAACGCAGAATATTCGGAAGAATCGTAAAAACGCCTCAAGGCAGCCTCATTGGCAAATTCGATCATCACAAAACGGCTGCGAAAGTCGTCGCCCTCAAGAATGGTGACTGGCTTGCCTGTAATGATGTATTTTCCGCCTGCTGCCTCGACAAGGGAGGGATTGAAGGACCGGTAAAGGCTGTAAGCCTCGGTGTCTTCGATATCTATTGTGCCAATTAAATAGGCAGGCATGAAATTTCCCTTGTTATAAAGATCAATGGGCTGAAGTTTGCCAACTAGGTTCGTCTAAAGCGCAGCATAGCGCCCATTTTCGATGCCGTTTTCTAACTGCGGTTCCATTCCATCGCAGGCTAACATCAATGCATTAATCAGCTTTCTTTGCCCCAAATATATGGCGTTCAGTGCCAATCAGATGCGCATAGTCGAGCGAGGTTGGTTGGGCATTTTGAAAGCCGATCGGTACAAACTCAACAAACCGTTCTTCTTCGCTGAACCCGGCGTTTCTGAGAACCACGTTCATGTCGAGATCGTTCATTTTGCCAATGAAGGGTTCGTGATTATTCACGCTATCCCAATCGGTTAGATATTGCTGCAATGGGGTCTTCTTTGAAAAGGGGAGCATTTCAAGATGTGCTGTAAGACCACCTGGCTTCAAGAGTCGTCGGCATTCTTTCATGATATTGTCCAATGCCTTGGTCGACGTTTCGTGAATCATAATATGCGACACAATCAGATCGAACGATTCATCTTCAAAATTGGTGGCTTCCGCATTCTGCTGCGAAAAATGGATGGCCTTATTCATTGATTTTGCCCGAGCGTGCCCAAACCGCACAAGCGGCGCTGCAAGGTCAATGGCGTGAATTTCTGCATTAGGGAACATATCTGCATAGGGCAGTGTGCTGTGCCCGACAGAACAACCTATATCTAAGATACGAAGTGGTTTGAAATCAGGATATTTCCATTGAACATAGTCGCTCAACATTTTCCCAACATCATCATTATACCGGCCCATTCCGCCCATCATATAGACATGAATGCTTTGCTCGTACGCTGCGCCAGGCGTGACATCATCATTGGCAATTTCTGTGTGATAGCCGCCGGGCATTGTATGGTTATCAACCAGGTCGCTATACGCTGGGATATCAAAATCCTCATCAATGCTGAGTGAGCCTGGGCCCTGTGTCTGGCTCAGCTCTTTAAATTTCCTATTGAGATCGTTGGCTTGCCGGTCCACACATTCATAAACTGCATCCCACATCATTTCTTGAGTAGTGCGGAGCATCGCTGACCATGCTTGATGATACCCGTCTTTTTCTAGAAACGGTTTTAACTCAGTCCGGCTTTTTGCACTGCGGCCAAGTTCTTTCTCGATCTGTGGCGCGATCCTTGCGTCATAGACTGTCTTATGACCTGGTGTGAGTTCCGAAGTGATCAATCTCCGGAGGCTTCGGACATAGCCCAATTGTGCAGCTTCATCATGAGTTGTTTGCGGCATCATTTCGTGTTGGCCGCAAAGTAATGTGTTTTCTGACATAAGCTTGTCCACGTTGATTGAAATCGAGAAAATGTACAAATTCGTTTGAAAGCGATGACTGTTACCAATCGCCATGGAATAAAAACGTCATTCAATACCTTAGATAAAGGGTTATTGAGTCAAAGCTCCAACTCAAAACAACTATCATTGAATAGACGGCCTCTTTTGACGTTGATTGGTTAGGCGATACGCTGCCCAGATTCAAAAATCGGGCAGTCCATTTCTGCGGTGTTGTCAGACTAAATGTACCTGATTGAAAATCTGGGTTGGACGGGTAGGGCGACTTGATGGTCTTGTCAGACTAACGGGGCAATATTCGGCTGATCGTGCTAGCAATAGAGCATGAGCCGCAGAGGTCTTGTCAAACTAAATGCACCTAATTGAAAATTGAAGCTGGTTAGCCAAGGCAGGGCGATGCCTAGACCTAAGAAATCAGCCAGTCCGTTCCGCTATTTCAATTCATCATCAGAAGTTATTCGGCTCGTTGTGATGATGTACGTCCGCTTTCCACTTTCGCTAAGGAACGTAGAGGACCTTCTTGCAGAGCGAGGGATATCCGGCAATGCTGGAACAGCGGTGGGCAGCTCAACATTAGTGACTGCGCAATTTGGGACCGCCGTTGGGCGTGAGGCGAACGTGACGCATGGCAATTCGACCGCTGTCGGTTATCAGGCTACAACAACAGCAACCAATCAAGTGGCGCTTGGCGGGGCAGGTTCATCGGTGCAGATCAGCGATATCGATGCTTCAACTGCGGCTCAACAAGGGCCGGTGGATGTCGTCACTGTGGATGCCATCGGCACTTTGGGCCGTCAGCAAGCTGCGACCGCGCAGTCTGTTCAAAACGTGCAGGTTGCGATTGATAGCATCGCACAAGTATCAGACGCACAGTTCACTGCCTTGTCGAGCAGTGTCAGCCAATTGTCTGGCCGAGTCGACAGTCTGTTTGACCTTTCCACCACTATCAACCGGGATGCGCAGCGCGGCATCGCCTCTATCGCAGCACAGGCCAATCCGCACTTCCCTAGCGCAGCGGGCAAGACCAGCTACGCCAGCAATGTCGCAACATACCGCGGCGAAGTTGGTTTTTCAGCAGGGCTGATGCACCGGTTCCAAGGGGACTTTGCGATTACAGCAGGGGTGACATATGCCGGCGGCAACTCAACCAGCATTAAAGCCGGCGTGGCTGGCGAGTTCTAGACGCTAAGCCAAAGAGTGGGCCGGCAGAAATGCCGGCCCATTGGCATGATGACGAACTACCACTCTTAGGTCGTTTGCTGACCAGCCGCTTTTGTCTGACAAACTTTGATATCTGCCTGTCTGGTTTCAGCGAATGACTACAGGTCGCATTGTGTCTGCTATTGGGGTGGGAAGCGGACAGAAAGCATAAACGGGCACAGGGCCCCCAAAATTGGCAGCGCGTAACTTGCTTGAAGCAGCGAACTATCCAATCTCACTTTAAGTGATCTGCCGTTTACATTCTATACTTTCCTTCCCAAGTGCCTCATACGCTCCCTAAAGGGTCATTTAAGTTCGACCGCGTTGGGCGGCCGACAAATGAACTTAGGCCAGTAAAACTATCCTTGGGCCGGTAGTCAAAATACAGAAACAAGGGAAATTGATTGCTCAATTTTACCGTCATAGGAAAATTGTCACTCACCATTGACGGCGAAGCGGTCGATCTGCCTGCTTCACGCAAGACGCGCGCCCTGATCGCTTACCTCGCGCTCGAACCTCGCGAACACTCACGCCAAAAATTGTGCGAGCTCTTGTGGCAGGTCCCTGATGACCCGCGCGCAGCCTTGCGTTGGTCATTGAGCAAATTGCGCTCGCTGATCAACGAGCCAGAAAGGGAAGCGCTTACCGCAACACGCAACACAATTGTGCTCGATGAGGCGATGGTGCATAGCGATTTTGCGGTGATTGCCAATTTGGCCAATGATACTGAGGCAGATCCGCAATTGCTCCAAAGCGCTTGGGATGATGCCCACGGAAATTTGCTCGAAGATTGCGAATTGAGCAATCAACCTGAATTCTCCCAATGGCTCAACCATCATCGCGGACAGTTAGAGCGATATAAAGAACGTATTGCGCGTTCGATGGCATATCATCCTGAATTGGAGCCTACGCGCCAAGATCGCTGGGCGCAAAGATGGCTGGCGCTCAATCCGTTAGAGCGCGATGCAGCATTGCGAGCGGTAGAGACTAAGCGCTTGGCCGGTCAGGCCGAGGCCGCAGAAGCTTTAGAGGCTTCGCTATCTGCAGATTTCTTAGCCGCGGGCCTGACACCGCCCGATTTCGTGGCAAAGTCTGGCGCAGCGCAATTCTCTCCTGCTGAACCCAAGGCGTTCTTATCAGCTGACCCGGCTGAAAACCTCACGTTTGATCCTGATGCATTGCCCCCTGAACAATCCATTCAATTCGTCAACTCAATCGATGACGTGACGATCGCATGGGGCGCGGTTGGCAGCCCAGACAATCCCCCATTGGTAAAAGCAGCCAATTGGCTGACCCATATGGAGCTCGATTGGCAGGCCCCAATCTGGAGCCCGCTCTATCACGAACTGGCAAAAGACTTCCACTTTGTGCGTTACGATGAACGCGGCTGCGGATTGTCCGATTGGGATGTGAGCGACATTAGTCTCGATGGTTTTGTGTCAGACCTTGAGCAAGTGGTTGATGCAGCAGGGCTTGAGCGTTTCCCCCTACTCGGCATCAGCCAAGGGGCCGCTGTGTCCATCGAATATGCCGCACGCCATCCCGACCGAGTGTCGCATCTTATACTGTTTGGCGGATATGATTCCGGCTGGCGGCACACAGCGGGTGAAGAGGAAGTCAGCGAACGCGAGGCGGTGATGGTGCTCACCAAGACTGGATGGGGGCGCACAAACCCAGCGTACCGGCATATGTTCAGTAAGACTTTTATGCCTGAGGCAACGCCTGCGGAATTGGAATGGTTCGATGAATTCCAACGCCAGACCGTCTCTCCTGAAAATGCCGCCCGCTTCTTAGAGGCATTCTCGCAGATTGATGTGCGAGAGCGTTTAGAACAGATCACTTGCCCGGCGCTTGTGATCCATTCTCGCGGGGATCAACGCATCCCTTTCGAAACGGGCCGCCGGCTAGCTGCCAAGATCCCCGGTGCGCAATTTGCCGGTATTGAAAGCGCGAATCACCTGCTGTTGGGGCGAGAGGCGGCTGCCGCCAAATTCGTCAAATTGACCCGCGATTTCCTTTTGAAGCCCAAATAATCGCAAAAAAGTGCCCAAAACGGCCAATTACAACGATTATTCAAACGATAGAGCCTCCGATTCAAACGCTGGTTCAAACGATAGGGGTTTAGATGGTCTCCCCGTGTCAGCCGTCAAAAGCGGACACGTATCTTGCTGGTGAGGCGGGAACGGGACGATTGTTTAATGGTCTAAACCAACTGTCTCGCCCCGTCTCACTAGCAAGCTCATTGCAAGATACGGGGAACAAAACCATGAAAAAGACACTTCTACTTTCGACCACAGCCACCGCAGTTTTTGCAGCGCTGACTTTACAACCAACAACTGCGCAGGCTGATGATTGCCTGCTTGACCGCGATAATGACGGCGTGGTTGATGAGACCACCGACAATGATGGCGGCGCCGAATCGGCTAATGTCGATGCGCGTCTCGCTTGCGGTGTAAACGCCGAGGCAACCGGCCCAAATTCTACGGCCGTTGGCGGGGAGGCAGAGGCATCATCAGGCTCGACCGTGGCGGTTGGCCATGATGCGACTGCTAGTGGCGTTTCTGGGACATCAATAGGAGCATTCAGCTCAGCAACCCTTACCAATGCAACAGCAATTGGTGCAGGGGCGGATGCAACAGCTGAGGATGCGATAGCCATTGGCGCAATCTCAAGGGCCGTGGACACTGGCAGCATCGCCCTTGGCCACAGCTCGAATGGAGAGGGATTGAACGCAATCTCTATCGGCACCGATAGCGACGCCACGGCCGGTTCGGCCATTGCCATCGGCGGTGACGGTAATGATGGAGATTCGCTTGGCGCACAAGCAACTGGCACGGGTGCGGTCGCAATCGGTGCTGATGCCAAAGCAGAGGGGTTCGGAGCGACCGCGATTGGCAACTTCGCCAGCTCAAACGTTTTCGGTGCAGCCTTGGGTGATTCTGCTTCCACAGTTGGCGAAAGGGGCGTGGCTTTGGGTGCCTTCGCAATTGCTATCGGGGATGCAAGCACCGCTGTCGGCGAATCGAGCCGCGCGGAAGGCGAACTTGCTTTGGCTCTCGGTCGAGAGGCCAACGCAGACAGCCGATATTCAATTTCTATCGGCAGTTCCAGCGACGCACTGCAGGCTGGCGCTATTGCTATTGGCGGAGATGGCGGAGATGGCAATATAGTTGGCGCTCAAGCAACCGGCCAAGAGGCAGTTGCCCTTGGCACCGATGCAGCAGCTAGGGGCAATTTTTCCTTAAGCCTAGGTTCTAGCGCTGATGCCACCGAAGAGGCCTCGATTTCTATAGGTCGATTAAGCTTTGCGACTGCCGCAGAAGCTATTGCGATAGGTGCCGACGCCCAAGGCGCTGCAATTGCCGCCATCGCTTTGGGTTCATCATCCAATGCAGGCGGTAACGCTGCAATTGCGATTGGTAGTGATGCCGATACTGGGATTACAGCCGGCGCAATCGCAATCGGAGGCGATCTGGATGGCAATGGAGTTGGTGCGCAAGTCATAAGTGCGCGCGGTGTTGCGTTCGGTGCTGATGCTGCTGCTGGTCAGGAAGGCACCGCATTAGGGACGACAGCTGGAGCAACCAGAATTGCGGCGACCGCCATTGGTGATTTCGCGCAAGCAAATGGTGATTTTGGCGTAGCACTTGGCAAGGGATCTGAGGCTTCAAATAATGCAGCCACCGCTCTTGGCGGACGCGCAACAGCGGGCGACCAAAGCGCAACAGCTGTTGGCGCGAGCGCCACTGCTAGCAATGCACGGGATGTTGCGATTGGCGCAGGTGCAACGACCGAGGGCGGTACAGGAGGGTCAGGCAACATCGCAATTGGTGGCGCTGAGGCAGTTTCATTTAATTTCTCCTCCTCTGTGCCTGGCCGAGGTGGCGTCGGCTTCGCAGGTACAAAAACCACTGCTAATGGTGGCAATTCAATTGCCTTGGGCACGGCAACACAGTCGCTGGGCAATGGCTCCATCGCGATTGGCGGAGACGGCAATGATGGCAATACGATTGGCGCGCGGGCGACGCAGGACCGCGCATCAGCTTTTGGCGCCGATGCTCAGGCAACCGGCGTCAATGCAACCGCGGTGGGCAACCGCGCTCTTGCCTCACGGTCTGGTGCAGCAGCTTTTGGTGTGATCGCGCGGGCAACTGGCAACAACTCAACGGCGGTGGGTAACTCGGCGCTTGTGAGTGGCGGTTCCTCTGCTGGCCTCGGCGCGGCTGTTCGCGTTGCTGGCAATTCTGCCGCAGCGGTTGGCTTCCAAGCGGACGTGAGCGGCAATGGCGGGACAGCGGTTGGCAGCGCGACCAATGTCACTGCGCAATTTGGTACAGCGGTCGGGCGCGAGGCGAGTGTGACGCACACCAATTCCACCGCTGTGGGCTATCAAGCCGCCACCACCGCCACCAATCAAGTCGCGCTGGGCGGGGCCGGATCATCGGTGCAGATCGGCGATATTGACGCCTCTACCGATGCCCAGGTTGGCGTGGTTGATGTGGTGACCGTGGATGCGAACGGCACACTTGGCCGCCAGCAAGCAGCGACCATGAGCTCAGTGCAAAACGTCCGCGTCGCGGTGGACCACATTGCGGCGGTGAGTGATGCTCAGTTCAATGCACTCTCCACCCGTGTCGTAGGGCTAGAGGGACGGATCGACAGCTTGGATTTCCGCCTTGAAGACATTGACGAAAGCACACGCGGCGGGATTGCCTCTGCCGTTGCGATGGGCGGCATGCTCGTGGTGCCGGATAAGACCGTCAGCATCTCTCTCAACGCGGCCAATTACCGCGGCGAACAGGGCTTTGCCGGAGGTGTCACTGCACGAGTATCTGACGGTGTTTATGTCTCAGGCGCAATTGGCGGATCGACTGCTCGCAAGTCCACAACGACGCGCGTGGGCGTGGCGTTTGGTTTCTAAAAAAAATGTGATCAGGGCCGGAGGTTTTCTGCCTCCGGCCAAATCGATGCCCAAGAACCCCAATGTCCGCAATTGGGTCGAAATCGGACTAAGTTGGCTTGAGATATCCCTGAAGACTGTCTTGGCATTGAAATCTGAATTGACTAGTCTTGAGTTAGCGACCCGAGAGACTTTGTGCTCTACGACTTAAGGCTCCGCCTCAGTGCGGAGCCTTTTTTGTTATGAATGTCCGCAAGTGGGTCGGTTGCGGAACAGCCGCTTTCAGCCTCTAGATCAAACTAGCTGACAGTCTGATAGCAGGACACTTCAATAAATCGCCTTGTGTCTGCTTTGGGGTGGGAAGCGGACCTAGGGAATCTGTGATTTTGGCTTCAGCAAAATAACCGGTGTGACTTTCCTTTTTGTATAGGTAGGTCAGTGGGTGATCGCGCCGCAATCAGCCCACCCACACGTCGAGCAAATACCGTTCCTGCTCGATCATCTCTTCGATCCAGTTCGCCGCGTCATTTTTGCTGGCACCAGTCTTTTGAGAGTAAATTGAAGTTAGTGCTGCACGGACGTCAGGTTCCATTCGCGCACCATCACCGCAAACGTAGATTTTTGCGCCGCCCTCAATGAGAGCCCATACTTTGTCGACTTCGTGTGTAATCAAGTCTTGAACGTAAGTGCAGGCGTTGTTGTGACGTGAGAATGCGGCGTGAATCGATGCGACGCCGCGCTCGCCATAATTTTCTAGTTCGTCGCGATAGAGATAGTCATGATCGGGGTGGCGGCACCCGAAAAACAGCATCGCATCGCCAAGAACTGCACCGCCTTGCTTCAAGCTGTTTCGCTGCTGAAGGAAGCCTCGGAATGGAGCGATACCGGTTCCTGGTCCAACCATTAGTATCGGCTGGGATAGATTGTCCGGGAGGCGGAAGTTGGCGGTTGGCTCGCGGACAACCGCTTGGAACTGGTCACCTGGTTTCAGCGCGGCAAGATAGTTCGAGCATGTGCCCTTGAACACACCCTTACCTGACATGGCCGGACCTCTCGTGACACCGACTGTGATCGAACATTGACCCGGCATGTTTTGAGGCGCTGACGAAATTGAATAATAGCGCGGACTGAGAAACGGAATGAGTTCAAGGAACACGGCCAATGGCAGGTCGCAGGCCGGAAACTCCTCAAGAATGTCCAAGACCGACTTCCGCTTTTCCATAACTTCGGTGGTGTAGGTGTCAGGCTCGTTTCTTTCAGATGATTTGGCCAGCGCCTCAAGCGCGGAACGTGATTTGGGGCATTCTGAATAGCGAGCTAGCATGACGATGTCCCGGCGCGTCGCAACTGCTTGCAGTTCACCAGCCGTCTGGGCGAGATGTTGGACGGAAAACGTGCTGCCACTGGGGAACGGACCCCGCATGTCACTGCGAGAATTGATGCGGACATAAGTGTCCGAATCCAACTTGAAACGCCGCAGGAGACGTTCAACCACCGCTTCGTCATTCACTGGCACGACACACAAATGATCGCCGGGCTGATAGCTCATTCCGCTGGGCAGTTTGACCTCGATGTGCCGCGTTGACCGGCCGTCATCTTGACTGGTGTCCTTCAGTTCAGCGTTGCTGACCACTTCGACTTCGCGCGCGCCCACTCGACTAGCGACGGCGTTGGCCGTCACGCTTTCGGTTATCTCGACCGAGTAGAGTGGCTCTGCAACGGCATCGGCTTCTTCGCCGAGGTCAACGTTAAACTGATCTCCGAGTTGCGGAATCAGTGCATCAAGCCATTCATGGAACTGTGTGTCCACATCGCCGCGGGCGTCTAGCTCTTCAGTATCCACGATGCGCTTTGCGCCGAGAGAGTTAAGAGCAGCATCGATCTTGCGTGGCACCACCTGGAATGTCGCTGCCCAATCGCTGTTTCCGCAACCGAGCATGATGTAGTTTACGCCATCGAGCTTTGTTACCGTGGAATCGCTTTCCTCCAGCCAGTCGACAAACTTCGAAGCATTGTCTGGTGGCATGCCGTTGTAAGATGAACAGGCAATAGCAACCGCACCCTCGCTGGGGAGCTTGCCTGTATAGGCATCTAACTCGGCTAGCTTCACATCAAATCCGCTAAACTCGCCCCTTTGAGCGAGCTCGCGGGCAAAGCTTTCGCTTGCGCCCAGATTTGACCCGTACAGTACGAGCAACGGCGTGCCATGGCTGGGCAACGGCGCTCCGACAGGCATTTCCCTGGCGTTGCCATCGCTTTCGGTGGCAATTCTGCCGCGTTCGACATCATCCCTGAGCTTGGCCTTAATGAAGAACTCATCGGGTTTGATCGACAGTGTTTCCTTGATGTCGAGTTGATAGTCGGTGTGATCGAATAGATCGAACCGCTGCAAGATCATGCCAAGCACAAGGATTGATTCCTGAATTGCGAACTGTCTGCCGATGCAGGCACGTTGCCCATTGCCAAATGGCTTATAGGCGGCAGGATCGCGGCTGGCCTCTGCTGCGGGGGTAAAGTGGTCAGGATTGAATTGATCGGCATTGTCCCCCCACACCGAAGTATCCCTGTGGAGTGAAGGGATCAGGACGGTTGTGAAAGTCCCTTTCGGGATCGCATATCTGCCCCCGATGATCTCATCTTCAAATGGCGCCAACCCCAGCGCGGGCGCGGTGGGCCACAGACGCAGCGCTTCTGAGAGGATCGCGCGGATATAAGGCAGTTTGCCGATTTCCGACAGCGTAGGCGAACGGTCAATATTGCGTCCCAGCACCTCGTCGACCTCAGCATAGGCGCGCTTCAATACGTCGCGATTCTTGAGTAGATAATAGAGCGTGAAAGACAACAAGCCCGAGGTTGTCTCATGGCCAGCGATCAAAAACGTGTTGATTTGGTAGCGAATGTTCTCGTCAGACAGTCGCTCGCCGGTCACCGCGTCGCGGCCCGAAAGCATGAAATCAAGCAAGTCCTCTGGGCCATCGCCGCCTTGATTGCGCCGCTCCAGAATGATCTCGTCGACCAGATTATTCATATAGGCTGTATCGGTGTGGAGTTGCCTAATTTGCTCGCCTTTGAACAGTTTTTCACCGGGTATCCCGCGCATATTCAACGTGGTGCTAAGTGTGCGGTTGAGTGCTTCGATAAAGGGATGAAAGTCTTCGCGGTAAAATGAATTGAATCGATAGCCAAACCCGCAAACGCCAATCGTGTCGAGCGTAAGCCTGATCATGTCCTTGGGCACATCGATTACATCGTCAGAATTCAAACGTTCCCACTTTTTCATCAGCTGACCAGCGATGTCGGTCATCATTGGCAGATAACCGCCCATCGCTTTCTGGCTGAAAGACGGAAGCAGGATATTGTGGGCCTTGGACCAGTTGGGATCATCGGTATTGCCGGTGAACAGGCCGTCGCCGGCAATCAATCGTAATCGCTTGAGCGGGCCGCGGACGGTCTTGTCGAAGCGCTTCTCGTCACATACTTCGGCCACTAGATCAGCACCTGAAACCATAATGATGGTCGTTCCCATCATATCGAGCTTGAAAATCGGTCCGTGTTCTTCGGCCAAACCCATCAGCGATTGGATCATGCGCGAGGCATCGACCGTTACAGTGTTACCAATAAACGGCTTGCCGGGAGGTTGCGGAATCGGATGGAGCGATGTTTCTGAAGCCATGGGGGTAGCTTTTGACAGACAACAGCTATTTCGCAAAGAGGCCTGTCCTGCAGGTGGTCAGTTGATCACAGTGCTGGCCCATTGCTAAACGTTCGCAATTGGGTCGCTTGCAGACCAGCCGCTTTTGTCTGAAATACTTGGATAGCCGCCGGTCCGGTTTCAGCGAATGACTAGCGGTCGCATTGTGTCTGCTATTGGGGTGGAAAGCGGACGCTAGGCGCTCCCAAACGTAAGTTCTCCAATTACCTTCTCTAGGGCTGCCGACGGTACTGTCAGAGCAAATGCACCGGCTGGCGGATTTCGTGTGATCAGCTAGGGCAGGGGCCATGCCCAGACCTCGCAGACCAGCCAGTCCGTTTCGTTGTTTCAACTCATCTCCTGAAGTGATCCGCTTGGTAGTGATGTTGTATGTCCGGTTTCCTCTCTCATTGCGGAACGTCGAGGATTTGCTGGCGGAGCGAGGGATTGATATCTGCCATGAAACCGTCAGGCATTGGTGGAACCGTTTTGGTCCGCTGTTCGCTGCAGATATCAAGCGTCAGCGGATTAGCCGGATGCGCGGGTTTAGAAACTGGCGTTGGCATGTCGATGAGGTCTTTGTGAAGATCAATGGCGAGACCCATTATCTGTGGCGAGCTGTCGACCATGAGGGTGAAATTCTCGAGAGTTATGTCACCAAGAAACGGGATAAGTCTGCGGCTTTACGGTTCTTCAAGAAGACGTTGAAGCATCACGGCAAAGCAGAGGCCATCGTCACCGACGGTCTCAAATCTTACCCTGCAGCAATGCGCGAACTTGGCAATCTCGAACGACAAGAGATGGGGCGTTGGAAGAATAACCGAGCGGAAAACTCGCACTTACCGTTCCGACGACGAGAGCGGGCAATGATACGTTTTCGACAAATGAAGTCTCTTCAAAAGTTCGCATCAGTTCACGCCAACGTCCACAATCACTTCAATTCAGAACGCCACCTATCCGACCGCCAATCTTACAAGACCGCTCGCTCAGCCGCACTGGCTGAGTGGCAAAATCTCATGGCTTGAGAACCGAACGGGGTAGGGGATGTTTTGCCAATCGGAGACAAGTTGCGATTAGACTGACAGCACCACCGAGATCAAACAGCGGCATATCGGCTAACTTTCATTATGCTCACGCCCCACTATCTTTCATATGCACTTGTGAGAATTTGACTGGCTCAAACCCGGCATCAAAATTATGAAAACAGGCCGAAAAATCCAAAGATTATCGTTCCAAAGACAATGACGAGTATAGCGTCAATCTCCCACCATTTACCATTTTGAGCTTCACTCGCCTTAATGCCAAGCTTCAATGCGATCCATTTTCTTCCTGCCCTTAACAACCTTTCCATTCCTCGCTTAAAGCTCAGACATTCTAAATATGCCTTCTGGTACTCAAATTTTCATTTAGCCCAATGCTTTCACTTCTGCTAGCATTGCCCGTAAGTTTTCGCGCCACGGCGCCGCCTCTCCGCCGATCACAGCGCGCAAAGAAGCATCATCGAGCACGCTATAGGCTGGCCGCGTCGCAGGAGTGGGAAATTCGCTTGTCGGGATTTCATGGACGGTGGGCATTCGCCCGATCAGACCAAGCTCCAGCGCCTCTTCTGCAATAGCAGTCGCAAAGCCGTGCCAGCTGATCGCGCCAGCATCACTGTGATGATAAGTGCCAGCCTCACCCGCTGCGATCAGCCCCCAAATTGAGCGGGCGATATCCGGCGCCCAGCTGGGCGATCCAATCTGATCTGACACCACCCGCAGCTCGTCCCGCTCGCTCATCAAGCGCAACATCGTGGCGACAAAATTGGCGAAACCAGCAGAATAAACCCATGACGTGCGCAAAATTACTGCATCGCTGGAAAGACTGGATCCATCTTCACCCGCAGCCTTGGTCTGGCCATAGACTGACAAGGGATTGCGATTGGCATCAGGAGTGTAAGGCGTGTTTGCCGATCCATCGAAAACAAAGTCGGTCGAGACTTGCAGCAATCGCCCGCCAGTTTTATTGAGCGCTTTGGCAAAAGCAGCAGGCGCAGCGCCATTTACCGCCATTGCTAAATCCGGCTCGCTTTCCGCCTTATCAACGGCAGTATAGGCACTTGCATTGATGACCCAATCGGGCTTTTCACGCTCTACCAAAGCAGCAATCGCGCCTCCATCGCTCAGATCAAGATCGGCGCGCGTCAGACCGGTTACATCCCAATCATCCGGCGCGCTGGCCAGCAATGCTGTGCCCAATTGACCGGCGGCTCCTGTGACCAGAACTTTCATCAGAACGCCGGACAATCAGCCAAGGAAAGACCATTTGCATCCTTGTCAGAGATGATCGGATCGATCCCTTCCAGCGGCCATTCAATGCCCACATCCGGATCATCCCAGCGCAGCGAATGCTCATTCGCGGGTGCATAGGCGGACGTACATTTATACAGGAAATCCGTGTCCGCTTCCAAAGTCAGAAACCCATGCGCGAAGCCTTCTGGTACCCAGAACATCCGCTTGTTTTCCGCGCTGAGAGTTACGCCGGTCCACTTGCCGAAATGGTCTGATGTTCGGCGCATATCAACGACTGCATCAAACACCGCGCCATTAGCAACGCGCACCAATTTGCCTTGCGGAGCAGGGTTTTGAAAATGCATGCCGCGCAAGACGCCTTTTTGACTACGACTGTGATTGTCCTGCACAAATTGCAGATCCAGCCCGGCTTCCTTAAACGCATCAGCATTCCAACTTTCCATGAAAAAGCCGCGCTCATCGCCAAAAACCCGCGGTTCGATAATCATCGGACCGGGTATGTCACAGGGAATGATCTTCATTGGTGAACGTGCCTTTCAAAAGCCTGACATTCAATAGAAAGCAATTATCGCTATCGAGGCTGGCTGACTACTATTACTGACCCGCCCAAACAACTTTTGTATAGCCAGAATACCGATCGAACTCGATTTCGGCTTCTTCTGATGTTAAATCCCGTAAAGCCAGTATGCCTCGAAAGGAATGATAACCAAAAGTTAACCATCCTCTGTGCAGTCCTGCATTGCAAGGAGGATGGTTAAAATGCCCAAGCAAACCGAAATGCTAAAAAGGCGCGTTTTTTTGCTCAAACTCATGAGCAGTGCTGCAGCGTTTGCTGTATTTGCTAGCGCTGCCCCTGCAGCAGCTGGTCCATTCACTTGCTCTGGCGAAATTTATCAAGTGCAGTCGGGGCAGTTGCGCGTTTTTGATCCGATCTCATCCAGCTATGTTGATATTGGGCCGCAGAATGGAAGCTACAACGCTACCGGTTTTAACACTCAAGATAATTTCGCTTACGGAATGCAGGGTAGTAACGTTATTCGGATTCACTCCGATGGCACAATCGAGAATGTTTTTAACATTGGTCAAAGTTCCTTCGCCGGCGATGTGGATGACAACAACACGTATTGGTTACGGGGTTCATCGGCCAACCGGCTTGTTTCTGTGAATTTGACGACAGGGGCGAGACAAGATTTTGTGATCAGCGGCCAAGTAAACAGTGCAGCTGATTTCATGTTTGTCCGCGAAGGCGGAGTGCCTTATCTTTTGATGGTTGCAAGCGGCCGCGTCGGAATTGTCAACCTCAATACGATGACATCAATCCGCCGGAACGTGGCGGGGCTTCCAGGTGGCGGCTTCGGTGCGCAATGGACTGACTTTAACGGACGCATTTTTGCGTTTCGAAATAGCGATGGGACTATTCACGAGCTATTTGATGTGTTCACCAATTCTCCGACGGCTTCGTTGGCAGCGCAAGGCGATCCGAGTGGCAACAATGACGGATTTTCATGCCCAAATGCACCGTTCCCCAATCTGCCGCCAGTTGCCAGAGATGATGATTTTACGACACCGTTTGAGACGGCGCTTACTCGCGATATTCTGATCAACAACGGTAATGGCGCTGACTTCGATCCTGAAGGTGATCCGGTTTCTGTTACGCCCACTCCGGTGGTTCCGCCCAGTAACGGTTCTGTCACGCTCAATCCGAATGGGTCGATGACCTACACGCCGAACGCTGGGTTCTACGGAACTGATACTTATGAATATCAGATTTCTGACATAACAGGGCTGACCGCGACAGCGGTGGTTACGATCATGGTGCCTGCTCCGCCGATTGATCTAGTCACGCGCAAATCGCTGGCATCGGGCACTTCAAATCCCATTGCTGGCGATACGGTGACTTTCCTTATTGAAGTCACTAACAATGGTCCAGCCGATGCCACAGGTGTGTCCCTGATCGATGTCTTGCCGGCAGGACTGACTGCGACGGCGAACAATGGCAATGTGACGGCGGGTTCTTATGCGCCTGGCACGGGTGTTTGGACGCTAGGCACGATTGCCAATGGTGCGACAGAAAGCCTTACGCTTGAAGGGACAGTTGATGCCGGAACTGCCGGTATGCCGATCACAAATGTCACTACAAAAGCCGAAGGCGACCAGACCGATCCAACCGATAGCGGCAATGATCTCGGCGAGTCTCTCGTTGTGTTCCCGCTGGTACTGAACGCTAACGACGACAACTCATTGGATATTGTGAGTAATGTTGGAAGCACCAATGCGCTGAACGTCTACGATGGTGATACATTGCAGAATGTTCCGACATCGCCGAGCGACACCACGGTTGGATTGGCGCCCGGCGAGACACTGCCTGCTGGCGTAACCTTTGACACGGCCACCGGCATTGTTGGAGTGACGGCTGGGACGGCACCGGGCGTATATTCTTTTGATTATCAGATCTGCGAGATCGCTAGCCCGACCAATTGCGATATTGCAACGGCAACGGTGACCGTGGTTGCGACACCAATTGATGCTATGAACGATCAAGTCTTTGGCATCATTGGCGCCAATGGCGCGTCAGCGGTGCTTAACGCTTTCGCTGCTGACACGCTCGATGGCGCAGCTGCTACAAGCGGCAATACAGTGTTGGCTGTTGCACCTGGGTCAAACGTGCCCTCTGGCCTAGTATTTAATACTGCGACAGGTGATGTTGATGTTGCGCCGGGTACGGCAGCCGGCAATTACACTTTCGATTATCAACTGTGTGAGGCTGCGAACACTACGAATTGCGATATAGCCAATATCTTCGTTGAAGTGATTGCTGCGGAAATCTTAGCCGTTAACGATCCTCAGGCTCCAGTCCTAGGGATTACAGGTAATCCCAATATCGGCAATGCTTTTGACAATGATACATTGGATGGCATTGCGGTTGATCCGTCTGACTTGACAACCACAGTCTTAGGTCCAGCATCACCGCAATCACCAGGAGATCCCGTGCCCGTGCTCGATACGGCGACAGGAGTAATCTCTGTTCCAGCGAATACGCCAGGCGGAAACTATGCCATTCGGTATCAGATATGTGAAATAGCCAACCCAATGAATTGCGATATTGCGTTCGTTACTGTTCCCGTCATTGCGACTGTTGATCTTTCAATCTCCAAGACAAATACGCCTGGACTAAATGGAGAAGTTGACCAACCGTCGGATACATTAACATCGGGCGATACGGTAACTTATACGTTGGTGGTCACAAATAACGGACCTGACAGTGTTGAAGGCGCTGTGGTCAAGGATACTCCAACAGCGGGGTTAACTTGCGCGCCTACCAACCCAGTTACGATTACTGGTGATGGGGTGCCGACTGGCAGCTTAACGGTTGGTAATTTGATTGGAGCCGGCATTAGTCTTGAACTGCTTACGATCGGGCAAAGCACGACGCTTACTTTTGATTGCGCGGTGAACTAGTGAAACAAGCGACTGAGGCTTTGCTAGCCTAATCGATAATTCGTTTCACTAAAGTTTTATAACTTTTCTGTAAGAACGAAATTGAAACGAGGTTCTCTAAATACGAGAAGTCGCTTGATGCCTTTTTAGCAACATAGAAATGACGGACAAACCCCCTGCTTGTTTACATCATTTAAAGTTAGTTTACATCGAATTTACAAATACCGACCACTTTATTAACCATGATATACGAAAAACTCTCATCCAATTGTGAGGGTTTTAAAGTGTTTGAGAACATATTTTCAATCAGCTTTTCTGCTGCAAATGAACTAAAGTTCAATAATTCTCGAAGCGCCAGTTCGTACGCATTGCGCGCTGCGGTAGGCTTTTTGATGTTGCTGATGAGTGCTGTATTCTCAGTGAGCGCGGCGCAAGCCCAAACATTCGCTTTAACGAGTGTTCCTGACAGTTTCACGGCGGTGTATACTGACACAACTGATGCAACGCGCACGATCACTGTAACGCTAGACCCTCAGAACACGTCATGTGCGGCATTCGATGCGGCAGGCCGGGCTACGGTTTTTGCTCGGGCTAGCATCGCGGCTTGCGATCGCGCTATTGCGATGACGTTCACGACCTCTGGCTTTGCGCTAAACTCGATTGCCTTCAACGATATTGATGACATGGACGGGATTGCACCGCGCGATTCATTTGCGGCAGACGTTCCTGGCACTTGGTCTTCGCCAACTATTGAAATTCATTCATTCGCTTCACCTCCAGCGTTCGCCGACCAGGCTGGACGATTGACTGCTGCGGGCGGTGTTGGAACCTTTCTTGCGAATGCTTTCGGGGAAAATAATCCAACCAATGAAACGGCGGAGTTTACGCTAACAAATCCAGCCACTTCCATCACTATTTACTTTGATGACGTGCAGGGGGCACGAAATGCTCGCGCTCAGTTCAGTCTGGATCCTCTCGGGGCTTCGGTCAATCCTAACGCTGATCTCGTAACGACTAAGGTCTTGACGTCTGGTGACAGTCAACCTGCTGAAGGTGACGTGGTCACTTTTGAGATTTCCGTACTCAACAATGGTCCTGCCAATGCCACGGGTATCTCAACATCTGATCTTCTTCCTTCTGGTCTTACGGCCACGGCCAATAACGGCAGTGTTAGCGGTACTGGCGGCTCAACTGGTGGTAGCTATAACAGCAGCACTGGCCTTTGGTCCGTTGGCAACCTTGCGAGCGGAGAGAGCGCGACCCTAATCATCGAAGGTACCGTTGATGCTGGCCAAGGCGGTCAGATTATTCAAAACACTCTGAACGCCGCGACGGGCAATGAACCTGATCCTTCCACTGGGGGTAATGATCTTACCGAAAGCGTTGAAGTCGACAATGCGATTGAGGCTAATGACGATGACTATTCGTCTACCCCTATTCCTTCCAGCGGTGGCTCTACTGGCAGTGTTTTCGACGACGACACTTTGAATGGCGCCCCTTTCGCACCCAGCGATGTTGCGGTCACCATTACAGATCCTGATGGTCTGACGGGTGTTACCATCAATGCTGACGGTACTTTATCAGTGCCTGCTGGGTCTACATCAGGCACTTACAATGTTGAGTATCAGATCTGCGAAGTTGGCAATCCAACAAATTGCGACACTGCGATTGCGATTGTCGTGGTCGCTGCAGTTGCCGACCTCGCGATCTCCAAGACGAATACGCCTGGTGTCAATGGCGAGGTTGATCAATCGGCTGATACTCTAACCTCGGGAACTTCGACCACCTACACTCTGGTCGCGACTAATAACGGTCCAGATGCCGTCACTGGTGCGGTTGTAACCGATACCCCTGTTAGCGGCATCACATGTCCAGCTGGCAACCCCGTAACAATTACAGGAAACGGAGTTCCTTCGGGCAGCTTCACGTTTGCTGATCTTACCGCAGGCATCGCGCTTGCTACGCTCGCCAATGGCGAAGCGGCCACATTCACATTCTCTTGTCAGGTAGACTAGTCATGAAGCGTAGTTCTAACTTTTCAATGCGCGGTTTCGCTCCATCAACTGGGATGCTTTCAAGCTCCATTCCGCTTGTTATGATGGCGATGTCATCGGCGGCTTTTGCTCAATCGGCAGACAATAGTGCGACTGTTGCAGTTCCAGCTGGAGCGGTTGATCCTGTCTCTTCGAACGATATTGCGACTGATTCCGATACGGTTTTTGCAAATATCGTTGCTGTCGATGATACCGAAACTGGTATTGATGGTTTAACGGGAGCGTCGGCCGTATTGAATGTGTTCACTGACGACACGGTAAACGGTGCAGCGGCGGGCACTGGCAATGTGATATTGACGCTTGCTCCTGGAGAAACTGTTCCGCCCGAACTGACCTTTGATCCAATGACTGGTGAGGTTGGTGTTGATGCAGATGTTCCTGCTGGTACCTATTCCTTTGATTATCAGATTTGCGAAATAGGCAATCCGACCAATTGTAAGATCGCCACTGCGACGGTCGAAGTTGTTAGAACTGACGCCGATCTGGTGACCGTGAAGGCGCTTGCGTCAGGCGATGCGACGCCAGCAGAGGGTGATACGGTCACGTTCGAGATTACAGTGACGAACAATGGCGCTGCCCAGGCGACGAATGTGAGCCTGAGCGATAGTCTTC
>JBDWMF010000009.1:0-65000 GCA_039972775.1 Erythrobacter sp.
GCCACCTAATCGATCGTCAAACTTACAAGACCGCCCGCTCAGCCGCACTGGCCGAGTGGCAAAATCTCATGGCTTGAACCAGTTCTGGGAAAGGGTATCTTGCGCCAATCGGAGACAAGTTGCGATTAGTCTGACAGCACCATCCTGAGCTAGCCGAGGCAATGATGCCGCCGGCCAATATGAAGCGGGCAAGATGGTCCAATTCGTCCATCTTGGGCCGGCCACCGCACCAGTGCCGAGTTAAACGCACTGCAATCGCAATTTCTATGACATTGGCCAGCGCGAACAAAAAAGCATGATGAGTTGGAAATTCGGCGAGAGTATTTGCGCCGGCACTACCAGCGAACATTCCAATCAGCAGTAACGGGTTTTGTCTATCTTGTGCTGTATGCAAAAGGAATGCTGCGACCACAGCATTAGGAATCCAAATTGTTGCGATCGGACCATCGTAGCGGGTGATCACAATGCACCCCAGTGCAAGTATGCAGAACGCTACGCCTACCGCAAATGTCGCCGCGATATTGCTCGCACGCAGAACTGTGCGGCTTTCAGCAACGGGAAAACGCGAAACAAGCTGTTGCATTCTCTTTCATGACCTTTCGCGCTATAGCGCTTATGAAGATGGACCAATGTCCATTTCTGATATCGACCATATCTAAAGGTGATCCCTATTGCGTAGTCAGGGCTATTCCGGAGTAAGGCGCCGACCCAAACCATGGCTGATCGCGCTAATTGTGCTCGGCCATATTGCTGGTTTCTATCTTTTGGCGCGTGCGCTGGTGCCTGATTTGACCGATGCGGTTGAACGCGATGTCAGCTCTGCTTTGACAGTTGTTGTGACCGCGCCCGAGGAAGAGAAGCAGGAACCACCGCCGCCCAAGCCTGAGCCAGAAGCGGATAAAGGCGCTCAGGGCGCAGCGGGTAAAAAGGCAACGCCGAAACCTGAAAAGCCGCCTGAGCCTAAAACCAAATTGGCTAAAAAAGAGCCAGCACCGCGCGCAACGTCCACTGGCACGCAGAACAATTCTGGCGCGAGGGATAAGGGCAATGGCACTGGCTCTGATGGCAGGGGCGATGGTACGGGCAGCGGCGATAGCGGTACCGGATCTGGCAGCGGTGATGGCGGATCGGGCACGGGCGGGCCTGATCTGGTTGCTGTGACCAAACCCTCTGTCCGGTCCGGAAACCTTAATACGGCGCGCGACTTTCCTGTTCCCGAAGGAGGGCGCAAAACCCGTTTTGGTAAGGAGGTGATCGTGTTTCTAACTGTTGCAAAAGATGGCACTTCAAAAAACTGTTCGGTGCGGCGCAGCACAGTGGACGCTATGACCAGTTCTTTGGTTTGCGGGCTGGTGGCCCAGAAAATACGGTTTAATCCAGCTACCAATAAGTCGGGTGAGCCGGTTGAGGCCCGCTATGGCTATCAAGTCAAATTTAGCGGCCGCTAGTGCTGGGTAAGCTCAAATGAACAATAAAACTGGTGCCATTGTAACGCTTTGCCAATTCAATTTGGGTAAGGCAGCCAAACTATGAGCGAAGACTTTATCCATCCGGTCATCCTATGTGGTGGCAGCGGTACGCGCCTCTGGCCCAAAAGCCGTAAGGCTAAGCCAAAGCCGTTTCTGCCTTTGTTAGGTGAGCGGACGTTGTTTCGCGCCGCTTGCGAACGTGCCGCCGATCCAGCGTATTTCGCCGCTCCGATGGTAGTAGCAGGTGCTGCTCATTTTGATTTGATCAAAGAGCAAGCCCCCGCTGGTCTATCGTTAGTGGTAGAACCCGTTGCGCGTAACACTGCGCCTGCGATTGCTCTGGCGGCTGCACGGCTCGATCCGGACGCTATTATGCTCGTCTGCCCCAGCGATCACCATATTGCTGATGAGGCGGCGTTTGTGGCCGCTGCGCGCTCTGCTGCGAAATTGGCGCGTGCTGGCAGGCTTGTTGCCTTTGGCATCACTCCTGACCGGCCTGAAACAGGCTATGGCTATATCAAGCGCGGCGAGGCCTTGGATGGCGGTTTTGCAATCGAGCGCTTTGTTGAAAAGCCAGACCTTGCGCGCGCTGAGAAATTCCTCGCTGATGGCGGGTACGCTTGGAATGGCGGAATATTCGTATTTCGTGCTGGTCAATTACTGGATGAGCTTGCTGCGCACCGCCCCGCAATGGCTGCTAAGGTTATCGAAGCTGTTGCCAAAGGCAACGAGGACAGCATGTGTTTTCATCCCGATGCTCAGGCTTTCGAAGCTATCGAGGGCGACTCTATCGACTATGCTGTGATGGAAAACACCGCTGATGCAGCAATGGTGCCTGTATCGATGGGGTGGTCGGATATTGGCGATTGGTCAGCTTTGGCAGAGGCCTTGGTCCAAGAAGCCGGCAGCGATGGCGCGGGCAATCACGCGCCAAAGGACGCAGAGCTGGTTGACTGCTCTAATGTCACTGTGGTGACCGACGGTCCGCGTGTTTCCGCCATTGGGCTGGAAGATGTGATTATTGTCGTGGACGGCAATGATGTGCTGGTCACGCATTGCGGCTCCACACAAAAAGTCGGCAAATTGGGCGGAGCAACGAGCCAATGAATGCGCATAGTCTATCCGCAGCAAAAATTTTGCCAACCCGCATGGTTGAGAAGGTTTGGGGCTGCGAAAGCTTGCCTGCTCCCTTTACTGCCCCATCAGGGCAGCGCATTGGCGAAATATGGTTCGAACCGCCACCTGAATTGCCGAGCATATTGGCCAAATATCTCTTCACCAGCGAAAAATTGTCGGTCCAGGTGCACCCTTCCGCTGCCCAGGCTCAAACACACGAAGAGGGTAAAGAGGAATGCTGGCTCGTGTTGGATGCAGAACCTGATGCGCGGCTGGCGATAGGTTTTAAAGAGCCGATTGACGGAGCCGAAATGCGTGCAGCAGCGCTCGATGGATCGATTGAGCAATTGCTGGAATGGCATCCGGTACAAGCGGGTGATTTCTTCCATCTTACGCCCGGCACTGTCCATGCGATTGGACCGGGCATTTCCTTGGTCGAAATTCAGCAAAATTCAGACACAACGTTCCGTCTTTTTGACTATGGTCGCCCGCGCGAATTGCACCTCGATCGGGCCATCGAAGTGGCTGAGGGTGTTCCTTATCCGCCTGAACGTCGCGGCAAGATCGCGGCAGGTTCATCATGCTTGCTAGATGGCGAGTACTTCCGGTTCGACCGGATCGTTGGCAGTCCCAGTCCCGCAGAGCGCGATGCTTTTACAGGGCCATTGCTCGTCATGCCATTGGCTGGATCAGTCGGCGTAGCAGGTCAAGAACTTGCGTCAGGCGCTTGTGCCTATGTACCCAGCATGGATGTGTTGGATTTTGGTGAAGCTGAAATCACCTTGCTGGTTCGGCCAAATTAAGCGCGCTATTCTGGCGGTTTTTCAAGCAATTTTTGCCCGTTTGCTTTCAGTGCTTTTTCAATGATCGGTTTAAAGAAGCTGAGCGAGGCAGGTAGGGTAAAATCCACCACAACATTGGCTTCGGTAATGGCTACAGTGCCAATTACATTCTGGCCCATCGCATTGACGTTAAGCTGCATGAGATCCTCATTCGGCCAAGCGGTTTCAACCGTCGCCATACCGCCAGGGATTTGATCGGCAATTTCATGGCTGCGCTCTTTCAAACGGCGGCGCACTTCATCAGCGCCGATTTCATGCGGGAGCGTCATTTTCATGGTTTGATATCCTGAAGCGCCTCGTCGCCGCCATAGCGGTATTCCAGATAGCGGTCCTTGATCGCCAAGTCATCCAAGGCACCTTCTGCCAAAGCGCGGGTCACCCGGTCCAATTCGCCGCTAATCTTGCCTAGGCTATCGGTTAGGCGCGTGTCCGCGGACTTGCCGACATGCTCTTCTTGCCTGAGATGCTCTGGGATTTTGCGGTAATTATCGATAGTTTCTGGAATATATTCGCCGACCAGTTCGCGCACTTCGCCAACGCTAGGGTGAGTTTGATCAACGGTTTGCAATTGCTCGCCCAGTGCGTCCAATTGTGTGCCCAGCTGATCGACCAATGTCACGGCTGGCGCGGGCAAGGCAGGGCGCTGCGCTTCAAGCCACAGTTCTGTGCGGCCCACCATTTCCTGTGCATCGCCCTTTGTCAGATCGCCGCGCTGCGGGATTTTGAGCTTGGGATATTTGCTGAAGAAATAGATCGCTGCGAGTGTTGCTAGTCCAGCCCCAACTATGCCACCAAGCAGTCCCATTATACCAATTGGTTGCAGAATGGTGCCCAGCAGACCCGTTCCTAGCCATACAGCACCCACGGCGAGAGCGCCGCGTTTCCATTTTTTGCGCCAATCGGTTTTCTTGATCGCAGCGGAGCCATATCCGATGGAGCCCGCTCGCAGGCCATTAGCATTTCGGTGCGTGCCCCCGTCGTCGCGGTTTACCCGCAAAGAAGAGCTGGCGGCGCTGAGTATTTGATCAGACTGGGGGGTGCTGTCTGGCATAAGGTTTAGCTATCCAACGCTAGCAAAGACGGATCGTTCGCGACTTTCTGCTGAGCTTGTGCTTGGCCCTCTGCACGCGCGATGTAGCCTTTCGACTTTTCAACTTCGCCCGACAAAGTCTCGACAGTCTGTTTCATATTTTCGAGTGCTTTGACTTTGTACTCGTCCACTTCATCCATCGTGTCATAGATGTTTTGGAAAGCGCGCTGCAGCGTCTCCATTGGGATTGTCGAAGAAGCCGCCTGCTCGTGAATTTGACCCGTTTGTTCGCGCAGCAAAGTGCTGGTGCTGTCGATGATGCCCGCCGTTGTCTCGTTCAGCGAAGTGATCTGTTTTAAAACAAGGCGCTGGTTTGTCATCGCCTGAGCCACTGTAACAGCGGTCCGCAATGCGCCAACGGTTGTGGTGCTGGCACGGTCGACGCCTTTCACCAGTTCGACGTTGTTTTTCTTAACGAGGTCTAGGCTGAGATAGCCTTGAACGCTGACTGCCATTTGCGTGAGCAAATCCTGCGTGCGCTGACGCACATAAAACAATGCGCTTTCACGGATCGCTTTGGCTTTTTCTGGATCGCTGGAATCCAGCTCCAGCGCTTTGTCCTCTAACTTTCCATCGAGCGCTTTGGCGATGTGGATCATCTGCTCCAATTCGCCCATGGCCTCCCACAATTTCTGTCGTTCGACATCAATTGCAGCATTGTCTTCGTGCAATTCTTTCTTCCCTGAGGCGAGGCGTTCTAGGATCGCTTGGATATGCCCCTGCGCGCTTGTGTAGCTGTCAAAATAGTTTTGCAGCTTGTTACCCCAAGGGATAATGCCAAGCAGCTTGCGACCCGTCATCTTGCCTTTGCGCCCCGGATCGAGATCTTCGACTGTGCGGCGCAGCTCAGCGAGGTCGGTTCCAACGCCGCTTTCGCCGTCCATGGCGCGGACAGGGCGGTCCAAGAAACGGTTGGACATGGCAGCGGCAGCACGGATTTGTTCTTGTCCCATGCGGGTGATTTGATCGACTTTTTCACCAAAAGCGGGCGAATTTGCATCTTCTGCGACCAATTCCGTTACAAAACTGTCGACTTTTTCATCAAGCTTGGATTTCTTCTCAGCTTCCACTGGTACCAGTCCAGCAGCCTGTTCTGGCGTTACTGTAGGCACCGGATCGGGCGGCGTTAGGTCAAGATCAATGGCGGTTTTGGTTGGTTTTTCCTGAGTGCTCATCGCTAGAAACTCAAACTCCCTACTGCGGAAACAAATGCCCGCTTATTACTGTATTAGTGATCTAAGACAGGAACTTCAAGAATTGTGCCGCATTGTGCTGGATACGTCTATCCTTTCGTTTCGCTGCTAGAGCGCGTAAATCACTGCGAGCACTTGCATAAAACCTAAGGAAAATGACCTTTTGTCTAGCGAAACTCCAACACAGCCAACGGCCACACCAGCACGGGCAAGCACCAATTTCCGGCGCGTCGTCTTTTCTTTTCAGCGTTGGTGGCTCGAAGATGTCGTCGCAACCGTTGATCAGGACGCTGTTATAAAAAAGCGTAGGGCGGAATGCCCCTTGTCTGCGCGTTACCTGTTTATGACAGCCATGTCGGGCGGAATCGCAGTGCTAGGCCTGCTGCTTTCATCGCCTGCGGTTGTAATCGGCGCTATGTTATTATCGCCGCTGATGGATCCGATTATGGGTATCGGCTTTGCATTGGCGACGGGTGATTATCGCTGGTTGAGACAATCGGCAGCAACATTGGCTTGGGGCACGCTGATGGCCGTCGGGCTTTGCGCAGTAGTTGTGTTTCTATCGCCGCTTACCGACATAACAAGCGAGATTGCCGCACGAACGCGGCCTAACCTGTTTGACCTACTGGTTGCTTTATTTTCAGCACTTGCAGGCGCCTATGCGATGATCCGCGGGCGTGATGGAACGATTGTTGGCGTGGCGATTGCAACCGCTTTGATGCCGCCTCTGGCTGTGGTTGGTTTCGGCCTTGCGACCTTTAATTGGACGGTATTTTTCGGCGCGCTGCTTTTGTTCGTGACCAACGCGGTGACAATTGCGCTGACTGCTTGGGGCATGGCGCGTATCTATGGCTTCCGTACGGCTCTGAATGACAAGCAAACGATGTTTCAAAGCGCAGCTGTGGTTGCGGTGTTTGTCGCATTGGCGATCCCGCTGGGCATTTCTTTGGTTGATATTGGCAGGGAAGCGCGCGCCACGCAGCAAATTCGTACTGCTTTAACCGATACATTCGGGCCGTCTGCCCGACTATCGCAGCCAGAGATTAACTTCGATGGCGAGCCGATAACTGTCGCGGTTTACGCTTGGACGACTTCTATTGTTGCTGATGCAGAAGAGGATGTTGAAAAGGCTTTGGAAAAAGAGCTTGGCGAGCCGGTTGATGTGCTATTGAAGCAGTTCTTGGTTCAGGATGAGCGTTCCGCAGAACAGGCTCAAATCGCCAGCGCCAATGCTCAGGAAGAGGCGGCGGAGACGGACCGCGTTGATGATCTGGCGCAGCGACTGATGTTGGCGGCAGGTGTGTCTGACGGGGAGGTTGTGATCGATGCGCAGCGCCGCCGCGCGATTGTGAAAGCGAAACCACTAGAGGGGGCGACCCTAGCCACCTATCGCGCTTTGGAGCAGAGAATTGCCGCATCGGAGCCAGAATGGCGGATTGAGCTAACTCCGCCAGCCAGTGCATTGGCATCGGCACCCGCCATTCCCGAAATTACATTGAATGAAGAAGGCGCGATCAGCGACGAAGGCATGGCGGCATTGGATTATGCAGCGTGGGGCGCGCAGCGTTTAGAGCTACCTTTGCGCATTTCAGGCAATGCAGAGGCTCTTGCTGCGGCGCAGGCGCATTTGAAGAAGCGCGGTGTCGAAGCGGAGTTTGAAGAGCGCAATGGCGCAGATGATATGCGCGCCAGCTGGGGTGAGGAATAGGAGATGGAGGGCCAAGTTCAAAAGTTAAAGCCCAATGAGGTTGAGGCTGCAAACAGGGGAGAAGTCACTGCAATTTTGATCCGACTTGGTTATCAAGTTTACAGACCTGAAGCTGATGTTGGCGGGGTCGATTTATTGGTCCGCAAACCATGCGGAAAACTGTTGGATGTGCAACTCAAAGGCCGATTGACAGTTAACTTCGGCGCCTATGGAGGTGATCCGCCTATTTGGATGCTGTTTCCACATGCTACGTGGAAATTTAATGGTGTCCGGCGTTGGTTTTTGGTTCCGCACAACCATCTTTATGCCGAAATGGAAAAACGACATGGCAAAGCTAAGGGCTGGAGGCAGGCATGGTCAGTATCGACGCCTGCAAAAGCAGTTCTTGAGTTTTTAGGACCGTATGAAATCGGAAAAGGTCGAGCCTAAGCCGCTAGTTCCAGCGGTACAATCTCACCTGACAGATAGAGCTTTTTCGCTTTCGCGCGGCTGAGTTTACCCGACGACGTGCGCGGCAATGTGCGCGGCGGGATCAGTTCCACTACGCAGCTCATACCGGTCACAGAGCGCACCTTGTCAGAGATTTCCTCGCGCAGCTTCACGCGCTCTTCTGGGTCAGAAACGCGGCAATGCACCAGTACGGCGGGTGCTTCTTCGCCATTGTCTTTTTCAACCGAAAACGCGGCAATATCACCGTGATTAAAGCCGGGGAGCTGCTCAACCGCCCATTCAATATCTTGCGGCCAATGGTTTTTGCCATTGATGATGATCATATCTTTGGCGCGGCCAACGATGAACAGATAGCCGTCGGCCAAATAGCCCATGTCGCCGGTATCCAGCCACGCGCTTTCACGCTCTTCGGCCGCGGGGACGAGGCATTCCTCAGTCGCTTCTGGATTGCGGAAATAGGAATGCATTACGCTTGGCCCTTGGCACCAAACTTTGCCGATTTGGTGGTCGCCTTTGGGCTTGCCATCTTCACCCTGAATTTCGACTTTCATATCAGGCAATGTCTTGCCGCAGTTTACGATTGCGCGGTAACGGGCGGGGCGGGATAGGTCGCGGGGCGTGCCGGAAAGGCGCTCTTCCTCAACCAATTCCACACGGATGCCTTCGCCTGGCGGCATTACTGTTACGGCGAGCACCGCTTCGGCCAATCCGTAGCTTGGCGTGAAGGCATCGGCCGAAAATCCTGCGTCCGCGAACGCATTGACAAAGCTTTGCATCACGTCGGGCCGGATCATATCCGCGCCATTGCCAGCAATACGCCAGCGCGACAGGTCAAAGCGTTCTGCCACATTGCTCTGGCTAGAGATGCGCCTTGCGCAAATATCATAGCCAAATGTTGGGGAATATGAACATGTATTGCCCTTATTCCGGCTGATCATATCCAGCCATGCTAGCGGACGGCGGGCAAAAGCATCAGGCTTCAAATAATCGACTGAGAACTGGTTTGCGATGAGGGAAAGGAAGCAGCCAACCAAGCCCATATCGTGATACAGCGGCAACCAGCTTACGCAGCGGTCATTCTCGCCCAACTTCATCGAAACGGCATGGCCATAAAGATTGTGCAGTAAGGCCTTATGCGTGACTGCTACGCCGGTGGGGAAGCGAGTGGAGCCAGATGAATATTGCAGATAGCAAATATCTTCTGGATCGGCTTTGGGCAGATCAACTTTGGGTGCATCGCGCTGGGTAAAGGCTTCCCAACTTTCACTGTTGCAGCCTTGCTTTGCCGCAGCAGCGCTTGCCATTTCCGCGATTTCTTCAGGATAGAGCAGGAGTGCAGGATCGCTGCTGTCCAATTGCACGGCCAGCTGATCAATGAAGCTTTCTTTCCCGCCAAAGCTAGTGGGCAGGGGCAGCGGAACGGGCCATGCACCAACATAGACGCAGGCACAGAAAAGTGCAGCAAATTCAGGGCCGGTTTCCGCGATTAGGGCAACCCGGTCCTCTTTTTTGATGCCTGCGCCGATCAGCTGGCGGGCCATCACCAATGCGTCATCACGCATCTCAGAATAAGGATAAACGCGAGATAATTGTCCACGCATATCATGGAAATTGAGGCCTTTTTTGCTCTTGGCGGCGTAATCAATTGCGTCATTGAAGGTGTCAAACTGCGCATTTATGCGCGGCAAATCGCAATCATTCGGCGTCGGCTGTAAAGCAGCGTCGGTCATTTTTTGTAACGATACCCGTAAGTTACGATGCTTTTAACGGCACCCTCTTGCGTCCACGATACGGAAAAGCCGCCTTTTCCGCAAATTTCACACATTCCCAATTGAGCGAGACTGTGGCACGATTATGGCGATATGGTTTCAGGGGAAACAAATTCTAAGCGACAAAAACGCACCAAAAAGCCACTAAAAGTTGCAAATTTGCGCGATTTGGCGCTGTCTTATGCTGCCAGATACGCAACAACGGCGGCAAAATTGGAAAACTACCTGATCCGCAAAATCCGTGAGCGCGGCTTGGAAGAAACCGATGAGCCGGTCGATATTCCCGCTCAAATTGGCACCATCGTCGATCGGCTGGTTGAACTGAAATATGTCGATGATGAAGCCTATGCCAAAGCGCGTTCCGGCAGCCTGCTGCGGCGCGGATATGGCAAGCGCCGCGTGAACGAAGCGCTTCGCCATGCCGGCGTTGATGAACATACCCGCGAAGAAGTTGCGCCAAATATCGCCAAGGCGCGCGAGGCAGCGATCATTCTGGCGCGTAAACGGCGATTTGGACCTTATGGCCAAGAACAGCATCAGGATGATGACGAAGAACGCGCCCGTCTTGATCCAGCAAAACGGCAAAAACAGATTGCGGCCATGCTGCGCGCAGGGCACGGGTTTGACACAGCGCGCGCGATCATTGATGCGGGCAGCACGGCCGAGGTAGAAGAGTGGTTGATCGAGGCTTTGGATGAGGCTGAGGTTCTGGCCCAAGAGGAGCATGGCGAATGGCACGACTAATCGGAATTCTAGCGTCTGCATTACTGCTCGCTGGCTGCTCTGCGCAGCCGCAAGCCAATGCGGCGGCAACGTCTCCGGATACTCCAGCTAAGGCAAGCGCCCATCCAACCTCTGGCCTGGCAATCACTGATGTGACTGTGAAAAGCGGCGGCAAGGATCACATTTTCCGCACTGAGCTTGCCATTACGCCTGAGCAACAGGCGCGCGGCATGATGTTTCGCACCGAAATGGGTGATAATGAAGCAATGCTATTCCCATCAGAATTGCCGGCACCGCGCAGTTTCTGGATGAAGAACACGCCGCTTAGCCTCGACATCATATTCATCGGACCAGATGGAACGATCAGCAATATCGCAGAGCGAACTGAGCCCTATTCTGAAAAATCAAACCTTTCAGACGGGCCGACCATTGCTGTTTTGGAGCTGCGTGGTGGCCGTTCAAAAGAGCTGGGCATAGGGCCGGGTGACGCGGTTACATGGAGCATTCCCGATGCCGTTTCTGATAAGAGCGCCAATCTGGATGAATAAGTGCAGCTGCTACCTTGGCGAAGCTGCGACTTTAGGCTAATCGCGCGCTAGTGACGATAAGATAAGCAATGATAAGACCAGCAATCATAAGAATCGCGACATGAGCATTTTTGGCAAAATTTTCACTTGGTGGGATGGCGCGACCATCGGCACGTTGCTTTGGTCATGGCGCAATGGCAAGCAAGTCGGCACTGATGCTGAGGGTAATAAATATTATAGCAAGCCAGCCCGAAGCGGCGGCACTTTTCAAGATAAGGGCGTCCGCGCTGAACGTCGCTGGGTAATCTATGCAGGCGCCAATGATGCCAGCCGAGTGCCTGCTGAATGGCATGGCTGGCTACACGGCGCATTTGATGATGTACCTGAAAGCTATCTACCTGCACCCAAAATTTGGGAAGCGGATTACACGCCCAATGCTACAGGCACAGCTAGCGCGTACCGGCCCAAGGGCGCGCTGGAACAAGGCGGCAAACGCGCAGGCGCAACCGGCGATTATGAAGCGTGGAGCCCAGAAGGCTGATCATGCGCATCGCAGCTATTCTTTTGGCAAGCGTGATGCTTGCCGCTTGCGGGCAAGACGCTGCTGAACCGGCGGCAGAAGCCGAGCCAGCAGCAAGTGAAACGGCTGCTCCGGCTGCTGAGCCAGAAGAAGAGGCTTCAGCAAATGACGCTGCTGAAAGCGATACTCCAACCGAAGACGCCGCAGCTGATGCACAAATCGGTACGCCGATGGAAGAACGCGTTGCGACAATTGGCCTGCTCAACAAACGCAATAACCTTAGCCAAGATATCGAGCTGAAACCGGGCGAGGAACAGACGATCGGCGATGTCGTGCTGCGGCTATCTGCATGTGAACGCACTGCACCTTGGGAAATGCCGCAGGAAACGGGCGCCTTTGTTCAAGTTTCTGTGAAAGAGCGCGGGGCAGAAGGCTTTACGCGAATTTTCTCGGGCTGGCTTTTTAAAGAATCGCCAAGCGTCAATGTGGTCGAGCACCCGATCTATGATGTGTGGGTGAAAGACTGCGCGATGCGCTTCCCAGGTGAAGAGGCGGCGTCTGGGTCGTCATCGTCATCTTCCAGCAGCGAAGAATAAGCCTGCGGCACGCTTAGCAGCGGATCGCCAGCTGCTTTGCCCACCAATTCCAGATAGTCCGCCTGCGGAAGCTCCTTTGCGCCCAATGATGCCAGATGATCGGTCATAAATTGGCAGTCGAGCAATTGGTATCCAGCTCGCTTCATCAGCGCGACCAGCCATGCAAGCGCGACTTTGCTGGCATTGTCAGCGCGGCTGAACATGCTTTCCCCGCAAAATACGCGGTCGAAACATACACCGTATAAACCGCCAACCAATGCGCCTTCCTTGTCCCAGCACTCCACCGAATGCGCAGCGCCTTGGGCATGCAATTGTGTGTAGCTCGCTTCTATGCGGGCGCTGATCCAGCTTTCTGGATGGCCGGGGCGCGGGGCTGCACAGGCGGCAATCACACCTGTAAAATCGCGATTGATAGTTACGGCATAGCGATCTTGGCGGAGCGTCTTTTTCAGTGAGCGGGAGACCTGCAAACCGTTCAGCGGAATTATCGCGCGCTCTTTTGGCTCCACCCAAAATACGTCCGTATCCTCACGGCTATCAGCCATTGGGAAAATCCCATTGCGATAGGCCAGCAGCAGCATGTCTATTGGGATCGGCTGGGGGAAAGGCGAGTGCATAATCAGTGCGCCTATAGCAGCTTGATTGACTGCTTGCATATGGGCACAGCAATCCTGTGCTTGCGTTGCGCCTCTCTAACGCTTAGAGCGCGCATCGCCCATGCAGGGGCGTAGCTCAGTTGGTAGAGCGTCGGTCTCCAAAACCGAAGGTCCAGAGTTCGAGTCTCTGTGCCCCTGCCATTTTTAAAGGCGCCATTTTTTCAAAGGCGCCATTTTCCCTAAATCTCAAAAATGATTGCGTTGCGCATTTAAATTGCGTGCGCGCCTTCATGCGTCTCAGCCGCAGTCACCGCCTATTTTGTGACCCGTTTTGCGGCGTATTCCGATGAATCTGACGAGATAGCTCCATAGTGGTTGCAACAGTCCTGTTTGGAGCGGTCTTTGTCTTTACAAGAAACCAATTGGCCACAAGGTTGTTCTACTTAGTAGGACTTGATGGCGGGTATGCCTTATTCTGAAGTGCCCCGGAACAATTGGCACATTTATTATGGAATTGACTGAAATTGAAGAACCGGGGATCGGATCGAGCTCTCAATTAGAGTTCCCAATTGTTGGCATTGGTGCTTCAGCTGGTGGCTTGGAAGCGGTGACTACGATGTTTCAGGACATCGAAACCGGCACCGGGATGGCCTTCGTTTTGGTCATGCACCTTGATCCAGACCACGAAAGCATGATGGCCGAACTTCTTTCGAGCAAGACGCGCATTCGCGTGCGGCAGATTGCGGAAAATGACCATGTTGAGGCAGATTGCCTGCATGTCATCCCGCCGGGTTCTAGCTTGCGTATTCAAGATGGCATGTTCCGTTTGGACCCTTTTAGCGAACCGCGCGGGCTGCGGCGGCCGATCGACAGCTTCTTTACCTCACTCGCTCAGCTACAGGGGGATAAGGCGGCGTGTGTGGTGCTTTCGGGCACTGGCGGGGACGGCACAGCCGGTATGCGCATTATCAAGGAGTTCGGGGGGATTAGCGCAGTTCAATCCCCAGAAGAGGCGCGGTATGACGGCATGCCCTTTTCAGCCTTGGCGACCAAGCTTGTGGACTTCACTTTGCCTGCCAATGAAATTGTGCCGCGGATCAAAGCCTTTTTCGATGGCGCGTTTCAGCCGCGCTTTCCTGAAAATGATGAAACATCCGATCAAGCGATGCGCGAGATTTGCGGCATATTGAAACAAAGCGTGGGTACTGATTTTCTCGGCTATAAGCGCTCAACATTGTTCCGCCGCTTGAACCGCCGATTGCAGGTGCTGGAAGTCTCCAGCATCGAACAATACTTGGAACAATTGGCCAATGATCAGGCTGAACAACAAGCCTTGGCGCGCGACTTTTTGATCAATGTCACATCCTTCTTCCGGGATCGGGAAATTTTTGAACTGGTCCGAAAAACAGTCATTCTGCCATTGCTGAAGGATAAAGACGCCTCTGATGAAGTGCGTTTTTGGGTGCCGGGCTGCTCCAGCGGACAAGAAGCATACACGCTGGCGATGATGATCGATAAGACGTGCGAGGAATTGCAGCGCCGCCCGCTCGTGCAGATTTTTGCGACCGATATTGATGAAGCCATGATCGATCTGGCGCGGCGCGGCAGCTACCCTGTTTCAATGTATCATGAACTGCCAGCAAAGTATCAGGATGCCTATACTATCGGGCAGGATGAGAAGTTCGAAATTGTCGCCAAAATTCGCGAGATGGTGCGCTTTTCAGTGCACGATCTCATCCAAGATGCGCCGTTTTCTAAAGTTGACGTGATCTCTTGTCGCAATTTGCTGATCTATCTTGGCAATGATCTGCAAAGCGATGTTTTCCCGCTGATGCATTTCAGTCTTAGGCCCGGCGGTCACTTAATCCTGGGTACGTCGGAAAGCATAACCCGCGCTGACAATTTGTTTGTACCGCTGGACCAGAGAGCGCGCGTTTTTCGCCGCAATGACAGCGCGAAACGGCCCCATGTGAACCTGCCGTTGGGGGCGGGTACCAAGGCGAAGATCAACTATTCAAGCTCGCAGCGCATGTCGCAAGAAATGGACTTTCCGCGCCACCAAAGTTTCGATTCGTCCAATGCGGCAATCTATGAAAATTACGCACCGCCTTTTGTGCGCGTGACCCATGATGGGCGCATTATCGATTCATCGGGCGATCTCAGCCTGTTTATGATGTCGCGTCCGGGGGAGGAACGGCGGCTTGACCTGCTTGCGCGCGACGGGGTCAATGATGTTACTGGTCCGCTTTTAGCGGATGCGGCGCAATCGGGTCAGCGGCGCGCGATGAAAGACGTTGAGATTGCTTCGCCTTTCGGGACGCAAAAAACCGACATTATCGCCCATCCGATGAAGGATGAGACAGTCGCTCTGATATTCTTGGTCAAAGAGCGATTGAAACCTGTCGTTGATGAATTTCAGGTCCGGCCAGTGTCGCGCGACAGGCGGATCGCGGAATTGCAGGATGATCTGCACGCCGCACGGCTCACTCTGAAAGGCAAGGTTGAAGAGATTGAGACCGCGAATGAAGAGCTAAAAAGCTCTAACGAAGAAATGATGTCGATGAATGAGGAGCTTCAGTCGGCCAACGAAGAGCTGACCACCGCGAACGAAGAGCTTAAAAACAAGATTGACGAACTGACGCTAGCGAATGCCGACCTTGATAATTTGATGCAGTCCGCAGATCTGGCGATGATCGTTCTCGACCGGAATAAGCGCATCCGCCATGTTACTGACGCGGCGCGAAAATTGCTGCCGCTGATGCGCTCTGATGAAGGGCGCTCACTGGCTGAGTTCAATATACCCATCGGCAAGTTTGATCTGCTCGATGAAATTGGCAAGGTCATCGAAACTGGTGAAGCGTTCACGCAGACCACCGATACGAACAGCAATGGGCAGAATTTCTTCCTCAGGATCACGCCCTATTTCTTCCACGATGGGTCGGTTGAGGGCGCGACATTATCCCTGATTGATATCTCCAAAGAAGTTGAGCTGCGCCATGACCTAACCATCGAAACAGAGAAGCTGCGATTGGCGATCAAAGCGGCGAATTTGGGTTTCTGGGATACAAACCTCGATACCAATCAGATGTGGGTGGATGAATTTTCAGCCAGCTTTTCGGATATTGATCATACCAAGGTTCACGGGCGAGAGGCGCTTTCAACCTACATTGTTCCAGAAGATGCAGAGGGTTTCCTCAAAACCCGCGAGCAAGCTTTGGCCAAAGATGAAGCCTACACCTATCTTGTGCGCTTGAAAAAACCGAATGAGGATATGCGCTGGATCCAAGTGCATGCGCATCCCTATCGTTCTCCAGAAGGCGCGCGAAAAGTCGCTGGAATGGGTTTTGAAGTAACCGAAATCATGAAGTTGCAGCAAGGCATTAAAGACGAATCTCAACGCCTGCGTCTGGCTCTTAATACAGCGCGCATGGGGGTTGCAGAGATGGATCTTGAGACGGGCAAGACCACGGCTGACGCGGTGCTTGCCGAACAATTGAACTTGCCCGGCGAGGGCTCTTTTGATTCTGACGAGTTTAGAAAGTTCATCGTCGCTGATGACATTCCTTTGATCGACGAAAATCTTTCCAAAGCTGTTGATGGCGGCGAAGAGTATGAGTTTGATTTCCGGGTTGATGTGCCGGGCAAGGAAATGCGTTATATCCGGTCGCGCGGGTTCCTTTATGAAGGTGATGATGGCCGCGCCAAAGTCGTTGCGCCAACCTTCGATATCACCGCAAATGAGCAGCAAAAAATGCTCGTTGGTGAAATGAGCCACCGGATTAAAAACCTGTTTGCGGTGATCGCTGGCCTAGTCAGCACAGTGCCGAAAAATCATCCGGAAACGCAAGAGATGGCGCATGATTTGCTTGAACGGATCGTATCGCTTGGCAAAGTCTACGATCTGGCGCGCAAAGACACATCTATGTTTGGCCTTTCGCTAAATGAGATGTTCGGCTCGGTGCTCGATTCTCATACGTCTTCTCAAAAAGTGACGCTTGATGGACCCGAAGTGTTTGTTAGCCAGCATGTCCTCAACACGTTCACTTTGATCGTCCATGAACTCACCACCAATGCGGCCAAATATGGCGCGCTGTCAGTGCCGGATGGCAAGTTGGCAGTGAGCTGGGTGGATGAAGGCAAGGGCGTGACACGCATAATTTGGGAGGAAAAATTACCCGAATTCACTGCACCGGAAAAACATGAAGGGTTTGGATCGCTGCTTATCGCTTCGGGCGTACGGCAATTGCGCGGAAAATTTGAACGCAATTTTGGCAAATCTGGCGTTCGGATTGCGATGTCCTTGGCGCTATCTCAGGAGGAACAATAATGACTGGCAGCACTTCAGAGGCACCTGCGCCAGTGCCCAAACCATCGGGAGCGCTCGACGGGCTTTCTATTCTTGTGGTGGAGGATGAGATTTTCATCGGCATGGCGGTGGAGCAATCGCTGCTTGATGCAGGCGCGCGCGTGGCTGAATTGGCGACGAGCCTACGCGATGTTGAAGAAAGCCTTGCCAAATCCACATTCGATGCCGTGATTCTTGATTTGCGTCTGCCCGATGGAGAAACATTTTCGGTCGGCATGCGATTGCTCGAGCAGAGAGTCGCTGTGGTCATTCATTCCGGTCATGCTGATTTGGATCATTCACGTCGGCTACCGCACGCGGTCTTTTGCCCGAAGCCGTCCACACCTTCTGACCTAGTGAACTCAGTTTTACAGGCTCGTAAAATGGCCAAGATGGGCAGCATTTTCCGGGCAAGCGGGCACTGATTTCAAAGAACCCGCTCGCTAAGCATGCATTGTTTGGCCAGCAGGCAGTTTAGGTTCAATATTCCTCTGGCTCTTCCGGCGTATCGGCATGGTGATCCTTGCCCGCGGTCTTGTCGCCTTGTGCCAGTTTGAACACCACGCCTGATAGCAGAAGCAGCGCTAGCAAGTTCGGCAAAGCCATCGCGGCATTGGAAATGTCACCAAGGCGCCAGACCAATTGCGAAGGCTGGGTAGCGCCAACAAAGATCGCTACGCACCACAGTACGCGCCATGCCATATGCAACACTTTCTCACCGCCACGGGTTGAACCGGGCACGCGGTCATAAATGAAAGTGATCGCGCGCTCGCCGTAATAGCTCCATGTAAGCAAGGTTGTGAAAACGAACATGATCAGCGCCACACTGACCACCAAAGTGCCCAATGGAATGCCAGCGATCAGTGTCGGGAAGGCTGCGCTATAGGCAGCGATTGTTGTGGCAACACCGGCGGTTTCAACTGTGCTTAAATCTGACTGCCACACGTGATCCACCGCTTGGCCTGCGCCAGTGAAGTCGCCTTGTACGGTCAAGATCACCAGCGCGGTCATGGTGCAAATCACCATTGTATCGATGAATGTGCCCAGCATTGCCATGCGGCCTTGCTGTTCTGGATCATCGGTTTGCGCGACGGCATGAGCGATTGGAGTGGAACCTTGACCAGCCTCGTTAGAGAACAGTCCGCGAGCCACACCTGCGCGGATCGCAATGATAATCATTGCGCCGACAAAGCCGCCTTCTGCTGCTTGATTGTTGAACGCTCCGCTAAAAATCAGACCAAATGTTTGCGGCAGATCGCCCGCGTTTAGGATCAGCGCAATGACCGCCAAAACGACATAGGCTGCCGCCATGAATGGCACGACTTTTTCAGCGACATTACCGATGGATTTGATGCCGCCAATAATGACGACGAACACTGCGGCCGCAACCACAAGGCCGCCGACCCAGCGTTCGATGCCGAACAATTCATTGAGGCCGGTTGCCACTTCATTGGCTTGGATCGAGTTGCCCGTAACCAATGCTGAAAACAGTGCGCCGATACAGAAAATAATCGCCAGCCACGTGTATTTGGGGCCCAGTCCCATCATGATGTAAGTCATTGGCCCGCCGCGATAGACGCCGTCCGATGTCTTTTCGCGGTAACGGATCGCGAGTGACCCTTCCGCAAATGCCAAGGCCATACCGATCAAAGCGGTGACCCACATCCAAAACACTGCGCCGGGTCCGCCCCATGCGATTGCAAAGGCGACGCCGGCCAAATTGCCTGTGCCTACCTGTCCAGATAGCGCGGTTGAGAGCGCAGCAAATGGCGATATTTCGCCTGCGCCTTCGCCCTTGCGACCAGCAAACAAGCCTTTGACAGCGCTACCGAATTTGCGGATCGGATAGAATTTCAGGCCGACCATTATGTACAGGCCGATGCCGAGGAGGATGATGACCATTGGTGGGATGGCCGTGCCGCCCACGCTTAGCCATGAAACAGGCTCTCCGTTCCATTCGCCGCCCCAAATAAAGTTTGAGACATTGACGACTGGTTCCACCATGCGTTCGCCAAATGATGCCGGCTGATTGCTTGCCATCTTGAAAAATTTCCCCTCACGTGCCGCTGATCCCAATCTCGCGGCTCAAAATAAGCGGCCAAGCTAGAGCGCAGCGCCGCGCTTGACTAGCCCAAAAGTTTCAATCGAAACCTCTCGCGCAAATAGCCGGGAAACAGGCATGTCTAAGCCCGCTTGCTTTTGGGCAATTTGCCGCCTAAATGGGAACTCGTCTTCCGACATTGGAAAGTTAAAAGCCCCTCCCAGTCTTGAACTGGGGCGGCGATCCCCCAATTCCAGAAGACAAGATTTTAACGCGAACGGGAAACCGCCATGGCTGACGAAAAAAAGAGCAAGACATCGCCTGCTGAATTTGTGAACCAAGTTCGCACCGAAACCAGCAAGGTGACTTGGCCGACACGTGAAGAGACGATCCGTACCGCGATCTTTGTCTTTATCCTTGTGGTTGTGCTGTCGCTGTTTTTCCTTGGCGTGGATACGGCATTTGGCGGCATAGTGCGCGCCGCTGTTCCATGGCTCGCTAGCCTTTAATCGCTGCGCTACACGCCGATCTAACTCATTCATTTTTAACGACAGGACGTAAACTTCATGGCTCGCTGGTATATCATCCATGCCTATTCCGGATTTGAGAATAAGGTGCGCGACGCGATTTTGTCAGAGGCTGATCGCCTTGGCCTGTCTGACGGTGTGGAAGAGGTTGAAGTTCCAACTGAAACCATCACTGAGGTGAAGCGGGGCAAGAAAGTTCAGGTCGAGCGCAAATTTATGCCGGGCTATGTTTTGGCCAAGCTGCAAATGACCGATGATGTCTATCACTTGGTCAAAAACACACCGAAAGTGTCAGGCTTCCTTGGCAATAATAACAAGCCGCAGCCGATCACTGAAAAAGAAGCTGCGCGCTACTTTGGCGGCGTTGAAGAAGCGAAATCTGCACCGAAACAGCAGGTCAGTGTCGAATATGAAATTGGCGATAGCGTCAAAGTTCTCGACGGTCCGTTCGCTAGCTTTAACGGCGTGGTCGAAGAGCTTGATTTCGACAAGGCGAAGGTCAAGGTTTCTGTTTCAATCTTTGGCCGTGCAACACCGGTTGAACTCGACTTCGAACAGGTTGAACTGTCGAAATAGTTCCAGCGGTTTTCGTCTAGCATGAAGACGACCTCCGCGATCTGCCGCAAGAAAAAGCGTTTTCAAACCCGTGATGAAGCAGAGGCTTCAGCGCGTGATGCGCCGTTTAAGCTGCGCGCCTATACTTGCGGGATTTGCGGCAAATTCCACCTCACTAGCCGAACGAAGGGTATGAAAACGCCCCGAAGTGAGATCGGCGCGTGAAATCATGCAGCTGCTAACGGGCTAATCCCTTGCAAATTTGCTTGCATTTCGCGGCACTCGCGCTAATGCGCGCTGTCCTTGTCAAAGGACGACCTGCGGTAGGAGGTAAACCCTCTGTCTGACCGCTTAACATGAGCTGCATCTAAACCGTGCGGCAATAGTGAGAAAAGGAGGCCTCTTATGGCCAAGAAAATCGAAGGCTATATTAAGCTGCAAGTGCCAGCTGGTACGGCAAACCCTTCGCCCCCGATCGGCCCAGCATTGGGTCAGCGCGGCGTGAACATCATGGAATTCTGTAAAGCGTTTAACGCAGCGACGCAGGAATTGGAGAAAAACGCTCCGATCCCGACGACGATCACCGTCTATGCGGACCGTTCATTCAGCTTCACAACCAAAACCCCGCCAGCCAGCTATTACCTCAAAAAGGCGGCGAATGTGAAAAAGGGTTCTGGCGAGCCGAACAAAGACAAAGTCGGCACAATCAAACAATCGCAGGTCAAAGACATCGCAGAAGCGAAAATGAAAGACCTCAACGCAAATGACATTGATCAGGCTATGAAAATCATCGAAGGCTCTGCGCGTTCGATGGGCCTCGACGTGGTGGAGGGCTGATCTGATGGCTAAACTGAACAAAAAGCAAAAAGCCTTCGCAGAGCTCGACAATGAAAAGCTCTACAGCGTTGATGATGCCATCGCAACATTGCGCAAGTTTAACAGCAAGAAATTTGACGAGACCGTTGAATTGGCGATCAATCTGGGTGTTGATCCGCGTCACGCAGACCAAATGGTTCGCGGTATGATTTCTTTGCCAGCGGGCACCGGTAAAGACGTGAAAGTTGCCGTCTTTGCTAAGGGTGACAATGCTGACAAAGCCGCCGCTGCTGGCGCTGACAAAGTCGGTGCAGAAGACCTTATGGAAGATATGCAGGCCGGCAACCTTGACTATGACCGCGTGATCGCAACCCCTGACATGATGGGCGTTGTGGGCCGTTTGGGTAAAGTTCTTGGTCCGAAAGGTCTGATGCCGAACCCGAAACTTGGCACGGTTACGCCAAACGTCGAACAGGCTGTTAAAGACGCCAAGGGCGGACAAGTTGAGTTTCGCGTTGAGAAAATGGGCATCATCCACACTGGAATCGGCAAAATGTCGTTCAAGGATGCTGACATCAAAGCGAACTTTGAAGCACTGACGCAGGCCATTGTTAAGGCCAAGCCATCAGGCTCAAAAGGCAAATACGTTAAGAAAATCTCGCTGACATCGACCATGGGCCCAGGCCTGAAAGTTGACCTCGGTGAAGTTGAAGGCGTTAGCTAAGCCTCAACACTTACTAAGATTTGAAAGGGGCTGGCAGAGCGATCTGCTGGCCCCTTTTTTGTCCGGCTAACCTTCTGCGGCGACTTCGCGCCGTTTCAACTGCCGCGAATACACCCAGCCGATACCGATTAGGCTAAAGCCCAATGCCATAAAGCTGGCGATGCGCAGCAATCCGTCCAGCACAGCAGCGTCGATCAAGAAGACTTTGCAAACCGCGCCCAGCATCAAAACCAGCGATCCAATCCGCCAGCTGCGCTCATCGCGCCATGATCCATAGGCCAAGAAACCGATGGCAATCACTATGCCGAGCAGCGAGATGAGCAGGCTTTCATTTTGACTGATGCTTACCGAGGTCAGCACAGTGCCCGCGAAGATTTGACGCAGCAATGAGAAACCGAGAAGCGCAATCAGCGCCATCATCACACCGCTAACGCCATGCCGCGCGATATCGGGCATTTCGGGCCATTGCTCGCATGCGATTTGCGATGCCATCCACAGGCCAGCAATCGCGGTCACGTAAGCAAGGGTAAGCCAGTTTGCGATCGGTGTCGGCCCAACATGCTGCGGCGTGATCAGCGGATTGTGCAAGAACAGGGTGAACCATGTGAAGTGCGTCAGTGCCAGCACTGTCACTGCAAGCGCGGCATACTTTGCGGCGGACGCAGGAAATACGCGTGCTCCGAATTGCCACAGGGTATACGCGGCAAGCATCAGCAGAGCCTGCCAGATTGTTCTTTCGCCCAATCCGAAATGATCAAAGCTCAGCAGTGAATTGATGCCCCATGCCTGCTTATAAAGGCTGTGGAGGGCAACAATGCCCGCAACACCGAGCGCAAAACCGATCCATGCTCGCATGGACATGGAAAGCTCTGTCGCGCGCCATCCGATAAAGGCCAGCGCTACGGCGAGAGGGGCCAGCTCCAACCCAAGGTCAAGCGGCGCGATAGCGCTTTCGGCGAGGAATGGCATTCCCGCCACTGCTTCTGCGCCAGCACCGAGCCACAGGCCGAGCGGGACCAGCGCCCAGAAAGCTGCGATAACCAGCGCTGTTCCCCATGCGGCCATGCGCGCCTCTTTCCAAGCGAACAGTGCGATGGCGCCAGCTGCGGCAATCCATGCGAGAGTCTCAGTGGGCGCGAATTGCGCGATTACGCCGTAACCTATGGCAACCGCGAGAGCCTCTCCAATATTGCGCGCAAGGTCCGATCGGCCAAGAGCTGCAAAGCCGATAAATGGCAGCGCGCTTGCCGCCCAGCGCACGATCCCGCGCAGCATATTGTGCTCATCGGGGGAGTGATATGTTCCGCTGCCCAATTGCATCGCTTCCGCTTCGTAAGCAGGGGTCACGCCCAATGCGATCAGTGTGATGCCCGCGCCAGCCCATGCTGCGCTGTTGAGCGACAATGCCTCACGCTGCCACAATAGAGCGATCAATGCGGTGGACACCAGCATCGCCATTATTGGCGCCATCCAAGCAGGGGTGAGGAGCAACAATGCGGCAAAGGCAAGCACTGCGGCAGGTGCAAGCAGGATAAGGGCAGGGCGCGTCTCCCCTTCTTTGCTGCGCATCCAAAGTAATGCGAAACCGGCTGCGGGAAGAATGGCGAGTCCAGCGAAACTGATGGCCAGCACAGGCTCGCTCGCCAATTCACCCCAACTGCCAAACCGCACATAAAGCGTCGTTGCAATGCCGAGCACAACCACGCTCAATTGGCCAAGATCGAGCAGGCTTGCTTGCTTGCGCCAATGCAGGGCCAACGGAACACCTGCAAATACTGCGACTTGTGCAGCGGCAATAATGGTGAAGAATTGCGTGTCCGGATCGGGCCAGATGAACATCAGCCATAGGCCAAGGCCCGCAGCGATCATCGCGCCCAATCGCAACGCTGGATAGCGCCAACCGAGTGCAGACAGTGCCGCGCCGATCAGCAGATAAAGTCCCCATGTCAAGGGCGCGAAACCAGCGTCACTGACCAGTACCGCCATTTGCAATGTAGCGATGGCGCCTGCGGCCAGTTTCGGCAGGCTTGGTCCGCCATTCATATGCAGGAATGCAGGAAGAACAGTGCCCAGAACTACCAGATAGACGCCCAATGCTGCGAAATCTGAACTGCTGGAAACACCGGCAAACATCATCAGCACACCCCAGCCAAGGCCAAGCGCTAGCGCCGCATAGCCGAGCCAGCTACGCCCCTGACTTTGACCGGTCCACGCCAATCCGCCGGTTACCAAGGCAAGGTAGAAGGAGAGCAGCGGTATGTTTGACGTATCGCTATCGACCAGCAAGGGAGCAGCAAATCCGCCGATCAATCCGATCACAGCGCATGGCAGGCCAAAGCGAAAGGAGAGTCCGATGGCTGCCGCTGTGACGACTGCCAAGCCGACAAAAGCCGTGCCCGCACCGATCAATCCGTACGCTGTTCCAGCAAGATAAAATGCGCCGTATAGCGTGGCGAGGCCCGCGCCTGCCAATGCTTGGCGCACGCGCGCATCGTTCAGTTTTTCTTCAAACCGAAATGCGCCCTCTGCTCCGCCAAGTAGAGCGAGGCCAAAGACAAAGCTCATGATGACGCGGACTGTTGGAGTGACTAAGCCAGCCTCAATCGAATAACGCACAAGGAATATGCCCGCGATGGCGAGCGCAAATCCGCCCGCCCATATCGGAAGGCGGCGGCCAAATATGTCTTCAAAATCGAAAGAAAAGCGCGATGAAAGCGGGATGCTTTCGGCAGTTTCGGGCTCTTCATATGCGGCTTGCGCCGCGTTTAGTTCCTGTACCTGCGCTTCTTCTATGCGCGCTTCGTAAGCGGCCTGCGCTGCGGCGGTGTCGACCACTTCTGGTTCGGTTTCGGGTGGCGGTTCTGGTGCATCCACCGGATCAGCCGCTTGGACATCAACAGGGGGAGCGGCTTCAACAACAGGCGCAGCAGGACTGCGTCCCGCAATCTCTTCGCGAAGGCTATCGATGACCGATTGAAAAGAGCCAACCGCATCATCCAATTGGCGCTGCAATTGCTGCACCTTACCCCACAGCACCATTGCTGCGACGCCGAGTATGATTATGAAAAATGCTGTCATGGTCCTGGCCAAGTAATGGCCACAGGCGGACTAAATAGCAATTGACGATTATTTGTGAGCTTTAGATGTCGCCTCTAAAGCTCCATCTTAAATCCCGCCGGGGGTAAAGTCCCAGCCATTTTCTGCCAATCCATCGCACAAAACATCCATACAGCTTTTGACCGCATCAGCCTCGGTAGAGCGGATAACGAAGTTTGAGCCGACTTTGCCATCGCGAAAGAAAGGGTAGCTGCCGATCTGGCAATTGTCGTGCGCCTGTTCGACTTCACGCAGCAGCCCTGCAACTTCGCTTTCAGGTATATAGCCTCCGACGGTTTCAGAGATCAGCGGAGCGCCGCCCTCTAACTCACCGGTCAACGCATCCAGCATGCCAGCCGTGATATGCGGTACACCCGCCATGACAAAGATATTGCCGTGGCGAATACCGGGCGCGCCCGATTTGCGATTGGGGATGAGTTCGGCGCCATCAGGCACGCGGGCCATGCGCAGGCGGCCTTCATTCGTGCCGCCTTTATCCGCGTAATAGCGCTCTAATATGGCGCGCGCTTCGGGATGGATGATGACCTCTACACCCAATGCCGCGGCTATCGCATCGACCGTAATGTCATCATGGGTTGGTCCGATGCCGCCTGTGGTGAAGAGATAGTCGTTCTCGCTGCGCAATGTGTTGACAGCGGCGATGATTTTATCCTGTTCATCAGCAACCACGCGCACTTCGGAAAGGCGGATGCCTTGCACCTGAAGCCAGCTGGCAATTTGGCCGATATTCTTATCATGCGTGCGGCCCGACAGGATCTCATCGCCAATAATGACGAGTCCTGCGGTCCATATTTTGTCTGATGCGGTCATGCGCTCAGCCTTAACCAAGCCTAGCGCAAAACGCCACTATTCAGCTGCCTCAAGCTGCTCATCAGCATGATGGCTATTGGCACCAGCAGTGCGGAGCAGCAAATGACCGTCTTCAACCGGGCTTTCAGCCAGAATTTTGCGATCAGAAATATAGTCCTGATTGAGCCGCCACGGATATTCTTCCGCGCTTTTCGGCATAATTGATTTGCCGCGCTTGATGTAGCCGGAAGAAAAATCGAACAAATCGACTTCGTTCAAAGCGGTTTCTTTGGCAGGAGGCAGGTCGGGCACAGCGATCGTGCTTCCGGTTTCTGTCATCCGGTTCAGAACCCGGCAGACGTATTTTGAATTCACATCTGCGCGCAAAGTCCAGCTTGCATTGAGATAGCCGAACACGACCGACAAGTTCGGAACGTTGCCAAACATACAGCCTTTGTAATAAAATTGGTCTGCAAAGTTCACTGGCTTACCGCCGATACTAACAGCGATCTTGCCCGCCACTGCCAAGCTCAGTCCGGTGGCGGTGATGATGATATCTGCTTCGAGCAATTCGCCCGATTTCAGCCGGACACCCTTTGCTTCAAACCCTTCGATATTGCCGGTTTTGACGCTGGCTTTGCCTGACTTCATGGCGGTGAAAAGATCATCATCAGGGATCAGGCAAAGGCGCTGTTCCCACGGATTATAAGGCGGGGTGAAATCGGTTAGATCATAATCTGCACCCATGGACTTGGTGATTTGTTTATGAAGCGCGGTCTTCACTTTCTCCGGCTTGTCCCGTGCAGTTTTGAATGTGATATTCTGCATATGGATGTTTTTGAAACGCGTGACTTTATAGGCCAATTTTTCGGGCAAAACCTTGCGGATGAAATTGGCAAAGCCGTCCTTGGCCGGGCGCGAAAACATCCATGTCGGCGTGCGTTGGAGCATGGTGATATGCTCAGCCTTTTCCGCCATCGACGGCACGATGGTAACTGCTGTCGCGCCTGATCCGACAACTACAATTTTCTTACCTGCGTAGTCGAGATCTTCGGGCCAAAACTGCGGATGGATCGTTTGCCCTTCAAACGCGCTAAAATCGAATCCGGCATCATAAGGGTTGTCGTAATCGTAATAGCCCGATCCGAGATAGAGCCAGCGCGCTGTTACTTCGCTTTGTTTGCCATCGCTTGCTTCCATGACAACATGCCATGCAGCCTCAGCCTCGCGCCAACCAGCGCTGACAACTTTTTGGCCTAAAGTTATGTTTTGACGAATGCCGCGATCATCAACGATTTTGTTGAGATATTCCATGATAGATGGTGCATCGGCGATGCTCTTTTCATGCTTCCAAGGCTCAAATTCAAAACCGAGCGTATGCATATCGCTATCAGAACGAATGCCGGGATAGCGGAACAAATCCCACGTGCCGCCCAAATCATCGCGCCGGTCGACAATGCCATAGGATAGATCGGGGCATTCAATCCCGAGATAGGCAGCGATGCTAATGCCAGAGATTCCCGCTCCCACGATCAAGACGTCATGATCCAAAGCAGTGTTTTGAGCGGCATTCTTGTTCAAGGCAGTCGAAGCCATGCGTAATCTCCCAATTGTTGGTGAAATAAGCACAGGCGCAGCAGAAAAGCGAGTCACGATTGCGATTTGCAACTGACTTGGAGGCGAGGCTGAGTTAGAGGCGCGCGCTATGAGAATTGCTACGCTACTTTTTGGAACCGCTTTGGCGGTATTTGTTCCTGCTCAATTGAGCGCGCAGGATGAAGATGAAAACATCATCATCGTAACTGGCCAAGGGCTCGAGGATGCGCCCTCTACCGCCGCCTATGCGGTAACAGATTTGGATAAGGAAGTGATTGATAGCGCCGCTTCTGGCCGGATTGAGAATGTGCTGCGTTCCGTGGCAGGTTTCCAGCAGTTTCGCCGTTCTGACAGTCGCTCATCCAATCCCAGCGCGCAAGGGGTGACTTTGCGCGGCCTAGGCGGGAATGCATCGAGCAGAGCGGCGGTTGTTCTCGACGGTGTGCCAATGGCAGATCCGTTTTTTGGCTTTATTCCTTTAAGCGCGATTGATCCTGCCGGCTTGAGCGCAGTTCGGGTAACGCGCGGTGGCGGATCGGGGCCATTTGGTGCAGGTGCCCTTTCCGGCGTGATTGAACTCACAAGCGCGAATGAGGCGGGACTACGCGGGTCAGCGCTCGTGAATGACCGAGCGGAGACCGAGTTAACCGGCAGTTATGGCGCTCGGCTTGGTGAGGGTTTTGCAGCCGTCAGCGGGCGCTGGGACCGGGGCAAAGGTTTCTTCACTACTCCTGCGGATCAGCGGGTACCCGCTTCGGCGCGCGCACGTTTTGACAGTTGGTCTGCGGGACTTCGCGTCGCTGTACCGCTCAACGATACCGTGGAGTTACAAGCGCGTGGACTGTTCTTTGACGATAATCGCACTCTGCGTTTCGAAGGGGCGGATAGCTCGCATCAGGGCCAAGATGCGAGTATAAGGCTAGTGGGCAAGGGCGATTGGCAGTTCGATGCTCTCGCCTATGTTCAGGCACGCAATTTCTCCAATGAAATTATCAGCTCCACGCGGTTTGTGCGCGTGCTGGATCAGCGCAATACGCCGTCCACTGGGATTGGCGGTAAGTTAGAAGTCCGCCCACCAGTGGGCGAGGCACACACTTTGCGGCTGGGCGTGGATTATCGGCGCAGCGAGGGCGAGCCTCAAGAAGAATCCTATAGCGCCTTCACCGGAAACCTAAGCGAAAGGCGGCGCGGTGGCGGCACCAACAGCGATTTGGGTTTCTTTATCGAGGATGATTGGACGCCGCGGGCTTTGGGCGGCGGCTTTACCTTTACAGGGGGACTGCGCGCAGATCGCACTGTGATTTCAGATGGCTTTTACCGCGCGGTCAATGCTGGCGGGGTCGTAGTCAATGAAACCCTTGCTGCGGACCGGTCGGACTGGAGCGTTTCTTGGCGCGCGGGTTCAGCCTATCGTGTAAATGGTGCGGTAAAGCTGCGTTGGGCAGCTTACACAGGATTGCGCCTGCCGACATTGAACGAGCTGTACCGCCCTTTTGTTATTTTCCCCATCGTGACGCAGGCCAATGCTGATCTAGAAAATGAACGATTGCGCGGGTTTGAGATAGGTGCGGATTTCACTCCTGCACCCGATACGCGGCTTTCGGTGACGGCATTTGATAACCGCGTGAGAAACGCCATCGCCAATGTCACGCTGACCCCAACTTTGCGTCAAAGGCAGAACTTGCCTGCGATCAGAGCGCAGGGAATTGAGGCGGGGCTCAATGCCAAACTGGGCGCATTGCGCTTTGACGGATCGCTGACCTTTACCGATGCAGAGGTTGAAGGGGAGGGCGCTTCGATTGCGCTCGACGGCAATCGTCCGCCGCAAGTGCCGCGTTGGTCAGGCTCTGCGCGCGTCGCATGGTCACCAGCGAACGATTGGACGCTATCGGCCACATTGCGTCATACTGGCACTCAGTTTGAAGATGATCAGCAAAGCGCGCCTTTGCCAGCAGCGACCACGATTGATCTCTTTGCCGAAATCCCGCTTTTCCGCCGTTTTTCGTTGATTGCGCGGGCCGAAAACCTGTTGGATGAGGAAATTGTGACCCGCAATTCAGGCGGAGCGATTGACTTGGGAGCGCCTCAAACGCTGTGGTTTGGCATACGTTTGCGCAATTAAAGCAATTCACTTTGAATGCTTGACGTAGGGGAATTGGTGGGTCGCGCCTTTGCCCTGTGGCAAAATTGCACCTTTATGACATCAAGCGTCGCAGCACCTATTGCCAAGTGTGAAGCCGCTGATAGTGTCGTGGCATAAAAATAAGACACAAATGCACCTTTGGAGAGGATGACAATGAAATATAAATTCGCAAGCAGTGCGTCTGCCCTTCTGGCGTCGAGCATTTTGGCCACACCAGCATTTGCGCAAGACGCCCAAGGCGCTGAAGAAGCGGACGATAATGTCATCATCGTGACGGCGACACGCCGCGCACAAGACGTTCAGGATATTCCAATCGCTGTTACCGCGGTTACGCCTGAGCAGCTTGAAAAGCAGGGCGTTGTAAACGTCCAAAACATCACACAGGTTTCACCAAGCTTCTCAACCTCGAACGCGCAAATCGCTTCGGGTTCGGTTGTGCTGCGTATTCGCGGCGTTGGTACGACATCGAACAACATTGGTTTTGAAAGCGCGGTCGGCATCTTCGTTGATGGCGCCTATCAATCACGTCCAGGCGTTGCGCTCGGCGAATTTGTCGATGTTGAACGTGTTGAGGTTCTTCGCGGACCGCAAGGTACTTTGTTTGGCCGGAACACTTCGGCTGGTGCGCTGAACATCACAACCAATCGCCCCGACCTCAATGAGTTCGGCGGTTTTGCCAATGCAACCTATGGCAATTACAATCTGATCAACGTTCAGGGCGCGATTAACGCACCCATCGTTGAAGACACATTGGCAGTTCGTCTGACCGGTGCATACCGCGAACGTGATGGCTATGTTGATATTGTGGATCGCAATGGCACACAGCTTGGCGAATCCAACACAATCGACCAATTCTTGGTTCGCGGACAATTGGGTTATGAAAGCGAAGGCGGCGTCGAAGGCCGTTTGATCTTTGACTACACCAAAAGCGAAAACCAATGTTGTGCAGCGATTGAAGTTCTGGCCAATCAAGGGTTCGAAGCAGCTGTCGTAGGTGTTGGCGGCCCGAACCGCGCAGGCATGGCTACGGTGCTGCCGGCGACCTCTCCGTTTGACACGGTAGCGGCGCAAGGAGCGGTTGATCGCTTGACCGCAACTGCTAGCCGCCTGCCACTTTCTGATGCGGACCAATGGGGCGTAACTGGCGAATTGAAATTCCCGCTTGGTGACAGCGCGGATTTGATTTTCATCGGTTCGTATCGCGACTTCTCATCATCTGAGAGTTACGATTCCATTTTCTCGGGCCTTGAAGTGTTCGATGTTGACCGGCTTGATACGGACATTGAAACTCTGACCGCAGAATTGCGCTTGCAAGGCGAGGCTATGGACGGCCGGTTTAATTGGCTGGTTGGCGGCTATTACTCTGATGAGCAGATTTCGTCTGAGCAAGATTTCTCATTGGGCGCTGACTATGATTTGCAGATCGCTGGTCTGTTTGGTGGCGCCTTTGGTCCTGCGCCGATTGGCTTGCTAACAGGTTTAATCAGCGGCACTCCTGTTAATCCAGCTGGTACGACGGCGACCAACCGCTATTCGCAAAGCAGCGAAAGCTGGTCGATCTTCACGCACAACTCCTTCGACATCACCGATAGCCTTAGCCTGACTTTGGGTCTGCGTTATTCAGATGAGAAGAAGACAGGCGGGTTCCAGCAGCTTGCTAGCAACAACCCTGCTTGTTTGACATTGCTCGGCGGTGTTCCAACAATCGCTGCGGTCGCAGGCGCGGCTAATGTTGGCGGCGTATTGGGCACAGGTTGTTTCGCCTTTACCGCACCGGCAATTGGTTCAGACGCGATTGCATTCCCGCTACCGCGTCCATTCGAAGTGCCATTTAGCGATAATGAGCTGATCTACGCCGGTAAGGTGACCTATCAGTTCGAAGCGCCAATCACGGCCTATGCCAGCTTTACACACGGCTATAAGTCGGGCGGTATCAACCTTGATATCACGGCGAATGCTGGCGGCGCTGATCCAACCTTCTTGTCTGAAGAAGTGGACGCGTATGAAATCGGTATTAAGGGCAAATTCCTTGACGATGCTGTGACTGTAAACATGGCGGCCTTCATCGAAGAGTTCTCGAACTTCCAAGTTCTGGAATTCACAGGTGCGCAGTTCACCACGTTTAACGTGAACTCAGCCAAATCGTCCGGTTTTGAATTGGAGTCGGTTATCCGTCCTGATCAGAACCTGACGTTTAACTTGGGTCTGACATATACGGATGCGCGCTATCCTGAGAATTGCGATGGCGGAATTCCTAACGCTAACGTGACAACGCTCTGCGGTAACTCGCTGACAAATGCACCGAAGATCGTTGGGATCGTTGGCGCGAACTATGACAAGGACTTTGGCAACTATTTGCGCGGCTTCTTGTCCGCACAGGTTCGTACCGAAAGCGATCGCCGGACCTCGACGCAGGCTCGCTCTGTTCCAAGCGCAGCAGCGATTGCCGCAGCAGGCAGCATCCAAGCAGCTGTTGATGCAGCGCCGCTGGTTCCATTCGATGTTCAGGATGGCAACACCAAAATCAACCTGCGGGCCGGTATTGGCGCTCAGGATGAAAGCTGGACATTGGAAGTTTGGGGCGTGAACGTCACCGACGTGGTAACACGCGGCGTGACCTTCAACACCGTGCTTCGCGGATCATCACGCTCTGCCTTTGTACAGCAGCCTGCGACTTACGGTGTGACCGTACGGACCAAGTTCTAAGCGAAAGCTGGACGATAAGCCTTTGGGAGAGGGCGCCCTTGAAAAAGGGTTTGATAGGGCGGTTTGCTTAATTGCAGGCCGCCCTTTCTGTTGAGCGGTTTGGGAAGATCATGATCAGCGCACCCAAAGAAAAAGGGCGATCCGCTTTATACGAACCGCCCCCTTTTTGTTTGATAAGCCTCGCGGCTTGCCAATAGGCTTTTACATGCTTCGCGCGATCAGCATCTTCATCACTTCGTTTGACCCGCCAAAGATGCGGGTGATGCGCCCATCGCGGAACATTTTCGCAATCGGATATTCATTGATGTAGCCAGCGCCGCCATGCAGCTGAAGGCATTTGTCGACCGTTTCGCTTTGCAGTTCGGTCAGCCAATATTTCGCCATGCTGGCAGTTGCCACATCAAGTTCGCCTTTAAGCAGTTTGGCGATGCAATCATTGACGAACACACGTCCTGCCGTGCCGCGCGCTTTTAGGTCGGCGAGCACAAATTGCGTGTTCTGGAAGTCCCAGATTGTCTGCCCAAACGCCTTGCGGTTTTTCACATACTCAACCGTAACATCCAGCGCCTTCTCAATCGCTGTTGCTGCGCCCATAGCAATGACCAAGCGTTCTTGCGGAAGCTCACCCATCAGCTGGTAAAAGCCTTTGCCTTCGACCCCGCCGAGCACATTCTCAGCTGGAACGAACACATCATCGAAGAAAAGCTCTGATGTGTCGGCTGCATCCTGCCCGATTTTGTCGAGCTTTTTGCCGCGTTCAAAACCTTCTGCGCCTTCTGTTTCGAGCAGCATGAGAGAGATACCGGCCGCGCGTTCATTCGGGTCCGTTTTGGCAACGACCACGATGAAGTCGGCGGTTTGTCCGCTGGAGATATAGGTTTTCGCGCCATTGATCCGGTAGCCATTGCCATCTTTCAGCGCGGTGGTTGTGATCGACTGAAGGTCGGATCCAACGCCCGGCTCTGTCATTGCAATCGCGCTGACAAGTTCGCCGGTTACCAGCTTAGGCAGATACTTCTGCTTTTGCTCTTCGGTGCCGTGACGCACGAGATAGGGCAGAATGATGGTATTGTGCAGGCTGGCTGCAAATCCATCGACTTCATGCTTTGCCTGCTGGTCAAGGATGACCATATCGTGACGGAAATCGCCGCCATGGCCCCCATATTCTTCTGGAACGGAAACGCCGAGCAAACCAGCTGCGCCAGCTTCATTCCAAAACTTGCGTTCCACCATGCCATCTTCGCGCCACTGCTGGACGCGCTTTTCCGGCGCATGTTGCTGGAAGAATTTGCCAACAGCATCGGAGAAAATGGCGATTTCTTCGTCTTCCATAAACTCAGGCTGAGCTACGTTAATTACGGGCATTTCTGTGTCCTTTTAAAAAGTAACTGAGGAGGAGGCCTATTTGCCCGTCCAATTCGGAGCGCGCTTTTCGGCAAAGGCTGCTGCGCCTTCGCGGGCATCGGCTGAGGTAAATACGGGCGCGATCAATTTGCCTTGATTGTCATACCGGTCTTCCATCGCCCAGCCGCGTGATTGCTTCATCACTTGCTTGGAAACTTTCACAGCCAGCGGGCCATTGGCCGCGATTTTTGCTGCCAATTCCATCGCGCCATCCAGCGCTGCTCCATCGGTTACAGTGTTGATCATGCCAAGTTCGTAAGCGCGGTCCGCGCCGATGAAATCACCGGTTAGCGCCAGTTCCATTGCAACGCGTTCAGGGATTTGATCAGGCAGCATCATGACACCGCCCGCCGCTGCGACTAGACCGCGCTTTGCTTCTGGAATGCCAAACTTAGCGCCCGAATGCGCAACTACCAAATCACATGCGATCATCAGTTCAAGACCGCCCGCCAAAGCATATCCTTCAACCGCAGCGATCAGCGGCTTTTGCGGGGGCGCCTCTACCACGCCGCCGAAACCGCGCCCCTCTACGCTGGGGCGTTCCCCGCGCAAGAAACCTTTCAAATCCATGCCAGAGCAGAATGTTCCGCCCGCGCCAGTAAGAATACCGACCCGCAGATCATCCTCTGCATCCAGCCGGTCCATCGCGGCGGCAATGCCTTCTGCGGCGGCCTGCGTCATCGCATTCTTAGCCTCGGGCCGGTTGATGGTGACGATTAGAACGCCATCTTTTTCACTAGTCAGAACTTCTTGCGTCATGCTCTATTCTCTCCATCGAAAGCGCGGCCAAAGGCTGCGTTTACCCATTGCGATTGCAACTTATATAACTATGTTGATCGCCATGTCTATTGCCCAATCGGGCGCATACAAGGAATCACTATAATGGCCGAAGCATATATCGTTGACGCGGTTCGCACCCCTCGCGGAATTGGTAAGACTGGCAAGGGTTCGCTAGCGCATATGCACCCGCAGCATTTGGCTGCCACCTGCCTGAAGGCGATCGCTGAACGCAGTTCGCTCGACACGGCAACGGTAGGCGATGTTATTTGGTCAACCTCTAACCAAGAGGGCAAGCAGGGCGGCGATTTGGGCCGTATGGCGGCGCTGGATGCGGGCTATGATGTGAAGTCTAGCGGAATGACGCTCGACCGGTTCTGCGGCGGGGGCATTACTGCGGTGAATTTGGCCGCGGCGCTGATCATGTCTGGCATGGAAGACTGCGTTGTTGCAGGCGGCACAGAGATGATGAGCTACGGCAATGATCAGGCCAAGATCAAAATGCAAGCGGGCTTGCCGCCGCGCCTAATGGGGAGCCACAATCCGCGTCTGGCAGAAAGCCATCCGCAATCGCAGCAGGGCATTTGCGGCGATGCGATCGCAACGATTGAAGGCTTTTCCCGCGAAGATTTGGATATGGTTGCTTTCAAAAGTCAAGAGAATGCGGCCAAGGCGATTGCAGAAGGGGCCTTCGACAAATCGGTTGTTCCTGTGATCGATGATGATGGAAACGTTGTTCTGGACAAGGAAGAATTTCCTAAGCCCGGCACGACGATGGAAGTGCTCGGCACGCTGCCAGCATCGTTTGAAAAAATGGCTGATATGTCGATGGGCGAAGGCGAGCCGACGTTCCGCGAAATGGTCAATCAGAAATACCCTGATGTCGATATTCAGCACTTCCACGGCCCGGGCAATTCATCGGGCGTGGTCGACGGGGCGGCAGCGGTTCTGGTCTGCTCAAAAGAATATTGCGAGGCGAACGGTTTAAAACCGCGTGCGCGCATCGTGGCCACGGCCAATATGGGCGATTGCCCAACGCTGATGCTGAACGCACCTGTGCCAGCAGCGAAGAAAGTGTTGGCAAAGGCTGGCATGACGACAGACGATATTGATCTGTTCGAAATCAATGAAGCTTTCGCCGTGGTAACCGCGAAATTCATGAAAGACCTCGACCTTGGCTGGGACAAGGTGAACGTGAATGGCGGCTCCATAGCATTGGGCCACCCCATTGGCGCAACCGGCTCCATTCTGATCGGCACGATTGTGGACGAGCTTGAGCGGCGCGAAGGCAAATACGGTCTTGTCACAATGTGTGCAGCCGGCGGAATGGCGCCTGCGATTATCGTAGAGCGCGTGGACGGTTTCGTTGACTAAAATCCCGGACAATACGCCGGTCATCATTGGCGTTGGTCAATATTCTGAACGCGTGGGAGAGGATGCATATCAGGCTCTTTCCTATATGGATTTGGCTGGGCGTTCGCTGTCCGCAGCGATTGCTGACAGCAGGGCGAGCGGCGATGTAGCTGGCGCGATTGACGTGCTGGCCGCAATCCGTGCGTTTGAAATGTCGCGCCCTGATCGCAAGCCGCCATTTGGTGCAGCGGACAATGTTCCCCGCGCGATTGCGAAACGTGTGGGAGCTGACCCGAAGCAGGCAATCCTGACCACTACGGGCGGGCAGACCAATCAAAAACTGGTGGGTGAATTTGCCCGTGATATTGCTGCTGGCGATGCGCAGGTCGCGGTGGTCGTGGGATCAGAGGCAATCTCCAATGCATTGGCGCTGACGGCAAAGGGTGAGGCGCCCGATTGGTCAGAGGAAATTGGCGGGCAGTGCGAGGATCAGGGATTTGGCGTTGACGGCCTGATGGAGCCGCAATTGTTCGCCCATGGGGCAACCGGCGCAATTCCATTGTATGCCATTGCAGAGAACGCTCGGCGCAAGAATTTGGGCAAGGGGCTGGAAGAATATCGCCGCGATATTGGTGAATTGTTCGCGCCCTTTACCAAAGTCGCGGCAGGCAATCCGCATTCCGCTGCTCCGGTAGAACGCTCTGCTGAAGAATTGGCCACAGTGACGCAGCGCAACCGTATTGTCGCGGAACCCTATACCCGCATGACGGTGGCCCGCGACCAAGTGAATCAAGCCGCCGCAATCATCATTGCCTCTGCCGGTAAAGCGCGCGAGCTTGGTGTCCCAGAAGACAAATGGGTGCATATCCATGCAGTGTCTCATGCGACCGAATTGGAATTGTCGGAACGGCCTGATTTGTCTGCAAACCCTGCCTCTCTAGCATCTGTCGATATGGCTTTGGCGCGTGCGGATAAGTCTATGGCTGATATGGCGTATCTTGATTTTTACAGCTGCTTTGCCATTCCCGTTTTCAATCAACTCGACCATCATGGGCTTAGCATTGATGATCCGCGCGGACTGACGCTGACGGGCGGATTGCCATTCTTTGGCGGGGCTGGGAATAATTACTCAGCCCATGCGATTTGCGAAGCGGTTGAGCGGGTGCGCGGTGATAAAGGCGCATATGCTTTGGTCGGTGCCAATGGCGGCTGGATGAGCAAATATGCAACCGGCATCTATTCGACTGAGCCCGCCGATTGGTCAGGCGCGGCGCGGTTCGAAGAAGTGCCAAAAGCGGATGATGCGGTAGAGCGCAGCAGCGCGCCTTTCAGCAGTGCTACGGTAGAAAGCTATACGATCAACCACACGAGAAAGGGTTCAGACGCCGTCTTTATCGGGCGCAATGCAGATGGTTTGCGAGTGAGCGGAAACGCTGATTTGGGCGATCCAGCAACAGCTGAACTGTTCGAAAGCGGAGAGCCATTCGGCGCGCAATTGTCTGTGGTTCAGGATGCACGCGGACGCAATATGGGCCAAGTGGTCTAGGTGCAGACCGTTCGATTTCTTGCGTGATTGACCCGTTCTTGCCGTATTCATACCACTTTGACTCGGCCAGTGTTTTGCCCTATATAGTTTCATAAGAAACTAGTTACGCAAAGCTTAAGGTGCGCATTACATGGCAGATTTGTTCGACAATCCCGCTGGCTTAGACGGCTTTGAATTCGTGGAATTTTGCGCTCCTGAAAAGGGGCAATTGGAACCTGTCTTTGCCGCGATGGGCTTCACCCACGTTGCCTCGCACCGCGCAAAAGATGTGCATTTGTGGCGGCAAGGCGGGATCAATCTGATCGCCAATTACGAACCGCGCAGTGCCGCTTGGTATTTCGCGCGCGAACACGGCCCATCTGCTTGCGGCATGGCTTTCCGGGTGAAAGACGCTGTGAAAGCGTATGACCATTTGATCGAAGCGGGCGCAGAGCCGGTCGCCAATGAACCGGGCCCGATGGAATTGCGCATTCCGGCGATCAGAGGCATTGGCGGGGCGATCCTCTATCTGGTGGACCGCTATGCTGATGATGCCAAAGGAAATGGGCGCGAGGGTCTGTCCATTTATGATATCGACTTTGAATATCTCCCCGAAGTTGATCGCCATCCGGTTGGCGCAGGTTTCGATATTATCGATCACCTTACACACAATGTGTACACTGGCCGCATGGCCTATTGGGCGGATTATTACGAGACGCTCTTCAATTTCAAAGAAATCCGCTTCTTCGATATTAAGGGTGAATACACTGGCCTGACATCCAAAGCGCTGACCGCGCCAGATGGTAAAATCAAAATCCCGCTGAATGAAGAAGGCGAGGGCGGCAAGGGCCAGATTGAGGAGTTCCTGCGCGAATTTAACGGGGAAGGCATTCAGCATATTGCGCTAATCTGTGACGATTTGCTGGGCTGCTGGGACCGGCTAAAAAAGCTCGGCGTGCCATTTATGACTGCGCCGCCTGCATCCTATTACGACATGCTGGACGAACGCCTGCCGGGGCACGGCGAAGATGCAGACGCGCTACAAATGCGCGGTATTCTGCTCGATGGAACGACAGAAAGCGGCGAGCCGCGCTTGCTCCTCCAAATCTTTGCAGAGGCGCAGGTTGGCCCTGTCTTCTTCGAATTTATCCAGCGCAAGGGTGATGACGGTTTTGGGGAGGGGAACTTCAAGGCTCTGTTTGAAAGCATTGAGCGCGATCAGGTCGCGCGCGGTGTTCTCGATGTGGAACCGGCACAATGAGCGCCCACCCCGTAAAATTGGGCGGCGTCCATCATGTCGCTTACCGGTGCAAGGATGCAGCCGAAACAGTCGAATGGTATGGCCGCGTGATGGGCATGGAATACACCACTGCTTTTGCTGAGGATCATGTTCCCTCTACCGGCGAATATGACCCCTATATGCATGTGTTTTTGGACGCGGGTCATGACAATATCCTCGCGTTTTTTGAACTGCCCAATCAGCCCGATATGGACCGTGATCAAAACACGCCGGAATGGGTCCAGCACCTTGCATTCCGTACGCCGACATTGGATGCGCTGCTTGCGGCGAAGGCCCATGTTGAGGCGCAGGGGATCGAAGTGCTTGGTCCGACCCATCACGGTATCTTTAAGTCGATCTATTTCTTCGATCCGAACGGCCACCGCGTTGAGCTTGCCTGCGATATCGGCACGGACGATCAATATGCCGAGCTAAAGCGGGTTGCAGCGCCCATGCTAGAAGAATGGAGCGAGACGAAGAAAGCCCCGCGCCATGCCGATTGGCTGCATGAATTGGCGCGCGAAGAACACGCGAAAGATTAGAGCGTCAAGGAAGCGCTAAAGTAACCCGGGAAGCCATGGCCGACACTTGGCCAACAGGGGCGGGCTCGGCGGGCGGTATCGGTCCGCCTTCAGGGAAGAGTGCGATCAGCTGATCAAGCTCTCCGCCAACCTTCGCCGACGCATCACCTTCTAATCCGGCGGCGATATCTTTCGCTACGATCGCAAAGCCGTAAGCGTCCTGATATTCGCCAGCGTCCGTAACCGCGCCGTCTTTTACCGCGACCGTATATTCCGCTGTTACCGTATCCATAAGGAAGGTGATGAGCTCTTTTGCATCGCCGCCAGCTTTGGCGCGCACAGCCGCCATATTCGCTTCGGCTGCTTTCAATTGCGGTTCGACTTCAGCGGCGGGAGTGCCTGCCTCCAATGCCTTGGAAACAGTCTCAAACAGGCTGGCGTCAAAGCCCAATTCTTTAAGCCCAGCACGCTCATCCGCATGAGTTTCTGATACTGGGTGGAGCAAATGCGGCGCGGCTGCTTTGGCATCGCCCGCACGGTAAAGCGCAAGGCCCGCCTCAACATGACCTGCCATAAATGCAGCGCGTTGGGGCAGGGGGAGTGCAGCGGCGCTATGGCCCGCTTCACCGCTCTCGCCGCCCTCACCAGCTTCCCCGCCTTCTCCGGTTCCAGCCTCTCCAGCGACCGCGCTTTCACCGCCTTCGCCGCCCTCTCCTTCTCCAGCTTCACCGCTGCATCCAGCCAAAGTGCCGCCAGCCAATGCGCCTGCAAGGCCAAGAGTGGTCCAAGTTTTGAGAGTCGATTTCATAACGGAAAACCTTTCGCGTAATCGCAATTTGTCGTTACCATAACGCTCCACACTTTGGACGCAACTCAATCTGATTAGGGCTTATGATTCTCTCCATAAAAGCGATTGAAGATGCTGAATTGCTCGGCGCGATTGCCGAAAAGCAGGACAAGCTGCAATGGACTGATGGACGCGAAACCGCTGGCACAGTCGCGGGCAAAGTGAAGCGCAATGAACAGGCCGTGATGAGTGAGCCTGCGGCAGAAGCTCTTGCAGCTGAAATCACTAAGATCATCCTCAGCAATCCAGTGGTGAAAGCCGCGTCCCAGCCGCGCCGTTTTTCCAAGCTCTTGATCAGCAAAACAAGCGGCGGCGGGCATTATGGATCGCATGTCGATAACGCTTTGATGGGAGCGGGTGAGGGCCGGATGCGGTCGGATTTATCCTTCACGCTCTTCCTCACCGAACCCGACGCATATGAAGGCGGCGAGCTGGTGATCCACCATGCGGGCGCGGCGCAAAGGGTGAAAGGTGCGCTGGGCGAATTGGTTCTTTACCCCAGCACCAGCGTGCATGAAGTCACGCCCGTTACATCGGGGACACGCATTGTTTGCGTGGGCTGGATTGAAAGCCTGATCGCGGATGGTGCAGCGCGCGAAACTCTGTTCGATCTTGAGAACTTGCGCGTGTCATTGCGCGCATCGCTACCCGCAGGATCGGCGGAACTGCTGACCCTTGATAAGGTGATTGCGAACCTGCTGCGGCGCTGGGCTAAAGTCTAAAGCTTGGCTTCAGCTCGCCCTTAATTCCAACCCGAACGGTCGAATATCTGCACCGCTTCTTGCTGGTTCTTGCCCAATTCACTGGCGTTAAGAGTGTCCGGCGTGAACGCGCCCAAAGCCTCTACCGCTGAGCCTGCTTTTAAGCCCGTAACCGCCGGATATTCATTGTTTCCATTGGCGAAGTATCCTTGCGCCTTCGCATCGGTGAGATACTCTAGAAAGCGCACGGCATTTTCGCGGTTTGGCGCGTGTTTTAACAGCCCCGCTCCGCTGATGTTTACGTGCGTACCGGTGGTTTCTCCATTGGGAAAGATGATCCCGATCTGCTCCATGATTTCCGGGTTCTCAGCCCCTTCTGCCGCATAGCGCGCAAGGTAATAGCTGTTCACGATGGAGATGGCGCATTCGCCCGCAGCCACAGCCTCTATATTGGCGGTATCATTGCCTTGCGGATCGCGCGCAAAGTTTGCGACCACGCCCTTAGCCCAATCCTCTGCTTTCGCCGCACCATCATGCGCGACAATGCTGGCCAGCAAAGAGATGTTGTAGATGTTGGAGGAGGAGCGGACGCAGACTTTGCCGCGATGGGCTTGGTTCGCCAGATCGGCATAGGTGGCAAGCGGGGCGGGCGTGCCCGCAGCCTTGTTATAAATCACAACCCGCGCTCTGGTGGATAGGCCGAACCACAAACCGTCGGGATGGCGAAGGTGTTCGGGCAGGCGTTCTGTAAGTGTTGCGGATTCCACTGGCGCAAGAATGCCCGCTTCTTCTGCGCGCCAAAGCCGCCCAGCATCCACGGTAATTAGAAGGTCGGCGGGGCTAAATTCGCCTTCGCTCACCACGCGTTCGATTAGCGCATCCGCCTTTGCCTCGATCCGGTTGACTTTAATGCCGGTCTGCTCGGTGAAATCCTCATACAAGGCCAGATCGGTGTCATAATGGCGGGAGGAGTAGAGATTAACCTCGCCATTGGTCGCAGCGTCTTCTCCTGCGGGCGAGCAAGAGGCGATAGTTAGGGCAGCAGTAGCGGCGAAAATGGCGCGGATCATGGATTGGCTTTCATAATTATTGTTATTGCAAATCATTATTAATAAGAGGGGCGTAAATCAACCCTCTTTTGCAAAAGCGATGATGCTAGCAGGCTTAGGATGGAGTGAAAGGCAATCAGATGTGGCTGACACTTCATCGGGATTGCAGCTGATGCTGATTTCTTCCCCTGTATCATTCGCCAGAGTGAGCCGAGTGTTCCGACCCGTTTTGCGAATGTCTTTGACCAATAGGCCATTGGGATCAGCTTTGACGGAAAATACGCCATCGCGGATCAGCAGGTCGATCTGCTTGCCTTGTGGTTTTTCGGTTAGTGCGGAAAGTGGCCACACGCCGAAAGCGGTTTGCAAATCGCCGCCGTCCACTTGCGCTGCAACCACCTGACTTTCGCCGAACATGGCACCGACGCTTAACGTCGTCGGCGCATTATAGAGTTCGTCCGGCGTGCCCGCCTGCACAATGCGCCCGCCATCCATCACCGCGATTTTGTCGGCCACATCCATGGCTTCTTCTGGATCGTGGGTGACCATGATTGCGGTGGCATCGCGCGCCTTCAACAAGCGGCGGCATTCTCTTCGCAAATCGCGCCGCAGCACAACATCAATGCTGGCAAAGGGTTCATCAAGCAGCAGCACAGCAGGTTCTGGCGCCATTGCGCGGGCGAGGGCAACCCGCTGTGCTTGGCCGCCCGATAGGCTGGAGGGAAAGCGTGCTCCCAATTCCGGCAGGCCAATCATGCTAAGCCATTGCTCTGCCAATGCATTCGACCGGAGTGCCTTATCGACGCCGAACAGAATATTGTCCGCAATGTGCATATGCGGAAACAACGCTCCATCTTGAAAGACGAGCCCGATGGGACGTTTTTCCGGCGGAGGATTACGCGAAGAATCCGCCAAAACGTCTCCATCCAGCGCAATCGCGCCTTGCTGCACATCCAGCAGGCCAGCGGCCAAATTCAACAAAGTGGTCTTGCCACAGCCCGAAGAACCAAGCAGACACGTCACTTCGCCGGATGGCACAAGCAAATCCACATTGGTCAATGCGGGCGCAGAACCGTAGTGATGGCCGATATTTTGAAATTCGAGGTTCACTTGCCCGTCCTGCTCAATCCCGCCGCAAGCCAATCTATCGCCGCGCCCAGTCTGCTACCATGCTAGCGCGTCTTAGGCATATTGGCGCATTAAGCGCAACTCGCAGCGGTGTGGGTCTTGGCAGAGAGGGTGGCTCTGTGTGGAGCATTGCGGCGCTGTGCATTGCCGCATTGGCGATGATCCCGATTCTGGCGATTATGTGGGCGATCCCTGCTGGCGGGTTGACGGCTTGGGGCCATTTAAGCGCTAGCGTGCTGCCACGCTATGCTGGCAACACTTTGGCATTGATGATTTTGGTTGGCGCGCTGACGGCAAGCATTGGCGCGGGCAGCGCTTGGTTGGTCAGTGCATCGCGCTTTCCCGGGCGGAAGATTCTCAGCTGGGCTTTGGTGCTGCCGCTTGCCGTGCCGGCCTATATCTCTGCCTATATCTATGCTGATCTGCTGGATTTTAGCGGGCCGGTGCAAAGCGCATTGCGTGAGGCGTTTGGATGGGGCGTGAGCGATTACTGGTTCCCTGCCATTCGCTCTCTGCCCGGCGCGGCGTTTGTCCTGTCGCTTGTGCTCTACCCTTATGTCTATCTGCTATCGCGTGCGGCATTTTCTGCCCAAAGCATGAGCCAGTTTCGGGCGGCAAGAACCCTAGGCCTGACACCGGCAAAGGCATTTTTGCGGATTGCCTTGCCCAGCGCGCGTCCAGCGATTGCGGGCGGTTTGGCTTTGGTGCTTATGGAGACATTGGCCGATTTTGGCGTCGCTGAATTTTTCGGAGTGCCGACCTTTAGCACCGGTATTTTCCGCAGTTGGCTGGCGATGGGCGATAAAGCGATTGCGCTAAAACTCGCAGGCGTAATGCTGATCTTTGTGATCGTGCTGATCGCAGTTGAGGCCGCCAGCCGAAAAGGGCAGGTGGATAGTAAGGATGCGGTTAGCAGTGATGATGCGCTGATCGAGCTATCTAAGGGTAGGGCAATGGCAGCAACGCTTGCCTGCGCCGTGCCGGTTATGCTCGGCTTTGTGCTTCCAGTGCTAACCCTGCTCGGCCATTCGCTGGATATGGGAAGTGCGCGGGATTGGACCGCGCTTTGGACCTATACAAAGGATAGCCTGACGCTGGCTATAATCGTTGCTGTCATCGCCAGTATCGCGGCATTGTTGCTCGCTTATGCGCAAAGGCAATCGACCAGCCGCATCAGCCACGCGGCCATCCGGCTATCCACTTTAGGATATGCATTGCCCGGAGCATTGCTGGCGGTCGGATTGCTCGCACCCTTGGGAGCGTTCGATCAGAGTATAACGCGCTTTGCCCGCGATTCTTTAGGATGGAGCGGCGGGCTGATCCTAGCTTCAACCAGTATCATATTGATCTATGCGCTGGCCGTGCGTTTCTTAACGGTGTCGTTCAATTCGGTAAGCGCAGGCATGGATAAATTGCCAGCCCGCATGGATGCAGCTGCGCGTTCATTGGGAGCCACACCCGCCCGTGTCATTGGCCGTATTCACCTGCCGCAATTGCGCTTTAGTCTGGCAGCTGGTGCGGCGCTGGTGTTTATCGACACGATGCGCGAGCTTCCCGCAACGCTGATCCTGCGCCCGTTTAATCTGGAGACATTGGCAACGCGCGTTTACCGGCTGGCTAGTGATGAACGATTGGCAGAGGCTTCGACGGCGGCGCTAGTGATTCTCGCTTTGGGCCTGATACCGGTGATGATGCTCAACCGTGCTGGAAAGCGGTAACGGACCTCAACCAAAAAAGGCCCCGCTGGTAGCGAGGCCTCGCGCTCAAGCAGCCGCTAGGCGGTAGCGAGAAAACAATGGCGGAGACGGAGGGATTCGAACCCTCGATACCCGTAGTAGGTATGGTTCCTTAGCAGGGAACTGGTTTCAGCCACTCACCCACGTCTCCGGAAACACGCGCTATAGTGAGGAGAGGTTAACGCGGCAAGTTCCTTCGCTCAAAAAATACGCAAACCTTACCTAAGCACTCTTACGGACTCGCTTCGGCGCGTTTTCGATTCCATTCACCGATGGGCAATTGCGCGGAGGCTAACAAAGGATTCTGGTTGCGGCGCAAATATCTGCGGCTTGCGCAGGAAAGGCCTTTGATGATGAATGCGTTTTGGAAAAATTGGAAGATTGCCGCGATTGCTGCGGCGGGCTTGGCGATGGCGGCGGGTACACCTGCGGCCGCGCAAGTGGAAACTTTTGATCCCGATGCGGCCTTTACCGGCGCGATTGACGCTGATCTTACCGAAGGTGCCGAAACGGCTGTTTCAAATACCGCCGATGCTGCTCAAGCAACCGCGAATGAAGCTGTAGCTGAGGCGTCTGATCCTTTTGCAGAAGCAATGATCACATATAATGGAGAGCCTGCCCAAGCAGCGCAATCCGTCGGCACTGATGTAGTTAGCGCTGCGGGCGCAGATGTTACTCCAGTTGATCCGGCCACTGGCCTTCCGGTGAATGACCCCGTCACTTATGGTGAGGATGATCTCATCGGCGCTGCCGAAGGCGTCTTTGGCAAAGGCGCAGAAGGCGTCGCAAAAATGATCCAAGGTCTGCTGAAAGAGCAGGGCGAGCCCAATGCTTACATCGTCGGGCGCGAAGCGGGCGGTGCGTTCATCATCGGCGCGCGTTATGGTTCAGGCACGCTGCATCACAAGATAGAAGGGCAACGGAAAGTCTATTGGACTGGCCCATCCATCGGTTTGGATGCGGGCGCGAATGCCGGCAACACATTCGTACTTGTGTATAATTTGTTCGACACAGAAGATATCTACAAACGCTTTCCAGCGGGCGAAGGCCAAGCCTATTTGATTGGCGGTTTGCATGCCAGTTACGTTCGGCGCGGCGATATTGTGATGATCCCTGTGCGCGTTGGTGCAGGCGTGCGGCTAGGCGTGAACGCTGGCTATATGAAGTTTTCCAAAAAGCAGCGCTGGCTACCTTTTTAGCCGCGCCAAATTGATAAGAGCCCTTCAAAAAGGGTCGCAGAAGAGCCGCAATAGGAAATACCCTGTTGCGGCTCTTTGCGCTTATGGGCATTAGCCTTGCATTATGCTTGATAATCTCTCTCCCCAATCGCCCGATGCGCTGCTGGCGCTGATCAAACTGTATGGCGCGGATGATCGCGACGACAAGATTGACCTTGGTGTTGGCGTTTACCGCACGAATGAAGGTGGCACGCCGGTCTTCGCCGCGATGAAGGCGGCAGAGCAAATCCTTGTCGATACGCAGGACACTAAAGCCTATCTTGGCCCAGAAGGCGATATGGGTTTCGTGACCGCTCTGATGCCGCATATTTTTGGCAATAATCCTTCGCGCGGCGGGCGGATAACCGGCATGCAGACACCGGGCGGAACTGGCGCTGTGCGGCTCGCCTTGGCGCTGGCGCAAAAGGCTGGCGTGACAAAGCTGCATATCGGCACGCCAAGCTGGCCCAACCATGCGCAAATCCTCGGCGATATCGGCTTGGAGATGGTTCCGTTTGACCACGCTAATGCCGATGGTAGCGCGAATGCTGCAGCCGTTCTCGACCTGATTGCCAAGGCGAAAGATGGCGAGGCAATTCTGCTCCACGGGTCTTGCCACAACCCCACCGGCATTGATTATTCAAACGCCGATTGGGACGCGATTGCGGCGGCTTTGGCAGACAGTGCAATGTTCCCCATCCTCGACTGCGCTTACCAAGGTTTGGGCGACGGCATGGAAGAAGACGCCTACGGCCTGCGCACGGTGATTGATGCCGTACCAGAGGCTTTTGTCGCCTATTCCTGCGATAAGAACTTTGGCGTTTACCGCGACCGTGTTGGCGCGTTTTACGGCATGACGAGAAACCCAGATGGGCTGGACACAGTCTTTTCCAACGCCAATGCCTTGGCACGGGCGAGCTGGTCCATGCCGCCTGATCATGGCGGTGCGGCGGCGCGGATCATCCTGCGGGATGAGGCGCTGACAAAAATGTGGCTGGATGAGCTGGCCGATATGCGCGCGCGCATGCGCCATATCCGCGACACTCTGGCGAAGGCTGGCACGGCGGGCAGCGTCGATCTAACGCCATTGGGCAAGCAAAACGGCCTTTTTGCCATGCTTCCCGTGACCAAGGATCAAGTCGTCAAACTGCGCGAAGATCACGCGATTTACATGGCTGGTTCTGGCCGCATCAACATCGCCGGATTGCACGATGGGAATATTGCGAAATTTGTTGCCGCTTTGGCAGATGTGACTGGTTGATTGGGCGGGCTGAGCATGGATCGTCAGCCGGTTTTAGAAAATGAGCGCTTTTTGCTGCGTCCTTTGGCTGAGGATGATTGGGATGCGCTCTTCGCCATTGCCAGTGATCCCGCAATTTGGGAACAGCACCCGATGCACGACCGGTGGCGAGTGGATGTGTTCCGCGATTTTTTTATCGATGCTTTGGCAAAGGGCGGGGCGCTTGCGATTATCGACAAGACGCGCGGTGAGGCTGGCGAAATTATCGGCTCTTCGCGGTTTCAGGTCTTTGAAGAGGGTGACGGCGGATCAGTTGAGATCGGCTGGACATTCTTTGCGTGCCGTTGTTGGGGCAAGGGGATAAACCGCGCGGTAAAACGCATGATGCTTAGCCACGCATTTCAGAACGTCGCGCGCGTGGATTTCCGGGTTGGCGAAACCAATTACCGGTCGCGCATTGCGCTGGAGAATATTGGCGCTGAGCGATCACGCCGCACCGAGCTTGTCCGCTATGATGGCAAACGGGTTTTGCATATCGTCTATGAGCTGACCCGCGATGCTTTCGAAAGCGGGCTTGGCGGTGAGGAGGCCTAGCGCCAACTTTTACGCGAGCGACTGCATCCGTTTGAGATAGCGCGCCAACACGTCAATCTCTAAATTCACATCACTGCCGGCTTTCAGCGCACCCAATGTGGTCACCTCACCAGTGTGCGGAATGATATTGAGAGTGAAGATGCACGAACCATCGGCCTCATCCGCGATAGCATTTACGGTTAGCGACACCCCCTGAACGGTGATCGAACCCTTGGCCGCAATGAAAGGTGCCATAGCTTTCGGCGCGCGAATATCGATGCGGATCGAATCGCCTTCTGGTGCGGCAGAAACCACTTCGCCCACGGCATCCACATGGCCGGTCACAATGTGCCCGCCAATCTCGTCACCTACGCGTAAGGACGGCTCGATGTTCAGCTTTGCGCCTGCTGCCCAGATATCTTTGGTGGTGCACGAAATTGTCTCGGCCGAGACATCCACTGCGAACCAAGCATCACCTTTCGTGCCGCCGCGCTCCACGACGGTTAGGCACACGCCGGAACACGCGATGCTGGCTCCGATTGCAATAGCATCAGGGTCGAGAGGGGCATTAATGGTTAGGCGCAAATCGCCGCGCTGCTCTGCCTTGGAGATTTCGCCAATGGCTGTGACAATACCGGTGAACACGCGTCTTTCTCCTAAGCTTGCTTGCGCTGATAGGCGGCGAAATGATCGCTGCCAAGTTGGCACGTTTCGACCAGTTGCCATTTTTGCAAAGCTGCCGGTAGAATTCCGGCAGGAGCTTTGGTGCCATCGCCAATTGTGATCGGAGCCGTGTAAAGCTCAATCCGGTCGACCAGATCTGCTTCAAGAAAACTCTGCGCAGTTTGTGCGCCGCCTTCGACATAAAGCGTGTGAATATCGGTCATTTGGTCAACATTCTTCAACATTTTAAGGCTTTTTGCGCCTTTTTCTGGCGGGTTTCGGGTCAACAAATAGCGGGTAGGGGACCGGTTTTCGAGGCCGGGAAGCCGCACATCAAGCCGCGGATTGTCAGCTCGCCACGTGCCACCGCCGACCAGAATTGCATCCTGTTTTGCCCGGCGCGAATGGACATGGGCGCGCGCCTCTTCGCCAGTGATCCACTGATCTTCACACTGGTTTTTTGGAGCCTTACGCGCGATAAAACCATCGGAAGACACAGCGAGTTTTAAGGTAATAAATGGGCGGCCATGCTCAGCCTGCATCATATATCCAGAAAGCGATTGGCGTGCATGCTGACTGTCCAAAACGTCGGCAACAATACCTTCTGATTTCAGACGCTTAACACCCTTTCCGGACGTACGAGGATCAGGGTCTAATTGCCCGATAATCACGCGCTTTGGGGCCGCTGCAACCAGCAAATCTGCACAAGACGGCCCGCGCTGCGATACATGCGCGCATGGTTCCAAGCTGACGTAAATATCCGCGCCGCTGGCATCCCCGCCTAAGGCTTGCAAAGCATGCGCTTCTGCATGAGGGCGCCCGCCTTCTTGCGTCCAGCCGCGTGCTAAAACGCGGCCATCTTTCACAATGATGCATCCGACACTGGGATTGGGAGCGCTCATCGGAATACCGCGCTGCGAAAGCCGCGCTGCCGCTGCTATCCAATCTGCATCTGAAAATACTTGGTGAGGCATTCTCCGCCTATTCCGCGTTCGCGGTTTCCAGCTCGGCGGAGGTCTCTGCTTTTGCAGCTTCTTGCTCCGCCAACACCTCAGCCTCATCAGGCACTTCGACGCCTGTAGCCCGCCCTAAATCGCGGTAAATTGCACGCTTACGTGCCGCCAGCTCCTCGCGTTCAGCCTTGCGCTGATCGGCGATCTTTTGCCGCGCGGCATTGCCCGCGATAATTTCTTCATCGGTTTGGTCGGCGGCAAAGCTGGTGATGTATGTGATCGTTGGGCTAACCGGCGCGATGCGGTACTCTTCCTCTGTCGCCCACCACATGAGCAGCAAGCAAGGGACGGCGGATGCCAGCAGGATAAGCCCGCGATAGGGCGTCGGCTTTTTGAACTCAGTCCAAAAATCCATGATCCCGCCAGAGGGGTTAAAGCGCGAATTACGAAACATTGTGATGAATATAAGGCGCGGCGCGCAAAACTGCCAGAGGTGAGTTTTTAAGAACGCAAAAGGCGTTAGCCAAATTGCGCGTAAAGGCCGCGTCCTTTGTCTTTAAGCCAGCGATCAGCGGCGCTGATATCCCCTTCGAAAAGATCACCCAACATCGCATGAAAAGCAGGTGAATGATCGAAGTGGACAAGATGTGTAACTTCGTGCGCGACGACAGAACGACGGATAGCATCGGGGGCTTGGATAAGGCGCCAGTTGATGCGCAATGCCTTGCGATCAGAGCAGCTGCCCCAACGCCTTTGTGCGCGCGATATTTTTACCGGAGCCGCTTCTAATCCAGCTTCGGCGCAATAGTAGTCCCGGTCAGCCTCAAACAGCGAAAGCGCACGGTCCTCCAACGATTTTTGCAAGCGGCGCGTAAGCGAATCCTGCGGTCCGCCCAAGATCACCGCTGCATCCGTAAATTCCGGTTTACGCGGCGCGTTTTCGCGCCATTCAATGCGTAATTCCTCTCCGCGATAATGAATATGCCCGCCATCTTTTGGAGCTTCTTGCGCAGGCATTTTCGCTTTCTGTGCAGACAGCCATTCCTCGCGCGAATGGGCAAAATTGATCGCCTCGCGCCGGGGCGCCCACGGCGGCAGAGTAACCCGTACTTCGCTGCCGTCCGGTGCTAGGCGCAAGGTCATGCGGCGGGCACGCGGATGGCGGCGCAGGACGATCGGAACCAGCTTTCCGTCCAGATCAATTTCTGGCTCGATCATTTCACGGCGTAGCCAATCAATCATGGTCATCTTCTGAGGCCGGCCATTTCGCAGCAGGCCAATCGACAATGTGATGTTCCAGTGGGCCAGCCTGCGTTTCAGAGATAACCCGTCCGGCAATGCCTACACCGGCATGCAAAGCCGCTTCGCGGTCGCCCGATATTAGATAGTGCCATGAATAAAGCGGGCGGTTCTCTGCGCGAAGCCGGTACGCGCAAGTGCGCGGCAACCACGACACTTCTTCAACGATTTTGAGTGTCAGGCGCAGGCAATCAGGAACGAAGGCTTTGCGATTGCGATAATCCATGCATTGCGCAGTTTTGGTGTCGAGTAAGCGGCAAGCGACATTGGTTTCAGCAATCGCGCCAGTATCGGCATCTTCAATTTTTTGAAGGCAACAGCGTCCGCAACCATCGCAAAGTGCTTCCCATTCCGCCCGGTCCAATTCAGCCAGCGGCAATTCCCAGAACTTGTCTCTTAGCTCACCCATGTTTCGAGTGCTTTTGTAACGCCTGCGGCACTTTCCTCGACCGGCAGTAGAGCTATCGGTTTGCCATCTGGCCCCATAAGGAAAGCGGCACGGCTGTGATCCATCAGATAGGCTTCGGGATTGTCTTCATCCACTGCGCCTTTGGAATAGAACACTCCAAATGCCTTTGCAGCATCAGCGATCTGCTTTTCTGTTCCGGTAAAGCCGATCATATCGCTGCTGAATGCGGCGGTAAATTCGGCCACGACTTCTGCTGTGTCGCGCTGCGGATCAACGCTGATAAACATCGGGATTACCTTGTCCGACAGTTCAGGATTGGCAGCTTTGAAATCCTCATACCCCTTGGCCATGCGCTGCACATCATAGGGGCAAATATCCGGGCAATAGGCATAGCCGAAATAAACCATGCGGTATTTGCCGGCATAATCATTGAAGCTAACGTCTTTGCCCTCTTCATCCACCAAAGCGACATCGCCGCCAATGCTCGCACCAGCCAAAGGAGGCTCGCCAGGATTAAGCGGCGCTTCTTGCGAACAGGCCGCTGCTCCCCACATGAGGATTGCAGCCAAAGCCGTGCGGGCTTTTATATAAGGATTCGCGGATAGGTTCATGGTCTGCTAATTGGGTTCTTGCGATAGGGTTTTTCAAGTCTAATTTTCTGAATATGGAAACTTAGTTACAGTGTTGAACGAAGGATGACAGCGGCGTGCAGGGGTTTATGCGGAAATTTGTGATAGCAGCGATAGCTGCGGGATTGGCCAGTGTTTCAGCGATGCCGGTAGCGGCGCAGAGCTTTTCAGAAGGCTATGAGTTCTTAAAAGCGGTTGATAAGCGCGAAGGCAAAGAAGTGACCGATGCGCTGAACCAGCCGGGCACAACTATCGTCAATACGCGCGATATTACTTCGGGTGAGACTGCCCTGCATATCGTCACAAAGCGCCGAGATACTTCCTGGATCCGGTTTCTGACGCAGCGCGGGGCCAATCCAAACATTCGCGATAAGAAAGGCGTTGCGCCTATTCAGGTCGCAGTGCGGCTTAATCATGTCGATGGGGTCGAGGCTTTGATTAAGGCTGGCGCGAATGTTGATGTGAATGACAGTTCGGGCGAAACGCCGCTGATTGCAGCAGTGCATGCGCGCAATACGGAGCTGATCCGCATTCTGCTCGCGCAAGGAGCAAACCCTGACCGGACAGACAATTCTGGCCGAACTGCGCGTGACTATGTTGAACTGCTGCCCTCGAATGGTCTTGTCCTTAGAGAATTTACGCGCGCTGATGAGGCGCGTGAAAAGAAAGACACTGGCGCCAGCTACGGACCCAGTTTCTAAATGACTGATTTTGCCGATATGACATTGGACGAGCTGCGGCTGGCGCTCGCGCCAGAAATCGCGGCCTCTGCAATCTTTGATGGGTGGAATGATACCGCATTGGAAGCAGCTGCAGAAATGGCGGGCGCTGATGTGGATGTGGCGCGGCTGGCCTTCCCCGGCGGGGCGATGGACATGATCGCCGCATGGGTTGATGGTGTGGATGCCGCCATGGTCGCTGCCTTTCCGCCTGAACGTATCGAAGCGATGAAAATCCGCGAACGTATTCGGGCTTTGGTTGCTTTCCGTCTTGAGGCGATTGACGGTTTGGAAGAAGCCTTGCGCAATGCCCGATCCATCATGGCGATGCCGCAAAATGCACGGCAGTCTATGCGCATGGGCTGGCAAAGCGCGGATGTGATGTGGCGGCTGGCGGGCGACACTTCGACTGATTACAATCACTATACAAAACGCGCGATCTTAGCCGGAATTTATGCAGCGACTTTGGCTGTGTTCGTGGATGATGACAGCCCCGACAAAGCCAAAACCCATGAATTTTTGGACCGGCGTATTGATGGCGTGATGAAGTTCGAAAAGGCGAAGGCAAAATTGCTGGGCGCTGGCGCAGACCGCGAACATTTCAGCGTCACGCGGTTTCTTGGGCGACTGCGCTACCCGGAAAATTGATCCGGTTTGGCGCTAACCACGCGTTCTTCCTAAGTAGAAACATCGGTTTTGGCGGCATCTCCCGTGCACAAGGGGCACGGCGTTCTTGTCGCTGATGCTTACCCCTGCCACGTTCCTTTTCAACGAATCACTAGGCCTTCGATATGTCGGCCGCGAAGAGGGAATGAAAGACAATGGCAGGCAGCCTCAATAAAGTAATGCTGATCGGTAATTTGGGCGCTGATCCTGAAATCCGGTCTTTCCAAAACGGCGGGCGCGTGGCGAATCTGCGCATTGCGACATCGGAAAATTGGAAAGATAAAAACACAGGTGAGCGCCGGGAAAAAACCGAATGGCACACTGTCGCGATCTTTTCAGAAGGTCTTGTCGGCGTTGTGGAGCGCTATGTGAAAAAGGGCAGCAAAGTCTTCATCGAAGGCAAGCTGCAAACGCGCAAATGGCAGGATCAGCAAGGCAATGATCGCTATAGCACCGAAGTTGTGATTCAAGGGTTGGGCGGCACTTTGACCATGCTTGATGGGCGCGGAGATGGCGGCGGCTCAGGCGGCGGCAATTACGGCGGCGGCGGCGGCCAAGGTGGCGGTTGGAACCAAGGCGGAGGCGGCTCCGGCGGTGGCGGCAACCAAGGCGGCGGAAACGCAGGTGGCGGCGCACAGGGTGGTTCGGGCGGCTATGACGACCTAGACGACGATATCCCATTCTAAGATAACGGTTTTAATCTACGTTAGAAATCAAAATGGCTTCGCGGGGAAACTTGCGGAGCCTTTTTGTGAGTGGGCATGAGGAAAGAGTTACCCCTTCTTCAGCCCCATCAAAGCCTCTGCCAACGGTCCGCTCGGCGCATTTTCATCGACAATGCCGGCTTTTTCGCGCGCAGCGTCCGCGTTCGGCCCTTCGGCATAGGGATCAATCGCAAGGCCAAGACTTTGCGCAATGGCTTCGCCCAAATCGAATGCGTCGCCTGAATATGTGATTTCGTCGCAATCTTCGTCTGACAGTTCGACTTCGATATCAGCCCCTTCAGCTTCGTGATCGAGTGTGGCTGTCTCGCTTTCCGGAATGAAACGGAAGGCAATCTCTTCGGCGATGTTTACAGCAAATTCTTCGGCTGAAACGGCGCAAACTTGGGTTACATCAGCTTGCAAAGTGCCTGAAGCGCGCACGGCATTACCGTCACTTTCCAAACTTACCTCAGCGCGCAAGTGCGCGACCTCAGCCAATTCAAATCGCACGGCCAATGCCGCACGTTCGGCAGTATCGGCCTCAACCACTATAGCATCACTGGGAAGAGCGCGTGACTTTATCGGACGTTCAAGCTCGCTCATGGGAAAGCAATCGAGTCTGCTTTTAGCACGGCAGTATCATCCAAGCTCGCAAGAACCTCTGATAGCCTCAGCAGCTTCTCCTGAACCAACACCACGTTGGTTTTTACATCGCCGTCTTCAGAGAAAGTCACATTGCGTTCAATCGCGCTCGTCAATTTTTCCGCATCGCCTGAATTGAGGGCAGGACGGTAAGCGCCCAAACGGCCGCCCATAACGCTCATTAGCTTGCCCATACGTTTGCCAACGACCACATCATTGACGCCAAATTCGCGCAATTGCCCGTCCATGTCTTCAACAAAAAGCTCGGTTAGTAGAGCGCTTTTTCCGCGCAGATCATCGCTCGCTTCTAGGCGTAGCAATGCGACAGAAAGCACTGCAGTGATCATATCAAACCGGCCATCAACGCTATCGGCAACTTTGCATTGCGAATACCATGTTGGATCGCGCGCAATTTCCACCACACGGTGCCATAGAGGGATCATCTGATCACGCGGATCAGCCTCTAGTCCGAGCAGTTTAGAAATAAAGTTCATCACTCACATCCTATTGGCGAGAATTTGGCCGCATATGGGCATTCATCCTCAATTCAAACGGTTCTACGCAAACGCTATGCACCAGCAGCAATAGGCTTAGCGTTGCAACATGCTAAGCATCGCCTTAAGGCTGCACGGCAAGATATAGGTAACGCTGCGTAATGGGCAATGGACCAGCGCGATGCGATGAAAAGAAAAAGGTTTGACCGCGAGATGTTGGTGGAATGATGATTTATAAAAAAGCGCTAACGATTGGTCTGATGGCAGCATTGGGGGTGGGCCTTGCTGGCTGTTCATCCATTCGCGAATCGCGCGGCTATGTGGTTGACGGCTTGCTAGTCAATTCGGTTCAGGCTGGAATCGACAATCAGCGCTCGGTGGAGGCGACTTTGGGCCGCCCCACATTCGCAAGCCAATATGGTGACAAAACTTGGTATTACGTCTCTAGCGTGACCGGCCGGAAGCCTTTCGTGCGTCCAAAGATTGATACGCATTCGGTTCTGGCGGTGAAGTTTGATGCTGCTGGCAATGTTGTTTCAACGCAGCGGACGGGCGCGGATCAAATCGCATTTCTCAGCCCAGATGGTAAGGTAACCCCAACTTTGGGCCGCGAACGCACATTCTTAGAAGATTTGTTCGGCAATATCGGCCAAGTTGGAACCGGTAGCGGGCCGGGTGCGGGATCAGGCGGACCGTAACTTGACTGGAGCGACTGGCTCCCCATATCTCAATTCATGAGCAATGATACGGCAAGCCACGGCCTAACCCAGTGGCATGGCACCACCATTATCGGCGTTAAGCGCGGCAAGAAAACCGTGATCGCGGGCGATGGTCAGGTTTCCATGGGCAATACCGTGATGAAGCCCAATGCGCGCAAGGTTCGCCGAATTGGAGAAGGCGGAAATGTAATCGCTGGCTTTGCTGGCGCGACCGCTGATGCCTTCACTCTGTTTGAACGGCTTGAGAAAAAGCTTGAACAGCATCGTGGGCAATTGTTGCGCGCAGCTGTTGAACTGGCGAAAGATTGGCGCACCGACAAATACTTGCGCAATCTAGAAGCGTTAATGATCGTGGCTGATAAAGAGAGCTTATTGGTGCTGACCGGTAATGGCGATGTGCTGGAACCCGATGGCGGTATCGCCGCGATTGGATCGGGCGGCAATTACGCTTTGGCAGCGGGCCGCGCGCTTTCTGAATATGAAACGGATGCAGAAAAAATCGCGACCAAAGCGATGGCAGTTGCAGCCGATATTTGCGTCTTTACCAATGGCAATGTGACGATCGAAAAGATCTCCTAAAAGAAGCTATTTCTATGATTGAAAACCTCACTCCAAAGGCGATTGTCGCCTCTCTTGATGAGCACATTATTGGCCAGAACGATGCCAAGCGCGCGGTGGCTGTGGCCCTGCGCAATCGCTGGCGGCGGCAGAGGCTTGGCCCTGAACTGCGCGATGAAGTTACGCCAAAGAATATTCTGATGATCGGCCCCACAGGCTGCGGCAAGACTGAGATTTCGCGACGTTTGGCGAAATTGGCTGAGGCTCCCTTTGTCAAAATCGAAGCAACCAAGTTCACCGAAGTTGGCTATGTTGGCCGCGATGTTGAACAGATTGCGCGCGATTTAGCCGAAGAGGCGATCCGTTTAGAAAAAGAACGCCGCCGCGAGGCCGTGCGGGAGGCTGCTTCAGAGGCGGCGATGGACCGGCTTTTGGCGGCTTTGGTCGGCGACAATGCTTCCGAGGCAACCCGCGAAAGCTTCCGCGAACGGATCACTCAAAACGCCATGAATGATGTTGAGGTGGAAATTGACGTTTCCGACGCTCCCAGCATGCCTTTTGATATGGGCAATATGGGCGGCAATATGGGTATGATCGACCTGTCCGATATGATGGGCAAGGCGATGGGCAAGCAGCCGACAAAACGCCGCAAAATGCGTGTGCCCGATGTGTGGGATAAGCTCGTTGATGAAGAAGCGGACAAGCGCCTTGATGATGATGACGTGAACCGCACCGCGATCGCCAATGCAGAGACAAACGGTATCGTTTTCTTGGATGAAATTGATAAGATCGCTGTGTCCGATGTTCGCGGGGGCAGTGTAAGCCGTGAAGGCGTGCAGCGCGACCTTCTGCCCCTGATCGAAGGGACAACTGTTTCCACCAAATACGGCCCGATGAAGACGGATCATATTCTGTTTATTGCATCAGGCGCGTTCCACGTTTCCAAACCGTCAGACATGCTGCCCGAATTGCAGGGGCGCTTGCCAATCCGCGTTGAATTGCGGGCGCTGACAGAAGAAGATTTCGTTCGTATTTTGAACGAAACCCGCGCCAATTTGGTTGAGCAATATCGCGCTTTGATTGCGACCGAGGAAGTCACGCTTGATATTAAAGATGATGCGGTTGCTGAAATCGCTAAGATCGCTGCGCAAGTGAACGAAAGCGTCGAAAATATCGGTGCACGGCGATTGCAGACGGTAATGGAAAAACTGCTCGAAGAAATCAGTTTCGAAGCCGAAGAGCATGGCGGTGAGACGATCACGATTGACGCCGCCTATGTGAAAGAGCGTTTGGCCGATCTTGCTGGAAACAGCGATCTGTCGAAATATATCCTCTAGTCGGATCACATCGGCGTTTCGTCTAGCGGCAGGCCAATAATGGCTTGAGCCAAACAGCAATCCGCGCTCTAACTCATAAGTCTTTTAGTGACTTTAGGGGTAAGGGTGATGATCAAAACAATGTTTAGAGCAAGTGTCGGGGCGATTGCTCTGATTGCGGCTGTACCAGCTTTGGCTGACGATCACGCTGCGAATGCCTCAGCCGCGCCCGTCATCACCGCGCCTGAAATTGAGTTTACGCAGTGGACACTCGATAATGGCCTGCGGGTCATTGCGATCCCAGACAATTCCACCGGCACTGTCATGACCAGCATGTGGTATGAAATCGGTTCTAAACTTGATCCTGAAGGGCGCAGCGGTTTCGCGCATCTGTTCGAGCATATCCTAAGCCGGAAAACGGCGAATATGCCGTACAATATGATCTACGGCCTGACCGCCGATGTAGGCGGCACGCGCAATGCCTCTAACAGCCCTGATCGAACCAATTATTTTGAAATTGTGCCGGCGGCCTATTTGGAAACGATGCTTTGGACCCACCGCGAACGCATGGCTTTTCCAGTGATTGACCAAGAAGTATTCGATGCAGAACGCGACGTGGTAAAGGAAGAATTGCGAACCCGCGTGCTCGCGCCTCCTTATGGCCGGTTCCAGCGTTTTGTCCTGCCTGAAAGCGCTTACGACGTGTCGCCTTATCGCCGCCCTGGTATCGGCAGCATCGAGGAACTCAATTCAGCAACGCTCGATGATGCTCGCTCATTTTACCAAGCCTATTACGGGCCAGATACTGCAACGCTGATCGTTGCCGGAAATTTCGACATGGAGCGCCTTCGCGGTCTAGTCAGCGAGTATTTTGACGATATTAAACCGCGCGCCAATCCGGTTTCGGTTGAAGTCATGGAACGTGAACCCAAACGCATGGCGCCGCGTACAGTTAATGCAACCGCGCCCAATGTGCCTTTGCCGCTGGTTGGTACGATCTGGAAGCTGCCGCCGGTCACGCATCCCGATGCGCCCGCGTTGGAAGTGCTCGACGGGATCATGTCACGCGGTGATAATAGCCGCATGCACAAGGCGTTGGTGAAAACCGGCAAAGCTGTCGATGCGGTACATTTTGCTCGACTCAGTGAAGTTGGCGGAATGCTCGCTCAATTTGCGATCACCAATCCGGCAACAGATGCGGACGAAGTGGCGGCAATTCTGGTCGAGGTGCGCGAGAAAATTGCGACGGAAATGGTCTCCGATGCTGAACTGGCTGAGGCCAAGGCTGAAATTATGTCTAGCGCTTTGAGCAGGCGCGAAACTGCACGCGGACGCGCATTCGAATTGGGTGAAGCGCTGGTGCTCACCGGAGATCCAGCTTCTGCGGACAAACGCTTGGCTGCGATTGCGGCTGTCACAGCGGAGGACGTGCTGCGCGTGGCGAAAACTTATTACGATCCGCAAGGACGCACGGATATTACCTATACTAAGGGTGAGGATGATCCGTCCAAATACGCCAATCCTGCACCTTTCCCGACATTCCGCACTCTGCCGGCGGCGACTGGCGAGCCGCTGAAAGTCTTGCCAGAAGGTGAGCGTCAATTGCCGCCTGAACCGGGTGAGACGCCGAAAGTTATCGCTCCCAATGTGACCGAAAGCACTTTGGGGAATGGGATCACAGTGGTTGCAGCACAAACGGGCAATGTCCCGATTGCAACTATGACAGTGCTTGTGCCCGGCGGCAGTAAAAGCGATCCACGCGCCAAAGCTGGCATCGCTGAAATGGCAGCGAGCCTTGCGAACCAGGGTACAGATAATGCCAGCGCGGAAGAAATCGCGGCTAAACTGGAAAGCCTTGGCGCAAGTTTTGGTGCAACCGCTGGGACAGACGGCAGCTTCTTCAGCCTAACCGCGCCGGTTGCGAATTTTGATGCGGCTGGCGAAGTGCTGGCTGATATCATTGCCAATGCTTCCTATCCTGCTGCCGAGCTTGCGCGCGAACGCAAACGCACGATTGACGGTCTGCAAGTGTCGTTCAAACAACCCGGGTCACTGGCAAGTTATGCAGCACGCGTCGCCATGTACGGCGATGCATCATATGGCACTTTGCCGGGCGGCACTCCTGAAAGTCTGGCAGCGATTGAGCGACAGGATTTACTCGCGCATCGCTACCAATATTGGCACCCTAAACAGACTAAGATCATTGTTAGCGGCGGACTGGCTCCAGATGCGGCAAGAGGTCTTGCGGAGAAACTGTTTGGCAATTGGGAAGGCATAGAAACCGCACCAGCCGATGCGAATAACTCGCCAGCAGGCAAGGCGCAGCCCGTGCGTACAATTGTGATCGACATGCCCGATGCAGGTCAAGCTGCTGTGCGAGCGATCGTGCGCGCGCCGGAACGCAGCAGCGCGGACTTTTTCCCTCTTCGTCTCGCCAATTCAGTGCTTGGCGGCGGGTCAAGCGGTTGGTTGTTTGAAGAAGTGCGCACTAAGCGCTCGCTCAGCTACGGCGCCTATTCCGGATTTGCATCCCGCGCAGACGATTCCATCCTAAGCGCTAGTGCGCAGACCGCTAACGAAACGGTTGATGAGGTCGCAGGGCTGTTCCTTGAACAGTTTGAACGGCTTGGCACTGAAGAATTGCCTGAAAGCCTGCTAGCAAAACGGCGGCTTTATTTGACGGGCGGCTATTCGCGTTCGCTGGAAAGCAGTTCGGGCTTTAACTCGATCATCGCTGGCCTGCTTCAACAAGGCCTGTCGGCAGAGGAAGCCTTTGCCTATGCTGCGCGGCTGGATGATGTGACGCCAGAGCAAGCCTCTGCATCGGCAAAAACCTATGTTGACCCAGACAAAGCGACATTGGTGATTGTAGGCAATTCAGCAGAGTTTCTGGACGACCTGAAGGCTATCCGCCCAGAAGTAGAGGTAATCTCCATCGATGATCTCGATCTGTCGAACAGCAGTCTGACTAAATAGAAAGCCAGTTCTGAAAGACAGCTCTGGCGGCGTTTAGCTATCGGTAATCGCTGGTGCATCTTGCCGTGTAATGACACGGGCCTGTCCAACGCTCGCTATCCCGCCATAGTTGCAGGCATCGCCGTAGCTCGTCTCGCTTTTGGGAAGAGTTACGCGCGTTTTGACGATCCATTTGCCGGTTTGGTAAACTGATAGAAGCGAGGTTTCTTGGCGAGCAGGCCGTCCGTTGACCACAGGAATATCATAGTCATACATGGCAATGCCGAGGCCCAGATTGGCGTCTTCGCCTTCGCTACCCTCTTTTTTCATCCGGCTTAATATGCCTTCTGCCAAAGGTTGGATCACGCCTTTGTGACAGTTCTGACCTTCTTCTTTACGCTGAGTTACAGTAACAGCCGTGTTCTGGTTGAATTGAGTGATGGCATCTTTTGCGCCCTGATAAGCGGCAGGTCCGGTTAAACCCGGAGCCGTGTAAACGTAGATGGTCAACCGGCTTAGACCCGCTTCGGTGGTCTTGTCATATTGGCAGGCGCTATTGGTACCATCGGGCGCATAGTCGCGAATGGTGGCAAGCTTTAAATCGCGGAATTTTTCGATGCAGATCGCGCCGCTCGACTTGTGGACGTAATTACTGCCGTTTTCGGTCTCAATATAGAGCCAGTTCGCCGGATCAACTTTGATCGCGGGCGCTGCGCTATTTGTTTGCGGCTGGGCTAGGGTTCGGGCGTTTGCCGCCGCCGGAGCCAGCATCGCAGTCGCCGCTAAAAGTATGGCAGAACGTGTAAAAATGTGCATTTTGTTGACCCCTTATCACCGAATTTGAATGAAAAGTGCGCAAGCTCGCGTGAACATAGACTTAAGTGTCTAAACTTCTGCGTGAATGTCTTCGCTGCTTTCGGCGAGTTGGCGGGCCCACATTTCGGCATAGAGTCCGTTCTTTTTGAGCAGACCGTCATGCGTGCCTTGTTCAGCGAGCCTGCCTTCATCAAGAACCAGAATTTGATCAGCGTCTGCAATCGTTGAAAGCCGGTGAGCAATCGCCAAAGTCGTGCGGTTTTTTGCGACCCGCCGCAATGTGCGCAAAATGTCTTGCTCTGTTCGGGTGTCGAGGGCGCTGGTCGCTTCGTCGAGCATTAGGATTGGCGGGTTTTTGACTAGAGTGCGGGCAATCGCAACGCGTTGTTTTTCGCCGCCGGAAAGTTTCAATCCGCGTTCACCAACTTCTGTATCGAACCCATCGGGAAGCGATTGGATAAACGGCCAGATGCTTGCATCGCGCGCAGCCTGTTCAACATCTGCAATTTCTGCGCCTGCTGATCCATAAGCGATATTGTAGCCTATGGCGTCGTTGAACAGCACGCTATCCTGGGGGACGATGCCAATGGCGGCGCGGACGCTGGCCTGCTGGACCTGCGCAATATCTTGCCCGTCGATCAGAATGCGTCCCGATTGCGGATCGTAGAAACGGAACAATAGCCGCGCGATAGTGCTTTTGCCTGCGCCCGATGGGCCAACGATGGCAACGTTCGATCCGGCGGGCACTTCAAAACTTAGCCCGCGCAAAATGGTGCGGTCCGGTTCGTATCCGAAAGTCACATCGTCGAAAATGACATGCGGCTGGCGCACGATCAACGCGGGCGCACCAGGAGGGTCAGTAACCTCAACCTCCTTATCCATCAGATCAAACATTGCCGCCATATCGACCAGCCCTTGGCGAATGGTTCGGTAAACCCATCCCAGCAGATCAAGCGGACGGAACAATTGCATCAAATACATGTTCACTGCTGTCAGATCGCCAACTGTTAGCGCGCCTTCACTCCAGCGCCACACCACAAATGCCATCGCCACGCCCATTAGCGCATTGGTGATCAGCGATTGAATCATATTCAGCAGGCCGAGCGAGTTTTCGCTTTTGATTGCCGCATTGGCATAGGCGCGCGTCGCGCTGCTATAGCGTTCTTCCTCGCGGGCCTCTGCGCCGAAATATTTGACCGTTTCGTAGTTGAGCAGAGAGTCGACTGCGCGGGACAAAGCCTTGCCATCCAGATCATTCATCTGCGCGCGCAGCTTCACCCGCCATTCGGTAATCCAGCGCGTGACCGCAATATAAAGCACGACAGTTACTGCAGTGGCCGCAACCAATTCCCAGCCAAACAAGGTGTAGAAAATGATGCCTACCGCTGTCAGTTCGATGAATGTCGGCGCGATATTGAACAGGATGAAATAGAGCATGCTGTCGATGCTCTTGGTTCCGCGCTCAATCACCTTGGTCACTTCGCCCGTGCGGCGTGACAGGTGAAAGCGAAGGGACAATCGGTGCAGCCGGTGAAAAACGTCCTCAGCCAACGCTTGTGTTGCTTTCTGACCGACGCGTTCAAAGATGATATTGCGGATCTGATCAAAGGCAAGGCTAAGAAAACGCGCGCCAGCATAAGCGATCACAAAGCTCAGCGCGACCATAGTCATGGGATCGCCAGTGGCGGCCATTGTATCGACCGCGTTTTTCATCGCCAGCGGGGTTGCCAATATGATTGCTTTGGCCAGCAGCACCAGCAGCATTGCGCCAATGATCCGTACTTTTAGGTCGGGTTTTCCCTCTGGCCAAAGGTAGGGCAGAAACCGCTTAAGCGTCGACCAGCTGTCAGCATTGCTGGCTTTTAGATCGGCGGATGTGGCTGTATCAGGCGGCATTGTCCCATCCACATGGGCGCACGGGCGCTTTCAAACAAGCGCTGCCGATGCAAACTTGTTCTTTATCTCCGCGAAGGACCAGCTTGCCGACTGGCTTCACGATTGGCCCTGCGCATGCGGTATTTGCTCGGTAGGTCGAAAAGGATGCGCTGCTTGGCAAAGTCAATCGCCACGCGGTCAAACACTTTCAAATGCTGCATGCCGAGCGAAATGACGGGCTTATCTTTAAGCCCTAATGCTTCAAATGCTGGCGCATCAGCAAAGGTGATCGGCATATTGGTCAGCGTAAGACCTTGGATTTCCATTCGGCGTGCGATCGACATTTCACCTTGCAAAGTCACACCGTTCACATCTGTCGCGGTGACCTGCTGCGCACGCCTGGCTCTTATACGTTTTTGCAATGCCAAATTGCCAAGACTGCCCTGCGCACCTGTGTCGATGATGACGGTGGTTTTGACCCCCTCAATCTTGGCATTGGTGATCAACAGCTGGCCCAGCTTGTGCCGGGCACGCACAATAATTTCAAACCCGCGGCTGCTTGATCCTTCGGTTGCATCAGCAACGGCAATTGTCTCGTCGCGAAAATCGATAAGAACGCGCATATCTTGCAATGAATCGAGACCGATAATTCCGTCTGCACCCACATGCTTCCGGTAAAGCACCGGAGCGGACAGATTGTTGATCACACGGGTGCCGACTTCCAAATTATCAAGCTCAACCAAATCCACTTGGCGGCTGCTCGCCATGCCCACCAAGGTTGCGGTGCCATTGGATTCCAATTGCAATGCCTCATTGATCCGGTGGGTGACAGCGGTTGCTTGGCTGCCCGTGTCGATCATAAAGTCATACGGGCCAGCGCCGTCTATAGTGACCGGAATGGTCAGGCGCTGATTGGCTTCTGTATCCAAATCAAGAACTTCGGTTGCAGCATCGGTAAGGTTGGGCGCGATAGGCGCGTCTGCAATCTGCGTTTTAACTGGTTCAATCGCAGCAGTGTTCATGGTCAGCGCTGCTAAGGATGCCATTGCAGAAGGTAGCCAAATAGCGCTCATAATCTGTCTCTCTCAATTGTGCAGAGAAAGCAGACTATCACCAATAGAGCAAAGCCCCAAATGCCGCAGATGCTTTTATGCTGCGGCTTAGGCGGGGGAAGGGGCAGATGGACGCTGGCGAAGCAGAGCCCAAGTTTCTTTCACAAGGTTTGGCCAAATGATCCAGAAGGTAGCAGCATAGGTGACGCCTCCGACCATTGCGCTTAGCGCCAAGTCAAGGATCGGCATGCCGAGCGGCATGTATGTTTGCACCAATATGACCGCGCCCGCCATTGCGGCAACGGCGACAGCGGTTGGCAACAACTCGCGCATCAATGCGATCGGGCTCACTCCAATCCTTGGCAGTGTTAGGCTAAGAGTGATGAAGGTCAGGCACGGTGCAGCAATCCACCATGCATGAACCAACCCCATCGAACCAGCTTGCGCGCCCCAAAGGAATGCGGCCGGCATTATGATCGCGCCAGCTATGCTGGTGGAGAGATAGATTTGCGGTTTGCCAATGGCATTGGTTGTTGGTGAGCAGATGAAATGCAGCGCCATTAAAGGCATGGCGAGCGAGAGTCCGGCCACCAAAGGAATAATTCCCAGCCACTTCTCACCCATCAGGACCAAAATCGCATCACCGCTTGTCAGGGCAAGCCCGATATAGAGCGGTGCGGTTAGCATCATCACCATGCGTGCTGTTTTAAGGAAGTACGGCCCTAGCGGCTTTCCGGCTCTGTTGAGCTCAGAATAGGCCGCAAGCGCGACCTCGTTCAACGGCGGAATAAAACGCCCAGTCAGGATAAGGGTGAGGAAGAGCGCTTGCGTATAAAGGCCTAGGTCAAATGTCGTCATCAACCGCCCGCCGATCACTACATCGCTTTGGCTTTGGATAATCCAGAACAGCTGGCAAAGCGTCAACATGCCGCCGTAGGTGAATAGATCCCATGCACCGCGCGGGTCGAATATTGGCTTAACCCACAGCTTTGCAGCGACCATCAACGCCGCGCCGCGTGCGATAAAGATAGATAGGCCGGAATAGACCAGCGCCCAAACACCCCATCCCAGCCATGCGAGCAGCAACGCTGTGCATGCTCCGACCACGGCGCTGGCCATATTGGCCTGTCCTTGGCGCCGGAATTGCATCTGGCGCGCCAGCCATTCGGAAGGCAGGGCGATGAACGGAATGATAAGAAAGATCATCGCCTGAACCCGCAGCA
>JBDWMF010000010.1:0-20981 GCA_039972775.1 Erythrobacter sp.
GTGATCGACAGCACGCCACAGATAGTGTGTCTCGCCATTGATCTTTACGAACACTTCATCCACGTGCCAACGCCAGTTCCGAAAGCCGCGCATCCGGTTGATCCGCTGCCTTCGAATGTCAGCAGCAAACATTGGACCGAACCGGTTCCACCAAAAGCGAACGGTCTCATGGCTGATGTCGACGCCGTATTTGAACAGCAGATCTTCGACATTGCGCAAGCTAAGTGGATAACGAACGTACAGCATCACCGCCATCCGGATCACTTCAGGAGATGAGTTGAAATAGCGGAACGGACCGGCCGGTTTCTTGCCTCTAGGCATGTTCTCTGCCCTACCCGTTCGTGCCCGATTTTCAATCAGGTACATTTAGTCTGACAACACCCTGCTACGGCGTGCGGCCGGGCTCCTGATCATAAACCAGTCTGAAACCGACATTAATTGCACCAAGTCCAGGATCATTGCCTTGCCGAGATTCTGGCCGGTATCTTTGGCAATAATTACTGGCGCATAGGTATGAACCGCCTTTCATGACACGATTTAGCAGGTCAGGGTTACGCGGGTCATAAACCGCGTTCTCGCTGGGCCCCCTCGGGTTGAGCCTGTCTTTTGGATCATGGCCAGCTTGGTAAAAATCCGCGGTGATTTCCCAAACATTTCCGACCATATCGTAAAGCCCAAGCGGATTGGGTTCAAAACATCCAACTGGGGCAATGCCGGCAAACGCATCAGATGCCTCGTTCAAAACAGGGAATACGCCCTGCCATGTGTTGGCTTGATCATCTGCTGGTTGCTCAACGCTCTTCTTTTGCCCAGCTCCAGCGGCAAACTCCCACTCAGCCTCTGTGGGGATTCTTCCTCCCCTCCAATCGGCATATGCAGCCATATCTTCCCATGCGAGATGGACCACAGGCTCATTCAATGCCGCATTGGGGCCACTCGGCCCATAAGGCTTCTTCCAATTCGCCCCGGGGATATACTGCCACCCATCAGAATTATTGCTTGAAAGCTGATCAGGGGTCTTGAATACAGCCGAACCTGGTTGAAGCATTGCTGGCGGGATGCGCTCTATCGGAACACCAAATTGTGCTGGATCGACTGGCATTTCGGCCACTGAAACATGCTGAGTTGCGGCCACAAATTCTTCAAATTGGCGATTTGTCACTTCATACGGATCGATCCAGAAACCCGACACAGTTGTTTCCCGAATTGGCCCCTCTTCGCGGTAAACCTCTGTCTGGCCCATTGCAAAAGTTCCGCCTTCAACGCGAACGGGCTTGTTCGATATCAAGCCGCAGCTGCGTTTTGACAGTTTCGTCGAAGAGCCCTGTGTGCCGCCGTCATCCGCCGCTTGCTCACAGGCAGACAAAGCAAAAGCTGCCACGCATGCTAATAGGACTGAACCGGAGAAATACGAATTCGCCAACATCTCTTGAAGGTGCCTTGTAGCGAAGATATTGTCGAGTTCTCAGACGAAGTTTGCTGTTGTTTTGGCAGCCACTTCATCTCCATGAACCCCCGGTGCAAGCTCAATGAGCTTGAAGGGGCTAGAGTGATCGGGGCGCTCGAACACGCCCAGATTGCTCACAATCATATCGACCACATTTTGCCCCGTTAGCGGCAGGGTGCATTCAGGGATGAATTTGGGATCACCGGCTTTGGAATTGTGATCCATCACCACAATGATCTTTTTGACGCCCGCGACCAGATCCATCGCGCCGCCCATGCCCTTGATCATTTTGCCCGGAATCATCCAATTGGCGATGTCGCCATTTTCGGCGACTTCCATCGCGCCCAGAACCGTCAAATCAATATGCCCGCCGCGGATCATGCCAAAGCTTGTGGCGCTGTCGAAATAGGCGGAATGCGGCAGCTCGCTAATGGTTTGCTTGCCGGCGTTGATGAGATCAGGGTCGGCCTCATCCTCATAGGGGAAAGGGCCAATACCCAGCATGCCGTTCTCTGATTGCAGCGTGACATGCATGCCTGCCGGAATGTGATTAGCGACAAGCGTCGGAATGCCAATGCCGAGATTGACGTAATAGCCATCCTGCAATTCGCGCGCGGCGCGGGCCGCCATTTGGTCGCGGGTCCAGCCTGTTGTGTCGGTCATTGTGCGGCCTCCCTTTCTCGCGTGGTTAGGAACTCGATTTTCTTATTATAGGGCGCGCCCACAATCATGCGGTTCACATAAACACCGGGCAGATGGATGCTGTCCGGGTCGAGCGATCCGGCAGGCACAATTTCCTCAACCTCCACAACGCAAATTTTGCCGCAAGTCGCCGCTGGCGCGTTGAAATTGCGGGCGGTTTTGCGGAAGATCAGATTGCCGGTCTCATCCGCTTTCCATGCTTTTACAATGGCGAGATCAGCGAAGATGCCCTCTTCCAAAATATAGTCCTGAGGCGCATCGGCGCGGCCGGTGAAGGCCTTCACTTCCTTGCCTTCTGCCACCAGCGTGCCAACGCCTGTCTTAGTGTAGAAACCGGGGATGCCAGCGCCGCCAGCGCGCATGCGCTCGGCCAGCGTTCCTTGCGGGCAGAACTCGACTTCCAACTCGCCGGAAAGAAACTGGCGTTCGAACTCTTTGTTTTCGCCAACATAGCTAGAGATCATCTTTGCGACCTGCCGCGTGCGCATCAATTTGCCGATACCCTCATTGTCGATACCGGCATTATTGCTACAAAATGTGAGGCCATTTACGCCGCTCTTTTGAATAGCATCCAGCAGGCGTTCCGGAATGCCGCACAGCCCAAAGCCGCCGCTGGCTATGAGAAGACCATTGTCTAGCAACCCGTCCAATGCGGCGGCGGCTGTAGGGTAGAGTTTTTGCATGTTTTTTCCTGTGTTATTCTATTGGGAAGCAAGCCTGCGACCTTTTGGTCCTCACCCTAGCTTACCTATTTCGTGCCATTCTCAAACTGCGCGATCACTACTTTCAGCAAACGGACCAGTGACCAAATACGGGGTTTTTTGGCCGTTCTGCCGCTCCATGCTTTTGTGAACCTAAACGATAAATTGAGGCAAAATCCTGCGCCTAGGCAAGAAAAAGCATAAAATGGCAATTGATAATCACGCCATCAGAAGGAAACACGATCGCTGCCTTTAAGCGCAAGCAATTCTCGCGCCTCTGCTGGGGTGGCCGGTTCAAGGTTCATCTCTGCCAATATGCGGACAATTTTGGAAACCTGTTCTGCATTGGAAATGGCCAATTTACCCGGACCGATGGATAGGCTATCTTCCAAACCGACCCGTACATTACCGCCCAACATTGCCGCTTGGGTTACAACAGGCATTTGGTGACGTCCCGCCCCCAATGCCGACCAAATGTAATCCTTGCCAAACAACCGGTCAGCCGTGCGCCGCATGAACATCACATTGTCCAGATCTGGTCCAATTCCGCCGAGCAGGCCGAAAATACTCTGGATGAAAAACGGCGGCTTCGCGATCCCTTTATCTACGAAATGGGCGAGATTATAGAGGTGACCAATGTCATAACATTCATGTTCAAACCGAGTTCCATGATCAGCAAGCAGTTCATAATTGCGGGCAATATCGGCGAATGTATTGCGAAAAATGAACTTCTCGCTGTCCGCAATATATTGCTTCTCCCATGGGAATTTCCAATCAGTAATTTTCCCACCCATGCCATGAAAAGCGAAATTCATACTGCCCATATTAAGCGAACACATTTCCGGCGAGAATGCCAAGGCAGCAGCGAGGCGATCCTCTGGTTCCATATCAGGGCTACCGCCTGTTGTGATATTCACCACAGCATCGCTACTTTGCTTGATGACCGGCAAAAACTGATTGTACACATCTGGACTGCCGGAGGGCGCACCTGTTTCAGGGTCGCGCGCGTGCAAATGGAGAATGGATGCTCCCGCTTCAGCCGCTTCAATGGCTTGCTTTGCTATATCAGCAGGCTTGTATGGCAATGCCTCGGAGAGGGTTGGTGTATGAATGCCCCCGGTAATCGCACATGTGATGATAACTTTGTTTTTTGGCACAGGCATATGCTGTTCCTCCTAAACTTTAATGTGTTTTCTATTTGCTGCGCTGGCGGATGTAACCGACCAGGGCGATGGCTCCGAAGGTTCCCATCATCGCGACCACGCCGGCCATCCAAGCAAGGGTAACATCCATCAGTTTTCTCCTTCGTCGCTGCGCAGGAAACGTTCGATGATTAAGCCCGCTATGATAATGACGAGGATCAAACCGAGCGTTTGTAAGAATATCGACCAGAACATCAGGCAGTCTCCCCTTGGCTTGCCGCATTACGGTGTTTGAGCAGGCCCGGCTCTCCGCGCACAGCCATATTGCCAATGAGCAGCACCGTTACCGATACAATCACGGTAACATAGGCGTTATAGGCCCCCGCTGATTCAAAGCCGACCAGAGTAGGCAAAGCGGTAAAGGACCACGCAAGGTTTGCGGCCCAAGCGAGCAGCAAAGTCGCAATAGCCACGCCTTGATGGCGCTTCCAAAACAGGCCGGAAATGAAAATCCAGAATACTGGCACGAGCCATGCGAACAGCCAGATCATCGCAGCCAGAATTGGGGGCAACAAGGAGGCCACTCCGATGGCGATGCCCGCGACGACCACGATCACCAATCTGATCACCTTTGTTTGCGTGGCAGCATCCGCTTCAGGCGCATAGAGAGGCACGAAGATATCATTGGTGAATATCGTCGCGATCGAAAGCGCGATAATCGCAAAGGTTGATAGGATCGCTGCGAGGAATGAAGCCAGCAATAATGCCGCAAGCCATGGCGGCAAATAGGAAAGCAACATCGCCGTCGTGCCAACCTTGGGCGCATCAGCCAGCCCAGCGAACTCTGGCTGCGCGCGTGCGGCCAGCGCAATGACAACAGCGAACACGCCAAACAGACCGTTCACCGGCGCGGCAATCCACAGCGCTTTACGAACCGTGCCCTCGTCCTTAGCCGACATCGCAGGCTGCATGAGCATCTGGTTGATAGATTGGCTGAACAATACAGCGACGACATTGACGATCACAAATCCGACGATCAAATCAGGCGTGCCCCAGATCGAGATGGCGCCTTCCTCCCCAACCTCCAGATAGTGATTGGCCACGGCGTCATACCCATCTCCAGGAAGCGCCAGCCCGACATATATTGTCGCGACAATAAGACCCGCATACATCACCACTGCATTGACCAAATTGACCCAACCGATTTCCCGCATACCGGCAAAAATCACATATAATATCCCCAGAATACCGCCGACAATCGCTCCAGTTTGGATATCCCAATTTGTCAAAGTTGCGAAAATGATGCCGATACCCTGCGCCTCAACAGTCAGGATACCAAACAGCACGCCCGCCATGATGCAACTGACGAAAAGCCGTGTTTCTGTTCCAAAGGCCTGTGACAGCAATTCCGGTACAGTGGTGACACCAAGCCGCCGAACCCAAAGTCCGCTACCAAGGCATACGAAAGTAAGCAGGATGACATGCGCGACCGAAAACCAGATCGCGACAGCACCCATCATCCAGGTCATCTCAAAGACGCCAAGAATATGCGCGGTACCCAGCACCGTAAGAGCCAGAGTAACCGCAACCACGGGAACGGGCAGATCGCGGCCAGCAAGCGCGAACTCAGCCTTGGTGTCCGCCTTGTGGCGGCGCTGCAACCAAACACCCAGACCCACGATAACTATCAGTTCGTAGGCCAGCACTCCTATCAGCAGTGGCAGATCCATTGACTTGCTTCTCCCATTTTCACATTCACGCTGCGTTTGCCGCAGTCAGGTGACGCAAAAGACTTTCGCGTAATTCGAGCATTTCCTCTTGAGTCCAACGCCGGAAGCCTTCGCCAGACTTGAACCCAAGCCGGCCGTTATCGACCAGTTTCTCAAGCAGTTCATTCGGCCGGTCATGCCGGTCCAATTCAGGCATCATGGTATGATGAATGTCCAACGTCAGGTCCAATCCAACCATGTCAGCATTTTCTAAAGGGCCCAGAACCGGCAACCGCAAGCCAAAGCTATTTTTGACGCAGGCATCGATGGTTTCTGGATCACAAACGCCCTCGGCAACCATTGCGATTGCCTCACGCCACAATGCGTGTTGCAAGCGATTGGCGACGAAGCCCGGGGTATCCTTGCGGACATAGGCTGGGGCTTTACCGATCGACTCAAGCAACGCCATGGCCGCCTGCATCGTTTGATCTGAGGTGTGCTCAGCCTGCACGACCTCGACCAATGGGATCAGGAATGGTGGGTTCCACCAATGCGTCCCGACAATGCGATCCGCGGTATCTAGCCCTTCGGCGATATGGGTGATCGGGATAACCGACGTATTGCTCGCCAAAATGCAATCGTGCGGCGCCAATGCAATGAGATCGGCGAAAATTGACTTTTTGAGAGGAAGCTTTTCTGGAGCAGCTTCGGTAACGTAAGTCGCCCCATCAACGGCTTCAGCGAGATCAGCGACCACCGTGATTTTCTCAACAGCTCCGCAATCCGCGCCAACAATTTCAAGGTTAGCCCATGTGCGTTCATGCAAAGTGGCCCGAACCTCTTCATTAGGCTCAAAGACAGTCACATTATGGCCTGCTGTGGCAAATATCTGCGCGATACCTGCCCCCATCAGCCCGCCGCCAACAACCGCAATCACAGGCGAACCACCGCTCATCATCCAGCCGTGTAGCCGCCATCAGGGTAGATGACATGGCCTGTATGGAAATCCGAAGCACGCGAGCAAAGGAACAGCAATGGCCCGGCAAGATCCTCCGGTTCACCCAAGCGTCCAACGGGAACGCGAGCAAGAAAACCCTCTCGAACAGCGAGAGCCTTTTCATCGTCGCCGAACATCCAAGCCGTTAGCGGAGATCGAAAGACCGTTGGCGCAATCGCGTTTACCGTAATGCCGTGCTTGCCCAATTCACATCCGAGCGACTTAGTAAGTCCATCGACGGCAGACTTAGACGTGCAATAAGCGGTATACCCTGCTGGATGACCCAGCTTGCCGCGCGCAGAGGATGTGAAGACGACCTTACCGCCATTTCCTTGCGCGATCATTTGCCGGCCAGCCGCCTGCGCCATCAACCAAGCCCCATCGACATTGGCCTGCATGACATTTCGGAAGCGCTCAGGCTCCATATCGACGATCATCTCGACATCATTGACGCCCGCCGCAATGACGAGGATGTCAACACTGCCATAGGCATCAAGAGCAGCAGCAATGATTGCATCGCAATCTTCGGCCGAATTCGTGCGGCGCGCCACGCTCGTGACTTCGACCTGCAACGCAGTCAGATCGCCGGCAACCTCGGCCAACGCCTCAGCATTGCCGCCTGTTATTGTTAGCTTTGCGCCGCTTTTACCCAAGGTCGCACATACAACTTGACCAAACGCACCGCTCGCACCAATCACAATCGCGCTCTTGCCCTTAACATCGAAAAGGGAGTTGGTATCTATAGCAGGCAGGCTCATGCCGGCCCCTCACCCGAAACAGGCGGCGGCGGCATGACTACGACCATCGATGCTGGCGAATTGGTTTCATTCAACACAGACCGCTCCTCCCCTGCCGGAATATGGCAACTGTCATTTAAACCGAGTCGATGCTTTGTGCCATCGCCCAATTCGATGCAGAGCTCGCCCTGGATGACCACATAAATCTTGGCAGCAGGGGTCGCGGACATTTCGCAACCACCGCCGGGCAAAAAGTGCGACAAGCCCACCCACGCGAAATCCGCGCTGCTTGCCTCCACTCCCTGCAAGCGCAGCGAATGACAGCCAAAATGCAATGGAGCCTGATAGCCCTTGGCTTCCTCAAATCGCGTAATGTCCATGACTTTATCCCCTCACTGTCCCGCCAAGAAACGCATTTCGGGTCAGTCGTTGTCCTTGCCAGTCTCGATCCGGAAGGTGCCATTGGGGTCGACAATAGCCACAAGCCTGACGATGCAACCATCACCCTTTTTCCAACGCCATGGGAAAGCAGCAAAAGTAACGCGTTTACCCGTAACTTTGTCTATGTCGCCGCCGACATTTTCGAACCCACAAATGCCATTGGAAAGCAGCGCAGTGTGGCAAGGCTCCCAAACGGGGAAGTCCTCAATTACCTTGCGACCAGTTTCTCGTTCATATTCTGCATTTAACGCGGGCAAAAGACCATTAGGCGCGCCAGGACCATGCGGCCCGATTGCAGTTCCCAATGGGTGGTCGAGCGCCTGAGTGTCACTGCCAGCCATCTTCACGCCGCGCTCGACAAACCACTCTCCAGCCTCTTTGTAAAAGCCAGGTGAGTAACCGTAATATTGCTGATTATCGCCATAATATTTATGCCAACCAGTGTTGACGATAACGATATCGTCCTTGCGGATTTTAGGGCGCGCATTTTCGAGATCTTCAGCGGTAATGACTTCCCATTTATTCTTGGGAATCGAAACGACCACGCCGCTACCAAAGAAGTAAGGCAAAGGCACTTCATCCATAAATGGGGTGCCGGGCACGACATGTGCGGGCGCATCAATATGCGTTCCCGAATGCATGACGGTGGTAATTTTCTGGGTGAGCACACCTGATTTGGACATGCCATGCAAGCGCTCAATCTTCACATCCTCGAAATAGGGCCAGCACGGCTGACCCAGCCCCCAAGGATGACTTAGATCATAGAACTCGAGCCCCATGTGGTTGCTGAGATTGCTCTGCGCGAAACCTGAAAATAGCTCCTCATCGCGCCAATCGCCTTCTTCCCATCCTGGCATTGTAACCCCTCTCTTATGTCTTGCATTGTGGTGCAGATGTCCTGCTTTATGGTATAGCTAGGCCCACATCATGATCGAGTCAATACGGTTGAACCAATCGCAGGCAATTAAATTTGAACGGCCCTTAATCTGCGATTTTGTACCAGCCCCGCTTCTCAGCGTTCTGGCGGTCGGCTGCTCAAGACAACGCCATTTTCCTTGGCATATTGCTCCCATCTCTTAACCAAATCGACCAAGATATCTGGGTGTTCTTCTGCCAAATCATTGGTCTCGCCGGGATCCTTCGAAAGATCATAGAGCTGCCAACGCCCCGGCCCGTAAGGATCGTGCAAATGGAGCGCCTTCCAGCGCCCAAGCCGATAGCCAAATTTGTCGAACAGCTCCGATCCAAGCCCCTCATCCGAGTCGCGAACCATTTGCGCCTCGCCGTTGAGAAGCGGCATCCAAGAGAGGCCCTGCATTGGGTGAATATCTTTCCCGGAGTATTGCTTGCCGGGATGCGTCACGCCTGCGTAATCGAGCAGTGTCGGCATAATATCCATGACCGAGGTGAGACTGGAATTGCGTTCGCCCTGCCGCTTCGCTCCTGCAAAAGTGACGAATGCGGGAACATGCACGCCCCCTTCGCTCGCCATGCCTTTCCACAGCCGAAATGGTGTCATCCCAACTTGTGCCCAGCGTTCTTCATAATAGACGTATGAACCTTGTCGGCCCATATTTTCCAGACTGTTGTCAAAGGTTTTCATCCAGTCCCGGAACGGCGGCGTCTTATGCAATGGCGCGCCTTCTGCACCATTATCCGACATGAACACGATCACGGTGCTCTCATATTGGTCGGTATCTTTCAAATAGGCGATAATCCGCCCGATTTCCTCATCCAGCCGGTCCACCATTCCAGCGTAGATTTCCATCTTGCGCGCCTCAACTTGGCGCTCTTCCTGAGTAAGCTCGGACCATGCCGGAGCATCAGTGAAAATCGGGGGAAGGACTGTATCTGGCGGCATCAACCCATCAGCGATCTGGCGATCCAGTCGCTTTTGCTGGATAGCTTCCCAACCATCGTCATAAACGCCCCTAAATTTGGCGATATTTTCGTCTGGCGCCTGAAGCGGCCAATGCGGCGCAGTATAGGCAAGATAGGCAAAGAAAGGGTCGCCACCTGCGCGATCCTGCTCAATATATTCGATCATCCTACTGGTGTAGAAGTCGGTTGAGTATTTGAAATCGTCCGGCAAATTCACCTTTTTGCCATCTTCCCGGTAAGGCGCAGGATCTGCGATTGCCAAGAGGCCCGACTGATCGAAATGGCTCGCACCGCCGTTGAGGAGCATGAAGGACCGTTCAAAACCGCGCTTTGCCGGTGATGTCTCGTCCGTCATGCCCAAATGCCACTTGCCCGCAGCATATGTGTTGTAACCCGCGTCCCGAAGCAATTCGGGAAGCGAGACAACCCGCTCGTTGAGATAACCTTCATAGCCAGGCGAACCGACCTGATTTGGCGCGATGTGCTCCATCATAGCCCCAACGCCAGCGCGATGATGATCCATTCCGCTCAGGAGCATCGCGCGGGTTGGAGAACAGGTTCCACCAGCATAAAAATTGTTGAGAAACAGCCCCTCTTTAGCGAGCGCGTCAATATTGGGGGTGGGCACCTCTGACCCTGTTAAACTGAGATCAGAATAGCCGAGATCGTCAACCACGATCACCAAGAAATTTGGCCGCTCTGCATCCTCCTTATTGCCCACCCCCTCCACTGCCGAACAGGAAGATAAAAGGGCAAAAGAGGCCAGCGCCACCATCGAGAAAACAGTTTTCTCAACAGCAGCGCTGGTCAGATTCAGCAGAGCAAAGCGCATTCTAGAATCGCACGCCGAGGGTAGCTCCGTAAGTCGAAGGAGTACCGAGGTTCACCGTACGGCAGCCACAAGAAAACGGCGGATTGATAAGCTGACCGGTGACATAGTTTTCACCTGTCAGATTACGCCCGAACACATCAACATAGAAAGCATCCGTATTGTAACGAATTCGCGCCCCAAGCAGACCGTAGGCATCCTGTTTATCGAGTTCTGCATTGGCGCGGTCGAAGAAGGTATCCGATCGATAGGAATAGTCCATTCGCGCGATCAATTCATTGTCGCCAACCGGAATTACATATTCACCAGCGACGTAAGCCGTCCACTTTGGCGCGTAGTTCAAGCGGTTGCCGACAAAATCTGTCGGCGGCAGATCGATCGTATATTCGTCATAAGTAGCATCAAGATAACCAACAGATGCTTCAAGCGTAAATGCATCGGTGACCTCTAGCTTGCTTTCAACTTCAACACCCCAAATCGTCGATTCTGCAGCATTGTCTGTTAGCGGCCCATCAATAGTCAGACGGAAAACCTGCAAGTCCGTATAATCATAATAGAAACCAGTGACATTCAACAGCAATGCTCCATCGAAAAACAGGTTCTTTGAACCAACTTCGATTGCTTTAACAAATTCAGGTTCATAAGCGACTTGCTCGCCGTTTGCGTCAAGCCGGCCGCCATTGAAATCGAAACCACCCGCCTTGTATCCGCGCGAATAGCTGACGAACAGATTGCTGTCGGGCGCAATTTGATAGCTCAGACTTCCTCGGTAAGTAAATTCGGAGAACGATACATCTCCATCGACCGCAGCATCTGGCCCAAGGGCACCACCGCCCAAAAACCTGAAGCCATTGGTCAAATCAACAATGGCACCAGGCGAGCGCTGCTGAGACTTCTCATCCCATGTGTGCCGCGCGCCCAATGTCAGGTTCAAACCATTGGCCAATTCATATGACGCCTGCCCAAAGAGGGCATATGCATCTGTTTGGTGATCGATTGTACGCTGCTGAGAAACGCCAGTTGCGCCCGGTACAACACCAGCCGGAGTGACCGTTTGGAAATTTTCAGTCAGCTCTTCGTAATAGTAATACGCGCCGAGCAACCATTGGAACCGCGAACTGCCCTGCGATACCAGGTTAAATTCCTGACTAAATTGGTTCGCATTAAACTGGCGCTGACGGGTTTCTATCGGCAATTCAGAATTATCAGAATCGACCAAAATTTCGTTCTCATTGGTCTGATAGGAACTGGTTGAACGCAGCAGAATGGAATCCGACAGTTCGATGCTCGCTTCCAGATCAACGCCCTGCATCAAGACATCAATAAATTCATTGGCGTCCTTGTTGAATTCATAAAAGCCTGTTGGCCTATCCTGAACCGACTCGCCCGTGGAGGTTGTTCCCGTGGTGTAAGCAGGAAGCACCACTGGCACACCTGCCGGAGGGCCCGCGATTCCATCAGAGATACCAACCAGATAACCGCCAGGATAACCGTTTGGCGTCGTAATATCATCGCCAAGGAAACGCGTACCCGGTCCAGCGCCCGTGGATCGTGAAACAAAGCCACGAACCAGCACTTCCGTTGTATCGCTAGGCTCCCAAAGCAGCTGGAGACGACCACCAGAACTGTTTCGATCAGCACCGTCACGCCCAAATTCGTTTAGGTTTTCGATGTAGCCATCGTGGGAATCGTGAAACACAGCAATGCGTCCAGCGACATTGTCGGACAATGCCACATTGGCCACGCCGCGAGCGCGCAAGGCGTTGTAATTGCCGTAGCTGATATCGGCATAACCAGTTGTTTCAAAGACCGGCCGCTGGGTAACGATGTTGACCGAACCACCTGTTGCATTGCGCCCATACAAAGTGCCCTGCGGACCGCGCAGAACCTCGACGCGCGCGACGTCGAAAACATCGCCCGCAGCAGCGGAGTTCCTGCCCACATAAACACCATCGATATGCAGGGCGACACCTGGATCACCGCCACCCACGAGTGTTTCGGTACCCACACCGCGAAGCGTGACGCGAGCCACGTTTTGGCCTGCCGATTGGACCGTGAAATTGAGGTTAGGAGTAGCCTCCTGAATTCCAGCAAGACCGGCATCTCCGCGCTTGTCGAGCTCTTCCTGCGAAAATGCCGTAATTGAAATCGGCACTTCTTGTAAGTTTTCTTCGCGCTTGTTGGCGGTCACAATTATGACATTGTCGCCTTGCTCAGCAGCGTTTTCCGAATTGTTTTGCGCATTATCCTGCGCAGCAGCCGGCATGGCATATAATGGTAGTGCGCATGCACCGGCGAACAAACTAACTCGTAGACTGCGTGACATTGAACTCTCCCTAAGCATCGGCCCTATGAACCGTATGACGATACATCAATGCCGTATAGTGAGTTGATATGTCAAGGCCGGAAATTTCACTACCGGATGTTTTATCGGCCAACTGACCCCGTCCAAGTCGCAATGCTCTGCAAAAACGTTCTGAGTTTCTGGGTGATAAGTTCGTTACTTGACTATGGATCAACTGTATCACATTGCGGTTGTAGAATCGAGTTTGAAAGATGGAGACGAGAGGTTGGCAGATCCAGCGGTGATTGGCGAAAGGCGCGGCGGCATTCAAGTCATTGCGAGGGCCGCAGTTATAATGCGGGCACTAGAGGATGAACCGGATGGCTTAAGTCTGGGCGAAATTGCTGCGCGGGTCGACCTTGCCAGATCAACGGTCCAACGGATTGTTGCTGCACTAGCCGAGGAACAATTGCTGATCGCAGCGACGCCTAAATCTCGCGTAAAACTTGGGCCAGCGCTAGTACGATTGGCTCGCGCTACAAATATCGAGATCGAGCAGATTGCGCACCCGATCATGGAGGAATTCAGCAGGAAGATAAACGAAACTGTCGATTTGTCGGTTGTACAAGGGAAATCAGCGGTCTTCGTAGACCAGGTTTTGGGCAGCCACCGACTAAGGGCGGTTTCAGCTGTTGGTGAGCGATTTCCATTGCACTCTACCGCATGCGGTAAAGCTCTACTCTCGAAGCAGCCTGAAGCGCGCTTGGAAAAAATGCTGAACAGCAAGCTCGAAGCCTACACCGAAAACACAATTACAGATCCTGAGGCACTTCGCGCTCAATTGCATGCACCGCGAGATGGTGACACGATTGAGGATATCGAAGAATACACAGAGGGAATTTGCGCCGTCGGCATTGCGTTTACTGACCCCCTTGAAAGAGTGTTCGCAATTTCCATCCCCGTTCCGACCAACCGCTTCATGCAAAATCGTGAGAAGCTGCGCGCCGCCCTACTCGAATGTCGTAACGAAATATTGGCTGCACTTGGCGATATTCGAAGCGACACTTGACGCCTACCCATGCGTAAGCAAATTTCCGCCCTCTAGTTCTGATGAGACCAGAAATTGATGCAACAGGCGCAAATTCACCGGTCAAAATCCTTGCAATGAAACTCAAGGCCATAGCGCGCATAAAAACCACAATGCGATATGACTTAATCGCAATGTGATATATAATTTGCAATGAGCGTATTTTGAGATTAGGCTTGATCGCAAATTCCAGACTGAGGAGAGTCAAGGCATGCGCAGACGAAATCGGCAATTTGTCGCCGTCACGCTTATTTCTGCGCTCGGCGCTGGTGGATGCAATATCGCCCCTGATTATCCAGTGCTCGAAGGCGATGATGGGCTATCATCGTTAAGCCGGACCAGCGAGGCCGCTGCTGAGGGCAAGGCAAAAGATTCCGCGGAAATGGCGCCTGAGAAGCCAGCGCCTGATGGGCCTGCGCAAAAGGAGCTAAGCCAGAAAGTTCCAGATGACGCGTCAGATAACGGGCCAGATGACAGGATCCTTGCAAGATGACTGAAACGCCAAAGGAGCCAAATTCCGAGGAAGCCGAGCGTTTGGCTCAATCGACTGGTGGGCACGGTATTTCGCGCCGTGATTTGGCAAAAATTGGTGCATTGACCGCCGGTGCGCTCGCGGTACCAACGGTGCTGCGCAACGTCGGGGTCCAATCGATGGCGGATGCCCCGCGCGGAACGCATGAAGCTGACCTAATTATTATCGGGTCAGGCTTCGCCGGCGTCTTTGCTGCACTCGAGGCCCGCTCGCATGGGCAGAAAGTGATAATGCTAGACAAGGGAACTGTCGGGTGGTCGGGATTGTCCCCTTGGGCATCTGACAGTCGGCCATTTGATCCATCGATTTACGATCGCAGTGAATGGATAAAAAACCTCTCGATCAATACCGAATGGGTCAATGACCGGGTTTGGACCGACATCTTCCTCGATGAATCCCTCGATATTTTTTACAAATTGCGCGAAATGGGCGCACATGAAGCAAAGGCTTTTGAACGTTCGGATGTATTCCGTGAAGCCCTAGAAAATGCTGATGTCCAGTTGATCGAGCGGACGATGGTCACAAGTCTCTTAAAGGACAAAAGCGGCAAAGTTGGGGGGCTTTTGGGGTTCACCTATGACGATTCCAATCAGCCATGCGAAGCGGTCGTTGTTAAAGGCAAGGCGGTAATTAATTGCATGGGCGCCGGTGGCTATAAGAGCCCCGGCTTCCCCAATTGGGGACAAACATTCGATGGTGATGCAATCAGCTACGATGCTGGAGCGAACATCACTGGCAAAGAATTTCACGACACCCATCAGACCTTTTCAAACATCCCGGCAGCCTCTTACGATGGCTGGATATTCGCACAGTCCGTAACCGGTGCCTATATTATGGCTGGGGCGCCAGATCCGGTGAAGGGTGGGCTCAACATCGAATCGGCTGTGCTGGTATCCGGCGGGAAAGTTGTGCGTGATCCGAACGCAACACCGGCCGGTACACCGCGCCCAGAAGGGCCAAATCTCGAAGCCATCGGCAATCGGTCTAAATATGAAGGCAAAGGTTTTCTTACTGAAGACAATCTTACAATCGATTGGGGCGGCCCACCTGAAGATCCTCCACCCGATGGCAATCTAGACCGCGGCTTCCGCGTTGGCGGTTCGACAGCCGGCATGGGCGTTCACAAGGGCGAAGGTGTCTTCAATTCAGACTACACCTGCCGTGCCAACGGAGTAGAGGGGCTATTCGCTGCGGGCGATTCACTGGCTTCAATGCTGTGCGGGTCAAGCTACCCCGCGCGCGGGTTTTCTTCTTACGGTTCGGCCATCCAAGGCCGCCGCGCTGCCAAATTTGCGTCAGAATATGCGGCAATCACACCTATGCCGCAGATCAACCAAGCGGAAATCGACGACAAAATGTCAGCCATGTGGGCGCCGCGCGAAAATGAGAACGGCTTCTCGCCAGATTGGGTAACCAACCTGCTGCGCAACACGATGACCCCCTACCACATCCTCTACGTCAAGGAGCCAAGGCGTCTTGAAGGGGCGTTGGCGTCTATTGAATATATGCGCAAGTCCATCGTGCCCAATATGATCGCCCGTGATGGCCATGAACTTCGTCTTGCACACGAGGCTGCAAATATGGTCCTCAATGCAGAGATGAAGCTGCGAGCCGGTCTTTTTCGAGAGGAAAGTCGAGGCACGCATTTTCGAGAGGACATTCCGGCACGCGACGATGATGAATGGCATTGCCTGGTGCTGCTTAAAAAGGATGAAAACGGTGACATGGGACTGTCCAAACATATGTTGCCGGAAGAATGGAAGCCCTTTTCAAACCTCACCTATCGGGAAGCGTATCCCAGACCATACCCGGGCGAGGATGAATACCGCGCGAGCAAAGGGAAGGCATAGAGGAAAACACAATGCCCATAGAAAAAATCCATGGCTGCATCGGATGCGAGAAATGTGTGAAGGCGTGTCCTACGGATGTCATCCGAATGAACACAGAATCTGGACAAGCATACATTGCCTATCAGGATGATTGCCAAATTTGCCATCTGTGCCGATTTAGCTGCCCCGTCGATGCGATCGAATTGACACCATTCAAAGCCGTCAAACCGACGGTTTCCTGGGGATGAAGTCCGCGTGTTTTCGGTGATCAACTCGATCTGCCTCCGCAAGAATGAAGCGAGCTGCCGATCAGCCATTCTTCTTCAAAGTCCACTCAGGCCGCGCACACTTAGTCTTTTGGCGAATGACGCAGGCACCAGTATAGGATCGGATAAAAGTCCATGACCACATCATCGGCTCTGCTGCCGCCAAACCGCCCTCCGCCGCTAACATTCAAGCGGATGCTAACGTGCTATATCCTGATTATGTTGATCCCTTATGCATGGTCTACGACGCAGGGGCTTGAGTATCGCGGCATTTATGTTACCGCCATCACGATCCTGAACATCGCGATGTTTGCTGCGCTGCTAGCCCAATATCCGCTCTCTGGCCGGATCGACAAGCTGACCCGATATACCGGCGTCGACAATGGCATGCTGCTCCATAGAAAAGCAGGCGAGATCATCGGGTTGTTTTTTCTGCTTCATCCCGTTCTAATCGTTGCGCCTCGTATCTTCGAAGCCCCGCAATTGGTGCTCACTGATTTCTGGGCATCGATAACCACTGGCGAGGTTTCAACCGGCGTTTTTGCTTGGGTCATTATGACCATTTGGATACTCTCCTCCATGTATCGCAAGCAGCTGCGCCTGAGCTATGAAGCTTGGAAAATTTCACATGGGGTTGGGCTGGTCGCTGTGGCGATCTTAGGAACCGACCATGCAATTTCTGTCGGACGCCATGGCCGATACGATCCTTACTTCGATATCATGTGGATTGTCATGTGCGCCATCGCTGTCGGCATCGTTGCTTACACTTATTTTTGGCGGCCAATTGTACAAAAACGGCGGCCATTCAAATTGGTCGAAGCCAAAAAAGTCGGCTCCAGTGACTGGTCACTTACCATTGAAAAAGGTGGAGATTTTGATTTTGATTTCGACGCGGGTCAGTTTTTGTGGCTCAACACATCGGGAAATCCGTTCAATCGGGCTGAGCATCCTTTTTCCATAGCTTCCAGCCCAACGGCATTGCCGAAAATCTCTTTCATAATTCGCGAACTCGGAGATTTCACTGCGAACCTCCATAAACTAAAACCTGGCCAGAGAGTGTTTGTCGACGGGCCGCATGGAGTGTTTACTCTCAACGGGCGCAATGCCACCGGCATAGCCCTGATCGCTGGCGGTGCAGGCATCGGTCCAATCCTCGGCATCCTTCGCCAATTGGATGATCTTTCTGAAACACGCCCAGTCCGGCTGATCTACGGCAATCGCCGCGCTGACCAGATGGTGTTTCAGGATACGATCGGCCTGATTGAGAAGAAGTTGACCGATTTTCAGCAGACCTTGGTCCTCGAACAACCCGATGAAAATGTAGAGGCCAAGTCAGGGTTTATTTCGAAAGAGCTTTTGGCCGAGCAGTTTTCTGAAGCGCAGCGGCAAGACTGGTTATTCTATGTCTGCGGACCGCCTGTGATGGTTGATGCGGTTGCTGATAGTCTGCGCGAAATCAGAGTTCCAGAGCAACAGATCCTGTTCGAACAACTCGCGTTCGATTGATGAGCTGGGTACTGCCAGTCTAACCGTAGACTAGTCTCTGATTGGCGTAAGGCACCCTTCCCCGCTAAGTTCTCAAGCCATAAGGTTTTGCCACTCAGCCAGCGCGGCTGAGCGGTTTGCTTTGTAAGTCTGTCGGTCGGAAAGATGTCGTTCTGCGTTGAAGTGGTTGTACGTTGGCATGGACTGAGGCGAACTTCTGCAGTGACTTCATCTGTCGAAATCTGAGCATTGCGCGCTCGCGTCGTCGGAACGGTAAGTGTGAATTCTCCACTCGATTGTTCTTCCAGCGACCCATCTCCCGGCCACTTTCATTGCCAAGTTCGCGCATTGCCGCGGGATAGGATTTAAGTCCGTCGGTCACGATTTTCTCGGCCTGTCCGTGCTGCTTCAACGCCTTGCGCAGGAACTTCAGAGCAGCCTTTTTGTCCCGCTTTTTCGTAACATAACTCTCGAGAATCTCACCCTCATGATCAACGGCGCGCCAAAGATAGTGGGGCTCACCGTTGATCTTCACCAACACCTCGTCGACGTGCCAGCGCCACTGGGTGTAGCCCTTCATCCGGCTTATCCGTTTTCGCTTGATGTCCGCCGCAAACAAAGGCCCGAAGCGGTTCCACCACAGCCTGACGGTTTCGTGACAAGCATCAATCCCGCGCTCGAACAGCAGATCTTTGACGTTCCGCAAGCTCAGCGGAAAACGGACGTACATCATTACAACGAGGCGGATAATCTCTGGCGAGGAATTGAAATATCGGAATGGGCTGACTGGTTTCTTGCGTCTGGGCATCGCCCTGCCCTACCCAACTGCAAGCGATTTTCAATCAGGTTCATTTGCTTTGACAGCACCATCAGCTCGTATTCCGTTGATTGCGCAAACGCGCTCGAGTGCTGGCAAGCGGTGGTAAGCGCGAACAGAAGGATCGCAGAAAACAGCTTTTGCGTTCGGTTCATAATATCCCCCGATACACTCTTAGCACGACGATCAGATGCGAGTGGCAGAAGGCTGCAGTGAGCATGAGTTGGATACTTTGATTCAATGGGTTTGCACAAGGTCATTTTGTAGACTGAAAATGAACAGTGGCTTCAGCAAAGATTTGGATCGTTGGTTTATTACAGTTTAGCAACAACCTGATGGGGAGGTATGATAATGACAAATTTCAATCTGAAAATGCTAGCGCCCGTCGCTCTTTTGGCAGGGCTTACCGGTGTCCCTGAAGCTCATGCGCAAAGAAGCGCTGACAATGCGGACGAAATGAGTGTTCATCGGTTTCAACAAGGTGGCCATATGCGCCGCTATAGGCTTTTCATTCCAAACAACATCCAGCAATTCAGCGGGCCGCGTCCACTTGTGTTAGTGATCCATGGCGGGGCAGGCACAGATCGCGGCATGATAAAGTTAGACAAAGGTCGTTGGCAGGCACTGGCAAAACTGCATGGCTTCTATGTGGCTTACCCGAATGCTGTCGATAAGCTATGGGATTTTGGCGAAGGTCTTACATCAGAGGCGCTCGACAATCGGGTTGATGATTTAGAGTATTTCGGCACTGTTCTTGATAAAATCTCTGCTGAACACTCCATCGACAAAGGGAGGGTTTTTGCAACGGGAATTTCGAGAGGCGGTCAAGCCTCCTACTTTCTCGCATGCAACATGTCAGAACGTATCCGCGCTATCGCTCCTGTCGCCATGGCTCTGCCGACATTTATGGTCGATAATTGCCGCGAAGAATTCCCCCTAGGTTCGACAAGAAGTTCAAACGTTGCGGTCGCGATGATGAATGGATCTGCGGATCCGCAAGTGCCGTATAACGGCGGGTGGATCACAGTCTTTCGCAAAAAACGCGATATTGTCATGGGCGCTCAACAAACCGCCGCATTCTGGCGCAAGCTAAATGGGTGTTACAACGGCGGCTTTGCCCAATCAGCGGTTGATACCATCGATGATGGAACATCCGTCACCATCAAGGAGTGGTCTCGCAAGTGCGAAACTGCACCTGTAAAGCTCTATACAATCGAGAACGGTGGCCACACTTGGCCGTCTGGCCTGCAATATCTTGGCGAGCGCATCGTAGGAAAGACGACACGTGACATCGTAGCAGCTGACGAAGCCTGGTCATTTTTTTCTAGGTTTTAGGAAGTTGTCTCTGTTGGTAATCTGGTTCACCCCTTTCCACCCGGATAAGCAGCTGCTCAGAAGTTAATCGCATGCATCCGGCAGCGGACTGTCAGCTAGTTCGATTTAGATGCTGAAAGCAGCTGGTCTGGAAACGACCCAATTGCGGACTTTTGAGTTGGTGCTGTCAGACTAATCGCAACTTGTCTCCGATTGGCGCAAGATCCCCTTTCCCAGAACTGTTTCAAGCCACGAGATTTTGCCACTCGGCCAGTGCGGCTGAGCGGGCGGTCTTGTAAGTTTGACGGTCAATTAGGTGGCGTTGCGAATTGAAGTGATTGTGGATATTTGCATGAACGGAAGCGAACTTTTGAAGTGATTTCATTCGCCGGAACCGCTGCATAACGCGTTCTTTTCGTCGGAACGGTAAGTGCGAATTCTCCACCCGGTTGTTCTTCCACCTGCCCATATCGCGGCGGCTTTCATTGCCAAGTTCACGCATCGCGGCAGGGTATGATTTAAGGCCGTCGGTCACGATCCTTTCTGCTTGGCCGTGATGCTTCAGCGCCTTGCGAAGGAACTTCAATGCTGCCTTTTTATCCCTTTTCTTAGTGACATAGCTCTCTAGAATCTCACCTTCGTGATCGACAGCACGCCACAGATAGTGTGTCTCGCCATTGATCTTTACGAACACTTCATCCACGTGCCAACGCCAGTTCCGAAAGCCGCGCATCCGGTTGATCCGCTGCCTTCGAATGTCAGCAGCAAACATTGGACCGAA
>JBDWMF010000011.1:0-196880 GCA_039972775.1 Erythrobacter sp.
GTGATCGACAGCACGCCACAGATAGTGTGTCTCGCCATTGATCTTTACGAACACTTCATCCACGTGCCAACGCCAGTTCCGAAAGCCGCGCATCCGGTTGATCCGCTGCCTTCGAATGTCAGCAGCAAACATTGGACCGAAACGATTCCACCAGAACCGGACCGTCTCATGGCTGATGTCGACGCCGTATTTGAACAGCAGATCTTCGACATTGCGTAGGCTAAGTGGATAACGAACGTACAGCATCACCGCCATCCGGATCACTTCAGGCGACGCTTTGAAATAGCGAAACGGGCTAGGTGCTTTCTTGCGTCTGGGCATGGTCCCCGCCCTACCCAATCAGCGTCAAACTTCAATCAGGTACATTTAGTCTGACAACACCCTTCAAAGCACTTCGCTACTAAGATCGGACATTCCACAATCGACCCAGTTGCGGACCTTGCAATCTACAGCAATTCTGATTGTATTGATCAAATGCTAGTTTGTTACGGGTCAAATAGAAAATTTGCTTCAAAATGTGCGCCGCTTTTCTTGGCTGGTGCTACTTTGCTTCACGGGACCTCTTTGGCCCAAGAACCAGAAGCGCAGACCGAAATAGAACCGAGTTTTGCCATAGGTGAAAAATCAAAGTCTTTCCTCGATCCACTGGCCGCTGCCGAAGCTAAACCGCCCCTAATAGCAACAAGCGTCTTTGCGGCACGAGGCACGTTCAGGAACCTCGATCTCTCGCCTGATGGCAAAAAGCTCGTTCTGACCAAAGGAACTGCCCACAACCGAGATATTCATATCGTTGACCCGGCGACCATGGAAACCGTAAAAGTAATTACGTTTGGTGATGCTGAGAACTTTGATTGGGCGCGATGGCTTGGCAATGATCGGCTAATTGTCGCCCGAAGTGTTGAGTATTTTCGAGAAGGGCAAAGTCGGCCCAAGCGGCGGCTAAGTGTCCATCAGGTTAATTCAGGTGATACGTTCGAACTGAGTATACCAAATAGTGAGTGGATTGTGCGCGAACTCGTTCACCTCGACAGGGACGCAAGATTCGTTGTGATGTCGGTCCAAGAGCAATTTGGCGACTATCCTTCCGTTTATCGTTTTGACATAGCGAAAGGCAGTCCTCCAGTCAGACTGGCAAATCCGATCAAAGGTGTATGGAACTGGGTGACTGATGAGGAAGGCGTGGTTCGACTTGGCGCCGGTTGGATCAAAAAGCGACTTCATGTCTATTACCGAAAATCATCCGATCACGGCTTTTCTCTTATTGGCAAGCTTCGGCCGGAAGACCGCGGCGTAGACTTCTGGGAAGTCGCGCGCATTATTGGCGGTTCTGACTATGGCTTTATCCTCGAAGAAGGGGAGAGCGGGCGAATAGGTATCCAACGCTTTGACTTTGCTTCCGGCATTGTTCTTGGCACATTTTACGAGCATCCTGAGTACGATCTGGATGGGTATACTTTAGGGGAAGATGGGCTTCCCGAAAAAGCGTACCTGACCTCAGATCGAGAAGAAGTTGTTTGGTTCACAGACGAAGGTGGCAAGGAGCACGCAGCAATTAAGGCAAAACTTGATGCCGAAACTGTGGCAATCCTCGATGATGCGAACAATGGCAGCACTAAGCTAATTTGGGCAGGAGATGAGGCAAATCCTGGAGCGCTCTACCTTTCGACAAACGGCATCAATCACATTCGAAAGCTCGCGGATTATCGCTTGGCTCTCGACTCTGCCCATCTGGTGTATCCCAAACCGATCGAATACACCGCACGAGATGGTCTGAAAATTCGCGCCTACCTCACGTTGCCTAAAGGCCGCTCTTCGGAAAATCTGCCGCTCATAGTTCTTCCCCATGGCGGTCCATTCGGGGTCCGTGACAGCCTTGTATACAATGATGAAGTTCAGCTTCTCGCTAATCGCGGATATGCAGTCATTCAGCCAAATTTTCGCGGATCGGGTGGTTTCGGCAATGAGCTCTATATCGCCGGTAACGGCGAGATCGGCCGAAAGATGCAGGATGATCTCGATGATGCCGTGGATTGGGCGATTGGTCAGCGTATCGCAGATAAGAATCGTGTCTGCGTTGTTGGCGGCTCTTATGGAGGTTATGCGGCACTTTGGGCAGTAATCCGAACTCCCGAAAGATACCGATGCGCAGCAAGTTGGGCTGGGGTTACAGATCTTGAAGCGCAGATTAAATACACCGGTGAATATCTATCGCGTTCGGCTCGGAAAGAGTGGTCGCTGCAGCTGGAAGGCAAACGAAAAGTGAATCTAGCGGAGGTTTCGCCAATAACATTCGCGGAAAAGCTCTCGCGTCCTGTCCTTTTGGCGCATGGAACTCGGGACTACATTGTACCTTTCGGAAACTTTCAAGCCTTTGAAGTTATGAGCAATAATGCGCCGGTTCGGGTTAAAAAACTTGTTGTGACCGGCGAAGGTCATTCATTCTCGTCCGCCCAAAACGAGAAAAGCTGGTATGATGCACTCGATTTCTTTTTAGCAAAGCACAACCCGGCCGATCAAGTCGATAGCAAGGGAAGATTGTTACAACCTGAGGTAGTTCTTGAGGACTAAACTGGTTGGACGATTGCTTCGATTAGTAACGTCAGCTTCCTACCCCAATAGCAGACACAATGCGACCGCTAGTCATTCGCTGAAACCGGACCGGCGGCTATCCAAGTATTTCAGACAAAAGCGGCTGGTCTGCAAGCGACCCATTTGCCGACGTTACTCGGTCACTAATTCTAATCGCTTTCGTGTCGCCTTGTTAGGCTTCAGTAGTTAGGGCAAGTATGCACAGCTATGGAAATTAGAACTTGCCCGCTTTACCCCTATCCGGGGCTAACCGTTGCTGAAGTTGATCATGGAACAGATCAATCTTGGCATTTTTTGCCATTTGAGGACAGGCAAGCAGAACTACATGCACTAAATAGTCGGTATATTCTCGCTCTGGGCTCTCGAAAGGGCGTCGCGATCTTCGACCGTGAAGAGCGTCGGTGCACGGTTTTGAAACCCGATTTTGAGTATATCGGAGGCAGGAAGAAAATTTGGTGCTTCTCAGAGAATTGCGGTTCTGTGTTTCTTCAAGAATGGGAGCAAAAGCCGGGCTTTAAGAAATCCAGCAAAATTGCGCTCAGGCAAATGTCTGCTGATGGGGCGATTGACCGAAAAATAGCGTCAGAGATTGATTTCCATGTTGCTCAGATTCTTGTGAGGGATGACGGTTGCATTGTATGTGTCGAACGAAAGAAGATCGTAGCTTTTGAACCCAGATCAGAGGAAACCTCCGCTTGGCATTTTGGCGAACATGAGAGGCCAATCGATTACGATAATCTTGAAAACTATCGCGATGGTGATGACGACTTTCGGTGGTTCAGCGATGACGCACGGTATGGTGTGCGCCTCAATCTCACCCCAGCGGCAATCTTTCACCCAAGTTGGAGGCAAAGAAGCAAAGCGGCAAGGGCTATTGATCAGCTTCTCAAGAATATGGGGCTGCTTTCTCAATCGGATGATTTACACCCTGATCTACCCGGTAATGGAACACCTCAACGCGGCTTGGCGGTCGAAATTTTTCAACTCGCGCCGATCAAACTCATGCGATCCATTGTTGTCCGGTACTTTCCAGAAGCAAGCTTCGAAACAGGCTTCGTGCGTCGTGATGATGGGACGATCCTTTCTCGGGCAGAGCTGGCGAAGCTGCCCGAGAGGATGAAAGACGCTATGTCGGTATCAGTGCATTATCCGCCACGTCTTCATGAGAGAATAGCCAACATTGAGTGGCAGGATAATTCCGATGACTTTAGAGTCAGCATAGTTGAGGGAACTCGGAAAGTTCCTTCGAATTACTCCACTGGCTACGATACGGTCGAGGATATGAGTTTTAGGACAATATCAGTCACCGGAGATTTCGGCCCATTAGAATTTGTATCGGGCGAGGCAGAGCCCAGAAACTTTGATAGCCGACCTTCAAAAAAAGCCATCAATGCAATCGAGAAAATAATTCGAGAACGTTCCAACCACCACATTGAATGCGGCAAGCTAACCGGCGCTTCAGTCGCTACTGCGCTCACCAGCGTTTGCAAAATGATGCAGTCAAAAGGGGTGAAGGAGCTGGTCTTCAACGGCCAATTGCGTTTCAAATTCAGGGTGGAGGGCAAGCTGCAAAGCGAGAAGAAGTTCTTCGAAGCACTGCTCAAAATGCCAGCTGAAGCCGTAAAAGAATGGCTTCCGGCATTGCGTGAATTGCTGGCTTTCTATGGCGCTGAGGCGCGCACAATTACCAATGACGGATCGTCACCAATAATGAGCAGTGCCTCGGAGCAAGGCTCGGCTGCATTGTCTGACGCCGCATTGACCTTAGCGGTTCTGGACGAGGTCGGCTTCGATGCTTTGAGAGATTGGGTCGTATCTGTCGACCAAGAGCACGATTATTGTGCGGCCCGAAAAGTCTTCCCAGCTTTTGCAAAGAAAACTGGTTTCAAAACTCCTGAGGCGATCTCCTTCGGCCTGTGGTTTTTCCTCCAGCAGTGGCAAACAGTAAACTATGGGAAGAATTGGCTCGGCCTATTTGATCAAGCAAAGCAAGTGATGACGCCTCGGCGATTTGCAGAGGTTGTAGCTGAAGAATGGAAAGGCGTGGCCGAGTTCCTATCCGAAAAGTGGGCAGGCCCTGTCCATGAACGTGTCGAAGATGTGTTGGGCGCTGATGATTGGAGCCAAGAGGCGCTGCAGGAACTAGATAAACTGCGCGATCAAGGCGCACTATAACGTCCGCTTCCCACCCCAATAGCAGACACAAAGCCACCGTTAGTCATTCGCTGAAACCGGACCGGCGGCTATCTAAGTTTTTCAGACAAAAGCGGTTGGTCAGCTGACGATCCCATTGCGGTCATTGGCTTGCGGCTTGAACTGGGCCAACTGAAATGTTTAGATTGGTGCAGATCGACCTATTAGCGATTAAGCTCGGAAAAGCGGTTGGTTCTCGGTTGTTTTAGCCGGAGAGTATCGAGGCAATTGGATGGTTTCAGTCAGCTCTGTGCTGAACGTGGTGCTGAGCTAGCCATTCGCTTGGAGCGCGGCCGGTGCGGCGTTTGAAGGCCCGGTTGAAGGTTGCTTTGGAACCGAAGCCGCAATCAAGCGCCAAGTCCAACAGGTTGGGTGCATCCCCGGCGGTGGTGGATCGTAGCCGCTCACACACCGCATCCACCCGCAAGCCGTTAATTAGAGATGTGAAATTCGTATCCTCTTGCGCGTTTAGCGTGGCTGACAAAGTCGATGAATTGGTGCCCAACCGGCGTGCCAATTCACCCAGCGTCAAATCCTGATCGAAATGCCATCCTCCATCACGCACCATCGCCTCCAGTGTCGCTAGGCGCAATCGCACCGCAGCAGATTCTTTGGTGGATTCGTCAAGCGTTGCATGTTCCTCGTCGTTGGGCTTGGGAAACCGGCGATCGCTGCGTGCTAGGAATTGCAGCGCTAACCACAACACCACCAACCCGCTGGCCGAGTAGAACCAGAAGTTGGTGAAGTAAGACAAACCGCCCAGCAAAGTTGCTGCCACATCCACCGCTACCCACATGAGTGCCAACGCGATAATCGCGAATCCAGCGATTTGCAGCCAGAACAGATCCACGCGCTCTGCGTTGGAGTGTTCGTCTCCGATCCACGCTCGATAAAGCGCGATCCTTCGCCAACTTTCCCACGAGGCGTAAGCGATGAGCGAGAGGCCCGCCAGCGTTTCAAGCGGAACAATGTAGGGGCGATGGACCGCATCACTAAACGCGAATTTGATAGCTCCAGCCGTTTCTCCCATGCCCCATTCGGGCCCAATCAAAAGGAAGCAACCTGTGTAATATAGGGTCTGCATAAGGCCTGGCGCTAGCCACAGCCACCAACGCTCTGGCAGGCTTTCTTCTGTTAGCGCGCGCACAGTCAAAAGCCATAGCGGCCCGAGCCACAATTCAGTGTTGAACGGTGCAAAGGTGAGCCATGGAAAGACTGCGTAAGCACCGGCAAATCCGATAATATAGGGCACGGTCAGCATTACCCATGCGATCAACAAAGCAAGAAAGAACCGCGCCGCGAGAGCTTCGCGCGCGTTCAAAAGGCTCATTATTGCCGCCATTAGAGTGGGCAATCCGGTCACCAATAAGACGGTTGTGCGCCAACCTATTTCCATCTTGCGTCTGCGCCTTTTCGGTTCGTGTGTGGCTAAACCCGGGTTCCTTGCCTTAAGCGCATGCGCGGTTCGTCTCAATTCTTCGGTTTGTGCAAAAATGTACTTTTTGAGGCGAGGTGACACTGTCGATTGGGTCATTTGAGGTCATCAGTCCGGCGGTGCTTTGACCATCGGACGTCAAGGAAAGGACCTATCCATGTTGACTTCTCATGCCGCTCATCGCTCGAATTCAAGTGACCCGTCGCGAAAGACTTCGCTCGCAAGCGTGCCCGCTTTTGCCCTGGCCATTGCCCTTGCTGTTTTGGCAGCGGCGACCCCTGTTTCGGTCGCTGCACATTCCGAACGCGATACGGGCGCCAAGGTGAATACCCAATTTCTTGAAGAGCGCTCTGGGGAGGAGAGCGGACGGTTGGTCATTCGCAACACATCGATCCTGCCGCGCATTGTCTACGCTCGGTTTCAAATGCCCGATGATCCCAGCAATCGTAACTATGGCTTTTACCAAACGATCGCGCCACTTTCGTCCATAGCCTATGACCTACCCGTCGGTGTGCGGGTTTTTGCCTGCGATGGAAAGTACTGGGACAACTATCGGCCAGACGAGGCCCTGGCAGTCACCATAGAGAAAGCGGGCTTCTATCGGTTTACGCACAGTCAGTTCAAGCCGACCGCGCTCCGGCGTGCGCGCTGAGGAGACATTCTCAAACTTGCGGGGCATTTCTGGTCTGACGTTGTACCCATCGGCAATGAACAGCAAGTCGAGAGCCAAACCGCTTTGACCATTCAAGCGACCTCTCTCGTCACCTAAGGCAATTCGATTCTTAGTCATGATGTATGACCGCTCTCACCCCCATGAGCAGACAATCATAAGGACGCGGACACCGCCGATGAGCGGTCTGTCCGCTTAGTCAGCTCGTCGCCAAAAGCCGACCTGTTGCTTACGACCCAAAGGCGGACGTTTGCGTAAACGCAGCGATAGTCAGCATTACAAACTATTTTTTGAAAGTTTCGCCATTCAGATGGATCATCAGATGATTTTTGAGCGCGGCCTTGCGATGCCGTGATGCGTGCTGAAAATTGGCATCCGAAAGCATTTGCAGGAACGCGCCTCGACTTGGGAAATACATGATGGCAGCTACATGCCAGTTTGCCGGTTGAGTCCCAATTAGAACCTGCTCAAAAGGAGCGTTCATTGCAATCCGGCCGCCAAGGTCTTCAAGGAACTTTCCTGCGACTTCGCTGTAGCGCTGAAAAGCCTCTTGCCCGGAAATGTCGGCAGCGCTTGTTGCATATTCACGGTCACCTGGCTGATAATTTGCAACCTCATTGAATTCAAAGAGGTTGAGCACTGCCAATGGCGTTTCGGCCGGCAGCGACATGAGTTTGGCGAGCTGAGTTTCATCTGGGTCTAATTTCTGGTCCATGCTCCAGATATGCCGAAACTATCTTTAACAGCCAAGAACTATCGGAGTGACTCTCAAGGTAGCCTCCCGCCCCATCTGTAGTTCCAATCAATCCGAATGGGCTAAATGACCATCTCCGCTACAGCCATAAACGGCCCATTCTTGTGATTGCTGCCTAAAAACTGGTGCTTGCCTAATTTGAGCCCTTGCGAGGCTACGAAGTTTCCTAGGTGTTGCTCAGCATCAGTTGAGCAATCAAGTCCAAATACTATCTCTTCGCCTGTGAGTTCTAGCGACCACCTAATCGCTTTGTTTTTTGTGAGCTTCACAAAGCGTTCGGCATAGATGTCAGCAACTACGACGCTCCCGATTGCTGCATGCTCTATCAATGCGCTCAAAGTTGCCACAACAGCCTGCTTAGAGAGGTAAAGTGTGACACCCTCCCACAGAAAGATCGTCTTCTTTTCTGGGTCATAGTCAGTGGCAAGAAGTGAGCTGATCCAATCGCCATTGGAAAAATCAACCTCGACAAAACGGACGTGCGAAGATTCAATTTTTGCGGCAACCAAATGCTTGCGTTTGTGGGCCTGATCTACAGCTTGATCGAGCTCATAGATGACAACACCGCTCTGCTTGAGCGTGCCATAAGCGCGCGTGTCTAATCCTGCTCCCAGCACTACAAACTGAGCAGCATCCCCAAGGTGGGTTTCGATAATCTCGTCAAATACCATAGTTCTTGATGGCACCAGATTTGCAATTGCCGCTTTCTCTGGCGTGGGTAGCGTCGGATAAAGAAACTGCATACCAAGGATCTTGTGGGTTAACCACAGCGGAAAAAGCGTTAGCCAGAGGCCCCTGACAGAATTGTTGGGAATGTCTGCTGCAAGTTTTCGTGCTGCGTCGTCCCTGCGCAGACCGAAGACTTCCATAGCCCAGCGCCCGTTGATAATCTCAACGGCCGTTTGCGATACACCTAGTTTCTTACTGACAGCAAGTTGGCGGTATCCAACCATAATCACGCCCAAAAGGCTCAAAGGAAGCCAAACGATCTGAAGCGGAATAAAGATCAGATAAGCAAGAAATGTCACCCGACATCCTCGTTGAATTTTTTGGATTGATCTCCGTATCATGAGGTTGGGGCGATTCAAATACAACGTCTGCTTTCCACCCCCAATCTCGGGCGTAGAAAAGCGTCGCGTACTGGGCCGATTGCGGAACTTCGGCTTTGAGCAGCTGTCCTTAGCAAAGCGGTCAGTCTGCAATCGACCCAATTGCGGACGTTACCGTTAGTTGTTATTAGGTCAGTAATGTCGACTATAATCTATATTGTTGCGCCACTTGCGGGCCTTTTGATTGCCAGCATCGTGATAGCATTCTATGTAAATCAAAGAACGAATAAAATATGGGTAGGCCCCCTTGTCGGAGGGAGCGTCATTCCTGTTTTATGGCTTGTTGATGGAGTTTTATGGCTCAACAACATGGCTGCGGACGATCCGCCGCCTGGCCCGATTTTAGACGCATACCTTTTTGGATTTCCAATCGGTATCGCGGTCTGCTTTATCTTGTGTCTTTTGGCTCTCTCAATAATCGCTAGAATAATGTGACGCATGACCGCTTTCCACCCCAACACGCGGCCTCTGAGCGGCAAATCGGGTGATGCTGGTAGCAGACTGGCGGTTAGTTCGATTGAATCGCTGTAAGCGGCTGTTCTGCCGACGACCCATTTGCGACCGTCCGGAAGTCCAATTTGGACGAGTAGTTTCATACACATTTTGCTTCGAATCAGTTGGCTTGCACAATTGCATAATTCTTGATTCCTGGACCGTCAAAGTAACCCAAACGCCCTGGAACACAGGATACAAAGACAGCTTCAAACGAACTGCTCGCCGCTTCGACGGCATCGCGGAGTGGCATGGTCGCTCCATCCAACTCCGGATCAGCGGCGATTAGGACACATTCTTCAGGGGAGCCGGACACTCGTAGTTCTTCAGTAATCGAACTAATATTGGATGCTAGTCCAGCAAGCGGGCGGAGAAACTCCTGCAAGAACCTGACCTGATTCAATTGCGCTCGCGGGTGTTGTCAGACTAAATGCATCCTGTTTTCCAAATAGGTTATCTCACAAATCGAGCAATCATTGATGTATTTTTGTTCGTCATATGAACCACTCTTGTTCTAACAAATTTGCAGCGCTTGCGTCGCTTGGGCTGCCGAACTGAATACTAACGAACCACATTCTGGTTAGTCTGACAACACCATTCAGCCGCCTCCTCTGTCAATTCACTCATCGCCACCTCACTGAAAATGTATACTATCGTCTGTAGACCGATAGGCGACATAGGCGCGAAGTCAAGGCGATGGAAATTCGCCAACGCCTTGGTTCAAATGTGAAAAGACTGCGCCTCGCCATGAGGCTTTCGCAGGAGGAATTTGCGCATCGTGCCAGCGTTCACCGCACCTATGTCAGCGATATTGAGCTAGGTAAGCGCAACCCAACAATTGAGATAGTCGAGCAATTGGCAACCGCTTTGGATGTGAAGCCGGGAAGGCTGCTGGACTAGTCTTTGGCTTCGTCGTCGAATAGCTCTTCTTGAATTGCGGTCTGGTCGGATTGTTCTTCGCTCAACTCTTTGGCTGACGCGATCTTCACATCATTGTCCATCAGCCATGCGTTGGCGAACTTCTCGCGCTCCACCCCGGCGTAGTCTAGCAACGCTCCGATCATGGACTTCGCTGGATTGCTCAACGCGTCGAATGGCGGCACCGAAACGTGATAGCTAGCCATTTCTAGCTCTCTGCCGACTGAGAACAGTTGATCTGCTCTGAGCAATCGGACGGCTTGATCTGCAACAATCTCGGCTGGGATTTTCTGCAAGTCTTCCTGAAGCCTTGCATCAATGGTTGATGCGACTGACTTGCCTCCGGGCGCATACTTTTCGACTAAACTCAGGGCTAACCGAAAAGCCTGATCACCGCTCTCGCTACCCATAGCGCCCAATCGAATGGTTCGGAGCAACAGGTCATGTTTCTCCTCCAATGATCGGAATGCAGCGCCAACGCTCACATAATCCAGACTTTGACAAGCAATTGCTCCAGCAAGATATGCCAGTCTCCCGGCGGCCTTTGATGACGGCGAATTTGCATGTTGATGGATAACAGTTTTGGCTAAACGCCCGAACTCCTCAATCGCACGCACTGCTGAAGCGGCCCCAAAGCCATCGGCGAGCGATGACAGAATATCAAACCGCGCATTCTGAAAATCTTTTGTGCGCGTCTGTTGATCGGCAGCTTTCAGTTCGTTGATTAGCTGCTCATCGCTAATCCTTTCCGGATAAGCGATTGACTGGCTTTTCATGATCCTCTGAATGTCGGTCCCGTCAATCAAGTTGAGGTCCAACTTGTCAGCGACAGATCGGACGCTCTTGCGCTTGTCAGTTGTGGCGACGTAGGCGGCATCAACTTCGAGAGCGTCTGCTAGGCCGCTCGTCCAAAAAAGTCGTTCAATCGCTTTGGGCTTTTGCTTGTCCTTTATGTCGCAAATCTGAACTCGCCGCGAAGAGCCAGTTGGCCGTTCATATAACCAAAGATCAACGTCGGTAAGCTCTTCGTCAGCGAAGCGGAATGGCACTCCCCTGATCACAAAGAAGCCCGCTCTAAGAAAATAACAGCGAAGAACCTCTTCTAGTCTTGCGCCTTTGGGCAAATTTTTTGGGCGAACTGCCATTACAATGCCCATCCCCCACGGACCGCCTCTAATACATCCCGCGTCGCACCTTTGCTCATTGCATTTTGTGTCCTTCGGACTGAGGTTCTACTTGCCTCTGGCCCGATGTAGCCAGACATCGGCGCGCTCGCCAGTTGCACTGCTGCAAGGCTATCCGAAGATGATTGCCCCACAACATTCAATGCGAGTTCGCCAACCTCCTTTTTCAGGAGTTTCATGTAGAAACGGCTTGATGCCTGCGAATAAGGTCTTAGCTTCACAACCCGATTGGTCTCCAAGACCTTGTAGTCCTCACCGATTGCAGTTGCCGGACCGACCTCCCGGCCCGAAATGAGTTTTCTCAGTAGTGCGGAGATATAATCGATGCGTCCTTGGGAAGCTGACCTTTCTTTCATCCCATAGGTGAGTGCCGCGACGAGGTTTTTGGCGAGGTCGAAACAATCATCGACCATCGGATCAACAAACTTATGAAATGCGGATGGAGAGGTGACATATACATGCACCCCGGCCTCATTGGTCACTTGATTGAGATCATAGACACCAGCAGCAATTAACTTCTCAAGGAGTGGCCTAGTCAGGTGCTTCTCGATCTCACTGTATGCTATACAACCTTGATTTGTGATCAGCTGAGCAACGGCAGACACTTGTGCCTGCTCTGCACTATTCAAGGATGACAAAACTCTCTCTGCTTTGTGCACCGAGTTTCGGCGAAACAAGTTCCCGTTGAACAACAATCGGTCATCGTCGGCTCCTTCGCTATCAACAAAGCCGATGTTCTGCGCTCGATCAAGAAAGTCATCAACATCAGCGGTTGGCAACTTCTGCTCATCACCGATTTTCTCCTTGACCTCGGACCGACGTATCGGCGCTTGAGATGCAATTTCAGCCAAATCGATTGAAGCCAGTTCATACTTTGTGGGATTGGCTTCTTGGAAAATCTCCGCAGCTTGGCTCACTGAGCCACGGGTGGTCACTCCTAGGATAGAGACCTCATCACCCGCCCTATCAATGAGACGGCGTTTTTCGAGAACGTCCAAAAGCCCATTCAATTCATGGCGTGGATTGATGCCTGACGCCTGAGCAATAGCACGCGTCTCGGCCATCGGCAGTTCGGCCTGATCGGTCTCACCGAGCTTCGTTAACAGGGTTGACGCTTTTGCCGCCTCATCAAGTGCAGGAAACTCAGCCGGACCATTTGCGTCCAAGACGAGCTTACGACCATGGTGAACAACCCATGCTCCCTTAGTTTCCTTGCTGTTCCCGATAACCATCGAATTAGCGCTCAATAAAACTCATTCTAGTTTTCAATAGAGCTTAGACATTGTGGGAAGTCATTCTCAAAATCAAATTACAATTTCAGTAGGAAGCCAAAACAGTCGATTTCTTATAATCACTAGGGCAAAGCCCCTCGGCTAAGGAAATTGGAGCGTGTATATTGTTTGCCACAACCAAACAGATTGAGGTGTTTCAAATGGAGATCGACTACCGCGCAACACTCGAAGTATTGTCAGCTTGGGCAGCAATCCTAACAGCCGTAGTTGCCACAGGTGCCTATGCTAGATTTATTTGTGAGCGTAACGAGCGAACCAAGCTGCTCGAAAACTATCTTCGAGAAGAGAAATTGAGCGGCATCGACCAGGGGCAAAGGACCGTCATTCATCTAATGGCAGAACTGGGGTTGAGCGAGCAGGAGATTTTCACCGCCGCTTTCAGAACAAAGAAAGTGCGCGCCCTAACCTCAGTCGACAACCGAGGTCACGCAAGTAAACTTCTGTTTGAGTATTGCGGTGACGACATCCCGATGCCCAAAAAGCATTAAGCCTTGCCTAGCGGATTGCAGCGCGATGTTCGGCTAGATATGGCTCCATATTAGGGTCCACATCTATCTTTTCGTCACCGGAAACGCCCAATGCGTGAAGTTCGTCAAGCGAGAGAAGGTTTGAAACAATGATGCCACCTTCCTTTGCGAACGAAATCAGCTTCCTGTCGAACAGCGCATCCAGTGTTGGGCTGAGAAGCAGTCCGTTGTGAGGGTCTAAAGTCATATGGCTAGAACACTGAGCCTTACCGTTCTTTGAAGGATCGTCACCAAAGTCGGAGTTCACCTGCAAATTGCCTAACTTCTTTAAGGACCTCTAGCGCTTCAGCTTTACCACCTGCAAAGATACCAGTCTGAAGTAGCACAGATGTTGTCTCTGAGTTTTCAAGCTCAGCCTCAAATGCCTCAAGGAGGCTGTCATCCCGACGATGCCGCCAGCCCCAACAGCCATATGGTGCCCATAACCAATCCTTTTGCGCTCTCATCAAAGCACGATAGGAAATGGCAACGAGTAACTCAAATTGATCAAACTGGGATGCGAACCCATCATTATATTCGTCTGCTGATGATGTTGGATCGATGATATTCCGCATTTGGATTTCCAACCAATCACTCAGTGGAGTATGTTTCGTCTTTGGATGAAACAAGGGTTGAATGCTCGCTTTGTCATCGACCAAGCACATCGGCGCAAGTTCGGAAATGCTTGGCACATTCTTGCCGTTTCTATCGCGTACCGGGACCGAAAACAGGCTGCCAATCAGAGGGTAATTTCCTGCCTGCAAGGCGCTAATACCTGCCGCATAAACGAACAGTGTTGCCGGATATCGTGATAACTGCTCCCAAAGCGGAAAGTAGCTTCCCTGTCTTGGTTCGCTGGTTGTTAACTTGCGGAGCAGTTCTCGTGCGTGGTTGAAATACTCAGGTCTCGCCCAGCGCCCAAGCTCGACAGCCACCCGCAAGAGAACCTCGGTTGCATCATCGTAAATTTTGATCCGACGCACAATCTCTTCGTCTGATGGCTGAGGTGATGAGACGTTCGCCCCCGATGCGCTCCAATTAGCACGAGCATTATCTAACAATTCCTGAAGCAGGTCACTTAGCCGGATACGGTATCTGTCTTCGGCGAGATACCGTTTTGCAGATGCTACCGCTGCCTGAGCAGACAATGGATGGGACCGATTGCTGTCACTTAGTGCCTGAACATTCTCCGCGAGATTTCTGAAGAAACTGTCCGCGTCGGAAATCTCAAGGATATGGAGGCCCCTGTCCTTAATCAACTTGTTAGCGGCATCACTCGGTCTTCCTCGACTAGCCCAGTAGCTTGAAAAACGTCGAGACGGTGCTCTATCAATAGCCGACCGAAGTGCGGGGTCCCAATCGCCCGACCATCCGCAGGTAACGAGACCAAACTGATCAATGACTTGATCTAGAAGATCGTCTAATTCTGGCGAGTAACTTTCTAGTTCCTGACTGGTATTTTTGATCCGCGTATCAAGGTAATCGCCATGCACTTTGATTATGCAATGGCTCTGGTGAACAAGTGGCAGCATCCCTCGAACTTGGTCGGCGTTAGAAACTACGGTTGGGACAATGCCCCTCGTTTCCAATGCTTGCTCTAAGAGCCTGTCAAAGTTGGTTGTAACAACCACTTTCACGTAACCTTGCTGCATCAAATCGGCTATCGCGTGATGGGCATCGGTCGGTTGTTTCAGCCCCTCCTCGCGTTCTTGTTCGGTTGGTTCAAAAAAGCCTTTTAGATACTGCTGGCGCTCTGCCGCAGATTTGGCGAGGCCATCCAACAATTCGGAGTAATCCGGTTCTCTACCGTGTGTATCGCGAAACCATTGTTCTGGGTCTCCATTGGTTTCATCACCCGATACGGCGGCGAGCTTCTCGACAAGTTCCAGGGTGATTTCCCAGCCTGTCGGAATGCCCGCAGATCGAGAGATACCCGAACCGACAAGTAACGCGTAAGTGCCCTTATTGGAGTGCAAACTAAAGGCCAGCGATACGAGTGGGTCAATCATCAAAGTGAATGTAGGTGGCGACCTTCTCGTGAACAAGTCGATCACAAATCATAGCGGGGTATTTTACTGATTTCACGAAAAGTGACATTCGGCGACGTATCGCCGTATTCGCCGCCCTCAGTTCCAAGTGAATGACCCTGAATATATTCGCGAGTTTCATACCGCATATCCCAATCTCGTGCGATAGTTTTAAAGCGATGTCGCCATCCATGATTGGGAGCAACTCCTTTGTCCGTTATTCCCACTTCTTTGCGAACCCAACGTGCTAGAAACTCGCCTACCTTCTTCGACTGCGGATTTTGGCTTGATCCGCATCGGCTTCGCGATGGGTCGTAAAAAATCGGCGCATCTGAAGGTGAAGCGAACTGTTGGAAGCCCTGCTTGATGAGATGAGGATGAAGCGCCACAACACGTGCGTTGCCGTCCTTGGTGCTGCCAGCATCTGGCGTGATGCGGATCGTCCAGATTTCATCGATTTTGGCGACATCCAGTGCCCTAAGCTGTGTCAGTTCATTCACCCTTGCCCCGGTGTATGCACAAAGCCAAGGCACCCACCGAATTGCCAATTTTCGCTCTGGCGACAGTCCGGATGCTGGCTCCGTCAATGTTGCCATCAAAATCGCTTTTGCTTCGGCATCGCTAAAACCTTTCGATCTAAGCATGGGCGATTTCTTACGCCCCGCTACGCCTACCCCCTCAGCAACGTTTGCGGGCAGTTGTCCGCTATCAAACCCACGCTTCAATGTAACTTTGATCGCTGACAGAAAGGTAGCTCTGACAGTTTTAGGGTTTAGGGGACCACCGCCACTTCGTCCTTCGGCGAGCAGGAAGTCTTTCCAGCGCGACACGTCTCGCTTCGTCACCTTCCTTGCATCGTCGTGTCCAAGGAACCTTTCAAATGCGTCGATCTTCGCCTTGAAAGACTTAATCGTAGCAGGAGACGGATTGCGTTCAGCTACATATTCAAGGAACAGATCAAGAAGCGGCAAAGGCGGTCCTAGCCGCAAATCGCCAGATTGGATCAGGTCGTGGTCACTTTTTAGAACGGAGGGAGCAAACCCGACATCTATGGCTGTTTCCGGAATACCTTCTAGCAATTGAAGCTCCCGCTCGGCGCTTTCGATCTGCGCACGCACAACCTGATCTACCAAATCGCCCCACTGCTGATCGGCTTCCGAAATAGACCAACCGTGTTTTTCACAAAGTTCTTGAGCCTGCCAAATTACGTGCGTGGGAACCGAGCCACCGTAGACCCCCCGCGAAGATCGCGCCGCTTGCCGATACGCCTTTAAGTCTTCCAACCTAGCTTTTGCAGCTTCTACAGATGCGGGATCAAATCGATTGACGGGCCGTGTCCGGCGCTGACGTTCAACAAATGCTTCTCGCACTCGAACATCAAGCTCTGTCTTGCTCGGTTTGTATGGCGCGAATGCGATCTTGGTCGGCGCGACCTGACCTCTTGCATCCGACAAAGTATTCTCGAACTCGTCGATGCTTCGTTGAAGACGGATACGTGCAACCCGGAGATCGCCCGTCTTTAACGATGTCCAAACCTGCGCCCTTCCCTGAAAGGCACCTCTGACTTCGGCTGGCACTCCCCGTTTGAAATAATACATCGCCTCCCGGAGAAATAGGTAGCGGTGCCCTTTGACCTTCTTCAACCCAAACCCTTTTGTAGCAATTTTTGTAGCAAAGACCGTGCTCCAAACGTCTACAATACGAGCTTTTCTAGGAGTTGCAACGCGTTGCAACAAAAATGGCGGAGAGACAGGGATTCGAACCCTGGGTACGGTTGCCCGCACAGTAGTTTTCGAGACTACCCCGTTCGACCACTCCGGCATCTCTCCGCGTTCCTTGCTGTGCTACCGCATCACTGCTTTAGCCCGCACCCTATCATCACGGCCGTGTTGCTGCCCGCGCGCTCAAAAAACGAAGCGGTAGCGCAATAGGATGAGCGCGGTTAGCTTAACCCCCAAACCTTGCCAAGCCCTCAATTTTCCGTGAATTCGGGGACGAGGAGCATTCCCTTCTTGTTTCAACCGTCACCAACGCCATATACTTAGGCGTAATGGATAGATCCGAATTTTTCTCCGCCCAAGCAGGCCGCACTATCGAAGTGCCGCGCAACGCCAGCGCAAAGTTCGGCATCGGCGCGATTGTGAAGCACCGCATGTTCGATTTTCGCGGCGTAATATTCGATATCGATCCCGTCTTTGCCAATTCAGAAGAATGGTACGAATCCATTCCAGAACACATCCGTCCGCACCGCGACCAGCCATACTATCACCTGCTCGCAGAAAGCGATGATAGTTCATATGTCGCCTATGTCAGCCAGCAGAACTTGCTGGACGATTCAAGCGGTGGTCCGGTCGATCATCCCAATGTCTCAGAATTGTTCGATCAATTCGAAGACGGCCGGTACCGGATGCGGCGCTCTTTAACCCACTAAATTGGCGCGCCTAGTCCTTAAGCTTCCAGCCCGATTTCAGCACTTTGTAAGTGACTAGGGCAAGTACTAGGTTGAATACGCCCAAACCAATCGCGGCCTGCACCACAGCGGAAACACCTGCACCAATATCGCTTTCGCCTAAGAAGCCATAGCGGAAGCCTGAAATCACATAGAAAAATGGGTTCGCGCGGCTGATGCCCTGAATGATCGGGGCAAGGTTCTCAATCGTGTAGAATGTGCCGGACAATAGCGACAATGGCGCAATGATGAAGTTTGTAATCGCAGCATTGTGATCAAACTTCTCCGCCCAGATCGACGTGAGCAAGCCCAGTAGAGCCAGCATCATCGATCCCATCAGGCCGAACCAGACAATTGCCCACCAATGACTAACGGCCAATGTCACACCCGGCCAAAGAACCATCGCCAGTGCTACTGCCAATCCAACAGCGATTGCGCGCGTTATTGCCGCAGCGATAATGCCCGTCATCAGCTCGCCTTCGGACAATGGCGGCATCAATAGATCAATGATCGTGCCCATGATCTTGCCCGATAAAAACGAGAAGGATGAATTGGCAAAAGCATTTTGCATCATCCCCATCATGATCAGCCCCGGCGCAATAAAGCTGGCAAAGGGTACGCCCAAAACTTCGCGGTCACCCCGCCCCAAAGCAACGGTAAAAATCACCAAAAACAGCAGCGTTGTAACCGCAGGGGCCCAAATAGTCTGCGTCTGCACCTTGAGAAAACGGCGAACCTCCTTAATATAGAGGGACCACAGACCAATGCGGTTAATGCCGGTGATGACCGGCACACCTCGCGGCGTGAATTCGGATGCCCCCCTAGTCACTGGGCCGGAGACCGCGCTTGACGACATTTCTTTAGGGGTAGCGCCATTTACAGGGCGAGTGCTTGCTTGATTGGCCATGATGGTCCGGTTAAGGCCTAGCACGCATCCTGACAAGTGGCGTGACAGGCGCCTAGTCCAAATGCTTAAGCACATGCTTGGGTAAGTGGGCAGACGGTAGAATTGAACGGGAATTAAAAGACTATGAGCTGGACTGACGAGCGCATTGGAACGCTCCAGAAGATGTGGGAAGGCGGATCGACCGCTAGCCAGATCGCAGAAGAATTGGGCGGCGTTAGCCGCAATGCCGTAATCGGAAAGGCGCACAGGCTTGGCCTGAAATCGCGCCCTTCCCCTGTGAAAGCAGCGGAAAAGAAGAAGAAAGCGGCAGCCAAGAAACCAGCGGCTAAAGCGTCCCCGCCGAAAAGGACAGGGACGAAGCCTGCCATTCGGCCAACGCCTAAGCCGGTTCAGCACCGCGGCGGTGTCGCCAATGCTGGTCCCGCTGCAGAAGGCGTGCCGGTGCAGCCCATCCCTAATCCGACGCCCGATCTGCCAAAGATCGTTTCTGTCGGACCAGGCGGGTTTTTGCGCCAAGGTCCAGGCGATCAGCAGCCGCCAATCCCGCCTGCGCCGCCCCGCCGCTTGGTTCCGGCCAAGCCAAGCGAAGAGATTGCGGACAAAACCAGCCTGCTGGATCTGTCTGACAAGGTCTGCCGCTGGCCCATGGGTCACCCGGGTGAGCCGGATTTCCACTTTTGCGGAACCGAGGTAAACCCCGGCTTCCCATATTGCGTTGAACATTGCGGCCGCGCGTATCAGGCTCAATTGCCGCGCGGTGCGCGCAGACCCCCTCCACCTTTGCCATTTGGCGGACCGCGGGTCCGTTAGGCCTCTAACACTTTCTAACAAAAGGGCCGCGTCCGTCATGGATTGCGGCCTTTTTTGTGCCTGCTGCGCGCGCTCGACCAGCCTTTCACATCAATCTTGTAAGTTACACATGTTACACAGCTATAAAGGGACAAACTTGCCCCCACTAAACGCGCCCAATTCCACCTGAATTTAAAAAGAAGTCGCGGAGCATGTAACCACACCTTGCATGGCCCCAATCACTCTGAGTAGGAAAGCGCAAAATCTTGTTCAATCATAAGGAGGCGCACCGTGGCCCTATCTCTTCATCAAGCCTTTGTTCCCAATTGCCAGCAAACTTTGGATGCTCTGTCCGGATTGATCGACAAGGGAGAGGCCCATGTGAAAGAGCACGGCCTAACCGATGCTGATCTGATCGAAGCGCAATTGGCGGGCGATATGTGGCCTTTGCCATGGCATGTGCGCAGCTGCTGGGTGCATAGCGCCTATGCGGTGGAGCAACTGCAAACCGGCACATTCACGCCAAATTTCTCTGATGTCCCAGAGACTTGGGATGCAATGCGTGCGCAGATTACCGATGCTCAGGAAAAACTTGCAGGCTTTACCGAGGCAGACCTTGAACCCATTGCGGACAAGGATGTTGCCTTCATCATGGGCGGTAAAGCGCTGTTTGAAGGCAAGGGTCAGGAGTTTTTACTCAGCTTCAACCAGCCCAATCTCTATTTCCATGCGACCACTTTTTACGACATTTTGCGTCATAAAGGCGTGACTCTTGGTAAGACAGATTTTCTTGGCCCGATGAGGCTGTCACGCAACTAACGGAAATTCGCATGAAAAATCTCGCCCCCAAAGCCATTGGTACTGCAATTTTGGGAGCGCTGGCTCTCACCCCTCAATCAGCACTTGCAGAAGTGCCTGATCCTGTCCGAGCGATGATCGATGCCGCGATTGCCAAAGGGGACGCGCCGACCGTGCGTGCAGTGATGGATTTGGCGCGTGAAACCAATCCGGCTGATACTGATGAACTGAACGCTATGCAGGCTAAGTTCGAAGCGTCTGAGGCGGAAAAAGCAGCGGCCGCCGCTGCTCAAGAAGAAGCGGACAAACGCAATGCAGGACTGCTCGACAATTGGTCGGGTCAGGGACAATTGGGTGCATTCCGCACAACCGGCAACACATCTGATACCGGAGTAACCGCAGGCATTAGGCTAGAGAAAACCGGCATTGATTGGCGTCACAAGCTGACAGGCCTTGTCGATTATCAAGAGACAAACGGTGTCACAACGCGCGAACAATTCCTTGCCGCATATGAAGCCAATTACGATATCTCTGACCGGCTTTATGCTTACGGGCTGGTGCAATATGAACGCGACACATTCCAAGGGTATGATGCGCGCTATGTAGCATCGGGCGGCCTTGGCTACCGAGTGATTGAAAACGACACTATGCAGCTCGCTGTGAAAGCTGGTCCTGCATACCGCAAGACCGACTTTGTGAACGGCACATCAGATAGCTCAATCGCTGGCCTCGCCGCATTGGATTTTGACTGGCAAATCGCTGAGAATTTGAAACTGACCGAAGATGCCAGCGCCTTCATCCAATCGGGCGGCAATACCTTTGTCAGCACCACAGGGCTTGTGGCTGGATTGGGTGCCGGTTTCTCCGCTAGCCTCTCTTACACGGTTGAGCATGAGACAAACCCGCCGGTTGGCGCTGTGAAGACAGACACGCTAACCCGCGCGACGTTGATCTATGATTTCTAATTCTTCCGTGCGAACCAGATAGTGTGATGCGCGCCTTTATTGTTGGGACGAGAACGAACGCTGATCTCTTCAACATAGAGCCGCGCGTCCATCATCCGGCGCTTAAATCCGTGATCGGGCGCGGCTGACCATACCGCCAGAATGCCGCCGGGCTTTAAGGCATCGCGAGCTTTGCCCATGCCGGTGCGCGAATAGAGCCGGTTATTGTCGAACCGCACCATCCCGTCTGGGCCATTGTCCACGTCGAGCAGGATCGCATCGAACTTGTCGCAAGTGCCATCATTGGCATCATCAATCAGCGCAGCGACATCGCATATCTTCAGGTCGAGCCGCGGATCATCCAAGCAATCGCCGGTCAGCTCCGCCATAGGTCCGCGCGCCCAATCGACGATCTTCTCAGCGATTTCCGCAAGCACAGCCTCGCCATTCTCACCCATACGGGCCAGCGCTGCACGCAGGGTAAAGCCCATGCCATACCCGCCGATCAGCATGCGCGGGCTATCGTCTGTCAGACGGTCAAAGGTCAGGTCGGCAAGCTGCTCCTCTGAAAAACGCATGCGCGTGCTCATCAGCTCATTATGACCCAGCACGATCATGAAATCGCGGCCATGGCTGAACAGTTCCAGCTCCTCGCCATCGGGAATTTGGACAGTGCCTATAAGTTCACGTTTGAGCATTCGCTCTCCCTAGCCCCAGCTTCGCGCCAAGCAAAGCGCCAAGGAAAAAAGGTTCTTCACCGTGACTTTGGCAAAATCATTGCCGCGCCCAATGGACAACGCAAGCAGATTGTATGTAAGCTCCGCCCACACGTTCTTGTTCTAACGAAAATGAGGGTTTGAAATGAAAAAGATAGCCATATTTACGCCAGTTCTGGGCGCACTTGCTTTGGCAGCTTGCAGCGGAGCCAGTGAAGATGCACCTGCCGATGATGCAGCCGGCGCGGAAACCGAAAGGGTAGCCGCCGACACAGCTGAAGAAACAGACGCCGAAACAGACACGGTTTTGGAAGAAGCCTCGACCGAAACAGACGAAACTGATGCCGACACAAGCCTAGAGACCAGCAGCGACACAGATAGCGATGCCGTAGCCAGCGAAGCAGCCACTACGACTGCCACGGCCACTAGCCGTGCTCCTGCTCCGAAGCGGGATGCTGCCAAGGCGCCCGCAAAGATCAAGGAAAGCGCTGAGGCAGAAGTGACCAGCCGGACTGCTCCAGCTAAGGCAGCTGCCAAAGAACGCAGTGAAGAAGGCAAGGCCATGGTCGAACAGGCCAAGGGATCGGGCACTGAAGCGGCCAAAGGGTCTGGCACTCAACCTGCCAAGGGTTCAGGCACTCAAGGCGACGTCGCCCCCCGCAAATAGAAGCGAGGGTGAAGGCAAGCAGGTTCGCTCTAAGCGATCTGCTCGCTGAACAAATGGCACAAAAAAGGGCCGCTCGGATATGCTCCGGGCGGCCCCTTTTTATTGGTCGGCTGAAAGAACTTAGTCTTTCAGGAAGTCAGGCACGTGACCGGCATCACCGCCAGTATCGCCGCCCTTGTTTCCGCCGCCGCCATCACGGCGACCGCCGCGATCACCGCCGCGGCTACGTGAACCGCGTGGACCGCGCCGATCACCTTTATCACCGCGCGGTTTATTTTCGCGTGGTGGACGAGTGTCTTCCAGCTCTTCGCCAGTTTCCTGATCAACAACCCGCATCGAGAGGCGAACCTTGCCGCGCTGATCAATCTCGAGAACTTTGACCTTCACTTCTTGGCCCTCGGAAACAACGTCGGTGACTTTCTCAACGCGCTCATTCTTCATTTCAGACACGTGGACGAGACCGTCCTTGCCGCCCATGAAGTTTACAAAAGCGCCGAAATCAACGATGTTGACGACTTTGCCGTTGTAGATTTTGCCAACTTCGGCTTCTTCCACAATACCTTCGATCCAGGCTTTCGCTGCATCGATTTGGCTACCGTCGGACGAGCTGATTTTGATGACGCCTTCATCATCAATATCGACCTTCGCGCCGGTTTCAGCAACGATTTCGCGGATAACCTTACCGCCAGTACCGATGATGTCGCGGATCTTCGATTTGTCGATCTGCATTGTCTCGATACGCGGAGCATGCTGCGAAACGCCAGTGCGGCTGGAACCCAGCGCCTTGTTCATTTCGCCAAGGATGTGCGTACGGCCGGCTTTCGCCTGATCCATCGCAGTTTCCATGATTTCCTTGGTGATGCCAGCGACTTTAATGTCCATCTGGAGCGAAGTGATGCCGGTTTCGCTGCCAGCCACTTTAAAGTCCATGTCGCCCAAGTGATCTTCATCACCCAGAATGTCGGACAGAACAGTGAAATCTTCGCCTTCGAGGATCAGACCCATCGCAATACCGGATACTGGACGCTCGATTGGAACGCCTGCATCCATCATCGACAGACAGCCGCCGCATACAGTCGCCATTGAAGACGAACCGTTTGACTCGGTGATGTCCGACAGAATGCGAATTGTGTATGGGAAGTCTTCATGATCGGGCAGGATCGGGTGCAGCGCGCGATAGGCGAGCTTGCCGTGACCTGTTTCGCGGCGGCTCGTAAAGCCGAACCGGCCCACTTCACCAACCGAATAGGGCGGGAAGTTATAGTGCAGCATGAAGTTATTGTACGAAAGACCTTCCAGCCCGTCGATCATTTGCTCGGCATCTTTCGTGCCAAGCGTGGTGGTGCAGATTGCCTGCGTTTCACCGCGGGTAAACAGCGCCGAACCGTGTGTGCGTGGAAGCAGGCCGACCATCGCCTCAATCGGGCGAACTTCATCGGTTTTACGTCCGTCGATACGCTGGCCATCTTTCAAGATAGCGCCGCGAACGATTTCCGATTCCAGCTTCTTAACGACTTTACCAGCCGTCATCTGTGTCTGACCATCTTCCTCGGCATAGGCTTCTTTCGCCTTAGCGCGGGCAAGGTTCAGCGCGTCTGAACGCTCTGATTTATCGGTCAGCTTGTAAGCTGCGGCAATGTCTTTGCCGACGAGCGTTTTCAGCTTTTTCTTCATTGCTGAATTGTCGTCTGCTGCTGGCAGATCCCATGGATCTTTCGCTGCTTGTTCAGCCAGATCAATGATCGCGCCGATAACTTTGCGGCTTTCATCGTGAGCGAACATAATCGCTCCGAGCATTTCTTCCTCGGTCAATTCTTTCGCTTCGGATTCAACCATCATCACAGCGTCTTGTGTCGCTGCAACAACTAGGTCGAGGCGGCCTTCATCACCCAGAGCATCTTCGACGCGCGGGTTGAGGATATATTCGCCTTCGGTTGAGAAACCAACGCGTGCGGCGCCGATTGGGCCCATGAATGGCAGACCAGAAATGGTCAGCGCAGCAGAGGCTGCAACCATAGCAACGATGTCTGGCTCAGTTTCGCCATCATAAGACAGAACCTGACAGATTACGTTGATTTCGTTGTAGAAACCTTCTGGGAAAAGCGGGCGGCAAGGACGGTCGATGAGACGCGATGTTAGCGTCTCTTTTTCCGTCGCGCGGCCTTCGCGCTTGAAAAAGCCACCCGGGATCCGGCCGGCTGATGAGAATTTTTCTTGATAGTGTACGGTCAGCGGGAAGAAGTCCTGCCCTTCGCGTACGGATTTGGCGGCGGTTACTGCGCACAGCACCACGGTTTCGCCATAAGTGGCCAGAACAGCGCCGTCTGCTTGACGGGCGATTTGGCCTGTTTCGAGGGTGAGGGTTTTGCCGCCCCACTCAATCGATACGGTTTTCTTGTCGAACATGTATTTTCCTTGGATGTCCCGCGCGGCCTTATTGCGAACGCGGGGCCTATGTGCCGGGGATACCGTCCCGGTCCGGTGTGGGGATTTTTCTCTACCCCAAGGCAAGCGACCGGATGCCGCTATGCCTCATAAGCAAAGAGCGACCCTCAGGCCGCCCTTCGAAATTCTTACTTACGAAGACCCAGCTTCGCGATCAGCGCATTGTAGCGTTCCACATCAATCTTTTTCAGATAGGCGAGGAGCGAACGGCGCTTGTTCACCATCATCAGCAAACCGCGACGGGAATGGTTATCCTTGTGGTTGCTTTTGAAGTGTTCGGTGAGGTTTTTGATACGCTCTGTCAGGATCGCGACTTGCACTTCTGGCGAACCTGTGTCGCCGTCTGTCTGCGCGTGTTCCTTGATAACTTCTTGCTTGCGTTCAGCTGTAATCGTCATTCTTTTACTCCGCGACATCGGGAAGGTTAAAGCCCCGCACCACTTTCGTGGAACCAGCGATGATATTCACGAGCGCTACCGGAGTATTTTCCAGCATCGCGCAGTAAAGCCCATCGCTTTGGGGCAGTTCAGACAAGACCCGGCCATGTTGGACCGCCTGCGCATCTGTCTGATCAAGGTGAAGGGCCGGGATGTCGTCCAGCCCCGCCTCTAGCGGCAGGAGGAGGTCAATTAAGCTCGCGCCACTACCAATTTCGTTGAGATTGTCCAGCGAAATCGCTTGTTTTTCGTCGAACGGCACCGCCTTTATCCGGCGAAGATAGGTGACATGGCCGCAACTGCCCAGTTCACGGGCGATATCGCGCGCTAGGCTGCGGATATATGTGCCCTTGGAAACATGGGCGCGCAGGGTGGCTGAATTGCCTTCAAAGCTTAGCAAATCCAGCCCGTGGATCGTGACCTTGCGAGTTTTAAGCTCAACTTCTTCGCCAGCGCGGGCGCGGTCATAAGCACGCTTTCCGTCCACTTTTATCGCCGAATATGCGGGCGGAACTTGCTCAATCGGTCCGGTGAATTTTGGGAGGACTGAAGTGACATCATCCGCCGAAGGGATGATTTCGCTGCGCCGCGTTACCTCTCCTTCTGTGTCAAAAGTCGCCGTTTCTTCACCAAATTTGACCGAAAAATCGTAAATCTTGTCGGAATCGAGCATTCGGCCCGCCAGTTTCGTCGCTTCGCCAAGCGCAATCGGCAGCACGCCTTCAGCAAGCGGGTCCAGCGTGCCGCCATGACCAACTTTGGTCTTGGCATAGCCGCCTTCCCGCAAGTTCCGCTTAACCGCAGCCACCGCCTGCGTTGAGCCAAGCCCGCGCGGCTTATCCAAAATGATCCAGCCATTTGGCGCGGGTTTGAGTTTGGTCATGCGCGCTCGCTAGGCGAAGCGGCGCTCGCGCTCAAGTAGCCGTAGGCGGTAGCGCAACAAATCGCGCTCAAGCGGCTTCGGGAGTTGAATCAGCCCCGCCGAGCGAAAACACCGGCGTTTCACCAAAAACGATCTTGTTCATTACAAGCGCTGTCACCACCGACAGCACCAATGTCACCGCCATGCCATGAATGTAATGCGCAGGCTCCCACACCATGCTCCAAAAGCCGTAGAATGCGACGCCGGTGACCACACCGATCATTGCCGCGCCAGCCTTCACATTCTTGAACATTAGGCACACGACAAAGGCGGATAGGATCGGCATTGAAAGCAATCCGTAAAGTTCCTGAACCGTGTTGATCAGGCTTTCCTGACTGGCGAAAAACGGCACGAGCACCAGCGCCAAAACGCTCATCACGATGGACACGATGGCCGACAGCTTAGCGACTGATTTGGCCTTGCCCCGATACGCTTCGTGAATGTCGCACACATAAAGCGCTGCCGAAGCGTTGAGGATCGAGTTAAACGTCGTGAGCACCGCTGCGGCCAAAGCTGCTGCGAATGCTCCTGAAAGCCATACAGGCAGCACATCGCCCACAATGCGCCCGTAGGCTGCATCGCCCACATCACCGTAGAGCTTGTAGGATACAATGCCCGGTATCACCACAATCGCCGGCACGATCAGCAGCCGGATACCGGCGGCGGTCAGCACGCCTTTTTGCGCCTCACCAATGTTGGGTGCGGCCATCGCCCGCTGAGTGATCGTTTGGTTCGTGGACCAGTAAAACGTCTGGATGAAAATCATACCGGTCAGCAAAGTATGCCACGGGATTGGGCTGTCATTTGACCCAATCAAAGTAAGCCGATCCGCTGGAATTCCGGTGAGGTCAAAATCAATCGCTTGCAGCGCGAGATAGACCACCAGCAATGCAAGGCCGAGTATCAGCACGCCCGAATATGTGTCGGAGACAGCGACCGCTCTCAGCCCGCCAATAATCGCATAGCAGGCACCGACGATGGCTAGGATTACGGCGACGATCAATATGTTTTCAAGGCCCGTATCCAGCCCCACCATTGAGATCAGGAACAGAGATCCGCCATACAAAATCGCGGGCAAGAAAATGAACAGATTACCGAATAGGAACAGCACACTAATCAGCGCGCGAATATGCTTGTCATTGTACTTTTTCTGCAAAAGCTCAGTCGTGGTCGTGCAATTGTTTTTGTAATAGACCGGCAGGAATACAAAGGTCAGGATCAGCAGGCCTGCCACAGCGGCAAATTCCCACCATGCAAGCAGCGCCATCTGATTGCCGTTCATCCCGATCAGCTGATCGGTCGACAGGTTTGTGAGCGTGATTGACCCAGCAATAAAGTACCATTTCAGGCCGCCGCTAGCGAGAAAGTAATCCTTCTCACTCGAATGCCCATCAGACAGCTTGCCGCGGCAATGCATATATGTGGCAAAGGCGATCAGCGCTGTAATCGCGACAAAAACGGCGATTTGGGTTATGCTCATGCGTGGTCTCTCCCGAGGGGTGCAAAAAAATTCGCTGCGCGTGCAATGCTCATGGAACACAGCTGCGAAAACATCTAGGGGTTTACGTTAGTATGCCTGCACCTGCCCCCTCACCCCATTTTCTCAACCTGCGTGGCGGCGGCACTTTGATTGCTTTAGAAGTGACAAAAGGCGCGCGGCCACGGTGTCTTTATGCCGGCGTGGATTTGCCCGGGGCTGATGCAACTGAGCTGGCGCTGCTTAGCACCCGCCAACATGCGCCTGGCGGATCATCGGTTCCGTTGCGCGGATCGCTGATCAATGAAATCGGCACGGGGCTTTCCGGCCCATCGGGTTTGGTCGCCCACCGCAGCGGTAAGGATTGGGCGATTGATTTGCGCCTTGTTACCGTAGAGCAGCCAAATGAGCACACAGTTCAGCTAAGCTCAGAAGACGCGAACACAGGTATCGCCTGCTGCCATACGATTGCGATTGATCCGCAAACGGGAATGGCGACATGCAGCACGCAGGTAGAAAATCGCGCAGAGGCTGAGCTTGAATTGGATTGGTGTGCAGCGCTGCATTTGCCGCTCGACCCGCAGCTGAACCAGATCATGAGTTTTACAGGCAGATGGTCCGGCGAATTTCAGGTCGAGCAGACAGAGACATTGCGCGGCAGTATCGTGCGCGAAAACAAAACCGGCCGCACCAGCCATGATGTCTTTCCCAGTTTCATCGCCCACTCGCCCGACACCAGCGAAATATCCGGACCCGCAGCAGGCTTTCATCTGGCGTGGAGCGGAAACAGCCGCCTGCGCGCAGATCAGCACAATGATGGCAGCACATTTGTGCAAATGGGGGAGCTTTGGTTCCCTGGCGAAATCCGGCTTGTTAGCGGCGAAACTTACCGCACACCTGATATGCTGGCGGTATGGTCCGACAGCGGGATAGGCGACATTTCGCAGCGCTTTCATGAGCACTTAACCCGCGATATTTTGGACCGTCGCAGCTTCGCAAAACCGCGCCCAGTGCATTACAACACATGGGAAGCGGTCTATTTCGATCACGATGAAGATGCATTGCTAGCCTTGGCCGACAAAGCTGCCTCCGTCGGCGCTGAACGCTTTGTCTTGGACGATGGCTGGTTCGGCGGGCGCCGCAATGACAAAACCGGACTGGGTGATTGGTGGGTGTCGGACGCTGTCTATCCCAAGGGGCTGCATGCGCTCACGACCCGAGTAAAATCATTGGGCATGGAGTTCGGCCTTTGGTTTGAACCAGAAATGGTCAATCCCGACAGCGATTTGTTCCGCGCCCATCCCGATTGGGTGCTGCAAGCAGACGGCGTAGAAGCTGTTCCGTTTCGCGGCCAGCACACTCTCGACCTGACTAAGCCAGCCGTTTTCGACTATCTGTTTGAAAAGATCACTGCGCTGGTCGCAGAATATGACATCGCCTACATCAAATGGGATATGAACCGCGATACCAATTACCCCGGCAGCGGCGGACGCGGGGCGATGCACCGGCAAACGCTAGCGGTGTATCAGCTGATGGCGAAACTGCGCGAGGCGCACAAAGAGCTTGAGATTGAAAGCTGTTCATCAGGCGGCGGGCGCGCGGATTTCGGTATCTTGCGCTACACTGACCGCATTTGGACATCCGACAATAATGATGCGCGCGCTCGGCAAAGCATTCAGCGCGGTGCGAGCTATTTCTTCCCCCTTCGCGTGCTGGGCAGCCATGTTGGGCCAGAGCGTTGCCACATCACCGGTCGGCGGTTTGATATGGCGTTCCGCGTCGGCTCAGCCATTTTCGGGCATATGGGAATGGAGGTCGACCTACGCAAAGAAAGTGCGGATGATCTTGGCATTCTGAAAGCTGGAATTGCGCTTCACAAGAAGCACCGCAAACTGATCCATCAAGGGCGTTTTCTGCGGCTTTCATCGGCTTCGCATACGAACCTTGTTGGATGTGTAGCGGCGGATGCGAGCGAAGCATTATTCTCATACGCCAAGTTAGAAGAACAACCGCAAACCCAGCCAAACCGCATCCGGTTTGATGGGCTGGATCCTGCAAAACAATATTGCACACGCTTGGTCTGGCCGGAAAAGAACCCGTCGATCTCTGCGCCCAGCATTGTTGACGCAGCCGATCTGACCGGCAAAGGCAGCATCTTTAGCGGGGCAGCATTGATGGGGTACGGGATACAGCCACCGCTAACTTTCCCCGACACGTGCCTGATCTATCATTTGGAAGCGACTGACTGACCTATGACTAACGGCGAGCAAGCAAGCGGCACGCCCTATGATCTGCTTGTCATTGGCGGCGGGATCAATGGCGCAGGGATTGCACGCGATGCAGCGGGGCGCGGCGCAAAGGTTCTGCTGGTTGAGAAAGATGATCTGGCCAGCCACACCTCCAGCTCCTCGACCAAGCTGGTGCATGGGGGCTTGCGCTATTTGGAGCATTACGAATTCCGGCTGGTGCGTGAAAGCCTGATCGAGCGTGAGCGCCTGCTGAAATCTGCGCCGCATATCATCTGGCCGCTGAGGTTTGTGCTGCCGCATGACACAGGTTTGCGGCCCAAATGGATGCTTCGGCTTGGTCTATTTATGTATGACCATCTTGGCGGACGTAAATTGCTACCCGCAACCAAAACGGTCAATCTGCGCGAGGGGGAGCACGCTGGCTTTCTGCAAGACCGGCTAACGACAGGCTTTGAATATTCCGATTGCTGGGTTGAGGATGCGCGGCTTGTTGTGCTTGCCTGCATGGATGCAAAAGAACGCGGCGCAGATATCGCCACCCGCACCGAATGCGTGGGCCTCGAACGCGGCAAGGACATGTGGACAGCAACGATCAAAAATGCCTCTGGCGAGCGCACAATTACTGCACGCAAAGTGGTGAATGCCGCTGGCCCATGGGTCGACAAAGTGCTGGGCAAGGCAGCGCCTGAAAGCCAGCATCAGAACCTGCGTCTGGTCAAAGGCAGTCACCTGATCTTCCCCAAATTGTTCGATGGCGATCACTGCTACATCTTCCAAAACAAGGATGCCCGGATCATCTTTGCGATCCCCTATGAACGTGATTTCACTCTGGTCGGCACTACCGATCAGGGGTTTGAAGGCGATCCATCAGGCATTGATATCTCGCCTGAAGAAAGCGCCTATCTCTGCGACGCTGCGAATGAATATTTGCGCACAAGCATCACCCCAGCTGATGCCGTTTCCAGCTATGCCGGTGTGCGGCCTTTGTATGATGACAAGTCTGCAAACAACTCCACTGTAACGCGCGATTATGTGTTTGAGCTGGATGAGGGAACAGACGGCAAAGCGCCTGCAATCCTCTCCATTTTTGGCGGAAAAATCACCACTTTCCGAAAACTGGCTGAACACGCCATCGCGAAGCTTGGCGGATTGGGCGGAGAGGCTTGGACGCAGGATGCGATCCTACCGGGTGGCGGTTTTGACCCTATGCATACGGACGTTTTCATCGGCGAATGTGCTGAGAAATACGCTTTCCTTCCGCGCAAGGCGATTGACCGGTTGGTGCGTGCTTACGGGATGCGGATCGATGAAGTGTTACAGGATGCGCGCGGGCTTAATGATCTGGGTGAGAACCTTAGCGGCGATGATGATCTGGGCCTTTATGCCACCGAACTTGAATATCTCATCGACCAAGAATTCGTAACATCCGCCGATGATGCTTTGTGGCGGCGCAGCAAGCTGGGTCTGCATTTGGACGATGCGGCACAGGCGCGGGTTACAGCATGGTTCGCTGCGCACGTGAAGGCAGCATGAGCGATCCGGTAAAACTCACAAGCGATATTGGCGGCAAGCCTGTCTATCGCCGCGACTTTATCAAGGCTGATGGGCGTAGCTTACGGCTATATGGCCGCGCTCCCCATGACGAAGAACCGCTCCACCAATCGGATGAAGAAATTGCGCAAGGCGGAGAGCTCAGGTTTCACCCCCTTCGCGGGGAATGGAATGTCTATGCTGCCCACCGGCAAAACCGCACGTTCAAACCCGCCGCAGCTGATGATCCGCTAGCCCCAACCCAGCCAGACGGCCCGCCAACTGAAATCCCGTTTAGCGATTTTGAACTGGCGATATTCGACAATAAATTTGCAGCCTTTCACTCCAGCGCATCGGACGCGGCCGAGCTTACCGGAATGGATTGCGAACCGGCAAAGGGCGCGTGCGAAGTGGTTGTTTACGGCCCAGAGGCAACCGGCAACCTCCATTCCATCGGATCAGACCGGCGGCAAACCCTGCTCGCCGCCATCAATGACCGCTACGAAGCATTGTTTGATGCCGGATGCGCATATGTGCTGCCGTTTGAAAATCGCGGCGATGCAGTCGGCGTCACCCTTCACCATCCGCACGGCCAGATTTACGGATTTAACCGATTGCCTTTGGTGGCGGAACGCGAGGCATCTTCCTTTGCCGCAGGATACTCGCTTGCCGATGAAATCGCTGCTGCATCGGACTATTTGCTTGGCGTGAAAGGCGGCATCGCAGCCTTCGTTCCGCGCTTTGCCCGCTTCCCATATGAGGTTTGGCTAGCACCAGTGAAACGCCGCGCCGGACCGTGGGAATGCACAGCCAAAGAATTGGAAGGTCTAGCGGAATGGATGGGCGAGATTACCCGCCGCTATGACGTTTTGTTCAAAGGGCCAGCAGCGACAATGATGGGCTTTCACGCTTCGCCAAACCCAGCGCTGGGCGATACTGACAACTTCCATTTCAGCGTGCAGTTCTATCCATTGCTAAGAGCTGCCGGACGCGTCAAATATCTCGCCAGTGTTGAGCAGCATTCCGGTGTTTTTACCGTGGATGTGATGCCAGAGGATGCCGCAGAGGCGCTGCGCAATGTCTGAATTTACGGCGACCGCGCCCGGCCGCGTCAATCTGATCGGCGAACATACCGATTACAATGGCGGCATGGTTCTGCCCGCAGCTCTATCAGTATCCTTGGCAGTCACACTCACCCCGCGTGAAGATGACGCAGTGAATGTCACCGCGAATGATTATCCAGACACAGCATCGCGCCAGTTAAGCGATAGGGCGCAGGACGCTTGGTCAGACCCGTGTGTGGGCGCATTGCAAGAGGCGCGCGTTCTTGGCCTGTTGTCCGGCGGAGCAGACGTTTCCATCCAATCCTCCATTCCGCAAGGGGCCGGCCTATCGTCCTCCGCAGCATTAATCGTGGCGGTGCTCAAAGCTGCACGATCAGCAGCAGGCGGCATGCAATCGGATGTGGATCTGGCCGTTGCAGCGCGGCGGGTTGAGAATGATTATATGGGCGTACCCTGCGGCATAATGGACCAAATGGCGGTGGCGCTGGCCACTCCCGGAACGGCCATGGCGCTCGATACAAAGGCGCTGGAATACAGCCTTGTCCCGCTGCCCACTATGCATGAATTGGTAGTCCTGCATTCAGGCGTAACCCGCAAACTTACCGAAGGGCGCTATGCAATCCGCAAGGAAGAATGCGATACGGCTAAAGCGCATTTCGGGACCGATGATTTGTGCTTGCTTGAGCCTGAAACCATCCGTGACAGCACATTAGAAGAACCCGCGAAATCACGCGCACTGCACTGTGCTACCGAACATTTGCGAGTTGTGGATGCAGCCAAAGCGTTAGAGACAGGCGATATGGACCGGCTTGGCGCGTTGATGAATGAAAGCCATGTCAGCATGCGCGATTTGTTCGATATGTCGCTGCCCGCAATCGACGCTCTGGTTACCGATGCGGCGGCGTTTGGCGCTGTGGGCGCGCGCTTAACCGGCGGCGGCTTTGGCGGCTGTATCGTGGCTTTATTGGAAAACGGGACGCGCGATGAATGGCTTGCCAAAATCACCGCAGCCCATCCCGAAGCACGCTTTATCGATGCAGCATCTGGTTAGCCGCTTTAGCGCTTAGGCGGCAACCACACCTGCCAGTGAAAGATATTTGCCCATCAACCAATCCACCGGCACGCCAATCGTTTTTTCCAGCACGCCCCACTCCGGAAAGAACCAAGTCAGCGCCACCAATCCAAAGAATAATAGCATGCCCGCTTGGCGCAATTTTGCGAAGTACGGGACAATACTGCGCGGAAGCAGGCCTTCCAAAATATGCGATCCGTCGAACGGCGGGATCGGCAGCAGGTTAAACATGCCAAGGAATGTGTTGATCAGGATGAAGTAGAACAATCCTTGCACAACCAATCCAGGTTCCTCTGCCGAACCAGTCGCCAGTTCTGGTCCCAATAGGCCAAGCGCCAATGCACCCAGCAATGCGCGAAGAAAGTTTGTGCCCGGCCCCGCTGCTGCCACGGCCATCATCCCAAAACGTGGATTGTCGAGCCGGTTCTTGTTTACCGGAACAGGTTTCGCCCAGCCAAAGATTGGCCCGCTCGCCAGTGCCAACATTCCCGGCACTAGCAAGGTCCCGATGGGATCAACATGACGAAGGGGATTAAGACTGAGCCGGTTCAAATCCTTTGCCGTGGGATCACCCAATTTCAGCGCGACAAAGCCATGCGCAACCTCATGAAAGACGATAGCGATGATAAGACACGGGATTAGGATCGCGGCAAGGGTCAGTGTTTCGTTCATAATATCAGCAGCCTAGGGAGTGCACGCAGTTTATGCCAGCGCTTCGCTAAAATGCTTACGGCACAATGCGACATAGCGATCGTTCCCGCCAATCTCTGTCTGTGCGCCCTGCTTGATCGCAGCCCCGCTCTCATCGACCCGCAAATTCATGCTGGCCTTGCGCCCGCAATGGCACACGGCTTTCAGTTCAACGAGGCTGTCGGCAATGCCCAGCAAAGCGGCGGATCCGGGGAATAGCTCACCCTGAAAATCAGTGCGAAGACCGTAACAGAGCACTGGAATGCCGCTCTCATCCGCCAGACGCGCCAATTGCCAGACCTGCGCTGGCGATAAGAATTGCGCTTCATCCACCAGCACGCAATCGAGTTTCTGATCTGCGTGATGCTCGCTTATCGCCGCCCACAAATCAGTGTCAGGCCCAAACCGGTCGGCACTTGCGCCAAGTCCGATCCGGCTTTCAATCGCTTTGTCTGCGCTCCGGTCATCCAGCGCTGCGGTCCAAAGCATGGTGTGCATTCCGCGTTCACGGTAGTTGAAATCCGCTTGCAGCAGCGTTGTCGATTTGCCTGCATTCATGCTGGAATAATAGAAATAGAGCTTGGCCATGGATGCGCAGCCTAAGGGAGGAGCGCAGGTTGCGCTAGGCGCACGTTAGCATCCGTGCACAAATCCCTATTCAGAATGCTGACAGGCAGCGCGCGCAATGCTAGCAAGCGCATAAGGGATGAATTTACAGGGCGGACGTTACGATGGTAGAGACAGCAGCGGCACAAAAAGGCATTTTGGGCTGGGTCGAGCGGACGGGAAATAAGCTTCCCGATCCGGTTTTCATATTCTTCTATCTGATTATCGCACTGGTCGCAGTGTCAGTGATCGCGGCGCTTTCTGGCGTATCTGCGCTCCATCCCACTGAGCTGGATGAGGCCACTGGAACCGCGCTTTCTATCGAGGCTGTCAGCCTATTATCGCCCGACAATATCCAGCGGCTTTGGGTCGAAATGCCCAAAACATTCACCCACTTCCACCCACTCGGCTACGTTTTGGTTGTGATGCTGGGGGCAGGCGTGGCAGAGCGTTCCGGCTTTTTCGCAGCTGGCATGGCGAAAGCTGTGAAAAGCGCACCAAAGGCTTTGCTCACACCAGTTGTTGCACTGGTCGCGATGATCGGCAATCACGCAGCGGACGCTGGATATGTGGTGCTCATCCCGCTGGCGGGCATATTGTTCGCCGCTGCTGGACGGCATCCACTCGCCGGTATCGCCGCAGCATTTGCTGGCGTATCGGGCGGGTTCAGCGCCAATATCTCGCCCGGACAGCTCGACGCATTGCTGTTTGGCATTACCGAGGAAGCGGTTGCGGCCAGCTCGCTCGACCCCAGTTGGAGCGCGAATATCGCAGGCAATTGGTACTTCATCGCGGCGATGACATTCCTGTTCTTGCCGATCATTTGGTACGTTACCGATAAGATTATCGAGCCGCGTCTGGGCGCATGGACCGGCGGTGCACAAGCGGGTTCCGATGATGGTTCCGACCCGATCGAGGCGGACGGACCGCTGGCGGCAAAAGGCCTGCGTCACGCTGGGCTTGCTGTGCTGTTCGTGGTTGCACTTTGGGTCGTGATGGTTTTCGCACCGGGCACTCCGCTGATCAATGAAGCAGCCTGTATTGGCGAAGACGGCGCAGCTATTGCCGATTGTTCAATCCACGCAGAACTCCGCCCGCTGTATCAAAGCCTAGTCGCTGCGTTCTTCCTCCTCTTCCTGCTCGCCGGTTGGGCATATGGCCGCGCGACAGGCGCGATTAAGAACCACCGCGATCTGGTGAATATGATGGCCGAAAGCATGAAGGATATGGGCTATTACCTCGTCCTTGCGTTCGCCGCGGCGCATTTCGTGGCCATGTTCAATTGGTCAAACCTTGGCCTGATTTCTGCCGTTCACGGGGCCGATGCGATCCAATCAACCGGATTGCCGCTGCCGATTGTTCTGGGCTTGATGGTTATCTTTGCCGGCATATTGAACCTGTTCGTAGGCTCAGCTTCTGCGAAATGGGCATTGCTCGCACCAATCCTAGTGCCAATGCTAATGCTGCTCGGCATAAGTCCAGAAGGTGCAACAGCAGCTTACCGTGTTGGCGATAGTGCGACCAATATCATCACGCCTCTGATGGTCTATTTCCCGCTAATCCTGGTCTTTGCCCAGCGCTGGCAGAAAGATTTCGGCCTAGGCAGCCTAACCGCAATGATGCTGCCATACTCAGTATGGTTGATGATTTCCGGCACGGTTCTGATCGTGCTGTGGTTCTATCTCGGCATTCCATTGGGCCCTGATGCGCCAGTGGCATATTCCCTGCCAGAAGTGGCGGCCGCGGTAGAGGCCACTGCACCAGCAATCGCGGAATAATTTGGGATGGGGTGAAACGTTTCAGCCTAGCGCAACGTATAGCATCATAGGAGAGACCTATGATTAAACACATTCCCAAGCGTATTTTGCCCGCCGCGCTGACGCCAATCGCCGCCATGCTGCTGATGGGTGCAGCCCCGCAAACCTATACGCTGGACACAAAGGCCAGCTCTGTCGCGGCAAAGGTGCCTTTCCTTGGCATTGGCAGCCGCACAGCGACTTTCAACACGATCACCGGCGCGGTAAAGTTTGCACCTGACCGGCCCAGCGCTGCGCGGGTCAATGTCACGATCAACACGCAGGATATCAAAGCGCCCGACCGCGTGACGCTCAACCGGCTGAAATCAGAAAAGTTCTTTTGGACCGATAAGTATCCAACCGCAAAATTCGCCGGGTCAAACCTGACCATGACCAGCCCGACCAAGGGGCGCATTTCAGGCAAGCTAACAGCGCGCGGCGTGACGCGGGCCGAAACGCTGTACGTCACATTTGATCGCAACCCAAAAACTGCCATGGGCAAGGCGATTGGCCTAACCGGCACGATGAAGATTAACCGCAAAAACTACGGCATGACTTCGTTTAATCTGGTGGTGGGTAAGACTGTGACGATAAATCTGAAAGCGCGGATGGTGCCGGGCTAGCCGCAGCCTTCGACTAACCTTCAAAGTCGAAAGCATCTCCGATAGAGTTGAGCGTGTGAGCAGTCCCTTTGGGAACATCGCTCCATTGCCAATTCTCTTGGCTATCAGAAATTTTGCCTTTGCTATCCTTGCGCCTACGACTGAGATAATTGACGCTAGCCTGCTGGATATCGCCGCTGGCGCGGTGCACACTTGACGTTTCGAACCCGATCAGCGCCATCGCCTTTCCATCCCAGCGGAACTGGAACCGGTGGCTAGACATCCACCAACTGCCGGCATTCGCGAAGAACACTACATTAAGGTGGAGCGAGCCTTTGTCGATGCGCATATCCTCATACGGATCGCTAATCGTCGGTTGACTATGGTCAGGGATAATATCGGTGCTGAAATCGGCGAGATGATATTCGCCGGCATTCTTTTGCAAAGCCACAATCACAACGCGCGGATTGGCATCATAATAATCCATGCCAAACCCGTCTTTATTATCCATGAGGTTTTTGGGATCATTCTGCTGAACGATCAGAACGCTATCGGTCGTGCCATCGCCATCCAAATCGCCCACCACTTTGTCGACGAGCTTCCAGCGCGGCGGCACAAAGTTGATATCGCGAAACGCCGTTTTGCCGATCCGAAATGGGTTTTCTGTTGGTTGCGGCATTGCCGGTGCGTCTGCCGCCTGCTCAGCGAAGGCCATTGAGCTGGCAAGCACAGCAAAGGATACTGCAAAACTCATGCCTGCCCTTCATCCGCTTCTAAATCACTTTCTAAGTCTCGGGCGACTTTGGGATCGCGCAGCAAAGCCTCAATCCGGTCAGCCTCGTCAAAGCTCTCATCCGGTTTGAATTTGAGTTTAGGCGCGAATTTCAGCCCCAAACGCTTGGCCACTTCGCGTTGAAGGAAAGCGGTATTTTGCCGCAATGCAGTGACCACTTTATCCTCATCAGCGGACATGAGCGGTTTCACATAAGCGGCCGCATTGCGCAGATCGGGCGTCATGCGCACCTCTGTCACAGCGATATTGGCGGCAGACACGATTTCATCATGCACTTCGCCGCGCGCCAGCAATTCAGACAGAATATGCCGCACACGCTCGCCCACTTTCAGGACGCGCACCGATTGCTGTTCGCTGGTTATTTGCTGCTTAGCCATGGCCGTGTCTTACCCAAGCTAATCCATCTTCGAAAGGATGTTTTTGAGCGAGTTCATATTGCGCGCCGTCCCCTTAACCTTCAGATGCCGTTCCAGATATTTGTTCGACAGATCGGACACGCCCACGCCGTAAATATAGTCGAGGTAGAGCACGCGGTCGCCCAGTGCCAGCCGCTCGCTACCCTTGGATTTGTGAGTCTCTAGAAGATTATCAAAGTCGGATTCTTTGGGCTGCTGGCTGAGGAAGATGGAATGCACCATTTTGTCGCTGCCATGCTCTTCGCCCGTGCCGTGAAAGGGATTGTCATCCACCGCGCTGCGAACTTGATCCTTGCTGCGCACCATCACGCAGCTGTTAAAGCCGAAGCGGTCTTTTAAAATGCGCTCCAAATGAGTCTCGATGAAAGCGGGATCGCGATCATCGGTCAGGATCAGATTTCCGCTGGCCGCAATTGTGACCAAATCTTGGAAGCCCTCTTCGGCAAAGGCGGCTTTCAAATCCACCATCTTCACGCGGTTGCCGCCAATATTGATCGAGCCGAGCAGTGCAAGAATGCGCGCCATCACTCCATACCCGTTTCATCCGGTGAAGGGCGCTTAGTTGGAATCGCCGTGGAGGTTGAACGGGCCAGCACTCGCCCCTCTTCATCCAGCAATTCGCCTTCCAAAAACACAACGCGCCGCCCCGCTTTCACCACGCGGCCTGTGCCAGTGATGATAGCGCCTGCCGGTATCAGCCGGATCAGTGACATGGACAGCTCTAGGTTCAGCGGAGCCCCCTCCCCGCCAGTTGACGCGACATAGGCATATCCCATCACATCATCGAGATAGCCTGCGACCAGACCGCCCTGCACACCGCCGCGCCAAGTCGTCATTTCAGGCTTCACAGTGAAACGCATTGTCGCGGTCTGTGTATCCGCATCCCAGCTAAGGAACTCCGAGCCTAGCAACGCAGAATGCGGGGAACCCAGCACGGAATCCGCCGCTTCATCAGGGAATGGATCGGAGGATTTGGTCATACCTTGTCACCAGTCAAATCAGCCAATGGCTGGGTCCGCCCTTCCCATGTTTTGGTCAGAGCGTTCCCCTACCCTTGGCCTTGTCACTCTTTACGATTTTGCTGCTCAAGCAACTTACCAATTTTGCTCAATAGGTCAGTTTGAACCGTCAAATTACGATCAATTCTGGCAATCAAGAAAACCACGTAACCGATGAAAGCGATCTGTATCAGGGCGATCAACCAAAAAATTGGTTCAATTGTCATAGCGTCCGTTCACGCTCCTCAATCTCGAAGACTTCCAGATTGTCGCCCGCTTGGACGTCATTGGTGTCTTCCAGCACAACGCCGCATTCGAGGCCCGAGCGGACCTCGTCCACATCGTCCTTAAACCGGCGCAGCGATGCGATGGTCGTTGCCGATACGATAACGTCTTCGCGGGTAAGCCGTGCGTGCAAGCCTTTGCGGATGACGCCATCGATGACAAGCAGACCAGCCGCTTTGTCTTTCTTGCCCGATTTGAAGACATCTTTGACTTCGGCGCGGCCAAGCACGTGCTCGATCTTTTCTGGACCAAGTTCGCCGGCCATTTCCTTGCCGATTTCATCGGTCAGGTGATAGATCACGTCGAAATATTTCATCTCGACACCGTCACGTTTCACTAGCTCGCGGGCCTTAGGATTGGGCCGCACGTTAAAGCCAATGATCGGCGCTTTTGATGCGGCCGCCAATTGCACATCGCTTTCCGTGATCGCGCCAACGCCTGCGTGCAATACGCGGACTTTGATCAGATCATTGCCAAGATTGTGCAGGGCTGTGTTGATCGCTTCAACAGAGCCTTGAACATCCGCTTTCACGAGGACCGGGAATTCAACCAGGTCGCTTTGCAGATTGTTGAACATCGTATCAAAGCTGGTGGGCGCAAGCGCAGTGCGCTGTTCCGTCGCTTTTTCGCGGCGATATTCGGCCACTTCGCGCGCGCGCTGCTCGTTTTCAACCACCGTCAGCTGATCGCCGGCAGAAGGAACGCCGCCTAGGCCAAGCACTTCGACAGGCATGGACGGACCAGCTTCTTTGATCTGCTTACCTGCATCATTCACAACCGCGCGCACTTTACCGCTTTGCGTGCCGACAACGAATGTGTCGCCGCGTTTCAGCGTGCCGCGCGTAACCAGCACCGTGGCAACAGGGCCGCGGCCTTTGTCGAGCTGAGCTTCGATCACGATCGCTTCTGCATCGCGGTCAGGGCGCGCTTTCAGCTCAAGCAATTCCGCCTGAAGCGCGATTTTCTCAAGCAGATCATCAAGCCCGTCGCCTTTCAGCGCAGAAATCTCAACATCCTGCACATCGCCGGAAAGGCTCTCTACGATCACTTCATGTTCTAGCAGACGGTTGCGAATATTGTCCGCGTTCGCCTCTGGCTTGTCCATCTTGTTGATCGCAACGATCATTGGGCTGCCAGCCGCTTTGGTATGCTTAATCGCCTCAATCGTTTGCGGCATGATCCCATCATCGGCGGCTACAACCAGCACGACGATATCGGTCACATTCGCGCCGCGTTGACGCATTTCAGTAAAGGCTGCGTGGCCCGGCGTATCGAGGAAGGTGATTTTTTGCTTATCCTTCGTCGTCACCTGATAGCTGCCGATATGCTGGGTGATACCGCCAGCCTCGCCCTTAATCACATTGGTGCCGCGAAGCGCGTCGAGCAGGCTGGTTTTGCCGTGGTCAACATGGCCCATGATTGTGACAACCGGAGGACGCGGTTTCTTCGTCTCTTCCGGATCATTGTCTTCCTCAGTGACGATATCCACGTCAGCTTCGGACACGCGTTCGATATTATGACCAAACTGTTCGACCAGCAATTCAGCCGTATCAGCATCAATCGTCTGGTTGACGGTGACCATCATATCAAGGTTGAAGAGTTCCTTGACCAAATCGGCGCCTTTTTCGCCCATCCGTTTGGCCAGTTCACCCACGGTGATCGCTTCTGGAACGATAACATCGCGCACTTGTTTCTCGCGCGGTTTGGACGGTCCGCCCTGCGCACGGCGCTCTTTCTCACGCGCACGTTTCAGCGCGGCGAGTGAACGGGCACGGCGGCCTTCGTCTTCGTTCAAGGCTTTCGAAACGGTCAGCTTGCCAGAACGGCGTTTGTCCGCTCCGCCGCCGCCGCGTTTCTCTTCTTTCTTTTTCTTCTCAGGCCGTTTTGGCTCTGGACGCGCGATAGGTGTAAATTTGCGCGCAGACGGTGTCGGCGTGCCTTTTGCAGCGGGTTCTTCCGCAGCAGGCTCAGCCGCTTCTTCAGCAGCCGCTCTTGCCTCTGCTTCAGCCTGTTTCGCTGCATCTTCTTCAGCAGCCTTTTCAGAAGCACGATTATCTTCAGCGCGCTTCTTCTCGTCTTCGGCAGCCTTCTTGGCTTTCTGATCGTCGCGCTTGCGATTGTCTTCCGCCATTTTCAGGCGTTCTTCTTCAGCCTCGCGCTGCATACGCGCAACGCGTTCTTGCGGCGTTTCTGCCGATGCAGAAGGCTTCTTCGGCGCAGGCGCTTTGGGCGCTTCTGGGGCCGGCTCAGGCGCAGGTGCTGGCGCCTCTTCCACAACCGGCTCAGGAGCAGGCGTTTCGCCCGGCTTAGTGAGCTTGCGGCGACGCTTTACCTCAACCGCCACCTTATTGGTGCGGCCGTGGCTAAAGGTCTGCTTGACCTCGCCAGCATCCACCGCCCGTTTCAGGCCGAGTGGTTTGCGGGCAGGTTTTTTCTCTTCGTCGCTCATCTAGCTTACGTATCCTTCAAATACTCAATTCATCGTCTGAATGCGGCACAGTTTGCCCCGCATCCGATTTCGTCTCGGCCCCGTCATCTTCGGAACCCAAATCTATAGGCGCAAAGTGCAAGAGCCGCGTGATCGCGGATTGCACACGGGCAGCGGATCGTTTTTCCCCCAGCGCCAAATGGACGACGTTTGTTCGCCCCAATGCCACAGAGAGCGCCCCTCGGTCCAGCGGCAAGGTGATGCCGCGCATTCCGCTGCCTTCTTTTTCGCTGCCAACACGCCAAGCCTGATCCAGCTTTTTGCGGCCATCCTCGCTGGAATCGCTAGCGTGTAAGAGCAGGCTCACACGGCCAGAACGCGCGGTTTCGGCAATCTTGGATGTTCCCATAATCAGGAAACCAGAACGCAGCTCCAGCCCCAACCTGTCCTTTAGAGCGCCGGTTAGCGCATCCTCAATCCGCTGAGGCAGGTCATCGGGAATGTTGAAGTTCCCGCCTTTGAACCCGCGTGCAAGCGCTCCTTTAAGCTGGCCCTTAGCCACCGCATCTTCAAGAACCTTGCGCGAAACGCCTATCCACGCGCCACGCCCCGGAGCCTTCGCATGCGGATCGGGTAGCACATCGCATGATCCATCAGCATGGGGCGGCGATATCGCCAACCGGACCAAAGTTTCACGCGGGGAATGCTCCCCAGAGAGGATACATTTGCGTTCGGGCTGCGCTTTGCCAGTTGGCTTAGCGGGCCGCGACGCCTCAGCAATGTCGGGAGCTACGCTCTCATTGTGTGGAGTCCGCATCAGCGGCCTCCTGTGTGTCGGGCTCGGCAGGAGACGCAGCTGGCGCTTCCTCATCTTCGAACCAGTGCGCGCGTGCGGCCATGATAATTTCGTTGCCCTGCTCTTCTGTCAGACCAAACTCACCAAGGACGCCGCCCTTATCTTGCTCACGCTGAGGGGGCTTGCGCATTGGCGGGCCATCAGCACTTGGGCGGCGGCGCGGTGCTTCGCGTTTCTTCGCGATCAGCTCATCCGTTGCCAGATCGGCCAAATCGTCGAGCGTTTTGATCCCGCCCTTGCCCAAAGTAACCAGCATGCGTTCCGAAAGGTGCGGCATGTCGGCAATCGCATCTTCAACGCCAAGCTCGCGGCGCGCTTCGCGGAATGTTGCTTCCTGACGGTCGAGAGCTTCTTTCGCGCGGTTCTGCAATTCTTCGGCGAGTTCTTCGTCGAAGCCTTCGATTGCGGCAAGCTCTGCTAGCTCAACGTAAGCGACTTCTTCCAATTCGGCGAAACCTTCAGCAACCAGAAGCTGCGAAAGCGTCTCGTCCACATCCAGCTCTTCTTCGAACATTTTGGAACGTTCGGCGAATTCTTTGGAGCGTTTTTCCGAAGCTTCTTCTTCGGTCATGATGTCGATCTGGTGGCCGGTCAGCTGGCTGGCGAGGCGCACGTTCTGGCCGCGGCGACCAATCGCTAGAGACAGCTGATCGTCAGGCACAACGACTTCGATGCGGCCTTCTTCTTCATCCAAAACAACACGGGCAACGGTGGCCGGTTGCAACGCATTCACTACGAAAGTCGCAATATCATCTGACCATGGGATGATGTCGATTTTCTCGCCCTGAAGCTCCTGAACAACCGCTTGAACGCGGCTACCCTTCATACCCACACAGGCACCAACCGGATCGATTGAGCTATCGTGGCTGATTACGCCGATTTTGGCGCGGCTGCCCGGATCGCGGGCGGCGGCTTTAATCTCGATAATGCCGTCGTAAATCTCTGGCACTTCTTGCGCGAACAATTTGCGCATGAAATCAGGATGGCCGCGGGTAAGGAAGATTTGCGGACCGCGATTGTTGCGTTCAACCTTGCTGATCAGCGCGCGAACACGCTCACCCACACGGGCTGCTTCACGCGGGATTTGTTGGTCGCGGCGAATAACGCCTTCTGCGCGGCCAAGGTTTACGATCACATGGCCGAACTCGACCGACTTAATGACGCCGGTGATGACTTCATTGGCGCGGTCTTTGAACTCTTCAAACTGGCGCTCGCGTTCTGCATCGCGAACCTTTTGGAAGATCACTTGCTTGGCGGATTGCGCATCAATGCGGCCAAGGTCCACAGCGGGCAGCGGATCAACGATAAAGTCGCCGACCTTTGCGCCATCTTCCAATTTGCCAGCTGCATTCAGATCGACTTGCTTGAAGTAATCTTCAACCTCCTCGACAACTTCAACCACGCGCCACAGGCGCAGATCGCCGGTTTGCGGATCGAGCTTTGCGCGAATATCGTTTTCCGCGCCATAGCGGTTGCGCGCCGATTTCTGGATCGCCTCTTCCATCGCTTCGATAACGATCGACTTATCGATCATCTTCTCGGTTGCGACAGCGTTTGCGATTGCAAGCAGTTCAGCCTTATTGGCGGAAATTGCACTAGCCATTTGGGTTAAGCCTTCTCTTCATTGAATTCGTCGATTTCATCAGCGCCAGATGTATCTAGCGGTGCGGTGGCGGCAATCAGCGCGTCGGTCAAGACGAGCTTTGCCGAATGAACTTGGTCGAGCGGCAATTGCGCCGTGCCCGATTTGGCATCGGTGATGGTGATTATGCCGTCTGCGATACCCTCTAATGCGCCTTTGTAAGTGCGCTGGCCTTCAAAGCCTTTGACCATAGAAATTTTCGCTTCATGCCCTACCCAATCCGCGTAATCTTTCACGCGGGTTAGTGGTCGGTCAATTCCGGGAGAGGACACTTCGAGGTGATAGGCGCCAGTGATTAGCACTTCGCCCGCCTCTTCGATTGCTTCCATTCGGGCCGAGACAGCGCGCGATAGCTCAGCGCATTGATCAATGATTAGCTGACCGGTCGCAGGGTCCTCTGCCATGATCTGCAAAGCCTCGGCGCCGTCGCCTGCTTCTGACGGCATCATCTTCACGCGCACCAGTTCAAAACCGAGAGCTTTCGCTTCGGGTTCAATAATCTGGGTAAGGCGCGTCAAATCGGTCATTGCAGCTTTCGTGGTCAATCATGGCATCATTAAAACAATGGCGTTTCGTGCCGGCCCCTTTCGGCGCCAGCCCCGCAAAAGTTTCAACAATGTTGGGATGAGAAGCAATTAGGCTCACCCAGAGCATAAAGCAAGGGGCTTACCATTTAGGCCATAGAAGAGCCTGCCGGGCCGATCTTTAGACGCAGGTGCCAGCGTCGCCACCTTCATTCGGAATGTCAGGCATTTCGCCATAATCTTGGCGCTGGCCATCGGTATAGAAAGCCTCCCAGATGATATTATCGGGATCACGGGTCCAGCTTTTTTGGCTATGCGCATAGCAGCATTGCGTTTCGCCCTCACGAAATTCAGGGCCGCCCGCCTTTTCAATGCGCGCATATACCTCCTCTAACTCATCTTCCGATGCCGTTTGCAGGCCGACATGGGCAATCCCCGCCTTGCCCCCACCCAATCCAGACACAGGTTCAATCGAGAAGTTGATGAAAGGATCATCGAGCATCCATTTCTTATAGTCGGGCTCGCTAACGGTTGGCGGCGCACCAAATAAAGTTGCGTAAAACTGAGTGGAGGCGTCCAAATCTTCAACTCGCAGGTTCATGTGAAAGCGCTTCATAATACTGCATCCTTTTCTAATAAAGAGCTGATATCGGGACCGCATTCCCCGCTGCAGCAATTCTCCAACAGATAAGCGACCAGCCCGCGCATCTGGTCAAAATTGGCAAAATAAATGATGGAGCGCCCTTCACGCTTAGTGGTCACGAGCTGTCCCTGCGCAAGATTATTGAGGTGAAATGAGAGCGAACTGGCCGGCAGATTGAGCCGCTGCGCAATCGCCCCCGCAGGCAATCCGCTGTCGCCAGCCTGCACCAACAGACGGAACACTTCCAAGCGACTTTCTTGCGCCAAAGCAGACAAAGAGCCGAGCGCTGAGATCTGACTTATTCGATTCGTTTCCATATTTCTAGAATTATGGAATTAATGGTTAGATGTCAAGCTTGGGACAATCTGAAGCGGATGAAACTAGACGGTGAAAACCCGTCCGGCCTAAGCTTCGTTTGTTAGCCCGTGCTTTTTAATGCAGTGACGCAATTGATCGTAAGTCAGGCCAAGCGCCTTAGCCGTCTGCCGCTGGTTCCAGCGGTGTTTGCCCAAAGCATGTTCAACAATCGTGCGCTCATGCGCATCAACCGCACCGCGCAGATCATCAATGGTGTCGAGCGCGGGTGCGGAGGCGGCTGACGGGCTATGCACCGCTTCAGAGGAAGGCTGATCAGCCGCTGGAACAGGCTTCCGATGAGAGGGCGTAAATGGCTTCCACGGGCTGTCAAAGGGATCAAATTGCACATGCGCAATCGGCTCGTCCCAATTGTCCCAGCGGTACACTGCGCGTTCGATCACATTGCGCAGCTCGCGGACATTGCCCGGCCATTCATACTTATCGAGCTGCTCGGTGACGTGAGAGGCAAAGCCGGGCCATGCCTCCCATTCCAGTTCTGACCCCATACGGCGACCGAAATATTCCGCCAGCACACCAACATCACCTTCACGCACACGCAAAGGCGGCAGAGTGATGACTTCAAACGAAAGCCTGTCGAGCAAATCTGCGCGAAACTCACCCGATTTTGCCAGCGCGGGCAGATCATCATTGGTCGCAGCAACAATCCGCACATCAACGCGCACAGGCCGCGATGATCCGATCCGCGTAACCTCACCATATTCAACTGCGCGCAGCAGACGCTCTTGCGCGCCCATCGACAAAGTGCCCAGTTCGTCGAGAAATAATGTGCCTTTGTCGGCTTCTTCAAACCTTCCGACCCGCGCTTTGGTAGCACCCGTAAAAGCGCCAGCTTCATGACCGAACAATTCTGCTTCGATCAGCGTTTCGGGCAGAGCTGCGCAATTCATTGTGACCAGCGGTTCACCCCAGCGGCTGGACAAGCGGTGAAGGCGTTCTGCGATCAGCTCTTTGCCCGTGCCGCGCTCGCCAATCACCAGCACGGGGCGGCTCATCGGGGCAGCACGAGAGGCCCGCTCGACCGCATCGAGAAAGGCGCCAGACTGGCCAATAAATTGATTATCCCGCTCCATTTCCCAACCTATAGTGAAAATTCCCAATGCTTGGCAACAGAAACCAACAGGCAATATGAGGAAAATTCCTTACCCTCTGATTTTGCATCACTTTTTAAGTTTGGCACACCGCTTGCTAATTCATGGACAACACTCACGGAGATTTGATCATGAACGACAACGGATTTTTCCAAACCAAGCTTGGCCAGGCCTCAATCGCCAGCGTCGCTGCGATGGTATTGTTTGTCGCTCTGTCGACGCAAATGCACATTGAACCAGTTATGGCCGCGACAATCGCTGGCGAGACAGTGGAAATCGCATGAGCAAACCAACGAAGCCTTCTGATTTAGAGAACAAAGCCCTCGGGCCGGAGCGCACAAATCCCCCCACGAGTCCCCACTCGAGTGCGAAAGATGTCAAATCCAGTCTTGATATCGATGCTCCGGCCCAACCCTCATCCGGCAACCCCAACCGCCCAGCAATGCGTCAGGTAACGCGTTTGGATGCCGAGGTTGATCGCTTGCGCCAAAGCCCTACACCTACACAGAACCATGCGTATAACCGCGCTAGTTCGACAGCCAATAATTACGGAGTAGCCTTTATGGGCATTTTCAGCCGCACACGCGATATTATCGCTGCCAATTTCAACGACATGCTCGATGGGTCTGATGACCCGTCAAAGATGATCCGGATGATCATCCTCGAGATGGAAGAGACTTTGGTCGAAGTGCGCGCCAGTGCAGCCCGGACAATTGCCGATCAAAAAGAAATGCACCGCCACACGGTCAAGCTTGACCGCTTGCAAACCGATTGGGGCGAAAAAGCGCAATTGGCGCTGTCAAAAGATCGCGAAGATTTGGCCCGCGCCGCTTTGGTTGAGCGCAAAAAGGCTGCCGACATGGGCGAGCAGCTGAAAGAAGAAATCGCCGTGTTGGACGATGCTTTGCGCGCCTATGATGAAGACATTCAAAAGCTGCAAAGCCGCCTGCGCGAAGCACGCAGCCGCCAGACGCAAATCGCAGCCCGGCTAGAAAGCGCAGAGAACCGCGTAAAGCTGCGCACGCTGATGAGCACGGAACGCACAGATGAAGCTTTGTCGAAGTTTGATCAGATGGAACGCCGCGTCGATTTCGCAGAAGGGCGCGCCGATGCGATGGGCATTGGCGAAAATGGCGGCAAGCCAAGCCTTGCTGATGAAATCGCTGCGCTAGAAGGCGCTGACGCGATCGATGATGAGCTGGAACAGATGAAAAAAGCGTTGGGTCATCCTGACGGTAAGAAAGGGAATTAAGCGGTGGAACTCGAACCAGTCCTTGCCATAGTTGCGATCTTTATCGGTCTACCTTGGCTCATATTGCATCACATGACCAAGTGGAAAACAGCTGGAACAATCACTCGCGATGATGAGGAATTGCTTGAGGAGCTTTACACTCTTGCGAAGCGTCTTGACGAGCGGATGGACACGGTTGAGCGCTTAGCAGCCAGCGACGATCCAAACTTCAAAACACCGCGCCTTCGCCACGATCAAGAGACAGACAATGAACAGTTGCGCGAGCTGGACCGCCTGCTCGCAGAAAAGAAAGGGACCCGTCCATGAATAGCCCCCGCACCACGCTTTATCGCGACAAGATCAATGCCAAGATTTTCGGTGTGTGCTCCGGCATAGCGGACTACACCGGAGTGAACGCTCTTTGGATTAGGCTCGGCGCATTCGCCTCCATTTGGATGACCGGCGGTGCATCAATCTTGGCCTATATCATCGCAGGAATGCTTCTCAACAAAAAGCCAGAAAACCTTTACGTCGAAAAGGAAGAGCAAAAATATTGGCAGGGAGTTCGGCAAAACCCGCAGCGCACCGCCCGCGAAATCCGCGCCCGTTTCCGCGATGTGGACCGCAGGCTTGCGAATGTTGAGACGCATTATGTCTCCAGCAATCCGCGTCTGACCGCTGAGATTGACCGGCTTCGCTAAGGCCTATCTCGATACGAATTTCAGGACATAGAACAGAGGGATTGAGAGATGGGTGATATAACTGGATTGGTTGCGGTGGCTGCGCCGTTCCTAATGGTTATCGGGATCGTATGGATCGCAAATAACCGCAAGCTTGAAGAAAAACGCATCAGTGCAACGGCAGAAGCTAGCAGCGAGAAGGCCGCACAATATGCCAGCCGCACAGCTGAATTGGAGCAGCGCGTCGCAGTTTTGGAACGCATCGTCACCGACAGTGGCTACAATGTGGCAAGCCAGATCGAAGCGCTTCGCGACACCAAGGATGTTGAGCAATCAGGCGCTGGCATTCCGCTCGACATTAAATCTCAGGAGAAAGCATAATGGATTGGGGTGGTCCCGGATTTGTTCTTGCGATCATTATGGTCAGCACGGGCGGCTGGATTTTGAACAATTGGATCCGCGCCAAGCACGGCTATGCGCTGGAAAACGAATGGGGCGGTAAGACCGAACCGACAGAAAGCGCTGAAACCAAACAATTGCGCGCTGAAAATGCCGAATTGCATGGCAAACTCGACACGATGCAGGACCGCATGATCGTGCTGGAGAAAATCGTGACCGACCGCGGATACACTCTATCTGATGAGATCGAAGCGCTTCGCGATGTTCCCGCAAAATCAGCGGCCCAATCCAGCGATAGCGGCATCCCGCTCGACATTAAGTCTCAAACGAAAGCCTAGAACCCATGGACGCTGCAAACATCATTATTCCGCACTTGCCTTGGATTATTGGCGGCGCATTGGCGATTGGCGCGGCTGGCACTTTCGGTTGGATCCATACGACACGCCTTAAGATCAAGCATGGCTATCCATTGGAGGGTATGTGGGGCCAATCGCTCAAACCTACAAATGACGGCGAAACCGTGGAACGCGTGCGGCTGCTGACCCAAGAGAACGCCGAACTGCGGGCTGAGATCGGCTCCATGAAAGACCGGCTAGGCAATGTCGAACGGATCGTTACCGACGGCGGATACGGGCTGACGCAAGAGATCGAAAACCTGCGTCTCGAAAACCAAGAAGATAAGGGCACGGCATGATCAATTGGGAACTTATCGCCGCTCAGGCTGTGGGATTGACCCTCATCATCGGTTCAGTTTGGGCCATCGTCAGAGCCATTCGCCAGACAAGAAGCTCTGAGCCAAGCTCCGGACAGGCTGGCCCGTTGGAAGACCGCGTGCGCGTGTTGGAACGCATCACCACTGACCGCGAAAGCAATCGGCGAAGCGATGCTCTCGCAGATGAGATTGAACAATTGCGGATTGATGCTCTGGCTAAGGAGAAAAGCTGATGGGTGCCTATGTCCTTATCGCCATTGTCGCGATTGTGGTTTGGGGTGTTCTGCGCTTCAACAAGCAACAAATTGCGAAAGAAACCGACATCGACTTACGGCAGAATCAAGCTCTGATCGAAGCAGAAACTGAACGCGATGAGCTGCGCGAACGGGTTAAAGTTTTGGAACGCATCGTAACCGACAGCAACACGCCCAGCGCTCAAAAAGTTCAAAAGCTTTCGGACGAAATTGAGCAGCTGCGCGACGATACGAAATAGGCACGATTTACTAGGCCAAATGCAGGATTGAACGAGGGAATGTCATGCTCGAACCATTGATGACCAGCACAAGTATCATCGCGGGCGCAGCCTTGCTTGGCCTGACGATAACAGTCCTAGCGGCACTGCGCGGTTGGCAGGATTACCTCGCGCTAAGACGCCGTGAGATTGACGGGCATAGCGGCAATGACAGTTCCGCTGGCGGCTCCAAAATAGGTGCAGCGCGGATCGAAATGTCTGACCTGAAAGAACGCATTCGCAAGTTAGAGGCGATCGCCAATGGGGTGGACCTATAGGGCGAAAGTGCTAGGGGCGCATGCATGCGTACTCTTGATGACATAGCCGAAGAATATGACTTCTTAGAAGGCGATGAACGTTACCGCCTTTTGATTGAGCTGGGCCGCGATTTGGAAGCCATGCCCGACCCATTAAAAACCGATGCAACATTGGTGCGCGGCTGTTCTGCAAGCGTGTGGGTCTATCCCACTGAAGCTTCTGAAAAACTGCATTTCCTCGCCGATAGCAATGCCGCCATTACGAAAGGCATCGTGGCGCTGGTTATCGCGGCCGTTCAGGACAAGCCCGCCAGCGAAGTCGCCGCCATGGATGTGACTGCCGCGTTGGAACCGTTTGATCTGAAAAATCAGCTCTCATCGAACCGGACACAGGGCGTGCCCAATATGATCGCTTTGGTGCAAGAACACGCCGCGCGGATAGCGGCAGCTTAAGCCGCACTAATATGCGCCCTATCTACCTTTCAATCGGCATTCTTTGCGTTGGATTGGGAGCGATTGGCGCATTTCTTCCCCTGCTTCCAACCGTACCATTTCTACTGCTCGCCGTCTTTTGCTTTGCCCGCAGTAATAAGGAGTGGGAGCAAAAGATCCTCAATCATCCAACATGGGGACCGCAAGTACGCGATTGGCAAGAACGCCGCGCAATATCGCGCCGCTCAAAACTGATCGCAATTGCGACTTTGATCGCTGGGGCGGTGTTTAGCTGGATAAGTGTCGGCCCGCCTTGGGCCTATGCTTCATTAGCCGTGGTTGCGATTAGCGGAACTTGGATTGCGACAAGAAACGAATAACGCGCTCAAGCAGCGAAACGGGAGAGCAGCAAACTAAGCGCTAGCACTATCGCGCACGACAGCCTCACCAGCTTCGCGTTGGCGTTTTAATTCTGCTTTCAACTTCGCTGGATCTTCGGCGATTAGAAAAGCAAAGCTCACCCCGCCCTCTTTGCCAATGGTCGCATGGTGGAGCTTATGCGCCTGCACCAAACGCTTGGCATAGCCGGATTTGGGTACCCACTTAAAATAGCGCTGATGCACCAAGCCATCATGCACCAAAGTGTAAATGATGCCGTAACACAGAATGCCAATACCGATGAAAGTAGCTGGCCACCAAGCATTTGCGCCTAGCACCCATTCGCTGCCCAGGATGAACATTGAAATGCTCATCGCAGCGCCGACAAAGGCGTAAAGATCGTTCTTTTCAAGCGCATTGTCGTGCGGCTCATGATGATCGCGGTGCCAGCCCCAACCCCAGCCGTGCATTACGTATTTATGCCCCGCCCATGCGACCCACTCCATCGCAGCAATGCTGGCAAGGACAATAAGAGAGGCGATGATAAAGCTCATTACGCCTGACTATATAGGTTATTCTTCGCTTGGAAAAAAGAACTCTCGCATATGTTCGCCAATCCGTGCGGGGCGAAGCGTTTCTGCATCAATGCAGCACCAGCTAGATTGCACTTCTGCCAGCACATCTTCCCCGCGCGAAATAACGGTCCGGTAAAATGCCCGCGCGCCCTGATAGCGTTCCAATACAGTGTTCGCGATCACATCATCTTCGAGGAAAGCAGGCTTGCGATATGTAATCTCATGCTTGAGCGCGACCCATGCCTTGCTCGCCACTTCATCAGCAGGCGCAAGCTTATTCCAATGGGCCAGCACAGCATCCTGCACCCAATTCAGATAGCGCGCATTGTTCACATGCCCCATGAAATCAATGTCATCAGGGTTGATGGTGATCGGGAATGCGAAAGGCGCTGATACGGTTTTGCTTGCTGACATAAATGTAAGTTAGCTGCAGCACCTGCAAAAGCCAAGGCGTAAACCGGTCATTTTGGGACCTTTTACAAATACCGCGCCCAGCGACATTCGCCTGCGTTCATCCAGCAGCCACCTATGTCGCAAGGCTGCGACACAATTCGACCATATGCGACACACAAACCGGTTTTAATCTGCCATAACTTGTTCATCGGAAGCCCCCGGTAGATGAACAAAAAAGGAATATGACTATGACTAACAAGTTCACCATCGCCCTTCCTCTCGCCATTGGCGCGGGGTTGTTGAGTGCAACACCAGCGAACGCTGCGACTTACAATGGCGCATCAGAAATTCGCGCTGAGCTGCGCCAACTTGATCGCCAGGTCAACCGCATGCACGGCCTGACTTACCGCGAGGAAGCGCGGCTAGAGCGCCGGATCGACAATGTCCAAGCCCTGCAACGCCGCTATGCCCGCAATGGCTACAGCCGGACCGAGTTGCGGACGCTGAAAAGCAAGGTCAATTCGATCAAAGCGACTATCCGTTTCCAGTCGCGCAGCAATACACGCGGCGCAGTGAAGGGTACTACTCGCGGAGCGGTGAAAAGTAATACTCGCCGCCGGTAAACAAGGATGATCCTTGCCATCAGGGGTCGGTCGGACTAGCTGGAAAGCATGACTGATCGACCCCTTACTCTGTACGAAAAAATCTGGAACGATCACGTGGTGGAAACCCGCGATGATGGAACCGCCCTCCTCTATATTGATCGGCATTTGGTCCATGAAGTGACCAGTCCGCAGGCGTTTGAGTCCCTGCGTGCCCAAGGCCGCCCCGTACGCCGTCCTGAGCTGACTTTGGCCGTTCCTGACCATAATTTACCAACAACCGCGCGGCTCGATGATGCCGGCAACCGGGTCCCTATCGCTGACCCGCAAAGCGCGGCGCAATTGGCCGCATTGGGCCGCAATGCGCCAGAATTTGGCGTGCGCTATATCGAAGCAACCGATGCAGAACAGGGGATCGTCCATGTCGTTGGGCCAGAACAGGGCTTCACCCTGCCCGGTGCCACAGTAGTCTGCGGCGATAGCCACACTGCCAGCCATGGCGGGATTGGGGCGCTGGCATTTGGCATTGGCACGAGCGAAGTTGAGCATGTGCTTGCCACGCAAACTCTGCTGCTGCGCCGTTCAAAATCTATGGAGATCAAAGTTTCCGGATCGCTTGGCCCCGGCGTGACAGCAAAGGATTTGATCCTTCACATTATCGGCGTAATCGGCGCTGCTGGCGGCACTGGCTATGTGATCGAATATCGCGGCGAAGTGTTCGAAGCGATGAGCGTGGAAGAACGCCTGACCGTTTGCAATATGAGCATTGAGGCGGGCGCGCGCGCCGGTTTAATTGCGCCTGATGCCACAACGTTCCGCTATCTTCAGGGCCGCCCAATGGCACCCAAAGGGGCCGCATGGGATGCAGCGCTTGCCTATTGGAAGACGCTTCGAACCGATGAAGGCGCAGTGTTCGACAAAAGCGTTGCCGTTGATGCCAGCCAAGTCGAACCCACCGTCACTTGGGGCACCAGCCCTGAAGATGTCGTGGCGATCGGCGGCGTGGTTCCCGCGCCATCCAGCTTTGCCGATGCTTCGAAACAAGAGGCCGCGCAAAAAAGCCTTGATTATATGGGGCTGACTGCGGGCCAGAAAATCAGCGATATTGCAGTGGAGAATATCTTCATCGGCAGCTGCACCAATAGCCGGATCGAAGATTTGCGCGCCGCCGCTGATATATTGCGCGGCCGTAAGAAAGCCGGCGGCGTCAAATGGGCGATTGTTGTGCCCGGCTCGGGTCTTGTGAAAGCTATGGCTGAGGATGAAGGCTTGGACAAAATCTTCACCGAAGCAGGGTTTGAATGGCGCGAGCCCGGCTGTTCCGCATGCCTCGGCATGAACCCTGATAAAGTGCCCGCGAAGGAACGCTGCGCCTCCACATCTAACCGCAACTTCGTCGGCAGACAGGGTCCCGGCGCACGCACACATCTCGTCTCTCCCGCCATGGCGGCCGCTGCGGCGGTGGCAGGCCACCTTACCGATGTGCGTGAATTGACCTAAACCCTTGCCTTCCTCCCCCTCACAACCCAAGTGATAGAAATGACAGACAAACCTTCTAAAGATGAAACAGCTAAGAAATCCGGCGTTGGAAAAGCAGCGCTTGGAGCCGCCGCAATCGGTTCAGCCGCAGTCGCCGCAGCGCTAATGTATGCCAGCAAGCGTAAGAAGAAAGATACGCCCGCACCCACTCCCCCTTCGGGCGAGAAACCAGAAACAGATTGATGGAACCCGTCTCAACCATAGAGGGCCGCGCCTACCCCTTTGGCGCGAAGAACATTGACACCGATGTTATTATCCCCGCCCATTGGCTGAAAACAATCACCCGAGACGGTCTTGGTGAAGGTGCGTTTGAGACTTTGCGCGCAGACGGTGATAGCCTTTTTGATGATCCGGAATATGCTGGATCACCTATACTTATTGCTGGCGATAATTTCGGCTGCGGGTCCAGCCGCGAACACGCGGCTTGGGCGTTGCTCGACCTTGGGATTACCGCAGTGATCGCGCCGAGCTTCTCCGATATTTTTTCAGGCAATGCGTTTAAGAACGGCATTCTTACCGTGGTTCTTCCGCAAGAACAGATCGACCGGCTAATGGAGGTTGCAAAGACCGACCCCGTGCATGTTGATCTGGACAATCAAACCGTCACCACGCCTTTCCAAGACCGGTTCGAATTTGAAATTGATCCATTCCGCAAAAATTGCCTTATGAACGGACTTGACGAGATCGGCCTAACGCTGGAACGCGATGCTCAGATTGCCAGCCATGAAGAGCGCAGAGCCAAGGCGCTACCGTGGCTAACAGCGGGAACACAAGTTTAGAAATTACAGCTGCGATATGACTAGCAGCTTTGGGAGAGACATTCATGAAAGCACTGCAAACGCACGCCGCTGGCGGCCCTGAAACGCTGACTTTGGACGAAGTGGAAACACCTAATCCAGGCAAAGGGCAAGTGCTGGTTGATGTTAAAGCTTGCGCGATCAATTTCCCCGATGCGCTGATGATCCGCGATCTCTATCAGTTCAAACCCGAACGCCCTTATTCACCCGGCGGCGAAATTGCTGGTGTGATAGAGGCTTTGGGCGAAGGCGTAACCGGCTATGCAATTGGCGACAAAGTGATGGCGGCGATTGGCAATGGCGGCCTGGTTGAAAAAGCGGTTGTACCTGCCGACCGCATGTTCCCCATCCCCGATGGTGTTGCTTTGGAAAAAGCGGCCTCGCTGCTGCTGACCTATGGCACCACGATCCATGGCCTGAAAGATCGCGGCCACATCAAAGCAGGCGATACAGTTCTGATCTTAGGTGCAGCAGGCGGCGTTGGCCTTTCCGCAGTTGAGCTTGCCAAATCATATGGCGCGCGCGTTGTCGCTGCTGTCTCTACCGAGGCAAAGGGCGAAGTTGCCCGCAAAGCTGGCGCGGATGAAGTCGTCATCTATCCCAAGGGTGAGATGGATAAAGCGGCATCCAAAGAACTTGCCGGCGCATTCAAAGCGGCCTGCGGTCCAGAGGGCGCCAACATTGTTTATGACATTGTCGGCGGGCAATATTCTGAACCAGCGCTGCGTTCCATCGCATGGGAAGGTAAGTTTCTAGTCGTAGGTTTCCCAGCAGGTATCGCGAAAATGCCGCTTAATCTCACCCTGCTAAAATCCTGCGATATTGCCGGCGTATTCTGGGGTGCATTTACCGCACGCGAACCGGAAAAATTCCGCGCTCAAGTGGCAGAGCTTTTCCAATTGATGAAAGATGGCAAGATCGACCCGCTCGTATCCGAAACTTATCCATTGGAACGCGGCGGCGATGCGATTGCCAAGCTGGAAAGCCGCGAGGCCGTGGGCAAGCTTGTCGTCACCATGGATTGATCAGGGAGAAATACACCAATCCTTGCCGATTGGCTCCCGCGACCCTACTTACAGGGTAAGAGAGAAAAAGGGACGCATATGACCGATTTTAAAGACCGCGAACGCGCTGAAGAAGCCAAATTCGCGATGGATGAAGAAACCGCGTTCAAACTGGCTGCGCGGCGCAACCGTCTGCTTGGCGAGTGGGCGGCAGGCCTTATGGGCCTCACCGAGGAAGAAGCCGATGGCTATAAGAAAGCCGTCGTTCAAGCCGATTTCGAAGAGGCTGGGGATGAAGATGTGATCCGCAAACTTCTTGGTGATCTGACAGCGGCTGAATGCGATGTTTCCGAGGATGATATCCGCGCCATGCTTGCGGAGAAAACTGTCGAAGCCAAACGCCAATTGATGAGCGATAGTTAGGTCCAGCCAATGCCGATGAGCGCTGACGAAATCACCTCTGCGATCACTGCTGGCCTTCCCGGTGCGGTTGTGGAGCTAACCGATCTGGCAGGTGATAATGACCACTGGGCAGCAAAGGTCACGGCCCCGCAGTTCGCAGGCAAAAACCGCGTCCAGCAACACAAAATGGTCTATGATACTCTGGGCGGACGCATGGGCGGGGTACTCCATGCCTTGCAACTTACCACTGCACCTCCCACCTAATAACCAACCAATCAACTCGATCTAAGGCACAAATCCATGTCTGATACTTCTGCTGAAACCACCGCCCGCATCTCCGACGTTGTCGGCAATAATGATGTCGTCCTGTTTATGAAGGGTACGCCATTGTTTCCGCAATGCGGCTTTTCCAGCAAGGCTGTGGCGATCCTTGATCATTGCGGCGTCGCCTATGAAAGCGTGGATGTGCTGCAAGACATGGAAATCCGCCAAGGCATCAAAACATTCTCAGAATGGCCGACCATCCCGCAGCTTTATGTGAAGGGTGAATTCCTTGGCGGCAGCGACATTATGATGGAAATGTTCGAAGCAGGCGAATTGCAGGAAACGCTCGATAAACAAGGCGTCGCCAAAGCTGAAAGCTAACGCCCTCTTCCGTTTTCATTCCGCACAAACAAAAACCGCCCCGAGGACCAATCGGAGCGGTTTTTCTTTTAAGGGGAGGCGGGACCAGGAGACTAGCGGTCAGCGCCTCTTTATAAAGACTGTTAGGGTACTCATTACATAGCAATGGCTGTGCCAGTTTTGGCGAGGCGCGGTTTTCTGCGGGTTACGGTGGTTAACGCAGTTGTTAACCATTGGGCGCTTGTTAAATTTTTCGACACACTGCCCCTTCTGCTACTTGGCAATCGAGCACACAGGCGGCATCACGGCAGACATGACTGACGCCACTTCCAAAACGCCAGAAGCCATTCCCGCAGCAACAGTTGTGATTTTTCGCGACAATGCCGCTGGTGGCCCGCCAGAAATTCTAATACAAATCCGCTCCAAAACCATGAAGTTTGCAGGCGGTATGGCTGTTTTTCCAGGCGGCCGCGTAGATGATGCCGATTTTGCTCTAGCTGAAACGCGAGACTTTGGAATGCCGGTGGATGAGGCGGCCCACCAAATCGCAGCCGTTCGTGAAACCTTGGAGGAAACGGGTCTTGCCCTTGGCCTATCGGGTGAAATCACTGCCACTAGCGCGAAAGCTGCCTGCGCGCGCCTGCATGAAGTGAACGCGCTCGCTCCCATTTTGGAAGAGTTCGGTTGGTCACTCGACCTTACCCAATTCACGCCCTTTGCCCGCTGGAACCCGCAGAATGAACGCATTCCCCGCGTTTATGATACGCGCTTTTATCTCGCTAATTTGGGCACTGGCGAAGTGGAGATAGAGGCGGACAATTCAGAAACCACGCGGCTGTTCTGGACGACCGCCCAAGGCGCGCTGGATATGGCGGATACTGGCGAGATAAAGCTGATTTTCCCCACCCGGCGCAACCTAGAACGCCTCGCTCTGTTCGCGGACTTTCCTGCCGCCAAAGCGCAAGCAGAAGCGATCCCGGTTAAAACCATCATTCCGCAAATCGATGACCGAAATGATAAGCCAATGCTGACCATCATGGAGGATGCAGGCTATCCGATCACGTCGGAATTACTGGAGACAGTTAAGCGAGGATGAAGTTCCTCAGCGGCGAGCCATCCGCCGATTATTGTGTTTGAAATTGACCACGCGGTAACCGCGTTCAACCATTTCCTTGCGGTAATCCTTGCGCGCGTCGCGAATTTCATTGTGGTATTCCTCATAGGCGTCGCGGCGATCTTCTTGATCCGTTGCCCTCCGAAGATCACTCGCTAGCTCGCGTTCAGCCTCGCTGATGTCAGTCCGGTAATCCAACCACCATTTGTTGTGATCATTATTGGGCGCAATCGGCGCGCGATAACCATTGACCGTCATGCCGGTGTGATGAGCTGCAAGCGGCGCAGCGATCATAGTGCCAGCGAGCGCGATTGAGGTAAAAATGATGCGTTTCATCGATTCTCTCCTGTCCATATTTGGTTTGGGCAGGCTGGCCGTGGTCAGATGAACGGCGGGTTGCAACTGGCGTCCGTTAGAGCTCTCAGGACGCTGAAACGCATGATCTGTGCTTTTAGAGCGACGAATGGGGCATGATAGCGCAATTGGCGCACCCGGCAGGACTCGAACCTGCTGCCTCAAGATTAGAAGTCTCGCGCTCTATCCAGATGAGCTACGGGTGCGCATGCATTTTGCACAACGCCCCCTGTCATTAGCGCGCTTTGCCGTCAAACCGAAACACGTTATTGGGCGCAATTATGGAAAAGCCGACCGTCGCCGCCTCTCAGCACAATTTCCGCTATTACGACCTTGTCATGGCGGCATTCGTTGCCGTCTTGCTGCTCTCCAACATTATTGGCGCGGCGAAACTTTCCGCAATTGATGCAAGCTTTTGGCCCAGTGGCTGGTGGCCCGCGCCTGATGGCATGTTCATCTTTGGCGCAGGGATCCTGTTCTTTCCCGTAAGCTATGTGATCGGCGATGTTCTGACCGAAGTGTATGGCTATGCCCGTGCGCGCCGCGTAATTTGGACGGGCTTTGCCGCCATGGTGTTCATGGCTTTCATGAGCTGGGCTGTCGTCGTCATGCCAGCAGCGGACAGCTGGACCGGGCAAGACGCGTATGAACAAGTGTTTGGGCTTGTCCCTCGCATAGTTCTAGCTTCGATCATCGCATTTTGGGCGGGCGAGTTCGTCAATTCCTTTGTCATGGCAAAGATGAAAATTTGGACGGCGGGCAAAGCACTGTGGAGCCGCACCATTGGCTCAACTTTCGTTGGGCAAGGTGTCGACAGTCTGATTTTCTATCCCGTTGCATTCCTCGGCATTTGGGAAACCAAAGATGTTCTGCTCGTGATGGGCACGAACTGGGCCTTGAAAGTGATTTGGGAAGCGGTGCTGACGCCTGTTACCTATGCCGCAGTGGGCTTTCTCAAACGAAAAGAAGGCGTTGATTTGTTCGATACAGACACGGATTTCTCACCCTTTGCCAAAGCGGAAGAGGCTTAAACCCTACTCGTCGCCTTCTCCGGTCAACAAGGCCGCTTCATCAAGGATACGAACATCCCAATCGACGCCGAGACGCCCAGCCAGCAGCTTCATGTCTTTTTCATTGGGAATACCAAACAGATCAGCATGGCTCGTCGCCAAACTTAGGATCAATCTGCCGTCCTCCAAACCAAGCCGCGTGACCTGAAGCGAACTTTGTGAACGCGCACCAATCCGGCGAGCAATCCGAATGGCAAGCCCCCAACAAATGGCCTGCTCCAACGCTTTTTCATCGGCAAGCTGATACAAAGTATCTGGCAGTTCGCATCGGTTGCCATTGGCTGCAATTGCAGCAGCCAGCATCGCGCGGCCCGACGAATCCAGCGCGATCCAGCGTTTATGCAGCGCCCAATCAACCACATGGCTGTGCCGCACGTTGGGCTCAATCTGCATAGAGGCAAGCGACAGCATGGTCGCAGCCAAGCGAAGACGCTCGCTGCCGTGATCCGTGTTTGGAACCGCGCCAGCTGTCCAGCCAGCAATGCGTGCGGCAAGCGTTGGCGGTGCGCCCCGCTGTGCAGCAAAGGTCGCTATTCCGGCTAGCAGCGGATCCTGCGACTTTTCATGGTCTTCCAACCGGTCGTACAGCAACCCTTCGCGCAGTCCCCATGATGAAAAGATGAGTGATTTCGGCTCAAGCCGTTTCAGCATCGCTTGAAGCAACAATGCCGCATCAGGCAAAGTGCCCGCTCGCATGGAAGATATTCGGTCAATCTTACCAAGCTTTTCAGGATCAGCCTCAACCAATTCTTCTGCTAGTTTGGCCGCCTCTTTTCCGGTGAGTTCAAACCCATGCGGATCGGTTAGCGGGTGACCGCGCCGCTGCATCGCATAGACCGCCATTGCGCGCCACGTACCACCGACGAGATAAAGCGGTGCTTTTATTGGGTCTTTCCACCCTTCTTTCTTGAGCGCTTGCCCCAAAGCCTTGCGGGTATCAGATGGCTTTTTGCCCGCATATTCCCCAAGCCGTAAAGTGCCCAACGGAAGCGAACTCGCCGCGCCGGAGCTTCCATCGGAAATGCGTACCAGCTCAAGTGAACCCCCGCCCAAATCTGCGACAACGCCATCAGCTCCGGGGAAAGATCCCAGTACACCGCAAGCAGAAAGCCGCGCCTCCTCCGCCCCTGAAATCAGTCTGGGTTGCAATCCCAATGCTTCGACCGAAGCAATGAATTCAGCGCCATTCTTGGCATCGCGCACAGCGGCAGTCGCCACCGTTTCAACGTCCGAAATGCCGAGCTCTTCTAGCAGAAGGACATAGCGTTTTAGCCCCCGCATCGCGAGCTCGATCGCTTCATCGGGAATGCGCGAAGTCTCTGCAATATCGCGGCCTAGCCTCGCTGCGACCTTCTCATTGAAAAGCACCGTCGGCGCGCGCATTGTGCCGCCATAAATCACCATGCGGACAGTGTTTGATCCGATATCAATGATAGCGCGTTCAGGCTCAACACCTGAAAACGTGCCCGCTCGGTCAGCGCGTTTGGCGCGCATGTTCAAATGACTGCCCCCATGCGCTAGCTTATGCCGCACGCCCTTTGTGCAGGGAAGTCCTGTCACTTTCTCCTCCACCGCCGCCTGTAAGCAGGTCAGCAGCCCGGCGTGCCCATTGCCGCAGTGCCAGTTTCGGTACGCCTTCGCGCTCTAACGCATCCCCGCGCCCGGATAGAGAAGGGTTAGTCATGAAATACCGGTGGCAGTTGAAAGGCTTTGCGCTGGCATCCAAAGTGTCGTCGACCCGCGAATAACTGCCATCACCGTCCAGCCACCAACTTTGATCCGTGTCGAGTAAATTGGCGAGCAGCACTTGCTGCAGCACCTGATCATGCACGGTCGTGTTGGTCAGCGGGATCAGTGTTTCCACCCGCCGGTCTAGATTGCGGCCCATCAAATCAGCCGAGGAGATGAAAACTTTGGCGTCCGCATTCGGCATCTTTTCCCCATTCGCAAAAGCATAAATCCGGCTGTGTTCTAAAAATCGTCCGACGATGGACTTTACACGGATGTTGTCAGAGAGCCCTTTTACCCCGGGACGCAAACAGCAAATGCCGCGCACCATTAGCTCAACCTCGACCCCAGCCTGACTGGCAGCATATAGCCGGTCGATTATGCCTTTATCTGTGATCTGATTGCATTTGAGCCAGATCGCCGCAGGAAGCCCCTCGCCCGCATGCACAATCTCTTGGTCGATGTGCTGGTACAGCTCTTCGCGCAGATTGAGCGGTGCAATCGATATCTGATCCATCTGATCTGGCTCAACATAACCAGTGACAAAGTTGAAGACTTTGGCTGCATCGCGCCCCAATTCTGGCGCGGCGGTGAAGAAAGACAGGTCTGTATAAATCTTGGCCGTGATCGGGTGGTAATTGCCCGTGCCAAAATGGCAATATGTGCGGAAGCCGTCTTCTTCGCGGCGGACAACCATCGCGACTTTCGCATGGGTTTTCCAATCGACAAAACCGTAGATCACCTGCACGCCTGCACGCTCAAGTTTCGATGCCCACATCAAATTTTGCTCTTCATCAAAGCGTGCTTTTAGCTCAACCACAGCAGTCACAGACTTGCCCGCTTCTGCTGCGGCGATCAGCGCATTGATGACATTGGATTGGTTCCCCGCACGGTAAAGCGTCTGCTTGATCGCCACCACATCGGGGTCAGCGGCCGCTTGACGGATAAAGTCCACCACCACTTCGAAACTTTCATAAGGGTGGTGGATGATAATGTCTTTTTCACGGATCGCAGCAAACACATCGCCATCATGTTCGCGCACACGCTCTGGATAACGGGGCGAATAGCTGTCGAATTTCAAGTCGGGTCGGTCTTCATCAACGACTTTGGAAAGCCCATCGATCCCGATCATACCATCAGTGCGGATCACAGCCGCTTCGTTTATGCCAATCTGTTCGAGCAAGACCTGTTCAGCGACTGGATCAAAATCTTCTTCCATTTCCAGCTGAATAACGCGCCCTCGGCGGCGGCGCTGGATCGCGCTGCGGAATGTTCGCACAAGATCTTCTGCCTCCTCCTCAATCTCAATATCGCTATCCCGTAACACTCGGAAAAGCCCGTCACCTTGAATGGTAAACCCAGGGAAAAGCTGGTCCGCATAGCGCGTGATCAAGCTGGCGATGGAAATGTAGATTGCATCCTCATCTGAATGGCTTGACGGGACACGGACAAACCTTGGCAGAGCAGGCGGGATCAAGATCATCTCAATGATCTGTTCTGCATCGCTTTCGCGGTTGAGGATGAACAGAAGGCCGGTCCCGCCATTAGTGATAAAGGGAAATGGGTGAGCCGGATCGAGCGCTTGCGGTGTAATAACCGGCAGAATTTCTTCAAGGAAGAACTCTTTCAGCCAATTATGCGCATCTGCGGAGATGCGCTGTTCATCAGCGATGTGAATACCAGCCCCGGCAAGTAGATGGTGCAGCTCTCGCCAGACGTTCTGCTGACTTTCAGAGATACTTTCTAGCTCTTGCCGGATCGCTGCAAGCTGCTCTGCCGGAGTGCGTCCATCAATCGCAGTTTTTTCAATCCCGCGCTGCACTTGCCCAACAAGACCAGCGACGCGGATCATCATAAATTCGTCTAAGTTGCTTCCTGAAATGGAAAGAAACCGCAACCGTTCAAGCAGTGGATAGCGATCGTTCATCGCCTCATCCAAAACACGCTGATTAAACGAAAGCCAGCTTAACTCGCGGTTGAAATAGTGGCCTTCTTCGCTGGATTGGACGCCTACTTCAGCGTCTGCATCCTCCCCGCTCATGAAACCAAGGACGCGCTATCAGCGATCTGGGTAATGCCGCGCTTACCGGTTTCATCACGGCCCAATTGCACAATCACATCGATAACGCTGGCGGCATAGGCAATAGTGTCTGACCGCGTTAGGCCAATGCCGGTTTGCATCACCATTAGCGACAATTGCTCCAATGCTCCGCGCAATGAATTCGCGTGAATGGTGGAGAAGCTGCCGGGATGACCTGTGTTGATCGCTCGAAGGAAACTGACGCTTTCCTCGCCGCGCAATTCGCCCAATACGATGCGGTCTGGGCGCAGACGCAATGCGGCTTGCAACAGCTCGTTCGGCGTGACTTTTGCCTCACCCAATTCGCCTTTAACTGCGACCAATCCAACACCGTTTTCGCCGGGGAGTTTAAGCTCCGGCGTATCTTCGACCAGAACCACGCGTTCCTCTGATGGAATCTCGCCCAGCATCGCGTTGAGGAATGTTGTCTTACCCGTGCTTGTTCCGCCGGAGATCAGAATTGTTTTGCGGTGGCGGATCGCCGCGCGCAGATACTCAATCGGTTCTGCCTGCGGATCGGGCATTTCAGGTTCAGCAGCTTTTGACAATGGCCCTGCGTCATAAGCATCCAATGGCAGATCAAGCCGCCTGTGCCGCCTGATCGCCATGGTCCAATGTTTGCGGCTGGCTGGCGGACCGCATAGCTGAATGCGCGCTCCGCTGCCGCCATCTGATGCAGGCAAAGTCGCGCCAAGCAAAGGATGCTCGCGATTGATCCCTTGATGCGATACTCGCGCAACTTGTTCGGCCAAACGCTGCACCAATCGGTCGTCAATTTCCGGTGTTTCGATCCGCTTCATGCCGGGATCGCTGGCATCCTCAATCCAAACTTCGCCGGGCCGATTGACCATAATTTCGGTAACAGTGTCACGGTCGAGCCATTGTTTGAATGGCGCGAGATAAGCGTCCAGATACACGCTGCGCTCACCCATAATGGGCGCGCCTAAGGCAGTGTTTTCAGAACCGTTTTGATCGGCTGGTAAAGGGTGAATATCGGCGCTCAAACCCCGCTAAACCCCAAATCGCGCGCGGTGAAAATGCGGATCGGTTCGCCTTGACGCACGCGGATTGTTGGCCCGCGCTGACCATCTTGTTGCAAAGCTGTGCTGGCTGCACTTTGCCCAGCTCCGCCAATCACAACCGATGCGCCGCCTGATGCAATTGCGCCAAGCCCGCCAACTACGGATAAAAGCATGGCAGAGCCGAAACGGCTAAAGAAATGCGTGTCAACATCGCCAGCAATACCGGTGGTGCCATCATACCCAACTCCGGGTGAAGAAATCGCGATGGATGCGCCATCGGGGCGGATCAGCCGCGTCCAAATTACATAGGCGCGTTTCTGACCGTTTTGGACGCCGGATTGATATTGCCCGATCACGCGGGACGAGCGCGGGATGAGAACTTTCGTCCCGTCAAAGCTGCGCACATCTTGGCTAACCACAGCGCGAACATAGCCCGGTACATCAGTGTTGATCGCAGTTTCCAGCACGGCTGGGATCAAAGTGCCCTCTGTTACCGTGGTGGACGGATTGACCATGGCTTCAGCTTCAGCCGTGCCGCCGCCCACGCCGCCGATTGAGCTGGCAAAAGCTGCCGCAGAACCAACCGCGCCGCCAGTTTTAGCAGGTGTATTTCCCGCGCCGCCCACAGGCGCTGGCATAGCGAGCCCCGGCGAAGCAGAACCAGCCGCTGCGCCCGCATCAAACACGATTGTTGGCGAATTATAAGGGTTAGCGCGCGGCACCGGCGACACATTCGCACCCGGCATGCGCGCAAGCACGGGTGAAGGCGCAGGATTGCCGCGCACAACAGGATTGGTAGCGCCAGGAATCTTGGGTTTAGCCGCAGCAGCCACAACTGGCTTAGTCGCGCCCGTTGCCCTTGCCTGCGGGGCAGCCGCAACTGGCTGCGCAGCTGCCGTTTCCGGTTCTGCCAAACGCGCGGAGTTCATCCCCCAGAACGAGACTGCACCGAGCAATCCGACAAGCGCGACGCCCGCTGCCAGGCCAAGTCCATCAGACTTACCTTTGCCCGCAGTGACAGCCGGATAGGCTGTACGGCTAGCCAGATCGATAATCTCTGCCGATTCCTGCTCGCGCGGATCGGTATTGTCAGCCGCGCTATTGGCCAATCCCTCAGAAGCCGTATCGCCGTCCCCTTTTTTGCCCGGCACTCGCATCGCTAGTCGCATCACAAAGTCTCCTGAGAATTGGTAGATTGGGGCAATGGCAGCGGTTCAATTTTCGCTGAGCGATCTGGACCCGTGTTCACCAATTTCGCGGTTTCATCGCCGGTGCGCAAAATAAGCTCGCGCGGCACGTCCTGCACCACCACGGTCTCTCCGCGAACGGTGAAATTCACCGGCCCTTCCTCGCCTGCTTCATTGCGGGTGAGGATCGCCGGTACAGCCTTACCTGCTGCCCATTTGAGGAAAACCGCTGCGCCATCATCATAAGTTTCATCGGGAAGAAGCGCCACAGCACCCGTGCCCGTCCATGCAAAGTTAAGCCGCGCCGGATCCACTACCGCATAGGGATCGCGGGCCGCCTGCAACTCCATGGAATTGGCCGTTTCAGGGGGATTTGCGCCAGCCGCTAGGACCGCGAGACGCGCCTCTTCCTCAGGATCAACTTCGGCTTTCGGATAGGTAAAGCGCAGCACGTAAAGCGGGCGATGTTTCGGACTGGCGACCAAATCAAACAGATATGTATGCTTGTTGGTCACAACCGTCATATTGGTCGATGCGCTGGCCGATAGCGGCTTTACAAAGAGAAGGTTCGCGCGTTTGTTTGGCGTAATCTGCCAAGCGGTGGAATCGCCGACAGCCACGTTCTCAATCGTCTCGCCATCACCAAATTGGATCGTCGCCTGAACACGGGCGCGCCCTCTAATCGTAACCACTTCATTGGGATCATAGAAACGTTCTTGCAAGCGAGCGTCCGCCTGTGCAGGTGCGGCCATTGGCAAGGTCATGGCCCCTGCTGCCAATACGATTGCGGTGCTAAGACTAAGCAGCCTCATGCGGTTTTCTCCGTTGGGCGCGCGGCGCTTTGCAGCTTTGCTCCGGCAGTTGCCGGCTTGGAGGCAGAGCGGAACCGATTGCCGATACCGCGCGTGCGCGCTTGATCTGAATGTGATGGACCTGAGTTTAGCGGGGCGACCTGAGCGCCGCCTGAAGATGTGGCGAAAACCTTTGTCTCGCGCGTGTTCGAACCGCTTCCCGCGCCATATCCGCCATCATTGGCGGGCGCACTGCTTACCGCGCGCGCTCCGCCGGCAGAAACGTCAATCCGGCGTGATCCGCCCATGGCTGCCGCGCCTGCTGCGGCTTGGGCAGTAGAGGTGTAAGCGGGCGCTTGCTGCGAAACAGGCGCTGCAACGGGCGCAGCGCGCGGCGTGATGCTGTCACTCGCAGTATCGTCTTTGGCGGGCACAAAGCCGAACACTTGCCAGCCAGAAACCATGGTTGCGGACACTTTCAACGTCATAAACATCAGCGCGCAATGGACTGCCCCAACTAAGAAGAATGCCATCGCCGCTTGCGGGTCAATGTTTCCTTGAAACTGCGAAAGCGTGGAGAGAACAGGCACTGCCAGCTCCAGCATGATACTGCCGCCCAATACCGCGAGGATTGGGGTCAGCGCCAACATGACCAGCGCTTTGAGCCAGCCAGTGAACAATCCGCGCGTCCCAGTGAACAGCGCCAGCACGACAAAGATCGGACCAACGGCCAACAGCAATGCAAGGCCAATGCGCGCAGTTACCAATATGCCCACCGTGCCGAGCAGCAGTAAAAGCGCGCCCATCCACATCATGCCGGGCGGTGAAAATGCATCAATATTTGCCTGCGTTGTGCCAACCTGCTGGACCGCTTGGAAAACCACATCAAGCTTTTGCGCGAACACCAATGTGGCCGAACTATCCGCGCCCGTGCCGCGGCCCGTACCGGTTAAAACGCCCGCCAGCCAATCCGGTCCGCCAATAAAAATGTTCCAAAAGAAACTCTGATAGGCAGCGAAACTTGTCGCAAAAGTCAGCACCAATCCTAGCGTGACCATTTTGGGCATCATACTGCGAATACTAAGGTTGCTGCGGCCAATCATCAGGCTGATGCCGAAGAATGCGACATAGAGCGTCAGCAGGCTGATAAGGATCAGACCCAGTTCTCCACCCGATGCAAACAGCCGCCCGAATGTTTGCGAGGTAACTTGGCTTGCCTCGCAATCCACCGCGACCATGGCGGCGGTTACGCCGGTGCCGACACCTTCGGTGACAGAGGCGCAATTATCGCTCATTCAGCGGCCTGCTGGATCGGAAATTCACCCTTATCGCCGGCCTTAATCGGCACTTCGCCGGGTTCCCCGGGCCAGCCTTGACCGGTGAGCGTAGGATACCAATTCGCCGGATCATCACCCACCGCTTCGCGCAGCAGATCAAGCCTACGTACGGAACCTTCACGGCCCGATAGGATAGTGAGAACCTCTGGCGCTCCGCTAAGATCAAGCCGCACAACAACGCTGGCATCGGGCTGACGCACAAGGAAACAGCGAGAATGCGCAGGCAGGCTGCGGATCAGCGCAAATTCGTGATCAGTAAGACCAAAACCGTCGCAATAATCTTCTGGACGCGCGCGGCTATTGGGCATGAAGACCATGGTCGCGGTCTGCTCAACCAGCGCCGTTGATATCCGGCTTTCCAGCGCATCCCGCGCAGATTGCGTCGCAAAACCAACCAGAGCATTGCGTTTACGCAAAGTCTTCAGCCAATCGCGAATGCGTGCGGCGAACACTTCATCATCCAGCGCTTTCCACCCTTCATCGATTAAGATCATGGTCGGACTACCGTCCAAGCGTTCCTCAATCCGGTGGAAGAGATACATCATCGTTGGCGTTCGCAGGCGCGGGTTCTCTAGCAATGCGGTCATGTCAAAGCCGAGAACGCGATTGTCTAGATCAAGCTTATCCTCGGCATTGTCGAACAGCCAGGCATGCTCGCCGCCATCCCCTGACGCATTGCCAATCCAAGCAGAAAGCCGGTCCGCCAAATCGCCGGGTTCAGGACGCTTCGCCCCCGATAGCAATTCTTTGAAATGGCGCAGCCGCCGCAATTTGGGATCATTCGCGTAAGTCGCATCAACCGCTGCCGTGATTGTCGCCAATTCTTCCGGCCCGTCTGCAGCCAGCAATACGCCAAGCCAATCGCGCAAGAACGCGCGGTTCGTAGCATTATCGGGCAGAGCGAGCGGGTTAAATCCGGTAGGCTCGCCAGCCGCTATCCGGTCGTAATTGCCGCCGATTCCGCGCACGAACAATTCCGCGCCGCGATCTTTGTCGAACAGGATCGTACGCGGTGCGAATTTCTGCGCTTGGGCTGCAAGGAAATTCATCACCACCGTTTTGCCCGAACCAGACGGCCCGATGATGGAGAAATTGCCCAAGTCGCCGTGGTGAAAATTGAAGAAGAACGGTGTGGCCGATGTTGTTTCAAGCAAGGTCACAGCCTCGCCCCAATGATTGCCGCTCGCCTGCCCCAAGGCAAAGCCGTGCAAGCTGCCAAAGCTCGCCATATTTGCGGACGATATCAGTGCGCGGCGCACCACATATTGCTCATTACCGGGGAATTGCGCCCAAAACGAAGGTTCAAGGTTGGTATCCTCGCGAACGGCAATTGCACCGGTATCGGCCAATGCCGCCGAACACGCTGCCGTCGCTTCATCCAAACGCGGGAAGTCGCGCTCGCGCACCAAAACCGTGAGATGATGATCGCCAAATCCAACCGAGCCATTGCCCAATGCATCGCGCGCAGCCTGCATATCAGCGCGTTCAGATGCCGCCTCTTCATCGACAGAACGCAGTCTACGCAAAGCCAGATCAATCCGCTCGCGCGCGGTTGTCCGCTCTGATGGAGCATAGCTTTCCGATACAACCATTTCATAGGGCAGCCGCAGCAGCCCATCGAGCATTCCGGCAGAGGTCGCCTCGGGATAATCTTTCAGCCCAATGATACTGGCAAAGTCCGGCGCACCCGATCCGCGCAGTTCCATCGCATCCAGCCCGAAACTCGCGCGGCGATAAGGCAGCATTTGGCCAATATCGGTGTCTTCATAGGGGCGGCGCACAGGGCGCATTTCACCATTATAAAGCGCGCTCAAGAACTCCAGCATTTCAGAATTCGTCGTATCCGAACCTTCTACCGAATAGTCCGTCAGCACACTTGCGCCGTAAGCAGAAAGCGATGCGACTAGCCCCGTCACTGCCGATTGCAAAGTGCGCACATCCTTGGGATCCGCTTCTAATTCGGCAGAAACATTCTTATTCGCGATACGGTTCCAGAACCGCCCTGCTCGCTCTACCAAGCCCGCTTTGCCGCGTGCAGGACGCCGGATCAGCGTTACGAATTGGTCATTGATGAACAGCGAACCGCCCGCCAGCCGCTCTTTCCACCGCGCATCAATATGCTGGCTCAATGGATCAGGGAATTCTGCATCCAGCTCTACTTCGACCCGCCGCCGGATCACATGGTGATACATGACAAAGCGGGAATCCAGCGTCGAACGCAGCATCACCTCGCGCGTTGCAGCATGCGCGTTTAGCGCGTCAGAATCCTCTGTTTCAAACAATAGGCCGGGCACTTGGATTGTGGTCATGACGGAGCCATCGCGCAGCAACACGGTGCTTTCATCAATCAAGCGCTCGTAAGGCAAGCGGTCACCCGCAAGGGCTTCCTTCTCGCTCCAACTCGCTGCTCCTAACCACTTCGGCATTAGTAAATCGCCCTCCTAAGGCGCGTATGAATTGCAGCCCCAGCGCTTATAATTCTTCACCCGCGGACACATTGAAACCTTGGTAATCCAAAGATCGAAAATCCGCGGTTCGCGCAGGGATGAAAAATATCCAGCACCGTGGACAATCAGCGGCACCAGCATGATCCAAAAGTTCTTCAGGATCAGAAATGCAATCGTCGTCACCATCAGATTGATGATGAAGAAGTTCATCGTGACACCTGCAAACATTTGCGGGCGGGTGAGTGCGCGGTGCACGGGATGGCGGGAAAGTTCGGTCATGGACTAGGCCGCAGCCCCTTGGATACCGGCGACAATCGCGCTCGCTCCAAACAGAATGAACACGCCGATGATCACCGTTGCGCCGAAACGCCAATTCATCCGGCCTGTCAGCATCATAAAGCCAATCGCCGCCACCGCCATGATCGCCACAGTCGTTGCAATCGTGCCCAGCAAAGTGCCTTGCAACCAGCCAAGTGCCGCCACGATGGGACCAGAGCCTGCGGGATCACCCTGCCCTGTAACCTGCGCGAAAGCCGCTGCCGGCAGCATCGCAATCAATGCTGAAATGCTTAAACTTGGAAGACGAGACTTTGATCGCATTGAGTACTTATCCTTAAGATTCATATTCTTATCACGTATTATGGTTTAACGCGCGAGTAATTGGAAAGCCGCCCCATGATCGCAGCGACATATTTCTGAGTTTCCCGAATGCGCGGCACGCCTTTCGCACGGATGACGCGGCCCGGCCCAGCATTGTAAGCGGCCAGCGCCTTTTCCAGATTGCCATCGAAACGGTCGAGCTGCTGGCGCAGATAGCGCGCCCCGCCCTCTAAATTCTGCATTGGATCATCGGGATTGACGCCAAGTTCGCGCGCGGTTGCAGGCATCAATTGCGCAAGCCCCCGTGCACCAACGGGGGAGCGTGCATTCGCGCGCCAGCGGCTTTCCTGCCACACCAGCGCTTCGATCAGGCTGGGAGAAAGATCAAAACGCTCTGACAGTTCGAAAACTTTGGCAGCATATTGCGCTGGGATAGTGCGCGTATGCTCACCCATATGCGATGCGGCCTGTTCCGGAACCGCCATCTTAGCCGGAAGCTCTTCCAACGCGGCCTTTTGCGCAGGCGACATCTGCTCCACTTGCGGCGAGACTTGGGTTTGCGGCAAAGCCATTGGATCACCGCCTGCGATCCAGCGCGCTTCGCCATTATCGCCCACTTCTAGGACATCAGCGTAAGCAGGAGCGCTCATCGCAAGGCAAATTGCTGCCGCCGGAACTGCACAAATACGCATAAAAGTCGGTTTTTCCGCCATTACGGCGCCGTGTTTACCCTATTTTTGCCTTAAGGAACAGAAAACATGCAGGCTAAGACGTGATTGAGCCATTAAACCTTAGGGTAAATGCGCTGGCTCGCCGCCTAAATGGGTTTAATCGAGCACACTGACTTGATCCATCGATGGGCTTGCCATCCCCATTCCGGTGGGTGCTTTGGGCAAGTAGGGCGCTTCTAAAGCAGCCACATCTTCGGCGCTCAATTCAAGGTCAATTGCCGCAACCGCATCGGTGATATGATGCGGCTTAGTCGCGCCAATGATCGGCGATGCAACGCTAGATTTCGTAAAATGCCAAGCGAGCGCAAGGCTAGCCATAGGAATGCCCCGTGCTTTCGACACATCTGCCAGAGCGCCGATGATAGCATCATCAGCATCACTACCGGGATATATCACTTTGCCAAAGCCATCGGTTTCGCTGCGCACCGTTGTCTCGCCAAGGGGCCGCGTCAACCGTCCGCGTGCCAGTGGGCTCCACGGGATCACGCCGACACCCTGATCCTCGCACAAAGGCAGCATTTCGCGCTCTTCTTCGCGGTAAAGCAGGTTGAGCTGGTTCTGCATGGAAATGAACCGCGTCCAGCCATTCGCCCGCGCCACTTCTTGAGCCTTGGCAAACTGCCACGCATACATAGATGAAGCACCAATATAGCGCGCCTTGCCCGATTTCACGATGTCGTGCAGCGCCTCCATCGTTTCCTCGATTGGGGTATCATCATCCCAGCGGTGAATTTGGAACAGATCGATGTAATCCATGCCGAGCCGCGCCAGACTGTCATCCACCGCCTGAAACAGACTTTTGCGCGATAGACCGCCGGTATTGGGAGCGTTACGCCAAGGAATATATGCCTTTGTCGCGACAACAATTTCATCACGGCGCGCCATTTCACGCAGCAACTTCCCCGTAATTTCCTCAGATGTGCCTCCGGAATAGCCATTGGCAGTGTCAAAGAAATTGATCCCCGCTTCCAATGCTCCGCGGAAGAATGGGCGCGAGGCGCCCTCATCCAGCAGCCAGTCGCCATGCCAGCCTTTAGATGTGTCGCCATAGCTCATGCAGCCGAGACACAGCCGCGATACCGACAGGCCAGAATTTCCCAAGCGCGTGAATTTCATCGGCGATTTTCCTTTATGAAAGCGTCAATCCGCCATCCACGATCACCGTTTGTCCAGTGACATAGGCGGATAGAGGCGAAGCGAGAAAGAGTGCGACACCCGCCATATCATCAGGCGTGCCCATACGGCGCATAGGGATCGCTTTGAGCGTAGCCTCACGCCGCGCATCGTTTTCGGTAGTAACGGCCGTCAGCTTAGTCGGCACAAGTCCGGGTGCGATGCCATTAACGCGGATTTTGTCGCGAGCCCATGCCTCACCCAATGTCTTCACCAGGCTGACAGCGCCCGCTTTTGACGCTGCATAAGCAGGCGTTCCCATAGTGGATTTGAATCCTGCGACTGAGCTTACAACGATAATATTGCCCGACTTTTCGGACAGACCGCCATGAAAAGCCCGCGCACAGTCCATTACGGAGTTAAGGTTGACGTCAACCACCGTATCCCAGCCTTCGCGCTCAAATTCTTCGCGGCCATAACGGACCGTTCCTTGGGAAAGGACAAGCGTATCAACAGCGCCCAGATCATTCGCCAAAATGTCCGCTGCGCTGCGATCGGATACGTCGAGCTGGTGGTAGGTTAGGCCGGATAAATCGCTGCCTTCCTCCGCTGAATACTCCGCCGCATCCCCGCGCGTGCCGGTAACATGCACCGCCGCGCCTCGCGCCTTCAGAGCATGGGCGATACCATTGCCAATCCCGCTTGATCCGCCAACAACAAGCGCTGTTTTGCTTGTGAAATCGAGCACATCAGTCATCGCCATCAATCCTTCAAAATGTCTCGCAAAGTTCCGTCATAATCCCAGCGCTTATTCGCATTGATCAGATGCAGCCGCCAATGCTGTGCGGCCGCGTCGCCATCGCCGGTCTCGATCAGATCAATGAGATTGCGGAAGCTCTTGATCACTTTCTTTTTCTCATGCTCGGTTGTCTCTTCGTGCAGAGCGATGATTTTGAGCGAAACTTGCCCCATCAGCCCTTGCAGCATTTGAATGACAACATGCAGCGTCTCATTCCCGCCAAGTTCAACCAGCAGCCGGTGCGCATCATTAAAAGCGGCGAAAAATTCCTGCGTAGTGTCGCCCAGCCCGATGCCTTCCACTCGGTCGATTTCCGTGCGCAATGCTTTCAGCTTTGTCTTCGAACCTTTGCGAGCGAGTTGCCGCACGGCAAACAATTCAATCGCAAGCCGCGCTTCAAACAGATCTGGCACACCGACATTATTGGCTTGCAGAACAAAGCTGGCATAGCGTGACACGCTGGACACATGCGGACGGCTAACCCGCGCGCCGGTGCGTGATCCGCGCGATACGGCGATCAGACGCTCTGTCTCCAATATCCGGAACGCTTCACGCAATGTTGGGCGCGATATGCCGAACTGTTCCATCAGCTGCCCTTCGGGCGGCAGCGTCGCACCCTCTTCCAAATCGCCAGAAATGATCCGCCCGCGAATACGGTCTGCGACCAACTCAGCCGTCTTTGGCACGCGCAATTCTTGCCCCCGCCCCAGTTCTTTTGCGCTGTGTTTTAACTCGCTCACGTGTCGGTGCTCTTCTGCGTAATAGGCGTCCTATCTCACCTAGTTAGCGAGGTGCAGCGCATTTGTCAGCCTGCCAATTCATGCACTCGTATGAACGGCGGAAGGCCTAGTATGCGCAATTCACTTGCATATTGGGCGCGAATGGCTTGATAGGCTGCGCCCATGAAAAGCTATCTCACCACGCCGATTTATTACGTCAATGCCGCCCCGCATATTGGCCACGCACATACCTCTGTGATGGCCGATATTTTAAAGCGCAACAAACAAGCGCGCGGTATCGAAACCCTGATGTCGACCGGCTGTGATGAGCACGGGCAGAAGAACCAAGAGGCAGCTGAGGAATTGGGGCTCGCTCCGCAAGATTACCTCGACCAGCGTGCAGCGGAGTTTCAGCGCCTGTTTGACTTATTGGGCGTGGATTATGACTTTTACGTGCGCACGACGCGTTCGGGCCACAAGGAAGAAGTCGCCCGCGCAGAACAGAAATTGTTCGATGCCGGATTGATCGTGAAGAAAAGCTACACAGGAAAATATTGTAAAGGCTGCGAGCAGTTTAAAAAGGAAAGCGACCTCAACGAAGATGGTCGCTGTCCTGAACATACCACCATTGAATTGGAGCTGATTGATGAGCCCAATTACTTCTTCCCAATGGAGCCATATCGACAAGGTCTGATCGACCACATCAATGCCAATCCCGATTTCGTCGATCCGCCTATGTATCGCGGCGAACTGCTTAAAATGCTGGAGGAACCGCTTGAGGATCTGAGCATTTCTCGGCCAAAACCGCGTGTATCACTGGGCGTTGATCTGCCATTTGATGATGATCATGTGACCTATGTTTGGTTCGATGCATTGCTCAACTACCTCACCAATCTGGAATTTCCGGATGGCGACTATCAGCAGTGGTGGGGCAAGTGCCGCCATTTGATCGGCAAAGATATTTTGAAGACGCACGGCGTTTACTGGCCGACAATGCTGATGGCATTGGGGCTTTCGCTGCCCAAAGGTTTGGTCGTGCACGGGCATTGGCTGGGCGATGGCGGCGTAAAAATGTCAAAGACGCTCGGCAATGTTGTTGATCCGATTGAAGTTACTGACAAGCTTGGCGTGGATGCTTTGCGCTATTACCTTGCGCGGCATATGCGCACCGAAAATGACAGCCAAATCTCTGTCGATGCGATTGGGCAAACCTATTCCAGCGAGCTGGCGAATAAGTTCGGAAATCTGCTTTCACGCGCCGGCAAATTTGCCAAGGCGCGTTTTGATGATGCCATACCGGCTTGCGGCGATCTAACGGCTGAAGATGAGGCTGTGCGCGCGCAATCGCTGGCCGCTGCAAAAGGATTGGCCGAAGAAATCACGCTTACTCAGCTGCCAGAACGCGTGCAGGCCATCGTCGATGCGGCAGATGCACTTAACGGCTATTTCGCCGATGCAGCCCCGTGGAATTTGATGAAGGAAGAGGCGACTGTCGCGCGTGCTGGAACGGTAGTTTACGTTGCACTCGACAGCCTGCGCCTTCTTTTCGAAGCATTGCGGCAAGTAATCCCAGTCAGCTCGGCCAAAGCGCTGGCGATGCTGGGCGTGGATGCACACGCAGCGCCATGGGAACCCGCGCTCGACCAGCTGCAATCGGGCAAAGCGCTTGGCGAAATAGACGTGCTGTTTGCAAGAGTGGATTGAGGCGCTAAACCGCGCGCTATGGATAAGAAAAAACTGCTCACCCGTATCGCCGTATCCCTCGCGATATTCCTGCCTTTCTATTTCGCAATTGCGGCACTGGGCACGAAATTCGGACTGTGGGACTATAAATTCAGCCTTGGCACGCTGATCCGAGAGACCGCGCCGATCTTGCTCGGTCTAACCGCATTGATTGCGCTGATCGCGCTGATCATGACGCTTTGGAAAGCACCGCGTACCGGATGGATAAAGCCGCTCTTTGCTCTGGCCGTTCCGGTCGGAATTTTCGCGTTTCTCGGCTCTGTTGGCAGCACCGCTGGTGAAAATCCGATCCATGATGTGGCGACCGATACTGCTAATCCGCCAGCGTTTTCAGCGGCCACTATGGCTGAGCGAACTGAAGGTGAAAGCAATCCACTAAGCGATTACAGCACGCCTTTGGGACAGACTGAATTTTGGAAAGCTGCGAATGTGCAAGAGCCACTCGCCAGTCAGTCAACCGCAGCCATCATTGCAGAGCGCTATCCCGACCTTGGCCCTATCCTGATCAACGCTGGCGATGAGACCCTAGCTTTGGAAACGGCCAAAACTTCTATGAAAGAGCTTGGCTATTCAGATGTCTTGGATGATCCAGCAAACGGCACGGTAGAAGGCGTCGATGAAACCTTCTGGTTTGGTTTTAAAGATGATGTGGTCGTTCGCATCGCCAATGGCCGGGTCGATTTCCGCTCGGTCAGCCGGGTTGGACAATCAGACCTTGGCGCGAATGCAAAACGCATCGCCGAACTGCGCGAAGCGGTTGAGATGGAGCTGATTTCGCCCTAATCCTTAAATTGCGCTGCCGCCATCGCGCTTCGCTGAAACACTGTCAGCACGCATAAGGCTGCATAGCTATAAGCGAGCGGCACAAACCATGCGGGGAACAGCGCCATCGCGCTCAGCACCACGACCGTCTCGGTGCCCTCTGCCAGCCCTGTTGAATAGAAAAAACTCTTGGTCCCATGAGCCTGTGTTTGTTCGCCCCGCTCAGCTGCGATCACGGCAAAGGCCAAGAAACTCACCCCAGTCAGCACGAAACTTGCGGTTAAAACCAATGCTGGCAAAGTGTTTTCCGTACTGACAATTCCGAACGCCACGGGAATGCTGACATAAAACGCAAAGTCGGCAACAATATCGAAATATCCGCCAAGCTGTGTTGGGCCATTGGCGCGGGCCACCGCACCGTCAAGCCCGTCCAGCATGCGGTTGGCAAGGATTAGCCCAAAGCCGATCATGAAGTGGCCATGGGCAATCGCAGCAGCTCCGCTCAGACCAATAGCAAGCCCCGCAAAGGTTAGAACATTCGCGCTTATCCCTGCGCGTGCAAGCGCGCCGCCTATCGCATTCAATGGCGGGTCGATCAGCGGGCGGATCTTCGCATCAAGCAAGTGCTAGCTCCACGTTAAAAGCCCGATCCAAGCACCCGTCATTGCTGTCGCAATATTGCCCGCAATCCAGCTTTTGATGCCAAGCCCTGCGGCCTCTGCGCGGCGTTCAGGGCAAAGCGTTCCAATAGTCGAAACCAGCAGTCCAATGCTTGCCAAATTCGCAAAACCGCAAGCCGCATAGGTGACGATCAAAGTGCTACGCGGCCCCAAAGTTCCTGCCGGCAATGCGGCCAGCTCTAAATATGCGACATATTCGTTTAGGATCGCTTTGGTGCCCATCAATCCGCCCGCCGCCTGCGCCTCTGCCCAAGGCACGCCAATCAACCACATGAGCGGAGAAAACAACCAACCAAACACGCGCTTTAGGGACAAAGCCTCTCCGCCCACCAATGGCAGTAACGCCAATATCTGATCGACCAGATTGACCAAAGCAAACACCACCAGAATGATCGCAATGACGGCAAGGAACAGCTGCATGCCGTCCATCGTGCCTTTGACTATCGCGTCGATGCTTCCTTCATATTTCAGGCCGGGATCATCCTTGTCGAGATCGGTTGCAGCATCGCCTTTATCCGGCACCATCAGTTTTGCGATGAGCAGTGCTGCCGGAAGCGATACGAGCGAGGCGGCAATCATATGGCCGGTTGCCCCTTCGCCAAGGACGCCTTGCAATGTGCTGGCGTATAAAATCAGCACGGCCCCGCTAACCGTGGCCATCCCCAGCACCATCACTTGGAACAATTCCGCGCGGCTCATCTTCGCAAAATACGCCCGCACGACCAGCGGACTTTCCACCACGCCAAGGAACATGTTCGCTCCGCCCGATAAGCCCACGACGCCGCTTATGCCAAGGGTGCGCTGGAGCAGGAATGACAGCCCCCTCACCAGCCAGCGCAATATACCCCAATGCCACAATAATGCCGCCAGCGCGCTTAGCACGATAACCAGCGGCAGGATTTGAAAGGCGATAACCAGCGGAGCATCCGCGCCCTCTTTCACGGCAAAGGGCAGCTCACCCCCGCCAAGATAACCGAACATATAAGAACTGCCGGCCAAGGTTGCTCGCTCAATGGCTTTCACGCCTTCATTGGCATAGCCCATCAGCTGCCAGACGATGGGCACACGAACAATTAGCAGGGCGAGGACTCCTTGCAGAATGAGCGCCCCGCCAATCCAGCGCCAGCTTGGCCTGCCAGAACGGTTTTCTGACAAAGCCCACGCAATTCCGATCAGCACCAAAAGGCCGATAATTCCGCGAAATTGGTCAAAAACTTCCACGGTTAAAGCGTTTTCCTAAATGGACTGATATTCAGGCTTTTTGCTGAAAAGATTGTCCAGCGCTATTCTGTCAAAATCTCGGAAAGCAATCAAAGCAAGCGCTGCACCAGCCACGGTTAGCGATGGGAAGAAAAGCAAATTCGCCGCTTCTTCCGAATGCAGATATTGGCCAAACGGATCGAGGAAATGCCGCCAGATCGGCAGCGCGCCGCCAACCAGAATGAGCGCCGAAAGCGGCAGTGTGAACTTGCGGAACAGGCCGAGCAATATCAGCAGCCCCAACGCCACTTCGCCCCAACCGAAAATCATCTGGAGTGTTTCGTTAGAGCCAACGCCTGCATAATATTTGTCCGCAAGTCCCGTGCCCTTGCCAGCTACGACCCGCACCAAGCCCCAAATCACGAGCAAAGCGCCAGTGCCGACCCGCATGATTAATAGTGAGATTGCTTTCAACATTGGTTTCCCTTCATCAAAGCGGTCTTTTCCGCTCTTACTTCCTGCGCCAATCGTGATATTTTTCAACAAAACTCAACAATTTGTCCGGTTTTCGTGCTTTTTTCCACTCGCCGGCCGCAAATTTGTTCGCCTCAGCCATAGTTGGATAAGGATGGATCGTGCCGAGGATTTTGTTCAGCCCTAACCCATGCTTCATCGCGAGCGTGTATTCTGATAGCAATTCGCCAGCGTTCATACCAACAATCGTAGCGCCTAAAATCGTGTCCTTGCCCGGCTTGGTCAGCACTTTGACAAAGCCCTTTGTCTCGCTTTCCGCAATGGCCCGATCGAGATCATCAATGCCGTAAGTGGTTATTTCATAATCGATATTCTGCTCTTTCGCCTCGGCCTCATTCAGGCCAACGCGGGCAATTTCAGGGTCTAGGAAAGTGACAGCGGGGATCACACTGTAATCCGCTTTGAAGCGTTTGAACTGACCGAACAAAGCGTTCACGGAAGCAAACCATGCCTGATGGCTGGCTGTGTGCGTGAATTGGTAGGGACCAGCAACGTCGCCCGCTGCATAAATGTTGGGGAATTTCGTCGCGAGGTATTCATCCGTCACAACCGTCCGCGAAGTGTCGATACCAAGCTCTTCCAAACCATATCCTGTAAGGCGCGCAGCTCGTCCCACAGCGACGATCAAAACGTCAAAAGGAACGGCTATTTCGGCTTCACCATTTTTTGCAATAATTTGACCATTTTTGACCATTTTTGCTTCGTGGCCGGTAAGGACGTCGACGCCAGCCTCCTCTAAAGCAGCCTTAGCCAGTTCGGAGACTTCCGCATCTTCGCGGCCCATAATCCGGTCCGCCATTTCAACCTGAGTTACATTAGAGCCCAGACGGGCAAGCGCTTGCGAAATCTCGCAGCCAATCGGCCCGCCACCCAGAACCGCAACACGCTTTGGCGGCGCCTCCATTTCGGCAAAGGCATCCCACATCGTATCGCTGGTGAGATAGCCGCTTGTCGCCAAGCCTTCGATCGGCGGAACGAATGGCGCAGCGCCAGCCGCGATCACAATACTGCGCGTGGTTAAGCGCTGGGTCTCGCCATCATTGCGCGCAACCTCAACCGTCCATGGGTCGATGACTTTCGCATAGCCTTCCACCACATCCACGCCGAGGCCGGTGTAACGCTCAACACTATCATGCGGCTCAATCGCTTTCACCGCTCCCATAACGCGGGCGATGGTTTCTTTAAACGGAACAACCGGCTGATGCGGCACTAGGCCATATTTGTCGGCATTCCGCATTTGCGCCGCGACTTTGGCTGATTTGATCAGAGCTTTCGAAGGAACGCAGCCCGTGTTCAGGCAATCGCCGCCCATCTTATGCGCTTCGACCAAGGTCACTTTCGCCTTCACCGTCGATGCGATCAGCGAGGAGACGAGGCCCGCTGCGCCCGCGCCGATCACGACCATATTTCGGTCATAGCTCTTTGGCTTGGTGAAGCCTTTGTAAACCTTGCGGCGCCGGAGCCATCCGATGATCGCCTTTGCAATCCAAGGAACAATAGCAAGCGCGACAAAGGAGCCAATAACGGCGGGTGATAAGAGGCCAGAGACTTCCTCGATCTGCGCCAATTGAGTGCCTGCATTAACATAAGCGACCGTACCCAATAACATTCCCAGCTGGCTCACCCATACATAAGTCCATGTCTTGATCCGTGTCAGTCCCATAACAAGGTTGACGACAAAGAATGGAAACGCAGGGATCATGCGGATAGTGAAGAGGTAGAATGCACCGTCACGCTCCAAGCCTTCATTTATGCTTCTAAGCCTGTCGCCAAAACGATTTTCGATTGTATCGCGCAAAACATAGCGAGAAGAAAAGAAGGCCAGCGTCGCGCCAATTGTGGATGCGAAAGAGACAAGGATCGTGCCCGCCACAAGTCCAAAGAGAGCGCCGGCTCCCAGCGTTAGAATGCCCGCACCTGGTACCGAAGCAGCCGTGGCAGCTACATAAATCAAAAAGAATGCAGCCAACACGGTAACTGGGTTGTCAGCGTAATAGCCCTGAGCATATTCGACCGCCTCTTTCAGGCCATCGATCGAAAGAAACCGGCCAAGGTCAAAGTAGACATACGCAGCAATCAGCGCAGCGATCGCAGCAAGAATAGTGATTTTCTTCATGAACACCCCTTTGTTACTGCTGGTTCGCTGCGAGACCGCTGGCGGTTACAATTCACGTTAGAAGTTTGGCGTAGGAGCGCAGCCAGCGTTTGTCGATCCATGCTTTCAGCCCGCTCGCCCATTCCGCTTTCGTGGCCACAGGGCCATAGACGGCAACAGCCTCCCCATTGGCTGTGGACAGGATATAAAGGCTGACAGGGCGCGGCTTGTAAGAGGCTTGCGGTTCTTCGCCCGCCAACACTTTGCGCAGGTTCTTGGCAAGAGCGGGTCCAGTGTGGACTGCATGAACGCCCGAATGCGGCACTGTTCGATCTTGGCGCGAAGCAACATCGCCGCTGGCAAAAATATGGCTGTGCGAAGTGCATCGCTGGAATTGATCGACCGCAATAAATCCATCCTCATCCACATCCAAACCGGCACTGGAAGGCCAATCGGGCGCGCCTGAACCCAGCGCGGCGACAATGATTTTCGCAGATTGGATCGGATCATTAGAGATGGTTTCGGGAAGGCTATGTGTGCGCAAACCATCACCTTCACCCTCAACATCGCACTCCAAAACGTCGATGTTCTGCGCCTCTAACTCGCCGCGAACCATCTCGCGCGGTCCGCGTGCAAAATCGGCAAGCAAGCCCGCCGTGCCTGTTATTAGCGTCACCTTAGCGCAATCAAACGCGTCATCGTCTTGTGGCTCCCCATCAATAAACCGCCCTCTGTTTCTTAGAGCGAAGGCCAGTTCTACACCGCCCGCCCCGCCGCCGATCACTACAATGGCCCCAGCGCTATCCCGACAATTCATGTGCTGCGAAAAAGCCTCAATCGGGCGCACATCCACCAATCGCGGATCATCTCCTAGCAGCTTTGCCGCGCGCCCCACTCCGCCAGTGTCAATCGAACAGTAGCGGAAATTCACCACACCGTTTGCGCCGGTCAGCACGCTGTTCATATTGGAGTCCATCGACACGCTGCGATCCTCGATAAAGGTAACGCCGGCTCTTTCGGAAAGAGCGCGCACATCCACGCGCCCTTCATCAACGTCAAACTGGCCAGCAATCCAGCCAGGTACCATGCCGGAATAGCGCAAATGCGGCGAAGGCGTGATCAACGCAATTCGTTCAGCAGGCAGCCCCCCTTTAATCCAATCAGCCAAAACCGCGACATGCGCATGACCGCCGCCAAGCAGAATTAGATCATAGGGGGCAGTGTCTTTTGGATCAGCCATTAGCCGCCCTGATTGCGAGCTTTTGGGCGGGTGTCAAAGGGTGTTGCAGTGCATTTTTGACCTAGCGCGACTCCACTAACCGCAAATTGCATCCGTTTTCGTCGCAAAAGGCGTGAGATCATGGATAATTTCGGTTTACTTGGTTTCCTAGGGTTTCAGTGTTGATGCCTGAGATAGGACCAGACTGTAGGGCGCCTGAGGGGTGGGGAGCCATACAGTTTATGGATTGGAGGACCGATGAGCGAATATAGCGATGACACGCTAAGCGTTGATAAGCCGGCTGATGAAAGCCCCGACAACACCCCATTTGAAGAACAAGAAAGCAGCCCAAGTAAAAGCTCACAGCTTTCCAAAGCCGGACTGGTTTCAACTCTAGCCGCTGCAACCGCTGCTTGCGGTGGCGGTGGAAGCAGCGATTCCGGTGGCAGTATTATCAGCGGAATAATGGGCGGCACGCCCGCTCCCACGGTGGTCAAACCTGAAACAGATGCTGAGGCTGCGCGCTTCCTTCTCCATGCCTCAATCAGCGCGTCACCCGGAGAAATTGCTGCCGTTCGCGACCGCGGCTTCGAACCGTGGCTCGATCAGCAGATGAATGCTCGCAATGCGCAATCCGCTCAGGATTTTATCGCTGCACAGGGCATGGATGACGTCACCAGCACTGACTTTGTGTTCAACCGCGGGGTCGCAGACCTGATGGTTTGGAGCCAACTTTTGTCCGGCGCCAACCCTGTGCGCGCGCGCGCCGCATTGGCTTTGTCGGAATTTTTCGTTGTCTCTACCAACACATCAAGCAACCTTTGGCCGGGCTCTGCCATGGGCGCATATTGGGATATTTTGAGCGACAATGCCTTTGGCAATTTCCGCGATCTGATCGAAGAAATCTCGCTAAACCCAGCGATGGGCGTGTTCCTTAATACGCGCGGCAACCAGAAAGCTGACCCGCGCACAGGACGCGTGCCTGATGAAAATTACGGCCGCGAAGTGATGCAGCTGTTTTCTATCGGCCTGTTTGAACTCAATAATGACGGGACGCGGCGCACTAGCGGGGGCGAGCCCATTGAAACTTACACCAACGAAGATGTGACCGGCATTTCCAAGGTTTTCACTGGCTATGACTTCGACGCGACGGGCGTGACTTTCACCGCTGCGCCAGACGGCGGCAATTACCAAATCCCTGACCCGTCTTACCTGCGCAATCCGATGACTGCGGACACTTCGCGGTGGCGCTTCCCGCGCAATGAAAGTTTCCATTCCGACGATGCAAAAACATTCCTCGGCACCACAATTCCAGCCGGCACTGGCGCAGCTGAAAGCATGCGGCTTGCCATGGATGCGCTGTTTAACCACCCCAATGTAGGACCGTTTTTTGGCAAGCAAATGATCCAGCGTCTGGTCACTTCTAATCCAAGTCCTGCCTATGTTGGCCGGGTCGCGGATGCTTTCAACAACAATGGATCGGGCACTCGCGGCGATTTGCGAGCCGTGTTCAAAGCGATCCTTTTGGATGATGAGGCGCAAAGTGCAGCGGGCCTAACCGACACAACATATGGCAAAGTTCGCGAGCCTATGCTGCGATTTGCACAATGGGCTAGGACTTCGGGCCTCAACTCAGATAGCGGGTTTTTCCTGCTTGGTAACCTGTCTGATGCTGCGAACCGGCTGGGACAGGCGCCTTTACGATCACCATCAGTATTCAACTTCTTCCGCCCCGGATATTCGCCCGCAGGTACGCAAAGCGCGGATATGGGATTGGTCGCACCAGAATTTCAAATCGTGAATGAAACTTCCGTGGCAGGTTATGTGAATTTCATGGAACGATCCATCGACGGAGGCGGGTTTTGGATGCGTGATTTCACTGCGAACTATTCTGCCGAATTAGGGATTGCGCATGACAGCACTGCGCTGCTTGACCGGATCGACCTGCTTTATACCGGCGGTCAGCTAACGGAAGGCTCGCGGACTAAAATCCTAAACGCGCTCAATGATTACACCGTGATGGAAAGTTCCGACGAAGCGACCAAGCTCGAACGTATCCATGCCGCCATTCTGCTGGTCATGGCTTCCAACGAATACATTGTGCAGCGCTAAGGGAGAGACCCATGTTTATCGGTAAAGCAGACGAACTATCCCGCCGCGCCTTCATGCGCCGTTCTGGCCAACTGGCAGCATTGGGAGCAGGATCATCATACGCGCTGGGCCTTGCTGGGATGAGCGAGGCTGCGGCCTTCTCATCAGCTGGCGGTTACAAAGCGCTTGTGTGCATCTTCCTTTATGGAGGAAATGATTACGGCAATACGCTGATCCCATTCGATCCGACCAATTACAATCGCTACGCCAGTATTCGCGGCGGCAATGGCGATGAAGGTGGAGGCATTGCATTGTCGCGCGCTAGCTTAGCAGGATCGGTGCTAAACCAGCCCGACACGCAAACGCTTACCGACGATATTCAATATGCGCTTGCCCCTAGCATGCCGCGCCTGAAATCGCGCTTTGATGGCGGGCAAATGGCGCCGTTGCTCAATGTTGGCCCGTTAGTGGTTCCATTGACCAAGGCACAATATGAAAGCGGAAACAATTCCAGCTTCCCGCGCCCTGCCAAGCTGTTCTCGCACAATGATCAGCAATCCACTTGGCAAAGCTCGCAGCCAGAAGGGTCCACATCCGGCTGGGGTGGCCGGATGGGCGATCTGGCGCTTTCCAGCAACACGAACTCGATGTTCACCGCCATCAATGCCTCTGGCAATGCCGTGTTTATGAACGGTGAGACAGCGGTGCCTTATCAAGTGTCTACCGGAGGGGCGACATTGATCCGGGGTGTAAACAACACCCGCCTTTATGGCTCAGTTGCAACTTCGGAAGCATTGGAAAGCCTGCTGACCACCAGCCATGGCCATTTCTTAGAAGCGGACTATTCCATGGTGAATGCCCGTTCGATTGAATATGGCGGCTTCGTCAACGACGCGCTGGAGAACTCCACCCTCTCCACTGATTTTGGCAGCGGTAACCGTTTGGCCTCTCAGCTATCAGTCGTCGCCAGACTGATCGCGGCAAGGAACCGGCTAGGCGTAAACCGGCAAGTCTTCATGGTATCCATGGGCGGGTTTGACAATCACGATGGTCTGATCGGCACCCATGAAGGGCTACTGAGCCAGCTCGATGCGGCGATGGACGCATTTTATAGCGCGACAGAAGAAATGGGCATTGCAGACCAAGTCACCAGCTTCACCGCTTCTGACTTTGGCCGCACGCTTGCCTCTAATGGCGATGGCTCCGACCATGGCTGGGGCGGACACCACTTTGTTATGGGTGGCGGCGTGAATGGCGGGCAATTTTATGGCACCGCACCGCAAGTCTCGCTGGATAGCGACGATCAAGTTGGGCGCGGGCGTTTGCTGCCGACTGTCTCGGTAGATGAATATTCTGCCACACTCGCCAAATGGTTCGGCGTAAGTGCGTCAGAAATGCCCAGCATCTCGCCCAATATTGGCCGCTTTGCGTCACCTGATCTCGGATTTATGGCCCCGCCCGGTTAAGGCCAAGCAAGACCGCTATGCTTTAGGAGGTAAGGGGATCAGCACAGATGTTCTGCGCCGGTATTCCTGATAATCCTCATCATCGCCCCACCGTTTTTCGGCGGCTGCATCAAGCATATTTATACCGCTGATTTTGGTCAGCAGCAATGTGATGAACAATGGCGATGCGAAGACCAGGAACGACCAGCCTGACAGCAGCGGAAACGCGATAATCACAATGCCGGTCCACAGTGTAATCTCGCCAAAGTAATTGGGGTGCTGCGACCAGCTCCATAGGCCGGTGCTGATGAAATGCCCTGCATTGTCGGGGTCAGCTTTGAATGCGCCTTTCTGACGGTCAGCGATCACTTCCATGGCAAAGCCGAAGATCCACACAGCAGCGCCTATCCAGAAGAATATATCGAGAGGCATACGGTCGCTAGCACTGATCACGACAATCGCAGCAGAAGCGCTGATTATCGCCCACACAGCTTGCAATGTCCAAGCGATAAGAAAGCGCGGCGGGTTAACTTTGATTTTATCAAACCGTTTATCGATCCCGCCATCGCCGTGGATGCGTTTGAACAGAAATGTACCAAGACGCAGCGACCAGACTGCCACCATTGCTGCAACCACCATCGCCCGCAAATCAAGCGGGGCTGACAGCACGCAAGCAGCCACCAAAATGGAGATATAAGTTACAGCGCCGATAAGGTCGTAATACTTTTCAGTCCGCGCAATTGCCGCCGGAATAAACGCCAGCCAGTTCACTGCAAAAGCGAGTGCTGCGCAAATGACAAACACCGATAGGCCGGACACTTGAATACCGTTTGACCCAGCGGCCCAAGCGAAAACTGTGCCGAGCAATGTCGCAAAAAGAACAACCCCAAGGCTGCGCGGTGCGTGCGAATAAGAAGCCATCGTGTATACCTTTTGCAAATCCTACGCTTAATTACGTAGGACAATTGCAAAAAGCTTCACACTGTCATTCTTCCCATGTGCCCAAGCGGGTCACATCTGGAGATCAAAAGTTCGCCGCTTACCCTTTGGCGAGAGCAATATGCCGCTTCATATGGTGATCGACATTGCCAAATTCAGCATCAAAGATCGTCAGACGTTTGAAGTAATGGCCGATCTGCATTTCATCGGTCATGCCCATGCCGCCATGGATTTGGATCGCTTCTTGGCCGATATGATGAGCAGCCTGACCCACCCGAACCTTCGCAGCCGAGACCGCTGACTTGCGTTCTTTTTCGCTCGCATCCAGCTTTAGCGTCGCAAGATAGGTCATCGAAACTGATTGCTCATATTCCGTGTACATATCAACCATGCGGTGCTGCAGCACTTGGAAGCTACCGATTGGCACGCCGAACTGTTTGCGCTGGCGCGAATAATCGACGGTCAATGTATGCGCGACTTTCATCGCACCACACGCCTCGGCACATTGTGCAGCGATTGCTTCATCAGTAACCAATTCGATCAACGGCAAAGCTGCGCCCTCTTCGCCGATCAGTGCCTCTGCTGGCACGGAGACATTTTCGAAATACACCTCCGAAGCGCGGCGGCCATCAACGGTTGGATAATCGCGCGTTACAACACCGTCTGCATCCTTTGCTACGATGAAGAGCGAGACGCCTTCTGCATCGCTGCGTCCACCGCTGGTGCGGGCAGACACGATCAGATGCGTTGCCCAAGGAGCGCCCACGACGACTGCTTTGTGACCGTTTAGCACATAGGCTGAGCCATCTTTCTTCGCAGTGGTTTCTAGGTTCGCGTAGTCGAACCGCCCGCGCGGTTCTGCATAAGCGAATGCGAACAGGCTGGTGCCTGCCACGATGCCGCCCAAATGCTCTTCTTTTTGTGCAGCTGAACCTGCGTGCTTTAAGAAGCCGCCAGCCAAGACCACGGTTGGAACGAATGGTTCCACCACCAGGCCTTTGCCAAATTCTTCCATCACGACCATGGCATCGACCGCGCCGCCGCCAAATCCGCCATCGTCTTCGCTAAACGGCATGCCTAAGATGCCAAGCTCAGCCAATTGCGTCCAAATTTCAGGGCGCCATCCGCTTTCGCTCGCAATCACAGCGCCGCGCTTTTCCCACTCATATTCTTCGCGCACCAGACGGTTCAATCCGTCGCGGACCATGTCCTGGGTTTCGGTGAAGTTAAAGTCCACTTGAGGTTCTCCTAATCCTGCAAAGCCTTAAAGGCCGAGGATCATCTTTGTTATGATATTGCGCTGAATTTCGTTTGATCCGCCATAGATCGACGTTTTGCGCATGTTGAAATAGCTCGCACTGGCATGCTGAGCATAATCCGGCCCGATTGGATAATCATTGGACCCGGCGTCCGAAATGCTGGGGTAAAACGGCGTACCGTAATGGCCAACCGCTTCCAGTGTCAGCTCGGTAAGGCGTTGCTGAATTTCAGTGCCTTTGATCTTCAGGATTGAGCTTTCCGGCCCCGGACCTTTGCCTGCTTGTTCACCAGCAAGGGTGCGCAGTTCGGTGATTTCCAGCGCAGAAAGGTCAATATCAAGCTGACTGACTTTGCGCGCAAAATCGAAATCTTCCATCAATGGTGCGCCGTCCAATTGTTCAGACGTTGCAATCTCACGCAGTTTTTCTACGCCGCGTTTCGACCGCGCCACTCCGGCAATTCCGCTGCGCTCATGGGCAAGCAGGAATTTGGCATAGGTCCAGCCCATATTCTCTTCACCGACCAAGTTCTCTACCGGAACGCGCACATCGGTCAGCCACGTTTCATTGACCTCATACCCGCCATCAATCAGCTTGATCGGACGCACTTCAATGCCCGGCGTCTTCATATCAACTAGTATAAAGCTGATGCCTTGCTGCGGTTTTGGCGCATCGAGATCTGTGCGGCAAAGGAAAAAGCCCCAATCCGCATGCTGCGCTAATGTCGTCCACGTCTTCTGTCCGTTCAGAACATAATGATCGCCATCACGAACCGCTGTCGTCTTAAGCGAGGCAAGGTCTGAACCCGCACCCGGCTCTGAATACCCTTGGCACCACCATGTATCGGCGCTGCGAATGCCAGGAAGATGCTGAGCCTTTTGCTCTTCATTGCCGAATGTGTAGATCACAGGACCAACCATCGACACACCAAATGGCAGCGGCATGATCGCGTTTACGCGGGCATTTTCTTCGCCCCAAATGTAACGCTGGGTCGGGGTCCAACCGGTGCCGCCATATTCTTCTGGCCAAGCAGGCGTGGACCAACCTTTTTTGCCCAGCACCTTGTGCCAAGCCAGCATATCTTCTGGCTCCAGATCATCGCGCAATCCATCAGGCGCGACATCTTTCGGGTAATTTTCGGCGATAAAAGCGCGCACTTCGTCGCGAAACGCCAATTCCTCGGGGCTGAAATCCAAATTCATTGCTTGGCCTCTCAAGTTAGAATGTTGGCAACCGTCTTACAGCACGGGCCGCACCATGGAAGGGGTGACGTTACGTAAGAGATAAATTTGCTAGGGCGAGGTCTTCTGGCGTGTCGACATCCAATGTGAGCTCTGGAGCAAGTTTGATGCTGGGCGCATTGGCGATAAGGTCGCGTGCTCCGGTATCGCCGTCCAGTTTAGTGAGTTGTTCAAACACTGATGAGTGGAAAATTGCGGGCGGCACCGAATGGTCGCCATCGCTCGTTGCGACTATGTCAGTACCGGCTTTCATAGCGCTAACCAGCCCGTTGCAATGGGCAAGCGGAACGAATGGCATGTCGGCAAGGGCGATGAGCAGTGCGTCTGCTTGGGTTTGTAGTGCATAGTTTGCTGCATGGGCGACCGAGCTTCCCATTCCGCTTTCTGCGTCTGGGTTATCTATGATCGCATAACCAAGCCTGCTCAAATTTTCCGCATAAGGGTGATTACAGGATGAAGTCACGACAATCCGGTGCGCGGCATCCAATCCGGTCAAACGCTCTGCCATATGCAGGCCAAGCATTTGCCCGCCCAAATCCTGCGCTAGCTTATCCTCAGGCCCGAAACGCTGCGAAGAACCTGCTGCCAGAATGGCGATGCAAAGTTTCGGATTAGCCATTAGAGAAATTCGCCGCGTGATAGCTTTCCACCACTTCGCCAAGGGCTGACAGCGCAAGGCTTTCTGGATCACGCGATGAATGGAACAGGCCAATCGGCGCGCGGATTTTGGCAATCCCCTCTTCGCCACATCCCATCTTTTTAAGGGATTGGGTACGCATCGCATGCGCCTTGCGCCCGCCCATCGCGCCAAGGTAGAAATGCGGCAGTTCCATGGCCCGTGCCATCAATGCCGCTTCCCAATCATGGTCATGGAAGAGAAAGACAATCGCGCTCCACGGATCGGAGTTGAGCTTTTCCGTATCCGCTGGCGATAGAAGGTGCCGCGCATTTGCATCACTTTCCAACTCTGCAACAATCGCTGGATCAGATGAGAGAACTTCAACCTCCAAGTGCATTTGCAGCGCCAGCCGCGCCAATGCAGGCACACTTGCTCCGTGACCAAGAACGATCAGCCTCGGTGCAGGCCAATGACCAATCACCGCGTTTCCATCTGGCAGAATTTCGGTCGAATGCCAGTCAGGTAAGAACTTCGCACCGCCTTGCGTAGGAAGAAGCATAGCGAAAGGCCTGCGTTCCGTGATCGCAAATTGGCATGCCGTGATAAAGTCAGCGTCCATCAGCGGTAGAAAGTGAATATCCAGCCCGCCACCACACGGTAGCTTGATGTCGATATAGGGCGAGCCCGCACCGAACCTAACAATGCGCGGTGCGCCCTCATTCACCGCTTCTAGCGCCTCTGCCACCACAGCATTTTCAATGCATCCGCCCGATAGTGACCCTGCGAATGAACCATCCGCCGCAACGCCCATATGCGTGCCTGCTTCGCGCATTGAGGACCCTTGGACAGAAGTGATGGTGACAAGAACCGCAGCCTCGCCCGCGTTTAGTCGATCATACAGAAACGCAAAGACACGCGCATTATCCAACGTGCTTATCCAAGAATGCGCAGCTTAATCTGATTCCGAGGCAAGATAGACGATGATCGCTGCGCGTTTATCTTCGTCCCGAACCGCGCCCGCCATCATGGTAGTGCCCGGCACCATTGCAGACGGATTGGCGAGATAGGTGTCGAGCGTTCCCTCGTCCCATGTCAATCCGGATCCAGTCATCGCTTCTGAATATTTAAAGTCATCCATGCTGCCTGCCTTGCGCCCAACAACGCCGTAAAGGTTAGGACCGATGCTGGATGCCTCACCCTTCTCAACTGAATGGCATGACGAACAAACGGCAAAGGCTTTGCGCCCTTCCTCCATCATGCCCGCTGCATCGGCCAAAGTGACATCATCGGTATCAGCAGCAGCAGAAGCACCCTCGCCCGGATCGGCGACTACGATCTGTTCGACTGGATCAGGCGAAGCGGACTCCCCGCAGGATACGAGCAATAACGCTGTGCTGCTAAGCGCCAAAATGGCGGAAATCTTATTCACGATGGCTTGTCCTTTGAATCAGGTGAAGTGTTTAGCGACAGGCAGTTCGCGGATACGTTTTCCGCTGGCTGCAAAGATCGCATTGGTAAGCGCGGGGGCCGCTGGCGGCAATCCAGGTTCGCCCGCACCGCCCAAATTGTCAGGCGCACCATTGATGATCTGCACCGCAATTTCAGGCGCATCATCCATCCGCATCATGCGGTAATCATGGAAATTGCTTTGTTCGACCCGGCCATCCTTAATGGTGATCTCATCATACATTGCAGCTGTCAGCCCGTAGATGATGCCGCTTTCCATCTGGGCTGCAAAGCCATTGGGGTTCATCACATAGCCTGCATCTGCGCAGCAATGGACTTTCGTAATGCGGGGTTTATCGGCGGTCATATCAACCTCTGCAACCTCAGCGACGATTGAGTTAAAAGAACGCGCAATCGCAATGCCACGCCCGTGCCCTTCGGGCAAAGCGCTGCCCCAATTGGCCATTTTCGCAGCCCCTTCCAGCACAGCCAAATGGCGCGGTGATTTGGCTAGAAGTTCGCGCCGGAATTCAACCGGATCGCGGCCCGCTTCATGCGCAAGCTCATCGACAAAGCTCTCTATAAAGAAACCATGCTGACTATGCGCAACAGAACGCCATGCGCCCAAACGCAGCGGATTGTGAACCTCAGCCCCGCGCACCAGTACATTGGGAATGTCGTAAAACTCAATCAGCGGAGCCTCGCCCGGCTCATCATCGCTGCAATGAACATTATTCCAACTGATGCATTTGCCTGCCTCATCCAACCCGCCGGAAAAACGGCTGATGTCGGCGGGGCGATAGAAATCTTGTGCAGTGTCTTCCTCGCGCGACCAGATCATCTTGATCGGATAGCCGGTTGCTTTGGCAAGCCGCGCGGCCTGATTGGTGTATTCAGGGGTTAAGCGCCGGCCAAACCCGCCGCCAAGAAAGACTGTGTGCATAGTTACATCATCGGCGCTGATACCAGCACCTTCTGCTGCACCGTCGCGCGCCATCAGCGGAACCTGTGTGCTGGTCCAAATGTCGCATTTCCCATCGCGCACCCATGCAGTGCAATTGATTGGCTCCATCGCCGCATGGGCAAGGTAGGGCACTTTATATTCTGCTGTGACCGCCTTGGCAGCGTCTTTTAGAGCGCCGGTTGCATCGCCATAATCGGCCTTATCATTGCCGCCTGTGTCGCCAGCATCATCAAGTGCCTGCGTGAAGCTTGCAAACATCGCATCCGTGCTCGCATCAGAATTTTCGCTATCGGTATAAGCCGTCTCAATCGTGCCAAGCGCTTGCTGCGCCTGCCAATAGCTATCCGCCACTACAGCGACGAAATCGCCCATATTGAGGATTTGCAAAACGCCGGGCATTTCTTTGGCGGCGCTCGCATCCATGCTCGCCACTTCTGCACCGACAACAGGAGCTGCTTTGACGGCAGCATAGCGCAGACCCGGCAAGTCTGATCCGCCATCAATGCCAAATACGGCCGTGCCATTTACCTTAAGCGGAATATCTTTGCGCGGCGCAGGCCGGCCCATCAGCTTAAACTGATCGATGGTTTTGGTCGTGGGCGCGCGCGGAAGTTCTTGCTCCGCTGCTGCGCTTGCAAACTCTGCGTAAAGCGCAGACTTGCCGGAAGGCGCATGGGTAAGCGTACCGCTGGCGGTGGTAATTTCACCAGCCGGAACATCCCATTCCGCCGCGGCTGCTGCTACCAACATTTCGCGTGCAGCAGCGCCTGCTACCCGGATACCGTTTTGGCCCGTGGTGCGGACGCTTGAGCTACCGCCAGTAATATACGCTCCGGCTAACTTGCCGACTTGAGTGAAAAGCCCATCATACGTAGGCTCCATAAAGCTGGCTTGGCCTGGCTGGTCAGGAATAGTGCCCGCGCCAATAAATGTCCGCACGGTATGCTGAGATACGTAGTTGCCATCGGCAGGCGCGTCCATCACCGCGACATTGTCCCAGTCGACATCCATTTCATCGGCTAGCATTTGCGCGATAGTGGAATTTGCGCCTTGACCCATTTCGCAGTGGGGTACGATGGCAGTGACCAAATTGTCGGCTCCGATTTTCACCCATGCGTTGATCAAAGCCTCGCCATCGCCATTGGCAACAAGCGGCTTTAGTTTTCCAACGGGATTGCCGCTGCGGATACCAACGCCAACGATCAGCGCGCCGCCAGCGAGAACGCCCGCACCGATAAAGCCGCGGCGTGACCATTTCGCTGCTCTACTGCGTTCAGGCTTTGCAGGAGTTTCTTTTGCTTCAACAGCGGGAGTATCGGACATATCGTTCATGCTTGCTCCTCCCAAACTGTCGGCTCTGCCGTGCCAGCCGCGACCTTAATCGCTTGGCGGATGCGGCCATACATGCCGCAGCGGCAAACATTGCCTTTCATCGCGGCATCAATTTGATCATCAGACGGCTGCGGCGTTTCTTTCAGCAAAGCAGTCGCTTGCATGATCTGCCCCGACTGGCAGTAACCGCATTGCGGCACTTGCTCTGAAATCCAAGCCTGTTGGAGCGGGGTTAGATCGGTATCTTGATCGGCCCCACCCACACCTTCAATCGTTGTAATCGCTGCGCCATCAGCCGCTGACAATGGCGTGGAGCATGACCGGATCGGTTTGCCGTCTAAATGGACAGTGCAAGCACCGCATTGCGCAATGCCGCAGCCAAACTTTGTACCGTTCAGGCCAAGTTTTTCGCGCACCACCCATAATATCGGCATAGCCGGATCGGCATCAACTGCCTCAGCTTTACCATTGATGGTTAAATTGATCGTCATGGGTGTGCGTCCTTAATTGGCAAAGACCAATGGAGGGTCTCAAAACGCAACTTAGACCAGTTTGCATGCGTAGCAAAGAGAGGAACACAAGAAGCTAGACGAAACCTTTATCCTTTTGACTGGCCAATGCATGCTCATCCCAGCCGAACAATTCGCTGAAAACCTCCGCATTGTGCTGCCCCGGATGGGTCGGTGCAGATGTGCGGAAGCCTGATGCCGATTTAGAGAAACGCGGGAAAGCATTCTGCATTTTTAGCTTGCCGCGAGCCTCTGTCTCCACCTCGATTATCGCTTCGCGCGCTTTGAAATGCGGGTCATCCATCATATCTTTCGCCGTATAGACACGGCCAGCAGGGATAGAATGTTTGATCATCAGCGCGTCGACTTCATCAATGGTCAACGATCCAGTCCATTCATTGATAAGTTCGTCCAGCTCTGTCTGGTTTTCACCGCGAGCAAGATGCGTCTTATACCGATCACTTTCGGCAAGCTCAGGCTGTCCCATCGCTTCGGCAAATCGCGCGAAGATCGCGTCATTATTCGCCCCAATCATAAACGGTCCGTCTTTGCAGCTATAGACATTGCTGGGAGCAATTCCCGGCAGGATCGAACCGGACCGTTCACGGATGAAACCGTTCTGGTCATATTCGGGAACCAGCCCTTCCATCACTTGCAGCACGGCCTCGTAAAGCGCAGTATCAATTACCTGACCCTCGCCCGTTTTTTCGCGGTGGTGGAGCGCAGCGAGCACACCCATTGTCCCGTAAGTCGCGCATAAAGTATCCCCGATAGAAACACCCATACGTGCTGGCGGACGGTCAGCATCGCCAACAATGTAGCGCCAGCCGCCCATAGCCTCCCCAATTCCACCAAAACCAGCGCGAGTAGAGTATGGCCCTGTTTGGCCATAACCAGACATGCGCGCGATGATCAGGCCGGGATTAATCTTGTGAAGTTCTTCAGGCGAAAGACCCCATTTCTCCAGCGTGCCGGGTTTGAAATTTTCGACCAGCACATCAGCCTTTGCAATCAATTGACGCGCAATCTCTTGCCCTTCGGCGACGCGCAGATTGCAGGTGACAGAGCGTTTGTTGCGCGCAATCACTTCCCATTGCACCTTATCCTTTCCCTGCCCCCAAACGCGCATAGGATCGCCTTTGCCTGGCGCCTCAATTTTGATGACATCTGCGCCCATATCGCCGAGCAATTGCCCGCAAAACGGACCGGCAAGCAGCTGCCCCATTTCAACAACGCGAAGGCCGTCCAACGCGCCAGAATTGTGCGGAACGTTCACCCTGCAGCCTCCGGCATTTCATCAGAGTGCCACACGGGCTGGATAGGCGCAGGCAAGCCTGTTTCCGCCTCGCAATTGGCGCGCAAAGTCTCAATACCAGGGCCGTAATCAAACAGCTCCAGCTCGCCGCGTTCCCTACTGATTTTGGCGCGCAGAGCATCGGTGCCGCTCGCATCAATCACGCCGTCATGATCCGCGATTACGCCGTAATCTTTTGCACCTTCTGGCGTGACCAAACCTTGCCGGATTTCGAGGCCGACCAGCTCTGGATCGCGCTCCAGCGGGTCACCCCAGCCGCCGCCGCCCCAAGTGATGAAGTGCAATAGCTCACCCTCCTTCACTTCGACATCTTCGATTTTATTGCCGACGATTTCTTTGCTGCCGTCAAGCCGCTCCAAAATCTTTGTTGCGCGTTCACCCGGATGGCCGCCATTCACACCCCAAGGCGGAACGAACCATCGGTCATCATGGATCGCAATCGCGCCGTCCGCCAGAAAACGGTAAGTCATATGGATGCCGTTTCCGCCGCGGTGCAGACCTGCTCCGCCGCTATCAGGTTCGGTTGAATAGCGCTCAATCCGCAGAGGGAAATAGCGTTCAAGGAACTCATTCGGAACATTGGTGAAGCCGGGCCACAATGAGTGACCATCCGGCCCATCACCCAATGGACGGCCCGGAATTCCGCCAAAGCCGATTTGGAACAATTGGAACCAATCGGGCTTACCATCTGTGGTTTTGCCCTCTCTATTGTCCCAGCCGGAATAGAACAAATGCGGGCTTGAGCTAAAGCCAGCAGCGTTCAAAAACTCCGGTGTTCCTTGACCGAGCAGACCGCCCAAAATGTCAAAGATGCGGCCAAGCGCATGGGTCCGGCCCGAAAGCGCTGCGGGGAATTGGGGCTTGAGCAAAGAACCTTCTGGAATGCGGACTTCGATTAAATCATAAAAGCCATCATTGAACAGTATCTGCGGATCAAAGACCATGATCATGTAAATGCCGAAGAACATTTTGAACATGTTTTCATTCAAGAGAAAGTTGATCGATGCAGCCGATTGCGGGTCGGTTCCATCAAAGTCGAGAATGACTTTCTCGCCCTCGCGCCACATGGTGCATTTGATTTTATAGGGACCGTATCCCTTGCCATCATCGCAAAGATAATCTTCGAAGCTGACCTTAGTTTCGGCAACTGCCTGACCCAGCAATGCCTTCATCGCGCGGTGGTTGCGCGCAAGCAGTTCCTTTGTCGCGGAGACATAGACATCATCGCCAAAACGGTCCGCCATTTCCACGACGCGCTTGGATGCCACACGGCAAGATGCAATCAGCGCATTGAGATCGGCCTGACACCAATCGGGCTTGCGCGTCTGATGCATCACCAGTTTCATCAGATCATCATTATATTCGCCCTTCTTCCAAATTTTTACCGGAGGAATGCGCACGCCCTCTTCAAAGATTGAGCTGGCATTGATCGGCATAGAGCCGGGCACACTACCGCCAATATCGCTCTGGTGGCCAAACATAGCTGTGTAAGCGATCAGGCGTCCGTCTTTGAAAACGGGCAATAGCACGAGCCAATCATTGGAATGGCTGACCGCGCCATCGCAGGAATAGGGATCGGACAGAAAGATCATATCGCCATCTTCCAGCGTGCCGTCATACAGCTTTAAGAAGCCATCGATGAAGCTCCCAAACTGCCCAACGATCATCTCGCCGGTGGGCGCAGCGATCAGCGGAAAGGCATCGCCTTGCTCGCGAATACCGGGCGACATGGCTGTGCGCACCAGGGTCGCGTCCATCTCAATACGGGCATTGCGGAGCGCGTTTTCGATAATGTCCAGCGTGACCGGATCGATATCGATGGGCTTGAACGCAGTGTCATTGGTTTCGATGATTTGTGCTGGCATGGCTCAGGCCTTCTCGCTCAGGTTAATCAGAATATTGCCGACCGGATCGACTGTGGCAGTGCAGCCATTTTCTACCAGAGTGGTGGAATCCATCTCGGTAATGATGGCAGGACCAGGGATTACATCACCCTGCTTCAGCTTCGCGCGGTCATAGATAACTCCGGCGCGTTCCTCTCCATCCATCCACATCGCGTGATCGCGAATTTTCGCCCCTGATGGATCGCCATTGCCCGTGGGCAGCTGGTTTGCAGGCAGCGCAGGCGCCTCGCCCATGGCCACAGCGCGCAGGTTCACAATTTCATGCGGCGTATCCATATTGAATGTGAAAAGGCGCAAATGCTCCTCATTAAAGCGCGCCAATACGCCTTCGATCCCATCGTTTTTGAGCAGGTCGGCATCGATGGTCAGCGGCACTTCAAATGCTTGACCGGCATAGCGAACATCCACTTCAAACTCGCTGGTGACCGCGCTTTCTGGGACGCCATCGGCGAGCAATTCACTGCGGGTTTGCGTCTTCATTTCGTCAAGCACTGCAATCAATTCAGACACATCTGTGTCTTTCGCCAGCTTGCTAAAAGAGCGCGCGGTTTCAGTACGCATTCGTGTCGTCGCATCACCAAGCGCGCACAGCACGCCCGGCGAAACCGGCGAAACGGCAGGCCAGCTATCCATAAGCCGCGCAACCGCATTCACATGCAATGGCCCCGCCCCGCCAAAACCCATCAGCGCAAATTCGCGCGGGTCATAGCCCTGCTGGACGCTGATCATACGCAGCGCCCCGAACATGTTTTCATTGACGATATCAATGATGCCGCGTGCAGCTTCCATCAGGCCAACGCCAAGCGCGTCAGCCACGGTCTGTACTGCCTTCTTCGCGCCCTCACGATCAAGCTGGAATGTCCCGCCAAGCAGATCCTCGGGCAAATAGCCCAGCACAACATTGGCGTCGGTTACGGTCGGGACTTCGCCGCCTTTTCCGTAAGCCACAGGGCCCGGAACAGCGCCCGCGCTTTCAGGGCCAACCCGCAAGGCTTTGGTCAGTTCAGGCACGTGAGCGATCGAACCGCCGCCCGCGCCCACAGTTTTCACATCCAGAGCGGATGCGCGAACGGACAAATGCCCGACTTCCGTTGTTCGCTGGCGCCTTGGCTCCAAGCCTTCGATCAACGCGACATCGGTTGATGTTCCGCCGACATCGAGAGTGAGAATGTTCTGAAGGCCGGCGTTTTTCGCCACCCAAAGCGCGCCGGTTACCCCGCCAGCAGGGCCGGACATTAGGATATTGACGGGATGCTCTTCGGCTTTTTGACTGCTCATCAAGCCGCCATCAGAACGCAGCAGAGAAAGCTTGCCCTTAAGCCCCTCTTCCTCCAGCCGATTGCGCAAGTTTGACACATAATTGCCAACAATTGGGCGCACAGCGGCGTTCGCCACGGTGGACAATGTACGCTCATACTCCTGCATTTCGGGCAGTACCTCGTGGCTGAGCGACATGGGGATTCCGGGGAGTTCTTCGGCTGCAATCTCGCCAATGCGCTTCTCATGCGCGCCGTTGACGTAAGCGTTAATCAGGCTAACGGTCAGCGCCTCAACCCCTTGGCTTTTCAGTTTCTTCAATGCCGTACGAACGGCACCGTCATCAAGAGGGCGAACTTCCTCACCACCGGCGCTCATCCGGCCTGGAACGTCAAACGTATCTTCCAAATGAGCGAGCGGTTGCGGTTTGGGCCAGACGATCCAAGCGGCTAGCCCGCCCGGCACAAAACTGCGCGCGATCTGCATCACATCGCGGTACCCTTCCGTGACGATCAGGCCGACCTTAGCGCCCTTGCCCTCCAGAACAGCATTGGTCGCCACAGTGGTTCCATGAAGGAAGAACTCAATATCTTTCGCAGCGACGCCTGCCTCTGCTGTGATTGCAGTGACCCCGTTCAAAATCCCTTCTGAACTGTCATGCGGCGTCGATGGGGTCTTGTGCCGCCAAAACGCACCTGTCTCATCATCGAACAGCAAGAGGTCTGTGAACGTCCCCCCAACATCAACTCCCAAACGATAGCCCATCAGGCAGCAGTCCTTTCTGTTGTGTCAGCCGGTTTTGGAAACCCGCCAGCCTTGCCGACCATCGCCGGCAGTGTTTTATCCATCACACCGGCAAGCCAATGATTTGTTTCAATTAGCTTTTCGAGCGACAGCTCCGTATCGATACCGGCCCTATCGAGCATGTAGTGCACATCTTCGGTCGCCACATTACCCGCAGCCCCCGGCGCAAAGGGACAGCCGCCCAGCCCGCCTATTGAGGCATCAACTGTGCTCGCGCCTGCAGCCACTGCGGCCCAAACATTGGCAAGACCTGTACCGCGCGTGTTGTGAAAATGCACGCGCACAGGCAGCGGACCAATTGCCTCTTTTACCTTGGCCACAAGGCGTGCGACATGCGCTGGATTGCCCACACCAATCGTGTCGGCGAGAGCGATTTCCACTGGCCCAGCTTTGGCGATTTCTTTCGCCATGTGCACGACCCGGTCCTCAGACACTTCGCCTTCGAATGGGCAGCCAAAACTTGCCGCAATGGTCGCTTGTCCGGTTAGCCCCGCGTCTTTTGCGCGCTGAACAATGTCGCAGCTCGCTTCGATTGAGCCATCAGACGTCTGCCCCTGATTGCGCATAGCGAAAGTATCGGTGGCAACTGCAACCGCCCCCAATTGATCGATACGCCCCGTGGCAATCGCTCGCTCGGCTCCGCGTCCGTTCATAACCAATCCGATGTAAGTGACATCGCGCCGTTGCGGCAGACCGGCACATACTTCATCGGCATCTGCCATTTGCGGCACAGCTTTTGGATTGACGAAGCTGGTCACTTCAATGCGGCGAGATCCTGCTGCGATGGCCCGTTCAATCAAATGCAATTTGTCGGACGTGGACACTTGCACCTTTTCATTCTGCAATCCGTCACGCGGACTCACCTCAAGCATTTCAACAAAATTTGTATACATTTTATCCTACGCTCGCCTCTTCTCGTGCTCACGATCTTTAACGGCGAGCGAATTATGAGCATCGGCATAAGTGTGGAAAGCACGGCGGATATGGCCAACCATAATTGTTTCCGCCCATTCGGCATCACCTCGCTTGAATGCCGCAATCAACTCATCATGCTCTTGATACGATCGGCGCAATTCAGCAGTCGAATAATGATGCGCTGTGCGCCATATAATCGGTTGCTCAATCAGCGTTTGCAACAATTTCTCCAAGCGCGCTGAGTCCGCGACTGACAGGATCAAATTGTGGAAATGGCGGTTATTCTCTAGGAAAGTTTCGACGTCGGGATTTAGCCCTTCTACCGCCTCTCCAACCCGCTTGTTAAAAGCGGAGAGCTTGGCAATCGCATCATCAGTCATAAGAGCAGCCGCGCGCTTGGCCGCAAGCCCTTCTAACAAAGCACGAAGTTCAAAAGCGTCTTGGATATCATCCAGCGACCAGTCCGCCACGAAACTGCGCTGAGTTCCGCTGCGGCGGATCAGTAATTCACTCTCTAAACGGCGCATCGCATCACGAACAGGCGTACGAGACACGCCGCAAATCTGTGCGAGCGCCTCTTCCGCCAAAGCGTCGCCTGGCGCCAGAGCGCCGGAGATAATCATCTCGCGAATCGTATGGTAGGCAGTGTCAGACGCCCTCGACATGAAACCCTCTCGTGAACACTTTGAAGCTTGACTGTTCTAAATTGTATACAATAAAGAGCTCTCATCGCAAGGTCAGATTATTCGCAATGCGTTTATCTGGCGTTTAACTGGGGAGCTACCTTGATGTCCATTCCGTCCAAAGCACTGCTTTTTGCCACCGCCGCAACGTTGCCGCTGTTTGCCGCGCCTGCCATGGCGCAAAGCGCACCTGATGCCAGCGCCGAAACGGTTGAAGACGACAATGCCATCATCGTAACCGCGCGCCGCCAAAGCGAGCGCTTGCAAGATGTGCCAGCATCAGTCTCTGTTTTAACAGCCGCAGCGCTGGAGCGCACAGGCGCCGACAATGCTGAGGATTTCGTTCAACTAACCCCTGGTGTGACGATTGTGACCGGCACGGCAGAAGCGGGCGATACGCAGATCAATATTCGCGGCATCAACGGTGCACGCGATGCGGAAAGTTCAGTGGCCTTGGTCGTTGACGGCATTCTAAAGACTAACACTGCGCAGCTAAACCAAACCCAAGGGACACTGCGTCAGGTCGAAATCCTCAAAGGTCCGCAGGGCGCGCTTTATGGACGCAACGCCGCTGCGGGTGCGATCGTACTCCAAACGCTGAAACCCAGCGACATTTTCGAAGGCGGCGTGAAAGCATCCTACGCCAATGAGAATACGATTCAGGCGACCGGCCATATCGCTGGACCGCTTGGCGACAATCTCGGCTTTGTGCTGTCAGGCTATTACCGCACCACTGATGGCTTCTTCACCAATGAGTTTTTGAACCAAGACGTTGTCGACGACCAAGAGGTCTGGACGGTTGATGGCCGTATTGTTGCCAAACTAGGCGATGCCACAGAGCTGGATGTTAAAGCGCGCTATTCGCAGCTGCGGGGCGCATCAATCAACTTCAACTCATCATTCCACTTGCCGAACTTCGCGGGCGTGAACCCAGCCTTTAACGAAGATGTGAATGATCACCCGTTCCGCTATTATGGCAATATCCGTCCTACCAACGAACAAGACAGTTTCGACATTTCGGCAAAGATTGAGCATGATTTTGGCAGTGTCGCGCTGACCGCATGGGCACTTTATTCCGATGTTGATCAACTGCTCACAGCGGACGGTACATCAGCTGACTTTGCGCGCTTTATTTCTGCAGCCGATCCAGCGGCGGCGAACGTCGTGAACAGCTGCTTCACCTCAACCGCTAACCTCACCGGCTTTCCCGTAAATCAGCCGGGTTTTGTCGGTGCAGTGCCCGTGCCATTCATCTTTGATCCGGCAAATGGGTCAACTTTTGGAGCATACAGCCCCAGCACATGCGATGGCACGCAGCTGCAAATACGCGAGCAATCGGACATTAGCGGCGAGATCCGACTTGCATCAACTGACGGGGGGCCTTTGAATTGGCAGGTTGGCGCATACTTCCTCAGCATTGACCGCGAAACCGGCGTCAGCATTGGCGGCGATACGGGTGCAGGCGTCAGCCGCGAACTGTTCAATGCACCGGGCAGTGCGAACCCAACATCGCTGCTGCTCAATGACACATTCGATACCACCGTATTCGCAGTCTTTGGCAATGCGGAATATGCATTTGGCGGTTTTACCGCCGGCCTTGCGCTGCGTTATGATGTTGAGGATCGCTCGTCAGAAAGCTTGGTTCCTGCAGGCGCGCTCGACCCGTTTACCGGCGGGCCGATCAATCCCGGCCTAGCGTTTGGCGCATTTGCACCGGTCGAGGCGACGTTCAAACAAATACAGCCCAAAGTCAGCCTTAGCTGGCAGCCCAATCCCGACCTCAACTTTTACGCAAACTGGGGCATTGGATTTAAGTCTGGCGGATTTAACAACCAAGGGTCAGCCGCGATCATTGATGCCAATTTCGTGCAATTTATTGGCGCGGATGTGACCATCGAAGATCAATATGACAAGGAAGTCTCCTCAGCATTCGAAGTCGGCGTGAAGGGCGAGCTTCTTAATGGAGCGGTCACGTTTGATCTTGCTGGCTATTACACCAATATCGAAGACATGCAGTTCTTTGAGTTCTTCGTCGGCTCATTCGGACTGCTGCGCGTTGTTTCCAACATCGATGATGTCGATGTTTACGGTGTTGAATTCAACACCAGCGCTGAAATTATTGAGGGTTGGAAATTCTTCGGCTCGGTCAATTTAACGGACAGCGAAATCAAGGCAAACTCTTCGCGCCCCACAACGGTCGGGAACAAATCGCCTTATACAGCTGACTACACGATCAATCTGGGCACAGAAATCGATGTACCGTTCAACGATAGCGTGAACCTCGTGATGCGCGCTGATTACCGGATCACCGGCCCAACATGGTTCCACTCATTCCAGAACCAAGAAGCACCAACATTGTTTTCTGGCCTATTGCCAATCTCAGCATTGGCTCTGCCTGATTTTGTAGGGAACGCGAATTACGGCGTGGCGCGTCGCGATGCCTTTGGCGTGCTCAACCTGCGCGCCGGGATTGAGACGGACAATATCACCGCTGCAATCTTCGCCAACAATGCGCTTAACCGAAAGTACCTCAATGAGGTGATCCCAGCAATCGAATTTGGCGGATCATTCATTTCACCCGGCGCGCGCCGTCTGGTGGGCGTAGAGGTCGGCTTTAAGTTCTAGAGCCGCAGCAACGCCATCAGGCAATGGAGTGGCTATGAGTGAATTGGACGCCAATTACGCGCAAGCATACGGACAGAAAGCGGGCTTTGGCAAAAAGCCTGCGCTGGTCATGGTCGATTTTGTTGAAGGGTATTTTGACCCGTCATGCGATCTCTATGCCGATGTAGATGATACACTCGCCAGTGCTTTGAGAGTTCGCGAGGCAGCACACTTGGCTGGCATTCCAGTAATCCTTACCAATGTCGTCTATCATCCTAGCGCGATGGATGGCGGGCGGTTTTATGAAAAGGCAAAGCCGCTTCGTTACTTTCTTGCCGGAAGTCCGATGGGCGCTTGGCCAAAGGGGCTGGAGCCGCGCAAAGATGAGTTGATCATCTCCAAACAGTACCCGAGCGCATTTTTCGGGACTTCACTTGCCGCAACGCTGACAAGCCTAGGCGTCGACAATGTGATCCTAACCGGCCTTACCACCAGTGGCTGCATCCGCGCGTCCTGCGTTGATGCAATGTCGCACGGCTTTATCACTACCGTGGTGCGCGAAGCCGTGGGCGACAGGCATGAAGCCCCTCATGAAGCGAACCTGTTCGACATGGATGCGAAATATGCTGATGTTGTGACTGAGACCGAGATATTGGAGCATTTGCGCACGATATAAAAAAGGACTTTCCCACTAGAGCTGAGTCCTTTCTTGAAAAATTCCACCTATCGCTGCGCCGCCTCTATGCGCAATCATTGCAAATGCCTGCTCACTCACTCTTCAATTCGGGTGTTCTGATCGTGGATCAATCGCCATTCATTGTCTTCCAACTGGAATGTCAGGACAAGCCAAGCGTTGCGCGCCGGGCCATCTGCGGTATCCTTAAAGCTGTATTTGATAAGGGCCGTAGATTGAGTGGTGCCTTCAATAACCTTCTCAATTTTTGTGTCGAACACCCAATCGCTATCTTCAAACCAAGTCTTGTGAAATTCCAAAACGGCGGTTGTACTGTCGAGAACCGTTCCGCCCGGGAAGATGACATAGAGATCATCAGTCTTCGTCAAAGTCCCTCGAAACGCTTCATAGTCACGTGTTTCCACCGCCTCTAAATGGCTCGCGACGGAATTACGAAAATCTGGGCGTTCAGGGGCAGTTTGGTCGGTACAGCCTGTCACAGCGACCAGAAACAAGGAAATGAGTGCGAAGGCTCGATTGCTGTGCTTCATACTTTATACTCCGTATTTAGACGAGAAATTGGATCAGTGCGGCCAGCCCATTGATAGCAAATTCAAGCGCATCGACCACAAATATGAAATACATGGGACCAGTTTTCACATCCCAATAGCTTTCATCCCGCCGTCCGCCATTCTTCAAAATCGGCACGTTGAAAATAAACTGAGAGAAATGGGCGGCAGCTAGCGCAACCAACAAGACGCCTCGTTCTAACGGATCTGTAAACAGCTCTGCACCCGTTGCCCAAACAATCAGCAGAGCGAGTGAAAGGACGGCAAACGCGCCGTTCATCCCGCCGAGAAACCGCACAAGCGCAGCAATAGTAGGCAAAATTGGGGAACTGCGGAGAGACTTTGGAACGAACAATTTGGCCGACGCCTCATGTTGGAAACTCCAGTATCGAAACGCCGCGCTAAACCATAACAGGCTAGCCAAAAGTGCAAATGGGTAGGAATACTCAGCTAGAATAGTCATATTGATTGCTCACTATTGCCAAGGCTTGATGGTAGCAGATCATGGAGCCTTAAGCAGCAAAGATCATTTTGAAAGCGCTAATGCTTTGATCAATTTGGTTGCTAGAAGCGATGGTTGATCAGCGCTCTTCCAATGGCTCGCACCAGCCAATTTGATGCGGGGAATGCTGCTCCTTTGTAGCCAGCGCTGCGAAGCCCGCGGCACATTTTCAGGATTGTAAAGATATACTGGAAAATCCGCTCGGGCCAAAACATCCCCCGGCGTGACATTTTGAGAATATCGATGGGCATCACGGCCTAATTCCCAAAGCGCTATCGGGTCTGCGCATTCGACTCTACTTCGATATCGGTCGATGGCGGGATTGTCCTTTGCAAGTTTATGTAGTCTCCGGATAAATGCTCTGTGAAAAGCCATTGGTGTGTCGTAACCGGCGGCTGTTCCAGAGAAGTACGCATCCTCTGCTGTGAGGTTTCCTTCTAAAGAAAGAACAGTTGTTATGGTTGAACCAGGTCTTTGAGCAGCCAATGAGGCAGAAATCGAAGCGACCGAGTGCGCCAGTACTATTTGGGAACCTATCGCCTTGGCTTTCTCATCGATTACTTTTGCCAGCAAGTTTAGTGTTGCGGGCACACCATTTGGGCGTGGAGCTCCAAAGCCCGGCAAATTGAGGGGAACGATTTCCACCTCTAGCGAAAGCTTGGACGCTATCAGCGGCGCAAACATAGTGCTGTCATCGCCAAATCCTGGCACGCAAAGCATTGTCTTCATGATCGACACCAAGCTGGTTCAGTACACCTTATTCGACCCGGCTAAACCCACCGTCTGACAGAAGCTAAATAGGCCTGATAATCATCGCCAAATTTCGCCAGCAAGGCCCTCTCCTCAGGTTTGATCTGAACCCGACTAATAATCACAATGAAGCCGGTCAGGACTAGGGCGTTAAGAGGGTTACCAAGGTAGCAAGCGATCCCGCCAAGGATCAATAGCATGCCTAAATACATCGGATTACGGCTGAAGGAGAAGACCCCATGTTGAACAATCTTCACGGTACTTTCAGGGCTAAATGGATTGATCGTGGTTGCATGGCGCTTGAACTGAACGGCTGCGACGATCATCAACCCAGCACCCATTGCTACCAGAAAAACCGATACTAAGACTTGACCGGGAAACTGAAAATTCGTCGCTGGCAAAAGCCCAGCAATGCCGACCATTGGAATGACAGACAGCAATGTAATGACGGGTGGCGGGACTTTGATGGCCATGCTTACCTCCGTGGATCTCGACGCTATTTCTGGGAACTCAAACTGACTTACTTATGATCAAGGACGGTTGATTTCATTGTGAATGCCAAAGCTAGCGTGGCCAGTCCGGGCAGAATGACGCCAAAAAAGTCAGATTGCCAAATCCGGTCAAAGGGAAAGCCGCGATGTCCCCAAACTTGCAAATGAAACAGAGCATGCATGAACGGCCAGGCGGCTGCAAAAAGGGCCACGTCCCTCTTCTGATGATAGCTTCCGTAGAAAAGCCCTGCACCGCTTGCGAGAAAGGCGAAAGACACATCTCTTATGAAATGGGCATTATACGGGCCCATCTCAGCCAATCCCGGTGTCACATCGTAAAATGTGACCGGGAAAACAAAGATGAAAGCTCCCGTTAGGATGAAGTAGCCCGCCAGAATATATAGGATCAGTCTTTGCATATCAGCCTCCAGTGTCATCGCCATTACATAAGAAAAGAGTGAGCAATTCACTCAAGTCACTTTCCAAATCTGCCAGCTTTTGGTGCTCCAAAAACTCAAGCCCGATCATACTGCTGTAAAGTAGATTTGCCTTCAGCTTGCTTTGGTCAGCATTCAGACCAAGTTGAGCAAACAGCTTTGCAATATAGTCCAGCCTAGTGCTGTTGACCTTGCGCACACTCGATCGGACATTTTTGTCGAAACGGGACCAATCCCTGATCGCGGCCTCCATCATCAACCCGCCATAATGAAGTCCGCCCGATGCGGCATCGCGGCTGTTAGTGATGCGCGCGCTAAGGTCTTGAAGCTTTTCTTTGGGGCTTAGCTCGCGCTCTTCATTCCGATCGATAATTGCCTGCGTGCCCCATGCCTCCCAATGGGACATCATGGCCGACTTGAGCGCGGCTTGATCCTTAAAATGCCAATAGAACGACCCTTTGCTGACTTTCATCTCGCGGGCGATTTTTTCGATCTTAACGGCTTCCGGGCCGCCAGTGGTAAGCGCACGGAAACCGCCCTTGATCCAGTCTTCCCTAGTAAGCGCTTCTGTTTTCGAGGGCATTGTTCACCTGAGCACTGACCACCGCCCAATTGCGATGGAAACACCGCGACCCGTTTTCAGGCCTGCTTACGCATCAGGTAGTAAAGGTCGCATTCGGAGTCAATACGCCTGCGTATGGTGATTGTCTCAACGGATCTCTTTTAGGAGCTAATTCTAAGTGACCGCATGCTGAAGATCAGCCCAAATTAAAGGCCTATCACTCCTTTGGGGCGTTGGCCTTTCTCAACGTCAATTTGGAGAAAGTTGCTTGAGCAAAATTGTTGTCTGTTCAATCTATTTGACCGTATCCAGCTCACCGGATTCCACATCAACATCCACACCAATGTCGAGAGACTTCTGACAGCCCTCTTCATTCGCAATGCCAACATCGACCTATTTGACCGGCTCGCGCATGACCTCTGGGGCCACCAAAGGTCGCCTCAAATGCAAGGAATTGGTAGACGCGCGTGCTTCAGGTGCACGTATTCGCAAGGATGTGGAGGTTCGAGTCCTCTTCTGGCACCATCTACCCCCTTTAAAGTTGTTACAAGAACCCCAGAATTCTGCCAAAAATGAGCAGTTTCTGATAGCTAATGTTCACCCCTGCTCGCCTGCAATCGCAAACTATTGGGGGCCACGTTGGGGGCCAGTCTAACTTGGCGAGTGCAGCTGGCCTCCATATGGCTTTGACCAATACGGCGATCCGCGATGCAAAACCCAGAGATAAGATTGGCGGCCGGATAGGCGGCGTTCTGAATTGAAATAGCGAAAAGGACTGGCTGGTTTGCGGGGTCTTGGCATGCGCCCTGCCCTAGCTGATCACATGAGATCCGCTAGCCGGTGCATTTAGTCTGACAACACCATCCACTCTCATAATCCCTGCTTAAATAGACTGCTCAATTAGCCAATGGCCACTCGCCATAATACGCCTTTATCTTAGCTACTGCATTGGGCGGCCGAGCGGAGTCGAGAACGATAGTGATGACAAGGGGCAATCTGGCATTGGTGAAGAGCCCAAGCACGCTAGCAGATGTTGATCTGTTCGGGCCGGGCGCGCAGCAGCATTGGTACGCAGCCTATGACATTATGCATCAACACGGCCCTGTTGTTCGCTTGCCCGGCCAAGGACGAACGGCTCAGATGGATGCCTACATACTGACAAAGCACGAGGATATTTCGCGCGTAGTCAAAGACTGGGAGCGGTTCCCGCCCACTTTGTCGCTTTTGATCGATAGCATAAAACAGTCTGGCCAACTGCCACAGGCAATGCCTGATCTTGATGCTATGGTGATGTCTATTTTCTCTCTTCGGCCAACGCCTGAATTGTGGCGCGCGCACCGGCAAGAACTGACCGATCCTTGGGTTGGGCCCGGCGCCGTCCGCCATAAAGATATGATTGAAAGCCATGTCGACCATTTGATCGATCAATGGATTAGCGAGGGTGAATTGGATTTTGTAAGCCAGTTCGCGCGCCCGCTACCCCAGCGCACAATGGCCTCCGTGCTTGGCTTTCCGATGGAGGATATTGGAAAGTTGGAAACCTGGGGCGATGCGCAGGTCATGGCCTATGTCCATGGACGCGGTCACAACAATATTCTGACCGAGGAGCAAACACGGCAAAAGTTCGAATTGCTTGATGGGTTTGGCCAATATGTACGCGCAAAAACGCTGGAGAAGCGCGAAAATCCCGCCGATGATATGGTCTCCTTTCTCACGCAGGTTCATTATCGCGCGCTCGACCGCAAGCTGACCGATCAAGAGATCAATGGTGTGGTCTATGCGATGCTGATCGGCGGATTGGAAACCACCCAATATGCGCTGGCCGAACAGGCGCAATTGATTTGCGAGCGGCCTGGATTGTTCCAAAAGCTGAAGCAGGATCGCAGCTTGATCCGCATCTTTATAGAAGAAAGCATGCGGTTGCGCTCCCCCACTCAAGGGCTTTCAACGCGGGTCACATCGCGCGATGAAGTGTTTCAGGGCATCAAAGTACCCGCTGGATCATCGCTCCATTTGCGCTGGGCTGCCGCCAATATTGATCCTGTCGAATTTGACGATCCCAAACAGTTAAAGCTCGATCGCAAGGCCGTCACCCGCCATCTGGCATTTTCTGCCGGTCCGCGCGTTTGTCCTGGCGCTGGGCTTTCCCGAATAGAGCAAAGTATTGCATGGAACCGGCTTTTCGACCGGATCGACAATATTTCTTATGGCGAGGGGAATGACTTCGCCTGCCAGCCTGGAATCATGCTGGGCACAAACAAGCTCAACCTGATATTCACCAAGGCATGACGCCCAGACTTAGGAGAACGCTGTGACAACTCTGCTCGCTCACATCCGAATCAAATCCGGAAAGCTAGAGAAATGGGAAGCGATCATGGCCGATATGGCGGCGCAGACCTTTGCACACGAAACCGGCGTGGTGCGTTATGAATATTGGAAAGGGCAGCAAGAAAATTTCTATTATTGCCAGCTTTCATTCGAGGACAAATGGGCATTCTATCGTCACCAAATGTCAGACCATCATGAGGGCCATGACTTTGCTGACGTGCTGGAGGATATCAGACTTGAATATCTAAGCCCGGTCGAAGGTTCTGGCGGCGGCCTTGCGTCCACTACTGATCCAGAGCTTACAGATGATATGGATGAACTTCTGCAGGTCGCTCAGGAACGCTTCCCGCTAGACATCGCCCATTGGTGGGCTGCCCGAAACTAGCCTGCTCTTAGCTCGGAAATAATCGGTAGGCTCAATATCTGGGTGCTATCAGACGGTGTTGTCAGATTAAAGTTCTCTACTTGTTTTTCTGTCGCTCAACCGATTTGACAGCCATTGCAAATGTTGACTTTTCTCGTGGCCCGAACCGATCTAAAATGAAAATCGAAGGCCGAAGAACTTTAGTCTGACAGCACCCGGCGAAGAGTTGAAACGGTGGAATGGACCGGCGGATTTACGTCGTCTGGGCATTGTCCGCGCCCTACCCGCTCAGCACAAACTTCAATCAGGTACATTTGGTCTGACAACACCGCTCTGACAGTGCCCACCCAACTAGTAATTCCACATCGTTCCGTCTTCGAGCCTGACGATGGCGTGATAGCGACGATCAAACGAATATTTCTCTGCTTCCTTTTCGTCGAAATCCACACCCAGTCCAGGCGCATCGCTGACATAAAACAATCCGTTCTCAGCCTTGTGTTCAGACGGGAAAAGCGCATCGCATTCGGGTGTGCCAAGAACGAGATATTCCTGGATACCGAAATTGGGTGCCCAGGCATTCAGGTGGGCCTGGGCTGCCATTGAAATGGGCGAATGGCTTGGCGCACCGTGGAACCCGGTTCTGATGTTGTGGATCGCAGCCAGTTCGACGATCCGTCTCACGTGGGTAATGCCGCCAGCATAGGTCACCGACACCCGAATGAAATCGAGCAATTCTTCCTCGATCATGTCTTTGCAGTCCCAGATCGAGTTAAACACCTCGCCAATGGCGATGGGAACTGTGGTGTGCTGCCGGATGAGCCGCAATGCATATTGGTCATCAGCCGGCGTCGGATCTTCCATCCAGAACAGATTGTATTTTTCGATTTCCTTGCCAAATGCGGCCGCCTCACGAGGAAGCAGGCGGTGGTGAACATCATGCAGAAGCTTCAATTCCGGTCCAAAACGATCTCGTACAGCTTCAAAAACACTTGGCATGTAGCGTAGATATTTTTCCGAATCCCAAATCTCTTGGTCCGGCAGCTTTCCATACTCCGTGATGAAATGTTTCGTGTCGCCCCCTTTGCCGGTCGCGTAGCCGCCTTCGGACATGCCGGGAATTCCGCATTGAAGGCGAATGGCTTTGTATCCCTCCTCAACATAGTGGGCGACTGAATCGAGCAGGATATCCAATGTGGGTCCGGTAGCGTGCGCATAGAGCAAAGCGCCATCTCGGCTTTTGCCGCCAAACAGCTGATAGAGTGGAAGGCCCGCAATCTTGCCCTTAATATCCCATAGAGCCATATCAATCGCACCATAGGCTGCCATGGCGATGGGGCCTCTGCGAAAATAAGCGCCTCGATAGAAATATTGCCAGATATCCTCGCTGTTGCGCGGATCCATGCCGATCAAGCAAGGTATCAGATATTCTTTCAAATATTCTGCCGTCAGAGTTTCACGGGTGTTCAGCGTACCGTCGCCAATCCCATAGATTCCAGCATCCGTCATAATTTTCAGGGTAACGTAATTTTTGCCTGGCCCCCCAACGAACACTTGCGCACTTGTAATCTTCATGGTTTCCTCCGATAGTTTTATCATTAATTCCGGAGAGAGAGATGAGCAATGCACTAAAGGTTTTGGTGCAAGGCACTGGTTTTGCCGGACAGGGTCATGCTGATGCGTTTCGTTCGCTGGGCGCAGGGATCGTGGGCATGGTTGGCCGCACCCCGCATGTTGTCGAAGATGTGACAGCACAAATGTCCATTCCCTATGGCGGCACAGATTGGGACAAGGCGCTAAAGGAATGCCAACCCGATATCGTCTCCATCGGGACACCTGGCGGCGCGCATTACGACGCGATCAAAGCCGCAATCGCCCATGGTGCTCACATCTTTTGCGACAAGCCTATGGCGACCACAGGGGCGGAGACACGCGAATTATTTGACCTTTCGCAGACCAAAGGAATTAAGACGGCATTTGCGGCGAGTTTCCGCTACATGCCTCATATCATCCATGCCAAGCGCTTGGTTGAACAAGGGATCATTGGCGAACCCCAAGAGGCCGAGTGCATCTCACACTTCGATCTTGAAAAAGACATCCCCTTTGGTTGGTCTCATCGTGCCGAAGAAGGCGGCGGTCGGTTAAACAATAATTTCACTCATAAATTGTCCATCGTGACTTCGGTTATTGGCGAAACAATACTTTCGGTTTCAGGTGATGTTCGCGATGATCTAAAACGCGCACCCATCGTTAGCGGCGTACACAATTTCAAAACCCGCCGCGAACACATTCCCGAAGATTTGGGCGACCCTTCTCTTGAGTGGGGAGAGTCTAACGTGGAATGGAGTTACACGGTTTTGGCGCAGCTAAAGAGCCAAATGGCCAGCAATCCCGTGTCGGTCCTGTTTAAGCATGGTGGGTTACAGCCCCGATTTAACGAGGACTACATCGCTTTTTACGGCAGCGAAGGGGCAATCTATATCAAGGGCCACTATGGCAACGGACCGCTCTATGTCTTTGGCAAAGACAAAAGCTGGAACGAAACCCAATTGCCTCCTGATATTGCGGCCCGCGTGCCAAAAGCCAAAGGGGATACAGAGCAATGTTGGCACTATCTCATTCGAGAATTTCTTAGCGATATAAGGGGCGAAAAGTCGGCAAACTATCCGACGTTTAAAGACGGCAGTCAGTATCAGCAGATTATCGATATCATTCGCCGAAACGACAGCTGGATTGATATCCAGAGCTTAACCGCAGGGCGTTAGGCAATGTCGCAAATCGAAATTTCAAACATCGAATATCTGGTGATTGTCGGATATCTGGTTTTGATTGTTGCCGTTGGCATCGTGTTTCGAAAATTCTCATCCGATACGAAAGACTATTTTATTGGCGGCGCCAAGGGAAGTTGGTGGCTGGTTGGCAGCAGCGCCTTTATGAGCGCATTTAGCGCATGGACTTTCACCGGGGCCGCTGGTGTGGCCTTCGAGTCTGGGTTCTCTGTGATGATCATATTTTTGGGAAATGCCTTTGGCTTTTTTCTGAATTTTCTGTTCCTAGGACCATGGCTCAGGCAAATGCGAGTGACCACATTTCCAGAAGCCATCGCTGGCCGCTTTGGAGAGGTTACGCGAAACTTCTATGCTCTGTTTGAGATGCCGATACGGTTACTTTACTCCGCAATGGCGCTGTATGGCCTTGGAATCTTTTGCTCGGCTGTATTTGGCTATGACATATATCATGTCATCTTGGTCTGCGGCATTGTGGTGTTGTTCTATTCAGCCACAGGCGGCCGCTGGGCTGTGATGGCCACAGACTTTCTGCAAGGCCTGATTTTGGTGCCGCTTACGCTGATCATTGCTTGGCTATGTATCGATCAGCTTGGCGGAATTGACGGCATGTTTGAGAAAATCGAAGCTCAGGGGCTTTCGGAAAAGTTCCAGATGATAAATTCTGCGGAACTGTTTGCCGGAGCTTATACTTGGGGATGGGCCAGCGCCATGGTCACAAAAGGGTTTCTGGTTTTCAACTCAATGTATGCAGGCCCAAGATATTTTTCGGTTAAAGACGGCAGAGAGGCGCGCAAGGCGGCAATTCTGGCATCGGTTCTTTTCTTGGTCGGCGGTCTTGTCTGGTTCTTGCCGCCGATAACGGCAAAGCTCCTTTACGCTGAGCAAGTTATGGGGCTGGCCATTAGTAAGCCGGCAGAAGCTGCCTATGCTATCGCTAGCATTAACGTCCTACCCACCGGATTGATTGGATTGGTTGTTGTGGCCATTCTGACCGCCACGATGAGCTCAATGGACACAGGTTTAAACACCAATGTCGCCATCATGATAAGGGACATCTATCCCAAACTTGTCCGCCGGTTCAGCTGGACTGAGAAACCGGAAACAGTCTTGCTAAGCTATGGCCGATTGCTGACGTGGATAATGGGTGTGCTGGTGATCTTGCTCGCTCTGCAACTCGCTCGGCAGGAGGGTAGAGGCATATTTGAAATCATGCTGGATATTGGCGCGCTCCTGATGTCCCCTATTCAAATCCCGCTCATTTGGGGGTTGTTTATCCGGCGAACGCCATGGTGGGCGGCGTTGTCGTCGATCGCCTTTGGTTTTGCGGTGTCACTTATAGCGTTTCTTGGCGTGCCGCTGTCGGCATTCGGTTTTCCAGCTGAGGCGGCATGGACGTTTCAGATGAAATTTTTTGGAGTGTTCGCTGCGGGTTCTCTAGGCTTCTTGATTTCCATTCCGTTTGCTCCGTCCAAAGGTTCCCCGCACCGGCGCAAAGTTGACGCTTTTATCACGAATATGAAAACCCCAATCGATTTCGAGACAGAGATCGGTCCCGGGAATGATTTGGCCCAGCTAAAGGTAATCGGACGGTTTGGGGCTGCCGTAGCTCTCTTTATCGCGGCTATGTTGTTCATTCCAAATCCACCGAACGGGCGCTTGGCCATCGTTGCATTGGCGTTGACTATTGGAGGGATCAGCCTGGTGATGATAAGGCAGGGCAAAGGCTTGACCTTTTCCGATCAAGCCTAGCGAGATAACCAACCCCCATCCACAGGTAGAGTTATTCCCTGAACGTAGTCAGAGCTACTAGAAGCCAGAAACACGACAGCACCTGCCAGATCAGACGGCTGTCCCCAACGACCGCTCGGGATACGTCCCAAAATTTCCGCGTTGCGTTGTTTGTTCGCTTTCAAGGCCGCCGTATTGTTCGTATCGAAATAGCCTGGCGCGATCGCGTTGACGTTGATCCCATGCTGCGCCCATTCATTGGCCAGTGCTCTGGTCAGTCCGCTGACACCGCTTTTGGATGCCGTGTAAGAGGGCACGTGAATGCCGCCTTGAAAGCTCAACATCGAGGCGATGTTTATGATCTTCCCGGCCTGCTCATGGGTGACAAGATGCTTTGCAAAAGCCTGAGATAGAAAGAAGAGCGTTCTTAGGTTTACATTCGTCACAGAGTCCCACTCGCCTGGCGTAAGCTCAAGAGCGGCGTTGCGTATGATGGTTCCAGCGTTGTTGACAAGAATATCGGCTCGTCCAAACTTCGCTATGACCTCAGCAACAATTCTGCCGACCGAACTTGCGTCGCCTAAATCGGCAAAAATGAACTCTGACCTGACGCCTGTCTTAGCAATGTCCTCGAGAGTTTCCGTTGGTTGCGTTCTCCCAATAATGGCTATGTCAGCGCCAGCTTGGGCGAGTGCAAGAGCCATGCCTTGCCCCAAGCCGGTGTTACCGCCAGTCACAAGGGCAACCTTTCCGCTCAGATCAAACATGGTGCGCAACTACTGATTTTGACATTGGTAACTCCATGTGTGGTTGGACGCTGATCGTATATTGAATCATACCCCTTGCGCCAAGAAGCATGAACAACATCGTTGTTTTCAATATCTGCGTCTCGCCAAGATGCGGCAAATAGATCGACTTAGTCTCGTTCTCAGCCACCTTTTCCCATTCCTCGGTTTGTTAGCATACCCATAAAGTCCCATCCACAGCATCCAAATCCGACCGCAGCAAAGACAAATTTCGGTTCTCTTAGATTTTGCCGACAGGTCACTACTGCGCTTTGTAAGTTGGATCCGGGCAAGGACACGCGTGCCAGTAAGGCCAAGTCTGCGCGAACGTTTGCGTCCCTATGACGTCAAGATTGCCGCTGACGGCACGTTCTGGGTCGTGGACGTAATGACGGCTTTCGGTAGCAGCAAGTTAGAAGCCGACGTTCCGCAATCGGCCCAGTAGAGGTCGAAAGTCTCGTTCGTGTGAATGTCCGCTTCCACCCCCAATAACGGGTGCTCAACGGTAGCACGGCAAGTGCTCGAAGCTGGCTGTCAGCTAGCTAGGTTCTAGCGTTAGAAGCGGCTGTTCTGCCAACGACCCAGTTGCAGCCATTCAGGGGGCCGACCACGAGGTACTTAAGGATGGTGAACTGAACGTCCAAAACTCAAAGCCTGTGCTCCACCCATCCACCTAGCAGCAGATCTTATGTAACTTTTGCCTCAACTTGCGCGAAAGCTTCTTCATACGCCGCCTAAAACAGGCGCGCACGCTGCGAGGAGAAAATGATGACTAACAGGCTTAAATCCATTGTGATGCTTTGCATTCTGCCCGCGCTCGCCGGTTGTTCAACAATTGAGCGCTTGGCCATTCCAAAATCTGACCTCATCTCGACTGAGCTCCTCGAATCCGGCTCCCAAAGTCAAATCTCGCATCAAGCTTGGGATGCATTTCTGCAGAACTATACTGAGCTTGGGGACGATAATATTGTTCGGGTCAATTATGCGGCGGTGAGCGAGGAAAACAAACAAAAGTTGGAAACCTATATCCAGCAACTGAGCGGGCAGGACACCTCTCTACTCACCCGCGATGCGCAGCTAGCTTATTGGATTAACCTGTATAATGCGCTGACCGTTTCTGTCATACTGGACCATTATCCGGTGAAGTCGATCCGCAATATCAGAAATGGCCTAACGGATTTTGGACCATGGAATGAGAAGCGTGTTGAAGTGAACGGGCGCGAGCTCAGCCTGCATGATATTGAGAATGGCATTGTCCGCCCGCTGTGGCCTGATGAGCCGCGCTCGCATTATGCTTTGAATTGCGCGGCTATTGGTTGCCCCAATCTTGCGCAAACGGCCTATACTGCGGACAATATTCAGCAACGCCTTCAAGAACAAGCGGTTCTATATGTGAACAGTCCGCGCGGTGTTTCTTTGGCGGCTGACGGCGGGCTGACCATCTCCAAAATCTACAGTTGGTACCGCGGCGATTTTGGTGGATCGGAAACCTCGACAATTAGTCATTTGCGCGAATATGCCGCCCCTGATTTGAAGCAGGCACTGGGGCAGTCCACCAAGATTGATCGCTACATTTACGATTGGTCGCTGAATGATACCTCGACAAATGTGCAGCCCTAATCTGCTATAACTCAGCTCGCTTGGGCCGAGCCTACTGCCACCCGACAGCCGCTAAACAGTGCAGCTCGCGCCGCCAAGGACACAGAAGCGCGCGCAATGCGGGTGGTTGAGCTTAACGTCAGAGCTAGCCTCCTCCAAAGTTGCCCCTAAGTCGAAATCGCTTTGATACGGCAAAAGCGTGCAAGCCGTGACTCGAGGCGATGCTTCACCTTTGCGCTTCACTACCATACGGCTGTTGGCGCACATCAAGCTTTGCGGAGCGACGTCCAAAACGCTCCAACAATGCGTGCTGATCTCGGCAATATCGGCATCTGTGTCCATCTGCGGGAACAGGATTAGCTGCGCAGGATCAAGGGCATCAATCGGCAATCTGTATTTGGCAAACAGGTTTGTAAACCCGGCGCGGGCGGCAGAGTCTTTCTCATCGCCAAAATGCCGCCCAGCCACAGCGATATTGAATCCGTTTTGGGCAAGCCATTTCAGCCCGTCTATGGCCTTGTCCCAGCTGGGCCCGCGTTCTGCCTCGTGAACTGATTGAGAATAGTGATCGAGGCTCACCCGAATGGTCATCTGAGCGCAATTGAGCTCCAGCAATTCTTTCTCAAGCCGGCGCATTGGGCGCATGGCGTTGGACAGCACCAGCACATCAAAACCGCGCTCAAGGCAAAGGCGCAATATCTCAATGATCTGGGGGTTCATAAATGGCTCGCCCCCGGTAAAGGCGATTTCGCGCGTCGCAAGGCTGCTCTCTGCAATCTCATCGAGATAGGTTCGAACCTCTTTGAGTGTCAGATAGACGAGCGCATCGTTTTTGGGTGAGCTTTCAATATAGCAGGACTTGCATGCCAGATTGCACAATGTGCCCGTGTTGAACCACAATGTTTCGAGTGCCTCCAACTTTACCGAAGCTCGCTCTTCACCCTTTGCTGTCACCAAGGGATCAGAAAACTTCTTGGGCGTCATCGGCAAGGTTTCTTGAAGCGCAAATGGAGATTGATCGTTCATTAATAAGGTTCCTCGAGAACACGACTGTTTTGGTTACAAGAACATAGGCGGCATTCAGGAAGGTTTCTCCAATCCCATTTCATTCAAAAGCCATGGCCAAAGCTTTAAATCTTCGGGAGTATCGCAATCTGACAAGGGCTCCAACAGCAAGGGCTCCACTCCCATTTTCTCCAACCGAACCAGGGTTTCGGGCAAGACCTGATCGGTACTCCATTGCATGTCGGTAAAAAGTTGCGGCATCGGCTTTCGCATCCCGATGAGATAATAGCCGCCGTCAAACGCAGGTCCGATCACGACCGAGTGTGTCGCCAATCCAGCAATGGCAGCATGGACATGCTCTAAACTAAGATCCGGCGTATCTGATCCGAAGAAGATTGCTGGCGCATCTTCAGTAAATGCTAAAAGGCGCGAGGAAAGATCGCCATCCGCCTGCTGCTCTAACGTAGCAGCACTTCCCAACCAGTTGGTGAAAGCGCGTTCAGTTTCGCCAGTGTAAGCCACGGTGACGGGACAACCCGTCATCACCAATTTACCAAAAATTTGTTCGGCCAGTCGGCGTTGGATGTTCGCTGCTTGGACTGCACCGACAGCGGGAATCAATCGAGTTTTGCACTCCCCAGCTTTTGGGTAGCGGACGAACAGTACAAGGCGCGGTAAGGATGAAATGGGCGTCTTCTTCTCATGGCTTGGATCAACCGGCTTCACGTCTCGAACCCGCTCTAAACCTTGTTGAGCGACCAATCATAATCATAACCTGCCACACTTTCAGCATCCTCTAGCAGCACGGCAGCTGGCCCAATCGCGTATTCGCGAGCATGATCCAAGACCGCTTGGACAGAGCCCCAATCGTCTTGATACCACTCGTAGATGTTGGAGGCGATGATTGAGCCAGGTTTTCCGCCAAAGCCGCGAGGATGATTGACATAGGCTGACGCAGCCTCTTCCAGCATGGCTTCCAATTTCGCTCCCGTATAGGCTCGAGCGGCTAGGTTGGGGCATCCAATCGAGGCGCAATTGACCGCATAGTGTATTCTCACATCTTGCCATTCGGGCCGCAAAATATCGTGCTCAATATTGTCGAGGCTTAGCACGCGGCCGCCCACTGTCACCGCATCATCTTTCCATGGCCCCGATCCAAACAACCCAATGTCACGGATGGAATCGAGCGGTAAATTCTCAAGAATGATTGCCACGGTCGCAGCGTTGTAGAGATTGACCCAAAAGGCGAATTGTTCGTCGGCGCCAAAGTCCTCAATGGCTATGGCTTGCATCGCATTGAGATAGGTTTTCAGTGCATCTTCGGCTTCGCCCTTCATCCGCTTGTAATCGACCAGATTCACGCCGCTAGCCTCCTCTTTCACATATTCTTGCAGCAAAGCGTCCCACTGCGAATGGTCGATGCTTGCGGTCGAATTTGAATTTGTAGTGAAACTTTCTTCTTCCAAACTTCCTGCTCCTGATGCGCCGCATGCGGCCAAAAGTGCGGTGGCAGGCAAGGCGCCCAGCAAAGTCCGCCTTTGCATATTCAGATGGTTTGAGTGCCCTGTGAATGCTGTGGGTACCGTATGTTGATGGCCGCGCATAACAAATCCTCTTCCGAACTGGGGTCAAAACTATATTCGCGCACTCAGCAGAATTGTTACACTTATTTTCATTCACCAAGCTGCGGTGTCATTCAGATGGGCGTCGCCCGAGCCACGCATTGCGACTAGCTTTGTCGAAGTCACCAAAGGCTTCCCGTGCAATCACATAAAGAATTTTACAGCCAGCCGCGAGTACACCGCCAATCGTGCCCGAGATTTTGGAGATGCCAACGCGCCTGCGATAATGCGTAGGACGTTCGCAGATCTTCATATTCATTTTGGCAGCACGTACCTGCATTTCGATAGTCCAGCCAAAATCACGATCCGTCATTTGCAGCTTTTCCAATGCGTCGCGGCGTATCGATCTGAAGGGGCCAAGGTCGGTGTAACGCACGCCCCAGATCAACCTAACCAAGGCGGGCGCGAGCCAGTTTCCAAACCGCTGCGGCATGCTCATGGCACCAGGCTCAATCTGTCCCAATACGCGTGAGCCTATGACCATGTCGGCCTCTCCCGCCGCAATCGGAGCGATTAACCCGGCCGCATCTTCAGGAACATCGGACAAGTCAGCGTCCATAAACAGAATGATATTGCTGCTCTGATCGGCTACTGCCAAGCCCGCCAAGCAGGCAGCGCCATACCCTCTTTCTGGCTGCGAGACGAGGATCGCTCCCGCCTGCTTCGCGACCAAAGATGTCCGGTCTGTCGAGCCATTGTCCGCGACAATGATCTCGACAAACCCACCGGGATTGGCGCCTAAGATGCCGCGCACGGCATCTCCCACGGAGCTTTCTTCATTCAGTGCCGGAATTATAACCGAAACCCTTGGTTCAATAGCATCTCTTGTGCTTGCCTTTACTCGCCTCCGGGCCATTTTTTGGCGCCAGAGATCGTACAAAATCGCCGTTCCGATCAGTGTCCATTGCGCATATTGCGCGACCGGATGAACCTCAAATTCGTTGAGCGTGAAGTCCTCCAAATTGAGCCCAGTCAGATAAGAAAGCGGCAATGCGGCGGAGGCGACATAGGGCCAGACCTCCTTGCGTCCGACTGCTAGAGGTAGCAACCACATTAGGTACCAAGTGTTGACCGCTGGAGCGAACAGCAAGATCACCCCAAAAATTGCTGCCAACGGAACTTCTTCGAAACTGCGCGACCGAGCATGCAGCCAAAATACAATGAGACCAGCGATAGCGAGCGCAGTCAGCCTTCCCCAGGTGGGGCCGAGGACAAGAAAAAGTGGCAGATATGCAATTGGGTTGAAATGCCAAGTGGTGGCAAATGTCTGAGTTGAATCCAGTCCGGCACCATGGCCTTGAAACACAAAAACTCCATAAAGCAGCAGCAATGTACCAATTGCGCTAAACAGTGCTCTTGGACGTAGCCGCAGCAATATCGGCCAAGCGGCCAGCGCCACCAGTTTGACGCCCGCAGCAAAAGCCAGAAGACATCCAGCCCATACCGGGTGACGCCTACCCGCAAGCACAGCTGCAAATATCATCAAGCCCACAAAAATATCTGCATGCAGATGCAGAGTACTCTCCGCTACAACCAGTGGGTTCCATGCGAACAAAGCAACGCGATCAGCGCGATATTTACGAAGCAGCAACGCACCAAGAAGGATAGAGGCGCAAGCGAATACTATTCGCAGGCCCAACTCATCCGTGCCAGAAAACAGGCTGGTGAATGCGAAGATTATCTGGAGAACGGGCCCGTATATGGTCGGATATTGGGGGTAGTTTATCCATTCGAGCACGCCCTGCATCGCTGGGGGTATATTCTCATCTCCCACAAAATCTGCCGGCGAAATTCCATAGGGTGTTCCGGTCTCAAGAACGCGCCACCCATCCCAAATGAAACGGTAATAATCGTCTTCAAAAACGGTCTCGCCAAATAATGCGATACCATGGCCGATAATCGCGATCGCCAGAAGAATCACAGGCTTGATCTGAGCAGAACGCCAAAGCAAGGCGCTGCTCATGGCGCTGCCGATAGTCAATACGCTGACATAGGTGAGAACCGAGGGCGCCAATTCTCTGGACAAGATCGTCAGCGCAAGGATCGTCGCCAAATAGGCCAGCGCCCCGCAGACCGCTTGGCTGCGAGACGCATTGGTTGAATCTGTCTCAGGCACAGTTGCTTTGCCCGATGCGGCTATACTGATGGTTTAGACACCGAACCGCTGCCGCAAATAGAACAGAACAGCTTGACGGTTTTTGTCGTTCAGCTCGAACTTTCCATTCCGCACGGCCTGGGCGACCTCAGGTGCAGTCTGCCGGTTCAGCTTGCCGTTGTACTCACATTTTTTGCAGGTGATGCGCTTGCGCACTTGCGATTTGCCGCGGCGTTCCAGACGATCAGCTTGTGAGACCTGTGAACCCGCGCTGGAACCGCTTCCAAAACCACCAAAGCCGCCTCCGCCACCACCAGAACCTGATGCGGCTGCTGGAGCGGACATCACGGCTAAGCCAAGCGCAGCCACTGTTATTATTACGTTTTGCATAGTTCTGATCCTCCGTCGAAATCGTTCTCAAACCTTTATTCGGATGTCCGGCAGAATTGGTTACAAAAAACTGACAACAAACTTATGAGCCATAGGAGATTAACTGCTTGCGCTCGAGCAGACGCCCCCAGCTGTCATCATACGGATGAATGCTTTCAGTCGCTGCCCCCGCTTTATTTTGGAGCGGGCGCCCCTGATTGTGCCAACCAAACAGGCCGTACTTCAAATTCACCACATCAGCGGCTCCTTGCGCCTTGAGTGCACTTTGGATTCGGCTAGCGAAATTGCTGGAACGTGCACCGACCGAGCAATAGAAAACCGCTGTCTTACCGCTTGCCAAAGTTCCATAGCTCGCCAAGAACTCCGCGGTCGGCATTTCCGGAGAAATACGAATTGCGCCGGAAATATGGCTGACCGCAAACTCATCCCCCGCGCGGGTGTCAAAGACGATATGCGAAGCAGGGTTCGATCTCGAAAGCTGTTCAGCAGAGATATGCGCCACCGACGGGGATTTCGCCGCAATACCTTGGTGCACGCCGACCAATCCATCTTCTGCATCCAACCACAGCGCGGCTGCCCCGCCAAGCAAGACTACGCCAACAATCGCGCTCAATCCAAGGTTTCGCAATCCAATACTCATTATGTCTTGCCTCGTTTTGTAAAAGGCCGAACCAAATAATCCCGCCAGTTTTCGAGTGGTTCATAGCCATCAATGCCGGTCGGATGAAAAGTTTCATCGGCGGGCATATGCTGCGTGCCAAAAATGCGGTCGTAGAAAGAGAAGAAGGAGCAGTAATTTCGGCCCCAATGCTCAATCTCTCGGGAATGATGAAAATGGTGATAGATGTTGTCCGCTAATAAGTGGCGAAGCAGCGGCGGGAATGACAGCGCCGGATTGTCCGAATGCATGTAATAATTCGAGACGAGGTAGAATGTCGTTAGCACGGCAACATAGCTCTGCGGGTTCTCAACAATCACAATGAGCGGCACTGTTATGACCGCCAGATAGATCGCATCCTGCGCCCAGTGAGAATAGCTGCGCGCGGCGTTCATACCCTCGATTTGGTGATGGATAGCGTGCAACCGCCACAATATTGGAAAGTGATGCAGGGCGCGATGGAGCCAATATTCAAACAGACCAACCAGCAACATAAATAGAACCGGAAACAAGACTAATAGAGGTCCCAAGTCCCGCGGTTGGAATAATGGCCTAGTCTCAATCGCAGTCAGGCCAATAAATACAGCAGATTGGAGCACAATGGCGATCACGATAGCGGTTAGGCCATAAAGTAACCCCTCCGCATAACGCGCGCGAAAATCGCTAAAACCCAATTGCCGCCACTCAAACAAAGCAAACAACAAAACCACCCCGATGTAGGAAAATACGCCATTGGCCAATGCGGCTGCAAAGCCAGCCTCAATGAAGCTTGCGCCATATTCTTCTAACCGAAAACCAATCTCGAATTGAATCCAATCAACAAAACGCAGCAACCCTTCAGCAAGGCCCAGCAATATGCCAAAGGTGAGCACAAACCGGAGCGTGCTGCGGCCCTCCACCGCCTCATCCGGCGGATTTGCATCGGTCCAATCCATTCTTTTAGCCACACATCACCCCGCCGCACATCCTGAAAGTTGCGAGTTTTAATTCGATCCGATGGCGCGTTTGGTTACACGGGGAATCAATGGACTGACGGCTGGGGGTAGGTGGCGGTGCTGTCAGTCTAATCGTAAATTGTCTCCGACTGGCGTAGATTGCCCTAGACTGGCCGGCTGAGACCTCAATTAAGTGCGATTGCTCTGACAGTGCACAATAAATCATGGCGCGATCGATAGAGATGTAACATCCTCAAAACAAAGCCACTTGAGAGTTGACCTTGCCCTCCAATGGTGCTGTCAGTCTAATCGCAACTTGTCTCCGATTGGCGCAGCTATGGCAAAGTCGAACTAGATTTAGGCAGCAAGATTTTGCCACTCAGCAAATGCGGCTGAGCGGCTTTCCTTGAAGGTTTGTCTGTCGACGAGGTGACGCTGCGAGTTGAAATGGTTGTGGATGTTGGCGTGAACGGAAGCGAACTTTTGCAGTGATTTCATTCGCCGGAACCGCTGCATAACACGCTCTTTTCGTCGGAACGGAAGGTGGCTATTTTCCGCTCGATTATTCTTCCAGCGACCCATTTCCTGCCTGTCCAGATTGCCAAGTTCACGCATCGCAGCAGGGTATGATTTGAGACCGTCAGTAACGATTTCTTCTGCTTGGCCGTGTCGTTTCAATGCCTTGCGTAGAAACTTAAACGCGGCCTTTTTATCCCGTTTCTTAGTGACATAGCTCTCGAGAATTTCACCTTCGTGGTCGACCGCCCGCCACAGATAATGGGTCTCGCCGTTGATCTTCACAAAGACCTCGTCAACATGCCAACGCCAGTTTCTAAACCCGCGCATCCGGCTAATCCGCTGGCGTTTGATATCGGCCGCAAACAGCGGACCAAACCGGTTCCACCACATTCGAACAGTTTCATGACTGATGTCGATGCCCCGTTCCGAAAGCAGGTCCTCGACGTTTCGCAATGAGAGAGGAAACCGGACATACAACATCACAACCAAGCGGATCACTTCAGGTGATGAGTTGAAATAACGAAACGGACTGGCTGGTTTTGCGAAGTCTGGGCATGGCCCCTGCCCTACCCGTTCGTGCCTGATTTTCAATCTGGTACATTTAGTCTGACAACACCATTGGCAGGCACAGCAGGCATGTTTGGTGAGGAAGAATTGGGCAAGAAAGCAGCAGCTTTCGAGCGCGCGTTAAGATCCGGTGTCGGCGATGAAGTGCGCGAACAATTAGCGCGGGAATTGCTGGATGCTGCTTAGTCCCCCTTCCTTCCAGAAACGCAAAACGGCGAGACCCGCTAAGGTCTCGCCGTCTTGTAACCGGTATTGGTAGCTTACAAATTAGAATTCGTAACGAGCACCGATTTGAATACGCCAAGCTGATGGCCCAATCGCAAGGAAGTTCTGATCATCAGGGTTGAAACCGCTAATAATGTAGCGTCCTTGATCATCCACGCCGCCGTCTGCAACATCGACCAGTCCGCTAAACCCGCCGCGTGAACGCAGCAAGTTTGCGCCGCTGTCTAGCAGGTTCAAGAAGTTGGCAAAGTCTGCAAACACTTCGATGCGGTCTTCTTTAATGCCGGTTAGGCTGCCTAGGAATGGCAGTTCTTGGCTCACCCGGACGTCGAGATCAAAATGCCAATCATTGCGGCATGTATTCCGTTTGATCGATTCACCTGCGGTAAAGCCACAGCCCGATGCATTGACATAGTCAATCACCGACTGAACAGCCGCAGGATCAGACAGTGGCGATACGTTTGCGTCGGTCACGCTGCTTGGAACGTAAAGCAGTGCGTTATCATTACCTGAAGACGGATCAGCAAACACGCCGCCACCATCAAATGTCAGACTGTAAGGGCGGCCTTCACGTGCGCGGAAGAAGAAGCCCAAGCTAGTGTCATAACCATCTATGAACTGCTCCCGGAAGTTAAGCGCCGCAGTGAAGTTATGGCGTGTTTCCGTAGTTGCGGTCGAAACAGCAGGATCTTGACGGTCAAATGCGCCAGTAACGTCAAACGATGATGTCGCCGTCGATGATTGGTTTGCACGCGCATTGTTCGAATCGGTGAACGAGTAACCGAATTGAACGCTTGTGCTGCCGCCTTGCGTGATCAGACCGCTATCAAACTGCTTGCCCAAAATCACCGAGATCGAGTGCGAGTTTGAACTGCGGCCGTTGGTTAGCTGGATGTTGTCGTCCCGGCGCGTGTTATAACATGCGGCAGACAGACCGGTGTAAACCGGCGGCGTGCCGCCTTGGTTCTGCAACACGGCGTCACAACCTGCATTCGTCGAATCAACCGCCTGGTAAATCGGACGACCATCGACCGTAAAGCCAGTGTTGTTCACACCCTGACGAATATCAGGAGCAAGCGACAAATCGACAAAGTTGAGCGGATTGTTGAAACGCGAATAGATGTAATCAAGCTGCAAGTCCCAATCGCTAAAGAAGCCTGCCTCTGCACCAATTGTGGTTTTGAACGCGAGGCTCGCACGGGTAACCGTTGGCACATCAAAGTCAGGTGCCGTTGATTGCACATCAGCTAAACCAGCCTCTGCACTAGCTACACCCGCTGCGATCGCGCATTGAGGAAAACCAGTGAAAGCACCGCCACTTAGAACACTAATTTGACCGGTTGCAGCGTCAATAGTCAGATCACCGGCAGCACAATCAAACGTATCGCCATTTGCGCTCGAGAAGCCGTTGTTGGAGAAAGCGTTGGAGTAATACACAACGGGATCACCACCAGAGAAGATACCGACACCGCCGGTAAGGCTGCTGTCAGAGAAAAATCCTTCATTGTCGAATTCGTAGCTAGCTGAAAGCCGCGGCAGCAGAACCGTATCTATCCGAGCGAATGAATTCGCGTTGGTAAAGCCATAACGATCAAAGAAGTTCGGGTTGGCTTGTGGTGCATCACCATCATATAATTGCACACGAATACCAGCGTTGACTGTCAGTTGGTCAGTCGCCTGCCATTCATCCTGAGCATAGACCGAGTAAATGGTACGGCCAAAAGTCGCCGCTGCATTATTGATGTCGCCGCCTTGCGCAGCTGCAATCGTTGCACCGCCCAATGCACCGCCATTTACCAAATCATCCGCGCCACCGAAGACACTGGAGAAGAAGCCGTCTGCGACCAAACCATTTTCAAAGTCAGCAAGGTCTTCGAAAAAGATCGTACCAGTTGCGTTGATTGCGAACAGGTTGAACACTTCCAGATCGTTGATTTCAGCGCCAAGCTTAATGAAGTGGCCACTGCCAGCATCATAGCTGAGCTGGAAACGGGCTTGATCAATGCGTGTGTCGAGCTGGTTGGCAGAGCGGAAAATTCCCGGGCCCGTGCTCAATATACCGTTTCCTGTGGTGCCACTGCCATCTGGTGTCACACCGACTGCCAAACGAACGGTTGGGTTATCTGATTGCGCTTCGCCAAATCCAACTGGACCTTGAACGTCGCCAACTTCTGCACGGCTAACTCGTAGTTCAGTTGATAGGCTATCGCTCCACTGGGAATAAAGGCGCAGCGAGTAATAATCGGAGGTCGTGCCTTCGTCTTCGAAGCTGTTGAAACCAGTTAAATTCTGGCCACCGAAATCGCTTTCGATGTTGGTTTCTTCCAGTCGCTGGTAAGTCGCCTCAAGCCGGTGATCATCGTTGATTACAGCGTCAAGACGTCCAAAGTAACGCACGTTACCTTCTGCCAAAGTGGTCGGATACCCGCCAATATCTTGGCCATAAACCCGATTTGCGATCTCTGCGAATTGATCGAACTGAGCTTGACTTACAAAGTTTGCTTCATTGGTGAAGCCGCCGCCAGCTGGGCCAAAGTTGTTACCCTGCCCCAAATCGGCTTCCTCGTAACCGAGGGAGAAGAACAGACGATCAGGAATGATCGGACCTGAAAGCGTCGCGCCCCAGCGCTTTTCGCTGCTGGCATTTAGAGGCGAGCCATCAATGCTGTTGGCGTAAAGGCCTTCATCAAAATAGGTGTAGAATGCAGAGCCATGAAACTCATTGCCGCCAGCTTTGGTTACAACATTAATGAGGCAGCCAGTGAATTCAGAATATTCAACGTCGTATGGAGCAAATTCAACCGAGGTTTGCTCGATCACGTCAAAAGGTAAGGGAAGCGAGTTTCTGGCAGCGAAGGGCGTTCCGTTCAGGCCGAATGCGTCAGATTGAACAATCCCGTCAACCGTGAAAGTGTTCGTCCGGTCATTACCGCCAAGGCAAGAAATCCGGTCAACATCATTGCTTGATTCAAGACTTACACGAGGGTCGATGCGGATGATGTCGCGGATGTCGCGGGTGATCGATGGAAATGCCTCAAGTTCAGCTGCGCCAAATGCTGTACCAGGGCCAACTGCAAGCTGGGTTGCGCCAGCACGGCTGCCTGTAACAACAATCGTATTATCCGATCCGCCTGCAGACGTAGCAGCAAGTTGGAAAGAGAAGTCTGTATTGCCAGAGATATTGATGAAAACGTTCTCAACCGTTTGACCTTCATATCCAGGTGCAGTGGCTGTAACAGTGTAAGGGCCACCCGGTTGCAATGAGCCAGTCCGGAATGATCCGTCGGCGCCGCCATCCAAGGTGCGAACTGAACCAGTCCGCGTATCGGTCACTGTTACTGTTGCGCCAGAAACAGGATTGCCTGCATCATCAGATACATTGCCCTCAACACCTGACGTGATCGACTGAGCAGCTGCAGGAGCTGCGATAGTTGCGGCGGCCGTCAAGCTGACGACGCTGGCTGCGAGAAGATATTTGATTTTCATAACGGATACCCCTGGTTCCATTGGTGATCGAACTTACGCTCTTAAAACGGCGAGAATCGCATGCGCGTTTTCTACCCTTTCCGTTAGGCGCGATGACGTCTTCACAGAAGGGAGGATTGTGACAAAATCGCGAAAGTTCACCGCACATTTACAGTGAAAGCGTGCGTGGCCTGCTTGTCCACAGGTACAAAATGCTGGATTCCCTAGGGCAAACCTAGTGCTGTTGCCGCATCGCAACATAAATCAGCTTTTTGGGGACAGGGCATTCTCGCCCCAGCCGCGACTCGGCGACCTCATGCCAAATTGATCTCGCGCAGTCGCTGAAGCAGAAATTCATGACTTGAGATCGGTTCTGGCGCGTCCGATTCGCGCCCCTTTTCAATGCAACTCGGCAAAGTCTCAATCACATAATCAGGCCGGAAATGCAGAAAGAAAGGCATGGAGAAACGCGACCTTTTCGCAGCATCGCCCGCCGGATTGACCACGCGGTGCGTTGTCGACTTCAAACGACCATTGGTCAGCCGGTCCAGCATATCGCCAATATTTACGACCAGCGCGCCTTCTTGCGCTGGAATGGGCAGCCATGTGCCATCAGCCTTGAGCAGCTCCAGGCCGGCTTCCTCAGCCCCCAATAATAGCGTGATCGTATTGATGTCGCCATGTGCTGCTGCGCGAATAGCTCCGGATGGCACATCGTCACCCAAAGGCGGATAATGCAGCAGGCGCATCACCGAATTGCCATTGTCGACCGTGTTGGCAAAGAAATGCTGGTCGAGCCCCAAATGCAGCGCAATCGCCTCTAGCACTTTTAAACCAGCTTCATCGAAAGCGGCATAAAGTTCGCTGAACACAGCTTCAAACTCAGCCACTTCAGCGGGCCAAATATTGGGTGCCATATACTCAGCGAGAGCATGGCCCGAAGGCAATTCACGGCCAACATGCCAAAACTCTTTCAAATCGTGGACATCGGCATCTTTCGCTTTTTCCGTGCCGAAAGACGTATATCCGCGTGCGCCGCCGCTACCCTCTAATTTGTAGGATAGTTTTGTGTCCGTAGGCAGCGCAAAAAACGCCTTGGAGGCTTCTTCTGCACGATCAATTAAATCTTGCTGGATGCCGTGATCGCGGATGACCGCAAAGCCATATTCGGCAAAGCTAGCGCCCAACGCATCGGCAATGTTTCCAAGCGGCTGGTCGATCGAAACGGAGGCGATGTCAGTCATAGGTTAGCTCGTTAATAGGGAAGGAAAAGCCCGGCCAGCGCCGCGCTCATCAAATTGGCAAGGCTGCCTGCTGCCAGCGCTTTCAGGCCCAGCTTGGCGATGACAGGCCGCTGATTGGGGGCAAGCCCGCCAGTGACCGCCATTTGGATCGCAATCGAACTGAAATTGGCAAAGCCGCACAAGGCAAAAGTCATGATTGCGCGGCTGCGCGTGGTGAGCCCTTCTATTGCGCCAAGTTCGATAAAGGCGACAAATTCATTGAGAACGATTTTGGTGCCGAACAATCCGCCCGCCAGTTTCGCCTGCTCCCAATCACCGATACCGATCAGATACATGACCGGTGCAAAAACATAGCCAAGGATTTGCTGGAACGAGATATCGCCATAGCCAAACCAGCCGCCAACGCCGCTCAATAGACCATTGGCCAGCGCCACCAGCGCGACAAATACCATCACCATTGCGCCAACCGCCACGGCCAGCTTCACGCCGGTTTGCGTGCCTTGGGCAGCAGCCTCGATCACATTGGCAGGCTTGTGGCCTTCTTCAAACGTTTCAGAGACCGTGACGTTTTCCATCTTTTTGTCATGCTTTGCGGCCTCTTCTGGATCATCGGGCATGATAATCTTGGCCATCAAAATGCCGCCCGGTGCCGACATAAAGGCTGCCGCCAGCAGATAAGGCACAGCATCATCCCCGAGGAATGCAGCGTAAGCGGCAAGGATCGTGCCTGCGACGCCTGCCATGCCGACGCACATTAAAGTGAACAGGCGCGATGGCGGCAATGATGCCAGATAAGGGCGCACAACCAGCGGACTTTCCGATTGGCCGACGAAGATATTGGCCGCTGCGCCCAAGGCTTCAACCTTGCTAATGCCGGTAATCCAGCCGATCGCGCCGCCCAGCCAGCGCACCAGCAATTGCATGATGCCCCAATGATAAAGGATCGCCACAAGGGCTGCGAAAAACACAATCACCGGCAGCGCTGCGATAAGGAATGTTTGCGCGAAAGGATTGCTATCCATCGGCCCGAACAAAGTCTCAATCCCGGCAAGCGAATAGCTGAGCAGAGCGATTACGCCATCGGAAAGAAATTCGATAACCCCCACGCCGAAACTGGTCCGCAAAACCAGCAGAGCCATCAACACTTGCAAGGCAAAGGCCGCGCCAACCACGCGTAACTTGATCTGCTTTTTCCGATTGGACAGCAGGAACGCGATGGCAAGGATCGCGAGAATTCCAGCAAGACTGGTAACAAATGGCGGCATATATCCCTCTGGCAAATCAAAATAACGCTCAGACGGAATCGTCCAGCCTAGCGAGTAAGCTGTGGGGTCTCGCCTTTTGATGCGCAACAGTCAAATTCCCACAGGCTTTTGCAACCGAAGCTTAGCTACGCTTTTCTTTTGATGCGGTCCGCCATAGGTTTGTCTCATGAGTTCAACATCACCCAACTTCACTCCTGAACCTCAACCCAACATGCCATTGGGCCTGTTCGTATATCTGATGCTCTACGGCGGAATGACGGTGCTGGCCGGAGTGCTCGCTTACAAACAAGTACAATTACCGCCTACCGATCTTGCCGTGGAATCGGGCATTTTCGCGTTTCTAATTTTGGTGGTGATTTCCAGCACAGTCTCGCAGCTTTACGGGCAAAAGCTCGCGACGCGCATAGTATGGCTGGGTTTTATCCCATTGCTAATCGCAAGCGCGCTGATGCAATTGGTGTTGAACTTGCCAGCCTCAACAGAAATGCTGGAATTTCGCGCCGATGACCTCGCTGCATTTGAGCGGGTGCACAATACAGTATGGCGGGTTTGGGCGGCAGGCCCAGCTGCCTATATTGTATCGCTGCTGCTCAACATTTGGATTTTTTCCAAGCTGAAAGGCAGCGGGGAAAGCGGCACATTAGGATTGATGATCCGCGGCGCAATAGCCTCTGCACTCAGTCAAGCGGTGGACTCGGTCATATTCATCACGCTGGCGTTCTATGGCGAATTTGAAATTACGAACCTGCTGATCGGCCAAGTTTTGGCAAAGGTCGCACTCAGCTTTGTCCTCGTGCCGTTTCTGATCACTGGCGGGGTGAAGCTCGCGCAATGGCTTGATGCGCGCGAATAGTTAAATCGCAAACACAGCATAGCTGGCAGGTTTCAACGCACGGACGCCGATAGTCGGATCACCTTTGATCGAGGCTGGAACGACACGTGTTTCGGCCGAATAGTTGAACACATAAATATGTGTGCTTGTCCGGCGGATCCGCATGCCTTCTGGCAGTTCATAGTTGTCTAGCCCTGCATCGCTGACAGCCAGCGCAATCACTTCATCCAGCACAGCGCCGGACGGCCACGTTGCCAAATAGCGCGTCCTACCGTGCTTAAAGGATGCAGGAGTTCCGTCTTTCGCAACCAATTCTGCTTCTGCCGCGCCCTCAACATGGTCCAGCCAATGCGCTATTTCCCAGCCTTCGGCGGCGTGGGTCACATTGGGGCTAAGGCTCTCTGATCGCGTGACCTTAATGCCAAGCAATGCTTCAAGCGGCCCGGGTGCTAAATTATCCGGCATCGCAAAGTCTGTGTCTCGCGAGCCTGTGCGAGGGCAAACGACGATCTGCCCCGCAAATTGCTCCAACCTCGTCGCACATTCCGCACTGACGATTGGCAGGCAGGGCAGAACCACAAGCGTGTAGGGATCAAGCGAAGCGCCCGGTTTCACAATGTCCACATTGAGGCCCAATTTGCGCAAAGCAGTGTAGCAATCAAAAACCGCCCAAAACGCAGAACGCCCTTCACCCTGCGACTGAATTTGCGTCATCCACTCTGCATTAAAGGCAAAGATTATCGCCACATCACGAGAAGTTTGTTCTGGCGCGCCGATCTTCTCGATCTGTTTTGAGACACCCTTAACTTCTGCCAAAGCGGGTGCATCAGCGCCGTCAGCGCGCAACAACCCTGCGTGCATTTGCTCCTGAGCTTTTGGATTTTGCCGCCAGCGAAAATAGCTGACGAGTTCTGCCCCATGCGCCTTTGCCTCCATTGTCCATAGCGCGACCATACCGTCCAAAGGCGCTGGATTGTGCCGCGCCCAATTCACCGGGCCCGGCTGTTGTTCCAGAACCGACCAACGTTCTCTTGCTGTGGTTCCGCGATAAAGATCATGATGGAATGCTGCGATATCAGGATGCCCTTGGCGAGCATATTTGCGCTTCTCATCAGGCGTGAAACGGAACATTTCGAGGAAGCCGAGCGGGTAACTGTCCCAGCCCATCACATCCAAATCTGCGCCCAGATCATGCGCATCAAATCCGGTGTAAAAACCCATCGCGTTGTGGGTAATATCGCGATCCGGAGAAAGCTCCCGCAGAATTTCAACCTGCGCGCGATTGAACGCAATCACTTGATCAGAAGAGAAGCGGCGAAACGCCAGCCAAAGCGCAGGGTTCGCCTCCGTTACCGTCAGATTGGGCAGCTCAATCTCGGCAAAGTCGCGGTATTCCATTGACCAGAATACATTACCCCAAGCGGTGTTGAGAGCATCCACATCGCCGTACCGCTGTTCCAACCAAGCCCGAAACGCATCGTGCGCAGCAGGCGAAAAGCTCTGCACCGTATCATGGCAACCATATTCATTATCGGTCTGCCACGCAGTCACTGCTGAATGCTGTCCATACCTCAGTGCAACCTCTCGGGTGATCCGCTTCGCATGCTCCAAATAGCCAACATGGCTAAAGCAATAATGCCGCCGCGAACCGAAACCGCGCTGATTCCCATGCCGGTCCACCGCAAACATATCGGGCATTTTGTCACACAGCCATTTGGGCGGTGTGGCTGTCGGCGTTCCCATGATAATCTGAAGGTCTGCTGCATGCAGCACCTCAACCGCATCATCGAGCCATTGCCAGTCAAAGACGCCTGGTTCCGGCTCAATCCTGCTCCAAGCAAATTCGCCGATCCTGACTACAGACAACCCTGCATCGACCATCCGGCGCGCGTCATCCGCCCACTGATCTTGCGGCCAATGTTCCGGATAATAGCAGCAGCCCAATTTCATCATTTTTCACCCATCGCGCCATGTGACGTCCGGGTCAAATCATCAGCGTCACCTCGGCATTTATGGTTAATCAAATGCAAGCACGAGCCTGACCGTATTTTAACCCTCTTCACCTATACGAACACGCTTGGAAAGTCGGCCGATCCCATTTGGATGCGCCGCCTAGCCAAGGGGTAATTCAAATATATGCGGCATGTAGGCTGGAGGGCCTCCACACCGCTGGAGCAGACACATGGAACTTAATCGGCGGAAATTTCTCGCCTCTGGAACAGCGGCAGTCGGATTGGCTGGAATGTCGGCTGGATGCAGCACCGCAGGCTTTGGCCACAAATCATCATATTTGACGCAAGTGCTCGCGCCGCAGAACCAAAATACCGTTTTCCATTGGGTCGATGTTGTGCTTCAACAAACGCGTGACCAGCGTGTCCCGCCGCCGCGCGCAGCCTATAACTACGCTGGGCCCATGCTTGCCGGCTTCCTAGCCGCAAACGCCATTTCACAGCGTTATCACGAGCCATATGGCCTCGGCGCAGCGCCAGCTGGAGCTGATCCAGAAGTCGCTTACGGCGTCGCTTTCGCGACCGTCGCTGCGCAATGTTTTGGCCAACCATTTATCTTGGAGCGCCGCGAATTTAAGAACCGCTTTGCCGATAGCGAGGCAAAGTCACTTGGCGTAGAATGGGGCCGCAAAGTTGGCATGTATGTCAACAAAATGCGCACACGCGATGGCGCGCAACCGAGCCAAATTAACTACTATCACGGGCGTTATCCGCGCCGCAAAGATGCGCTCAATTGGAACCCAACCGGCGCGACCTACGGCGACAGTCTGGGGCCGCGGGTCGGTCATTATGATCGCGGGCTTTTCCCGGGCCTAGGCAAGGTAAAGCCTTGGACAATGACGCATTCGGAGCAGTTTCAGCCAGGAGAGTTTTACGATCCTGCCAGCCCCGAATTTGCCAAGCAATATGAATATGTTCGCAAGATCGGCTGCGCGGAAAGCGCGATGCGTACCGAGGACGAAGCAGAGATAGCTGTATTTTGGGAAGATGGCCCGTGGGGCATCACTCCGCCCGGACACTTTCTCTATATCGCTGTTCAAGTGATGCAGGGACGCGGAATGGACTTCCTAGACACTGCGCGCGCATTTGCCTTGCTTGGCATGACGCAAGGTGATGCGGCGATCAACGCGTGGAACTGCAAATATCAATACGATATTCTGCGTCCAGAAACTGCAATCCGTTACCGCGCTGGTGAATTTGGCAATGCGGGCGTGACGCAGGAAAAGGGTTGGAAAAGCTATATCCCCACCCCCAATTTCCCAGCCTACACATCGGGCCATTCAACCTTTGGCGCAGCAGGCGCTGAGCTAACCGCTTTGTTGATCGGCACGGACAAAGTTACATTCGATCACACATCGCCTGACCTCAATGGCTTCCCCCAATTAGAGGGGCGCCGGCGCCGCTGGACCTCGCTTAGCGAAGCAGCTGAAGAAAACGGTATGAGCAGGCTTTATGGCGGAGTGCATTGGGAAATAGACCACACCGCAGCAATGGATGCGGGCCGCTCAATCGCACGCCAAGCGTTCCAGCGCTGGTTCCAGCGGAGGGTTTAGTCATGAGCATTAGAACCATCCGTTATGCGCTCGCCGCGAGTGCTAGCTTTGCCGCAATAGCTGGCGCGGCCCCAACTTTGGCACAAGATGTCGCGATCAGTAGCGAACGCCTTGCAAATCTTGAGGAGCCACTGGCAACAGAAGTTGGTCCGATCACGGTTGAATTTGCCGGATTAATTGATGCCCGCGTCGACTATGATTTCGAAGATGAGGATGGCGGGGATGATGCATTAAACCCCGGCATCATCGGTAATTTCGAATTTAATGCCTCAACCCAATTGGGCAATCGCTGGAACGTCGGCGTTGCCTACTTTGGCCAATATGAGCGCGATGAAATGCTAGGCGGCGATGGCGATTATACCGACCGTATCGCTGGCTTCGTCCAAGGCACTTATGGCACAGCTTTTGGCGGTGAAGTAATGGACATTGTGCGCGAAGAAACTCGCCGTGTTCGCGGCGTTGGCAATGCCAATCTCGCTTTTGATGACGCCCTTGGCGCAGCAAAAGGATGGGGCGGCGGCTATGTCGGCCAGTTCGGCCCGTCGCGGCTTAGCGCGATCGTGGATGAGGATGGCAATTACGACCTCGGCTTCATGTATCAGCGCCCTGACGGCGCAAATGGATATCGTTACGGCATGCGTTTCACCGATGCGACATATACAGCGCCTGATGGCCTGACAGAGTTTGAATCGAACGCGCTAATGGGCACGTTTGAATATCTCTATTCGCGCAGCATTTACAATCTTGGCGGCGGCGTGGAATCATTGGAAGCTGGCCCGACGGTGGCAAAGCGTTGGTTCGTATCAGGCGGATGGCAGCGTCAATGGGGCGCGGTCACAACCTCGCTTGAAGGTCACTATGGCGAGATTGAAGGGCAAGCGGAAAAATCCGCAGCATTCGGCCTCGATTATGGTTTTGCCCGCGGACTTTCGCTTAACCTGGGCGTGAACCATTCCGATGCACAAGTCGTTGTCGATGGCATCACCATCCTTGACGAGAAAGAAACCACAGCGACAACCTCGTTACGTTTTGGTTTCTAGCTTGTCTCTCCTGCTCCCATCATTAGGGTGCCCAGTGAGATCGGAGAGACCATCATGACCATCACATTTTACGACACATCGACCGCACCCAGCCCGCGTCGCGCACGTATCATTCTCGCTGAGAAGAACGTTCCGCATGAAGTCGTGCAGATCGACATGATGACAAATGAGCAGCTCTCTCCCGAGTATCGCAAGATAAATCCAGGCAGCACGATCCCTGCGCTAAAACTAGACGACGGCACCGTGCTCACTGACAATGCCGGTATCGCCGCATATCTAGAGGTGGAATATCCTGATCCGCCACTACTCGGAACGACTGCTCTGGAAAAAGCGGAGGTCGCGACATGGCAATTTCGGATCGAAAATGGCCTTGGCATGGCTGTCGCCAGCGCATTTCGAAACGTCCATCCCGCGATGAAGGGACGCGCCCTTCCCGGCCCGCATGACTACGAACAAATTCCGGAATTGGCAGAGCGCGGACTTGCGCAAATTGAACATTTTTTGACCAGTTTTGACCAACATATGTCGGGACGCGCCTTTATTGCTGGCGAACGCTTTAGTGTGGCGGATGTAACTGCGATCTGCTTTTTAGACTTCATGCGGGTTACCGGCCGCAAGCTGGATGACAGCCAACCGAATATTCTTGCCTATCGGAAACGCATGGGAGAGCGACCGTCGGTGAATTTGTAAGAGTAGAAGGTTTCTAATCCTGCTCTAACGCCCCGCGCCGTCGCATGATGTCTTTGCTGCGCGCTTCAACAATGCGGAATGCTTTGAAAACGGGAAAACTAGCATCGGTGCGCCCTTCACGGCCAAGCATCCAGAGCTGCTGGTAAAACCAATAGATCCCAGCAAATCCATCAATCGCTTTGACTGTTTTCAACCCTTTTAGGAAGCCTAACCAATCGGGGATCAATCCCAAGCTAGCTTCGTATTTAGGCAGGCTATCCCGCCCATCCATCAACTGCTTCGGAGCATCAGTAAGCACACACAATGGCCGCCCCAATCCGATTACATCGGCAGCACCAGTTTCCAACGCTTGCTCCATTGCAGCCCGCGTGCGGAAACCGCCTGTAACCATCAGCGGGACAGAAACATGGTCCTGCATCGCCTTGGCAAAGTCGACGAAATACGCCTCGCGCGCAGCGGTGGATGCTGCGACGTCTTGCGTTTCTTCCTCTTCCATGCCAGCCACGCCAAGCAGTTTGGGCTGTTCATAACTACCGCCAGAGATTTCAATCAGATCAACCGATGCAGCCTCAAGCCATTTGACGACTTGCAAACTGTCTTCAAAAGCAAATCCGCCTTTTTGGAAATCGGCGCTGTTCAACTTAACGCAAATCGGGAATTCTGGCCCTACAGCGGCGCGAACCGCTGCGACAATTTCAAGCAAGAACCGCGCGCGATTTTCTAAACTGCCGCCATATTCATCGGTCCGCAAATTGACCCGCGGAGAGAGGAACTGAGAGATTAAATAGCCATGTGCACCGTGGATTTGCACGCCGGTGAACCCGGCATCTTGGCACGCTTTTGACGCCATCGCCCACCGCTGAACAAGATCGGCAATCTCCTCTTTAGAGAGCGGGGATGGCTTACCAAATTGTCCGCCCGGCAGTGCCAATTGCACATCGGATGAAGACTTGGGATTTTTGTTGACGAGCTTTTGCGTCTGCCTTCCGCCATGGCTGATCTGCGCCCAAAAATGATTGCCATTGCGTGTCGCAGCTTTGGCCCAGCGCGCCAAACGATCTGCCATATCGGCATCAGGCTTAGTCTCAATCACGACATTGCCTGGCCGTTCAAGATGATCTTTGTCGATGATGATATTGCCGGAAAGTAGCATGCCCGAACCGCCGTCGGACCAAATACCATAAAGCCGTTCAAGTTCCGGCGTAGGGCGTCCATCGGGCGTCGCCAGACCTTCGGTCATCGCCGCTTTACTGATCCGATTGGGCAGGACCGCGCCGCATGGTAGAGTAAGGCTTTGTTGAAGTGCGTTTGTCATTTCCATCTGATCCTTAAGTGCAATCGCCGTCCATGGCTGCGACCCAATCTGCAATTAGCGCAGCGCCTTCTTTGTGAACAGTAGTGCGGCCAATTTCTGGCATCATCTTGTCCGCCTCGTCCGATTGCATTCTGTAGACAAGGATAGAGTCGTCTGGATGCCCTGGTCTAATTCCCCAACGGCGATTTCCCGTTCCGGCGCCCGCTGCAATAGGCAGCTTGCATTTACCCAAAGCGGCTCCGCTGGCATCCGGCTCCAACGACAATCCAGAAGTATCGGCAGGGCCAACCGGGCTGTGGCAATGCGAACAATTTATATCGAGGTAAGCGCGCGCGCGCAGGTCAAGCGGTGCCTTTACATCGGTCCAATTGGCGTTCTTAGGCGCGGCGGTTAGATCATCGGGCGCACCCTTTAGGAAACCTGCATCCGTCAGATTACTTATCTGATTTTGCGTGCCAGCCTTATAGACAAAATCACGGTTCAGATGCCGCGCCTTTGGACCGATAGGATGGATAGCATCCTCATTGGAATTGGTCGCATGGCAGCTGGCGCATTCATTCACATTGGGCATCACATAGTTGAAATCTGCGGCGCCTTCATCACTGACCATGCTGAGCGGAATGATCCCGCCAATCCGATTGAGACTGGCCTCGGTCTGCGCATCATTCCAACGGTAGGGAATAACTTCCCACCCTGCATCGCGCCGAACAAGCACACGCGTTTCGATCAGGCGAATGTTATCAAGCCGCAGCGTGTCTCCAGCGAAAAAATCGTTCGACGTATCACGCAAAACTTCGCCTTCATCTGCACCTTCTGCCGTGGGGTAATAAAAGGTCTTGGTGATTACAGTACCAACCGGAAAATCGAGCACCTCGCCTTCCGTGTATTGAGCAGCAGTGCCACCAGGCATCCAGATCGTGCGTAATTTGTGAGCATAGTCGGTGAAAAGCGGCGTGTTAAGGTCATAAGGCTGTACAGCCTCGCCCAGCACAAGCGCACTGCCAATATGCTGCAATTGGCCCCATTCAGCGAGCGTTTCCGGGTTGCCTTGCGCGATGAAATTGGGCGCGACCTGCGGGCCCATTGTCACCGCTTCATCAGCAGGGTCATCCGTCTCTACAGAGCAGCCCATCAGCGCCAAAGCGCCTGCAACCAAAGTCAGAAACGCGCCGCGCATCATTTAGCCTTTGGTGTCGGCCAAGGCGAAACTTACCGGAGCGCGCGGGGTCAGTTTGCAGCGATACAATTCACTTTCTACGCGCGGGTTTTCATTACCGCCCGGCATATCGGCATTGAGCACATCAACGCCTTCATCGCTGACGCAAATTCGCAAGGCATCAGGCAGTTTGCCCCCGACCTTTTTCTCATCATCCACATAGCCATCGAACAAGACATCTGGGATTGCGCCATTCATGCCGAACAGCAGGGTCTTGAGTGCTTTCAGTTCCAACCCATCAGGCGAAGTCCCCCCGCCGCTAAACGTATTTTCGTAAACCCAAATCCCCTCTGGGTAGGGATCAAAACTGGCTGACTGTTCCTCATCTGCATAACCTGCAGAAAACAGGCTGGAGATGATCACGTTGGCGGTGTTGTTATCGGCCACACGATTGCCGAAAATCTCTACATCATCATTGGAATTCACGATGATGCCCGTGCCTGCTGGAACGCTAGCAACGGGTGTTCCTTCATGGCCGAAATTCTCGGTATTGTTTTCATTGATGTCATTGTCAAAAATGCGCGTGCCCGCTCCACGCTGTTCAAGCTGAGGCATGTTGAACACTAGGATACCGCCCGTGTTGTTGGTCGCGGTGTTACCGTACACATCAGCATCAACACTGTTCTCGATCTCAATCCCAGCAACATTATATTCCGCGCGATTGTTGCGCACGATAATGTTCTTAGACTGACCAACATAAATGCCCGCATCAGAGGCGCCGATTGCGATGCTGTCTTCGATCAGCACATTCTCCGTTTGAACAGGATAGAGGCCATAGGCGCCATTGTCAGTGGAATAGCCGCCAGTCCATTCGACCCGCACGCCTTTAATTGCGATATTGGTGCCTCCGTTGACCTTGAGCCCGTCTCCAGTGGTGTCTTCGATTGCGAGATTTTCCAATGTGAAATCGCTGGCAGTGACCAGCATACCTTCCGCGCCGACTTTCTGATTTTGCCAATTGAGGATCGTCTTATCATGCCCTTCGCCCCGGATTGTCACGCCGTCCACATTCAGAGTGAGCGAGCGGTCGAGGGCATAAACGCCCGCGGGAATAGTGATGACATCGCCCGGCTTTGCATCGATCAATTGTTCTTGCAAAGTGGTCTGATATTCGCTGTTCGCCTCGGTCAAATCGCGCGGGCCTTCGTTAGCCGGCTGAGAGGTGCCCCCGCAGGATGTCAATGCAAGTGACATTAGCCCTGCGAAAACTGCACCCTTCCACTTAATCCCAGCCATCTCGCGTCTCCCCTGCATATTCAGTAGCGTATTAAAACCGGAGCTTGGCAGAGGGCGCGTTTAAGCTCAACCGGCAATGCAGTTTTAAGACGGCTTTTGAGGTGAGACGATCTCTTGCAGCTCCCCATTAAGCGTTGCTCAAACTCGCCCGCAAACCGGCACGCACGCTGGGCATTGGACACGACAGGGAGTGCTGTCAGACTAATCACGGGCTTGTCTCCGATTGGCGCAAGATACCCTTTCCCAGAACTGGTTCAAACCACGGGATTTTGCCACTTAGTCAGTGCTACTGAGCGAGCGCTCTTGTAAGATTGGCAGTCAGATAGGTGGCGTTCTGAATTGAAGTGATTGTCGACGTTGGCATGGAGATATGTGAACTTCTGTAGTGATTTCATCCGCCGGAACCGCTGGATGACACACTCTTTTCTTCGGAACGGCAGATTGCTAAGTTCGCGCATGGCAGCTGGGTACGATTTGAGGCCGTCGGTCCAAAGCGATTCCACCACATCCGAACCGTCTCGTGACAGATGTCGATGCCACATTCGGTCAGCAGATCCTCGACGTTTCGGAGCGAACGAGGAAAACGAAAATACAACATCACGGCCAAGCGGATCACTTCGGGCGAAGAGTTGAAATAACGAAACGGACTGGCTGGTTTGCGGGGTCTGGGCATGCGCCCTGCCCTAGCCTCATCCTCTTATCCGTCAGTTAGGTGCATTGGCTCTGACAGTGCCCTTTGCGATTACTATCATGGCACTCACAAGGGAACGATATCCTTCACTCCTGAGGCGCGCTACTTTCTCCCAAAATCAACTTTGAGAATGTCGCTTGAGCAAAGTCACCATTGGCTTTGTCAGTTGGCCAATCGCCCGTTCCGGCACATGCTGCTGCCCAAAAACTGCCATCGCTTTTCGTACTACACTGATTGTAAATGCCAGCCTTGAAATACAATGAGTCCCCGCCATAGCCATAGCGATTATCAAGGGCATCGAATGGACTGCCTGAGCCAGCATTGTTTACCAAACTCAGCGATTGATTGACTGTCCCCAGTCGCTCGCTGTGAAATGTAAGATGCATGGTATTTCGGTAAACATTGATCGTGTAGCCAAACTCTTCACCCAGAGGAATGCCAGCGGTACCGGGATCGCTAGGATCGGACCAAACATTGCCCCAAACTGGGTAAGCGATATCAGTTCGATTGGGATCATTTTTCGCCAAATTGCGTTCATAGGTCCAAAAAACTGATCCCATCTTGTGATCTGGAAACTTTTTGAAGAAAATCTTTATCGGCTCGTTTCCATAGCCAAACCCGCTTTGAGTATTGTCATATTTAACGGCATGAATCTGACCGATAACTGCGGAATAAGCGGGCTTGCTGTTGGGATTAGCAGAATTTCGTGCAACGTGATCAACCCGCAGAACTGCTTCCAACTTCCCACCAATGGCAGCAAATTTGTCAGAGTCTTTACGCGCTTGAAGAGCAAAATTATTGCCAGCTCCATGCGTCTTTATCCGAGTGTTTTTGCCGCGCAGCATTTGCCGCAATTCACTGCGCGTGTTGGAAGAATTCTTGCTAGTCTTCGCCTTATTCGGCGCGACAAAGACCATACCTCCTTCAGAGTTCAGATAGAAATAGTCGGGATGCAAATATTGCGAAATTGCATTGACGCCGACTTCGTCGACCTTTCCATCTTGGTTGTCATCAAGAGGAAGCGTGATCTTCCAATTGCTTAAATCAAACTGACTGCCCGGCGGCGCTGATGACGCTGGAACTGATGTGTCAGGAGCGGCAGTGGCAACCCCGGTGCATCCGCAAAGCACAAGCGCTGAAGCAGCCACAATTTTGCGTAAACTCGAACGGAATGAGTGTGAGCGTAGAGCCATCTATCTGACCACGCGGCCCGAGCCATCGCCGGACATTAGTTTTTCAACTTCTGGCACGGTGACCCGGTTGAAATCGCCAAGGATAGAGTGCTTCAAGCAACTGGCCGCAACTGCAAACTCCAATGATTGCTGACGATCTTCATAGGCGTTCAGTCCATAGATCAAAGCAGAGGCAAAGCTATCTCCGCCGCCGACACGGTCGACAATGTCAGTCATTTCAAACCTGCGCGACAGTTTGAAACCGCCGTCACGGGTCCGCAAACAAGCCGACCAATTGTTGCGGTCTGCACTCATGCTTTCACGCAGAGTGATCGCAATCGTGTGCATATCGGGATAAATATCGAGCACCTTTTGCGAAAGCGCTTCATATTTGGCTGTATCCAGCTCACCAGATTCCACATCAACATCCACACTAATGTCGAGAGACTTTTGGCAGTCCTCTTCATTCGCAATGCCAACATCGACATATTTGACCAGCTCGCGCATTACCTCAGGCGCTGTTTTGCCATATTTCCACAATTTACCGCGGAAGTTGAAATCGCAAGACACCGTCACACCTGCCGCCTTGGCCGCTTTTACACATTCAAGGGAAAGGTCCGCTGCCGATTGGCTGAGCGCCGGCGTAATGCCGGTAATGTGCAGCCATTTGGCGCCGTCAAAGATCGCATCCCAATCAAAGTCACCCGGCCCAGCCTGACAGATCGACGACCGGTCGCGGTCATACACTACCTTAGAAGGACGCTGGTTTGCGCCTGTTTCCAAGAAGTAGATGCCGACCCGGTCGCCGCTGCGTTTCACATGGGCGGTATCCACGCCAAAGCTGCGAAGTTCGCGAATGGCCGCATCGCCAATATCATTATCCGGCAACGCCGAGACAAAGCCTGCATTGAAGCCGTAATTGGCCAACGCAACAGCGACATTCGCCTCGCCCCCGCCAAAGGTGGCTTCGAATGCAGGGGATTGGAAAAAGCGCTCATGACCCGGTGTTTTCAGCCGCAGCATGATTTCACCAAACGAAAGGAAGTCAGTCATTGGGGAGGAGTTGTCCTGTGTTTGAGTTACGGCTGACGTTTATGAAAACGCGAGGCCGCCATTGATGTCGACGTTGGTGCCGGTGATGTAGGATGCTTCATCCGATGCAAGATAGGCGACCAGATCAGCGGTTTCCTCAGCCTTGCCTTGACGTTTCAGGCAGGTGGAGTTTGCAACATTTTCGCGCACGGCATCAGGTGTAAACTCATCATGGAAAGCGGTGGCAATCATGCCCGGGCACAGCGCATTGGCACGGATGCCCTTCGGACCAAGCTCTTTCGCCAGACCGCGTGTCATGGTCGATAGAGCGCCTTTCGACGTTGCATAGGCAATCGCCCCGCCGCCGCCGCCATCACGGCCAGCGAGCGATGCGATATTCACAATGGCGCCGCCTTCGCTCATGTGCGGGACGGCTGCTTGAGTGACCATAAACGCCGATGTCACATTCAATTGCATGACATAGTTCCAAAACTCTTCATCCATTTCAGCAAGAGTTTTGCGCGCCACCAGGCCGCCGGCATTATTGACCAGCACATCGACACCGCCAAAGGCATCCGCTGCAGCCGCTACGAGAGCAGTTGCATCGGCTTGCTTGGTTACGTCAGCTTTTACCGCAACAGCTTTGCCGCCGGCCGCTTCAACTGCAGCAACGGTTGCATCGGCATCGGCTTGATTGGAGTTGTAGTTCACAACAACATTCGCGCCTTCGCTGCCTAGCTTTACACAAATCGCGCGGCCAATATCGCGGCTACCGCCGGTTACGATTGCAGTTTTGCCTTCAAATTTCATAGTCTAAGCCTTGTATTGAAATGGTGTTTGAGTTGATGTGTTAAATGCTCGGCGGTTAAGCCGATTTGGGTTTGAGTGGTTTGATTTCTCCACACAGCAGCCACACTGCGGCGATTGCTGAAAGCGCAAGAAATGCTCCAAGGATGAAAACTGACACGTAGTTTGCGCCGACCGTCATAATCGGCACGAGATATGTCAACGCGGCTGCCGTTAGCTTCGCCGCCATTCCGGCAAACCCAGAAAGTGTACCCACAGTCTTTTTACCGTAGAGATCACTAGGCAGGGTCTGCACATTGCCAATCGCAGTTTGGAAACCAAACAGAATGGTGAACATCAGGAGCAAAGCAGCCCAAGGCGTTGACGCAACGGACAAGGCCAAAAGGGCAGGCAACATAATGAGGCAGCCAAGTGTGATCGTGAACTTACGGGTGCTATTAACACTCCATCCAGCTTTGATGCGGTTTTGCGCAAGCAAGCCGCCGAACCATGCACCGAACATAGCCCCTACATAAGGCAACCACCCAGAAGCGACCAAATCTTTGACATTGAAGTTGTGGACTTCAAACAAATAGGTCGGGATCCAAACGATAAAGAGCCACCAAATTGGATCGATAGCGGCCGAAGCAATGATAACGCCCCAGCTTTCTTTGCGCGCGAGCAGCTCGCCGGTTGTTGGATTGTAACCATCATCTGAATCGCCATCAGCGTCGACAACTTCTTGACCGGTAAGAATATACTCACGCTCTTCTTCAGACAGCCACTCATGCGACTGAGGTGGACCTTTTACGATAGCGAGCCATGGAACCAACCAAACCAGCCCTACCAAACCAACGATAACGAATATGATTTTCCAATCAAAATACATCGCCATATAGCCGATTAGTGGGATCGAGATGATACCGCCAATAGCCGCACCTGAGTTGAAAATACCTTGCGCCAGAGCACGTTCCTTAGACGGGAACCACTCAGCATTCGCTTTCGCTGCACCAGGCCAGTTGCCTGCCTCGGCAATACCAAGAATTGACCGAAAAATGCTGAAGCTCAGCACCCCTTGCGCAAGTGCATGAGCAGCAGTTGCAAGTGACCAGACACCTATTGACAGCACAAAACCGAGCCGTGTGCCGATCCAGTCAAATATCTTGCCGAAAATCGCCTGACCTGCTGCATAGGAAAAAATGAAAACAGTCGACACGATGCCAAGAATGTACTTGTGACCATCAGCATCCATCTCTGGAAACAGATCTGGCGCAATGTGGGCGGGCCACAAGACGTTGATTGTTTGGCGGTCGATGTAATTGATAATTGTCGCCAAGGCGACAAGTCCAACCACCCACCAACGCAGTCCTTGCATTTTCATTCTAGTTCCCCTCACTCAGAAAGTCTTCGCGCACAGGGCTGAAAGTGTCGAGCAATGAGCCCGCTTCCAAACACACTGATCCGTGAGGCAAATTGGGCGCCATATATGTGCTGTCACCAGCCCCAAGCACTTTCTTTGTCCCATCAATGAAGACTTCGAATTTTCCGCTTTCAATATAAGTCGCTTGGCTGTGAGGATGCGAATGAACATCGCCCACTGATCCCTTTTCAAACCAAACGCGCACAATCATAATCTCTGGGCCGTAACCCAAAATCTGGCGCGAGATCCCTCCCCCAAGATCTTCTTTTTCCGTGTTCGCTGCCTCAACAAAAGCTGGGCTGGATGGGCTAACCAAGGTGGCCATTTACATCTCTCCTGCGGATTGAACGACAGCCATAAAGCCCGTCCAACTTACATCTTTTCCGCGAAATTCGACAGTATGCTTTTTGTTCGCATCCTGGTCGTAAGATATCGCCAAAGTTGCAGTTTTACCGCCAAGCGTCGTAATTTCTACCAGATCATATTGCCCCAACTGTTGATGCTTGAGGCTAGCGATTTGACTATTGCTTTCAATCGTCTGCTCTGTCGCACCATCGTATAACCCGTGACTTTCCAACGCGCTAACAAAGGTGCCTTCACCGCCGCTTTGCATTCGCTGGATAATGATCGGCTGACGGCGCAAGTTGAAATTGGGATCATTCGCGCCGCTTTCCGCTAGTATCACTTCCATCCCATCTTGGGCAGCAAATCGGTATGTATAGAACCGCCCATCAAGCAGAATGGTTAGGAAGCTCTTATCACCTTCAGGCTGACCAACCGCATCAACCCAAATGTGCTGATATCCATTGTCATTGCCGAGCACGGGGCGCGAAGTGACGCTCTTATCCGTGTCAAATCCGACCTGCATGATATGACCATTGTAATGCAGCGGCAGATCAAGCTGATGGCTCCCGTCGCCATTCCCGCCCTCTGCGCGCAGCACGTCAAGAATAACGGGCGAATCCAGCCCTTCGACGTCAACCATCGCCAACGTGCGGGTGAAGGCGATGCCTGCGTCAGGATAGGCAGTCGTGATCGCGGCAGTCGTTGCCTGAAGTCCGTCTTTATCGGAGAAATATAGTTGCTGAGGCGCGTGTTGGTCCGCCAACTTCACATCGCCGCCAAAGTGGCTTTGCTCGTTCACAACCAGCGTGTTGTGCGCAATGGTCTGTTTCGCCCAAGTCTCGTTCTCTGGCAGGTAACGCCCGCCTTCTTTCGCCTCAATATTGAGGAAACGCGCCGCACCATAGTCGCGCACCACTTCATTGCCGTTGTCGTAAAGCTGCCAGCTCAATTTATCGAAATGGCCGTGGCCAAAACCTTGGCTGGCATTTTTCGCTACCAGCGCCGTGTGATCGAGGCCTTCATCCTCGCCCTCGCGCAGGACTGCGATTGCGCCTGCATTGCCTTCTGGCCCATCGGATAAGAGAACAGAGCGGAAATCAAACGGTTTGGCTTTGCCAGCCGCCAGATCGCGTGTCAGCTCTAGCCCGCTTGGGCGTAGAACGGTACGCCCCTGAAATTCTGCTATGGAAAGCAAGCCAGGGTCCTTCGTCTGGCCATAAGCAATCGCCACGCCTTCATAAAGCTCAGCGGTGTTCAGGCTTTTATCTTTTATCGCATCGTTAAACGGAAAAAACAGGCCGCCATAGGTCAGCTGGATCGTGGTGTTGATTGCCTTCAACAAAATTCCATCGCGGTGCTGGAATATCTTACGCTCAGGCTCATTGCGCTCAATCGCATCACCAAAAACGATGAAAGGCAGCATAGCAAAGCGCTGATAATATGGCCCTTCGGTGTAATAACCATCGGGCGAAAACAGCAATTCAGTTTGGCGGATAAAGCCGGCCTTACCTGACTTGTCCGACCCCAAAAGCGCGCGGTCGACCATATCCTGATCGCCTAGCAAATAGCCCGTCATACCGACGCCCGCCGTTGCCCAAGTGGCGTGATTATGGATCTTGTTGAAAGTCGCCTTGCTATCAACCGAAAGGAACTTCGCCGCAGGTCGAAACACATTATTGTCAATGTTTTCGCGTTCTGCGACCGGCAGAGTATCGCGGATCGCTTCATAGGCTTGCACCGTGTGAACCAACCACATCGCATCGTTCAAAACCTGCCAAAACAGCCGCCCAACATTCTGGTTAGCCTTGGCTGGATGATCGCCCAGTGTTGGGTACATTTCGGCATATTCGAGCAACATAGCGCGGATGTATTCGCGGTACTGTGCCTCGCCTGTAATCTGGAACAATTGGCCAGCCAAATACATGGCGCGGAAATTGCGTTTGTGCTGCTCGTGAGTGTAACCACCGCCTGGATCTTTAGGTTGAGGAACCACTGGTCCCGCAGCAATCATGCCATCAACAAAGGTACGGGCGCGCGCCATTTCACTTGCATAGAGCGGCGGCAAATCAGTCTTTGCCGTCATAGAGCCGGCCTGAACGCTTGCGCTCGGCACAACGCTAGAAGGCGCAGCATTAGCCGCAGGAATAGCAAGACCAAGCGCAACTGCCGCGCCGGTTACGATTGTGACAGAACGCTTCATGGCTTCACCGTTTCTTCGAAAAGATTATCACGCGATGCCATTCGCGGCGCTCCCTCAAAATTCAACTCTTCGAATATGGGTTTTGGAGTGTCCGAGAATCGATTTCCAACGACCTGTGTTTTAGGCGTGCCAACCGTATGGACAATCCGCAAGGGCAAGGAGTTCGTGAGCTCGTTACGATCAACCATGGTCGTTTGCACGCCGTGCAAATGGATAGAACCGCCGGTGCCATTGGTTGGCGCCTTACCGACATTGCTAAGCGCATTTTCGGTGATCTGCACAAATGGACCAAAGGTGCTTTCATCGCGCCCGCCGCGATAAATACTGGCAATCGGTCCGCCAATATTTGCAAAGCTGTTGCGCGCCATGGTTAGATATTCGACGTTATATTGCCCGTAATCCTCAGTCTCAGCAGAGGCTTGCAGGATCGTGCCAGTAATATCGCTAAACTTACTGTTCGTGATCGAAACACGCTGCGCCATTGAACTTTTGCCGAGCGTGATGACGTTGAAGCTCTTGTTCACGACCAATCCGCGCACGGTTACTTCATCAAGCGCAATTTCAAGGTTCGATTGGATTGGGAAGCTGCTGGTTTTAATCATCGAATTGCCGACGGAATCTGGCGCAAGCTCACCATCCACGGTTAGTTTTTGGAGCTGCAAATTGCCGCCCTCTTGAAGCTCGAACAATGATGGGCGGCCAAATTTGATGACCGGTCCATTACCACCATCAACCACGGAGCCTGTTAGCGTTAGTGATTTGTCCAAGGGGATGGTCCGGTTGACGATGTATTCGCCGGGAGCAAGCATCAAAATATCGCCACCCGCCGCCTGCATTATTGCAGTGACCAGCGTATCTTCGCCCGGCATGACTTCCACGGTGCGACCCGATGAGCCAAAAGTCTCGCCCTCTTTGGGTTTTGGATAATAGGACGCGCCAACTTTATCGAGGCTCGGCACTTTCAAATCGCGCGGTGCACCAACGTCAGCGAGATCGGCATTGGTCGGATAGAGAAGTCCATTTTCGCCGCGAGCCATTTCAACCGGCGTGCGAGTAACTTTACCAGCAAGTTCTGCTTGAACATCGCCGCCAGCAACGCGGTTGCCGTCAAAAGTGATGCCAGAGATATCGTCATAGGCCTCTAGGAAACTCTCGCCGTTGAGGCCACTCAGCAGATTGTTCGCAAAGCTAGTCTTGCTCGGCGCGGCAGAGCGCTCAGTATCCGCACCAACATTGAAAGCGACGCGGCGGCTATCAACGATAGTGTTATTGTCGATTTTGGCGCCCTCCACCTCAACATAGCGATTGACTGGCGAATTGGGCACGCCATTCATGATAGCGAGCGCGCTGGAGAACGCGTCGCCGCGAAGCCCCTCCATGTAATTGCCGCGAATGGTCTGGAACCGGTTGATGACCCGAATTCCGCCTGTGTAATCCGCTCCGCCGCCAAGGAAGACATTGCCTTCCACCACATTATTGTCACCGTGGCGCAAGGTCAGTGTGCCCCGCGATTTCAGGAACAAGTTCCCGCGAAACACATTGCCGCCAGATTTAGACGAAATGATCTCAACTTCGCCGCTGGTCCGGTCAAACACATTGCTTTCAACTCGCGAATTGGAATTGAACATGGAATATTTGCTGGTCCCGATCCTCAGAGTTTCGCCGCCATTGGAACCCAAGACAGGACGCGGGCCGAAATAATTGTGATCGATCAGATGGTTATTCTCGCGGCTTTCCTCGCTATCGAGCCGGACAGCTAGCGTTACACCTTTATTGGTTTTGCCGATGAGATTGTTGTGATCAAAGCGATTATTCTTGCCATAAATAGTGACCCAGCGATCATCATCATAGCGGTCAGGCTTAGAGTAGCCATCAATCACCATTTCGGTAACGCGGCTATTGCGCGCCGTATCAGACTTGCTGCGGCGGAATGAGATCACTTCGCCGCGCGGGCTGTAGCCATCCTTAAAAACAAAACCTTTTACCAGCATATGTTCGCCGCCAACGCGCAGGCTGGATTGGCCGGTCAAAACGACTTTGCCAGCCTCTTGTGCGCGGACAGTAATGGGGTTGCCAGCTTCACCTTTGCCGGTCACTTCGATTTCAAAATCGCGCCAGACGCCATTGGCAAGGATGATCACATCGCCCGCTTCAACCTGCTTCAGAGCATTCGCATACTGTGCTTGATCGCGGACAAGGAAATCTTCAGCATAGGCTGGCGCAACAACAAAAGATGCCGTCAAAGCGAACACGCCCAAACGCCCAGGGAGACGCATAACGCCAAGCTTTGCCAACATCCATATTCCCCTTCTATTATCGCTTACGACTATAGAAGCGAAGCTCAGACTGTCAATCAATCTGGACTGCCAAAACCATATTTTCTGTAATACCAATTTTAGCCGATTTTTCCAGCAGCTGTGAAGCGCTCTCGGCTCTTTGTGGCTTGCTCCCGCAACTCTTCTAAGGCCTGCTTTTCCGTTGCATCCAGCATTGCTTCAATCAACCGGTGGAAGTGCTCGCGCATTGCCCCACGGGCCGCGGCAGGATCACGTGCCTTCAATGCATCGAATACAGCGCGGTGCTCATCTGTACGCGTTTCGGCATCATGAACACAAACCGATTCATATGTTGCCTTCACCTCTGGCAACTCTTCACGAATGCGCCAAAATGTTTGGATCGTGTGCAAAAGAGCTGCATTATTGGATGCCTCAGCAACCGTAAGGTGAAACGCTTCATCAGCCTCATTGGCCGCCGCTTCGTTACCCGAGCGCATTTGTTCAATCAGACCTTCAAGCCGCTCAATCCCATCGGCTGTGATATTATGGGCTGCCAATGCGGCGGCCTCAGATTCAACCAGCAATCGAGCCTCGGTCAATTCAAAAGCGCTGGTTTCAGGAAGAGAGCCGCCACCATTGGGCTGCTCGTCTGCAACGTAGACACCCGACCCCGTTTTAATCTCTAAGCGGCCCACAGCCTGAAGAGCAATTTCAGCTTCTCGGATTGTCACACGGCTGACGCTAAGGCGTTCGGCAAGCTCACGTTCGCCGGGAAGCCGCGTTCCGGCAGGAAATGCACCTTCATCAATAAGCCGAGCAATTTGCTCAGCAACTGATTGAAAAAGTCGCTTACCTGTCATTGCAATCCCTCACCAATGCCACCCCCAAACTGGTGCACCTTATGTATAACTATACCAATTCTCTTTTCGCTCATAGCCTATAAGATATTCCGGCGCTGCATCCCCCAACGCAGCGCCGAAAACTCGAACTAGAATTTGAAACGAAGTCCAGCAAAGTAGCGGGGTCCGTAAACCAACACTTGACTCAAATCATCTGCAGCACCGCGGAAGTCGGTACGCGGTTCGTTGAAGAGGTTGATCCCTTCAAGAGAGAACCGCACATTATCCGTGATTTTGTATGAAATACGCGCTTCAAATACACCAACATCATCTACAAACCGCAGACGGCCCGGCGTGGAGACAAACTGCTGGAAGTAGTCGCTGCGATATTTGTAAACACCTTGCAGACTCAGCGGGCCAGTTTCGTAATAGGCTTGCGCAGAGAGAACGTGCTTGGAGAATCCCGGAAGGTTACCCGGCGCAACGAGACCATTAATCTGCGTTGTGCTCCCATCCGCATTTTCAATTGTTGAAGCGCCAAGAACATCATCTTCAAACTCAAAGTTTGAATCTGCATAGTTATAGCTCAACTTGAAGCCCAGGCCATCAAATGGAGCAGGCAGATAGCTGAAACGGTGCGCCGCGGTCACTTCGATACCATAGATCCGGCTGGTTTCATCAGAGGTTTCGATCCGCGAGGTCAATACCTCAACAGCGCCACCTTCGATGTTATAGGTTTCTAGGGCCGACACGCCTTCAAACCCACCATTGAAGCTCTTGTAATAGGCGTTGAAGGCTAGAATCGTATCAGCGTCTGGATACCATTCTAGGCCTGCATCGAAGTTCCACGATAGAAGTGCTTCTGAGAATGGGTTACCGGTCGAACTCGCGCCGTTGATCCCATTCTGCACTGCCTCTTCACGCGTTGCAAAATCGTCATTGGCATTCAGGCTGAATATCCGGCCCGCGCCAAGGTCTGAAGGATCAGGACGCGACAGCGAGCGATACACCCCAAAGCGCGCAAGCAGATCAGGTTGGACATCGGCGACAAGATTAAAGCTTGGCAAAAACTCGGTGTAGGAATTCTTGAACACATTGCGTTCGATATCCACCGTCGGGTCTTCTGCCAATGCAAAACCGAATGTACCATCGCCATCATTGTCGGTTGTGATCAAGCTCAACGCCGTGCGGAAACCAGTTGAAGTGATCGAGTTGCTCACTACCCTGACACCGATGTTTCCTCGTACCGGAGTGGTGCCAAGCTCTGTGTCGAAGTTGGCTTGGATGTAACCAGCCCAACTGCGCTCTTCGATATCCGTGTTTTGGATTGAGTCAAAATCACCAGTCGGGAAAACGACATTTCCATCGGCATCAATGGTTAAGCCTGACGGATCTTCGCGCTCCAATACGCGGGCAATACAGCGCGCATCAAAGGTCGCAAAAGTGTTCGATGTTCCAATGACATTCCCATCCAAATCGACATTGGTGATAAGCGGGTTGCCTCCGGAGATCGAAGATAGAAAGCCAGTTTCAGGAAAATTGGTCCGGCATTCTTGGTTGGCAATGAACAGCGCGCCTGAGCCATCTGTATCATTATAAGTATTTTCAAAACGGCTAGTTCCGTTCGATGCGCCAGGAACGTCACGGTAGACAAGTTGCTGATAGCGCGTACCGGCCATGAGACTGGAAAAGAAGCCATCCATTTCATATTCGACATCGCCGCGGACAGCCCAAATCTCATTGAAACGGTCTTGCTCCAAATCAGCGCGCAAACGCGGATCGTTGGCAAACAAAGTGTAATCGGTCACATCGAAGTTCTGTGTGACAAAGTTCAGACCTTCCGAGCCGTTTTGAAAGATCTGGGTCACAGTTTCGATCCGGTCATCCGTCCCGTTTGTCCGGTCTGCATTGGGCGTTTGATCGCTCTCAAACGCTTCTGGGAAGAACGGGTTACCATCGGCATCCGTGTTGCCAAAGATGCTTTCACCGTCCTCTGTCCGGAACCGGATCTGCACAGCCTCCTCGATCCGTTGAGTACGTGAGTAAGACGCGTCAAGCGCTACGTTCAAGCGGTCAGTCGGACGAAACTCGATAGAAAGACCACCACCGTAATATTCTTCGTCACGCTCGAGATACTCACTTACCGCCTCAACCCGCTGCTCATTAGTGAACTGACGCAGCGCGCCGGTAGGCGTTGTGATTAAGTCAAAACCTGAAATGGTGTTGGGATCACCGGGGCCGTCAATCCGGCGGCTTTCAGCGAAGTTCAAATCGCTGCGCTGCTCGGCTTGGACACGCTTGGAGTATTGGAAGTCTGCGTTAATATCGACGTCTGGTGACGGCTGATATTGAATCGCGCCAAAGAAGCTATCGCGGCGCTCTTCTGTGATGTTTGACCGCAGGGCATAGCTGTTGCGAGCGATCAGGAACTCGTCGGTGACGGTGCCATCGCGCAGTCCAGCGATCGTGTCGGAGCTCGTGTCGCAATTGCCATCGTCGAAAACGCCATCGCCTGTGTCAGTCGGGTCGATCACACAAGCACGGACCGTGCCCGATACGCGCGCCTCCTGCTCTGGATTGCTAGAATCAACACGCGAATAACCGAGCGAAACACCCAGCTCACCATCACCAAGATTGAATTGATCGACGTAACTTAGCGTCGCGCGATAGCCGAATTTGTTGAAACGCTGATCAGGGTCAATATCAAGATTATCAGGGTTGATGTTGAGTTTAAAATCACCCTGAATACGCTGCTTGCCATAATCGAGCGGCTTGAGAGTATCGAGCGTAATCTGGCCGGCCACACCGCCCTCGATGTAGCTTGCAGCTTGCGTCTTATAAATACCGACTTTGTTGAACAATTCCGATGGGAAAATGCTGAAGTTTACAGAACGGTCGCCGCTACCGTTTGTTGTCGCACGCCCGTTCACCACTGTTGAACTAAGGAAAGGACCAAGGCCGCGGATTGAGATTTCTGTTGCGCCGCCATTTTCACGGTGCGAACCAGCACCAGTCAAAGTTTCCAGCGCTTCACCAATCGAAAGCGCAGGAAGGTCACCAATTTCATCCGCCGAAAGCGCGTCAAAGACTTCGGTCGAATTACGCTTTTCATCGATTGAGTTTTGGATAGTCCGGCGGATACCAGTAACAACGATACCACCATCTTCTTCAGCAATTTCTTCCGCAGCAGCATCTTGTGCAGCAGCCTCTTGTGCAAACGCCGCCTGAGGTACTGCGATCACAGATAGCGCAGAACCCGCCAACAAAACTGTATTGAAACGCGACGCGTGCGCGCCCTTGCGAAACTTAGACATCAAATTCTCCCAAAGTAAATCTAATTGCGCGCGACGGTAGCCAGAGTCAGAATTGAGTCAACCTATTGAACATACCTTTATGCGACTTTTTGTCATACCAATTGGATTACAAGGAGAACTTTGACTTCTGCGCACCCACTTAGCCCACAAATAGAAAGGGCCGGCGATGCAGATTTATGTCCACACGGCCAGCCCTTAATAGGAACCAATTCAGGATTGGGCGAAGCGAATAAGCCCCGCCCTTCCTATCGTTACACGCTTATAGTTTGAACGTTGCACCAAAAGTAATGCGGCGATCAGGCAGACCTTGGAAACAAGTCAGTGCCCCGTCATTGACGCAGAATTGCTCAATATTCGACTTGGTGATGTTCACACCCTCAACACCGATATTGATGTTGTCGGTAAGATCGTAAGTGATGCTTCCGTTAAGCTGACCGCGCGCCCCAGTAACAGTCGGGAAACCGAATGTTGAGTTGAGCGATGCACCGCCCGCTGTATCCAGCGTCCGGAAGCTGTCACGCCATGTGTAACGAAGGCGAGCCGACAGGCCGTACTTCTCATAATACAATGTGGCGTTGTAAGCGTGCTTCGACAGGTCAAGCAGACCCTGAACGCGCGTTACCGGCACTACAAGCGTCGGATTGATCGCTTGGAATGCATCTTCTGCACGGCCAGAGTTCGTGTTGAACGCCTCGCCACCACTAAACTTTTGGTAAGTGTAGTTCGCCAGAATACCAAAGCCCGATGCAAAGCCCAATGTGTCTTCGAAGTTCGACAGATCATATTGGAAGGCAACTTCGATACCGGTCTGCTTTGTGTTGGCAGTATCGTTCACCTGCGTTTGGATTGGCACACAAATACCATTGCCGAGCTGGTCTGACAGGACGTTACGGTCAGCGATTGGGTTAAAGATACCGCCAGCTTCACATGGATCAGTGATGTCGCGGAAGCCATTGGCATCTTCAAACGGCTCTTGAACCTGCGTCACATGAAGGTTTGAACGGTTCTTGTGGAAGAAACCAACGCTGAACACTGCCGCCGGGGCAAAATACCAATCAACTGAGGCATCGTATGACCAGATGGTTTCTGGCGCGAGCGATGGATTACCAATCGAAACAGCGGCGTTCGGGCTAGTGCCGAAGCTTACCGATGAAGATAGCTGATTGAAGTCCGGACGGTTAATGTCACGGCCGGCGCTAGCACGAATGACGATATCGTCAGTCGCCTCTAGGATCAGGTTAACCCGCGGCAACCACTCACTATAGCTTCCGCTTGTTACAACCGGCACACCGGTTCCGCCAAGTGTCGTAATACCCAGCGAGTCAATCGATGTATCGACATAACGCACACCCGCATTGCCGCGCAGCGCGCCAAAGTCGAAATTGGCCTGCAGATAAGCAGCGTGTGTTTCTTCATCAATGCTGAAGAACGCGTCGTTCGAAGGCGTTGGGTCACCGACTGATCCATTGGTGGTATTCAGCGCCGCCTGAAGGATGTTCAAAGTTCCTTCTTGGTCGTTAAACGCAGCATCTGGATCGATGATTACGAAGTTGCGGAACGCCAATTCGCGCCCATCAGCTTCGCCAAAGAAATCGTTTCCTTGGACCAGCAATTCCGAGAACAAAGTGCCGCTAGGGCTGTTCGCAATCGAGCCAGTACCAAAACTAGAACCGATGTCGTTGAATTCGCTCGAACGGCGGTTCCAGCGATAGCCTGCATCAACAGAGGAAATGAAGCCAATCGATGCCGATGTGTCATAACTAAGGTCGAAACGAATGGCATCGTCTGCGTTTTCAGTGGTGTCTCGGCCAACATTCACGCCATCAAGGACCACATTGGCACCGCTCAGGTCTGTAAGCTGTCCTACAGTAGGCGCAAACGGCGAAGCGAAATCGACACCAAATGTCAGTGCGCCGCCGGTCAGATCATAGATGAATGGAACGCTGTTATCGTTTGATGTACCATCTAGCGGCGTCAGCGGGTTAGGATTGATGAAGTTCAGCGTGGTGCTGAGGTTCGGGTTTACTGTATCTGAGCGCGAACGTGACGCTTCGAAATGCACCGAAAGATCGCCAGTTTCCCAGTCAAACCCCCAACGCAGGATGCTGCTGTCGGTAACACGAGCGCCAGTATCTGATGAGAAACGCAAGTTTGGATCATCATCATCCTGCGCAAGATTGGGCTGGATCGTGCCCGTCAGAGCCGCCTGGATTGAACCCAAATCAACGCCATCGATTACACCCAGTTCAATCGTTTCAAACGTATCAGGAACATTGACAGTATCAACGCTGCTGACGCCAGACGCTTGGATACGCGTACTTTCCTGACGACGCTCTTGATCGTTGTAGAAACCGTCGACGAATACAGTAAAGTTTGGCGCTGCCTCCCACTCAAACGAGCCGGAAAGGTTGATGGTTTCAAATGAAAAGTCTTCTGTTTCTTGGTTTAAGAACTGAATACCCAAGAATGGGAAGTCCGGACCAGGTGCTCCAGCCGCCGTTACGGAGCCATTGGCGAAAATTGGGTTGTCACGGTCGACACGAGGACGGAAAGAAATCGCGTCCTGCTTTGTGTAGCTACCCGCAATCACAAGGCCCATATCACCAGCGCCGGTTGACCAATTGTCACCAAACGTAGCGGAAATCCGAGGCTGCACTGATTCAGCGAGCTCTGAATATTCACCCTGCACGCGAACAGCAACAAGCGTCTCGGTTAGGTCCAGCGGACGGATTGTGCGCAGATTGATCGTACCGCCAACGGCGCCTTCGATTGTTTCCGCTTGAGGCGCCTTAATCACTTCAACCGATGAAATGATCGCTGCGTTCACATCTTCAAAATTGATGCCGCCGCGGCCCGAACCCGAACCCAGCGTGGTTACGCCGTTAATCGCGGTGCGGTTGTCGTTTGTACCGCGAATTTGAACGCCAGTACCAACACCAGCCGTACGAGTGATTTGAACACCCGTTACGTTCTCAAGCACTTCAGCAAGGTTTTGGTCAGGCAGCTTACCGATGTCTTCCGCCTGAATAACTTCGATCAAGCTGTCCGCGTTACGCTTTTCGTTAAGAGCGCTTTGAAGTGAACTGCGGATACCCGTAACGATGATCTCGCCACCTTCCGCTTCCCCAGCTGCTGGAGCCGCGTCTTGCGCACTCGCCGCCGTTGCGGGCAACATAAGCGCAGGCAAAAACGCTGCAGAAACCATTAACGCTTTGCGATTCAAGCCAAGTTCGCGACCCAAACCAGCACGGGGTGTCCGTGTAACTTCCATTTACTCTCTCCCTGTAAACTCAAAATTGAAAATTGGGGATACCAATCCACAATCACATGTCAATATTCAGAACATACCAATCCAGCCAAAAGCCAACGCCGTTTGGTATTATAATTATATTATACCAATTAAATGAAGGCTTATGCGAGGTGCTTAAGAAGTTCAACAAAATCACATTAAATCATTAAAATTCAATGTCTTGACACACACTAAGCGGCCTATTCAACCATCTACAAAAAAGGGTCGAACGCACTCTTTAGTCCAATGACTGCTATTCAATCGCTTAGTTTCTAATTGATACCTGACGCATATCTTGTCAGACCTGATGCGAAATTGACACATAATCTTCAGAGGCCGCTGAGCCCCCCCCCCTTTTTTTCCAAGCGAGCTATTGGGCAAGGCAGCCATGTAAACACCAGCAAAAGCAGATAAACTTAGCCTCAATCTCAGTTTTTTGCCCGCGAAATGTTGCTTATGCTCGGTCAGAGCTCGGCGCATTGCAACCGAGGAAGGTTCCTGATCCCGCTGTCTTGTCCGCTACAGAACAGCCTCAAGAAATCCGCTCTTTGATAGATATTCAACCAAATGGTTTGGTTAGCCCAATATGCAGGACAATAGCGTGTAGACGATGCGACCAATCAGCCTTATCGATGTATGTCAGGTTAAAAAAGGGGCAGAAACGTGACGGTAACCGAGAAGCGCGTATGACATCATTATCGCGCCATGCTGGCTGGAAATCCAAACTTGCCCTTTTCTTGCCCGGGATATTCCTACTCGGCTTTAACATTGGCACTGGCAGCGTCACGACCATGGCAACCGCTGGTGCGAACTATGGGATGAGCCTGCTCTGGACGGTAATGATCTCATGCGCTGCGACCTATTTGATGATCGCAACCTATGGCCGTTATACGCTTGTTACGGGTGAAACCGCCCTTGAGGCTTTTCGTAAGCATATCCACCCAGCCGTTGGCGTATTCTTTATAGCCGCATTGGGCGTGGGTGTATGCGCCAGTGTAATGGGCGTTATGGGGATCGTCGCCGAAATCAGTTTTGAATGGTCAAAGACTTTTATCGATGGCGGGATTGATCCGCTGTATTGGGCGGCATTTTTTTGCGCAGTTGCCTACTTCATTTTTTGGAATGGAAGCACGCAGGTTTTTGAACGCACCTTGGCGGTGATCGTTGCTATTATGGCGGCCTGCTTTGTGCTCAATTTCTTCATCCTGATGCCTCCGGTCGCAGAAATGGCGGCAGGCCTTATCCCATCAGTGCCCGAAGTTTCAGAAAGCGAGGCTGGGCCATTTTTGCTCATTGCATCAATGGTGGGAACCACGATTTTTTCAGGCCTGTTTATAATGCGTACTACGCTGGTGAAGGAGGCTGGCTGGACAATTGAGCACGACCGCCAGCAGCGCCGCGATGCTGGATTCGCAGCGATCATGATGTTTGTTATCAGCGCTTCAATTATGGCCGCAGCGGCGGGCAGCCTTTTTGCGCAAGGCATCGGTTTGGACCGTGCTTCTCAAATGATAGGGCTGCTCGAGCCGCTGGCCGGTCCACTAGCGGTTTCGATCTTCGCCATAGGCATCATTGCAGCGGGCGTATCTTCTCAGTTTCCAAATCTACTGATGATCCCATGGCTGTTATGCGATTTCCGCTCAACACCGCGCGATATGACACAGTGGAAATACCGACTTTTCGTTGGCGCAATCTCTTTGTTGGGGCTCGTAGTACCACTGTTCGATGCAAGGCCAGTGCTAGTGCTCATCATGTCGCAAGCCTTTAATGTTGTACTGCTTCCTGTCACGGTTGCCTGCATCATATATCTTGGCAGCAGGGCAGACTTGATGGGTGAATATCGCAATTCACTGCTCACCAACATTGGGCTAGTTGGTCTTTTCCTATTCTCCCTACTGACGGGTTATATGGGTTTTCAAGGCCTGATGGGCTTAATCGGCACATAGGTAGAGATAGGAATATGCGCGAATCTTGGCGATGGTTTGGACCGAATGATCCGGTTAGTCTGGATGAAATCCGGCAGACTGGCGCGACCGATATCGTCAGCGCGCTGCACGATATTCCCATCGGAAAGGCTTGGCCGAGAGAGAAAGTCGCCGCGCATCGTGCTTTGATTGAGGCCGGTAATGTTCCCGGTTCGCAGTTGGAGTGGTCTGTAGTCGAGAGCATTCCAGTGCATGACGATATTAAGCTCGCGGCACAGGGAAGCGGCGCCTACACCGATGCATGGATCGAAAGCATGGAAAACCTTGCGGCAGAAGGTATCAAAACCATCTGCTACAATTTCATGCCGGTGATCGATTGGACGCGAACCGATCTGCGATATCAGCTTCCCAATGGCGCTTTTGCGCTCAGGTTCGATCAAGATCGTTTCGCGGCATTTGACCTATTCATTTTGCAGCGTGAAGGCGCTGAGAACGATTATCGCGAAACTGAAATCGCGCGCGCCGCTGCTACCCATGCGGGCATGTCTGATGAGGAGATAGCTCTTCTTACCCAGACCATCATCGCCGGTCTTCCAGGGAAGATGACGGATGCATACTCGCTCGAAGATTTCCGCGCAGCATTGGCCCGCTATGCAAATGTCGATCACGATACGCTGCGGACCAACCTTGTTCGGTTTTTGAATCGGATCCTTCCAGTCGCTGAAAAGTTAGATGTAAGGCTGGCAATTCACCCTGATGATCCGCCGTGGGATATGTTTGGATTGCCCCGCGTGATATGTACGCCGGACGATTTAGAGGCGCTCTTCGCTGCTGCGCCCAGTGAAAACAATGGCATCACTCTGTGTGTTGGCACATATGGAAGCCGGCCAGATAACGACCTGCCGCAAATGGCGCGCGATTACCGCGACCGCATCCACTTTGCCCATCTGCGCGGGGTAAGCCGCGATACAGATAAGCCGCGGACCTTCATTGAAGCCAGCCACCTTGATAGCGATATCGATATGGTCAGCGTAATCCGAAACCTTCTTGAAAACGAGAACGCGAACCAGCGGGAGATTTTCATTAGGCCTGATCATGGGCATTTGATGATGGGCGATGTTAGCAAGGCTTCGAATCCGGGCTATTCAGCCATTGGCAGGATGAAGGGGCTAGCCGAAATCCGCGGCGTAGTGCGGGCGCTGTCTGCCATCGATTGATGTGTTTTTTTGGGGGGTGCTGTCAGACTAATCACGGGCTTGTCTCCGATTGGCGCAGGTTGCCCTTCCCCGTTCGACTCTCAAGCCATGAGATTTTGCCACTCAGTCAGTGCTACTGAGCGAGCGGTCTTGTAAGATTGGCGGTCGGATAGGTGGCGTGCTGAATTGAAGTGATTGTGGGCGTTGGCATGGAGATATGTGAACTTCTGTAGTGATTTCATCCGCCGGAACCACTGGATGACACGCTCTTTTCTTCGGAACGAGAGAAAGAGGAAAACGGACATACGACATCACGACCAAGTGGATCACTTCGGGCGAAGAGTTGAAATAACGAAACGGACTGGCTGGTTTGCGGGGTCTTGGCATGCGCCCTGCCCTAGCCTCATCCCCTTATTCGTCAGTTAGATGCATTGGCTCTGACAGTGCCCTTAAAGCCCACTCGCCATCGATCGGGTTACGCCTAACGTGACGCCCGGCAGGCAAACTTTGGCACTTGATAGAGTATGGCTAGCGGGCACTCACCAAACTCTCAATTTTGTCCAATCGGATAAATTATACTCCAACCGGACATTTTATGAGCGATTCTGATAGTGTGAGTATACTATTCACGGGCGCATACATTCTGACCAAGGGCGGCGTGGGTTGGCCGTATTGGCCTTAACCTGCATGACACAAACCGAGCGAGAAAGACCAATGGCTGATTATGACTCCGGTGAATTGAACGAGAAACTGGCGGATATTTCCAAGCAGCCTGAGCCCAATCTGCGCGGCAATCCCATTTCTCCTGAACGCTATTTCTCTAAAGAATGGATGGACAAGGAATGGGATACTGTCTGGACCAAGACATGGCAGATCGCTTGTCTTGAAAGCGAGCTGGCTAAAAAAGGCGATTACACCACCACTTCACTGGGCCGCGAGCGGATTCTATGTGTGCACGGCGATGACGGGGAAATCCGTGTGTTTTACAATGTCTGCCAGCACCGCGGATTGGAATTGATGAAGGATGAGTGCGGCAATGAAAAACGCCTTACCTGCCCTTATCACGCATGGTCATATGATCTGAACGGCAAGCTGCGCTTTGTGCCTGACGAGGCGGATTTCAAACAGGGCAGCCCATGCGGCAAGCTCAATCTGGTTGAGATCAAATCACAAGTTTGGGCCGGTTTCGTTTGGTACAATATGGACGATGATTGCGTGCCTTTGAAAGAATATCTGGGGCCGATTGCCGATCAGATCGACACATATCCGATGGAAGAGTTTAAACGCACGCATTGGGTCACGGTCGAAGGCGACTGGAATTGGAAGCTGGTGCAGGACAATTTCAGCGAAAGCTATCACGTGCCATTCGTCCATCCCGGCGCCATCCATACACTCGAATATGGGCGCGAGGGATGCCAGTTTGACCATTATCCGCAGGGGCATTGCCGCATGCTAATGCCCGGTGGAGGCCCTGCAAAAGCGGTCAAAGGCGGCGAGAAAGAAACGCTAGCAAACCTCAAAGGTGAGATGGACTTTTGGGAACTTGATCCAGAAGATTATAAAGGCGGCAATGTGCGCAATATCCGCAAGGATCTGCAGAAAGCCAAGCGCGAGAAGGGTGCAGAGAAAGGCTATGATTTCTCGACCTATCGCGATGATCAGCTAACCGATAATTGGCATTATACGATCTTCCCGAACCTGTCGTTCAGTCTGAAGCCGGAAAGCAATATTTGGCTGCGCGCGCGCCCGCATCCCACCGATCCGGAAAAATGCCTTTTCGACATGTGGTTCATGGTGCTGTTTGCGAAAGGGCAGACGGACTATTTCTCTTACGTGATGCAGGACACCATCTCTACCGAGACAGAGGTTCCCCATATGCAAGGCACGGTCGATGAAGTGACCACTGGCCCGGCGATTGACGAAGATTTGGAAATTTGGCCGCAGCAGCAACGCGGGCTGCATTCGCGCGGATACCGGCGCGACTATCTCGCGGGGCAAGAAAGCCGGATGCTCTATTTCCACGAAACGCTAGAAGATTGGATGGCGCGCTAGTCGCGGCACATAAGGGAGAGAGCATTATGAGCCGTCTAGAAATTATGGCCGACAAGCTGGAATGCACCGAACTTGTGGCGAAGCTCGCCAAGGGGATCGACCGCTGCGACGCGGAAATGGTGCGTGCCTGTTTCCACCCTGATGCAACCGATGATCACGGCGCGTTTAAGGGCACAGCAGAGGAATTTATCACTTGGGTCATGCCCGTGCTCGATACGATGGAGCGCACGCAGCATGTGATCGGCCAATCGCTGGTCGAAGTGAACGGCGACAAGGCGGCAGGCGAAAGCTATTTCGTTGCGCATCACAACATCAACACACCCGATGGCGAGATTTTCATGATCGCTGCTGGCCGTTATCTCGACAGTTTTGAACGCCGCGATGGCGCTTGGAAAATGAGCCACCGTCATGCGATTTACGATTGGAGCAGCACCGTTCCATCAACCGATGGCTGGGACCGCAATGATCCCGAAAATCCCAGTGTTTATGGCATTCGCGGCACAGGCGATGCATCTTACGCCCACCTTGCCAGCGTGAAATAGCAATTCGTGGCAAGCGGCGCAGGCAGTAAAGCAGAACCCATTTCACAAGCTTCCGAGCAGGGCGCAGAAATCCCGCGCGGCAAAGCGAACTATGTGCTGGGCGTGCTTTTCATCGTCATCATGCTCAACTTCCTTGACCGGCAAGTTATGGCGATTTTGGCCGAGCCGATTAAGCAGGATATGGGCCTGACCGATCAGCAATTGGGGCTGATGACCGGCCTCGCATTCTCACTATTCTACACCACAATGGCGATCCCTGTGGCGGCGCTAGCTGACCGCTGGAACCGCAGCTGGATCATCGCGATGGCTGTCACCATTTGGTCGGTTATGACCATGCTGTGCGGCGCAACGCAAAACTTTGCGCAAATGTTCCTCGCCCGAATGGGAGTGGGCATCGGGGAAAGTGCCAATTCACCGCCTGCCCAATCACTGATCGCTGAATATTTCCCGCCGGAAAAACGCGCAGCCGCATTGGGCATTTATGGCTCTGCTGTTCCCATTGGTGCCTTTATCGCATCCGCTGGCGGCGGCTGGCTGGTCGAAAATTTCAGCTGGCGGATCGCTTTTGTGATTGCAGGCGCGCCGGGCATTTTGGTCGGCCTGATCATGTGGCTGACCGTGAAAGACACGCGGCCGCACAACAAATTATCCGAAGTGTTCAAACGCCGCAAGGGCGAGGCATCCTATTCAGAAGCTTTCAAAGAATTGGCGAGCAAGCCAGCCTATTGGCATCTGGTCGCTGGTGGCACGATGGTCGCTTTTGTCGCTTTCGGCATAGCCGCCTTTTACGGGAGCCTGTATGTACGCGTATTTGGTCTCGGCTATGCAGAGCTGGGCCTGAAAATCGGTATTATGATCGGCATTGCAGGCGTGCTTGGCTCTTGGATGGGCGGCTGGATCGGCAATAAGATGGACACCAAAAGCCCCGCCTCTTCATTGCGGGTCGTGGCCTTAGTTTTCCTGCTGGTAGTGCCGGCAACCTATGCTGCTGGCTTCACATCCTCTGCCAATATTTCCATGCTGTTCTTAAGCGTGCTGACCTTCGCATCGACATTTTATTACGGGCCAACATTTGCGTTGATCCAATCCCTTGCCAGTTACCGCACGCGGGCGATGGCGGTGGCGATATTCCTGTTTATCTCTGGCATTATCGGCATCGGCTTTGGCCCAGTATTCCTCGGCACAATATCCGACTACCTATCCGGCGGTAATCCCGCGAAAGAAGCTGTTGCGCTGAAGAATGCGATAACGATAACAGGTGCATTTAGCGCGTGGACAGCCTTCCATTTCTGGCGCGCGCATTATTGGATCAAGAAGCAAGGCATCGCGGGACCTGCATAAGCTGTAATACCGCTGTCAAAAGCATCAATTGAAATAGCTGCAATAGTTCTTATCCAATTGGATAAATATTCGCATTTCCCTTTCGAAGGACACGAACCATGTATGATGCAATTATCCGCGGCGGCACGATTTATGATGGCTTGGGCGGTGCGCCCTTTGTCGCCGACATCGCGCTGAAAGATGGCGTGATCCAAGAAATTGGTGCGAAGATTGACGGCACTGCATCACGCGAAATTGACGCAGCAGGCTCTATCGTGACGCCGGGCTGGGTTGATGTGCACACGCATTATGATGGTCAGGTCAGCTGGGACACTGAACTCGCGCCATCCTCTCACAATGGCACCACCACGGTTGTGATGGGCAATTGCGGTGTCGGCTTTGCACCGGTTAAGAAAGGCGAAGAGCAAGCCCTCATTGAATTGATGGAAGGGGTAGAGGATATTCCCGGCACCGCTCTTTACGAAGGGATTGAGTGGGGCAAGTGGGAAAGCTTCCCTGAATATATGGATTACATCGCAGGCCGCGAATATGCGATCGATGTGGGCGCGCAGATTGCGCACGGCGCTGTGCGTTATTTCGCAATGGGCGAACGCGGGCGCACCAATGAAGATGCAACCGAAGAAGAAATCGCAAAAATCGCCGATCTGGTAGAAGAAGCCGTCGATGCAGGCGCGGTGGGTTTCTCCACCTCGCGCACTATCGGTCACCGCGCATTATGGGGCGAACCTGTGCCCGGCACATTTGCCGCAGATGAAGAATTGCTGGAAATTGCCCGCCGCTTCAAAAAGCTTGGCAAGGGAGTGATCGAAGCCATTCCCGCAGGCGCCGTGGGCGAGCTGGCCGCATTGGGCGGTGAACGCAATACGCCAGAGGCTGAACTGGAATTGATGCGCAAATGTTCGGTTGAAAGCGGCCGCCCGCTGACTTTCACTCTGGTGGAAACGCGCGATTATTATCCTGAAATGTGGCGCGATATGCTCGCCAAAACGGCAGAGGCTAACAAAGACGGGGCGCAATTGTTCCCGCAGGTTCCATCGCGCATTATCGGCTATTTGCATGGGCTGAGTTCTTACCACGCCTTCATGCGCAACCCGACCTATTTGGAAAAGCTGGCGCATTTGCCAGTGCCAGAACGCGCCGCTGCTATGCGCGATCCGGAAATGAAAGCGACCATTCTGGCCGAAAAGCCTGTGCCGCATGAAGCGCCCGGTTCGATGGAAAACCTCGCGGCATTGTTCCGCGTGAGTGCAGATATCCTGTACCCCATGGCCAATCCGATCAATCTGGAAGCTGACGTCGACGCCTCCATCGGCCATATTGCTGAGCAGCAAGGCATCAAACCGCTAGAGGCGCTATATGACTTTACCGTGTCTGGCGACGGCACGCATTTTGCCTCTTTCAGCCGCAAAAACCTGCGCGAAAGTCTGGATGTGGTGAGTGAATTGCTGAGCCACCCTGAAACAGTCACCGGCCTTAGCGATGCTGGCGCGCATGTGACGCTGATCTGTGATGCGACTATGCCAACAACCCAGCTAAGCTATTGGACGCGTGACCGGAAAACCGGCGATAAGCTGCCGATTGAATTCCTCGTCCACAAGCAGACAAAACGTAACGCAGACATGTATGGCTTCACCGACAGAGGTTCGCTGGAGGTGGGCAAACGCGCCGATATCAATGTGATTGATTATGAAAACCTCAGCGCAGCGCCGCCTGTTGCTCATCACGATCTGCCCGCTGGCGGAACGCGCATTATGCAGCCCGTCACCGGCTATAAAGCGACATTTTGCAATGGCGTGATGATCCGCGAAAATGACAATGATACAGGCGCACGCCCGGGCCGACTGGTGCGCAGCAGATAAAGCTGAGCTGCTCTAAACCGCTCCGCTTTCAGAAAGCCGGGCGATATCAGCCGCGCTATAGCCAAGCTCGCCAAGAATAGCTTCGCTATGCTGGCCCAGCGCAGGGATCGCCCCCATTTCAGCCTCCACACCTGACAAGCCGCCTGGTGGAATAAGAGCAGGTATAGCGCCCGCTGGACTATCCACTTCGCTCCAACGACCGCGTGCTGTTAGTTGAGGGTGGTTCCACAGCCCGGCCATATCATTCATCGCTGCGTTTGCGATTTGGGCTTTCTCTAGCCGCTCGGCCAAATGCGTATGTGATATCTGACCAAGCGCATCGGCAATGATCGCGGTCAGCTCTTCGCGATTATCGCGCCTTTTGCTGTTCTGCGAAAAGCGCCCGTCGCCTGCCAGCTCTTTCCGCTCCAAAACATCGGCACAGAACCGGGCCCATTCGCGCTCGTTTTGGATAGCGACAAAGGTGGAGTTGCCATCGGCTGTTTCAAACACACCATATGGGAAAATCGTCGCATGATCTGAGCCAGAGCGTGGCGGCGGCGATTGCCCATCAAGTGCGTAATACATTGGAAAAGACATCCACTCGGCCATCGCTTCTAGCATCGACACGTCGATGTGACTGCCTTGGCCAGTTTTGCCTCTTTGGATAATCGCCGCCAAAATGTTGGTGTAGGCATACATGCCTGCGGCGATGTCTGCGATGGATATTCCTGCCTTGGCTGGTGCCTCTTCGCCGCCCGTTATCGATAGAAAGCCCGCCTCGGCTTGGATCAGCAGATCATAGGCCTTGCGCTGCATATGCGGCCCGTCACTACCATAGCCAGATATGTCGCAGACGATCATCTCTGGATGCTGCGCATGGATTTCGTCCCAGCCTAGGCCCAAACGGGATGCCGCACCCGGTGCAAGGTTTTGTAAGATCACATCGGCTTGTTCGAATAGCTTGGCGAGAATGTCCTTGGCGTCAGGATGTTTCAAATCGAGCGTTAAGCTTTCTTTCGACCGGTTCGTCCAAACAAAATGTGAGGCAAGGCCTTCTACTCGTTCGTCATAGTTCCGAGCAAAATCACCCACTCCGGGGCGCTCAATTTTGATTACGCGCGCGCCAAGCTCTGCCAGTTGCCGCGATGCGAATGGCGCGGCAATCGCGTGCTCGAACGATAGGACTGTTATTCCATCAAGGGGCTGAATGGGCGTGTTCACAATTTAATATTGATACTCTTGGTTTGGCAATAATGATGCAAAGCCTCGATCCCCTTCTCCCGGCCATAGCCGCTATCTTTAAACCCGCCAAAGGGCATGAAGATTGAGGGGCTGTAGTGGTTCACAGAGGTATAGCCTGCCTCCAAAGCCGCAGCGACGCGGTGCGCCCGGCTCAGGTCCTGGGTCCAAAGCCCCGCTGCAAGGCCATAGTCTGTGCCATTGGCGATTTCTATTGCCTCCTCCTCGGTTTCAAACGCCATGATAGATAGGACAGGCCCGAATATTTCTTCCTGGGCAATCCGCATGTCAGGCGTGACACCGGAATAGATTGTGATGGGGGCATATTGCCCCTCGCTCGCATCGCTCTTGGTCCCGCCAATCTCCAGCGTCGCTCCATCTTCACGGGCAATATCGAAATAGGCGTTGATACGGTCAAGTTGATCGGGCGTAGTGATCGCGCCAGCAATCGCATCTGAGCCAGCTCCCACCTTCGCGTCTGAGGCGGCTTGAACCATTTTTTCGACGACCTGTTCGTGGATGCCCTGCTGGACAAGCAACCGAGTGCCCGCTGTACAAACTTGTCCGGCATTAGCAGCAAACGCAGCGAGTGAAGCCGGAATAGCCTCGGCCAAGTTAGCATCATCGAAGAGGATATTTGCCGATTTCCCCCCCAGCTCAAGGGTCAGCGGAATGATCCGGTCCGCAGCAATATGACCAATTTCGCGTCCGGCACGCACGCTGCCAGTAAAACAGATTTTGCGAATATCGGGATGAGAGACCAGCGCTGCTCCGCACTCCGCTCCATTGCCAAGCACAACGTTCAAGACACCCTTGGGCAGACCGCTCTCAATAGCGATCTTGGCCAACTCGGTGGCAGTCCCAGAGGTGTACTCCGAAGGCTTCGCGGTGACAGTGTTGCCCATCGCGAGCGCTGGCGCGATGGCTCTTGCGCTCTGATTCAGCGGCAGGTTCCAAGGCGTGATGACACCCACCACACCAAAGGGAACGTGCATTGTGTAGGAGTGAAATCCCGGTCCGTTGTCGATCACGTCGCCTTTTGGCAGGGTTGTCAGCCCGCCATAATATTCGAAATACTGCGCTGCCGCCTCGATCTCCACCGGACCTTGACCGGACGTTTTCCCTGTCTGCTCAGCTTCCATTTGTGAAAGACGATCAATCGATGCCCTCAGGTTGCGGCCTATGTCGACTAGAATGCGTCCACGTGCCAGCGGATCCATTTCTCGCCATTGGGCCATTGCCAATCTGTTTGAGGCGATAGCGCCATCGACGGTGGTTTTGCTGCCTAGTGCGATACTGCAGATTTCTTTGCCAGTGTGCGGCCCAACCACACGAAACGCGCCTTCATCTGGATCGGCAAAATCATGGCCGTCTATGTAGTGGGTAAAGTGCTTCATTCAGAATCCAAAAATCTTCGCTGCTTGCTTGAGGGCATGCGAACCGCCCTGTTAGCGTTTGACTATCACTAGAGAGTTTGTCGACCAACCCTCTCATCTGCTAGCCGACACAGTCCCACGGTACATTTCGCGAGAGGGCAACCACCATGAGAATTTCGGCGGCAATCGCATTCAAGGACAAAAAGGATTTTCAAATCCAAGAAATTGAGATGGCCGATCCCCAGCCCGACGAGATTCTCGTCAAAATTGCTGGGGTAGGAATATGCCACACCGATCTGTTTGTCCGAGATATGGCCGCACACATTTTCCAGAATCCCGCCGTTCTGGGACATGAGGGAGCCGGCATTGTGGAATCAGTCGGCGCCGGAGTTACTAAGGTAAAAGTTGGCGACAAGGTCGCCGTCACTTTCAGGTCTTGCGGAACCTGCGGCAATTGCGAGAGCGGACCTGTCGCCTATTGCGAGAACTTTCCCGCCCTAAACATGTCAGGGAAACGCAGTGACGGATCGCGTCCACTTTCGAACGAGGACGGAGAATTGGAAGGCAACTTCTTCGGTCAATCTTCCTTCGCCACACACTGCCTGACCTATGAAAGCAATGTCGTGAAGGTTGCTGATGGAATAGCTGTAGAGCTGGCGGGACCGCTTGGTTGCGGCATCCAAACAGGGGCAGGCTCGATCCTAAACTCGCTCGACGTAGAGCGGGCCTCTACGGTCATCATCTTCGGCGGCGGCCCAGTTGGGCAAAGCGCAGTTATGGCGGCCAAAATGCGGGGCTGCAGCACAGTTATCTTGGTTGAACCACAGGCGGCGCGGCGCGACTTTGCCATGCAATATGGCGCAACGGATGTGATTGACCCCACAGCGGTTGAAGACTTAGCAAAAGCAGCGATGGAGATTGTGCCGCGCGGGCTAGATTACGCGCTGGATACGACAGGTTTGGAGCCGGTGGTCGAGGCCGCCATTGATTCGCTCAAGATCAAAGGCGAATTGGGAATGTTGGGACTGTCGCATGTCGATGCGCCAATGCCAGCAAAGGTCAACACATTCTCTGGGCGCGGCGTAAGGGTGATTGGCATTATCGAGGGCGACAGTAACCCTGACGAATTCCTGCCATTTCTGATGAAAGAACATCTCGCTGGCAACTTACCCTTTGATCAAATGATCAAAACCTATCCCTTTACCCAGATCAACCAAGCGATTGCCGAACAACATGACGGCAAATGTATCAAGGCGGTGCTGCTCCCGTAGTCGAATTGAACGAACTTGGGACAATGTTGCTGTCAGAGAGACTGCAACTTGTCTTCGACTGGCGAAATAATGGCAAAGTCGCAGTGTTGTTGAGCCACACAGTCCTCAGCCCGACATGTCCATATGTCAGCTACCTTTGCGGAGCGGGCGGGATGCGCTGGTGGTCATTTACTTGGACAGCGGCCGTGGGAGCTGTGATCTGGTGCTCTGCATATGTTTTGCTTGGATACATATTTGCAGAGCAACTGACGCAAATTTCAACAATCTTGAACAATTCGAACGGGGTCTTGCTTGGAGGTCTTGCAGTCATCGCTTGCATCGTCTTGCTCCGTAAAAAGTGGCAAGAGCAAAACGATACGATGCCGACAAGCTAGTGCGCTTACCTCTGATCGAAAGAGTTGTTGCCGGCTTGAGCAAAAATATGACACAATGAAACCCTAACGCACGCACCTCAAAGCGCCGGACGAAGTCAGCGTCTATTGAGGGGCTTTGGAATGGGAGACTTTATGTCAAAGAGCCAAATTTCGCGAGTTTCGCAGAACGCAAAACGCCAAAATTTGGTGCTCCCAATGTTTGTTGGCGGACTGGCTTTGACACTGAGCTCATGTGCAGAAACAGGCCCGCAGTCAGAAGGCCAAGGCCAGAGCACTGGCCTCTCCAACAGCGAAATCGTGGATTGCACACTGGAAAACGGTGATGCGGCAAAGTGCCAAAAATACGAAGTCAGCTACCTGCCCGAAGATCTAGAAATTGGACCGTTTTGTCCGAACACACTGGATGACGTAGGCGGCATTTGGGATTGGGACGGCGAAAAAGCTGGCCTCTACCGGATTGATGGCGACTTCCTCAAAATGTTGGATGCGCAAGGGTACACATTTTATAACGAGGCGGGCGAAGTCTATTCCTTCGACATTCGTGTGGAAGGCCCGACTGAACCGAACGAATGCATTCAAGGTTCCGTCGATAAAGATGTGACAATGACGGTTCTTATCCCGGTGAACCCGGTTATGGGGGATGCGCCAACGAGCCTTGCAACGGTTTCAAAAGTCGGCATCGGCTTAGACGGTGTTCCGATCTTTAGTGATGCGCCCTCAGTGCTTCGAACAGGTCATATGCCTGCGCTGGATACGTGCGGCGGTCACGTCGACCCAGGCGGCTGGTATCACTGGCACGCAACATCGACCGATGTGAACTCAGTCTATGAAAAAGACGGCGTCGACGCCAAATGCGAAAACGTCGAACAGGATCAAACGGCACAATTCGGCTATGCCTTTGACGGTTTCGCCATGTTTGGCACGCGCAATTACGATGGGTCAGTTCCAGAAGACCTCGACGATTGCGGCGGTCATGTCGGGCTGACTGAGGAAGGCGGGGAACCCATCTATCACTATCATGCGCGCCCAAGCTTCCCGAATTTGCCGAGCTGCCTTGTCGGCGTCGCGGCTACTGAGAATTTCGTGACTACTGCTGCGACAGGCATTGGCTCGGCCAATCGCAGTGGAGGTCCAGACGGTGGGGGTGGACCGGACGGACAGGCCCCTGACTTTGATGCCATGGCAGAGACTCTGGACGTTGATGCCGATCTTTTGAAGGAAACTTTGCAAGATGCCGGCGGCCCGAACGCCGACCTGGATGAAGTCGCCGCGAAGCTAGGGATCTCAGCCGATGATCTGCGCGCCGCTTTGCCGGGACCAAAGTGAGTTTCAACAAGATGACACCAGGTGCTGTCAGACTATTCGCAACTTGTCTCCGATTGGCGCAGGTGTCCCAACCCCGCCCTTTCTAAGCCACGATAAACCTGTCGGAGCTGTCGTTAATCAGTTCTGCGCCGTCTTTGGTCATGATGACCAAGTCTTCTAGATGCGCGGTTCCGCCTAGTCCGCTGTCTAGCAGCGGCATATCGACGCTCAAAACCATATTCTCTTCCAAGACGATATCGGCCTTCGCATAATTGCCAAAGCCGGCGATATTCTCATCATCGGAATGATGCAGGCCGATTGTGTGCGGGCTAAGCGCATAGCCCACATCAAGGTTGGTTTCTTTGAACAGCTTGTTCCCAAGAGCCAGAATCTCAGAAAATTTCATGCCCAGTTTCAATTCTTCGCGCAAGCGGTCCCAAGTGGTGGAAAGCCCTTTGATAATGGGGGCCATTTTGCGGTCCGGTTCGCCCACACAGACGGTGCGGCCATAATCCCCGTGATAGCCCTGATAAGTGCTGACGCAATCGATCAGGAAGCTGCGGCCTTCCTTAATCTCGCCCGTCGACATGCGCGACATCAATGTGTCGATCATCATGAAGTGGCCGGTATTGTGGCGTTTTGCGGCTTCTTGCCAAAAAATGCTGCGCAAATCATCGAAAGTGGCGCCATTGCGCACTTGCATCGCCGCCGCGCGGCCTGATGCTGCATTGGACGCTGCTGCATAGCGCATCAGTTCCAATTCCATTGGCGATTTCTGGATGCGGATTTTGCGGATCAAAGCCTCGCCATCGACGAATTTGATATCCTTGCCGGTGCGCTCCAGCATTGTGCGGATGCGGTCATCATCAACAGCTATGGTCAAATTCGGCAGCGGATTGTCGAGCACTTGCTTGATCAAAGCGGCTTCTAGCGAGGCACGAATTTGCGAGCTTTCGCGCACTAGGGAGTCGTGGCGGCGGCGTTCCGAGGCACTTTCAGGATTGATCGTGTTGCGCCGGGGGATAAACGGTGCGCCCGGCGCATTGGCGATATCTGCTGGCTCGGTCAGCGCGGCAAAGGCTTCAAAATCTGCGGGCAGGCCGACAAGCTCCACATTGAGAAGTTCGAGCTGCTCTTTGTCGGTTCCTTGGAAATACATGCTCACTTGAGATGTGATCATGGTGGGTTTGCCATCGCCGTAAGCCGACAGGGTCGCAAATTCGATGCCGGAATCATACCCAAGCAGAAACGCGCCCGCCAAATGACCGGTCAGATAATAGAAGTTTTGCTCTTTTGAGCAGATCAACAGGTCAACTTTGGCCTCTTCCATTTTGGCCCGGGCGCGCTCTTTATTGAGCAATAACCCCCTTAGCTTGGTTGGACGCGGGGCTGACATTGGCGGGTTAAGTCCCGCTTGAGTGCGCCCCGTATTGTTTTGCGTGCCTGATGCGTTCGCCGATTGTGCTGCGCCTAAGATCGCGCCGCTCGCGGCCAATCCGGTCAATGCACCGCGGCGTGTGACATCAGTCATTCATCAGCTTCCTTTTCATCGACAACAAACAGCTTCACTAGCGCATCAATGTGCCGCTCAATCTCCAGATCGCTGAACATATCGATGCCAAATCGCTCGCCGAGCTCTTGCGCGGCAAAGAACATCGAACGCGAAGCAGACACGTTCATGTAATACAAATTGAGCGGCGGAATATCCGCCCGATGGACGCCTTGTTCTTGCGCCAATGCTGTGCGGTTTACTGCGCGATCGGCAAAGGGGCGCAGGTAATTGTCCGAAAGCCATTCGAACCGGTCGCTACGCACTAATGATTCAAACATAATCATCCGCATCAGTTCCGGGTTTTGCGAATTAAAACGCACATAGCGGCTGATGTTTTCGATGACCTGCTCGCGCGGTGACATCGCCTCCCAATTGTCTGAATTGGCGAACATGTAGCTTTCCATTTTCTCAAACAGAAAAGCGATTCCAGCGCGCCACAATTGGGTTTTGGACGAATAGTGATATTTGATCGAGCCGTGATTGACACCCGCCAGATCGGCGATTTCTCGCACCGATGCCCCAGCAAAGCCATTTTGGCTGTAAACCTCAACTGCTGCCTTTAGCAGCTTCGAGCGTGTATCTAACTCCAATCCAGTTTTCAAAATTCACTCCACTTTAGAAAAGAGGTTGCGGCAAGGCGGTAAGCTAAATTCCCACTACCACATTACCGCAACCAGGGAGAGATTAGAAATCTGTGCGGACGCGAATGCCGAACTGCTGTGGTTCGCCAACAATGCGGTTGGCAACGCCGCCAAACAGATCGAGCGCCAGACCGCTGACAAAATATTCTTCATCGAGCAGGTTGGTCGCATAAAGCGCGATGTTGATACCGGAGAGCCCAGCGACATCTTCCAAATCAAGATCGATCTGTGCATTGACCAGATCATAGGATGGAACGATGGTCAAAGCCTCGCCAATCAACGCTGCCACATCCGGCCCAGCCAGGATTTCTTCGCCAATGTGGAAGTAGTTTAGTTGAGCGCCAAGCCTTGCATTGTCAGACAAGGATGCTTCGTAACGCGCATTCAGGCTGAACTGCCATTCAGGCCCGCCGATCGGTTCATCACTTCGATCAATGACGTTGCCTGCACCATCAGCATCAAGGAATTCATCGAATTCTGCATTGGTATAGCCAACTGTCCCGCCGAATGTGAAACCATCGCTAGGCGTGATCTGCAATTCAGACTCCAGACCCCAAATCGTCGCTTCTGCTGCGTTTCGCAGAACCGTGACAGGCACAGGGCTGTCAGGATCAAACGATGTCCGCTGAATGTCCGTATAGTCGGAATAGAATACGGCCGTGTTGAAACGGGCGACATCGTCGAACAAATCGGTCTTCAAGCCAATTTCGTAATTGGTCACAAATTCTGGTTGCACGATGGTGGCGATATTGTCTTGGTCAACAGCGCCAGAGCGGAAGCCGCGCGATACACTTGCGTAGACAAGCGTTACGTCATTGGGTTTGTAGTCAGCGCTAACCAACCAAGAAACACCATCAAAAGATGCCTCGTTCTCTTGACCCATATTGCCCGGTGCAAGACCAGCAACACGGCGTTCTTCGTCAGTGTAACGAATACCGCCGGTTACGTTGAACTGTTCGCTAAGGGCAAAAGTTGCTTGCCCAAAAACAGACAAGGTTTGGTTCTCTGCCTCTGTCGTGGTGTCCAGACCAAAGCCCGGCAGCCTATCAACGTCAAAGCCCGATTCTGTCGAATAGAAGCCGCCGACTTGCCAGTTTAGCCGGTCGCTATCGCCATAAATGCGCAGTTCTTGCGCGAAAATATCTGACTCTTGGCCCAGTTCCACCGGAGTTGATGGAGAGGATTGGACCAAGGTATTGGATGCTTGATCGCGATAGCTGGTGATCGAAGTGAGCGAGACGCCGCCCAGATCTACATCAATGGTTGCATTTATGTTGAACTCGTCTGAAATCGCAAAAGGCGCCTCAGCGCGAAAATCATTACCAACGTAGAAATCGGGGTTCTGGGATTCCACTTGGATGAACCCGCCCAAAACCGTGCTTAACGAACGGAAGATCGATGTGGATTCGTCCACCTCATGATAGTCGGCATTAAGGCGGATGGAGACGTTATCGCTAGCCTCAACCAATAGCGATCCGCGCAAGAACAGCTCGTCATCATCTGCCAAATCGCGACCTGTCAGATTGGCCGGTCCTGTAAATGGGCTAGCGCTGGCACCGCCTTCGCCAAAACCATCGCGCTTGGTGACGGCGCCTCCGACACGCAATGCTGCTGAATCGCCGAGCGGCGCATTGACCACCAATTCAGTTTCTGCCCGATCGAAGCTGCCGTAAGTAAACTCGGCATATCCGCCCCACTCGCCCAGCTCTGGCGCTTTGGTAGTAACGTTCACAACGCCGCCGGTTGTGTTCTTGCCAAACAATGTGCCCTGCGGCCCCTTCAAAACTTCGATCTGCTCAATATCGAACAGATTGGTGAACAGGCTGGTGCCGCGCGTAATTGGCGCACCATTGATATTAATGCCAACCGCTTGGTCAGCGTTCAGCGTCAAGAAGCCGCTGGTCTGGCCGCGGATGGTGACATTGGCGAACAGATTGCCTGTTGCAGCGCGCGGGCGCACATCGAAGTTTGGCGTAAGGCGCGCAATGTCGGAAAATTCCTTCAGGCCTGCCTGCTCGAAAGTTTCTGCGGTGAATACCGTAACGGCGACCGGAACATCTTGAATGTCCTCTTCGATCTTCCGAGCGGTAACGATAATCTCGCGACTTTCATCTGCATTTGCTGCGCCATCATCTTGAGCTTGGGCTGTGCCAGCGAAGGCAAGAGACAGGCCCGAAGCCCCGATTAATAGAGTGGTCGCGCGTTTAAGAGCCCGCGTTCCTGTTGAGGTGTGCAGCATAGCCTTCTCCCTTTTTATGCGGTTTCCCAGCCTTCGAAATCCAGTGCCCAGAGGCGGTTTCCGCGTATAATTAGACAGGGTCAACGCTGGCATTCTATTGACCAAAACTATCATTTTTCATCCAAATGGATTGCTTCGCCTTTTACCAAGTAAGCGCTGAGGGCCTTCAAGAGCTGCTGTCAGACTAATCGCGGGCTTGTCTCCGATTGGCGATCGGTTAGGTGGCGTTCTGCCCTAGCCTCATCCCCTTATCCGTCAGTTAGGTGCATTGGCTCTGACAGTGCCATTAAAAGAAAGGCATGAGCCTGCGCGGTCAAACATTCACTTATGCGGGGCTTCGATCCCATCCGTTGTATTATGCGCTTCAGAACCGCGGCGCAGCAGCAGCTGGATAAGCTCCATCAATGTGGGCCGCGCAACGATATAGAGTAAGCCCAGATAGGTGCTGCCGCCGATGATAAGCAGCACGATCAACCGGAAATACACCGCCATATCGGGCAACAGCAAACCGGCGCCATACACCAACCCCGCCATCAGGATCGCCGCCGAAAGACCCGGCCACAGGGCGCTCAACAATCCCTTGATGCTCAGCCCCAAATGGCCTTTTGAAACCCAGAATGTAAACGCTGTGAGAAACGGAAATCCGCCGACCCATGCATAGGCCAAACCCATCACTCCATATTGGACACCGATGAGAAAGCTGAGCGACATAATCAGTGCGCCGACCATCGTCACGCGTGCAGAAATATGCGGCTTGCCCAGCGCATTATTGGCCGGTGCAAACAATATTTGCAGCGTCATAAGCGGCATAACAAGAGCGAGAACTGACACGATTGGCGCCATCGGCAACCATTTCTCACCCAAGACCACATGCACCAATTCCGGCGCAGTCACAGCCATTCCAAAATAAATTGGGCAAGCAATCAGCATGATCAACCGCACGGCTTTTAGAAAGGACCAGCTAAGCGCCGCCAGATCATCCTGTATCCGCGCATAGGCAGGAAAGGCGATTTCATTGAGGGGCGGCACAAATTTCGCAGTGAAGATTGTCGTTAGGAAAAGCGCCTCAGCATAGAGGCCCAATTCATATGGAGTGAACGAACGGCTCGCGATAAAAATGTCCGACTGGCTTTGGATCGTCCAGAATATATGCGCGAGTAAGACAGTTCCGCCAAATGTGAACATGTCTTTTGATCCGCGAAAATCAAAGCTTGGCCATATGAACATTTTGGCGGCAAAGAATAGCCCGATTGCCTGCGTCCAGAAAATCGCAATCGCGGCATATACCAAGGTCCAAACGCCCAGACCGTTTAAGGCGCAGGTCAATGCCACGACCGCCCCGATAACCGCTGATAGCAGATTGACGAGAGCGGTTTTCTTAAATTCCAAATTGCGCGCCATCAAAGCCTCGGGCAGCACAATGAACGGAGTGGCAAGAAAGATCAGCGCCTGCACGCGGAGCAGATCAGCGATGATTGGCTGGCGGTAAAATTCAACCGCCACCGGCGCAAGGATGAACTGCAAGATTGCAATCGTTCCATTCAAGACAAGCAGCGCGCCAAACGCTTGGCGCAGGCGGCGCGGTTCGACTGTTTCTGCCTGAATGATAGAGCTGGCCAGACCATAGCCATTGAGGAAGCTGAGAAGCACTAAGACCGCTTGCGTCATTGCGAACAGGCCGTAATCCGCCGGATCCAGAATGCGGATGACAGCCAGCGTGCTGCCCCATGATATAAGCTGCGCGAATATCTGAGTGCCTGATCGCCAGATCAGCGCGCTTCGCACGCGGTCTCTAAAGCTGGTGGGCGCCGTCATAAGACGCGGGCTGTGATGGTTTTAATTGCCATCAAAGAACACGGCGGCGTGCCCCCAGGCAGTGCCAGTTTTGCCATGCGGCCATTCTTCGCGGTCCAATGAAATATAGCCTGTGCTTTTGGAACGAAAGATATTGAACGGGCTGTCAGTGCGGTAATCGGCAAAGTCGGAATCGAATTCAATCCGCCCAGATTGATCGTCAAAGCGCAGCATGTAAAAGCCCTGTTCTCCGCCCAATTCAGCGCCTAAAATCAGCCGGTTGCCCGCCGGGTCTTTGCCCATCCAATGCGGCGCAAACCCATCAGGGGTGTTGAGGCGAAAGGCTTCTTTGGGTGCGGTGGGATCAGAAATATCGAGTACCACAACCTGCTCTTTCTTGCCGATTGGCTGGATCCAATAATTCCCGATTAGCAAAGGAACGCCGCAAGCCCCGCGGATTTTTTTCGGATCATCTGCAGGATCGGTTTGCACTGAAAAAACCAGTTCAAGCTTTGGCTCATCGCCGCCAATGCCGGTCAGATGATAGAAATTGCAGCCATAGGAATTGAGGAAAATTGAACCATCGGCCAAGACATGCTGACCAAAACCAGCGCCATTGATCCCGCTTACTGAATTGCCCAAATGGTCAACGCCCACTTCCAGATCCAGCGTATGCAAGAGCTGGAAATCGGAATAGCGATAGATCTGGACAACATCGGCCCATGACCCTTCCATCATAGGGGCGCTCGTGACTGCAATTCGGTCAATTTCGGGCAATTGTGCAAAGGCATAGGGGCGGATCGCTTTGGCGTAACCATCGGCTGCAGCAGAGGCTGTGCGGATAAGCTCGCCCTTTACCGAATACTCAGCAATGCCGCCGTGACCGCCGGGCGAGGTTTGCTCGTCTGGATTGGGGCTTTTGCCGTCGCTGCGCAAAAATCCGACCAGCCGGTTCCCGCTGGCTGTTCGCGCATAATCATGCGGGAAGCGCAGCGGTTCTGGCGGCTTGAAGCTTCCTGCAATTTTTGGGTTTGTCGGATCATCAATATTGACGATCAGCGTCAGCTCATGATGGTGGCCATTCATGAAAATCGGCTCGCCTTTTGGCGGGGCCATATATTCCATATGATGCACCATAGACGCCTTGTGCCCAATCGGCTCCGAGCCCATCGGCTGCCCTTTGGTGTCGCTAGCGGGGTCCACATTGAGCACGGTGATGAAGTCTTCATCCTGCTCATCCTGATCGCCCACCAATAGCAGCATATGCGGCGATGATCCGGTCAGTGCGATTGTGCTTTGCTCTGGCAGCTGCGAACAGGACGCAAGACCAAAAGCGGCAGGGCCAAGCAATCCCAATGCCAGCAAGAGAGGTAATCGTTTCATGGTGACACCTTGTAGAACGCTTTGGATAGCGGCTCAAAGCCATGCTTGCGAAAAAGGGCTTCTGATGCTGCGTTCATATTCCAGACCGTGCCTGAAACAGCGCAATTTTCCAGTGGCGTAATCTCTTCCATCAATGCGCCCATCAAAGCGGATGCACCGCCTGCCCCGCGCGCATTTTCGCTGACGACAATATCCTCAACAAAGCAGGTCCAGCGCGGCTCGCCGTAAAAGATGTTGGCGCTTTTGCTGAGGCGGTAGAGTAAGTAACCCGCCAATTCGCCGCCCGCATACCATCCCTTGGCAAACCCATTGCGCTGGCGCAGCGGATTGCGCGGTTTTAAAAACCCTTGAAGATAATGGCCGATTGCAGCGCGGTCTTTTGCTGGCCCGAAATGATCGGGAAAGGCATCGTGATGCGGCTTTTGCCCTTGTTCAAAAAGATCGGTCATGGAGCCAAGCAAGGCATCGCTTCGCTTTTCCAGATCGATGACCTGATGTGTGTTTGCCAATGGCCTGTCCAAATCACTCATATTCATGCGCCCGGTGCAGTTTTGAGCAGGGATTTGATCGCGGTAATAGCCCGAAATGCAGCGGTATAGATCGCGCCCTGACGCGCGATAGCAACGTCCATAATCGCCTTGCGGTCAGGCCACAGTTCATTGAGCATCACATTGTCAGGGGCAGAGCAGGAATCCACAAAGGCCAGGCCTTGTTCGCCCAGATAATAGCGCAGCGTCTCATGCTCCATCAAAACCCCCGGAGAAAATTTGCGGTATTGCTGATCAATTGCGGATTTCAAGCAATAGCTTACCGAAGGCGCTGAAATATCGAGTGTATAGGCGATCGGCTTTCCATCCAAACACAGCCGAGCAAAATGCAGATTGTCTGCCGCAAAGGCATCGCCAATCATCGCCCTGTAAAGCGCGGTTTCTTTGTCGCAGGATAGGATCGAAGAGCGGTTTTCATGCTTCCAGCCTGTGTCTTCCATGGTCAAGAAATCGTCGACCCATGCGCCTAGCTCACTGGCATCGCTTAAGCGTTCAATTGTCACGTCGCCGTGTTTCTGGAGCCGTTTCATCGCGCCGCGAATGCTCTTGCGGCGCGAAGGGCGCAGCAAATCATCAGCGCTGCCATTGCCATGGTTCTCAGGGACGATAGCAGCGCGTTCAAAGCGATTGGCAGTCAACATTGCGCGCGTATCAATCTTGCAATGATCGGCAAGCGCGGCGGCAATCGCCCCGTCTGCGGTGATCATCGATAGGTTCAAAAACCAGCAATCGCGCGGCGCACTGTCGAGCCATTGGCATAGGCCTTTTGCGAAATCCGCCTCACACCCCTTGCGCACCAAAGGTGTGGCCAGAAACTGCTCATGATGCAGCGCACTGCGCCAGAACGGAATGGGCAGCTTTGCATAGCCGGCATCACGGCGCAGAATAACCAAACCGATCAGCATCGCACCTTGCCAGACAGTCACGGCCTTCGGCGCTTGATCGGCAAATAGGCGCAGGGATTGCTGAATGAAATTGGGGGATTGGAAGATATTCGCCTCGCTGGCGGACCGCGCCAAATCTGCCCAGTCATCCTGCAATTCTAGGCACAATTCCTTGGTCAAGGCATCGCAACGGGACGTGGTCACAGCTGTTGGTCGCTGAGAAGTCCAAAATGCCCCCTCGTTCGTGACTGCCAAATTCATCGCCCAAATCGCAATTCTGATACGCCCTATATCTTCGATATAATGAGAAGATGTTGAGCTAGCGTAAGGCGCAGACTAAGGCATGTGCAACAGTATTCATGTCCTGTTCTGGGAAATCACGGCTTGCCTGAGTTAATAAAGAACTTTCTTAAGATGCGCCTTTGGCCGTTTTTGCCCAAACCATGGGATGCGCCGGATATGGAATTTCACCATGGGCTGTGGAACGGCGTGTCTGCGCTTTACGCAGATAGCGGCCGGCAGCTGGGCGAAGAAAACACGCGCCCGTTTTCTTTCAACCATCACGTCCCGGCTGAAACCATTGATTGCAAATATAAAGGTTCACGCGAAGGGCGGCCGATCAACATGTCGGCATTGCGCACCGCGATGCAAAATTTTGATGCCGCAGCGGCGATCACTCAAGCTGTTCGGGCGCATCATTTGCAGAAATTGGAACCTGGCCATCGGCTGGGCATATGGGATCTGTATATCATTGCGCGGGCCAGCATCGCCTTGGTCGCCTATCAAAAACGTTTCGCCCGTCAAAAGGGGGTGAGCGCAACGGTTAGTGATGTATTGACCAGCCAATATCAGTTTATATCCGGCGTGTTTATGATCTGCCGGCACATGATGGAAAATGCGGATGCAGTGATTGCTGAAAACCGGCCAATGACTGCGGATGCGCTTTATAACTACGCCGATCAGCACGGTATTTTCATCTCTTTTAACGGGATGGCCTGCGCTGGCAGCACAAAGAAAATCCACGAATTTCTGGAGCTTTGCAATTCGGGGTCTGAGGACAAAGCAGAGCTGGCCGCAATCGTTAGCGAACCTGACAATTGGTACCAATACGCTTTGGCGACGATCGAGCTAGACTGTTATATTGAGCGTGAACGCGCGCTGCGCCGTGAGGGGCATGGAGGCGTTTCCAGCACTGCAAATGCTGCGTCCAATTCGTCCATGATCTTTACCGATATTGGTGAGTATACGCAGCGTTTGATGGACACGGCGCCGGAGCCAAACCAGGCACATGCGTTCCGCGATGCGGCGTTGAGCCGGCAGAATGCAATTCTGAAGGTTTTGGGCAGGCCACTCTTGAGAAAGATTGCAAGCGATCACATCGCTGCACGGATGGAGTATTAGCGGTCACAGTCTGCCAACGACCCAATTTCAGTCGTTCGGGTAACGCTCTCCAATCAGCCGTCTTACGCCTAACGGCCTGCCGCGTCAGTCTAATCGCAACTTGTCTCCGATTGGCAAAGCATTCCTTACCTCGTTCGGTTCTCAAGCCATGAGATTTTGCCACTCAGCCAGCGCGGCTGAGCGAGCGGTCTTGTAAGATTGTCTATCGGATAGGTGGCGTTCTGAATTGAAGTGATTGTGGACGTTGGCATGGACAGAGGCGAACTTCTGCAATGACTTCGTTTGTCGGAACCGTATCATTGCCCGCTCTCGTCGTCGGAACGGTAAGTGCGAGTTTTCCGCTCGGTTGTTCTGCCAACGCCAGTTTCTAAATCCCCGCATTCTGCTGATCCGTTGACGCTTGATATCGGCCGCAAACAGCGGGCCAAACCGGTTCCACCAATGCCTGGCTGTTTCATGACAAATATCGATGCCGCGTTCGGCCAGCAAATCCTCGACGTTCCGCAATGAGAGAGGAAACCGGACATACAACATCACGACCAAGCGGATCACTTCAGGAGATGAGTTGAAATAACGAAACGGACTGGCTGGTCTGCGAGGTCTGGGTATGGCCCCTGCCCTAGCTGATCAAACGAAATCCGCTAGCCGGTGCATTTGCTCTGACAACACCCAAATATGAAACGGCCCTACTGCTTTAGTAGAGTTGTCCGGACAACTCTTTTCAACTGCATTTTTTCGGCGTAAGCCGAAAGGCATGACGCCACGATCTGCACCGCTTCGCCTTATTGCCCTGCCTTTGATATTGGGTTTGGGATCACCGCTTGCAGCACAAAGCACGCTCACGCCCGGCATCTGGACCAATACAGAAGATGCTTATTTCGCCGAAGAAGAAGGGCGCGAGCAAGCCGAATGGACCGCCTTCGAAGTGCGCGAAGACGGACAATGGCGCAAAATCGATGCATTCAAAAAGCCGCAAAGCGAATGGTCTAACCAGCCCGTTCCAAGCCTAAGCAAGCGCGGAGAAAAAGGTTGGCAAATCGGCCAGAGCGAGCTTCGCCTTGCCCGCGATTTTCGGTGCTGGATCTCTGTTCGTAAAGACTCCCCAAAACCAGATGGGGGCGAGGATTGGTCTTTCCAGCGCAACATTGACATTTTCGATCAAGGCGGCCGCATATTGGTGCCCGGCAATGGAGAAGCCCCCGATGCCACCATTCGCCTGCGAAATGTCACATGGGCCAAAGGCAGCCCCAACAAACCGGCGCTAGTTCTTTATGTGCACAAACAAGACCCAGTGCGTGCGGTTAGTTACAGCTGGGCTTCATCCGATGCCGCCATGGTTGGCATCAATCTGCGCTGGATGCAGGCAAGTTGCAGCCGCACTCAAAACGAAGCCAAGACCTCAGTCGAACCCAAGTCTTCTGAGCATGAACCACAATTGATCGCAGCGGGCGAAACATGGCGCAAACATTACGAAGCAAACGATTGGGACGCGCTGCGGACACTTTATACCGATGATGCAATTTTGATGTCGCACAATCAGAACAAGATTGAAGGCGCTGACAATATCGTTACCTATTTGCAGCGCCTGTCAAAATCCGGAGCGAAGGCGGCAATTGAGTTTAGGCCAGAAGAAGCAAAGGTTGAAAACGGCCTTGGCTTTCTCATCGCGAAATATCAGATGATCATCGTATTTCCCGGCGCTGCTGAACCGACTATTGTCGCGGGACGTTCCTTCCTTGTTTACAAATGGGTCAATGGCGAATGGCTGATCTGGCGCGATATTGATAATTTCGCGCCAGATGCAACGCCGAAGGATTTTGAATGACCCGCATTGCGCCCGCCAATATAGCGGACTTGCCCGAAGCTACTCGCAAAAACCTCGAATTTGCAGAAGCAATAATGGGCTTTGTTCCTAATGACGCACTCGCAATGGCGCATTGGCCGGAAATGACTCAGGCTATGCAGCAATTGGTCGCAGTAATTTACGGACCTAGCGAAGTGGATGGTGTCCTCAAACGTATGGTCGCAGCCGTTACCAGCGGCGGGTCAGGGTGCCGTTATTGCCAAGCGCACACCGCGCATGGAGCCGCCAAAATGGCTGGCGGAGACGAGGCCAAAATTGCCGCTGTTTGGGAATATCAAACTAGCGATTTGTTTGATGATGCAGAGCGTGTCGCGCTTGATTTGGCGCTGGCTGCAGGAACGCAGCCCAATGCCGCAACTGATGAACATTTCGCTGCGCTGCGCGAGCATTTCTCCGAGCGGCAGATCGTGGAAATTATGGGCGTGATCAGCCTATTCGGATTTCTCAACCGTTGGAATGATACGCTGGCGACCGAGCTGGAGGATGCCCCGCTTGGCTTTGCACAAGACACATATTCAACCGATGTGTGGAACGCTGGAAAACATAAAGCCTAGAGGCGCCGGCTTATTTCCAAGCCGCGCCGCCGACCCAATCCCCTGCCACACCCAGAAACTGGTCAACGGTAATCGATTGCCACACGCCAGCTGCAAAATAGGGGTCCGCCTCTAGGATGGACCGAGCGGTTTTCTCGTCCTCAGCTTTGACCACGAGAAGCGATCCGACCGTCTCATCACCCTGCTTCAGCGGGCCAGCGACCGCGATCTTATCGAGCGCAGTTTCAATATGGGCCAAATGCTCTGCAAGCAGCCGTTCGCGCAGGGCCGCGCCGTTTTCACCATCGCGGCAATAAAATGCATAAAGGGTCATCAATCCACCTCAACCAGTTCGAGCAGCTCTCCGCCCAATCCGATTGTCGTAGCAGCGCGCCGCGCGCCATACAATGCGCCCTCACGCAAAGCCGGCGGCGTGATCCAATCGACTTTGCATGCGTCCAAATTGCGCACTCCCAGAGTAACGAGTGCATTGCCCGGCGGCAGCATCCCCGCATGACGCGCACGCGGGGTCGCAGCGCCCGGATAATCATCCACCTCCACAATCGGCATCCGGCCGCCTTGCACCATTGAAATGGTGGTTTGCGTGTCTGCTGGCAGGCCAAAGGCATCATTGATCATCGAATAAGGCAAGGTATAATCCTCGCCCAGATCAAGCCCAATGGCATCGCGGTACCAAGCTAGGCTGGCGACGCGGTTGGGCGTAGCTAGGACGACAATAAATATCTTATCGACGGGCGAATGGGCGCGCGGCAAATCGGTCTTCGGCAGATCACCCAAGACCTGATTGAGATAGACCATTTCGCGGCCCGTCCCCAGCACTTGCATCGGTATGAAAGCGGGCTCGATATTCTCTAAGACCTTGGGCGGACCGACGATTTCAAAGCCAGCCTCTTCGACCACTTCGGGCCAATGCCACACATCTTCAACGGTGCATTCAAACGCGCCCCAGCCATAGGTAGTGGTCGGTCTAAAATCGGGGTGATCGGCTTGTTCAACGAGGCGGAACCAGCAAGGCGCGCCGCTACTCGGACGCAGCACAGCATAGGGCGATCCAGCATTGCCATCGCAGCCCCAGCTTGCAGCAAGATCAGCAGGCAATTCACCTTGCTCGGCCAGCTCAAAGCCCAAACAATCACGGTATCCGCGCAGGGCGTCTGCCAAGTCAGGCACAGTGGATAATCCGCCCATTATGGTGCCGTGCGCGATTGTGTGTTCTGCGCTCATATCATCAAAACTCCGCTTTTCTTTTTTCGACAAACGCCGTCATTCCTTCAAGAAAATCCGCGCCAACAAAAGCATCGGCAAAGATGCGCAGCGTTTCTTCATCATCGGCTTCTTGACCGTCCAATACGCGCTGTACGAAGCGCTTGGTCTCGCGCACAGAATGTGGGCTGGCAGCAGTGATTTCGCCGACCAATTCATCAGGACTATCAGCTATAAATTCGGCCAGACTAATGCGCCGCGCCTCGTCTGCATCAATCAGACTGCCAGTGTATAGAATACGCTTCGCCTGCCCCGGCCCAACCAGATCGGTCAGCAATTTTACATCGTGCAGCGGATAGACAAGGCCGAGCTTCGCAGGCGTAATCCCGAAGCGCGCATTGCTCGTCGCCACCCGTAAGTCGCAAGCAAGCGCAATCCCGCAGCCCCCGCCAACACAGTCCCCTTCGACAAAGGCAATAGTCGGCAAGCGGTGCCGCGCAAGCTCATATTGCACGCGATTGATTGCGGCTTGATTGGCGGCGCGCCAACCGTCATCATCCTTATTCGCTAGCAGTTCTTTAATGTCGGCCCCTGCACAAAATGCGCCGCCCGGCTGCGCTGCCCGGATGATCATCAGCTTGATGTTAGTATTGTTCGCTGCGCGCTCGAACAGGTCCGGCATCGCTTGCCACATTGCCATGTTGAACGCATTGCGCTTGTCTGCGCGGTCGATTAGCAGATGCGCAACATTACCGTCCAATTCCAACCGCACGCTCATGCCGGATTGCCCACAATGAAATGCTCTGCAATCGCTTTGCGGGTCGTCACCCAAACATCTGAATGTGCACGCACATGTTTGAAAAATTCCTCCAATGCCCAGATGCGCCCAGGCCGCCCGATGATGCGCAAATGCAGACCAAGGCTCATCATCTTCGGATTACCTTCTGCGCCCTCAGCATAGACCTGATCGAAATTCGACTTGGCATAATCAAGCCATTGATGCGGGGTTAGCGCAGGGTCAGTCCACATCTTCATATCATTATTATCAAGCTGATAAGGCACGATGCACATCGGTTTTTCAGTGACGGTCTCACGGTCCCAGAAAGGCACGTCACCGGAGTAATCATCCATGTGATAGGTGAAGCCTTCTTCGCTCAAAAGCCTCCGCGTATTGTCGGTGAGGAGGTAACGCGAAAGCCAGCCATAGGGACGAACGCCGCAAGTTTTCTCAATACTGGTCACAGCCTTGCGGATGAACTCGCGTTCCTGATCCTCATCCATTTTGAACTGATGGATCCAGCGGTAGCCATGGCTGACAGGTTCGTGGCCAAGTTCGACAATTGCTTCGGCAATCTCTGGATGGTTTTCAAGGCTGAGCGCAGCCACCGTCCAGCTCGCCATAATGTCATAACGCTTCAGCAATTTGATAATCCGCGGCGCGCCCGCTTTAATGCCGTAAAGGTAATTGCTCTCATTAGAATAATTGCGGATTTTCGACTTTACAAAGACGCCCAATTCGTCGAGCGGCTCCATCCCGCGATCCCCGCGAGCAATGGTCATTTCGCTGCCCTCTTCGACATTGACGACCACACTCAGCGCCATCTTGGCTCCATTTGGCCAATCAATACGTTCCTCTGAAATTGCCATCAATGCATCTCCTCGCCGCCGGACACATTCAGCGCCTCGCCTGTAACATAAAAGGCGTCATCGCTCGCCAGCCAAATGCAGGCCGCTGCTGTGTCGGAAGGCAGGCCGGGCCGACCCATCGGATTTTTGGCTGACATATTGGCGAGGTAATCCTCCACCTTATCAAAGCCCAAGAGCTTGCTGAAATATTCGTTCTGCTGCGCGCCAAGTCCGGTCGTCACATGATTGGGACAGATCGCATTGACGGTGATGCCATGCGCGCCCAGTTCCACCGCGCTGGCCCGCGTCAGTCCGACCATTCCGTGCTTTGAGGAAACGTAAGCGGGCAAATGCGGAAAGCCGGTTTTAGCCGCTTGCGATGCAATGTTGATAATGCGTCCACCCTGCCCCTCGGCAACCATCGCGCGCGCGGCGGCTTGCGTGCAGTAGAACGCGCCGGAAAGGTTCACGCTAAGCACTTGATCCCACTCGCTAGCCGTATCAACGTCCAGCAAAGGCTTCATCTTAAAACCGATACCGGCATTGTTCACGAAGATATCAACGCGGCCAAATTCCTTTGCCGCTTGCTCCACCAAAGCCGCGCATTGATCAGCTTTGGAAACATCGCAAGCAATGGTGGCGACTTTGGTCCCGCGTGCCCGCAATTCATCCGCTACGCCCTGCGCTTCAGCATCAATGGAAAGGTCAGAAACCACGCAGTTTGCGCCCTCATCGGCAAAGGCTTGCAAGATGCCTTGGCCCAATCCCTTCTCTTTACCAGAGCCGGTGACGACAATTGTTTTGTCGCTATATTTGCCCATAACTTAGATATCCTCGGTCAAGATAAATTGCGGCGCATCGGCATAATCCTGAAACGGTGCAGCAGCCGCTTGGAAAGTCTCATCTGAAATATCAGCCACGAACGCATCCATGTCAGTGATGTCGAGAATCTCGAAATATTGGTAAGGCGGCGGCGTATCAGGATCACCAAAAAGCCCGGTCGCTTTGTGAACCGTGAAGCTGTTTACCGATGGCAAAGCGCTGGCAGTCGGCACGTCCTTGGTCTTTGCCCATTCTTCATATTCGGCCACATTTGTGCCAGCTTTCAAATTGAACGGTACGATAATGCGCATGGCGTTTCTCCCTCAGTTTTGCGGCGCAAGATAAGCGCCCAATGTGTTGTCGATATGGCGAGCAAATTGAAAAAGCCCCGCCTCAAATCCGGCCTGTCCCACGATCTGGATGCCCAGCGGCAGACCATCTTCGGTCCAGCCCATTGGCAGGCTGATTGCGGGCAATCCGGCGATATTGGCAAGACAAGTCAAATCGGCCTGCGCCGCCGGTTCGCGCGCGCTATGAGCGAAGGGCGCGTTGGGCACTGTTGGCATAATAAGATAGCTGTGATCTGCTACAATCGCGTGTATTTCTTCGCGGGTTTGGGCAAGGATGGCTTGGTCCTCGGCCCAATCCTCCGCTGACCGCTTCGGGCCATAGGTAAGCAGCTTTGCCAAATGGTCTGACATGGGCACACCAGCCAAATCCTCCGCCATGAATTTCGACACGCCGATAAATCCAGCAAAGCGAATGCGCGAGTTGGGATGGCTGAGCTGAACGGGTGCCGGCGCGCTATCCAGTTGAGACACAGCCGCTTCAAAAGCAGACGCAACCGAGGGTTCAATCGGGACGCCATTGCCGCTTAGAGATGACGAGGCCAAAGGCGAGATACCCTCCCCAAACTCGGAGACAACGCGAGATACCCTCTCCAAATCGTCCAAAGAACGGGCCATCGGGCCAATCGCATCAAGGCTTGGATCAGCTGGCAAAAGCCCCTCTTGGCTAATCCGGTCTGTCGCCGGTTTGAAGCCATAAATGCCGCAATGGGCCGCTGGAATACGCACAGATCCCATGGTGTCTGTGCCAAGGGCAACATCGCACAAACCCGCCGCCACCGCAGCGCCGCTTCCGCCCGATGATCCGCCGGGGGAATAGCCTGCCCTATGCGGATTTTGGGTAGGGCCGAAATGCGGATTATCCGTTTTTGCACCCAGCGCGCCTTCCTCCATATTGAGGATGCCGGTGATGATCGCGCCTGCTTTTCTAAGCCGCGCGACAACCAGCGCATCTGCATCAGCACGGCGGTTTTCCCATGCGCCAAGTCCAGCATGAAATGGCATGCCTTTTACAGCGATATTCGCTTTGACGCCCACTGTCATACCGGCAAGCGCTCCATCACCTCCGGCAGCACCTTCATCGCGGTATAAAAAGGCGTTCAAAGCATCCAGCATAGCGCCGCTTACACCCCTCGCTCATCAATCAGGCGCAGCGGTTTTTGGCGCTTATCGATCTCTGTCACAGCCGCCGTGCCGCCTGGCTCAACCAAAGCAATCTCCACCTCAACCCCTAAACCTTGCTTCAAGGTTTCAGCTAGCGCGCCAGCGTCTGTTCCGCCCTTGCTTTCCAGCGTCACGCGCATGCTGTCACGCTGGCTGGCATCGCGGGTAAGGTTGCAAACATATTCACCCGTGAGATCGGGGCGGTTCTCAATAATGGCGCCAATAGCGTGCGGGAACACATTGATACCGCGCAATTTTACCATATTGTCGGACCGGCCGCGAAAACCTGCAATGCGTTTAAACGCAATCTCGCCGTGGCCATCCAGTTCATGCGTAATGTCATGCGTGTTGAAGCGGATGCAGGGCGCGATGTCATCCTTATAAAGGCAGGTCACGACCATATCGCCGGTGTCGCCATGGGCGACGGGTGCACCATCATCAATGCCGAGTAATTCCAGATATTGCGCATCTTCCCACACATACATGCCGTCGCGCTCTGGCCCTTCGCCTGCGATGGTTCCGGTGTCGCCGACCCCGTACCAATCATAGGCCTTTGCGCCGTGCCATGCGTCTTCTGTGGCGGCGCGGTCTTCCGTTCCCAGATGGCCGATAATCATGCGGATATCGATCTGATCGAACAGACCAAGCTCCTCTGCCGTGCCTGCCAATTTGCGGACATAATCGACAAAGCCAACCACAGTGGTGACGCCAAAATCGGCCATCAATTGCACTTGATTGATGCTGCGTGTTTCAATCCCCGTGCCAGCGGATAGGAAGATCGAATTGGTGAATTTGGTCACAGCCTCGCGGATGTAATGCCCGCCATTGATCATGCCGTGGCCGTAAACCGAATGGACCACATCATCGCTGTGCAATCCCATCCAGCGGTACATGCGCCCAACCAACAGATTGCCAACCTCGCGCCCCTTTGGGCCGAACATTAGCACCTGCGGCTTGCCGGTTGTGCCGCTGGTGGTGTGGAAGACAACCGGTTCGCGCTTGGCCGGATCAGCATGCATGCCATGGAAATCGCCATAGGGCGGATGCTCTGCGATGGATGCCATCAAATCGGCTTTGTCATAGACTGGCAATTTGGTGATGTCGGCAAGGCCTTTGATATCGCCCGCCTCTATGCCCTGCGCGCCCCAAAGTCGCTGGTAAAAGGGCACTTGCCAACCTTTCACCATCAGGCGTTTGAACTGCGCATCCTGCACCGCGAACAGCTCATCACGGCTCATCGATTTATAGCGCGCCACGAACGCCTCGCCGACCGGATAGTCAGCCAGCATTTGCTTCTGATCGAGCGCTTCGAAGTAAGTGGGATAGGTCATTGAATATCCATAAAATAGGAAAGAGGATCATCGAAGATACGGGTATCTGCATCAGACGGTGCAAGCTCACGTGCAAGGCCGAGCTTGGCCTCGTTTTGCCGAGGTGTCAGCGGGTTATCCGGGCTACCTAATGTGTGCTCGACGCGGTGATTGCGAACCGTGCCATCTGCACCGTTTATGGTCAGCATTTGCGGGAAGAGCGCATTGCCATCTTGATTGCCGTCATCGGTTAGCCGCACTTTGCTGGCGATGGCGGCCCGCGCAGGATCAGCGATATCTTCGGGCGTAAATCGGCGCGGATCAATCCGTCCGTCTGTGAGCATAAGCGCGGCGAGATACGGCATGCACAGCCGCGCCCAAGCCGGAGTCATATCGGGCGCATAAGCACGGTCGACTAGCCGCCGGATCAGCGGCGGGCAGGCGAGTTCAATCCTCCCAATCTGTGCCGGATCAAGCGCGATTTCGCTTAGCTTGCCCAATGCCGCATGGCTGGCTCGGCCTGATGGAAATGGCTTTGTGCTGACTTCGGCAATCCGCCACACTTTGCCAAGATCTTGGGCGTAACGCTCTAGCGCGCCGTCTTCAAACAAAGCGTAATATCCAAACGGCCCCTCCAGCGGGTTCTTCGGTGCGGAAAAGCCAGCACTGACCAAATCGCTGGCTGTCACCGCAGCGCGGGCGGCATTGGCGATTTGAAACGGCAGAGTTTCGCTACCCTCAACATGCGCCTGCATCGTGCCTGCAGCGCTGGAATAAGCAAGGCCGAGAGCCTCATCCAAAGGCGCGCCATCGATGCGCGCCGCCGCCACCGCTGCGCCCATCACACCGCATATGGCTGGGCGGAAAAATGTCATCGCGCTATCCACGCTTAGGCCCAGTCCGGAGGCGATATCAACACCAATTGCCAGCGCAACGAGAGCCTCCTCAACATCGCAGGGATTGCCCTTGGCTGCGCGCCGATCCAGCACAGCTCCCAAGGCCGCGGTCACAACGCTCATCGCGTGCACAACCGCGGGTTCATGCACTGCGTCCCATTCAAGGCAGTGGATGCGGTAGCCATTGACGAAAGCAGCTGACGCGGCTGGCAGGCGCTGTGATGTTCCGAGCAAACGCGCCTCATCCCCTTGCCCAAAAGCCCTTGCTGTATGCAAGATCTCTGCCTCGCCCGGCGCATCCACCGCAGCTGCGCCAATCGCCAAAGTATCGCCGAGCAAACGGAGAGCGTCTGCGCGAACATCGGCGGGCAGCGTGTGCTGCGCGCCGGCCCATTTGAGCAGTTTTGAAGTGTTTGCGGGCGCGCTCATGCCAGCCACCCCTCCACCATATCATCAATCGCGGCGGCATCATCACCGCTTAGCGCCAAATCAACTGCGCGCTGAGATTGCTCTGCTGTCAGCCCGCCCCACTTACCAAGGGTCTGCATCTTTTCAATGATACGGTCTGCGTCCACAGGCCGTTCGGGATCACCCAAAGTATCGGTTAATTCCAGCCCATTCACCCGAGCTCCGAAATGCGCCGGATAACGCGCTGTAATGCTTGCATCTTCGCTAAGGGAAACTTGCGCACGCAAATCACTCAGCGCAACGATGGCGTCTTGGGTAAAGTCTTCCGGTTTCGCATCGCGGCCATCGGCCACCACAGCGACAGCGTGCTGAATTGAGAATTTTGCCTCATGCTCAGTTGCCGGATTGGGCCGGTCGCAAAATATCAGCGCATCGGCAAAAGTTTCCACTTTGAACGGCGCTGATAATTTGCCTGCACTGCGCAATTCCATCGCTGCATCAATCGCAGGATGGGCGTGACGGCATGCGGCAAAGGGCTTGAAGCTGACCTGATCAATCAGCCATCCATCACCATTGGCGGCAAGCTTGCCGGGCTGAACCGTCATCGCTTCAAACAGCCCTTGCGGCCCTTCCAAAATCCCCGCCGGACCCGTCGCGCCGTAATGCACATGCATCGCCGCATCGCGGCCCGTGCGCACCGCATGATAAATATGCCATTGTTTGGTCAGCACATTGTCGTGGCGCATGTGCCATAGCCCGCCAGCGACAGAGCCTGCATTGCCCAAAGCATTGCGGTACTCAACTTCCGCAAATCCGATAAGCGAGCCAAATGCTGCCGCTGCGCCAAACACACCGGCTGTGGAAGTGGGGTGCCAATGCGCATAGTGATGCGCGTCCAGCGCAGCCCCTACCGCAATCATCGCCTCATAGCCTCGAACGCTGGAATCCAGCCGCGCATCCATGCCCGCGCTGCCCATGCTCATCGCGGCGGGCCAAACCACCGGGCCGGGATGCAATAGGCTGGTGCGGTGCACATCATCCATCTCCAACGCATTGCCCAGATACGTCGCGCGCTCCCACCCAAGCCGCGATATTAGTCCGCCCAGATGCCCTGCTTCTGTGTCTCTAGCGCCTGCAACACAGGCCAGCCAATCGAGCAAGTGAAGCCTTGCGCGCTTCCTCTCGCTTTCGCCGACATTGCGCGCTATTGCTTGCGCCAATTGGTTGAGGAGCGGCTCACTCATTGTGTTTGCTCCGCGTTAGAATACACGGATTGGAATTCACTTTGGCACAGGCCGCCGCGCCCGCAACAAAGAAAACGCCGCGCTACATGCAAGTGGCTGGTGAATTGCGCGAAGCGATCACTGCGGGCCGCTATGCGGAAGGGCGGCAATTTCCGACCGAAACCGCTTTGTGCAGCCAATATAATGTCAGCCGCTTTACCGTGCGCGAGGCGCTGAAACGGCTGCAAAGCGAAGGGCTGATTGAACGCAAGCGCGGATCGGGCACGGTGGTTCAGCCCGCCTCTGCGCGCGGCGGCGCTTTGCACCAGCCGCTGTCTAATGTGGGCGAATTGCTGCAATATGCGCGCGGCAGCGAAGTGACTTATGCCGAGCTTGGTTCCGGCCCTCTCCCAAGCGCTATTGCCGATCAAATTGAAGAAAACACCCTTGGCACTTGGCGCCGTTTCACAGGAACGCGAAGGCAAAGCGCAGGCACTGCGCCTATCGCCGTGACCGATGCCTATTTTCATGAGAAACTGGGCGATGCGGTTGACCGGCTCGACCTTGGGGCCGGCACTTTGTTCAGCCAAATCGAGAAATTGACTGGCACCAGCATTGGCCGCGTTACCCAGGATATTCAAGCAATCGCCGCTGATGAAGCCATCGCCAAAGCTTTGGATATCGAGCGCGATCAACCCGTTTTGCGGATCATTCGCTGCTACCTTGATCCCAAAGGTGGGGTTTATGAAATCTCTGTCAGTCACCATCCCGGTGACCGCTTTGCCTATGCGATGCATATCGACCTCGACAGCTAAGCAGGTCGCCGCGCTGCTCATTTTCTGTCCAATCGCGCCGTAGCTTTCGGCTGGAAATCCTCGCCTTCAAAACGAATGGAGGAGGCAATATGATGCGCGCCATTTTCATCCTCCACCAACAGACCGCGCTGCGCGACATGCGCAGAATCGAACGCTTCGCGAAAGTCGAGCACAGGTGAAAACGCCACGTCCTTATCCGCGAACCATTCCACCCATTCCTCGCGGGTTTTGCCAGAGAACGTTTCGCGCAAAAACGCGATCAGCTCGTCTTGCTCTCCTGCTTCGCGTTCCGCATGAGCGATCAAATCTTCGCGGCCCAAAGCTGTTAGCAGATTGCGCGCAAATTTCATCTCGCGC
>JBDWMF010000012.1:0-12678 GCA_039972775.1 Erythrobacter sp.
TTACAAAATCCCGGTGGCGAAGCCAGCCCGTCACCGTGAAGAAAGCCGGAAAACTCCAGCCACCGGCGCTCCAAAGTTCGGTCTCAGAGCAAAAGCCGGAAAACTCCAGCCACCGGCGCTCCAAAGTTCGGTCTCAGAGCACCGGCATGCGCGCCGACATAAAGACCGGTCCAATCGAAGGTGGCAGCCTCCACGACCGGTTCCCGAAACCGGTCCGGATCGATCGGATCGGCCGCCAACGCAGCTGAACTTGACGCGCAAAGAAACGCCGTGGCGGGGATCAGACTTCTAATGTGCATATCATGTGCCTTTCAGTGTGCCGGCAAGACGGTGCCGTTCTCATCTTCGACTGGATGCTGGGTCTGAAGCGCTGAAACCGGCCGCGTGGCGTATCTATTTGCAGGCGAACTTCAGGTTCTTTGCGTGATAGCGTCCAAGGGTCCAATCTCCGACCAGGGCTTGCGAACTCGCGCTTTTGATATGGAAACGAGCCTGGTCAATTCGGACGGTATTTCCTGACAGACTGACCGAACTCGCACGATAGGCGTTGGTCCGGTAACCAACCGGCTTTCCATTCCTGAAAGTCAGCCAGCCTGGCCCGTGGCCCGGAAAGTCCGCCTGGCAGGTTGCGTTTTGCGGGCCGGCCGCAAGAACCCTCTTCGCTGGCGCCGTGTCTCCGCCGCCGTCAGCGGTGGCTGTGCAGCCTGCTGCGACTGCCGCCAGGCCGATTGCAAAAATGGCTGTGGGTAGCCGCATGCTCTGCTCCTTCCGTCTAGTTTCGAATTGGTGGATGAGAGGTCGCCGGACGACCGCTCCGCAGTCGCCAGAACGAGCGCATAGTGACGAATGCAAACATAACCCTCCCTATATTCCAATAGGAATATTACTGTTTGGAATATATAATAACTGGAATTTAGTCAATCCGTTGTCGCGGTATGACGGACAACGGATGCGCACCGGCCTTTATTCGCCGCTCAACACGCGGCTCAGTGAGATCATGAAACGCGCCCGGCTGGAGGCCGGCATAACGCAAGCGGACCTCGCGCGTGCGACCGGTCGCACGCAGGCATACATCTCGAAGTTCGAGAACGGTCAGCTGCGGCTCGACGTTGCCGACTTCATCGTGTTCGCCAAATGCTTGGGCGCTGACGCGCACCGCCTGCTTGACGAACTCGACACCGAACCCGCGGACTAAGGTGGGTCACGAGACAACACTCGCATGCCCGAAATAGCTCTTGTCGTCATCGTGGCCACCCCACCTCAATTGCGTTGGGAATGAGCATAGTCGAGGTGTCGCAATTGCGTGTCTCAAACCGAGTCGCAAAAAATGAGACAGGGAACGCGACCGATTTGCCTATGATCACCACATGCCGATACCGATCCGAAAATCTCTGGCGCTGTCTCTCATCAAAGACCGGTACGAATCCGTGGACGGGCTCGTGGTCGAGTGGGAACATCGCGACCAGCGCAATTCTTCAGGCAAGAGCAACGGCCGCCCGGACAGCCGCCACAAGGCCACTATCTATCGCTGGCTTGATCACGGTATCCCCTCGCGCGCCGATACCGTCTTCGGGTTTGCGTCACTCCTTGATGTTGATCCGGTCGCGCTCATGGACGTGGATGAAGAGTACGTCTATTCGCAGTTCGGCCGCGAACGACGCCTCTATCACCTACGAAGACCGACGAGCACGCATTTGGCGCCGCTCTGGAGCATCTACGAGGTCGACAGCGGCTGGCCGAACCAGGCACTTGCCAACGCCCATTACGGCCGCAACTGGTACACGCATGATTTCCACCACGACCCGACGGCAATCTCTGACGTTTACGCCGCCGTGCTGCTCACTACCGGAGATGCTGCAGCGCCGCGCGCATACCACTTTGCCTATCGTCGGTCCGGCGTTCCCGACCGCACCTGGCGTCCTTACGGCACTGTGGTCGCGCTCGAAGACGACATCATCCTGGTCTCCGAGAGCGGGCACTTCCAGCAAAAGCCGCGTAGCGGTGATCGCTTCTCGGTGGAGACATATTTTGGTCTAGGAGCGGCCGACTTCCGAATCGTCTCGCTCCATCCCTTCGACCTGGAACTTGAAGTGCCGTCCCACCAGACCGAGTGTGTTCGGTTCGTCGCGTAGTTCGCCGAAAGGAGGTTGAAGAAGATCAGGCTGGCCGGTACGCTTCCATCAATTCATTGCCTTTTTCTCCTTTGGTTCAATGAATGCAGAGCGCCGCGCATCATGTGGTAACTGTGCGCGGCGTTTTCTTTGACCGGATGAGATGCTCTCAACGGGGACCCAGCTTGGACCGCGAACAGAACTGCAGCGCAAGGTTCGGTATGCCCCAGTGCTGCGTGAACGCGCCGGAGCGGATCAGCGCATCGTAGGTCGCTTCCTTAAGGGCCCGGCTCGATGCCTTGGCCGTTGATCGCGAAATTGGGCTTGTCCGCTCGCATTCCAACGCGAAGAACCGATAGCGTTTCTCGCCTCCAGCTCGGTGCTCTACGCCGTAAAGAGCGTCCGGGATAAGGTGCGTTTCCATGCGGGTGCGGACAACCGGATGGTTGCGCTCCGGCAAAACAGTCACCGGGATCGATAGCGGATTCGGGGCACGCCGCGTCGAGGCCGGAGCACGAGCCAGGATTTCATCGACCGGGACGAATCGCTGGTTGGGTGTCTGCCTCGTCGCGAGTTCAACGGCCAAAAGGGTGTCGATGATCATCATCGTGTGCAGTATTTGCGGATTGTATGCGCGGGGCGACCGGCGCGAAAAGGTGACGGTACGCGGCGGCAATGCATCATGGCTATCAAGATAGGCCACGCCACTCTGACTGATTTCGTAGAGCATCGGCGTTGATCGGGCATCGAAATGCGGCGCCAACAGCGCAGGCCTATTGAGGTAGCCGGTTTCGTGGAACAGGTCGCCGAGCCGCTCCACAAAGCGCTTTTCTGACCTCGGCCGGATCAGCGCCAGCAAGTGGTCCTGGCGCAAATAGCGGTAGCGATAGAGCCAGCGCAGGATCACCGCATCGCGCGGCCCAAGCACCAGCCGCTTACCAAGAGGCGTGCGGGTAAAGCGGCAGCGGCGTCCAAGCGTGTCGCGTTTTGCGGCCGTGTCCATCTGTCCTTCGCCTCGACTGTCGCTCGTCTTCTTGTACGAGCCCCGAGACAAGCTTGGCGAAAGCGGAGCCGCGCGTCACCGTTTGCTATGGTTCGCAATGGCGCGGGACAATCAGCGGCGAAGCGCTATGGTCGAGGCAAAAAAATCACTGGCACTTAATGAAACCGAGGACGCAGCCGATGATGGCGCGGTCGTTGCGCCAGGTGATGCCACGGGCCGCAAAGCGAACTTTTTCAACCACCAGCTTTTCCGGCACTTCGCGCTCGTTCTCGCCGGTCGCGATATCAAGGAGCAGTTGGCCAAACGATCGCCCGTCACGCGGTGTTGAAACCCGGAGTTCGACATCAAGCAGCTTATTGGAGTTGCCGTTGAAGACCTGCAGCGATGGTGTCGTGAGCCAGGGAATGAGCCCGTTGCCAATCGTAAACTGATAGTCGGGATGGTTGCCGACGCCGGCACATATGACGCGGCGCAGCGGCCACGTTTCGTAGCGCGACCCGGATGCCTCGACGGCCATGTCGAGCATGCCCCGGGTGGCCCCCGATTGGTCAATCGCGCGGCGACACCGAGCAGTCTTGATTCGCGCTCTGAGTGATTCGCGGAGCTGCTTGCAGGTCTGAATCAGAACTTCAGGCGGACTGCCCTTGAGGTTGCACATTGCCAGGGCCGCGTCGGCCGATTCGGTCAAGGGCTCCGCTGATTTATAGGCTTTCCTGATCGTTTCGACCGCATCGTTGACGGCGCTGTCGCGATGGGTGCGGAGGGCATTATCAAATTCGATCTCCAAGCGCGTTTGTTGCAGCGGCGTGAAACGGTCCCGACTTGACGGCTTCAGCTTGAACCAGTTGTGCTGTCGTAGGCCCTGGAGCGTGGCCGGCGCTTTCAGCAACGGATCAGCCAGACGCGCGGCTTCCTGCTTGACGATGCGCCGCCCGTAACGCTCGGCCTTTCTGTCACATCGGTCGTGCATGGCTTCAACCGCGTCAGCGGGCGCTTGCCGCGCGACCGCGATAACGCGCGACAGGAAGAAGTCGCGGCAGGCTTGGGCGGCGTCAACGGGTGCCAGAGTGGCCAGTGTCTTGTCCTTGAAGAACCAGTCGATGTCGGCATCGTCGGTCAGTTCGGCGATGAGATTGGCCTTGGCTTCGGCTTCGCGTCTCTTTTGTTCGGCAGCTTGCGACCTTCTCTCTGCGTCATGGTCGGCTTGCGCCCGTTCGCGCTCCGCTTGATGACGCAGTGAACCGTCTTCGTCAGGCTCGCCCTTCTGAGCGGTCTTGTCCTTTTTCGGAGTGTCGCTGACGCCGGTTTCTGGAACCTCAGCGATATCATTTCCGCCCGGCAGCGACGGCGCAGGCAAAAGAGGCGCGGCAGCACGGTTGTCGTCGATGAAACAGAAGATGATCGTGCCGTTGCGAATGGACAGGCACGGCTGCCCTTCGTAGGCAACTTGCTTTGCCGCCGCGCCGATAAAGGTCAGCGGCTTGCCTTCTCCCCAGCGGGCTTCCATCAAGTCACGCGGTGGCCAACGATAGGCTATTTTGCAGTCCCGCGTTCCGTTGCAGGTTTTCTCGGCGGTGCATTTGTTGCGAAACAGCACCTCGCCGCCCCGAAGCGCCAGACAGACGCCCTGGCGCAATCGCGTGGCGTCTCCGGCCGCGCGGTTTCCGAGCAAGACACGCGTTTCCAACTCTTGCTGCAAATCCTTGCCGACCTGATCAATGGTGCGACCAAGTCTCTCGATGAAGGTTTCGGCTTGGGCAGGCCAGGCGATGGCCATGCTGAGCAGTAGGGATGCAATTAATCTCTTCACGATCGCCAGCCTAGCGAGAGCTTATGCACAGAAAACGGATGAATCCACCGTAGCAAGCGACGCGATCATCTTCAAAAGCAACTTGACCCATACATCGAACCCGGTCTCAATTCTCCTGTTCGGGACGAGGAAGCCGTACATGAAGATTTTGATGCGTCACGAGCAGACTCCGGGACTGTTTCGGTCCGTTCGCTTCAAGCTTTGGGGCAAGGTCGAACTTGAAGGTGATGAACAGGCGATCATCGATCGCTATGACTTCGACCAGGCGAAGTTGATCACCGAAGAAATCGAAGGGCTGATGAAATGGTCGGTCATCATCGGTGTGGTAACCGTCGTTCCTGCCTTCTTCGTCTGGGCGGGATTTTTCGGTCGCGCGATCGGCACGCCGACCGCCCTGGCGACGGGCGCGTTCGCCGGATGGCTGTTCTACGATCGGTTTCGCGAAACTGTCTACGTCAAGGATTTGCTCTACGGCCGACATTTCCGCTGCAAGTCGATCGTCGATATTTCGATACGCGAGGAACGCCTAAGGCAAATGGTCGCCTATCTTCGCGCCGTCATGGAAAGCGCCAAGCATTGGGGCGGCACGCAGACGACCGACGTGCCGCCGCTTGATCCGGAAACCTCGCGCCGGATCATGCTTAGAGGCTTCGCAAGAGGATGGTAGCGACCAAGCACCTCGGCGCTCGGCTCCACCGCTTCGTCTATGGGTTTTTCCGCCAGAGCGATCATACCGAAGTGGTGCATCTTCACGGCCGCATCGACCACCTGCTCCAGGCCAACGGGGTCAAGACGGAAGGTCAGTTGAACGACCTTTGCGCGCGTGTTGCCGGCGATGTTGGCAACGTCTTGCACCTTCCCGACGAGCGGCGAGACGAACTGCGCCACTTCACGGCGCAGCTCATCGCATATGAGGGGATGTTCCGGCTACCGGATGTAGATTTCGCCGAGACCAGGACGACCGCGCAATATTGGGAGTTGAAAGACGAACTCAATGCCCAGAAGGCGTTGCTGGAGCGGTTCCCGTCCGTCACGGACGCCATCACGCTATTGGTGCAGGGATGCTTCGGCGCGCTCTACGACAATCTCGGCAAGGTAGGCGCTGATGACGTCGGTAACGGGATCAACGTAGTGACGCCGCGGATCGATCGCATCGCCTCATTGGGCGAAGTCGTGGAGCGGATCGCGGTCGCCGCTCACGTTGAAGAAATTGAGCATCTCGGCCTGTTTCCCCGACTTCGCAAGCGCCTTGAGGCGAATTTCGTTGCCGCATCGGGCGGTGACCCGCGCGATATAGACGGCTTTTCCAGACCTCTCCGTATGCCCTCCAAGTTTGATGCCAAGACACCGGAGGATTTGGTCGTCACCTACCTGTCCGGAACGCCGCTGCTTGAATTGTTCGCCGGCGAGGAGATGTTCACCATCCCGCAATCGATCCGGTTCGAGCATCACCACATCATTGCCGGGTCGGGTCACGGCAAGACGCAAACATTGCAATACCTGATCGCCAAGGATCTTGATGCGGTCGCCTCCGGAGAGCGTTCGGTCATCGTCATCGACAGTCAGGGGGATTTGATCTCCAACATTGCTGGTCTGAAGGCGTTTGCTCCGGGTGAACCGCTGCATGATCGGGTCTGCATCGTCGACCCGACGGACATTGAGTGGCCGGTCTCGCTCAACCTGTTCGACGTCGGCCAAGCGCGGCTTCAATCCTATCCGCTCTTGGAGCGCGAGCGCCTGACCAATTCGATCCTGGAACTCTACGATTTCGTGCTGGGCACGCTTTTGTCCGCGGAGATGACGCAAAAGCAGAGCGTGATCTTTCGCTACGTCACGCGGCTGATGCTGCACATTCCCGACGCGACCATTCACACCCTGCGCGAACTGATGGAGAAAGGCAGCGAAATCCGCTTCGCCGAACACATTGCGCGCCTGGAAGGCACCGCCCGGCATTTCTTCGAAACCGAGTTTCCGTCAAAAGAATTCGCGCAGACGCGTCAGCAAGTGTTACGCAGATTGTGGGGCATTCTCGAAAACCAGACCTTCGAACGGATGTTCTCTCATCCGCGGTCGAAGCTCGATCTCTTCGCCGAAATGAACGCGGGCAAGGTCATCCTGATCAACACTGCGAAGGACCTGTTGAAGGAGAGCGGTACCGAAATTTTCGGGCGCTTCTTCATTGCCATGATCGCCCAAGCCGCCCAGGAACGTGCGACACTGCCGGAAAGCCAGCGCATGCCCACCATGGTCTATATCGACGAGGCCGCCGATTATTTCGATCGCAATGTCGGGATCATTCTGAGCCAGGCGCGTAAATTCAAGATCGGCATGGTGTTGGCGCACCAATATCTCGGTCAGCTGGACTCAAAGCTCCAGGATGCGTTCTCGGCCAACACCGCGATAAAGTTCGCCGGCGGCTTCACTGGCAAGGACGCGCGGGCCGCCGCCCAGATGCTCAATTGTGATCCGGCGCTGATCGAAGCCCAGCCGAAGGGCGCCTTTGCCGCTCATGTACGAGGCATGACGCGCGCCGCGATCCCGTTGCGATTTCCGCTCGGTGCCCTGGAGGAAATGCTCCGCATGACCTCTGATCAGCAGAACGCGCTTCGCGACCAGATGCGTGCGAACTATGCCGTCCATTACTCGGAATTGAGCCAGTACCAGAGCAAATCCGAGGACCGCGAGGACGCCAAAGCGCAAGGGCGAGACGACCGCAAAGACAAAGACGAAGAAGGTGAAGGGACTCTGTGGGAACAGTCTGAGGCAGCGACAAGTGCAAACCCAAAGACCAAGTCCAACAGGCCGCACCCTCCTGGTGATATCGAGAAACCGGACGACGAATCCGACTGGTAGCGTCGAGCTGTTGCGGCCACCAGTTCCCGCCGCAGAATTCTTTGCCTCTTTGTGATTCCTGCCGAAATTCGGAGTTCCGCATGCGCTACAATGAGCCGGTTTGAGCAGATATGTCCAGCTGGCAAGCCACACGCTGCGAGTGGATACCGTATCCCCCTGCATATCCCCATCGCAGACTGGTAAAAAAGAAAGAGAACCGGCGTTGCCACCGGTTCTCTTCGCTCTCACAAAAGGAGAGTCAGTGCTGTTGACCACGAGCGTCGATGCGTTCCTGAAGCCACTCTAGCACTTCTGCCTCGACCCATCCGACCCGGTTGTTGCCCAGCCGTACCCGCTTGGGGAATTGGCCCGCCACTTCCAGGCGCGCTATGTGTTGGGGAGAGTACAGGACCAGCTCCTTCACCTGCCGCTTGCTCAACAATCTCATCACGATACTCCTCATGTTGAGGAGCATCGCGATGCCCCGGGGTTGATACCCTAGGGTTCAAGAATTGTATTGAATTCTTGATGGATAACAACTCCGCGAGCGGAAGCATTTCATTCCGGTGGATCAAGGACAGCTTTGCGCTCCCAAGCACGAACCCGCTTCGCGGGAGGGCGCCTTTGCCTGAGATGGCGTAATAATCATAGCCTTTGAGCGGTTAGCTGCGGGCGAGCCGCCCATGGAGTTCCCTTCAACGAGAGGAACTCGCCATGGCTACCCCGTCGACCGATGCACCTATCTCGTCGCTTCGCCAGCGCATGCAGCACGACATGCTCATGCGGGGCCTCGGCTCCCACACGCGGCAGGACTACGTTCGTCATGTCCGGTACTTTGCCGCGTTCCTCGGGCGCTCGCCTGATACCGCGACGCCGGACGATATCCGCCGCTTCCAGCTTGATCAGCATGAGAAGGGTGTTGGACCTGCGACCATCAACGGCGCTGTCTCGGCGCTTCGGTTCCTGTTTCTGGTGACACTGCAGCGCCGGGATCTGTCGCGCGCCCTGGTGATTACCCGCTATCACCGCAAGCTGCCGGATGTGCTCAGCGTGGAGGAAGCGGGGCGACTGCTAGAAGCCGCACCGGGCCTCAAGTACAAGGCCGCCCTCGGTGTTGCTTACGGCGCAGGGCTGCGCGTGTCCGAGGTCGCGCACCTCAAGGTCGATGATGTCGACTCGACGCGCATGCTCCTCCGTGTCGAGCAGGGCAAGGGCCGCAAGGATCGCAACGCGGTGCTCTCGCCACAGCTCTTGGAACTGCTTCGGCTAGCCGAAGCCACCTCAATCGCCGTCGAGATCGTCAAGCGCAAGCCCGACCAGATCGGCTTCACGGTCCAGCAGAGGCGGTGGGTAGTCGAGCGCTTCTTCGCCTGGTTCAGCCGCAACCGCAGGCTATGGAAGGATGCAGAGGCCACTATCGAATCCGCCACCGCATTCCTCTACGCTGCAGCCGTCATGATCCTCGTCAGGCGCTTCGCACGAAACTCATGAGCGGTTTCGGCACGGACTCTAAGCGTAATCGGCGACTTGAAATAGCAAAGATGTGTCTGATTCCTCGGCTAGCTCAAGCTCATATGGTCCTGCAGAACCCTGCTCCATCCTGCCGACCCAGAATCCCTCGAGCCCTAGAATGACATAAACCATCGGAGCGCGGCGCTTGTTGGCTTGGCTTTGCCAGGTTTGGATATCGACCAGAGATGGTTTTGGAGAGACCTCAGGATGTGAGTGCCATTCGCCGATCCAGTCCACTTTGAATCCAGAAACGAGCCATTTTCGAACTGCGGCGATTTGATGGATACGATCGAATCTGAGGAACCAGATTCGCGAACTGCGATCACGCAGGCCGGGAAGTGTCGCCGCGGTCACGTGAAGATACTTTCCTCGACGCAAACCCAATAGTATCCCGCCTACTTCATGCTTTGCCCCCTCGTTCCTTGCACATGAAATAATCGCCGCCCACGCGCTCTTGTCAACGAGCACCTGTCCCAGCTCCGCAAGCGGGACACTGTTCGTGTGGCTTTGGTGATTTTTCATTCAGTTTTCTGGCTTCTTCTAGATCAAGTGCAATGGTTCGTAGTCGAGCGCCTGGTTTGCCATCAAAGAAATCCAATATCGCCTGCAGGCCAAGCCCCGCCGCCATCGCTGGTGCGGCAACGGAGAACGGTAGGTATGGGCCATCCCCACATGACGTAGCAGCTATACGTCCCACATCTTTCACGTCCTTGCGGGGATCGTTCAGCCACGGCTTGCCAAGATCGGGACGAAGGCATCGGTAACAAGCGAACCCGTCACCCACGTTGAGAAAAGATTGGGCCGCAATTCCGTTCCCAAACAACCAAGTGTGCAAGAGAAACGCAGACTGTCCAAGTGACCGAGCTTCCAGCGCCCTTTGGTTCAAATAGTCGCTTACCGCTTCGACACCTGTAGCATCTACGACTAGATCGCATCCGCGCAATCGGTTCCACACGTCCTTTACGTCAATTGCCAGTGCTTTGATCCGCACGTCCGGATGAAAACGGGATAGTTCAGTAGCAAGCGCCTCTGCCTTCGACTCACCGATATCGGCGAAGTTAAGCAAGTGTCGACCGAGATTGCCGGCTGCAAGTAACTCGCGGTCCACCAGAAACAGGCGAGCGTCGTTTCCGGCCCCTGATTGGACAAGATACCGAGCTAGATGGCTTCCTATTGTTCCACAGCCAACAACCGCGATAGATTTGCCTTTTAGCGACGTGGCCATGCCATTCAGGTTGCGGGAAGTGATATCGTCCAAGCTTGCCTCGCTACCGTGATACCTGATCAGCCCAATATTGGTTTCACGCTTCCTGATTTCGCCGCGCAGAAATTCCCGCCTTGCGCCACGCTTTGCCAACAGCTTGAGGTCAGTAGGGAGTTCGATTTGGCAACCAACCCAACCGTTGCGCGCCGCGATAAACAGCACCTGTCCGTCAGACAACGCGTTGCCGATTTCTCCGAAGCTCGGAACACTAAATCCGGACTGTTCCTCATACCATTCTCGAAGCTGACCAAGCGTTTTTGGTACCAGAATATTAGTTCCAGCGCCTATATCCGTCGACGCGTGTACGGTGATAGCTGAACGTCCTGTTTGAAATCCGGCCGGGATATGCTGCTTGTCGTTGACCAAAAGCAGTTGTGTCGACGAATTCAAGCTATTTGGAACCGCTAGTCTGGCAGTTCTAGCGGTTGTGCTACGGCCAAACATGACCAGGACGTTGCTTCCGCCCCAATATGACGGGTACTCGGTTGCGACTTCCAAAAGCGCGCCGCCGGCGAGCGATTTTGCAATCGTTGCTTCGGCCTCTCTCAACACACGCAATATTGAAGCGCCGGGTCGGAACCGGTCCAATCGCAGTAGGGAGCGGTCAGCGTAGCAGAGGCCTGTGCCTTCCTCCAGGTGTGCAATAATCGGAAGGCTGACTGACGAGCGGTCAACGAATCGGATTTTGGGCAGTTCTACAAATTCCAGGTCAGGAATGTCGATCTCAACCTCGGCGGTCGTATGCCCAATTCGCAACGAACCACGGTATCGGTCGGGATTTGGCCCGACATGCCGGAAACCGCGTTTTCTTAGGGTAGCGTCGACTTCCCACCGCGCCGTCTGCTCCGCTATCAAGCTGATACCGAAGATCCTACGCGAGGCATCGGCACGGTTTCAGCTTTAGTCTCCAATACCGCTGCGGTCTGCGCTGCGGCGGCAATCACCACCGCTTCAGGCGCATTTGGGATACGATCACTCAACGCCCGCCTGAGTTTCTGGATGACTACGTCCGAATGGAACGTGTCATAAAGAGCCGCTTTAACATCGTCACGAAACGACTCAGCCGCTTTGGCAAGTTCTTCGCGCCACTCTGGTGACCATTCATCGTCACATGCACGCTCGCCTTCACGCCAAGAAATACTCCCCCTCCTTATCCGCTCGGGAAGGTGCTCGGCAACAGCCAGAAGCAACAAATCATCCCGATCCTCGGACGGGCGCTCGCCAAGCGCGGCTAGTGCTTCCACACAAAGCACCATCAGTGCCAGTGAAGAGAAGGCAGCATCATCCCATTTATCGTCACGCCAAGCCTTGGCGTAGCGGCTCAGCCGACGCAGGACCTTTCCATATCTCGTTACATTGGCGATGAACCAATCGTGGATGGCCTTCGGGTCTGACGGGCGCCAGTCTTCCTCACGATCAGCGAGGAGAATCTGCCCTGAACCGAGCCGCACGGATTTCGCGATGGTGTCCAGAGTATCGTTAAGATTGGCCGATTTGCCAAACGTTGTTTCGGTCTGTCGCTCAAACATTTCGGCTAGACGGCGGAAGCTTGTGTCATCGACCGCAAACAGTGGTAGGTCAATGTGCGCGCCTTTTCCGACCAGTGTAATGCGAATGCAGGTGTTTTTTCGCTTGAACTTCCAGCCCTCGCGGGTCACTAGCGGTTCAAGTGCCCTTTGCATAATTTCAAACAGGCCTTCCGATGAGAACACCGGCCGGCCATCTACAAATGGCATGGGAACATAGATGCCGTCGTCCAAGTCGATTTCTTGAGCCCAACGCCGAGCGGGCCTAATGAGTGTTCCATAAGCAAACGAGCCCTGCGTCAAAAACCGGACGTCAAGCTCGCGAAGTGATTCAGCCTTGTTGATGAATTGGTAATCCCGTTTCTCAAAAAGCTTGCCGCGAACATCCGCGTCGGAGACGTAATTGCGCAATGCGCCGAACGCACCCCGCAGTTGCGCCCGAATTTTAGTTCTAGCTTCTCGCAAAAGCTTGTCTTCGGTGCTCTGAGACCGAACTTTGGAGCGCCGGTGGCTGGAGTTTTCCGGCTTTCTTCACGGTGACGGGCTGGCTTCGCCACCGGGATTTTGTAATGCGATCGGGACGTTGTATCCGATCGCCGAGTGAGGCCGAACCTCATTGT